>OZ244627.1:0-2652543 GCA_965218645.1 Waterburya sp. | reverse complement strand
AGATTTTCTTGATGTTCTTCTTTTAGTGAAGAATCACGACACATAAGCTGAGTAAAACCCAAAATTGCATTTAGAGGGGTACGCAATTCATGACTCATATTTGCCAAAAATTTGCTCTTAGCTTTGTTGGCATTTTGTGCTTGTGCTAATGCTGCCTCAGTGTTTTGAATACTGTCTTCTAATTGGGCAGTTCTTTGTTCTACTTTTGTTTCTAATTCTTGGGTAAAGCTTTCTAAAACTTTAACAATATTGCGATTTGTGTGGGCTAAATGACTAATGATTCGATAAGCTACAAAAATTGTTACTATTAAAACAAATAAACTGCTTAATAATCTATAAATACCAGTTTTATTTAAAGATTGTTGATATTGAGCTAAATAATATTCTTCTATTGACTGTAGTGTTCCGCTGAGATTTATTGATTCTATTTGTTTGAATATGCTATCAATCTCATGCTTTTGATTAATTAAAGTTTTGCTATAATCAACAAATCCAGTAACAACAACTCTATCCTGAGCAAAGTTTTCTTGTTTGATCAAGCTTTCAATTCTGATAATATGTCCTTGAATAGTTGCGCTTAGGTTATTATTTTGCTCTTGACAATATAAAATAGAGGTACTTAATAAATCATTGACTAAAGACACTAAATTACTATCTGATGACAAATTATCACCAATTATTTTGGGGTTGGTAGTCATCTCATTTTTTAGCTGGGGAATATAAGCACAGGATTGATTTAAAGCTATCTGATAAGTTTGTAATTGCTCAACAAGTTTACTTTTAGAAGTAAGTAATGCTGCTTCGGTTTCTAACTTACTCTTTAAAATATTTTGCTGTTCTTGATTTAAAAACTTAGGTGTTTCCTGTAGTTTGCTGATTGCTGGATTGGTAAAAGCCCACTGCAAATCTAAACTATTATCTAATTCTGAAGTTAAATATTTTGATGTCAACAGCTTTTTTTCTAAATCAAATACCTCTTGCCTTGCTGCTTGAATATCTTGCTGATATTCTTTTGCTTCTTGTTGGTTAAAAGGCAAACTCTGCTTAATTAAAAAAAACATCAGTAGGCTGCTAAATCCACTAACAATGATATAAAAATATATCCATAATGAATTCTGTGGTTTTTCCTGAGAAAATAAACTCAAAATTTGTTTCCCAACTAATGACTAGACTTTGACAACACTTTGATGATCTATTTACTTAATTAATTTGAATCAATAGTGAGTTACTAAAAAACAGAACAATTAAAGTCATAGATTACTCCCCCTAGCCCAGGCTCATAAACGCCTGGAGAAACACCCTCCGCGATCGTTGAAGCAATGGATTAGCCGCAGCTAGCTGCTTCGTTCGCGCTGCTGTAACCGTTAGTCAATTTTTTACTATCAAAAAATAGTAATTTTTAAACATATTAAATCTAGTACTAAGAAAATATACTTTGATTTATAGGTGATCTACAAAATAACCTTTGCTATTAACAAGTGTAAATACGGGAATTCTCGGAAATTAAAATCATTGCAAACTTATAAGCAGGTGGTTGCAATCAAGGATAAGCTAGAAAAGCTGAGTAACAAAGAAAAAATGCCCGTACCGTTCTATAAATATCGTACTGTCTAAACTTGTAGCTATTACTTATAACTTTTTGTTTCTTGCAAATTATATTTATAAAAAATCAAAATACTACTGATAAAAAAACCAATAATAAAGCCAAAAAGATGAATATGGAAGCTCACTTGAGGTATCAAATTATCAAAAACAAACTGGACTAAAACAATTAAAAGTATCTGCCATAAGCGACGTTTAGCAGTAGGAGAGTATCTTTTGCGTAACCAGATATGCAGCGAAATTGCCAAAATTGCGCCCATTAAACCCATAATGGCAGCCGAAGCACCAACAAGGAAAACATTGTCCAAACCCAACCTAAAAGATAATAAAGAAAATGTCAGCATTGAGCCGACGCCACTAAAAAAGTAAATAGTCAAATAAGATTTAGAACCAAGACTCAATTCAATTAAACGTCCCAAAAAGAACAGAGATAACATATTAGTCGCTAAATGAATTGCGCCATAGTGCAGAAAATTCGCCCCAATCAATCGCCACCATTCACCCGCCAGGACTTTTTCAGGAATTAATGCACCCAAATGTTCTAAAGTAATAGGATTTTCGCTGCCTCCAAATTTTATTTCTAGACCATACATCAAAAGATTTAAAGCGATTAAGATATAGGTAGTATAGGCTAGGCGATGATGACTATTTTTCATGAAGCAAATTAGTAGATTAAGATAATAAAATTTGGATTGATCAACGGTCACAGCAGCGCGAAAAGCGAAACAGTTCGTTGCTGAGGTTCCCTCCATTAAAGAAACTGTTTTAAGAAGCCGTTGCGGGGGAACCCCGTTGAGGCTCCATACGCAAGAAGGCTCCGTCCGTTTAGAAGTCCCCGTGCTGTTCCGTTTAGGAACAGCTTCATGCGGGACGTGGCGGAGTAATCTGTGACTTATAAGCTTAAACTTTAAGCAAATAGATAATATCAAGTTTGTAATAATTGCTGGATCTAAAATTTCCTTCAATTTCCTATTCAACCGAACCCGATCTAAGTGGCGATCGCAAAAATAGCAGCTCGAATATTAGTTTGGTCGATCATATCGTTTTGCTCTGCCCAACAAAGATAAACGCAATACTTTTGTTATAAATGAGTTCCCATAATAGATCGGCACAGCAGTAATAATTCTCTTCAAAGTAGTTACTATAGGTAAACTACCCGTGTTTTAATAAATGTAAAATGCCTCTGTTGCGTCTAGTAGCTTTGTTTCTTGGTCTTAGTCTAATTTTGGGGCTATCGATCTGGCTGGTGACATCTTTGTCTCACCTATATATGCAGATCTCATTTACTGCACCAATTCTAGCTAACTTGCTGCTGCTGCTGGTCATAGTCTTGATTGGCTCGATGATGGGCGGATATATTTATTACGTTAACAAATACACCAGAAAGGGATCTAGGCGCAAGAAAAGTAAACGCCAGGTAATCAAAGCCAGAATACCCGAAGAAAAAACTCAGGTAGCTGCCCAAAATCTTCAGGCTTTAAGACAGCACGTAGGAAAAATACAGGACAAAATTGCTCAAAAAGCCCTATTAAACAAATCTCAGCAGATTGAGGCAGATTTACAGCGGGGAGAAGTTAAAGTAGTTATTTTTGGTACAGGATCGGCAGGTAAAACCTCTTTGGTAAATGCTTTAATCGGCGAGATCGTAGGAGAAGTTAACCCTATTATGGGGACAACTACCAAAGGAGAAACCTATAGCCTCAAGCTGCGAGGGGTGGGTAGAGAAATCTTAATTATCGATACTCCTGGTATCTTAGAAGCGGGAATAGCAGGAACAGAGAGAGGAGAACTAGCCAGACAGTTAGCCACAGAAGCAGACTTACTGGTATTTACGGTTGATAACGATTTACGACAGTCAGAATATGAGCCTCTCAAGATACTGGCAGAGATTGGCAAGCGATCGCTTTTGGTATTTAATAAAACAGATCTCTATACCGATGAAGATCGCGAAATAATCTTAGGAAGACTTAAAGAAAGAGTAAAGCTTTTTATTCCTCCTAGTGACGTTACGGCAATCTGTGCTAACCCTCAACCAGTGCAGTTACCTACTGGCGAAATCATTGAACCCAGCGTAGAAATTTTACCTTTAATCAAAAGGCTAGTAGCGGTATTACGGGCAGAAGGAGAAGATTTAATTGCCGATAATATTTTGCTTCAATCCCATCGTTTAGGAGAAGAAGCCCGCAAAATAATAGAAAATCAAAGACGTAGAGAATCAGATAAAATCATTGATCGCTATCAATGGATTGGTGCAGGAGTCATTGCCGTAACCCCTGTTCCCGTAGTCGATATGCTGGCTGCTGCTGCCGTTAATGCTCAAATGGTAATTGAAATTGGAAGAGTCTATAATGTGGAGTTGGATTTTGAACAGGGTAAAGAGTTAGCTTTGTCTCTTGGCAAAACCCTTGTGAGCTTAGGAGTCGTCAAGGGCGCAGTGGATATTCTAGCTAAAGCCCTACAGTTTAATGTTGCTACCTATATTGTGGGCAAAGCTATTCAGGCAGTCTCCGCGGCTTATTTAACTCGCATTGCTGGTAAAAGCTTTATTGAGTATTTTAAACGTAATTTAGATTGGGGTGATGGAGGCATAACTGAAGTTGTGCAGCAGCAGTTTCAACTTAGTCGGCGGGATGAATTTATCAAATCCTTTGTACAAGATGCAATTTCTAAAGTAGTTCAACCTCTATCTGAAGCCTGGGGCGAGGAAGATCTTGAAGAAATGGAAGAAGCGCAAAAATTAGAAGTAGTTGAGGAAATGGCGGCACAGCTTGAAGATGATTGGTAAACGAGCTTTATGTTTTATAGCAATCGAACTATAGATTAGGACATCTATAAAAACCCTTTGTGCCTTTGCGTCTGTCTTGGTGAGCGTTCCCTTGCGTCTTTCGCCGACGCGGGGTCTCACCGCTTTGCGAGAGATAAAATTCATTGTCTTAACCTTTGTTTCGACTACTTAACTTTCTTCTTGCCGATAAAAGTTATCGTGAAAAAGCTGATAACATTCGCAGGCAGAGTCTTCTAAAGCTTGGTTATCCAAGATATTAATCTTGCCACGGGAGTAACGAATCAATCCTGCCTTTTGTAAAGTTCCTGCTGCTATGGTTACCCCAGAACGACGAACTCCAAGCATATCACCAATAAATTCCTGAGTTAGCGGTAGCTCATTGGATTGAGTTAAATCTCGAACAGTCAGTAGCCAACGAGCAAGACGTTCTTCGATTGTGTGATGGCGGTTACAAACTGCTAGTTGAGCAACCTCTTTTAGTCTGGTGTCGGCATAGAAAAGCAACTGCCTTTGCAATTCTCCTCCGCGATCGAACTCCTGTTTTAAAACCTGGGCAGATATTTTTATCCCGCCATTTGGCACTTGGACAATGGCACGGTTATGACTAAAGTTATTGCCAAAAATAACTGGTAGCCCCACCATTCCTGTACCGCCGACCAAACTAACTTCAGTAGTCGAACCGTTGCTTAAAATAGAAACCAGAGAAATTAGTGCCATCTTAGGAAAATAAACGGTTTCAATCTTTTCTGAGGCTTCGTAGAAGACCGTTTCTACAGAAAGAGAAACATGGTCTAAGTGAGGCTCTAAACGTTGATATTCAAACTCTGGCAAAGCTGCAAGCAGACGATTAGCAGAACGCGAACAATCTTGAGGCATAGAAAGTCTCCTTGTAATTGTACTGTTACTGAAAAACGCCAACACTACAATTAGAAAAACAAATTTTTTAATCTAACATCGTTAGTTTTCTTTAACAAGTTTAGATGATTATAGTATGTCTATGATAACGATTGAGATCGAAGCCGATTATTAGGCAGACGGTAAAGCACAAACTCGCTAATTAATTATTTTTGGTTAACTAAACTGTATTTCGCCCAATTCTGAATTGCTCTGGAAATTGCATATTTGCATAATTTGAGAATGTAGGCTGGTAATATCGAAAGGCTTGATGATTGTTCCTTCAGCCAAAGTAGTTTCTAATTTAGAAAGTATCTTAGCCTGAGTCATGGCTGTCATAAAAATGATGGGAATCGAACAGGTAAAAAGATTAGACTTCAAAACCTGACAAACAGTTAACCCATCCAAATCTGGCATGATAAAGTCTAACAGAATAACATCAGGTCGTTCTAATTCCGCTTTGGTAATGCCTTCTACTCCATTGATCGCTGTTAATACTTCCCAATCGGAGTTCATTTTTAGGGCAATTTCAACTAGTATCCTATTATCTTCGTTATCGTCAATAAGTAGCAACCGTTTGGTATACATTTTCAAAAACCGCGAGCTTAAATTCTGCTATCTAAATTAATTGTAGCGAGTTCATATTTTATTTATGTACGGTTTAAAACATAACCGAAAATTTGTTCTACTTTCTTAATAGCAATTACTAGCAAAGACTAAATTATATCTCTTTTTTCAGGCGGAGTATCGTTTACCTTAAGTCCTTTGAAACAGACTTGATATTTTGCGACACGGCGAAATTGATATCGTTGCCTAAGTCCTGACATATTTATTGTAGCCATTCCCTGGATCGAAGAAGAGGATTAGGGATATGCTGAATTGTTAACTGATGAATGGCGAACTAAGTAAGGCAAATAACCGTTTGCCCTAAAGCAATGGCAAAATCTAAAACTAAAAATGTCTCCGTAAAACAATTAACGGCTGCTCAACGACAAGCTTTAACTCAATTAAAGTCATTTGTTAAAAGTGACGAAAGTATCTTTCGCCTGAGTGGATATGCAGGGACAGGTAAAAGTTTTTTAATTTGCCATTTTATCGAGTGGCTTCGAGCTAAAAACTTGGAGTTTGTAGCAGCAGCACCAACAAATAAAGCAGCTAAAAGCTTAATGCAGGTGGCAATGTCTATGGATGTTAGTATCGAGGTAAAGACTATTGCCCAATTACTAGGTCAACAGCCAGAAATTAATGAAGAAACTGGCTTAGAAGAATTTACTTCCATGGGGGAAGCAAAATTTGACGATTATGGAGTGGTGATCATTGATGAATTTTCGATGATCAATCGTAGTAACTTTGAAGAAATAGTTAAGGCGATCGCTTTAACTATAGATACTAAAGTGGTGTTTGTAGGAGATGAATCACAATTACCGCCCGTTAAAGAAAACGAGCCTGTAGTTGCCGTTTCCAACTATATTGACAGAACATTTACCCTAAACGAAATTGTACGTTATGAGGGTGAAATAGCCGTAGTTGCCGAGAAGATTCGCAGTGATGCTCGATATAATCGGGTTATTTATCCTTTTCAAAGCAGCGAAGATCGGACAATTGTCTGTCAGCCGAGAAAGCAATGGTTAGATACGGTAGTTGAATATTTTCAGTCTGATGATTGTAAAATTAAACCTGATTATGCCAGATTACTAGTTTGGCGCAATAAAACAGCAAAATCCGCCAATAAATTTGTGCGATCGCGCTTGTGGGGTCAAAATGCACCGCTTTATGTACCAGGAGATAGGCTAATCGCCAAAAAACCCTTATTTCGTTCTCGTCCTGGGCAAAAAGGTAAAAATAAATGGGGTGTGCTAATCAATAATTCTGAAGAATGTTCTGTTATTGAATCAGCATCAATTAAACAGCTTTCTTTTGACAAGGTAGCTTATCAATATTGGTCAGTACCAGTCATGATCGATGCTGGGTTTGAAGTAAATTTATCTATCTTAACCGAGGGAGGAGAACAGCTAAAAAATGAACAGTCTAAATATTACGTAGAAAAAAAGCAGTGGAATAAATATTTCGATCTATCACGGATGTTTGATGATATAACTTACGCCTATGCCTTGACCGTACATAAAGCCCAAGGCTCTAGTATAGATTATGTCTTTTTGGACACCGAAGATATGCAGAATTGTTCAGATTTACAGAAGATGCTTTATACCGCCTTAACTCGTGCTAAGGTAAGAGCCTTTATTCCCGTAAATTAATATATTTATTGTTGTTCAGATGTAGATGTAAACATAGCGAATAACTCTTCCCCTGTCATGTTCTTAGTTTCATTAGCGAAAGAGTAATACTCAGGTTTCTCCTCAATAAAAACCTGAAGATCGAAAACCAGATTTTCATCATTATCAAAAATTCCCACTGGTATGTAGTAGTGATTGTTGTCTTTCAATCTATAAAAGATATGGCTACCACACTGCTTACAGAATCCACGCTCTGCCCATTCTGAAGATTGATAAACTCCGATATTTTCTTCGCCAGAAAAACCAACGTCACTCTCACACTCAACTCCTAATAAAGCTCCTCCACCCCATTTACGACACATGCTACAATGACACGCTGCTACATGAGGATTCATGGTGGTTGTAGAAATTTCTACCGCTCCACATAGACAACTACCTTTTGCCGTACTCAATTTAGACATATTATTTTCTCGCTTGAATAGAGTGAGATCATTTTTAGTATTTTATCTTTAATCGCGATCGTGAGGTTGTGCGATCGCTTTAATCTCTGCTTGAGATCACCGAAACAGGTTTTGGCTTGAGTTAGCTTTAAACAACAAATATAAAGTTTGAATAAAGCAAATATCAAGGTTTAACAATGAATAATTTAACTGTTCTACAATTTTGTCAGCTAGAAACTTTAAAATCCGATCTTGATTTCTTAATTAATTCTGAATGTGAATGCCAAGAAAGAATTGAAGGTAATTTAACAGTGCTTGAACTTAAAGATGCTGAAGGAAAAATAGTTCAAGAATTGATTTTAGTAGTTTAAACTAGTATTGCCGTAGATAAGGAATAAGTATTAGATCTTAAAAAGATAAATTAGCAATAAATAAAGGCAACAAGCTAGATAGCGTGGTTTTATCGTGCTTTTTTACTAAGATTTAATCATTTCAATCCCAGCTTCTTACGTAGTTCTGTTGCACCCATAAATAGCACTGGTGTAACAATTAAGCCTGTAATAATCAAGTGCAAAGGAAAGTGAAAATAAAAATACCAGAGAATTAGAACCCCATAAGTGGAATCCATGTGATCGATAAAATAAAATATTTTACTGTTTTCATTTCCAGGAGGTATTTCTAAACGACGCTTAACAAAAGAATTAGGTAATTCTGATAAGTTAAAAATAAATCCTACTAATAAGCCAAACT
Source organism: Waterburya sp. (assembly GCA_965218645.1). Classification (GTDB taxonomy): domain Bacteria; phylum Cyanobacteriota; class Cyanobacteriia; order Cyanobacteriales; family Xenococcaceae; genus Waterburya. The sequence continues at coordinate 2,643,838 of OZ244627.1, read as the reverse complement.
CTAAAAGATTAAGATTAGAAAATAAGATTGCCGACTGGGGTAAATTAGGAATAGAAGCTTCAATGGTATTTAATAAAAAAACGCTAGCTACCATGGCTATTGGTAGACTAAATAAACCGCGCCACTTTTTGTTTGCCCCAAACCATTCTGTTTGAATAGGAATATTTAACATTTGAAATAGACTAGTTTTCCATAAAAAAGATTCAATAACGCCAGCAAAAAATAGGCTAAGAGCTAGCCAGAGTAAATTTAGAGTATCTGGGATAAAAAATTGTGTCCAGCCCATCATATATTTAAAGAAACAGCTTTAATTTTAATTTGATCGCCTATAATTAGTTGTTTTTGGTAAATAGAAAACAACTGTCGATTATCTACTTTTAATTGTCAATTATTCTTTACCAAATCTGATTCAATTCATATTCTTAAGTTAATCTCAATTTTATCTAAGGTGTTTATCTTGGATGCGTTGATTATTTTAAAGCGCAGCCTTAACGCCAATGAAAATTGCAATTATTACTTCAGGTTTCTTGCCAATTATTGATGGAGTAAGCATTAGTGGACTGCAAAGATTAACAAAATTGAGTCAGTGGGGATACGAGGTTATTTTATTTTGCCCAGACTATAGCAGCTTAGAAGCAGACTATCCTAACTGGTGCGACTACACAGGAAATATTTTACCGAGGGTCAAAGTTGTTAATTTAGACAGCAGTTCCTTTGTAGGTTTGGACTATGAACCAAATGTGAATAGAAAGTCATATCAAACTGTCTTAAAAGAATTAAAGCATTTTCAACCAGATATAGTTCATGTAGATGAACCCGAAAGACTATTCGTTGGTTTTTGGCGAGTTGCAGGGATAGATTATGCAAAACGTGTTGGTATTCCTTGCGTGAGTTTTTTTCGTACCAATTTTTTAGATTATTTAGAGGATTATTTTCCTCTGCCAAAGCCAATTTTTATTGCCGTCAAATTTTTACTGCAACAGCTAATTGTTTGGGTGTATAACTCCTACGACTTAACCTTGGTTACAAGTAAGGTTACCTATCCCAAAGTTATTGACCTAGGTATTAAAAATGCTCAATATAGCAATTTGGTAGGTTTTGATGGCGATCGCTTTAGTCTTTATTCACCTCAAGCAGATTTTTTTAAATCCAGCTATGGGCTAGAAATAGACAAACTAACAAAAGTTATCTTTCTAGGGCGTTTATATCCAGATAAAGGTTGGAACTTCACCTTAGATGCTTTTGCCGCTATTTCCGAGCAAATTGATTTAAACAAGGTGGCAATTATTGTGGCAGGGGATGGCCCAATGCGTCAAGAAATAGCAGACAAATTAAGTAAGCTGACTCCTAATTTACATTTACTCGGTAGAGTATCCCCTAAAGATATACCTGCCTTATTAGTTAGCTGCGATCTGCACGTAACCAATTCGGAAAAAGAAACCAGAGGCTTAACGATCTTAGAAGCATTTGCAGCCCGAATACCTGTAATTGCGCCCAACTCAGGAGGAATAATCGAAAATATCCAAGATGGTAGTAATGGATTTTTATATACTCCAGGCGATCGCCTGGATTTTACTCGCAAACTAAAAATCCTCATTGAAAATCCTAGTCTGAGAAAAGAAATGGGCGATCGCGCTTATCACTCAATTCAAGCATACAGTTGGGAACAAGCAATTCAAAATTTAGTTAATGTTTGGCAAGAGGCGATCGATAAACAATTATCAATGAACAATGAACAATTATCAATGAGTAATCCACCGTCAGTTATCAACAGCTAACTAACAACCAATAACCAGATTAATCACTAAAAAACTGTCCTGCTAAATCGGTAATGTCAGTTTCCGCTATTTCCTCTTGTTGCCATTGCGCTACTGTATTTAACTTGCCATCTAAGAACATACTCTGACAGGCGCGACGCTGTATTTTCCCGCTAGAGGTTTTAGGAATACTGCCCGTTTTTAGTAAAGATACGGCAAATACATTAGCTAAGTTTTGTTCGCCGACTGCAAGGCGAATTGCACCGATGACTTCTTCTGCATTGAGATTTCGTAAATCAGTACGATTTATTTCGTGGGCAATTACTAACTGTTCTTCCCCGCCAACCTCCACACTAAAGGCTGCACCATGATTAGAGCGTAATGCAGGATGACAAGTTTCTACGGTTTCTTCAATGTGTTGAGGGTAGTGATTGCGTCCCCAAAGAATCATCATTTCTTTGATACGCCCAGTTATATAAAGTTCCTCGTCTTTGATAAAGCCAAGATCTCCTGTGCGAAGGTAGGTTTTACTTGGTTTGTCAGCTAAAGTGGCATGGAAAGTGCTTTCTGTTTGTTCTGGTTTTTGCCAATATCCTTTGCCAATTCCTGTCCCCGCTGCCCAAATTTCGCCTACGCGATCATCTGCACACTCAGTTTTTGATTCGGTATTGACAATAATAATTTCATCCCCTAGCCAAGTATGACCACAGCTAACTACGGCTTTTGAGTTAGGATGATCTGGCGTTACGGTGACAACTTCGTCTTTAGTTAAGGCTGTTTTATCTAGGTAATTAACTTTAGGACGTTCTGCTGCATTACCACCCGTGATAAATAATGTGGCTTCAGCCATGCCATAACAGGGATAAAAGGCTTCAGGTTTAAAACCGCAGGGTTTGTATAGTTTAGCAAATTTGGCGATAGTCTCTGCCCTTACAGGTTCAGCACCAGTAAAAGCTACCTGCCAATGACTAAGATCTAGACTAGCTCGCTGCTCATCAGTAATTTTCTGACACAATAAGTCATAGGCAAAATTAGGACCGCCACTGGTAGTAATCTGGTATTTAGACAACGCCTGTAGCCAAAGAAAAGGCTTTTGTGCTAGAGCAATAGGAGACATTAGCACTGCGGGTAAACCTGTATACAAAGGCTGCATCACGCCACCGATTAAACCCATGTCATGAAACATCGGTAACCACATCAAAATTTTAGTGCGATTGTGATGTCCAAAAGACTGATAAATAACCTCTGAATTGTGCAGCACATTGCCGTGAGTGACCATTACTCCCTTGGGATCTCCTGTTGAACCAGAAGTGTATTGTAAAAAAGCTATGGTATCGCCGTTGATATCTGGTTTTTGCCACTTAGATGCTAGATTCCAATCAACGCGATCGCTCTCGATCCAGGGCAAAGCTTTTAGTTTTAATGCCATGCCTGGGTGAGTGACAAGCTGTCCTTTGACGCGATCGGCAAATTCTTGGGTGGTTAAAATAATTCCAGCTTGACAATTAGCAATACGATCTTGATACTGGCTAAGAGATTTAATATGCTGTCGGGGATAGTCGGTGACGGCAATAACTCCAGCATAGAGACAACCCAAAAAACTAGCGATAAACTCTAAACCAGCAGTGTAGGGATAGACTAACAAAGCTCGATCGCCTGGTTTAACTTTATCAAGGAGTTGCACAGCGATCGCTTTTGCCTGAGTATCTAATTCTTGGTAGTTACAGTTACCTGATTCTTTTTCTCCATCGGCTAGAAAAGTATAGGCGGTTTGGTTGGGTTGGTGTACCGATCTATTAAGTAGAACATCTACTATGGTGGAATTGATTACCATTCGTTTACTATTCTTTAAACAATGACTGTAAGATTTCCTATAATGTAGTCCAATAATGGAGGAAGGTTAAATGGTGGGGAGCGTAAAAATTGCAATTGTCGGTGTAGGGAACTGTGCTAGTTCACTCATCCAAGGAATTGAATATTATCGAGGCAAACAAGAAGCAGATGCGATCGGCTTGATGCACTGGGAGATCGGCGGTTATAAGCCTTACGATCTTCAGGTAGTTGCTGCTTTTGATATTGACCAACGAAAAGTAGGAAAAGATGTTGCTGAGGCAATTTTTGCTCCTCCCAACTGTACAACGGTTTTTTGTGAAAACGTCCCTCAAACAGGGGTTACAGTGGAAATGGGAGCATTGCTAGACGGGGTAGCAGACCACATGAACGGTGCTGATGAAAAATATACCTTTGTAATTAGCGATCGCCCACAACAGTCAAAAGCAGATGTTGTTAATAGTCTTAAGACATCTGGGGCAGAGGTTTTAGTTAATTATCTTCCCGTTGGTTCACAAGAGGCTGTAGAGTTCTACGCTGAATGTGCCTTGGATGCAGGAGTAGGCTTTGTCAACTGTATTCCTGTCTTTATTGCCAGTAAGCCATTATGGGCAGATAAATTTAAACATCACAATATTCCGATCGTTGGCGACGATATTAAATCTCAGTTTGGAGCAACTATTAGTCACCGTACTCTAGTCGATCTTTGCAAAAAGCGAGGAGTTAAGGTTGAGCGTACCTATCAGCTAAACACTGGCGGTAATACAGACTTTCGCAATATGCTTGATCGCTCTCGCTTAGATTCTAAAAAAGAGTCAAAAACTGAAGCGGTACAGGGAGTAATTGCCAAACGCTTAGAAGACGAAAATATTCATGTTGGCCCTAGTGATTATGTACCCTGGCAAAAAGATAACAAAGTGGCATTTATCCGCATTGAAGGTAAATTGTTTGGCGATGTGCCAATGAACCTAGAGATGAGGCTTTCTGTTGAGGATTCTCCTAATTCAGCAGGGGTGGTAATCGATGCTATTCGCTGCTGTAAATTAGGCTTAGATCGTGGTATTGGTGGCGTTTTAACTGCTCCTTCTGCTTATTTTATGAAGCATCCTCCTCAACAGTTTACCGATGATGAAGCCTATCAAATGACTGAGGCTTATATCAGTGAAGGCAGTTAGGGCAGTTAGACGAGCGACCCCCTAAAGGGTTCAACAGTTTGACGGGCGGTATAAACGTCGCAGCAAAGCTAAAGCGCGTTTTGAGTAAGAGTATTCTTACTCAAAAGCCGCTGTACGACGACACGCCCTCCTCAACGGGGGAAACCCCCGCAACGCAACTGTTTCACCGCGTCGCCGTTAGGCGCAAGGGAATGCGCGAGGGGGACAGTTAGGGCAGTTAGCGGTGATTTCGATCAGTTGCTAACCGATATTAAGAAGCTAGAATTCGCTTAAATAATGAGTCTAGCTTTTTTTCTTGAACCTAAATCTTTATTAGCTAAAAGCTAAAAGCCAAGAGCTAAAAGCTAATACTGAAAATAAACCCTGTCTCAAAACCCAAAATTATAAAAATGGATATAGTTGATTTTTTAAATGTATCAATTCACAATATTACTACTGCTGAGTTGTTACAAGACTTGAATATCAATGGTGGGGTTGTGGTAACTCCTAACGTCGATCATCTAGTTAAAATACAAAGCGATCGCGAATTGCTCAAGGCTTATTATCATGCAGATTATCGAGTTTGTGATAGCAGAATTCTGCAATATATTTCTTTGTTATTAGGTAATCCAATCAAAGAAAAAATTTCGGGTTCTGATTTATTTCCTGCCTTTTATGAATACAACAAAGATAACGAAGATATTCGCATTTTTCTTTTGGGTGCTAAAGAAGGAATTGCTCAACAAGCATTATTTAATATCAATCAAAAAGTGGGCAGAGAAATAGTAGTAGCTGCTCATTCTCCTTCCTTTGGCTTTGAACAAGATGAAGAGGAATGCCAAGCTATTATTGAGCGCATTAATCATTCAGATGCTACCGTTTTAGCCGTGGGAGTTGGCGCACCCAAACAAGAAAAATGGATCGCCAAGTATCGAGATCGATTACCAAAAATAAAAGTATTTCTGGCTATTGGTGCAACTATTGATTTTGAAGCGGGAAACGTCAAGCGATCGCCTAAAATAATGAGCGAAATGGGCTTAGAATGGCTATATCGTCTTTCTAGCGAACCTAATCGCCTCTGGAAAAGATATTTAGTTGATAGCCTACCTTTGTTCTACTTAGTAGGAAAACAGCGATTTCATCAATATAGATTTTCGCCTCAACTGCAAACAGAAAATTTGCCTTTAGGAGAACTTTTACTACAGGCTGGTTTGTTATCTCCCCAAAATATTAGACAGACTCTTAAACTTCAACAACAACACGCAGATTACCGTTTTGGCGAAATTTTAATTCAAGAAGGTTATCTTCCTTCAAAAACAGTTGGCTTTTTTGTGGATGATTTACCAACGCTAGTTCACTCCCGCAATAAACTGCGTTTAGGAGACTATTTAAACAATGCAGGACTTCTCTTACCCGAACAAATTAACGATACTTTACAGCAGCAATCTTTAACTCACCGCAAATTTGGAGAAATTATTACTCAAAAAGGTTGGGTTAATCCTCGAACTCTTGATTGGTTTGTCAATTTACAGCATGGGTAAACAGACTATATCTTGTCTAATATTATGTAAATTTCCAGAAATTATTTAACATCAATTTAGATCTCAACTATTCATTATTTGGCAGTAATTGATTAATTTAGCAACTCGTCCTTTAATACTTTGCAATCGCCGATTAATAGTAGAACTTTGGCGCGCGGAAGCCAAAAACAAGATATCTGTATCTAGTAACTTAAATTCGCGCTTAATTTCGGTTTGTACCGACTGCCATCGAGAAATAATATCTTGTTCTAGGTTTTTACTCTCAAGATCGGCAATATTGCGATCGAACCATTGCTGTAAATGCTGAAATCGATGTCTTATCTGCAATTGGTTAACCTTTTCTTTAGAATTAATTAAAAAGCAGTTAAACTCCGTTAACGAATTCAGGAAATCCTGATATGCTCGATTATGTGGCGCAGGCAACATGATTAGCTTTATAACTTTAAGATGAGGTAAAATTCTAATAAGTGAGCTTAACTTTTTAGTTAGTCTAACATCTGAAAAAATACTTTACCCAATATAAATATTTACCTTTTAAGAAATACGCTTAATTTTATATCTCAGTAACAAAACGGGTAGCAAGCTTAGTCCATACTTTAGTGGACGTGATTTATCACCTTTAAGCGTATGGCTGTTATTTAAGTTACCCAAATTAAATTTAAAAATATTTCGACAAAAATAGCATAAATCAAAGGTTTTTTCACTCTATCTCGTTCTTACACACTTACATATAATCTTAAAATCTATGACCGCTATTTCTATCATAGAAAGTAAATCTAATAAAGTTGAGCTTCCTCGCTGGTTAGAAGAATGTTTGCTTAATCAGCATTCAGACCACTCAGAACCAGATGCAACTTTAATTTGCAGTGCATTCAATTTCGCTTATGAGCTACACGAAGGACAGCTTCGCAAGTCGGGAGAGCCTTATATTGCCCATCCCATAGCAGTAGCTAGTTTGTTACGAGATTTGGGTGGAGATAGTGTAACTATTGCTGCGGGTTTTCTTCATGACGTGGTAGAAGACACTGAAGTAACCCCAGAAGAAATTGAGGAAATGTTTGGAGGACAGGTAAGACAGCTAGTTGAAGGCGTAACTAAGCTGTCTAAATTTAATTTTTCTAGCACAACTGAGCGTCAGGCTGAAAACTTTCGACGAATGTTTTTGGCAATGGCAACGGATATTCGTGTAATTGTGGTCAAACTAGCAGACAGACTGCACAATATGCGGACTCTAGACCATCTAAAATCAGAAAAGCAGCGACGCATTAGCCAAGAAACCAGAGAAATTTTTGCTCCTTTGGCAAATAGATTAGGTATTGGTCGTTTTAAGTGGGAACTAGAAGATTTATGTTTTAAATACTTAGAACCAGATGACTATAAAGAAATTAAGGCGTTAATTGCCGAAAGACGAACCGATCGCGAAGCAAGAATTACTCAAGTTACGGAGACATTGCGATCGCGCTTAGAACAGCTAAAAGTTAATGTAGTTGAGCTAAAGGGACGACCCAAACATCTTTACGGCATTTATCAAAAAATGCAGCGACAGCAAAAAGAATTTAGTCAAATATATGACATTGCTGCCTTTAGAATTATTGTAGAAACCAACGAAGAATGCTACCGCGCCTTGGCAGTAGTTCATGATGCTTTCAAACCCATCCCAGGACGTTTTAAAGACTATATTGGACTACCCAAACCAAACCGCTATCAGTCTTTACACACTACTGTAGTTGGCTCAAATGGTCGTCCGATTGAGATCCAAATTCGTACTTTGGAAATGCACCAAATAGCTGAATACGGGATCGCAGCTCACTGGAAATACAAAGAGACAGGCACAAGTAACCCAGAATTATCTTCTGATGATACGAAATTTACTTGGCTGCGTCAGCTATTAGAATGGCAAAAAGATCTCAATGACGCTCAAGAATACATGGAGAGCGTGAAGGACAATCTCTTTGAAGATGATGTTTATGTCTTTACTCCTGACGGCGATGTAATCTCTCTAGCTCAGGGAGCAACCCCCGTTGATTTTGCCTATCGTATTCACAGTGAAATTGGTAATCACATGAAGGGAGCGAGGGTTAACGGTCGCTGGTCGATGCTCTCAAAACCCTTAGAAAACGGCGATATTGTCGAGATTGTCACCCAGAAAAACAGCCGTCCTAGTCTAGACTGGCTCAACTTTGTAGTTTCCCCAACGGCTCGTAACCGTATCCGTCAATGGTATAAGCGATCGCACCGTGATGAAAATATAATTAGGGGTAGAGACTTATTAGAAAAAGAAATGGGCAAAAGTGGCTTTGATTCTTTGCTTAAGTCTGAGCCAATGCAAACTGTGGCACAACGCTGTAACTATCATTCTGTAGAAGACTTACTTGCTGCTTTGGGATATGGTGAAATTACTCAAAACCATGTAGTTAATCGCTGGCGAGATGTTGTCAAAGAGCAGCAGCCCATACAAGAGGTAGAAACTATCACCGAAGAAGAGGTAGAGATTTCTAACTACATATCAAATGATGTTAGAAATCGGGAAAAATCGCCAATCATTGGCGTAGAGGGGATGCTTTATCATATTGCGGGGTGTTGCAAACCTTTACCAGGAGAATCAATTCTTGGCGCAGTGACTTTAAGCTCTAGAGGTATTTCGATTCATGGTCAGGGTTGTCATAACGTCAAGAAAGTTCCCAAGGAACGGATTATTCCTGTTAACTGGAACACTCAAGGAGAAGCAGGAAAGCCTTTTACCTACCCTGTAGATATTCAAATTGAGGCAATGGATCGAGTGGGAGTTTTAAAAGATATTTTAGCCCGCTTAAGCGATCGCGGTATTAATGTGCGTAATGCAGGGGTGAAAACTGGTCGCAACAAGCCAGCCTTGATTTCTTTGAGTTTGGATATCAGGGATCGTCAGCAGCTAGAGTATATTTTCCAGGGCATTAAAAGTATGAGTGATACTTTGCACATTCGTCGCATAATTGATTCAGGCGATCGCTAACTAATATATGTCACTGATTCAAAGCCAGCCTAAGTAATTGCCAATCATTAGCCCCAAACCGACCCCTGCAAAAGCACTAAAAGCAGTTGGCAGAAAAGTCCAATTGTTGTGTTTATATAAACGAGCCTGGTATTTGTGGTTAGTAATCATGTTGATAAACTCTTTTTAATTCAACTGATTACATCCTAAATATACTCAACATCAGATAGTGTGATCTACTGCATACTAATAGAGAGATTGTCCTCACATCTTAGTTTATTCATCTTCAACCGTTTCATTTGCTCCTTGAATATACAATCAATCAATGCTGTATCAGTAACTTGGTGCGTGAGTTCTAACTAGTAATTTTATACTTATTGACAATAGTTTTCATTAAATGTACTCTTAAAAATCTGAATATTAATAAGAAATATTGTCAATATGAAGTCTATAAAATTATTTCTAGCTCTTGGTTTAGCTACTACTGTTGGTCTATCAGGCACTGCTATAGTTAATGCTGATGAATCGAAAGAAGTAAACACTTTCTTGATTGCAGAAGGTGGAGAAGGCGGGGAAGGTGAGGCAAAACTTAGTCCTGGAGAACAGGCAAATGAAGATTTTCAAGACAAAATGAGTAATGCTGAACTATTAAGCAAACTACAGAATGGTGGTTACGTCATCTATTTCCGACACGCCCAGACAGAAACAGATTACGCCGACCAAATTAAAGCAGATATCAATGACTGCGCAACTCAACGAGTTCTTAGTGAAGAAGGTTGGCAACAAGCAATATCAATTGGCGATGCTTTTGAGGCAGCCGAAATACCTATCGCTCAAGTAACTAGCAGTGAATACTGTCGTGCTTGGGAAACCGCTAGTTTAGCTTTTGGTCAATATCAAAAAGATTCTGCACTCAACTTTCTACCTTTTGAAGACTATACCGATGAACAGGTGGAGCAAATGAAAGCTAACGTCACGCCTCTACTAACTGCTGTACCTGAAACTGGAACTAATAATATTATCGTCGGACATGATGACATATTTGAGGCAGCAACAGGCATTTATCCCGATCCTCAAGGAATGGCTTACGTGATTAAACCCGATGGTGACGGTGGTTTCGAGGTTATTGCTAATATGCTTCCCGAAGAGTGGGCAGAATTGTAATAAGCTAGAAAACGTCGATCCCAGCGCAGCAAAGCGAAATCGCCATAGCAGTTTATTAATTTCGCGAGCCAGCGCGTTGAAGCGACTGGCAAGGGTGCGATCGCCCAGTCAAAGCTGAAAATAAACTGGGCATTGCTTGATAAAAATAATGAGAATCATTATCATAATTTTATTAGTGTGTGAGGATAATTATGAGAAATATTTTAGTCAAAACCGCTCCTATTATTTTTGTTGCCTTGCTTACAGGGATTTGCGGCAATCCTGCCAAAGCTGAAACAAACGAGCTTATCGATCAGATCGAAAAATACGACCAAGAAGGCAAAGGCAATGGTATGGGGCAGGTAACTAACGTCAATCAGCTACAAGATGTATCGCCTACAGACTGGGCTTATGAAGCCTTGAGAAGTTTGGTAGATCGTTATGGCTGCATTGCTGGCTATCCCAACCAAACCTATCGGGGCAGCCAGCCTTTAACCCGATATGAGTTTGCTGCGGGCTTAAACTCCTGTTTAAATCAAATTGAACGCCTTATTGCTTCTCAGGGATCTGTAAGTCAGGAAGATATTGATATCATTAATCGTCTATCTCAGGAATTTGAGGCAGAGTTGGCAACCTTGGGTGGCAGAGTTGATGAACTAGAAAGTCGTGCTGCTACATTAGAAGACAATCAGTTTTCTACTACTACCAAGCTAGAAGGAGAAGCGATATTTGGTATTGCTAGCGTGGTAGCAGGTTCAAACGAAGAATTTATTGAGGAAAATGGTGATGATGACATTGATAAAGTACCTGTATTTGGCTATCGTACCCGCCTGGAGTTAAATAGCAGCTTTACTGGTGAAGATTTACTGTTTACTCGTTTATCTACGGGCAATTTTCCTGAGTTGTCTGATACCACAGGCACATTTGAGGGAGAATTAGCTTTTGCCCAACCTGATGATAACAATTTGGCTTTAGAAGTGTTGTTTTATGATCGCCCGATTGGCAAAAATACTAATGTCTTAATTGGTGCGACAGGACTAAAAGCTGATGATATTGCCGATACCGTAAGTGTTCTCGATGGTGATGGAGGTTCGGGTGCAATTTCTGCTTTTGGTACTCGTAGTCCTATTTATTTTTCTCCTGGAGAAACAGGCTTGGGTATTATTCATCGCTTTGGTGAGAAACTAGAGTTGAGTGCGGGTTATTTAGCAGGGGAAGCCAGCGATCCTACCAATGGCAGTGGTTTATTTAATGGTTCATATAGTGCGTTGGGACAACTAACTATTACTCCTATTGAAAAGTTGAAAATTGCTCTAACTTACGTTAATGGTTATGACCAGAGCGATACTGGGGTAGGTAGCGATCTAGCCAACATTCAATCCTTAACCGCAGCAGGGGACGATACCGATCCTCTGCTACCAGGCGTGTTTGAAGGGGGCGTTCCTACATCTAATAATTCCTATGGCGCACAGTTTTCTTTTGCCCTGAGCGATCGCATTGTGATTGGTGGCTGGGGTGGTTTGAGTAAAGTTAGGACTCTTGCAAGCTTTGTTGCCGATGGACAAACTATAGAGCGAGGTAGTCAAGATATCTGGAATTGGGCAGCAACCTTAGCCTTTCCAGACTTGCTTAAAGAAGGCAGTATGGGCGGTATCATTGTTGGTATGGAACCATGGGTAGCTAGTTCCACTATTGATGCAGATGGATTTGGTGATGATGCCGAACAGTCCCTTCATGTCGAAGCGTTTTATCAGTATCAGCTAAGTGACAACATTGGCATAACTCCTGGTGTAATTTACGTCAACAAACCTGATAATAATGATAATAATGATGATTTAGTTATTACTACCCTGCGGACTACCTTTACCTTTTAAATTCTCAATGGCTCAATATATTCAGGACAAGTAGTCCTAGTCCTGGCTACCTGACACATCTATGTCAATCCTTTATTGTTCGTGGTAATTGAATTTTGCCAGTACACTACTTCAATACTTTCAACTTTCAAGCGATCGCTCGGCAACGAGTCGCGCGATCGCCTTATACTAGGAAATATTTTAGCTAAATCTAAGCTGAAACCATTAAGTAATTCATATAAAATTGAGCATAAGATTTAATCCAGTAAAAACAATTAATCTCTAAAAGCATGGTAGCGGTAGCAATCTTAGCAGCAGGACGCGGCACTCGAATGAAGTCCGATTTACCCAAGGTTTTACATACTCTGGCAGGGCGATCGCTCGTCGAACGAGTACTTGATAGCTGTAGTTTACTTAATTTAGAACGGCAGATTGTAATTATTGGCTATCAGGGAGAAAAAGTTAAGCAGGCTTTGAGTCATCGTCAGGATGTAGAATTTGTCGAGCAAACTGAGCAGTTAGGTACTGGTCACGCGGTACAGCAGCTAATGTCCCATCTTCAGAGCTATGAGGGAGATTTATTGGTCTTAAATGGTGATGCACCTTTACTACGTCCTGAAACTCTTCAGCAGCTAGTTGCCACTCACCAATCAAAGCAAAATACAGCAACTCTTTTGACCGCTAATCTGCCTAATCCTCAAGGCTATGGTCGAGTATTTTGCAACGGGAATAATTTAGTTAGTCACATTATAGAAGACCGTGATTGTAATTCAGCCCAAAAGCAAAATCGTCGTGTTAATGCAGGGATATATTGTTTTAATTGGCAAAAACTAGCCGAATCATTGCCTAAGCTTTCTACCAACAACGATCAGCAAGAATACTATTTGACCGAAGTTGTTGATTATCTTTCTCCAGTAATGGCTCACGATGCCGAAGATTATCGGGAAACCAACGGTATCAATGATCGCTTACAGCTATCGGCTGCCTATGATGTTTTACAGGCAAGAATTAAAGACGACTGGATGAAGGCTGGAGTGACTATGCTCAACCCCGACAGCATTACTATCGGTGAAAATGTTCAACTAGAGCCTGATGTAATCATTGAACCTCAAACTCATTTGCGAGGTAATACTATCATTGCTACAGGCAGCAAAATTGGTCCTGGTAGCCTAGTTGAAAATAGCAAAATTGGTTCTGGAGTAACCATTTTGTATTCGGTGGTGACAGATTCAGAGGTTGCTGACCATACAAGAATTGGACCTTATTCTCATTTGCGTGGAGACGTTAAACTAGGTGAAAGCTGTCGTGTGGGTAACTTTGTCGAGATTAAAAAATCTACCGTCGGCTCAAATACTAATGTGGCTCACTTGTCCTATCTGGGAGATGCGACTTTGGGCGATCGCGTTAATATCGGTGCAGGTACAATTACCGCCAACTATGATGGCAAAAACAAACATTCTACAACCATCAAAAAAGGTGCTAAAACTGGCTCAAATAGTGTTTTAGTTGCTCCTGTTACCTTGGGTGAAAACGTTACCGTAGCAGCGGGTTCAGTGGTAACTCAAGATGTTAGCGACAATGCCTTGGTAGTAGCGCGATCGCGCCAAAAAGAAATCCCCGACTGGAATAGCGAGGAATAAAGAAAGATTGATTGAACTTATACTCTTACCAGGGATTACCCATAATGGAGAAACCAGCCCAATAGAAAGGATGGGAAAGGTTAGCAGTTTTTGTTTGAGCCAAGGCTGCTGGTAAATTTACTGCTCCTCTAGAGCTTCTTAAGCGATCTCCTTCCACATATACTTTGCCCTGTAGCATTGCTATCTGAGATTCTCTGAGGGCTTGAGCTTTCATTGAGCCTGACTTTAGATTCTGATAAAATTCGCTCATTAAAGCTACTGTTCCCGCGTCGTCAATTGACCACAAACTAGCTAATGCAGATTTAACTCCAGCCTGGAGAGCTAGACCAGCAAAACCAAATTCAGCATCTTTATTACCCACTGCGGTTTTACAAGCACTCAGTACCAGCAAATCTACGGGGGGATTGTTTAATCCTAATTTATCTACCTCATTTAAGCCGACTTTGGCGTCATCGAATTGGATATAGGAATTACTAGCTACACCTGGATTAAACTCAGCATGGGTAGCTAAGTGAATTAAATTAAAGCTATTTTTTTTGTGCTGTGACTTGAGGTTTTTTACAGTAAAATCTTGATTTAGCAGAGCTTTTCCAGGAAAAGTTTTGGGCGTGATCGTAGGTACTTCAAGCTCAACTCCTGGCAAAGGTGGTGAATCATTAAATTTTGAGGCTCCCATAGCCAAAACACTGATCTGATTGTCTTTGTTAGCTGTATAGCTAATATTAGTCAAGCTTAGTGCTGGCAGTCTGACTAAACTATATTTTTCTATCAAAAACTGCTCTCCATCGTGAAGCGCAGCAAAGGGAAAAGTGCGTAAACCAGATCCAGAACAAAGCATCAAAGTGTCAATATTGGCAGCGTTTAGCTCAGGCTCAATGGGTTCTATAATCCATTTGTGAAGTAATTTGGCTGAAGGCAAGTAAGATTTTGAGTCGATTTTTCGAGAGCTAACCATTGTTTGGTTAAAATTATCGACAATTTTAGCTAAGGTTTTACCACTGACATCAACCTCTTTAATTATCGGCTCTGAGCCTGGAGTAATTAACAGTAGATATAGTTTTTTTGGTGTGGGTACTGCCCACATAACTGCGGGATTTGTTTCTGTGTCTTTGCTTAATTGGGTTAGTTGTTTAGCTATTTGTTTTTCAGTTTGAGAATGATTAGCAAAGTTATTATGGAAATAGTCTTCGTAATTATACTCCCAAGAATGTTCTGTTTTATTGATTATTTTACCTAGCTGTTTAGCTGATAAATTTTGCTTAACTGCATTTTCAGAGATGGCTGGCGGAGAAAAGGTTAATTCTAGACCGACTATAGTAATAATAGTTAGCAAAACAATTAAAAATATATTCAGTCTATCAGTTATTCTTTTGAGAGCAAAAAGGTAGTTGAGTATTATTTTCATACAATAATGTAAGTCAAAAAATTAGTATTCTTTATGAGAAAATACGTAAGTATAATTGACGATTAACATCTAATTATTTTTTCTATATCTGCTCATAAAGAACTCAATTTTACTTCATTACAATTGATTGTGCTTTTAGGTTGGCAGCGCAATAACTATCTAAAGAACTATTAAAAGATTCTACAGATGTATTGGTCATACTAGAAATTTGTTCTATTTGTTTGTTAGTTATGCTGGCATTAGAAGTACTACATTTTAATTGGGTAAGATTTTCTAATGCCTCATACCATACATTTGCCTCTTGATAGATGTTTATTTTTTCAATTAAAGATGCTTTAGTTAACTTTTTGACTAGCTTATCTTCTAGTTCAATACGTTTTAAAGAACCATTTGCAACTATTTTGGGAGTATCAGTATTTTCACACTGTTGAACCATATACCAATGATAAATATCGTCGATTTTTAAACTATCTGAATTACTTTCATCAGATACGTTTAAGCTAATAAGTCCCGATTTATTGTCAGCTTCGACTAAATCTTGATAAACGATTTCATCATTTTGATTTAAAAGTAAAAAGTTCAAAGCCACAGCTTGTTGAACATTTGCTGCATCAAAAAAGAGTTTTGGTGTAGCAGATGTAGTTAAAGTTTGAGAATTTTGGGGAATTAAGGGAACTGGATATGAAGTATAAGAACTACAATTATTTACTTTCCCTCTAACTCCACCCCCTTGTTGTTCTCCTGTAGGAAAACCATTGTAATCTGACTCTTGGGCAATGGCATTAGATGCTACTGAACTAAGCAATAAAGTCAAACTCAATATTTTATATAGCTTTGAGAAACGGCTTAGAAATAGTTTCGACATAATATTTTATAAATTATATTTGAATAGCAGCTTTGTTATATCTACCTGTATAACTGATAACCTACTGTTGTGTTATCAGTTGTTTTACTGATTTACAACTAACAACATCTTTAATATTATTAAATATATCTTGTCAGTAATTACACTCATTAAAAACCAAGGCATTAAAGCCGTACCTTATTAGAATTAGAACTGCTATATATTAATTAAAGATGCCCTTGGCTAAATTAAAATTACTAACTAGTAAAACTTTTAGGAATCTTGCTTTAAAGTCAGCTTCTCGCTCTAGCTTACTTATTACTAGCATTTTGGTTCTAGTTATTTCTCTTATTAGACAGTTTGGAAGTTTGCAATTTTTTGAGCTAGCCGTATTTGATTTGATGATGCGGTGGGATAAAATTGAAGACGGGCGATCGCTTCCAGAAAATCTACCAGAATCGCGAATAACTCTAATAGAAATTACTGAGTCAGATATTCAAGCATGGCAACAGTCTACTTTTTCTGATGAACTGATTGCTAAGTTAATTGCAAAGCTTCAAAAATACAATCCTAGAGTAATTGGTTTGGATATATATCGCGATCTTCCTCAGCCACCAGGAAATCAAGAACTACTAAAACAACTAGAAGCTAAAAACATAATTGCCATCAAAAATGTCAACCAAGATGATAGCGTTCCTGCGCCTCCAAACGTACCAGAGGACAGGGTTGGCTTTAATAACTTTTTGCTCGATGATGATGGTATAGTTAGGCGCAACTTTATGTCTGCAAAAATGGGCGATCGCAACTTATATTCATTTGGATTTCAGTTGAGTAAAAGCTATTTGGATACTAGAGATACATCATTAGAAATTAAGCAAAATTATTTAAAGCTTAATCAAACTGTTTTTCCTGCTTTAAAAGCGGATTCAGGAGGCTATCAATTATCTAATTCAGATGTTTTTGGTTCGCAGATATTACTTAAATATAAACCATTAGAAACAATAGCTCGACAACTATCCTTTACGCAAATTTTAGATGGTAATTTTGAACCTAGTTGGATCGAGAACAAAGTTATCATAATCGGCTATACAGCACCCAGTAAGAAAGATATCTTTTCAACTCCCTATGGTGCTGAAAAAATGTCTGGAGTAGCTATTCATGCTCAAATGGCTAACCAAATTTTAAGCGCGGTATTAGATCGACAACCTTTGTTTAGATTTTTGCCTCAGTGGGGTGAAATTATCTGGATTTGGGTTTGGTCAATTACAGGAGCGATTTTAGTCTGGCGTACCAAGCACCCCTTAGCTTTGGGAGGGAGCTTAATTTTTGCTTTAGCAGGGTTATCAGTAATTTGCTTTGGTGGGTTTTTAGCAACGGTGTGGCTGCCGATTGTTCCCTCAGCGATCAGTTTAGTAGGTACAACTGGAGTGATTTTGGCACACAAAACTTTTTATCGATCTTTAGTTGATGAGCTAACAGGTTTGGCTAACAGAGAACAAATACTCACTCTGCTGCAACAATCTATCGTCAAACCCAAAAATTCTTTAATTGCAATTATCTCAATTGATATTGAACGTTTTAAAATCGTTAACGATACCTTAGGCAAGCAAATAGGCGATCGCCTGATTGTTTTGGCAGGAAAACGCATTCAGAACTCTATTCGCTCCCAAGATAAACCAGCCAGGATAGGAAATGCTACATTTGCCGTGGCGTTATTAACTTTAAAAGATCTAGAGCAGGCGATCGCGATTGCTAAACGAATCCAAAAAGATTTAGCTCAAGTATTTAATATACAGGAGCAAGAAATCGTTATCTCTACTAACCTGGGTATTGCTTTTCATCATTCAGGAGAAAAAATTCAAGCAGAAGAGTTATTGAGAAACAGCAACATAGCTCAAGATCGCGCTCAAACTATAGGTAAAAATCAGTATGCAATTTTTACCTCCAAAATGCACTTAGAAACAGTTGCCCAGTGGCAGTTAGAAAACGATCTCAGGCAAGCAGTAGCTAATCAGGAGTTTGAACTATACTATCAGCCAATCATCAATCTTAAAACCGATCGCATTGCTGGATTTGAAGCTTTGGTACGCTGGATTTCGTCTGCCAGAGGCTTTGTTTCTCCTGGGGAATTTATTCCCTTAGCAGAAGCAACAGGACTAATTATTCCCTTAGGAGACTGGATTTTACGAACAGCCTGTCAGCAAATGTATCAGTGGCATCAGCAGTTTGGCGCACAACAAAGACTGACTATTAGTATTAATCTTTCTAGTCATCAATTTTTACCAGATTTAGTAGAGCAGGTAGAGCAAATACTGGCTGAAACCAAACTCAATTCCCAATGTCTAAAACTGGAAATTACCGAAAGCGCAATGATGGATAATGTAGAAGCAGCGATCGCCCTACTACACCAACTAAAAGCCCTGGGCATTAAATTGAGTATTGATGACTTTGGTACTGGCTACTCTTCTTTAAGCTATTTACAGCAGTTTGGCGCGGATACTCTAAAAGTCGATCAGTCTTTTGTGCGACAAATGGAACAGTCAGATAAAGATAAAGCGATCGTCGATATTATTATTACTTTAGCTCAAAAGTTAGACATGGACGTAATTGCCGAAGGTATTGAAACCGAAAAACATAAACATATTCTTCAGGCTTTAAATTGTGAATATGGTCAAGGGTATTTTTTTGCTAAACCTCTCAAAAGCGAAGATGCAGCTAAACTTTTAACTCAGCAATTTTCTCCTAATCATGCTGACAATTTTACATATAGCAATCGAATCATAGATTAGGACATCTCTTAATTTCTCTGCGTCTTTGCGCCTGGTGCGCGAGATAATTATTTATAGTCTTAACCTTTACTTCAACTGCTATAACATCAGTAGCGATACGTTTAGTAAGGCTCGATGAACCGCTAAAGCCAAAATCTTGCTTTGGTTAAATAGTAGATCGAGCGATCATCAAGACAAAGGCGATCGCTCTTATAAGCTAAAACACGGCCAATTAACGCATAGTTACAAACTCTTCTGCCGAACTAGGATGAATACCTACGGTGGCATCAAAGTTGGCTTTAGTTGCGCCCATTTTTACTGCTACTGCCACACCTTGAATAATTTCCGCTGCGCCATCTCCTACCATATGTGCGCCAACTACCCTGTCGGTATTGGTATCCACAATTAATTTCATCATAGTTTTTTCCTGTTTATCTGGCAGAGTATAGTACATGGGACGGAATTTACTACGATAGACTTTAACAGCATCACCATATTTTTCCTTGGCTTCGGCTTCGCTCAAGCCAACTGTAGCTGCTTCAGGAGTAGTAAATACAGCCGAAGGAACGTTTTCGTAGCTCATTTGTCGAGATTGTCCGCCAAAATGGGTGTCAGCAAATGCTCTACCTTCGTTAATGGCTACAGGAGTCAGATTAATCCGATCTGTACAGTCACCTACTGCATAAATATTATCTTCCGCCGTTTTATTATATTCATCTACTGCTACTGCACCCTTGACTACTTCTACTTGCGTATTTTCTAATCCCAGATTAGCTAAATCTGGTTCTCTGCCTGTGGCAGCCAAACTAGCAGCATCGGCGACGATAGTTTCTGATTTGCCGTCTTTAGTAGGTACGGTAATTTTTAAGCCAGAATCGGTTTTATCAATTACCATACGCTCGCAATCGCAACCAGTGATAAACTTAATCCCGTGATTTTGCATTCCTGTCTGAATCTCGTCGCGGATATCTTCGTCAAAACCACGCAAGATTTTGTCTCCCCGAATAACTACGGTGACTTCTGTGCCTAAACCGTTCAAGATACAGGCAAACTCTACACCAATATAACCACCGCCAATAATCACCATACGCTTTGGCTGTTCTTTGACATTAAAGATTTCTCTAGAAGTGATGGCGTGTTCAATTCCCTTAATTTTTTTTGGCTTGACAGGTTTACCACCTACAGCAATTAAAATTTTCTCGGCGGTAACCTTTTGCTCGCCAATTTCGATAGTGTGCGCGTCAATAAATTTACCATAACCCTTGTATAGCTTAACCTCAGAAGTATCCAGCATTCGCTGATAAATACCGTTAAGACGAGTCACCTCATCGTTAACAGCAGTAATCATTTTTAACCAATCAAAGCTACTTTCCCCTACTGTCCAGCCATATCCCGCCGACTCTTCAAATCCAGCAGGGAAGTGAGAAGCATATACCATCAGCTTTTTAGGTACACAACCACGGTTAACGCAGGTTCCTCCCAGGCGATCGCTTTCGACAATTCCTACTTTTGCCCCATACTGTGCAGCACGTCTAGCAGTAGCAATACCGCCCGAACCCGCACCAATCACAAATAAATCAAAATCATAACTCATATTCGTATATCTCCTTAAGTAGAAATAGGTAGTTTAATTAATAAATTGTTTTAAAATAAGGCGAAAAATAGTTAAACTTGTCGATGAATTTCCCATGACCAAGTTTAGAAGTGATTAAAAAATAATTTTTTTTGATAGAAATAATTTATTTAATTGTTCCTACAATTATTGTGATGCTATTTGCCACCATAATAAAAAGCAATTTCCTTGTCTTTCAAGGGAGGAAACTCCGCATCTAATAACATCTGATTTAGTTCAGCTTGGGGAAGATGTTTTGCACCAATTCTGACGATGCGCGATCGCATTGTATTGGTAACTCCGCTTCTTTGTCTCCCTGCTTCAAACCCCATCACCTTGTTATATAATGACAATTTATGCTCAGGAATGGGAGAACCATCTAAATCTTTGCCTTGTGCGATCGCTCGATCTACCGCATCTGCACCTTTTGTATCTATCATAATTACGTTCTAAATTGATTGTCTTTGGTTAAAGTTTATTGGTTCGTAGCTATAAGCTCTAAGCTATTAGCTTTAAGCTTAAATACAAATAGCTACTGTTGCTTAATCTCTAAACCAAATGTGCTTCTAAGAACCAAAGACGCTTATCAATAGTGCGGGAAATTTCGGTATATAGATCTGCTGTATCAAGATCGCCTAGTTCGTCGGTACTATCAATTGCTTCACGGACGTGTTTGGCATAAGCACCAAAGCGATCGGCTAAAGCAGTTACGTGTTCAATTCCTGTAACCGCATCTAAGTCATATTCAGGCAAAATAGACTCGCTAGCAGCAATACGTGCTGTTCCCATAGCCACCCCGCCTAAAGCGGTGACTCTCTCGGCAACCATATCGACGTATTCTTCTAATTCCCCTGCCATTTCATCAAACAGCAAGTGTAACTGATAAAAGTCCATACCTTTAACGTTCCAGTGCGCTTGTTTAGTCTGGGTTTTTAGGTCTAGTGTTGCTGCGAGAGTTTGATTTAAAGTCTCGATTACATTAACTCG
The DNA here is from genome assembly GCA_965218645.1 of Waterburya sp. Classification (GTDB taxonomy): domain Bacteria; phylum Cyanobacteriota; class Cyanobacteriia; order Cyanobacteriales; family Xenococcaceae; genus Waterburya. The sequence continues at coordinate 2,622,333 of OZ244627.1, read as the reverse complement.
TATATCTTCAGCAAGATCGATACGAGTAGTGTATAGCTTTTCTTGAGAAACAGTAGAAACCATAATTTAATTCTCCTTGATGTTTATTAAGTTTAAAAATTTAACCTGCAAAATTCAAGCAATAATTAGTAATCAGTAATCACCCAAAAGCAATATCTAAAAACATCATTGCCACAAAACCAGTCATAACCCCCAGCGTGCCTTCTTGGGCAGTGCTTTCTCTATCTATTTCGGGAATAATTTCATCAACAATAACAAATAACATTGAACCTGCTGCGATCGCCATTCCCCAAGGTAAAAAGGCTTGACCAAAATTGACAATGCTTGCCCCAACAAAACCTCCAATAGGCTCAACTAAACCAGTTAGCAGAGAAATTCCTAAAGCATACTTGATGGAATAATCTAACTCCCTCAATGCTAAAGCAACTATCAAACCTTCGGGCATATTCTGTAAAGCAATACCCAACGCTAGAGGTAGTCCATGACTAATACTGCCATCACCAAAGCCAACACCAACCGCTAAACCTTCGGGAAAGTTGTGGATTGTAATCGCAATTACAAATAACCAAATACGTTCAAAGTTCTCGGTAATCTTTCCTTCTGCACCTTTGTTGAAATGTTCATGGGGAAAGTAATTGTGCATTAACAACAGCAAGATAGCACCTAAAGCCATGCCGACACTGACGATTAAAGCAGAATTTGCCTGAGAATAACCTAAATCTACGGCAGCTTCTTGTCCTGGAACAATCAAAGAAAATGCGGTTGCAGCTAGCATTACGCCACCACCAAGTCCTAACATAACTCCTTGCGATTTCTTGCTTATATTGGCAGTAAATAAGATGGGTAGTGCGCCGACAGCAGTGGCTAAACCTGCTACTAAGCTAGCTATAGTACCGAGATATATTGTTCCCATGCTTTTTGGTGAGTAGGAACATGAGATCTAATTTCATGTTCCTAAATGATGAAGATAATTATTTTGCTCCTTTCAGGTATGCCAACATAGTATCGGCATCAGAAACTTCAAAAGGATCGGTAGGACAGTTATCGCCAAAATTTGGTTCGATAAACGCTTTTTCAATTTTCATATCGTCAACCAGCATCGAATACCGCCAAGAACGCGAACCAAAGCCAAGATTATCTTTACTGACCAACATTTCCATCTCGCGCGTAAATTCGCCATTGCCATCGGGAAGTAAAAAGACGTTTTTGACTCCTTGCTGTTTACCCCACTGGAACATGACAAAAGCATCATTAACCGAAATACAAACAATTTGATCTATACCCAAAGACTTAAATTCTTCGTAGTACTTCTCGTATCCAGGTAAATGAGTCGAAGAACAGGTAGGAGTAAATGCACCAGGTAGAGAAAATACAATTACTTTTTTACCTTTGAAAATTTCTTCTGTAGTTACATCTTGCCAACGAAAAGGGTTTGGTCCCTCGACAGATTCATCGCGAACTCTGGTTTTGAAGACGACGCTTGGTACTGTATCTTTCATTATTTATTTTGCTCCTAATTGTAAGTCTAAATTTCTTATAGATAAATCATACTCATAACGAGTATGAGTTGTCAAGTAGATTTTTTTATTAAAATAAGCGATCGCCTTAGTTTACTGGAAAGTTTAGAATTGAACGATCTTACTTTTTCGGGAAATACTATTCAAGCAGGTGAGGAAGTATTAGCAACCTTGAATGGTGTGAATACTGAAGATCTTACGCCCGATAACTTTTTATGATCGCAGTTGGAAGAGGTTTAGATCTACCAAACTTTTTTAGTTTCTACATCATGATTGTTTATTTTTAATTATTAATAATTATTCCATTTATCAAAAAGCTTTTAGCTCAAAGCTAAAAGTTAGCGCGCCAAGCTCGTTAATTGGGTAAAGAGTCCCATTGTCTTTACAATGTTTACATTCAGGTAGGTTAAAGACCATATTTGAGTGAGCTAATAGCTAGGGCGAAACCCTTTATTGCTTCAAAATAGATCAATAGTAAATTTTTAATAAGAAGGATTGTACGCGGTTAAAATAACTGTAGATTAATTGTAATTTTAGACTGATAATTTGAAAAAACAAATTATTCTAACAAGTTTACTTGGCATAAATTATCTATCTAATCGACAATAATTTATTAATTAAGCAAAATTAAAATGGAAAACAATTCTTCTCAAGTTGTCTTAGTTAAAGATATTAATCCTGGTCGTGATGATTCTAATCCCTTTGACTTAACCGAGATTGACGACCAGCTATATTTCGGTGCTAATGATGGTGAAAATGGCAGGGAACTATGGGTCAGCGATGGTACAAGCGAAGGTACTCAGTTAGTTAAAGATATTTATCCTGGTAGTAGTTACGGTTTTTATGGTGATTCTTATCCTAGGAACTTGACCGAGTTTAACAATAAGCTGTATTTCAGTGCTAGAGATGGTGAAAATGGCAGGGAACTATGGGTCAGCGATGGCACAACTGAAGGTACTCAATTAGTTAAAGATATTAATCCTGATAATAGTAGTTTTTATGGTGATTCTTTTCCTGGGAACTTGACCGAGTTTAACAACAAGCTGTATTTCAGTGCTGATGATGGTGAAAATGGAGATGAGCTATGGGTCAGCGACGGTACAAGCGACGGTACTCAATTAGTTAAAGATATTTATCCTGGTAATGGTAATTCTTTTCTCTCTGACTTGACCGAGGTTAACAATAAGCTGTATTTCACGGCTGACGATGGTGAAAATGGCTACGAGCTATGGTTCAGCGACGGTACAAGCGACGGTACTCAATTAGTTAAAGATATTTATCCTGGTAATGGTATTTCTCTTCCTAGGAACTTAACCGAGTTTAACAATAAGCTGTATTTCAGTGCTAGAGATGGTGAAAATGGAGACGAGCTATGGGTCAGCGATGGTACAAGCGAAGGTACTCAATTAGTTAAAGATATTTGTCCTGGTAGTGGTGATTCTTTTCCCTCTGACTTGACCGAGTTTAACGATAAGCTGTATTTCGGTGCTGACGATGGTGAAAATGGAGACGAGCTATGGGTCAGCGATGGTACAAGCGAAGGTACTCAATTAGTTAAAGATATTTATCCTGGTAGTGGTGATTCTTTTCCCTCTGACTTGACCGAGTTTAACGATAAGCTGTATTTTAGGGCTGATGATGGTGAAAATGGCACCGAACTCTGGGTCAGCGATGGTACAAGCAAAGGTACTCAATTAGTTAAAGATGTTTATCCTGGTCGTGATGGATCTTATCTCTATAACTTGACCGAGTTCAACGATAAGCTGTATTTCAGTGCTAGAGATGGTGAAAATGGAGACGAGCTATGGGTCAGCGATGGCACAACTGAAGGTACTCAATTAGTTAAAGATATTTATCCTGGTAATAATAATGATTATGGTTCTTATCCTAGGAACTTGACCGAGTTTAACGATAAGCTGTATTTCAGTGCTGAGGATAATGAAAATGGCAGTGAACTATTTAAGTTAATTGTTGATGATTCACCCACCACTAATATTATTACCGGTACTAATGGCTCGGACAAGCTTGTTGGTACAGATGGTGCAGACCAAATTGAAGGCGGTAACGGCAAAGATAAGCTAGTCGGTCGTGGGGGTAATGATACTCTCTTTGGCGGTAATGGCAATGATAAGCTAATCGGTGGTGCGGGTAACGATCGCCTCGATGGTGGCAATGGTAAAGATATTCTCCTTGGTGGTGCGGGTAATGATACTCTTCTTGGCGGTAACGGCAAAGATAAGCTAGTCGGTGGTGCGGGTAACGATTGCCTTGATGGTGGCAATGGTAAAGATATTCTCCTTGGCGGTAATGGTAATGATATCTTTATTCTTGCTGGCGATCGCCCGAAAGACACTATTATTGATTTTGACTTAAAAGGCGATCGCCTTAGTTTACTGGGAAGTTTAGAATTGAACGACCTTACTTTTTCGGGAAATACTATTCAAGCAGGTGAGGAAATATTAGCAACCTTGAATGGTGTGAATACTGAAGACCTTACGCCCGATAACTTTTTGTGATCGGAGTTGGAAGAGGTTTAGATCTACTAAACCTTTTTTAGTCTTTATGTCATGATTGTTTATTTTTAATCATTAATAATTATTCCATTTATCAAGAAGCTTCTAGTTATCAGCTTTTAGCTAAAAATTAGCGCGCGGAACCCTTTATTGCTTCAAAATACATCAATAGTAAAGTTTTGATAAGAAGGATTTTAGGCGGTTAAAATAACTGTAGATTAATTGTAATTTTAGACCGATAATTTGAAAAAACAAATTACTCAAACAAGTTTACTTGGCATAAATTATCTATCTAATCGACCATAATTTATTAATCAAGCAAAATTAAAATGGAAAACAATTCTTCTCAAGTTGTCTTAGTTAAAGATATTAATCCTGGTCGTTATGGTTCTAGTCCCTCTGACTTAACCGAGTTTAACAACCAGCTATATTTCGGTGCTGACGATGGTAAAAATGGAGACGAGCTATGGGTCAGCGATGGTACAAGCGAAGGTACTCAATTAGTTAAAGATATTTATCCTGGTAGCAATAATTATGGTTCTTCTGGTGATTCTTTTCCTAGGAACTTGATCGAGTTCAACGACCAGCTGTATTTCAGTGCTAATGATGGTGAAAATGGAGACGAACTATGGGTCAGCGACGGTACAGCTGAAGGTACTCATTTAGTTAAAAATATTAACCCTGATAATTGTAGTTTTTATGGTAATTCTAGTCCCAATTACTTTACCGAGTTCAACGACCAGCTATATTTCAGTGCTAATGATGGTGAAAATGGAGACGAACTATGGGTCAGCGATGGTACAAGCGAAGGTACTCAATTAGTTAAAGATATTTATCCTGGTAGCAATAATTATGGTTCTTCTGGTGATTCTTATCCTAGGAACTTTACCGAGTTTAACAATAAGCTGTATTTCACGGCTAATGATGGTGAAAATGGAGACGAACTATGGGTCAGCGATGGTACAAGCGAAGGTACTCAATTAGCTAAAGATATTAATCCTGGTAATGGTGATTCTTTTCCTATTTACTTTACCGAGTTTAACAATAAGCTGTATTTCACGGCTAATGATAATGAAAATGGCAGGGAACTCTGGGTCAGCGATGGTACAAGCGAAGGTACTCAATTAGCTAAAGATATTAATCCTGGTAGTGGTAATTCTTTTCCTGAGAGCTTGACCGAGTTTAACGATAAGCTGTATTTCGGTGCTGAGGATGGTGAAAATGGAGACGAGCTATGGGTCAGCGATGGTACAAGCGAAGGTACTCAATTAGTTAAAGATATTTATCCTGGTAGTGGTAATTCTTTTCCTGGGAGCTTGACCGAGTTTAACGATAAGCTGTATTTCGGTGCTGAGGATGGTGAAAATGGAGACGAGCTATGGGTCAGCGATGGTACAAGCGACGGTACTCAATTAGTTAAAGATATTTATCCTGGTAATAATAAGGATTATGGTTATGATTATGGTTCTTATCCCTATAACTTGACCGAGTTTAACGATAAGCTGTATTTCAGTGCTGAGGATGGTGAAAATGGAGACGAGCTATGGGTCAGTGACGGTACAAGCGACGGTACTCAATTAGTTAAAGATATTTATCCTGGTAATGGTAATTCTTATCCTGGGAGCTTGACCGAGTTTAACGATAAGCTGTATTTCGGTGCTGAGGATGGTGAAAATGGCAGGGAACTATTTAAGTTAATTGTTGATGATTCACCCACCACTAATATTATTACCGGTACTAATGGCTCGGACAAGCTTGTTGGTACAGATGGTGCAGACCAAATTGAAGGCAGTAACGGCAAAGATAAGCTAATCGGTCGTGGGGGTAAAGATATTCTCCTTGGCGGTAATGGTAATGATAAGCTAATCGGTGGTGCGGGTAATGATACTCTCCTTGGCGGTAATGGCAAAGATAAGCTAGTCGGTGGTGGGGGTAACGATTGCCTTGATGGTGGCAATGGTAAAGATATTCTTTTTGGTGGTAATGGTAATGATATCTTTATTCTTGCTGGCGATCGCCCGAAAGACACTATTATTGATTTTGACTTAAAAAGCGATCGCCTTAGTTTACTGGGAAGTTTAGAATTGAACGACCTAACTTTTTCAGGAAATACTATTCAAGCAGGTGAGGAAATATTAGCAACCTTGAATGGTGTGAATACTGAAGACCTTACGCCCGATAACTTTTTGTGATCGCAGTTGGCAGAGGTTCAGATCTACCAAACTTCTCTTAGTTTCTATACTTGCATAATTATTTAACTTTTGAATTATTGATGATTCGACCCTCAACTGAAGCCGATCCTAATGCCAAACCAGATTTGCGGGAAGTCAGTTATGAATATAGTAATAATTTGACGAGTATTTTTAATCATCTTAATATTTCCCTATTTTTCTCGACATATCAAGCAGGTAAACTGGGAGTCGTCACGGTTAAAAACAATTCCCTCAATATCAGTTTCCACAACTTTGAACGAGCGATGGGTATGGCAATAAGTCCTACTCAAATGGCAGTAGGAGGGAAAGATTGGGTTTATTTTCTGAAAAATGACTCTAAATTAGCTCCTCAAATAGAACCTCCAGGCACTTATGATGCTTGTTTTTTGACTAGAGGTGGACAATACACGGGAGATATTTCAATTCATGATTTAGCTTGGGGAAATAAGGAATTGTGGATGGTAAACACGCGCTTTTCTTGTCTTTGCACCTTAAGTAATAACTATAATTTTCTACCCCAATGGCGACCAGCTTTTATTAGTGCGATCGCTCCTGAAGATCGTTGTCATCTTAATGGTGTGGCTATGGTCGAAGGAATGCCAAAATACGTTACCGTTATGGGTAAAACCAATACCCCTGGAGGTTGGCGAGACAACAAATCTACTGATGGCTGCATTTTAGAAGTTCCTAGCAGCAAAGTAATTACTGAAGGTTTAGCCATGCCTCACTCCCCCAGAATGTATCAAAATCGTTTATGGGTACTCAATTCAGGTCATGGTGAATTGATTACAGTACATATAGCTTCTGGAAAACATACAAAAATCGTCTGTTTACCTGGCTATACACGCGGGTTAGCACTTGCAGGCAAGTATGCTTTTGTTGGTTTATCTAAAATCCGTGAAACGGCTATCTTTGGCAACTTACCAATTAGCGATCGCTTTGACGAATTGAAATGTGGTATAGCGATCGTCGATCTTCAAGCACAAAAAATGATTAGTAGCTTAGAATTTCAAGCAGGAGTAGACGAGATTTTTGATGTTCAAATTGCTAAATTTCCTTCCCTAATAATTTCTGGTCCTCATGCCACAACCGATGGAGCAAATCAAATTTGGTCGCTCCCAGCCAGTGCATCTCAGTAATTTACGAATTGAATTATATAGCTATATACTCATACAGTAAGTGGCTAAAATCTCAATGCAGTTAGCGATCGCGCCAAGATGAGCAATTTCGTAACCGTGGGTATTTTGGGTAGGAAAACTCAAACAAGCTCCCCGACAGACATGACCAAACTTCATGGCGATCGAAGCATCACTACCAAAACCATCGATAACCGCTAGCTGAAGGGGAATATTAGCTTCAGTAGCTGCTAGATGGATTTCTGTATTGAGGCATTCATCATAGATACCATAGCTATCTTGAGAGAGCAAAACTGGGGCTGTTCCTGATTCAATCGGATATTCATCAGCTAAAGGACAAATTTCTAGAGCAATTAATGCTTCTAGCTTTTGGTTTTGGGTAAAGTACAATGCGCCAATTGCACCCACTTCTTCTTTAGCTGAAGCGACTAAATAAATATCCACGGAAGGGTTTTGAATTCTAGCAGCCAATGCTAATAAAATAGCCACTGAGGCCTTATTATCTAGGGTATAGCTGGCAATATAATTTTTGAGACGAAAAGGCTGTTTGCGATGTTTGCCCACTACTACTCTTGTCCCTGGGCGTACTCCTAAATCCGCCAATTCTTCTAAATCACATTTAGTTTCTACCCAAGCATCCTCCCAGATCAAAGGCGTATCTAGCTGTTGCACCTTTTGAGGTGACTCATGGGAAACATGACGAGAGCCAAAAGACAAAATGCCGCTGATAACTTCTCGATCACCAAGGATATCTACGACTCCTTCGCCGTACACCCACGGAAATGAGCCTCCTAAACGGCGAACCTGTAAACAGCCATTAGGATCAATCGATTTGACGATCATGCCAATTTCATCCTTATGGGCAGTAATGGCGATCGCTCTAGTGGAATCTTGACCAGAAATTTTGGCAATTACATTATCTGCTGAATCCTGCCAATGCTCAACGTTTAAAGCAGTAAAGCGGTCAACTAGCTCTCGATTTATTTCAGTCTCTACGCCACTGGGAGAATGAGCTAAGACTAATTCTTTGATCGTGTCAAAAAGGCGATCGTAATCTAAAGCTGGTTTACTGCCATTACTTTCCATGTTTAGGATATTACTGATTTAAAGGATGACATCGATTATAGTACTGTTTATAGCTCTGTCTTTTTTAAGAGATCGAACTACTCAGCTTTTACTTCTTGGCAAGAAATTAATCATAATCAACATCTTCTGATATCATTTGTTCTGAGCTTTCTGTAATTTCTAAATTCTCTGAATGATTACAGATCTGTAGCAGTTTGCTGGCTTCATCCGCAGCCAAAGGATGACCAAACCAATAGCCCTGCATTTGTTGACAATCTAATTGGCGTAGCAAATCTACTTGCTCTTGAGTTTCTACTCCTTCTGCCACTATTCTCAAGTCAAATCCCTCGCTCAATTCTATTAATGCAGCTACAATTGCTAAATCCTGAGGATTATCAGTTAATTGTTGAACTAGAGAACGATCTATTTTTAGTGTATTCAAGGGAAACTGTTTTAGATATTCCAGAGTCGAAAATCCTGCTGTAAAACTATCAACAGCGATATGCACCCCTAAAGAATGTAGCTGATTTAGTATATACTTACTATGATCTATATTTTCCATCAAGCTGATGGCACTGATCTCAAGCTCCAATAAATGAGGCTCTAAAGCAGTTTCTGCCAGTATTTCGGCAATTTTTTGCGTTAAATTAGGCTGTTGGAATTGAACAGAAGATAGACTTATCGTAATTTTAGCTGATGGTAATCCTTGTGATTGCCAAGCCTTACTTTGGCTACAGGCTTTACGAATTGCCCATTCTCCAATTGGTATAATTAATTTTGACTTGTCGGCTGATTTAATAAAATTAGTGGGAGTAACTAAGCCCAATTCTGGGTGTTGCCAGCGCAACAAAGCCTCAATAGCCTCTGGTTTGCCAGTGTCAACATTAATTTGTGGCTGATAGTACAGTCTAAACTCTTCGTTATCTAATCCTTGTTTAAGCAAAGCTTCCATTTCTAAAGCTACCAAAGCTTGAGAATTCATTGCTTCATCATAAAACTGATAACTATTTTTGTTTTGATGAGCGCGTTCTAAGGCGGTGTTGGCACTGGCTAATAAAATCTCCCCATTATTACCGTCTTGAGGATAAATTGCAACACCAGTAGTGCTATTGGTATTAACCTTAGTTTCGCCAATTGTGAAAGATTGCCCAATTAATTCCTGTATTCTGCGATTAATTTTGACTACTTCTTCGACGTTAACAATTTGAGGTAATAATAAAGCAAATTTATCTTCCTGCCACTGAATAATCGTATCTCCTGCACGTAAGCAGGTTTTTAGTCTTTCTCGTAGAGCAGATAGCAACTGATTGACTTTTTCGGTGCCAATGATCGCCTGAATATCAGTCAAAGAATTAAGCTGGCAAAACATGATTGCTAAAAGCTTTTGGCTTCTTTTAGCGTTGGCGATCGCCGTTATTACCTGTTGGTTAAAGATTTCTCGTTCAGATATGTTTACTGAGACAACAGAACTATCAGGCTGAAGATTTCTAGATTCCGCTTGATTCTCGATCATCAAGCATATTTTTTCATCTGCCTCAGAATTAATCAAGCTTATGTTTACAAGCGCATTAACTATATTGCCATTTTGCTTTCTAAATAGGCAGTCTCCAGTATATCCCTGCTTTTCGGCGATTACTCTTTGGAGAACTGTGGCAAACTTATTTGATTCGTTACTTAGCTCATAGACGTTCATCTGGAGCATTTCCACATCGGAATATCCCAGCAGACTGCTACAGGCTAAGTTAGATTCTACTATTTGTTTGGTTGCCGATTCAGCTATGATAATTCCTTCAGTAATTTGCTCAGTTATTTGGTTATAAATAGTTGTTATTTGCTGTAGTTTGCTCTCTAAGGTTTTTTGAGCCGTAATATCTACTATATAGTTTCTAATTGCTTTTTTTTCTGGCAAATAATAGGCAGTTTGTTGAAAAGTTTTATTGCCTATTTTGACCTCACGAGTAATTATATTATCGTGATCTTGATGGTATTGAGCAATTAAATTTGCTAATAAAGGATGATTTAGTTTTTGATGATGTATATCTTTAAAATTAATAATACCTGCGGAATTAATGTAGATGATATTGCCGTATAAATCTATTTCTATAATTGGTTGAGGACTAAGCTCAGCTAGAGAAGCCTGCTGTAAAGAAGCTAGGGGCTTGAGTGTACTTGCTTCTGGCTGAGAGACTTGTGGCAGATTAACAATAGTATCTTTATTAACTGTATCGTTTGCTGGTGGCAAACTAGGCTTGATTTGCTGCCCAGAAGAAGTATCTTTGGCTGAGTTAGCAGATGTTCGATATGTAGCCTGAGCGTCTGCGCTAAACTGAATCGTATCTCCCGATTTTAATTCGTGAACTAAGCTTTTTTTGCCATTAATATAAATTCCATTACGACTTCTATTGCCCTGTAAATCTCCGTCTAATACCCAATAAGAACATTTGTTAGTTTTTAGATCGGTTCTGCGTAAAAGAGTGGCATGATTGCGAGAAGTCTTTTGGCAAGAAAGAACAATATCATTACTAGAGTGCCGACCAATAGAATAAGTTGCAGCATCAAGGTTGATTTCTCTTTTAAAAGAAGGATCTTCAATTATTAATATATGATGCAACTGATCTAGACTATCCATTATATTGTTAGGGTTTAATGTGTTTATCTCACTTTGACAATTAACTAGAGTCAGAGATTACCCCGCCGCGTCCGACATGAACGCCTGGGGAAACCCCAGGCGACGCGGACTTCTAAACGGACGAAGCCTGCTCTGACCGTTGGTTAATCAGCCATTAGAGTAGAATTCGTTATAAGAAAGAAGATAAAGTAGTCTCTGATTTTTAGCAATAATAATAACTAAGTCCGCACTTTTAATAGATTGTCGTACATTAAAGATTCAAGCAATTAATTATACTTTTCATATTTTGATTTACCAAAACTGAAAATAATGTCGAAAAACATATTTTCTGTAATGTTAATTGCGAGTCATAAACATATTAGACGCATTAGATATTATTGGCAGCTAATTGAATTATGGTAGCTGTTTATATTGTTCCCGAAAGCAGGAAAAAATCATCAGCCAGAAGACAATTATCCATTTCTCGTTATTAATGAATAGCTAATTATGAGCAAATACTGGTAAATTTGCGGTTAGCCGATTAAGTCAATCACGAATAGGCTAGGGTAGATGAATGGTTATTTAATTAATGTTGGCAAGGGTTTGGAGTGCAGCGATCGCAGGTATTGATGCGATTAAAGTAGGGGTAGAGGTCGATGTTTCGGGAGGACTGCCCAAGATCATTGTTGTCGGACTACCCGATATTGCGGTTCAAGAATCGCGTGAGCGCGTTAAAGCTGCTCTAAAAAATGCTGATTTTGCTTTTCCTGTGCGTAAGATTGTGATTAATCTTACCCCAGCAGACTTACGTAAAGAAGGACCTTGTTTTGATTTACCGATTAGCGTGGGCATTCTAGCAGCATCTGAACAGGTAGATCCGCAATTATTAGGAGATCATTTGTTCTATGGTGAAGTTTCTCTTGACGGAAGTTTGAGGGCAGTTTCAGGAGTTTTACCTGTTGCAGCAGCAGCATCTAAAATGGGAATTGCGGGATTAATTGTGCCTCTGGGTAATGCCCAAGAAGCAGCCGTGGTTCAGGATATTGATGTATACGGATTTGAAAATTTAGGTGAGGTAGCTAACTTTCTTAATCAGCCAGAGCAATATCAGCCTGTAGTGCCAGCCGAACAACCACCTGACCAACAAACTTGGTCGCACATACCTAATTTAAAAGATGTCAAGGGACAGGTTCAGGCTAGACGAGCTTTGGAGATTGCAGCCGCAGGGGGACATAACCTGATTTTTGTTGGTCCTCCTGGGAGTGGTAAAACCATGTTGGCAAAGCGTCTGCCTGGAATTTTACCCAGTCTTTCTTTTCCTGAAGCTTTAGAAGTTTCGCAAATTCATTCTGTTGCGGGTTTACTTAAAGATCGAGGTCGATTGATTACGGTTAGACCATTTCGTAGTCCCCACCATTCCGCATCAGGACCATCTTTAGTAGGAGGCGGTAGCTATCCTCGCCCTGGAGAAATATCTTTGGCACACAAAGGCATACTTTTTTTGGACGAACTCACAGAATTCAAACGCAACGTTTTAGAGTATTTGCGTCAACCTCTTGAAGATGGTCAGGTAACAATTTCCCGTACCCGTCAATCGGTGGTGTTTCCTGCTCAGTTTACTTTGATTGCCAGTACCAATCCCTGCCCTTGTGGGTACTTTGGCGATTCAATTCAAAATTGTACCTGTTCTCCTCGTCATAGGGAGAATTATTGGGCTAAATTGTCGGGACCATTAATGGATCGGATTGATTTACAGGTGGCGGTAAACCGTCTCAAGCCAGAAGAAATGACCAGACAAGGCACGGGAGAAGATTCTGAACTAGTAAGAATCAGGGTTATTGCTGCTCGTAAACTGGCAGAACAGCGTTTTCAGGGTGAAAAAGGAATTAGCTGTAATGCGGAAATGCGATCGCTTCATCTACGAAATTTTTGTAACTTAGATGATGCTAGCCGTAATTTATTAGAGGCAGCCATTCGTAAGCTGGGTTTATCTGCCAGGGCAATGGATCGGGTTTTAAAAGTATCTCGTACTATTGCTGATTTAGCAGGCGATCGCAATTTACAGAGTAATCATTTAGCAGAAGCAATTCAATATCGCACCATTGATAGAATGCAGTGATATTAAATCCTGTTGGCGAGTAATCAACGCCTAGTGTGAATTAAATTTTAGAAAGTAAATGAGGATTGAAAAGTCAAAACATCAATCTCAAAATGATGGCGCAGGAAAAGTCGCAAAGTATGAGAGGTCATTTTGAGTGCCATATGAGTAGCTAGTCCACCAACAGTTTTGTTGAGTAATCGCTCTGGATTACGACCAGTATTTTGAATTTCATTGAAAACTCCTTCAATTCTTTGTCTTACTCGGCTAATCAAATGTTTTAAAGCAGAACTTACTTGTTGATGTTGATTTTCTCGCTGTATCGTCCAAATACGATTAGCAGTAGCCTTAGTTATCTCTGATTGCCACTCTTGACCAATAAACCCCTTATCTCCATAGATATCGCTACCATGAACCATCTGAAGGACTCCTTCAACAGCTTTACGCTCATCAGTGTTAGCCGAAACCAGTTCATAAGCCACAGGTATCCCCCCCAGAGTTGAAAGAACTACTAGTTTGTAGCCGAAATATTTCATCTTCCTTGCTGCACAATAGCCATAATTGGCACTACCATCAAAGTCACTATGTCTTTTGCTTCTTTTGTAACCGACTACAGGTATCGGTTTAGTGTCAATAACAAAACTATTGGCAGCCTCAACTCCTAGCTGTTTGACCCATCTCCTTCTGAGAGTTTCTATTTCATCTCCCAATTTTCGTAAGCGTCTATTAAATTGACTCCGCTCTAACAAATTAGGAAACCATTCTCCATAATTGGCACGAATAAAACCGATAAACTGAGTTTCTCCTGGAAATGGTAAATAGTCCATCATCAAAGCCAAAGTCATAATTTCACTATTACTCATTTTTGGTTTTGCCCCTGAAACACTGGGTTTTGACGATTTTCTCTCTAGCTGATACCAGTCATCTACAAGGACAAAAACTATGACTAACAGGCTTTCAAAGTCTATGCTATTCATGAGGAAAGATATTTAGATGGACAGCTTGGTAACTTTCATCTTCTGTCTTTTCCTCCTTTTTTCCTAATTCACACTAGGCGTAATCAATTATCAATTAGCAATCAAATAGTATTTAAATACTATTTGATTGCTAAAATTAACCTACACTTTTCCTGAGATAATGAATGCTATCTTCCTCGCAGAATATTGCCAACTCCTCAATTTCTAATCAAGTAGAGCGATCGCAATGGTTAGAACAGCAACTTCAGGTATTGCGGAATAGTTTGCGAACAGGACAACAGAGTTTGGGGAACTGGCAGGGAGGAGAAATGGCGGTGTCGGCTGTACCAGGGGCGGGTAAGTCTCACAGTTTGTCGGTGGCAGCAGCTATAGCTATAGCCCAAAACCAGCTACACAGCAGAAGACAGCTAATAGTTGTTACCTACACTCGCTCGGCGGCAGCCAATATTAAAAGTAAGATTCGCGATCGCCTGAAAGATTTAAAACTGCCTCCTGGAGGCTTTGTGGTGCATACTCTCCACGGTTTGGCTCTCAATATTGCTAACTCTAGAAAAGAATTATCGGGACTAAATCTAGACAACGTTACTATTGTCGTCCCTAATACGGGACATCGGATTATTCGTGGGGCGGTGGAAAGATGGATCGCCAATCATCCCGTTGAATATCAAAGACTGTTAAAAGGGGTGCAGTTTGATGGGGAGGAAACAGAAAGATTGCGTCGGCAATCGGTATTGCGAACCGAGGTATTGCCCAGCTTAACTCATACAGTTGTAAGGGAAGCCAAGAGTTCGGGTTTGTTGCCAGAACAGTTATTAGAATTGAGTCAGGAAGCTACTGATGAGTATGACATTTTAACTATTGCAGCCGGACTATACAAAGAATATCAGCAGCTAATGCGATCGCAAGATCTAATTGACTATGACGATCTGATCTTGGCGGCGTTAAAGGTGCTGGAATATCCTCCCATGCAAATGCTTTGGCAAAATCAGGTTTATGGCGTATTTGAAGACGAGGCACAAGATTCTAGTCCCCTTCAGTCAAAGCTAATTTCTATCTTGGCGGGTAACGCTGGCGAACCTAATTCTTCTCCTAATTTGGTGCGGGTTGGAGATCCAAATCAAGCCATCAACTCTACCTTTACCCCTGCCGATCCAATTTACTTCAACTGGTTTTGTGAAACCTGTAAGCAGCAAAACAGCCTGACAACTATGAATCAGGCGGGGCGCAGCAGCAAGATAATTATTGATAGCGCAAATTTTGTGGTGCATTGGGTAAATCAACTGTGGTCAGATAATAAGCCAGAAGGGAATCAGCCATTATTACCTTTTCGTTTCCAAAATATTGTTGAAGTTGAGCCTAACGATCCGCAACCAGATGCTAATCCTCAGCCACAAGGTAGTGGCGTAGTTATTACTCACCCTGATGATGTTTATCAGACGGCAGAATTGATTGGTAAACAGGCGATCGCTTTATTTAAAGATCATCCCGATCACAATGCGGCAATTTTAGTGCGCGAAAATCGTCAGGCGCGTTTCTTGGCAGAGGAATTGGCTTATCTACAAAGAGAACACGAAATAAATATCTACGAAGTAGGAGAAAGTGAAAGATATTCGCAAATACCAGGAGAAATTCTCAAGCTACTTCAATTTATCGATCGCCCTCACTCCCCAGACAATCTTAAAGCTGCTTTAGAAGTACTTGAGCAAAGGAGTCTTATTCCGACTCAGGATCTTAATGCTCTTGCCACTTCTCCCGAACAGTTTCTTTATCCTACCCCTTTGCATCCAGAACAAAAACCCCAGGTAATTAAAGCCCGTCGCTACTGTTGTAACTTGCTGCGCGCCCGCATGGAATTGCCCCACTATCAATTAATTCCCTTTTTAGGCATGACGCTTACCTACACTGGTTCAGAATTAGCCACGGTGCAAAAGCTTTCAGAAAAGGTTAATCAGCAAATTAGGGGACGTAGTTCCCTCAAAGCAGCCATTGAAGCTTTAGAAGAGATCGTCAATTCCGAAAATTTTGAGGCAGTAGAAGAAGATGATGGCGATCGCTATACCCGTCCAGGACAAATTACCATCATCACCATGCACAAGGCAAAAGGGCTAGATTGGGACTATGTATTTATCCCTTTTCTACACCAAGATACTATACCTGGACAACCTTGGATACCCAACGCAGGTAAATTTTTAGGCAGCTTTACCCTTTCTGAAGTTGCTCGCGCACAAATTCGCTCTTTGGTACATCACCAATATATAACCCCAGATAAGCCCCAAACTATTCCTTTGCCAAGCTCAGCTTGGCAAGAAGCCGTCAAGCTAAAACAAGCAGAAGAATATCGACTGTTATATGTGGCAATGACCAGAGCAAAACGCCTTTTATGGATGTCCGCAGCCGACTTAGGCCCGTTTCGCTGGAGTGTTTTTAGCGTAGATAAACCAAATCTACAGCCAAAGAAACCCTGCCCTGTTTTACCCGCATTAGCCCGTTACTTACGAAATAATTAAAACAGCTATTGCAGATATTCTTGTAGTGCTTTAACCTCTAGTGGTTCAGACTTTAGGGACTGAATGGCAGCTACGGTAGCTTTTGCCCCTGCAATGGTTGTAATAATCGGTAGTTTGTAATCTAGTGCCATCCTTCTAATTAATTGAGCATCTGTTTGAGATTCTTCTCCTGTGGGAGTATTGATAATCAATTGAATTTGATTATTTTTAATCGAATCTACGACATGAGGGCGACCTTCATGGAGTTTTAAAACTAGTTCTATATTTTCAATGCCATTGGCCTGGAGTGACTTTTGTGTTCCCGCAGTGGCAAGTATCTTAAAGCCTAAATTGATAAAGTCTTTGACGACAGGAACGATCGCTTTTTTGTCTCTTTCATTCATGGAAACAAATACCGTACCAGTTAGGGCTAAATCAACTCCTGCACCAATTTCAGCTTTAGCAAAGGCTTTACCAAAGTCTTTATCGATGCCCATGACTTCTCCCGTTGAACGCATTTCTGGCCCTAAGAGAGTATCCGTATTAGAGAATTTGTTAAAGGGCAAAACAGCTTCTTTGACGGCAATATGTTTGGGAATAATCTCTTTGGTGACACCTAAAGACTCTAAACTTTTGCCAGACATAACTAGAGATGCAATTTTGGCTAAGGGAACACCGGTGGCTTTAGATACGAAGGGGACGGTGCGGGAAGCGCGGGGATTGGCTTCAATGATAAATACCTGTTCTCCCTGAACTGCATACTGAATGTTCATTAACCCGATTACTTTCAAAGCGTTAGCTAGTTTTGTTGTCCAGTCGCGAATTGTAGCTACAGCAGATTCAGGTAAAGAGTTATAGGGAATAGAACAAGCTGAGTCTCCTGAGTGGATGCCAGCCTGTTCGATGTGTTCCATAATGCCGCCGATGACCACTTTACCACCATGGTCGCACAATGCGTCTACATCAACCTCGATCGCATTTTCTAAAAATTTATCAATCAAAATCGGATGATCGGGTTCTACCTGTACTGCATAAGTCATATAGTGCTTGAGATCGGCATCTGAATAGACAATTTCCATCGCCCGTCCTCCCAATACATAGGAAGGACGCACCACCACAGGATAGGAAATGCGATTAGCAATCTTAAGTGATTCTTGGTAGCTGCGAGCAATACCGTTAGGGGGCTGCTTAATATCTAGTTCTCGCAATATTTTTTCAAATCGTTCTCGATCTTCAGCTGCATCAATCGAATCAGGAGATGTACCCCAAATCTTAGTGTTAGAAGCCTGATTGGCTACGTCTTCTAAATAATTTTGTAGAGGAATAGCCAACTTAAGGGGAGTCTGTCCACCAAACTGCACAATAATCCCATTGGGATTTTCTGCTTCGATAATATTAAGTACGTCTTCTTTGGTTAATGGTTCAAAATACAGGCGATCGCTGGTATCGTAGTCGGTAGAAACTGTCTCAGGATTGGAGTTGACCATGATGGTTTCGTATCCTGCTTCTGAGAGGGAATAGGCAGCATGACAACAGCAGTAATCAAACTCGATTCCTTGTCCAATACGGTTAGGGCCTCCACCGAGGATCATCACCTTAGATTTATCTGAGGGAGTAACTTCAGAATCTCCTGCTTCGTAGGTAGAGTAGTAATAGGGAGTATAAGCTTCAAATTCTGCTGCACAGGTATCCACCAGCTTATACACGGGGATAATACCTTGTTTTTTCCTATATTCCCGCACTTCGTCCTCAGTAGTTTTGGTGGCAAAGGCAATTTGACGATCGCTATATCCCTGCTGCTTAACAAAACGCATCTGCTCTGAGTCTATTTTTTTAAGGGAAGTCCCTTTGAGAAACTTTTCAGTTAGCATAAGCTCCTGCATTTTATCCAAAAACCACATATCAATTGCCGTTAGCTGATGGATTTCTTCGGTCGTCATCCCTAGCTTGAAGCCATGATAAATGCTATAAATTCTCTCTGGGTTAGGAGTGCGTAGACTTGAGCGTACTTGAGGAATAGAAGGAAGAGTTTCGGTGCGATCGCAACCAAAGCCATAGCGACCAGTTTCTAAAGATCTTAAGGCTTTTTGAAAGGATTCATTAAAGGTTCTGCCAATTGCCATCACCTCCCCTACAGACTTCATTTGCGTGGTCAGAATTGGTTCTGTACCAGGAAATTTTTCAAAGGCAAAGCGAGGAATTTTAGTAACTACATAATCAATGGTGGGTTCAAATGATGCGGGAGTTTTTTGGGTAATATCGTTAGAAATTTCGTCTAGGGTATAACCTACCGCTAGCTTGGCAGCAAATTTAGCAATCGGAAAACCCGTCGCTTTAGAAGCTAATGCCGAAGAACGAGACACGCGGGGATTCATTTCAATTACAATCACTTCTCCATTGAGGGGATTAATTGCAAACTGAATATTAGATCCTCCTGTCTCCACCCCAATCTCGCGAATAATTGCCAGGGAGTAATCCCGCAAACGCTGATATTCTTTGTCAGTTAAGGTTTGTGCTGGGGCAACGGTAATCGAATCTCCTGTGTGTATCCCCATCGGGTCAATATTTTCAATCGAACAGATAATTACTACGTTATCTGCCAAATCCCGCATTACCTCTAGTTCATATTCCTTCCAACCTAAAAGAGACTTGTCTACTAGAATTTGACTCATTGGCGAAGCATCTAGCCCTGAAGCGGAAATTTGCTCATATTCTTCTTGGTTGTAGGCAATACCGCCTCCTGTTCCACCTGAAGTAAATGCCGGGCGGATAATCAAAGGATAGCTGCCGATTTCAACCGCGATCTTTTTAGCTTCTGCTAAATTATTGGCAATGCCTGAAGGACACATTGGCACACAAATCTTTTCCATCGCCTCTTTGAATAGCAAGCGATCTTCGGCTTTTTCAATGGCAGGTAACTTTGCCCCAATTAGTTCGACATTATATTTATCTAAAGCTCCACTCTTTGCCAAAGATACCGCTATATTCAAAGCTGTTTGCCCTCCCATTGTGGGCAACAAAGCATCTGGTTTTTCTTTGGCAATTACCTTTTCAACCATTTCAGGAGTCAATGGTTCGATGTAGGTACGGGTTGCCATTTCAGGATCGGTCATAATCGAAGCAGGATTGGAGTTGACCAAAACTACTTCATAGCCTTCTTCTCTTAAGGCTTTACAAGCTTGGGTTCCAGAATAGTCAAATTCACAGGCTTGTCCGATGACAATTGGCCCTGAACCAAGAAGTAAAATTTTGTGGATATCGCTACGACGGGGCATAATACTCGGTCTTTCGCCTAACTTATACTGCTAGCGATTAATTGTATAGTCTCTTGCATCTGGTAACGGTATACCCTTTATCTGCATTTAATAACTTTTGTCTGAAGCGAATTAGTTTCGTGGATTTTAGCTTCTATTTTAAACTTTTAATTTTTTCATAATTAATCAAGTTTTTTATAGTTGGATGAAAGGACAAAAGTTGAGCTAAACTCTGTCCACATTGAAAACAAGAGTTTTAATCAAAACAAAACGGTGTTGAATCAATACTTGCTACTCGCTACTTAGAGCAGTTAATAAAAACTACAGGTTTCAACAAGTGCGTAGAATATGCTTGGGAAACACAAGCATTTCCGCACTTCAAGCTAGATGCAGTTTAGAACAAGTCAAAGTAACTTAACAAAATAGAATTGAAAATTTTCCTGACTAGTATTTTATGGTTATTTTACTGGACGTTCCAACTGAATAATGCCGGGATGACCGCTGCTTTTATGCATATCTTGACAGGAAATTAGCAAAACAACCAGCATTACACTTGTAAGCAAGCGATTAATAACTCCAACCAAATTACTAGACACAATTTTTATAGCCTCCAAACACTAAATATTTTTACTTACTACCATCATGTAATAATTTGCTTTCTATTATCTCGGTGTTATTACAGGTTTTAAATTGTCCCAAGCTAATTGTTCAACCAATGTTACGCACTAATACAATCTGTTAATAAATAGGTTATGGGTAAGGGTTTTATTTTTGCCGATGCTGATTTGTCAGAGGCTATATTTTTCATAATTGCCAGAGCAAAATTTTATTTACTCATAATTAATTGTCTGTTTAATACCCTGCAAAAAAAACTAAAAAGTATTTTGCGCTCGACAAGGTAAACATTGTAAATATTTATGATTGTGAGTGAGACAAGTGAACTAAATCTGAGTTTTTTGTTTCCGTTTGTAACATTTTCTGGGGATCGTTAATATTTATTGAATACTATTGACATTCTTGTTAACTTATGGAGGAACACTAATAACGAGGTTTAATTATGACTTTATCTCCAACAGCGATCGCCTTAATCCTAGTTTTAGCAACTGGCTACGTAGCCGCAGTTGGTATAGGCACTTGGGCTTATTTTGCCAATGAAAAAACTATTAAACCCTAAAGCTTAATAGTTTATAAAGTAAGATTCAACCAAATTGAATTTGCAGCTAGCTAGGTCTTTCACTTCGTAGCTAGCTGTTTTATATAAGATCATATTATAGTCTCAAATACCAAATTAAACTCAAACATTTGGCAAATTATCAAAATAGCGAGCCAAAATTGGGGACATTAATCAAAAAGCTTGTTAGCCTTCGATCATGCTCTTTGATAACATTGTTTTGCTTCAATTTCCTTGCCTTGAGCCATAAAAATATCTCCGAGGGAACGATAGACGAGCTTGAAATTTTGCTTGATTGATAATGTTTTTTGGTAACATTATAATCACCTCATCCAGCTGATTTCTTTGCTTTAATATATCGCCTAGTTGCTTGTAAACGCGATCGCTTTTTGATAATTTCTTACCGCTTGACTTATTTCTCCTTGCTGATGATGAGCATTTTACTAAATGATAAGAACTGAATGCAAAATTAATTTTGGCGATCGCACTTTAATATTTAGCAAGAGCTTTACTTCACTGTCTAATATGTGAGCAAAAAAATCCTAGTCCAAGTTTTTAAACTAGGGATTTTCAATAATTTTTAAGAAGCAACAATAGTCAAAGAAACTAACTATTTATCATCTTGGTTAATATTTGGATCTCTATCTAATAAATCTTCAAGGAATTGAAATGAAATATCCTCATTTTCTTTATTCAATCTTGGAGTTTTATCACTATCACGTTTTTCGCTATCAGCATTAGCACTATCCACATTGAGATTTTCTAACCACTCAGAAATATGTTCGGTATTCTGGTCAGGTTTTTCTAATCCATCTAACCAAGTAGAAATATTATCCATGTCGTCAGATTTTTCAGAGGCTATATCGGTTATTCCCGCAGTTTTACCACTTAATAAATCAGACGGTGAATTGTCTTTTCTTTCTAAGCTTTCGTCAAAACCAAGTTCATCTGAGTTAACTTTTTGATTAAGAGTATCTGTACCAATACTGTTAATCAAACCATCAATGGAGCTATCAGCATCATCAAAAGTAATCTCGTCTAAACTAATCTCAGTTGAGTTATTACTATCATCAAAAGCGAATTCATCTGGACTAGCACTGACGGAACTATCTGTATCCTCAAAGGTCATCTCGTCCAAGCTAATATCCCTTAAATCAGTCGTGTCATCAAGACTGAATTCATCTAAACTAGCATTGACCGAACTATCAGCATCATCAAGGCTAATCTCGTCCAAGCTAATATCTCTTGAATCAGTCATGTCATCAAGACTGAATTCATCCGAAATAGCACTGACTAAACTATCGGCATCATCAAAGGTAATTTCTTCTACGCTAATATCGCCTGAGTTGGTAGTCTCATCAAAAGTGAATTCATCTGGACTAGCACTGACGGAACTATCTGTATCCTCAAAGGTCATCTCGTCCAAGCTAATATCTCTTGAATCAGTCATGTCATCAAGACTGAATTCATCTAAACTAGCATTGACCGAACTATCAGCATCATCAAGGCTAATCTCGTCCAAGCTAATATCGCCTGAGTTAGCGAAATCATCTAAGCTATAATCCGTCTCATCAGAAGTAACTTCAGCATCAGCAATAATATTAGTTTCAAAATCATTGTTAATTCTAGTGTCTAATATAAAGTCACTATCTTCTATCTCCAAATCTGCTTCAGTAGTGGCAGTATTATCTACAGAATCTAATACCGTATTGTCTGGTGCATTCCATTCACTAATGGTGCTGTCTACCCAGTTGATGTCTTCTGAATCTACTTCCGTAGGTTGCTCATCTCGATTAGTAAAGAATCCAGATGCTGCTACGCCTCCAGTTCGAGCCGCATCATTGGCAAAACCTGATGTTTGCTCAAATATTTCATCTTCATCTTCTAACAACTCCATTTCAGTAGTAGGGGTATTATCTATAGAATCTGATACCGTATTGTCTGGTGCATCCCACTCACTAGTGGTGCTGTCTACCCAGTTGATGTCTTCTGAATCTACTTCCGTAGGTTGCTCATCTCGATTAGTAAAGAATCCAGATGCTGCTACGCCTCCAGTTCGAGTCGCATCATTGGCAAAACCTGATGTTTGCTCAAATATTTCATCTTCATCCCCTGACAACTCCACTTCAGTAGTAGGGGTATTATCTATAGAATCTGATACCGTATTGTCTGGTGCATCCCACTCGCTGGTGGTGCTGTCTACCCAGTTGGCATCTCTAATAGCTGTTGTATCATCGTCTTCTATCTCGGAGTTGATTTCTTCAATTGGGATTTCTTCTCTGAGGACATAATCACCTCTAAACTCTCTGGCATTTTCAGTCTCAAAGTCACTATCTTCTTCGGTTGCTCGATCAAAATCAGCAGTGGCTTCAGGGTAATCTGGCTCATCAACCTGCGATCTTCCTAATCGATCGTCGACATAACTAGATTGAGCGTAGGTGATGTCATTATCTTCTATCACCGACTCTGTAGTTTCTTCAACAGAATCTTCTCGATCGCTAAAAAATCCAGAAGTTGCTGCACTACCTCCCAAGGCTGCGCCACTTGCCGATACATTGTCGAGTAATCCAGAAGAATCATTTAAATCATCGACTAGTCTTATTGGCTGTTCAGTAGTTTGTAATATTGTTTCTCGATCTGTTGTAAATTCATTTACGGGATTGGAAGGTATTTCAACTATAAGATTGTCGATATCAGTTTCGGGTTGAGCAACCACATTTTCTAACTCAAGCCGGTCGGTATCGACTTCTTCAATATCTGTATTGTTGCGATCGCCTATTCTATTAGTTGCGGCTGCACCTCCTGCTAATGCGGCTCCTCCAGTTGCTATGGCAGCACCGTCTAGGTTGGAGGTTGTTCCCAAATCACCCGTTGTAGCTCCACCGCTAGGCGATATGCCATCAAGATCTGGGTCGAAGACAACACTGCCTTCTTGAGGATCGTTAGGTGGAGTATTAGCTATGGCAGGTTCTTGATCGCTTTTTCCACGTTTTAGAGAGGATATACCCAGTAGTCCTAAAAGTGGTAAACCTACTATTAAAGGTATCCACCACCACCAACTACCCTTCTTTGTGGCGATCGCGTCACCTTGAGCGTTTTCCGTATCGGCGACATTTGCATCAGGATTAGCTGTACCACTACCATCTAAATCAGAATTAACTTCCCCGCTTCCCTTTAGATCGGGATTAACTACGCCACTGTCTTGAAATTCGGGGTTAACTTTACCACTACCATCTACACTAGGGTTCGCTGTACCGCTACTCTCTAAATCAGGATTAACTTTACCACTACCTTCTAAATCTGGGTTAGCTGTACCACTACCTTTTAAATCTGGGTTTGTCTGTGTCGGAGTTGCAGTATTGCCATTAGCTTGAGCCAAAAGGAGAGCCTTTGCTGGTCTTGATACTCCGACCAAAGCCAGTAATACCGTTAATGTAATTACAGAATTATTTCTTTTATGTAACATTTTAGGTTTAAAACTATGATTTGATTTATTGGCGATAATTATATAGGTCAGATAGGCGAGATATATGGAAGGGTTATCTTGTTTTAAGCATTGTACGTTCAGTATATAGCCGACTTTTATTCAGTTCACATATATTACCAAAAACACAGAGATCTTTCTATTCTCATAACGAATTAGCTAACGATTATACAAGGTATAAAAAATCATAGTGAAATTGGTAATTATCGTTTGGAGCGTGTTACTTTTTACATTTAATTCTGCCTAGCTACTAAAATCATTACAAAAAATTAGGAGCTAGTAAAACTACTAGCTCCTGATAAAATTATTTTTAACTTCGATTAAAGTGCGCCAGCATTAGCCAAGCCTAAAATTACCCCTGCACCTAAAAGATGACCCAAGCTGGTAGTGCCTAAGAGTGCAGGTAATCCCATCCCGCCAAATAAGGCTGGAGAAGGCAAGGCTGGACCAGCACTTTTATTTTTGATGGTAAACTTACCAAAGGCGATCGCAGCTATATTACAAACAATCATCACAATAGCCACTTTAGGACTCCAAGATACGGTGTTAGGTACTGTTGCTGCTAATAATGTTAAATAAGTCAAAGTAAATTTCTCCTAAATATTGTTTATTTGTTTATCTTTGCTGAATCGATAATAATTTTATTTCTTTAGTCAACATAAGTATTAATCGATGTTGCAATATTTATTAACCAAGTAAAGTTTTATATACAAAAATAGAGTTTTCCAATTTAGCTTTTGATCCTAGTTTATGTTTAGATCGAGATAAGCTAGGGGCTGTGGCTCAGTAGGATAGAGCAAGCGCCTCCTGAAAAATCGGGCATGATGAAGGAAACTTCATTCATGAATGTGGTCAAATTCAAGGAAGCCTAAAGTTGTGCTTGTTTGCAACCACGGTAATCTTGAGCCAAGCTCTATAGTTCCTGGTAGAGAAGGTGCAGAGACTGGCTGTAGGTCTAAAATCAGGAAAGTATAAAGAAGATCTAAACGCCTACAGCATAACGGCCACCGCCTAAAGGTAACTTACCCAGGGTGAAGGGATAGTCCAGAGAGTGGGGAAACTCACACCAATCTGAAGCGCTAGGTCGCCAGTTCAAATCTGGCCAGTCCCGCTATCTCATTTTTATTTTGGATAGTCTTTAAAATTTTATTGCGTAGTAGTGATTTGCAGCGTGAGAAAAATATACACTTCAAATACAGACGGAATAATTTTGATCGAGATATTTTTTTATGGCTTATTACTGGTTTAAAGCATTTCACTTAATTGGTGTAGTGGTTTGGTTTGCAGGATTATTTTATCTGGTGCGACTGTTTGTTTATCACGCAGAAGCAGAGCAAGAAAGCGAACCTGCTCGTAGCATTCTCACCAAGCAGTATGAGTTGATGGAAAAACGTCTTTACGGCATCATTACCACCCCAGGAATGATTGTAACTGTGGTTATGGCGATCGGCTTAATTTCTACTGAACCAGAAATCCTTAAATCTACTTGGCTGCATATTAAATTAACTTTTGTGCTTTTGCTGATTGGCTATCATTTTTTCTGCAAGAAGATAATGAAGCAATTGGCTGCTGGAGAATGTGAGTGGACAGGACAACAGTTTAGAGCTTTAAATGAAGCACCGACGATACTTTTAGTTTTAATTGTTCTTTTGGCAGTATTTAAAAACAGTTTGCCTTTAGATTTGACTACTTGGCTAATAGCAGGTTTGGTATTGGCTATGGTGGCGAGTATCCAGCTTTATGCCAAAAAACGTCGTCAAGATAAGGAAAAGTTAGCTCAAGCACAGCCAGAGGCGGCTTTAAAAGGATAAGGAATAAGTAGGGGCAATTCGCAAATTACCCCTACCCTACTTACTGCTTCCTTGTTGCTTATCCTTATGTATTAATGTTTTTAAGAAGACTGCATCTGCGCTCATTTCGGAATTACGTTGATCGCCAGATAGAATTTACCGCCAGAAAAACTATCCTAGTTGGCAATAATGCTCAGGGAAAGTCAAATTTATTAGAAGCAGTAGAATTACTCGCCAGTCTTAAGAGCCATCGTACCAGTCGCGATCGCGAATTTGTTTTAGACACCGCCACTGTTGGGCAAATTGAAGCTACCCTAGAACGTGCTTATGGCACTAGTGAATTAAGCATTATTTTTCGCAAACAAGGAAGACGAACTGTTGCTGTTAATCGAGAATCTTTGCGTCGTCAGCTAGATTTTCTGGGTGTACTTAATGCAGTACAGTTTTCTAGCCTAGACTTAGATTTGGTTAGAGGTGCGCCAGATACTCGCCGTAACTGGATTGATGGCTTATTGATTCAACTTGAACCAATATATGCCAGCATTTTACAAGAGTATAATCAGGTATTGCGGCAGCGTAACGCTCTGCTCAAAAAAATGCGTGCCATCAGACAAAATGAGTCAACAGGATCTATTGATGCTTATGAACCTCAACTTAGATTATGGGATAAACAGTTAGCAGCAGCAGGCTCAAGAGTTGCTCGTAGACGCGCTAGGGTAATCGCTAGACTTGCTCCTCTTGCTCAATCATGGCATCGACGCATCAGTGGGGAGACTGAACGCTTAGAGATTAACTATCTTCCTAACGTGGAATGGACAGAAGATGAGCCTGAAAGAGTACAGCAGGCTTTTTTGAACAAAATTGAATTGCGTCGTGTTGCAGAGCAGTTTCAAGGCAAGACAGTTGTAGGCACACACCGCGATGAAATAGATTTTGTGATTAATCAGACACCTGCTCGTTATTATGGTTCTCAAGGACAGCAGCGTACTTTGGTTTTAGCTTTGAAATTAGCAGAATTAAAGCTAATTGAAGAAGTAATTGGCGAACCACCTTTGTTGCTTTTGGATGATGTTTTAGCAGAACTAGATCCTAATCGTCAAAAGCAACTTTTAGAAGCAATTGGCGATCGCTTTCAAACCATGATTACCACTACCCATATTGATAGCTTTAATTATGATTGGATAAAAGACTCCCAAATCCTATCCGTCGAAGCAGGAAAAATAAGTGAGGTTTTGCTGAATTAAATAAATATGCAGGACGCTGCGACTATCAGTAAAATCTTAACCTCTATTATCAAGTAAAAAATTAGCGATCGGTCATTACAAATGGATTTAATTCAAGTAAATGGTATCCGTGCCTATGGTTATGTGGGTTATTTACCCGAAGAAAGAGTTTTAGGACAGTGGTTTGAGGTAGATTTAACTCTCTGGGTAGATTTAGCTACCGCTGGTCACAGCGACAATATTAAAGACACTGTGGACTATCGAGAAGCGATCGCCATAGTCAAGTCACAAATTACCACCGCTAAGTTTGAATTAGTTGAGAAGTTAATTAGTACGATCGCCGACAAAATATTAAGCCTGGAGAAAGTCAATCAGGTTCGTATCAAACTCTCTAAACCCGCAGCACCAATTCCTGATTTTAGTGGGAAGATAACTTTAGACATCACTCGAAGTTTAACTTAAACTATACAGAAAAATAACTTTTTGACAATTAGTAACAATACTTAATTAGTAGTATATAGGTTATTATTTTTAAGCATTTGTGAGCATGGAGATTGCTATTTAATTGGGCAAATTAATAATAGAGAGCGATTTAACAAGCCAATTGCCCATAGAAGATACTGAGGAAACCTCCGGCTGTATTGTCTTTGTGATGCTATTAGGTATTTCAAGAAACGTTAGCGTCTCTTGACTTTAAAATCAATTTAAATTATTAATCAAGGAATTTGTGTCGATGAATAGAAAAATAAAACTTACAGCTAATTTAATTTGGCAATATTTTAATCAGCAGCTTTTTCACAAGTATTCTATTTGGAATGTTAGGCATTTTTGGTATTTATATCAAATTACCTTGTTTAGAAAATGCTGGGAACAAGAATACTCTAAAAAGAGTAATCATCAATATTAATTACCTATTGTCAAAAATTAAATTTTTTTTATTTTGAGAAAAAACTTTCTCCTCGAACAATTATCAACCAAATAAGGGAAAAGAATTATTAGTCAAATGTTTGTAATTTGCTAAATAATCTTTTCCCTTTTAAATTAAATATTTAAAAACCAAATCTCTAGTTTCTCTTACAGGTCAAAACCATACGAGTCAATGGCTGTTGATTATTTTGCCCAGAAATATCTAGCAATTTTAAGTTTCCACCCATAGTTTCTAACAATGTTTGAGATAGCAACAGCTTCATGTTGGCAGATAAACTCATCTCTTGCAGAAACTGTTGTATTTCTCTTAAGTTACTACTATCAAAATTTGTTTCATTTGCTTCAATATCTTTTTGCTCTTGCCATAAAGCAATAGGACATTCTAGATCTATTTCAATAGTAACAGTCTCAGATGTAACCTCGGCTGTTGAAAGTTTAATTTTTCCCTTTTTCATAGAAGCAATGCCACTATCAATTAAGTTAAAAATTAATTGAATCAGACGATCGCGATCTGCATATACAGTAATAGTAGGATCGCGATTCACAAATTCTAATTTCAAATTGCGGTTGGCTGCCTGAAGGTGAGTTAAACGCTCGATTTCCGTAAATATTTCTGTTAGTCGCAAAGATTCTAAGTTTAATTGATTACTACCGTATTCAGTTTTAGATACAGCTACAATTTCATCGATTAGCTTGAGTAACTTTAGGGCTGAATGATAGGCTTGGGCAATAAATTCTTTTTGTTCTTCTGGGCTTTCGCAAAGATCTGAGAGAATCAACTGATGTAACCCAATCATGCTGCTTAGAGGCGATCGCAATTCATGGGAAGTTCGAGCTAAAAAACCCGCCTTAAATTGGCTCATTTGTGCCGCCATTTGATAAGCAAGCTGCGTCTGTTTGAGTTCTTCCTTTAGCTCATCAATTTCGTTCATAATTCAAAAGATGGATTCTTTAGTCAAGTCGACTATTATGCACTATTATTAACAATTCTACGCCTACTAACGATCTTACTGCTAATGCTTTATCACAACATATTTTTGTTGGTTTGACATAGCTTTTAGGAAGGTTATGCGTTAATTCAAGGATTCAATAGTCACACTTCCCTGACGTAAAATCTGCCATTTTTGATTCTGCCAGTAAACAATTGTTGAAGGAAGTCCACTAGCTATTTTGGTTTTTGAACTTGAATCAGCATCTTCTAAGACCAAAACATTAGGAAACTCTTGATTTATAGCTTCGGCTGTCGTTAAAGCATCTTTTCCAGAAATATTAGCACTACTGGTAGCTAAAACTCCAGTTTGTTTTAATATTTCTAGAGCTACGGAATGATTAGGAATCCGTATTCCAACTGTATTAGAATTGGTTGGATTGATTACCGCAGGTACTTTAGCTGAGGCGGGCAAAATCAGCGTTAACGCTCCAGGCAAATATTGATCGATTAACTGTCGCCAAACTGCTAACTCCTCAGAAGTATAAACCGTATAGCTCAGTAACTCAGTGATCGATGCTCCCATCAAAATCAACGGTTTAGAATCAGGACGTTGTTTGAGTTGAAAAATATGCTTAGCTTGCTCTGGCTTGCTTGCTAATGCTGGTACTGTATCCGTGGGAAAACTAACGGCTTTACCCGCGATCGCTCCTTTAATCAATTCCGTTTGAGAAACCCTAACCATTACCAAACTTACTACTTGCTACTTGTTAGTACAGACAAGGCATGCATTGTCTCTTCTTCTTACTACCTGCTACTTAATTATTCACCGTCGATATGCTAAAACAAAACGCTCAATGTCATTAAGATCGGAAAATATCTTAATATCATAATATTCTCTTTGTTGTTCTAGAAGTTCAACAACTAAATCCGACTGACCAAGCATAATTTCGATTAGCCAAACTCCCCCAGAAACCAAATATTCGTGAGCAGTTTTGATTAAATGACGAATATCATCTAAACCATCTTCACCGCCGTTCAGAGCCAACCAAGGCTCGTGTTTAGCAACCTCTATTTGTAATTGAGACAGTTGACCTGTGGGAATATAAGGCGGGTTAGAAACCATCCCTCTAACTTTACCTTTGAGAAACTCCAAAGGACTCCACCAACTACCGTGATAGAAATTAATATTGGTTAACTTTAAATTATTTGCATTCTCCTGAGCGATATTTAAAGCATCCTGGCTTAAATCCACAGCATGAATAGTTGCTTGGGGAAAAATATCTGCTAGTCCCAAGGCGATCGCACCGCTACCAGTCCCCAGATCTACCCAATGTGTTGCCCAAAAATGCTGATTAAATTTAGCTGCTTCAGCAACAAGATCGATAATCAACTCAGTTTCAGGACGAGGAATCAAAACGGCAGGGCTAACTTTCAATCGAAAACGTCTCCAAAAAACAGTTTCCGCCAGATATTGAACTGGTAGATTTTCTTGAAGACGCTGTTGCCAAAGCTTCTTTAGCTCTGAGAAAGATTTGCTGCTTTCAATTTCTGGTCGATTTTGCCAAGAACCTAAGCGTAGAGAGAGACCGCTTAAACTAGTAAGTGTTTGCAGTAGCCAATCAACCTCATTTGGCTCAATGTTATAGGCGATCGCAGCTTCTTTCGCCTGTTGATACCAATAATATAATTTTTCGCCAGCAATAAGATTCAATTTTGATTATTTTGCGGGTGCTGCTCCAGGTGCAGGTTGCACAGATGCATTTTGGAGAAATTTAATTGATTCAGCAGAAGGAACTAAAACAATTTTCTCTAGCATTTTGTCTTCACTAGTTTCTAAAGTTTGAATCACTCCTTCTAGGGGAACAACCTCAATATTTACGCTAGCAGCTACATCAGGCTTTTGCTCTTTAAACTTGGCAACCATCTCTTCTAGCTGCTGTTTATCAAAGAAGAAAGGAATTACCTGTTGAGAGTCTTTTTCAATGGTTAAATAACCCTTGTCCTCTCCACCTTTTGCCACAAATAAGGGAACTCCACCTTGATATGGCTGTTTATTAGCCTCACCAATGGTTTTAGCCGAATTGACTGCTTCCTGTTGAGGAACGTAATGAAATTCCAAAGCATTTTCTTGGCTTTGAGAAGATTGAGCTAATTTGTGTACTTCTCCTAATGAGACAGGAACAACTTTGACCTTACTTGCTAATTCTGGGTTTTTTGTTTTTAACTGGTTAACAAATTGATTAGCATCATTTTGGCTAATAAAAACCCCTGCTACTTTATTTTTATCTTTACCTTCACCTGATGCGACTAAAGGCGCACCTTGTTCATCAGCTATTGTAAATACAGGAACAGGATTTAATTTTTGTAATACTTCCTCTTCAGGTAAAGCCAGTGCTGCCATATTACCTGCTATTGCCGAACCTAAGAAAGCACTTCCTGCTATCCCTAGAGTTGTACACCAACGGACCAATAGTTTGCTCATAGCTTTATGCCTCATTATACCAAATTACTGCCTACACATTATGTGTAGAAAATTGTGAATTACTAGATAATCAAGTAGCTATTATGCTTACCTGATTTGCCTGTATTTATTAATTATATTTATTTTTAAAAATTATCAATGATGAAATAATGATCTGAAAAAATAAACTAGTATTTTCGCTTACTACACAAATATATATAGTCCTTATATTGAACTATAATTATAAACTATTGGATAAGTACCTCAGGTCTTTTCTTTTAGGCAATTATCAATATTTATTTAACATCGGGATGACAGGATTTGAACCTGCGACATCCTGCTCCCAAAGCAGGCGCGCTACCAAGCTGCGCTACATCCCGTGATTTATAAGGCTTACAACAACGTGAATACGTTCTAATATCTTATCAACTTCATTAGAGTAACATATTTCTACATCAATAGATTGGTTTTTCTAGGCAAAATCTGGACATTATCCATGTTTTCAGAAAATCAACCAAAAGTAAGTATTGGCAAGGTTTCTATAAATATCAAAGCCAACAGATACAGAATCAGATTTATTGTGAACTTATCCTACTAATAATATTCGATTAATCCAGATGTGAATGATAGCCAGAGATAAAAACCTGTCAAAATTCTTAGTACAGGACAAAACTTGAAAAAGTAGGCAAAAAAGGGGTTTCATAAAAAGTAACTACACTTTCACATAAACCCTATGAATAATATTAACTTGCTCCGTCAAACCTTGAAGCCTCATCTAAAATGGCATGGAGCGAGGTTGAGCTTTTTAGCTTTATTCCTAATTGCCCTATTTCGAGTCAAAACAGTAAATCTTTCTGAATTATCAACAGGGTTTATGGGAAAAGCAAAAACTGAGTCCAATTACAAGCGATTACAAAGATTTCTACGAGAGTTTGATTTGGATTACTATGTTTTAGCTAAGTTAGTAATAGAAATGATGTCCATCCCTGAACCTTGGGTATTGAGCGTAGATCGAACCAACTGGCAATTTGGCAACAACGTATTCAACATTTTGACATTAGGTATAGTTCACCAAGGAGTTGCGTTTCCTGTTTTATGGTGGATGTTAGATAAGAAAGGTAACTCTAACACCAAAGAAAGAGTAGAGTTGTTAGACGAATTTGTCGAACTTTTCTGCGAACGTGAAATTGCTTATCTGAGCGCAGACAGAGAGTTTTTGGGACATGATTGGTTAA
Organism: Waterburya sp.; assembly: GCA_965218645.1. Taxonomy (GTDB): domain Bacteria; phylum Cyanobacteriota; class Cyanobacteriia; order Cyanobacteriales; family Xenococcaceae; genus Waterburya. The sequence goes on along the minus strand of OZ244627.1, from coordinate 2,589,244 downwards.
AATATCTATTTTCCCAACCAAGGATGCCATTCAGAATTAGGATTAGAGAGAACGATCTTCTGGGTGACGGAAAACATAAACTTTCAGCTCGTATTGTCTTTTCTCATCTCAAGATTGGTCAAATAGAATTACTGAGAAGAAAAAGAACTATCTGGGGTCATCAGGTTTGTGTTGGAGCTTTACGTTTAGAAGATAATTCTTTATTGACTATTATCGCTCCTGACTATTGTCTCAATCTCATTGATGATTATGCTCAACGTTGGGGTATTGAGACTCTATTTGGTATTTTTAAGAGTCGAGGTTTCAACTTAGAAGATACTCATTTAATTGATTCACAAAGGCTTAGTCGGTTATTTGCTTTGCTGGCGATCGCACTATGTTGGGCTTATCGTACTGGTCAATGGCTGTCACAAGAAAAACCGATTAAGCTCAAAAAGCATGGACGCAAGGCAAAGAGTGTTTTTCGTTATGGGTTTGATTATCTACGTCGTATCTTTTTCAATTTAGAACAGTATGAATCTGACTTTTGCCAAACTCTTCGGTTTTTGTCCTGTACTTAGGTCAAAATTAGGTTTTGACGTTCCCATCGAATCACAAGACGACGATCTTTACGTTGATACCATTATAATTTGGCGATGTTTTCAGACTAATTATTAAAGATGTCTATTTCAGTTTCAGTATCAAGCAAAGTTCATTTAATTAATTGGGCATTCTAAGAATATGGCTAGGCAAATAAATTATAAAAGCCTAAACCAATAAATTCAGCAGATTTATTATACGGAGGATACAGAATGCCTATTGGATTACCAGAGTTTGTGGAAAATCCCGAACCACGTTGCCCAGTAATTTTATTGTGCGATACATCTGGCTCGATGCAAGGAGAACCCATAAATGCCTTGAATGCAGGCTTAGCTGCTTTTCAGAAGGATGCCTATAAAGATGAAATTGCGTCTCTAAGAGTCGAAGTTGCCTTAGTAACATTTGGTCCCGTGCGCCTAACTCAAGATTTTGTAACTATTGATGAGTTTTCACCACCCAGACTAATCGCAGATGATGTTACGCCAATGGGAGAAGCGATTGAGTACGCTTTAGATTTAATGGAACAGCGCAAGGAGATTTATAAAAACAGTGGGGTTCAATACTATCGCCCTTGGGTGTTCTTAATCACTGATGGCGCACCTACCGATAGTTGGGAAAATGCAGCCCAGAGAATTAGAGAAATGGAAGCACAACGTCGAATGTTGTTTTTTGCTGTAGGTGTAGCAGGGGCAGATATGAATAAATTACGCCAAATCGCTTTGCCAGAGCTTCCTCCTGTACTGCTTAATGGTCTGGATTTCACCTCGATGTTCCAATGGTTGTCTACCTCCATGAAAAGAGTTTCGGATAGTAAAGTTGGTGGTTCGATGGTAGCTTTACCTGCTGTTGGTTGGGGACAAATTACTACATAGGAGTAAAAGATGAACTGGAAAGCGATCGCTCGTTCCGCACCTGGGACGAGTCATTTCAAGCAGTAGATACCTTGTCAGGATTACGGCTATTATAAGATTATCGAACAATCAATTATCGGTGTGGTAGCAGATGGGGCAGGTAGTGCTAAATATAGCGATGTTGGCGCAAAACTAGCAGTAAATACAGTTTTAGAAACAATTACTGAAAAAGATATCTCTGATGTTACTGAGTTATTTAGGACTGAAAGTAGTGTCAGTGAACCTGAAAATAAAGCAACTTCGATTAAAAAAACTAGTAATTCTCTCGACAAACTTGATCAGAAAAATAGTGCCACTGTAACTATTGCCAAATCTCCTGAAGAAAAAGCGCGTAAGTTATTTAGCAATATTGTCTACAAAATAATCAAAGCTTTTGAAGAACAAGCAACCAAGATAGTTACTCTATTAAAGATCTAGCCTGTACTTTGCTAATTGTTGTTGCAACTCCTGATGGGGTGGCTGCAATGCAGATTGGCGACGGTTTTATTACAGTGCGTTATCCAGACAAAGAACTACAATTACTTTTTTCTCCAGATAAAGGGGAATACATCAACGAGACTACTTTTGTCACTTCGACTAATGTCTTAAAGGATATGAGGGTAATAATTCAACTAGGACAGCCAAAATTTATTTGCGCTTCCACTGATGGATTAGAAAGACTAGCAATTCGTATAAGTGATTGGACACCCTTTACTCCTTTCTTTGAACCATTAGAACAATACCTGCGGGAAACTGACAACTTGGAAAAGTCAGACGAATACCTAATGAATTTCCTCAATTCAGAAAGGCTAAATGCTCGTACCGACGACGATAAAACACTGTTTTTATGTATATATGATCTATCTGATTCAGGACAGTAATAACCAAGCTATTACTTTAACTAAGCAGATTGCTAATAGTGGAGAAGGACAAGTTTGGTCAACTAATCTCAATGGCTATCTAGCAAAAATTTATCACGATCCCACACCCGCCAGAATTGCAAAGCTGAAGGTAATGCTGGATAACCTACCAGCCAATCCGATGTCGAGTCACAACCATGTCTATATTGCTTGGGCTTGCGATCTACTCAAAGATAATCATGGTAAATATTTAGGCTTTTTGATGCCAGCGATTGAGAATAGTAAGCAACTCTCTAGTATTTGTAATCCCAAAAGTCGTAAAAAAAACGCTCCTGGCTTTAATTGGCATTATCTCCACTTCACTGCCTTAAAGACCGCTTGAATTATTCAGGAGATTCACGCCAAAAATTATGTATTGGGTGATATTAAGCTAGAAAATATCTTAGTAAACGATCTCGCTATGACTTCGATAATCGATACCGATTCTTTTCAGGTGCGAGATTTGCAATCTAACAAAGTTTATCGCTGTACTGTTGGTTCAGAAGGCTTTACCCCACCCGAACTTTTAGACAAAGACTTTGAAACTACCCAATACCGTTCGGTTAAGCCCCCCAGCCCCCAAATTTGGAGGAGTAAGATTCGTTAAAGTCCCCCAATCTTGGGGGATTTAGGGGGCGAACGAAATAACTTGAAAGACTAACCGAACAGTATTGTGAAACTACCGATCAAAACGAAATGCACGATCGCTTTCGTCTGGGAATCTTAATTCACTATCTACTATTTGGCTACCATCCTTTTTCTGCACTTGGACAGAAATGGGCTGGGGGAGGCGAATCTCCCGAACAAACAGAGTTAATCAAACAAGGCTATTGGTGTGGTGGCGATCATAGTCCCATACGTGAAAGTGAAAATACTATCTCCCTTGATGTTATTCATCCAGAACTAAAAAAGCTATTTCTTCAATGCTTCAACGATGGACATACAAAACCTTATCTGCGTCCTTCTGCCAAAGATTGGCATAATGCTTTAGAAACCGCAGTTAATAAGTTAACCATCTGTAAGCTAGTAGGTAGCCATTATTATAGTCAGTAGCCATTATTATAGTCAGCACTATGGTATTTGTTACTGGTGCGATCGCGCTGCAAAGCTTGGAGTTGATATTTTCCCAGATGTTTTTAGTACTATTAAAGCCAATTACAAAGTATTTTCAGCAGATGATATTGCAGAATTGGTTAGACAAAAAGATCAATTAATAACAGTAGTTGGTCGAGTTAGCAAAACTCGTCATAATTCTAAAAACACAAATAAAGAAAAATTTTTTATATATTGTGGCAATAATAAGACTGCTATTGATGGCTATAATCAATTTAGAGTTGTTATGTTTTCTAAAGGAATTCAAAATTTAGTTAGAGTTGAAAATTTAAATACCGATGATTTGCGTAAATGGAAAAGTAAGTATATTAAGATTACTGGAATATTAGACATTGAGCGAAATAAGACTCCACTAATAGTCTTGAAGGAATCAACTCAACTAAAGCTTATAAATACGCTTGAAGAGAATCAACTATTGTCGCAAACTTATATTCCTGTAAACTCTCCTCAAATAAAGCAACCTTCTCCGCCACCTCAGCATCGTCAGCAGAATTTATCAAAGACACAATCTCCTCAGAGTGCTAATCCACTCAACACTCCTAATCAGATTACAAGTCCAACAAAGCAACCTTCTCCACCGCCTCAAGTACCATCTCAGTATCGTAAGCAGACTATTTCATCAACGCAACGCCCTCAAAATTTAACATCATCAAATCAAACCTCTAAACAATCAGCTTCTCAAGCTAAAAAATCTTCCTCAGCTTCTCAAGTAACATCTCAGTATTATAAGCAGAGTTTATCACAGACACAATCTCCTCAGAGTGCTAATTTACTCAACACTCCTAATCAGATTACAAGTCCAACAAAGCAGCCTTCTCCACCGCCTCAAGTACCATCTCAGTATCGTCAACAAACTATTTCATCAAAAGTCCAAAATACAGCAATATTGTGGACTTTATTAGCAAACTTTTGTCTTCTTTTTTTTCTAGTTTTAATTGTAGGTTTGGTGATGGTTATTTTGGTTCTGTTTGGACTATTATTTTTGTTTACAATACTAGTGATGGATGCTCCTTTTTTCGCGAAGGCTTTGGGGTTGATTGTTTATGGAATTCCTTATCTGATTATTTGTTGTCTCGTACGTTTCATACTTCCTAAAGTTGACTGTATTTATAAGTCCAGAAAGAAAATTTTTATGGTCAATTTAACTAATTTCCTGACGTTTTAATGAGATTTAGACAAAAAACAACCAGAAAAAAACTATTAGTGCGATCGCTTTTTTGGTTTTGGTCATTCAGTTTAAAATAGAGGAAAGTAAATTGACAACTTGTAGAAAACTATACTATAAGTGCATGAACTAATATGACTACCAATGCTTCTGAAACTCAATGGAAATATCTAGAACAGTGTCCCTCATCATGGCGTAAGCAGCTATATCCCTCTTTTGTCACTTTCCGAATTAAAGAAGTAACAAATAATCAAAATTATCCTGAAAGAGTCAATGATTGAATTTGATTCATAATAGCAATTAAACGATGGAATCCCAGAAGCAAATCAGAATTAGGAAAAATCTCCAACAAAGGAAAAATCAACCACAACAAAATGCTTGGTTGAATAACAATCGCGAAAATTATTCAAGACATTTTTCCATCCTGCTTGATGATTCCATTGAGGATGAGAAGAAAGATCATTACCTTGATGAGATATTTGATAATTACTATTCTCAGATGGATTTAAAGAGAGAAAAACTTGTGTATTTAGACTAATCATTAAATAAGCACTCATGATAATTTCCCACCACTTCTCAATATGCTTGAAATTAGTAAACCTATAATTTGTCCAGCCTAGTTCTTGTTTACACTGGCGAAAGCTATATTCCACCCATGTTCTTAAGCCGTAAAGGTTGCCTAAAGTTTTCTTTAAGTTACTTCTTTTGTCTTGAATGTTGGTCATGATCGAAGAGGTGGAATTTTCGGGCATCGTTTTGGGGTCAGTAATTGTTTCCCAATAAGTTCTTTCTTTTCTCTTCCCAAAGATAATTTCTCTAATGTATCTAATTTCAGATTTTTGATTACTAAAAGTTCTCTGGAATTTGCACCATTTGTTAGCTCTAACCTTCTGCTCCCGTGGTAGCCAGACTCCATGATTACTTCTAATTGCCACAACCCATGGTAATTTGTGATTCTCTAATGTTCTGATGAAGGAACTAGCTTCACCATACAAACTATCTGCTAAGAGGATGTCTGAAAAGTCAAAAAAATGCGTTCGCTGACAAAAAAAAGAAAAACTCTCGCTAAATTAAATTTGTCAATCGCTAAAAAGACAGGCAACGAGAGTTATGAATCAATCATATCGTACTGATTTAACAGATGAACAATGGGAAATAATTAAGACTTTAATTCCTCCCTCAAAGTCAGGAGGTCGTCCTCGGACAGTTGATATGAGAAAAGTAATCAATGGAATCTTCTACATATTGGTAGCGGGATGTGCTTGGTGTATGTTGCCTCATGATTTTCCAAAATGGAAAACAGTTTATCACTATTTCAGACAATGGCGCATCAACGGAGACTGGGAACGCATTCATGAGCAGTTGAGACAATGGGTTAGAGCGATTGAAGATCATCATTCGAGTCCATCGGCAGCCGTTCTCGATAGCCAATCCGTTAAAACAGCAACTATGATTCATACCGAAGTTGGATATGATTGTGCCAAGAAAATCAAAGGACGTAAACGTCATGTCCTGGTAGATACTCTGGGACTGTTAATTGTAGTAGTAGTCACTGCCGCCAATTTACCCGAAAGAGCAGGTGCTAGATTAGTCTTCGCTCAAGTCGAAAAAGAACGCATTAAATTCTGGCGGTTGGTAAAAATTTGGGTTGATGGAGGATATAGAGGAGAGGAATTTATGAAATGGGTAATGGATACCTATCGATGGATTCTAGAAACGATTCTACGCTCAGACAAAGAAAAGGGATTCAAGATTTTACCTCGACGTTGGGTCGTCGAAAGAACTTTTGGTTGGTTTAATTGGTGTCGTCGTTTAAACAAGGATTACGAAGTTTTACCCGCAACTTCTGAAACTATGATTCGAGTCGCCATGATTCGCCTTATGCTAAGAAGACTGGCATAATCTCATACTTTTCAGACATCCTCTAAGTGGGATATTTACGAACAGAATCTTTTAGCTGAATACCACATCCGTTATGGTGGCTATGGAGGTATTGGTTACTATCACGGAGCGCGATACCTACATTGCTTTGTTTTCTCATTTTATTCCCTGTGGAGTCTGGGAAGCCGTTTATATCTTGGATGGGCTGCTTAAAAATACTTCGGATATTCAACCCGACACAATTCATGCAGATACTCAGGGACAAAGCACTCCTGTCTTTGCCTTGGCTTATTTGTTGGGTATTAAATTAATGCCGAGAATTCGTAATTGGCAGGATTTAACCTGATGCCGTCCCGATAAACAGGTTCGTTACGACCACATTGACGAGTTGTTTACTGATGTCATTGATTGGAAGCTGATTGAAACCCATCTGCCCGATTGATGAGGGTAATTTTGTCGATCAAGGCTGGTAAGTTTACTGCTTCAACTATCTTACGAAAATTAGGAACGTACAGCCGTAAGAACCGACTATATCAAGCATTCAGCGAATTGGGCAGGGCTATTAGAACAGGCTTTTTGATGGAATATCTTGGCAGTCAAGATTTACGACAAACTATTCAGGGAGCTTTGAATAAGAGTGAGGCATTCAATGGTTTTACAAAATGGGTTGGTTTTGGCAATGCAGGAATGATTCAGCTCAATTGTCGAGAAGAACAACGTAAAATCATTAAATACAATCATTTAGTCTCTAATTGTCTGATTTTCTACAATGTCTTTGAGATTAGTCGAATCTTACAGGAGTATATTCAGGCTGGAAATACAATTGAACAAGAAATTCTTGGTGCGTTAAGTCCTTATTTGACTAAGCATATCAACCGTTTTGGGAGCTACAGTCTGGATTTGAATCGAAAACCTCCAGCACTTGATTTTGAATTTTCTCTGATTCCTAGTTCGCAAAACTCAATTAGAGCAAGGTTTTGAGGTCGATATGACCCCTTAATTCACGAATCGTTGCCATCCCCCTTACTCGCATAAAACCAGAATCCTTCGTTAAATATGTTAATCGAGGATTCACAGAAAGTCCATCCTCGATTAAAAAAGATTTTTTAAAAGACATCTAATTACTAAATTCTATTCAAGTAGGTTGTTTAACTGTTAGGTAGTATAAGTATAGAATAGAGACAAGGCATGCCTTGTCTGTACTGGGCAGTTAAGACTCAGCTTTTGGTGCAGATTCTTGTGGTTTAGATTCAGGAGTTTCGGACTCTTGCTTAATTTCTTTTGGGGCTTCTTTTTTAGCTTCCTTTGGTTCTGGTTCAGGATTTTGCGCTTTTTCCCATCTTTCTTCAGCGTTTGCCATTACCTGCTCTAGTTTTTCTGTATTTTCCCCTGGATATCCTTCTAAAGCTTTAATAGAGAGAGACATCCGATTTTGCACCTCATCAATTTGCTTGATGATTACCTTAATTTCTTGTCCCACTGTGAACACATTATCCAAAGATTCAATCCGCGCCCCGCTAATTTCTTTGATGTGCAGTAAACCTGTTGCCCCTTCGAGATCGACAAAGACACCGTAAGGCTTAATATTAACTATTTTGCCTGGCATCAATGCACCTTCGACAATTTTATTCATCGCCACGGCACGCATCGCATCTCGCTGAGATAAAACTAGCTTTCTATTTTCCTGGTTAACTTCCAAAAAAGTAGCGGTAAGAAGTTGTCCTGTAAGTGAGTCTAGATTATCTCGTTGTTGTAAGTGCGATCGCGGAATAAATGCCCTAAGACCCATAACTTCGCCTGTTATACCGCCTTTGTTTGCCCCTGTTACTCGTATTTGAGTTGACTTACCAGTCTCTGCCATTTCTTTGATTTCTGCCCAAGCCCGATCTAACGCCATCTGGCGAACAGAGAGAGTAACTTGTCCTTCAGAGTCTTGTTCGCGAATAATCAAAAATTCTTTGGTTTCACCAACGGGTAAAACTGCTGCTAAATCATTAACAAAACCCAAAGCAGCTTCGTTAGTAGGCACAAAAGCAGGAGACTTGCCACCAATATCAACATACGCTCCTTCAGAGGTAATTTGAACTACCGTTCCCTGCACTTTCTGTCCTTTAGAAAATTCATAGTCATATTCCTGGAGAGCATTCTCAAAATCTTCCATAGAGAAAGCTTGAGCAGACTTAGGGGTAGAAGTTGAATCAGACATAATAAAGTGAATGGTAAATATTAACGGATAGGAGTTCAAACTCCCCATTGCTTAAAAGCTTATCCCACAATAAGCGCGATAAGATAGAATGTCTATCTGACAAACGAAACTGAGTAAATTGTAAACTACTCATAGCTTTTGGCTAAACAAGTCTAGCACTTTTTTCCAAGCATCTTTAGCTGCATCGGGACTATAGCTTTCACGGCGATGCCTACGGCTAGCTTCGCAATCGCACATAAATCCATGAGTTGCCCCCTCATAACGAAATATTTGATGGGGAATATTTTGTTTTTCTAACTCTGCTTCTATCTGCTTGATTTGTTCGTTGGGAATCAAGGGATCTTCTCTGCCAAAGAAGGCGTATACTGTGCCTTGAATATCCTTGGTTCTATTTATAGTCGGTTCGTCTTCTCCAGGACACCAAGTGGCAATTTGTGCGCCATAAAAAGAAGCCGTCGCTGCAACATCTTTGAGGGTAGCTGCCAAATATACAACATGACCACCAAAACAAAAGCCAATTGTGCCTACTCCTGAGCGTTTTACTTTTGGCAAGCTATAAAGATAGTCAATTGTGGCTTGAACATCGCTTAATAACTCTTTTGCTTGAGTTTGCTCTTTATATTTTCTGCCTAACTTTACGTCCTCATCTATATAGCCAGCCTCAAACTGAGGTGCTTGACGCTGATAAATGGCAGGTGCGATCGCAATATATCCTTCTTTGGCTAATCTTCTAGTAATATCTCGGATATGCTCATTAACGCCAAAAATCTCTTGAATCACCACTACAGCAGCATAAGTACCTGATGCTTCGGGTATTGCTAGATATGCGTCTATTTCTAACTCTTGATTAGGAACTTTTATCCAACCACTAGACATTGCTATTTCCATAATTACTAATTACTGATTGCTATTTGGTGGGCAATAAAAGTTTAATGATAGATGAAATGTAAAACTATTTTTTGCCCACCCCACAATGTTCATTAATAATTGATAACTGTTCAATATTACAAAACGCCCTTAGAACTAGGAATTGTCCCCCCACGGCGAGGATCGGGTTCAGTCGCCATGCGCGCTGCGCGAGCAAAAGCCTTAAAAGTCGCTTCAATAATATGGTGCGAATTAATACCGTCTAATTGACGAATGTGGAGGGTCATTTGAGAATGATTGACCACTGCTACAAAAAACTCTCTGATCAACTGAGTATCATAAGTACCGACTCTTTGAGTTGGAATTTCCAAACCATAGCTAAGGTGTGGTCTACCTGAAAAATCAAGAGCCACCTGTACTAAAGCTTCATCTAAAGGGGCAACAAAATGACCAAAACGGACAATGCCCTGGCGATCGCCTAACGCTTTAGCCAAAGCCATGCCTAAAGTAATGCCTACATCTTCATTAGTATGGTGATCGTCAATCTCGATATCTCCAGTGGCTTTGACGTTGAGATCGATTAAACCATGAGCAGAAATTTGGTTCAGCATATGATCGAGAAAGGGAATGCCAGTATCAGCATGACATTTGCCTGTGCCATCTATATTTAACTCGACCTGGACATCTGTTTCCCCCGTAGTACGGCTAACAGATGCTGTTCTGCCTATGCTTAGAGAATGATTCTCTTGTAAAAATTGGCGATTACCCTTCGAGTACGCTTCACGATCGCTAAGCTGCATTTTTTCTCCTACGTATATAATTTCATTTTAGTTTTGAATTTGGTCTATAGCTCAAAAAATTTACATTCCCATGATTTCATATCCAGAATCAACATAGATAACTTGACCTGTAATGCCGCTGGCAAGATCGCTAGCTAAAAATGCTGCGGTGTTGCCAACTTCGGTTTGGGTTACGGTTCGCCGTAAAGGAGCAGTTTCTTCTACGTGGCGAATCATGTCTAAAATGCCTCCTACAGCCGATGAAGCCAAGGTGCGAATTGGACCAGCCGAAATAGCGTTGACGCGAATGTTATCTTGACCCAGTTCAGCAGCTAAGTAGCGCACACTCATTTCTAAGGCAGACTTAGCTACTCCCATAACGTTATAATTGGGAATAACTTTGACTCCTCCCAGATAAGAGAGGGTAACGATACTCCCGCCATCTGTCATCAATGGTTTAGCTCTAACCGCCAGACAGTTGAGAGAATAGCTACTAATGTCTAAAGCTTTGGCAAAACCTGCCCTAGAAGTAGCAGAAAAATCCCCCGTCAAATCTTCTCTTTCGGCAAAAGCCAGACAGTGAACCAAGACATCAAGCTTGCCCCATTTTTCAGCGATCGCGGCAAACATGGAGTCGAGTAATTCATCATTCTGGACATCACACGGAACAATAATACTAGGGTCGAGAGGTTCAACCAAATCTCTCACCTTTTTTTCAAAGCGTCCTCGTTCATCGGGAAGATAATTAACGCCTATGTTGGCACCAGCTTTGTGTAGCTGCTGGGCAATACCCCAAGCAATAGAACGATTGTTGGCTATTCCTGTAACAAAAGCATTTTTTCTGGTTAAATCTAGCACGGTCGTTTTCCAATTTCAGTTGCAATTATCTATCCTACAACTGCCTGGGGAAGTAAATTTAATCGCATCTATTAAAAGTAAGAAAAAAAATTTAGGTTTAGAGTATGAGAATATAGAGTTATCTAGCATAATTTTTCAATAAAGTATCTTTAGCTTAACTTTAGGTTATATGGAACTTCCCTTGACACAACACCAGCCCTTATCATCAGTCTTTCGTAAACTTGGTCGCGGTTCTTTTCCTCCCATTGTTGAGAGTTTTGAACGTGGCAAAACTATCTTTTTCCCAGGCGATCCGGCCGAAAGGGTATACTTTTTACTCAAAGGTGCGGTTAAGCTATCTCGTGTATATGAAGCAGGAGAAGAAATCACAGTCGCTTTACTCAAAGAAAATACCGTGTTTGGCGTGCTTTCTTTAATTACTGGACAGAAAAGCGATCGCTTTTATCACTCAGTGGCATTTACTCCTGTCGAACTTTTGTCTGCCCCCATCGAACAGGTAGAAAAAGCCCTGCAAGAAAATCCTGAATTGTCTTTGCTAATGTTAAAAGGATTATCTTCTCGCATTTTACAGACAGAGATGATGATTGAAACCTTGGCTCATCGGGACATGGGTTCGCGCTTAGTGAGCTTCTTGCTAATATTATGTCGTGACTTTGGTGTGCCAACCGAAGAAGGCATTAAAATTGATTTAAAACTTTCTCATCAAGCGATCGCCGAAGCAATTGGTTCTACAAGAGTAACGGTGACTAGGCTTTTGGGTGATTTGCGGGATAAAGAAATGGTTTCCATTCATAAGAAAAAAATCACCGTGTATAATCCTGTAGCATTAAGTCAGCAGTTTGCCTAGTAATATTCAAGCCATCTTGGTTAAAAGAGTTAAATTGTCAACTGAAAATTTGTTTTTAATCGTTTCTAATGACCAGTGCTTGGATTCTAATTTCAGCGATTTTTCTCTTGGGCGGTATCGTTGCCGTATTTGGCGATCGCTTAGGAACAAAGATTGGCAAAGCTAGGCTGAGATTGTTTAATCTGCGTCCTCGCCAAACAGCGATGGTTATTACTTTGATTACGGGAATGCTAATTTCTGCTCTTACTTTGGGCATTTTATTCAGCTTAAGCAGTTCTTTGCGTAGAGGAATTTTTGATTTAGACAATATCCTCAAAGAAAAACGCCAGATTAAAGCAGAATTAGAACAGGCGAGGCAAGAAAAACAAGCGGTACAACAGCAGCTTTTACAAGTCAAAAATCAGCAAACATCAGCAGTTAATGACCTAAATACCATTAACTTGGATTTCGCTCAGTCGAAACAACAGTTAAAAAAGATTTCCGAGCAAGCTAAACAACTAAAGCAGGAGTTGGATAGTCTTTTAGCGCAAAGAGCAAAACGACAAAAGCAGCTCAGTCAACTACGGCAGCAAAGTCAAGAATTGCAGAGTCAACTGCAAGAGCGCGAACAAAAAATTAAGCAGCAAGATCGAGTTTTAACGCAAAAAGAAAAACGTCTGCAATCATTAGAAGAACAGCAGCAAATTCTCCAAACCCAAGTACAAGAGCGCGATCGCTCTATTGCTAAGTTAGATAAGGCGATCGCAACTGCTGAAGTGAGCTTAAAGTTGAGAACTCAAAGACTAAAGCAGTTAGAATCAGAGCTAGACTATCTATCTCGTAACGTGGCGGTTTTAGAGCAGTCTTATCAAGAATTACGAGAGAACAGAATTGCCATTGTCAAAGGTCAGGTATTATCCTCGGCTGTAGTCAGAATTGTCGATCCTCATGCTACCAAATCTGCAATTGATAGTTTATTGAGGCGGGCTAATAGCAATGCAGTCAAGGCAATTCAATTTGATGGTGCTACTTCTCAACAGCGCATAGTGGAAATTACTAGTTCTCAGGTAAAACAGCTAGAAGAACAAATTAAAGATGGTCAAGATTATGTTTTGAGAATTATCTCGGCGGGTAATTATGTTCAAGGAGAAAAAAAAGTAAGAGTTTTTGCCGACTTAGCTCTTAATAAACAAGTCTTTGTCGCAGGGAAAGAAATAGCCACAGTATCTATTGATTCTAGCAACATCACTCGCCAAGAATTACAGGAAAGGCTTAATTGGTTGCTTGCAGTAGCCAAATTTCGCGCTCAAAGAGCGGGAACATTAGGGGAAATAGAAATAGGCGATAACCAGGTAGAAAGTATTGTTAACTTTATGAACAAAGTGATTACGGCAGAAATACCTATCAATGAAATTAAAGCTGTAGTGGCAGAAAATACCTATACCGCAGGACCACTAAAGCTCAATTTTGTAGTCATACGCAATGGTAAAATTGTTTTAAGTACTTAACGTCGTTTATTGTGAACTGGCAAACTTCAAGTTTGCTGATTCGTAGCTATAAGCTATAAGCTATAAGCTATAAGCATTTAATAATTAGTAATTAGTACGTGAGTTATTCAGGTTTCAAAACTAAAACCATATTGGGTTTAGATCCTGGTAGGGATAAGTGTGGGGTGGCGGTGATGGATAGTAAGAGAAAAGTAATCTATCATCAGGTGATCGATTCTGTCAGCGCGATCGCCAAAATTGAAGAGTTATGTCGGCAGTTTACTATTGACCTAATTGTTATGGGAGATGGCACTACCTCAAAAAGCTGGAGTCAACAAATTGAATCTAACCTGACTAACAAATGTCCCTTAGTGACGATAGATGAGAAAAATAGCACCCTAGAAGCTGGCGATCGCTATTGGTCAATGTATCCCCCCAAAGGTTTACAGCGTCTCGTTCCCCAAGGATTAAGAGTTCCTCCTCGTCCTGTTGATGATATCGTGGCTATCATTTTAATTGAACGATATTTGGCAACTCAAAAATCTTAAACAATAGAAACAATGGCAGATTACAAGCAGCAAGTAATTGATTTTTTTGATAGTCGAACTAGCTACGATACAGAAGGAGAAAAGCACCCAAGAGAAGCGAAGAAATTATTATCATCTGTTTTAGTAGAACCTGGACAAAGCATTTTAGATATTGCTACAGGTACAGGATTATTAGCTATTTCCGCAGCGCAAAAAGTCGCACCTACAGGTTCGGTAATTGGTATCGATTTTTCATCAGGAATGCTGGCGCAGGCAAGAGAAAAAATTGCAGCAGACGGTATAGATAATCTGAAATTAATTCAAGGAGATATCAAATCAATTGAATTTGATGCCGAACAATTCGATTTAATCTTTTGTTGTTCGGCGATCGTTTATATTGTTGATGTTCCAGGAATAATAGGTAAATGCTATAGCTGGTTAAAACCTGGAGGCTGTTTAGTCTTTACCACTCCTTATAAAACCTCTTACATGGCGGAAATTCACGTTAGGTTGTGTCGAGAACTACTTAATATTGATTTACCCCATATAACTAGACCTTTATGGACTCCTGAGAAGTGTCGCTGGCAATTACAAGTGTATAAGTTTAAAAATATAGAAATTGAAGTAGATCGCACCAAAAGATTAAGACCGCTAACTAATCGTTATGATACCCATTGGCATGGACAGGGTTTTTTTCCCAGAGGTAATCTTTTAACTAATTTAACCGCAGCACAAAAAGAATTATTGATGACGGAATATCAAAAAGCGATCGCCGATTGTGTGACGGATAAAGGAATATGGCAAGATTCCACTACGTTATATGTTAGAGCTTATAAGAAAGATTAAAAGCTGCCAGAAACTTTAGAGTGTATCTGATTTAGTTTTGCTGCTTAAAATAAAGGCAGCAATAAAGAGAAATTTACCGCACCTAAAACCGCTGCAACAGGCAAGGTGATTACCCAAGCCAAAACTATAGACTTGATTACTCGACTCACTGATAATCTCAAAGCAGCCTGATTCTAAAAATCAACAAAGCATTTCTCAATCACTCTTCACCAATAATATGAGGGCTAACCATTTATTAAAAATTTGAAAATTATTGAACAAGCTGGCGATCGCTCAAATGCTTTGCCCTATAGACTTTTGGTGTTATGCCTGTAAGCTGTCGAAACTGTTTACTAAGATCGGCTATGGCTATTAAAACCACATTCTAGGGCAATATCCATAATTGATCGCCTCTGCTCATACTCAAATCGCTCAACTGGTTAAGGGTTAAAGCCATAGTGCAAAATCAATTTGCTCAACAATTAAGATTGTTTAAGATTGTAAATAGAATAGTTTATTTGAACTACAATACACTTGTTCTTATAAAAATAGGCAATAACTATGACAGTCAAACCCACTCCCAAAGGCTATCACACTGTTACGCCATACCTTATTAGTGTCAGGAGCAGAAACCCTAATCGAATTTCTTAGCCAACCTGAGTTCGGGATAAGCCGAAACCCTCATGGTAAAAGTATTTGAAAAATAATATTTTGCGCAGTTTTTTACTCTAGAGCTTCTGGAGAAAAATCTAAAAAGCTTAGAGCTTATGGCTTAGAGCTTATAGCTACCTCCGTTGACTCATTTTATTAACCCGAACTCAGGTTACCTAATAATTACGTGACCTACTTGAAGTAAAATCTAGCAGTTAAACACCTTCAGAGTCAGAATTTTTATCTTTATCTGGCTCTATTTTTTGAATTTCTGTGGTGATATTAATTTCTGTGGTGGTTACTTCAATAATATTAGACTGATCTGATTCTCGACTAATAGACGCATCTTCAGGTATTGCCTCTAATACTTCTGCAACTTCTACTGTTTCTAAAGAATCCAAGGAAGATGGTTTTTTTTCTGTTACGGCTTTAGTCTCTTGAACCTTTTCTGTTGAGTTAACAGGAGCAGTTTCTGCTTCAATCTTATTAGGAGTAGCAGATGCATCTTCAGAACTAACTTCAGGCTGTTCCGCTATTGAGGAAGTAGTCTCTGGCTCTGATATAGAAGTATTTTCTGAGCCTTCTGCGGTATCAAGTATCTTATCTTGATCGGCTATCGATGCTTCGGGTTGAGTATTTGGGCTACTAGTTTCTGTCTCTTGAGAGCGATCATTTTTAATATCAGCTATTTGTTGAGGAACTTTTATCTGCTTGTTTGGCTCAGTTTTAGCTATCTCTGGCTGAGGTTCGACGGTATCTGGGACAGTAGTTTTTTGTTCGGTAATTGGCTGTACTTCTGCAACAGGTTCGCTAGTAGGATTAGTTGCTGTGGTCTTTTGATCTGCTTCTTCTAATATGTCGTCTAGTTTGGTATTGGTAATAGCAGCTTTTTGCTTGCTACCAAATAATTTACCAAATACTCCTGATTTACTTTTATTATTGCTAGAAATTTTATTATTAGATTTCTGGGATCTGCTTTTTGGGGAAGTTGTCTCAGGAATAGCTATTTCTTGTTCTGTAACTTTAGCTGGAATCTTAGGATCATAAGGTATGACTGCTGGCTGAGGTTGCAACTGGCTGCGCTTTAGTAAACCGTTGAGTTTTTGTAGCACAGAAAAATTATTGATGGCAGATGCCTTAGCAGGATTGGCAACTGCTTTTCTCAACTTGAGAGTTTGCCAACTGTAGGAAACGATTAATACTGTCGCTGCTGCTTGTCCTAATAGTACAGCACCAGTAATGTTTCTAGCACAAGACCATAGCACCAAGGCATAAAACAAGCCTACTCCACTCCAGAGAAAGTCATCTCGGCGATGAATATCGGCAATTAAAAAAGCTGTTGAGAACAAAACTAGACTACTTAAGGTTACCGCGATCGCCAAGGCATATGACAGCATTTTTCTGACTCCATCTCTAATTTCTCTATATATTTTGCGACAAGAACTTAAGAATTTGTAGTAATTGCAGTATTTTGTAAAGGAGAGTGTTGAGATAAGTAGATAACTTTTCTCTGTTTCCCTTTTTTTATACTGTAGTTTATTAACTATTTATTGTGGCTCGTTGGAAATTAAATAGACTTTGGCAGACTTTTACTTACTTTGAAGTAATTCCTCTAATTAGTTCTTGGCAAAACATTTTCAAGTCTAATCAATCTAAAAATTACAATCAACAAACAACTATGACAATTCTAGTAGCTGGAGCAACGGGTGGAGTAGGTAAACGTGTAGTCAAAAATTTACTTGAGCAGAATTATCATGTTAGAGCTTTAGTCAGAGATGCAGCCAAAGCCCAAGAGATGCTTGGAGATAAGGTAGAATTATTTGCAGCCGACATTACTATCCCAGAAACTCTTAAGCCAGCCATGATGCAGGGAGTAAGCGCAGTTATTTGCTGCACAGGCACAAAAGTTCAGCCAGTTGAAGGGGATACCCCAACGCGAGAGAAATATTACCAGGGAATTAAGTTTTATCTTCCTGAAGTGGTTGATACTCCAGAGTTAGTAGAATACGAAGGAATCAAAAATCTGGTCAAAATTGTATCGCAGCATATTTTCCCTGCTACTAGTAAGCTGTTGTTTGACTTTGCTAATCCTAATGCTGACATCAAACAAGCTTGGGGTGCGGTAGATGATGTGGTTATGGGAGGAGTAAGCCAGAGTAATATTCGGTTAGGGGAGAAGAAAGCCATTTTTTCAGGCATTGTTTCCACAGATAATAACGGCGGTTTTGCTTCGGTGCGTACTCGTAATTTTGAGCCACCTCTGGATTTATCAGATTATGAGGGCATAGAGTTAAAAGTAATTGGTGATGGTAAACGCTATAAATTTATTACTCGCTGTGAAGGTAAATGGGATGGAATCGGTTACTGTTACTCTTTTGACACAGTTTATAACTTCCTCACGACTATTCGTATTCCTTTTCAAGATTTGATCCCTGTCTTTCGTGCTAAAACCGTAACCGAAGCAAGTCAATTAGATTCTACTAAAGTTTACTCCATGCAGTTGATGTTGAGTAAGTTTGAATATGATGGTGAACTAAATCCTCAATTTGAAGCGGGTTCGTTTAGCTTACAGGTTGAATATATCAAAGCCTATGGTGGTCAAGTAAAACCCCAATTCGTTCAGGTAAGTTCAGCGGGTGTTACTCGCCCAAATCGCCCAGGAATCAACTTAGATGAAAAACCGCCTGCGGTACGGATGAATGAGCAATTAGGCGGTATTTTGACCTGGAAACTACGAGGGGAAGAAGCTATTAAAGCTAGTGGTTTGACCTATACAATTATTCGTCCCTGTGCTTTAACCGAACAGCCAGGAGATAAGGTTTTAGCTGCCGAACAAGGAGACAACATCAGGGGACAAGTTAGCCGAGATGCGATCGCCCAGTTGTGTATTCAGGCACTAAATCTCCCCGAAGCAGTTAATAAAACTTTTGAAGTTAAAGAAGAACAACAGGGCGTTACTGATTGGAAAAAATTGTTTAATAACCTGCAAGCAAATAGTTGAACTTTAAATTATCTGATTCAATCTTGACCAACGGTCACAGCAGGCTCCGTCCGTTTAGGGCGGAGTAATCTGTGACTGTTCTTAACGAGCTATAGCCCCTCCTGGGGTTACGAATTTTCACATCTAGATATTTATTTTTAAGAGTTGGTAAGGTTAAACAAAGCAAACGGCGATCGCCGTTTGCTTTAACTTTTCTAAACCCTGAGATTTTTTTGTCTCTTATTAATTTTTTGCTTTGTTGATAATTACACTACAAATTGCCAGTTGCCAGTTGCCAGTTGCCAGCGATCGCATTTTGTCATACTCACCATAACTATAATTGACATATGTATTTCATTATTTGGCTATGACTTTATCCAAGGTATCGGACAGCAATAATTATCTTGTATTGCAGATGCCTCCTGCATGGGAAATAAGCGCAGATAGTTTTTTTGATTTTTGTCAACTTAATTCTCATCTTCGTATTGAACGTACCCCTACAGGAAAACTAGTAATTATGTCCCCAGCAGGTTCAGAAACAGGAAATCGCAATTTTAAGTTAATTCAACAACTAGCTAACTGGTCAGATCGAGATGGCAGTGGAATTGGTTTTGATTCTTCTGCGGGATTTGTCTTACCTAATGGCGCAACTAGATCGCCTGATGCTAGCTGGATTAAATTGACCAGATGGAATGCTTTGTCTGCCGAACAAAAAGCTAAGTTTGCTCCCATTTGTCCAGACTTTGTAGCGGAGTTAAGATCTCCTAGCGATAATCTTAAAATTCTTCAGGATAAGATGCAGGAATATATTGATAATGGTGCATCTCTTGGTTGGTTAATTGATCGCACTACTCGTCAAGTTTACATCTATACACCCGATAGTGAACTAAAAGGCTTAGATAATCCTCAAACCATTTGTGGAAATCCAGTTTTATCGGGTTTTGTGCTGGATTTGGCTAAGATTTGGTAATTTACTTTAAGTGAATGCGATTGGCGAAGTCTAGCCACAGGCATCGCACTTTCATATTTAACCAGAAACGGCAGATTGAGTTAGAGTAATTTTGCCTATAGCTTTTCCCGATTCTGCATAGGTATGAGCAGCACTGATTTCCTGAAAGGTAAAAGTTTGAGCATCTAAAAGTGGATGTAATTTACCTTGGTCAACTAATTGAGTTATTTCTCTAAGAATTTTACTGTGATAGGCGCGGTTTTCTCCTGACAACAGAGGAATGAGCATAAAAACTAGATGCAACGTGAGTCCCTTAACATGAAGTAAAGTCAAATCTTGCTCAGAAAGAGAAACCGTAGACACAACTGTACTATTGAGCTTGGCTGCTTTAAAAGCATTTTGTAGATTGTCATTTCCTACCGTATCAAAAACGACATCAAAACCATCACCATCAGTATATTTAGCTACAAGCTCTTCAACGGAGGTCTGGCGATAATTGATAGTGATATCTGCTCCTAACTTAGAAGCGGTCGCAGCTTTCTCTGGACTTGAAACTGTAGCATATACTTCTGCACCAGATAACTTTGCTAATTGCACTCCAATATGACCAACTCCTCCAGTACCACCATAAACTAATACCTTTTGACCCGACTGAACTTTCGCTCTGTCGATTAGCCCTTCCCAAGCAGTAATAGATACTAAAGGTAATGCTGCTGCCTCCGCCATTGTTAGAGATTTAGGCTTATGAGCAACTAAGCTTGCATCAGCCAGCAGATATTCTGCTAAAGCACCATTCGTTCCTTTCACACCACCCGCACAAGCATAAACTTCATCTCCAACCTTGAATGTGCCCACTTCCTTTTCAACTGCTTCAATAACTCCAGCTACATCCCCATGTAAAACAGCAGGAAAACTAGGAGCTATATTTGCTACAGCACCCTGACGTATTTTAATATCTACTGGATTAACGCTAGTTGCAGCAACTCGAATCAATACATGACCTGGTGAAATTTTTGGTTTAGGTAAATCTGCCTCTTGAAAAAGATTAGGTTTGCCAAAATGTTCAATTACAAATGCTTTCATGGTTGGTACTCTCTTTAAAACGCTATGCTTCTTATGTACCATCAACCAATAAGCACTTAAAAGGATTTACCTCAGAGTGTATCAGTAACCTTTTGGTAAGTCGCCATGAATTTTAGCTCTAATACCAACGAAACTGAACTTAATTATCTTCCTCAACCTGCATTAGATCGTATTGCCAATATAGGTATTTTTGATACTCAGTGTGAAGGGCATCAAATACTAGATAAAATTGCTAATAAATGGACAATTTTGATTATTTATGCCTTGACACAACAAAAAAAACGCTATAGCGAGCTTAAGCAGCAAATTGTTGGTATATCGCCTAAAATGTTAGTCCAAAATCTCCGCAACCTAGAGCGAAACGGATTGATTGCAAGAGAAGTTTATCCATCAATTCCACCAAGAGTAGACTATTCTCTTACCACTTTGGGCGAATCATTGGCTGAACCTTTAGCTATTTTGGGAGAATGGGCATATCAGCATATTGCCGATGTTAATATGGCAATTGAAGAATACGATAGCCGTCCTAAGTCTGAGGATTTTTGGCAACCAAAGTAAAGCAAATATTTTTCTTTTTAAGCGTAGAGCTATAAATTAGGCTGCCAACGATATTTACCTAAATTTATCTTGCCGTTATTTTTGAACTCGATTCCTTCTTCTTCTAGCAAAACTTTTTGCAGGTAATCTCCTCCCTGACGCTGAAAAGAATAAGAAATTTCTCCTTTGGAATTTATCACTCGATGCCAAGGAATATCATCTTTTAGATCTACTCGAAAGAGGGCATATCCTACTAAACGAGCCTTACCATATAGTCCTGAGAGATCGGCAATTTGTCCGTAGGTGGCAACTTTGCCTAGAGGAATCTGGCGGACAATACTATAGATGCGGTCGTATTGAGACATTAGAGTGAATTATTCACTTAGAGGAATTAAAATTGTTACTAAGTAAAATCCAGTTTTCCATAGTCAGATCCTCTGCTCTGCATTGGGGACTAAACTTTAGTTTTTCTAATAGTTGATTAAAATCATTAGGATTGATCGAACTTTTTAGATTATTACGCAGCATTTTACGACGACTAGCAAAACCCCGCTTAATTAATGTTTCTAGCTGACGGGGATTATTAGCAGGATTAGCTATTGTCCTAGGACGTAATCTAATTACAACTGAATCTACTTTTGGTGGCGGATAAAAAGCTTTATTAGAAACATCACAAATTAATTCACAACTGGCTAGATATTGAACGCGAATTGATAACGCGCCAAAAGCTTTAGTCCCTGGCGTGGCTACTAATCTTTCTCCTACTTCTTTTTGGACTAGCAATACTATGGATTCATATTGTTGTGGTGCGGGAGTGGCGATTTTACCCAACAGCTTTTCAATAATTGGGCCTGTAATATTGTAAGGAATGTTAGCAACTACTTTGTTGGGATTCTGAAACTTAGGAAAGTCTGTTAAGGTTGCCCCTAAATCTAGCTGTAAAAAGTCACCCTGAGCCAGGAGAAAGTTATCTTGTTCGCCATATTTTCTGGCTAGTTTTTTGCATAAATCGCGATCGATTTCTACAGATACTAAAGCGTTGACTATTGAGAGTATTTTAGTAGTTAAAGATCCCGTACCTGGGCCAATTTCTAAAACGCGATCGCTTTTTGTTAACTCCCCAGCAATAATTATTTGCTCTAAGACACTTTCATCTTTTAACCAATGCTGACCAAACTGTTTACGAGGTTTCAAACGGCTACTATTCTTGTTTTTTTACTCAATGCCATCAAGTTTATTGAATGCTTAACAGCTTATAGCAGTATTTTAAAGCTAAATGATACTTAAATTTTGTCAAAAAAATACGCTTTTACTTAGATTCTAAGCAAAAGCGATCGCTATAACTTTTGAATTAGCTTTTTATCGAGTTACGTTACAATTTTCTTGGCTAATCCTAGACTTTTTAGGACTTTAATTGCCCACCAGGTCACATCGATTTCCCACCAACGTTGACCAGCTTTGGCAACACGAGGATTGAAGTGGTGGTTGTTGTGCCAGCCTTCGCCATATGCTAATATGCCTACCCACCAATTGTTTAGAGAACCATCTTCACATTCAAAGTTTTTGTAGCCCCAGAAGTGAGTTGCACTATTAACAAGCCAAGTACAGTGCCATAAAGTCACCGCTCTAACAAAAATACCGTAGATAACAAAAGACCAACCGCCTATAGCTAATAAGGCTAAACCAAGAGCAATCTGTACTAAGATATAGTACTTGTTCAACCAACGATAGTAGGGATCTCTGTCTGCGCGAGGTGCATATTTTTTGTATTGGTCGTAATCAAAATATTTATCTTGCTTATACATCAACCAGCCCATGTGACTCCACCAAAAACCTCTTTTCGCCGAGTAAGGGTCTTTATCATTATCTTCTGTGTGAGCATGATGCAAACTGTGTCCTGCTACCCAGAAAATCGGGCCACCCTGGAGTGCCAGCGCGCCACAGGTCACTAAAATACGCTCTAACCATTTTGGTACTTCCAAACTATGATGAGTTAATATGCGGTGGTATGCCAAACAGATACCAATGCTACCGCATAACCAATGAAAAAAGATTGCTACTCCTAAAGCAGACCAAGAAAAAAACCAAGGTGCGGTTAAGGCGATAAGATGAAACGCAGCGAAAAAGAAAATGTTAACCCAGGATAATTTTAGTTTTTCTTCTGGTTGAGCCACTGGCAGACTTTTGGGAGCAATTAATTGCTGTGTCATTATTAAACTAATCCTAAAAATATTTTAAGTTGTGAGCTTTAGGCTTCACGCAGGTTACGTATAAGATTCTCGCTGTGCTTATAGTTTTTACTTTAAATAAGTTTTGCAAGTGTCGCTTACATAATTGCAGTCTAGCAGGTACATTTTTTTTTTGCAAGTAGTACTTGCATTATTTAGTTTAAACTAATGAGGATTAAAATCATCTGTTTGCTTAAAATAGAGGCAAATAGCTAAAAAAATGCTGTTCGGCTTGACCGAGTTTGTCTAAGATATCGATCTCATATTTATGTCAACCCCCCGAAAATCTACCAAAGCACGATTAATTGAAGCTGCCTTGGACTTATTCGCCGAGCGCGGTGTTACCGAAACTACGACTAAAGCTGTTGCCGAACGCGCTCAGGTAAATGAGGTAACTCTATTTCGCAATTTTGGCAACAAGTATCGCTTGCTTCTAGCCGTAATCGAAGATTCAGCAGTATTTGCCAAATTGGTTCATGCTTTGGTAGAACAGGCAAATGCTAAAAATAGCGTGGCAGATTTCCTACAGGAATATGCTCAAGAAAGTTTGCGTACCCTAGAGAAAGCACCAGATTTAGTTCGTTCTATTGTAGGAGAATCGGGAAACTATCCCAGCGAAAATCGCCTAGCTTTGGGAAAAGGTTTGAGTGAAGCCAATCGTTATGTGGCAGAGTATTTAGAAGAAGCGATCGCCAAAGAAGGCTTAGATAGCAGTTTGACTCCTGCGCAAATCGTTAACCTCTTGAACTTTATTTTAATGGGTTATTTTGTCGTCCAGTCTAGCTGCGAAGGCTATAACCTTTGGGATGAAGAGGATGATTTTTTAGACAGTCTTGTGACTTTATTTTTACAGGGGTTTACTAAATCTGCCTCTAAATTAACGATCAGCCAAACTAGTATTGTCAAAATTGAACCACAAGAAGTAGCTGATTTACCTGCTAGCTTAGTGCGATCGCTATTTCGTCAGGCAAAAAAAACTGGTAGACAGGAATTTGCCCTAGTGTATATCTTGTTTGGAGCGGGTTTATCCCTAGAAGAAGTGTTGCGCCTAGAGCGATCGCATTCGGTGATTGAACCTCAGCAGAATATCTTACAAATCAATTCTGGAAAAGTGCGTCAAGTGCCGATAAATCATTGGATTATGGGCTATCGCTATGGCTCAAGTTCTGTCAATCCTTTAACTCAATGGCTCAAAAGCCGTAGAGACGATCGGACGGCAATATTTATTAATGATGCAGGTGAGGCGATCGCCAGAGTTGAACTAGAAAATACTTGGCAAAAGCTAACCGCAGACTTGTTAACGCCTCAAGGAGAACTTCCCGCAATTGAACAAGCTAGACAAACCTGGTTTGTAGAAATGCTAATGCGAGGAATAGACTTAGAGGATTTAAGTATTTTAAGCGGGGTGGAAATAAACCAGCTAGAGCAGTACGCTCAAAGGGCTAGGAACAAATCCGCATTAGAAGCAGCATCACGTTTAGATCAGAAAAAATCAAAATCTTAAATTATTTTATCTAGCCTAAAAAGCAAGTATCACACTCACAAGAATTAAAAGTGCGATCGCAATCAAACCCTGATGGCGATATAACCAGTTTTTGATTCCTGCCCACCCCTCTTTGCTAGCAGGAGTATCCGCTTCTGGAACTAAGGGTATGGAATAATCATGAAACAATGTGCAGCTTTTAGCATTAGGGCGTTGAGGGAAATTACAGGTATCATCAAAATGATAGGTACAGCGATCGCACAACGCTTCTTTGTTTGTTGATTGGTACAAAGGCATACCTGGATGACCAAAAGCTTTTAACTGATTGTTACAGCGAGGACAAGTGGCTGCTTGAGAATCTACAGGCTGTTTACATCTGGGACAACTAGGCATTGTAAAGGGATGAGGGATAAAAGATAAAGGCTTGAGTCGTATGTATGGATGAGGAAAGAATTGATAATTGTTTATCGATCATTGTTCATTGATTTGAGGGAAATTTACGAATTTGAAACTCTTTGCTTTCAGTCATTTTGTAGCTGATGTTCATTTCTCGCATCGCTTGAGAAAACTTTCGTTCAATAGCTGCCAAATCCTTTACTGGAATTGATTTCCACTGTTTGCGAGTTTGCCAACGAATGATCATAATTACCTTACCAGGTGCAGTCGGCTCAATCCAAACCTCTTTGCCTGTATAGCCAGGATAGGTAGAAAGCGCAGCAGTCCAGATTGCCTCATCTTTTTGGATAAACTTTTCTCGTGATTCTCGATCTACTCTAAACTTGAGCCATTCAATAACCATATAATTTTACAAAGAAATTAGTTATATTTACGTTGAGCTATTCTACGATCTAATAACATAGTAAATAAAGATGAGGATACTGAGGAATGGATAATAATGATTGGCTAAAGCAGTTATTGATGGTTGGTATTGGTACAACTTCTTTAGTGGCAGAAAAAATAAAAGAAGTTAGTGATGAATGGGTTAGAGACGGTAAACTCAATTCCGATCAGGCAAAATCTTTTGTAGACGATCTGATGTCTCAGCTAAATACGGAGTCAGGAGGAGTGCAAAAGCAGGTTGAAAGACAAATGAAAAATATGCTGCAAGATTTGGGAGTACCACGTCAGGCAGAAATGGATGAGCTACGAGGACGTATTGATCGCCTTGAGCGACAAATAAGAGATTTAGAGAATAAAAATTGGCGTTAACAGTAATTAGCGTCAGATATGCTGTAATTTTAGATTTATTTTACCCATTATGCAGCAAAATATAGGACACAACTGTTCATATCGGCTAGTATTGAAATTGTAAATTTACTTATTTTTATGCTCTGAATTAGAAAATACGACGAAATATAAAGTGTCCTAAATATATTTATCACCAGAATTTTTTCTTCTGGCTTTTAGACCATAAGCTCTCCTTCAAAGGACGTATCTGTGATTACATTAACTTTATTACATCCTCTTCAATCAGTAGCGGTTCAAAGCTGGAGTTTTCATGACGAATCCAGTATCATTATTGGTCGTGCTACCAATAATGAGGTAGTTCTCTATAGCGCTGTCGTATCTCGCCATCATGTTGAAGTTAGAAAATCAGGAGAAGATGAGTGGGAAGTTGTAAATCTTGGTTCTAACGGCACCTATATTGATGGGCAACGAGTTGAAAAAACTAAGGCGCTGGACGGCATGATTTTTCGTCTGGCAAGTTCTGGACCAAAAATTTTAATTAAAATAGAAGCATCAGCTGGTCAAGATCGATCAAACGCTAATAGCGAACAATCAAGAAGAAGGCAACCAAAAGGTTCTAAAGATACTCTGATTAGTTAGTCGTTTGTAGTAAGTAGTAAATAGTTCATAGTCAAGTAAACTCATTAGTTTTTACTCAGTAATTATCTGCTTAATTTGTGCTAAATCTAGGGAAATAGGTTTTAAAACAGCGTCAGCTTTTAACCATAATAAATACTCGACATTACCCGCAGGTCCAGTAATGGGAGATCTGGTCAGTCCTTGGTATTGCCAACCTAGCTTTTGAGCCGCCTGCCAAACCTGTAAAATAGCGGTGGCTCGATCGTCGAGGTTACGCACCACACCTTTTTTGCCCACTCTGGCTCGTCCTACTTCAAACTGAGGTTTGACTAAAAGCACTATTTCTTTCGGAGTCGTTAATAGATTCCATAAAGACCCTAGCACCTTAGTTAAAGAGATAAACGATAGATCCATGACTCCCAAATCTGCCATTATCCCATCGTTGTATAGCTCATTAGGCGTTAGATAGCGTATATTTGTTCTTTCTTTGAGTATAACGCGATCGCAGGTGCGTATACTCCAGGCAACCTGTCCATAACCGACATCAATTCCGTAGACTAACTTTGCCCCAGACTGTAATAAGCAGTCGGTAAATCCTCCTGTAGAAATTCCCCCGTCTAGACAAATCCGCTCTCGAACATCAATATTAAAGGTTTCTAGGGCTTTGATTAGTTTTTTTCCGCCACGAGATACATAAGGTGGCTTCTCTTTTACTTCAATTTGGGCATCAAGCTTTACTTCAGTACCTGGCTTATCAATAATTTCTTGATTAACTTTTACTTTTCCTGCTCTAATTAAACTTTGTGCCAAAGCGCGAGAATCACAAAGTTCAAGACTGACTAATAATTTATCTAATCGCTGTTTCGCCAATAATCGAATTACATAATAATAGAATAGCTATTATGCTCAGTTTAGATATCAATGGGTAAAAAGTAAAACCAGAGCCTATAATTTATTCTCACCATGTTAAACTCTGGAAATGTTCGAGAAGTATCTATAATCATATTAAGTGTTGTGGTTGAGCAAAGCATCAGTCATTTGACTTAACTAACTAATATAAATACGAGCAAAAATCCGCAATATGACTTAAGTTGCCTGTCTTTTAAGTCTGTGGAGGTGGAGGTAGCATAGCGACATTTTCCATCAAAACCAATAATTTTATTTAGGCTATAGAGAGTTTCAGGAAAGGGTATTTATTGGGCAAATCTAGATCCAGCCACAGTTACAGAACAAAGAGAGACAAGAGTGTCGATTATAAGTATTGATTCTTTTAATCAAAATAGCCATCATGGCGATCGCTTTTGCCATTACTAGCAAGAAGCCTAAACTTACTTACCCTTTAGTACATGAACCAGACAATCTTTTGCCCAAAAAATCGTGGGTAAAAATATCTCTAATTCGCACTCTAGGTACACAGAGATTAAGAAAAAAAATAGCTGTCTTGGAAGATTCAGATATGCTTAAAATACTTACTGGCTTAAATCGGGTGTTGAGAAATATTTTTTTAGTATAGCTTTATAGTATAGCGATCGCCTGAATTGATTAAAAATAAATAATGGTAAACAGAGAGAATTATAGCAATTAAATCATAGATCAAGACATCTTTCAATTTCTTTGCGTCTTTGCGCCTGGTGCGCGAGATAATTATTTATAGTCTTAACCTTTACTTCGACTGCTATAAATTGCCCAAAACTCACTCGATACCTGAAAATTATTAAAATAAGTAAAAAATTAAAATCATAAAATTAATCTATGTTTGATGCTCTAGCCGATAAGTTGGACGATGCCTGGAAAAAGCTGCGTGGTCAGAATAAGATATCTAAAGCCAATATTCAAGACACTTTAAAAGAAGTACGTCGCGCTCTTTTGTCTGCCGATGTTAATCTCCAGGTCGTTAAAGCCTTTATTGCCGATGTAGAAACCAAGGCATTAGGAGAAGGAGTAATTTCTGGGGTCAATCCTGGACAACAGTTTATCAAAATTGTCTACGATGAACTAGTCAAGGTGATGGGAGAAAGCAACGTTCCCTTGGCTCAAGCAGATCGACCTCCCACGGTAATTTTAATGGCTGGTTTGCAGGGGACGGGTAAAACTACAGCTACTGCCAAGCTAGCTCTATATCTTCGTAAGCAAGAGCGTTCTTGCTTGATGGTAGGAACAGATATATATCGTCCTGCTGCAATTGACCAATTGCTTACTTTAGGCAATCAAATTGATGTTCCTGTGTTTGAAATGGGAACAGATGCCGATCCTGTAGAAATTGCTCGTCAAGGGATAGCAAAAGCCAAAGAGCTTGGAGTGGACACAGTAATTGTCGATACCGCAGGGCGACTGCAAATAGACCAAGACATGATGGGGGAACTATCCCGCATCAAAGATGCCATCAAGCCTGATGATACGCTCCTGGTGGTAGATGCAATGACAGGTCAAGAAGCAGCTAATCTAACCCATACATTTCACGATCAAATTGGTATTACAGGCGCAATCTTAACCAAGCTGGATGGCGATAGCCGTGGTGGTGCAGCTTTATCGGTCAGACAGGTATCAGGACAGCCAATTAAGTTTGTAGGCGTGGGAGAAAAAGTAGAGGCTTTAGAACCTTTTTATCCAGATCGTTTAGCTTCCCGTATTTTGAATATGGGAGATATTCTAACTCTGGTAGAAAAAGCGCAAGAAGAAATTGATTTGGCTGATGTCGAAAAGATGCAGTCTAAAATCATGGAGGCAAAGTTTGATTTTAATGACTTTGTTAAACAAATGCGTCTGCTCAAAAACATGGGTTCATTAGGTGGAGTCCTGAAGCTAATTCCTGGCATGGGAAAAATTAGCGGTGCTGACCTGGCAAAAGGAGAAAGTCAGCTAAAGATTACTGAGTCGATGATCAACTCCATGACCAAAGACGAAAAAGCCGATCCTGATTTATTATCCCAATCTCCTAGCCGTCGCCGTCGAGTAGCCAAAGGCTCTGGCTTTGAAGAAAAGGACGTGGCAAAGTTGGTCAAAGACTTTAGCAAAATGCGTTCGATGATGCAGAATATGGGTCGCGGAATGCCTGGAATGGGAATGCCTGGGATGGGCAGCATGGGAATGCCTGGGATGGGTGGCATAGGAATGCCTGGGATGGGTGGCGGTTATCCAGATGAGCCGCGAAGAAAAAAGAAAAAGAAAAAGAAAAAAGGCTTTGGCTCATTGTAAACTGAGAGATTGTCTGAGTTTGCTCTAGAGAAAACTGGGAAAGATAGATTACAATCGTAAAGGACAAATTTGAATAACTGATGATTAAATTACGTTTGAAACGCTTCGGTAAAAAAAGAGAAGTTAGCTATCGTATAGTAGCTATAGAAAGCAAAACCCGTAGAGATGGTCGCCCCATCGAAGAACTTGGTTTTTATAACCCCCGTACAGATGAAACTAGACTTGATGTTCCTGCAATCGTCAAAAGGTTACAACAAGGTGCGCAGCCTAGCCAGACTGTAAGAAGTATTTTGAATAAAGCTCAAGTTTTCGATCAAGTTCATGCCAAATAAGACCGAATTGTCTGGCGATCAGATAGCGACTAAGAACGATTATGAAAAACTAGCGCGCTTTGTGATCGAACCGTTTTTAGTCAATCCTCAAACCTTGTGCATACACTCTGAAGTAAACAAGAGTAATGGCAAGATTTGGTTACGAGTTGCATTTGATAAGAGCGATCGCGGTAAAGTTTTTGGTCGTGGTGGTCGCACTATTCAAGCTATTAGAACCACGATTCAAACTTCAGCCTTAGCCCACGGTGAATCAGTCTTTTTAGATATCTATAGTGATGAACCACCTAAATCTGATGATTTTGGCGGCGGTGGTCACGGTAGATCTCAGGGCAAAACTCAAAGAAGAAAAAGCCCCGCTAAACCTGCTCCCAAAATATCTAATAAGTAGGGGCGATTCGCGAATTGCCCCTACTTCTGTAACCGTTGCTTAGTAATTTGGATCGCCAATTCAATTGCTGCTTTCATGCTGCTAGCACTGGCGACACCCTGTCCGGCGATGTCAAAGGCAGTGCCGTGATCGGGGGATGTACGAATAAAAGGCAGACCAATAGTGGTATTAATTGCCCGATCGAATGCCATCAGCTTAACGGGAATTAAGCCCTGGTCATGATACAAGGCTAGATAAGCATCGGCAGTATTAGGTTGCTGCTCATGATTGCCATACCAAGCCTGTCCTGGCTTGACCCACATAGTATCGGGAGGAATTAGCCCGACTAATTTGGCTTGAGGATGCGTTAATTGGGCTTTTTGCAGCCAGTCTAAGAGCCAGTCTTGTTCTTCTGTACCCAGTTGTCCTGCTTCGCCACTATGAGGATTTAAACCTGCGATCGCAATTTGCGGTTGCTCAATGCCAAAATCCTGGGACAAACATTCAATTAGCAAATCTAGCTTACGAGACATAAGCTGTGGTGTTAAGGCTGTCGGCACATCAGCTAAGGGAATATGAGTAGTCGCCAACAGGCTGCGTAAGATCCAACCAGTATGGGGAGAGCGTCCCACAAACAGCATACCAAATCGATCTACTCCTGCTCTTTGCGCCAAAACTTCTGTCTGACCAGGATAATCATGTCCCGCTGCTTTCCAAAGGAATTTGGCAACGGGTGCTGTGACGATACCCTGAAACTTATCTTCTAGGGTTAGGGCGATCGCTTTTTCTAAACAGGCAAAGCTAAATTCACCGCTGACAGCATCACCCTGACCTAGTGTTACTGTTCCATTTAGAGGAACATCTATTATTGATAAACTTTGAGGGTTGGCTAAATCTTGCTCGGTTAACTGGCTTTGCTCTAATAAATGTTCATAGGTAAACTGCAATAATTGACGATTGCCAACAACCATGATCTGACATTTTGTTGCTAAAGAATTATCTGCTAAAGCCTTAAGGATAATTTCAGGACCAATCCCCGCAGGATCTCCCATAGTTATAGCTAAAGAAGGAATTGTAGACATTTGAGCGTTAAGATAATTAGTTACGGATGATGGGACTTGATGATTTAAAATACCTATTATTAATTGTGGCTGAAAATTAGAAATTTAAGCTTAGAGCTTTTATAAATCCTAATCTCATCTTCTTAAAAAAATCTAGCAAACAAGGAGAAACAAGCATGAGCGCAGAAAGTATGTTATTTAATGGAGCAATTTTATGTATTGCTTTGATTTTAGTTGGACTTAGTTTAGGTTTTCTCATTCTCAAGATCCAAGGCGGAGAAACAGAGTAATCAGTTATTTAGGTTGCCAATTAGAGCGATCGCTATATTCAAAAAGCGATCGCTTTTAAGTTGGAAAAGTTTTCTAGCTTATGGTCATTCCAATTAATTTCCTTATGGTAGTTTTGTATTAATTGTAAGGTTGAATATTATTTTCTACTTGCTACTTGCTACTTGCTACTTGCTACTTTTTTCAAAGATAATCTGGTTGCTATTTGAAACGACTATACATCTGACTATAACTATAGATTGAGTTTTCAATCTTCTTCTGTACTGGCTTGGATATCTTGGCAAAAAAGTTATAGCCTGTTTTCTTTTCTATTTCATCCACAGAAGATACATAATCTCTCCAGTTGGTATTTGCTACCTGTTCTGAATTGGGCATCCAGACAGCAATAGTATAGGAATTGTCCGCTGTAATTTCAGCGTTAGGCTGTTCTAAAACTAAAACAACCTTCCAGGTAAACTTAGGAACGTTCACTTTACTTTGAGCGATTTTTTTGGCAATACCACTGCCTCCAGCAACAATATAAAGCTCATTGCCCTGAAAAACTAAATTTCGACAGTATTCTTCTAGCTCTCGCCATACTTCTCGATTGTTAGCAGGAGATTGGGGAATGATATTAGTCATTAAAAACGTATCACTATTATCGTCTAAACGGCGAGTGCGATCGCCGCTGGGAATAAGATGTCCGCGATCGTAACCACTACCCCGATAATCATTTGGTCTTACTGCGTAGCAATCAGGAGGTACATCTGCATCTGGACGAAAATTATCTGAACGCTCGACTGTACCCAGCCAACTACGGTCAAGTTGCCAACTAACCCAATTAGCTATCCCTGCTTGACAACTATAGGCAAGAGCATATCCAGGTTTTTCAATTAAATAGTTATTAAAACTGCCGTTGGCTTGACTGGGATTGCCATATCTAAGATGGATATTTTGAGAAACTCGATTAGAACACCCTGTCAAAAATAAAAGCAAAACTACAACGGCAACCCGACAAAAATTGAAAACAATTAGCCTAAGTTTTACAGCCATTTTGTCAATTGTTTAATGCGATCGCATGATTCATAATATTGTCATCTCACCAATCGCTTCTAAGCGTTTAAAAGGAGTTAACTGCATAAAAGTATCAGATAAATTTTCAGCAATAGCGGGACTAATCCAACCCATTTGCCTTAATAAATGAATCGCTACGGCATATTTAGCTCGTTTTGCGCCATCTTTTACTTTAATAGCCAGCCCCATTCCTTGACCAACTCGACCAACGCACTGAATACCTTCTGCTCCTGACTTGCTCACTAATTCCCCCTCGCTCAAGCACATTAACTCGGTATCAAATGCCCCCTCTCCAGCAATCATGCGAGGATGATAAGTCATAGCGCGGGCAATACGCTCTAAATCGATACTGCTGCCATTTGCTAAAAGCGCATATAGATGAGCTATCTGCTGTAGCTGCATCGAATAGGTCATCATTCCACAATCATCTTGGGCACTAATAAGTTCATCTCCAGGCATTTCTAGCAATTCCGAGATCTTATCAAGGATGATTTTTTGGACTGGATGCGATCGCTTTAGATAGCTATGGAGAGGTAGATTAAGATTTTTGCAGACGGCTAAAACTCCTGCGTGCTTCCCAGAACAGTTATATTCTAAGCGATTATTTTTGCCTGGAGGAATAGGGCATTGTAACGCCGAAGGATCGATATCGGCTTGCCAGAGAATATTAAATGCCTGTCTTGCTTGCTCAATTTTTCCTTGATGAGAGCTACACATAATCGCCAAATCGCGATCGCTCAAGCCATATTTTTGCAAAGTTCCCGTGCTGGTAACTGCTAAAGCTTGAAAAGGTTTTAAGGCAGAACGAATGAAAGTTGATGTTTGAGAATCTCCCGCCAGCAATAAAACACGTCCTTTACTGTCGCAAACAGTCGCTTCTACATGATGGGATGATTCTAAAATGCCTTCGCGCAGTAAATGGACTTCTAACGACGATGTATGAGTTCTTTTTCCCCTATTCATTCGGTATTGAATTAATAAAAAATATGGACACGACCAACTTAGACACAAGTTAGCCAGACTAAACAGCTTAAAGTAACTATTGCTGCGAGCAAACCGTAAGTATTGCCTAAGCGACCTAAAATCGGCTCGATTTGATAACTAACAATTAGGCGATCGCGGTCTAGCATACTACTAGGTTTAAGCCAGGTTTGCCCATCGTACCACCCTGATTCTTCATAAAAAATGCGATCGCTCTTGAGACGATTTTTAACGTAATGCCAACCTAAGTAAATTCTCGACAAAAATAACCCAGTCAATAAACAAATTCCCATTATGCTAGACAAAATAAACTGAAGTAAGTCTTCTTGAGGGGAGAAGATAGACATAGCTAAAGTTGTAGTGAAAATACCACTCCAAAAACTTACCCAAGCTATTTTTTTACTATACAGACCTATTGCCAAAACTCCCCAATCAAATAACCAAGAGACTTTTAACTGCTCGTATTCATGTATTGGCTGTTGTTCAATTGGAACAGGGCAAAAGTTAACTGTAGATTTATTCATGGCAATAAAGGTATTTAATCAGGCTGAGAAAATTCTATACGTTCGGCGTGTCCCCAGAAGGCTTCTAAATTATAATATTCTCTGTCTTCGGGAAGAAAGATATGAACAATTACATCTCCATAGTCTTGTACTATCCAGTTGCCCTCTCTCTTGCCTGAAACTCTTACAGGTTGAAGATTAAACTTCTCTTCTAAACGATCTTCAATGGATTCAGCGATCGCTTTTAGCTGAGTTTGCGAAAATCCTGTAACGATCGCAAAATAATCAGCTAAATATGAAACTTCGTCAACTTTTAATAGGACAATATCCTGAGCTTTTTTATCTTCAGCAGCCATGGCTATTTGCCAAGCCAATTCTTTGCTATCAAAATCTGCTGGAATTGAAAAATTTTCTTGAGTGCTAATTGCTTGTTCTGATGATAATTTACTCATGCAAATATATTTTTATGGTTTTTAAGTTAAGTATTTGGTTGGGATTTTTATGAATTCAGCTTACAGCTTAGGTCGAGGGGGGACTTTCTCTGGCTTTAGCGAAAGCCCAATTTCTAGTTAAAACAGTGCGAGGATGAATGACTTTTTGCTTGCTTACTAAATATTTTAAGGAATAATCACTAGTTTGCTGTACACATTTGTAAAGATTTTCCTGAGCTACAGTACGCATTGCTGCTAATTCTGGGTTGTCTCCCCGATTTGGTTCAAGGGCATCGGCAATATAGACAACGCAGCTTAATTTGCTCATCTGTGGCGTACCTAAAGTATGGTTACCAATAGCATCCAAGACTTCTAAATCCTTAACTTTAAATTCTCGTTGAGCAATCACCGCACCTATCTCTGCGTGTAGTAAATGAGGATTGCTAAGACATATTTCATCTACGGGAATCTTAGCTTCTGTCGCTAGCTGAAGAAGTTTGCGGGGCGAAAAAAACTTGGCTAAATCGTGCATTAAACCAGCCTGTGCTGCCTGCTGCTCATTTACTCGATGGCAGCGCGCCAAGGCAATGCAGGTTTGTTCAACCCCTAAAATATGCTGCAAACGATGTTCGGATACATTTTTTTCTAGCCAAGATATGACGCGATGCCTTTGGCTAACTTCGTAATCGCGCATAAAAACAGAAAATGTCAGTTTTTGAGAAATAGTATTTTTGCTTATCTAACTAGATATTGTAATGTAATAGTCTAAGATTTTGGCAATATTCCTTGATTGACGGATTAATTATCGATAAATTTCCACAGTTGATAAATATAAAGCTAGCAGTAGCAAAATAGGTGAATATCCTGCTGTCAGCCAAGGAAGTACAGGAACAGCGATTTTAGTAAGCGATCGCTATCAGGTCAAGGTTCGCTCTAAAGACTCTAGTTTTACCCAAGGCGATCGCCAAAAATGGCTTAGTAAATTCGATCTTAGAGGGTTGTCTAAGCTGAAGTAATATTTTAATTCTCTGTAGATTGAATTTCACTATTTG
The DNA here is from genome assembly GCA_965218645.1 of Waterburya sp. Taxonomy (GTDB): domain Bacteria; phylum Cyanobacteriota; class Cyanobacteriia; order Cyanobacteriales; family Xenococcaceae; genus Waterburya. The sequence goes on along the minus strand of OZ244627.1, from coordinate 2,553,362 downwards.
ATTAACTCAAAAACCATTAATTTTAGATAAAGGAGCAAGAAGTGAGTGAATCTATTTTTCAACTGGTAGATAATTTGTCAGAAAAAAACGTCACCACGATGATGCTGAGTTCTTTAGATTCAATTGTCCCTGGTGAATGGGAAAACACCGTTGGCTTTGTCAATACAATTCGTAAAGTGACAGGCGAAAGCGACGAAGATCTAATTCAACAAATAGGCGATCGCGCTGTACATCTCTATAACGATAAATCTCAGGGTTATCGTCGAGCTATGTGGCTTTATCAAACGGTAGATCGTTCAGATAAGGCATTGGGTTCGGCAGCATTAGCTAACAAAGTTGGTAACAAAATTCCTCTAGTTGGCGGTTGGCTGAGCAAATTTACTCCTAATCCTAATAAGGCACAGGCTTTAGATTTGTCAATTAAACTGGTCGTTGAATTAGTAGCTTTCTGTCAAATAAAAGGTATTCTTGGAGATAGTATCGGCGACTTTGTCGGGGCATTAGGAGACTATAGCGGTGAATCTTTGATGCGGATGGCAACTTTGGGTGTGTGTTGATGGTTTAGTGCCTTTAGGTTCAGATTTTCTTCTTAAGGCTCAGTCAACCTTGTCAGGAATTGGTCCTCAAGATTTGGAATCAAACTCTACTTTTAAAGGTGTTGAAGAATCAATCCCTGGAGGAAACACTAGAGGCAAGCTTGACTTTATTGGTGAAAGCTTTGACTCAGTAAAAGGCTGGATAGCTAACTTTGTGAGTAGCAAAAATTTAAGCCCGCAAAAGGTAATGGATAATCTCCAGGGATTTCTAGAATTTTCAGACAGCAAGCTAGACTACGTGGCAGCTTTTATTGATGTATCTACCAATTATTATGAACACACGGGAACACAAACCTTAGCTCAAAGGTTAATTGAGCGAGCATTTGATGAGATCTAGCAACTAGACTAAAGATACTTTTTGCGCATTACCAGGCAGTTGCGGTGGTTTGGCAGGTTGAGGTATTGTAGTTCGTCGGTCAACTTCTTGATAAACTGTAGACCTCTACCGCCTTCTTTTTCCATAGAACCAGCTTCTCGCTCGCCTTTACGCAGCTTTGCTTGGAGATCGAACGGCTGTCCCCGATCCCAAATTCTCATTTCTAAAGCATTGGGAAGTAGTTTAACTTCTAAATCAATGGGAGTTGCTTTGGGCAAATTCTGATGAGCATGACGCACTGCATTAGTAAAAGCTTCTACTAATGCAACTTCACATTGCCATCCCATTTTTTGCGGTACTAGTGGAAATACTAAATTTTCAAACCACTGCAATACGTCTTTTAATGCTTCTAACTCAGTTTTGACCTGTAAGTGATATTGTTTTGCTTCTGGGTTCGCTTTCATTAAATACTAATGACTAAAATTATGCCAAGTTATAAATAAATCTTAGCTAGTGAATTCTTAACGTATAGTTGAAAACCAAACCTCACAAAAAATCTACTATAACTGAATCCTAGCTATATAAAATATGGTAACCTATCGCACATTTATTTCTATACACAATAGTATATTTATTTACAGTCAAATGTAAACAGAATAGTCATGGGATCGAGATAAATAGGTATTGGTAAAGATATTTTCTATACTGAAGTTAATTGTCTCCTTCGCGCTCTTTTTTTAGCTTATCTAGTTTAAAAGTAGGAGGAACTACTAATGGTTCGGGTGCAAGTCTGATCCGCCAAATTTTAATTTCTCCTTGGGCAATGTCATAGCTAGTTGTACCAGAAGGAACCTGTTGAGCGATCGCAATTGCTTCTTCTAAAGAATTATCAGAAGCTTCTCTTGCCTGGTCTAGAATTTCTGCTGACCAGTCATCAATGCTAGGTGTTACCTCATTGCCATAAGAGCTACTCCTAGGGACTTGTCTTATTACTTTGATTGCTCTGGCTAAAGATTCTGGTGTACCATCACTAGCCAAGTCATCAGCTTCGCGCAAGTATCTTTCCCCATCAATTTCTGCTTGCCAACGAGCAATTTTGCTTTGAGCATCTGGATATAAAGCCCTGCCCGAACTAATTTTTTGAGCCGTTCTAATGGCAGAAGTATAGTTATCGTTATAGGCAAAAGCCTCAGCTTCATCGAGAATTGGCTGGTCTTTTATGCGCTCAATATTAGCCCGCCAGGTACGAACATAGTCCTGTGCTTCTTCATGTAAAGGGCTGTTGCTAGAAATTAAATTAGCTTCAGCGATCGCTTTAGTCCAGGCATTAACGTTATTACCGTAGGCTAATTCTTTAGCACGATTTAAAATTGGCTGATCTTCAATTGTCTGAATTTGTTGACGCCATTGATTTATTTGTTTACTAGCTTCTTGATAACGAGGATTAGCATCAGGAATTAATCTTGCCTCGGTAATTGCCTCATTTAGAGCAGCTATAGTCCCAGTTCTGGCAAAATCCCTAGCTTGAGAAAGATGACGTACATCGTCGATTTCTTTTTCCCAACGGCTAGCAAGTTTTTGCCCTAAATTGTAATATTCGCTCTTTTTCCCTAATTTATCTATTTCTTCGATTGCATCTTCAAGACCAAATACAGTATCTAGCTGCGAGCTAGAACCTGCGTTTGCCAAAATTTGCCAATCTTTGACTCGCTTTTGTAGCTTAAGGCTACGAGGAACACGGCTGGTTATCCGTAGCAACTGTTGCCAATCACGATCTTCAATTGACTGTTCAACAATGGCTACTAGTTTTTCTTTCCCTTGGGCAATAATTTCTTGAGCCTGATCGTAGGCATAGCTTTTACTATTAATATCGGCTGCCTTCTCAATTGCCAAGATCAAGCCATCTATTTGACCGCTGCTAATTTGAGCTTGGGCTTTATTTAAGCTAGCATTCTCTTCTTGAGCAATATTAATATTATTGATACTTTCTTCGTACTTAGTGGTTGCCCAATATTTATTAGGATTATCGGTCAAAAGTACCGCAGCACTAAAAGCTCCGTTCCAATCAGCTTCTCGAAGTTTGTCCTCTACCTGTCGGTAGGTTTCTTCCCCGTCTGACCAAATAGATTTCCAAGCGTCAATTTTCTTGTCTACTAGTTTTTTGGCAGATTTACCAGGAATTTTTTGGGCTGTAGCGATCGCCTGTTCTAATTTTCCTGCCTGAAATTCTTCTTCGCCGACCGCAAGAATAGCAGTTGCCCAACGGTTGATATTGCGATTTATTTCTGGTCTGAGAGGATGATTGTTTGGCAAAACTGCCACTAAATTAATTGCCGACAACAAGCCTTCAACATTTTTCTGTTTTGCGGCAGTTTGGGCGCAATAAAGGCGAATTGAAGCAGAAGCAAACGGCCAAAATACCTTAGAACAACTTTGAGTTTTGGGTAATTTCAGCAACATTGTCATTGCTCCATAACCTATCCCCCCCGAACAAAATACTAAGACCAAGCCCCAAATCTGCCACATTTGCCACCAGGATCTTTTCTTGCGGGTTGTGATTGATTTTGGTCGATCCGCAGCCGAGCCAACTGAAGAAGTTCGTGGAGTCACAGGAATTAAAAGACTTTCTTGGAGACTATTATCTTTACTAAAAGTTTGATTGCGATGTTGAGGCTTATCACTATTAATTTTAGCGTCAGATTCATTTGATATTGCATCTGAGCCTGATTTTTTTGGATCTTTATCTATCGCCATAAACTACCCGTTGTGATGCCAATAATAATCTTTTTTGTTTATCCAATAAGGCGATCGCAGATTGTTATCTTGTTTACAAGACTTGTCTCCAAGAACACCATTGATTGAATCGTATCCCATCTTATCACCTGATTTTATTGCGTAAATACTATATTATGTGTCTGTTTAATCAAGACTTGATTTAATTGTGAATTTTGGACAATATTTATATTATCAACTTTTGTCAAATACAAAGATTTTGCTCATAACGGAGGCTTCTTCTTGGCGGAAGAAGCCTTCGATTTGCTTTTTATACCTAGTTTAAATCTGCAAAATACTTTTTATTCTGCCTTTAAATCAGCAATCAACTGATTGAGTTGATTTTCATTTGCCTGATAAACTTCACCGCAGAATTGGCAGATTGCTTCTGCTCCCTCGTCTTTTTCGATCATATCTTGCAGTTCAGCTTCCCCTAGCATTTTGAGCGCGCCCAAAACTCGTTCAAAAGAACAGCCACAATAAAAACTTACGTCTTGAGATTCAGGAAAGATAAAGAGATCTAAATCTCCCAGTAGCTCTTCCATGATTGTTCTCAGACTTTTTCCTGCTAATAGCAAAGGCGTAAAACCTGATAGTTGAGATACGCGAGACTCTAGTAATTTAACTAATGAGCGATCGCGGACAGCTTTGGGCATAATTTGTAATAGTATCCCTCCTGCTGCGGTGACTCCTCCTGCACCTACAAAAACCCCTACTAATAAAGCGGAGGGAGTTTGTTCTGAAGTTACTAAGTAATTGGCTATATCTTCCCCAACCTCTCCTGACACTAGCTCGACTGTACTAGAATATGGTTGCCCATAGCCTACATCTCGAACTACGTGCAGATAACCATTGTGACCAACTGCTCTACCCACATCTAACTTACCTCGGTCATTAGGAGGAAGCTCGACTTGAGGATTTTGAACATAGCCTCTAACCGTGCCGTCTACCCCCGCATCAGCCAAAATAGTTCCTAGAGGACCATCTCCTTTTAGATGGATGTTAACCCTAGAGCCTTCTTTTTTCATATTAGAAGCCAACAATAATCCAGAAGCCATTGAGCGACCTAAAGCGGCTGTGGCAACATAAGAAAGCTTATGTCTGTGTCGTGCTTCTTCAGTCAGGTCTGTGGTGATAACGCCAACGGCTCTAATTCCTCCATCTGCTGCGATCGCTCGAATTAATTTATCTGTCATTAGTATTTGTATTTAGATGTTTCTTATGTATGCTTATTGGTTATTCAACAAGGTGATTAGATAGAGGGCTTGCCCGCATATTGCTTTGTGAGCGAAAGCCTCTCTCACCTTCAAACATGATGTAAATCATTCCCTATCTCATACTGTACAAGTTAGAATTATATTAATGCCAGGCTAGTCAGAACAATAGCCTGTTAATTCAGAGTATTATTAAGCGACAGGGATTTTATATTCTTTGTGGTCAAGAAAAAGCCAGTATTTCAAAATATATTTAATTAATTTTTCGATTTATCTTCAACGAGTCAAATTAATTTATGGCTTTTAAGTTTACGCTAGCCTCTTTTTTTTATCAGGTCATGGTATTGAATTAGCTGTTTTTATTTGATTTACTCGTTCGTTTCAATGTTACGATTTGAATATATTATTTTCTATCACCATATTAATTTAAATAACTTTTTAGTATCATTATAGGCTGTATTTTTCAGACTTTCAGATATCCTGAGTAACTATGTTTATTGCTAACCGATTTTATGATTTATGAACGTTCTATTTTTGTTTTTGCCTGGATTATCTTATCAAGTTTAGTTGCTAGTGGTAGCTCGACAACAGAATCAAAAAATCTCAAGCGTAATTTTGTTACCAACAGAGACATAATTTTATCTAGTGCTAATACGATCCACGCTCAAAATAAAATTTTGACCAACGCTCACGCGCAGCGCGAAAGTGCGGTCTTGCGAGAAAGGACTTATCCGCATCTCAGTCCGTTGCGGAGGTTTCCAAGGCGAAAACGGTCGGGTTTCCTGACCATGTTCCACGCCGCTCCGTTGAAGGAACTGTCGAGGGCGGGGGTTTCCCTCATGAGCAACTTTCGTCAGAAGACACCTTCTTTTTACGGAGGTATACGCGTGACTGGGGAAGGCGTTTATCTATCAGGCGAAGAATGGATGGCTGAATATGGTCAAACAGCGCATCTACAAATCGCTGCTCCAGTATTAAATGAGCAAAAAATACTATATCTTTCAAGCACAAAGCCTACGCTTACCGTTGTTCAAGCCGTTCAAGATCCTTCAGCAAAAATCGAGCAGCGTTTAGCTGTGGTGGGAATAGGAGTCACCTCAATAGTTTTTTTAATACTACTGTGGTTTTTATTTAAATCAGAACCGAAAAATATTGCCAAAGTAACTTCTTTGGATAAACAAGATAGTTTAGATCGCTCAAATAAGATCGACAATAGTTATGAAATGGTAGATGAGTCAGAATTGGCTGCAATTAAACTACTATCCTCGGCTAAAATCAATCTTGCTCAAGAATCACCCAATAGTATAGGGTTAGAAAAATCTTTAAGCGTAAGCGAAAATTCTGAAATTTCTTTTGATACAGATATTATCCAACCTGACCAAGACTTGGCTAAAGACTAAGCTTCGGTAGAAATAAATTCTGATACTCCTAGGATAGTAAAAATTATTGCTGCTAATACCAAAGAAATTGACATAGTATTAGAACTAATTAAAGATTTGCAACAAAGCGATCGCACGTTAAGACGTAAGGCAATTTGGGAATTAGCTCAAAGAGATTCTACAGCAATAGAGCTTTTAGTAGAAATTATGTCAGAAGCAAGTTCTTTGGACAAAAGTTCGATTTTAAACGCGATTACTCAGATTGCTCATCGTAATTTTACATTACATTAATAATATTTTATTTGCTTCTTTGAAAGATAAAAATACAGAACGCTCAACAGAGCCATTTTGAGGTTTTTTAATTCACACTAGACGTAAATAAACAATTATCAATGTAATGCTTAAAATTTTATTTTTATCTACTTCCGTTGGTTCGTTAGGTTCAGGACAAGGAGGAGGAGTAGAATTAACTGTGCAAAACTTGGCTCAAGAGTTACGTCGTCGAGGTAACCAGTTAGAAGTCATTGCGCCTGATGGTTCTTGGTTAACTAATGTTCCTGTTACTACTATTAAAGGAAATCTCCAGATTCCTGTACAAACTCAAAGCCGAGATGTTCCAGTTTGTTTACCAGATAATTCGGTACTGGCAAATATGTGGTCATATGCCCGTCAAGTGCAGCATCAGTATGATTTGCTAGTAAATTTTGCTTTTGATTGGCTACCCTTTTATTTAACCCCTTTTTTTGACACTCCTATTGCTCATTTTATAAGTATGGGGTCAATGACGAAGGCAAGCGATCGCATTATGGAGCAGATAATTAAACAGTATCCTGGTACTTTTGGCGTATACACTCAATCTCAGGCAGATACTTTTTCTTTTGCGCAGGAGTGTCAGATCCTTGGCAGTGCTATTGATTTATCTCTTTATGAGTTTAACCCAAATCCAGAAGCTAGTTTAGCCTGGCTGGGACGTATTGCCCCCGAAAAAGCTCTAGAAGATGCAGTAGAAGCAGTAAATATTATGGGCATCCCCCTAAAAATATTTGGCAGAATAGAAAATCAGGAATACTGGCAAGAAATTTTGACTAATTTTCCGAATGCGCCCATAGAATATAAAGGGTTTTTAGCTACGGAGAAACTACAGCAAGAATTGGGCAAATGTCTGGCTTTATTAATGACTCCCCGCTGGATTGAAGCCTTTGGCAATGTTGCCATCGAAGCTCTTGCCTGTGGAGTCCCAGTTATCGCCTATCGTCGTGGAGGACCAACCGAGATAGTTAAACAAGGTCAAACAGGCTTTTTAGTCGAGCCAGATAAGGTTACGGGACTAGTAGCAGCAATCAATAAAATCGGACAGATAGACCGTCAAGTTTGCCGTCAGCAGGCAGAAGCAGAATATTCTCTAGAAGCATTAGGCGATCGCTTTGAGGCTTGGTTTACTAGCCTAATTTAAATCAATAATCTCAAACGTTATATTTTTAGAAATTGAAAAATAAGAGTTTTTAAATTAACTCAATATTTTCATACAGATCGGCAATTTTAAACTGTATGTTTACTGAATTTAAAGTTAACCTCACTTCGGGGTCTGTATATTCAGATAATAACCATTGATTAGCAGCGGTTTTGACGTAATGTTCGACTTGAATCATATATTGATCGATCAAAAGATATTCTTGAAAAGTTTCGATAGTACGATATGCCACAAACTTTTCGCTACGGTCATAATCTTTAGTTGATTTTGATAGTACTTCGGCAATAAAACAGGGATTCATTACCGTATCAGTTCGTTTTTCCTGTAGCTGAATCGGTTTCTCTAAAACCACAATGTCGGGATAAGTATAAAGATTGCGTCCTCGAAGCCAAAGACGCTGATCTGTAACAAAAGTTCGATAAGATTTTCCTTTTAGAGCCAGCTTCAGAATAATAAGCAAATTACTCACAAGATCATTATGGTTTGGAGTACCTCCTGTTATTAATCTGATTTCCCCATTGTCATACTCATGGCGTTCTTCTGAAAGTATTTCTTGGTCTAAATACTCTTCAGGAGTATAAATCTTCTTAAGTGCCTGCGTCATTTCTTAGCTAAAGTTTTATTCTTGTTCTTTTTCTTCACCATCTTCTAATTGAGGATTGTCCATTTCCTCTTTAAAACCGCGAATTGTTTTCCCTAGTGCGCTGCCGATTTCAGGAATTTTCTTAGGACCAAAAATTAGAATCGCTACTAAACCAATTACAGCCACTTCAGGTACACCTAAACCAAACATAATTAATTTCCTGCACTAAAATCTATTACGATTAATAGCTAAATATATATATCAAGTCAGTCTCAGTATATCGTTAATTTTATAGACATCTGTGGCTACTAATATTTATTTGTCTAGATCGAGCTTTTTTATAATCGTAATGTTAGAAACTTCTCAACCTTCACTGCGTCAAGAACAACATCCTTTAATCCATCGACTTGCTGAACGAATTATGAATTCTTGGCAAAAGTATTTAGATTTATCAGTTTATGCTTTGCCTGAAGGATTAGGATACGTAGAAGGTAAATTGGAAGGAGAAAGACTACGGATTGAAAATCGCTGTTATCAAACGCCTCAATTTCGCAAAATGCACCTGGAATTAGCCAAGGTTGGCAAAAATCTAGATATTCTCCATTGTGTAATGTTCCCCCGTCCTGAATATCCTCTACCGATTTTTGGCTGTGATATTGTGGCAGGTAGAGGAGGAATTAGTGCCGCGATCGCTGATTTGTCTCCCACTAGCCCCGAAAAAACTTTATCTGCTGGCTATACTGAGTCTCTTTCAGCATTACCAAAGTTTAAATTTGCCGAATTACGAGATTTACCTCCTTGGGCTGATATTTTCTCCAATTTTTGTCTATTTGTTCGCCCCCACAATGCCGAAGAAGAGCAAGAATTTTTGGATTTAGCCTCTAGCTATCTGCGTATACACTGCAAACAGGCGGTGCAGTCTAATTCTGTATCTCCTCCCCAACAAGAACTATATTTAGCTAGACAAAAGTATTACTGCACAAAGCAACAGCAAAATGATAAAACCCGTCGTGTTTTAGAAAAAGCTTTTGGCGAGGAATGGGCAGAAAATTATATGACTTCGGTATTATTTGATGTGCCTGAAGCCATAGGTGAACCAGAAGTTTCTGCAACTACAGAAAAAGCAAATTTAGACGTTGCTGATTTCAACTATGAAACCGATAATAGTACTGTTCGTAGCTCCAAGCTCTAAGAGGATGTCTGAAAAGTATGAGATTATGCCAGTCTTCTTAGCATAAGACGAATCATGGCGACTCGAATCATAGTTTCAGAAGTTGCGGGTAAAACTTCGTAATCCTTGTTTAAACGACGACACCAATTAAACCAACCAAAAGTTCTTTCGACGACCCAACGTCGAGGTAAAATCTTGAATCCCTTTTCTTTGTCTGAGCGTAGAATCGTTTCTAGAATCCATCGATAGGTATCCATTACCCATTTCATAAATTCCTCTCCTCTATATCCTCCATCAACCCAAATTTTTACCAACCGCCAGAATTTAATGCGTTCTTTTTCGACTTGAGCGAAGACTAATCTAGCACCTGCTCTTTCGGGTAAATTGGCGGCAGTGACTACTACTACAATTAACAGTCCCAGAGTATCTACCAGGACATGACGTTTACGTCCTTTGATTTTCTTGGCACAATCATATCCAACTTCGGTATGAATCATAGTTGCTGTTTTAACGGATTGGCTATCGAGAACGGCTGCCGATGGACTCGAATGATGATCTTCAATCGCTCTAACCCATTGTCTCAACTGCTCATGAATGCGTTCCCAGTCTCCGTTGATGCGCCATTGTCTGAAATAGTGATAAACTGTTTTCCATTTTGGAAAATCATGAGGCAACATACACCAAGCACATCCCGCTACCAATATGTAGAAGATTCCATTGATTACTTTTCTCATATCAACTGTCCGAGGACGACCTCCTGACTTTGAGGGAGGAATTAAAGTCTTAATTATTTCCCATTGTTCATCTGTTAAATCAGTACGATATGATTGATTCATAACTCTCGTTGCCTGTCTTTTTAGCGATTGACAAATTTAATTTAGCGAGAGTTTTTCTTTTTTTTGTCAGCGAACGCATTTTTTTGACTTTTCAGACATCCTCTAAGCTTAAAGCTTTTAAGAGTGGATAGGATTAAGATAATAAATTAAATTCATATCTTGATTTGGTAACGCCCAGAAAAAACAACAAATTTACCATAGGGCGTATCATTTTTATGTTTGCACAAAGATTTTAGATACTGTTTATTAACCAAAAATAAAATGCTGTCTTTGCCATAACTCATCTAAATTAAATATTTCAGCATTAATACATTTGACAAGGTTTCCTAAAACAGCTTAGTATAATATTAGCTAATCAATCGTATGGCTGTTGAGGCTGCGGCTTTGAGTGGCAATTTGAACGTAGAGAAAAGTTTGGCTTTATATGGAAATATTGTCCCTTTCTCTCATACTAGCATTGGTAACAATCTATGACCTAGCTGTTAACAGCGAGTGTTAAGCAAGGTTCTAGCTCTGCTTGTATTTTGAAGCTATCACAATTTAATAGGGAAAAGAAAAAGAGAGATGAAATATTTTGCTTCAATGTAATTCTTTTCCTTAACTATAATCATGCTCGGCATGATCGATAATTCTTACGGCACTGTCTTTGTTTTAGACGGTGCTTTTATTGTTGCAGAAATGTTTCGCGGTAAGGTAGTGGTCACAATTTCAAAGATAGCACAAAAGCGCGATCGCTTCTTAAACGGCGCGGGCGACATAAAGGCTGCGGGAAACCCACAGCCACGCGCCCTTGCGGATGCGCCAGCGTCCCTTTCAGGGACTTTGCACCCGAAGGGTGCTGTGTCGCTTATGGGGGAGACCCCCACCGCGAGAGTGGAATCTGCCCTTTAACTCAGGGCATTTCCTCTCGCAAAGACCGCGCTGAATCGCTTTTTTTTATCTGCTCAATTGCTCTTTAATAACATCAATTATACTAGAGCCACCCCAGATAACGGCAATGATAATTGAAGTGGAAATAGCTCCTGCTAAAGCACAGATAATTAAACCAAATAAGCCAATCGCACCATCATCTTCTACTAAGCCAAAACCAGTTATAAAAATACCAATTGCAGGTAGGGTATTTGTCCCAGGAAGAGGAATCATCATCGAAATAGACATTAAGGCGATCGCAATCCCTAAAATTACTCTACCAGGCAAACTAGTACAAAGCCAACTAAGACGGGGTTTAGTTATCGCCTCAATTCTCTCCAACCAAGGAATACCCTTTGTAATAAATCCTTGAACACTCTTAAGGGACATTGAGCCATTTAGAATTTTAGCAGGTAGCCAAGGGCGATCGCGACCTATGATTAGCTGTATTGCTAAGAAAAACATCGCAATGCTAAAAGGAATCGAGTATCCAGGGGCAGGAGAATCGGCAAAGCCAAAGGTAAAGCCAAAACTACAAATAAAAACCCAAATATTCTTTCTCCAGCTAGGGTCAAAATATCTAATAAAGTTACTTTTCTTCTCTTGCTTCTTCAAAAAAGTAGCGATTTAATTCCACGGAAAGTTTAGCCATTTACTCCCACACTTTAGACAAATATCATTGTTTAGATAATACCAAGATCGAACTACTGGCAATTATAAAAACTTAAGCAGGATAAAACCTAGGGCTAGCACCGCTAAAAATCCCCAAGCTACCCAATCGAAATATTTTTCAATCCAATCTTTCAAAGGTTCTCCACCCCAAAAAATCAAGCCACCCACTAGAAAAAAGCGAAAGCTACGCCCGATAACTGAAGCTAAAAGAAATTGCCAAAAATTAAATTTAAATACCCCAGAAGCAATGGTAAATACTTTATAAGGAATTGGCGTTATCGCTGCTGCTAGTACTCCCCAAAAACCCCAAGTATCATATAGTCCTTGAATTTTATTAAAAACTGCTAAGTCTGGATCGTAAAGATTTAAGATTGGTTGCCCAACGGCCTCAAAGGCAAAAAAACCAATCCCATAGCCTACCAAACCGCCTAAAATTGAACCAATACTACATATTAAAGAAAATTGAAAAGCTGCCACAGGCTTTCCCACAGCTAAGGCTATTAGTAATACGTCTGGAGGAATGGGAAAACAAGAAGATTCGGCAAAAGCCAATAAAAATAACGCCCAACTTCCATAGGGCGTTTCACTCCAACCAATAACCCATTGATAGGCTTTTCTAAGCATGAATTTTTAGATTAAATTAAAACTAACTTTAAATACTAATCGAAAAGAACAAAAAAAAGGTGAGTCTAACCCACCTTAATTTAAAATTACCAATCAGTACCTTTAGTATTTGTAGCTTTCAGGTTTAAATGGACCATTCAAAGGTACATTGATGTATTTAGCTTGTTCTTCAGTTAACTGTGTAATCACACCGTCAAACCCTGCAACCATATAACGAGCGACTTCTTCGTCTAAATGCTTAGGTAACACTTCTACTGTAATCGCATTTGCTTTTTCTTCGGCAGATTTATCGGCAAACTTGCGTTCATACAAGAACATTTGAGCTAATACCTGGTTCGCAAAAGAACCATCCATAATTCTCGAAGGATGTCCTGTGGCATTACCCAAATTAACTAAACGACCTTCAGACAATAGAAGCAAGAAGTCTTGAGGATCATCACTGCGATAAACTTGGTGAACTTGAGGTTTGACTTCTTCCCAACGCCATTCTTTACGCATAAAAGCAGTATCGATTTCGTTGTCAAAGTGACCAATATTGCAAACTACTGCACCTGGCTTCAAGCAGGTCAACATATGAGCATTACAGACATTGTAGTTACCAGTTGCGGTCACAACCATGTCAAGAGAACCTAATAGCTCTTTGTTGATGCTGTTGATTGTGCCATCATTTTTGCCATCAATGTAGGGAGATACTAATTCATAACCATCCATACACGCCTGCATAGCGCAGATAGGATCGACTTCTGCAACCTTAACAATCATGCCTTCTTGTCGTAAAGAAGCCACAGAACCTTTACCAACGTCACCATAACCAATTACCAAAGCTTTTTTACCAGCCATTAGGTGATCGAGACCACGTTTGATGGCATCATTTAGACTATGACGACAACCATACTTGTTATCATTTTTAGCTTTAGTTACTGCATCATTGACATTGACAGCAGGAATCTTTAGTTCACCCTTTTCCATCATTTCCCAGAGGCGATGAACTCCAGTAGTAGTTTCTTCAGTAACGCCGTGAATGCTGTCGAGCATTTGAGGATACTTTTGGTGGATGTGACCCGTAAGATCGCCACCATCATCCAAAATCATGTTGGCATCCCAAAGATCGCCTTCTGCGCTGTAGCAAGTTTGTTCAATACACCAAATATATTCTTCTTCTGTTTCGCCTTTCCATGCGTATACAGGGATTCCCGCAGCAGCGATCGCAGCAGCAGCATGGTCTTGTGTAGAGAAGATATTACAAGAAGACCAACGAACTTCTGCACCCAATTCAATTAAGGTTTCAATCAAAACCGCTGTCTGAATTGTCATATGGATACAGCCAATGATTTTCGCACCCTGTAGAGGTTTGCTTTCGCTGTATTTAGCGCGAATTGTCATTAAAGCTGGCATTTCACCTTCAGCAATAAATATTTCTTTACGACCCCATTCTGCCAGAGTAATATCCGCTACTTTATAGTCTTGTTTGTTCGTCTTTTCCTTGATAATAACTTGTGTATTCATAGATTAGTTGTAAATTACGGTGATAGTTGTAAGGTTATTGTACGTTGCAGTTTGCTGATCCCAAATGGCTATCGGCAGTATTGTTTAGCAAAAGTCTGCTCGATCCTATCTTAATACAGTTGATTTAACAGTAAATTGCCTTGTCTATAGCAAATATAACAGTAGACATTAAATGTATTCTTTTGATTCTAATGATTAGATGTCGATCGCCAATCACTAATAAATTTTCAAAGCAGTATCATCTAATGGTAAATATTTTTCTTAAGTAATATAACACAGTTATTTAACTGATGTTTGATGTTAAATATTGGGAAGCGCCATCATTTAAGGGAAAGGATGCTTTTGGGATGAAATAAATTAATTATTGGTAAACTGTTTATGCGTAGTATTACAACAAAAAGATTTAAGTATTTACTGTTAAAAATTCAGATCGAGATTAGAAAAAAAACTTATCTCAGTAAACTTTCTAGTAGCGCAGTTTTTGCACATAAAAAAGCGATTCAGCGCGGTCTTTGTAAGCGGAAATGAGAGAAGACCCCCTAAAGGGTTCAACAGTTTGACGGGCGGTATAAACGTCGCAGCAAAGCTAAAGCGCGTTTTGAGTAAGAGTATTCTTACTCAAAAGCCGCTGTACGACGACACGCCCTCCTCAACGGGGGTAACCCCCGCAACGCGACTGTTTCACCGCGTCGCCGTCAGGCGCAAGGAAATGCTTCTCGATGCTGCAACGCCGAGCAGCTAGCTGTGGCTAATCCCTTGCTTCCACGCTTGCGGTGGGGATCTCCTCCATAAGCGACACAGCACCCTAAGGGTGCAAAGTCCCTGAAAGGGACGCTGGCGCATCCGCGCCGTTCAAGAAGCGATCGCCATAAGCGCAATCGCCATTTTATTAACTAACTTTACTTACACTCCCGTTGCTTTAGCTCAAGATAATTCCCCAACTTACTATCGAGAGAAAGTAATTCATAACCCTGACGGTATTGGTAATACCACTTACTAAAAGTAACTGGAGACTTAATATAGAAATAAAATAATAAGATAAGTTGATGACAGGAGTTTCTAAAATTGCGCTCGCTGAATCAGCAGAAAACTTAAGACTGTTGATGAAAAAACAAAAAGTAGCTTTGAGCTATGCAAAAATACAAGCTTGATATTTGCTAAAAATACCAGCAGCAGGGACAATCAGACACCTAGCTGTAATGAAATGATAGGAAGGTCGGAATCTACGATTTATTATTGATTGGGATTATATCGTGAGGGAGGATTATCTCTTTTGTCGGAAGAACCACCAAAAACAGGTAGACCGAAAAAACTAAAAGTTGAAACAGTAGCAAAAATTCAGCCAGAATTATCTGCTCGCGAAGGATTTAGCAGTTATCGAGAGATACAATTGTGGGTTTTAGCTGGTTTAAATTTGCAAATAAGCTATTCTACGATACACACAATTGTTAGCTACGAATTAATTGCAGAGCAAATTAAAAGTGCCGCGTCCCATACATGAAAAACAATCGCTCGCAGTTGGCCAAGCATTCCAAAAGTTTTTACCGCAAAGAGTTCAAGGAATAATTAGAGAAATTAGCAATAAATAACATGATAAACGGGAAATAGCTTATTGGTCTCAGGATGAAATCAGAATTGGGTTTAGAACTGAATCAATCGGGTAAGAAAATCACCTTGAAGGGAGTAAAACCGCAGCCAACACTTCAATGGCATTATGACTATTACTATCTTTATGGGCTGATTGAACCAATTAACCAATTGGTGGTGGAAGCTAGCTGCTTGGCGCGCTTCCCTTGCGCCCTTCGGCGACGCGGGGTCGCTCGTCAAAGTAGTAGGAATTTCATCACCTCAGTCACTACACCATTTGATAGCTTCTTGATGCAGTCGCTCATGGGGGAAACCCCCAAGACCGCGCTGCATCGCTAATTCACTTTGGTCAGCCAAAGAACTAAATGAAAGAAGATTGGCTTTGACTCTAGAAGCACTAAAAGAAGAAAGAATCACAGTAGTGGTTGATGAAACGGGAGACAGAAAACAGGAGACGAAAACCGATTATGTAGCGCGACAACATTTAGCAAGTGTGGGAAAAATAGACAATGGAATAGTGTCGGTAAATGCTTATGGAATATACAAAAATATTACCTTTCCTTGAATCTGCAAAATTTTCAAACCAAAAGGAACATTAAAGTCAGAAGATAGATACATTCGAGAAATAATTTATGGTAAGAGAAGTCAGATAACTTATTGGGAACTAACTACTGATACAGAAAATATGCCAGAGAAGTCAACTTCTTTTATCATGACTAATCTTTAAGAAACTCGAAGCAAAATGAAAAAAACTCTTGGTAATTTATATAGACTAAGAACATGGGTAGAATATGGGTTTCGGCAATGTAAACAAGAGCTAGGCTGGACTGATTATAGATTCACTAAATTCAACGAGATTAATAAGTGGTGGGAAATCATTATGAGTGCTTATTTAATAATTAGTTTAAATACCCAAGATTTTTTATCTTTAGGGTTTTTTTATTTAATATCTAACACGGATATTTCAACTTCTGATTATCGAGTTACCGACATAAATGGCATTTCTCGTTTGGCAGAATTTAAGACTCCTAACGGTTTATTACGAGAAAATAATCTTCAAAGAAATCTTAATGGTGCTATTGATCAAATTAAAAGAGCAGAAGCGATTTCTGATAATGGTGCTTATATTATTATTGACTATAGCTCACAAGCTCCTAGTAATATTTCTCGTGCAAGACTTGAAGAATACACCCAAACTCTAATAACTGATGCAAACGCAGCAAATATTATAGAATTTGTAGAAATTTTATACAAGAATGATGCTGGTCAGGCTCGGCTGCTTTTATAAGTTAGAAATGGAATAATAACAATACTCAATTAATTCAATTCAAACAAGATAATAATATGCAAAATGAATCAATAGAACAAAATATATCAAACAAGATACTACAGTATACCTGGGAAATAAAAGAGGATATCGCTACTTTGTATATAAATTTATCTTCAAACTTTTCAACTCTATCTCGTGAAGAAATAAATATTTGGTATGAGAAATCTGTAGTAGAAACATTAAATTCTTTTTCCAAGATATTACGACCATGGTATATATCTTTTGGGTCAAGTCCTGATGAAAAAGTTGAAAACATTGAGATCGAATGGAAACCAGAAATATCATACGAGCAATATTATAAAACTTTTTCAAAAGCGATAAAAGAATTCCCCTTTAGAATATCTATTCTCGAAATGCAAGTAGATTTTTATGTTTATACTAATACTATAGAATCTCCAAATAAGGCAACTAAAAACTGGATAAGATATCTTGGTAAATTTTCATTTTGTGGAAGTAATATCCATAGTCATCCATTTATTTACTTAAATGTGAATAATACTCTTTTCTGTCCATCTTCTATATATGAAGTAGACAATAGCGAATTATATTATTTAAACCAACCTTTGTTAGAAGAAGCATTACGTAATTGGGAGCAAAAGTTCAATTCTGAAATTGAAGCTGATGGCTTACCAGGTGTTTATAAATATGGTTATCTTCCGCAAGATCAATGGTAATAAATCCTAATTGTCTCATTTGTTCATGAATTTTTTTGTGATCCCGAACTCAAACTCAGGTTACTTATTTTAATCTTCTAGAGCCATTTCCTCTGCTGTGGCTATATTTGGTGATTCTCGATCTTCAGCAAGATCCACTGCTTCAATGGTTTCCTCTAGTTCACCACGATCGGCTTTAAATTTAGCTACAATCTTATCTCTTTGGTTAATTAGATAAATACTAACTACGGTCAAGGCAACTCCCAGAGACTGAAGGCTACTTAATACTTCTGAAAGAATAATTGTGCCAAACAGTAGGGCAAAGATAGGAGTCAGAAAAGTCAAAGCACTTAGGCTGGTTAAATTACCTTTAGATGCCAAATAAAAGAAGATTCCATAGGCGATCGCACTACCAAAAACCGTAGCGTATCCCAAGGCTAGCCAACCTTCGACAGTCAAATTATCCCACTGCTGAGATTCCTGTAGCCAAGACAAGCCAAACAAAGGTAAGCCACCAAGAATCATGTGCCAGCCTGTGGCAACAACAGGATCGCTATGACGACTAATATAAGGAATCATTACCGTACCCACCGCCATCGATAATGAAGCCAGCAGCATTAACCATTCGCCGTTGTCAAACAACCCTAGCAAATTTATATCCACTTCTCCTAGATTGCCTGCAAATATACTATAAATCCAGCGATCGGGTAAACCAATTAAACTAATACCTAATATGCCAATACTCAGTCCTAACCAGCCCCACAAGCCAATCACTTCGCCAAATAACCAGCTAGACAAAAGAGCCACCGCCAAAGGTTGAGAATCAATCATCACCGAACCCAAACCTGCCCCAGTTTTAACAATTCCCTGAGCCAAAAAACCCTGAAACATCGCGCCATCAACTACAGCAAAAGCTAAAATCCAAAGCCAAGCGTGCCAAGTTTTAGGTTGAGGCAATTTCAAAATTACTGCTACTACTAATACCAAAACTCCCGCAGGTACTAATCGCACTCCTGCCATAAAAAAGGGAGTGGTGTAAGGAATTACGCCTTTCATGGCTACCATTGCTGTTCCCCAAAGGAAAAAAGGGGCGATAAGCTGCAAGGCTTTGGGAAATGATGAAGTTTGATTGGAACTAAGTTGCATTAAGTTGGAAATAACAGACTACCTGTATATGAGTTTACTTAATTTTCAAAAATTTGTACTTAGATTAAACAAAATGCCGATCAATAATTAGTTAGGGGCGAACAGCCCTATAGGGTTCAGCAGTTGCTCTTCGACGAGAAAGGCTTTAGCTGCATCTGTCGCCACTGCGAGTGGCTGTCTTATATTACGTAAGTTAATATTGTGTTAGTTATCCTAAATCATGGCAATGCTATCTACTAATTTTGGTGGCTATAAACTTACAGTCGGTCTGACGACTCTTGCTACCCTAACCCTGATGTTTAGTGATAGTAATGCTCAAGCGCAGATAACCAGCGATCAAACGACCAATACTCAAGTCCAAGTAATTAATGGTACTTCTCTAATCCAAGGAGGTACTCAAACTGGTCAAAACCTGTTTCATAGCTTTAAAGAGTTTTCTTTGGCGACAGGCGCGATCGCTAATTTTGATAACGGTTTAGATATTGAAAATATTTTTACTCGTGTTACTGGGGGAACTGTTTCTGAGATTAATGGTTTGATTCAAACTCAAGGTAATGCCAGTTTGTTTTTGCTCAATCCTGTGGGAATTGTTTTTGGTGCCAACGCTCAGCTAAATATTGGGGGATCTTTTATTGCTAGCACGGGCGATCGCTTTATATTTGAAGATGGTACGGAATTTGCTGCCACTAATCCTCAAAAGACTCCTTTATTAACCATCACTTCTCCTATCGGCTTACAGTATGGTCAAAATCCTGGAGAAATAGCAATATTGCCCAATGATAGTCGAGTATCTAGCAACTCTAGTGGCTTAAATGTCAAGCCAGGCAATACTTTAGCTTTATTAGGTGGAGATGTATCTATTACCAGAAATAGTCTCAATGGTATTCAAAGTAATATTGAAATTAGTAGTATTAAGTCTGGCAGCGTTAATTTAAAGCCAGATAATAGCGGTTGGCAATTCCAATATGAAAACCTCAACCAGCTAGGAAATATTGATTTAACTAATAGAGCTTTAATTGTTAATAATAGCGGTGCGGTTAAGTTTCAAGGTAACAACATTAATTTGGCTACAGGCTCAGCAATTATTAATGCTACGAGTATTAACGCGGCAAAAAGTACGATTAATCTCAAAGCCAGGGAGTCGATCGATTTAGATAATAGTTCTCTGCTTTCTCAGGTATTGCGACAGAGTTCCGATCTAGAACAACAAGTTGGTGGAGGAGGTGATATTTCTCTGGTAGCACCTCAAATCTCAGTCAAAAATGGTTCACTAATTTCTGCTGCTACTTTTAGCAAGTATCCAGGCGGAAATATTACTATTGACGCTCAAGACATTGTGGAGTTGAAAAGTGAAGTAGGTAAAAATCCTCCCATCATCAGCACTTCGACTCAAGGACAAGGAGATGGAGGAGGAATAGCAATCAA
This sequence comes from Waterburya sp., assembly GCA_965218645.1. GTDB lineage: Bacteria > Cyanobacteriota > Cyanobacteriia > Cyanobacteriales > Xenococcaceae > Waterburya. The sequence continues at coordinate 2,533,172 of OZ244627.1, read as the reverse complement.
TACTGCCCAACTAACTGTTAAAGATGGAGGACAAATTCAGGCTTTGGGCGGAATAGGAGCAGGGGGAACAATTACAGTTAATGCTAGTAAAGCCATCGATATTTCTGGTACAGGAGTTTTGCGATCGCAAAATAGTATGACAGGGCAGCCAACTGAAACTAAATTATCTAGTGGTTTTTCTGCCTCTTCGGGTATTGAAGGTTTACCTCCAGCACGGCAACCCCAAGCTGCAAGCGGGTCTTTAGTTATTAATACTCCTAGCTTAAAAATTGCCCAAGAAGGACAAATGTCCGTCAGCAATTTTGGTCTTGCTAATGCGGGAGATATTCTAATTACTACCTCAAATCTAGATTTAGATACTCAAGGCAAAATTATCGCTAATACTATATCTGGAAATGGTGGCTCTATCAACATCATGGCAGAAAAGTTAGTTATTCTAAACAATCAAAGTGCTATCTCTACAACAGCTAAAAATAACGGTGATGGCGGTAAAATAAACGTAAAAACAGGTAATTTAGTTTTGCTAAAGTCCAGTCAATTTAGTGCTGATGCTCAACAGGGAAGCGGTGGCAAAATTACCATCGATGCTCAATCATTTTTGGCGGATAACGATAGTAGCGTTACGGCTAACTCCGAAGACAACAAGAAAAGAGGAGTTGTGGAAATTGCTACTTTAAATTTAAACTCTAGACTTCAGACAGAATTTAGAAAGCAAGCTTCTTTGGTAGCAGAAAATTATATTTACAGAGGCTGCGGTCAGAGAGCAAATTTTGGTCAAAATCAATTTCGTAACATTGGACGTGGCGGTGTTCCTGATAATTTGCTGCAAGAAACAAATAATCTAGAAATCTTAACTGATTTAGACAAAACCTCTAATAAATCGACAGACGCAGATACAGATCGAGACGCTCGGCATAATACTAGCCAGAAAGAGAATGCTGACTATCAGCCTCTAACAGAAGCTCATACCTGGATAGTTAATGCTAAGGGAAATATCGAACTGATTTCTCCAGCAGAAACTACCGTGGCAACACAACCATCAGTATGCCAAATTCTTAAATATTAATCATCTTCTTAATTTCTTGCCAAATTCTCTCCTTAACATCATTCAAACCATGATTGCTATTAAGTTCAATCAGCTTTACCTGAGAATGCTGACTAGCATAATCGCGACTAACCTGAATCGGTACAACATCATCATGAATACCGTGAATGATTAAAGTAGCAAGGGATCTTTTTAATCCCGATAGGGGATAGTTATCTGCATCTTTTAAAAATTGATAGTGCAAGGAAACTTGTTTACCTTCTCCGTAATGATATACTGGTAAGGCATCTGATTCGCGCCATTGTTCTATTTGCTCAGGTTTTAACTTTGCGTACCAGCTTTGAGGAAAACCAAAGGCAGGTGCTAATAAAATTATTTTCTCTACCTGTTGCTGTTGAGCGACCCAGGCAGCCGTTAATCCGCCAAAGCTAGAACCGATTAAAGTAATGGGTGTTTGAGAATCTGGAAAGGCAGAAATAGTTTGTTGAATTTGTCGCGAGAGAGTAAGACGACTAAAATTTCCCTGATTGAGATCTAAGACATTGAGATCGAGATTAACTTCTGTAAAGCGATCGCGCAAGTACTCGGCTTTATTAGATTTGGGACTAGAAGCAAAACCGTGAAGATAAATGTATACTGTCATACTCTAAGTTTAGCAACGGATGTCTTTCGCTCAATATTTATTGATTAGTGAAAGTCTAAAAAAAACTCCTAAACAGTTGTGTTTAGGAGAAAAATAGTTATTATCAATAGAAGCTTATACGCCTCTTTTTAAAGAAATTTCTACTTGTCTAAACTCCTGAGTTAGACGTTTTTTAAGCTTGTCTGGTACGGGACGATTGCCGTAAGAACTATAGTAGCCCGCGATCGCATTTGATGCGGTTTGCATGGTGGTAAAAGAGCGCAATCCCGAAGTCCTAGAATTACGACGATAGCGAGAAACATAATCACTAATTTGCGCGCGGGCGAGGCTAACTATTTCTTTCTTGTTAGAAGCATCATCTGGAAGATCTATCGCCGTCCGCAGATTATCTAACACCGCAACGGTATCTTCAGTAAAGTTTCCTGATAATCCAGAGGGGTTAGAACCACAGCCAACTAAGCTAATAGCAACTACTAGAACTAGAGCAAGTATACGAGATAAGTATTTTTTGGAAAACATAATTTTATTTTTAACGATCCCAGGTTAAACTTATAGTATCAAAAAATCGACCTCACCTCGTCTTTCTCAAGTAAGTTATCTGCTAAAAATCAACCAAAACGACCGCTCACATATTGCTGAGTTGCTTCTTCTTGAGGATTTTGGAAGATTTGCTCTGTGGGCGCAAATTCTGCTAGATAGCCTTGGCGATTTCCTCCTTCAACTTCAGTAACATTAAAAAATCCCGTATAATCTGCTACTCTCGATGCCTGCTGCATATTGTGAGTAACGATAACAATTGTGTAGTCCTCTTTCAAGCGATGAATCAACTCTTCTACTTTTAAGGTAGAAATAGGATCTAGGGCAGAACAGGGTTCATCCATTAAGACAATATCAGGCTGTAAGGCAATAGCTCTAGCAATACATAGTCTTTGCTGTTGTCCACCACTAAGAGCTAAACCACTTTGTCTAAGTTTATCTTTCACTTCATCCCAAAGTGCTGCGCCTCTAAGAGACTTTTCTACCAGCTCATCCATATCACCTTTGTAGCCATTAATTTTAGCTCCAAAAGCAATGTTATCGTAAATTGATTTTGGAAAAGGATTTGGTCTTTGAAAAACCATCCCTATTTTGCGTCGCACCTGCACGGGATCGATATCCTTGCCGTATAGGTTTTGATTGTAATAGGTTACTAGTCCTTCTAAGCGAAAAATAGGAATTAAATCATTGAGGCGGTTGTAACAGCGTAACAGGGTGCTTTTTCCACACCCAGAAGGACCAATAAAAGCAGTAACTCGATTTTTAGGAATATTTAAATAAATACCCTTGACGGCTAAAAAATCACCGTAGTATACATTTACATTTTCTGCCTGTAAAACCGTCTCTGTTTGACTAGCAGTTTGCTGATCGTAAACCATAAAATTTATCTTGCTCTAAAATTTGAATAAATATCTATATCTATCTGCTACTGATTTTTCCTAGAGTTAATCTTACATATTAAAAGTTATGACTATTTTAACTTTTCGTTAAGGAAAATTTTGATTTTCTAGTTGGTCTTGAGCTTTATCTGAAACCTTTGCTGACTTTGAATAGATATTTCTGAACACCAGAATATTTTACGCTAAACTTTGACCAATAAAAACATGGCTTTCTAAAAATGTATTACGTTTGGTGTGAATTAGCTTCGTTCAAATGAACTAGTCCGTAGCTTCTAGCTTCTAGCCCGTATAGTACAATATTATTAAATAATATCCATGCAAGAAAATGCAAGACTTTAAAAAACTAAAAGTTTGACAAAAATCACATAGTTTTACTGTTAATTTGTACAAAATTAGTTCTGAATTTCCATCCGAAGAAAAGTTTGGGTTAACTAATCAAATTAGAAGAGCTACTATATCAATAGAATCTAATATTGCAGAGGGATGCGGACGTGATAGTGATAAAGAATTTAATCGGTTTTTAGGCATAGCAAAAGGAAGTTGTTATGAAGTCCAATGTCAAATATATATTGCTAGAGATTTAAACTATATATCTCATCAAAAATGTGACTTAATAATCTCAAAAATTGACGAGATACTAAAAATGATCTATTCATTACAAAAAAAGCTAGAGGCTAGAAGCTAGAAGCTAGAGGCTAAGAGCTTAAAACGAATCACTATGATTTTTAATTCACACTAGACGTGTATTATGAAATTAATTTCGCCTAATTGCGAAACAAATCTTTACAATAATAGTAAGGTGTAAAGTAAATAGCTGATATGAATCTTACTTATTTAGATAGCAATTCCTGGCTGATAGAAATTGACGGCAAAAGAATCCTCCTCGATCCTTGGCTGGTAGGAGATTTGGTTTTCGGCAATCAAGCTTGGTTGTTTAAAAGCAAAAAAAATAATCCTCAGCCAATTCCTGAAAATATAGACATAATTCTTTTATCTCAAGGATTAGAAGATCATGCCCATCCTCCTACCCTCAAAAAATTAGACAAAAATATTCCCGTGGTGGCATCTCCTAATGGAGCCAAGGTAGTAAAAGAGTTAGGGTACACTACCGTTACTTCCCTAGAGCATGGAGAAAGCTTTAAGCTAGGACAGGTAGAAATTCAAGCTGTTCCTGGTTCACCCGTTGGTCCTACGCTAGTTGAAAATGGGTATATTATCAAAGGCTTAGAATCGGGCAAAAACATTTATTATGAACCTCACGGCAATCATTCTGATTCTTTGAGTGATGCAGCACCAATTGATGTAATTATTACCCCTTTGATCGATCTTAAGTTACCTTTAGTAGGATCGGTAATCAAAGGGCAGGAGACAGCTTTGCAGGTATGTAAACGTTTAAAGCCACAGGTGATTTTGGCTACTGCTGCTGGAGGCGATGTTGATGTTCAAGGCTTGATTACGACAATACTGAAAGCAGACGGCACAATAGAAGAGTTTAAGCAACTTTTGCAACAAAACAATCTCGCTACTAAAGCTCTCGATCCTCAATCTGGAGAAACAATTGAGTTAGCGTTAATTTAAACAATTACCCAGTAGTTTTTAGTTTTTAACTATAAAACAATTCAAATACTTCAACCAAATTAATAGCTTATAGCTTAAGGCTTGCAGCTTGTGGCTCTTCTATGACCAACAGACCGATTTCTATTTCCCTGACTAATATTATCCTGCTGGTTACTCTTCCTTTGCTGCTAATTCTTTTATGGCAGTTGCGAAGTTTGATCGTCGTGTTAATGATCGCCGTCGTCATAGCCGCTACCTTAGCTCCTATAGTTGAGACAACGCAAAAATTAGGATCGCCCCGTTTTTTAGCAATTTTGCTAGTTTATGCAGCATTAATCGGTACTTTGACTGGTTTTGGTTTAATTATTGGACCGACGGTAGTAGAACAAATCCAAAGCCTAATTGGTAGACTTCCTGTATATTTAGAGACAGTGCGATCGCTTTTATCAGATTTAATTCTGCGGTTTGGCTTGAGAGATACGGGCGCACCAGATATCATTAATCAGCTATTAGACGTGCAGGGATTAATCTCTTGGGCAATTCGTTCTAGTCAGCAGTTAGTAGTTCGCTCCTACAGCGTTACTAGAGGAATTATCGGCAGTGTGCTTAGTGCTTTTTTGGCTTTGCTGCTTTCAGCGTATATGCTATCTGCTTCTAAACAGCTAATAAAAGATATCATTAATCTCTTTCCCAAACCCTGGAATCAACGTTTAGCAGAACAGATTCAGCCAGTGGGTAAACGCATGGGAGGTTATATTCAGGGGCGGATTTTAGTATCGGGAATTTTGGGCGTGGTAATTAGCGTTAGTCTCAGATTTTTAGGCTTATCAGATCTAGCTTTAGGTTTAGGCGTAATTGCTGGATTTACTAACCTTATTCCCTTTTTTGGTCCAATCTTAGGTGCAGTTCCCGCTTTAATCGTCGCCACTTCCCAAGGAGGATTAACTTTTGTCTGGGTACTATTGTTGTTTGTCATTGTCCAGAATTTAGAAACTTATATTTTAGATCCTCTATTGGTAGGTAACTCCGTCAAAGTTTCTCCCTTATATCAATTGTTGGCAGTCTTGGGTGGCGCACAGGTTCTAGGAATTATTGGCGCACTAATTGTTCCACCTTGGATAGCAGGAATGGGCGTACTCCTGGAAAACTTGTACGTCAAGCCCAAATTGATCGCCGAAGGACATCAAGACATTAGCAATTAACAATCAACAAGCAGCAAAATTCAGGTAATGTAAAGACTGAAGGGTGGATTCAGTGTAGTTTTTATAAATATGGATATCAAAAATGGTTTTGTCGCCACAGTTGGTAACACTCCGTTAATTCGGCTCAACAGCTTTAGTGAAGAAACAGGCTGCGAAATATTAGGTAAAGCAGAGTTTCTTAATCCTGGCGGTTCAGTAAAAGATCGTGCTGCTCTTTATATTATTGAAGATGCGGAAAAAAAAGGACTACTTAAACCAGGGGGAACTGTAGTTGAAGGAACAGCAGGTAATACGGGAATTGGTCTAGCGCATATTTGCAATGCCAAGGGGTACAAATGTCTAATTATTATTCCTGAAACTCAGTCTCAAGAGAAGATTGATACCCTAAAAACTCTTGGTGCCGAAGTGCGCCTTGTTCGGGCCGTCCCTTATAAAAATCCTAATAATTACGTTAAGGTGTCAGGACGGGTAGCAGCCGAGATGGACAACGCTATCTGGGCAAATCAGTTTGAAAATTTAGCTAACCGTCAGGCACATTACGAAACCACAGGGGCAGAAATTTGGTCGCAAACCGACGGCAAAATTGATGCTTGGGTGGCTGCTACTGGCACAGGAGGAACTTATGCGGGAGTATCAATGTATCTCAAAGAGCAAAATCCTAATGTTCGCTGTGTAGTTGCCGATCCTATGGGTAGCGGTCTTTACAGCTACATCAAAACAGGAGAAATTAATCCCGAAGGAAATTCTATCACTGAAGGAATTGGCAATAGTCGCATTACAGGCAATATGGAAAGTGCGCCCATTGATGATGCGATTCAGGTTGATGACCAAGAATGTGTCCGCGTTATCTATCAGTTGCTCAATAAAGAAGGCTTATTTATGGGTGGTTCTGTAGGGATTAACGTTGGTGCAGCAGTAGCTTTGGCTAAACAAATGGGTTCTGGTCATACAATTGTTACTATCCTTTGCGACGGTGGAGCAAGATATCAATCTCGGCTGTATAATCAGGAATGGTTAGCCTCTAAAGGTTTATCTGTATAGACAATAGTTCTTCCATCTTTTTGAGTTGGGAGAAATTGAAGTCGTCCTATCCCAATCTGAATTAGTAGTAGAAGCAGCGGTAGTAGTGCGCGCAAATAAACTAGGATAAATCGATGTTCCAAGCTTCGACTCCTAAAGCTCTAGCAAATATTATTCGTCACAAAGAACCAATTTCTGATGCCGATTCAAAATGCCTGGTGTCAATCAAACAAGGTAATTCTCGACCAATTTCGTTTGCTATTCACAATTTGGGCTATGGTTTGGAGTTTTATCGTCCCGTGGCTAAATACTTAGATGCAGACATCAGTATTTATGGTTTGTCATCGTCTTTTAGTAATGAACCTGACAAACCACACATTAGAGATATTGCTAATCTAGCATCCTATTATGCTGATAATATTCAGAAAGTTCAGCACCCCAGGAAATCATCTAGAAATACTTCAAGAACCTAATGTCCAAGTATTAGCAGAAAAAATACGCTTGATCTTACAAAGTAACGAACATAAATTTGATTGAACTTCTTGCACAAATCATTGACAACTATTCAGCTAGAAGGCAAAAAGTAGGAGGTAAAAATAATTAGTAGTTTGTTAATGCAAGAGTTATATTAATTTGTGCCAACTATAATAATTTGGTTAAAATTGGCGATAAGATTAAAAATCATTTATTTTGATGTAATTATGGTATGGCAGTCGAAGTAAAGGTTAAGAAGTTAAACAACTATCTCGCGCAAAGCGGTGAGACCCCTTAAAGGGTTCAGCAGTTTGCTCAAGTCGGGAAACCCGCCCAATGCAACAGCTTCACCGCAACGCAACTGTCTCACCGCGTCTGCGAAAGACGCAAGGGAATGCTCACCGAGACAGACGCAAAGACGCAGAGAGATCATAAAGATGTCCTAATCTAAGGTTCGATTGCTATAAATAATTTATTGATGCGCAAACAAAATTGGATTTTAACAGCATTAAAAAGATATTTAAGTGGGACTTCCCCTTAATAGATCGCTATATCATCAATCAATTGAGCTTTTTCTTTTTATTCAGCGTTGGCTTATTATCCTCTTTGGGAGTATCGATTGGTACAGTTTCAGATTTAGCGTCTAAAATTACTGACTACGGCTTACCTATTCCTGTCGCTATTCTCATCTTTATAGATAAAATACCTGAGTATATTGCCTATGCTTTGCCTATTTCTATCTTGCTCTCTTGCTTAGTAATATATGGTCATTTAAGTAGCGATGGCGAATTGGTGGCACTGCTTAGTTTTGGCATTAATTTTTATCGCATCATCATACCTGCACTATTATTTAGTTTAATCGTTACGGGAATTACTTTTTTACTCAACGAATTAATTGTTCCTGCTGCTAACTATCAAGCAAATTTATTACAGAGCGCCTATATTACTGAAACAGAATTGAGTCGACAAAAAAGAGACGTTTTTTATCCAGAATATAAATCAAATCTACACAATTCTGCCTCTAAAGAGCTACAAAACATTTATTTTGCTGAAAAATACATCAATCAAAGCTTTGAAAAAGTAACAATAATTAGCTTTGAGCAGGGAAAAATAAGCAAGATTACTACAGCTAAATTAGCTCAATGGAATCAGTCTGGACAAGTTTGGGATCTGTTTGATGGCGAAATAAATAAGGTTGGCGATAGTGCTGAGGAGATGAAGACAGAGCGGTTTACTTATAGGCAATTGCCCTTTTCGGCGAATGTTTTTGAGATTGCCCAAAAAAAACGTAACCCCGAAGACATGAATATTCAGCAAGCAAAAGAATATTTAGATCTAATTAAAGATAGTGGGGCAATTGTAGACGTATCTAAATTGAAAGTAAGTATTCAGCAAAAATATGCTTTTCCGTTTATTTGTTTTGTTTTTGCTTTAATTGGTTCAACTTTAGGAGCAAAGTATTCGTATATTAATCGTTCTAAAGGTTTTGGTATCTGTGTTGCTATTGTTTTTATTTATTATTTATTAGCATTTGTATTAGGTTCACTAGGAATAACAGGGGTTTTATCACCTTTTTGGGCAGCATGGACACCTAACTTATTGGGATTGGGTATGGGAGGTTGGTTATTGATTGCTGTAAATAATTAACAGCAATTATTAGACTTTATCGGAAATAAGTCGAAAAGCTCGAAGAACTAGTTTCTTCTCTTCTCTTCTTAAAATTAGGAGAATTTTATGTATCTAATATCTCTTTTCTGACGATGACTAAGACGAAGATTATGCAGTCCACAAGCTGTTTCCATCACATCATCAATATAGTGATCGACCCAATTACGAAATTTCTGAACCACGATCTGACATCGTTTGATTCCGCAGATCTGGTGTTCTATCTCAACTCTTATCTTCGCAATTTCTCGATTTTTCTCTTTTTCATGATCAGTTAATTCTGCTTTAGGAAGCTTCTTCGTCGGTTGTTTAATCCTAACTCCCGATGGTGCAAATCCTTGAAATCCTGTATCTTGCCACAGAATACTCCCTTTGGGAAAATGATAGTCTTCTTCGTCGGCAATTTTCTTGTCATGTTTTTTGCCTTCATAAGTGTCACTTAAGAACAACACTTTTCCTCCTCGCTCACTCACCACATTATTTTTAACCATGTGAGCTTTCTTCTTTCCACTATAGAAAGTTTTACGCTCTTCCTTATCTTGTGGTCGATTGATCGCTCGCTCCGTCCCATCAATCATAAATTCTAAACTGGGGCAGGTGTTCAGTAAATCTTCTAGCTTTGCAGGTTCACGTTCTGGTAATTGTTTCTCCCTTTTCAAAGCTTGATTGAGTACTTTTGTTAGTCTGTGTACCCATTCATTTGCCTGGGCTTGGCTCATTCCAAATAAAAATCCTTGTACTTCTTGGGTTGGATAAAGTCGAAAGTAAATCAAAATAAATAGCAATTTATCTTCCAGTTTCTCAAGCCTCGCTTTCCTGCCACCTCCGAATGCTCTGTGTCTGTTTCCTCGCTTAAAATTTTCTTCTATGAACTTTGACCATGCAGGTTCAAAGCTAGCTAATAAAGCTTCAAATTCTTCGATTTTTAATCCTGTTAAGCTCTGTAGAGTTCGAGGTCTATTCTGTAGCTCTGCATAGTTGACTTTCACTCTCTACCTCTCTTACTCAACTTCTTGCTACTCATTTTACATACTTAATTCCGATAAAGTCTATTTATCCGAAAATTTTGGGGAAAATTAGGAATTTAAAACTCGATCATCTGATTTAGAGGAAAATAGCCCCAACATTGGTCCGAGAATTGCTCCAGCTATAAATCCCCCTGCGTGCGCCCAATAAGCTACGCCACCGCTTTCCATACCGACGCTAGCGGTAACCTCAAAAGAGCTAATGCCGTTTAATGCCTGTTCCACAAACCAAAAGCCGAGAAAGTATACCGCAGGTATCCTAAACAAAGGAAAAAAGAAGCCTAAAGGGATAACGGTAACAATTTTTGCTTGGGGAAACTTGAGAATATATGCTCCCATAACTCCAGCGATCGCGCCACTCGCTCCTAAAGATGGTACAGTAGACATGGCGGAAAAGAACCATTGCGCTAGTACGGCTATAACACCACAGGACAAGTAAAACAAAACAAATTTGGCTCTTCCCAACTCTTCTTCGATGTTATTGCCAAATATCCAGAGAAATAGCATATTGAAGCCAACATGGGTAAATCCTGCATGAAGAAACTGAGAGGTGACGAGAGTGACTATTTCGGGAATGCCCTGATGCACATCAACTCCGTTGAAGCTAGCGGTTAACTCTTTGGGTACAACCGCAAACAAATGGAAGAAAAGATCTAACTGATTTGGATTTAAGCTTAGTTCATAAATAAAAACCAGAATATTAACTGCAATTAAGATGTAGGTAACATACGGGACAATTTTAATCGGATTTTCGTCTTTTAAAGGAACCATTTTTTAGGGGATGAGGACAGCAGTTGGTCATAATTGAACATCATTCTAGATTTTATAGTAAATGATTGCCCTCTATTTTCAGTCAGTCTAAGGAATAAGATTTTGAGTCAGCGCGATCGCATATAGTTAATTTTATTTATAATTTTGAAAATAATCCCAGGTTTTGATACGCCCTCGACAATAGCTATATCGGGGAAATCCCTCAACCGCTTTGCCTCGCAAATGAGAATAATTTCTATTTGTGTCCGAACTTGATTCGTTTTTATGTTGATGGCTTGTGTGTACACGGTAGCCGTTTATGGCGGAGTAATCTGTGACTGGGAGAATTCTATTTTCAGTTTAATCATGTCGCTCTACTTAATAACTAATAACTAATAATTATGGCACAGCCGTTTATCCCTTTGGCGTTGGGCGCATTTTTTTTGCAGACATATATTTGTCTGTTTCCCGTAGTCTTTGACTCAAAAAGCGACAGAGTTCTAGAATAATATGGGGACGCTGAGAAATCAGGCTAATAAAGCGTTTCTTTTCTAAGCTGAGCAAGATAGAGTCTTCAAGGGCGATCGCGCCATCCCAGCGAGGAGCTTCGTCAAACAGAGCAATCTCGCCAAAATATTGACCTATGCTTAGTTGCTTGATTTCCTGTTGTTCACCATCAAGTTCTTTAACAATTTGTACTCTGCCTTCAGCAATAATATAGAGGTAACCGCCCCAGCTTCCTTCGGTGTAAATAGTTTCTCCTGCCAAAACCTGTCTTTGTTCTAAAGCCCGATCGATAGGAAAAAGTTCATCTAGGGAAAGGTTTTTAAATAAGGCGATGTTTCGCAGTAGAAGCAGTCGATTCATAGAGGTGCTGACGGGGGAAGTAAGCCGATCGGCAGGAAAGAACATTTCCCGTGCTACTGATTGTACGATGGGATCGGGATCTTTGAGTAAAGCGGTGGGAATGACTGCCAAGGCTACAGATGCACCTGTTTTAATCCAGCGATCGCCCGATTCTAATGCCTCTAAGAGTATTTTGTAGCCTTTTTTCCTCAGCCATTGGGGAGTAGGTTCGATTTGCATATTAGGCTTAGCCGATACCGTCTGTTCTAATAAGGGTATTAGAGGTTGAATGAATCGACGGTGATTAATTGAGGAAAGGACTTCTACGGCATTGGCTAAGTCACGGCGATCGCTAGTTGCCAAAATTCGCGTTACCAAATTTACGGTGCGAGAATAGCCCAAACAGGAGAGGATGTATAAAACTTTTTGTAATAAACGTTGCTGATAGTCTTCAATTGCCACTGCTAGTAGCTTCCAGCTTGGATCTTGGGCGGGTATTTGCTGTTGCCATCGGCGAGTATAAGCTAGATTCTGAAATTCTGGGGTGAGATGCTTATACAAAATTTCGTTAGCCTGTTTGCTCTTTATTTTACCAATAGCCGCGATCGCCGTATTAACTACATCAGGATTATCGGCAGTTAAGTTATCTTTGGCTACAGCTAAACCAGATTTACCATAAGCTGCCAGAGTGTTTGCTACCTGTTGGCGAACTTGAACATGGCGATCGCTCAATCCCTTAGCTACTGGCTTCAGCATTTGCGGACAACGGGTAATTTCTAAGAGTTTAAAAGCTGCAACCCTCACCGTTGGTTCAAAATGATTGATTTCGGCTAGAGCAATTTTGGCTATATTATGGTCTTGAGGTTGAGCCAAACTGGCTAAAGCAGTTAAGGTTTCTTGTTTAACCTCTGGACTTACCTGGGGCAGTAAATATTCGATCAGGGTAATAAATTCTGGGTTTCGGCTATAGCGAACTACACGAGCGATCGCTTTGGCGGTGGTATCGGTTATTTCTGTCTGCCAAAACTGTTCGGCAATACTAGAGTCTAAATTATCTGCATCAGTGCTTTGGAAAGTAGCAATTAAACCCAAGGTTTTTACTTCTTTGTCTCGATCAACAATTAACGTTTGCAGTTGCTTGGGCTCAAAATTGTATTCATTGGTGATTAAAACTTCTAGACTAGCTGCCCTAGTTTGGGGATTGCGATCGCTTAAAAGATGGGCAAACTTTTGCAAAGTTACCTGGTCGAGATTACTGCTAAACAACTTTAATATTCCCTGACGGAGTGAGTTATCAGCATCAGGCAATAAAGCTTTAATTTCAGCAAAAAACTGTTGGGGATTACCTAGGCTGGCAGCTAATTCTAATCCTTTAATTTGGGTATAGCGATCGCTATCTGTCAAAAACTCCCGAATTACATTACTTGATTGAGGTGGTAGTTGAGTTTCTTCATCCCTAAAGTCATCTAAATTAATACTATCAGAGCGAATCATCTCTTCTAAACTGCGGGTATAAAATCTTCCCATAGGCAAGCGCACCAGCAATAACAATAGCGTTAAGCTGATTGCTAGTAAGGTAATTTGCTCTAAGCTTAAATAAAGATGACAGATCCACAGCACTACTCCTGCTAGCGTTAGTCCCAGCGAATAAATTAAACCATCGCTCAAAGCCCGAATACGTCCTATATACTGATGGGGAATGCCGTTATAGTTTAGCTGGTGTACGGGTAGGTTAATTGATTTATATAGTGCGTCGCCGTTGATGTGTAAACCAATTCCCGCAGCTAAATTAAAGTTAAACAGTAGCCCGCCCAAACTTAAAAGAGTGGTGATCGGATAAAGCGCATTTAGCCTAGCTACCCCCACCCATTTGAGTAAAGGACGAGTGATGCCATAAAGAAACGCTACTTGAATTAGGGAAATAATCATCCGCATCAGCCCCAGAAAACCCGTCAATTCTGATTCTTCAAAATGTTGACCGTAAATATTAAACCAGAGAAATTCAGAGCTTATATAAATAATTACCAGTAAAAAGGTGCTAGCTGCGATAAACAAGATTAAAGGATAGCGTTTAGTCAAATCGGGCAGAGTTTTTAGAGATTCGAGAATACTTAAATTAGATTCTAGGGGAGACGTTTCTAAGCGTCGCTGAGACTTTTCTAAATATACTAGCTGCCCAAAAGCGATCGCCATAAACAACGGTAAACACAACAGTAATTCTTGACTAGGAAAATAACGAGACAACAAAATAGTCAAACCACCACCAGCTAAAGTACCTACCGCTTGAGCAATTCCAATATAGGGGGCATACTGCTTATATTCCAGGGTAGTAAAATAGTCTGTAAGTAGCCCAGGATAAAGAATATTATTATTAAAATCCCACTGAAAAAAGATAGCGATCAAAACAACATAATAAACCCAATCTAGGTCTACATCGATCAGTAGCCTTAGCCCAAACATAGCAACAATCGACCCCAGCAATACGTAGCGAAATACTTGGGGGCGACTATAGCGGTCGGCTATTTGCGAAAAAACGCCATAAATAGGAAAAGAACATAAACCAATCAAAATAAAGACGATGGGTAGTTTTCCCGCCCCGACATGACTGACAAATAGAGAATTGGCGATCGCCATAGCAATGACGTTATAGGTCAACACCGTAATTGCTAACAGTAAGAGTTGAGTCAAACGACCAAACTGATTAATCATTTTACTTGCTCTCTTACAGAATTCGTTTCGTCCCAACTAGAAGCCATATCTTCCTGAGTTTCTATAGCTTGTGCCTCCAACTTCAAATCATTAACGGGAGTTGATTTAATTAGTAAAGTTAATCCCGCAGCAATAATTAAAAATATTCCTCCCATCACAACCGCTAGAAGATGATCTTCGTGGAGTAAATGCTGCATTACCCAACCTAAACCAAGAGAGGCGACAATTTCTGGTAAGACAATAAAAAAGTTAAATATTCCCTGATAGATTCCTTGACGCTGAGGTGGAATAGAATCACTTAACATGGTGTAGGGCATAATCAGCGCGCTTGACCAGGCTATCCCCAAACCGATCATTGCCAAAAGCAAAACATATTGATTGCTAATTGCCAAAAGAGAAATTAAACTTGTCCCGCCACAAAGCAAGCAGAGACTGTGGGTTAAAGGGCGACCAAGACGTTGAGCAATTCGGGGTAATAAAAAAGAAGAGCCAATGCAGACAGCATTATACAAAGCAAAACAAATTCCCGCCCATTCTATACCGTCACTATAAATAACCGAATTTTGGCTAGTTGCCCCAAAGATATTGCGCGCCACCGCAGGAGGAAAATAAAGAAAAAAGCAAAATATCCCCAACCAAGTAAAAAACTGTACTTTGGCAAGCTGCTGCATTTTGACTGGCATCTTGCCTAAAGTCTGCCAGGTTTCTCGTAGACTGCTGGAGACTCCGCTACGTTTAGCTTTTAACTGCTTAAACCGAACTAAATTTTGCGGTGGATATTCGGGGGTAGTCACAATTGTCCACAAGACAGTACCTAAAAATAATACGCTGCCAACATAAAAAGAGACTTCCACCGTTAGGGGTATTTTATGTAGAGAATTTCTCGCGTTACTTACGTGCAGAATGTGACTCAAGATCCAGGGCAAAGCCGAAGCCGAAACCGCCCCCAAACCAAGCATAATGCTCTGCATCGCAAAACCTTTAGTTCGCTGCTCTTTTGGTAACAAATCGCCAACAAATGCTCTAAAAGGCACCATGCTAACGTTGGCACTAGTATCTAAAATCCATAATACTCCTGCTGCCGTCCATATATTGTCACAGTTAGGCATCAATACCAGAGAGATAAATGCCAAAATTGCCCCGACTAAAAAGTATGGTCGTCTGCGACCTAAAGGAGTCCAGGTATAGTCACTGAGATTACCTATAATGGGCTGGATAAATAAGCCTGTTAGGGGTGCAGCTAGCCACAGAATCGGTAACTGGTCGGCATTTGCCCCTAAAAGCTCAAAAATAGCACTCATGTTTACCATTTGGAGCCCCCAGCCAAACTGAATACCCAGAAAGCCAAAATTCATGTTCCATAGTTGCCAAGAATTAAAAGGAGATTTGGAAACGGACTTAAATGTGTTCTCGGCTACACCAGGTTTTTGAGAAATGGACATAAAAAGGGAATTGATAAACTGTGAGTCAGTCTTAGAAGTCTAGTATTACACTCATTTCTAATAATTTCAGCATAGTTTAGTAACTAGCAAGTTATTACCGAGAGCGAAAAAAATGGGGGAAATCTCAGTCGCGAAATTTTTGAGTAGCGCGATCGCAAAAAGTTAATTTTGAAACCTTTGCAGGACAAGCGTTTTGAGCTAAATTGCCCCTGGTGAGGGGTTTGCTAGATCTTTCCCGACTAGCGATCGCGATCAAGTAAACTATAGTATTTTAGGCAGGAAAACACTTGCCAAATGCTTGAAGTAATTTCGGAGAACCCTGAATACGAATCTTGCGTCGCAATAGCGTCCAAATCAGTTTTCTTTCCTTGGCAAGAAAACCCAGCCAAGTCTGGCTATCTGCCGTGACAGAAAGATTTGCCTTCCCAACATGACCTTCTTGAACTTGCACTGTTTTATTTTGAATGATTACCGTCGCCTGACGATATTCAGAACCAGTGAATGTAAAGTGGTAAATCGCATTCAACCCTTCTGACTGATTGCGTTGAAATAGCAATGGCAAGCCAAAGAGAAAGCCTTGAATCGATTGAGGACGAATTCCACTACTAACTCGTTTAACTGTTTTATGGGGAAAATGCCGCGCAACATAAGTTTCTGCATCCGATCCTGGCACTACATAGATCGTTTCGGGTTTGTCCTGCAATGGCTTGACTACCTCTTGAATAAATGTTTTGCGATCGCTCAAAAACGGGGCAATGACATCTTCTCCAGCAGGACAAGCTGCAATACAGTAGGCTGCTTTATAGTTCGCCTTGAAAGACAAGCTTTGCCACATTGAAGCTGATTCAGAAGTACTCACTTTTTGGCGATAATCTTGAGCGTTTTTACTTTCAGCGATTGTCTCTGTCCAGTCTGTAAAGCCGCTCATAAACTCGCGATAATTATGCGTATAACAAGCGGAGAAGTTGAAGTTTCCATCAGCCCCGATCGCTCCAACAGGACAAGCTGCTACACACAATTTGCACTCAATGCAGGGATTGTAGTCAATCGGTTGAGTATACTCTGTTACCTCCGCATCAATTAGAACAGTTCCCAGCGCAATGAAGTTGCCAAATTTCGGATGGATGACATTCCGATGAATGCCCATATGACCCAAGCCTGCTGCAACAGCAACAGGCTTGTGAGAAACAACCCATACCTTACCTGGAAAGCGATCCATTTCCATTGGAAACGCTGATGATGGATTTAATGCTCGTATTCCAGTCTGCTCTAGGGCTTTAACCAGGTTTCGTGCCACTTCATTTGCGTGGTCATAGTTGGCATGAAATTCAAGATTGGCGATCAAACGAACCGGAGTCCTAACGTTTTCCCGATTCATACAGCACACAAAGCTGATTAGTGCTTTGGTAGCTGGAAATGCTGCTAGGATGTCTGAATGTTGATCCGCGATCGCAGATCGGTGAATTTCCACAAATCCCACATCGTCAGCACCTGACTCCAAACGCTTTGTTTGGAGTCAGGTGCTGAATTCAGGATAACTGTGTCTGTAGATCGATTATTTGTGGACTGTTCCCGCCACCACTTGACTGTGGGATGGTTATCGAATTTAGCCATTGAAGCCTCCAGGACTAGCAATTGTATGTATATATTTTGGGAAATTTTTGAGCTACCTTACGTTTTTCACATCAGATAACAGCGATAGCAGGGTTTGCCATTCCTGTTGCTTAAAGTGGCGCATCACTTCGGCTTGAGCTTTCTCCCACAAAGGGAGTGCTTGAGCCAAAACAGCTTGTCCCTCAGTTGTCAAAGACACCCATTTAACTCGTCGATCTTTCCCTGGTTTGATCGCGACTAACCCCCGTTTCTCTAGCAGCTTCAGATTTCGGGTCAAAGTGGTTTGATCGACAAATAATTTTTGAGCCAAACGAGTAATAGGCACGGACTCAAACAGATGAATGGACACCAATAGCGTAAATTGGTTTACCACCAACTTCAGTGGGCGCAATGCTGCATCATACACTTGCGTTATAATTCTTGACGCTCGACGAATGTGCAATCCCATGCAGATTGCAGGTATTTCACTCACTTCAACAAGTTTAAATTCGGGAGATTGATTGCTCATAGTAATTGCTGTGCTTTATAGCCACCGACGCACCTTTGCCTGATAACTCAAAAACCGAGCGCCAAATAATGCCGTTAATGCTCGTTCTTCTGGTGTGATTTGAAACTTGTTCATGTAGAGGATGAAACCTAACACGCCAACCAATGACCATAGGGAGGACAAATATATCGCCCATGCAACCATTAAAAGGGCTAACCCAACGTACATAGGGTTTCTAGAGACTCCATAGATGCCAGAGCTTACGAGAGACGACGCATTTTCTGGATTCACCGGGTTTATTGTTGTCTTTGCTCGTCTAAGCGAAACTACACCTCCTAGAGCAAAGAATGCAGCCAAGATTATGACTACCGTCGCTGCGACAACACGGACACCTTTCACATCAACTACTGGGACAATGGTGGTAAGTATCCACATACCTAGCCCGAAGATTACAGCAACAATAGGGGGTGGGATTTTGTTTTCAAGTACACGCATACAGTTAGACTCCATAATTGAATCGAGCATATTATATGTATATACATATAATTATTGGCTTTGTCAAGCCATGTTTGTTTTTGGGAGTTTAGCTAATCTCTCTCTCAGCATCGAAGACCAACGCAACGAAGAACTTTAATATGACCTTGTCTAAATAAGAGTTTGATTGATAACAATAGCAACGCCCAAGTTAGTTAATTAACTTGGGCGCGAGTGGTTTCTTATAAGCCAGCTTTTTATAAATGTTAGCTGGCGGTATTTATATTTATACTTATTAATTTAAACCGCTATCTAAATCTAAAGTATGATCTCGATCGCATTACGAATATGATTTTAAATTTAGTATTGGCATCGCGATCGCCAACTATTTATATAATAGAGGAGCATCCACTATCTAACCTGAGTTCGGGATAAGCTAAAACTCTTGTTGTTTTGTTGGCCGAAAATATTGTGAGCGGAGGAATCTATGTCAAGATATTTCTCAGTACTGACAATTG
This sequence comes from Waterburya sp., assembly GCA_965218645.1. Classification (GTDB taxonomy): domain Bacteria; phylum Cyanobacteriota; class Cyanobacteriia; order Cyanobacteriales; family Xenococcaceae; genus Waterburya. Next base: position 2,514,265 of record OZ244627.1, on the reverse strand, counting down.
TACTAATGCTCGGAATGGTATTGAGCCGAGCCTTACTGATGAAGAGAAAAGGGATAAAAGCAATGAATTTTGGCAAAATAGATCAAACAGATTTCTTTATTTTGCCATTTGCCATTTTCTACTTCTATCTCGTGTTTGCTGCTGCATTCAATTTTCCTACCGTAAGCACACAAGAATTTTTTGATTCTGAGGTAATTTCCTGGATCGGAGTGTTTTTTTGTCTGGCGGGGTTATTGCTGTTATTGTGGAGTCTTGTTTCTTTTGGACAGAGTTTTCGTGTTGGCATCGATACAGACCATCCTGACAAACTGATAACGACTGGCATTTTCGCTTTTAGCCGCAATCCAATTTATGTTGCATTTGCGTTCATCTTGCTTGGTCAATTCCTGGTATTTTCAAATTGGATACTTTTAGTTTATATTAGTGCAGCTATATGGCTGTTTCATCGTCAAGTATTACGTGAGGAAGACTATTTGCAGGAGCATTATGGCAAGGAATATTTGGAGTATTGCGATCGAGTAAGAAAGTATTTCTGAGTTATGGAATCGCGCATTCAGTCATATTTTATGTATTGAGTAATTTTCCTGTATGGCTAAGCAATACTTCTTCTGGCGTACAAAACTCAGCATATTTGGGATCGGCATGATAGGCAAAAAATGCTGATTCATTTTTTTGGATAAAGTCTCGTAACCTGAGTTCGGGTTAAGCAGATTGGGGCAAAAGCCAGTCAAGGCGAAGACTGGGCTTCTTGGGTTGATGGCAATAAGCAATCAATCCACATAGAACATTAATGCAAAAATTAATCGGCGAGCGATGTCTCGAATGTTCGATTTGAAGTCGAGAGAGGCTTTCGGTTAGAAAGCATCTCTAATCGACTTGTTGAGAAATATTTTTGAGTTGGTCATTGACCGTTTCAATAATAAAACGTTGACGAGACAAAAGCTGATCGTGAAGGCGCATCAGCTTATTTTTCATATTTCTACGAGGTTTGGCAAAAAACTGAATTCCGATTTCTTGGAGAAGCTGATCGGTTAATTTTTGGGAGACATAGCCACGCTCTGCAAAAATCTTGCCGAAAAGACCTTGCAGTAACTCAGGAATAGGACGACGCTCGTCTACGTTACCAGGAGTCAGTTGGACATTCAAGATTTCGCCAAGTTCATTGATTACCAAATGAAGTTTGAAGCCAAAAAACCAATCTACAGAAGTCTTTCCTCTTTGAGCCAAGCCATCAAAAACTTTGTGGCGAGAAATTCTGCGGTTCTGGCAAACTTTAAGACTAGTTGAATCTACAAATCCAATACCAGTACAACTACCAAAACAACGTTGAAGATAGACACATCAAGGAATCAAAGTAGAAGGTGTCCATTCGACACACACGCTTCGTGTGTCCAGAGCGAAGCTCTGGGAGCATCAAAGATGCTCGTTGATAACTGGGCAGTTTAGGAAAAGCTAAGTACCAGTATTGCTTCACCTGATTAAGATAAAAATGCTTGAAGTTGCGAGTCAGCGCGTTGCGGAGGGGCTGTGGGCGTAATTGTATCGCGCCCTTTATAAGCCCCGTGGTCTGTGACCCGTTGAAGCGACTGACGAGGGTACGATAATGGCAAGAGTGAAATGCAATTAAAATCGTCATAATTTCGCTTAAACACATACTTTTGGCACGAATTCGCTTTTTTCCTCCATGAGTTAGTAACGTTTTTTGCCATTGAGATTCAAAATCATTACAAAAATCGTCAACGTCACAGAATAGAGCATCTAAACTCAAGGAATGAACCCGAATGCATTCGGGTTCACCAGCCTTGAGCGTTGCTAAACATAGGGCAGGTTTACTGAAGAAAGTTGTTATTTTCAGCTTACTACCTGCCCTTTTTCTTATTCCGAACTCAGGTTAGGTAGTCAGTAGTAAGTAGTAGGTAGTCACAGAAAACGACAAACGACAAACTACTTATTATTTACTTCAGTGTTTATAAGATGCTTTTCTCAATTGGATTTAGTAGACCTTATCGGAATTAAGTATGTAAAATGAGTAGCAAGAAGTTGAGTAAGAGAGGTAGAGAGTGAAAGTCAACTATGCAGAGCTACAGAATAGACCTCGAACTCTACAGAGCTTAACAGGATTAAAAATCGAAGAATTTGAAGCTTTATTAGCTAGCTTTGAACCTGCATGGTCAAAGTTCATAGAAGAAAATTTTAAGCGAGGAAACAGACACAGAGCATTCGGAGGTGGCAGGAAAGCGAGGCTTGAGAAACTGGAAGATAAATTGCTATTTATTTTGATTTACTTTCGACTTTATCCAACCCAAGAAGTACAAGGATTTTTATTTGGAATGAGCCAAGCCCAGGCAAATGAATGGGTACACAGACTAACAAAAGTACTCAATCAAGCTTTGAAAAGGGAGAAACAATTACCAGAACGTGAACCTGCAAAGCTAGAAGATTTACTGAACACCTGCCCCAGTTTAGAATTTATGATTGATGGGACGGAGCGAGCGATCAATCGACCACAAGATAAGGAAGAGCGTAAAACTTTCTATAGTGGAAAGAAGAAAGCTCACATGGTTAAAAATAATGTGGTGAGTGAGCGAGGAGGAAAAGTGTTGTTCTTAAGTGACACTTATGAAGGCAAAAAACATGACAAGAAAATTGCCGACGAAGAAGACTATCATTTTCCCAAAGGGAGTATTCTGTGGCAAGATACAGGATTTCAAGGATTTGCACCATCGGGAGTTAGGATTAAACAACCGACGAAGAAGCTTCCTAAAGCAGAATTAACTGATCATGAAAAAGAGAAAAATCGAGAAATTGCGAAGATAAGAGTTGAGATAGAACACCAGATCTGCGGAATCAAACGATGTCAGATCGTGGTTCAGAAATTTCGTAATTGGGTCGATCACTATATTGATGATGTGATGGAAACAGCTTGTGGACTGCATAATCTTCGTCTTAGTCATCGTCAGAAAAGAGATATTAGATACATAAAATTCTCCTAATTTTAAGAAGAGAAGAGAAGAAACTAGTTCTTCGAGCTTTTCGACTTATTTCCGATAAAGTCTAGTATAAGAATTAAAATCATCATTAAAAATTAGTCACTGTTTCTGCACTTAATTGCACCCAATGAGTAATGTCGTCTTTAGTGATTTTTGATCGGTGATTTTCTTCTATCTGAAATTCATGTCGAAATTCTTGATTTTTTCTTGAGGATACAATTAATTGCGATGGATATAAGTTTTGGATAAAGAAATTAACTGTATTAGGTTTGATTAAACCTTGTTGAACAGCAGTATCTCCAAAACGAAGAGAAAGTTTACTTTGTTCAACTAAAATAGTTTTAATATCTTCTTCACTCAATAATCCTGCCTTTTGAAAATAAAAGCCGATGGGATGTTCTATTCTTTTATTTACCAGCTTAAACCACTCTTGCACAAAGAAATCGGCAGTATCTTGTTTAATCCAACCTCTTAAAGCCAATATTTCCCCTAAGCGCATATCTTCATAATATGTCTGATCTCGAAGAGCGACTTCCAATTGTGGAGTGGTAATTAAACCTGCTTCTTGTAAGATTTCCCCTATGGGTTTAAACGTAATAAATTTAGACATAGCAAATATCAGAAAAATTAAACAAATATATAAATTGGTATTTGATTTGCCGATCGCAACCTCGCCAGTCACTTTTAGATAGGAAAAATTATCTTAAACAAAATAATTTGTCTCAATAAATCTATTAGCCTAAATTGACATCATCAGCTATTTATTTAAATACACAGCATGATGCTGCATATGATCCTTTATAAACGTACTAATCGTAAAATAGCTGTGATCGTATCCCGTTTGCCAGCGTAAATTCAAATTTTGTCCTACTTGTTGACAGGCTTGCTGAAAATTTTCTGGTAATAACTGTTTTTGCTCATAAAATTGATCGGCAGTACCCTGATCGATTAGGATCGTAGAATTTAACTGGGTTTGCTTAATTAATTCGGTGGCATCGTATTCTGTCCAGCTTTGGCGATCGCTACCTAAATATGCCGTAAAATTTTTTTCCCCCCAAGGGCAATTCATCGGTGCCGATATAGGTGCAAAAGTAGATACCGATTGGTATTGTTGAGGATTTTTCAAAGCGCAAATCAATGCACCATGTCCTCCCATAGAATGTCCAAAAATACTTTGTTTTTCTGCTTTTACTGAAAAGTTATCTTTAATCAAAAGTGGCAACTCTTGGGTAATATAGCTATACATCTGATAATGTTTACTCCAGGGCTTCTCCGTCGCGTCTATGTAAAATCCTGCACCACTACCCAAATCCCACGCCTCGTCTTCTCCAGGTATGCCTGTATTGCGGGGGCTAGTATCAGGCGCAACCAACATAATTCCCAACTCAGCAGCATAACGTTGTGCGCCAGCTTTGGTAATAAAATTTTCTTCGTTGCAGGTTAAGCCTGAAAGGTAATAGAGAATTGGGACTGGTTGCGATTGTGCCAGAGGAGGAAGATAAACTGCAAAATTCATGTCACAGTTACAGGAGTCTGAATGATGAGTATAGTAAGCAACAGTACCATCAAAACAGCGATATTCGGATTTTAGACTTAAGGAATTAAACATAGTGCAGCAATCTAATAGCAATTTAGTATTGAATATACTTATACCTAATTTCATTAACAAATTAGGTTGTGTAAATCTATTGGTGGCGGGTAAAGACTAGATTTTTCCCTTCGGATAATTCATTATTGTAACCATAGCCAGATTCGCTGAAATTTTTTAGGTCTTGGGTATTTTGTAGTTTATTTCTGATAATGTATGCAGCCATCATACCGCGAGCTTTCTTAGCATAAAAGCTAATTATTTTGTATTTTCCCTGCTTCCAATCTTTAAATATAGGGGTAATAATATCTCCCCGCAGCAATTTTGGCTTAACTGCTTTAAAGTATTCATTTGAAGCTAAATTAACAATAGTTTTGTTGTCTAACTGCTCTAATTGCTGATTAATCGCTAGAGTAAGCTTATCATGCCAAAATTCATAAAGCGTATTGACTGATAAATCTTTGAGCTTAGAATCAGCCAATTTTGTACCCATTTCTAAGCGATAGGGTTGAATCAAATCTAATGGTTTAAGTAAACCATACAATCCAGACAAAATTCTTAAATGTTCTTGAGCAAAGTCAAAATCCTGCTGGTTAAAATTATCAACAGCCATTCCCTGATAAACATCTCCTTGAAAAGCCAGTAAAGCCTGTTTAGCATTGGTATAATCAAATGAAGATTGCCAAGTCTGATAGCGAGATGCGTTTAACTCTCCTAGCTTATCGCTAATTTTCATCAGCGATGAAATCTCTGATGCTGATAACTGACGTAGTTGCTCAACTAAAACCTCTGTGTCAGCCAAAAAATCTGGTTGAGAAAAATACTCGACACTTGCAGGAGTTTCAAAATTTAGAGTTTTGGCAGGAGAAATTAGAATCAGCACAGGATATTAGTGAAGCTTAGAATATGCTTAGGTAAATCAAATGTTATTCTAATCCCATTTATGGTAAACAAGTGAACTGTGTGTACACAAATCTAGTTAATCATAGCGAGTAAGCAGTTTGCTATTTTTTCGAGGTTAAAACCTTTTGATGGTCATATTGAAGTGATAACGTAACCCTCTTCTGTCACTTTCCGAATTAAAGGAAGTAACAAATAATCAAAATTATCCTGAAAGAGTCAATGATTGAATTTGATTCATAATAGCAATTAAACGATGGAATCCCAGAAGCAAATCAGAATTAGGAAAAATCTCCAACAAAGGAAAAATCAACCACAACAAAATGCTTGGTTGAATAACAATCGCGAAAATTATTCAAGACATTTTTCCATCCTGCTTGATGATTCCATTGAGGATGAGAAGAAAGATCATTACCTTGATGAGATATTTGATAATTACTATTCTCAGATGGATTTAAAGAGAGAAAAACTTGTGTATTTAGACTAATCATTAAATAAGCACTCATGATAATTTCCCACCACTTCTCAATATGCTTGAAATTAGTAAACCTATAATTTGTCCAGCCTAGTTCTTGTTTACACTGGCGAAAGCTATATTCCACCCATGTTCTTAAGCCGTAAAGGTTGCCTAAAGTTTTCTTTAAGTTACTTCTTTTGTCTTGAATGTTGGTCATGATCGAAGAGGTGGAATTTTCGGGCATCGTTTTGGGGTCAGTAATTGTTTCCCAATAAGTTCTTTCTTTTCTCTTCCCAAAGATAATTTCTCTAATGTATCTAATTTCAGATTTTTGATTACTAAAAGTTCTCTGGAATTTGCACCATTTGTTAGCTCTAACCTTCTGCTCCCGTGGTAGCCAGACTCCATGATTACTTCTAATTGCCACAACCCATGGTAATTTGTGATTCTCTAATGTTCTGATGAAGGAACTAGCTTCACCATACAAACTATCTGCTAAGACTAATTTAATCTTGAATCCAAAGTCTATCAACTCTGTAATAATAGATGATGCTAACTCAATATTGATCGATGAGGGTAACAGTTGGTCGAGCATCTCTTTTTAAATGTTTGAGGCGAGGAAATGCTCCCGTCTAGGGAGCTTATTCCACTCGCCTGTTGAGGATTTGTAATTCTACATCTACCACCCTGTCTACCTCTCAGCTACTCATCAACTTGTTCTATTGTAGTTTAATTCTCGGAAAGTGACAGAAGAGAGCTAAAAGTGAATCAGAATTACTAGAGTCAATTGGTTTAACCCTGACTGAATTGCAAGCTGAAGCAAAAAAGATTTTATATCGCGAAGAGAAAAAATACGATAAGCTCAAACAAGACAAAAATTCTGAAATAGAAGTTTCCAAGGATTTGTTTAATCATTTTCTAGAAAAATACGACAAAGTAACCACAAACTATGACAAAGAGAAGAAACCCCATTTAAAAGCCAAAAAACTAATTCAGCAGTGTGCTGTTGTTTATCTCCTGAAAAATAAACTTGAGTTTGCTAACCAGCCAGAAGATCCTGAAAAATATCAACAATACAGACGTAAGAAAGAAATCCAGATAGAACAGCTAGAAAAGCAACTTAAAGCTCGTTTGCCTAAAGGAAGAAATTTGACTGAGGAGGAGTATCTAGAAGCTTTAGCCCAAGCAGAATCTTTGATTACGCAAAATGAAGAAATGGAACTGCTTCAGGCACGTCTGCTCAGAAGCGAACAATCAATCCCTTTTCCTGTTTCTTACAATACCAACACTGACATTTACTGGTCAAAAAATGAGCGAGGACGTATTTGCGTTTCATTCAACGGTTTAACCAAACATACTTTTGAAGTATTTTGTCACAATCGCCAACTTCATTGGTTTCAACGTTTTTATAAAGACTTCGAGCTATACAGACAATGTAAAAAGCAGATTCCAGCAGGATTGATAACTCTTCGCTCCGCCAGTTTAATTTGGAAACAGGGAGATCGGGAATATTCTGAAAAACCCTGGCTGAGAAGCAATTTGTATCTTCACTGTTCGGTAGAGACTGAATTATGGACGCACGAAAGAACAGAAAGAATTCGGCAGAAGAAAATTGATAAAACTTAACAAAAGATTGACAAATGGCTGGAAGTAAAATCATTGTCTAAAAATCAGCAGCAAAAACTTTTGGCAAATCAAACTTCTTTATCTCTTTTAAATACGTTTAGAGATTTTAACCGCCCCAATAAACATACAGTTCAGCAAAATCTTTCGCTCGCGATAGGAGTGTGTATCGGATTAAAAGAACCAGTAACTGTAGCAATAGTGAACTTAATTAATGGCGATATCATAGCTTGTCGCGACACTAAACAACTATTAGATAAACCTATTCAGCAGAAACCGAAGAAAGGGAAAAAAGCTAAACAGCATATTCAATACGAACTGTTTCTCAGGCGTAGACAACAACAGCAAGATAATGATTGTAGAAGACAGCAAGCTCAAACCAAATTTGCCGATAATCGTTTTGGAGAATCGGAATTGGGTAAGTATGTCGATCGCCTGTTAGCAAAAGCAATAGTTGAAATGGCAATTAAATATGGAGTAAGCAGTATTGTTCTGCCAGATTTAGATAATGTTAGGGAAATTCTAGATAGCGAAATTCAGGTTAAAGCCGAAGCAAAAGCACCTGGATGTAAGAAAGCTCAAAAACAGTATGCCAAGAATTATCGCAAAAGCATCCATCGCTGGAGTTATGCTCGTTTGCGTGATGCGATTGCATCTAAAACCGATCAAGAAGGTATTACTATAGAATACGCTCGTCAATCTTCTCAAGGAACATCTGAAATACAAGCTAGAGATTTAGCTTTAACTGCCTATCGTAATCGTCAAAAAACCACAGGGTAGACCGTAGCTTTTAAACATTTCTTATAGTTTTTTTGTACCTAGAAAATTTATTATTAAAGTAATTTGCGCCGTAATTCTAAATAAGAATTGCGATAAATGCGGGGTTGTTTGGCTGTTTATCAAACGGTCTTACTTTCTGAACCCTTGTAGCTACTAGCTCATAGTGCTTGATTCAGTTAAGCAAAGCGTTTTCATTCTTGATGAACAGCTTTGTTGATGAAAAGTACGTTTGCTGCCAATTCCGTGTTCTAGTTGTGGATTGGGAAAAAGCTATATCGAAAAATCTCGTTGTTTTTCATTATAGCCTAGTTTGCGCTACCAGCAAGTGAGCTGATTGATGAGAGAAGAACACTTTATCAGTCAAGCTTACAAACTATTCTATAAGATACGTATCTTAATCTTATGATTTATATGCCCTTATAGAAACAAACGGTTTGTAAGTCTAGCTCCGACTCAAGAATCATTTTATGATGTTCGGGGTACGAATATATCGTCCTGTGGCTACGTTTTCACCCCTTAATGGGGAACTTTTCCACCAAATCTGCCGAACCTAAGCGCGGGCAAAATCCCTGGGGGGTTCAACAGAAACAATCAAACCTTTGTTTAATCTTGCTTTTACAAATCATAGCCAACAAAAATAACCTATATTTAGCTGTTATTTTGATTTATTTAAGAGAGTATTTTTTACCCTTGGCAGAAACGGAGCTAAAAGCATCTGTAGAGAAAGGTTTGAGCGGGCGGAGTTGCTTCGACTCTCCCGATGTGGGAGATGTTGAAAGACTAGTGTAATCTTCTTCTCTCCATCTAAAACTAACTTGTTGCTTCGACTCTCTCGATATAGGAGATGTTGAGACTAATTATTGGAAAAGTTGAAAGAGGCCGTGGATTGCAAACTCAATCTAAAAAATAAGGATGCTTATATCATTCGCCAAATTTTTTTGACATCAATTCTTTAAATCTGATTTTTTGGGCAGAAATGTTTATACTGCAAACAGATTTAAGCAAATGAATGGCTCTAATGCTTAAAAAACGTTCGAGCCATTTATTTTTATGACACTAATTATTTAAAACTGACAAATAAAGCTTTAATGTACAGATTAACAAGATCACAAACATTAAGAGGCGACACCCAGATTTGAACTGGGGATAATGGATTTGCAATCCACGGCCTTACCACTTGGCTATGTCGCCCTACATTCTCGCGTAATGCTCAATTAGTATATCAAACTTTATTCACTATTTAAAAACTATAGTTTTTCGGTTTTGCACTTGTTTACGCTCACCTGCTAAAAGCAAAAAAACTATCTTTTTATTGCTTAAGAACTTAACTTAACCTGAGTTCGAGATAAGCTGAAACCCTCGCCAATGGGTTGATTGGAAAATTATTTTTTCTAAGCAAATTTCTTAATCTAGCTGGTCAGAAAATCTTTTAAAGGCTTAAAACTTAAAGCTTAGAGCTTATAGCTATCCTAACCGTTAATTTTTTTAACCCGAACTGACGTTAACCTAATTAAATGCTTGAGTAACCAAATCAGAGCGTCCGACTTCAATTAAAGCGCGATCGCGTATACGACAAGAATCACATAAACCACAGGGGGTATCTCCACCTTGATAACATGACCAAGTATCGGCAATGGGAACGTTTAAATTTAGGGCGCGACGCACGATATCTGTTTTAGAATCTTGCACCAAAGGAGCAACTAGCTGTGGGGCGTGACCTTCAATTCCTGCTTTAGATGATAAATTAGCCAAACGTTGATATGACTGTAAATATTCGGGACGACAATCAGGGTAGCCAGAGTAATCCACTGCATTGATACCCAAGTAAATTGCTTGGGCATTTTGAGCTTCGGCTAAAGAAAGAGCGATCGCAATAAAAACCGTGTTGCGCCCTGGTACATAGGTAGAAGGAATTACATCTGCTTGCAAACCAGCTTGAGGAATAGTCATCGAGTCATCAGTTAATGAAGATCCACCCCATTGAGATAAATTAACATCGACAATAAAATGCTTTTGGATGTTGAGGGCAGCGGCAATTTTTTTGGCAGATTCCAATTCTTTATGATGTTTTTGACCATAACGAAAAGAAAGAGCAATTAACTGATAGCCTTGCTCAATAGCAATTGCAGCAGTGGTAGCCGAATCTAAACCTCCAGAAAGTAAAATCACTGCTTTTTTCATAATTTAAATTTGAATTTTGACTTATCTTACAAAAATTTAAGATAACAAAAATCAGAAATTAACACTTCTTACTTCCTACTTCCTACTTCTACGAAGCAAGACCAAAAGCTCTAAAAGGTTAATATGTAGTGTATGAGGCTAATTCATATCAGGCAGATTAAATGTCTTTAATTCAGGGAGAAACTATAGTAGCGATCGCCACGGCAATTGTACCCCAGCAGGGCAGTGTCGGTATAGTTCGTTTATCAGGAGCAAAAGCTCTAGCGATCGCTAAAGCCCTATTCTTTGCACCAGGAAAACAAGATTGGTCAACTCATCGAATTATTTATGGCTATGTCCGTCATCCCTTGACTAAAAAGACTGTAGATGAAGCACTACTACTATTAATGCTTCAGCCTCGCTCTTTTACCCGTGAAGATGTAGTTGAGTTTCACTGTCACGGAGGCATTATGGCAGTCCAATCAGTTTTACAGTTGTGTATTGCTCAAGGAGCAAGATTGGCACAGCCAGGCGAGTTTACCCTCAGAGCTTTTCTCAACGGCAGAATCGATCTAACCCAAGCAGAAAGTATTGCCGAATTAGTTGCTGCCCAGTCAGTTGAAGCGTCCCAATTAGCTTTGGCAGGAATACAGGGAAAATTAAGCAGTCCTATAAGTGATTTACGGGCTGCCTGTCTTGATATATTAGCAGAGGTAGAAGCTCGGATCGATTTTGAAGATGATTTACCACCTTTGGATGAAGCTGAAACCAAACAACAAATACAGGCTGTTTTAACTCAGGTTGAAAATGTTTTGGCTACTGCCGAGCAAGGTGAATTATTGAGAAGTGGTTTAAAAGTTGCGATCGTTGGCTGTCCAAATGTCGGCAAATCTAGCTTGCTCAATGCCTGGAGTAAAAGCGATCGCGCTATAGTCACCGAGCTTCCTGGTACTACCCGCGACGTGATTGAATCTACTCTAGTTGTAGGAGGAATACCCATTCAGGTATTAGACACCGCAGGGATTAGAGATACTGCCGATACGGTAGAAAAAATTGGTGTAGAGCGATCGCGCAACGCAGCAGCCAAAGCCGACTTGATCCTGTTAGCCACCGATGCAACTACAGGTTGGACAAGCGAAGATCGGGCAATATATCACCAGGTAAAACACCGACCTTTAATTCTAGTAATTAATAAAACTGATTTAGCTATTCCTCAAAATGTCTATCCTTCAGAAATCAAGCAGGTAGTTCATACCAGCGCAGCTAACCATAAAGGAATTGAAGACTTGGAAAAAGCAATTTTGTCTTTAGTTAATCAAGGGGCCACTGCTGCTAATGCTGAAATAGCCGTTAATCAAAGGCAAGCCGCTGCTTTAGTTCGAGCCAAAGTATCTTTAGAACAGGTACAAGAAACTGTTGCTAACCAACTTCCCTTAGATTTCTGGACAATCGATCTAAGAGGCGCAATTCAGGCTTTAGGCGAAATTACAGGAGAAGAAGTCACAGAGTCAGTATTAGAACGTATTTTTAGCCGTTTTTGTATTGGCAAATAACTCTTTGAATTATGCTTTTGATCGGAGCGAGAAGTATAGCATTAACCTGTAGGGGCGACACAAAAGGTTAAAAAGCAAGCTTGAAGGCTAATGGAGTAAAGTAGTCTCCCAGAAAATGAGAGACTATTATCAATAATCTTTTTTGTTGAAAAGGCAATGATTCAACTACCTGAAATATATAGCAAACACCTGAAAAAACAGTTTAGTTATCCTCAGTATCTAATTCTGTTAATCGTGATTAACTTAGTTCAAGATTTGCCAACAGTACGATGAGAAGAATTAGCTCGTCGTTTTGCTGTACCTATTCAATTGAGGAGTAGAATTAAAAAATTACCACGATTTTTATCTCTGGAGCAATTGAATATTAAAACTCTCTGGTTGGCGATTTGAGAATCTTGGGTAAAAACAGAGTGGCACTCAAAAGAAGTAATCTATTTAGTTATCGATCGCAGCCAATGGCGAGCCATAAATTTATTGATGGTTAGCATAGTTTATGATCATCGAGCTGTTGCTGTATCTTTTTTTCTTTTACCCCAGAGTTGCTTATGCCAAACGAATGGGTATCGAAGAAGCGATGCAGCGCGGTCTTGGGATGGCGGCTTTTGAGTCGGAAGCTTCCCACTCAAACTCGACAGTTCCTTCAACGCGACGGGGCTATCTGCCGACGCAGGTTCGGCAGATAGCCCCTTGGAAACCCGCGCAACGGACTGTCTCGCAACGGGTGAGTGGAATATGCTTCCTACACGGAAGCATTTCCTCACCCCAAAACGCGCCTTGGCTTTCCCTCATGAGCGACACAGAGCCTATCGGCTCAAAGTCCCTTCGGGACGCTGGCGCGAATGCGCCGTTCAAGACAATGTTTCGAGATTTGAAATTAGGTGGATATAATCTTGAAGTTACTCAACTTACCACTCATCGGCTAATTTCTATCATTTTATTAGTGACTATTGCTGACTCTATTTCTACTTTGTCAGGACGATGTATCAGGCAAAAAGGGGTTGCCAAGTATGTCTGTTGTCCTACCGAAGCGAATAGATTTGATCGAAGACATAGTAGCTTTTCTCTTGGTTTACACGGTCAAAACTGGATTGAATCAAATACCTTTTGCCAAGATACAGTGCAAGAATTAAGCGGTTTTTCGACTGATAAAAATGACTATTATCGCCAAGCTATGAGGGCGAAAACCCTAATTCAGCAAGCTTTCTAATTGTTCGTGTCTCCCCCGCAGAGCATTAACTATAAACGTGCTTGACATTTTGTAAATTGCTACTCCCTACTTTTTACTGTCTTGGTGCGCGTACATGCGGCTAAAGCCTTTGTCTTGCGCCTGACGACGACGCGGGGTCGCATCGCTTTTTACTCCCTGCGGGGGATACCCCTTGACTACTTACGAACAGTTGAATTTTTCTGTCTCAGCCGATTAACGTACTACGATAACTATCTGCCTTTGCCTAAGAATACTACCCTGAGAGTTTTCAAGGCGATCGATAAGTCCAAAAAAAGAGAGTAATTTTTGATGTAATAAAGATCGTAAGCTACTTTTTGATACGAATCTTCAACTGAAGCACCATAAGGATAACAAACCTGCGCCCAACCAGTAATACCTGGCTTGACTAAATAGCGAACGTCGTAATAAGGTATTTCTTCCCTCAGACTAAGATCGAATTCTGGACGCTCAGGACGAGGCCCTACTAGGCTCATATCTTTTTTAAAGATATTCCACAGTTGCGGTAATTCATCAATTCTAGTCAAGCGGATGAAGTTGCCAACGGGGGTAATACGAGGATCTTTTATCTTTGCCCACTGAATGCCTTTAGCTTCAGCATTTTGGTACATAGAACGAAATTTATATACCCGAAACTTTTTACCATTTAGACCCGTTCTTACCTGAGAATAAAATATTGGACCTTCACTGCTAAACTTAATGGCTAAGGCAATGGGAACTGTAATAGGCAAAGTCACAATCAACAAAACTGCTGCAACCAAAAAGTCGATTAGCTGCTTTAGTTTTGCCTTAATGCGGTTGGGTAAAATATTAAAATCAGTGGTAAAGGTCAACCAATCATCTTGAACATAAGCGGGAGGAATTTTTTGCCAAAACTGTTCGCAAAAATCAGCTATGCTACAGACATATACGCCTTTGAGCCTCATATCCATTAATTCTCGAATCATTTGCTCAGATAAATTACGCTCTGCGCCATCAATCAAAATTCCTGACCAATATTGCTGTTTCCAAGTTGAACTTAGACTATTGGTAGCCAGTTTATCTGAAAAGAAAACAAATTCAGTACGGGAATTTAGCTTGCGGTGTTCCTTACCAAACTCGATAACTTTTTGATAGTCTCCTAGCACTAAAAATCTACTATTTTGCTGATTTGCCTTAAACCATTTATCAGCAACCATTCTGCTGAATATTGCCCAAATAGAAAAAAGGCACACACTAATCAATAGTATGCCTCTGCCAACTAGAAACTCACTACCCCACAAGCCCGTAAGGTATATACCAGATGTAACTGCTGCCATAGCTGGCACAATACTTAAGGCCGCTCTTTCCAAAAGGCGTACACCAGAAACCTGTCTATTGAGCTTGTAAGTGTCGGTTAAATATAATCCAAACAGATATATAGCTATCAAAGCATAGACAACTGGCGAGCCTAAGTCAAGGGATTTGGATAGTCGCAGCTTAAGAGCTATATCGAAACATAATAGTAAACCAAGGATGTCTCCAATAATTAGTAAGGAGACAATAACCATACGGGAGGTACGACTATATATTAATAAAGTCGATAAATATTTTGACCGTTGTTTACTGTAGAGCATTGATAAACAAAATATTAAGTCAGGAAATTTTATAGTTAAAATTCATATTACAAGAAAACAGTAAAAATACCTAAAAAGCATGGTATTAATTTAATTGTTATTAAAAGTGAAACTACTCGTACGAGAAACCATAGAATCAGGGCATATATATCTAGTCAAATTTATCTATAAATCAATTAAATAATGGCGATCTTGGAATGTTGCCAAATATTAAATCAATATCAAAAAGTAGGCTAGATAATTAGTTTACTAACTGATGTTCTGCGTCTGTTAATTTTGAATAATTTTCAAAAACCAGAAGATAGAGAAGTGAGGATAAATTACATTTTATCCAAAAAACAAAACGTATAATCGTAGTATGTTTTGCCGTAGTTTGCCAGAGAAATGCGAGTTATCTGGAGGTGGATTGTCGAGTATGATTTTGAGATTATTCTTGCTAAGTTTTTTTTTGCTTAATGGCTGTAGCAGTAGCTTGTTGGTTCAACCAGAAGTTATTCCTGGTGGTATTAACAGCAATTCTGTAGAAGAATATCCCGCCTATAGTTCGGATGGTCGTTACTTAGCTTTTGCCTCAGATCGTCGTGGTAGGAGAAATATTTTTCTTTACGACTTAGAATCTAAACAGCTTATATCTTTGCCCAACCTCAATCGTCGAGATTCTAGTCAAGATCAACCTGCCTTGAGTGATAATGCTCGCTATATTGCCTATGTTTCTACAGAAAGAGGAAAAACAGATGTTTTTGTCTACGATCGCCGACAACAGAAAACAGAGCTATTGACCGTAAACATTAAAGGCTCTGTTTCCCATCCTACAATTAACGGTGACGGTAGTAAAATTGCTTTTCAAGCTAGTCAACTTGGACAGTGGAAAATTGTTGTTCTTAATCGGCAAATTTCAACTAACCAGTAAACAGTAATCTTTTACCAACGCCCTTCTTTGATTCCTCAATTTAATATCTAAGTTTTTACGTACAGTACTTATCATTACTCATTCAGCAATACCAATATTTAAGCTAGCACAAAATAAATAAAGCTATTGAGTTTTTCAGCTTCTAAATATTTTCTGCAAAGCTTTTAAATTGACTGAAAAAAGTAAACAATATAATCAAATAAAGACACACCTAAAGGATGCTTATCAAAAAAGGTTATGCCTACAATATCCTGCATCTTTGATTGAACCCCAATAAAGTTAAATGTATTGGATGCCGCCATAAAAATAGTTATGGCAGAAACTACGGCAAAATTTTTGATTTTATTAGGCTCACTTAACTTTTGGTCATCTAAACCGATACAAAAAAATAAACCAAAAAAAGCTAAGAATAAATAAGCGATTCTCTGATTAAATCCTGTCACTAAAATAAACAAAATTTGTAGCAACGACACAAAATAAATAGAGATAAAAGACCATATTTTAAGAGAAATTTTTTTGTAGTTTCTAGATACTATAAAAACGCCCAGAGACAAGATAGCAATAGCCAGAAAAATATTTAAGCTAAATAGTTCCGTATCTCGTCGATCATTGTTTTCGACTCTACTCTGTATCGATCTAGTTATTTGAGCTTTAGGTACAAGCTCTAAAATACTATCTATAAATCGATATATACTTTTAGGATGGTTATATACTTGCAGCCCAAGATACAGCAAGGTAATTACTGCTAATCCTAACCCCAACAATAAGAAAATTTTATCTTCTTTTTTCCATTTAATTTTTTTAATAATTCGACTAATATTTCCGACTAATTGAACTCCTAAGCAAACTCCTATATAAATAACGCTACTAGTATGAGAAAAAATTGCTAACAAAGAAAAAATCCAAAATAAAATCCAATTTGATTCTATACTAACAATCGCAGCTAGTACAAAAACAAGTGAAAAAAACTGACGCATATAAAATACTTGTGAGTAATAAAAGTAACTAGAAAAGAGGATTATAAGTAAAGTAGGATAATACCTTGGCGATAAATTTTTACTAATATAAAAAACGATTGCAGAATTATTAAATAAGGCAAAGGAAAATAAACACCAAAACGTAGATTCATTACTCAGATAGTGAATAACTGCAAAAAATAAAAACAAGACAACTTCAAAGCGATCTTTAGCAATATAGTTATCGAAAGGACTTTGACGATCTAAATTATCATAAATATCTAAATAAACTTTAGTATCAGCAAAAACATCAATGCTAGTAAGATAAAGTGAGATAGTTAAAACAATTAAAATTAAAACAAGATTATTTAAAGATAAAAGCTTTCTGTACTTTTTGGATGGTCTTAAAAGATCTAGTTGAATAGCTAAGAGCAGGGAAATAATTCCCAAAATCGGAAATGATACCCAAACAGCGAACCCGAAAAATAATACTGGCAATTTTAATTCAGCAATATTCTGAATTTTTTTTATTTTTTCAAAGGTTTTATCGAGCATGGCTAGAGAGAAGTAAAAAGTAATTCGTTAGGGGCGAACGGCCGTTCGCCCGTACAGTAATAAGTCTAATTTGGTTTGATTATTTTTTTTATTTGTTGTTGATAGTTACGCGGAATTGACGACTTAAGCAGTAAATATAAGGCATAAAATGGTGAAATAATACCCTTTCGCCATGCTTGAAAAATTAAATTGGTTGCGATAGATTTATTGATTGACTCTTTAATCATTTTTGGCACAATTTCTTTGAGTAAAAAACCTTGATAGGCGCTCTCAGAAATGTGCTGACGATATTGCTCAATCCAATCAAGGGAAGCTTGATAATTAACTTGGCGTGAAATGCGATCGCATCTTGGCTCATTCTGCCAGATTGCTAAAACTTGGGGTAAAAAAATAAATTTTGCACCTTGTTTTTCTAACCTAATTACAAAGTCTAAATCTTGATGTTTAACTAATCCAGTCTGAAATAAAGTTCGGCTAGCTAAAGTACGAGAAATTAATAAGGTACTAGTTAACATTTCTCCTCCAGATAGCCAAAAGTATTCGGGTGTTGTTTCTTGTTTTTGTTTACCCTTTGCAGGCAATATTGATCGCTGATAAAATATCTGAGAGCTTTTTTGAAACTGAGTATAACAAACCAAATTATCCTGGCATTTCTGTTGAGAAATAATAGCTAATTGATGTCGCAATTTATCTGGTAGCCATACATCATCCGAGTCAAGAAAGGCAATATATTTTCCTTGAGCATTTCTAATACCTGTATTTCTGGCTTCTGAACCACCTAGATTTGTTTGATGACAGATATAGATAACTCTGGTATCGTTTATTTGTTGAATAATTTGAGCTGTATTGTCAGTAGAAGCATCGTCAACTAAAATAATTTCTATCTTTTGATAAGACTGTTTGATAACTGAACTAACCGATCTGAGAATTACATCAGCACGATTGTAGGTTGGTATAATGACGCTAACTAAAGGCTTTTCATCTTTTGTCATTAATAATCATTTTATAAATATCAAGAAATATATCATGATTTGACTTTGAGCTTTAGACTCTAGATAAAAGTAAAGCGAACAGCAGCAGTAAATACGGTCAAAATAATTGTTAATACTCCCAGATAAACAAAAATTAGCTGCGATCGCATTTTTCTTGTTTTATTGGAAGAAAATCGAGAACTTATCAGGATTTACCTGTTGTGACAAATTTCTTTTTAGTGAAGTGCGATAGTGAGATCGCCTATCAACATAATTTGTTTCTAGTGTGCATAAACAAATCTGTCAACTTAGGCTGAATGCAAAAAAACTTTAGGTAATAAACTACTAATTCAACAATATGACAGATACTTTACATTTTACAGGATTTATTAAGGGAGTTACTTATCGAATTTTTCTAAACGATAAACTAAATGTAATTAATTTAGATGACTTCGATATTAATCAAGCAAAGGCTTCTGGATTGATTAAGTCACCTACAACAGAGGTAGCATATTCAAAATGGGTATCGCCTAAGAGAACTAGAAGTTATCCCTTTGCCAGAATTTATCATACTTACGATTCGTCAAAAATAATAACGGTTATCCCAGTTATTAAAGATGAAGGAAAAGATGGCGATCGCGATCGGATTCAATACTCTACTATATCTTGGATGAATTTGCTCAATATTTATATAGTACGCCTAGTGTGAATTAAATTTTAGAAAGTAAATGAGGATTGAAAAGTCAAAACATCAATCTCAAAATGATGGCGCAGGAAAAGTCGCAAAGTATGAGAGGTCATTTTGAGTGCCATATGAGTAGCTAGTCCACCAACAGTTTTGTTGAGTAATCGCTCTGGATTACGACCAGTATTTTGAATTTCATTGAAAACTCCTTCAATTCTTTGTCTTACTCGGCTAATCAAATGTTTTAAAGCAGAACTTACTTGTTGATGTTGATTTTCTCGCTGTATCGTCCAAATACGATTAGCAGTAGCCTTAGTTATCTCTGATTGCCACTCTTGACCAATAAACCCCTTATCTCCATAGATATCGCTACCATGAACCATCTGAAGGACTCCTTCAACAGCTTTACGCTCATCAGTGTTAGCCGAAACCAGTTCATAAGCCACAGGTATCCCCCCCAGAGTTGAAAGAACTACTAGTTTGTAGCCGAAATATTTCATCTTCCTTGCTGCACAATAGCCATAATTGGCACTACCATCAAAGTCACTATGTCTTTTGCTTCTTTTGTAACCGACTACAGGTATCGGTTTAGTGTCAATAACAAAACTATTGGCAGCCTCAACTCCTAGCTGTTTGACCCATCTCCTTCTGAGAGTTTCTATTTCATCTCCCAATTTTCGTAAGCGTCTATTAAATTGACTCCGCTCTAACAAATTAGGAAACCATTCTCCATAATTGGCACGAATAAAACCGATAAACTGAGTTTCTCCTGGAAATGGTAAATAGTCCATCATCAAAGCCAAAGTCATAATTTCACTATTACTCATTTTTGGTTTTGCCCCTGAAACACTGGGTTTTGACGATTTTCTCTCTAGCTGATACCAGTCATCTACAAGGACAAAAACTATGACTAACAGGCTTTCAAAGTCTATGCTATTCATGAGGAAAGATATTTAGATGGACAGCTTGGTAACTTTCATCTTCTGTCTTTTCCTCCTTTTTTCCTAATTCACACTAGGCGTATAGTATTAGCGGCAACCAACGTAAGGCGGGACAAAAAGAAGAGTTAGTTCGCGGGTCATAATCGAGAACTAAGATTTTTTCTTCTCTTCTAGGTCGGAGTATAAATCTGACCAACTGTCTCTCAGGGCATCAATTGATTTTTGAAGTTCATCAATTTGATTTCTTCTAATCACCATCATCACTCTTTGAATGTGAGACTCTGTCCCAGCAGCACCTAGATGCTGATAACGAGAAAGTTTAGCTGACTCTTTTTTTGAAGGAAAAATTGCTTCTTTTGCTTGTAATTTATAGTACCAGTAAGCTTTGTACTGTCCTCTGGCTTGATAACGAGCCAAATGGCAGCCAGTCGGAGCTACTTCTCCTGAAGCTTCGATATCTTTAATCTGCTGCTCCAAAGCAGCAATGGTGGTTAATAATCTTTCAGCACGATTTATTTTGTCTAATTGGTTTGCCTCTTTAGTTTTGGCAGACATGATTGAAATGGGGTTAGGACAACTAATATAATCTTAGTATTGTTCGCGAGTTACAGTCGCGAACAATACTAACTCTAGTCTATCTCACCATGAATTTAAGAGAACGTTGTCAAACTGTATTTAAAGCAGGATATCAGTTTAGCTGCAATTCATTCTGCGCCATAGCACAGGAAACTGACCTCTCCAAGAGTAGTGTACACCGACTCTATCATCGAATAGTAAATCGAAATCAACATCCAGAATCTTCTTTATGGGAAAGTTCAGAGGGGCAGGAGTGGCTTCGTCTATTGGTTTTAGCTAGTATTTTGATCTTTGCCCTTCAAGGAGGAATCGGTTGTGAGAGACTTTCAAGGTTCTTTCATTTACTACGTTTAGAGCATCATATTGTCGTTTCACCTACAGCATTACGAAGTTTACGCGCCCGAATGGAATCAGCAATAATTGAATATCAACAACAGCAAAATGAAGTGATTAGCAAAATCTCGTCTCAGGTGGAAGTTTGTTTGGCAGCAGACGAAACTTTTTTTGACCAAGTAATCCTGGTGATGCTGGATTTGCCGTCGGGCTATATTTTTGTCGAAGAAATGACGGAAAATTGTCAGTATGAGACTTGGCACTCACGAGTAGTTGAAGCTTTCAAACCATTGGGCTTAAAAGTCAAATATTTGGTGAGTGAGCGAGCCAAAGCTATTATCAAACTCGCTTTGAACGACCTAGGAACTGATTCAATTTCTGATTTATTTCATGTACTGTATGACTTAAATCGAAGCATTGGCTTTGAACTTAATTGCTTGGCTACTCGTTTAGAAAAACAAATTTCAAAAGCTTTGCTCAACCAGAGTAAACCAGAAATTATCAAACAACTCAAAGTTAAAAAACAAATACTACAGAAATCAAAAATAATCTACAATCATTGCTGTTACAGTATTAGCATTTGTTTGCATCCGTTTGATATTAACCACAATACAGTTCAAACTACCAAGTTGGTCGAATTTAAGCTAGAAGATATTCAAGCCACTCTTCAAAATATCTATACTACTCACAGGTTGCAAGACCCTCGTAATGGTGTCAGAAAATTGAAAAACCAAATTCAATCTCTATCAGCAATCGTCGATCTTTGGTGGTTTTGGGTTGACCAATGTTTAGCTGACAACCAGCATGAAGCGAATGTGATTCTCTGGGTTAAAGAGTCTTTGCTTCGAGCAGTTTATTGGCAAGAGCAAAGTCAACGTACCAAAAATCCTAATCTAAGAAATGACTATAATACAGCTTACATCAAAGCTTTAGCATTTCTTGAACAACATCCAGTTACGATTGACCTAAGTAAGTTAGATCGAGAACAATGGTGGAATTGGGCGATTTGGATGGTGAGTAAGTTTCAACGTTCTTCCTCGGTGGTGGAAGGACGTAATGGATATTTATCTCAAATTCATCACAACCGACGAGGATTATCCAGTAAGCGATTACAAGTCTCAACTATCATCCATAATTTCTCTCTTAAACGGAATGATGGCACAACTGCTGCCCAGAGATTATTTGGTCAACAATTTCCCGATTTGTTTGAGTATCTTGTTGAAAGTATCGGTGAGTTACCTCAACCGAGGAAGTCGAGAAAATCATCTAAGGCTCAAACTTTTACCCTGCCTACTGTCCCGTCTTAAGTTGGTTGTCGTAAATCTGATGACAGCAGAACTTAAAAGTAATATTAACCGATGTTACGCACTCATCGATCTTAGGAGCTTGGAGACTTGGGGAAGTAATGGAGATGGAGAGGAGTCGAGGATGGAATAGAAACTTTATTGCCCCAATAACTTCAATTACCCCGTCACCCCGTCACTCCTCCACAGCAGTTGGATTAAATGCGTAACGTCAGATATTGATAGTCAGATATCATTGTTAATAGGGGTAAATTAACAGAGATTTAGTCATGGCGATGGTATTTAGTAAGTTTTTTCCAGCCATTAAAGACAAATGGCAGCCAATTATCAAACAGTTAGAAACTGTAGTCGGTAAAGACGGGGTAGTACGTCGCAAAGAAGAGTTATTGACCTATGAATGCGATGGTCTAGCTAGCTATCGTCAGCGTCCTGCCTTGGTAGTTTTACCTCGCACCACAGAAGAAGTGGCAGCAGCAGTTAAAGTTTGTCATGACAATAATTTACCCTGGGTTGCCAGAGGTGCAGGGACAGGTTTATCTGGAGGAGCATTACCCGTTCTAGACTGTGTATTAATCGTCACCGCCAGAATGAATCGCATTCTGCATCAAGATTTAGATAATCACTATATTACCGTTCAGCCAGGAGTGATTAACAACTGGGTAACTCAGGCAGTTAGTGGTGCGGGTTTTTATTATGCTCCCGATCCTTCTAGTCAGATTATTTGTTCTATTGGCGGTAATGTGGCAGAAAATTCTGGAGGCGTTCACTGTCTTAAATATGGTGTAACAACCAATCATGTATTAGGCTTAAAGATCGTTACTACCGATGGTTCAATTATTAACGTTGGTGGTATCGTCCCTGAAATGCCTGGATATGATTTAACTGGCTTATTTGTTGGCTCAGAAGGCACTTTGGGCATTGCTACCGAAGTCACTCTGCGCATTCTTAAACGACCTGAATCTGTATGTGTAGTGCTGGCAAACTTTCCCACCGTGGAAGATTCTGGTGCTGCGGTAGCGAATATCATTAGTTCGGGTATTATTCCTGCCGGCATGGAAATTATGGATAACCTAAGTATCAATGCGGTAGAAGATATTGTGGCTACTGGTTGTTATGACCGTGATGCTCAGGCGGTTTTGTTGATAGA
Source organism: Waterburya sp. (assembly GCA_965218645.1). Taxonomy (GTDB): domain Bacteria; phylum Cyanobacteriota; class Cyanobacteriia; order Cyanobacteriales; family Xenococcaceae; genus Waterburya. The sequence goes on along the minus strand of OZ244627.1, from coordinate 2,491,016 downwards.
GTTAGATGGTTTAAAAGTAGAGGTAAAAGCCTACAAACGAAAGGTGGAGGCAATTTGCCAGCAGAATAATGCTACTGGAATCACTACTGCTAATGATATTGACACTAGGGCTAAACTTTGGAAGGGTAGAAAGGCTGCTTTTGCTGCCGCCGGACATATAAGTCCTGACTATTTTGTCCAGGATGGGGTGATTCCTCGGACTAAGCTTGCGGGCGTATTAGCCCAAATAAATGCTTTAGGCGATCGCTATGGCTATAAAATTGCTAATGTCTTTCATGCTGGAGATGGCAACCTTCACCCCCTAATTCTCTATGATAATTCTGTGCCAGGGGCATTTGAAACAGTAGAAGAAATTGGTGGAGAGATATTGAAGCTATGTGTTGATGCGGGAGGCAGTTTATCGGGAGAGCATGGTATTGGTGCGGACAAAAATTGCTATATGCCCTATATGTTTAACGCTACTGACCTAGAAACAATGCAGTATATTCGCGCTGCTTTAAACGAAAAGGGATTAGCTAATCCAGGCAAGATTTTTCCGACTCCTCGCAGTTGTGGTGAAGCAGCTAATGCTAAAAAAGCACAACAATTTACCAAGGCTGAACTTTATTAATAGTATTGCTGTTGAAGCATGAAAACTCTGAAATCCTATGTAGTGATGATACAGAGCTAGAGCGCGTCTTTGTCACGAACATCGCCAACCCAATCTTGAACACTTTCCCAGTAACTTTCAGGCTGTATTTATGCAGTCTAACGACCCAAGCTCAGCGACGCTCTGTGCATGGTTAGGCATTGTAACTGGACGATGGAAGTGAACAGACTTTCATGCCTTGAATTAGACCATGCTCGATGGTGAAACGATGACCAACGTGCTCATCGGCAAGTACAGTTCCAGCCAAGTCGCGCACAACCTGATGCACATCGACCAAAATACGCCCATCATCCTCTAGGTGAAAAGAAGTTGGCTCCACGTGCGGATCGATCTCGCTCCATTGCTCTGTCCAGTAAGCACGGACTTCTTGAGGACCATGGACAAAACCGCCTTTGAACGCTTTGGGCCAAGCCACGTCAGGAGTCATGATGGCGAGGGCGGCGTCAATGTCTCGTGCGTTGAAGGCTGCGTAGGTCGCGCGCAACAGTTCGATTTCTGGTAAAGATTTATCTGGCATAAAGATTGCGGTGGAGGTGCAGAAGGGCAATACCTAACTACTTATCATATTATATGGAGACTTTCTAAATATCAATCTTGATTTTTGAATCATTACTTACTGATTACTACTCACTGAAACTCTCCCCGCATTACGGTTACCGCTTGTCCCTGAAGAAAAACGCGATCGCCACCATCATAGTGAACTTTGACCACTCCGCCACGATTAGAAGCCTGATAAGCTAAAAATTGGTCTTGATGCAGGCGATCGCGCCAATAAGGAGCAAGACAACAATGAGCAGCACCAGTGACAGGATCTTCATTTATGCCTAGTCCAGGGGCAAAAAACCTGGATACAAAATCGTATTCTGAGTTTTCGGCTGCCAAACTTGTCACAATAACGTTAGATATCGGCAGTTGCTTTAATAGGGCAAAATTAGGTTCTAACTGCTTTACCTGCTTAGGAGACTGAATTTCTACCAGATATCCTAAAGAATTATAAGCAAAGGTTTTAATCGCTACTCCCAAAGCATCTTGTAGCTTAGTTATGGGGGGAATATCTTGCGATCGATTGGCAGGAAAATTTAACTCAATCCAGTTATCCTGATATTTAGCCGTCAACAAGCCACTTTTGGTCTGAAAGCCAATCTCTTGTCCTGTAGAAGCATAACCTTCTGTCCAAAGTACGTGTGCGCTAGCAAGAGTAGCGTGACCACATAAAGGAACTTCTGTAGTGGGAGTAAACCAGCGCAATATGTAGTGCCGATCCTGTTTTAGCAAGAAGGCTGTTTCAGATAGATTCATTTCCTGAGCTATTGACTGCATCCATTGCTCATCTTGCTCAAACTCAAGCACGCACACAGCAGCAGGATTTCCTTGAAAAATCTGGTCAGTAAAAGCATCTACCTGAATTATTGTTTGTTTCATTAAATTTTGCCAAGTATTAAGTGATGGAGTTCAAATTTGCTTAGTAAATATCAAGAAGCAAAATTATTATTTTAAGTCAAAGAAAAAATAGTTTATCTTTATGTTCTAGAAAAGCTTAAAATTCATACAATAGTGAGTAAAGAATATATACAAGCTAAACTGATGAAGTCTAACAATACATCTTGCCTACTGTCTTTCCTGGGATTAAGTATCGCCACTAGCCCTTTTATTTTCAGTATTTTGACTTTATATCTATTAACTGAATTCATGACCGAATTGGGCAAAGCTAGTGAAGAAATATTTCGCTCGGAACGTTTGCCTCTGTTAAATTTTCCTAACTTTGACAATAACTAGATAAACTCAGTTTTGACTATAAAGTAATGTAAGCTAGAAATTACGTTTGAGCTTGATTACGATGGTATATTTACCTAAACTACCGCCTTGAAATAATAATCTGAGATTATCGTGCAGATTTTTTCATTCGAGATTTTTAACTAAAGAATAAGGCTGTTGCCACGGGAACAATATAGCCATTGTGAATTGCTAAATCTTAAAGAATTACGATTGTTACCAAATTTACGACATAACATACGCCAAGCAGAGGTCTTTATGAGTTCGGTTGTTCAATCTTCTATAGTCAACCAAGAAAAAGAAAGGGTACTTGCTGCTTCTTATCTGCTGTTGCATCATCGACAAAAGTTAATTGAGGATCTTTGGAAGTCTGTACTGCGTTCTGAATGTGGTCAGGAAATGCTCGATCTGCTGCAAAAAATGCGATCGCTTTCTTCGGCTGAAGGGCAAGTCACAGAGACATTTCCCCAATCAACCGTGCCACAACTAATTGAGAAGCTAAGTTTAAATGATGCTATTGGTGCAGCTAGAGCATTTGCCCTTTATTTTCAGTTGACTAATATAGTTGAACAACACTATGAATCTAGAGAACAAAAGCAGGCTCGCCGTGTTACCCATAGACTATCCACTTCTAACCACAATGGTAACGGTTCTAAAGCCGACAAGACGGCTAAAACTACTATAGCTCAACCTCAAATAGAGCAGTTAGAAGGCATATGGGTAGAACCAACTATATCTAGCAGTAACCAAGCAGGTTTATTTCACTGGCTTTTCCCTTATCTAAAAGAGATTAATATGCCACCTCTAATGCTACAGAGGTTATTAGACCAGTTGGATATTCGCTTAGTGTTTACGGCTCACCCTACAGAAATTGTGCGCCATACTATTCGCAAAAAGCAACGACGCATATCCTATATTTTAGAGCAGCTAGATGCTGCAGAAGAAGTGATGCGGGAAGTTGGATTATCTGACTCTTGGGAGGCTAACGAAGCTACAGGTCAGTTGACAGAAGAAATTCGCCTTTGGTGGCGTACAGACGAGCTACATCAGTTTAAGCCCAAAGTATTAGACGAAGTAGATTACTCGCTGCACTATTTTCAAGAAGTCTTGTTTGACGTGATACCTCAATTGGCAACTCGCCTCAAGCAGTCTTTAGCGGATTCTTTTCCTGGTTTAGTTGCTCCCACCCATAATTTTTGTTATTTTGGCTCTTGGGTAGGTTCAGACCGTGATGGCAATCCTTTTGTTACTCCTCAAGTAACCTGGGAAACTGCCTGCTATCAAAGAAGTATAGTTATTGAAAAATATCTTAAGTCGATCGAGCAACTGCGAGAGCTACTAAGTCTCTCTCTGCACTGGAGCGATGTTAGACAAGAGCTTTTGGACTCTTTAGAACAAGATCATCAGCAAATGTCTGGAATCTATGAAGAATTAGCAATTCGTTATCGTCAAGAACCCTATCGTTTGAAGTTAGCATATATTGCTCAAAGACTGAAAAATACCTGGGAGCGGAATCAGGCTTTATCCTCCGTAGCAGGCAGACAGGCAATCTCAGAAATTAATACCGAAAATATCTACGCTTCGGGAGCAGAGTTTGTTACAGAGCTAAAGCTGATGCAGAGTAGCTTAGCTGCAACTAGTTTACAGTGTCGTGAGCTAGATAACCTGATTTGTCAAGCAGAAGTATATGGCTTTACTTTGGTAGAGCTAGATTTTCGTCAAGATTCATCTCGGCATTCAGAAGCGATCGCTGAAATAACTGCATATTTACAGGTTCTTCCCAGACCCTACGAAGACCTATCTGAAGCCGAAAAAACTGCCTGGCTAATTCAGGAATTGAAAACCCGCAGACCCTTAATTCCCTCGGAAATGCCATTTTCAGAGACGGCTTGCGAAACGATTGAAACCTTTAGAATGTTACGTTTGCTCCAGCAGGAATTTGGGCAAGGTATATGTCAAACATACATCATCAGCATGACCAATTTTGTGAGTGATGTTTTAGAAGTACTGTTGCTCTCTCAAGAAGCAGGACTATACGACCCTGTTACCTGTCAGACCAGCATCAGAATTGTGCCTCTTTTTGAGACAGTAGAAGATCTCAAACGCGCTCCTGAAGTGATGAAAGAGCTATTTGAACTGCCTTTCTATCGAGCTGCTCTTTCTGGTGGATACAAGCACGTATCAGCGGTTCAAGATAAAATTAGTACTCAGCAAGCTCCATTGAAACCTAACGATCTCCAAGAAGTGATGTTGGGTTACTCTGATAGCAATAAAGATTCAGGCTTTTTAAGCAGTAATTGGGAGATTCATAAGGCGCAACGAGCATTACAGCAAGTTGCCTCGGAATTTGGTATTTCTCTGCGAATTTTTCATGGTCGTGGTGGCTCAGTTGGTCGTGGAGGAGGACCAGCTTATTCGGCAATTTTGGCACAGCCAACGGATACCATTAAGGGCAGAATTAAAATTACCGAACAAGGAGAGGTATTAGCATCTAAATATTCCTTACCAGAATTAGCTCTGTATCATCTTGAAACTATGACTACGGCTGTGATCCAATCAAGTTTATTAGGGAGTGGATTCGATCGCGTTGAGCCGTGGAATCAGATCATGGAAGAACTATCAGTGCGATCGCGTGCTGTGTATAAAGCCTTGATTTATGAAGAGCCAGATTTTGTTGATTTTTTCCACTCTGTTACTCCAGTAGACGTAATCAGTCAGCTACAGATTGGCTCTCGTCCCTCTAAACGTCCTGGCAAAGGTAATGCCAATAAGAAAAAAGATATGAGTAGTCTTCGGGCTATTCCCTGGGTATTTAGCTGGACTCAAAGCCGATTTTTGCTTCCTGCTTGGTATGGAGTTGGTTCGGCTTTACAAGGATTTTTAGACCAAGAGCCAGAGAAAAATCTCGATCTGCTTAAATACTTCTATGTTAAATGGCCCTTTTTTAGAGTGCTAATTTCCAAAGTAGAGATGACTTTAGCTAAAGTAGATCTGCAAATAGCAGAGCATTATGTTAGAGAGTTATCTCAGCCAGAGGATCTAGAGCGTTTTCTCAAGCTGTTTACGCAAATTTCTCAGGAATATTATTTAACCAGAGATTTAATTCTTAAAATTAATGGTCAAATGAAGCTGCTAGACGGTGAGCCTGAACTACAAAGATCGGTGCAGTTGCGTAACGGTACTATTATTCCCTTGGGCTTTTTGCAGGTGGCTTTAATCAAGCGTTTACGTCAGCATGATAAGTCTCAGGCACTCCACTTCCGCTTTAGTAAAGAAGAACTCTTGCGGGGAGCTATGCTAACTATCAACGGCATTGCTGCGGGAATGCGAAATACAGGGTGATTTCAAGGGATGAGGGATAAAGGATGAGGGAAATTAGGAGAGAACTATTTAAGATTGCTTCATCACCCAAACTTGAGCAATGGTCGAACTGTACTTAGGCATTGATTTTGGCACTTCTGGTGCAAGAGCAATAGTTGTCGATGGAGAAAAAAGTATTGTTGCTAGCACTAGTGCCAAATTTACTAATATTGCACCAAATCAACTAGCTCAAACTTGGCAAGCAACATTAGATGATCTGATCTTGCAGCTACCAGTTGAAATTAGAAAACAGTTAAAAGCGATCGCCATTAACGGAACTTCTTCTACAGTATTGCTGTGTGATGCTACAGGGCAACCCATTACTGAGCCACTGCTATACAACGACTCTAGAGGTAAAAAGACATTAGAAGAAGTTAAAGCTGTTGCCCCTGAAAATCACGTGGTTGTCAGCGCGACCTCTAGTTTGGCAAAACTACTTTGGTGGCAGCAGCAGCCTTATTTTACCCAAGCTCGTTATTTACTCCATCAGGCTGACTGGTTAGCATATTTACTACATGGCAAACTGGGCATTAGCGATTATCATAATGCTCTTAAGCTTGGTTACGATGTAGATAATTTTAACTATCCTGACTGGCTGCAAAATTTGCCCTGCAATAACCTATATCCTCAAGTGCTATCTCCTGGTGCGCCTGTGGGCAAAATAACGCCAGAAAACTGCGATCGCTTTGATATTGCTCCTAATTGCACTATACGTACAGGTACTACCGACAGCATTGCAGCTTTCCTTGCCAGTGGTGCGAATAAACCAGGCGAAGCAGTTACCTCTCTTGGTTCAACTCTAGTTTTAAAGCTGCTGAGTAAAACCAAAGTTAGCGCATCTGAATCTGGTATTTACAGTCATCGCTTAGGGCAATTGTGGCTGACGGGAGGTGCTTCTAATACAGGGGGTGCTGTCCTCAAACACTTCTTTAATGAGCAACAGTTAAAAGATTTATCAAGGCAAATTGATGCAGATATTGCAAGTTCTTTAAAATACTATCCTTTATTAAAGCCAGGCGATCGCTTTCCCGTTAACAATCCTAATTTACTACCTCAGCTTGAGCCTCGTCCAAAAAATTCTGTAGAGTTTCTACATGGCTTGTTAGAGAGTATGTCTCGTATCGAAAAGTTAGGTTATCAAAAGTTACAAGAATTAGGCGCCGAGCAGCTAACTCATGTTTACACCGCAGGAGGAGGGGCAAAAAATGTGGCATGGCGCACGATTCGTCAACGACAGTTAAAAGTACCAGTTAGCAAGGCACATAACACACAGGCAGCATACGGTACAGCTTTATTAGCTGCTGGTCAATCGATTATGGAGGGCAATTAATTAAAATTAAATCTTGTAAGAAATATTAACTGTCATAACCGCTCTAACTGTCGATCTTATACGCCTAATATAGATTAGCTTCGTTATTTAATTACTCGTTCGTAAAGCTAATAGCGTAATAGCATGATAGCTTTAAGCTCTTGAAATAAAACGCTAAATAATTTGATCTGAATTTGATCTGTATGTTCTGGTTTATGCTTATATTCAAACTTCAGCATTAGTTATTTTATTCTATGAAGGCTTATAGCTGCACGCTGCGGTAGCAGCGAGTCGCGTCCAGCGACGTTCTGGGCGCATAGCCCTGCGCTTATGGCTTGTAGCTTGAAACAAATTACTCTGATTTTTAATTCACATCAGGCGTATCTTATACTCTTTATGCTGTCACCTTATCTTCAGGGACAAGCATTTGTTCGGCGCTAGGTAACTCTAGGCAATATCCTGCACCATAAACAGTTTTAATATAGTTAGGATGCCGAGGATCTGGTTCTAACTTAGTCCGTAGATGGCGAATATGAACCCGAATAGTTTCAATATCATCATCAGGATCGTAACCCCAAACTTCTTTAAGAATTTCTGGAGGGGCAACGGTTTGTCCATGACGCTGTAATAGACAATGAAGTAATTCAAACTCTAAATGAGTCAGCTTGACTGTTTTCTCAAACCAAATTGCTTCAAAACGTTCGGGAATTAGGGTCAAGGGTCCAAAGTTGAGAATCTCTGAGTGCTTTGCTGCTTGGGGGATGCGGTCTGTACGACGCAACAAAGCTCTTACTCTAGCCAGCATTTCTTCTACTTCAAAAGGTTTAGTTAGGTAGTCATCTGCACCAGCATTAAAGCCTTCTACTTTATCTTGGGTTTGTCCCAAAGCACTCAACATTAAAACTGGAATATCAGAGGTGCGATCGTCTCGGCGTAATCGTTGGCAAACTGTAAAGCCATCGACTTTAGGCAACATCAGATCTAGCATTACTAAGTCAGGCTGTAGCTGCACCGCCAAAGCCTGACCCTTGATTCCATCTTCTGCTTGGTTGACATCATAGCCAGCCATCTCCAGGTTGATAGAGACTAATTCAGAGATTGCGGGGTCGTCGTCAATTACAAGTATTCTGGGCATATTATAGTATGTGGTAGATATTATATTTTGAGTAAAATGGCGATCTCGTGATTTTTTGCTAAACACAAGTATTAAGGATTAGGTAACAAACCTTTTCATGATTATAAGCAAAAATGCTCATTGTGCTGGATTCACCTGTACTGTATTTAACATACATAAAGTTTAATTTCAGATACTGTGCATTTGTTCTGGATTATATACTTGTATTTATTTACGTTAAGTATTATGACTTACAACCAGACTAATTGTTAAACATATTTTTCAGTTGCGGGCTTGAGGAGGTTCACTTCATTTCCTCCGCTCAAAATTAAATGCTCGTTTAAGATCTTGGCGAAAATCGACAAAAATTAGCCGTTTCTTTGGTTAAGGAACATTGAAGGTGAGAAATGCTTTCTAACTGAAAGCATCTGTAATTACCTTGTTGAAATTAACTACATCCAGTAATTTAAAAACCTCATACCCTGCCTTTTCAAAAGCAGCAATAATATTTTTGCGAGACCGAGCGTGTTTTTTATGAGGACATAATATTCAAGCTGCTGTTGAGATTAACTAATAGTGATTTTATTAATTATTAAAAATAAAGCGATCGCCTGTAATTATAAATATAAATTACTAAATTATTAAGTAACCAAATTTTGTCTTGGTTACTTAATAATAGCCAAGTAAAAGATTAGAAGTGTGACATAATAAATAAATGTTTTGCAATTAATTATTGATAATAGAAAATGCTGTTTATTGATATTTATCAATGCTTTTAATATATTGTAACTATAAAATTTAAACCAATCAAAGTAAAATATTTGTGACAATTAAACAATAATAAATTTGGGTGTGAGGTTCATAGATGAAAAAGTCAGGAGCTTTATTTATCATAGGAATTTCTATTTTTATGCTGGCTACGTCTCAAGTTAAAGCACAAGTAGTTGAATCTGATAATAAGTTTTTAGGAAATTTTAATGCTAATAATATTAATAACGATCTCGATCAAATTGACCTACAAAATAACTCAAAAAATGATTTAGGTCAAGTAACAAATGTAGAGAGTTTACGAGATGTTACCCCTACAGATTGGGCTTATGAAGCTCTCGCTAACCTAGTCAATCGCTATGGCTGTATTACAGGTTTTCCCGATCGCACATTTAGAGGTAGCCAACCCTTAACCCGTTATGAATTTGCTGCTGGTTTAAATAGCTGTTTAAGTCAAATTGAACGTTTAATTGCTAGCAATGCCAGTGTTAGCCCAGAAGATTTTGCAACTATTCAAAGTTTGCAACAGAAGTTTGAAACAGAATTAAAGTCGCTAGATAACAGAGTGGATAATCTTTCAGAAAAAACGGCTTTACTTGAAGACAATCAATTTTCTGCCACCACAAAATTGAACGGTGAAGCTATTTTCTCCTTGGCTGGTGCAACTGGAGGAGATCCAGTTGCAGGAGACGATCCTCAAATTGTTTTTAACGATCGCCTCCGCCTGACTTTGAATACCAGCTTCTCTGGCAAAGATTTATTAATTACGGGTTTGCAGGCTAATAATTTTGGCGGTGCAATAGATGGTTCGGGTAGCATTCAAAATAGCTTGTTTCCTACAGAATCTTTCCTAACTGCTGGTTCGACCAAACTTAGCTTTGAACCTCAGTTTCCCCGCTTCAATCCCCAGGATACTTCCGAAGAGGTTGGAAGCAATTCTATCGATCTTTACAAACTACTTTACATTTTTCCTTCGGGTTTGGATAAACTTACTTTGTTCGCGGGAACGGCAGCCGAAGCTACCGATGCTTTCCCTACTATTATTCCTTTTGCCGACGAAGGACAGGGAGCAGTTTCTCGATTTGCTGCTTTGAATCCAGTGCTACGCATATCGGGAGGAACTTCTCAAACTGGATTAGCCTCGGCAACGGGTTTTATTTTTAACCTCTCCGATAAAATAGACTTGCGGGCTTTATACGCTAGCGTTAACGCTGCTATTCCCGAAAAAGGAGATAATAATGCTTTAGGTGCAGGGCTATTTAGTGGCAGTACGTTAGCTTCAACTCAATTAACTTTGAAGCCGACAGATAATATCGATATAGGTTTGAACTATGCCTATAGCTATCATGAAATAGATATATTAGCCACGGGACTAGATAGATTTTCGGCAACTCCTTTAGCAATTCCCAATCAAACTGTTAATCCAGATGGAACTGTTAATGTCGGCGGTATTTTGGACACGCCCGTACACATTCATTCGATCGGGGCTTCTTTTAACTGGAATATTCTGCCCAATCTGGCTTTTACAGGATATGGATCTTACTTTTTTGTTAATTCCGTATCTGGCCCAGAGGCTTCTTCAGAATTTCTCAGTTGGATGGCGGGTATTTATGTTGAAGATTTATTGAAAGAAGGGAATACTGCCGGACTTATTTTTGGACAACCCTTAAACCGAGTTGATGCCGGTGGTGCAGCACAACTAACAGAAGCCAATGTCGATCGAGGAATACCTTATCATTTAGAAGCTTTCTATAATTACAAAATTAGCGATAATTTAAGTCTGACCCCTGGGGTGTTTGTTTTGTTTAATCCAGAAGGTAATAAGAATAACGATACTACTACGGTAGGTGTTTTGCGAACTACTTTTGCTTTTTAAGTTTCCATAGCTGTAGATTGACAAAAGAGTAAATCTAATGATTTTTATGGCTGTCTTTTGATGTAAGAATTCTTAATAACAATTCTCATTAATTCAGTTTAATCTAGAAAATTAGGCAGTATTTTAGATCTTTTGTAAAAAATATAGATCACAAAGTTAATCATAAAAAAGCGGGAAATTTAGTATGAGCGTAAATTTAGCCACAATGTTGCGTGAAGGCACGAAAAAGTCGCACACAATGGCAGAAAACGTTGGTTTTGTTAAATGTTTTCTTAAAGGAGTAGTCGAGAAAAAATCCTATCGGAAATTAGTTACTAGTCTTTACTTTGTCTATTCGGCAATGGAAGAGGAAATGGAGAATTTGAAAAATCATCCTGTGGTTTCTAAAATTTATTTTCCTGAACTCAATCGCCAAGAGAGTTTAGAACAAGATTTGCATTTCTACTATGGTGCTAACTGGCGCGAAGAAGCGAAAAACTCCAAAGCAGGAAAAGCTTATGTAGCTCGCATTAAAGAAATAGCTAAATCTCAACCAGAATTATTAGTGGCACACTGTTACACTCGCTACTTAGGAGATCTCTCTGGAGGACAAATTCTCAAGAAAATTTCTCAAAGAGCGATGAATTTAACTGATGGCGAAGGAACAGCTTTTTATGAGTTTGAAGACATCGCCGACGAAAAAGCATTTAAAGACAAATACCGTCAAGCAATGAACGAATTGCCTATTGACAAGGCTACTGCCGAAAAGATAGTTGATGAAGCTAACGCTGCTTTTGCCATGAACATGGAGTTGTTCCAAGAGCTTGAAGGTAACTTAATCAAGGCAGTCGGGGTTATGTTATTTAACACCTTAACTCGTCGTCGCGTTCGTGGTAGTACAGAGCTTGCCACTGCTGAATAGTCAATTTAAGCTTTTGAGCTTAATAATTCAAAAAAATAAATATTGCTAAGAACAACCTCAAAAGCTGGGTTGTGGTTAACTTAGATCTAAATTCTAAGGCGATCGCTTTCTAGCTCTTGAGGTTGTTTTGCAAGATAAAGGATTGGATAGAACGGGAGAAATCAAGAGTTAGTTAAATCAGCCAGTTTTTTTGCCAAAACGGCGATCGCGCTCTTGATATGATTGTAAAGCCCGATCAAACTGCTGATGATTGAAATCGGGCCAAAGTGTGTCAGTGACGTAAATTTCTGTATAGGCTAACTGCCACAGCAAAAAGTTACTCAAGCGCATTTCTCCACTGGTGCGAATTAGCAGATCGGGATCGGCACTGGCAGAAGTATAAAGGTGTTGAGCGATCGTCTCTTCATTGATAGAGTCTGAAGATAACTCTCCTTGCTGCACCTTCAGGGCGATCGCCTGACAGGCTTTTACCATTTCATGACGACTACCATAGTTAATTGCTACGTTAAAAAACACTCCTTGATTATTCTTAGTCCGCTCCATCGAATGACGCATTTGCTGCTGCAAAGATATGGGCAAAGGCGATAAATCACCAATAAAGTTAATACATACCTCTTCGGCTTCCATTTCTTTTAATTCTTTTTGTAACAGCCTTTCAAATAACGCCATCAAGAAATTAACTTCCCCAGTCGGACGACCCCAATTTTCAGTCGAAAAGGCATAGGCGGTTAAGGTTTTAATACCCAAATCTTTACAGTAGCGCAGCATTTCCTTGAGAGTTTTTGCCCCTTGCCGATGTCCTTCAATGCGTGGTAGACCTTTTTGTTTTGCCCAGCGACCATTGCCATCCATAATTACAGCTACGTGGTGGGGCAGTTTGGTTAGATTCTGTTCGGTGGCAAAAGTGGTTAATAATTGGGCTGTCATGGGAATTATCTTAAATTAAGGACGTTAAATAAAAAAGGTTAGCATTACTGCTTAGAAAATGCCGATTTCAAGGCAATCATCCTCAAAGCTATTATTCCCAAAAAATTCTGGGGTTGCACAGCATGATTGTAAATATTCTGGTGTCAATTGGCTACTCCAGTGCCACATAGGTTTTAATACCCAAATAAAAGTGTAAATTAATTCGCCTCTAGATAAGATTGACCAAGATTGCCAATCTAAAGCTGACATCATACGCTGGAAGGTTGATTGCAACAACTCGATTGGGTATGGCGAGGAAGCGGAGGAAGCCCGCGTCGCCGAAGGGCGCAAGGGAATGTCCTCCAAGACAACCTCGCCACCCCTCTCGTTCAAATTTGACTGAGATTGTAAACTTACTTCACAGGATATAGGTAAGATAGTATGAATTTGGCTAAGAAGATACTGAATTAGCTGTTTTGCACCATGAGGATATAACCACATTCCCATACCCCAAAACTTAGCTAGATGATTAATTTCATCCTGCAATAATTCTGCTAATATCTGTTGAATTACGCCTGTAGTGTGGGACATCAGCCACAGATATAAACAAGCTGCGCTGTACTCTGTAGCTACGCGGTGCAATCCGTGTTTGTAGAGGTCTTGATAGGGATTTTCCCAGGCTTGATAGCTTTTAGCTGTTCGGAGTTGAGGAATAATTTTTTGATTGGTAAGCTGCTGATAAATTTTAGCTAGGGCTGGAGTATGTTGTCGCTCTTCTTTTTCCCATAAACCTAATTCAATTATTTTGCCGTCTTTGTCGATCTTTCCACCGACAAATTTTGCCATAGAAGGATGAATCGGTTCAAGATACTGTCTACTGGCTTGGGTGTAGTCCCTAATTGGTGCTTCTGTTTCCAATGCACCTTTAATAATCGACAAAAAAACATTCAGTTCAAGACCAATGACTTGTTCTGGATTTATATTTTGCCAATTTATAGTAGCCCATTGTCGGGGTTGGGGATTCTCAAACTGTTGGGATAAATCCTCTAAGCGATCGCCTAATTCTTCAAGACTTAAATATTGATCAATTAAATAATTAATTCTGGCTTTAGTTTGAAAAAAGTTAGGACGAAAACAAACTTCTCCCGCTAAATCTCTGGTTGGTTGGTACATATTGCTCCCACAAACTGTGTTTTATTTGTATGACCTACAGCTTAGGTAAATTTCTGTAGTTTGTCTGTCGGGGAAAGTAGGGAGTTTTTGTCTTGGGTTAAGTCGGAAAAGGTAGGGGCGAACGGTCGTTTTTACCTATATTAGTAATTAGTAATTATCTCCTGTAATTTGGCGGGGGTTAGAGAACGGATCAGAGAAAACTCAAACGCATCATTAGTCAATAGGTCTAGGCGATCGCTTTGTAGATAGTTTTTATATTTTTGTTGATGAGCAAGATAGGCTTCAAAAAAAGCAGTGCTTAGTGCTTTTAGTCCAGGATAAGCCGAAGTAGGACTTGGTCCTACTATGCCTTCAGGAACAGGTAAAACTCCCAAACCTTCTTGCAAAAAACTAAAGTGCGTTCCTGGTTTGACTAATACCAAATATTTATCAAGGTCTTGATTCAACCAGGTAAAAGGTTTTAACTGCTCATCAACAGAAGGCGTAATCAAATCATGAGTTCCCGAAATTAGCATAGTCGGAATTTTGATTGCACCCATTCCTTCTTGAGCAAATATTTTGCCTAGGGGGTTGATGGCAACTACCGCTTTAATTCTCGGATCTCGTAATTGATAGTGAGAATCTTTTAGATCATTAAAAGTACATTTAGCTAGAGAAGATAAATCCAGCAAAACATCTCGATAGTTTTCTGACTGGCATTCCTCAGCCATTTTGTCAGCAATTAGTTTTCCACCAGCTAACGCCAGAGAAGTATAACCTCCCAACGACTGTCCAATCACTCCTACCTCTCGTAAATTCAATTTATTTTGCAACTGAGGATTTGTTGCTAATTCTCGCTCTAAACGATTTAGAACAGATTTAACATCTAAAGGCTGATCGATTAAGTTATCAGGTTCAGGAAATCTTTCTGTTCCTGATAGAATGCGAGCAAATTTATTTAAGCTAATATCATCATGCTCCACTACGGCAACGGCAAAACCATGAGAGGCGAAATGTTCAGCCAAGTAGGCAAATGTTTGACGATCGGAAGCAAGACCATGAGAAATAACGATTAAAGGAACAGGCTGATTTACCTTTGGCTGATACAGATCAAAATACCCCTGGCGATCGCGATGGGGATTTTTATAGCTAAAAGTATATTTTTGCCAATTATATCTGCCTGGAATTTGTAGCTCTTGAAGTTCGGGTTGAGCTTTGCTGCTGGTTTTGCGATCGTGGTTAAAAAAAGCGCGATCGATTGCTTTGCTATTTTTAAGCAGTGTCGATCCTCGCCTAATGTACTGCTCTATAACCTTTGAATCTATATATACAGTTTCTAAGGGAAATTGACGCAGCAAGTTGATCATCGTTAATCCTTGCTTGTCAAACGCAGCAGCAATGATTGCTCCTCTAAGAGCAAAAAAACCATTAAGATTGGTATCGGCTCGTATTCCTTTACCTAAGTTTTTTATCACTGCTTCGCCTACGGCTGAGTCACTAACATTAGAGATGCTTAAAGGATTAACCTCCAGGGGAGTAGACAATAGCTTGGATAATTTTTCTACCTGTTTGGCTGGTAAGCGATCGAGATAGTAAGCAAGCTCAGAAGACACTTCTCCAGTATTAACAAACGTTTCGAGATCATCAACCTGGATATTAAACTGACCAAAGGGAGATAAGTTAAAGGTAATTCTTTCGGCTGCTATTGCTGTAACTGGAAATACGGTTGCAAATGTACCCAAAACCAAGGAAGCGATCGTAAATCTAATAGATTGAGCAAAATTCACTGAATTTGAGTGATTTATCGAAACTGTGGATATTTTCTAGTTTAAACCATTAATTTTTTGGCTGCTGTTTGTTATTTGTGCCAGAATACTGGAATTAAAGCGCGATATTTCAAATATTTAAATTTTACGCTCAAGCAATTTCCATAGAACCTCATCATTAAAATCTTTGATCGTCATACTTGCTCCTGCATCAATCA
Source organism: Waterburya sp. (assembly GCA_965218645.1). Taxonomy (GTDB): domain Bacteria; phylum Cyanobacteriota; class Cyanobacteriia; order Cyanobacteriales; family Xenococcaceae; genus Waterburya. Next base: position 2,475,224 of record OZ244627.1, on the reverse strand, counting down.
AATATTCTGAAGGATAGCTAGATGTGATACCAATAGTGTAGATTCCAGCACTAACGGCGGAGTTTATACCTGCTGGCGAATCTTCAAAAGCGATCGCTCTTTTACTTTTTACTCCTAAACTTCTCAGAGCTAGCTTATAAGGAGCAGGATCGGGTTTTCCTGGTGGTGCATCTTTTGCCATAATCACTGTGGGAAACGTCCCTGTTAAACGCAGTATTTTGAGCATATAAACGGCGTTTTCTTCGGGTGCATTGGTCACAACAGCACGTTTTAACGAGGCGGTGTCTGTCAAACTGATTAACCTATCCAACCCAGGCGTTGGTCGCAGAGAATTAGCAAGTCGCCGATAAGTTTCTTCTTTTTCTGTAGCCAGTTTCCAAGCCTCTTCTAAAGTTAGCTGGGGAATAATATCTTTAATTATCTTCGAGTTGGTTCTACCAGATATTCTTTGGCGATAAAAGGTGCGATCGATATCAAGCTCAAACCTAACTAATATATCTTGCCAGACGGCAAAGTGAATTGAGTCAGTATCAGCCAAAGTACCATCCAAATCAAATAAAATCGCTTTTAACATTAACCTTACACCACGTTTTTGTTTGTAATTGGCACTAACTAACAAGCAGCATTTCTATCTAATACTTTAACTCGTTAAGTAATTCATAAAATAGCATTCTAGTTGCCTTAAATAAGATGCGAATTAAGGCATCCTTACCTTTAACATTGACTCTTGATTGTTGATAGCGATCGCATAATTGTTTACCAATATCAGTTTTGATTCTTTGATTACTGGGAGCTACCATACAAACAGCCCAAGCATAAAGATGAGCGCGAACAAGATTACTACCGTGAAAGCTTCTACTTTTTTTATCTCCTGATTGCCTGTAACTATAGCTCATGCCCATAAATGCCTGAAACTTTCTGAGTGAGCGATCGCGTTTTTGCATTTTGCCATTTTTCCCTGCTTCTCGTTCTATCCATGCCTTACCATTGAGCAAAAATTTATCGAACGGGTAACAGTGATAGAGCAAGAGAATTTTGTTGTCTAAACCAAAGCCAAAGCGATCGAAGACAGCAAAATATGGCTTGAATTGTAGATAGTCCAAAATAGAATTTAGCTTATCTAAATGTTCGGTTATTCGCAATTCAAGATCGACACTTGTTGATGCGTGAGCGCGCGTGTAGTCGCTAATCTGGATATTTAGCTGATGAGCGATAGATAGCCTATATTTGTTTTCAATTTGTGCTGATGTATGACGTTGGGCTAGCCAGCCTAATAATGGCGTAAATCCCCTAACTGGACTAATTTTAAAACTATGTTTGACTGCTTCAGGGTATTCAAAAGCTATGCGCTGCCTCAATTGAGAGATAAGATTAGATCTAAGTTTTTGTAGCTGTTCCTTTTTTAAAAATAATTCTCTGACTATGGCAATAATGGCATCCGAACCATAGTAATAATTTAGGAATCGCCTTTGACCAACTTTATTGATAAAACGATTGTCAAAATAACTAGCTGCAAGGCATAGCGCGTCTTTTTCATCTCGTTTATTAGTAAAGCCATAGCTACCTCGTTGCTTGTCTAAATCTGTATGACCAATCCAGTAAATATCAATATTATTCTGTTTGGCAACCGTTGACCAAAAGTGAGAGTACCAGTGTCCAGTAGGTTCAATTACTATTCCATCAGGGTGAAGAGAAATTAGTTTGGCTAATCCTGCTGCATCACAATTTACTTTGATAAATTTTTTCTCTTTACGCAGACTTTTATAGTGTTGTTGGATGTTAATCGGAAACTCATCAAGGCAACATAAAACAGCCGATCCACAACCGACATCTAAACCGATTATTCTCATGTAATATAGGGAGTAGTAGGTGAAATTTAGTTTCAGATGCTTAGGAAACTCCCACAGGGATAAACCCTACTTCTATCTGTAAGCTTGATTTCTGAAACTGGGTAATGTGTGTATGTATGGGCTTATGAAATGCTAAAGCTAGCAGCTTATTTCTCTGTGAAAGCTCACCTATACACAGCGGACTATCCCGCGACATCAAATCCATTCAATGTTTTGATCGCCCGTCCAAGGCAATACTCATGACCGCGGTTATTTTTAAGGCGGCTAATGAAGTCAGAAGATTCTGTCTCAAAACGCGCCGTGTGGCTTTAATACGGGAGATGATTGATACATCAATATCATTTTCGGCGATGGTTAAAAAGCCTTCATTAAAAGCAATGCAGTAAACCCATGTACCCTGATATGAATAAGTTTTGCTGACAATTTTTCCTATAGTTTTAGGAATGCGATCGCCGATCTCATATTTTGGTTTATTCACTAGCTAGCTGGTTGTAAGTAAGAGAAGATAATGGTGCATTTGTTGGTACAAAATCTTGATATTCTAAATCGTCTTCATCAAAAATATCAGCTTGAATATCGTTAAAACATTCAAGACAAAAACCGTATTTTGATAAGTCATCAAGTAAATCGCCACAGGCTTCGCACAATACGCGATCGCCTATTTGATATTTTGGTTTATTCATTATCTTCTAGTAAATCATTGACATAAACAGTTACAGGTTTAATTAAGCCATTAATTCTAGTAACTATTTTTGTCTTAACAGCTTCATCAATTCTTGAGTGGTAAACAATTTCTTTCAGTACCCAAAGAACCATCCCACAGGTACGAAATATTAAGATTTTTTCCTTTAGCTTCATAGTTTGAATAATGCCGTATCTAGAATAGGCATTACGTTGTTTGTTGTTTTTTAATGTCTATCTGGATGTCATTATGACAGCTAAAAAATGGGTAAAAGTATAAGAACCTCACAGCAAAACGAACAATCAATGTTTGAAGCTTTAATCACAGAGAGAACTGATTTAAACCTTACTGAATTTTTAAAAGTTGTAGGAATCCCTCATAAGACTTGGCGACGTTGGGTTACAGGGGAAACTACAGCTAAATTAACTCTCATACAGATTAAAGCAATCTGTAAAACATTGAAATTTAATTCTGTGGATGAACTTCCTAACGATTTTTCCGAGAAGTATATCAGGAAATAAAAATGATGCCACTAAGTATAAATTGGTGGCGATCGCAAATCTAATTACTAAATAAATCCTAACAATGACGTGGAATAAAAGATACGATCAATTTGCGCTATCGTGCGGTTTACGGCACTCTAGCGAAAGATTATTACGCTGGGTTCCCCGTAGAGCCAAGCCAAATGAAGTAGTTGAAATTGAAATTGATTTACGAGTTTTTAATAAATTCATCGAGCGCGATCGCGGTAGACCTTACGATCGCAAAACGATTAAAGAGGCACTCGCTCAACTAGACGAGAAAACTCAGGGATTAATTTTAATCACCAAATCCTACACTTGGGCAATCAAGAAAGTGATCGTCAGACCGCTAGGGATGGTGTTACAGACAGATTCCCAAACTGGGGATAAGTCTCTAAGGCTATCAACGATAAACCCTATGTTTGAAAACGATTGCAAAAAACGGAGTAGAGAACTACTACTACAAAATATATCTAGATTAGATACTCTGTTCCAAAAGCTAGGCATGAAATATAAACCTGATGCTTTGATGCGTATTTGGCGATTTGCGAGTAAAAATATGTCTGAGGTTAAAAATGCCGTCGAGTATATGCTTCGTGTCAATAACGAAAAGCTAGAGCATTTTGAGAGTCTAAATGGTGAAGCTAAAGGTATACGCACGGCTAACGGCTGGCTACATGACTGTCTTAGATATGGTTGGCATATTAACCGTGAATCTGTAAAGCTACCTTACATTAATGGCGATTATATTCATAGCTTTGTCGATAGCCTAATGGGTAAGATACCGTCTTTTCCGACTTAATCTCGATAAGATAATTCTTACACGCGCGATCGCCATTTTTAGCCAAAGAAAGGCGACTGCGTTCATTAGAGCCAGAAAAATGAATCAGCAATTGTCACTCTTCAATGCTGTTAGCGACAGCGATCGCGTGTCGATAACAAAAACCGTTAGCGACGCTCTAATCGTTGCTAAACAAGAAGCCATACAAAGATATTTAGATTCAGGGGAAAAAGATTATCAATGCTGTGTAACTAAATACAGTCCCAGTCGTAGGTCTACAGAATACTATCGTTTGTCCTATCGCATTAGCAAGCGACGGGTAAAGCATATCCATATTTGTGGAGGCAGTACTATTGCAGAATTGGCAACCTACCGAGCCAAGAAAATTCAGGCAATGATCGATCGCGGTGCAGAACTAGAGGAGGTAATTGCAGCAGTCATAACTTTTAACAGTGGACAAAAATGAAAACTAATTGTTATTGCACATCATGTAAAAATCATCCGAAACACGAGCAAAGAGCATTTTTAGGCTTCCCGCCTGTGGGTTATGCCGCCGATAAACATCCACCTGAATTTGAATTTGAGCAACACGCGGCAGTAGTTGATTGTCTAAAACCCGTATGCTTTGCCATTGAAGATGGCGCAATCGATCCTGATGATTTTTTGTTTCCGATTACTGCCTATGGTGATGGTGCTTCTGAAACTGGTTTTTACTATCAAGGATGTCTAACATTATTGGCTAATTGTGGCAATGAAGACCATGAAAATTAAACCGTAAGAGTAGCGATCGCCCTCGATGAAATTCGCGCAATGTTGAATAATCGTCCTATTAAAGTCAATAGCTGGTATCGTCCCGCTTTAATTAATAAATCGGTAGGTGGAGCAAAAGATAGCCGCCATCAATATGGCGATGCGGTAGATATTCGCAGCGATTACCATACACCACAAAAAATATTTACCTTGATTACTCCAATTCATCCTGAGGGGGGATTGGGACTATATCCATCTTTTGTTCATATCGACTGGCGAGGCTACAAAGCAAGATGGTAAGAAACAGTAACGGCAATTTCCCCACGGGTATGTTTTGGAACTTTGCAGGACTGGCTCTGTTAACAATATCATTTGGTGCATCTTGGTCAATCGTCAGATCTAATTACTTTGAGTTAGAAGCTGCTCAGTACAAGCTGAAGACGATTAACGCTTTAGTCAAAGCGCAAAAGGCATCAGACCAAGTAGCAGTTAGCGTTGAAAAGCAACCAATACCAAAAGTCAAACGCATTGAAATTAAAAGGCTAACTCAACAATCATCTAGCACTATCGATGCTGCTTTAGCTGAGGTCGATCGAGATGTGGAGCGATTAGTTGAGTAGCGATCGCACTTGCTTTTAATAAACTAATAACTGTGGGGTTTTACCTTATGATATTTTCAGAAACTAAATATTTAATAATATTTAATTTTTTATTGGTTGGGCAGTCTTAGTATCAGTTGGGCTGACAAATGTCTCGTCCAAAAGATTATCTACTTCATTTTTGCCCTGATTCATGGCGATGAGAGGAGATTTAAATTTACAGGTAATTGCTGTTAATTTTTTAATCATGATTTGAATCATTTTTGTATCCTTTTGAGTTTGTACAGAGCCGTTTTGATTGATTAAATTAATTTCTCTATCCAACAGTTTATTAAGATTGTTAACTTCAATTAAAATCTGGCTAGTACTTTGAAGAGGTTCTTTTATCTGCTGAATTTTTGACTGCGCTAAATTAACGATGTTTTTTAGATTATCTAATTTATTAATTTCACTCTTTGTTGCTTGAGATTGTTCTTTTAATTTGGCTTTAGATAAAGATAAACTATGCAAAGCAATATCTTTAAAATAGGCAATTTCGCTATAGTCTTAATAGACACATAAGTATTTAGTATCTATGTATAATTACAGAAGATTTTAGCGTATTCAAGTAATTTATTGTTTTTTAATTAGATTTAAATACAGACTAAAAACGCTTAAAATTAGCGATCTTTGGAAATTAGTCAGCAAAATACTGTTTATAATGGAAGCAGAAAAAAACAATAAATAAGAAGCGTTTTAATTGACTATATTTAAGTAATTAGTAATCAATCTCTGTCTGTGCTTTGTATAAAAGACTTCATCAATTGAACAAACTTTAAAGTCTGTTCAAAGTGAACATTATGACCACTATTTTTGACAATTTCTAACTTAGAAAAGCGACATAGAAGGGCAATTTGTTGATTAATAGCCATAAACTTTTGGTCTAGCTCACCTACTATAAGCAGCATCGGTATGTGGGCTTCTGGTAAATGATTCCAAAGAGACGGTTGCTTACCCAAACCCCCGTGAAGTAGAGATTTAAACAGTTTAAGAGGATTATTATCCAATCTTCTGGCGATCGCCTGTTGATAATTCGGATGCAAAGTAAAAGAAGTAAATAACGAATTACTGTACCATTGCTGTAAAAATAAAGTAAAGTCTTGATATTTAAGTTTTTCTATTAATTTAGAATCTTGTTTAATTCGCAATTCTCGCTCTGCTTGAGTTCGTAATCCTGGAGAAGCAGATTCTAAAATAACTCCTTTAAAATAATGAGAAAAATAAATAGCCAAATATAAGGCAATTCTGCCCCCCATTGAATAGCCTACTAAAAAACAAGACTTGATTTTTAGAGTTTTTAAGAGTTGAATTAATGCTTGACAAACGTTAGGTATTTGATAGTTATCATCTTGCCTAACTTTAGTTTTACCATGACCAGGTAGATCGACTACAAGACAACAAAATTGTGGGAAAATTAAATTAATTACTTCTGAAAATTCATTACTATTTCCCATAAAACCATGAAGAAATAAAATAATTGGTTTTCGATCATCACCAATTAACGAATAGTTGAACTGATAATCTTGCTCGTATTTACTGTTGATAGTGCAATTTTATTTTTATACTCTGGTAAACTTTATGCAGATATTGAAACATATTATATTATAAATGTCTATCAAAACAAAACCCACTCAACTATTACTTATTTTTACTTCGCCCTAATAATTTATCTCGCAACTTAAGAATGCGATCGCGATATTTTGCAGCTTCTTCAAACTCTAACGCTTTGGCTGCATCTTTCATTTTGGCTTCTAGCTGTTCTATCAAAGCGGGAATCTTTTCTAGAGGCAGATCGTAAGATTTCTCGTATACTTCTTCTAGTTGTTCGGAATTTAAGCGTCGGGAGATATCTAGATAAGCCAAGATCGAATTCTCTTCATTCTTAATAATCGGCTTGGGAGTGATATTATGACGCTTGTTATATGCCACCTGAATATTACGCCGTCTTTCTGTCTCTTCAATTGCCCTTGCCATACTATTAGTTAGGTTGTCGGCATATAAGATCGCCTGTCCTTCTATGTGACGCGCAGCCCTACCGATGGTTTGAATGATCGAACTTTCTGAACGCAAAAAGCCTTCCTTGTCGGCATCGAGAATTGCCACCAAAGATACCTCAGGTAAATCTAAACCTTCCCGTAGAAGGTTAACCCCGATTAAGACATCAAACTCACCTTTGCGTAAAGCCTGAAGAATTTCTATTCGCTCAATTGATTTAATCTCCGAATGCAAATACCGTACCTGAACATTTCTTTCGGCAAAATACTCGCTGAGATCTTCCGCCATTTTCTTAGTTAAGGTAGTAATCAAAACCCGCTCATTTTTAGTCACCCGTTCGTGAATCTCTCCTAAAAGATCGTCTACCTGTCCTTCTGTAGGACGAACCAAAATCTCAGGATCGATTACCCCTGTGGGGCGAATAATTTGCTGTGCCACTTGTTCTGACTGTTCTAACTCCCACTTGGCAGGAGTAGCCGAAACAAATATACACTGAGTAACTTTTTCCCAAAATTCATCTGCTTTGAGAGGGCGATTATCCGCAGCCGAAGGCAATCTAAAGCCATGCTCAATTAAAACTTTTTTCCGCGCCCGATCGCCGTTATACATCCCCCGTAGTTGAGGTACGGTAACGTGAGATTCATCAATTACCAAAAGCCAATCATCAGGAAAATAATCTACCAAACATTCTGGAGGTGCGCCTGGATTTTTACCTGCTAAATGTCGGGAATAGTTTTCCACGCCGTTACAATAGCCAACTTCCTGTAGCAGTTCTAAATCGTAACGACACCGTTGTTCTAATCGCTGTGCTTCTAGTAGTTTATTGTCAGTTTCAAGCTCAATTAAACGAGCTTCCAATTCATCCTTGATATCTTGAATAGCCTTTTCTAATCTTTCTTGGGGAGTAACAAAGTGACGGGCAGGATAAATACTCACTCCGTTCATACTTTGCAGTATCTCTCCCGAAACGGGATCTACATAGCGTAATGCCTCAATCTCATCCCCAAAAAACTCAATCCGAATAATGCGATCTTCATAAGCAGGAACAATTTCTAATACATCTCCTTTTACCCGAAATCGCCCTCGTTCAAGTTCGATATCATTACGAGAATACTGAACCGTAACTAAATCTCGTAATAATTCTCGCTGATTTACCTCCATGCCTAACTTTAAAGGTACGGCTGCTTTTAAATACTCTGCGGGCATCCCTAAACCATAAATACAGCTAATAGAGGCGACAACAATTACATCTTTGCGTTCAAAAAGCGATCGCGTTGCGGAGTGACGCAACATATCAATCTCATCATTAATAGATGCCGTCTTTTCGATATAAGTATCGCTAACGGGAATATATGCTTCTGGCTGATAATAATCGTAATAGCTAACAAAATATTCCACTGCGTTATCAGGAAAAAACAGGCGCAACTCGTTACATAGTTGAGCAGCCAAGGTTTTATTGTGTGCCAGCACTAAAGTTGGCTTCTGCACATTGCTAATCACGTTAGCAATGGAAAAAGTCTTACCTGTACCTGTTGCCCCTAATAAAGTCTGGAAGCGGTTATTTGCCTGTAATGACTTCGTTAATTGCGCGATCGCACTTGGCTGATCTCCTTGGGGTTCAAAGGGTGCTTGCAGATTAAATAAGCTCATTGAGAAGATATATTGATACAGTCTTAATCTTTAAAATAACGCAAATATAGTTATTAGTTCATCTGTTTTGATAATTAGCTTCTTCTTAGTGCAGTCGCCCTCAGAATATGCGCCGTAAAACGACGCATTTCCTCTCGCAAAGACCGCTATCAACTTGTATGGGTTAGTGCTTTACGAGGATGAAGATTAGAAGATTGTTATTTAACTAAAAAATCAAGAGAAATTGCTAAATGACATAATATATCTATAGTTCATTACTATCTTAGAATTAGAAAATAGCTACGGATGAGCAGATATGACCTCTATTATTTATAAATGGTCGATAGATGAATGGCATGAACTGGTAAACTCTGGCGTGCTAGAAGGAAAACCAGTTGAGCTATTGGAAGGAAATATTGTTGAGATGAGTCCAGAAGGGATTGAACATAGTTATACCAATCGTTCTGTAGTCAAGTATTTAAGACGGCTATTGGCAGATTTAGCTGAAGTAATTCAGGCTCAACCGATTACTTTGGATAACTCTGAACCTGAACCTGATGTGACCATAGTTCGTTTACCAGAAGAAGAATACAAGCATCATCATCCTTACTCTCAAGATATTTATTGGTTGATCGAAGTTTCTAACAGAACTTTAAAGAAGGACTTGAAACAAAAAATTATTACCTATGCTCGTAACGGCATCCCTGAATATTGGGTAATCGATTTGGTTAATAAAAAGCTGATTGTTCATACTCAGCCTCAAGATAGTAGTTATCTGCAAATTGTTGAATATCAGTCAGGCAAAGTCATACCTCAAGCTTTCCCGAATATTAGTCTCGATCTAGATCAATTGTTGCTGTTCTAATATTTTGTGCTTTTTTCAAGAAAGTGTACTGCTACCTAGCGATCGCATTTTATACATTCAAAAAGTTAACGATTGTTGAGCAAGCTAAATTATTTTTAAATGTTTTCTTTTATATATTTAATGGGAACTATAGCCATATAGAAAAATTTATATAAATCTCACTTATCTTTATGGCTAGTAAAATAACTTATATCAAAACAGAAGATTTTGAGACTCGAAGAGTTCTTGGTTCTTCTAGTTCCGAATGCACTTTAAATAATCTAGTTTTTAGAAAAAGCGATGCCTTTGGTTATCATCAAATTAAAGAAGTATTAGAGATCTGCAATAAATATAATAGCTTTAATATCAATACTTTAGTAGTAAAAGGTCAGGATACCCTGACAATTTGGATTGAAGAAAAATCAAAAAACACTCAATCTTCTCAATCTCCAGAACATAAACACCAAGAAGCCAATAGACAAACACAACCCGTCAATCAGTCGCTGCCAACTAAAAAAGTGACCAAGAAATATCGTGGTCAAGAGTATGAAGAGGAAGTTGTAGATTGGGCAGCCGTACAACAAATGTCTCAGCAAAACAAGCCTCCTCAAAAGTATAGAGGTCGATATATTGATTAACTTCAAATAATTTTAGAATGAAAAGAGCGATCGCCTTCAAACTCAACGAGCGACCGCTTTTAGAGAAATTAATCTCTGACTTTAGCTTTTTTTAGTAACTTGTCACTTTTAGATTGCCCATAAAATCATGTAGAGGAAACAATCTCGATCATAAATTGGTCAATAGTTATTGTTATGCAGTAATAAATACTAGGTAAAAGCGATCGCAAAAATGGCATTTAATTATTTACGCAGAGTTTATCTAGCGGACACTGATGCAGCAGGAGTAGTTTATTTTGCCAGAGGGTTAGAAATCTGTCACGAAGCTTATGAAGAGTCTTTAACAGCAGCAGGAATCAGCTTACAGCAAATGTTACGAGGCCAAGAAATTGCCTTACCAATCACTCATGCAGAAATAGATTTTTTTCGTCCCTTGTTTTGTGGCGATCGCCTTAAGATCGAACTTACTGCTAACCAGATAAATCAAAGTGAACTGGCGATCGCTTATCAAATCTTTACGGCTGATAATTTGGCACAGGCTTTAGTAAAGGCTACAACTAATCATGTCTGTATTAATCCTCAAATGAGAAGCAGAGTTGACTTGCCTTCAACAATTCTTGATTGGCTAGAAAATGAAGTAAGAAGTAAGAAGTATGAAATTTAGACAACAAGCTGCCATAATCGCAGTTTTATTTACTGCCTTAATTGTCGCTCTGTCTAGTCTAGATAGTGATATTGAAACTTTATCTAAAGCAGGAATTGTCGAGCGAAAGCCAGAGATTATCGTCAATCAGCTAGGATATTTGCCTCAGTGGCAGAAAACAGCATTTTTTCGCCAAAGCACAGCTTTTAATTCTGAGAAGATCAAAGTAAGCGATCCTATAGAGTTAATTGACTCTGATACTCGCGAAACAGTCGATACATTCTCCCTAAGTCAAAAAAAGCTAGATCCTGTTGTTCGGGATAAAGTTTATCCAATCGATTTTAGTCGAGTAAATAAACCTGGTAGTTATTTTCTGAAGCTGGGAAATTTTGAATCTACGCCCTTTTCAATCGGTACAGATATTTACCAGCAACCTTTAATTACTCTATTACGTTCTTATTATCTGCAAAGATGTGGTGTGGCTCTAAATGATCCGATTACGGGCATATCTCATGCTCCTTGTCATGTTAAAGACGGGTTACTAGCTCACCAAGATCAATATCATAAAGCAGGAGCATACGTTTCCGCCTTGGGAGGTTGGCATGACACGGGAGCCTATAGTAAGTATGTAGCTACTACGACAGTAACAATTGCTAATTTGCTCAATCTTTACGCCCAGTATCCAGATTTATTCCCTGATAGTCAGTTAAGCATTCCCGAAAGTGGTAATGGGGTATCGGACTTACTTGATGAAATGGCATTTGGTTTAGATTGGCTTTTGAAAATGCAGCGAGAAGACGGGGCAGTATACCGCAAGTTGTCAGGAAAAAAATGGCCGATGAATTTAGCTCCTGATGAAGACAAACAACCTCGTTATCTCTATGGAATTTCTACCCCCGAAACTGCCAAGTTTGCCGCAGTAATGGCGATCGCTAGTAGAAACTATCAATCTGTAAACCCTGAATTGGCATCAAAGTATTTAGCTGCTGCGGAGTTGGCTTGGCAATATTTGCAAACGCAACGGGAAATGAAAGTGGACTTGGTAAAAGGAGACGATAGCGGATCCGATCAATATTTGTTTTCAGATTTAAATCAGGAGGAGAGCTTAAAAACCGATACTGACGATCGCTTTTGGGCAGCAGCAGAACTATATATTACTACGGGAAACCAAGACTTTGCCGAGTATTTTTCTACTTATTTAGATCGGGTAGATTATACATTATTTGACTGGAAAAATCCTGCCCCTCTGGCATTGGTTGACTACCTCCGACAACAACGTCAGCCAACTTCAGATGAACTTATTGCCAAAATCAAAACTAAAATTCAACAACGAGCAGATTTGCTTTTAAATCAAGTCAATCAAAGTGCTTATCAGATCGCTAACGATCGCTTTATTTGGGGTTCTAATAAAATGACCGCCGAAGATGGTGTAACTTTGGTTTATGCTTATCAGTTGACCAAAAATCAGGCTTATTTTGACGCTGCGATCGCTCAACTAGACTATATTTTAGGACGCAATCACTTCGATCAAACCTTCATTACAGGTATCGGCACTAATGCTGTGATGCACCTTAGTAACCTGTACACTAGGGCAAAGAGTATTTCTATTCCTGGTTTAGTGGTGGGAGGCCCTAACGCTAAGGCTCAAGATGGCACGGTGTATATAAACAAAGGTCAACTTAGCTATATTGATGACGAAGATTCCTATACTACTAATGAAAATGCGATCGACTTTAACGCTTCAGTTATTAGTCTGATGGTTAATTTGATTACGAATGCAAAATAATCCTCATACTAAATTCTGTTGAAGTAGGTTACTTATATTGTTGGGTAGTTGGGAGTAAGTAGTTTTCTTTGAATACAAACTACAAACGACTGACTACAAACTTAATATTTAGGATACTTTTTCCAATCGAACTTATGTACCGTTAATAATTGCCAAGAAATTCTAGCCAAAAAAAATCCCCCATAGTTAGGGGATTTTAAGTTCTATTCAAAACTGAACAATATTTAAACCAATGCAGCAGCAGCGGCTTTAACTCCAGCTTTAGCATCAAAATCGTGACCAAGCTCAATTAAAGTTGCTTCAAGACAAGAAATTGCCGTTAAAATATCGCGATCGCTCACAAAGCCAAGATGACCAATACGGAAAATTTTACCCTTAAGATGATCTTGTCCTCCTGCTAGGGCGATATCGTATTTTTGGCGCATGGTAGATCTGATTGCTTCAGCATCGTCCGTCATGATCGCCGTTACTGCCGTACTAGCTGCATCATCGGGTGCAAGTAGCTTTAAACCTAATGCTTGAGCAGCAGCGCGGGAAGCATTGGTTAAGCGCAGATGACGGGCAAAGATATTTTCTAATCCTTCTCTTTGCATCATTTGTAGGGCGGTTTGTAAGCCATACATTAAGTTGATGGGAGGAGTAAAGGGAGTGCTGTCTTTAGCGTTGGCTTTTTTGTATTTACCTAAGTCCATATAAAAGCGAGGAAACTTGCTAGTTTCGTAAGCTTTCCATGCTTTGTCACTTACGGCAATAAAGCCCATCCCAGGAGGAATCATATAGCCTTTTTGTGAACCAGATGCCACTACGTCCAATCCCCAGTCGCCAATAGGAATGTTGTATGCACCCAAGCTGGTTACTGCATCCACAATAATTAAAGCTTCGCCGTGTGCTTTAACGTGCTTGTTGATAGTTTCTAAATCGTTAAGTACCCCAGCAGAAGTTTCTGAGTGGGTAATTACAACCGCTTTGATTTCTTTGTTGCTATCTGCTTCTAATTTAGTGCGAATTTCTTCTGTGTCTAAAGCTGTCCCCCAATCAGCAGTAATCCGTTCAGTTTGTAGACCAAAAGCTTCGCAAATCTGCGCCCAGCGATCGCCAAACTTACCGTTAACTCCGACTAAAACGCGATCGCCAGGACTGAGGAAGTTAATCATTCCCGCCTCCATTGCCCCTGTACCTGATACGTTAAGGGAGAGTACTTCGTTCTTAGTTTGGTGTAACCATTTTAAATTCTGATTGATCTCAGCGATGATCTTACTAAAGTCACCACTGCGGTGACCGATGGGATGTTTACCTAAAGCCATCAACACTTTCTCTGGAACTGGTGTAGGTCCAGGAATCATCAACATATGCTTGTCTTCCATGAAATCGTCCTTTATATTCAGCTAATCGAATCGTCCATTTTATCTTATGGCAAGGCGTAATTACATTTCTGAAAAAAATTAGTAAAAAAGCGAGATACAGCAATCGAATCATAGGTTAGGACGTTAGCCTGACTGCATAATCAACTCTTTCTCGAAAATCCTCAACATGGCGATTGGGTATGCTTCCTAGACGGAAGCATCCCTCGCCATCAATACTACCTTTTGATTTTCTCACTCTATTTTTGATAGGAAACCAACAATGTTTTATTTTGTTTAAATTTAGGTGAATATATATGGCTATCTCAAACAGCAAGCTAAATATGACGCTGCTTATCGTATTTTGGTCATTTTAGAAGCTCTTTGACTAAAGCGATCGCTTGACTCGCAGTTCCGACCTGAAAAACTCGCTCGGACGCTAATTTAGCAAAAAACTGACAGGTTAATTCACTTTGATTTAATAAAATTACTGGCTGGCGATTTTTTAAAGCCAAGGCTACTTCTGATGCCGTTCCTAAACCCATGCCACAGGCAATTACGACGTTAGAAGATAAGACATTAATATTATTTCGTCCATTACCTAAATCAGTGACAATGGGAATATCTACAGCTTCCGACATTCCTCTGGTGTTATTGCTCGGCAAAATTCCTACTACTAATCCCCCAGCAGCTTTTGCACCACGACTTGCTGCATCCATTACCCCTGCTTTTCTCCCTCCAGTAAGCAGCACCCAACCTTGTTTGGCAACTAATTTACCTAACTGATGAGCTAATTCAATATCTTGTGGAGTGGCTGCATTCCCTGCACCCATAACCCCAACTACAACTTTGCTTATCAATGGACAATATCCGCCGACGTTATAGCGATCGCCAAAAGAGAGGTTCATTTTCGTCTTGATAGTGAACCTCTATCGATTTACTCAAGAAAGTTTAAGCAGTAACAAATTCAGGCTGAGAACGCTTACTATTGCGAATACCTTCGATAGCCTCAGCATAGTCAGGAGCTTTGAATACGGCAGAACCAGCCACAATCGCATTAGCACCAGCATCTATAACCTGCCAAGCATTATTAGGCTTTAGTCCACCGTCAACTTCGATCCAAGGATCTAAGCCTTTTTCATCGCACATTTGACGTAATCTAGCTACTTTGTCTACCATTCCTTCAATAAAGCTTTGACCACCAAAACCAGGATTAACGCTCATGATCAAAACTAGATCACAAAGAGGAAGAACATATTCAATCAAAGATAAAGGAGTACCAGGATTTAAAACTACTCCAGCTTGCTTACCCAACTCGCGAATTTGTCCTAACGTGCGATGTAGGTGAGGAGAGGCGTTATGTTCTGCGTGAACGGAGATAATATCTGCACCAGCTTTAGCAAAATCTTCGACATACTTTTCTGGTTCAACAATCATCAAATGCACGTCTAAAGGCTTTTTAGTGTGAGGACGAACAGCTTTAACAATCATTGGACCAATGGTAATGTTGGGTACAAATCTGCCGTCCATAACATCAATATGAATCCAATCAGCACCAGCTTTGTCTACAGCTTCGATTTCTGCGCCTAAACGACTAAAATCTGCCGATAAAATTGAAGGAGAAATAACAGTTTTTTTATTAGTCATAATTTATTTTTATGGGGAGAGGTTTTGTAACGAGTGTAACAAAAATTCATCTATTTAGCTAATAAGATATCATGTTTTCCCTAAGACAAACTGTAAGCTGTGCTAAGGTATTTTATTTACTTAAAATTTAGATTATAAGATTAATCCTTGAGAATTTTATTTAAGGTTACTAAAGGTTAATAGAACAATACTTTTTTATGAATTAAGCAACGAAATTTGTAACAATGGAGATTAGAGAAAATCTTAATTTGTACCTCGTTGCCGCTCATGAAAATTGCGAACGATGTTACTGAGTTGATTGGTAACACTCCCCTAGTAAAACTTAATCGTATTCCCCAAGCAGAAGGGTGCGTTGCTCAAATAGTTGTCAAGCTAGAAGGAATGAATCCCGCAGCATCGGTAAAAGACCGTATTGGGGTAAATATGATTAATGCTGCTGAAGCTACAGGGACAATTACTCCTGGCAAAACAATATTAGTTGAACCCACATCTGGGAATACAGGAATTGCCCTAGCCATGGCTGCTGCTGCTAAAGGATACAAGCTGATTTTGACTATGCCCGAAACTATGAGCAAGGAAAGACGGGCAATGTTAAAAGCCTACGGCGCACAGCTAGAACTAACCCCTGGTACTGAAGGAATGGGAGGCTGTATTAGAAAAGCTCAGGAAATAACTGATAGTCTTGCCGATGCTTATATGCTGCAACAGTTTAATAATCCTGCTAATCCTGAGATTCATAAAAGTACCACCGCCGAAGAAATTTGGGCAGATACAGATGGAAAGGTGGATATAATCGTGGCGGGAGTTGGTACAGGTGGAACAATTACAGGAATAGCAGAGGTTCTCAAAAGATATAAACCAGAACTAAAAGCGATCGCCGTAGAACCAACAGGCAGCCCTATACTTTCGGGGGGAAATCCAGGTTCTCACAAAATACAGGGCATTGGTGCGGGGTTTGTCCCAGAAGTGCTAAAAATAGATTTAATTGATGAAGTTGTCACGGTTACGGACGATGCGGCCATTGATTTTGGTCGTCGTTTGGCTCGTGAAGAAGGCTTATTATCAGGCATTTCCACTGGTGCAGCCCTAGCAGCAGCAGTTAAAGTAGCGCAAAGACCTGGAAACAAAGACAAACTAATTGTGATGATCCAACCTAGCTTTGGTGAACGTTACCTTAGTACTCCTTTGTTTGCTGATTTAGAACAGCCTGTATTTAATTAAGCTATTAGCCCTAAGCTTTAAGCTCTAAGCTTCTTATAGTTGAACAAACTTATAGCTTCCTTTATTCTCCAATATTTAGGATCGAACATATATAAATTAATGTCGAGTCGTGAATCATTATCAAACACTCCAACTTAACTCCAAAGCCACTCAGCAAGAAATTAAGCTTGCTTATCGTCGTTTAGCTAAACAGTTTCATCCAGATAGCCAATCAGAAATCCAAGACAGCGATAGAATTATTGCTCTTAATGCTGCTTATGAAATATTAGGCGATCGCCGTAGCCGACGCTTGTACGATCAACAGCAACAACTTGGTCAAACTAGCGATTTTTTTGCCGACCGACAGGCAAGAAATGCAGCAGCACAACAACAGTATCGCCGACATAAAGCCACTAGTCGTCCAGAAATCAGCTATCAGCAATGGTTGAGAGAAGTTTATTTTCCTATTAATTGTTTAGTCGCTAATATTCTTCATCCTCTAAAAATAGAAATTGAAAAACTGGCAGCAGATCCTTTTGACGATCTATTAATGGAAGATTTTGAGACTTATTTAGATGCGTGTAATAATTATTGGGAACAGGCACAGCAAAGGTTAGCTTCTTTGCCAAATCCACCTCAAGTAGCAGGAGTCGCAGCTAATATTTACTATTGTCTTAACCATATCGGCGACGGCATTAAAGAATTAAAGTGGTTCACCATGAACTATAACGACCAGTATCTACATACAGGTCAAGAAATATTTAGAATTGCAGGCAAATTACATTGTCAGGCTCAAGAAAAAATTGAATTTCTTTTGTGAACTAAACAGCATCTCCTTACAAGTAACAGATAACAAGTAGCAAGTAGCAAGTTCAGACTTTCTTAATTGCTATTTGCTACTTATAAAAGCTTATTGCTTAAAAATTACCAATCACTTCAGGGCGGAATGCGGTCAATGATTTGAATCAAGTCGATAGTTAGGAGATAGGTCTGTTGACGATTTTTCCTTTGGTGCAAGGCGACCATGATTAGAATCATTAGTCTTGCCATTGTTTCCCGATCCTCCAGAGTCTTTATCTTTTTTGAAGAAATATTCTAAACTTTTGATGACGATATATAAAGAAGGAACTAAGAATAAACTTAAGACCGTAGCAAAAAGCAATCCCCCAAATACGGCTGTCCCCAGTGACCAACGGCTAGATGCACCCGCGCCTGTGGCTACTACCAAAGGATAAAAGCCAACCAAACTAGAAATAGCCGTCATCAGAATGGGGCGAAAACGCTCTTGTCCTGCTTTAATCGCTGCTTTGGTAATATTTAGTCCCTGTGCTTGTAGCTGGTTAGCATATTCCACAATTAAAATTGCGTTTTTACTAGCTAGCCCAATTAACATTACCAAACCAACCTGGACGTACACATCGTTGTTAATGATCGGCCAAATACTGCCAGCCTGAAGGACGTTTGCTCGAAACCAAATAGCTGCGATCGCACCTAGAACTGCTAAAGGTACGGTTAGCATGATAATAATCGGGTCTATATAGCTTTCGTATTGAGCAGCAAGAACTAAAAATGCCATCAATAAGCCCAAGCCAAAGATCAGTCCAGACTGTCCCCCAGCGGATTTTTCTTGTAAAGCTGTACCAGTCCACTCATAACCTAAGCTGGCAGGTAAAGTTGCTGCTACTTCTTCCATAGCTTTGATTGCTTGTCCTGTACTAAAGCCAGGGGCAGGAGAGCCTTGAATTTTGATAGCGCGAAATAAGTTGTAGTGAGTAATAATTGAAGGTCCTGTAAACTTCTTGAGACTTACTAAACTACTCAGTGAGACTGACTGCCCACTAGCCGAATTAACATAGAGCTTATTTATATCTTGAGGATTGGAGCGAAAATCGCCGTCAGCCTGAATATATACGCGATATTGTCTTTGTCCTAAAACAAAATCATTGACGTATCTTGAACCGAGATAAGATTGGAGAGTATTAAATATGTCGTTAATATTAACGCCGATGGCTTTAGCGCGATCGCGATTTACATTCACCTCAATTTGGGGCGTATTAGCTGCAAACTGAGTAAATGCCGCGCCAATTTCTGGTCTTTGGTTAGCAGCAGCAATCATTTTGTTGGCATTTTCCACCAGGACTGAGATCGGCAGCCCAACACGATCCTGGAGTTCAAACTCAAACCCACCAAAGGTACTTAAACCTCTAACGGGCGGAGCATTAACCGACAAGGCTCTAGCACCTTTAATCTCCCCAAAAGAAGCATTAAGACGACCAAGAATAGAATAAATAGACTGGTCTTGGTTTGGTCTATCATCCCAAGGCTTAAGCTTACTAAAAACAAAACCGCGACTGCTGCCGTTACCTTCAAAACCAAAACCACTTAAGGCAAAATAGCTTTGAATATCTGGTATTTGGCTCATTTTATTGCCTACCTGTTCCATTATTTCCTGGGTGTAGTTGAGGGATACGCCATCAGGTGCTTGAACAATGGTATAAAAATAACCCTGATCCTCTTCTGGTATAAAGCCTGTGGGAATTGAGCTATAGAGAAAATAGGTAAAGATAATCAGGGCGGTAAAGCCCGCTACTATAAAAGGACGGACAATTTTTTTGGATAAAAAGGTAATACCTTGAGTGTACTTAACGTTAATCCAGTCAAAACCCTGATTAAACTTATTAAAAAACTTGCCTAAAATACCTCTTCTTTCTTTGGGCGGGCGTAATAAAATACCTGCTATGGTGGGGGAAAAGCTAAGAGCATTAAAGGTCGAAAGAGCGATCGCAAAAACAATTGTCAGGGCAAACTGCTTGAAGATCACTCCTGTTGAGCCAGGAAAGAAGGATACGGGAACAAATACTGCCATTAAGACCAAAGAGGTGGCAATTACTGCCCCACTTAATTCGTTCATAGTATCAACTGCTGCAATACGCGGCTTCATGCCTCGTTCTACTTTAGTAGCGATCGCTTCTACCACCACAATTGCATCATCTACCACTAACCCTGTAGAAAGTACCATGGCAAACAGAGTCAGGGTATTAATTTGAAAACCAAAAATATTGAGGAAGATAAAGGCCCCAATCAATGATACAGGAATGGCGATCGCTGGAATAATCATGGTGCGCCAGTCTTGCAGGAAAATAAAGATAATTAAAACTACCAGTAAAATCGCCTGTACTAGAGTTATAATCACCTCTTCCATAGATACCTGAACAAATTCTGTAGTATCTAAGGCAATTTGATATGTCATTCCTGGAGGAAAGGTCTTAGCTAATTCGGCAACGGTTTCTTTAATTGCGCCACCAACCTGTAAGGCATTACTGCCAGGAAGTTGAAACACTCCCATTCCTACCGCAGGCTTTCCTTTGAACTTTGCCGAGGTATCGTAGTTTTCTGCCCCCAATTCTGCTCTACCAATATCTTTTAGCCTAATTAAATTACCGTTATCTCCTGTAGCAACTACTAAATTGCTAAATTCTTCAGCACTTTTTAATCTACCGGTCGCCCGAAGCGTAAATTCAAATCTTTGATCGTCTTGAGTAGGTTGTTTACCAATGCTGCCTGCACCCACCTGAATATTTTGTTCTTCTAAAGCATCAGCTACATCTTGTGCACCTAGATTGCGCGCAGCCAAAGCATCAGGATCGAGCCACAGACGCATGGCGTATTTTCTTTCACCAAAAATAACTGCCCGTCCTACCCCTTCAATTCTTTTGACCTGATCGAGTAAATAAAGATCGAGATAGTTACTCAAAAATAGGTCGTCATATTCGCCGTTTTCGGCAAAAAAGGCAATCCCCAGCAGCAAGTCTGGAGAGGATTTTTGTACCGTTACTCCAGTTTGCTGCACAACGCTTGGTAGCCGCGGTTCTGATAAAGACTCCCTGTTTTGCACATTTACCTGAGCAATATCGCGGTCTACATCTGGAGGAAAAGAAACTGTTATGTTGCTGACACCATTATTACTAGTGTTGGAGGAGATATAGCTCATGTTTTCCACCCCATTGATTTCTCGTTCAATAATGGTGGTAACATTGGTTTCAGCGGTTTCTGCATCTGCGCCAATATAAGTCGAGCTTACTTCAACTTGAATTGGGGCTATCTGGGGTAATTGAGAAATAGGCAACATAGGAATGCTTATTGCCCCCACTATCACAATAATGGCAGCGCAAACTGTCGTTAAAATTGGACGTTTGATAAATGGGTCGGAGATACTCAGAAGCATTTTAATTACTAATTACTAGTTATTGATTACCAATTGCTGATTAACCCCAAGCATCGGGTTTTAATCTTGTGAGGTGGGCAAGGATGTTTTGCCAGTATATTATTTAACTTCATTTTTGGTTTGCCCACCCTACTTACTTACTTACTACTTACTGCTTTACTGGTGGCGGTTTCTTTTCCAGGATTGATCGGCATACCATCAGCTAGGTTGAGAATGCCAGAGGTAATTAATTTGTCTCCTGACTCTAACCCAGAAATTACCTGATAAGACTGACCTTGAATCTCTCCTAGCTCCACAGGCTTCTGTTTGGCAACCATAGCAGTTGAACCATCTTTTTGTTTTTTCTCTACCGCCACAAAAACAAAGTTTCTGCCTGCAATACTAGATACTGCCTCCGTAGGAATTAAAAGCCCTGGCTTTTGTGACCATATTATTCTAGCTCTGGCGAAGCTATCGTCTCTTAGTTTGCCGTTGTTATTGAATGCTGCCTTGACTAAAATCCCCTGACTATTTCTATCGGTTTTTGGTGAAATAAAGCTAATATCTCCTTTGGAGATCGTTTTTCCTTGGGGGTCGATAATCTCAACGGGTAAACCAGTCTTTAGGTCAGCAGCCTGTTCTATGGGAACGCTAATGTTTAGCTCAAAAGCATCATCTTTAGTGATGCTAGTTACTTGATCTCCTGCCTCGACATAATCACCCACTTTGGGCTGAATATTGCCCACTGTCCCATCTATAGGTGCAGTAAGCCGATTATAGTCAAGAGTGTTATTAGCAATGCCTACTCTTGTTTGCGCTTGTTTGAGAGCAGCCTGTTGTCCGGCGATCGCCGAGCTAGACGCAGTTACTTTTTCTTGTGCCGCACCAAGAGCTTTTTGACTAGAATTGACTGCCGCTTTTAAAGCATCACGCTTTGCTTGTGCCGCATTTACGTCCCTGGTGCGATCGTCTAAAATCTGTTGAGACTGCGCCCCTTCTTTAACTAAAAATTTACTCCTACCTAAGTTGGTTTTTGCCAGTTCTAATTGGGCTTGTTGCTCTTGCAAATCTGCTTTACTTTGCTCAACTGCTGCTTCTGCTTGAGCTACTTCTGCCTGTGCGCCTCTCAAATCTGCCTCAGCACTACTAACGTTGGCTCGCTGAATGCTTACTTCAGACTCAGCAGCATTAACTTGTCCCTGCTCTTGGTCTAGTTGCAGTTCAACAATCAGATCTCCTTTTTTGACTGGATCTCCCTCTTGAACTGCAACTTCAATAATTCTACCAGCAACTCTGGGGGCAAGGGCTACTCTCTGTTTGGCTTCTAAGTTACCTACATATTCAGAACTAGTCTGTACATTAGCATTATTTAAATTTTTAACCTCTACAGCAGCAGGGGGAGGAGCTTCTTGGGCTACTGGCTTTTTGCCACATCCTGCCAAAGCAAAAAATAGTAAGGATACGCTAATAGTTTTGCTGGCGATTGCGTAGCTAGTCGAAGACATCGCACTTCTGTGTCTCATAGCAATATAAATATATAATCAAAATTTTATCCTTGGTCTATAATATGACGCAGATAGACTCTTAATCGCAAGTAGGTACTGTTTAGTATTATAGTTACCTTATGGTTTCCAAGGAAGAACAAGAACCCCTCCTAGATAGAGATTGCCCAGTACGTCAGCTAATCAATATTGTGGGTGACAAATGGACATTGCCAGTTTTATATGTTTTAAAACAAGGCACTAAACGGTATAGCGAACTACAGCGGGAAATTCCTGGGATTTCTAAAAAGATGCTAACCCAAACATTGAGAAGGCTAGAGTCAGACAAAATTATAAAACGGACGGTTTATGCCGTCATCCCTCCCAAGACAGAGTACAATTTGACTATTTTTGGTAAAAAGTTAATCGATCCTATAGAAGTTTTGGCAGATTGGGCTTGGGATCATCAAAAAGAACTAAAGATAATTTGTAATCGTCGTTATAAAAACACTCGGTAAAAAAAGCTAAAGATTACCAATAAATAGCAAAATAAAGGTTAGGCTACAGCTAAATTTTTTCCACTTTTAAAATATGAAAATTGGTGCAGTTAAGCTATTTGATCGAGCAAGTTTGGGTTTGTCGGTGATGAACCTCTACATCATCAAGGAGTTAATTTTACCGTTTTTGTTTGGCATGGGAATTTTTACTTCTTTAGGTTTATCTATTGGTGCAGTATTTGAATTGATTCGCAAGGTCACTGACTCAGGCTTATTTTGGGGAGTAGCTGTTAAAGTGCTGATTTTGAAAATGCCAGGATTTATCGTGCTGGCGTTTCCCATGTCTATCTTGCTAGCGACATTAATGAGCTACAGCCGTTTATCTAACGATAGCGAATTGATCGCTCTACGTAGTGTTGGGGTTAATATTTATCGTTTAATTATGCCAGCGATCGCCTTTAGCTTGTGCATTGTTGCTCTTGCCTTTTTATTTAATAATTTTATTGCTCCAACTGCCAATTATCAGGCTTCAGTCACTCTCAAAGAAGCACTAGGAGAAACTAGACCCAATTTTAAGACTGAGAACATTTTATATGACGAATATACAGAGATTCCCATAAAGGGAGATCAAACCAAAGAAGTACTAACGCGGTTGTTTTATGCCGAAGAATTTGACGGTGAGCAAATGAAAAATCTAACGGTATTAGATCGTTCTCGTGGATCGGTTAGTCAAATTGTCACGGCGCAATCGGCTAAATGGAATGTGTTAGAAAATATTTGGGACTTTTACAATGGCACAATTTATTTAATTGGCATAGACGGTAGCTATAACAACATAGTGCGTTTTCAGCATCAACAACTGGCACTTCCCAAAACTGCTTTAGATATTACTAAAGAAGGCAAAAACACCGATGAAATGAATATTTTTGAAGCTAGAAAATATTTAGAGACAATTAAACGTAGTGCTGATGAACAAAGAGTTCGTAAATGGCAAGTTCGGATTCAAGAAAAAATTGCAATTCCTTTTGCTTGTGTGGTATTTGCCTTGATCGGTGCTGCTTTGGGGATTACTCCTCAAAACTCAGGTAAAACCACCAGTTTCGGTATCTGTATTGGACTAATTTTTGCTTATTATCTTGTATCTTTTATTTCTCAATCAATGGGAATTTCAGGGGTTGTCCCTCCTTGGCTAGCAGCATGGTCGCCAAATTTATTAGGTTTAGGCGCAGCAGGTGGATTATTAGCTAAGACAACTGAATAACTGATGTTACGCATTTATTCTAACTGCTTGGGGTGACAAGGTGACGGGGTGACGAGGTGACGAGGTGACGAGGAGATACTACGCGAGGCGCGCAAATCATTCCCCAAGTCCCCAAATCCGCAAGTCCCCAAGTCTCTAAGATCGATGAGTGCGTAACGTCAGTGAATAATACTTTAGTGCTAAGTAAATTTATTCGTCGTTGTTTTGACCGCGCAAGGCGGTCAACCGCAAGCCCTGCCTTTGCAAGGCGGGGAACGGTTGACAGGAATAGTAATCACAAAGCTAGTGCTTACTTTTGGCTCACTAGAGACTGCGATCGCCCCCTGGTGTAGCTCAATATATTCTTTAGCGATCGCCAGCCCTAAACCCGTACCTTGGAATCCTTGGGAGTTACTGGCACGATAAAAGGAATTAAAGAGACTGGGGATATCTGCTGCGGGAATACCAATACCGCGATCGCGAATGGTAAATACTATCTTTTCAGTCTGGCAAGAGACTTCAAAATCGATCGCGCTATCTTGGGGAGAATACTTACAGGCGTTGGATAGTAAATTGGTCAGCACAGGATGGAGTAGTTTACTATCTAAGTTAAACTCTTGTTCTCCTTGATAGGCAAAGTTAACGGTTTGCTTATGGTCAAAAACTGTTTGTACTTCAGCTATTAAATCGCGACAAAAAATTTCCAAATTCAGTGGTGCAGGATTAAACTCAACTTTACCCATGTCTTTGCGACTAATAACCAGCACATTGTCCAGTAGATTAGTCATCTTACTAACATTACGCTGTAGCTGCTGTAAAAGCTCGGCTTTTTTCTCAGGGGATAAATTATCTCCATACATCTCGAAAATTTGTGCCGTGCCAGAAATGCTGTTAAGGGGGTTGCGAAACTCATGGGATACCATCGACACAAATCGAGATTTTAACTGATTTAAATCTTGCTCTTGAATTAGAGCCTCTTTTAATTTTAATTGCGCTGCCTGAAGCTCTAGGGAAGCAGAGCGCGATCGCAACAACACCCTTAACTTTGTTCGTAGCTCAATTTTTCTAATCGGCAGATAAATAACATCGTCGATTAACTGTTCTAAATGATCTGTAGACAGACCAACATCTTTTAGGGTCGTCAAGAATACAAAAGGCAAAAATATCGATGATTCTGCTTTTTTTCTAGCCTCCATTTTTGCCCGTAGATGATAGATTGCCCCATAGTCAATAAAGCACAAGTCAAAATCTTTAGATAGCATTTGTTCGCCAACCATGACAAAATCATCTTTCACTTCAGGAGACAAGACCTGATAATCTTGGGCAAGAGATTGAGATAATATTTGTCGATTCTGTTGATGTTCAATGAGTATAAGAATCCGTTTTAACATTTATCAATTGTTGGTATTAATTCTGGTGGTTTTTAAGATTAAAAATATAATTTTAGCTAACTCACCTGCCTGAGTGATGGATACTGTCCCAGGATTTTGTGTCTATGTATCAAGTATCTTTTAATAGAGAGAGCCAATATTTTGGCTCTAAAATTTCTCGATCATCTCTATTTTGAGATTATTAAGGACAAGTTAACTTTTTACACGGATATTTGCAAAATAAAGACAGCTTAATAAATCGGTTAATTAGAGTAAAAAGACACCAGAAAAAAAGTTTTGGTCAGCAAATTTTTATCGCTCAAAAATATTTTAGATAGACCGATAAAGGCAGTTTATGCTCTCTTAGGATCTGTAGTAATGTCGCGATCGCTAAAAACTATAGCTTCTAACTCTTCACAGCGCGTGCAGGCTATTTTAGCAGCCTGACGATAAGGTTAGCGTTAAAGGATTTAAATCCTGCAATTGAGACAATTTTCATATACCCCGTATCCTGGCTCTTAAAATTTATTCATATTCCTATTTTGATTGTAAAGAAATTCTAGAACAAAGACGACCATGATGATTCGCAATTCAATCTAACTAGAGAAAATAATATAAAGATATTGTAGTCACATTTCTTTCAGGTTGTCACTTAATCTTACATATACGTATACTACAAGTAGTGTATTTTGAGTTTAAACTAAATTATTATGGCTGCTTTTGAAGTATTGATGCAATTATTGCGAGATCGCCCTGCTTTTTTAACTGAAATAGAGCAACAGAAAAACTTAGATAAAAAAATTGTGGCACTTTTGTTTTGTAGCTCAATATTCTTAGCACTGTACGGTGCAATTATTGGCTCAACTAATGGTGTGTTGCAGATGGTATCTTCTGCATTTAAGTTACCTGCCTTATATTTACTGACTTTAATAATTTGTTTACCTACACTATACTTTTTAGATATTATTTTTGGTTCTAGACGGATTTTTAGTCAATATCTTGCTTTGCTTATGGCTTCAATGGCGATGATTAGCGTCATGTTATTTGGCTTTGCACCCGTAACTTTATTCTTTCGCTTATCGATTAATGACTTTAATTTTTTTAGATTATTAAATATTGTTGTTTTGTCCCTTACTGGTGTAATTGGGATTAAGTTTTTCTATCGTTCAATGATGTCTTTAATTGCCCAAGAAGGTGAATCATCACCAAATAGACATAAATTAATTACAGCTTGGCTATTTCTTTATGGATTTGTTGGCAGCCAACTAGGATGGACTCTTAGACCTTTTTTCAGTTCTCCTAATTCACCTTTTGCTCTATTTCGCGAAATAGAAAGCAATTTTTATGTTGAAGTAGTAAAAATTGTTGGTAATCTTTTTGGAGTAAATTAATTTAATAAACATATTGATCGCACTAATCAAATGTCAGTAAACTGGAAAGAACTTGAAATTAGTCAACCAGAATTAGAAGAATTTATTAATTTCGATCTGTTATCCATTTGGGCAGTCGATGTCAGTCGTGTTTTGTGCTTAAATCTCAAAGCATATCAAAAACCGTTATTGCTTATCGAAGGCTGTAGTTTATTTTTAATCTCTTTATTTGTTTTTCCGATAAATTTAATTATCTTTCGTAATTTTAATTGGTTAAACAATAATATTAGTGGCTTGATTTTAGTTTTAGAAACTACAGCTTCTATATCTATTTTAATCTTACTAATTCTCAACTATTACCTTTGGCTTAAAGCCAAGCAGCTCAAAGTTTTTGCTATTTTGCTGGAAAAAGTCAAGCAGTATAATAATTTAATTGATAGTTTTAAATTAGCTACAGAATTAAATTTACTCAATGAAAATCAGACAAATACTAATAAAAACAAAATAGCAGTAGAGTTAGAAACGGCTTTAAATTTAACTAAAAATAGCTTAATTAAAAGTATTGAGCTAGAAAAAATTATTTATCGCGATCGCCATCTGGCAAATAACCGCTATCAGCTATTAGCTAATTTAGAGTCGGGCTTGATTAATTTAGGCTCATTGTCTCAACATAATTCTGAGGATTATCAACAGCTATTATCTGAAGCGATAGAAATTGGCTTGAGCGTACATCAGGAAATTCGTAAAACTCAAACATTACGACAGTCATTTCCTGAATAATAACCAAAAAATTAATCGAAAGCAAGTCACAGATCACTCTGCCCTAAACGGACGGAGTAATCTGTGACCGTTGGTCAATTCTCTTGAATAGTTGATACGATGAAACAATGCAAAAAAGCATTTATTTATAGTACAAGAATATTAAAATATGGAAGCGACTAAGGTTCGCACTTCTAAAAACTTTAAAAAACTTCAGGCGCGATTACGTAGGCAAGTAGGCAAAGCGATCGCCGATTATAAAATGATTGAAAAAGGCGATCGCCTTATGGTCTGTCTATCTGGCGGCAAAGATTCTTATACCATGCTAGATATGTTGCTGAGTTTACAGCGTAAAGCCCCTGTTGATTTTGAGCTACTGGCAGTTAATTTAGATCAAAAGCAGCCTGGTTTCCCAACACAGGTTTTACCAGAGTATTTAACTGCCTTAAATGTTCCCTATCGCATCATCGAACAAGACACCTATAGTACTGTCACGAGTATAGTTCCCGAAGGCAAAACCATGTGTGGCTTGTGTTCTCGCTTGCGCCGTGGGATTCTCTATCGAGTAGCCGAAGAAGAAAAAGCGACTAAAATTGCTTTAGGACATCATCGTGATGATATTGTCGAGACTTTATTTCTCAATATGTTTTATGGTGGAAAACTCAAAGCTATGCCTCCCAAGTTACTAAGCGATGACGGCAAAAATATTATCATTCGTCCTTTAGTATATTGTTCGGAAAAAGAAATTATTCGTTATGCTAATGCCAGACAATTTCCCCTAATCCCTTGTAATCTTTGTGGTTCTCAAGAAAATTTACAACGGGCTAACATCAAAGCAATGCTACAGACTTGGGAAAGAGAATCTCCTGGCAAGATTGAAAGTATTTTTCGCAGTATTCAAAATGTTTCCCCTTCCCAACTAGCAGACACAGAGTTATTCGACTTTGCCCGATTAACAAATAAGTAATAAGTAGTGAGTAATAAATATTGAGTGCTGTATTTGGAACTCTCAATATAAGCTTACTGTAAATGAAAGAACAAAAAAAGCAGCTAGAAAAACAGCTTTGGAACATTGCCAGTCAGTTGCGGGGTAAATTGAGTTTACCGAGATTGATAAACAGAGCGAATCGGGACAAGAAATATTAGAGGCTGTTCAAGTCGAAAATTTGGTGTTCGGTAGCTAATTTAAACAATCTTTTGGCGATCGCGAATGAAGAACAAAGATATTCGCGCACAAAACGTTTGGCAGACTACTAGTTTATGTGTGTGGCGATTATAATTTTCCATTACTTGTTTTTCTCTTTGTAGCATGGGGATGAATAATATTGGTTTGTTTAATCAAGCTCAAAAATTTTATATTTACTACTTATGAAAGATAAATCTACTTCTTCGCCATTTTTTAAATCTTGGTTAAATAAAAGTAAGCAACACTTTAATAGCATTCCCGTTTTAATTTGGCTGAATGTCATCACTATTGTGATTTTGAGCTTACTTAGTATCTACGCCAAGCTTAGAAGTAAAGGGGCAGGAATAGAAAATCTATTTAGCGATCCTTTTTATTTTGGAATTTTTTATCTAGGTTGGTTAACCAGCGTTTCTGAGTTTATGTGGTGTACGGCGATCGCCATAAGCCTTTTTACTTCAGTTTTATTACCTCCTGCAAACCGTCGCTTTCAAATTTTTTTGTGTGTTGGTGCGTTAATAATGTTATTACTTTACATTGACGATCGCTTTCGTTTAACCTTGATTTTGTGTGCCTTTTTTGGTACTTGCAAATTAGTTAAGTTAAGCGTATATCTTCTCTATGGTTTGTTGCTCATTACCTATGGTCGGGTGTTTCGTCGCACAATCAGTCGAACTCCTTATATTCCCTTACTGGCATCTTTTTGTTTATTTGGCTTTTCTAGCGCGATCGATATTGCACCTATTGGCAGTCGGGGTATTCACGCCATGTTGGAAGATGGAACGAAGCTAATTGGTTTAATTAACCTAACGATTTACTTTTGGTGGATTTGTCAACAAGAAATTAAAAAAAATATTGGACAAAAATTATAAATAGATTTCTGGCACTGTATAGCAATATTAACCATTAGGACGAACAACCCGTTCACCCCTAAATTTCAAACCCCTGAAACCTCCATCAATTCTTCTACAGTTGAACAGTAATTAGTCATACCAAAACTGGCGGGAGTGACGGGATTAGCATAAGTAAAGTGGCGATAGTCAAGAGAAAAACGACTCCAGGAATCCATTTGAATCTGAAAAATTTGAATAAAGATATTAGCTAGCCAAATGTATAGAGGAAAACGGATATAAGTCCTTTTATCAAAATATTTAGCTATATCGGCGATCGCCCGATCTACGGTGATGGCTGGATTACCAATTACCAAACAGTCTACTTTTGCACCTTTTGCTCGTGACGGAGGAAACTGAGGATTATCTACCAAATAACTAATTACTCCAGCTATATCCTTGGCGTGGATAAAATGAAAGCTGCCATCAACTCTAAACCAGCGAATCAAGCCAATCCATTTAGTTACATCGGTAATACCTGCGCTCAAATGAGAATAAGGTTTGTCTAGGTCACCTCCAAAAACTAGAGTGGGAAAGACGGCTATAATCTTATCGGCGATCGCTTGCTTAGAAAGTTGAGCAAAACATTGATACTTAGTACGAATATAGTCATGACCAAATTGACTAGCTTGTAACAACAACTGGTTATTTTGATCTAATATACTGGCGGTAGAAAAATAAATAACTCGCTCACAAACTTTGGGATTGAGCAAATTGATCAACTCCAAAGTTTTAACTACGTTAATATCGTAAGTCTCGCTTTCTCCTCCCCATGCAGTCGCTGCTAAAATTGCCACGTTAATTTCTTTAAGTAGTAAGTCGCTATACTCCTCAATACGACACATATCTCCCTGTAAGATATGAATTCCTGGGCGAGCTTGATAATCGAACTGAAGCTTATCAGGATTTCTTACTAGCAAATATAGTTCGTGGTTAGTATTTTGAATTAGTGCTTCGCTTATGTAGTGACCAATACAACCACTTGCGCCAGTAATAAAAATCCGTTTCATATACATATAAATTCCTTACCAAGAAGCTTATCAGACAACTGTTGCTATTGTCTTTAAATTCACAATCAGGTTACTTTACTTTTTTATTTTTGCAAAGAAATTTAGAACACTTAGCAGGTCACTTGAAAGCTACTGATATTTCTGTTTATGGTTTGGTTGTCAGTGGTTAACTGGAAGATGAATGCTGCTATAGAATATGTAAGAAAGTGCTAAAAATACGATCAAAATCACACTCTATTTTGTCATATTAAAATAATTTTGAATATATATATGTATTAAATTAGAAATGCCCAACCAGGATACTGATTTTCAAAATTGTTTATCAGCACAGCCAAGAAGAGATAACCCTCCTACTAGCAAAGCAACTCAAGAATTAGCTTCAGAGTTATTGATTTTAGTTAACGATGATAGCAATAAAGCAATGGCAATTATCAAACAGATAATGTATTATAGCCCTAACAAGTCTATTGAATGGTATTGTGAGCAAGCCGTTGCTAAGCTAAACCGACAGCTTTACGATGTAGCTAAATAGCTATTGTTTACTATAAATATGTTATTTTTTACTTATCAATAAAGAAATGACAGCTTGTGTGAAAATCATCCGATTATAAAAAACTAAATACTCTTAATTGTTGGTTGCAATAATCTCAATCAAGTTAATATTATCTGACTTAATTTTTATTTGCTGGTAAAAATGCGCCACATCACGAACAACGTCACACCCAAATAACCACATACCGCCAACCAATCCAATTCGTTATTAGTAATCATTAATTTCTAATCTCTCAACTAGCATATTTTACTATTAGCTAATAATATTCTGGTAGCGATCGCACTTAAAAGCTACCAATGTTTCTATTTATAGTTTGGTTATCAGTGGATAACTGAAAAATAAATACTACAATGGAATATTTATTAACTATTTTGCCAAGAATAAAATATTAATACAGCAGCAGTTTACTCAAATCGATATCAACATTAGGAAAGGCTTGAAGTGTAATCGTTCCCGATTGGTATTCAATAATTTGTGAATAGATCCCCTTTTGTGGTTGAGTATGAGCGATCAGCTTTTTGTTCTTTAAATCTATCACCCAATATTCAGGTATACCGTTACGAGCATAAGTAATGATTTTTTCTTCAAGATCTTTCTTTAAACTTCTATTAGATACCTCAATCAGCAGATAGATATTTTCTGGAAAAGGATGATGTTGACGATAAATAGTTGTTGGTAGTTGAATGATCGCAATATCGGATTCTGGTTCACTATTATCTAAAGTGATTGGATGAGCATCTCTAATAGATGCTTTTCCCTTAAGCAAGTTTCTAAGGTAATCGCTGACTGATTGATTCGTATAGCTATGTTCAATTCCTTCGGGACTCATTTCAACTATATTTCCTTCTAGAAGTTCGACAGGCTTTCCTTCTAATACCCCTGAGTCCACTAACTCATGCCATTCATCTATAGACCACTTGTAAATAGTTGAAGCCATATTAATTTATCTTTTTTTATCACCAAATTTTGATTAGTTCGTATACCTAGACAAAATAATTTTAGCTCATCAAAATGCTACTGATTCTAACTATTATTGAATTAATTAAGCTTACCTACCCATAATTGAAGTGGGATTTCATGTTGATAATTGATTGTTGATTGCAATCAACAGCGCACAGACTACTTAACAATTGTTAGAGATTGATTTTCTGCGACTGCAATTAAGCACCAAAAAAGCGAAGGTTCATTTACCAAGATTGGTAGGTAATCCATCGATACTTTTTAGGTTATTTTCTTGTTGATATTGCTTAATACCCGATTCTCCTTTTTTAGCTGCCCAATTAATTAAAGTTTTCCGATCTTCTTTAAATTCATATACGGGTACGCCAAAACCACAGGAAGTTTGTACCGATTCGATATTAAGTAATATTATCTGTCTTTCCCCAGGGATGTTAGGAAACAGGGAATGTAGAGTGTCAAAACGATGCCGACCGCTAGCTTCGCGATCGCTCTGACTACTAACTACTTCTCCTCGACCGTATAATCTTAAGATTAGAGGATTTTCATCAAAACTACAAAACATAATAGTTATTCTGCTATTTTCGTGCAGATGTGCCGCAGTTTCGTTACCACTACCAGTTAAATCCAAATATGCCACAGTATTGTCATCAATACAGCAAAAAGTATCAATACCTTTAGGAGATAAATTAATCCTGCCCGATAGAGGTGCGGTTGCGGTAAAAAAGATCTTTTGATTCTGGATAAAAGTTTGTAACGGGGAAGTTAGTTGAGAATAAAATTTTGCCATCGGTTTTTTATTACTATTACAATATTATTCTGCTATTATTTGTTGACTGACTAAAGACTAAAGTTCATATTGTTCTTGCAATCTTAATAATTTCCTTGTAGCCTCATCAGCGTTATCTGCTAATTCAGCAAAAGTAATAAATCTGAGTAATTCTTTGCGTAATAAGTTTCTTTCAACTTCCCAAGTTTCGCGCTCTAAATTTGGAGGTATAACAATAGTGTCAAATAAAGTTGCCTGTTTTTTGCCAGGGTGAGGACGCAAAATTCTTCCGCGACGCTGAATAAACTGACGAGGGTTACTGCTGCTAGCGAGAATAATTGCGGTTTTGATTGCAGGTATATCTATTCCTTCGTCTAGACAGCGAATAGCGACCAAACCTTGTAACTCTCCCGCTTCAAACTGACGGCATAAAAGCTCTCTTTCTTCTAAGGATGTTTCGGTAGTATAGGTATTTACACGATAGCCTAGCTTTTTGCCTAATAAATGAGTCACCGCATCAATTTGACGTACACCATCATCTAGATATCCATCACCGCAATAAAACAGCGTATGGCTAGTATTAAGTCTAGATGCCATTAATTCTTGAAGGCAAGTTAACTTATTAGCTACTGTGGCAATTAAACGCGATCGCCTTGTTAGTAAAGAGGTTAAAGTATCGTTAGCTGCAAAACTATGATTCTTGCTCAAACTCCAACCAATACGTTTAGTTAGCTTGGCATAGGCAGATGCTTCTGTGGCAGTTAATTCAACAAAGACAGGATAATATAAATAGTGAACTAATGCTTCTTGTGCGATCGCATCAGCTAATGTAAATTCTGGTTGAATTATTGAGCCAAAATAGCTTAGTATAGCTTCTGTTCCTAGTTCATCATATTGTCTTTCTGGGGTAGCAGAAAGAGCCAAACGTAAGCCAATGTTTCTGGGTAAACTAGACTCGATGCGAGTTGAACCTAAGTTATGTGCCTCATCGCCAATAATTAAAGTTTTGGGAGGAAAATATTTAAGCTGAGATTGAAATCCTGCACTTATTAAAGTGGAGTTGGTAGTAATAATTGTCAGAAAAGATTGAGGATTGTTTGCTAAATTGTATAGCTGATTAGATAGTTCGCTTTGCCAATTATCTACCCGCGTCATAGCAATAACTGGCTGGAGATTGAACTTTTGACATTCTCTCGACCATTGAGTTACTAAATGCCGATATGGGCAGACTATAATTAGTGCCTGAAGTCCTATTTGTTGATAAAGTTCTACGGCGATCGCTAGAGCAATAATAGTCTTACCGCTACCCGTCGCCATCTTTAATGTTCCTCTGCCTTTGTTTTCTAACCAATTACCTACAGCCTGATGTTGATAACTTCTCAGCTTTAAACTAATAGGTAACACAGGAACACCTATATTTTTATAATTATATTGATAGTTTTTGTTACTTTCTTTTAAGCGATTAAGTCTATGTTTTTGACGATATGTATAGGCTAATTTTTGCCATTGTATATTGTTTATTAAACACATAAATATAATTTTACTTAAGAGAAAATGGCTATATAAGTATGATATTTCAATCTAACCAATATTTTTGTCGTTGAAATGGATAAGTAGGAAGGCTAATTTTCTTACCACTACAATTTTTACTTAGTGCTTTCCAGTTTATATTTACTCCTAATACATATAGTTGAGCTAGTCCAGAAAGAATTATTTGCCAATTATTTAAATCTGGCTTTATTTGAGAAACAATAGTTTTCTGGTTATTATTTGGTATTGTTTGAGGGTTGTCTATCTGCCAATAAATATTAGCTGTATCGCTTGAAACAAAGGAATTCTCGATCAAAGATTCAGCTAACTCTTTTAACTCGCCACTAACTTGAGCTGAAACTATTAAAGCAAGTTTTGGCTCTTGATTAAGATTGGCTTTACTTTGCCACAATTGTGATGTTGTTTCTTGAGCAGTGTATTGGACTAACTCGGCTTGCAGCTCGGCGATCGAGGAAACGATAAGAGCTATTCTGTGATTAAAATGCGATCGCCCGACATTAACCGTATAGCAAATATCTTCAATTAAAATATCGGGGTGTAATTCTAAATAACTGACATAATCCGCAGCTAATTGCAATAGAGCCTTTTGGTTTCTAGCAGATAAAGTAAACAGATGCAGGTCTATCTCCCCATCTCCCCTAACCAATACATCAGCCTCTTTAACAACAACATGAGCATTAGTGCCACTAAAACCAAAGCCACTAACTCCAGCTATGCGGGGTTGCGTTGATTTATTCCAGTTAATTGGTTTCTCTGGTAGTTTAAAAGGTGAATTTTGCCACTCTACATTAGAATTAGGCTGATTAAAATGTAAATTGGGGGGAATAAACTTATTTTCCAAAACTAAAACAGTTTTAATCAGACTTGCTATCCCTGCTGCCGATTCCAAGTGACCAATATTAGTTTTAACCGCACCTAAGATTAATTGCTCGTTATCTTGAAAAACTTTGCTCAAAGCCTCAAGTTCGATCGCATCTCCTAAAGATGTACCTGTACCATGAGTTTCTAAATAACTAATCTGGCTGGGTTCAACTTTGCTATTAATCAAAGCCTGTTTAATTACCGCCTGTTGAGACAAACTATTAGGAGTAGTGATGCTGCTGGTGCGTCCATCTTGATTTGTAGCCGAACCTAACAAGATCGCTCTAATATTATCGCCATCTGCGATCGCATCACTAAGTCTTTTTAGGACTACTATACCGCAACCTTCAGAGCGAACAAAACCATTTGCACCCTCATCAAAAGTCTTGCAGCGTCCATCGGTCGAAAGCATTTTTGCCTGAGAAAAATTGATGCTAATTTTAGGAGAAATTAGGCGGTTAACTCCTCCTGCAATAGCCATATTACACTCGCGGTCGCGTAAACTTTTAATAGCTAAATGTACTGCTACCAAAGATGATGAACAAGCCGTGTCTAAAGAGATGCTGGTACTAGTAAAATCAAAGAAGTGCGATATCCGTCCCGATGCCAAACTATGAGTATTGCCAGTAGTCAGGTAGGCATCAATTTCTGTCTTGTTTCTGCTTAATAGCTGATGCCAATAGTCTATAGCCGAGACACCGATAAACACTCCTGTCTGACTTCCTCGAACTTTGTCAGCGGGAATAGCAGCATTTTCCAACGCTTCCCAACTAACCTCTAGTAACAGCCTCTGTTGAGGATCGAGACTAACCGCTTCTCTTGGTGCAATACGGAAAAAACTGGCATCAAACTCTTTTAGATGGGGAACGAATCCGCCATAGGTAGTGCAGATTTTACTTAGTGTACTTTGCTTTTGGGCATAATAATCAGACTTATCCCAACGTTCGGCGGAAGTCTCGACAATCGCATCTTTACCATTTTGTAATAACTGCCAAAACTCTTCTGGGTTACCTGCACCAGGAAAACGACATCCTATTCCTATTATAGCGATCGGCTCATGTTTAGCCTGTTCGAGAGCTTCTAATTTACTCTGCATTTGTTTCAATGCAAGTAAAGCTTTTTTTGTGGGAGATAATTCCATTATTTAAAAAGATGACAAGTAATGTTTTAAGCAATAATTTTAACTGCTCCACGATCTAGGCTATATCTTGCCCCAACAACTTTTAGTCTATCTTGCTGTACAAACTTGGCAACTGGCATCGAAGATTTAATCTGTTCAACTACAAGCTTAAGTTGAGTTGGTTAAATTAACGTGAGTTCGGGATAAGAAAAGAAAGGGGTAGATAGTAAGGTGAAAGTAACTACACTTTTCAGCCAACCTACCCTATGTATAGTAAAGACAGAAATATTTAGCCCCATAGATGATGTCTTGATTCAGTCGCTTCAAGTCGAGAAAGGCTTTAGCCGCATCTGACCCGCCCAACGCGCTGAATCGCTTTTTGTGATCACTTTGAGCCAGCTTGGCAACAGAAATTAATCGAAAATGGTCAACGTCGGAGAAAGCGATTGCGACAATTGAGCATGAGTGAAATTATGACAATTGCGGTGGCATTTCATCTCTCGTCTTGCAAAAACTTTTAAAGCTTTTATTTAGGAGTAGTTTGTAATTATTGGCGAGATGCTGTCTTGGTGAGCGTACATGCGGCTAAAGCCTTTGTCTTGCGCCTTACGTCGAGGCGGTGAGACAGTTGCGGTGGATGGGTTTCCCGGCATAAGTAAACTGTCGAATCCTTTAGGGGGTCGCACCGCTTTTCCCAAGCTAGTTAGCTATCATCGATTTATCGAATGGCTACCAAGTATAGTTGTTCCCTTAACGCAATATCTTTATTCTCGGATGGGAACTAGTACAGGAATCGGCTTTCTCGATTCAACTAGTTTGAAAGTTTGTCACAATCGGCGCATTTTTAGTCACAGAGTTTTTAAAGGTATGGCTCAAAGAGGAAAAACTTCTGTTGACTGGTTTTGCGGTGCGACCCCGCTGGGGTTTCCCCAGCATGACAAAGGGCTTGCCCGCATGTACGCGCACCAAGATGGCTTCCAACTTCATTTAGCAATCAACGATCAAGGAGAATTGTTAAACGTAGTTTTAACTCCAGGAAACATTGATGACCGAAAGCCAGTAAAACAACTACTTCAGAAGCAGCACGGTAAGTTTTTTGGCGCTCAAGGTTATATTTCCAAAGCCTTAGCTGATGATTTAAGAAATTTAGATGTTGTACTAATCACTAAATTCAAGAAGAACATGAATAATAAGCTGATGGAGTTGTCTGACAAACAATTACTGCGTAAAAGAGCCTTGATTGAGTCAGTCATCGAACAACTCAAACACATTTGTCAAATTGAGGTGCGACCCCGCGTCGTTTTACGGCGCGAACGCTCACCTTTAAGCATTCGCGCCATTGATCGCCGACTAACTTTGTGGTTAATTTGTTGAGTGGATTGATTGCCTATTGCCATCGCGATCGCAAACCATCTATTGCTATCGATCGCGAAGCTTTGTCTGCTTAATTCTTAACCCGAACTCACGTTTATTAGATCAAAACTGATTTGCTCTTTTGGTCATTCTATTATTCCAAAGATCAAAAGGATAATAAAAAGCTGGACTCCAGAGGCTATTTATAATTGCCGAGGTGATAGCTATCTGCTGATACTTGTCGATAATTTCTGAGATACTAAAAAAGTGATATCTTGCATATTGCAATCCATAGACTGTTTCAGCCAGAATCGTCATAAAAAAGACAATAAAAGCTACAGAGATAAAGTTTTCCCCGATATATTTTTGCTTTTGCAAACTGGATGTTAGCACCCCAACTAAAACAAAACTAAGTATATAAGAAGGGGTGCTAATAACTATACCGTCATAGATACAGCCCATAATCAATCCTGCGATCGCACCTTGCCAAATATTACGTTTGATACTCCAAGCAACTACCCAAATTAACAGCCAATTGGGATTTGTGCCTAACAGTTCCATTCCAGGAATGTGCAGCAGCATTAAAAAAGAACATATAACTACAGAAGCGAAAATAAACAGGACATTTAAAATTTTTAAGCCGTCTATCGATGGTGTTTTTTTACTAGGCATTACTGTACGGGCGAACGACCGTTCGCCCCTAACTGATTACTTATTACCTATTGCTTAATCTTGGGTTCAAAAGGTTGAATAATAACCCATTCTAAAACATCAATCGGTGCAGTTAATTCTATTTCAATTTCCGAAACGGCTTCTTCTTTTAGTTCTTGAGGCTTTACTTTGCCGATAGGTAATCCAGGCGGATATAGCTTACTCAGATTTGAGGTAACTATTCGATCTCCAGGTTTGATGCCTGTAACCTCTTCAAAAAAATGCATTACCACACTAGATGCTTTTTCTCCTTGAACATAGCCCAATTGACGACTACGGCTGATAACTGCGCCAACTCGACTAGTATCATCGCTAATTAGCAGTACTTTACTAGTGTGGGGGGTAACGCTGGTAATTCTACCTACCAAACCGCCAATTCCCGACACGATAAAACCTGGTTTAATATTATTTTGGCTACCTTTACCTAGGATAACTTGCTCCCACCAGCGATCGCTACTACGGCTAATTACTGGTGCGGTTATAGTTTTGGTTGTTTGAGTCGAACTGTAGTTGAGCAACTGTTTTAGCTGCCGATTTTGCTGTTCTAACTCTGTTACCTGCTGTTCTAACCCTAAAATACGAGCGTTGGTTAGTCTATTTTCTAGAGTTAGCTGCTCTTGGGACTGAAAAGGACTGACCACAAAATAATACATTTCTGATAGAATTGCAGCCTGAGTTTGTCTAATCAAGAAGGCAATTATTAAAGCTACTATAACTATTGTTGTGCGAAAACCAAATTTATCCCACCAGCGATCCATATTTCATCCAATTGGTAATGACAACTTAAATTAGTATGGAGCGATCGCTAAATACTCGATCTAAGGTTTTATCTTCTAATACTCTACCTGTACCCAAAACGACGCATTTTAAAGGTTCAGCCGCAATATGAGTAACAATCCCTGTCTCATGGCTAATCAAAACATCTAACCCCCTTAATAATGCTCCTCCGCCAGCCAACATAATGCCACGGTCAATAATATCGGCAGCCAAATCTGGGGGAGTTTGCTCAAGGGTAAGTTTAATCGTTTCAATAATACTTTTGACTGGTTCTTGTAAACATTGGCGAATTTCTGATTCACTAACTTCAATGGTGCGAGGTAAGCCTGACAATAAGTGTAAACCTCTTACTTCTATGGTGCGATTGTTGGCTTCATCCACAGGATAAGCTGAACCTAACTTGAATTTAATTGCTTCGGCTGTATTTTCGCCAATAGCTAGCTTATGCTCTCTTTTAATCTGATTAGCGATCGCCTCGGTTAATTCATCTCCAGCAATGCGAATCGATTCGCTAATTACTTTGCCCTGAGAACTAATTACCGCTACCTCCGTTGTGCCACCACCAATATCAACAATCATGTTACCTGTAGGTTCGGTAATGGGTAATCCCGCGCCAATTGCTGCTGCTAACGGTTCTTCGATCAAATCTACTTCTCTTGCCCCTGCATTAGAAGCTGCTTCAATTACAGCACGACGCTCTAACTTGGTAACTCCGCTGGGAATACCAATGACCATGCGGGGATGAACTAAAGGGTTACCTTCAAAAGCTCGTTTGACAAACTCATGAATCATGGCTTCTGTTGCATCAAAATCAGCAATTACACCATCCTTGAGCGGGCGCAAAGCCTGAATATGTTCGGGGGATCGTCCTAGCAGCAATTTTGCTTCTTTACCAAATGCCTGTGGGATTTCCGTTTTGCGATCTATTGCTACCACAGAAGGTTCTTCTAAGACAATTCCTTTACCAGATACGTAAATTAATGTATTAGCAGTACCTAGATCGATACCCATGTCCCGCGAAAGATTAAAACGATTAAGAAAACCCACTTTGATTTATTTCTCCGAAGAAATTTGGCGTAGCTTTATTTGAGTCGGATCTAATTTACTCCTGATATATCGATTAGTCTAATAGAAAATATACTTAATTCGATCAAAGTCAGTGTAACTTAATTTTTGAATACGTATTTATAGTGAGATCGGAAAAATAATTCTGCCTATTAAGAAAATTATGCAATTATTTAATTAACACTTTTTATAGAACTGAACAAATAAGTTAAGTATAAAATAATAAAATTGTTATCAACAAATTTGACGGCGTGAGCTAAAAAATTGACAACTGCCGGTCGCAAATATCAGCAGTTGTCAATTTTTTAATGATGAGAGATATTATGAAATTCGCAACTACGATCAAAATTGCTTTAACTAGAGAAAAACAAACCCCCTATTATTGATTTTACAGAGTTTTGATAATTAACGCCCTCGATCGCCAGAATCTAGCTTTTGACAACTTCATCATCATCTTCTATCTTTTCGCGGAAACTAGTTTTGGGTGCGGGCATCTTGCTGTCCTTACCTTTAACACTCTTCCAAATCATTTGATTGAGTAACTGTTCTGGTGCTCGATCCTCTTGTGAGAAGTCGATAGACTCAGCTTTAGCCGCCAAAGGTGCATCAACTGGATTCTTTTCGTCTAAAGATTGAATCGGATCTATGGCTGTATAAGGTGTGAAATCTGGCTTGTCGATGAAACTGTTAAGCATTGGCGTTGCAGCCGCATCAAATTGAGTCATCGGTGAAATACCGACGATTTGCTCCATCGTGCGTAACATCGAAGACGTACTGTAGAAAGTAGAATCAACATTACCAGTTTGAGTGTAAGGACTAATTACTTGAGCAGTTGTACGATGGGCATCAACGTGATCTGGACCATTTTGAGCATCATCTTCAACAACAAAAATGGCTGTGTCTTTCCAGAAGGGAGAATGGGAAACAGCATCTACAAGCTTACCAAGGGCTAAGTCATTATCAGCCATATAAGCTCTGGGAGTTGGTAAACCTTTCTCTGTTCCTGATGTATGATCGCTAGGAAGTCGGACAAATTCAACGGTCGGTAGTTCTCCTTTAGCTTCGTATTGCTTAAATTCCTTGAGCCATTTATTAATTCGGGTTTGGTCTTTAATTGTCAAATCGTAGCCAGGAAAATCAAGGTTGGTGTTGGCGGCAAGTCCTGGCTCAGTAGTTTCACCAGTATCGGGGTTGGTAGCAACTTTGCCATCAAAGACCCGAAAACCATAGTTGCGATAATCTATACCCGCATCACTGAGTTTATCCCAAATAAAGGCATCGGTAGGATCTTTACCTGGCGAGGTAGCGAAATTGCCTCCCTCAAAGTCATAAGGACGATTGCGATCGGCGTTAGAATAATTCGCGGGCCAGTTCTTCTGCACGTAGGTGTTAGCTAAAGCACCAGTAGACCAGTTCCAGCCATCAGCCGAAACCTCAGCATCGGCATAGAAATTATCCAAGGTAACAAACTGTCGGGCTAACTCTCTCTGGTTGGGGGCTGATTCTTCCCCAAACAAGTTGAGGCTAGGGTCACCGTTGCCTTGTTCCAAACTACCGAAAACCTGATCGTAGGTGCGGTTCTCTTTCACCACGTAAATTACGTGTTTGATGGGGGAAGGGTCGCCAGGACTTAGAGGAATGACGTTTTCCTGGGGTTCACCTGCAACCCGAATCTGATTTCCTTCGTCAAAGCCGTTATTTTTTATAACCTGCTGTGTGTACTCTTCTAACTTGCTAGGATCGGACAAATCAATTGTCGAAAGCGACCCTTCAATCATTGACCCAATATATTGACTTGGTGGTGCTGAAGGGTCTCGATAGGGGTTTGGACCATTGAGATTAGCACCCGCACCCAATCCTTTAGCATTGATAACGTCAAGTTCTTTACCATCAGCAGAAAGGGCAACGCCAGTAGGATACCAAGCTGTGGGAATCAACGCCTTAACTTTATCGGCTTTTGTACCCAAGTTAATTACAGCCACGTCATTATTTGTCGCATTTGCAACATAAAGCGTGCTGCCATCGGGGGAAACTGTTAAAGCGTTGGGACTGCTGCCAACTTTAGCATCGGGATAAGGGGCTAGATCGATCGTGCGAACAACTCGATCGCTTGCTGTATCGATGACAGAGACGTTATCGCTATCGGCATTAGCTACATATAGTTCATCCTTTGTGGGATTCAATGCCATCGCATTTGGGTGTGTCCCCACTTTAATCGTTTGACTTACTTCTGGAGTTTTGAGGCTTAAGTCGATGACTGATACCGTTTGCTCTCCCCAATTACTTACATAAGCAGATTTTCCATCCTTAGACAGCACGACTGTGTAAGGATTATGACCTACAGGCACAGTTGCAGTCACTTTGTTAGTCGTCAAATCGATAATTGAAGCTGAATCGCCTAAGTTGTTGGCTACGTATAAGGTTTTATTGTCAGGATCGACAGCTAGACCTGCTGGATAAAGATTGATATCTTCACCATCGGCTGTTTTTGGTAGGGGCAACTCAATCGAGTCAGTCTCGCTTAGTTGCTGTCCCTGGACATCATAAACGCGAATTTTGTTGTTACCCCCTGCCGAAGCGTAGGCGTGTTTGCCATCTGGACTAAAAGCCACGCCGATATACAATGCTTCTGGGGCTACATAGGAAATTGTCTGCACTACTTTGTCAGTGGCTCTGTCAACCACCATCAGCGATTGGGTTGACTGACCATTGTTGCTCACGAGTAGAGTTTTTTCATCGGGACTTTCCGCAATTCCTAACGGGCGATCGCCCATCTCTATTTGTTTACCCGCAGGAGTCAAAAACCAACCGTGAGAATTGACTGCTGTTCCTTGTCGCGGTCCAGGTTCGGGGCGATCAGGAGCCGGGGCTGTTGTTGGAGGAAGGGTGGTTAATCCTACAGTGCGATCGGCAAATCCCCCAGCATCAAAGTAGCGGGTATCACCGACCTCTTGATAATCTAAATACGTCCTCACGTTATCGTCAGTAGGTTTAGACTTAAGAATGCCGCTTGTGTAATTTATCTGATCGGGTTCGCCGACTAAAGCCTCGTTGAGTACTCGCCCTGTCAAGTCACCGTTACTAGGAATATCTAACCCTAGCACATGAGCAATTGTAGGCGCTACATCAGCGTTACTTGCAGGTGCATCATCGGTATAACCGCTCTTAAAGTCAGGTCCGATCGCTGTCATAATATTGTAGGTGTCAGCGCGGCTAAAACTACCGTGCATCCCTTGTCCTTGCTGCAAGCCTGTATCGGCGATTTCTACTCCTGTACCTACAGGATTATCAGGGTCGGTAGAAAAGGTGCGAAAATTCAACACAATCGCGGGTGTGGGTAATTCTGTAGAACCCTTCAAGTTAATCGAACTCAAAGGAAGGCTTCCAGGAATTGAGCCAAATTTATCGTCAACAAATATACCGCTAGTGTAATCCTGTTGGCTGAGAAAATCTACTACTTTTTGAACGGTTTCTGGGTCTTGATCGGGTACATAAATTAAGTCTGACCCGCCATTCGCTGCTACTATCACCTTAGCATCAGGGTTTTCTTTGATCTCGCCACTACCACCAATTAATCCATTACCAAACTTGGGACGCTGACCTTGAGTGGGGTTTACAACAGCATATCCTGACGAATCTTCAGTTTTGGTGTCTGGGTCATACAAATGTAGTCCCAACTCGTGAGCAATATCAATCGCTACAAAACCATTGGGTAAAAACCCTGGATTAACTCCATCATAAGT
This sequence comes from Waterburya sp., assembly GCA_965218645.1. Taxonomy (GTDB): domain Bacteria; phylum Cyanobacteriota; class Cyanobacteriia; order Cyanobacteriales; family Xenococcaceae; genus Waterburya. The sequence continues at coordinate 2,430,837 of OZ244627.1, read as the reverse complement.
AAACGAAGAAGCATAATCATTGACCTTATCACCTTGATTATTCAGTGGCTGCTTGCTGATAGTTGAGAAGCCGTGGTCGGAAGTGACGAAAATGTCGGTGTTGGCTGCTAATTCTGGGTCGCTGTTGAGGTAATCGAGGATTTGCTTGAGGTTGTTATCTGCATTTTTTACAGCTTCCTTGGAGGTAGGCCCGTTGATTCCAGGGGTAAGACTATTAAGACTATCACCCTGGTTATGCTGCGTCCCATCAGGATCTCGCGACCAGTAGACCATCGCAAAAGGATTATCCTGCTCTTGAAAATAGGGCAGAATGGCTTTGGTAGTAGCATCGGCATAGTATTTTTGCTGGACTGTGTTAGCGGCTAAAGTTCCAGGGGTAGTATTGTCGCCAGAATTACTATTATTGAGTGGATCGTCTAAGAGTAGACCGTTACTGCGGTCTGGTGCGGTCGCTGGTAAACCAGCATCGACGAGTTGCTTTACAATATCGCGATCAAGAGGAATGCCACCCTCTTTACCTGTAGAATCATCAATGATAATCGTCCCTGGTACTGGAACGTTGCCATCTTTATCAGGATTTCCTTGAGTTACATCTTGAATCAAGGTTGGTCCGAGTTTACCTACCGCAGCAGTACTATAGCCGTTTTCTCTTGCATAAGCTAGCAGCGTTTCTTCGTCGAGGAAATTACCGCCAAATTTTTCGTCGATGTCACCTAAAATTGGGTCATTTTCAATAAATGGTGTGGGTGTATCAGTACCGCTACTAGTTACACTTCCAGTTAGAGGATCTTTGACGACTGGAGATACTGGATAACCCGTGTAAATAGTGTTACTGAAATCACCCGTGTCTCCTAAGTAATGTCCAGTTGCGATCGCCGATGCATTCGGCGTGGTAAAGGTGGGAAACAGTGAGTGGCTGTTACCAAAATCTACCCCCTCGTCACGAAGGCGTGAAAGCGTCGGTGCATCTTCAGGATTAATCGAGTCTGGACGTAATCCATCTGCAACAAAAATGATAGCGTTTCTCTCTTGAGAATCAGCCATTAAAGGTTGGTCTAAATTACTTGGTAAATCGTAATTACCTTGCAACAATCGATCGCTATTGCTTAAGTCCCCAGAAAGCGGACTACTGTCAAAAATATTGGTATCTTCCACAATTGTTACAATGATAAATGGTTAAACAGCTTAAAATTAAGGCTTATATCTTGATAAATTGCCTTTATCGGTCTTTGAATTCATTCGATATAAACCAATAAATTTCAACCAAGCTTCATAATAAGCTAATGAAGAAATTCATTTTTTAATCGGGGCTAATACTTCTTGGTTGTTAAAAAATTGGTATTTGAGATTAAATTAACAATGGTCTTTTTGAAAAAACGATCTGACTTAATTAAACAATTTTAAAACCTTGTTATCTCTCAAACAGCAAACATATAACATAATTGAGTGCCCAATGTTCACTTAATTCTTTAGGAAATGCCCTAATTTGTGGGAAAAGATGCTTCTAATGGTATTCTAGTGAGATACAAGAAAAAAAATGTTCTGCATAGAAGAGCTATGGAGATGAGGGCAAGTATCTTGAATTTATTTCAAAACCTTGTGTCGCCCGTTATTTTCCGACGAAGTAAATCGTTAAAATAGCGAAAGAAGTACTTTTTTATAATTTATGAAACGCCATAACAGCACTAACTATATTTTCTACATTTTCAAGTTAAGAATCTAGGTACTATATGGTTAAATTTAGAATAAATCTTAGTAAAAAACACTGCATAATTGATTTAAACTTAACTCTATCTTTGAAATTACTGAGTTTTATACAGATGGATTTAAAACTTATAAACGTTAGACTTCTTGCACAAATCATAATTAACTACTTGAGAAAGAGGGAAAGGTTAAAGGGAAAAGCGCACCGCTCCGCTTGAGGTCTCCTTAAGCATAGGGACAAAGCAAGAATGATTAATCTTTTATTCATGCAAGAGGTCTGTTATATTCATCTAAATTTCTAGCGGTTGGAACGAGACATAAGATGAAATACGTCGCCACCTTAAGAATGAAATTAAACATTTGCGATCGCTCTTTGCTTGAATATAGTAATACAACAATATTACAAATACCTAATAATCAATAATATAGATAACAATACCTAAAAAAACTGGTCAGCAATCATGGTCACAGATTACTCCGCCCTAAACGGACGGAGCCTTCTTGCTCAATAGCCTCAACGGGGGTTCGCCCCGCAACGGCTTCTTGAAGCGATGGCTCATGGAGGAAACCCCCGCCCTCGACAGTTCCTTCAACGGAGGGAACCTCCGCAACGGACTGTCTCGCAAGACCGCCTCGCTTCGATTTTCGCGCTGCTGTGACCTTTGGTCAAATTTATCTTCAACGTCAATTTTTTTGATAATTTTCCTTATTAAGAAACTTATGCAATTATTTAATTAAGGCTCTTTTGTGCAGTACTGTATTTTTACTTGATTATTTAGGACTGAGAAATCAGTTAAATTAGAATTATTTTTTATGTCTAATATATTCTCATTAAACCGTCAACTGAGAAGTCGCCGACAAATTATTCAATGGGGTTTATTGGCAGCAGGCATTTCTGCCATGGCATTAAAACTCAATAGCAGTGAGGTCAATGCTGCTGAACCAGTCAAAATTCCTCCCGTTCCCCAAACCAATAGTTCATTAGCTCAAAGTTTCGAGCCGATGGCAGTTTTAAGAGATTTTGATTACGGCACAGTCAAAGAAGAAGATGGGCGCACCATCAGAGAATTTAAACTTGCTGCCCACAGCACAACTTTACAGCTTAATAGTGCAATTACTTTTATTAGCTGGAATTTAAATAATCGCGTTCCCGCCCCTACCCTGAGAGCAATAGAGGGCGATCGCGTCCGCATTATTTTTCATAACGAAGATGGACATTCTCACAGCCTGCACTTTCATGGCATTCATCCTGAAGAAATGGATGGAGTTACATCTGTACGTAGAGGCAAGACTCAGATCTATGAATTTGATGCAGAACTTTATGGTGTTTATCCCTATCATTGTCATGTTGCTCCCGTTACTCGTCATGTAAGCAAAGGTTTATATGGCTTGTTTATTGTCGATCCCCCAGAAGGTCGTCCCCCCGCCGATGAAATGGTGATGGTAATGGGTGCTTACGATCTTGATACTGATGGCAAGAACGAACTATATGCTTTTAATGGTATTCCTAACTATTATCGCGATTATCCAATTCCCATTTATCAAAATCAGTTAATTCGCCTCTATATTCTCAACATGATTGAGTTCGATCCAGCTATTACTTTTCATATTCATGCCAATATGTTTCAGGTTTATCGTACAGGTAGAAGTCTAGAACCCAATGAAGAAAGTGACGTAATTACTATGGGAACAGCCGAGCGACACATTCTAGAATTTGCTTATAAGTATCCTGGCAAATATATGTTTCATCCCCATCAAGACTATATTGCTGAATATGGCTGCATGGGGTTTTTTGACGTAATTCCTGAAGATACTTAGTTGCGATTAGCTTTAAATTGAGCTGGCTATTTTTTGAACTATTGACTTATATTCGCAACAATAGTAAATTACTAATTTAGTACATTTACGTATAAATACTAATAAAAAAATGTCTACTCGAATTAGAACTATAGAATTATTTTTAGCCCTAGGTTGTGCAGCTGCGGTAGGGACTCAAGCTTTACCTTTAAATGCCCATGAAACCGATGAAATGCACACATCTAGTTCCGAAGCTTATCTGCTGTCAGAAGGCGGTGAAGGTGGTGAAGGTGGAACTTCTACTGGCGATCCCAATGTTGACTATATGACTTCCTTGGGCTTGATGAAAGGTCATTTGCTCGCAGCCAAAGAATTGATCGCCCAAAAAAACTATGAAGAAGCCGAACCTCATATTGGTCATCCTGTAGAAGAACTTTATAGCGATATCGAAACTGTATTACCAGAAAAAGGAGTATCCGACTTTAAGCCAACCTTAAATCAACTACATGATTTAGCAATATCTGCTCCCAATTCACCTGAGATGAAAACATTGTTTGATAAGTCTGAGGCTTCTATTGATGAAGCGATCGCTGCTATACCCCAAGAGCAACGCAACTCTCCAGAATTTGTGCTAAACGTAATGACAGAAATGCTGAAAAATGCAGCTGCTGAATACAAAGCTGCGATCGCCAACAATCAGTTTGTAGAAGTGGTAGAGTATCAAGATTCCAGAGGATTTGTCTATTATGCCGACGAGCTATATCAGACCGTAGCTGACCAAAAAAGCCAAGCAGATCCAGAAGGACATAAGGTGATTACCGATAGTTTGGCAGAATTAAAAACAGCTTGGCCCTCTATTGAGCCACCTGCAAAACCGATTAAACAGCCTGGTGAAATTTCTGCCTTAGTGACTCAGATCGAATTTAACAAATAAGTTCGATGTGCAGGAGAATGTTATTAACTGATGTTACGCATTTAATCTAACTGCTGTGACGGGGTGACGAAACGTCAGTTGTTAACTACAAAGCATCAATTCAAGAGTTAAAAGTCAAAAGTTATGATTTTCTCAATTGACCAAATTCTCTCCCCTGAAGAGTTAGCCGAAGTTAAACAAGTTTTAGAACAAGCAGAATTTATTGATGGAAAGATTACGGCGGGTTGGCACGCTAAATTGGTTAAAAACAATCAGCAACTAAAAGCAGGAACTTTTCAAAAAGAACTTCAAAGAAAGATTGGTATTTCCTTATCCAATAATGTTTTATTCCAATCGACCGTTCGCCCCAAAGCAGTTCATTCATTGCTCTTTAGTCGCTATAGCGAGGGAATGTCTTACGACACCCACGTAGATAATGCGCTGATGAAAAACAGCTCTAGCTTATGTCGCTCCGATGTTTCTTTTACCTTATTTCTTAATTCCCCTCAAGACTATGAGGGAGGAGAGCTAGTCATTGAAGGAGTACAAGAAGAACAAAGCTATAAGCTTGAAGCTGGTTCGGCTATTGTTTATCCTTCAACTACCTTACACCGTGTAAATCCTGTTACTCAGGGCGTAAGATTAGTTGTAGTTGGTTGGGTACAGAGTACAATTCGCAATGCGGGCGATCGCGAAATTCTTTTTGACCTAGATACGGCTCGTCGCGCTATCTTTGCTAAATCTGGCAAAACCCCTGAATTTGATTTGGTTTCCAAAAGTATTGCCAATCTATTACGTAAGTGGGCTGATGTGTAAGCTACATCACAAACCAATACATATATCTCTTAGATTTACTGCTAAATGGTAAATTAATAGCTGTTATCCAATTGCAACTCTAGAAATAATTTACGCAGCTACTATGACTAAACATCACCATATTACTTTACTTCCAGGGGATGGTATTGGTTCGGAAATTATGTCGGTAGCGGTGGAAGTATTAAGTGCGATCGCACCTAAACATAATTTAAAGTTTACCTTTACCGAAGCTTTGATTGGTGGTGCTGCGATCGATGAAACAGGTGAACCTTTACCCGCAGAAACATTGACAGCCTGCCGTCAAAGTGATGCAGTTTTGTTAGCTGCAATTGGTGGTTATAAATGGGATAATTTACCCCGTAAGCAACGTCCTGAAACTGGCTTATTAGCAATGCGTGCAGGACTGGGATTATTTGCTAATCTCCGTCCTGCGACTATTTTACCTCAGCTAATTGATGCTTCTTCACTCAAGCGAGAAATAGTAGAGGGAGTAGACATTATGGTGGTGCGGGAGTTGACTGGAGGTATATATTTTGGTCAGCCTAAAGGCATTTTTGAAACAGAAACGGGGGAAAAACGGGGCATAAATACAATGGCGTATAGCGTTAGCGAAATAGATCGCATTGCCAAAGTCGGTTTTGAAACTGCCCAAAAACGTAGCGGTAAACTATGCTCGGTTGATAAAGCTAATGTACTAGACGTTTCTCAACTGTGGCGCGATCGCGTTACGGCAATGGCAAAGGATTATGGTGATGTAGAGTTAAGTCATCTATATGTAGACAATGCAGCGATGCAGCTTGTTCGCGCTCCCAAACAGTTTGATACCATCGTTACGGGCAATTTATTTGGTGATATTCTTTCTGATGCTGCGGCGATGCTGACTGGCAGTATCGGAATGTTACCCTCTGCTAGCTTAGGGGCTGCGGGTACACCTGGAGTCTATGAGCCTGTACACGGCTCGGCACCAGACATTGCAGGACAGGATAAAGCAAATCCTCTGGCACAGGTACTTAGTGCTGCGATGATGTTACGCTATGGTTTAAATGCTCCCGATGCCGCAACCGAAATTGAGAACGTAGTCAATCAAGTTTTAGATCTCGGATACCGCACAGGAGATATTATGTCACCTGGGATGAAAGCAGTGGGCTGTAAAGAGATGGGTGAGATACTACTTAAATTATTAAATTAATTTTAAATTAAATGTTAGAAACCATATTTGAACCCTTGCAGTACGGCTTTATGCAGCGATCGCTTGTAGTTGCGATCGTCGTTGGCGTAATTTGTGCGGTGGTAGGTAGTTACCTAATGGTGCAAAGATTGGCGTTGCTAGGAGATGCTATTAGTCATTCTGTCTTACCAGGATTGGCGATCGCCTATTTGGTTGGGGCAAATATTTTCTTGGGTGCTTTTATTGCCGGTATCATCAGCACCATCTTGATTAATATTATTAGTACTAGGTCAAATATTAAAGAAGATACGGCGATGGGGATTGTTTTTTCAGCCTTTTTTGCTTTGGGAATTACCCTGATTACCGTGGTGCAGAAAGATAATAAAATTGACCTGAATCATTTTTTGTTTGGCAATATTCTGGCGGTGGAAGCAACAGATGTTAGAGATACTCTAATCATCGCTGGTATTGTTCTAACGGTAGTTGTGCTGCTATACAAAGAACTATTGTTTTATACCTTTGATAAACTTGGCGCTCAGGCTGTAGGTTTACCCGTAGGCTTATTAGATTTAGGCTTGATGATGTTAATTGCCTTAACTATTGTGGCTAGTCTTAAAGCTGTTGGGGTAATTTTAGTTTTATCCTTGTTGATTACTCCTGCTGCCACCGCCTATTTATTAGTAAATAGATTACATTTAGTGATGTTATTAGGAGTAATAATTGGCGTGATATCTAGCATTGCGGGAATGTATCTCAGCTATTACTATAACTTGCCTTCTGGTCCGGCGATTGTGCTTGTTGCTTCAGGAATTTTTGTTTTGGCACTGTTATTTAGTCCTACTCAAGGTTTATTAACTAATCCCAGCTTTAATTTTGGCAATTCTGGTTTGCTCAGAGAAATAAAAAGCTTAATTCAGCAGCAAAAATCGTAATTATGCTCAAAAATTTTAAAGTAGAAAGATTTCTAAGAGTCGCATTTTCCTCTATGATTACTATAATTTATAATTAATTAAAAAATTAAGCGAATGCTGAGACAATTGATTAATTCTTATTGATGCTTTTAGCTTTTTAAAGCGGTAGTCCAACCAACGATAAATGGCAATTTCAAATGGCAAAGAAAATTTGGTTGTTAGCTATTTCTTTATTGTTGAGCTTCGCAATCACAACCAACTGGCACAAAATACCGTCAAAGGCTTCTAGTAGTCCATCTCAGAATCCAAAACCAGCAGTGGTAATTGGTTATAGTAGTTGGGCTGGCTGGTGGCCCTGGGCGATCGCCGAATCTGAGGGTTTATTTATCAAGAATGAGGCTAATGTTGAGCTTAAATGGTACGACAATTATTCTAAATCCATGGAAGATCTGGCTTCTGGTTATATAGACGGTAACTGTCAAACCCTCAACGATACTATTAGCTTTGTCGTAGATGCGGTAAAAGGAGAAGTGGCAGTTTTAGTCAACGACAACTCAGCAGGTAATGACAAAATTGTTGCTGCTGCGGGAATTGACGGAATTAAAGACTTGAAAAATAAGCGCGTGGCTTTGGAAGCGGGGGTTGTAGACGACTTTCTTTTGACTTTGGCATTAGAAAAAGAGGGAATGTCCAGGGATGACGTACAAATCATAGATATTGAAACTGGTGCAGCAGCAGCAGCCTTTGTTGCCGGGCAAGCTGATGCGGTAGGCGCGTTTACTCCTTTCTGGTTAAATGCACTACAAAGAAAAGGATCGAAGGAAATAGCCTCATCCAAAGAATTTCCTGGAGCAATTCCCGATCTTTTAGTCGTAACCCAAGAGTTAATCAAAGAACAGCCAGAACAAGTACAAGCTTTGATCGATACCTGGTTTGATATTTTGCAATTTATGTCTGAGCATCCCACCCAAGCCGATAAAATTTTGGCAGATAGGGCTGGAGTAAGCTATAAAGAATTTCAGTTATTTAAGGAGGGAACTAAAATATTTACCCTTGAGGAGAACTTGGAAGCCTTTAGTAAGGGAGATAATATGAAACATTTACCCTATGCAGCTTTTAAAATAAGCGATTTTTTGGTCAATAAACTAAAGTCTATCGATAAAAAGCCAAATCTATCCAAAATCTTAAATCAAAATTTTATCAAAGAGTATGCCGTCAAATAATCAACCAAAAAAAGCTTTCGTACTCAAGAATCAAAAGCATATTTGTCCCAAATGCGGTTTTGAGAACCATAATTCTGCCCTTTATTGTGAAATTTGTTTTTATCCTTTAAGCATTAATGAACCAAATGCTGCTCAATCATTAGCTACAAGACCGCTCGAAGTTAAACCTCAGCGAGCAAATGCACCTAAGTACTCAGCAAATGGTTTTAAACAAGAGCTTCAAAAGCCAAGTGTGCTTAGCGGTTTAGCGGTTTTAGGAATTGCGATCGCACTTTGGGCTAATTATTTTATTTCTCGCCAACCTACCTACATTACTTCTTCTCAAGGAGATAGTCTTGCTCTTTACGACTCTATGAGTCAAGTCCCAGATGTACCCGACGGCTTATTTAGCTATGGAGGCGCACTGTATTTTGCTTCTTTAGTGGCTCATGGCATGAATGACGCTATGCTCTCTCAACACCCTAACTTTGACTTAAGATATACCAAGCCTACAAACAACGATCAAAGCTATAGCAATGGCATTAAAATGTTGCTTGATGGCGAACTCAGCTTTGCTTTTAATGGTCGCCCTTTAATCGATCGCGAATATTCTCAAGCACGCTTAAGAGATATGAAACTGCAACAAGTTCCCATTGCAATTGATGGCATTGTCATTTTTGGGAATAATAAAATTCCCACCAAAGGTTTGAGTTTAGATCAGGTTAGGAACATTTTCACTGGCAAAATTACTAATTGGAAACAGTTAGGAGGTCAAGATCTGCCTATAACTCCAGTTTTACTTAGCCCAGAAGATATTGAGCTATTGAACTTAGATAATGCTGCTAACATACCTTCAACAACTGAATATGTTTCTAACTATACTCTTGCTTTACGCAAAGTAATTGCCACGCCAGGGACAATATCTTTTGCCTCTTCATCTTTAGTCCAAGGTCAGCAATTAATTAAAGTATTTGATTTGGCTGAGGAAAAGTCAACCAACTATCTAAATCCCTTAGTAGCAGGACAGCCTAATTTAAAAATATTTAAAAGCGGTAATTATCCCCTGACGCGGAGATTGTTTTTAGTTATTCGCCAAGATGGAACTCCCGATCAGTTGGCAGGAAAAGCCTATGCCCAAATGTTACTGTCTCGTGAAGGTCAAGCAATAGTTAGAAAAGCAGGACTTGTTCCTCTGTATGGAGAATAATAGGGTAAATATAATTTCAGTTAATATAAGGATAATTTTCATTAAACGATTTTGGATAGTGAGCTAGCATTGATTCAACTCCAATAGAGGGTAAGGGCTTAGAAAATAAATATCCCTGACCAAATTCGCATCCAAGAGCCTTTAGCTGCTGGAGTTGCTGGAGTGTTTCTACTCCCTCAGAAATAGCATCCATGCCTAAAGTTTTGGCTAAAGTAATGATTACTCTAACAATCTCCAAATTTTCTAAATCATAGTTCATTTGTTCGATAAAAGAGCGATCTATTTTTAGATTATCAATGGGAAATCGACGTAAATAGCTCAAAGAAGAATAGCCAGTTCCGAAGTCATCAATACTGAGCTTGATATTTCGCTCTCTAATTTGCTTAAGGGTATTTTGTATACTTCCTTCTGGATCGATCAAGACGCTTTCTGTAATCTCTAAACGTAAACAATTACCGTTTAAACCAGTTTCTTGTAGTATACGATCTAGCTTTTGGATAAACTCTGGTTGTTGTAACTGTTGACTGGCTATATTAACATTCATTTTGAGAGAAGCGACTTGAGGAATCTGGGCAAACTTTTGTTGCCACCGCTTTAATTGCTGACAAGCTTCTTCTAGTAACCACTCGCCAATTTCTAAAATTAAGCCTGTGTCTTCAGCAATGGGAATAAACTCGACGGGAGAAATAGAACCCTTAGTAGGATGTTGCCAACGAATTAAAGCTTCAAAACCAACTAATTTACTATTGTTTAAAGAAATAATTGGCTGGTAGTGAAGCATAAATTCATTACGCTTGACAGCCTGACGCAGATGATTTTCTAATTCCAATAGCTTTAAAGTTTCGTAATACATTGCCTGATCGAAAATTTCGTAGCGTGCTTTTCCCCTCTCTTTGGCATGATACATGGCAATATCAGCGTCTCTTAGCAATTCCGCAGCGTTGGTGTAGTTAGGAGAACTAAAGACGATCCCGATACTGGCACTGGTAAAGATATTTTGACCTTTTAGTTCAAAAGGCGATCGCAAATTTCGTTGAATACGCTCGCCGATCATAGTTGCATCTTTAGTACTGCTAATGCCGTCTAATAAAATAACAAATTCATCTCCTCCTAAACGTGCTACTAGGTCGTTGTCTCGTAGACACTTTTGCAGTAAATTTGCCACCGCAATTAATAATTGATCGCCAGTTGAATGACCTAAACTATCGTTAATTACTTTAAAGCGATCAAGATCGATAAACAACAAAGCATACATATAATCTGGATAACGTTGGGCGTGTTTAATAGTCCACTCAACTCTATCCAATAATAAGCTACGGTTGCCTAACCCCGTCAAACCATCGTGGAGAGAATCGTAAACTAACTTTTGCTGAATTCTCTGACGCTCATTAATTTCTCTTTTAAGCTTTTGATTAGCACTTTTTAGTTCAAATGTACGCTGCTGAACTCTAATTTCTAACTCTTGGTTCAACTGAGATATTTTAGCGTTAGCTAACTGGAGGGCAATTTGATTTTTAACCCGCACCAATACTTCTTTGACCTGAATTGGTTTGCTGATAAAGTCTACTCCCCCAACTTCAAATGCTTTGACCTTGTCCAATACGTCATCTAAGGCACTTAAAAAAATTACGGGTATATTGCAGGTTAAAATATCTGCTTTAAGTCTTTGACAAACTTCGTAGCCATCTAGATCGGGCATTTTTATGTCTAGCAAAATTAAATCGGGCAAAATTGTACTTGCACCTCGTAATGCTGTCGAACCATTTTTAGCACAGCGTACCTGATAGCCTTGCGCACTCAGAGTATTGGCGAGAACTTTCAAGTTATCAGCCATGTCATCTACAATTAGAATATTGATGTCTTGAGCGAGAAAAGAAATCATCGTTTTTTGTGTGTAAAGATGAAAGTGTGTAAAATTAGCGGCGTTGCTGAATCCAGACATGGATTTTCTTAATTGAGTTGATTAATGCCCTTTAAATCTCAATTCAAACATTCCTTTTCCGTCATATCATTATCCAGCTTGTCTATGTAGCACGTCAGTCTACCTTCAAACAAAGCGAGTCGAATCATGTTTCAAATCAGCAACGCCAGATTAGCTAGTGCTTATGAGTTTTTTTTTGAGCTAAATTGATAATTTGGTCAAAATCAAAATTGTCGATTTGTTTTTGCAGTGCATCTTGCAAATCGCCATGTTCTGGGGGAATTTCTTGTAATAGCTGAGTTAATAACTTGTCGTCTAATGCTGCTGCTGCCTGTCCTAAGAGATCGATCCAGCTATTGGGCATAACTCTCAAAGCATTTTCAGTTAATCTAAAGCTGCTGGGTAAAGGTGTTATCGATTGATAAACATAACGCACTCCTAAATGTTGAGCAATCTTGTCAAAAATAATATTTTCCGAGAAAGGCTTCTCTACAAAGTCATCACATCCTGAAGCTTGATATAGCGGCTCTTCTTCTAAGCTGCTAGCGGAAAATGCCACAATAGGTATTTTGGACTGAGGGGAAGATTTGATTTGCTTTGTAGCCTCATAACCATTCATCACGGGCATTTGGATATCCATCCAAATCATATGAGGTTGCCAGTTCAGCCAGATATCAACTGCTTCTTTGCCGTTAGCTGCTTCTTGGATTTCAAAGCCTACTTTTTCTAATATCTGTACCAAAATTTTACGGTTGGTTTTAGAATCATCCACAACTAGAACACGGTAATTAGGCTGCTCTAACTCTAGACTAATAACTTTTTGAGGAGAAGATTCAGCTTTAATTTCTACTTCTTGACTAGTAACTACTTCAATTGCTAGATCCAAGCGAAAGATCATTCTTCCTTGTCGATGGTTATCATGCTCAACAGTTATGTCCCCTTTCATTAATTTTGCAAGCTGACGACTGATAGGCAAACTTAAAGGACTATGATCGTAAAACTTGCCTTTTTGGCGAACGCTGACGGCAGGATCGAATAAGTCTACAAGCTCTAGTAATGCTAGAGAGAAATTAAGATTTTCGATGACAAAATGAAGATTTTGCAGCTTTGATTCAATCGAGTCTAAATTAACGGCAGAAGAACTTATCTGCACAATTATTGATTCGCTCTGATTATGCTTTAAGCAGTAGCTGACTAAATTAGTCAAGATCTGACGTAATCTCCTTTCGTCGGCGCAAATATACTGTGGTAGCTGAGAATGCTTAATTAGAGAAATGTCTAAACCTTGATTATCTGCTTTATGTCTGAGGCTACATTCAAAACTATCAAGCCAAAGATAAAAATCAAAGCTATCCTTGGCTAAAACCAAACGATTAATTTCAATTTTAGACAAGTCTACTAGGTCATTAATCGTTGACAACATCCGCTTGCCACTGTGATTAATGATTGCCATATTTTCTTGCTGCGATCGCGTCAGGGATGATTCTTGCTCCATGATTTGAGCAAATCCTAAAATAGCGTTTAAAGGCGATCGCAATTCATGGCTCATATCAACTAAAAGAAAATTTGTAACCTGGTCAGACCTTCTTTTTCCCTGTTGCTGAATTACTTGTGGCTGACTGGCAATTTGCCCAGAAGATTGATCGATACTTGATTCAACCGTAGAGACATTCTTTAATTTGGTATCTTGTTGATAAGCGATCTGTGAAACTGTTTGAGTTAGATGATCGAGCATACGCACAAACCTAATATAGATAATTGCCCCTAGAAAGATGGTTAGCAATAAATAGTCTAGAATTTCTCTTCTGTGTTGATTAGACTTTTGAGCTGGATAATCAACTAATTCGGACTCAAAGTGGTTATCGCTAGTTTCTAAGTATTTATTCTGACGTAAAAATACGCGATCGCTAATTTGATTTGGGGATTGTTCAGCTACATTTTCTATAGTTCGTCGCTCTCTATCAAAAGAAAAATATTTTATTAAGCCAGAAGTAATGCCGATATCAATAATAACTGGTGCTGCTATTACCAAGCACAGTGGCACATTACGTATAATCTTAATCAGCTTTTGTTTAGGAGATTTTAAACCTGGAATTTTATTCTTGAACTTCATGATTATTTTCTTTTTACTTTAGCAATAAAAAACCATTCCCTAAATTAAATCTATTATGCAATTTTTGATTTGAAAAATGCTTTAATTACTATCGGCAACAAGTAGCTTATTATTTACAATTAGTCTTCATGAAAAATTAGAGCGCATTTAGATTAATTACCAGAAAAATCAATACTTAAAAGGACAAATAAGTTTATTTAATGCTACTTATAAATGTAGAACAATAGTATATACTGGCTGGTAATATCATTTTTTTAATAATAAATATAGATTTGGCTATTTATAAACAATGAAAAGAAAACTTAACTTAATCAATAGCTAAATTGGATCGAGATTTATTTTAGTACATAATTTCTTTTTTAATGTATCAATGTTGTACAAATGAGTGATCTATCATTATGCTTATATCTTAAATTTATCTGAAGCTCAAACTAATTTTGCTCTAGATACTTTGATGGGACATCAGGAAATTTATCTTATTTTAATGTTCCTATTGGACAATCGAGCGTAGAGTAGAAGGCTTGATTGATGTCAACTATGGCTATTTATGACCGCGGAAGGCGGGGGACGGTTGACTTAAAGATATATGAATGTTCTTAGCATTTGTTTTTGAGCAAATATTCCCGAATAACACTTAAAAACAGTAAAAATACGGATGAGTAAAATTGCTGAGATGAATACAATGTGCTTATCAACATCTTACTCACCTAGGATTTACACTTAGGAAATTATTAATATATGATAAGCGGTAACTGATAAATTTCTTAGTGAACTCTAGTAAATCAGCAAATCGTTTTTTTCTCCAAGTGTCATAGTTTTTTTAGAACGCCTATATTAGACTATTTACAGAAAAACGAAGTTGATGTTGAATTTATTAGGTACTATTCAATCATCATTAATTTCACGCTTAAGAATATTTTGCGTAAACATTCTCTCAATCAATAGTGACAAAAACAAGTTAACTATGAAAAAGATTACCTATCAAGCTACCCTCAAAGATCTTGCACTCCTAGTTCATACAGAAAGCTACAGCGATCCCGAATTAGCTCAAAGTCTTTTGCAATCTGGTGTTACTACTCCTATTATTTTTACTACTGATGGTGCTACAAGCCGATTTGGGATGAAGAAGCTAACTGTAAAAGATGGTACCAAAAGATTAAATTTGGCTGCTTCTAACCCAGAAATTGGTAAGCTAACTGCTCCTGTAATTTTAATTGAAAACTCAGTTGCCGAGCTAATTTCGACCGTTGAGGTAAAGTCTACTGCTAAACAGTCAGATATACCCTTAGATCAAAATACCTATAGCTGGAAAAACGAAAAGAGAAATATATCTGAACATTGCACAGCCAAAGAATTAGGTAAGAAGTACGGTATTAGACTGCAATACCTTAATACTGTGATTCAGGGCAAAGTAAAATGTACTAGAGGTTGGAGTTTGGCGCAACAGCTAAACTGAGTTTTAAGGGATGAGGATTGAGGGCGGAAGGAATAAGAAATTTTATTCCTTCGCCCTTGTTTGACCTGCATAAGCTAATCTATTTGGTATCACCTAGCTTGTGATGGTTAAAATATGAACTCCTCTGATTTAGTTTCTTTTTTACAGCAGAAAACTTGTTTGGGTAATTTATCATTAGAGGTTTTAGGGGCGATCGCATCTTTACTAGATGAGCAAACAATTGCCGCCGATGAGATTATTATTACTGAAGATACCCAGCCTGATGGCTTGTATATTATTCATACAGGAAAAGTATCAAGCGATAGTCAATCAGAGTCTCGTCCCAGCAGCTTACTATCAGGAACAGTACTAAATTTATATGCTCTGTTATTAAATCAGCCGACGCAATATACGATCGAGACTATTGGTGAAATCAAGGTCTGGTATCTTGAGGGGGAAGAGTTTCAAAAATTAGTTGAGCAATATCCTGCTATTGCTCAGACTTTTTCTCAGCAGTTAGCTACAGATGTTAGAGAACTATCAGACAAGCTTCAGTTTGAACAAGAACGTCAGATAACTTTAAGACCTTATTTAGTTAGTAAAGCTAAACGGGGAGTAATTGGTAAAAGCCGTTATGCAGCTAGATTGCGATCGCAGATCAAACAGGCTGCTCAAACCAGAGAATCAGTACTGATCTTTGGTGAACCAGGATTAGAAAAGGATAATTTAGCAGCTTTAATTCATTTTGGTTCAGCCACTCGACGACAACCGATTATCCAGGTTGACTGTAACAAATTACAGACTAGTGGGGCAGAGTTATTTGGTCGTAGCGGTGGGAAACCAGGACTAATTGCCAGCTTAGGTACAGGAACTTTGGTTTTAAATAATATTCATTTATTACCCACTGAATTAATAGATGCGATCGCCACTTTAATTAAAAACAATCGGTATACTCCCATAATGCGTCCTGGGGGAGATGTTTCTCAGGCGCATACTTCTCAAGCCAGAATAATTCTCATTTCTGAACAAACCGTTAAGGCGATCGATTCTGTAGTTGCTAATTTCATTAAAGTTCCTCCTTTAAGAATCCGCAAAGCTGATTTAGATGAGCAGATAAATTATTATTTGAATTTAATTGGACGCAATAAATCTCTGCGAAAAACTCAAATAACCCCCGAAGCAATAAGAAACCTCCAGGCTTATGATTTTCCTAATAATCTTAGTGAACTAGAAAGTCTTATTGAACGAGCCTTAACCCAACTACAGGGTTGTGATGACATTACCGAAGAAGTTGTTTGGCAGTCTCAAAGTAAAAAGAAACAGTATCGCTTAAATCTCCTCAATAAATATCCCAAACTACGTTACTTTCTCCGCAGCGACTGGTATCCTGACAAGATTAATTATGGCTTTACCGCCAGTTTTTTCGCCTTTATTGTCTTCGTCCTTTTTCTAGCTCCTCAAAACCGTCAGCATAACTTTGCTCTCAACTTATTTTGGGCTTGGTGGTGGCCTCTAATTTTAGTTACTTTTCCCTTTATTGGCAGGTTATGGTGCGCCGTCTGTCCTTTTATGATTTATGGCGAAATCACCCAAAAGCTATCGCTAATTATGTTTCCGCGACAACTTAAAAGATGGCCGAGAAATACTGCGGAGAAATGGGGTGGCTGGTTTTTGTTTGCTTTGTTTGCCCTAATTTTACTTTGGGAAGAACTATGGGATTTGGAAAACACCGCCTATCTTTCCGCTTGCTTGCTGCTACTTATTACCGCAGGGGCAATGATCTTTTCTGCCATCTTTGAACGTCGTTTTTGGTGTCGCTATCTTTGCCCTATCGGCGGGATGAATGGCTTGTTTGCCAAATTAGCGATGACGGAATTGCGAGCGCAACAGGGTACTTGTTCGGCAGAATGCACTACCTATCAATGCTATAAAGGAGGCGCAGCCAAAGGAGAGGGACAAGAAACCAATGGCTGTCCTTTGTATTCCCATCCTGCACAGCTAACGGACAATAAAGACTGCGTATTGTGTATGACTTGTTTAAAAGCCTGTCCCCATCGCTCGGTCGAAGTTAACCTGCGTCCCCCTGGAATTGAACTGTGGACAACCCACATTCCCCACAGTTATGAAGTTGCTTTGCTGTTTCTGTTGTTAAACGTAATTTTTTTACACCGTTTACCAGAAATATCAGCTCGATTGAGTTTAAACTTGCACCTTGAACAATTTGGCAACCATACTTTAGTATCCATTATCGCTTTATGTTTACCATTTGTTGTACCTCTGCTGGCGCAAATCGCAACCGAACTTGTGGGTAAATTAAATAATAAATATAAACCCCGCAAGTTTGTTGAACTGGCTTATGGCTATTTACCTTTAGCCTTAGCAGGGAACTTGGCTCACTATCTTCGTTTGGGTTTAGCAGAAGGGGGAAAAATATTACCCATAACTATGGCAACCTTCGGCTTAGATGGTGCAGGTCTGCCTATCTTAGTTGCTCACCCCGCAGTAATTGCTTTTTTACAGGGATGCTGTTTAATATTTGGCGTGCTGTTTTCTATTTTGCTAACCCAAAAAATTGCTCGTCAGCAAGTTAAGTATTTATTACCGCAGCATCTAGCCTCCGTAGTTTTGGCTGTAGCTATGTGGCAGATAATTATTGGGTTTTGAATATAATGTCTATGGTTTCAATCATTAGTCATTCTTCTAAATTGAGAATTTGAGATCAATAAATCTGACTATATTTTGCTGTTATAAATGTTTATTATTCTAAACTCCTTATGTTCCCTATGCTTGGCAAGATACAAAGGAACAACAAGGATTAAAAAGCAAACCAAGTAAACGGATAAATGTTATTGGGTTATTGAATAAGAATAATTAATTAGATTCCTATATTTTTGAATGTAAAATAACTAGTGATATTGTCATAAAGTTTATTGACAATTTTGCGAAAATAATCAAAAAACCGACAGTAATAGTTATCGACAATTCTCCCATTCATACTAGTAATGCTTTTCGAGAGAAAATAGCAGAGTGGAAACAACAAAAACTAGAAATATTCTGGTTGTCAACCTATTCTCCGCAATTAAATTCAATCGAAATTTTGTGGCGATTTATGAAATACGAGTGGATTGAAATAAAAGCTTACTCTAGTTGGAAAAGTTTAACTAAGTATGTAGAGAAAGTTTTAAAGCTTTTTGGCGATCGCTATGTAATTGATTTTGCATAGGTACTTAAATTAGGACTTAGGCAACGATATCAATCTTGTCCCCCTGTCGCCAACTCGCGCATTCCCTAGTAAGGGAACGCACCTTATAGTAAAACATGATTTATTTCGACCCGCTTTGTCCGAAAGAGGACGGACAGGCAAGCTGGATAATAATACAATTGAATTAAATTATGGTGCTTAAGGAATAGTGAGCGATCTTATTGAACAGAAACTGACTTCACTCAGAAAACTTAGACGGGTCACTGATCGGGATCGGACGCAAAGCACATCACAATACGTCGAAAAGCTAGAGAGTTATCTTAATCTAATCCCCTATTGCCTGTTTGTAGTAAACGTATCCACCAAGACTATTTCATTTACAAATAAAACTTTAGCAAAAAGTTTGGGCTTAGTCGATCATCAGGTTGCAAAAGATAAAGCGATCTGCGAATATTTTTCGCCAGAATATACTCGCCAAATAATTTGGCAACAGCAACAGGTATTGACTTATAACAAGGTGCTTCATTTGCAAGAAGAGGTAAAACTTGCCAATGAAGTTCACTATTTTGATACTACCGTAACGCCGATTAAAAATGATGAGGGAGAAATATATGCACTACTTCATACTTTGAGTGATATTCAAAATATGGCTGCTACTCAAAAAGCTCTTTCACAACGAAGTCTTCAGCTAGAGGCTGCCAATAAAGAATTAGAATCTTTTTCCTATTCTGTATCTCACGATTTACAGTCACCCCTAAGAATTATAAATGGCTTTAGCCAGGTACTGTGGTCAACGTGCCAGCCTAATCTGAGCGATCTGGCTAGTCACTATTTATCAAGGATTCAAGCCAATAGTCAAAAGATGAGTGATTTGATTGACGCTTTACTGGAGTTGTCTAGGGTAACTCGCAGCGAAATGAAGTCGATCGAGGTTAACCTAAGTCAGATTGCCCAAAATATTATCGAAGATTTGCAAACACAAGATCCCGATCGCCAGGTAGAAATAAAAATTGCTCCCGATCTCAAGGCAATAGGAGATCCTCAATTACTTAGAATTGTCTTAGATAATTTGCTACATAATGCCTGGAAATATACCTCAAAGCGATCGCTGGCAAAAATTGAATTTGATGCTTTAACTGCCAATGAAGAACAGTCAGTTTTCTACCTGCGGGACAATGGTGCGGGCTTCGATCAAGAATATGCCGATAAGCTATTTACTGCTTTTCAACGACTCCACAGTCAAGCAGAGTTTCCTGGTACAGGCATCGGTTTAGCTACGGTACAGCGCATTATTTATCGTCATGGGGGCAAGGTTTGGGCAGAAGGAGAATGCGATCGCGGGACAACAATTTATTTTTGTCTGTAGAGACAAGGCATGCCTTGTCTCTATAATTAATTATTGATGATTAATTATTGATGATTAATTATTGTTAGTTGTCAATCATAAAAACAATCATCGCGCCAATTACGAGGATTATTAATTACGACGTATTCAGCAATTTGTAAATAAGATTGTTCATTGCGAATAATATGGTCGTGAAATCGAGATTGCCAGTAAAAATCAAACCCTAACCGATGTGCATGTTTCGTTACCGCCGATTTGTATCCTCCGATAATTGATGAAATGGTATTTTTTCCCTGATTTTGAAACCGATCGCGACCAATAGGATTCGCTTTAGCATTGGTGGTATTAGTAACGTTATTTGTCGTAGAGACAAGGCATGCCTTGTCTCTATCAAGATGATGGAGATTATCCAAAATTAAAATGCCGTGGATATGGTTCGGCATCACCACAAATTCTGCCAATTCGACATTTTTCCCATGATTTTTGATTTCGTACCATAGCACATCCGCCAAAATTCCGACATGAGATAACATCATTTTGCCTTGAACAATCTCTCCGAAAAAATGTCGGCGATCGCCAATGCAAATGGTAATAAAATACATTCCATTTGAGCCATAATCCCAAGATTGTAAGCGAGCCGAAGGAATGCGATATTTTCCTTTAAATTTCTCTTCGTTCACTGCAAAACCTTTTTTCTAGCTTCCAGCTAATCTTCTCTAGAGCCAAAATATCCGCCCGAATCTTTTAATGATTAATCATTGCGTTCAATACGAACTCAGGTTATTTATTTTAACTTAATCAGTAATTTCTGATATCGACCCAATGCCTGTAAGGGAAAATATTGTTGATAAAGATGATATTTCAAATAAAAGTGGCAGGGAAAACCAGTACCTGTAAACCGATCCTCGTTCCAAGTACCATTTGAACGTTGTGTTTGCAGTAGATATGCTACCCCTTGATCGATGGCTGGCTGTGCTATAAATTGGGTTGCTTCTGCTGCTGCTATCAAACCGATTAATGCCCAGGCTGTTTGCGAAGCGGTGCTAATTCCGATACCTTTCAAACTAGGATCATCATAGCTAGCACAGGTTTCACCCCATCCACCGTCAGCATTTTGACAGCTTACTAACCAGGCTGCACCCTTTTGAATTTGGAATCTAGATTGGGTAGGTGCAATGAGACTTAGGGCAGATAAGACTCCGCTTGTACCGTAGATATAATTGACTCCCCAACGTCCAAACCAGCTACCGTCAGTTTCTTGTTCTTTAATTAAAAAAGCGATCGCCTTTTGAAGGCGTTGCTCATCCATTGATAAACTGCATTCTCCCAGCATTTCTAATATCCTGGCAGTCACATCAGCAGTATTAGGATCGATCATGGCTTTTAAGTCGCCATAGGGAATTAGGTTAATCCAGTCTTGGTCGTTATCAAGATCGAAAGCCGCCCAGCCTCCAGGTTTACACTGCATAGTTGCCATCCAGTTAAGACAACGGGCGATCGCTTTTTGTTTCTGTGCTTCATTAGTAAGCTTGACTTGAGATAAGCCCATGACTACCACCGCCGAATCGTCTAGATCGGGATAAAAGCGATTATCAAATTCAAATGCCCAGCCACCAGGAGTTGTATCTTTGTTTTTTACTGCCCAATCGCCATAATCTAAAATTTGCTTGTCTAGTAACCATTCTCCTGCCTTGACTAAAGCTTGATGGTCGGGGGCAATTCCTGACTCTACCAAAGCTCGTAAACACCAGGCGGTGTCCCACACAGGAGAAATACAGGGCTGAAGACGATAACTGTTTTCCGTTTCTATGGCAAAATTATCAACGGCGGTCAAACCTCGCTGAATAACTGGGTCGTTGACATCATAATTTAGAGTGCGTAAAGCTAAAAGAGAGTTAAGCATAGCGGGAATAATCCCGCCCCAGTCGCCAGTCGCCTCTTGTCTGGCTAAGATCCATTTTTCTGCAGCAGCAATTCCTTCTTTGCGCCAAGGTACTAAATTTAAATTCTCAGCCAGTTTAAAAACATTATCTAAAGTTAAGAATATATCCGTCCAGTCGTTGCTGCGGGGTAATTCGTAACGCACATTAGCAATTCCCTCAGCGTATAGTTCATCTAAGTTAAGCGAATTATCCAGATTAAATATAGGCTTGCGATCGAAAACAATTAACAAAGGTACGGTGCTACCCCTTGCCCAGCTAGACATTTCGTAGATCGTGAAGGGAGATTGCTCTGGCAAAAGCATAATCCAAGGGGGAATTGAGGGTAAACCTTGCCAGTCATAGCAACCAATCAAAGCCAGGTGCAGCTTGGTAAAGATACGAGTTTGGCTAATGCCACCCTGCTGTAAGATAAATCGCTTGGCTTTGACTAAAGCAGGATCGGCTGCCGATACGCCTAACAAACGCAGTGCCATATATGCTTCTACCGAAGTAGAAAGATCGCCCCCATCACCATAATATAGCTCCCAACCACCATGTTGACGCTGTTGCGATCGCAAGTATGTCTCGGCTTTAGCTAAAGGTCTAGTTTTATCCGTCTGCCAAATCTTATGCAGCAAGACAACTTCAGAGGTAATAGTAACGTTGGACTCCAATTCTCCCCACCAATAACCCTCTGAATGCTGAAGAGCAAGTAAATACTCTTGACTAAGAGCGATCGCCTGTTCTAACGTTGGCTTTGTTAGCTGATTTTCTTCTGAGGCTACCATTTTATAACACCCTAAACTTTAGAAAAAATAGCACATATTCGCTCTAAAGTTTTGCGCCAAGTCCCTGGAAAATTAAAGGTTTTAAAAAGGGCGATCGCCAACAAACATAATCAAGTAGTGTAATCGGGCAAGGCGATCGCTCTATCAAAGATTATTTTTCGCTTCTTTAGCAACCTGCTCAAATTTATCATCTGCCAACTTAGTAATTATTGACTTGGCTTCTTCTCCCCCTAATCTACCTAAGGCTTGCACAAGACGGTAACGTATTTGCCAGTCTTCATTATCGGCAAAGGCAGCCAGCAAAGGAATAGCTCGTGTATCGCCTAATTCGCCCATTGAACCAATGGCTGCGGTTTGCAAGAGGTTATTTTCCGAGTGAAGAGCCTCTTTGAGGAGATCGAAGCCACGAGGATCGCCTAATTCGCCTAAAGCAGCAACAATACTAAACTGCACCAACCATTCCGATGTATTATGATATGTATTGGCTAAATCTTCATAGGCTTCAACTAGTTTCAAGCCACCAATCGCGTCTGCTGCTGCTGCTTGTACATCTGGCTCTGGATCGTTAAACAGGCGATCGCGTAAGATTTCTAGAGCAGCATCTCGATCATTTATCCCCAGAGTATCTAGCTGACTAACTGCTGCATAGCGTACGCGAGTATTGTCATCGGTAATCATGGGCTGAACCATGACAAAGGCTGTTTCTGTGTCAATTTGACGTAGTTGATTTAAGCCTCTAATGCGCTCGCCAAAGTCTTCGGAATTTAGCAGAGTCTTAACTGATTCTGGGGTAATAGTCATGATTAATTAAAATTATTAGATTTAAAGTTGGTTTTAAAAAAGTAAAAAATAATCTTAGTAAATAGAGACTTTAACAAGCATACTTACTAATCTGACTTAAAACTTTGACAAGATCTTACTTGTTACTTTTTACTTACTACTTACTACTTAAGTGAAGCGATACTAGATCATTCGGCTGCCATCATCTTAATTACATCACCTTGAGTAATCATGCCGATTAGCTTTGAATTATCATCTACCACTGGCAAACGCCGTACTTTCTTATCGTGCATAATTTTGGCGGCTTCGCGCACTAGCTGATTGCCTTTTACCGTTGTCGGGCGATCGCTCATAGCTTCCTCTACAGTTTGCCCTAAAGCTTTGTGTACCTCTTGATTGTGTTTAGTGGGATTTTGCAGATAAATAACGCTATCAAGAAACATTACGTAGGGAGGTGCTTCTACTCCTGTAGCCTGCCAGGTTAAATCAGTCTCGGATATAATTCCCACTAGCTCTCCCTGCTCATTTACCACAGGTAAACCACTAATTTCCTTTTCAGCTAGAATTTGAATCGCTTCTTCTAGAGATGCTTCAGGAGATATTGTAGTCGGATTGGCTGTCATAATTTCAGCAACAGTTTTGCTCATTTTTTTGCTCTTAGGGTTATCGTATAATTGGCTACCACTACCTGATTTAATTTATCGCGAATTGCTACCTTCTAAGGTAAAGCTGTCACTATATTTAATTTTTGTATTTTTCTCTAATCTTGTAATACGCTAAGTTTTAATGCAGTTACTTTTCTTACTTGTTGGAAGTTAGCCGTAACCTAGTTTACTAACTGATATTACGCACTAATTAATCTGTGAAGAGTAGGTATGGCGGGCGGAAACGCTAGATCCAATCATCATCATCATTATCAAGATCGCTTTGTTGAGATGAACTTTGGCTATAGGTAGAAGATATGGGGGTTTCTGCCGATGTATCTTCGGGATTATCAAAGTTTTCTGCTTCTAAATCTTCATCATCAAAATCATCTGCTTGCTGTTGATATACATCATTATCGACTGACTTTAAAGTAGGCTCTGGCAGTAGATCTCCTGGCTTCTTGCCGTCTACTTCCACAACAGTCAAATCGTCAATATAAGCCAAGAAAATATTCCCTTGGACATCACAAACCGTTGCTGAACACGATACTTCAGATTTAGATTTTTCTTGGGCAAACAGTTCACTAATAAAACGAGACGGATTAACTTTATCAACTTCCCCATTTATTCCTAACAAGATATACTCATTTCCCGTTCTTCTATGCTTAACAATTGTGGTCATTATTAATCTCAAATTTTAGTTATTACTTTATTCCTGATCGCTTATTTAACATCCGCACCGTGACTGCGAGGATCGCTATTGTCGGTAACCGTAACTTTTGATTCTACTTGGGAAATTTGACCTCGGTTATTAGCGTAAGGAATAGGATTGTTAGCAATTAGAGCATCCAAATCCGCCTCTAAAATTCCGCGAGGTTGTTCTCCTATAGATTCGGCGATCGCTTTTCCTTCATTATTCATAAATACAAAGTGAGGAATACCATCAACTCGGTAGCGGAGCATTTCTGGCAGCCATTTGGTATTATCTACATTGAGCATCACAAAATTAACGCGATCGCCATAAGCCTGTTTTATTTGTCCCAAATCGGTTGCCATTGCTTGACAGCTAGTACACCAGTCTGCATAAAACTCAGCCAGCGTAGGTTTATTATTATTTAGAGCCACGTCTAAAGAAGTAGATTTTTTTACCTGAGACTCTAAAGATAAAGAACTAGCCTCAGTTTGCAAACCCAAAAACAAAGCAACGCTTAAGACAACTGCCGCGATCGCTATAACTATATTTCTGACGGAATTGTTAGTATTTGGTTTTAGTTGTGTTTCGCTCATTATTAAATTTAGAAATATTATATATTCGCGTTTCTTATTCTATCTATAATCTATAGCTCTCTATGAAAAAACGGGTAACGATAACATTTCCTAAAACTGCGGTGCAAATTCCTCTTACTTATCGTTTGGCAAAAGACTTTAACGTAGCTGCCAATATTATCCGCGCTCAGGTTGCTCCTAATCAAATGGGTAAGTTGGTTGTTGAGTTACAGGGAGACATCGACCAAATTGATGCTGCCATCGAGTGGATGAGAATGCGAGACATCAATGTATTTTCTGCTATTGGTGAGATTGTAATAAATGAAAAAAGCTGTGTAGACTGTGGTTTATGTACGGGAGTATGTCCTACCCAGGCTTTGGTATTAAATCCAGAGACATTTAGACTGGAATTCAAGCGATCGCGCTGTATCGTTTGTGAGCAGTGCATTCCTACTTGTCCTGTGGCTGCCATTTCAACCAATCTTTAGTTATTCTTGCCGACAACAGTTATTTAACGCTACTTTCGGGTTAAGACAAGCGAGACTTGCGCTTGCTGAAATGAATTCAGCGCGCTTCCTCGCTCAATTAGACGGTTAGGGTAGCTATGAGCTTTAAGCTTTAAGCCTTTAAAAGACTTTCTGACCAGCTAGATTAAGAAATTTGCTCAGAAAAAATAATTTTCTAATCAACCCATCGACGAAGGGTTTTAGCTTATCGCGAACTCAGGTTATTTAGCAATAATTTTTGTATTTTGAAAATGATATAGCTCGATCGCCTTGAGCAATTCTTGAGGGCGATCGACTAAATAGTCAGGTTGATAGTCAAGCAGTATTTCTCTAGAATTAAAGCCCCAACCAACAGATATTATGCCAATATGACTTTTGCGAGCAGATCTAATATCTCTGGTTTCATCTCCTACATAAATCACCTTGGAACTATCCAAATTATTAGCTTTAATTGCTTGGTTAATTATTCGATGTTTACCAAAGATAGAGGTGCTGGAATAAATATAGCTGAAAATAGAATTTAACTTGTTCTTGTCTAAAAATGTCTCGACATTTTCTTTGATATTTGAGGTTACAATACCCAGAATGTATCCTCTGCTTTGGAGTTCAAATAATGCCTGGGTCATATCTGGAATTGGCAATAGTTCGGCAATTTCTTTGCTTAGTTCGGCTCTAATTCTTCTAACCAAAAAAGGTAGTTTAAATATAGATATTTCTGAACGCTTAACTATTTCGCGAGAGCTTAAGTTTTTGATTAATAACAACTCTTCTTGAGCTAAAGCTTTATAACCAAATTCCGTAGATAAATTGTTGGTAATATCAATGATCGCCTGATATGTATCGGCGATCGTACCGTCAAAATCAAATAGAATTATCTGAGCAGACATTAAATTAAAATTATTAAAAATATATTATATTAGGTGATTTTTGAGAAATAATTATCTTTCTTTATTTAGATTAGCACGGGCATTCCGTCGCCACATATCAGGCTTAATTCTCCTCAAGGCAGAAGCACGAAATCGTCGATCCCATTCTACCTCAGAAATATTGGCAAGTTTTTTTAGTTGTGGTTGAATATTATCGGGATAAGGCTGAAAATCATTGATGTTTGTTAACTGAGCAAAACGCTGATTCCAGGGACAAACATCTTGACAAATATCACAACCAGCTACCCAACCTGATAAATTATTAGCGATCGCCTGAGGTAATTTTGGCTCACGGTTTTCAATTGTATGATAAGCAATACAGCGATTAGCGTCTACTACATAAGGCGTAACAATTGCCTGAGTGGGACAAGCTTCCAAGCAGCGAGTACAAGTACCACAATGATTGGTATGAGCTGTATCTGGAGTTAATTCTAAATTAGTTAACACTTCACCCAAAAATATCCAGCTACCGTACTTTGGGCTGATTAGATTACCATTTTTAGCAATCCAACCTAAGCCCGCTCGTTGCGCCCAAACCTTATCTTGTACAGGGGCAGTATCTACATAGTAGCGAGTAATAATCGACTCATCTTGCGATCGCAACCAGTTGTTTAAAGCCTTAAGCTTTTTGCCCATAACCTTGTGATAGTCTCGACCCCAGCCATAGCGAGAAATCTTGCCTACCTGTGGATCATCAGAGTGCTGATGAGGAGTATAGTAATTAAGAGCAACAGCAATAAGCGATTTTACCTGGGGCAGACAGTAACGAATATCTTCTCTTTTTGGGCTTGCCATCCATGCCATGTCAGCTTGATAGCCCAAATCTAACCAGCTTTTAAGATGTGCCACCGCATTATCTTGATGGTTGTCTATCGAGGCAATACCCACCAAATGAAATCCGATCTCCATTGCAGCAGCTTTAATTTGAGAGCTATCTAAGGGCATTTAACATTTAATATTTAGCATTTAACAAGTATAAGTATGGACAGTTAGAGTATTTTTCTTGGACTGCAAACGACTAACTACGAACTAGAAACTAAATATTTAAACTTGCCCAAAAAGGAACATATTAAAGACAAAAAACATCTATTATCTCTCTTGTAGTTTTATCTAATGATATCGCGATCTCTATGCAGTATTTTTACTCCTCTTTATTGACTTTATCTTTACTAGCCATAGGTAGTGCGGCAGTTGCCTATGGCAAAATATCTCCTCAGCCAGAAAATAAATATTCCCCTGAATTTATCCAAGATTATAATCAGGAATGTCTGCAAACTTCTATGGGAGAAGGATTAGAAAAGCCAGAAGCCAAACAGCTTTGCAACTGCACCATCGAGGAGTTTCAGCGACAGTATAGCCAAACAGAGTTTATACAGTTAACTAACGCCTCGGCAACGGATAAAAAGGCAGAAACTGCTTTGGTTGAGGTGGGACAACTTTGTTTTGAAAAGATCTTATATGAGCAACAGTAGTTTATTTTAAAACCTCGTTAGTAATAAACTGTTTAAATAAAGCGATCGCCTCATCTTTAACCTCGTGAGCCATATCAAACTCTTGATACTGCACCGAAACACCAATCTTAGTCAACTCGTCCTTAGCTTTTATGGCGGCTTCAATTGGGACAACAGGATCTTGACTGCCGTGAATAATCATTGTTGGCGGAAAAATCTTGTTTTCTTGAGGTTGTGGCTGATAGTGTAAATAACCGCTAAAGCTACACAAGGCAGCAAAAGGAAGAGTTAATCCCACATCTAAAGTCATTGCTCCTCCTTGAGAAAAGCCCGCCATAATTGTTCTATTTAAAGGTACTCCTGTAGAAACTTCTAGAGACAGAAGCCATTCACGCAATAGCTTTCTACTTTCAGCTAAACCAGTAAATTCTTTATTTTCTAAGGCATACCAAGCTTTTCCTCCAGGTACTTGAAAATGATCGAAAGGAGCATTGGGAAACATATAGCCAAAATCAAGCAAATTAAGCACTTTGGCAAAGGGAACAAAATCTTGATAATTAGCTCCCCAGCCGTGCAGCACAACTAATAGATAAATTGGTCTTTCGCCATTTGGCATGGCAGAAATAGCTTCGATATTTGGCATTATAAATAGTGGCAGAGCTGCACATAATTATTGTCTCGACAACCTTCAGCATATAACTTTCCCTTACCTATTGGTTAACTGTAGCAAGTTAAAACACTACCTTATTTGTCAAAGCGATGCCTACGATTTATGCCTGTCGTTTTGATGCTAGCTGTGCAATCACCTGAAAATTTTTCTTGAATTCATATAAATATGTTTACTAATCGAAAAAACACTATTTGGTTTTTTAATAGAAATGATTGAATAAAAAAAGCGATCGCCTAAAACCAACTAGAGATCGCTCTTTTTCGAGATTAATTTCCTTACTGTCTATGTTGCATCGTCAGCTACGGAGATCTTAATATATTCCGCAACAATCATTTTACGCCTTCATCAAACGTTTCATGATGTAGGTCGTAGGATTGCTCTGGCTAACCCTCCATCCCCATCTTTTAGCTTAATAGGTAAACAAATAAGCTCATATTCTCCAGGTTCTACCTGAGATAAATCCAGCCCTTCAATTGCCCAGATACCAGAACCCAATAAAGCGTGATGCACTTCAACTACATTACCTTGATAGCCACCAACAGAAAGATAGTCTACTCCAACAGTGCGAACTTTTTTCTCAGCTAAATATTGTGCTGCGCCCGTGGAGATATGCACAAAGTCTTCTACAAATTGATCGGATTTGAGAGCGCGATCGCTATTTATAGTTTTAAATAATATTCTTTCTCCCGCCTGGATATTGTGAGGCTCGATTTCTGCTACCTTAATTTGTTGAGGATCTTTAATCTCAATTACTCTGGCTTTACCAATGGTAGCCTCCAGAGGCATTTGATCGATACCCATCCCACCTTTAATAAAGTGATTGATACCGTCTACGTGCGTTCCTGTATGCGTCCCAATCGTCAGCTTAGAAACATTGCATACATCTCCATGAGCCAAACATTGACTAGGTTCAATATTTATAGGCGGATTGTTAGGCCAGTAAGGCATTCCTGGATGAATGGTTAAAGAAATATCAATCCAGCTATTTGATTTGCTCATAGTTTAGTTTATGTTTGAGAGTTAATCATTTAATGTAAAACTAAATCATTCATTTTGGTTTCATCATCTAAGTTTGTAGCTCTATTAGTTGTACGACTAGAAGCTATAGCATCCTAAGTCCAGCCGTCATCTTTGATTAAAGCCACCAGTAATCTACGTCGGCGATTAATATGGCTAGTAGCTTCGATAACAAAGTCATCGCCTCATCAAAAGTTGCAATACTCAAAGGAAGACAGCGCGATCGCTCACTGGTGTGAAAATAATATAAAATTTGTTTAATCTTGTATAACTTAATTGCCCAATGCCACACCCAAGAAGAAAAGCGATTGGTCAAAAAACCACCACCCTTTAAAGTAAGGGTGGTTAATAATACATCTGAAGATGTGACTGCTAATAAAGCAAAACCCAAAATTAACAGCAAAACTGACATGATACGATACTTCTCGAAAAATAATTAGAGGTAGAGGTTTAAAGGGAAAAATTGCTAAATTTAATATTTGCTATCCCTTGCCTCTTATTCTTCATACTTCATCCCTTCTTATACTGTTGCAGGTTTGGGTTCTGGTTTTGGTGGTTCAGAGCTTGCCATTTCCTCTTGTACTTTGTCTGCTAATACGGGATAGACATTGCGGAACAGCTGCATCTGATCCTTAATCACTTCTTCACTACATTTACCCAAGCTACCAGCGATATTGTGATATAAACGCTGTTTTTCGCTATTGTCGAGCATATCATAATACATCCGCGCCTGATCGTAATGATCCTCTTCGTTTAGTTCGATGCGATCTGCCATACCAGAGACATGATAGGCAGGTTCTTGGGCGCGTTTGTCTGGTTGGGGATATCCTTCGTGGGAAGGATTGTAATTAATCCGTGAACCATTGTTATCATCGGTACGCATAAAGCCGTCACGATAGGCAGTATTAGCCTTAGTGCCATGGGGTTTGTTGACAGGTATAGTATCGTAGTTAACTCCCAAGCGATAGCGATGAGTATCGGCATAGGACATAATTCTTGCCTGTAACATTCTATCTGGCGACCAAGAGATACCAGGAACAACATTACCAGGAGAAAACGCTGCCTGTTCTACTTCGGCGAAATAATTCTCTGGATTACGATTTAATTCAAACTTACCGACTTTTTGGAGGGGAAAATCACTATGAGGCCAAACTTTAGTCAAGTCAAAAGGATTCCACTGGAAGTTTTGCGCCTGTTCGTCGGTCATGGTTTGGATATGCATCGTCCAAGAAGGATACTTTCCTTCTTCAATGGCATTATACAAATCTTTAGTTGCCCAGCGAGGTTCTACACCCTGCATTTTACGCCACTGTTCGTCAGTAAAGAATTTATTACCTTGATCGGTAATAAAGTGGAACTTAACCCAGATACGCTCGTTAGCTTCGTTAATCAAGCTAAAAGTATGGCTACCATAACCATTCATGTGTCGCCATCCCATAGGCGCACCGCGATCGCCCATTAACCAAAGAACCTGATGTATACTTTCAGGAGTTAGTGACCAAAAATCCCACCACATCTGGTCGTGTCGCCAGTGTTCCTTGGGATGTTCTTTTTGTGAACGAATAAAGTCCATAAACTTCATGGGGTCGCGCACAAAGAAAATAGGTGTGTTATTACCCACCATGTCCCAGTTACCGTCTTCGGTATAAAACTTGAGGGAAAATCCTCTTAAGTCGCGATAAATATCCGAACCGCCTTTAGACTTGGCTACGGTAGAAAAACGAGCAAATAGCTCAGTTTGCTTACCAACTTCGGAAAACATTTTGGCTTTGGTGTACTTAGTGATGTCATCGGTGACTGTAAAAGTACCATAAGCACCAGACCCTAAGGCATGAACTACTCGTTCAGGAATACGCTCACGGTTAAAGTGCGCCATTTTTTCTAGAAGAGTATAGTCTTCTAGTAGCAATGGACCTTGTTTGCCTACAGACTTAGATACTGTGTTGCTAGCTACGGGAATACCCGCTGCATTAGTCAATGTTTCTTGATTGTTATCTACCACGATAAATTTTTCTCTCCTTTTGAAGCGATCGTTTTGCTTACTGTTCTATCTATTTAAATGCTAGTCAAATAACTTGAGTAAAAGCGTCTAACTCTAGATAGATAGAGACTTTTTAGTGCGCTCGTTTGAGAATTGGTATTAGGGCAGTTAGAGAAGAGACAAGACATGCCTTGTCTGTACTGGGCAGTTAGACGAGCGACCCCCTAAACTAAAGGGTTCCCCCCGCAACGCAACTGTTTTACCGCGTCGCCCTTAGGCGCAAGGGAATGCGCGAGGGAGGCAGTTAAAAATAAGACTCAGTTAAAGAGTAGAAGTAGAAATGAGAAAAAATTAAAACAAGCAAGAGTCTTTATAATTAAGTGGTTTCTCTTGCCTGTCTTTGTCTAATACTTCTAATATCTTATGCCGATCGCTGATAACTACTAAGCATGAGTTAGTAATCGATCTGCTTGTTTAGCTGTTTCAAAGAAATGACGCACATTATCTTCAGGTGTGCCAACTAGTACACCATGTCCCAAATTAAGAATGTGTCCTTGGTTGCCTGCTTTACGAATGGTGTCTAAAATGCGATCGCGAATCAGATCGTGAGAACCATACAGCACCCCAGGGTCAATATTTCCCTGCACCTTCATATCTTTTCCTAGTCTTTGTCTGGCTTCTGCCATATCTACTGTCCAGTCAACGCTGATAATATCTGCACCAGAATGGGTCATACGCTCTAATAAACCAGCACTACCGCTAACTAAAAGAATCAAGGGAGTGTCAGGATGAGTCTGTTTGACCTTACGGAATACCTGCTGTTGATAGGGCAGCGCAAAAGCTTCATAGTCTTGAGGGCATAGTTGACCAGCCCAAGAGTCAAACATTTGAACTGCCTGGGCGCCACAGTCAATTTGATAGCAGATATAAGTGGCGATCGCATCAGCTAGCTTGCTCAATAGTTGATGCAAAATAGTAGGATCGCTAAACGCCATACCCTTAATATTGGCATAAGTTTTAGAACCTTTCCCTTCTACGGTATAGGCAGCAAGCGTCCAGGGCGCACCAACAAAGCCCAGTACAGTGGATTTGTTACCCACTTCCTCACGTAAACTTTCTAGGATAGTCTTAATAAAAGGTAATGATTCTTCTGGCTGTAAAGGATGTAGCTCATTTACCTGTTTCTGACTACGAATCGGCGAACTTATAATTGGACCTTTGCCTTCAGCGATATCCATATCAATGCCTAAGCCTGGCAAGGGAGTTACGATATCTGAAAACATAATTACCCCATCAGGCTGGAAAGCTTTCCAGGGTTGTAAAGAAATTTCAATAGCTACTTCGGGAATTTCTGAGCGATCGCGAAAGCTGGGATACTTTTCTCTAATATCTCGATATGCTTTCATATATCTACCTGCCTGACGCATCATCCATACAGGCGGACGTTCTAATACTTCGCCACGGGCTGCCCTTAACAACAATGGCGTTTCATTTACTTCGCTCATTTGATAAATTCTCTCTAACTGTCTTTTACTAAAATTTCTTTGGCTAGATCGTAGAATAACATTGGAGCTACCTTGAAGAATATACTGGCTAAACTATCTTTACCTTTATAGCAGTACTAATTGTGCTTAGAACAATATGAATTATGAATCGCAGGGACAAATCACGATTCGCCCCTACACAAATTTATTTATGACATCATACGATCTAAAATCTTTTGGACAATTTGCATTCCGCTAATTGCTTGCCAACCAAATAATCCCAACAGCACAATATTAAGCGAAACATGGGTATTGCGAGCCAGACTATTGCCTTTTTGCATATAGGGAACTAGTGATGCAGACACAGCAATCAAGCCAGTCATACCCAATCCTGTTAAAAGATGAGGACCAACAAACAGTTTGCCATTATTGATATAGGTGACTGCCATAGCACCTAAACTGCCCAAAATCATGAAAGCCAGAAGAATCGATCCCATTCTGTGGTGTCGTTGAGTAAAGTTTTTCTTGACTAATTCTTTTCTAGCTTCTTTATCAGCACTACGAATTTTAGAACTTTGAACTCCTAAGTACAAAGCGTAAACACTAATACCCAACAACACCCACATTAGTATAGGATGACCGAACTGCGACCAAGTTTTAATCCCATCAGGAATAGCTTCTAATGCCATTGTGTTCTCCTTTTAACTCAAATAAGCTTCAATTTTGATAAAATTCAACTTAACATATAGTAACTTTATAAAGCTATTGACCACTGAAATTTGGCTGAATTTGCTTAGGTCATAAAATGCTCTGTAAGAAGCATGAGGGATAAAAACCGTAAAAAATATCTTGGCTTGGCTAATTGATCTTACATCTTGCAAGCTAAAACCAAAGCAAATGTGTTTAGTTTAGTCATGGAAACATCACCAAAGTCATTGATTAAATCCTGTCAGCTACCACCCTTACTTAAGCCTGGAGATTTAGTTGTGGCGATCGCGCCTTCTGGTGCGCTAAAAACAACCGATGCTTTAGCCAAAGGTATCGAAATCTGGCAACAGCGCGGTTATCGAGTAGAATTAGGCAGCAATTATCAATCTTATTCTGGTTATTTAGCAGGAAGCGATCGCCAACGCCGAGAAGATTTAAAAGCAGCTTGGCATAATCCTGAATGTAAAGCCATTCTTTGTATAAGAGGTGGCTATGGTGGGGCAAGATTATTAGAAGATTGGAGTTGGCAACAATTAGAGCAATCAAAAATTAAGCACTCTTGCGTCCTTATTCCTCATCATTCATCTCTCATCCCTTATCCTAAGTGGCTGATTGGATTTTCCGACGTTACTACCCTGTTATGGAGTTTAGCTACGGTAGGTGTTTCTGGTCTTCATGCTCCAGTATTAACGAGTTTGGCAACTGAGCCAGAATGGGCGATCGCCAGGATGTTCAATTATCTAGAAACAGGTCACCTCGATGCGTTGCAGGGCAAAGGATATAAAAAAGGCAAGGCTTTGGGCAGATTGCTGCCAGCAAATTTAACCGTAGCCACTCATCTACTTCAAACGCCTCTTCAGCCAGACTTTGCTGGGGCTATATTAGCCTTGGAAGATGTTACTGAGTATCCCTATCGTATTGATAGAATGTTAACCCAATGGCGCATGATGGGAGCGTTTAAAAAAATTGGCGGCATTGCTTTAGGTCGCTTTAGCCGTTGTGAAGCTTACCCAGGGGCTAGTAGTTGGACGGTTGAAGAAGTATTACGCGATCGCCTAGGAGACTTAAATGTTCCTTTAGTTTATGACCTGCCTTTTGGACACGATGGGGTAAATGCAGCTTTGCCAGTCGGACAACCTGTCGAATTAAACGGCGATACGGGTGTTTTAAGCTGGAAAATAAATTCTGCTAAAATTTCCGACACTGAATAAACCGACTAAAACAGACTAATATGTAACAGAACTCAAAGGAGAATTTATTTTGTCTTATACTATAGTCACAGAAACTTGCGAAGGAGTTGCTGATTGCGTTGATGCTTGCCCTGTTGCCTGTATTCACGATGGTCCTGGCAAAAATAGTAATGGAACAAACTGGTATTGGATAGATTTTGCCACCTGTATCGACTGTGGTATCTGTTTGCAAGTCTGTCCCGTTGAAGGTGCAATACTGCCCGAAGAACGACCAGAACTCCAAAAAACGCCACAGTAAGGGATGAAAGAGGAAAGAAGAGAGGAACTGTAGTTTTTTGAGTGTATTAGAGCAATTTGCACTGCTCGTAATTTGTAGCTTTTGGTATCAAAGGCTACTTAAACCATGGCAGATAGCAGATAATCTTAATGTATCTGTCCGCAAAGTTTTGGTAAACAGCAGGAATCTAGCTAGATAAAAAGCGCATACTTTTAATCTTTTGTCTCCTGAATCAACCACTACTGAGGATAGGTCAACTTATACTCAGTAAAAGGCATAATTCCTAATGGTAGCGATGGGTGTTTTTCCAGCTATCTACTCTACTCTTTCTCCTGAAGCTTTGATAGAGGAAGTGCTAGCTAGATATGAGTTAGGAGCGGTTAATCGGTGTTTATTTTGGAATCGTGGTTTAAGCGATATCTATTTGATAGACGCTAAAAATCAGTCCTATATCCTCAAAATTTCTCACCATCATTGGCGTTCTCAGTCTGAAATTCAATTTGAGCTTGAGTTTCTTGATTTTCTCCATGAGCATGAAATTCCTGTTGCCAATCCTTTAAAGACTACAGATGGCAAGCTTTTCGTCACTGTTCATGCTGTGGAGGGCGATCGCTATGCGGCTCTTTTTACCTACGCTCTAGGAGAAGTGCCTCAAGGAGATCTAAATTTAGCTCAAAGTGAAATCTTAGGTCAAACTTTAGGCAAAATACATCAAACATCTTTACACTTTCATAACTCGACCCCTCGTCAGCCTCTAGATGTTAACTATTTGCTGAATGATTCACTAGCTGTAATAAGTCCTTACTTACGTCACAGGGTAAGCGATTTGCATTACTTAAACGAGGCGATATTTAAGATTAAGCAACAGTTAACTTGTCTTGAACAAGTATCACCTCTTTGGAGCGTTTGCTGGGGCGATCCTCATAGTGGCAACGTTCATTTTACTGCGGACAATCAGATAACTCTATTTGATTTTGACCAGTGTGGTTATGGATGGAGAGTTTTCGATCTGGCTAAATTTTTACAAGTTTCTCTAAATGCGGGCATCAATTGTCAGGTAAGAGATTCCTTTTTTAAAGGATACCAGTCAGTGCAAGAGCTTACCGATGCAGAAATGCTTTCTTTGCAAGCTTTGACTCAGATGGCTCATATATGGAATTGGGCAATCAGTATTAATGCTGCCGCAATTCACAATTGGTCTAGACTAGATGATTTCTATACGAATAAACGTCTACATCAGTTAAAAAGATTAGGTAGTGGCGAATGGCAATTGTTCTAAGTATAGTTAGTTGTCGATTTTTAGCTTTGGGGTTGCTGAATGTGTAATGCTAAAAGTATATAGCATTTCTCAGTTTACTGAAGTACATTTAACTTCTGCCTAGCTGCGGCGAACAAACCTTGCTGCCCTCTGCCTTAAAACGATTTACTTTGATACCTGACTAATTTGAGAACCGCTATATTTAGCTTATTTATTGAGTAGTGATGATTTCTTAAAAGCTTAGAGCTTAGAGCTTACAGCTACGAACAGTCATCCTTTGTACGACATTACTTGATCAGCAACGCCTTTTAGCCTTGGGGTTGCCCTTATGGGTAATAGCTAAAGGATCGATCTGTTTTGTTATTTTGCAATTTATCAGAGTCGTTTGAATTTAAAATTTAGTTGTTTACAGTTTAATTCAGCTAATCTAGTAAAATATTCTACTTAAAATACTTTTCAGATTAAAGTATTGACTGAAAACTAACTCAAAACAAATGGATTCACATTTTATAGAAGCTTCTTCTTTGGCAGCTATCGATCATCAAATTAACGGTAGTAACCAAAATATTTCGCCTGCCCAATATGAAATAATTCGTCAGGTTATCTATCATACGGCTGATTTTGAGTATATTTCCTTGTTGAAGTTTTCTAAAGATGCACTCTCAAACGGGTCAGCATCATTAAAAGTTTCTACTCCAATTGTGGTGGATGTTCCAGAGATTCAGGTTAGTATCGTTCCTAAGTTACAAAAAACTTTTTATAATCCTGTTTATTGCTGTGCCACTACCAACAGCAAAACTCAAAATAATAAAAGCAAAATTGCTTCTGGATTAGAAACATTAGCCAGACAACATCCCAAGGGTATTTTTATCATCGGACAAAGTGAAATTGCTTTGACAACCCTAATAAATTTGATCGAGAGTAAAACAATTAATCCTAGTTTAGCGATCGCAACTGCGCCAATATTTACTAAACCAGAGCGGAAAAAGTTTTCAGGCTCTTTTTTTCCTCGTATTTATGTTGATAGTTCTAAAGGCGATGCTACAGTAGCTTCCGCAATTCTCAATAGCTTAGTCAATCTGACTTGGCGGGCATATAGACAAAATAAGGGATAAGGGATGAGGATTTTGCTGGTAACTGAAAATAATTGTCTTAGCGATCGCGACGTTTAATATTGCGACTACGATTTCTTTTGTCTACTCTTGTAGGAGTTACACCGCCTAACTGACGGCTAACCTCAGTAAAAACATCTCTTTGGATATAAGGATATTGTCCTACCCAAAGATTTTGTCTAGGAATATAGGCATCAGAAATCTTATTGATACGACCTAAATCTGGCTGATTGGACAGCACTAACAGCTCAACAGTTTCTCCAGGTTTTATGCCTTTGTAGATCCGCTGTAAAGGTGCTTGAACTTCGACTTCAAACCCTGTTTTATCCCCTAAGATTAGATTGATCCAGCGTTCGCGATTTTCAATAATTACTAGTTCACCTCTTTGGTTAACTGTTTCCTCTTCACCAATTAATTCCTCCGTCAAAAAAACATCCAGAACTTTACCACGCCAAAAACCAGCGTATTTGAAGCGTCGGTTGGCAGAATTACGCAAACTTGCCTGATATACGGGAAACCATAACCAATATAGAGAAGCAGCACCACCCAACAGCAAAATCAAGGCTTGTCCTTGATCTCCCAATAGCAAGCCGAAAATTAAAACTACAACTATTGCTACTACTGAGATCAGCAGCCGATTTAAGACATCTGACCATTTACCCCAGTAATATTTATATTGTTCTCCTGTAGCAATCAAGGGAATTAACTGTTCCATTTTTTCCCTGGTTATGGGCTTAAGCATAAGGAATTCTTAACTAGATTTAAATCAAGGCTATACTATTTTTTCTAAACCATATACTAAAGAAGCCAGTTCAGTCACCTTGCGAATGGCAAGTAACACCCCTGGCATATAGCACAAGCGATCGCTGGTATCATGACGCAGAGTGTAAAGTTCTCCTGGCGCACCAAACAACACCTCTTGATGGGCAATTAAACCAGGTAAGCGAATACTATGAATAGGAATATTGCCGTCTGCTGTGCCACCTCTAGCACCAGCCATAGTCTCTTTCGATTCAACTTTGGGCGGGTTATAAGCTTTGCCCATTTCCCCAATCATTTGAGCGGTTTTGATCGCTGTACCGCTAGGGGCATCGGCTTTGCGATCGTGATGCAGTTCAATAATTTCTACGTGGTCAAAATGTTTGGAGGCGGCGATCGCTGCTTGCTGAAGCAACACCATGCCAATAGAAAAATTAGGAATAATTAGTGTGCCTGTACTGGCTTTGTCGGCAAACTCGGTAAGATCTTGTAATTGTTTGTCTGTTAAACCTGTAGTCCCCACAACTGGACGCACTCCATAGGCGATCGCGCTGCGAGTATTTTCATAAACGCTATCAGGATGGGTAAAGTCTACCATTACCCCCTGTACTTTTTCTTGAGTGGCTAAGACCAAAACGCTCTGCAAATCATTGAGGACAGGAACTTCTAACGCACCTATACCAATGATTTCGCCTATATCTTGACCCAAATAATCAGCATTAAGATCTATTGCGCCGACTAATATCATATCCTCAGCCTGGGATACAGCTTTGATTACCTCTCTGCCCATTTGACCCAAAGCACCATTAACAACTACGGGAATCGGCGATTTATCTGTCATTTGTATTTATATTTAGCAAAAGTCCTCAGAAAAGTAATTTTAGATCAAATCAAGGACAATAAAATCGTTTTGTTACACTGAAATTATCCCGCCACAGTAGTTAGATTAAATGCGCCCCAGGTCAGTTAGTATGGCAAAATTATCTATAAGCCGACCGCCTAAATCGGCAACGTCCCTTTATTCCAGCAATATTTGTTGATTAAGTAATTGCTGGAAATTATCTTTGCTTGGCAGAGAAGATTGCGCACCGTTTCTAGTAACGGCTAAAGCACCTCCTACTGTTCCCCACTGCACTGCTTCTTTCAAAGACTTACCCAAAGCTAAAGCAACGGCTAGTGCGCCATTAAAAGCGTCTCCTGCTGCCACTGTATCCACTACAGATACGGGGATAGGCTTAATCCAAAAATTCTCTGACTCGTTGCTGTACAAACAGCCTTGGTTGCCTAAAGTTATAATGACGTTTTTTACTCCCATTTGATGCAGGAAAGATGCTGCTTGTCTGGCGGTAGTCACTCCATCTACAGTAAAACCAACCAACTGACTTGCCTCTACCTCATTAGGAGTAATGATATCGATCAGGCTATACAATTCTTCTGGTAATTCAGATGTTATGGGAGCAGGATCGAGAATTAGGCAGCAATCGTTAGCTTTTGCCTCCCTAGCTGCTATCAAAACTGTAGCCAGGGGAATTCCTAGTTCTAAAAGCACTATTTTTGCTTGAGGAAGTAAAAGTTTGAATTGCTTTAACTCCTTTTCTCTAACTAGGTTATTTGCTCCCCCTGCACAAGCAATAGTGTTAGCTCCTGTAGAATCGACTATGATTGAGGCAATTCCAGAATAGGTATGGGGATTGATGGTAATACCGCTAACGTTTACTCCTTCGGCTTGCAAACCTGCAATTAAGGTTTGACCAAAGCTATCTTCACCAACTTGACCAACAAGGCTTACAGGTATGCCTAATTTAGCTATAGCTACTGCTTGATTAGCTCCTTTGCCTCCTGCAACGGCAAAAAAGCGATCGCCTATTACTGTCTCTCCTTTCACGGGTAGACGAGGAACTTCTATAACTAAATCTAAATTGATACTGCCAAAGACAACTACGGTCATTCTGTTTAATTTTTTGATTCTCTCACTAATTACTGATTATAGAGCCTCCCTCGCTAACTCATAAGTAGCTGGGTGAAATTATACAGCGGACATATGAGTTAGGAAGATCATAAATTATGGTTCAAAAGTCAGAGAAAGCGGTGAATTGTTTTTATGGTTTACGTTTAAAATTCCCGATAGTGCTTAAACTATAGATCATTATAAAAGGCAGCTAAAATCAAGATTCACTAGAGGCGCAACATTATGAGTAACTCAGCTAAAAAACCTATCGGCATTATCGGTGCTTCTGGATATGGGGGGGTTCAATTAGTTAGACTTCTCCTAGAACATCCTGAAGCAGAAATTGTTTATTTAGGCGGTGATAGCAGCGCAGGTAAACAGTATGGCTCTATTTATCCTCATCTGGCTCATTGTGTGGATCTTAATGTCGAAAAAATCGATCTAGATCTAGTTGCTTCTCGCTGCGAAGCGGTATTTTTAGGGTTGCCAAACGGTTTAGCCTGCGATATTGCTCCAGCTTTAATCGAGAAAGGATGCAAAGTATTAGATCTGTCTGCGGACTATCGCTTTAGTAATTTAGACACTTACACAGATTGGTATAAAAAAGCACGTCATGATCGGGCGATCGCTAGCAAAGCCGTTTATGGTTTACCTGAGTTACATCGTGAACAAATAAAGCAAGCTGCTTTAATTGGCTGTCCTGGCTGCTATCCCACCGCTAGTTTGTTGGCTCTAGCACCATTACTCAAAAATGGCTTAGTTGACCCGTCAACCGCTATCATAGATGCCAAATCAGGTACGTCTGGAGGAGGTCGTCAGGCAAAAACCAATATGCTATTGGCAGAAGTAGATAACTCTTTGGCAGCCTACGGAGTTGCTAATCACCGCCATACCCCTGAAATTGAGCAGATTTGTAGCTCCTTAGCTCATCAAGAGATTACGGTACAGTTTACTCCTCATTTGATTCCTATGGTTCGGGGAATACTCTCAACGGTTTATGCAACCTTAAGAGATCCTGGTCTAGTTAGAGAAGACTTGTTGACTATTTATACTGCTTTCTATCGCTCATCAAGCTTTGTCAAAATTCTACCTAGTGGTGTTTATCCTCAAACTAAATGGGCGTGGGGAACTAATTTAGCCTATATTGGCATTCAGGTGGACTCCCGTACAGGAAGAGTGATAGTGATGTCTGCTATTGATAATCTGATTAAAGGTCAAGCTGGTCAAGCAGTGCAGTGCCTCAATCTGATGATGGGTTGGGACGAAGCCCTAGGTTTGCCCAAGCTGTGCTTTTATCCTTAATATTTCTGGCGTTGCTGATTTGTAATGTTTTAAGTAGGTTAATTGGCAACAAACCTAGAGCAATTTTTGCGCATTTTAATATTCGAGTTTCGATGCTTAAAACATAAAAACATAAAGTTAGTGTTGATACAACTTTGGCAAGTATAATCCTGATACAATCTTTTTCTCAAAGTAGCTAGCATCAATATTTTTGATTCATCATTAGTTTACTTGGAGACTAAAAAACCGATTGCGACCCTCGCGCATGGTTCAACAGTAAATGCGGACAAGTACATACGCAGGTGCGCCTTTGTTTGTTTAAAGCGGGGAACACAGCTAACGAACTGTCTTGCAAAAGGACTTGCACTACAGTAAGTAGTTAGGAAAAATTAATTACACATTTCAATTTCTTTTCCCCCTTTCCCCTTAACCTTTCTCTCATAAACGATGAATTTAATTTTGCACAGGTACTTATTAGCCTCTCGTTGCCAGCAACTAGGTGCATCAAAAAAGCGATCGCGCTTTAGCCTCCCAATAATTACTTGAGTAACGCTGTGGTGAAAATATTGCTGAGAAAAAAAAGTAGAGTAATACTAGCAACTGCATCATTAATAATAGTGCTAGCGATCAGCTTTATTCAAGGAACAAGGGTTGCAGCACAGTCGGGAAAAATGCCGACACAGATGCAGATGGTTACTTCAGCAGACTATCCTCCCTACGAGTTTAGAGATACCGCCTCTGGTAATAAAATTATTGGCTTCGACATAGATATTGCCAACTACATTGCTGAGGAATTAGGGTTTAAATTAAAAATCACTGATACCGACTTTAACGGAATTATTCCTGCTTTGCAATCGGGTCGGGCTGACTTGGCTATGGCAGGTATGACCCCAACCAAAGAGCGCAAAAACAACGTAGACTTTTCAAAAATTTACTACGAGGCTAAAAACACAATTGTTGCAAAAAAGGGAAGCAACTTAATCAAACCCCAAGATTTAGTAGGTAAAACCGTCGGCGTGCAGCTTGGTTCTACTCAAGAAGAAGCGGCTAAAACCCTGACCAAAGA
This sequence comes from Waterburya sp., assembly GCA_965218645.1. Classification (GTDB taxonomy): domain Bacteria; phylum Cyanobacteriota; class Cyanobacteriia; order Cyanobacteriales; family Xenococcaceae; genus Waterburya. Next base: position 2,388,069 of record OZ244627.1, on the reverse strand, counting down.
AGTAAAGGGGATGCAAACTAAGTCTCTTAACAAAACTAGTGAAATCATTCAAGAGGTAAAAGCAGGTCGAGTTGATGCCGCGATTATTGAAGATACTATCGCCAAAGGCTTTGTTGCTGCTAACCCCGATTTAGAATTTAGGACGATTCCCAACACCGAAGAAGCTGGTTCTGCTATTGCCTTTCCTAAAAATTCTCCCTTCGTTAATGATTTTAACCGCGTTCTCGAAAAGATGAAAGAAAACGGGAAACTAGAAGGTCTAGTCAATAAGTGGTTTGGGGACGGCAAGGAAACGGCGACACCAGCAGCAGAAGCAAGCAATAGTGCTTTATCGTTTGCTCGAATCGCACCAAGTATTCCGTTTATCTTGAGAGGTCTGGGGACAACACTGTTATTTACGGCTCTTTCGGCTCTATTTGGCTTTATCTGGGGAACGATTCTTTCTTTATTCAAAATTTCTAATATTAAGCCTCTAACTTGGTTAGCTAACGCCTACACGTCTGTGTTTCGCGGTACACCACTGTTACTACAAATTGCGCTTGTTTACTACGCCACCCCACAGCTAACTGGCTATGATATTCCTGCCCTGGTAGCAGGAGTGATTACATTTACACTTAATTCAGGGGCTTATATTTCTGAGACAATTCGCGGTGGTATCCTGGCTGTAGATAAAGGACAAAGAGAAGCCGCGTTATCTCTGGGAGTTCCCTATAAACCAATGATGCTGGATATTATTTTGCCCCAGGCAGTCAAAAATATATTACCCGCACTGGTTAATGAAAGTATTGCTTTACTTAAAGACTCGGCTTTGGTATCTACTATTGGTGTTGCTGATTTATTGCGTCGCGCTCAGATTGTAGGAGCAGAAAAGTATATATATTTTGAACCGCTGCTATTTGCTGGCGCGGTTTATTACGTGATGGTTATGTTCTTAACTTGGGGGGGCTATGCACTCGAACAAAGATTACAAAGAAGCAGTTAGAGTCGAAGATTTATCTAAATCCTTTGGCAATTTGCAAGTTCTTAAAGGGATATCCACTGCGGTTGGCAAAGGGGAGGTGGTGGCTATTATAGGTCCTTCTGGTTCGGGGAAATCAACATTTTTACGCTGCCTAAATTTACTAGAAACCCCGACATCTGGGAAGGTTTATATTGAGGGAGCAGATATTACTAATCCTAAAACGGACATACTAAAATTGCGACAAAAGGTGGGAATGGTATTTCAGCATTTCAACCTGTTTCCCCACATGACGGTGTTAGAGAATGTAACTTACGCACCAATTAAAGTTAAAAATGTCACTACAGCCAAGGCGCGAAAAAAGGCAATGGAATTGCTGACTCAGGTTGGGCTACCAGAGAAGGCAGACACTTATCCAGTCAAGCTATCAGGGGGACAAAAACAGCGAGTAGCGATCGCCCGAGCATTAGCGATGGAACCAGAAGTAATGTTATTTGACGAGCCTACTTCCGCCCTCGATCCAGAAACGGTTAAAGAAGTGCTTGAGGCGATGCAGAATTTAGCCAAAACTGGAATCACAATGGCAGTTGTCACTCACGAAATGGGATTTGCACGGGAAGTTGCTAACCGTATTTTATTTCTTGATGAAGGGCGACTGGCGGAGGATTCACCGCCCAGCAAGTTTTTTACTAATCCAGAATGCGATCGCGCTCGTCAGTTTCTCGAAAAAATGCTCTAACTTTTGGCTTCAATTACCAGATTTGATTTAAATTTAGACGTTGCCGAAAAATCATGATAAATATTTCAAGTATGAAATATAAAATGTCCAAAACGTGCTTAGATAAAAAGAATAAGGTTTGGCTCTAGACAGCGGTTAACCACTGGAAATCAGGAATTATTTTTTGAATAGGCGATCGCCTGGCTGGTGCGCATAGTGCGATCGCAGCAACTCTAGTTTTGATAACATGAATCTAAATCTCGTATCTTTTCTCAGCAGCAGCATATTTTTTTTGATGATGGCTACATCGGCTACATCTGAGCCTGTTTTTAACAAAATTCAACGAACAGGGGTATTAAACGTTGCTATTAGAGAAGATGCACCTCCTTTTGGCTATTTAGGTGCCAATAACAATCAACAAGGATATTGCCTTGATTTTTTTGCTATTTTAAAAAAACAGCTAACCGAAAAATTAAAGCGCAATACTTTAAGTACTAAATTATTTAAGTCCACCCCCGCAAACCGCTTTGCTTTGGTAAGTAATACAGTCGATCTAGAATGTGGTCCCAATACTATTCGCTCAGACATACCAAAAAATATTAGTTTTTCTACTGGCTTTTTTGTTACGGGAACACAATTTCTGATTAAGCAAGAAAATCGCGATCGCCTCGATCTCAAAACTGATTTAGACGGTGCAAAACTAGGAGTAATTAGTAATACGACAACGGCAGATTTTATTGCTAAAAAATATCCTGGTGCTACTATTCAAAAGTACGCTGGCGTAACTGCAAGAACTAGAGGAATACAGGCAGTTGAGCAAAACAAGATCGACGCGATGATTAGCGACGGTATATTGCTGCGTGCTGTGGCACAACAGCAAGGACTATCTTCAATGCAATATCCCCTCGTACCAAAAGTTCCTTTAACCTGCGATCGCTATGGCATGATTATTAAAGGAAAAGATCCTCAGTGGCGAGATTTTGTTGATTCTGTAATCAATAGTCCTGAAGCAGCAAGTTTATCTAATGATTGGTTTGGTCAACTGTACAACTATACCTTAAATGTCAAAGATTTTTGTCAGCATTCATAGCTTAACTTTACTTTTTTAGCTCAATTTGATTTTTAATTTATGTTCGCTGAGATATTCCTGTGGGGGCGACAAGCTGATGTTCATATCAGTTGAGATCGCGATCGCCTAATTTTTCCCTTAGTAAATACATTTTCTTTGCTGAAGATTGAACCGATAGCCACGGGGCAAGATATGTATTTTTGCTCCACAAATTGCTAAAGACTCATCGTGCAAAGTTTCTTTGAGGTTAGTATATTCAATATCTGAAACATCAATAATGGTCACTGCGCCTTCACCGATAACTTCTACCTCATCACCGTTGACGGCGATCGCTGTATTCTCATCAATGCCAAACCCTAATACAGCAGGTTGTTGAATTAGAGCCGAGATAAATCTACCTAACCTTCCTCGTTGTGCAAAGTGTTGATCGATTGCTACGTGTGAGAGAAAACCCATTCCAGGCTCTAAAGTAACACTATCGACACGAGGATTAGTTTCACCTTCTCCCTCGACGATCATAATATCAGGCATCATCGCTGCCCCTGCACTTGTACCGCCAATCACCAAACCTTGAGTAAATTTTTGATGCAGCAAGTTATCAATTTCAGTGTCTTTGAGCAAGTCTGTAATGCGAGACTGATCTCCCCCAGTAAAAAAAACTCCCGTAGAGTTTTCAATGACTTCCAAATCTCTAGGGCTATCAACATCCTCCTGTCTTTCAGTATCAACAACGTCTATTACGTCTACGCCCATATCGCTAAAAATATGTCGATAGTCACTGCCAACCTCTCCTGGTAAACCTGTTGCTACAGTCATGATGACGATTTTGGCTTCTCTACCCCCTGCGCGTCGGACAAACTCTCTTAAAATTGTGCATTCTCCCTGTTTGTCTTCTGCACCACCGATAATTATTAACTGTCCTGTTGAGGACTTTTGAGCATAATCCTCAAATTCTGAATTGTCACGATCTTGATTTTTAGTTACAACCATAATATATAAATAATTATCTAAAGTATATTTAACTACCTCAAATAAATCATATTTATGCTTATCTTAGATTATTTCTTAAGATATATTTTTAAATATCTTGTGTGTGACCTGATTATCTGTGCTTGGTTGCTATACTCAGCAAAATCTAATTTCAGGCAACTTCTTTAGTTAAGACAAAGACACTGCCTTCATTTCCTCGACCAATGCGTATATCTTCATCCAAATAGGTAATATCCAACCAGCCTTTTTGATCGCCACGATCAATTTTAAAATCTAGAGGCAGGAATTTTTTGCCCGATTCAATCTGCTGAATAAGTTTTGCGGGGGTATTGTAACTGAGTAGACGCTGCAAGCCGACGATGGAGCGTTCAAACATAACGTTAACTCGGCGTTCGGAAACTGGTTCAAAGCTAGCAGCAACGCTAACTAAGCCTTCTAGCATAGGTAAGCCGATAATCTCGGCAATATTATAAACTTTGGCTTGAGGTACGCGAATACACTGATAAATTTGTCCTAGCTTTAGCAGAGGAAAACGATCTAAACCAAGAAGACTTTTGCTGGTGGTATATAATAAACGCCAGTCACCATTAAGCAAATCTTTGGCTTCTAAAGGATTTTTGGTAGGATTAGTGTCTTCTAACTGTTGAATTGCTGAGAGGACTTTAACATTATCAATTTCATTAGCCAGCAAGCCCCGATTTTTACCAGCGATCGCTTCTAACAATTCTGCTTTCTTACTCATGTTTCTAGCTCAGACCAATATCCCTAAACCTACTTAACTATTTTATCGGCTTATCTCAATTTGATGAATAATTATCCAAAAAGCGATCGCAAAATTAAATTCCGCGATCGCCCATAAACAAGTAAATTTATTTTTGATTAGCTTATTTTAAATTTAAAGAAGCATTTGATAACAAAGTGCCATTACGAAAATTATCAGTTGGCAAAGAGCTAATATTGTTACCGTTAGAATTTTCAGGACTTTCGCCAATTTCTTTGGTAACTTCAACCCCAGACTGTTCTAAAATCACCCTTGGGGTAGGAGAATAATTGAGATCGATACTTTTAACCAATATCTGACCATTAGATAAATATTGACCCACCTCTACATAGCGACTAGTATCTTCTTCTGGTGCTTTCACAATTAATTTTGCTTTGCCATTACCTTGATACAACCCTGAGACGATCACACTTTCAGCCAAAGTGGAGTCGGGGGGTGGAGGAACAAAGTTGCTTGAATTGTCATTAATTGAGTCATTACTATTCTGATTTGAGCCTCCGTTCAAATTGTCATTACTGCTCAAACCATTACTGTTTTGATTTTGACTGCTGTTTTTTGCTTGCTTTGTCTTTTCTTGTTCTTTGATGGCAATACGTGGCGTTAAATTAACTACTGAAAAAGGATCTTGTCTGCCACGAACACTAGTTCTAGCTCTGATATCAGGATTAGTTGCAGGAATCAAACCAGCAACTTCTTGATTGGGTTCAGTTTCTCCTTTTAAATCAGCAAATTCTTCCGTTTCTTCTGTTTGAGTTAAAGCAGGATCTATCTGAACAGGAATAGGTTGAGCAGCATTTTCTTCTTGCTCTTTTTTAGAATCAGCAAAATTGGAGAAAAGAGAACAGCTTTGGGTTAGCAAAGCCATCATTCCAATTAATGTCAATAATACGACTTTATTCATAAAAATTAGTCTAAGGCTTAATTAAAATTACCTTATTTAATGTGCAGCCAAATAGCTTAAGCTCCAAGATAACAGTTGATTTTAAGATCAGCCAGAGATTAGAAACTATGAATTTTCTTGGGTCATTGATTTTTTTAGTAAATTTAAACCTTTTTTCATTTGACGAGAAACAGTTACGACGCTAATTCCTAGCATTTTCGCCGTCTCTTTTTGAGTTAAGTCATGCAGAAAAACGAACTCTAAAACATCTCTAGTTCGTTCTTCTAATTCTGATAAAGCCTGCTGTAAACGTATTCTATCTTCATGAGCCAACTGAAAACTACGATTTTTAGGATCGGCAACCATATCACCAAGACTAGTTTGGTTTTCTACGTCATTATTAACAGAAATATCTAGACTTAAAGGTTTACGATTTTGATATGCCAGCTTAATATCTTGCCACTCCTTAACTGACACGCTTAGATAGTTGGCAATTTCTAAATTGGTTGGCTGACGATGATATTCTTCTCGAAAATTATGCACAAAGGCTACCGATTGTTGTCTTAATTCTAACCAGCGTCTAGGAATCCTTAGAGTACTACTTTTGTCTCGAAGATAGTGTTGAATTTCACCTCTAATATAAGGAATTGCAAAAGAACTAAAAGCATTGCCTTTTTCAACACTAAAACGTTCAATTGATCTAATCAAGCCAATAGAACCAACCTGTAATAAATCCTCGTAACTCTCATTGCATTGATTCATCCAATGATAAGCTTCTTTTTTTACTAAACCAAAGTTTAGCTCCATAATCTGATTACGAATATTTGTGTTTGGTTTTTGTTGGTATTCCTGAAATAGAAAAAGACTGTCTATTTTAATATTTTTGCTAATACAAGCCGTCATTAATTTATTCCTAGATAGAGAGAATATTTAATTTAAAAGTTAATATTTACTCGATTGAATAAAATCTGTTCTCGAATAATTTCAGCTTATTATTTATTCTCTATCTAGGACAACAGCATTTACACTATTATTGTTTTATTAAGTTTAAACAAAGACCCGATTTACACTTAATATCTGAGCTTTTATTCTATGTAAACACTTATCTATTAGGTGTTTGCACCAATAATATTATTAAATGATCTCATTTAAAGCTATTAACCAAAGATGTATTTTTGAGCAAAAAAATGGGGCCTTCGCCCCTGATAGTATTAGCTTATTTGAAAATAACTAGTAAATTAAATAGCTAAATTAATGTTATTTGAAAGCTCAGACATTAGATTCGATTCTGCCATAGAAAATACCACGAACTTTAACTTCTTCTGGTTCTTCTGCACCTAAATCAGTAGCAGAAGGTTGCTCGCTTTCAAATACGCCAGCAATCTCTCCAGTCTCACCGTCTATTTTGGTGACGTTAAGAGACATTTTGCCCTTACGAGAAACAAACTCTTTGACGTTGGCGTTAGAAAATCTAGAGTCATCTGCTAACCCAGGTAAAGCAACCGCATTATCATAACCACTAGCAAGGCTACGTCCTTTTGGATCTAAGAAAACTTGACCACGATAAGAAGGCACATTAAATTCGCCCTCAAAGTCGGTTGAAGTATTGATAGAATCAGCACTACCTAGAGTAGTGCCAATAAATTGCTTCATAGTAAAAAGGAAAGGAACTTCTTTACCACCAGGTAGCAAAACCGTAGCTGGTTGGAAATCAAGACCATCGATCTCAGTGAAAGTTAAAGTTCCATCAGAGTTGGGGTCAATTTTGCCTTGGATTTGATCGAGACTAGAAGTATATCTAGTCAATAATTTGCCTTGGATATATTCAGCTTTTTGACGTTTATTAACGGGTTCTTCTTTAACGAAATATTCTCTAGGTTCTAGGCACAAATCGCGAATAGTATAGTTTTTACCTGATTCAATAGCGATAGTCCCACGACTGCTACTGGGCAACTCTAAACAAGTGTTAGCTATTCCAGTGTTAACAATATCGTCGTAGGTTAATTCATTTCTGCTTACTTTACTAGAATTACTACAGGCTGTTAGCACTCCCAAGCATAGTGCCAGGAGGCTAGCAATAATTGTACGGTATCTCATAGTCAACTTCATTTTGTCAATTTTAGATTTAACTGCGGAAGGCAGTCATCGCCAGATCTACTTTTAAAAGCAGATCTGGCGATGACATCGAGCGCGAAAGATGTCGAAAATAGGCTGTTGTTAATAATTTAGCCATTTTTATAGATGCTTTCTACTCTACCAAATAAGGACTACTAAATAATCCGATCGCCCAAAAATCTCACAATATCTCACAATACTAAATTTATTTTGCAGACAAGGGCAGTAAAATCGGTTTAATATCGAAGTGAATTGTTTATAAAGTAGACAAGGTTTATTTTTACTGTGTTTGACAGATGACTCAAGAGCAAGATATTAATATGAGTTCGGATAATATATTGCAAGACGCAGCCAAAGATATTTGTGCTTTAGCAGCCCAAAATCAAAATGATAGTCTGTTTTTATTGTCTTTGTTACGAGATTTAGAACAAATTCATCGTCAAATCAGAGTAAGTTTTTTTGAAAAAGCTCTGCCTCAGACTCGCAACGATCTGTATCAGTTTGTCAAGGATATTGAAGAAAAGGGTGGCTGGCCTTATATCGAAAGAATGAGATTAAAAGATTTATTGCAGAATATAGAGCAAAACCAGGACAACTCATCAACAGAAGTCTAAGTGGGTACGAGATAAGATTGAACTTGGTTTTGTTCCTTTTCAGGTTTCCAAACTATAGAGAAACAGTTAATCTTAAAAGTGTTATTTTTGGTCACTAAATTTTAAATTTTATGGTTTATAAGATTAATCCAATTAAATTTGGGACAGACGGCTGGCGTGGAGTAATTGCTGCTGACTTTACCTTTGAGCGAGTAGCTACCTTAGCACCGATCGCAGCTCAAGTTTTGGCAGATAATTATGGTGATACGGCAAATAATAAAACGGTTATTGTTGGATACGATCGCCGCTTTATGGCGGAAGATTTTGCTAAATTAACCGCAGAATCAATCCAAGCAGCGGGATTTGACGTACTGTTATCTGAATGTTTTGCCCCTACTCCTGCCTTTAGTTGGGCAGCAAAAGCACATAATGCTCTAGGTGCAATTGTAATGACCGCATCCCATAACCCTGCTGCTTATTTAGGATTAAAAGTTAAAAGTGCTTTTGGTGGTTCTGTGCCACCAGAAATTACCGAGCAAATAGAAGCTAAACTTAATCAGCCTTTGCCTCAAGCCGATCCAGGAAAACTAGAAATGTTCGATCCTTGGGCTAGCTATTGTCAGGGATTACAGCAGAAAGTAGATATCTCTAAGATAAAATCGGCGATCGCTTCTGGAAAATTAAAAGTATATGTAGACGTAATGCACGGTGCAGCAGCAACAGGATTAGAACGTTTATTAGGTTGCCCTGTAGAAGAAATAAATAGCGATCGCGATCCTTTATTTGGTGGTGGCGCACCCGAACCTTTACCAAAATATCTGCCTGATTTTTTTCGGGCAATTAAAGATGGAGCAAAACAATACCCTGATAGTCTCAGGGTTGGCTTGGTATTTGACGGAGATAGCGATCGCATTGCTGGTGCCGATGGGGAAGGTAACTTTCTTAGTTCACAAGTATTAATTCCCATTTTGATCGAACATCTAGCCGAACGCAAAGGCTTTACAGGGGAAATTGTCAAAACCGTTAGCGGTTCAGACTTAATTCCCCGTCTAGCTGCATCCTATGGACGCTCTGTCTATGAAACCCCTATCGGCTATAAATATATCGGCGACAGAATGATGCACGCTGAAGTGATGATCGGCGGAGAAGAGTCTGGAGGCATTGGCTATGGTACGCACATACCAGAGCGAGATGCTTTATTGTCGGCTCTCTATGTTTTAGAAGCGGTAGTAGAGTCGGGAGAAGATTTAGGTACTATTTACGCTCGACTACAGCAAAAAACCAACTTCACGGCTGTTTACGATCGCATTGATTTACCTCTGGCAAATATGGAGGTACGAGCTAAACTACTGGAGCGTTTGCAAAACGAAACGCCTCAAAAAGTTGCAGGAATGCCTGTAATAGATTGCCTGGATGTAGACGGCTATAAATTTAGAATGAGCGACATGACTTGGTTGCTAATACGTTTTAGTGGTACAGAGCCAGTGCTACGCCTTTATTGTCAAGCTCCTACTATGCCTGAAGTACGTAAGGTTTTAGAATGGGCAAGAGATTGGGCTAATTCTTGATTGACCTACGGCTATATATAATTTGTATAGTTATAGTTGCAAAATTAAAATTAGGAAATTTTTGCCGAAAGTATTAATTGAGACAGTAAATTTAATTAGAGTTACCGATCATAAAATGATACAAAAGCGCACTTCAACTCTGCGCTTAGATCGAAAATCTTAGACTTTAAATTTTAATGGCAAAAAGTTACCAAGCTGCTTTACAGACTAAGCCACAGGAAGATCGCTTTTTAGATAGCTCACTGTATACGAATCCTGAATCACTTTCTCTAGAAAAAGAGTACATTTTTCGTCGAACTTGGCTTTACGTCGGCGATAGTAACCGTTTATCCCAGCCTGGCTCGGTGGCAATGACGGAAGTAGCTGAAAGTAGCATTTTACTGGTGCGTACTCTTGAAAATACTCTCAAAGTATTTCATAATGTCTGTCCTCATCGTGCATCCCTGTTATGCACCAAATCAGGTATTCACCAATTAAAACAGTTTGTTTGTCCCTATCATGCTTGGGCTTTCAATTTAGAGGGCGAGTTAGTCGGTACTCCTGCATCAGAAGATTTTCCTGACAGCTTTTGCAAAGCAGATTTTTCTCTCAAGCCGCTACGCTACGAAACATGGCAGAAATTTATCTTTGTTTGTTTTGATGATCGCGCACCTACTCTACAAGAATTTTTAGGAGAAATTCCTGTCAGTTTGGCAAAACACTGCACGGCAAAAACCAAACTTTTGGTAGAAAAACAATATCATGTTGCCTGTAATTGGAAAAATTTTCACGATAATACCTTATGTGATTATCACCTGCCGATGGTGCATCCTAATACCCTGCATCCGATACAGGGACCGAGCCGATTTTACGAACATCACTTTAGCGATTACGTTACACTACTCTATACGCCGACTACTGCTCAATGGCGCGCAGAGCATCAGGTGTTAGACGAATTGAGCGATCGCGCACGCTTCGGATTCTTTACTTACGGAATTTTTCCTAATCTCCACCTTATTGCTTTGCCACACGGAATGCTTGCTTGGCTGAGAATCGATCCTCTGACGATAGACACTTGTCAGGTTAATTTAAAAATTTATGGTATTCCAGGAATTACGCCCAATCCAGCAGAGTTGGCAGAAAGCTTTGAAGTAACGATTCAAGAAGATATTGCCATTACTGAAAGCGTGCAGCGAGGATATGCTACTGATGTTTATACTCCTGGTATTGCTCATAATTTAGAAGCGAGAATTATTCACCAGCAAAAATTGATTCGCTCCTTTTTGCTCGCAGGTTTAGAACAGAAGGATTCTGATTGAAATGTCAAATCAAACACATTATCTTTAAGTGAAATTAATTAGGATGACCTTCAAAATAATCTTTTATTAGTTTTGTAATCAAAAAGAATATTATTGTGAATAGACCGCAAAAAGCTCGTATTTGGACGCGTCGCCAGTCTCTTTGGTTGATGGGTGGGTTAACTGGTAGTATTGCTTTACATGCTTGCAGTCAATCTACTTCTGAGAAAGAATCAGCAACAACTAATGCAAGCGCAGCATCTTCACAAACAACTTCGGCAACTACAGGTAGCACTCTGTGGATTGGCTATACTCCTCTCTATATTGCTTTAGAAAAAGACTTTTTTGCACAAGAAGGATTGAGCCTAGACTATAAAACCTTTAGCGGTAGTACTGAAGTTGATGCTGCTTTCTCGGCTGGAAGATTAAATGGTGAAAATACCGTTACTTCAGAAGCCGTTTCCCTAGCAAGTCGAGGACAAGATTATCGGATCGTTATGGTAGCGGATACTTCTTTAGGAGGAGATGGCATTCTGGCACGCAATAAGATTAAAGACATTGCTGATTTTAAGGGTCAAAAAATTGCTGTCGAAAATGGTTCTGTAAGTCATTTTTTCCTCCTGCAAGTCTTAGAAGAAGCAGGTTTGAGTGGCGATGATGTAACTCTCATCAATCTGACTCCCGATGCTGCTGCTGCTGCTTACCAAGCAGGACGAGCCGATATTGCGGTCACTTATGCGCCCTTTTTACAAAAAGCTAATCAGGCGCAACCAGACGGTAGAGTGATTTACGATACCTCGAAAATGCCAACAGCAATTGTTGATGTTTACTTATTTAGTCCTGAATTTATCGCCGAAAATCCCCAGGGAACACAAGCTTTTGTCAATGGTATTCTCAAAGGGATCGAGTTTTTGAATACAAACCGAGAGGAAGCACTGGCGATCGCTGCTAAAAAACTGGAGTTGACTCCCGAAGAGGTAGCAAGTGAACTTACAGGTGTAGACTTGACCAGTCTCGAAAAAAACCAACAAATGTTAAGCAATCCTGATAGCGATATATATTTGGCAAAGCACATGGAATCTTTAGGAGAGTTTCTCGTTAGTCAAAAACAGATCCCTCAAGTTCCAGCAAATATTTCTAAATTACTCGAACCAAAATTCTTGCAGTCTGCTTAGAAATATTGCTATTCTTTTACCCCATAAAAATTCTTTAAGCCAGCTTTTGCTGCGCTATCGTTTCTGAAAAGTTGGGATCGCTACTTTAGATATGCTGTCCATTAACTCCTTGCTTGATCTGCCCAAGGAGTCAAAATTTGAGACAACCATCTAAGAGAATAGTCGATAATCAAGCCGATCGCACCAATCAAACAAATACAAAACAAAACTTTATCGGTTTGAAGAAATCTTTGTGCTTGAACAATGGTAAAACCGAGTCCATTTTCAGATGCAACTAATTCGGCAATAACTAGAAAGTTCCAAGCACCAGAAACATTTACTCGCAGCGTATCCAAGACGCTGGGAAAAACAGCTTGCAAAATTACTTTTGTCAAAACCTGGAAGCGGTTTGCGCCCAAAGTATAGGCAACTTGGATCATCTCTTTGGGAATAAATTTCACCGCATCGGTAACCATGATCGCATTATAGAGAACAACACCTAAAAAAATAATAATCGTTTTGGAAGCTTCTCCTAAACCTACCCAAATAATAATTAGAGGAACAAATGCCATTACAGGCATATAGCGCACAGTGCCAACAATGGGACTAAATAAACTTTCCATACTGGGAAATGTCCCCATAGCAATGCCCACAGGAACGCCAATTATGGCAGCGACTGCAAATCCAGCGAAGACACGACCACAACTTACTAAGATATCGACAATTAAATTATCCTCCCGAAACATCGTAATTCCTGCTTTTAATACCGCCGTAGGCGTAGGTAAAAACATTGGTTCTACCCAACCCGTATAGCTAAACAAAGCCCAAAGTAAAAGCGGAATAGCAAGTGCGATCGCCGATAATAATAACGAGAGATGGTGCGGAAATTTTTCGAGACGAATCCCCCAAAAAATAGATGGTTCGAGGTAGCGTTTTTTATCCGAAGTAGAAAAAGCTTTAGTCATAACGAAGTTGGTTTTTTAGGCAAATTTACTGAAAAGCAGAAAAAGTCACAGATTACTCCGCCACGTCCGACATCGAAGCGCATTCCCAAGTCCGCGTGGCTTCCCGTTTAGAGATGCCTTTGTGTCGGACGCTTGCATCTTACGCCGAGGCTGGGGTCGCTTCTCAACAGCTTGTTAATTAATTATTAGTGGGGGTCACAAATTTTGTTGTATTAGAATTAACTTTTTCGTTGCTCAAGCCATGTTTTAATAACCAAAAAGCTTAGTTTATACTCTTCATAGTTTTAGAATGCTAGCATGGCAAAAGCTGATTCTTCCGCTACAGAAATTTACTCTACTACTTCAAACTATCAGCGTTCGTTTAAACCGAAACTAGAAACACGCAATCTCTCTAAAAGGTTTAGAAATCAAGGCAAGCCATTATTAGCGTTGAACGAAATCGACCTACAGCTATATTCGCAGGAATTTGTCTGTGTCGTTGGTGCTTCTGGTTGTGGAAAATCTACGCTGCTCAAAATTATTGCTGGGTTAGAAATGCCTTCTGAGGGAGAAGTCCGTGTTGAGGGAGAAATAGTATATGGTCCTGGCTGCGATCGCGGAATGGTTTTTCAGAGTTATACTCTCTATCCTTGGCTAACGGTAGCAGAAAATATTGGTTTTGGCTTGCAGTTACGCAACCTGTCAAAAGCAGATTGTCAACAACGGATTGGTTATTTTCTTGAAGTTGTCGGTTTGACGCAGTTTGCCAGAGCATACCCCAAACAACTATCGGGAGGAATGAAACAAAGAGTAGCGATCGCCCGCGCTCTAGCTAATGAACCAGAAGTTCTATTAATGGATGAGCCTTTTGGTGCTTTAGATGCTCAAACCAAGGAGCAGATGCAGCTTTTTCTCTTGGATCTTTGGGAGAAAACCGAAACCACAATTTTGATGATTACTCACGATGTGGAAGAAGCAGTATTTCTCTCACAGCGCATCTATGTAATGAGTTCTCATCCAGGGCAAATTAAGCAAGATATGGCGATTAATTTACCGTTGCAAAGGAATGTAGAAATGAAATTATCCTCAGAATTTGTCGAAATAAAGCGTCAAGTAATGAACGTTATGCGAGACTGCTAAGAAAACAGCGATGCCTTACTAAAGAATTATAAAAAATAGGTACAAGTTCTCGACTATTATTTCGTGATAAATTAACGAGAGATAGTAAAAACATTTTCAACGGTGCAAAAACTAGTAGTCGCTTCGGGAAATCCTGGTAAAGTGCAGGAGTTGCAGGAATATTTAACTGGCTTGCCTTGGGAATTGCAGTTAAAACCTGAGTCAATAGATGTAGAAGAAACAGGTACTACATTTATTGCCAATGCTCACCTCAAAGCCTCAGAGGTGGCAAAAGCTTTAGGAGAATGGGCGATCGCCGATGATTCTGGATTGGCAGTAGATGCCCTTGATGGTGCGCCAGGAATTTATTCATCACGCTATGGCAAGACAGATGCAGACAGGATTAATCGTTTGCTAAAAGAATTAGGTGATACAAAGAATAGACAGGCAAAGTTTATCTGTGCAATTGCGATCGCCAGTCCTGATGGCAAGATAGTTTTAGCCACAGAAGGTATCTGTCCAGGGGAAATATTATATTCCCCTCGTGGTAAGGGTGGCTTTGGCTACGATCCTATTTTTTATGTACCCACAAAACAACAAACTTTTGCCGAAATGCCTGCTGCAACTAAAGGTGAGGTTAGTCATCGCGGGATGGCTTTTGCTCAGTTGATGCCGAACTTACAAAAACTGTCTGATTAAACTGATTAAAAGAATGGGATCTTTTCGCTCACACATGATAAGCTGTCTGCGTAGCTCATCTAGCTTTTCAAATAAGTCTTGAGAAATATCCACGATCGCTGCTACAGCTTGCTGGAAATTTCTTTAGTCATTTCTGATGCTGGCTGGCGATCGTCTAAATTTCCTGGGGTTAGTTTAAAAGCGAGCAATTTAGCTTCGTCATTAATAATTAAATGAAGCTTAAAACTAAAATGTCAACCCATAGAGTTTTTACTCCAACTATTTATGCAGAATAATAATAGATTAACTGGTTCTCAAGGCAATGATACCCTGCTTGGTGGTGCAGGCAACGATGAAATCTATGGCGGTGATGGCAATGATTCCTTGGTTGGTGGCGAGGGAAATGATTCTATATGGGACGGTATTGGAGATGATGTCTTAGATGGTGGTAACGGTAATGATCGCTTAGATGCTTACATCGGCAACGATACACTAATAGGTGGTAACGGCGACGATTTACTTATGGCTGGTGAAGATGTCGCTTGGGAGTCTGGCAAAGATTGGGGTTCTGATAAAGATGTTGTATATGGTGATGCAGGCAATGATACATTATCTGGTGGAGCTGGAGAAGACTCGCTTTATGGTGGATCTGGTGACGATTCATTGGGAGGAACATCAGGAAATGATACGTTATTTGGCGATCAAGGTATGGACGATCTTTACGGCGGCGTAGGAGATGATCTTCTATTTGGAGGTGCTGATAACGATCAATTGTGGGGTAGCGAAGGTAACGATAAAATGTCAGGAGATAGCGGTGATGACTATCTGCTTGGTGCAGACGGTAATGATGTTCTTATTGGTAGCAGTGGCGAAGACACATTAGACGGAGGTTCAGGTTCTGATACCTATGTATTAGAACAAAATAGCGGTAGCGATTTTCTAAATGGTTTCCAAGATGGCGTAGATGTTCTGGGTTTATCTGGAGGATTAAGCTTTAGTGACTTAGATTTTGTCAAAATAGGATACACTGGCAAAACCGAAATACAAAAGGATGGAGAGCTTTTAGCCACCTTATTCGGTGTTGATCCTAACTTGATCGCTCAAAGCGATTTTGTAACAGGTAAGTAATAAAAATTTATATAGCGGTTCTCAAATTAGTCAGGTACAAAGTAAATCGTTTTAAGGCAGAGGGCAGCAAGGCTTGTTCGTCGCAGCTAGGCAGAAGTTAAATATACTTCAGTAAACTGAGAAATGCTATAGAACTAACAAGAAACACCAGTGATGATTAAGTACTAATAGATAAACAGCCAGCCGTAACTAAAGAAAGCGATCGCCCATAATCCCCCATAAATATAGCCGAGTCTTTTTTTATAAACATTAGACTCGGTTTTTTTCAGTGCCAAATGAATTGCTAAGGCAACTGGGGTTAGCCAAAACAAAACAGAAAAGACTATTATCAGATTGTTTTCTATAGATTCAACAGTCATTTAAAGTAAATTAAATATTTGCTAGTTAAATGTCAATTGATTGCAGGAAAAACAAAAGACCAAGTAGAATAAACAAAAATTGCTACTGCCAATGCTGCCAATAAAGCTTCAATTACATTACCAATAATGGAAGCAACCACAATTCCCATACTAGCTTTAAAAGCCTGCTTGATGCGTAGACTAGATTCAAGGTTGCTGCGATAAAAATATTCGCCGACAAACGCCCCTGACACTGCGCCGACTAAAACGCCAATTAAAGGGCCTCCAATAGGTAAAGCAGGTAATAGACCCACAAACCCCAAGACCATACCAGAGATCGCGCCATATTGACTCCATTTGCTAGCCCCAGACTGTTTTGCTCCAAAGTACAGTGCCAAATATTCTACTACTGCACTAAGAATTAAGACGCTGAAAATTAGAATCATTGGCCAGCCAATACCCGCAAAATCAGTGACGATACTCCAAGCCAAAATAGCAAGTAAAATAATGCTGCTACCAGGAAGCCCAGGAATAATTGCTCCAATTACACCTATTGCCATTACTGCTAAGATAATCCAATAAATAGTAGTTATATCCATAAGTTAGTTAGTAGTTAGTAGTTAGTAGTTAGTAGTAAAAAAGCCAGAAGAGATTAAGATCTAAAGCCGAGTTGCTACTATTTGAGCAAAGCGATCTTTGCCTTCTTCTAATTTGCTAGGAACACCATTAGGATATTCTTGACTGATAATACTTTGTATTTGCTGAATACGATTCCCAGGATTGGGATGAGTACTCATAAACTCTGGTTGTCCTGCTGCACCATCACTAGCATCATTAAGAATTTTCATCAACTCCAGAATGCCATCGGGATTATAGCCAGCTTCGGTCATAAATCGTAATCCCAGGCGATCGCTTTCAAGCTCGTCTTCTCTGCCATACTTAAGATTTACCATTTGATTAACCGCTTGTGCCAAAATAGCAGCCTGTCTACCGCTTCCTGGGCGATCGCTAGCTGCAATTCCTACGGCATTGACTAAGGCACTACCTAACTGTTGTTTAGCTAGATGTTCTGCACCATGTCTACCAATTACATGACCTACTTCATGACCTAAAACTCCTGCAAGCTGTGCCTCAGAATCTAGTTTACTTAATAAAGCTGCGGTCAGGAATACTGGTCCTCCAGGGAGTGCAAAAGCATTAATAGTTTGCGGATCTCGGAGTAAATAAAACTCAAAAGGATAGTCAGAATTTTTAGCTTCTGAACGTTGTACCACCCGATTTCCTACCCGATCTACATAATCTTGTAAAACTTGGTCGGGATACAAATTACCGTATTGGGCAGTCATTTGGGGAGCAGACTGGCGACCAATGACTATTTCCTGCTGTGGAGAAAGCTGAACTCTTTGTTTTTCTCCCGTGATCGGATTTTCACTAACGTTGGTAAAATAGGTAAACATCCCGAAGACAGCGAAGATTGCGCCAATAGCTAAACGTATTAGTAATCTACTCACTCTCTATTCTTACTCCAATTTAATGATTGAGAAGAATGTTATCACGGCTGTATTTAATTCTTGATTGTCTTATGCTTCCTTAATCTAAAGGCTACAATTCTTGATATTTAAACAAACAAGGATTATGAAGTCTTCCCTGCAATTTGTGAAACCATAATTCGAGTCGCTATGATTTGTCTTATGTTACGTAGACTGGCATAATTTAATCCTTTTCAGACATCCGCTTAAAAATTTGCTCCTACTAAGAATCCTTTGGTGACAAATAAGGCTCAAGTACTGCCTGGGTAGAAATCAGGTCTTCAGCTAGGTAAATTTGCTCTTTGCTAATTATCCCCAGAATTTGACGCGGGTTATTAATATCTACTACTGGCAATAGATATAGACCTCTAGCTCCCATTCTTTCGGCGGCTGCAATTAAAGGCTCATTGGGGTAGGCGTAGAGTATTTCTTTAGTGCAAATATCTCCTAGTTTTTGCTCGATTGCTAATAGTTCTGGCGATCGCTCTTGTGACTCAATATTTCTTTTAATATCGGTGGTGGTAATAACTCCGACTAATTGTTGAGCTTCATCCAATACCAAAGCCGTATGACACTTATGGGCTAATATTTCACAACCAGCTTCGAGCAACGATAGGGAATCTGGTAATGCTAAATAGGAGGTTGACATCATCTTGGCTACAGAGACCTGTTGTAAAATCTCACTATCATCTTGTCTGGCTAAATTCATTCCCATTTGCTGAAGATTTAAACCCTGGGTATCTTGCCTTGATTGAATTAGCCCGATGATCCAGATACAGACACCAACAGCAGCCATAGAAGGTAAGATAATTAGATAGTTTTGGGTTAGCTCAAATAATAAAGCGATCGCCGTTAGAGGAGCTTTAACGCTACCAGCCAAGACTGCTGCCATGCCCACAATTGCGTAGGCAGGAGGTGGCGCAATGGCTACGTTTGAGCCAATAACCAGTGCTAAAAAATTACCGTAAGCAGCCCCCAAACAAGCACCTAAAAACATTGCCGGAGCAAACACGCCGCCGACAAAACCGCTACCCAAACTAATAGCAGTAACGATTAGCTTAACCGCCAACAGCCAACACAAAAGAGCAACGGTAAATTGTCCTCCTGCTAAAATTTGTTCGATAGTGGCGAAATCTACCCCTAAGATTTGGGGCAACTGTAGGGCAACAATACCTAAAATCGCTCCTCCTAAAGCAGGTTTAATCCAAATAGGCAACCTTCCCAACCAATGAAACCCAGTAATTTCACCACGAAAGCTAGCTTGAGCTAGTTTAATTCCCTGAGTGTAGACAAAAGATATCAGACTAGCAAGTATACCCAAACCCAGATAGAATAGCCATTCCCAATAGCTGAGAACCTCGTAGTTTGGTAGTTCAAAAGCGGGATGTACGCCTAAAAAAGCACGGGCGATCGCTGCACTCAAAAATGCCGATAATAGTATTAGACTAGCTGCTGGAGTAGTAAATGCAGTTCCCAGTACTACTTCTATGGCGAAAAAAACGCCAGCAATGGGGGCATTCAAGCCTGCTGCCAAACCCGCTGCTGCCCCCGCACCTAACAATAGACGATAGCGATCTTTTGAGACTTGAAACAGCTGACCCAGTAAAATACCGATATTAGAACCAATCTCGACGCTAGGGCTTTCTGGTCCTAAAGAAGCTCCCGTTCCCAAAGAAACTGAGGCTGCTAACATTTTAATCGCGGGTCGCCAAGGAGAGATTTTTTGTTCCCTAGTACTGCTAATTAAGCTATAAAAATCTTGACCTAGCACCTGGGGAAACAACCATTTAATTATGCCGACAATTAATCCTCCCAGAGTAGGAATTAAAATTAAAGTCCAACCACCCCAGACTGAGATTTTACCCAGTAGTTTTTCAAAGCTTAAAGCTTGGCATAGCTCAATCAGATGATGAAATAAAACCATCGCCAGTCCCGAACTGCCCCCAATAATTAAAGCCACCATTAAAACTAAAGTTTCGGGAGAAGGTTGCAAACGGTTGAGTAGCCTCGTCAAATATTCTGTAATTGAAAAAGGCGTTGACTTAGGCGGTAAAAGTATCTGAGATTGATTACTGGGATTAGTCATAAGAAAGGATCGGCAGTTGCTCAAGTCGGAAATTCCCACCGCGAGAGAAGAAATGATTAATCATCATCAATAACCGCATCAGCTTCTATTTCAATTAGTATTTCTGGTGCAATCAGACGGCGTACTTCAACCATGCTGGTAGCAGGGCGAATCTTGGCAAAATATTCGCAATGTGCTTGACCAATACTTTTCCAGTGATCGATATTAATTGCGTAAATCCTTGTCCGTACTACGTTTTCTAAAGTACCTCCAGCCATTAATAAAGCAGACTCAATATTCTTGATCGTTTGTTTAGTTTGGGTATAAGGATCGCCTAAACCGACTATTCTACCTTGGTCGTCGATCGAGGTAGTCCCAGAGATATGAACATAATTGCCAATTTTAACCGCTCTTGAATAACCGACTATCTTTTCCCAATGGGAGCCTGTGCTGATGTTTTTACGTTCCACATTTATAAAATTCGAGTTATTTAAAGATATTTTGTTATTAGCTAAACTTTACTGCGTTTAGCACCAAGATAAACTAGGTTTAGCTATAAATTTATCAGCGTTGGTGACTGCGTAATGCTTTTTGACAGAGGTGAAGCCCAAGCGATCGCTTGGGCTTCAGAATTACAATCTGATTATGTAATCTTAAATTTAATGTCATAATTTTAAAGTTGACGCTTGCACAATTAAAAAACATCATTACTAATCGCTCGACCAACAAAAAGAGTAGAAAGCACATATAGAATATGACTATGCTCTCGGTTACTGCGGTTACTCTCTTTGTTGCTGCATTATCTCCTAGTCTTAGTATTTTAATTCTGGCGAGTTACGGCATCGGTACAGCTACTATTGCTGCCCAGATACTATTTACCCTTTGCTATGGATTTAGTCCCCCAAAGAGAGTAAGGAAAGATTATCGGCAATTTAATGAGTGCCTTGTTTGTTGGCATTTTACTAGCTAGACCCCCTGGTGGTTGGTTGGGAGAACAATTTGGCTAGCGTAATATCAACTAGCTAGCTGGGTCGGTTAGGGTAAATCTCATTAGAGGTTTTGAAGTAGACACGATGATATGATGTATATTGGTTCGGTACTACCGCTCGATATTTAGCGTCCCTGTGCCAAATGAGGAACATTCTGTGCAATTTATCTGACCTGTCTAATGAAGCAAGTGTTGAGACTTGGTTTGTCAATCCATTTATAGAGAATTTAGGCTACGTCGCTTCTGATATAAAACTTAAAACTTCTATTGACTTGATCAGAGTTGGACAGGGTAGAAGAAAAGTTCCTTATAAGCCAGATTACATTCTATCGGTGGATGGGTTGCCAGTAGTCGTCATTGACGCGAAAAATCCTGACGAAAACATAGATAATTGGGTTTCCCAATGCTCATCCTACTGCCTAGAAATCAACAGACTTTTTGATGGATTTAATCCTGTTAAGTATTTTGTTTTAACTAATGGAGTACTAACTAAGCTTTTCAGATGGGATCAGAGTGATGAGATTATCACACTTGAGTTTAGAAACTTTCAAGAGACAGATGAAAAGTATATAGAATTAGCTTTCTTTATTAGCAAGGAAAGCATTACAAAGGTCACAGAGGAAGAACAACAGGAAATCGGTCAAACTCTCTTTGAATTTGCACCTACTTCTTTAGATGCATTAGCAAAGCTTTTTGAGAATATTCATCAGAGTATTTGGCAAGAGGAAAAGAAAACGCCGAGTGCTGCTTTTATGGAACTAATTAAGATAATCTTTGTAAAACTTCAGAAAGATAAAGAACTACGCGCAAGATTAAGAGGAAGAGTACCTAAGCTAGAAGATGTTATTTTTTCTAAGTATTGGATTTCTAGGCAGACAGAAGTTGAAAATCCTGTAAACGATATCTTGTTCAAGAATTTAGTCAGCAGTCTCGAAAGAGAGATAATTGAGGGAACTAAAAAAAGGTTCTTTGATACCAATGCTGAAATCAACTTAAATCCAAAAACTATTGAAAAGATAGTCGAGAGGTTAGAAAACATTGACCTATACGGAATGGAGGAAGATATACATGGTCGTATGTTTGAAACTTTTCTTGATGCAACTGTTCGTGGTCAAGAACTGGGACAGTATTTTACACCTAGAGACATTGTTCAGTTAATGGTTAGAATAGCTGATCCAAAAGTCTCAAAAGATAGTTGTGACGCTATTCTAGATGCTTGTAGTGGCTCTGGTGGTTTTTTGATAGCTGCAATGCTTTCCATGCTAGACAAAACAGAAAATCTTGTTGGTGTTTCTAATAGAGAAAAAGAAAAAATCAAAGAGAAAGTGAGAAACAAAAAGATATTTGGAATTGATGCAGGAAGCGATCCACAGATTTATAGGATTGCTCGTATGAATATGTACCTTCATGGAGATGGAGGCAGTAACATCTTCTTTGCCGATTCCTTAAACAAATTAGCTGGACAAATTGGAAGAGGGAGTATTGAATACGATAGAGAGATCAGAGAATTAAGAGAGATTTTGAGTGAGAAAAAGTTCGATGTTATACTCTCGAATCCGCCATTTTCGCTTAGATATTCTTACAGAAATTCCAGCCAATCAACGGTTTTAGATCAGTACGATTTAGCTACTATCACAGGTAGCCGAGGCTCTTCTCTTCTCAGTAGTGTTATGTTTTTGGAGAGGTATAAAGACCTGGTTGCTGAAAATGGAAAAGTATTAGCAATTATTGATGAATCAGTTCTGTCTGGGAGTAATTATGAACTGGTTCGAGGTTACATTAGAGATAACTTTATCATCAGAGGCATTATCTCCCTACCTGGCGATGCCTTCAAAAGATCTGCTTCAAGAGTAAAAACCTCAATCTTAATTTTGAGATTGAAACAGCCTGAGGAAGTGCAGTCCGATGTGTTTATGGCTAAATCTGTTTATTTGGGTTTAGGTGAAAAGATAGCTAAAAGGCTTGGAATTGACAAGCAAGAACTTAATTCTGGAAAAGAGCAAGAGCTTCAAGAAATAGCAGAAAATTTTAAGCAATTTGAACAGGGCATTGCAGGGGATTACGTTGTGCCTGTTTCTAGAATTGAGGATAGATTAGATCCTAAATACTGCTTGAGGGATAATGGACGACGAAAAGAGTATTGGATTAGCCAGAATCTATCTGTTGTGAAATTAAGGCAGGTTTTACGTAAGGCTCAAAATCGCGTAATTGATGTCGAAGCAGAAGAAGAATATCAAATGTTGAAAATTAACTATGGAGGAGAAATTCTAGATGGAGACTTAAAAGAGAGTGATAATTGCTCATATTCTAAGCTTTACCAAGTTACAGCTTGGGATATTTTGTTCTCTAACATGGGTGTTGGAAGGGGTGCGATCGGTATTGTACCTCCTTATCATGAGGGAAAGTTTGTATCAAATGAGTACACTATTTTAGTGGCGGATTCAAAAGAAGAAGCGGTTTACTACACTACTCTTTTGAGATCAAAAGAAATTTTGGGTGATATTTTGTCTAGCACAACTGGAATGAATCGTGGAAGGATTAAATGGGAGAACATGGCAGAAGTAGAAGTTCCTCAATACAATCTTAATATAAATGATATGGCTGACAGTGTATCCACCCTAGAAAATTTATGGCAAGCGTATACGAGCTACTTAAATTCTAAAGCCAGTTCCTCACAAAAGCTTAATTCCAACTTGCATTTAGAAGATGAGGATGCCAAGATTCGTTGGTTAGCTAATAAACCCCCTGAATAAATTGCCACCTATTTGGATTTGGGCGTGCCTAACATGATATTTGAGCGCGTTGCTTTAGTAGGAGATGCAGCCAATGCGATCGCCTTGATGGATGCCCTACAAGAACACGAGCATAACGTGCTTGATGCCTTCAAAGCTTGGGAATTGAACCAGCTTGCTTTGAGGATGCACCTCTGGAAACGGGGACGGGATTTAAAAGAAACCTCTCAATTTGTCTTTGGTAAAAAAAGATGATCACAATAGCAACATATTTTGATTTAGTTTAATAATTACAGGTTAATACAGGCATAGCTGTTGTTAAAATTGCTTGTATATAGATGAAATAGCTTGTTGCTAATCATTTAAAACTAGTATAGTAGTCCTATTCCATTTTCTTGTTACTGTTAATTTTTTATGAACAACGCCAGCAAAAAATATAACATCGTCACCTTTGGTTGCCAGATGAATAAAGCTGATTCTGAGCGTATGGCTGGCGTACTAGAAAATATGGGCTTTGAAGCTTCAGAAGATCCCAATCTGGCAGACTTGGTTCTTTTTAATACCTGTACTATTAGAGACAATGCCGAACAAAAGGTTTATTCTTACTTGGGCAGACAGGCAAAACGTAAGCATAAACAACCAGAATTGACCTTAGTTGTGGCAGGATGTGTGGCACAACAAGAAGGAGAAAAGCTGCTGCGCCGTGTTCCAGAATTAGATTTGGTAATGGGACCACAACACGCCAATCGCTTGGAAGATCTGCTGCAACAGGTGTTTGATGGTAGTCAAGTAGTTGCTACCGAGCCGATTCAGATTATAGAAGATATTACTAAACCCCGTCGCGATAGTGATGTTACTGCTTGGGTGAATATAATTTATGGCTGTAACGAACGGTGTAGCTACTGCGTTGTGCCTAATGTAAGGGGTACAGAGCAATCTCGCACCCCTGAAGCTATTAGAGCCGAAATGGAGCAATTAAGCCTACAAGGATATAAAGAGATTACTTTATTAGGACAAAATATTGATGCCTACGGCAGAGATTTACCAGGAAGCACTCCCGAAGGTAGACATAAGCATACTCTGACAGATTTACTTTACTATGTTCATAATCTTCCTGGGGTCGATCGCCTGAGATTTGCCACTAGCCATCCTCGTTATTTTACCGAAAGATTAATCAAGGCTTGTAAAGAATTGCCTAATGTCTGCGAACACTTTCATATCCCTTTTCAGTCAGGAGACAATGATATTCTCAAGGCAATGAAGCGGGGTTATACCCATGAGAAATATCGTCGCATCATTAAAACTATTCGCGAGTATATGCCCGATGCTTCGATTACCGCCGATGCTATTGTGGGTTTTCCTGGTGAAACAGAAGCACAGTTTGAGCATACTCTCAAGCTAGTAGAAGATATTGAATTCGATCTAATTAACACTGCTGCCTATTCTCCTCGCCCTGGTACTCCTGCTGCTTTGTGGTCTAACCAGTTAAGCGAAGAGGTAAAAAGCGATCGCCTTCAGCGTTTGAATCGTCTCGTTTCTGTCTGTGCCGAAGCTCGTTCTCACCGTTATTTAGGAAGAGTTGAAGAGATTTTAGTCGAAGCTCAAAATACTAAAGATACCGATCAGGTTATGGGTCGAACCAGAGGTAATCGCCTGACGTTTTTTCCTGGCAATATTGAAGAACTAAAGGGCAAGACCGTAAAAGTAAAAATTACTGAAATTCGCTCTTTTAGTTTGACTGGAGAGGTTATTTAACTGATGTTACCAGCTAATCGATCTCTAAAGTCCATCATACTAATAAACTGTTAGACTTTGTTTAAAATAAATTTCGGTCTTGTTGGAAATTATGAACAATACTCATAAAAATGCCTCGAAAACAATTGCTTTATTTCTTTCACTGGGTTTAATGACCTCTCTGGTAGCTTGTGAAAGTGGTGAAGGGGGAGAAAACGGTGACGGTGGTGATGCACCAACACAACAACCAGCTTCCCCTGATGAAGGGGGTGAAGGGGGTGAAGGGGGTGAAGACGGTTAGTTTAACTGCTCTTGCTGCTAAAGGCGTGTGGGTGCGATCACTTTTAGTAAAAATATACTGCTAATTTAATTTTAAGCTACCGACCCACAAAATCTACAAATAAATAATATTGGTAACCTTGATCGCAAATGCGATCGCTCGCGTTTACAGCAATTTTATGCCTTATATCCACAACAATGAAGTTGCTCGGTTAATTAAAACAGACTACAAATTATCAGATCTAAAAAATCTAATTTCGCTGCTGCAAGATCGAGAAACTTTGGCATTTTATCCACTAGATAACGGTTTATTCCCTGCTGCACAAGTCTCAGACTCTACACAATATACTGGATATGCTGCGGTATGGGTACGAGACAATATTTATGTTGCTCACTCTCATTATCTTGCTGGGAAAACTGATGTTGCCCTCAAATGCGTTCGTTGTTTGATGCAATATTTTAGCCAGCATCAACAGCGTTTTACCAAGATTATTGATGGTGAGATAAATCCAGATAATGTCATGCAGCGTCCTCACATTCGCTTTAATGGCGCAGATTTGGCGGAAATAGACCAAGATTGGCAACACGCTCAAAATGACGCTTTGGGTTATTTTTTATGGTTTTACTGTCGGTCAATTGCTGACAAAGCTTTGCAGCCAAGTCCAGAAGAACTAGCAATTTTGACTTTGTTTCCTTTATACTTTGAAGCGATCGCCTATTGGCAAGACGAAGATAGTGGTCATTGGGAAGAAGATCGTAAGGTTGCAGCTTCTAGTATTGGGGTTGTAGTTGCCAGTCTTAAGAGTTTCAAAGAGTTGCTTACAGAAAACTCATCAATATCTGACTGTTGTAGGTATAAAGATAAATTACTGACTCCAGAACTTTTAGATAGCCTGATTACAAAAGGTACTGAGGCATTAGAAACAATTTTGCCTGCTGAGTCTATTCAGCCAGAACAAAGGCGTTACGATGCTGCGTTACTGTTCTTGATTTATCCGTTGGACATTTTAGATGATGCTATAAGCGATCGCATTATTGCCGAGGTAATTCAAAACCTACAGGGTAAATATGGCATTTCTCGCTATCTCAATGATTCTTTTTGGTGTCGCGACTATACCGATCTTCCCGAAAATATTCGCACCAGTATTTCTACAGAACGAGAACAATGGCTAGAAGAAAAAGGACGAGGATTGAAACAGGGAGAAGAAGCACAATGGTGCATCTTTGAGCCAATTATTTCAGCTATATATGGAGTTAGATTTCAGAAAACTCAGCAAACAAAATATTTGGAGAAACAAACTGCTTATCTAAATCGTTCCTTGGGACAATTAACAGCAACAGATAGTAAAGTTGGCGGATTTAAATGTCCTGAACTATATTTTCTAAACCAGGATAAATATATTCCCAATGATGCTACACCACTTTTATGGACGCAAGCTAATCTATATACAGCATTAAAAGTAATGGAACAAAGTTTGAGTTTAAAAGAGCGATCGCAGTAGCGATCATTCTTAGAGGCGATCAAGGATTGAAACAACTTATAACAAGCACTTAGAAAACTAAACATTCAAATGATTACAGCCAAACAAGCAGTTAAAGCTTGTATCCTGGCTCAGTTCTTAACTAGAGCAGGACTATCGATCACTACTTTTCGTTATTATCGACATATAAAAAGTATTTTTATAGAGATCGCTTACAACGGCGAGATTGCAGTACTCATAGACGAACAAGGAGATTTTACCAATGTCTGAAAAAATAAATTTTAAAGATATGTCAACAGAAGAACTTAGAGTCTATGTCAGACACAATGAGAGTGAAGAAGCCTTTGATGAATATTCCTCAAGGCTAGATTGGAAAACGCCTCCCAAGTTTTCTTCTGTTGAAGAAGAGGAAAAATTTATTAAGGATTTAATTGCTAGCAAAACCAAAAAATAAAGTTGCGATCGCCTATCGGGGCAATCGAGGATTGAAACGGTGTACCAAAGGCATTATAAGTTAATGTATAGCGATCGCCTGTTGGGATAATCAAAGATTGAAACCTTTGGTAGAAGAAGACTTGAAAGCTAAGTTAATTGCCAACTACAATTAACTTAAATCATAGTCTGGTTACAAATCGACTTAGAAGCTTACATAAATAAAGTTAATACCTATAATAATAAGAAATTATTAGGGTTTTCCATTCTGAAAATAACTATTCTAAAATTAAAATTAATCCGTAACGTAAATTTGGACACTTACATAGTCAAGTTGTTTGAGTAAAACTTAGGTACAGTTGAGGAAGGATTGCCATAGTGATTCAAAACATAGAACAACACTATAAAGTCTTGGGATTAGACCCAAGCGCATCACTCGAAGAAGTTAATCAAGCCTATAAAGACTTGGTATTTATTTGGCATCCCGATCGCCTTCCGCAAGAAAATGAAAGACTAATTCAGAAATCTGTTGAGAAATTGCAGCAGATCAATGAGGCGCGGGATTCTTTGCGCTCATACCATCGTCAGCATAAGAATACTGCCAAGCGTCAGCCTGAATCAACAACTTACTACGATAAATCTAAAGCTAAACCCTATTCACGTAATACACAGGCTTATTCTAAAAGCAGTAGTACCTCTAGTGCTGATACAGCTAAGCGGCAACAGACTTATGCTCGATCAAACTATTACCCAGGAGACTACCAGCAAAGTCGCCCTTGGGACTATCGAGCATATTATTCTACATCCAGCAACCCAAGCGATCGCAAAACTAGTGGCAGCGACGGTTACAAAGATTTTCATGAAGTTGGAAGAAGCTATAGTTCAACTCGTCCAGTAGAAAACACCTATAAAAGACCATATTTCAAAGATCTTCGGGGGGCAGACTTAAGCAGATCTAACTTTAAAGAAAAGGATTTTTCTGGTAGAGATTTATCTGAGGCAAATCTTTCTTACGCTGACTTAAGTGATACTTTCTTACATAAGATAGTTTTAGAAGGTGCTAATCTTCAAGGAGCAAACTTAAAAGGTGCTAACCTACTTCAGGCGAATCTAAGAAACGCCAATCTTCAAGATGCTAACCTAATTGGCGCAGACTTGAGCGGTTCAGATTTAAGCGGTGCCAATTTAAACGGTGCCAAAGTAGGCTTTAACAATAAGATAATGGTAAAAATTACTGCGGTTAAATTAACTGGTGCTACTTTACCCGATGGTTCAATTCATCCATAAACCGTTACGGACTTATCGGTATTGGTTGCCTATTAAATTTTAGCTCTCAGCTATAAGGTTCTTGGCGCATTCGCTCTTTGTACGGCGCGTTTTGCGAGACAGTTGCGTTGCGGGGGTTTCCCCCGTTGAGCAAACTGTCGAGGTTGAGAAAGAATACTCTTACACGGCGCGTTTTGGGTAAGAAGATTCTTACCCAAAAGCCGCCTTAAAAAAGCCGCCTTTGGAAACCAACACCGCGAGAGTGGAATATGCCCTTTAACTCAGGGCATTTCCTCTCGCAAAGACCGCGATGCAGCGCTTTTAGCTATTATTTCTGAGAGTCTATACTTTGATGCTGGGTCTTATTGTTCTGCTTATTTGTGTCGATTGTGGTGATTCACTGACTAAAACTTTTAAAATATTAATACATAGACAATCAATATTACTTAAAACCTTATCAATAATCATTTATGGCTCGCAGAAATCGCAATCAAAATAGTTACGATAATCGGAACGATAGTTACGATCCTCCTAATTATCGCTCAACTCCTCCTACTCCTCCTCCCAAAAAAAGTCCTATAGACGTAGCTAGAGTAGCAATTATCGCTAGTGTCTTTATTATTGGTATTGTTGTCGGCTTAGGTTTGAACTTTACCAACAACTCCAATCCTGCCACGATAGATTCAAGCTCTGAAATCGATCGCAAAGCTCCAAACCCCGAACTGTGTCAGCAATTTGGGGCTAGTGCGATCGTCACAGATATGCGGGTATTTCTGACTTTGAATCCCTTTAGCGTCTATTTAACCCAACCTAGTATGCAGCCTGGGTGTGTTCTACGGCGTACTAATTGGTCTATTTTAGAGCAAAGAAAATTAGTCAATTCCGATCAGGTTAGAGATTGCAAGAGACGCATGAATACCTTTGGCTTTATCGGTCCATTGGAAGGGAAGCCAAAGATCGACTGTGTTTATCAAAATGATGCTGCGGGCAACCTATTTTTACAAAATGGGCAATCAGGGGCATTATCAGAATCAGACAATTTCTAAGGACTATTTTGCAGATTTGGTCTAAACTAAAGGCGATAAAACAATTTATATATAGCAAATATTTAGTATGTGTGGAATTGTTGGCTACATTGGTACTCAAGCTGCTACAGATATTTTAATTTCTGGCTTGGAAAGATTAGAGTATCGGGGTTACGACTCTGCGGGGGTAGCCACAATTGAAGCAGGAAAAGTTAATTGTGTCAAAGCCAAAGGAAAATTATTCAACCTCAGAGATAAATTAGAACATACAGAAAATAAATCCCAGATTGGTATTGGGCATACTCGCTGGGCAACTCACGGTAAACCAGAGGAACATAATGCCCATCCTCATTTGAATACAGATATGAATCTGGCGGTGGTGCAAAATGGCATCATTGAAAACTATTTAGAGTTAAAAGAAGAACTAATTAGTAAAGGTATTGAATTTCGCTCCCAAACCGATACTGAAGTTATTCCTCACTTGATTTCTGTATTTCTGACTAGCTCTAGTTCTTTATTAGAAGCCGTACAAAAGGTAATTGCTAGACTTCAAGGCGCATTTGCGATCGCCGTAATCAGCGCAGATAACCCTTATGAGCTAATCGTGGCACGTCAACAAGCACCTCTAGTATTAGGCTTTGGACAAGGGGAATTTTTCTGCGCCTCTGATATGACAGCGATTTTACCCCATACCCGCACCATCCTTAATTTGGAAAACGGCGAAATTGCTAGACTAACTCCTTTGGGAGTAGAAATATACAATTTTCATGGCGATCGCATTTCTCGTTTCCCCCGCACCCTTGATTGGAATCCCGTACAGACAGAAAAACAGGGCTTCCGTCACTATATGCTCAAGGAAATCTATGAGCAACCAGCAGTAGTTAGAACTTGTTTGGATACCTATATCAATCCTAACTGGCACGCTGATGAAAATCCTGATTTTAGCCCTGTAAATATCGGTTTATCTCCCAACCTAACGGATGTCGAACATATTCAAATACTCGCCTGTGGTACAAGTTGGCACGCTGCTTTGATTGGCAAATATTTATTAGAACAAGTTGCAGGTATTCCCACTACAGTAGATTATGCTTCTGAGTTTCGCTATTCTCCTAAACCCATAATTCCCAATACTCTAACCATCGGTGTAACTCAATCTGGAGAAACTGCTGATACCATTGCTGCCTTAGAATCAGAAAGAGCAAGAAGAGCTAATTTAGAACCAAAATTTCAGGCAAAACTATTAGCTATCACTAACCGCGCCGAAAGTAGCATTGCTCAAATATGCGATCGCATTATCGATACCCACGCAGGAATTGAAATTGGCGTTGCAGCCACTAAAACTTTTGTCGCTCAAACCATGAGCTTTTATTTCTTGTCTTTAGACTTGGCCTATCGCCGTCAGGCTATACCCAACAGCAAAATCGGAGAAATCATCGAAGGCTTACGTCATATTCCTAGTCAGATTGAAACCATCCTCGACACTCAAGCAGATGCGATCGAAGAATTGGCGCACGACTTCGCTACCGAAACCGAAGACTTTATCTTTATCGGCAGAGGCATCAACTTTCCTATCGCCCTCGAAGGTGCATTAAAGCTCAAAGAAATCTCTTACATCCATGCAGAGGCATATCCCGCAGGAGAAATGAAGCATGGACCAATCGCTTTATTGGATAACAAAGTACCAGTAGTAGCTGTGGCTATGCCTGGAAGCGTCTACGAAAAAGTGATTTCTAACGCCCAAGAAGCCAAAGCTAGGGATGCTCGTTTAATCGGCGTTACTACCGCCATGAACGCCACCGAAGCGGCACACACTTTTGATGATATATTGACTGTGCCAGAGGTAGATGAGTTGATTTCTCCTGTGCTGTCAGTTATTCCCTTGCAGATGTTGTCTTATTACATTGCAGCAATTAAAGGGTTAGACGTAGATCAACCAAGGAATTTGGCTAAATCTGTGACGGTGGAATAAATTAGGGTGCAAGCATAGATAACGATGTAAAATCATAATTCGGAGGCGCGAGGCTTAATAACCTCCCTCGACTCTACTAGACTCAATTGTTCTGGTCAACGGTACACCTCTTTCCTTTGTCACAGATTTACTATAATGATCGCCTGTTTCTCTCAACAGATAGAAGCAGTTTAATTTGAATTAGCTTAAAGTACAGATACAATTACTTATTATTTTAAACTTTAAACTTAGGATGTCCATCCCATGGTTTTCCCTTCTAATAAATTACCTTCCATCGTTCCCCCATCAGTTAAATCAGTTTATATCGATGGAAAAAAGTATCCTTTGTCTGAACAGGTAGTAAAAAACATCGAAGCAATTATCGGCTTTCAGGCAAAACAAAAACAAAAGTTGCCCTGGCGCGATCGCATTATTGACAAGATAGCTGCTTTTTTTGGCAAGTCGGATTTTTTATATCTGCAATTATTATTTTTTGCCAGTTGGGCAATATGTTCCCGTCTAGCACCACAAATATTACCCTTTGGCTTGCCTCTGTTTGATGTCCAAGAAATGGGAATTGATGTTTCTGCTTTATTAATAACTACTGGGGTATTAATACAGCAAACTCGCCAAGATAAACTGGCTGAACAGCGATCGCATTTAATTTTACAGATCAATTTATTGACAGAACAGAAGATTGCCAAATTAATTAAACTAATTGAAGAATTACGAGAAGATCTTCCTGATATCCGCGATCGCAGTGATTTTGAGGCGCAAATTATGCAGCAAGCAACCGATCCCCAGGCTGTTTTAGATATTTTGCAAGAAAATTTAGATTCGAGCGAAGCATAATTGTTTTAATTTAGTACTATGCTTATTTCGTATATACCTTGAGTATGATTCTGATAATGATTATTGAGCCAATGATGGAGTTAACTTTAATAAATGCTAAATTTTATTAAGCACTTTTACTTTATATTTATAACTATATGACAGTTATTCTAACCTATAATCCTCGATATCTTACTCGCATCAGATATTTTCTACGTCAAATAAATCGTAAATTTCATCTCAAACGACTTTGGGAACAGGATAACGGCAATTGGCTTTGGTTAAAAGAAAAGGCAACCCCTATTGCTAGCTTAAACCGAAGTATTTGGCGATTATCGGTTCCCTCATTTAGCTTTCACTTTATGCTAGGTTTATCGGCAATTATTGCTACTTTGGGGCTGCTTGCCAACAGTGCTGCGGTGATTATTGGAGCGATGATTGTTGCACCTTTAATGGGACCTATTGTCGGCATGGCTTATTCTACGGCAATGGGTAATCGCAAACTGCTGCGTCGCTCTAGTTTTACGGTACTCAAAGGAATCTTGCTCACAATTGGCGTTTCTTGGCTTGCCACTTCAATTATCGGCTTAGATACCGTAGATTCGGAAATCATGTCTCGCGTTAAGCCGACTCTAATTGACTTTGGTATTGCCATGGCAGCAGGGGCAGCAGGAGCTTTTGCCAATACTCGTCGGAGTATTTCCAGTGCTATGCCTGGAGTGGCGATCGCCGTAGCTCTAGTTCCTCCTCTTAGCGTAGTGGGAATTGGTTTGGCGCAGGGAGAAAGTGATATTGCCTTTGGTGCGCTGCTCTTATTTTTGACCAACCTCATCTGTATTATCTTTTTTGGCAGTTTAGTATTTTTGTTTCAATCCTATGGCAATCTTGGACGAGCAAAAAAAGGGTTGGCAATGTCCACGGCAGTAATGTTTTTGTTAGGTATTCCCCTAACTCTATCGATGCGTGAGTTGATTGTGACCAAGAATGTTCGCCAACAAATTGAATACTTCATTTTTAATGAGACAGAAACTTTTGCTAATACCGATATCAACTCAATTGTAGTTACGCCGAAAAAAGGCTATTTGAGGGTAGATTTAGATATAGCAGCACCGCTTAATTCAATTTCTAAAGCGCAAATCGAGCGGGTAAAATCTGCTCTCGCTCAAAAAATTGGTCAAGAAATTTACCTTGATGTGGAAATGGTTCCTCTAAAACGTATAACAATCCCTAATTAATTAGGTAGATGGGGGGAGATACTATTTAACCATTTGTATAATTTGGCTTTATTCAAATAATTATTGTAAGTTGCGATCATTTTAGCAAATTTCGCCTGAAATTAAATCTATCTCAAGAATGATTTGGATTTTCAACTAGCAACGTAACATTACTTAACCATCAACAAGAAACTAAACCATACTAAAATATTGGCAACCTAATTGCTGAAAACAAAATTTAATTAACTAATATATTAACTATTTAGCTGCCTTTGGAGGGAGTTCCAATATGTCCGAGTTTAACGGTGTGATGATGCAGTACTACCATTGGTACAACGAACCCGATGGTAGCCTCTGGAATCAGTTGGCAGAAAATGCCGAACATCTAGCAAAAGTTGGTATTACTTCTGTTTGGCTACCTCCTGCTTATAAAGGTATTGGTGGTGGTTACGATGTGGGTTACGGAGTTTACGATATATTCGATCTAGGAGAGTTCGACCAAAAAGGATCGGTCAGAACCAAATACGGTACCAAAGAAGAATACATCAATGCAATCAAGACAGCTAAAGAAGCTGGTATACGCACCTATGCAGATGTAGTGTTCAATCATATGCTTGGTGCTGACAAGGAAGAAGAGGCAGAAGCGATACCAATGAGTCCTGATAATCGTCATCAAGCTATAGGTGATTTACAGAAAGTAAAAACCTGGACACACTTTACCTTTCCTGGACGTAAGGGCAAATACTCTAGCCTAGAGTGGCACTGGTGGCATTTTGACGCGGTTGATTATAATGCCTATGACGGCGATGCTAATGCTATTTATCTATTCAAAGACAAGCAATTTGACGAGCAGGTAGATTTAGAAAAAGGTACCTTTGCCTATCTAATGGGTTGTGACCTAGACATGGAATCTGAAGAAGTGCGGGGCGAACTTAACTACTGGGGTGAATGGTATATAGATACGACTGATGTTGATGGTTTTCGCTTTGATGCAGTTAAGCACGTCAAGGCAGGATTTTTTCCCAATTGGTTAAATCACGTCAGAAAATATTCAGGCAAGCGTTTGTTTGCTGTAGGAGAATATTGGTCAGACAATATTGAAGCTTTGCACCACTTTATCGATGCTACAGGTGGAGATGTGGCTTTGTTTGATGCACCTTTACACTACAACTTCACTGAAGCCAGTAAAGCAGGCAACAATTTCGATATGCGTCAAATCTTTGATGGCACGTTAGTTAAAGATCAGCCTACTTTGGCGGTAACTTTAGTCGAAAATCATGATTCTCAACCTTTACAATCTTTAGAATCTGTTGTAGAAGCATGGTTTAAACCCTTGGCTTATGCCTTAATTCTGTTAAGAAGAGATGGCTATCCCTGTGTTTTTTATGCTGACTACTATGGCGCACATTACAAAGACACTGGGAAAGATGGACAAGAGTATGAAATCTTTATGGACTCCCATCAGTGGCTAATTGATAAATTCCTCCAGACACGCCGAGAATATGCCTACGGTGAGCAATACGATTACTTCGATCATGCCAACTGTATTGGCTGGACAAGACTGGGTGATGAAGAACATCCAGGGGGGATGGCAGTAGTTTTAAGTAATGGTGGAGACGGTGCTAAATGGATGGAAGTTGGTAAACCAAATCATACCTATATTGACTTTACCGAACATATAAAAGAACCACTTACTACCAACAAAGAGGGCTGGGCTGATTTTCCTTGTCTAGCAGGTTCGATTTCTGTTTGGATTCCCAAATCATCTGATTTACTAGATTCTTAAGTCTCTAAAATTGCGATCGCCCATCTTCTCTACTAAAACATTCAAGAAGTGGGCATCGTTTTTTTGTTCAATTAAAAAAGCAAGGGTAACTTAAAGTTTATAGTTACTTATTCAGAACATCATCGGTTGATGGAGTCTTAATTTCTCCTAAATTAAGTTTTTCAGCAACACTTTCTGAGTTAGTTTTGGTTTTGGCTTCAGCTTCAGCCTGTTGTGATAACTCTGCCTGTAATCGATTGCGGTTTGCTTTTGCTGATTCATACTCTGTATCGCTTAGGGGTTTCTCTTTTATGCCTACCGCATCTCTTTCCAAAACTTCGGCAAAAGCGGTATCTTGATAACCAATTGCGATCGCTGAACCGATAAATAAAACAACTGAAACGAGACAGACAGCCAAAAGACGGCGAAAATTAACTTTTGATAATATAAACATTTTTTGTTTGGGGCGATTTAATTATATTTCAACAAGTCGATTGCGAGACAAAGCGGTCTTGTTGGTTTCCAAAGGCGGCTTTTGTGTGGGAAGCTTCCTACACAAAACGCGCCGTACAAAGAGCTATTGTCGAGCGCAGAGATGCTTTTTGAGCGAAAGCCTCTCTCGACTTCAACTATCTATTAACTCAGTATCTTATGCTAATTAACATCCTTCGCAAGATTGACTTTTACAAAATCGTACTTTCAAATCACCAACGCCTAATTTAGATATCTAGCCATAGATTGATTTAATCGTTTTAAATATTAAGTTAGGTTGAGGCTGCTTTAACAAAACAATAATAATGCACACTTATATTCTCAGCCTGTTAGTAATGGGATTGCTGTTATTGGCAGTAACCTTAGGTTCTGGCTGGATTAAAAGACTACCTATTTCTTATGCTTTGATCTACCTCG
This sequence comes from Waterburya sp., assembly GCA_965218645.1. Lineage (GTDB taxonomy): Bacteria > Cyanobacteriota > Cyanobacteriia > Cyanobacteriales > Xenococcaceae > Waterburya. Next base: position 2,351,561 of record OZ244627.1, on the reverse strand, counting down.
TAGTGGGTATTTTACTTGGTTCTTATGGGTTTGGACTGATCGAGATTAAACCAGATACGCAGTTTTTAGAAAGATTAACCGAATTTGTGGTCATTGTCTCGGTATTTGGTTGTGGACTTAAAATAAATCGTCCTTTAAAGTTTTGGGCATGGCAATCAACGATTAGATTAATTTGGTTGCTGATGCCGATTTCTATTTTAGCTCTAACGCTGGCTGCTCATTATATTTTAGGCATGAGTTGGGGGGCTGCGGTGCTGTTGGGAGCAATACTAGCACCTACCGACCCTGTATTGGCTTCAGAGGTACAGCTTGCCCATGTAGAAGATAAAGATGAGTTGCGCTTTGCCTTGACTTCTGAAGGGGGTTTAAACGACTCTTTAGCGTTTCCCTTTGTTTACTTCGGCATTTATGCGTTTAAAGATCCCAATTGGGATAACTGGTTTAAAAGCTGGGTAGCAATTGATTTACTTTGGGCGATCGCAGCAGGTATTGTTATGGGTATAGTGGTGGCTAAAGCTGTAGTTTGGATCGATCGCACTCTCCAAAAACGTCGCCAAGCAGATGAGCTATTAGAAGACTTTGTGGCTATAAGTATTATTTTATTAACCTACTCCCTAACTGAGTTAGTTAATGGCTATGGCTTTTTAGCTGTATTTGTGGCGGGTTTAGTGGTGCAGCGCACTTACTTTGCTGAGCAAGATAAACGCATGGCGCAACTAGAATTTACCGAACAAATAGAAAAGCTCTTAGAGGTAACGGCGATCGTCATTTTAGGCACAATTTTATTGGTTGAACCGATGCTGAAGTATGCAGGACAATCTTTATTAATTGCAGGGTTGCTATTTTTAATCATTCGTCCTTTTGGAGTCTGGCTAAGTACGTTAGGAGGGGGTTTGCCAAAAACAACTCGTAGTCTGATGGGTTGGTTTGGCATTAAAGGTTTGGGTTCACTTTATTATTTGACCTATGCTTTGAGCAATGGAATTACAGGAGAGGTTGCCGAACAAATTGCTTGGATTACCTACACCGTAATCGTCTTGTCTGTCATCGCCCACGGTATTAGTGCTTATCCTTTAATGGCTAGGTATGAGAATCTAAAAAATGATCAAAAAAAACCGAACAAATCTGCCAATCATTTAGTTTAAAAGGAATAAAATTAACTTATAGTTACAAAAACCAGAATGACTAAACAACTCCATCCCTCTTACGATGGAACTAATTTTAGACAAGATTATTTAGGGTAGAAAAAATCTAGATGTTTTATTTAATATTATGACTCGTTCAGCTTGTTTGATTTTTAATCCTGTTGCTGGACAAGGCAACTCAGAGCAGGACTTGGCTACGATTAAAAGTATTTTGGAGCCAGAATTTGAACTTGATATTCAGCTTACAACTAAAGAAATCAGTGGAGGCGAATTAGCTCGGAGGGCAGTAGCAAATAATGCCGAGATAATAATTGCCTCTGGGGGAGATGGGACGGTTTCAGCAGTGGCGGAGGCACTTATAGAAACCAATATTCCCTTAGGAGCGATCGCCAGAGGCACGGCTAATGCTTTTGCCAATGCCCTAGATATTCCCGATACCATAGAAGCAGCCTGTAAGGTAATTGTCGATGGTGCTACCAAAAAAGTAGATGCAGCAATATGCAATGATAAACCAATGATTTTGCTGGCGGGAATTGGTTTTGAAGCTGAAACCGTAGAAGATGCCGATCGCGAGGCAAAAAATCGTTTGGGAATGTTAGCCTATGTACTATCAGGATTAAAGCAGCTACGAGAATTTGATAAGTTTGCCACCACCATTGAAACCGATGACAAAATTATTAAGGTGGATGCTAATGCTATCACTATTGCAAATGCTGCTCCCCCAAGCTCTGTATTGGCTCAGGGTACAGCAGGAGTAGTTTATGATGATGGACTACTAGATGTCACGATCATTGCTGCCGAAACAAGAGCAGGAGCGATCGCAATTTCCTATCATCTTTTGCAAAGCACCACCAATGATGAAGCTGCCGAAAGAGATGATATTGGCTATTTGCGAACTAAGTGGATAAAAGTAACTACAGATCCACCTCAAAAAGTCGTTTTAGATGGGGAAATAATTGGTTCAACTCCTATCGAAGTTAAATGTATTCCAGGAGGCTTAACGGTATTTACTCCCTTAGAAGAAGTTATTCAAGCTAAAGAAAGATTGGAACATCTAGCAGGAATACAAATAGAAAATAAAGAGTTTACGTCTGAATTTGAGACTGTAGTAGAAATAAATAGCGGGGAATCTATTAGCGATTAAAAATGATTACTGACTACTGTTCACTGCTCATTAATTCTCAAGTTAGAAGTTCCTGGAATGCAGCTTAGAGACATTGATATTGAAGCAACAGCCAAAAGCTTCCACCAAAGGCGATCGCAAGTCTGAAATTCAAACAGAATCAGTAGACAAAACCCGTTCTGAGTTGGGCTATGGTAGTTATTCAAAGAGTAATTTCTCTACCTGTACGAATTCAAAATACTGAAGTTAAAACTGAATACAAAAATGGTATTTTTTACCTAACGCTACCTAAAGCTGAGGAAGAGAAAAACAAGCTTGTTAAGGTTAATTTGTTTAGATTCAGCTAATAGCTAGTTAATTGTCAGGCAGAGATTAGTAAGTTAAACAATTCTATTTAGAAAACAATAGCCAGTCTTGTTTTTACTTAGCTGGTTTTCTTTAACTTATCTTAAGCTGATGTATTGTTGTATTTAATTGAATGTATAAATTAAATATGCCATTAGATAGACGAATAAGATCGAAATAATGGATATTCTAATTACAACAAGTAAATTACAATAAACAAATTTTTAGGAGCAACAAATGGGTATTATAGCTTGGTTAGTTTTAGGATTAATTGCAGGTGCATTAGCAAAATTAATCTATCCTGGACATCAGGGTGGCGGTATTTTTGCTACATTGGGTTTAGGAATTTTAGGTGCATTAGTTGGAGGCTACCTTGGTTCAATGTTGCTGGGCAGTGGCTCAGGGGCAGGAGCAGCTTCTGTAGGTGCCTTGACAATCCCTGGCGTTATCTTCGCCGTACTTGGCGCAATGCTACTTATCTTTATCTGGGGTCTAATCACCCGTCGTGCTGCTTAGTATCAGGCGCAGCAACTAATCGCGTAGTTTAGTACATTCATTGATAGTTATTACTAGTTACTACTCAGGGGACGTTAAATTCATAAATTTAACGCCCCTATTCTTTGCTATAAACTTCTTCTGTGACGTAAAACTGGAGTTTAAAGATGTCTCTCTCAATTTGGCAACAGCCAGAAATTATTCGCTGGAGTCAAATTTTGATCGAAAATTTCAACCAATTGCTAGACAAAGACTTAATTGCGCCTGTAAATACACCAGAGCAGTTAGCGCAAACGTTATTTAATGCACCTTTTGTAGTGGTTTCTCATGGAACTCAAGCAGATCCTATTTTAAATTACGGCAATCAAATGGCTTTGCAACTGTGGTCAATAAGTTGGAATGAACTTGTTACAACCCCTTCCCGTCTTACTGCCGAGCCTGTCAATCAATACGTTAGAGCGCAAATGCTAGAGCAAGCAGCAAAGCAGGGATATATTGATAATTATCAGGGAATACGTATTTCTCGTACTGGTCAAAGATTTCTCATCGAACAGGCGATAATTTGGAATTTAACTGACGAATTTGGTAAAAAGTGTGGGCAGGCAGCCACTTTTTCTGATTGGAAACTGCTAGAGTGATTACCGTAGGGGCGAACGGCTCTTTGGGTTCAGCATCGGAAAGCATTCCCTTGCGCCTGACGGCGACGCGGTGAGACAGTTGCGTTGCGGGTCTGTGACCCGTTGAGCAAACTGTTGAACCCTTTAGGGGGTCTTTCCTCAGTTTGCGCAAGTCGGGGAAACCCCCTCGCTTGCAAAGACCACACCGCTTTACTGTTCGCCCCTAACTTATTATTGATCGACAGTATAAAATAGCAGGTAAATTAAAAACATCCAAAATTTTGTTAACTGTTGGGCATTTTAGACAGATAGATGTGTGAAAATTACAGTAATCATAAATATTAAGTTGACAAAATAAACTATACTGCGATCGCTCATGAATGAGAATCTACCTATAATATATATCTCTGCTTTACTTGCCATACTTGTTCTCGCTGCTATTTATATTTTACGCGAAGTAATTAGAACTCGTAAGCAAGAAACCACTTTCTCTCGTCTACAAAGCAAACTTAAAAGCGAAAAAGGCACTGCTGAAGAGTATTACGAACTAGGTAGTCTTTATTTAGATAAAAAACTGTTTGTTCAATCTCTTAACCTGTTTAAAAAAGCGTTAAAAGCAGACAAAGAACTACCATCAGAAAATCAAGCTTTAATTCATAATGCTATGGGCTATGCTTACTTTGCTCAAGAACAATACGACATTGCCATCAGAGAATATAAAGAGGCATTAAAGCTATATCCAGAGTATGTGATTGCTCTAAACAATTTGGGCAATGTCTATGAGAAAAAGCAGATGATCGTTAAAGCGGTAGAAACCTATAGAGAAGCTATCAAATACAATCCTGAAAACGATACTGCTAAACAACGCCTTAAGTCTCTTGAAAAACGTCTAGTTCCTTCTAAATCAAAGTAACCTCAATCAAAGTAAAAATAGGGTGGGCAAAATTTAAGTCCGTAATTGGAATTTATTTAAATAATACTTTTGCCCACCAAAAGTAAATTACTACTCTTTAAGCAGCCAGAATCCTGCAAAGGATTCAGAATCAGGAGATGATTGAACAGCTAAAAAGTGAACCCCAGCGGCTTTTTGTTTGGCTTTTTCAAAATCTTCTGCTTGTTTGACAGTTTCTTTGTTGGTTAGATTAATTAGCGTCCAACTATCGCTCAATCCAGTTTCTAAGCGCAACTGAGGGCGCATATCTTTTTCTAAGTTTAAATAACCCATTTCTAAACCAGACATCCAAGCAGCTAAAGGTGTAGCGCGGGGAGAATAGATAATTAAGCCAGGTATAATAGTATCTGAGGCAATATTAAGCAGAGAAAGAGCAAAGGATTCCTGAAAATCAATATCCCATTCTTTCATGTCATCAAAGTCTGTTGCGCTGAGGCTTACAAAAAGCCATTTATCTCCCCGATCTCCCTTTACAGCATCGGGTAAAGAAATAGCATTTAGGGGCGGATACTGTACTGAAGGGGTATTAGCAGTATTGAGATCGAACCCTGATTCTTGGGGATAGACATTTTTGATTCGTTCTTCCAGCCATTTATTAAGAGCATAGGTGCGACGACTAGGGACGGGATTTACGCCTACATCGTTGCAGGCTTTAACAATCATATTATTCATCTGACGGCGAAAAAAGCGAATTTTTCTGGGAGTAGTTTCGGCAAGGGCGAACGCCTTTTCAATAGCTTCTTTCAACCACAATGAGTTAACCGTTTTGCTCGAACAGTATTGAGCATATTTAAATAAAGTATCAGGCGATCGCGACATATCACCAGAACTTTCACAGATTAGTAATTCCCAAAGCTTTTTTCCCTCTTCGTCTAAAACTGGACGTGAATAAAAATCTAATTCCCAAACTGTATTGCTCATACTCACCAATAAAAATTAATTATTTTAAAAATACTTAATTAAACTCAGTTATTAGTTTACAGATATGTCATGGGAATAATAAAAAAAATAGTTAAAAAACCTCAGAAACCATAATTTCTGAGGCTGCGATCAAAAACCAAATTTTAATAAATGTTTCAAAGATAGTTTTACATTTGATATTCCTACATTACAGACGACTTGATGCTAATGTCGGTAAACAAAATGTACATACCATCATTTAGATTCCCTAGATTATACCCGTGCCTTTACCACCAGGTGTATTAATATCTTTTAATTCTTCGGCACGTTCTGCTTTCTCTGCTTTTTGCTTTTCTCGCAAATCACCTGGTTCTTCAACATACATTTCAGGCTCAACAGCATAATTATTAGCTAAACCTTCTCTGTCTACTGTTTGACCATCAGTTGTATCTAAATCTCCTTCACCTTGAGAAGTATCTTTGAAGTCTTTTCCCTCTCTTTCCATTCTGGCTGCTGTTTCTGCCGAGGTAATACCGCGGTCATAGTTAGCGTCGTTGGGTGTTTTGTTTTCCATGTTATTTTCCTCTTAAATTTTGTTATAGTAGTACATTAAGAGTACCAAAAATTTAGCGACGATTACTTGTCAACCTTAGGAACAATATCAGGACGCTCTTTATCTTCCCAGCCAGCAGGACGTTTAGAATTATACCAAGCAATAGAGCCTATGCTCACCGCAGCAATAAAGCCTACAACCAATGCTCCTGTTGCTAAGTAAGGAAAGTGAGGTTCAGCGTTAGCAACCTGTAGTAATATATTCATAAATTTTTTTCCCGTTATTTCTTATTTCAATTGACTACTAACTTTATATCACCAATCTCATCTACTGCATCTCTCTTTTTATAGATATAGGAAGATATAGGAAGATAAAGCAAATCCTGCTAATGAAAGATTTTTTTCTTTACTTAACCAATCCTGCCCGTAAAGCTCTAACCGCTGCTTGGGTACGGTCATCGGCACACAGCTTATTAAGGATATGACATACATGAGTTTTAACTGTGCCTACGGTAATATATAGCTTAGTTGATATCTCTGCGTTGCTACAGCCAGCTACAATTAATTCTAATACTTCTAATTCTCTGTCCGTGAGAGGATAAGTTTCAATTAGCTGCTGATATTCTTCGGCTACAGCAGTAATAGCCTGAGTATCGTCTTCAGCTTGAGGAATATTTTCAACCACAGGTACGCTAGTGCCTTTAGTAGATTGAGCTTGCTTAAGCACAATACGAGCGATCGCTGGGTCGATCCAGGCGTTTCCTTCATGGGTAGTGCGAATTGCCTCCACCAGATTGTCCATGCTCACATCTTTGAGGCTATAGGAATCAGCCCCAGCAGCGAAAGCAGCCATCACAGAATCTTCGCTATCGTGCATTGTCAGCATCAAAATTTTAGTATTAAAGTCAGAATTTTCTACCTGATATTGCTTTAATTTTTGAGCTACCTCAATGCCGTCAATGTCGGGTAAGCCTATATCTACCAGGGCTACATCAGGTTGATGAGTCGTCACTTTCTTAAAGCCGTCTTCGCCATTAGCAGCATTATTGATAATTTCTATATCTGAGTATTGCCTGAGGGCTGCACACAAACCGATTCGGCTTAAGTCATGATCTTCAATTAAGACGACACTAATTTTGCTCATTCTAAATTTAATAAAAAAATATCATTTTACCTACATCTTTTTAGACTATGAAATATTTCAATGTTGATAACATCTTTCTTTAGAAGTATATCTATTGATTTATTGCCAGAATTTTAAAGATCTGAAATTTGACTCTTTTGCTAATTTTATCTAACAATCTATAACCTTTAATAGACACTGGCTATTAGTAAGTAACAGTATGATGATAATAATAAAAAGTATTTATATAAGAAATACTTATAACATCAAACGTTCAAGTTTAAGTGACCGTAAATTCAAACGTAACCTATGTTTAAAAATAATAATATTTTACACAACGAACCGAAGTCAAGGCAAATATGAAAAATAAAGTAACTAATATTTTATTGGTGGAGGATGATGAAGTTGATGTAATGAACATCAAGCGGGCATTTAAAAAATCTAAGATATCTAACCCCATATATGTTGCAGGAAATGGTTTAGAGGGTTTAGAAATGTTGCGATCGCCAGATGGGCAGCCAACCGTACCAGATATCAGAAGATTGATTTTACTAGACCTCAATATGCCCAAAATGAATGGTCTAGAATTTTTACAAGAACTGAGAAATGATGAAGAGTTAAAACGTACTCCTGTAATCGTTTTGACCACTTCTGACGAGGACAGAGATAGAATTGAGGCTTATAATTTAAACGTTGCTGGTTATATTCTCAAGCCAGTCACTTTTGCAAATTTTGCTGAGGTGATGGTTGCCCTCAATAAGTATTGGACTTTGTGCGAAATGCCATAGCCACACATGAAATAGTAAATAATGAGAAAAGAGCAATTTTCCATACTGTTGATTGACGATGACGAAGTCGATCGCCTAGCCCTCAAACGAGCTTTAAGCAAAGCTGGTTTGAGGGCGAATTTGACCGAAGCTCAGAATGGAGCAGATGCAATGTCTCAGCTAGGGGTCAAACAAAGTTCTCACGATGTTGTCTCAACCAATCATTCTGATTCAGCTTCAAATCATATTAAACATATTTTTGATTTGGTATTGCTCGATTATCGTTTGCCAGATATTGACGGTTTACATTTACTATCTCAGATCAAAGCACTTAGTCTGTATTTACCTGTAATAGTTTTGACGGGACAAGGAGATGAAGAAATTGCAGTCGAAATTATGAAGGCAGGAGCAGCAGATTATCTATCGAAAAGCAAAATTGAACCACAAAGTTTAGCTAAGGCAATAAATAGTGCTGTTCGGATTCATAAAGCAGAACTGGCAGCCGAATTGGCAAATAAACGTCTGCGGATTAGCAATGAATTATTGATATTCAAAAATCAAGAATTAGAAAAACAGCAAGAACAAATTAAGCTCCAGAATATTCAGCTACAAGAATCCTACAAGCTCAAGTCCGAGTTTTTAGCAACCATGTCCCACGAATTGCGGACTCCCATGAACGCTATTATGGGCTTTTCTCAGCTTTTATTGGGTCAATATGGCTTTCCTCTATCCGAGCCACAGCAAAACCTCATTCAGCGCATTCTCAACAACAGTAAAAATTTGTTAGATATGATCAATGAAATGCTGGACTTTTCTAAGATAGAGGCTGGCAGACTAGAAATTAAACCCCAAAGATTCAATCTAGGCAATTTAATTAATTTAACTATTGAAGAGCTACGTTCCTTAGCTATTCAAAAACAGCTTAATTTAACAGCAGAGGTAAATTTAAAAGATTCCTATATTGTTCAGGATGCTAATTTTCTCAAAAGAATCATCGTTAATCTAGTTTCTAACGCCATAAAATTTACCGATATAGGAACAGTAAAGATTAAGGTTTGGGAAATGAATCCAGACAAAATTGCGATCGCCATTACGGATACGGGAATTGGCATCGCTCCAGCAGATCGAGAGAAGATATTTCAGGCTTTTCGCCAGATAGATCAAGGTTTCACCCGCCAACATTCGGGAACAGGCTTGGGTTTGGCTATTACCCAGTCTCTAGTGTCAATGATGGGTGGCAAAATTAACCTAGAGAGCCAACTAAATGAGGGTTCGACCTTTACCATAGAAATACCTCGCAAGTATGATGCCTAAATTAATTGGTTTTAGTTAAATTAGGTAGTATTTATGTATAATATTTTACTAAGCAATGTCTGTTACACACGCTAGGAAAAGCAACTATATTTTAGCCGTAGATGATATTCCTGATAATCTTTTATTAATTCAGCTTTCCCTAGAACAAGAAGGTCATCGAGTTGTTGTGGCTAATGACGGCAAAACAGCTTTAAAACAAATTAAAAAAGCTCCTCCCAGTTTAATTTTATTAGATGTGATGATGCCTGGGATGGATGGTTATGAAGTCACACGGCGCATTCGCGAAGACCGCAATATTCCCTTTATTCCCATACTGTTGGTTACAGCTAGAGAGGAATCTAGCCTAGTTGCAGGATTAGATGCAGGTGCAGATGAATTTGTGCGCAAACCTTTTCAAATAGATGAGTTACAGGCTAGGGTGCGCTCTATGTTGAGGCTGAAAGAAACAATAGACCAAAGAGAAAACTTTGTGTCTTGTCTGACTCACGATCTTCGGACTCCGTTGGTAGCTGCCAACCGAATGTTAGATCTGATTCAGCAGCAGGCATTTGGTGATGTAAACAACGAGCAGAAAGAAGCGATCGCCAGCATCCTCAGCAGCAATCAAAATATGCTAGAAATGCTCAATACCCTATTAGAGACTCATCAATATGAATTGGGGCAAAAAACTCTGAGCTTTATCCCTGTAAATCTTCAGCAGCTAATGGTAGAGGTGGTGAGCGAACTTCAGCCATTAGCAATTGAAAAAGGAATAGAGTTAGAGCAAAATACAGCTTCAGAAGTGCCAGAAATTAAGGGCGATCGCCTTGAGTTGCGTCGAGTTTTTACTAATTTAATCGGCAATGCCATCAAGTTTACCGACAAGGGTGGAGTAAAAGTATCTTTAGCTCAAAATGACTCTCAAGTATTAATTGCGGTTAAAGATACAGGAATTGGTGTATCTCCCCAGGATCAAGAGGCTGTTTTCCAACGCTACCATCAAGGCAACCACAGGCGATCGGGCAAAGGCTTAGGACTTTATCTGTGTCAGCAAATTATTAATGCCCATCAAGGACAAATCACGGTGATGTCCAAAGTTGGTAAAGGTACTACTTTTTCTTTTTGGTTTCCCAAACGGCTTGGATAATTACGGTAGGGGCGATTCGCAGATATGTAAGGGCGATTCGCGAAACGGAGGGGCTGAGGCTTGAACCTGCGTCAAGCCCTTGTAAGCCCCGTCCCCTACGGCGATCGTTGATATTATTTCTCGATCTTGCTTTAGCTGATTAATCTCTTGGCGATCGCTTTCAATTGTTTTTTTGATTTCTGCTAGTTTTTGGTTGGCAGTTTGGGCGATCGCCTCAATTTGCTGTTGATAATATCTATTTTCCACATCCACCGCAGCAATTAGATCCCGCGTAATTTTTTCTGCCGATAAGCGAATTAATATTTGGTATTTGTTATCTAATGTCCGCTTTAATTCTTTGCTTTGCTGTTTTAGTTTATTTGCTTTGGCATCTTGTCCTGTGAATAGATTTATAAACTGAAAAATTATAATTATAAAGCCTAAAATAAAACCCTGACCTGATAAAAACTTAGTAACCAGATAAATCATTAGCATAATGCTAGCAACCATCAAGAATCTGAACCACTTACCTTGACTAAAGTGATAGTCAAAAGTTAACTTGCTTCCTGCTTCTAAGATTGGTAGGTAAGCCAACGTGGCTAACTGAAATTTAGGTGCAGTAACAACTTTGGGTTTAATAGTAACATCGGCTAAGTGAATTATAGATTCAAGCTCTAATGCTATTTGCGATCGCAATTGTTTTAAGCCTCCATTAGCGTAAGTGTTATTGCAGCTATGCCATTCTTGCTCTAAATAATTTTGAAATTTGCACTGATATAAATCGGCTATGTACAAGTAAAGCTGTGACTCGATATTATTGTTTTTAACAATTGGTAATAGATAGGTATTGTTTTCTTCTTTAATTATTTTAATTTCTGATTTATAAATAATCTCCTGGGTTGACCAAATCAAATTGTCTTTGGCAAAAGGATTAATTAAAACAGCTTTGTTATGATTTATTTCTTGCTTAATTATTTGTAAAGTGTGCTGTTGCTTTTTATTGATTTTAGGAATTAGCTGATTAATTTGTTGTCCAAATTCAACCCCTTCTGCTGGGCAATATAGTTCTTGTAATGCTCTAATTGCCTGCCGTTTCTGTTGATTAGCAACTTTAATCCTACTATCGATAGTTCTGATTAGCTTTTGAGATAATCTTGTTTCTAATTTAACTAAAGCTGCGGTGAATAACTGTCCCAAATTATGCTGATATTGCTCAACACAAGCAGGATCTGTAACTACCAAAAAATTATCTAAAAGAAAGATAATTTCTGAAGGAAATGTATAGGCTTGCTGTTTAAGCCAACTGTTTATATCTACTTGATTATCATCAATTATAACCATCGCCAAGCCAATATTTTTGGCAAGAGATTTCTGAATTAACCTTTTTCTAGTTGAAATTTTTTCATGGCGATCGCATACCAATAAAATAAATTCGCAACCATGTACGATATGCTGAATTTTTACATCTGGGGGAATTATTTGTAGCTGATATTGCTGCTTGAGATTTACATCTTGTTCGCTAATTTCTTTTAGCTGCTTCGATAAAGATGTGTTGCAACTAACTAATTTTATTTTTGGCTTGCAGTGGGGTAATCGATCGATAAGAGTATTTATTTCGGCGATTAAATCTAGATAAATTGCTTTTTGCTCGACTTTTGTAGCTAGATATTCCTTTGCCCTAATTAATTTTGGTAATAAACTTGGTTCAATAGACTCCATAAAATTACTACAGGCTTGATTGCCTGAATACTTCCAATCATTTCCTGCCTATACTAACCAAAATAATTGTTTTCCACTTACTGCGCTTTTCAATAGCGCGGGGGATGCCGACTCAGGTTCGGCATCCCCCGCGCTCAAAAGAGCTAATAGCTGATATGGCATTTCTCAGTTTACTGAAGTACATCTAACTTCTGCCCTCTGCCTTTTACCCTCTGCCTTCTGCCTTAAAACGATTTACTTTGTACCTGACTAATTTGAGAACCGTTATAGCTCCAACTAACCAATTGAAAACCTAGTCTATTCAACTAAAAACGGCTGTAAATTATCGATCGAAAGGTTCAACCGAGAAAGATCTAACTGCTTCTTTGTCTAAATTTAAATAGATATAGTCTTCATCCATGCGAGCGATCGCCGATATGGGTAAGGTTAATTCTTTTTTGTGCCATAAATGTCCCTCTTCTAGTACCAAATGGGTAATATGCTGATCCTTTGGATCGAGCAAAAATTCTTCTACCCGCCCTATATGTCCGTCGATGGCTTCTACTGATGCGCCTCTGTGTATCGCTATCTCACCAGCAGGAACTATTTCCTCTTCTACTGGCATAGAAAATATATCTGTACTCATATCTGCGCCCATAGTAGGATCGGACCACATTAAATAAGAGGTGCGATCGGCGATCGCTTTTTCGCTAAAGTCTTCTAACGCTTCATACTTATACGTAACAGGATTGAGAAACCGCATTTCAGTAAAGGAAGGCATAGCAGCCAATTCCTCTTTAGTGCAGCTTAAAGCAATAGATTCGGCGGTAGTTCTCACAACCTGGTCGATCGACACCAAATATTTATGAGACTCCAACAAATCGGAAACTTTGACTACAAAGTGAGTTACCTTTTGGCTATTGCGCTCGATAATTACATGAGTTGATTTACCGCATTCACCATCAACACAAACAACTTTTGCATCTAAAGAAATTTCTTTCATTTTCCTTACCCAACTTTTAATGCCTGGGTGTATTGTGACACAATTAATCAAACTATTGATTTACCAAAGATCTTTTTCTTAAATCGTAAATAACCTTCTCTAGATACCAGCTTTCTAATTCCCCTGGATGTGTATACTTTTCAAAGTCGATCAGTTTTTTAGCTATATCTTCTTCATTACCAGCTTCACCATACAGCAAAAGCCGCAGTTCTTTACGAAGACGAGAGCATTCAATACTTTCACGATATTGTTGCCACCAGCTTTTTAAATTTTGACTAATTTTCATTAGTTTTTCTAATCCATTATTGTCAAAATTACCGCGATTATATGTCAAAGATGTGTCGTTTCTTTGGCAATTTTGTCATTTAATGCTTTTTTCTGTTTTGATAACAAAATTATTGGCTTCCATAATTTGATAGAGATTAACGTTTGGTTCAACTAAGCAAGCATGACCACTATGGGGTAAAGTGACTACTGTTGCCTGGGGGAAAATCATTGCCAAACGTTTTACTTCCTTTACCGAAGGCAAAATTAAGTCTTTTTCGCTACCGATTAACAAGACTGGTTGAGTTATATGCCGTAGTCTGGTTTCATCGATGGTAAATTCTCGCATCATTGCCAAACGCTGTTGAGCAGTTTGTTTAGGAGCAGATTTAATCGTCTCTTCTAAGCCTTGACGAGCCTGGGGTGTAAGGTGATTGATGGGAGCCAAAAAAGGTAGAGAAAGCCAGGCAGAATGATTATAAAAAAAGTCTGGCGTTAGGGGAAATAACAACGAGCCAAAATTTAGCCAGGGAACTCGATGGAATGAAGAAGCAGGATTGACTAAAACAATTCCTTGAAACCAGTCAGGTGCTTGCAGCAGCATTTTAAGTGCTATACAACCGCCAAATGATTCGCCACAAAGATATACAGGGCGGTTAGGAGTAGAAGCTCTTTCGGCTTCGGTAAGAGCTAGTGCCGACTCTGCCAGGAGATCGAAGTCATCGATATCTTCGGGAGGGATGACAAAACAGCGTACATCAAAACCAATTTCTAAACTATCTGTCTGTAAGGACATCAAGTCTGTTCCTGTTTCATCTAATCCTGGTAAGAAAATCAACAGGGGAAGATTTGGTTTACTTGCTTGAGGATTGAAAAAGTAAGCATCGTGTTGGAGTTCGGGCATAATATCTTTATCTTAGTTACTGTTCTTGATAGTTCCACAGCAAACCCCCGTCTACATAAAAAGTTGAACCTGTAATGTATCTAGCTTCATCGGATGCCAAAAACGCCACGAGTCCCGATACATCTTCTGGCTCTCCCAAACGTCCCAAGGGAATATTCTGGGTGACTTTTGCTAGTAGTTCGGGATTATTAAGTAGGTTATGATTGATGGGAGTTGCGATCGCGCCTGGAGCAACATTATTGATTGTAATGCCCAGTTTTCCTAGTTCTACAGCTAAGTTGCGAGTAATCATTTTGACCCCGCCTTTGCTGGCGCAGTAAGAAGTAAAATGAGGAAAAGGTAGTTCTTCGTGGACAGAACTAATATTGATAATTTTGCCTTGATTATTTGTGGCTCGAAAATGCCTGACTACAGCTTGGGTAGCAAAAAAGACCGCTTTGAGATTGACGTTTAATACTAGGTCGTAATCTGCTTCGGTTACATCCCAGAAGTCGGCGCGTTTTTCTAAACCTGCATTGTTAATCAAAATATCTACCTTACCAAAATGGTTAATACCTTGCTGGACTAAATTGTTAATCTGGTCTACCTTACTTAGATCTGCCTGGACTATATAACCTTCAGAGCCAGCCTGTTCGATCTTTGCTTTAACTTTTTCGGCTTCATCAGGGTGGGTATGATAATCAATTACAATTTTTGCTCCTTCCTGTGCCAAACGCTGACAAATACTTTGTCCCAGACCACCGCTACCACCAGTGACAATTGCCACCTTTTCTTCTAGTTTCATGACTAACCTCGTTTAATTTGATTTAGATTGTCCGTTGCTTACCAAAAAGTCAAATTAGGTAACACTATGGCATCGAGAGAATATAACCCTGGCCCAAATACGATAATTACCAGCATTGAAATAACATAAAAAAAAGCTTTTTCCATGCTTGGTGCTTCACCCTTACCTTCTGGTCCTTCATAGACTCCAGAAGGATTCAAATAAGGGTCGCGTGCTACAAAGGGTTTTCCGTGTATGATGTGTAGCACTAAAGCAAATCCCATTGAGCCAAGAATACCGAGAGCAGCTAAAGCGGTAAGAAAACCAGCAATCAAGCAAAACCCACCAAAAAACATGACTGATGCGCCAATAAAGCAGAGCCAAATCGGCATATTATTTAGTGATTTAGACCACTGCTTAAGGTGAGTCAGCTTGGGATAGCCATGAAGCACAAAGAGAATACCCATGCTAATTCGAAAAATCAGTAAAATTATACTTTTTAATTCTCCTGGAAAACTATCACTAGGGTAAATTAAAGCGAATGAACTCGTAGCGGATAGGGCAGGAATTTTAGATAAAATGCCGCTAGTTACCAGAAAAGCGACTACAGCATATATAAATTTAATCATTATTTTCCCATATTTAATCTTCACGGTCTTTGTACACCTTTAGTATTAAGAGCGATCGCATATAAAGAAGTCTTGGTCGTGATAAACAGGCGATTTTTCTCTTTGCCCCCAAAAGTCAGATTGGTACATACTTCTGGCACGAGAATCTTTCCTAAATAAGTACTATCGGGGGCATATACCTGTACGCTATCGGCAGAACTGGTAAAAATATTGCCATGCACATCGACGCGAAATCCATCGGGTTCGCCAGGTTCAATCGTGGCAAATACGCGACCGTTTTCAGCGTAGCGATTTTCCTTCACTTCATAAACGCGGATATTGTGAAGCTGCTGAGGATTTTCGGCAGCAGAGGTATCCGATACATATAGCAGACTTTCATCGGGGCTAAAAGCAATTCCGTTAGGTTTTTCCATCTCTTTAATTACCGCATCTATTTCCCCCGTTGTCGGATCGAAACGATAGACAAAATCTCCAGCCTGTTCTTGTTCGCCCCCGTATCCCTGATCTTCGTCAATAATCCCGAAAGTCGGATCGGTAAACCAGATCGTCCCATCGCTTTTTACTACTAAATCATTGGGACTATTAAAACGCTGACCCCAAGCACGATCTATCAACACTCGCCACTCACCGTCTGCTTCGCGTCGGATAATTGCTCGTTGACCTTGAGAACAAGCAACAAGACGACCCTGCAAGTCGCGATAATTTCCACTTTGATAGTGGGATGGCTGACGAATAACGCTGTTACCATCAGTCGGACTCCAGCGCAACAGGCGGTTATCGTGGGCATCGCTCCAAATCACGCTGTCGTCCTCAGAAAAATAAACAGGTCCTTCTCCATGAACCGTTCCACCTGTAAGCTTTTGCAGGGTAGCACTGGGACGCAGCAGAGGTTTAAGGCGATCGTCATAAATTTCAATATTTTCGGGCATAATAAGTCAACCTTATTAGCAATAATTTTCCAGATTTAAGCAAAGTCACCAGGTTGTGCAGCTAGCCATTTCTCATCTTTTAGCTGCACTACCATTAATACTGCTGGCTCATCACCTACCGTACCCGATAGATGACCTTTATGTCCTTTTTCATTGGGTTTCGTGTTTTGATCGCCACCAAAAGAAACCTCCCCAGCACCCATTTCTACACGAGTACCGTCCGTTGTCTCAACAAACCATTTACCAGACAGAGGTACGATCCACTGAGGCTTAGGGTTTTCATGCCACTCACCCACCCAGCCAACTGGCTGGACGGTAAATAATATCTCTGCGTCACTACTAAGTAGATGGTCATTCCATTGGGGATCTGCACCGCCACCCATACTTTCTTTGGCAAAGTTGGTCAATTCACATTGGGTTTGATGACTTATACCATCTTCATCAGTCCATACGTGCCAGTATTTTACTTTTGGTTTACTCATGTTATTTTCTTCGCCTTATATAAATATTTGATATTTTAAGAAGCGGTTGCAAGCTACCTAATTATAGACATGAGGGAGCAAAGGTTGAGTTGGGCAGTGGCGTTTAATTTTTTCTTTTATTTCACGCTGCTGCTATTTGCTGAGAGTCATCCTTAATCACGGTTGGATGACCGTGACCCGAAATGAGCCGCCCTTCCCTGCTGCGTGTGCTATAGCCTCATTGGCTAGATTGAGATCAAAGCTTGTCACTTCAAAATCTTTTAGAGACAGAACCCCAGCTCTGATGAGAGCGATAAGCCGTGCTGGCGCATTCCGAGGATACATATGTTGACCGCGTACTGTAATACAGTTACGCTGGAGATGGGCATAAGGCAGTTCCAGCCCTACCCGTAGACCACCCATCAGCACTACAGTACCATGGGAGCGTACCGTCATCGCTGCGGCTCGCACTGGTGCGGCATCTGGCAAAGGAGGCAAAATATCGAGAACCTTATCGATGGGGACTGGTGCTGCTTGGCTCATACGTTCGCGATCTTCATGCTCGTTACCAGTTAGCAAGACAGTCACCACCCGCGAACCGAAACGGCGAACCAGTTCTTCGAGAACCGCCTCGTTACGCCCTGGCGCAACGACGCAACTCGCACCCATCGCCAGGGCGACCGCGACCCCACCACTGCCAAAATGGCCAGTCGCGCCACTAATCAGGACGGTTTCTCCTGCTTTGAGGTTGGCCGCTAGCAGGCCGCCATAAGGAACAAGGAGCGTGCCTAATCCACACCAGTGTCCTGCTTCTTCTTGCTCGATCATCCCGAGTTGAATTGCATTCTCTAGGGGAATCAGCATCCGCTCGGCAAATGCTCCATTACGAAAGTAAGCCTGGAGGCGTTGTGCGCCTTCGCCGGGAGCGATCAAACCTTGCAACATGACTTGAGTATGAATTGCATCATCGCGCGATCGCACTGTAGGGTCGCAGAACACCCAATCTCCAGGGGCAATAAGTGTTGCATCTGGTCCTACGGCACGTACACGCCCAATCCCGCCTACCCCAACTGCTAAAGGTAGCAGCATCGGGTATTGCCTAGCACCACTGAAGACCTCTGCCGCGTAAGACAGAACTGGCGCAGCAGCGACATCGACCACAACCTCGCCCGCGCTAGGTTCGGGATCAGGCAAGGTTTCAATTGCCAGGGGCGATCCAAACTCTTTCAAAACAGCAGCTTTCATAGTTCATCTCCGTCGTCAAAACTGACAGCTATAATTTTTTGTACTCGAACGTTGTTGGTCTTAGTTGAGATAGTTATTTTTTAATCTTTTGTCTAAATAAATTGACTTATGTAGGCATCAATTGCTGAAGTTTTTCTGGCTCTTCTCCCAGCCAATCAGGATTTTGGGCAGTGCTATCAAAAATTGAAGAGGTTTTAAATGGCTCAAATTCTCCTTTAGCTCCTGCCTGTGCCGTTTTATCTAACAAAGATTGTACCTGTTGCTCGTCCATTGGCTTGAAACTACTAACAGCTTCAAATGCTTGGTCGAGAATTTCGAGACTATCAATTCCAGTGATTACCACTGAAGTAGGTAAATTGAGTGCATAATGCAGACACTCAATGGGGGTTGCGGTATTAGAGCGTAGAAGTATACCGTTTGCCATAGTTTTCATTGCCAAAATTCCGATGTTTTGTTTAACTAATTCTGGAACAACTAGCTTAACAAAGCTACGGTAATGAGCATCCATTACGTTTAAAGGCATTTGAACTGTATCAAACTTAAAGTCGTTTTCGGCTGCCACGTTGAGCATATGTAGATGAATTTGGGGATCTTTATGTCCCGTAAAGCCGATATATCGAAGCTTGCCAGCTTCTTTTGCTTCAATAAAAGCTGCATGAGCTCCTTGTTCGTCAAATACTCGATGTGGGTCTTCGTAGCGAATAATCTCGTGATACTGGATCAGATCGATGCAGTCTACTTGATGACGCTGTAAAGATTCGTCTATCTGTCTTGCCGCTTCTTTTTTCGAGCGACCATCAATTTTGGTCATCAAAAACGCTTTTTCTCGATAGCCGTCGCGAAGAGCTTTGCCCATACGTTCCTCACTGACTCCATCATTGTAATCCCAACTATTATCCATAAAAGTGATACCGCGATCAATCGCCGTACGAACAATTCGGATACCTAGTTGCTCATCAACGTTTGGCAAGCCGATATGCCAACCGCCCAGTCCAATGGCTGAAACCTGTTCTCCTGTACTACCAAGCTCTCGATATAGCATTTGTGATTGACTATTAGCTGACATTTTTTTCCTTTTAATTTATTTTTGTACTCGAACCTTGTTAATCTGAATTGAGTTTGTTTAAGAGTAATTCGAATAGCTCAATCTCTTTATCCACTAGCTGCAAAGTAATGAGCCGAATTTTATTCGGTTTTATTCCTTCTAATTCGCTCTAGTAGCTTTCTTCAACCGTAAGATCAAAAACTGCTTTGAATGAAAACGCTTCAGCATAAAACTTGAGCGATCGCACTACAATTGATGCTTAAAATTCTTTTTGTACTTGAACGTTATTAGTCTGAGTTGAAATAGTCATCTTCGTAAACCTTTAAACCAAAGCCAAATTCCTGCTCCTGCCATAACTAATAAGGCTAGAGCATTATAAAATGGATAAAAAGAACTCAAGTCAAGCATCCCAAATTTGCCTGTATGGATACTCATCAACCATCCATATTGCTCTTCTTTTCCAGCTAAATCCGCCATGTGGAAAAGCCCACCTGTTATTGGAGTCAGGATTAGAGGAATAATTACAAAGGGAGCAAGGCTATATTTAATTTTTTTTAGACGACTGGCACGCATCTTTTTTGTGACGATAATTTGTTTTAAACTATTATTGATCGTTAAGCTGCCAACTGTCCGCCAGTTACGTCGTAAAGTGCGCCTGTGACAAAGCTACTGTCAGAACAGCCTAAAAAAACATAAGCAGGAGCTAGTTCTTCTGGTTGAGCAGTACGCTTAATGATACCGTCGCTATCGTAGTTATCTACTTGTTTTGCCGTCATGGTAGCAGGAATATTAGGAGTCCAAACGGGCCCTGGAACTACGGAATTAACTCGAATACCGCGATCGCCTAAATTCAATGCCAAAGATTTGGTGAAAGTATGGACTGCACCTTTGGAAGTGGCATAATCGACTAGAAAGTTTTTACCCATTTTGCCGACAATGCTACCAGTATTGATAATCACATCACCCTCTTCTAAATAAGGCAATGCAGCCTTGACCATATAAAAATAGCCAAATACATTGGTTTCCATCGTGCGACGAAACTGTTCAAGGGAAATGTCTTCAAACTTCTTCTGCACCATTTGGTAAGCAGCGTTGTTAATCAAGATATTTAACTTACCAAAACGTTCGACTACAGACGCGATCGCAGATTCACAATCTTCATAGTTGCGAACGTCACCCTTAATTATCAAACAGTCTTTGTTACCGATATCTTTGACCATTTCTTTAGTCTTTTCGGCATCACCATCATTTACGTTGTAAAAGATAGCGACTTCTGCTCCTTCCATGGCATAGGCGATCGCAACAGCTCGACCAATACCAGAGTCTGCGCCAGTAATAAATGCCACTTTTCCTTTGAGTTTTCCTGCTGGAGAATAGTTAGACAGGTCGCTATCTGGCTGAGGAGTCATATCTGCTTGAGAAGCAGGATAAGGTAATTGCTGTGGTGGAATATCATCGGGAGTAGGACGACGTTCTTGGGTTACCATTTTTTATTGCTCCAATTTTATTTAAATATTTGCATTTGCTTTGCAGTTAAGTATTCGCAGCGTTGAAATCATTAGTTACAGTTTACTACGAGCGAATTATTACGGTTAATAATCTCACTTTTTGTTGGCAAAACTTTTGATTACAATATATTTTTTTTATTAAACTATCACATCTACCGAAAGTCATAGACATTTTTTTAAGTGTTAAAGTTATTTTAAACTATTAATAATTTTAGTTTTTCATAACCTTGTTTTTTTGTTTATGGTATTGGTAACATTAAATACTTTCACAAAAATAAGATGTATTAAAATACTTTTGGCAAACTTGACAATCTGATTTAAAATTGACATCTTGTTGACAACTCATTTACACATAAAAATACTACTGTGCTGATAAATTAGAATAAATCAGCCCAATTTTTTGCTGTAAATTACCGAATCTAAAAGTGATTCTTAATAATATTTATATGTCAAAAGATGGATTGTATTCATATTGAACATAAATACAATTCAAAGCAAATTAGGTTAGTTAAATAACAAAATTGCTGTTAGATAAATAATCTAAATAACTTTTATAGGGAGTAGCAAATACGAATTTAAATATTCAAAGACAAGGTATTTGGGAGAACGTCAAAAATGCAAATCTTTAGAAGTTTGGAAATTCAACCGTCAGGTAGAAAAAATCGATCCAGGACATACCTTACGCATTCAAGCAACTGCACCTTTCCAACTCCATTGGACACGGGATAATTGGCACACCACAGAAGATACCTCGTCAAGTTCTACAGCTTTGGCAATTTATTTTATTGATGTGACGATTTCAAATACTAAAGCAACAACGATTGAGTTTACTTTCTTCTGGAGCAATTCCCATAGCTGGGAAGGACGTAACTATCAAGTTGAAGTGAAAAGCGATTGATTTTCCTGAACCGTCTTTTAGTATTTTCTTTGGAAGCTCGGACAATCAAACTTGGCTTTTCATTGAGATAATCGTACCAATTCTCATGTATTAACTGAAGACATGAAACGATCTATCTCTTTTAACTAAAAACTCGTAACCCTATATTTATCATACACCCCACATTCTACACTCTGACACAACCCTAGTCTCTCGCTATATTCAAGAATTGGTATAACATTGAGGTAATAACATTGAAGTAATGACATTTCCAACTTCAATACCAGTGCTAGAGATCGACCGATGACTAGAAAACAATCTCTTTCTTTGATAGATAGGCTTACTCAAGGTGCGCCTTTTGCTGTTTTACTGTTATTATCTTTCCTCATCCTCTATCAACTCCGTTCAGTTTTAGAGCTTATTGCGATCGCGATTTTATTATCGCTAATTTTTCAAACCCTACTGCATCAGCTAGAAAAATTGGTAAAAAAGCCTTGGCTAGCAGTTCTAATTCTATCCGTTGCCATTATTGGTTTAACCATAATGTTCCCCCTCGTTATTGTCCCTAGTCTTTTAGATCAGGTGGGAAAACTATCTTCACAATTACCACAATACATCAATAATTTAACTTCAGAGTCTCACGATCTTCACGAGCAATATCAACTTGTTCCCGATATCTCTCAGGAAATTAGTAAATTAAAGAATTTTATCGATGATGTTATCAGATCATTACCCCAGATGTTGGCACAAGCTTTTGGGATTACCATTGAGGCTTTTGCTATAGTTGTTTTAGCTCTTTACATTACCAGCGACCCCAAATTTCTGATTAACGGACTGTTAAGATTTACACCGCGCCGTCATCATCAGCAAACAAAGCGCATACTAAAAAATATCACATCAGGGCTTCAAGGCTGGATGACTGGTACATTATGGGCAATGGTGTTTCTCGGTGTTGGTACGGTAATAGGACTTTGGATTCTAGGCATTCCCTTGGCTCTATCCTTTGGTATTATTGCTGGTTTGCTGGAGGTAATTCCTTATATTGGTAGCTTTGCAGGAGGCTTTTTACCTGCCCTGGTTGCTTTAACTATCTCACCAGTAAAGTTAATTTTAGTAATAGTTTTATTTCTAATTCTCAACCAAATTGATGCTCATGTTATTCAACCTCTGGTTATGGGGCATCAAGTAAATCTGCATCCAATTGCCGTCATTATGGCAATTTTAATTATGGGTGAATTATTAGGTATTATTGGTGTGATCTTCGCTATTCCTGCTGCGGTCATAGTAATGAAGCTGCTCGATGAATTTACCTCACAATCAAATTCTCCAAAACCCTCATTATCAAAACATCCACCGTCATCAGTTAAAAAATAGTTTAATTAGAGATAAAACCAATTAATTGATTAAGATTTCATTTGGTATTGGCTATGACTATTTGGCACGATTTATTTGTTCCTCAATTACCTTTAATTGATAAAATTGTTCGACCGATTATTGTTTATTTCTTTTTGCTATTTCTGATTCGTATTGGGGGGAAACGGGAACTAGGAAGCATGACGGCTTTTGATATTATCGTATTACTTGTTTTAGGGAATGCGGTTCAAAATGCCATTATTGGTGAAGATTACTCTTTAATGGGTGGATTAATTGATGCTGTTATTTTAATGATTTGCAACTACGTAATGGTTCGACTTAGTTATCGTTTTAACAAAGTACAGAGGTTGATTGAAGGTACTCCCACATTGCTAGTTAGAGATGGTAAACTAATTGTCAGACACCTAGCAAAAGAAGCAATAACCGAAAAAGAATTGCGCTCGAAACTCTCTCAACAAGGATTTGAAAATATTGCTGATGTCAGGTTAGCAATTCTAGAAACCGATGGCACAATGACTGTAGAGCGTTACCCCTCCTCTTCTGAAGATAATCGACACAAAGAGTTGAGCGATCGCTTAAAGAAAATTGAAAGGTTATTATCTCAAGCAAATAAACAGTTATAAAGCACAGACATTAGTAGTACATCTAAATAAACTTAGTAGTAACGTAAATCAATCTTAGTTCTCTATGGCAAAACAGTTAATCTATCCCATTCTGATGAACTACCAATCAAGCGATCGCTTTTCATAGAATGATTAATTATTATTAGATAGAATTTTTACCAATAAATAATTTTGTATAGAGTCGCTCATTTTAAGAAAAAGGATTGATTTTTTTTCAACCCTCTTTTTATTTCGGTAGACATAATTATTCATTAACCATTGATGGTTGTTGTTTCATTTCGCCACCTCGTTCTAATTGAGAGAGTGTATTGAGTGAAAGAAAACCAAATCCTACTTTAGCTATTAAATCTAAAAGCGTGTAAAGCATTGTTTCCACACCCGAACTAATTACATCGAATCCGCTTATAGCTAATATCCAGACAATTGGATAGCCCGTCCAAAGAACTAAATGAACGGATAATAACTTCCGAAATGCTTTTTTATTTCTTGGGTGTTTGCGCTCTGCTTCTTGACGATAGGGAGATACTAATAAGTAAAAAACAGCAACATAGGCACCACAACTAACAAGATACCAAACAAAATTAATTGGATCTGGAGAAATAGCAGCAACCAATCCAGTAGCTATCATAAATGCATTGGCACCAAGCAAACTAGCAGTAATAGGTAAGCTGGTTCCACCGAGTAAGACAAGGTCTAATAATAGTAAAGGTGTTGACAAAAACCAAGTAATATAGCGAACCCAGAAAGTAGGTCTCTCGTATAGAACAGCCTTTCCTTGTCCTAGAGCCATTGCTATATAAAGAGCGCTGGCAATTAAACAAATGAAAAAATTAAGAGTAAACAGCATTTTCCATGTTTCTGTTTTAGCAGATTGCGCTCCAAAAGCAAAAACTACAGCTCCTAATACCATGCCAATAACACCAAGATTGAGCCAAAATTGAGTCATAATAATTCCCTAATTAATTGAAATACATCGAATCGATGTATTTCAATTAATTTAGCTATCTTTTCAAAAATAAACCTAATTCCAAAGATGTATTTTATATTGAGAAAGCGATCGCCAGACACCTAGCCAAAGAAGCAATAACCGAAAAACAGTTGCGCTCAAAACTCTCTCAACAAGGATTTGAAAATATTGCCGATGTCAGGTTAGCAATTCTAGAAACCGATGGCACAATAACCGTAGAGCGTTACCCTTCCTCTTCTGAAGATAATCGACACAAAGAATTGAGCGATCGCTTAAAGAAAATTGAAGAGCTATTATCTCAAGCAAAAAACAAACTAAGCTGATATTTAATTTTCACTTTAAGATTGACATTTAAAAATAATAATTTTAATTTAATGTTTTTGACAATCTATAATCTCAAAAATGCGATCAATGCTACATTTTGATGTCTACCAAAAAACGCCATAACCATAACAAAAAAAAGCAAAAAAAACATCAGTTTATCGAGTATTTATGAGCTTATAAAAAGCTCTATCCAAAGATAGTGTAGCTATCAAATTCGGCGAGTTAACATTAGCTCATAAGTTGACTTTAGGTAAGAAACTCTTTCAAAAAAAGGCGAAGCAAAACTTGTTATCGAACTTAGCCTAAATACACTTTAAACAATTAACCTATAAAGACAGACTGAGGAAACATTCTGTATTCAAAATAGACTTAACCAAGCCAGGAAATTAATTTTCTGGCTTGGCTTTTAAATTGTTGATGTTTTCTTAACGAGTAGATGCCAAACGTTGTTAAGAATTATTAGCATTCATATTGTCCATCATGTATTTGCTGTAGCTAGTGCCATTTTTAAGTGCCATAGATAGTTGCGAATGCATTTCCTGCACGGGCAAAAACTGCTCGATGAAAGCTTGCAGGTCTGAGTCTTGAACAGATGTAGCTTGGCTCTGCAAATCCTTTACGTCACTAACGTTGGCTTGGGTTGATTCACTAATATACTGGCGATCAAATTCGCTGCCTTGAAGCTGCATTAGCTGCTCTAACTTAGATTGATTCTGACTATCTAACTCAACGGGTACAATTATTCCTTTTTGACGAGCCAGTTCCATTAGCTGTGTATTATACTCTGCATGGTCGCTCAATAATCGTAAACCGTACTGCGCGACTTTAGGATCTTGAGCTTTCTGGATGGCTAATTGAGCAGAAGCAAACTCATAAAGGCTATCTTGAGCAGATTTGGTCAAAAAATCTTTTTCGGTATTGCTCAGAGAAGTTGTGCTGGTTTTGGTAAGCTGCTCACTCGAAGGCATTTGCGCTATCTGTTCCAAGGTGGTCTGCTGCATTGGCTGCACTTTGGCGGGGGCTTGCTGTGCTAAAGCTGTTCCAGCCAACGTTACTAAAAATATTGCTGCTGTTATGGCAGCAAATTTGAATCTAATCATTTGATAGTTCTCCTTTTTGCTGTTTTAGAAACTGCTCGGCTTTTTAAGCCGTCCTTGTCTGTCATCGTATCGAGTTGTCTAATCGTGGTGCATCGACCAAAGGTCAGATTCCCTGCCATAAAGGCGGTCAGACCCCCGTGCATGGTTCAACAATGACTCTTAAGCTTAAGGCATTTCATTTTCTGTATCAGCTTGAGCGGTGGGATATGCTCCTGCTTTAACGGCAATATTCATCTGCTGTCCGTTACGTTTTAAATCAAGCTGGAGGTTTTTACCCACTTGGCCGCTTTCCACTGCTTGCTGCAAGGCATCAGCATCTTTAACTGCTTGACCATTAACTTGTCCAATGACATCCCCAGCCCTCAAGCCAGCTTTAGCCGCAGGAGAATCTGGTACTACTTTCATGACCAAAACTCCGCTATTATCATAAACACTCAAACCACTGTTAGGATTGGAGTTTATTTCTTGTTTGACTTCTGGGGTTAAGGTAACCATTTGGATACCCAAGAAAGGATGTTCTACCTTTCCAGAAGCAATCAACTGGTCGGAAATCCCTTGAGCAGTATCGATCGGAATAGCAAAACCAAGTCCCTGGGCTCCTTGTATAATAGCGGTATTAATGCCTACCACTTCGCCATTTTGGTTTAGCAGAGGACCGCCAGAATTGCCAGGATTGATCGCAGCATCAGTTTGAATAAAATTGACTCGTTTATCGGGAATACCTACTTGTCCTGAAGAGCGACCTGTAGCACTAATAATGCCTTCAGTGACGGTGTTGTCTAGACCTAAAGGATTACCAATGGCGATCGCCGTTTCTCCTGGCTGTAGAGTCTTACTGTCACCAATTTTTACTACAGGTAGATTTTGGGCATCAACTTTTACTACTGCTACATCAGTAACGGGATCTCTGCCTATTACCTTCCCTGGAAAAGTACGACCATCTTTTAAAGTGACGGTGACTTTTTCTGACCCATCGACAACATGAGCATTAGTCAAAATCGTGCCGTCTTTATTAATGATAAAACCAGACCCTAATCCTCTTTGAACTTCTTTATCAGGCATTTGGGGCATTTGCGAACCAAAAAAGTTACGGAAAAAGGGGTCGTTAAACATTTGGGCATTAGGATTCTTGACCGTACGAGAAGAATCAATTCGCACTACAGCCGGTCCTACTTGTTGGGCGATCCTCGCAACTGGATTGTATACTGAACCTTCTGCTGGCGAGGGAGTAGTAACTTGGTTATTAGCTTGGGTAGATAGATTAGATTCAGCAGCTGCGGTCGTTCCTGAAACCATACTATTGTGGGCAAATAAATAGTCTCCCCCCACGCCGAGTCCTGCACCTAACAAAACTAAAGCCAAGGCAGCGACAGATTTATTAGGTATACGGCGACGATCGGATGAAGAACCAATTACTACATTACTATTAGGATCATACTTAGGATAGGTTGGCATAGTTTTAAACTTGAATTTATTTGTATATTAATATTTTTAAAATTTCCGTTTGTCTTTTGTGTGTCAAAAAGATAACAGTTTGACGATAGCCAGATAAAACTTTTATTTCTTGTTGATTTCCAAAATACCTTCACGACAATGACAAGGCTTTGACACACCCTGGTCATAAACTCTTTCTACATTGAAACTGTGACGATTATAGATAAATGTAATTGCCCTTAAAGCAGTTCAACAATAATCAAAATGAATACTTCAACTTACCTACACACACCCATCTATGCTAATCATCAAATTCCTCAACCTGCTGTAAATGAATGCGCAAGGCAAGGAAATCTCGACCTCCAGACCTTGAATACTAATCATCAACAAGGTTCTCAATTAGATCGGCATTTAGAATTAGCCACAAAAAATGTGCAGTTGAGCGATCGCGAAATAGTTATAGCCACTGAGCCAGAGGTTATAGTAATCATGGGTTATGCAGAATTTGGCGATCGCTTAAAAACCTATGACAATAGCTAAAATACAATTAGACTAAACAATTGAAGCCCGAATAATTACTTTTACCTACTTACTCAGCGACTATTAACTTGGCAATTGAAACATCAATCTTGCCAAAATAAATGCTAAAAGCTACGAGAAGATGTTCTAAAGTTTTAAATAACCAGGGTATTTCTTGAATAGCATTCAACTGGTAATAGCTAGCAATTGAGGCAATTTTTTTCTCTAAATCAGATTTGGATTCGGGACAGATTAAGACTATTTTAATTAAAATCATCATCACCTGGGCAGTGCCTAAATTAACAATTAAATTAGTCAACTTGTTTGGATCTGTCGCTGAATGATTATCGGTAATTAAAAAGCTATATAGCTGACGGCAAGTCTGCAAAATCAAGGTATCGTTTAATGCTTTACGATCGGCTTGAAAAAAAGCATCATCTAGTTTTTGCTTGAGTTCCTGAGAAAAATTATAGTTACTATTTCGAGGTTTAATATTATTAGTTAAAAAGCGATGTAAATCTTGTTTAAAGATCTGAAAAGAACTGCGAGAATTATTATCAATTACAAAACGTTGCGATCGCTGTAAAATTGTATTACCACGATCAACTCCTAAATACTGTTGTAAAGCAATTCTAAAAGCTCTTTCTGATAGTAAACTTGGGTTGTTAACTTTGGTAATAATCTTGCCCGCTCCTTTAGACAATAGCTTCATTTTAGCAACCTGTTTGAGCCGAAAGCGATAGATAATATGTTTTGAAAGCTGAATTTCAAAGTTTGTTTGGCGATTTTCTTGTAAAGCCTGAAGATATTTTCTCAGCTCACTAAGCTCAAATTCTTGAGGTAAAAAACAGTTGTACAAATAGGTATAACGAGGTAAATAAGTATTAATAATACTGGTATTAATTGAATTACTGTGATTCGATTCCTCATTGGTAATAGCAGCATTAGCTAAAGCAATATTATTGACTGCTTGAGGATCGATAATTGCCATAATGGCTTTTAATTGAAAATATGCTTGGGAGCATTGATAATCCTTAATTAATTGAATTAGCCGTAGGCGAAGGCGATCGTAAGATTTGGTTTGATTAACCAGATCGAAAATCTCCCACAATTGTGCTGAATAAAATAATGATTTTGGAGTGTGTGACCAATTATCTAAAATCAGATAAAAACAATAGCTCAAAATGACATTAAATTGTCCTTCAGTCGAAGAAATTATTTTCTCCAATGCCTTAGATGCTCGTCGATCAACGTTTCTTCCCTGAATTAATAAGTTTTTAAATTCTTGAACTACTTCAGGAGGAGATTTTGTGGTCACACACTGCAATAAGTATTCATAAATAATATTGCTTGCCTGAGCAACTGGTTGAGCCGAATTATTTATATTTTTAATCACAGATAGAAAAGAAATATATAAACTCCTGCCACATCTTAACCTTAGATAATCTAAATTAGAAAAAAGTCTACTTGACCAAAATGAACGCTAAAGGCTACCTGTATAGCTTTCTAGGGATTTGACCAGCTATGAAGCCCGATCTTCGGCTACTGTTTCATAATGGGAAAAAAGAGTTGTTAGTATATACACTCAAAACACTGAGTTACTCTAGTAGCCCAAAAGTAAATTTAGGTATTTTTCTTTGTAAATAACACTATGAGCATCTATTTTTCTTTGTCGCAACTCCGTACAATTCTCAAGACAAATTTAATTACTCTTAGTTCTAGTGTTGCGGATGACTCTGTAGTCGGTATTACTACAGACAGTAGAAATATTAAACCTGGAGAAATATTTATTGCCTTGATAGGAGAAAATTTCGATGGTCATAATTTTGTCGAGACAGCATCAACTAAAGGCGCGATCGCCGTGATCATTTCTCAATCTCAAATCAACTTAGATATTCCTCAGTTTGTTGTTCGAGATACCCTCAAAGCCTACCAGCAAATAGCTCAGTGGTGGCGCGATCTCTTTGATATTCCTGTAATTGGCATCACTGGTTCAGTGGGCAAAACTAGTACTAAAGAATTAGTCAGTGCCGTTTTAAGTACCCAAGGAAAAGTGTTAAAAACCGAGGCAAACTTTAATAACGAAATTGGCGTACCCAAAACCCTGTTGCAAATTACCCCCCAACATAGCTATGCAGTGATTGAAATGGCAATGCGAGGCGAAGGAGAAATTGCTCTATTAACAGATATTGCCCGCCCGACTATTGGCATCATAACTAATGTAGGAACGGCTCATATTGGCAGATTAGGTTCAAGAGAAGCGATCGCTAGAGCCAAATGTGAACTCTTGGCACAAATGCCCAAATCTAGCGTGGCGATCTTAAATTACGATAATTCTTTACTTATGGACACTGCCACTACGGTTTGGCAAGGGAAAACTATTACTTATGGTTTAACAGGGGGGAATATTCCAGGCGAAGTTATTAATGGCGATACCCTAAAAGCTTTAGGACAGATTTTACCTTTACCCCTACTAGGAGAACATAACGCCAGTAACTATCTAGCGGCGATCGCTGTTGCTCAAGTCCTGAACATCGATCTTGCACCCTTGATAGCAGGATTAAAAGTAGAACTACCTCAAGGGCGATCGCGTCGCTATAATTTGCCTAATAATATAGTTGTTCTCGACGAAACTTACAACGCGGGTTTAGAGTCGATGCTGGCTGCGGTACAGATGCTCAAACAAACTCCAGGCAAACGTCACATCGCCGTATTAGGCACCATGAAAGAACTAGGAGAATATTCCCCTCAGCTACATCGCCAAGTAGGGGAAAAAGCACAGGAATTAGACTTAGATATGCTGCTGGTATTAGCTGATGAAGCCGCAACCGAGGAAATTGCTAAAGGTGCAGAGAAAATAACTACAGAATGCTTTAGCGATCGCGCTAACTTAACCAGTAAATTAAAACAAATAATGCAGTCGGGCGATCGTATTTTGTGTAAAGCTTCTAATTCAGTTGGTTTAAACAAAGTTGTAAACGAGTTAGTTTCTTACAGTAGGGGAATCGCCAAATAATTAAAGATTACAGAATCGATTATGAGTGAAGATCGTAATGTACTGAAAAAGCTGGCAGAATAAACGCTCATAATCTTATTTTGTGGTTTAGCTTCAACAAGCGATCGCGCTTTTATTTTGTTCGACTTGAGCCTAAAATAGACAAAAAAAGAGGGAGAAAGTTTAATCATCCCCCCCTTATTAAATATTTAGGTTTGTAAAAGGTATTAGTCGATTACATCACTTGTTCTACTTCAACAATTTCAGGAATTTTTTCTCGTAAACGGCGTTCAATACCCATTTTAAGAGTCATTGCCGAACTAGGACAAGAACCGCAAGCACCCTGTAGTCTTAATTTAACAATTGGTCCTTCGATTTCGGCTAATTCGACGTTACCGCCGTCAGCCATAAGATAAGGACGTAGTTCGTCTAATACGGTTTCTACGTTATCTTGAGTTAATGCTAATGACATAATTTACTCAGTTGATTTATTTGTCTTACTATTATCTGATCCTAGCGCGATATTATAACGCTTGGTATGATTTGCTAATTGCCTTTGCTATGCGACCGTTGCGGGTTCTAACAACTTAGTTTGCGAGAAGCTAAACTCAGTGGTAATTCTGGCATTATCTGGATCGATAGATTCAATGACCTGATGCTTGGGAACATAATAGTTACCTAGCTTTTCATAACTTTCTTCAAACTCCCGCTTTGCTTTCAAATTATTGGTTTTTGAGTCGCGGAAGATGGCGTTGTAACCAGTAGAAATATAGCCTTCTCCAGTGTCCAAACTTTCGTTGGTGTTAATCACAAAAGCCATAGGTCCCATAACACGGCTAACCTGAGAAATTTCTGTACCGCGAATTTTGTAGTTAGACCCCATAGAGTCGCCCTTAACCAAAATTTCTACTGCACCAGAAGCATCTTCTTCTCCTAGAGTGAAAGTACTTTTACCGTGAGCATTTTCAAAAGTATTGCGCTTGCGGTGGGTAATAACATCTCTCATGTGATTGTAAACGCTTTCAGATACTTTCTCGTCTTCGATACCAGTAACTTCTACAGACAAATCGCTATTGACTTTAATATCGGCTGTATATACTTCATCGCCTTGTTTTAGTTCTAGCTTGGTACTATAGCCAGGAAAATTACTATCCCAAGTGTAACGGTTTTCGTAGGCTGCGCGAAAGCGATCGCGTGCGGTATTATCTGACATAATTTACTATTTTAACTTTTATTACTCTACGTGATCTAGTTTAAGAAAATTTGCACCCAATTCACAGTAAGCACTCGAAGAAATTTAAATTAACTAAAAATTGCTGAATTAGTATTGCTCAAAACATAGATTTGGCTGGCGATCGGGTAACTTAAGAGAGAAGGCATTTTAGAGGAAGCCAAATGCAGTTTGATACATCCAGCTTTAATTTAAATAGTCCTGAATCCTGGTTTATTTTACTGATATATATTGGATTTTGGGTATACAGTTGTTATTCTCTAGTAATTTTTTTAATTCATATACATAAACAAAATAGTCTAATAGAAGATCTCGAAGCAGAAGAAAATCCTTGAAAGATTTTTTGCCGATGCTCATTTTTTAAATCAAAAATTAATACTTTTCAAGACTTACGCAACAATATTAATTTCGCCGCTTGCCCCAGGATTGGGGGATTTAGGGGGCAGATGCGTAAGTCCTAACTTTAGACTTTTGATTTGCTCAATCGAGGATTCAAGAGATTTTTGCAAGTAGTTCTATGTTACAGAAACAGTAACGTTCCCCCATTTTAAAATTGCAGCAGACATACTAGAGGCGTTGATTAATTGTTATCTATTGATGATCGATGCCAATTAAAGATGCTCGCGTAACGCAAATTATATTTCTCAGTTTATTTCTATTTTTAGGCGTTAGTACAAGAGATTGGACAGCACAGCCTGACTTAATTCTGGTCATGGTGGCTAGCTGTTTAATGACCCAGTGGTTACTGTCAGCGATGGTGGAATATGCCAAACGAAGCAGAGAATACACCCTGGCTAATATTTATAGCGAATTAAACATCTTAGTTAGTCCCAAAGTATTAATATCTCTCCGTAGTGCCTTAATCACTTCCTTGGGTTTATGTCTACTACTGCGGAGTAATAGCCATCAGACAATGATGATTGCTGGTTTTCTGGCTATCTCTAGCAAGTTTCTTTTCCGTCACCACCATAAACACTTCTTTAACCCTGCCAACTTTGGCATTATAGCTGCGGTGACCCTCACTAATGATGCTTGGGTTTCCCCAGGACAGTGGGGGACAGATTGGTGGTATCTATTGCTGTTTATAGGCTTAGGTGGTGTTGTCTTAAAGCAAGTTGGTCGTTGGGATACCTCGATCGCATTTTTTGTATCCTATGGCACTTTAGAAGCAGGACGTAACCTATGGCTGGGCTGGAGTTGGGATGTATGGCAGCATCAGTTTATGAGTGGTAGCCTGTTGCTGTTTGCATTGTTTATGTTGACCGATCCGCGCTCAATTCCTGATTCCAAGACTGGTAGATTATTTTGGAGTATGGCGATCGCACTTTCTACTTTTATTCTGCAACACTATTTCTATCTTTCTACAGCAATTTTCTGGTCGTTGTTTATCATTTCTCCTCTGACAGTTTTGTTAGACATGATTTGGTCTGCACCTAGGTTTAATTGGTTGCGGGAATCAAAATTACCGATCACAACCTAACTTGCTAACCCAACAAAATTAGTAGATTGTAGGGTGGGCAAAACATCATTTTGCTATCTATCGAATAATACGCTTTTGTTGCCCACCAAATAGCCATTAAATAACCATTTCCAACCATGAAAATATTTAGAATTTTATTCTCCTGCTTATTAACAGGTGCAATCTTCATCTTCGGCATCAAACCCGCACTGGCTTTCTGTGGCTTTTATGTGGCAAAAGCCGATAGCAGTCTCTATAATCAGGCTTCTCAGGTAATCATCGCTAGAGACAACGACAGGACTGTTTTAACCATGTCCAACGACTATCAGGGTGAAGTAAAAGACTTTGCGATGGTCGTACCTGTACCAGTAGTTTTAAAAAAAGAACAGGTTCATGTCGGGGAAGGAAAAATCCTGCAACGACTAGATGATTTTAGTGCGCCCAGGTTAGTAGAGTATTTTGATGATGATCCCTGTCAAATATCGCCTTATGAAAGTTCTTTTGGAAGGTTAATGAATCCAATATGGGGAGGATCACCTACACAAAAAAAAGCAGCAGTAGATTTGGGAGTCACAGTGGAAGAACAATTTAGCGTTGGAGAATATGACATTGTAATCCTTAGTGCCAAAGAGTCTGATGGCTTGGAAACTTGGCTGATTCAAAATGACTATAAAATCCCTCAAGGCGCAAAAGAATTACTCCAGCCATATATTCGCCAAAATCTCAAGTTTTTTGTGGCGAAAGTCAATCTTGAAGAATTTGACAGTAATGGCGTTGAAAAGTTAAGACCGATCTCTATTGCCTTTGAGTCGTCAAAGTTTATGTTACCCATCCGCTTAGGCATGATGAATGCTCAAGGCGACCAAGATTTGATTGTCTATTTACTCTCTCCCAAAGGACAAGTGCAACTTACTAATTACCGCACTGTGAAAGTTCCGACCGATAGCGAAGTCCCTGAATTTGTCAAAGAGGAGTTTAAAGGTTTTTATACTGCCATGTTCCAAAAATCCTATGAAAAAGAAAACAAGCAGGTTGCTTTCTTAGAATACGCCTGGGATATGGGAAACTGCGATCCTTGTTCGGCTGAACCTTTGAATCAACAAGAATTAAAAGAAGCTGGGGTATTTTGGTTAGATCGGCAAAATCCTAATAATCGTTGGGGAGGTAGTAATGTATTTATCACCCGTCTTCATGTCCGCTATAGTCGTGACAAATTTCCTGAAGATCTTAAATTTCAGGCAACAAGCGATCGCAATTTGTTCCAAGGCAAATATGTAATTCGTCATCCCTATCAAGGAAAGCTTACCTGTGATGTTGGCAAGGAATACCGACAGTCAGTCAAAGAAAGACAAGAGCGTGAAGCTAAATCTCTTGCCAGTTTAACAGACTGGAAAATTAAAGACATTCGCGATCGCATTAAATTTATCGAAACTGAACCTTTTACATGGTGGGAAGATCTTTGGAATCGTTAAAGGTATTAAAGTTATGTAAGGAGTAAGTGATAGGTCATTATTAGTTAGTAGTTGGTAGTTCGTCGTTTGTAGTCTTTTTCAACTACTCACTAGCAACTTTTAGTAATAGATAAGTATGTTAAACGCAAAATGGAAGGTTTTACCAACATCAGATATACCCCAGAAATTTGTTGCAGGGGTGGCAAAGATTACGGGTAGAAGTTCTCAGTATGTCGCGCAATTGCTGTGGCGAAGAGGAATCCAAGACTTAGATCGCTTAGCAGGATTTCTCGATCCTGCTCAATATCAGCCTAGTAGTCCTAGTGTTTTTGGCTTAGAAATGGATTGGGCAATAAAGCGTCTACAGCAGGCTCGCGATCGCTCCCAAAAGGTGACAATCTGGGGAGACTTTGATGCGGATGGCATAACTTCCACTAGCGTTTTATGGGATGGACTAGGACAGTTTTTTCCGCAATATTTGCAGCTTGATTACTATATTCCCAATCGTATTACCGAGTCCCACGGTTTAAATAATTCTGGCATAGCTAAACTAGCAGAGGCGGGGACAAAGTTAATTGTTACCTGCGACACGGGGAGTACAAATTTAGCAGAGATTGAATATGCGACGGATTTAGGTATTGATATCATCGTCACCGATCATCATACTTTGCCTGAAGCTCGTCCCGAAGTAACAGCAATTATCAATCCTCGTTATTTAGAAACCGATCACCCTTTATATAATCTCTCTGGGGTAGCAGTGGCATACAAACTGGTTGAAGCTTTATATAAAGCTTTGCCCGATGTCCCTCAGCAGCCGTTAGAGAATTTATTAGATCTAGTTGCTATTGGTTTAATTGCCGACTTAGTGGAGTTGAAGGGAGACTGTCGCTATTTAGCACAGGTGGGAATCCAACAGCTACAAAAACAGGTCAAAGCCAATACTATGACTCGTCCAGGAGTGGCTAAATTACTTGATTTATGTCGGCTAAATGGCGATCGCCCTACGGATATTTCTTTTGGCTTAGGACCAAGAATTAATGCTGTTAGCCGTATTTATGGTGATGCTAGTTTTTGTGTGGAGCTACTTACCAGTCGTGATGCTCAAAAATGCAGCCAGCTAGCCGAAGAAGCAGAGTTGGCTAATATTCGGCGCAAGTCTTTGCAAAAAGACACCATCAAACAGGTTATTAAAAAGTTAGAGCAATTAGATTTATCTACCACGTCAGTTATTGTCCTTGAAGATCCTCAGTGGCAAGGAGGAGTATTAGGTTTGGCTGCGGGACAAATTGCCCAAGAATATGGTCGTCCCACGGTTTTGTTAAGTAGCGATAGCAACATGGTAGGGGCGAATGATAAAGAAATAATGGCAAGAGGATCGGCAAGATCTGTCAACGGTATCGATCTATATAAATTAGTTAAATCCCAGTCCGATTTACTCCATCGCTTTGGGGGACATCCTTTTGCTGCGGGATTAAGTCTGCCCTTAGCTAATCTAAATTTATTTAAGCAAGGAATCAACCAGCAACTA
Organism: Waterburya sp.; assembly: GCA_965218645.1. Taxonomy (GTDB): domain Bacteria; phylum Cyanobacteriota; class Cyanobacteriia; order Cyanobacteriales; family Xenococcaceae; genus Waterburya. The sequence continues at coordinate 2,314,792 of OZ244627.1, read as the reverse complement.
CGACAACAAGTTGACGTTACAGCCATGATGCCCCAAATTGAGGCTGATTTGGTAGTTACGGTGGCGGATTTGGGAGAAGATTTATTTAATGAATTAAGACAGCTTGAACCCTATGGAATGGGTAATCCTATTCCCAAGTTATTAATCAAAAACTGCTGGTTTAAAAACGCTTGGCATAATAATAAAAACAGGCGCGGGCAACAGGTTCAATATATTAGAACTACTTTTAATATTTGGGATGATTCAATTAATCAAGGGTTTCCTGGTCTTTGGTGGGGACATTATAAAGGTGAAATACCCGTCACGGGAAGGTGTGAAGCGATCGCCGAATTGGATTTTAATACCTACAGTAAAAAGCATGAAATTAGACTAGTCGCAGTCTGTTTAATGTCAGAAAGTTCTTTAAGCAATTCTACTTTTGAACAAGCACCTTCGGTTATAGATCGTCGTTTTGCGCCTCAAGAATTAGACAGTTTAGAAGTACCCTTATCTCAGGTCAACCTCTTGCAGCAATGTCCTAATAACTGGGGTGATATTCGCTCCTCATACGATCGGGCAGTAAATTGCGATCGCTCTCTTGTCCTGGCATATACATCCGAGCGATCGCCAGATGCCATAGAAGTTTGGCAGCAGTTAGTGGGAGTTGCTAAATATTTAAGCCGCACTCAAAAACAGGTGACTAAAGCTCAAATACAAGCAAAATTAAACTTAAGCAATTATAGTTTTAATCTAGGATTGCAGGCTCTTAAGACGTTAGGTTTTCAATGCCAAATAAAAGATAATTTATATCAGTTTGCCTTTGAAGAAAATCTTGATGCCAATCTGAATAATCAAATAGACACTTTTTTGTCAACCATCAAAGAAGAAAATTTTCAACGTCAATACTTTTGCAAAGTCCCCTTACCGACGATTAATAAACAACTGTCACTAATGTAAGGGTAATATTCGAGAAGGCTTCGCCAACGCTAATTGCCCTTACATTAATTGTCACTATGGCGATAGACTTCTTCAGCAACTCTTTTTAGCCTTCTTAACTGTGCCTGCATATCTTTTTTGGTTAGATTGACTGCAAAATTGTTAAATCCCCAGCTAATCATCGGGTTAGGGATAGCAAATTCAAAACGATTTAAAAGAAATGTACCATCTTTGGTGGGTTGACATTCCCAGCGATCGCGTCCTTTAAAAAAGCCGTCAAATTCCCAAACAATTAGACCTGGTTCTCTTTGAATCACAACGCTTCTAAGACTTGGCTGGAGTAGAGGAATTTTAAGCGTAAAACGACTCAGGCTGCCTACAGTCGTACTCCAAACGCCAATTGGTTCACATTTCAATCGGGGATTTAGCCAACGATGCATTAATTTTAAGTCCGTTATGCATTCTTCAGTGATTACCGAACTGGCTTTGATTTTGATAGATTGTTCGAAAATTTGAGGCGATGCCATAGGTTTGATCGAAAATATGAATATGAATTTAATAACAACTGTGGGTGCTATGTATTTAATTTTCTCTTTATTTTTAAATAATCAGCCATTTCTTTGTAAAATCTGACACTATAAAGTTATTATGATTGCGGGAAAAAGTATAAAAATATTAAGTTTAAACTTAGTAATTTGGCTTAAAAAAAGCTAAGAACATTAATTTTTTAAACATCTGGGATTTAATTTGGGATAATTATTGCAGAAAAATATACTTACTTGTGAAAATAACAAGACATCTGTATTGCTTCTCGCTACTATTTATGGCGAGAATAACCAACGTTCACAGCAGGCTCAGTCCGTTTAGAAGTCCGCGTCGCCTGGAGTTTCCCCAGGCGTTTATGTCGGACGCGGCAGAGTAATCTGTGATTAGATGAATTAAAACTAAACAAACATGACACAAATACTTAGTAATATTTCGTCACTAGATCCTTTGCTTTTGGCTCAGGCAAATTCAAATTCAAATCCTATACAGCAGCTTCAAGGTCAACTAGGTATTGATATCTGGAGCTTTGTTAAAGCACTTCTCATCTTAATTGTTGGCTGGATTATAGCCATCATTGTCAAAGGAGTTGTTAAAAAGATACTTAACAGCACCGATATAGACAATCGAATTGCTGCTGCTGTTGTTGGACAAAGAGGCGCACAGTCTTTTCCGATTGAAAGCTGGATTGCCAACCTATGCTTCTGGCTAATAATGCTATTTGTCATTATAGCTGCTTTAAATACGCTAAATTTGCAGGCGGTATCTGGGCCTTTAAACACGCTCTTAGACCAAATAATAGGCTTTATTCCTAAAATCATTGGGGCAGCCTTTTTACTGGGTATTGCCTGGTTAGTAGCAACTATTGTCAAAACAATAGTAACTAGAGGATTGGGCGCGTTAAATATAGAGCGGCGTTTAGGCTTAGATTCGTCAGACACTAGCGATTTTTCCTTAACCGATACTCTAGGCAATGCCCTATATTGGCTGATCTTTCTGCTGTTCCTCCCTGCAATACTTAATGCTTTGCAGCTAAACGGAACTCTTCAGCCAGTCCAATCAATGCTCAATGAAATTTTGGCATTATTGCCGAATATTTTGGGTGCAATTATTATTGCAGCCGTATTTTGGTTTGTGGCAACTATTGTTAAACGCATTGTTTCCAACTTATTAGCTGCTACTGGCGTAGATAACATCGGTCGTAAAGTCGGGCTAGGGCGTACTACAGGAAGCCAGTCTCTATCTTCAATTATTGGCACAGTAGTTTTTGTACTGATTTTGATTCCAGGTATTATTGCTGCATTACAACAGTTACAGATTAGTGCTATTTCCGATCCAGCAACCGAGATGCTGAATCAAGTCTTGGACTTAGTTCCAAAACTATTTGCAGCAGCAATAGTTCTGGCTATCTTCTACTTTGTAGGGAAGTTTGTATCTGAGTTTGTTAGCAATATTTTGACTAATGTTGGTTTTAACAATTTGTTCCAGTGGTTGGGAATATCATCTACTACTGCTGGTAGTGACTTTCCTCCTCCAGGGTCACAACCTTTAGATAGACCAGCAGAATTAGGTTTGGCTAGCGAGCAACCTACGAGAATTCAAACTGGATCTAGTGTAGGTTCTAAAACACCTTCGGAGTTAGTGGGCTTGATTTGTTTAGTGGCAATCATGCTAGTTGCTACCTTGACGGCCGTAAATATTTTGGGAATCCCTGCTTTAGAAGATGTCTTCCGCGTTATTTTAGCGATCGCAGGTCAAGTCTTGATTGGGGTAGTTGTCTTTGCTATTGGTCTGTACCTAGCAAATTTTGCTTACAAACTGATCGTGGCTTCAGGAACTACTCAATCTCGTTTGCTGGCTCAATGCGCTCGCGTTGCGATTATCACTCTTGTAGGTGCGATGGCGTTAAACCGTATGGGAATTGCTCCTAATATCGTTAATCTGGCTTTTGGGTTAATTCTAGGGGGAATTGCTGTGGCGATCGCTCTAGCCTTTGGTTTAGGTGGTCGAGAAGTGGCACGAGAAGAACTCAAATCTTGGGTTAGTTCTTTTAAAGATCGATAACCTAGCGTTGAATTTAGATTCAACGACCTGATTTTATTTTTATCATCGCTTCTGGTATTAAACTACTGGGAGCTTTTTTTAGCTAAAAACTAACTAATATTCATAAGTGCTGCCTGTATTTTGCCCATTGGTAATATATGTAAATTTTCTACATTAAGATGGCTATGCTGCTTTTCTTCCTCGGTAATTAGCAACAGCAAAAGCGGAATTTTAAATCCTTGGAGATATTCTACTAACTTCTTTCTCTCTTCATCCCAATCAATAAAAATACAAATACAGCCACTCAACATTGATATTCTCTCTATTAGCGCAGCCGTTAGATAATTAAAAGTTTGATCCTGACAAGCCGTAACCCCTGCTAAAATCTCTAGCATTTGTTCGCTACTACCCAAACCTCTCCTAGCCGTAAAACAATAGGATTCTATGCCCACAAACATCAGATCTAGCAATAATTCTTGAGTATTTAGATCCCAGGCAAAAGATGCTGCTACAGAGATGGCTTCTTCAAGTATTTCGCTTTGGCTTGGGGATTGGAAAGTATCCAGCACTAGGGCGTGACGCACAAAATACTCGCTTTTTTCTTCCTTAACTACTGGTTTGCCTGTTTTTGCCCAGCTTTGCCAATGAATTTTACGTAGAGGATCGCCTGGACGATAATCTCGCAAAGAGACAAATTCTTCTGAATCGCCTACAGAAGAAGCTAAACTAACGCTACCAGATTGGGACATTCTCGATCCTGGTAAATTAATTATTGGTAGCTGATATCTTTGGGGTAAAACTAACAGTGATTGGGGTAGGCTGGTAGTTTTGATGGCATTAAATAAGTTAAACGGATCGGGGCGTAAAATTGTGATTCGGGTCAGTCGAATGACTCCTCGATGAGTTGGCGTGATTTCGCCACGAATTTTGGTTTCGGTATCAGGCTTGAGGACGGGTAAATCAATCGCCTTGGCTTCGGCTTTTCTTTGGCGAGCGATCGCTTTTAAACAACGAATATAGATATAGGTTAAGGAATTAATCCTGCCTTTTTTGGTAGAAGATTTTATTATTTGCTTAAATTCGCCTAAACTTAATTTAGGATGGGCAATCTCTTCGATAAATTTTAATCCCGCCTGTATTTTCTTAGTTTTGTTAGTAATAACTAAAGGATAAGAAAACTTAACGCCAACTGTGGCAAACCTGGGTAATGTGCGCGTTGCCCTAAATTGAAAACGGAAATAAAAGCTAAAGGCGATCGCCATGATTAAAACCGCCAACAGAAAAGCAAAAACCTGATATGCCATAGTCTGCTTGGTATCTAAACCAATAATTGCAGCAGCTAATAGGCAAACTAGCATAGCGAATCCACCAATAGTAAAACGCTTAACTAACCACTGCTGTATCCCATAGCTAAAACAAAACAGGCGATAAAGTTTCATTTACATTAAGGTATCGAAAAGAAAGCACTATCTTGGCATAAGTTGGAAGTCAGCGGTACACCGCCTTGAAAAGGAGGAGCGACCCCGCGTCGCCGTCAGGCGAAAGGGAACGCGCTCCGATGCGGTGCCTGCGCTGACCGCCTTCCGCGGTCAGTTAGGGGCGAACGGCCGTTCGCCCGTACAGAAGTAATGGTTAGCAGTTAAGCCTCATCCCTTATTCCTTTAAAATAGATTTTTCTAAAGCTGACTGTAGATCTTGGGTTAGGTCTTCAACTGCATGGCGACGATTAGATTTATATTGTTCCCAGTACCGATCAATAAAAAGTGCAGGCATAGCCTTCATCTGGACAGTTTTTTTACCGAGGTAAGGCGTTTTACCGTTAGATTCTCCTTTAAGTCGGGTTACCATTTTCCACAAAAGTAAAATAGTATCGGCAAATCTTTCTACAGTTCGCTTTTCAGCTACATAGTGACCTGTGACGCTGACAAAATTTTCCACTAAGCGCATATGCCACAAGCGCAACTCTGCTTCTGAGGCGATTAGATTCGCTAAACCCTTGACGGCGGGAGCAAGATTGTCTAATGTCGATAGATCGTCGCGATAAATACGATTCCATCCTGCCTGTTCTACACGACGACAGCGATCGCTGATACTTCCATTAGGCTTAACTCCCAAAGACTGTTCAGCCACCTTTAAAGCAGCATCTAATAAAGCCTGAAGGCGACTCTCCAAATCCTGATTTTCAGTAACTAGCTGCTGCTGATAAAACTTACGATAAAATTCCTCCATTAAGACTAAAAGATATTCTGCCAGAGTATAAAGTCTTTGATAAAGAATATCTTCTTGGCTAGAGGTAGGAGCAATACCGTTTATCAGTCCCATGCTGGCTGGAGTAATATTTTGCAAACCACTATCGACTTCAAGTTGAGCCAGCAATTCATCTAAATATTGCCAGGGTGCAGTTTGATAAAAATATCTTATGCCTAAAGGAGCGATCGCCACACTTTCAGCACGATCAGCCTTGAGCAAATCTTCCTTGCACCAAAAGCCAAACTGAGCAATACCAGGCTCTAGGGGACTAATTAATTCATTGTGACCGTTAGTTGCGCCTTCGGGTGCAGCAGCCATAGGCAGCTTGCCATTCACAAACAAATCTCGCACCGAACGTAAACCAACTCGATCCAATGCACCCCTGCGAATGGGAGTCCCCCCTAATTTAGAGATTCCCCAGCCTATTTTATTACCTACCCAAAGAGGAATACCGCGATCGTAAATGAAGTGAGCGTGTACAGGAGATTTTAAATTTACTCCTTGTTGGCTAGCTATCTGAGGTAACTGATTCCACAACAACTGAGCAATACAGGGAGGATCGGTAACAGCAGGATGACGAAATGCCAGCATAAACCGAGTTTTTCCCTGCTGAAATTGACTAAATAAATTAATCAATTCCGTGGCGTTATCAATCTTGACATCAACAATATTAAGGTTGTAGCGTAACCAGAATGGTGATATTACCTTGGCTACTTTCCACACTAAGGAATTATAGTCTGGGGGAACAAATTCTAGGGAGGGTTGAGCTTGAGTCATTTCATCGATCATTTACAATTTATCATTGACTTGGAAATAGACTCAAATCCAAAACAACGTCTAATAAAAGGTCATTACTATTAAAGCTCAAATTTCTGGCACTGTTTTGTTATCTTGCTCTTGTCTAAAAATTTTTGACATTAAATCCGTTGCATGGAAAAGTATCTTAAATATTGAGTTTGTAGTTTGTAGTTCGTAGTTCGTAGTCCAAGAAAATTGCCCTAACTGTTCTAACTGCCCAGTACAGACAAGGCATGCCTTGTCTCTTCTCTAACTGCCCTAACTGTACTATTATGCTGCGCCGTATTTTTTTATTCCAGATTTTATTAGGGTGGCTAATCGTCATTATCAAAAAAGGTATAACAATAGCCAAGCCAGCTTTGAGTCTTCCTTTGTTTGCCGATGTAAAGCCAATTAATTTGTATGTTGCCCTCAACGGTAATGATTCCTAGTCAGGAAGACTCGAAACAGCAAACCTATTGAATAATGATGGTCCCTTAGCGACTATAGCCAAAGCAAAAATAGTAGTTAGAGAATTAAAATTACGGCATAATAGCGATCGCCCGATTAAAATTAGCTTGAGAGGCGGGACATATTTTTTATCTCAGCCAATAGTATTTGAGCCAGAAGATTCAAGTAGTAGCAATCAACCAATTACCTATCAGTCTTACCCCAAAGAACAAGCAATTATCAGTGGCGGTCAATTAATTGCTGGCTGGCGACAAAAAACAGTTAACAAGATTAAAATGTGGACTATAAAGCTACCCCAAGACACTGAGACTAGATGGCAATTTCAGCATCTATGGGTGAATGGCGAAAGACGGATGCGATCGCGCTATCCCGATCGAGGCTACTTAAAGGTTAAGAAATTAGAGGTTAAACCAGGACAAACTTGGACACAGGGAAATTCTAGTTTTGAATATCACCCAGAAGATTTACCCGATACTGACGTTGCCGCTTTTCAAGGCGCAGAATTAATAGTCATGACTCGTTGGGTAGAGTCTCGTTTACCTATTGCTAAGATAGATCCTACTCAACGTCAGATTTATTTTAGTAAAAACAGCGTCTTTCAACTTGCCCCTGGAGATTTATATTACTTAGAAAATTCCCTACAGTGGTTGAATACTCCTGGAGAATGGTATTTAGATCGCCTACAGGCTAAACTCTATTATTTGCCATCACCAGAAAAAAAATCGATACCGTCGAAATTATTGCTCCCGTACTAGATTCACTACTAATTTTTTAAGGTGAAGCAGCAGAAAATAGGTATATTCAGCATTTAAAATTTGGGTAGTGCTAAAGAGGTAATGAAGCATTGTAGTAATGCACAAAGTACCAAATAGCACCTATGTGATTTTCTAGCGATTTAGAAAAGGATAGAGTTTTCTTGGTGCGCATTCCCTTGCGCCTGACGGCGAGGCGGGGTCGCATCTGCTTTCTAACCAAACGGGATACTCTTTGTCTTAAAGTATTATTGAATCGCTCGATCTAGCTAGTCTTTCCAGTTTCTTTATCTACTGCTTTGTGACATTTTACAGGAAACACGGCACCGTAAGCTGCCCAGAAATCAGTATAAGCCACCGCACACTGACGATAGACTGAAGGTAAGGAGTTCCCTAATTTTTGAGCAGCCTTTTCGTCGCGAGCGCCAATATAAACCCCAACAATTTCACGAGTCTTCACCTCAAGAGCTAACCAGACCCATTGTTTGTTAGCTTTATTGTCCACGAATGACCACAGTTCGTCGCACTGAATCGTTAATTTCCCTCTTGGTGGGCGTACATGCGGGCAAGCCCTTTGTCTAGCGTCTTAAAAAGACTCAGGGTCGCACCGCTTTTTTTCGGTGTTACTTTAATTTTTCTGGGAACAAGAGCATATTCAAGAGCATATTTATTATTTACGTATGTTTGAAGCCATTTTTCTGAAACCTTTGCCGCTCTTGAAATTCCAGCCAGTGAAATCTTTTCTAAGAGTAATTTATCAATTAAGTCCCGTTTTTCTTGATTGATTACTATCTTCTGTGGATTCTCGACAAATTGACCGCGAGAGAGGGCGAGGTTTCCTCGCCATCTCTAATCGCGGTGTTGCCGACTACATTCGTTGCATTTGAACCTTTGCTTTCCGTTGTGAATACGACCGTTTTTGACACTCTTTCCCGAACCACGGTTTGAACAAATCGGCATTAGTAATAAATTTTAATGTCAAACTTTAGTCTATGTCATTACTTCTACATGATTACCTAGTATGTTCTTGTTCCCGTTCCCAAAGTTTAAAGTTAAGTTCTTCAGAACTTAAAGCTGCAAGAGAATTTTGATTCTGGCGATCAAGTTGATTCATTCACTATTTACCATTTCCTTTTATTTGTATATAAATAGAGCTAAAACCTAACAGCTAACAGCTTTTTTAAGTTTGAGGTTTAGACAATGCTTGTAGTTCTGACCAAGAATAATGGGCGAGAATTTCATTTTCTCCCTGTGCTTCGCCGAAAATTTCCATCGTTTTTTGTTCGAGTTCTTTTAGATCCTCTCCCACTACATCACCAACTGCACCACCAACTACAGCCCCAGCGATCGCACCAACTACAGCACCAGTTTTACCGCCGATTAATTTACTACCAATCGCAGCACCAGTTACACCGCCACCAACTGCACCAATCTCAGTTTCCAAAGCGTTATGCTTCGGTTGCTGAAGAACATCTAAAGACTCTTTATCTTGTTGTTCTTGCTCTAAATTCTTATTTTCTTCGTTCATTTTAAATTCTCCTTTACTCAACTAAATTTCTTACTTCTGTAGCTATAAGCTATAAATTTTAGGCTTTAAGTTTTCTTACTTATTACCTATTACTTCTTACTTCTTCTAACCTAACGTCAGTTCGACGAAAATATAGAGAGAAAGAAAGGCTGAGATGTAAACTCAAAATAGTCACAATCTAAGTATCTTAGCTAATTCTATGATGACATCAAGATTAGATATCACACAAATATTTGGCGATGTAGATGATTTTTATCTTCAATGGTCAAGACTATGGGAAAAACAAAAGCAACTCCCCTCAATGCCAAATGAAAAACTATGCCGTTCTCGGATGTCGTTAAGTGAAGTAATGACAATTGTGATTGCTTTTCACGGTTCTGGATTTAGGACATTTAAAGAATTTTACACTCTACAAGTATTGCCTCATTGGAAAAAAGCTTTCCCCAATCTCGTCAGTTACAATCGCTTTGTAGAGCTAATGCCTTGGTCTTGAATGTTGCTGTGCTGTTTTTTGAACAGTTGTAAAGCAGAAGTAACAGGGATTAGTTTTGTTGACTCGACTCCGATAGAAGTATCTCATCCTTGCCGTAGTCGCTCTGATCGGGTGTTCAAAGATATTGCTGGTTGGGGTAAAAATTCCCTGGGATGGCATGCAGCAAGCGAAGCTTGCAAGCGTCGCAGACGCGACTTGGGCGCATACGCCCTGCGTTTCAAGCTTCATCTGATAATTAATGACAAAGGTGAATTGCTTGCCTTCAAACTGACTCCAGGGAATGTAGACGACCGTAAGCCAGTACCTGAAATGAGTGAAGGAATTTTTGGTAAGTTATCTGGCGCTCGCGGTTATATTTCTCAAGATTTATTTGAGCAACTTTATGAGCAGCAGCTCAAACTCATTACTCGGTATAAGAAAAACATGAAACAGAAGTTGCTCAAGCTGATAGACAAAATTCTTTTGCGTCAAAGAGCTTTGATTGAGACGGTCAACGACCAGTTAAAAAATATCTTTCAACAAGTCGATTAGAGATGCTTTCTGACCGAAAGCCTCTCTCGACTTCAAATCGAGCATTCGAGACATCGGAGTATCTGGAATTTTCTGGTTAATCTGATAACGGGATTAATTGCTTATTGTTATTTACCGAACAAACCTTCGCGCTTATTTAGAGCCAAAAGGATTACTGGCTCTACCTCTGGCTGTTTTTTAATTTTGTCGAACTGACGTTAACCTAGCAAGGTCAGGCACTCCCATCCGTTCTTTCAGATGCTCTGCTACTCTAATAGCATTGGCAATAATAGTTAAAGTAGGATTTACGCCAGAGTGGGAAGGGAAAAAACTACCATCGACTACATAAAGATTATCTACATCATGAGTACGGCAGTTGATGTCTAAAACAGAAGTTTGGGGATCTACGCCAAAGCGACAAGTACCGCACTGATGAGCTACCGCAGACAGTGGTAAATAGTTGCGGGGATAGATGCCAAAGGGAATAACGTGCTTGGTGCTGCGCTCTACTGCCTTGAGAATTGAAGTCCAGCGATAAATCAATCGCTCTCTAGCTTCAGTATTGTTGGGCGTATAGTCTAAATGCAGCTTGCCATTTATCCACTGTACGCGATTGTTAGGAGCGGGTAAATCTTCGGTTTGCAACCACCAGCCTGTAGTATGCTTTGCCATCACTTCTAATGCTTTTTCTGGTGTCAACTTAAGGTAAGGAGCAAGTAGCGGTGGCGAATCGGCGGGCATCATACCTGCTTTGACGTTGCCCGTATTCTGCACCATGCCCATAGGATAGGGAAAATCAGGTTCGCCCCAGTAGTAATCGTTTAAACCGATAGTTTTTTGATGTACCGACTCGTTAGGCTCATCTTGCAGAGATACCATTGCTGTTGCCAAGTGTTTCATAAAGTTACGTCCTACTTGGTCGGAACTATTGGCTAATCCGTTGGGATGGGAATCGTTGGCCGAACGGAGTAGTAAAGCAGATGAATTAATTGCACCGCAGGAAACGACTACCAAATCGGCAGAAAATAAATGTTTTTGCTCGCCAATTTCGGTTTCTACTGCCGTAATCTCTTGTCCAGACTCGCTCGTATGTAGCCTGACTACCTTTGCACCAGTTATTAGAGTCAAATTAGAATAAGCCTGCGCTGGACGCACACAGTTAACTTCAGCATCTGCTTTAGCGTGAACCAAACAAGGAAAACCATCGCAGGTATCGCAACGAATACATTCAGATAAAGTTTTGTCTACTTCATTAAGTTTAATTGCTACTGGTAAATGAAAAGGATAAAATCCCAACTGACTCAGTTTGTCTACTATCCTCTGCATAAAAGGTTCTTGACTGACTGGAGGATAGGGATAGTCAGCTTCTGCTGGTGGTTCTGTGGGGTCTTCTTTCCTTTTGCCGTGAACGTTAAACAGTTTTTCGGCTTTAGTGTAGTAGGGAGCAAAATCACGAAACTTGAGGGCCCAAGCTGGAGAAATACCGCCTTTATGCTGTACCTCTTCAAAATCACGCTCTCTTAAAGGCAACAGTGCAGCACCATAAACTTTAGTGTTACCGCCTACCCAATAACAGGTTTGAGGCGAATGATTCGCAACTATTATAGGGCGATCGCTCGTCAAAACTATCAACAAGCCTACTTAGATTGGGATGGAGAGGGCAGCGCTAGCAAGCAGTCGTTTGAGCAGTTTAGGCAGGGTTTCGCCAACACGGCTTCAACCACTGTCGAAGTAGGAAAACCAGGAACACCAAATGGCTCGGCAGGCTGGGTATACCTAAAGATTCCAGTGATGGTAAACGCTAAAACTACGAGTGGAATTTTGCGCGATTTCGCGGTAGCTATGTTCTACGAAGAGTTAATAATGTTTCTGGTTCAACACCAGCCCAGCGCAAGTAGCATCTTTACTCGGCAGATCTTAAACCCGTCACTTAATAGATTTCTTGCTCTAAATAAAGGACAAGAAGTCTGATATTCTTAAGTAAAGTAAAAATGTTTTAGTGAGCAAAACCAAAAGAAACAAGTTAAAAAATAAGCCAGCAGTCAGTAGGCTGTTTTCGCGATCGCCACGACAAAAACATAGAAAAGTTTGGCGGGCTTCTCTTCTAGCTTTGTTTAGCTGTAGCTTATTGTCTACAACTTTAATTTTACCTGCGGTGAGTGCCGATCGCTTGGCATTTAACTATGGAGTTTTTGGTGAATTTTATATCTCAGTCTCTGACTTAGAAATATTTGCCAGAGAAGGCAGAATTACCCCCAGTTTTGCCTATTATAGCAATCGTTTTAGTAAGAAAGATTTGGCACAATTAAGAGATTTACTGAATCGCCGTTTTGATGTCAACCAAGTTACAGCCAGTATTTTTCTCGATTTGCCGATTGGTAAGGAATTAATTCGAGAAATCAATCGGCTTAATTATTGATTCTCCTCAAAGAGTAAGCCAGCCTGCTTTAAGAGGGGCTGTAATTTTGGCTGCGACAAACCCCGAAAGATTGACAATTCTCAATGTTCTGCGACTCTACAGTACCAAAACACTAAAGTTAAACACCAAACAGATTACCAACGCAGTTAATGTAGCTAACAAATTATTATCAGATACAGAACGGATTTTTGCGGCATTAGAGAACAAAGCAGCCAACCAAATAGAGACAGCTAACTCTACTGAGATTGATACTTTAGCCAATCTTGAAGCATCGGGCGATCGGCAATGGCGCAAAGAATCTATTGCCATAAAACCAACCAACTATCGGCAAATTGATGGGGCAGTGTATTTACCTGTAGACACGAGTAAACCTGCACCTTTGATTGTAATTGCTTCTGGCTTGAATACAGATTGGCAAAACTTTGCTTATCTAGCAAAGCATGTTGCTTCTCATGGCTTTGGAGTTGCTACGATTAATTTTCCTGGTAGCGATGCTAAACGAATAAATGCAGTCTTAAACGGACTAGATGTTCCACCAGCAGATAATCGATGGGTAGAGCAACCAAAAGTCGTTACTTGGTTACTAAATGAGATCGAGCATAAATCTAAGAGCGATCACAAATGGCAAGGAAAATTAAATTTACAAAAAGTGGGAATCGTCGGTCAATCTCTAGGTGGCTATACGGCAATGGCGGTTGCAGGAGCAAAAGTAGACTGGCAGCATCTTCAACGAGAATGTGTAAAACTGCAAAACCCAGAGCAAATTAATTTAAATCCCGCACTATATTTGGAATGTCAAGGAGCAACAGCCTCTCCTCCCAATACAGACTTACAAGATAAAAGAGTAGTTGCAGCGATCGCAATTAATCCCGTAGCTAACCCAGTATTCAGCAGACGAGGAATGAATCAGTTGGAGTCCTCTTTAATGATAGTTGCTGGAGACAAGGATCTGTTTGCCCCTGCTTTAGACGAGCAAATTAAGCCTTTTAGCTGGTTGCCAGACATTGATAAATATTTGGTTTTAGTCAAAAACAGCACTCACTTTTCATTTATTGGCGAAAAAGACTCAGACCAAACTGAATTACCCTCACAAATAATTGGTTTCGATCCAGCGATCGCTCGTTCTTATCTTAAAGTTCTGAGCGTAGCTTTCTTTGAGAGTCATTTAGCCCAAAAATTGCACCCTCGCCAGTCGCTACAATGGGTCACAGACCGGCCTTATAAAGGGCGCGATACCACGCCCACAGCCCCTCCGCAACGCGCTGGCTCGCAATTTAAATCTTATTTAACTGAAACTTATGTCAAAAGCATAAGTAAGCAACCTCTACCCATAAATCTGCTTCGTTCTCTAGATCCCAGTCAGCTAAAGCAGCTACTTGAAGAATAAAACATTAAAGCTATAGAGTCTTTCCTCTTCCTTTAAATTGGGAGAACACATTTTATCCAATCGGATAGTGGTAGCTCCAACGTCATGTTTATCATCAGAGCATAATCTAGCTCAACCTAATGTCGCAAACTACTATGCTCAAAAGGCATCAGCAGGATTAATAGTTACCGATTCGACTTTAATTGCCCCGCTGGGCAAGTTTCAAAACTGTCCTGGAATCTATTCTACTGAGCAAATAAAACAGTGGCGATTAATCACAGAAAAGGTTCACGATCGCCAGGGCAAAATTTTCTTACAGGTTTGTTATCACAATGACATGACTACATCTGAGTCACTCACAGAAGCTTTATCCGATAATGTCAACTCAGACAAACGCGATCGCCAAGATTTATCTACTGTTGTCAAACTATTTCGTACTGCTGCTCAAAAGCCCTGGCAGCGGATTTTGATGGCATTGAAATTCAGGCAGATTTTGGCTGTGGGATCGATCCCTGCGATCGAGATGCTTTAAAATCCCGTCAAAACTTGGAGCAGTTAATCCAGTTATTAATAGCAATAATTGGTGAAGTGGCTAGCGTTTGGGACGAAGAACGAGTTGGAGTTAGAATTGCGCCCCATACCCTCTTTTCTGGCGCAGATATCACCGACTTACTCGGAACTTTTTACGAACTTTTAGATGCCTTTAATTTTTATGAAGTGGCATATGTGCATCTAATTAAATCGGCTTCTAATTCTTGCGAGTCTCAATTGTTTCTGGCTCTATTTTCTTTACTTCGCTCTACTTATGGCGGAACTATTATTGCTGGCTATCAAGAAAGTTTTGAAAAAGCTCGTATAGCGATCAATAGAGATTATACGGACTTGGTTTCTTTCAATAATCTCAACCAGCTAAATGTTTGCTCGTAAATTTATCTAAGAAAAATCATGAATACATCACAATCAAATCAATGGCACGACTTAGCTCAACAACTACGCATCGATAGCATTCGCTCGACAACTGAAGCAGGTTCGGGACATCCCACTTCTTCGATGTCGGCTGCGGATTTAATGGCAGTTTTAATGTCTAAATATTTACGTTATGACTTTGACCAGCCAAAACTACCTAACAACGACCATTTTATTCTTTCCAAAGGTCATGCAGCACCCTTATTGTACTCAATGTACAAAGCAGTAGGAGTTATTAGTGACGAAGAATTGCTGTCTTTGCGAAAGTTTGGCAGTCGTATCGAAGGGCATCCTGTACCACTTTTACCCTGGGTAGATGTCGCAACGGGTTCTCTGGGACAAGGGCTACCAATTGGCGTAGGTATTGGGTTGGCAGGAAAGTATTTAGATAAGCTGCCTTACAAAATTTGGGTAGTAATGGGAGATAGTGAGACTGCCGAAGGCTCAGTCTGGGAAGCCTTTAACTGTGCCTCTTACTATCAACTGAATAACTTGATTGCCATTATTGACGTTAATCGTTTGGGACAGCGCGGGCAAACCGAATTGGGCTGGAATACTCAAGCTTACGTCGCTCGCGCCCAGGCATTTGGTTGGCACGCTATTGAAGTAGATGGTCATAATCTAGAGGAAATCGATCTTGCTTATGGTAAAGCGATAAATATTGAAGATAAACCTACCGTAATTGTCGCCAGAACGGTAAAAGGCAAAGGCTTTGCCGAGATTGAAAACAAGAATGGTTGGCACGGTACGGCATTCAAGCCCAAAATGGCACAAAGAGCGATCGCCGAACTAGGAGGAGAACGCCAGCTAACCGTTGAAGTAACTAAGCCAGATGATTTGCAGCCCGCATCAACTGGGGAGGCACAACCATTAGAGCTTCCTGTTTACAACGAAGAAGATTCTATAGCAACCCGTCAGGTATACGGTGAAGCATTAAAAGCGATCGGTGCAGCCAGAACCGATATTGTTGCTTTAGACGGCGAGGTGAGTAATTCGACTCACGCCCAAGATTTTAAAAAAGCACATAGCGATCGCTTCTTTGAAATGTTTATTGCCGAACAGCAGCTAGTCGGTGCAGCCGTAGGTTTACAGGTACGTAACTATAAACCCTTTGTCTCTACCTTTGCAGCTTTTTTGAGTAGGGCATATGATTTTGTCCGCATGACGGCTATTTCTCGCGGTAATATCAAGCTGGTAGGCTCTCATGCAGGAGTTTCTATTGGGCAAGATGGTCCTTCTCAAATGGCGCTGGAAGATATAGCTTCGCTGCGTGCAGTCTGTGGCAGTACCGTCCTCTATCCTAGTGATGGCAATCAAGCCGTTAAGCTCATCGAGCAAATGGTAGATCTTGAAGGCATTGTCTATCTGCGTACAACTCGGATGAAAACCCCAGTTATTTATAGTGCAGATGAAGACTTTCCTATCGGCGGTTGTAAAGTAGTCCATAGTTCAGACCGCGATGCAGTGACTATTATCGGTGCGGGAGTTACCTTACACGAAACAATTAAAGCTTATGAGACTCTGAAAAAAGAAGATATTACTGCCCGTATTATCGATCTTTATTCCGTTATGGGTGCAATACAGTTAACTAAGCTGGCAGTAACTCAAATGCCAGGTTCGGGTGCGCCAGAAGAAATGCTTCGCGCTGCCGAGATTGATGCGGAGGCAATTTTTGAAGCTGCGCGTTCATTGGTTAAACAGATGGCTGAGGTTTAATTTCTGTTTGTTTTTAGGCGTTGCACAATCAAACGATGATTTCTATAAAATTGTCAAATAAGGAAATCATTTTATGGCTTCTAGCTCCTCGAAAAAAACCATTTTTGTGGTGATCGCTGCTAAGCTGGCGATCGCCAGCTTAGCAGGAATTAGCGTTAGTTCGGCTATGCTCTGTTGAAAGCATTCATTCACTAGTCGATACCAGCTTAGAAGCAAGTATTCGTAGCAAACATCCAAAGATTAAGAATATCTTTGTTGAAGCAAAATCTTTCTCGCGTCATTCGCTAAGGACTTCGCCTTAGCTATTAGCTACTTAGCTCCAATCAAAAAGCTTTTAGATAAAAAGAAGTACGAGCAATTGTTTTATGTCTCTAGATAGAAGCATTTATGTTCGAGTAATTTAGCCTTTTAGATAGGGCATCAAAAAACAGGGTTCGTCGAAGATAGCCAGGAATTGAGTTTTTTAGTTGTCAATTGCTGGAAATATCTTTTCACCGTCAGGCGATTACGCGACCCGTTAGCCTTCGGAACGCTTGATTCGGTCTTTCAACCACTTAAGGAAAAATCTTATGAAACCAGAGTATTTAATTATAGGTAGTGGTCTGTCGGCTCTAGTTTTTGGAGCATTGATGGCAAACAACGGCAAGACGGTGCAGATTCTTGAAGCTCACGAGCATCCAGGGGGCTTTGGTCATACCTTTACCCTGGCTAATAAATACAGCTTCAATGCCCAGCTTCACTATGTTTGGGACTGCGGTGAAGGACAAACGGTGAACCGCGTGCTTAAAAAGCTAGGACTTGATCGCCAAGTCACCTTTGAGCGTTACGACCCTGACGGATTTGACCATATGCGAATGCCAGGGTACAAGTTAAATATGCCCTCAGATCCAGAGGAGCTGATTCGGCGACTGTCCGCGCTGTTTCCCGATGATAGCGATCGTATTCGCCAATTCGTCAACGCAGTGGAAACCACGGGAGCAGGTCTGAAAAAGCTTTTACCGCCGATTAAGCCGTGGGAACTGCTCAAACATCCAACCCAAGTGCTAGGCACTGTCCAATATCTCAACAGCACACTGCAAGATGTATTCGATAAGTTCAAGCTACCTCAAGCTGCTCAAACCCTGCTGGCACTGCAATGGTTTGATTTCTTACTTCCCCCCGATCAACTCTCGTTCTATGCTTGGGTGGCTCTAATTAAAGGCTATCAGGCTGGTGCGTTTTATGCGACTCAACATTTTGAGCAGGTGATTAACTCGCTAGTAAAGGTAATTGAGTCACGAGGAGGACAGGTATTGCTCAATCATGAAGTCACCCAATTTAAGCTTACAGGACGAACGGTTACAGGGGCTGAGGCAACAGATTTGCTGACCCATGAGACTCACGAATTTACTGGTGACAATGTTATCTGCAACATTGACCCGCAAAGAGCGGCAAAAATGATTGGCGAATCAAAATTTTCGCCAAAAGTGCGCCGAAAGCTCGACTATGAATATTCTGCCTCTAACTTCATGGCTTACTGCGTAGTTAAAGATCTCGATCTGCGCGACTATGGCTTTGGTAAGTGGAATCTGTTTCATTCGGGACATCAAAATCTAAATGAAGCGTTCGCGCAAATGTACGATCGCAATGACTTTTCCAATCCTAGCTTCGGAATTGCAACCCCTACTTTACTGACAAACGCCAACCGAGATTGTCCTGAAGACTGCCAGATTATTGAGTTTTTGACGGTTGCTAATTATAACTACTTTAATCAGTTGAAGCAGAGCGATCGCCAAGCTTACTATCAAAGAAAGCAGGAGATCTTAGATTCTATTCTAGACGTTGTAGAAGAACGCTATGTCCCCAACTTTAGAAAACACATGGTCTTCCACGTTACGGGTAGCCCGACAACCAACGAGCGTTACTGCTGGTGTCCCCAGGGCAATTCCTATGGCTCCAAGCTAACGCCAAAAAACATGGGACCGAGGCGGTTAAATCACGAGACTTCCCTCGACCATTTTTACTTCTGCAATGCCTCATCTGGCTATCCAGGATTTGCGCCCACCATTGGGACAGGCGCGCAGCTTTATCAGCGATTATCTGGCGACGTTATTTAAGGCAATTGCTAAATAGACACTCGTACCCTAGACTTCTCGCACGAAACCCAATGGACTGTTTAAGTGTGAGGGAAAAGGGAAAAGGGTAAAGGGAAAAAGCATCGATCTTCTATTTATTCTATATCCAGAATTAGCTATGAAAATTGCAGTTATTGGCGGTGGCGCTGCTGGGATGGCAACGGCTTACCTGCTCGATCAACAAGGGCATCATGTCACCGTGTTTGAACGGCAGCCTATCTTAGGCGGAAATATTCGCACGCTGAACAAAAACGTGAAGCCGAATCGATCTCAATGCACTGAGATTTTAGAAAGTGGTCCGCTCGAATTTCCTGATGTCTTTTACAATTTCGTCGCGCTGATGAAAGAGCTAGATATAAAACTGCTGCCTGTCGATATTGGCTCAGAATTACTTACCAAAAATGGCGACCATTTTTTAACGGGAGTAGCGACTAGAAAAAACTTTACAGGTATTCGACGCTTGGTCGAATATCTTCGATTCAATGCCGTTATCTCTCGTTCTGCTGGATTATGGCTGAAAACAAAATCTGCTGATATCCAAGATTTTTATAATCGACCACTATCTTATTATCTAAAAGCTCGAACGACTAGCAATCTTTGGCTCAAGCTGATCGTCATGTATAGCTACTCAATCCCTTTTGAATACATCGACGATGTTCCAGCCGAACTAGCCATTCCGATGCTGCGCGATTATCTTACGGTCAAGTGGTTCAGAGTTGAAGGCGGCGTATATTCTTACATTGAGAAGATTCTGGAGCGATTTAAAGGTGATGTCTTATTAAATACACAGATTGCCAACATTTATCGGGACGCAGACGGTGTTAAAGTTGAGCGATCGCTTGGCAACATCCAATCATTCAACAAAGTCGTATTTGCCACACCACCCGATCGGGTAATGTCACTGTTAGCAGACCCCAGCCAGGCTGAAATCAAACGATTCTCTGCCTGGAAAGCCAACTCTGTAGAGGTGATAATCCATAGAGACAATTCTATGTATGAAGGTCGCGATATTAAATATCCCTCAGAATTTGACTTTTTTCAACCTAGCGATCACTGGGGATATAATGGCTACCTCAATCACCTTTGTGGCATCTCATCTCCCCAAAATTACTTTTTATCTTTTCAGCTAGGAGACATAATTCACCAAGATAAAATTATTCATCTTCAGAAACACCAGACCCCGTTTTATACCACCGAAGCTTTCCGTTATCGCGATGAAGTCGTGGAAACGAATGGGGAGAATAATACGTATCATGCAGGCGCTTATTTGGGCGATGGACTACACGAAGGGGCAATTTCGTCTGCTGTCAAAGTCGCCAAGCTAATTGGCTAACGTTTATCGTTGGAGCATTCTCAGGACAAAACCAAAAATTTACCAACACTTTAAGATCGATGAAATTTTTGTATCTTTGCATACATATCTTCCAAGCTGGTAGCGCAAGATTAGGCAAGTCTGGGCAAGG
The DNA here is from genome assembly GCA_965218645.1 of Waterburya sp. Classification (GTDB taxonomy): domain Bacteria; phylum Cyanobacteriota; class Cyanobacteriia; order Cyanobacteriales; family Xenococcaceae; genus Waterburya. The sequence goes on along the minus strand of OZ244627.1, from coordinate 2,294,466 downwards.
AAATGGAAGAAATACCTTATCTACTTGATTTAAGCTCATTGTTAATGATTCATCAATAATATTTAAGCATTTCTTTATTTCACAGAGATTTGGATTGTAATTTTCCAATCGTTAGATTCTTGATATGAATAAACAACACAATCCCAATACTCAACATAATATCGGCACCTATCTTGCCGAACTTCTCGAAGCGATTGGGTTAGAACACTACTTTACCGTTCCTGGTGATTACAATCTGGTTCTGCTCGATCAAATGTTAAAGAACCCTAATTTAAAGATGATTGGCTGCTGTAATGAACTCAATGCGGGATATTCAGCCGATGGCTATGCCAGAGCCAGAGGAGTGGCAGCAGTGTTCCCTACTTTTACCGTTGGTAGTCTGAGCATGGTAAATGCGATCGCAGGAGCCTATGCTGAAGATTTACCCATTATTGTAATTTCAGGTGAACCTAACTCTAATGCTCCTCTAAACAATCGAGGGATTCGCGAATATGTTCAAGCCATCTTGACCGAAGACTCGGCACTGCTAGTAGAAACAGGATATTCTTGGTTCAACGGTCAGAAACTCCAGCTGCCTGATGGCTGCCTCTATGAGTTTCAAGAGAACTCAACTTCTTTTGTGATGACCAATATTCAGGCAACTCGAAGTAAGATGAAGAAGCAGATCGGCAATTTGTATGGATTAAGAACTTGGGTTAAATATGGATTTCGACAATGTAAACAAGAACTAGGATGGGCTGATTATCGATTTACTAATTTTAAAGAGATTGATAAGTGGTGGGAAATAATTTTTTCGGCTTACTGGATGATTAGTTTTCATGACAAAGTCTTCTGTAACTTAAACTAATCTCACGCAAAAGTTTCTCAGAGTAAATAATAAAAATTGAAAGAGAAAAAAAATGAACTCACTCAAACAACTCCAAAATTACGGACAGTCGGTTTGGCTAGACTATATTAGACGTAGCCTAATTGAAAGCGGTGACTTAAAGAAAATGATTGAAGAAGATGGTCTTCGGGGTTTAACCTCCAACCCATCTATATTTCAGAAGGCGATCGCAGGTAGCAGTGATTATGACAGCACCCTCGAAGCCTTGTCGACAGAACAAGATTTTGATGCCATGTCTTTATATGAAAAGGTGGCAATAGAAGACATCCAGGCAGCAGCAGATATTTTTAAATCTATTTATGATGAGACTAATCGCACTGATGGTTATGTCAGTTTAGAAGTGTCTCCTTATTTAGCGCACGATACCGATAAAACTCTAGCCCAAGCACGTCGCCTATGGAAGACTGTTAACCGTCCTAACTTGTTAGTTAAAGTTCCTGCCACCCCTGAAGGTATCCCCGCGATCAAGCAGTTAATTAGCGAGGGAATCAACGTCAACGTGACGCTATTATTTTCTCAAAGAGTATATCAAGAAGTAGCAGAGGCATATACTTCTGGATTGGAAACTTATGCTGCGGGTGGAGGTGATATAAGTAAAGTAAAAAGCGTTGCTAGCTTCTTTGTCAGTCGTATCGATACGGCAGTGGACGATCGCATAGAAGACAAGCTCAAACAGGCTCAAGGAGAGACAAAAGAAAAACTTCAGTCTCTACTGGGAAAAATAGCAATTTGCAATGCCAAATTAGCCTATCAATATTACCTACAGCTTTATCATAACGATCCTCGCTGGAAAGCATTGGCGGTTGGCGGTGCAACACCCCAGCGTTTGTTGTGGGCAAGTACCAGTACTAAGAATCCGAAATACGGCGAAGTTCGCTATGTAGAAGAATTGATTGGCGAAAATACGGTCAATACTATTCCTCCTGCTACTCTAGCAATATATCGCGATCGCGGCGAACATAGCGATAGTTTAATTACCGATGTGGAGTATGCCAAAAATACCCTCGAAAAATTAGAGGAAGTAGGTATTTCTCTCAACGAAACTACTGATGAGCTATTAGAAAAAGGCGTAAAGCAGTTTGCTGAGGCGTTTGATAAACTTTTAAGTGCGGTAGAGCAAAAACGCGAAGCTATATTAGGTAAAGGAATTAATCGCGTCTTGATGCAGTCGCTCATGGGGGAAACCCCCAAGACCGCGCTGCATCGCTTCAGCTATTCTCTACCTCAAGAATTAGCCACCCAAGTAGAAAAAACTATTACCGACTGGCAGGATACGGGAAAGATACGGCGGTTATGGTCAATGGATGCCGACTTGTGGACGGGTAGCGATGAAAGTGAGTGGTTGAGTTGGCTGGGTATTACCGAAGATCAACTGGCACACTTAGATCGGTTGCAAAGTCTGTCACGAGAGGTAAAGAATTTAGAATTTGAACACGCGGTATTATTGGGCATGGGTGGTTCATCTCTTTGTCCCCAAGTCATGCGCTTGACCTTTGGCAAGATTGAAGGTTATCCAGAATTACACATTCTCGATTCAACAGATCCTGCACAGATTAAAGCTCTTGAAAGTAAGATCGATATTACCAAGACTCTGTTTATTGTTTCTAGTAAATCGGGCAATACTTTAGAACCAAACATCTTCAAAGAATATTTCTTTGATCGCCTCCAGCAAAGGCTGGGGGCAGAATTGGCTGGCGATCGCTTCATTGCCGTTACCGATCCTGGTTCTCATCTACAGCAGGTAGCCGAAGGGGATGATTTCCGTCATATTTTCTTTGGTGTCCCTGGTATTGGCGGACGTTATTCAGCTATCTCCAATTTTGGCATGGTGCCAGCAGCCGTAATGGGAGTAAATGTCGCCAAGTTCCTCGATGAAGCAGAAGTGATGGTGCATTCTTGTGCTGCTTCTGTTCCTGCTAGTGAAAATCCTGGGTTGATTTTAGGCACGATTATGGGAGTGTTGGCAAATGTGGGGCGAAATAAAGCAACTTTAATTGCTTCTCCTGCTGTTGCCGATCTCGGTGCCTGGTTAGAAAAGCTTTTAGCCGAATCTACGGGTAAAGATGGTAAAGGATTAGTCCCTGTTGCCGATGAACCTTTAGGAAAGCCTGATGTTTACGGTCAAGATCGCCTATTTGCCTATATCCGCTTTAGTGAGGGTGTCGATCCCGCACAAGATCTTGCAGTTGAGGCTCTACAACCAGCAGGACAGCCCGTAGTGAGGATTGAAATCGCCGATCTTTATCAGTTGGGGCAAGAATTTTTCCGTTGGGAAATCGCCACTGCCGTAGCGGGGTCGATTATTGGCATCAATGCCTTTAATCAGCCAGATGTCGAAGCTAGTAAAGAAGTCACGCGCCAGCTAACCAGCGAATACGAAAAAACTGGCAAACTTCCCTCAGAAGAACCGTTCTTTGAAGCCAACGGAATTAAATTATTTACTAATCCGCAAAACACCGAGGCACTGAAACAAGCAGTCAAAGATGATACCTCTTTAACAGAATATCTGCGCGCTCATCTTGATCGCCTGAGTCCTGGAGATTATCTAGCTTTGCTAGCTTATATCGAAAGAAATGATGCCCTCTCTGGACAACTGCAAATAATGCGCCGAGAAATTCGCGATCGCAAACAGGTAGCTACCTGTGTTGGCTTTGGATCTCGCTTTTTACACTCCACTGGACAGGCTTACAAGGGTGGGTCTAACACGGGGGTCTTTTTACAAATCACCTGTGATGATGCTGAGGATCTGCCCATTCCTGGTCACAAATACGGCTTTAGCGTCGTCAAAACCACCCAGGCACAGGGAGATTTCCAAGTTCTAGCCGAACGCGATCGCAGGGCGTTACGCATCCATCTAAGTAAAGATGTTTCAGCAGGTTTAATGCAATTACAAACAGCCGTGGCAGAAGCTTTGGCATAGAAATAATTGTAGAGACGTTTCATGAAATGTCTATTCAAAAAAATAAATAATCAGGAGAAAAAAAGATGCAGATTGGCATGATTGGTTTGGGAAAAATGGGTGCAAATATGGTGCGTCGTTTGATGCGCAACGGACATGAATGCGTAGTCAACAATCGCAACCCAGAAAAGATTGAGAAAATGGAGAGAGAAGGCGCGATCGGTGCTTATTCTCTCGACGAGTTGGTTAAAAAATTAGTCAAGCCTCGTGCAGTATGGGTCATGATTCCTGCTGGCGAGCCTACCGAAAAAACGGTAATGGAACTGGCAAACTTATTAGACGAAGGAGATATGGTAATCGATGGTGGCAATTCTTATTACAAAGATAGCGTCCGTCGAGGCAAAATGCTCAAAGAAAAGGGCATTCACTATATGGATGCAGGAACTAGTGGTGGAGTGTGGGGTATCGATCGCGGTTATTGTTTGATGATTGGCGGAGATAAAGATGCAGTAGAACATCTCGATCCGGTCTTTAGCACGATCGCTCCAGGCAAAGGTGATGTTCTTCAAACTCCTAACCGAGAAAATCTAAATCCTACTGCCGACAAAGGCTATTTACGCTGTGGTCTTACAAATGCGGGTCATTTCGTCAAAATGGTTCACAACGGCGTAGAATACGCGATTATGCAGGCATATGCTGAAGGTTTTGAGATCTTTGAGCAAGCCACATCGGAACAATTGCCAGAAGAACATCGTTTTGAACTCAATATTGCCGATATTGCTGAAGTATGGCGTAGGGGTAGCGTTATTGGTTCTTGGTTGCTCGATCTCTCGGCGATGGCATTAGCAGAAGATCCCAAACTGGAGAATTATGAAGGTTATGTATCTGACTCTGGGGAAGGACGCTGGACGGTAATGGCAGCAGTAGAAGAAGCTGTCTCAGCCGAAGTCATTACCTCTGCTCTTTACAATCGTTTTCGCTCCCGCAAAGGACACACTTTTGCTGAAAAATCATTATCGGCAATGCGCTACAAGTTTGGCGGTCATGTCGAGCAGCATTCTTTTAGTGAAGATAACAAGTAGGGGCGTTTCGCGAACCGCCTCTGCTAAAGAAGAGAATTAAACAAACAAATTAACTATGATTACTACAGCCCAAAGATGTGAGACAAAAATCGAACAGCCTGAACCTGCCGAGCCCTGTGCAATCGCGATTTTTGGTGCAGCAGGAGATTTAACCAAACGCCTGTTGATACCCGCCCTGTACAATCTGACTAAATCTGGTTTGTTGCCTGAAGAGTTTGCTATTATTGGCGTGGCGCATACGGAACTTAGTCCCGATAAGTTTCGCGACCAAATGAGTCAAGACATCAAAGAGTTTGCTACCCAAGAAGTAGACAGTGAAGTTTGGAACCAGATTGAGTCGCGGTTAGATTATCTTCAGGGTGATTTTGAAGATGCTGATACATATAAACAGCTACAGTCAAAGTTATCTAAACTAGACGACGAAAAAGGAACAAACGGTAATTACTTATTTTACCTAGCAACTTCTCCCAACTTCTTCCAAGCAATTGTAGATGGGTTAGGCAAGGCAAAACTAACCGCCCAATCTGACCAACAGTGGCGCCGGGTAATTATCGAAAAGCCCTTCGGACGAGATCTGGATTCGGCGCGCAGTCTCAATAAAGATATCCTCAGCATTTTAGATGAAAGCCAAGTTTATCGCATCGATCATTACTTAGGTAAAGAAACCGTTCAAAATCTGATGGTTTTCCGTTTTGGTAATGGGATGTTTGAGCCAATCTGGAATCGTAACCATATCGACCATGTTCAGATTACAGTATCGGAAACCGTTGGCGTAGAAAAGCGCGGTAACTACTACGACAAGGCTGGTGCGCTGAGGGATATGATTCCCAATCATCTATTTCAACTACTAGCATTAACAGCAATGGAAGCACCCACTTGTTTTGCAGCCGATGCAGTACGAGATGAAAAAACTAAGCTGTTTCACGCAGTACAGGCGATCGCACCCGAAGAGGTGGCTGACTATGCCGTACGAGGACAATACGATCAAGGACAGGTAGGGGATAGAGAGGCAAAAGCTTACCGAGATGAACCAAGAGTCGATTCAGATTCAAATACCGAATCTTATGTGGCACTCAAACTATTAATCGATAACTGGCGTTGGGCGGGTGTACCATTCTATCTCAGGACGGGTAAATATATGCCTCAACGGACTACAGAGATTGCAATTCAGTTTAAGCAAGCTCCCTTTGCCATGTTTCGCGATACCCCAGTTGAATGCCTGACACCCAATTTTCTGCTCATACAGATACAGCCAGAAGAAAAAATATCCTTGCAAATTGGCGCAAAAGTTCCAGGACCAAAAGTACATATCGACGGTGTAGAGATGGACTTTTCCTACAAAGACCGTTTTAAAGCTGCTCCTGCAACTGGTTACGAAACCTTAATTTATGACTGTCTAATTGGTGATGCCACACTGTTTCAACGAGCCGATAACACAGAAGCTGCCTGGAATATTGTCGATCCCATACTCCAAGCTTGGCAGTCAAACAAAGCTGATTTTCCTAATTATGCTGCGGGAACTTGGGGACCAAAAGCAGCCGATGAATTACTTAATAACGATGGTCGTCAATGGCGAACCACAAATGAATAATTCCCATAACTTATACCAACAAGAAGAACATCATGTCAGATATAACTATTCAAGCAAAAGATAACGGTCCTTTTATTGTTAAAGGAGATGCCTCCATTACCGACGGTAGCGGACAACCTTTTGAAACCAAAGACCATATAGCACTTTGTCGCTGCGGGGTTTCGGGAAAACGACCTTTCTGCGATGGGACTCATGCCAAAATCGGTTTTGAAGCAGCAGAAAAGGCTGCCGAATAAACAAGTATAGCTTATAAATCAGGCAATCGCCGTTATCAAATTAGCTTTCATGGCGATCGCCATCTAAACCAAATTTTTACTTAAATAAAGACGATGAATAAAATTTCTCTAGTAGTCGCCGATGTCGATGGTACTTTAGTTACTCCCGATAAAGTTCTGACCGAACGAGCCTGTGCTGCGGTTAAAAAACTGCACGATGCGGACATCCTGTTTGCTATCACTAGTGGCAGACCACCTTTAGGTTTAAAAATGCTGGTTGAACCGCTAAATCTCAAAGCACCAATGGGGGCTTTTAACGGGGGAATATTTTTAAATCCCGACTTTTCGATCATCGAACAAAATAGTCTGCCTCAAGATGTTACCGAACAGGCGATCGCCATAATTGAAAAATACAACTTGGATGTCTGGATTTATCAAGAAAAAGACTGGTATGTAAAGGATAGACATGGCGCACACGTAGATAAAGACAGTAAAACCGTTCAGTTTGAACCTATTGTCGTCGATAGCTACGACGGTTTACTCGACAAGGTAGTCAAGATTGTTGGTGCTAGCGATGACCTCAATGCCGTAGCCAAATGCGAAGCTGCTGCAAAAAAAGAACTAGGAGATACCGCTTCGGCTTCTCGTTCTCAGCCTTATTATCTCGATATTACTCATCCTCAAGCCAATAAGGGAACTGTAGTTAAACGTCTTTCACAAATACTTGATATTCCTTTAGAGGAAATTGCCACCCTCGGCGATATGCCTAACGATGTACCAATGTTCGAGCTTAGTGGCATGAGTATTGCTATGGGTAATGCCAGCGAAGAAGTACAAAATCAGGCAACATATACGACTGCTTCTTATACAGAAGAAGGTTTTGCCAAGGCAATTGAAAAGTTTATTTTGAACTAGATTGCCCAATGACAAACGATCTGACTTTCCTTGAAGGAGAAAATCATGTTAAAAAATGGAGAATCAACTATGTCTCGTGAGTACGTTTTGTGGATTGCGACTATCGCTTATGGTCTTCATATGCTGGAAGAATACGAATACAACTGGCGAGGCTGGGTAGGTCAAGTGCTTGGATTGCCAGTTGAATGGAACGAATTCTACTTAGTTAATGCCTTTGTAATCATTCTGGGAGTGTGCTGTGCAGCGATTGGGTGGCGCAAACCATCAATGGCTCTAGCATTCCCAGCTTTTATGCTCGTTAATGCAGTCCTATTCCATATCGCCCCAGTTCTAATCACGAGGATCTTCTCCCCAGGGTTATTTACCGCAATCGTTCTCTTTCTGCCGATCGCGGGGTGGGCTTACTATGGAGCGTGGAAAGACGGCGCATTGACAATGGGAAGCGTGATAGCCTCTGGCTTGTTCGGGTTTGTGATGATGATGTTCCCGATCGTGTTGCAAGTTACCAAAAGGCTGCCATTTTTTGCTCAATAGAACATTAATGAACTAATTATTTTCTTGTCCCTTTTCCTACCAATAAGTCTACATGGAGATTTCTATGACTACTCTTTTACCTTCAGATTTACTAGAACAGCAACAGTGGCGCTACGCGACCAAACGGTTCGATCCCAACAAAAGCATTCCTAACGAAGTATGGAACGCATTAGAGAATAGCTTAATACTTTTGCCATTTTCCTATGGATTGCAGCCTTAGAAATTTGTGATTGTTACCAATTCAGACATTAAAGAAAAGCTTCAGTCAAAGGATAAATGGTTCACAACCAAGAAGTAAAACAGATTGAAACCGAGAAGTTAGCTGGGGATGAGTTCTAGTCGTTTGTACAAAAAAACAAAAGCAGGCACTCCCAAATGAATTAATGGTCGGAGACTGTTGGATTGGAATGACGCAATCTACTGACAGTGGATTGATTTTGGCAACCAGAGTGGGAAAACATACGGATAAATTTATTGAGCAATTAATAGTGAATACGGAAGGAAAAACCGATTGTCAGCAATGGCGCACAGATGGTTGGGAAGGTTATGAGAGGGTTCTAGGGAGTGAAGTTAGTCATATTATAGGGAAAGACCAAACACAACAACTAAAGTGAACAAATGGAATTGTTAGACAGCAGACTGGACGTTGGCATCGTCGTCAGAATAAATTTGCCAAAGCTTGGGGACAGACAGAAGCGACAGTGCGATTAGTAGTTACCTATTTTAACTGGATTTGGGTTCATAGCCGAAAGAAAACTACTGCTGCCATGAGAGAAGAACTAACGATTGCACCTTGGAGTTGGCATGGCTTGATTACCTATCCCACACTTCTTTGATGCACTACCTCACTGGCTACAAATCAATCAAAAATGTTGCGACATAATAGGCTACAGTAAAGCTGAAATGCTGGCACTCACCTATATTGTATGTTGACGTTTTCATCCCGACGGTCTTGCCGATAGTCTCGCGGCGATACCTCATTTAGCAAATGGCGAACTGTCTTTCTTCCAGGCTGAAAAACGCTATATTTGCCAAGATGGCGACATTGTTGCGTAAATTTGGAAGAAAGAAAAATAGATTTAAGCAATATTCCTTCTTTTTTACTCTTATCTCTTCTTTTTGCAACATTCCTCTCTAGACGCAATACACCTACTTAGCATTTGATTGCAAGCGTCGGAAATCGCTTGGAGATAAATTATACCAACGCTTAAAAGCACGATTAAAACTGCTAGTCTCCGAAAACCCTAGAAGAAACGCTACTTCGCAGATTGCCATGTCTGAGTTTCGCAGATAGTAAACAGACAATTCTCGTCGAATCTCGTCTAACACCTCTCGATATGAAGTGCCTGCCTCTCGGAGTTGCCGCTGTAAGGTACGAGGGACAATACCTAAACGGGTTGAAACCCTCTAAGATCCTACATTTCCTTTGCCCAGTTCTTCAATAATCACTCCTCGAACCTTGTCTCGAAAGGTGGTAACTGGAGAAAATCTCTTCAGTAAATCTTCGCCATAGCGTTTCAAGACAGCACATAGTCCTGGTTCTGCTTGCAACATTGGCACATGGAGAAGTTCTCGATCCATTTGAATAAAGTCAACTGGCAGGTTAAACTCCAAAGGGCAGCGAAACTTCTGCTGATACGCCGTCAAGTTTTTGGGTAGAGAATGGCGAAAGCCGACCCTTATGGGTGTCCAGTTTACCCCAGTCATGTCTTGGGTTCTTTGAAGCAGGTTGGCAAGCGCCCATTGGCTGGAAGCAGATATTGGCACTGGATCGGTTGGGATATTACGGGTAAATTGAGCAACCTGCCCTTGAGTTTCAAGTTTTAATTCGATTCCTTCCTCCAACAATCTACTATATCGAATCGAGCGTGTTATCGCTTCGCCCAGGTTGGGACTGCTCTGTAGAATGTAGCCTATCAAGTCAAACGTGCCTGCGTGAGCAAAGTCTGCAAGTTGCAGTCCAACATCAGATTGACCGGAACTTTGAGTGATTTCTTGCCAAATATTTCGGTATTGATCTTGAGTGATGTAAGCATCAATATCGCTGAGGATAGACGGCTCAAGTTCAGTAGCCACCAGTATTGCATCGCCATCCAGGTTCAGTTGAGCCGCTGCCTCTAAAATTCCTTTGATAAATTTAATCGAAACTCTGTTCATGTATTTTTGAAGTCTTCTTGGATGGAAAGTTCTAGTTGCTAAAAATATCGGATGATTGGCTCTACTCACAACCCCAAATTTGCAGAGTTTAAGTACCATTATCTTTAAAGATAGTATAATAATATACATATTTTAACATTAGGGACATATATGGGGTACTTAAGTCAATTTTCTGTCGCATTTAGATAACAAACAAATTCATAGAATTGCGGAAAATAGCGTATGACTGATTGTTGATTTTATTACGTACAGAAAGTGAAAGTAGTTGTTGACTTAAATTTGTGTCAAGGGTACGGACAATGCTGCTATGAGGCACCTGATAGTTTCAAACTAAAAGGTGCAGAAATTCTCGTTTACGATTATGCACCCGATAAACGACTGCGTGGTGATATCGAGCGAGCTGCACAATCGTGTCCAGTGCGAGCAATTAGCGTGGAAATGGACGATCGCCAGGAGGCAGAAAATGACTGAAGAACGAATTGTGATTGTTGGTGCTTCTCTGGCAGGGTTGCGAGGGGCTGAGGCATTACGCTCTGCGGGTTTTCAAGGGAAATTGACGCTTGTAGGCGACGAGAAGAATGCACCCTATGACCGCCCACCGCTTTCAAAGCACTTACTCGTGAGAGAAATCCCTGCTAGCCTACCCGCCCTACCAAACCTCGTTTCATTAAATGCTAATACCAATTCTCTATGAAGTTGCACTAAATAAAGCGGATGTAATATAGTCCCATCCGCAAATAGAGGCAATCGTGTCTTCAGAAATGGAATCGAGAACCTGCTTTAGTTTTGTTCTTAATTGGCTTAAGCTATCACAATATTCCCAAGCTAATTTACTTTTAATGTGTTCCCATAAGCGTTCAATAGGATTAAGTTCAGGACTATATGGGGGTTGAAAAATGGGAATGATGTTATCTGCCCATTTTAAGTCTTGAGATTTATGAAAACTACCATTATCCATTTGAATTAAATTTAAGCTATCAGGGTATCCTTGGGAAAATAAATCCAAGAAATTCTGAAAACAAAGACTATCGAGATGGGAAAATTCCCAAAAGAAACTTTCTCCACTCATAGGTTCGACTAATCCATATAGATAAAAGTTGTCTCTTGCCCAACCCATGATTCCTTGAGGTTTAATCCCTTGTAAAGTAATAATTTTCCCCGTTAATGTCTTTAGCCCCAGACGGCTTTCATCTTGACACCAGTAACGAACTGGTTGACCCGTCCCCAAATAGTCGATTAGTACTTTAATTATGGTTTTTAGTTTTCTTGCTCCGTCCCTATGTCTGAGGAAACCTCAGACGGGGCGGTGCGCTTTTTTAAAGGCATTTTGAACTTGAGGTTTGGCTTTGGGACTTTGTGGACGTGGTATTTTCAGTTTGGCTTTCAGTTTGTAGCGAACAATTTTGTGTACGCTTTTATAAGCAAGATCTACACCAAACCTTTGATTCAGCCAGTTTTGAATTTCTCCATAGCTTTTAAATCCTTGAGGTTGATTCAAACGTTCTTTTAACTGATTCATTTCTTGTGCGGAAATTTTGCTTTTTTTACCTGGAGGAGTTTTTACATCAAGTAAATCTGGAAGACCTCCTTGACGGTATCTCTTCAGCCATCGATATATTGAGGAAGGAAGCTCGGTGAGGTTTTCTCACCTTGAGCAAGTCTTCCTTGTTGATTCATCTCTGCCCAATTTTTGAGATAGTTCTTTTCTCGTGGCGATCGCATCTTGTTTGAGCCAATACAGCATCTGCAATCTTTCTTTGCTGCTAGCAGTAACCGCATGATGCAATCGATGTTTCAATTCTTCAGGACTTTCGTTAACTTCTACCTCAAACTTATTCCCCATTTTTCCGTACCGTATCATTATTATTAATTTAGTGCATCTTCTAGTGCATCTTCATGGAGAATTGGTATAACTTATCAGTGGAGTAATGGGCAGGTTGAGGGTCAAGTCAATCGACTTAAGATGCAAAGAGCGTCAGATGTATGGTCGTGCCAGTCATGATTTGCTGAAAAAAAGATTTTTGTGTCTTGTTTAAGCGGTAGCGATCGCCCTTTTTCTCGGATCACCAAAAGAGTGCAAGACCCTTATTTTAGAACCAATTAGGCGGACTTCATATAACAGGTTAAACAGATACAGGGCTGCTAAAAAACTTAATAGGCTAACAATAGCAGTAAACCAAAATGTCAAATTAGTAGTATCACGAACATTAAAGAGCTTCTGGCGTTGATGGCTGAACGTTTGTCATTCTTGAAATCTAAAAGCGTTTGCCGTAGCAGTAATCTTTTGGGTAAACTGACAATTGCTCGATTATATGGTTCAAAACAATTAGCCTGGTTGGTAACTACATGACCACATTATGCCATTTATGCCATAATCTTACAATTAGCCTACAAATACCTTAGCTTCAAATTCCCCTATATCAATCGTTAATTTTCCTTCTTTTGCTTCGACATCATAGTTGTTTGTCCATTCATGCCAAGTACCTGATTGGGGAAAATGGTCGATAGTATAATCTTCTAAAAAATTATCCGAAAAATTGATAATAACTGCTACGCGAGAGCCTTCATCATTCCAGCGAGTATATGCTAAAACTTTACTCTCAGGATCTTCATAGAAAAAGTCAATATTATCAGTACGTAAAGCATGATTTTCTTTTCTCAGAGCAATTAAGCCTTGATAATAGTCAAGCAAATTTTTATTGAGGTCATTTTTTAGTAATGTCCAATCAATTTTGATTTCTTCTTCTGGGTTGTATTCCCCAAACTCATTACCCATCCAAACTAGAGGTACGCCAACAGCCGTCATTAATAAGACTGCGCCTAACTTGGCTCTTTTAAAAGCTGCTTTGTCTGAGATTTTGCGATCGCCTAACTCTGCTAGAGTATACTGATGATCGTGACAGGCTATATAGTTAATTACGGTAGTCGTTCCCCCGTAACCCTGTTGTCGGCAGTCAATAACTTCTTTAAAACCTTCTAGGTCAAGCTCATCACCGCAGATATGTTTTAAAGCCTGTTGATAAAAGCTTTCATGCCAACAAGCATCCATGGGCTTGCCGTATCCTACTAGGTCAGGATTTTCAGGGATGTATTCGGCAGTGTTAAAAAATGGCTTTTGACCGACCGCCTGTCTGGCTTGTTCGGCTATCCAGGACAAAAAATCAAAGTTGCCAATCTGCTTAGAAGCATCAAAACGAATACCGTCGATATGATATTCCTCAATCCAAAATCTGACTATATCACCCACAAATTGCCATGCAGGTTTGAGATCTAAATTTTTATCGTACTTGTCGTAATCAAATTCTGGACCCCAGCTATTATCAGGATCGGACGGTTCACGACTGTACCAGTAATCAAAGTTTATTTTGGTTAAGGGTGCTTCGGTATCGGAATGGTTAAAAATACAGTCCATCAAGATGCGCATACCTCGGTTGTGACATTCATCAATCAGACGCTTCAAATCTGCGGTTGAACCGTAACTAGACTCAACAGCAAAATAGTGACGAGGATTATAGCCCCAGCTATTGTCTCCTGGAAATGCTTGTGTAGGCATCAGTTCAACTGCATTGATGCCTAGTTCGCTCAGATAGTCTAGTTTATCAATAACGTCTTTAAATGTACCGCGCTTTTTCCCCTCTCCTTCGCCACCTGAAAAACCCCCGACATACAGTTCGTAGATAACCAACTCTTCGTTACTAGGTAAAGGCTTGTCGTCGTGTTGCCAAGCGTAGCTATCAACAATCTTTTTGCCGTCTTTAATTTGAATTACGCTGTTTTGACTCTCATCGTCAATATTTGTAGCGTAAGGATCGTTAACGTCAACCCATTCATCAGCCTTTAAAAAATGAGATTGAGACTGGACGCGAAATTTATACTGGTAAACTCCATCTTCTAACTCAACTTTTGCCCGAAAATAACCTTGTTTATCTTTCTGCATGGATATCTCAGACCAGTCAGAAAAACAACCTTTTAAGGCTGCACTGTTGTTATAAGGAGCAAATAACTTGAATTCAGTCGAGTTAGCCATTTTTGTTCTTCAATATTTGAAATTGTTTCTGCCATATTACAGAAGTCAATTCAATTATCTGTCTGTCTAGAGAGATAAATTACTGCTTATATTTAATTTTTTATTTTAGATAAACAATCTAACTAGATGGGGTTTATATCAAGAATTAATCCATTTCCAAAGAGGGTGTTTTTTACCACTTGCCAAAATTTTCTCTACTCGTTTTTCCAGTTGGCGTTTTTCGCTCTTTGGCAAACCCCAAATAAGATTGCGACTTTGCCAGACTAAGACAGATATAGTAACTGCGACACAAAAAGCCAGACAGACAGTAGGCAAGAAATTAAAATGAAGCCCATAGTATACTGCTGTCCAAGTAAAGTAATCAAGCCATAGGGCAATTTCTGCTTTTAAGTTCCAAAGAGCATAAAGTCCAAAAGTAAGCCAGCTAAACAAGACAAATAGCCAGCGACCATAGACGGTTAACTGATGTAGTCTCGATACCTTCTGCTGAAAATTAGATTGAAATTTGCTCATTTTGCTTTACTCAGATGCAGAATGTTTTGCTCATCACGACTATTTTTATTCTGATATAGGCAAATCAGATCCCGCCACCGTATTTTTTCTTTTGTTTCTCCACCAAGCAAGGAGCGTACTGGCAATAAAAATACTAGAGTATGCACCCAAAATAAAGCCGATAATTAACGCTAAAGCAAAGAATTTTAAAGTTTGTCCCCCAAAAAAGAAGATGCCTAATAAGGGTAGTAAAGTTGTTAAGGTCGTATTGATAGAACGTCCTAAAGTCTGGCTAACGGCATTGTCAACAGTTTCGTTGATCGATAGTTCAGGAGTGTTGACTAAGTTTTCACGAATGCGATCGTAAATGACGACCGTATCATTAACCGAAAACCCAATAATGGTTAAGAGGGATACCAGAAATAAGCTATCTACTTCTAAGCCCATTACCAAGCCTAAAAATGAGAAAATACCTGCTGTAATTAAAACATCATGGAACAAAGCGGCGATCGCAAATAAGGCATAGTCAAACTGAAAACGAATGCTTAAATAGACAATGATGCCAAAAAATGCCACCAACAAAGCTAATATTCCCGAAACAAAAAGTTGTTCACCAATAGTTGGTCCAACTGAATCAATCTGAATCGTTCGATTATCAAACTTGCCGATCGCCTTACCCAAAGAATTAAGCAATTTACTTCGCTGTTCGCCATCAATATTTTCTGTCCTTAGCGAGAGAATCTGTTTTTCATCTCCCAATAGCTGAATACTGCTGTTGCCTAATTCCTGACTATCTAAAACTTCTCGCACCTGAGCCGTATCTATAGGCCGATCGCAGTTGCCCGCTACCGAGCAATCTTTAGCGATTTGGATGCGAGTACCGCCAATAAAATCAAGACCTGGACGCAGCGGGGCATTTAAGATAGTAAAAGAGACGATCATCATAATAATACTGAGGAGCATAGCAGTACCTGATATTGCCCACCATAAGTTTCGCCTTTTAGTAACTCTAAATTCCATTTTGCAATTTATTGATAATTGATTACTGATTACTGGTTGCTGATTTTAAATTGGGGCAGAATAATTCTGGCTTTTGTCGGACTTTGGGTAAGCTCAAAACTACCAACAGCATCAAGGTACGACTACAGGTAACGGCAGTAAACATACTTACCACTACCCCAACAAGTAGGGTAACGGCAAAACCTTTAACTAAACCAGAACCAAGCCAGAGTAAAGCCAAACAGGCGATCGCTGTCGTCACGTTACTATCTAAAATACTCGAAAATGCCCGAAAGAATCCTGACTCCACGGAGCGATACATAGTTTTACCTGCCCGCAATTCTTCTCTAGTGCGCTCAAAAATCAGCACATTAGCATCTACCGCCATGCCGATACTGAGGATGAATCCCGCTATTCCTGGTAAAGTCAGGGTCACTCCTATCAAAGCGTAGCAAGCCATAGTCAATAAAGCATAAACAATTAATGCCACATCAGCTATCATTCCTGGTAGACGATAGTAAACTACCATAAAGACAAGTACCAAAACCAATCCTACACAGCCAGCAATAATACTACGGCGCACGCTGTCTTGTCCTAAAGTTGCGCCAACGGTTCTGTTTTCGACGACGGAAATAGGAAAGGGTAGAGAACCACCTTTAATTTGAATTGCTAAGTCTTTAGCACTGTCTATATTAAAATTGCCAGTAATAACTGCTCGACCTCCAGCAATGCCTGTATCAGCAAATTCTGGTCCCACAACGGGAGAACTAAGTAACTGATCGTCAAGGAAAATACCAATACTACGACCAGTACCTGCCAGATTTTTGGTCAACTCAGCAAACTTTTTACCTCCAGCGTCATTAAAATTAATTGCCACATCCCAGCGTTTTCCTGTAGAATCGGGCTGAGGGCGAGCATCGGTTAGGTTTGTACCCGTTAGACCAACAGATTTAAACAAGCCATTGATCGCCTGATTAGATTTCTGGAGTGATTCTTGAACTTTTGCTATCTTTTCTCGATCGCCTTTTGGCAAATCTCCTTGGCTTAAGATAGCCTGCTGCGCTAAAAGCTGTTGTCTTACCTGAGATTCGGCAGCTAACTGACCTTCTGTTCCTTGCTTTTGCTCTTTAAACTCTAATTTAGCCGTTCCTTTTAAACGTCTTTCTGCTTCTTCGGGTTGACTTTCCCCTGGTAGCTGAATCAATATTTTGTCTTCGCCAACTGTTTGCACCGTGGTTTCGGAGACTCCAAACTCATTAATCCTGTTTTGAAGTACGCTTTGGACTGCTTCAATATCACTTGGGGTAGGCTTGACATTAGGCTGTTCTTTAGTTGGATTTACCTGAATGGTTAACTGCGCTCCACCTCTTAGGTCAAGTCCTAACTGAGGAGGGATGGTAGTTAAAATTGCGATCGCGGCAGCGACCAATGCCAAAATTAAAATAATATAGGTTCTTTGTTTCTGCATTTACTATCACCTGCGGTGGTCTCGAAGAGACAAAAAAGTTTATTCTCTCTTCAAATAGTATATGCTCTTAAAGAACTCAGATTGCTGAACAAAGTAGGTGCTGGCGACCCGTCTTTGCGATCTTATTCAAGTCATTTTGTACACAGCAAGCTTGATTAGAATCAATTAATTTTTTGACTTTAACTGGGCTATGGGGCTATTACTATCTTTACAGCAGAACAACTAAATAAAATACTTGAGCCACCAGAAAAATCTAAAGTTGATTACAAAAAGATTATCAAAAATTTAATGCTTCGTTAAAAAACTCTAGAAATATTTATAAGTAGCTGGGTAAAATTAATTTTTTTGTTAGCAACGCCTAATATAAATTTAGCTGGCATACAACACTTCGCAGATATGCTAATCTACAAAGCGCGTTAATTAGTTTTAGACTGAAGCACACTCAACTATGGAACTAGAACCCATTGCAATTATCGGTATTGGCTGTCGTTTTCCTGGCGCCCAGAATCCTCAAGCCTTTTGGAAAATGATTCGAGATGGAGTGGATAAGATATCTGAAGTTCCAGAATCTAGATGGGATGCAGAGTCTTTCTATGATCCAGACAAAAGTAAACCAGGTAAAGCTAATACTCGTTGGGGTGGTTTTCTAGACAGAATAGATCGATTCGATCCACAGTTTTTTGGTATTGCCCCTAAAGAAGCAGTAACAATGGATCCGCAGCAACGTCTATTGTTAGAAGTTGCTTGGGAAACTTTTGAAGATGCTGGTCAAATTCCCGAAGATCTCAAGAATACCAAAACGGGTGTGTTTATCGGCATCGGCACTCACGACTATTCGATCATGATGTGGCAACAGCCTGTGAGTGAACCTTACGCTACTACAGGCACAGGTAACTGTATTGCTGCCAATCGTATTTCCTATATTTTTGATTTGAAAGGACCTAGTTTGGCGGTAGACACTGCTTGCTCTTCTTCTTTGGTTTCTGTCCATTTAGCCTGTCAGAGTATTTGGACAGGTGAATCTGAACTAGCTTTAGCTGGTGGGGTTAATATGCTGCTGCTACCAACGATTATGGTGGGCTTTAGCAAGGGTGGCTTTATGTCCAGTGATGGACGCTGTAAAAGTTTTGATGCTAGTGCCGATGGTTATGTTAGGGGAGAAGGGGCAGGCTTGGTCTTGTTAAAACCTTTGTCTCAAGCTCAAGCAGATGGTGACGATATCTATGGGGTAATTCTTAGTAGCGCGGTAAACCAGGATGGCTTGAGTAACGGCATGGCTGCACCAAATCCTGTGGCGCAAGAGGCAGTTTTACGAGAGGCTTATCAGCGTGTGGGTATCGACCCTAGTTTAGTAGATTACATCGAAGCTCATGGTACAGGGACAAAAGTAGGAGATCCCATTGAAGCTAATGCTTTGGGGGCAGTTTTTGGCAAACATCGTCAACCAGGAAATAACTGTCTGATAGGTTCAGTCAAAACCAATATCGGACATACTGAAACCGCAGCAGGTATTGCAGGAATTATCAAAGTTGCGCTGGCACTTAAGCATAAACAGATCCCACCCAGCTTACATTTTAATACTCCAAATGATGCGATCGCTTTTGAAAATTTGAAATTACAGGTAGTTACTCAGCTAACCCCCTGGGAAAAAGATAAGCCATTAATTGCAGGAGTAAATTCTTTTGGCTTTGGTGGCACAAATGCTCATATTGTTATGGGGGATTATGAGATAAGAGGACAAGGGGTCGAGGAAATAGAGTTATCTTCTTTGAATTTGTTGACTATTTCGGCTAAGAGTAAATCTGCATTACGAGATTTAGCCATAAGCTATCAAGACTTTATTCAAGAGACAGAGGTATCTTTAGAGAATATTTGTACAGCAACTCAAACCCAAAGAAGCCATTTTAATCATCGCCTTACCTGCATTGCTAAATCAACTCAACAGTTAATCAAACAATTAACAGCTTTTACCTCTAATCGAGAAACAGCAGGATTAAGAGAAAGTACCGTTAGTAAGAAAGAACAAACGTTCGCCCCTACTAAGAAAATCTGTTGGCTATTTACAGGACAAGGATCGCAATATGTGGGCATGGGTCAACAACTTTATGACACTCAGCCTATTTTTCGCGAGGCTTTAAATCGATGTGCAGATATCCTTAAACTTTATTTAGATAAACCACTACTTGAAGTTTTATATCCAGAATCTTCCTCATCCCTCATCCTTCATCCTTCATCCCTGCTAAATAAGACAATTTATACTCAACCCGCTATCTTTTCTGTAGAATATGCCTTGGCGCAATTATGGCTTTCTTGGGGTATCAAGCCTGATTATGTCGCAGGACATAGTATCGGAGAATATGTTGCAGCCTGTGTCGCAGGGGTTTTTAGTTTGGAAGATGGTCTAAAGCTGGTTGCCACCAGAAGTAGATTGATGGAGGAATTACCTTCATCAGGAGGAATGCTAGCTGTCTTTAGTAATCAAGAAACAATAGCTGAATTGATAGCTACTCATGACCAGGAAGTAAATATTGCTGCGATTAACAATAGTCAAAACACCGTTATTGCTGGGAAAAACAAAACTCTAACTTTAATTGCAGATGAATTAGCTCAAATAAATATCAGCAGTACTCTTTTAAATGTCTCCCATGCCTTTCATTCTCCTTTAATGAAGCCGATGCTGGCTGACTTTAAGCTGGTAGCAGCAGAAATAACCTACTCTGCGCCAAAGATTCCCTTGGTTTCTAACGTAACTGCACAGTTGGCGGAGATAGAGATCACTAGCCCTGATTATTGGGTCGATCATATTATCCAACCAGTTAAATTTGCTGATAGTTTTCAGTTTCTACTACAGCAAGGCGTCGATATCTTTTTAGAAGTTGGAGCAAAACCAATTCTGGCTAGCCTTGGCAAAACAATCTTAACCACAGAAATAGATTCTGATCCTATCCTGCTTCATAGTCTTTCTGACAAACAAGACGATTGGCAGGTGATTCTAAATAGTGTGGCACAGCTATATCACCAAGGAATAAAAATTGATTGGCGGGTATTTAATAGAGGTCATTATGCTCAAGATGTTAAACTACCTACTTATCCTTTTCAACGTCAACAATATTGGTGGAAGAAAGCAAAGTTTTGGATAGAAGAAAATTTAAATGATCGGCAGCAACTACATCCTTTATTAGGTAATTGCCTAACTTTGGCTGGCACTTCAGAAATATACTTTAAAGGACAGATAAATGCTCATAACCCTAAATATTTACAAGATCACTGTTTAGAAAATCAAACAGTATTTCCTGCTACAGCTTATATGGAAATGGCATTAGCAGCAGGCAAGTATATATATTCAGATAGAAGCTTTCAGCTAGAGAAGTTTACTATTAAAAAGCCATTGTTATTGACTAATAAGCCAACAGAGTTACAAACAGTTGTTAGTAGCTCAGAAAATTGCTGTAATCTTAAAATATTTAGCAAGAATATTCAAGAAAACGATTTTATTTTGCATAGTGAATCTATTATCAAACCTGCGCTCGAAAATACTTTAGCTCGGATAAATATAGAAGTATTTAAATTGCGATCGCAACCTATACTAGACATATCAGGCTATTATCAAGAATTAAGCAAAAAAGGTTTAAACTATGGCGTTGACTTCCAAGGTATTAAGCAATTATGGAAAGGAAATAATCAGGCTCTTGGCTATATCGAAATAGCAGATAATATAATCGATGATAACTATCAGCTTCATCCTGCTTTATTAGATTCCTGTCTACAAATTATTGGCGCAGCTACAGAGTCTCAGGAAATTTATTTACCAGTTAGTCTTGAATTACTCAAAGTATACCAAAGCTGTAGTAACAAAGTTTGGGCGCAGGTTAATATTAAGCCGACTGATAATAGTCAAATACTAAAAGCGGATTTATTTCTGGTAGATGATTCTGATAATTTAATTGCCGAAATAACTGACTTGTCTTTACAATATTTAAGTTTGCGATCGCTACATAAACTAATCGACGCATCAGTAAAAGATCGAGTTAATATTGATGATTGGTTGTATGAAATTGACTGGGAAGCTAAGAATTTAAACACAAGAAATATAGATCAATCTACAAGCACAGATCGCTGGTTGATTTTTGCCGAGCAAACTGATTTATCTCTAGAGTTGGCAGATAAATTATCAGGTATTTTAGTATCTTATGGCGAGGTATTTAATTTTGTAGACGAGCAACAATATATTATTAATCCTCATCAGCCAGATTGTTTGAGTCAGCTATGGCAAAGGAATAATTTCAATACAGTTTCTAACTTAAGAATTGTTTATTTTTGTAGGGGCTGTTCGCGAACAGCACCTACAGGAAATCAAGACTGTATGAATATTTTTCATTTGATGCAGTCGTTAACAGCAGAAAATTTAAATCTAGCTCAACTAATAATTATTACTGAGCAAACCCAATTTAGATCCAGTAGTAATTTATCAGGTGCTATTTGGGGATTAGGCAGAACAATTCAGCAAGAATATCTGAACCTTAACTGTAGTTTAATTGATTTTGATAATCTAAATCTAGAGCAACTATTATCAGAATTATGTTTAGCCGATGGCGAGATTCAAGTTGCTTATTACAACCAGCAAAGATATGTCGCCAGACTCACACCTAAAGACAATACTTTAAATAATCCTTTTCGTCTGCAACTATCTGACTATGGCACATTAGATAATCTCACCCTTGCACTTTTACAGCGTCGCACGCCCCAACCAGGAGAAATCGAAATTGAAGTAACGACTAGCGGAGTAAACTTTCGTGATGTCTTAAATGCTTTGGGGATGTTAAAAGAGTACCTGCAAGCAATGGGATTTGCTAACTCTACCCAAGTACCTTTTGGAGGCGAATGTGCAGGGTTTGTAACCGCTATCGGCGAAGGGGTTACAAATTTTCAGATAGGAGATGAGGTAATTGCTGCCCAAGCTGTGGGAAGTTTGAGTAGTCATGTAACGGTTGATGCTAGATTTGCGATCGCCAAACCAGATTATTTAAACTATGCTGAAGCTGCCACCATACCCACAACTTTTTTAACGGCATATTACGGCTTACATTATCTGGCAAAAATTCAGCCTGGAGACAAAATTCTGATTCATGCTGCTGCGGGTGGAGTTGGGCAGGCTGCGGTACAAATTGCGCAACAGGCGGGGGCAGAGATATATGCTACTGCTTCGGTAGGTAAATGGGATTTTCTTAAGGCATCAGGAGTTAAATATGTCATGAACTCTCGCACTCTCGATTTTGCTGAGGAAGTAATGCAGCTTACGGATGGCAAAGGAGTAGATCTAGTTCTTAATAGTCTTAACGGTAATTTTATTGCCAAAAATTTAGATATTCTTGCGCCTCAAGGTAGGTTTATAGAAATTGGCAAGGTGGGAATTTGGGATCGCGCACAAATAACAGAAAAACGACCAGATATTAGTTATTTTCCTTTCGATCTACTAGAGGTATCTAACCAAGATCCTGAATTAATTGCCACTTTGTTTGCCGAATTAAGACAACAGTTTGTTGAGCAAACATTACAGCCTTTACCCCACAAAGTTTTTCCGATTCAGCAAGCCGATGGTGCCTTTCGCTATATGGCGCAAGCTAAACATATCGGCAAGGTTGTCATATCTATGCCTGCTGGCAATCAAATAGTTAAACCAGACGGTAGCTATCTAATTACGGGTGGTTTTGGTGCATTAGGCTTGCAGGTAGCAAACTGGTTGATAGAAGAAGGCGCGAAAAATTTAATTCTCTTAGGTAGAAGCCAGCCTACAAAACACGCTCAACAGGAAATAAACAAGCTAGAACAACAAGGCGTTAACATAAATATCATTCAAGCTGATATTACCGATTATGATGCAGTTGCAGATGTTTTCAGCACCGAAAATCAAGAAAAAAACCAAATCTCCTTATCTCCTCATCTCCCCGTCTCCTTGCCCCCAATCAAGGGAGTTATACACGCAGCAGGAAGGCTCGATGACGGGTTGCTAAAATTATTATCCTGGGAGCGTTTTCAAGCAGTTTTACAGCCAAAAATCACAGGCACATGGAATCTACATCTTGCTACCCAAAAACATTCTCTAGATTGGTTTGTGTGCTTCTCTTCTATTGTTTCGGTGTTTGGTGCAGCAGGACAAAGTAACTATGCAGCAGCCAATGCCTTTATGGACAACTTGATGAGCTATCGCCGAAACTTAGGCTTACCAGGATTGAGCATCAACTGGAGTATCTGGGATGAAGTTGGTATGGCTAGTCGCATGACTTCTCAGCAACAAGAAAGATTGAGTCAACAGGGATTAAGTGCGATCGCACCACAGCAAGGACTAAAGATATTAAAACAATTATTACAGCAACAGGCAAGCCAAACTATTGTCTTTCCCGTAGACTGGGCTACCTTCTTACGTCAACAGCCAGACAATCTTTTCTTTGAGAGATTACAACCGCAAACAGAAACTAAACCAGCCTTAACTTCTTGCTTCTTGCAGCAATTAGCCAGTGTACCAAAAGACAAGCAGCATTATACTTTACAGTCACATATACGAGAGCAAATAGCTAAGGTATTGGGCTTTAGCGATCCTGAAGATATTGATACTCAAGAAAAATTTGCCGATCTTGGCATGGATTCTTTGATGGCGGTAGAGTTTAAAAATAATCTGCAAGCCAGTCTTGGTGATGCCGTATCTCTAACCGCAGCATTCGATTATCCTAATGTCGAACTGTTAACAGATTATATCGCCCAGGAATTATCTGATAGAAACATTTTGGCAAATGTAGGGGTGAACGACCGTTTGCCCCTACAAGAAATATCTACAAAAACAGCGACATCACCAGTAAAACGAACTCAGATTAATATCAAGCCTGAATACAGCCAATTCAAATTAACCCCAGAATATATTAATCTCAAAAAAGAATTAGAACGAGTTGAAAAACTAGGAAATCCTTTTTTTAGTCTCCATCAAGGTATTGCTAAAGACACTATCTATACAGATGGAAGGGAGTTAATTAACTATTCTGGCTACAATTATATCGGTATGTCTGGAGATCCTATGGTGATTGAGGCTACCCAAAAAGCGATCGCCGAATACGGAACATCAGTTTCTGCCAGTCGGGTATTATCAGGAGAGCGTCCCCTACATTTAGAATTAGAAAAGGAGATAGCTGACTTTATTGGCACCGAAGATGCGATCGTTTATGTTGGTGGTCATGCAACCAACGTGAGTACCATTGGTCATCTGTTTGGAAAAAAAGATCTTATCATCTGTGATGCCCTCAGCCACAACAGCATTAGAGAAGGCTGTAATTTATCAGGGGCAACTAATATTGATTTCCCTCACAATAATTGTCAGGCTCTAGAAACAATCTTAGAACGAGAAAGATCTAAATATCAAAAAGTTTTAATTGCGATCGAAGGTATTTATAGTACCGATGGCGATCTTGCACCTGTACCCGAAATTGTAAAATTGAAGCATCATTATCAAACCTTCTTGCTGGTAGATGAAGCTCATTCGATTGGCGTATTAGGCTTATCTGGCGGAGGAATCAGAGAACATTTTAACTTGCAACCTACTGACGTAGACTTATGGATGGGTACTCTAAGTAAATCCTTTGCTAGCTGTGGAGGCTATATTGCTGGCTGTCATGAATTAATTCAATATCTCAAATATACTGCTCCTGGTTTTGTTTTCAGCGTCGGGATGTCTCCCGCCAATACCGCAGCAGCCTTAGCATCCATCAGGTTACTTAAGTCTGAGCCAGAAAGAGCCATAAAGTTACAAAGTCAAGCTAAATTTTGTCTCGATCTAGCTAAAAGTAAAGGTTTTAATACTGGCTTTAGTGTCGATTCTCCCATAATTCCCATTATTGTCGGCGAACCTCATAAGGCAGTAAATTTATCTCAGCTTTTAGGACAAAAAGGAATTAATGTTCAGCCGATGGTATATCCTTCTGTACCCTATGATGCTGCACGATTACGCTTTTTTGTTACCAGTCTGCATTCTCAAACACAAATTCTGGCAACGATGGATACTTTAGAAAAAGTAATGTAAGCTAAATAATTTCTAAAGCAGCTACGAAGTGAACTATAAAGGCATTGCATATTTTTAATTAACGTGAATTCGACGAAACCAACCAAGATCTAGTTTAGGTTTGGTTCAAGGGGTGAAAGTTAGATTAATTAACTACCAGTCTATCGATCCTGCCTTTGACCTTATATCTCAAACTTAGAATTTTTGACGTTGATGAATCAAGGCATGATTGTGAATATAAAGCAATCCTATTTGTGAGGTGTTAACCTAAATTAGCGGACAATGCCTATGTTCTCAAAGGAGAATAATTGACAGTTATCAAATCTAATGGATATTCAGCAAGCAAGGCAATTAGCCCAAGATGAAACTACTACACCAGAGTTACTAATAGAACTAGCTAGAAGCGAAGATTATGAAACTCGCAAATATGTTGCTATCAATTCTAATACTCCTATAATAACATTAGAGAAATTAGGAACAGAATTTCCAGAAGAAATTACAGACAATCCTATTTTAAATTTGCTTTTATTAGAAAAACCAGATAGTAAATTTGTCAGATTATCTTTGGCTCGTAGTTCCAAAACAGAACTCAAAACTTTAGAAAATTTGGCTGCATTAGAAGAAGAAGATATTTTGTGTGCAATAGCTCGCAATATCCGTACTCCAATTCATGTTTTGGAAAAGCTAGCTGATTGGAAACAAGCTTATACTGAAGATGGAGAAAGGTTTATAACTAAAGTTCCTGCTTATGTCGCTACAAATCCTAATATTCCTCCAGTAATATTAGACAAGTTAGCCAACCACAATGAAAGCTATGTAAGACAAGTAGTTGCTGAAAATAAAAATACATTATCAACAACACTAGAAAAACTTGCCCAAAAAAATCTAAAACATGTCTTGTTAAAAGTTGGTCAAAATATTAACACACCCGTATCTGCACTAGAAAGATTAGCAGGAGAAAAAGATCGAGAAATTAGAGATGTTGTCATTGCACATCCTTATTTTTCTGACATGGCAATTAAGATAATTGAATTTATGGAGGAAAAGTCAGGAACTTCTGAAGATATTTTAGAAAAACTGTCCACTGATTCTCGTCTTCATGTTCAACAAATGGTAGCAAAACATCCTTTATGCCCGCCTCAAGTTTTGAAACAGCTATCAGATCATAATGATTATATGATTATCTATAGTGTTTCTTCTCATCCTAATACTCAAAGTGACATATTAGAAAAACTGACTTTGAAATTAGTAAAATCTAATAAACAAAATAAAAGAATACTAAGAGCAGAACGAGGAAATATTAATTATCGAATAATCTATCTAAATCTATTTAATCATCCTCAAAATACTATTTTTGCCAAGCTACAAATAATTACTTTAGAACTTTATGAATCTATTGAAGAAATTGCTAAATCTAAAAGTACTCCCGATCAAGTTTTAAACGAGTTGGCTAACCAAGTTTTAAATAAAATAGATAAATATCTTAATTCCAATAGAGTAAATAAAAAATATGAAGATATAAGTAATCAGAAAGTTTTAATTTCAATACTTAATAATTGTAATACTTCTGCGGAAACTATTAGCAGTATTTTTTACAAGATTGATTCCAATATTAAATACAACATTTTTAACTATTTCAAATTGATAGCAGAACATCCAAATACACCAAGTTGGGTTTTAGACAAAATGAGTGCAGACGAACGTTATAAACGTTTTCATTATCAAATAGCAAGACATCCAAACACAACCCTAATAGTACTGCGTGAATTGTACAACCACAACAATCAAAGTATAAATACTTACCATGGAGACTCATTAGTTAGAAATCCAAATACTCCCAGTGATATTCTACTCAATATCATTTCTAAATATGATTGGGGAGTACGAAGAGATCTCGCACAATTTAATAATAAAATACCCGATGATATTCTTAAAATTCTGATTGATGACAAACAATTGTATGTTCAATCAGCTTTAGCTACAAATAGCTGTTTGCCAATTTCCGTTATTGAACGTTTTGCTGAAAGTGAAATTGATATTATTCGAGAAGGAATATCAAAAAACACTAAAACCCCAGACTATATTTTGGATATCTTGGCAAATGAGCCAAATATAAATATTCGTCTTAATGTTGCCAAACATCAAAACACTTCAGAAAAAACTTTATTTAAATTAGCAAAATCTACAGACGAATCTACTAAAGCTGAATTGAGTAAAAGAGAACCTATAAATCTAAATATTATTAAAATACTTATTGAGGATATTGAAACTAATATTATTGCAGATCGAGATCATAGATTTACTATTATGAATCAAATTGCTAAATGCTCTGAAGTTCCAGATTATTTATTAGAAAAAGTTGCTTCATGTATTCTACTAGACTGTATATTTACTAGTAGTGGTCTTTTATTTCTAGTAGAAGAATCTCTCGTTTTTAATCAGAATACGCCTATTAGTGTTTTGTACGATATCTCCCAAAATAAACGTGATTATAGTGGATATGAAACTATACAAAGACAAGCATTAAGGAATATCAAAGCAAAGTAGCGTTAGTAAATGAGGATATTGTATTGATGTGAGTAGATTTGCGACGCGAAGCTATATCCGAAGATTTATCCTTATGCGAAGCAGGGCGCGAATTAGAGCCTAAAGCTTTGTCTACTCCTCCTCCTCCTGCTGTTTTTAAACTTCGTCTAACTGATGTTTAATTACTAAAATATCTTGTAATATCAAGTGCGGATAATTACTTTAAATAAAGTGTTCCCTAATTCCCTAAATCCCTAAACCCCTAAATTAAAACATTTAACTGTTCAACCGAACCTGATATAACCCTCTTATGTCAGTTTCCGAGATTCAAGAGTAGCAGAAACCGAATTTATCGATCAGGAACAGAGAAATAAAATTGATTCATTACGGCAATTAGCTTGTGAAAACCAAGTAATCAAAAACGATTAGGAAAAATCTCTAGCCAAGGAGTAATCATCCAGAATAGAATTAATGGTTGAATGATTAAACGAAAGTTGTTTAAAGTAGTCTTCCATCCTTGCTTGTCAGACCATTGCGGATGAAAAGTAAAATCAACAACAGACTCACAAACCTGATTCAAGTTACACAAAACTGTGGAGGAAGAACTAACCATCCAATAAGCCGAAAAAATAATTTCCCACCACTTGTTAATTTCTTGAAAGTCTGTGAATCTATAATTAGTCCATCCTAGTTCTTGTTTAGATTGTCTAAATCCGTATTCTACCCACGTTCTTGATCGATATAGATTGCCTAAAGTACTCTTCATTCTGCTTCGGCTTGACTGAATATTCCTCATCACAAAAGAAGTAGAATTTTCGGGCATAGTTTCAGGAGCGGTAGTTATTTCCCAATAAGTTCTTTTATTTCGCTTGCCCTAAATTATTTCTCTGATATATCTAATTTCTGATGTCTTGGTGCGCGTTCCCTTGCGCCTTACGTCGGCGCGGGGTCGCACCGCTTTTTGGCTGCTAAAAGTTCTCTTGAATTTACAGTGCTTGTTAGCTCTAACCTTCTGTTGGGCGGACAGCCAGACACCATGATTACTTCTAATTGCTAAAACCCAAGCTAGATTGTGTTGGTCTAATGTTCTGATAAATGAACCAGCTTCTCCATACAAACTATCAGCTAATACTAAATTAAAGTGACTTCCTTTTAATTGGTGAGATAATTCCAGTCACGTAAATATTTAAAACATTCATAACTTCTTACATCGGAAAATAAGTCATTATAAGCCCAGCAATATTGATCGATGAGCGCAACTGTCGGTTGAGCCTCTGGTTTTAAATGTTTGAGGCGAGGAAATGCTCCCGTCTAGGGAGCTTATTCCACTCGCCTGTTGAGAATTTGTAATTCTACATCCGTTACCCTCTCTACCTCACAGCTACCAAGAACTTTTTCTATTGTAGTTCAATTTTCGGAAACTGACAGAAGAGGGATAAGTAGTCTTGCAACTGCCTCTTGGTCACAAATAAATGACCTCTGCCAAAATCCTCTTCTCAATCCGAGGCTTTAAACCGTTTTTATGCACCAAATTTACCTTAACCCCCAAATTGTCGCTGAGATAGTTCTCTAAATTGACAAACTTTAATAAGCTAGGTATTTCAGAAAACTCTACCAACAGATCAGTATCACTGGTTTCGCTTTGCTCTTGGCGAATGTAAGAGCCAAAAATTCCTAGCTCCCGAACCTTATAATCTTCCTGCAATAAGGGTTTATGTTCCACAAGCCATTGCTTGATTTCCTCCAGCATTTTCATAAGTGAAATATCATCGAATGTATTACATCTAAACAATATATGTCCCAGTGTCAGGGGGAACATCTTGCCAACGACCATCACCAACAGCTCGTACTGCTTCTTTGAGGCTTACATCTCCCGTATAAATAGCCCGTCCGACGATCGCACCTGTAACTCCTATAGATTCTAGACCTGATAGACTTAATAAGTCAGTTAAAGAGCTTACTCCACCAGAGGCAATTACAGGAATAGCAATTGATTCGGCTAATTCTCGCAAAGCGCCCATATTTGGACCAGATAACGTCCCGTCGCGATGGATATCGGTGTAAATAATTGCTGCTGCGCCCTGTTGTGCCATGCGATGAGCTAAATCAACGGCAACTATTTCTGAAGTTTTTAGCCAGCCTCTAGTAGCTACTTTGCCATTGCGGGCATCGATACCGACGACAATTTGTTCGGGAAATTCTTGACACAATTGAGTTACTAGCTCTGGTTTTTCTACGGCTATCGTCCCCAGAATTGCCCGATGTACTCCAGTATCTAGCAATCTTGATACCCCAGCGCGATCGCGTAAACCCCCTCCAACCTGGACAGGAATAGATATAGCTTTGGCGATCGCTTCAATTACTTTTAAGTTAACAGATTTTCCTGCTTTAGCTCCGTCAAGATCGACTACATGGAGTCTGGTTGCACCTTCTTTTTCCCACTGACAAGCCACTTCTACGGGGTTATCGTTAAAGATTGAGGCTTGATTATAATCTCCTTGATAAAGACGGACACACTTACCGTCAAGTAAATCGATCGCAGGGATAACTTCCATGGTTTTTTAATATATTGGTTTAACTAAACTAGGATGTTGGTATTCTAGACGCGAGTATAAATTTTTTCAGCCCAAAGCTGTACAGACTCAGAAAATAAAGAATGATAATTCTGCAACTCAATATTGTTCATCCCTAGGCGACGTGCCTTATCAAAGAGAGTTATCAGCGATCGCGTTGCTTGTTTAGCTGCCTTAGAGGTTTCGGGGGTAACTTTTAATAGAGCCTCAAGCTCTTTTTTCACGGGAATAATTGACTCATGATTAGCAGAGGTGGAAAAAGAACGAACGGTATCCTCTTCTTCTAATAGCTGACCTTCAGGGGGAACATAAGTATGGGTGCGGGCATCATAAGCAAGGACATTACCAGTTTCGATATTATAAATCCAAGCATAGATTTTTAGTCTGCCCTGATGTAGTCTAGATCTAACTATAGGATAGGTTTTAAGATTGTCAATTTGGATCAGAACATTTTCTGCAACCAGCATTTCCATCAAATCATCTCCTTCATAGTGAGGATAAGTTTCCAGCACCATCCGCCGAGTTGACTCTGCGTGTTTGAGCCAGTCATACACCAAGGGCATATCTTTTTGGAGTTTATTAAGCTTTAGCAGCCCCTTCATTGCCCCACAGTGGGAGTGTCCACAGACAACTACCTGTTCAATACCTAAAGCATGAATGGCATATTCGATTGTTCCTCCTTCTCCGCCATTAGCTGCGCCATAGGGAGGAATTATATTGCCTGCATTACGAATAACAAATAATTCCCCAATATCAGTATTAGTGATTAAGTTGGGATCTACTCTAGAATCAGAACAAGCAATAAACAAAACTCTGGGTTTTTGACCATGAGAAAGCTGTTCTAAAAGCTCCTGATGACTAGTGACATAGGTTTGTCTGAACTTATCTAGACCGCGAATTAACTTCTTCACTCTCTTCTAAACTTTAAAATACGACACTTATTACTTATTATCTGATAAATTAACAAGATTAAATTTATCTAAAAGATTATCTTAGTAAGATTTTGCGATCATTCTCCTCAATAAAAAATGGCTTTAGAATATTAGCTAGAATTTCTAATACGTTTAGTTGGGTAGATAAAGCTGTCAATAAACGAGTATCTCTATTTTTGTAATATAATCATTGTTGCGCTCAATTAGAAACTTTTTTTAAGATTTCGATTAATTGTTGCTGTTGATTGGCAAGCTGCCCCTGACGATTATCTAGATTCTGCATTACGTTATAGACACGACTCTGATTTTGAGTTAAATCCTGCATTAGCTGATACATCGTATCGCGATCGCGTTTCATCTCCTGAATGTCTGATGTCAATGCTTCTATAGCTTTGGCATTGGATTCAATTAATTTTTCTAGGTCACTCATTGTTACATTGCAATTGAGAAATTAACTGTTTTTTGTTTTTGTTATCCTGTTTTTATGACAGAATACTTTTATTCTGGCATCATTTTTGCATATAATGACGATTTATCAACTGCTTTACATCAAGCTGAGAAAGAGTTACAACAACTACTGTAACTGTGTAGACTTAAGCTTTAAAAGCGATGCCTGATGCCAAATAATTCTTTGCTTAACAAGCTTACTCAGAAAATAGGTGAGATCGTTATTGGTCAATCAGGTCTAGTCAAACAATTATTGGTTGCGTTACTCAGTGGTGGTCATGTCATTATTGAAGGCGTACCAGGGACAGGCAAAACACTATTGGTAAAAGTATTATCTAGACTTATTGCAGCCGATTTTCGCCGTATTCAGCTAACTCCCGATATTCTCCCTTCAGATATTTTGGGAACAAACATTTTTGACCTCAACAGCCGTGATTTTATGCTTAAAAAAGGTCCTGTTTTTACCGAAATCCTTTTAGCAGACGAAATTAACCGAACTCCCCCCAAAACCCAGGCTGCCCTACTTGAAGCTATGGAAGAACAGCAAATTACCCTAGATGGGGAAACAATGCTTTTACCTCCTTTGTTTTGGGTAGTTGCCACGCAAAACTCTTTAGAATTTGAGGGGACATATCCCCTACCAGAGGCGCAGTTAGATCGTTTTCTCTTTAAGCTAGTGGTTGGCTATCCTGCCAAAGAAGCAGAAAAACAGATACTATTCAATGCCCAAGCAGGATTTCAGGCAAAAAAACTTGATTTGGATCGAATTCAGGCGATCGCAACTGTAGCAGATATTCTCTCATTAAGACAGCAGGTACAAAACATTCAGGTAGAAGATAATATTTTTGACTACTTACTCAATTTGGTTGAACGCACTCGTCAGCATCCTGACTTAATATTAGGTGCGTCGCCCAGATCGAGCGTAGCTTGGTTAAACGCCAGCAAAGCTAATGCCTGTATATCAGCCAGAGATTATGTCACCCCTGATGATGTTAAAGAAGTTGCTGCACCTTTATTACGTCACCGATTGTTCTTGAAATCCGAAGCACAGCTAGACAATGTTCAGATTGATGAGGTGATTGAATCTATACTAAAGCAAATATCTGTACCAAGGTAATTATTACACTGAAGGCACTTAATTTAAAAT
This sequence comes from Waterburya sp., assembly GCA_965218645.1. Classification (GTDB taxonomy): domain Bacteria; phylum Cyanobacteriota; class Cyanobacteriia; order Cyanobacteriales; family Xenococcaceae; genus Waterburya. Next base: position 2,261,532 of record OZ244627.1, on the reverse strand, counting down.
GTCCTAAATGTAACTCAAATAAAACTATTGAAATTAGAATAAAACAGGATAAATCTTAGCCATTACTATATCAAATATTGCAGCAGGACATTCTTCGATATATGCAGCGTTTCTAGCTATATAATCTAATGATCTAAATTGTTCGCTTAATATAACTCCTGTAACTTCTAGATTAGAAGGAATTTCAACATAGAAAGGATTTGTACGTATGGTATTACTTATCGGACAAACCACCGCCAATCCTGTTTTTTGATTGTAAAGAGATTGACTAATAACTAAAGCAGGACGACGACCTCTTTGTTCGGGTCCTGCTTGTGGATCTAAATCTATCCAAATAAAATGTTTTTGTTTAGGAGTATAAATCCTTTTTACCTCGCTTCAAATCCTACAGCATGACCCCAATCAACTTCTTTTTCTTGTGTTTCAGGATAGTCATTTAGTAGCTCTTCTAAAGTGAAACTAGGCTTTTCTTTCACTATCTCTAAAACTATTTTTCCTTTTTGGATAGTGAAGTTAACAGCATCATTTGCCTTAACATCTAGCTCTTCTGTTATATCTTTGGGTAATCTTACAGCTAAAGAATTACCCCACTTGCCAACTTGTCCAGTCATAATTTTAAATAATGTCTGCTTGGATATCCTGAGTATATCCCATAAAATCACAAATAAGCATTTTATTTATTGAAGTATGTATGGTTGCTACTCTTATGCCTGATTTATTCTAAAATTGTGGCGATTTCTTTAAGGTAAACCTGCTCTAATAATTCTCCTGATTCTAATTCATACTGTTCTAATAAACCTCGATGTTTGATACTAATTTGTCGATCTTGTTTAATAATTACCGTAGAGTCGGTAAAGACATCTCGTGCCAACATGGTCTCTATTTCGTCAGGATCATCTAAAACCACCATATCGCTACCATAGTAAAACATTCCTTCTGTACCTAATACTTCTTGATCGTATTCGGCAATTAGCAAATCTAGTCGAGGATTACGTAACAGATTACGCACGTTGGTATTGTAATTCGGGTTAAGCTGCTTTTCCGAACGATTGACAATGATTCCTTCTCGACACACTGCGCCAATTGTCCAATCAGGATGAAAAGTCAAAATGCGATCGCTCAATTTCTGTAGCTGTCGCAGGGTAATGCGGTTAAAACTAATAATCGGAATTCGAGCATCTTTACCCGAATTAAAAAAGGTCTCTAGGATACGAGAGGTAACGTCTACTGGCTTGCCAATGGCAGGGTTGAGGTGCATATAAACTCCTGGTGCAGCATTAATTTCAATGATGCCAAAATTACTTTGTTTCCATGATTGAGCAACATCAGCAGTAATGATATCAATTCCCATACAGGTAAGACGGAAATGTTGAGCAACATCCTGTGCCAAGATAATATTATCGGGATGTACTTTATCAGTGGCATCGATACTAAAGCCACCAGAAGAGAGATTAGCAACCTTGCGTAAATAGACAGTGCGATCGCTTTGGATTACGCTGTCTAAATCTAGTCCCTGTTCCTCTAAATATAGGTGCATCGACTCATCCGTTTGAATTTTACCCATAGGGGAAGTAGGAGTGTCGCTGCGTTGGGGAGAACAGTTTTCTCGTTCGATTAGTTCTCTTATAGAAGAGCGACCATTGCCAACTACTGAGGCTGGTTGACGTTCGATCGCTGCCACAAAACGACCATTAACACACAGTAAACGATAATCATGACCTGCAATGCTATTTTCAACGATAATTGCTGCTTTTTCCCCTTCAGATACAGCATCTACTGCACGTTGGTAGGCAGTTTCTAGTTCTGTTTCGCTTTGTATATCCGCAGTTACGCCAATGCCTTTGTGTCCCGATACAGGCTTGACAGCTACGGGATAACCCAATTTTTCGGCTGCATCACAGGCTGCTAATAATGAGTAAACTATATCTCCTTTGGGTACGGGAAAACCTAATTCGGCTAAAAATCTTTTACAGTCGTCTTTTTGGGTTGTGAAGTCCGAATCTAAATGACTATCGGTATCAAAAGTTGTAGCGACTCCCCTAATCTGTTTTTTGCCATAGCCATACTGCATTAGTCTTTCGTCCCAGAGATAAAAACTGGGAATTTCCTTGGCATTTGCCGATTGCAGTAAGGCATATACGGTTGGTCCACCATATACCGAATTGCGAAAAATTTGCTGCAGGCTATCAATTTGAGAGGCAATTTCAAAATCTTCACCTCTAGCGATCGCCTCAAACCAATCCCAGACTGTATAAATTACTTCTCTGGTAGTCCGTATATGTAGTGATTCTATGGCAATTTTGGCAGACTCAGACTGCTGCTGTACACTCCAACCCTGGAGATGTAAATTCATGTCTAGCTTGTTTACTACAGAGGCTGTACTGGCAAATAACTCTGCATGAGAAGCGTATTCTATTTCTGTTAACCGAGGATAGCGATCGCCTAATACAGCTAAATAATCTGAAATGGGTAAAGGGCGATCGTATCCTGTTAAGGCTAATTCAAATACCAATGAGGCTCTGTTTAAATAGGGATTTGGTCCTAAATATTCTTGAACGTTGAATAAATCAAAAACATCACTATCTCTAGCATTAACGCGAACTGGTTGTTCTACTTGGTCAATTAACATCAAACCTCTTTTACGGCAACACCAACCACGATAGTAAAAACTTGGGTTTTCAACGTCTATCTTGAGATTTATTTTATAATTGGCTTAACATGAACATCATAGACTCATTTAGATTTTGACATAAGCCATTTAAATCTAGATTTTTAGCAAAAAGTACAGGGATCGAGTCTTATTTACTATTTGTTATTAAGTATTTATATTACAAAAATAAAAATATATCTTTAGCAATAGTATAAGTGCTGATTAAATATGCTTTATTAAAAATAATTGATAGTAGATAGGTACTTATGTAAAGCTATGGTGGCACTTGAATCTAAAAGCAGCAATGAGAATAATTCCAACGTTGTTAACAAATCTCAATCGGGACAGCTAATAATCATTGGTGGCGCGGAAGATAAAGAAGGCGAATGCAAGATATTGAGAGAATTTATCCGTCGTGCAGGAGGCAGAGAGGCAAAAATTGCAGTAATGACTGTAGCGACATCTTTACCTGGGGAAATAGGCTTAGAATATCGAGATCTATTTGAAAAGCTGGGTGCAGACGTAGTAGATATCGTTGATACCGAACGCAGGGAAGACGCTAGCTATTCAGGAAATCTAGAAATTATAGAAAATGCCACAGGGGTGTTTTTTACAGGAGGCGATCAGGCTCGTATTACCGAAGTATTAAAAGACAGCGAAATTGATGAATTGCTGCATCAAAAGTTTGATCGAGGTTTGGTTATTGCAGGTACAAGTGCAGGGGCTGCTATGATGCCTGACATTATGATCGTAGAAGGCGAAGGCGAAACCAATCCTCGTCTTGATACTGTCACTCTAGAGCCAGGTATGGGCTTTTTGTCCCAAGTTGCGATCGATCAGCATTTTTCTCAAAGAGGCAGACTAGGTAGATTTATTTCTGCTTTGATTCAACAACCTGCAATATTGGGTTTTGGTATTGACGAAAATACGGCGATCGCTGTAAATGGAGATGAAATCGAAGTTATTGGTGAAGGCGCAGTAACCATAGTTGATGTTGCTAATATTACTCACACTAACCTCAATGAATCTCTAGATGATGAAGCTTTAGCAATTTGTGGTGCCAAGCTGCATATTTTACCTAATGGTTATCGCTTTAGTCTCAAGCAAAGAGATTGTCTTTGTTGATCGGTAATAGAATTGACCAATTATTAAATATCACTATATAGAATATGTTGACTCTTGATGCCAACCAAGAGTCATCAGGTGGCTGCTAAATTGAGCAAAGATGTTCAAAGACTCAAGGTTGGGTTAAATTAAATTGGTTTCAAAGTATTCCTGAACGTGATAATAGTGCAGGTTCGGCTACGATCTATCGTGTGTTTTCCTTCTGTTAACAGTTAGTTCGCTCAGATATGGCAGAATTAAAACAAAAATGTTGAATCAATTAATTGGAAAAAATAGCGATCGCTTGACAATAATTACCAATGCTACTTGGGAAGAATAAGTATCTGTTTAACTGGATTGTCAAGCGATCGCCTTACTGAAATTGTTAATAATTCCTTTGGCAAAAGCCCTCTAGAAGTTGAAGCAATATTTACGAAGCAACAAAACACTAATTTATTTCCTCATCCCTCATTCCTCAAATCATGATTCCATCAAGACGATGTTATGTATTGCTATCAATAGGTGGAGTGAGTGCTGCGCTACTCGATATCTTGGTTAATCGTCAGGTGAGTTTGAACTTTCTGGGGATTTATGATTTTGCTTTACTAGTGGCAATTATTGCCGATGCTTCTGAGGTTAAATCTAATGCTATTGAGGTAGTGCGCCAGCCAATAGATCGTCTTTCAGTAGGCAGAGATAACTCCATTGAGTTACAAATTCAGTCTGGTAAGAATAAAGCTACCGCGATTATTCGTGATGCTTTTACGCAAAACTTTAGGGTTGACAAAGACACTCTAGAAGTCAACCTACCTGCCAATAGCGTTAGCGATTGGGCTTATATTATTCATCCTGATAGCCGTGGAGAATATGAATGGGGAAATATTCACATTCGTCAGCTAGGAAAGCTTGGTTTAGCTTGGCGAGATTGGAAAGTACCAGCCAAACAGAAAGTAACAATCTATCCTGACTTGATTGGCTTAAAAGAGCTTTCAATCCGCTTAACCATCGAAAATAGTGGCGCAATGCGTCAGGCGCGTAGACTGGGAAACGGTACAGAATTTGCTGAGTTGCGAGAATATAGTCAGGGGGAGGATATTCGCCTGATTGACTGGAAAGCCACTGCCCGTCGCGATCGCCCTGTAGTCAGAGTTTTAGAACCAGAACAAGAACAAACCATCTTTATTCTTCTAGATCGGGGGCGTTTGATGACTGCTAGAGTAAAGGGTTTAAAACGATTTGATTGGGGTTTAAATGCTACTTTGTCTTTGGCTTTGGCGGGCTTAAGCCGTGGGGATAAAGTCGGCGTGGCAGCCTTCGATCGCGATATCACCACCTGGATACCCCCAGAAAGAGGTAATCATCATTTATCAAAATTGGTCGATCGCCTGACACCAATTCAGCCTGTATTATTAGAACCAGACTACCTTGGTGCAGTAACTAAAGTAATTACCCAACAAACTCGTCGTGCTTTGGTAGTAGTAATCACAGATATAGTTGATGAAACGGCTTCAAGTGAGTTACTTGGTGCCATGATGCGTTTAACTCCTCGCTATCTGCCTTTTTGTGTCACTCTCCGAGATCCTGTAATCGATCGGATTGCTCATTCTTCTACCGACAATACCAAAGATGCTTATGCCCGTGCAGTGGCTTTGGATCTATTAGCACAGCGTCAAGTAGCCTTTGCCAAATTAAGACAACGAGGCGTATTGGTGTTAGATGCACCATGCGATCGCCTTAGCAAAGAATTAGTCGATCGCTATTTGCAGTTAAAAGCTCGTAACCTATTATAGTTTTAATAAAATTATACTATTTATAACAAACTAAACTTTAGATATAGTATAAAGACAATAAAGTTAGGACGTAGCATCTTTCAAAACTGATGCAGATTCATTGATATATATCCTTTGTGAAGGTTTGCTCGTAGCTGCTTCAGTTTTAAATTTATTTCTTCTCTCCTCGTTTCTTTCTTCGTACCCATAATTCTTTTTGTCTTGGTCAGCGTATGTGCGCCATTGGTAGACTCAACCATTAATTAATAAATTTAGGCATTTTCAATCACCATGACATTGTTTTGAGAAATGCTTGAAGCCATATTTATGATAGTATTTTTATTATATTTTATTTAAGAAAATTTTTGGAAGGTATACAGATATATGGAAGCTGCAATAATCCTGGCAGATCTACCTGAAGCTTATGCTATGTTTAAGCCCCTGGTAGACGTTTTGCCTCTCATTCCCGTGTTCTTTCTTCTTTTAGCTTTTGTTTGGCAAGCAGCAGTAGGATTTAAGTAAACTAGCTCTAGTAGTATTAATCATCAAGCATCCACAATTAGCTGGGTGCTTTTTTATATCTTGTTTCGTGTAATTTCTACTTCTTAAAATACTGAACAAACGATAGTATTTAATTGTCTTAAAAAAAGTTTTAGCATCACGGATGCTATTAGAGGTAAAAATGCAAGCAGAATCTGATTTCGATAAACAAAAATTGCTTTCTGCCATGGCTCATGGCTCAGTGTTTATTAGTGCCTTGGTAGTCTCTATAGGTATACCAATTGCAATTTTAATAGTGTCTAAAGATGTTTTAGTCAAGGAAAACGCCAAAGAAGCAATTAACTTTCATCTAAATGTATGGCTTGTTGGAGGCATTATTGCTACCCTTTCCTTTTTTACCCTTGGTTTATTAGGTTTTATTTTGGGTCCTATATGGCTCTTAATTCATTGGGGTTTTTCAATCTGGGCGGTTGTTCAATGTTTACAAACTCCAGAAAAAGCTTTTCGCTATCCATTCATCTTTCGATTGGTTTAAATTACCCAGCAAACACAGGCTATAGCGTTACCGTCTTTAGGCTATGTTGTTAAGAATAAGAGATAAAATTCAGGCGTTGCTGATTAAGTAATGTCGTACAAAAGATGACTGTTCGTAGCTCTAAGCTCTAGGCTTTTAAGAAATCATCACTACTTAATAAATAAGCTAAATATACTTTTAGCATTACACATTCAGCAACGCCAAAATTCATAGTGTCCGACAAACAAAAATAGCCAATAAAAAACGCCCTCCATTACTGGAGAGCGTTTTCTGTTCGATACTTACAAGATAGTAAGTAATTAATTCCTAACCGTTGATAGCAGGAGCAGTTAGAGCAACTGGTGCAATATCGCCACTAGCCAAATCAAGCGGGAAGTTGTGAGCATTACGTTCGTGCATCACCTCAAATCCCAAGTTAGCTCGGTTCAAGATGTCTGCCCAAGTGTTGACTACACGTCCTTGTGAGTCCATTACCGACTGGTTGAAGTTGAATCCGTTGAGGTTGAACGCCATGGTGGATATTCCCATTGCTGTTAACCAGATTCCAATCACTGGCCATGCTCCTAGGAAGAAGTGTAGACTTCTGCTGTTGTTGAAGGATGCGTATTGGAAGATTAGACGACCGAAGTAGCCGTGGGCTGCGACGATGTTGTAGGTTTCTTCTTCTTGTCCGAATTTGTAGCCGTAGTTTTGTGATTCGCTTTCGGTTGTTTCACGTACCAACGAGGATGTTACTAGTGAACCGTGCATGGCGGAGAATAATGCTCCTCCGAATACTCCTGCTACTCCTAACATGTGGAAGGGGTGCATCAGGATGTTGTGTTCTGCTTGGAAGACTAACATGAAGTTAAATGTTCCAGATATTCCTAACGGCATTCCATCTGAGAAACTTCCTTGTCCTAATGGGTAGATTAGGAATACTGCTGTGGCAGCTGATACTGGTGCTGAGTAGGCTACGCAGATCCAAGGACGCATTCCTAATCGGAATGATAGTTCCCACTGACGACCTAGGTATGAGAATACGCCGATCAGGAAGTGAAAGATTATTAGTTGGTATGGTCCACCGTTGTATAACCATTCGTCAAGTGAGGCTGCTTCCCAGATTGGGTAGAAGTGTAGTCCGATGGCGTTGGAGCTGGGTACTACTGCTCCTGAGATAATGTTGTTTCCGTATAGTAGTGAGCCTGCTACTGGTTCACGTATGCCGTCGATGTCTACTGGTGGTGCTGCTACGAAGGCGATCAGGAAACAGGTTGTTGCTGCAAGTAGTGTGGGAATCATTAGTACTCCAAACCAACCGACGTAGATGCGGTTGTTGGTGCTGGTGATCCACTGACAGAAGTTTTCCCATGCTCCGCGTGTTTCGCGTTGTTGTAAGGTGGTTGTCATTTGTTGGATAATTGCTTTGTTTATGTCTTTGTCTAGGTTCTAGATTTAGAACGGGATGGAAACGAAATGAGATAATGTGTTTCTCCATCCATATAACTAAGATAACAAATGTAACAAGCTTTGTCAAGTTATGTAACGCAATTCTTGACGAGCGACCCCGCGTCGCCGTCAGGCGCAAGGGAACGCGCTCGTCGTAACGATCTCTATCAAAAGTTGTGGAGAATCTTCCGCTCTAAGCTTATGATAGATGACCAATGGTCACAGCACTGGACAGACCCAATCCGTTTATATCGAACGTGGCGGAGTAATTAACTTCACTGCTATAACTATCACAACTAATTATGTCTACGTCTGAAAAATAGACTAAAAACGACCCAATAAAAATTTGACCGCTCAAAGACGACTACAAGAAATTCTGATTAATACTCCCTTGCTACTGCGCTTAGTGTGGCAAGCTACTCCAGTTTATTTATTTCTATCTTTAGCGGTGACAGGGTTTCAATCTCTAGTACCTGCCCTGATGCTATTGGTTGATAAAGCGATTGTCGATCTGGTGATTGCTAACTGGGGCAATACTGATTTTGTTTGGAGACCTTTAATTGTATTGGTAGTAATACGGTTCGGGGTTGGTTTATTAGGAGCCATATTAAATCAGGTCAATCTATATATAGCGCAGATCTTTAACGATCGCCTGATGCTCCATACGAAATATATTTTATTGGAAAAGTCTACTCAGCTAGATCTGGCTCATTTTGAATCTTCGGAATTTTATGACACTTTAAGTCGCGCTGAAAATAGCGGTAGTAATTATCCCGTTCAGGTTATCAAGCTGCTTACTGGTTTATTTGGTCAGGGAATTACTTTAGTTAGCTTGTTAGGACTTTTGTTGAAGTTCAATTTAGCAATTGTTCCTCTACTATTTTTTACAGCTTTGCCTTCATTTTGGACTAGCATTGTCTATTCTGGTAGGCGTTTTTGGATGGTACGGCTAGAAACCGAAAGCGGGCGACTATCAGATTATATTCAGCGTGTTTTAACTAATCCTAATTTTGCTAAAGAAGTTCGTCTATTTAACTTAGGCGGGCATTTATTGAGCCAGTGGATTGCAATCCGTCAGGACTTTAACAGAAAATCAGCAGCGATCGCCTCTGAATATGCCAGAATGCGAGGTCTTTCAGGAATATTTGTAAATACTGGTTTTTATATCGCCTATGGCTGGACGCTGGTGCAAACAATTAACGCTAAAATTACTGTAGGTGACTTCACCATGTATACAGGAGCATTTAGTCAAGCACAGCAGCTATTGCCTGCTATTCTTGAAAATTTGGCAAAAATATATGAATCTAATCTTTATGTCTCTCAATACTTTGAATTTTTAGACCTTAAGCCAGAAGTAACTAACATTCCCCGTCCTAAATCTTTTCCTCAACCAATTAAAGAAGGATTATCAATAAAAAATGTTACTTTTACTTATCCAGGAGCAACCGCACCTACACTACGCAATCTAAATTTGCAGGTCAACCCAGGAGAAAGTATTGCTCTTGTTGGTTTAAATGGCGCAGGAAAAACCACTTTGCTAAAGCTTCTTACTAGACTATATGACGTAGATTCAGGCATAATCACGATTGATAGCATACCCCTCCAGCAATTTAAGCTATCACAACTGCATTCCAACATTGGTGTCCTCAATCAAGACTTTGCCCGTTATCAGCTAAGTGCTAGGGACAACATTGGTTTTGGCAACCTAAAGGAAAGAGAAAATCAGCTACGTATTGAAGAAGCTGCGGTAAATTCTGGGGCGGATCGGGTAGTGAAAACCCTTAGTGATGGCTACAAAACTCGCTTAGGAAAGATGTTCAAAGGTGGAGTGGATCTCTCAGGAGGACAATGGCAGAAAATTGGTATGGCACGAGCGTTTATGACCGATGCACCTATTTTAATTTTAGATGAACCTACTGCTGCCTTAGATGCGATCGCAGAATATGAGTTGTTTGAAAAATTCCGAACTTTAACCGCAGGCAAAATGACCTTTTTTGTCAGTCATCGTTTTTCGACGGTACAGTTAGCCGATCGCATTGTAGTCTTAGAAAACAGTCATATTATCGAAGTCGGATCCCATCAAGAACTAATGGCAAACAACGGATTATATGCTGAGATGTTTAGCCTCCAAGCCTCAAGCTACACAGTGTAACTTGCTAAAGTTATCAGTAATCATCAATTTGATTCTTAAAATTAATCAATGTTTGCACTTATGCTGATTTTGTTATTAAGCTTTAACTCAACAAAGCTAAAATGCCTAATATCACAGCGATCAATGCAAGAGCAAACCAGATAAACTGATTGTCTTGGCTATCAGTCGGTGGTGTTTCTAAATATTCTTGTTTAGATAAATTTTTGGCGGTCTGTTTTTTTGCCGTAACATAGCGAGATGCACCTTGGTCTGTGTCAGCCAAATCAGGAATCTCACTCATCCATTCTTTAGGTCGCTTTAACTTGGGAGCTTTGATAATATAGAGAATACGCTGTGCCTGTTCGCGAGTTTGAAGATTGGGATGGGTAATTAGTTTTTCACATAAAGCGATCGCATCACTAATTTGATTAGTAGCTTGATAAGCAGTGACCAACCAAATTTGAGCTTGTCCGCCTTGACGAGAATTGCCTGAGACTAATCCTTGTGCAGCTTCTAAATGTTTGATACTGAGGCGATATTGTCCTCTTTCTAGAGCTAGTTTTCCTGCTTCGTATTCTTGATGAAACTTTTCTGGATTATATACCGTCACTTTAAATAAATATATTGTGGAAATTACTTAGATCTATTATTAAATAATTTATCCCTACTGTTCAAGATGGCAGAGAATTATGAATAAACAGCCTCAGCAAAAACTTTATTGGCAGCAGGCTTTAGGTGCTATGGCGATCGCCTTGGGAGCTATGAGCATCGCTGAATCTCCCGCCGTTGCCAACCCTTATAATCAGGACAGCTTTGAAATAGCTCAGGTTGGTGTACGCAGCCAAATTAATGCACCAACTCCTTTAAACATTACTCCTCCCCCTGGAACTCATATTCCTCTTCCCGAAAGCAATTATAACAATCAGGACTATTATCGCGATTCGAGAGGTTCATCACAAGACTATATCCCCTATGGAGGCTATAGAAGCGATTATAGAAGAGAAAATGATTATCGACGGAATTATGGTTATCACCGCGATCGTGATACTTATGAGAGAAACCGCAGCAGAGGTGGCACCGTAATTATTATTAATCCAGCCACTGAGAGTAGCTATAGTAATAGCAATAGCTACATTCGAGTTATTAGAAAGTAAGCTACCCTAATAACTCTGAGGCAACAATCATTGAACCTGTACCTTCATCAGTCAAAATCTCTAATAACAGCGAGTGGGGTAAACGACCATCTAAAATGTGAGCAGCACGAACTCCTTGAGCAAGCGATCGCACACAGCAATTGACTTTAGGAATCATTCCCCCTGAAACAATTTCTTTGTCAATTAAGTTTCTGGCTTTTTGAATATCCAATATTTTGATGAGGGTAGAAGGATCGTGATAATCGTGCAAAATGCCTGGGGTATCGGTCAACAAAATTAGTTTCTCCGCATCCAAAGCTGCTGCTATTTCTCCTGCTACCGTATCAGCATTAATATTATACGCCTGTCCGTTTTCGTCGGCTGCAACGCTGGAAATTACGGGGACATAACCGTTATTCACCAAAGATTCAACTAAGCCAATATTAATGTTGGTCACTTCTCCTACAAACCCAACTCCTTCTGTGCCTACATGACGAGCTTGAATTAGGTTGGCATCTTTACCACATAAACCAACTGCCAATGCTCCAGCACGATTGATTAAGGATACTAATTCTTTATTTACCCTACCTGCCAAGACCATTTCTACCACATCCATGGTCGCAGCATCGGTAATACGCAATCCGTCTTTAAAGGCTGGCGCTATATTTAATTTTTGTAACCAGGTATTAATTTCAGGTCCTCCCCCGTGTATTACCACAGGACGCACTCCAACACAGGCAAGAAAAACTATGTCACCGATAACTTGAGCCTTTAAGCTGCTGTCTTTCATTGCTGCACCACCATATTTAATAACAATAGTGCGATTGGCAAATTTCTGAATATAAGGCAGAGCTTCACTGAGAATGTGAACACGGTTAGCTGCTGCTTCTTGGAGATATTTTTTTTCGTTAACCATACAGTTTTAATTGTTCGAGATGAAAGATATTTAGTTATGCTACTGGCTAACCACCTCCTACAAAGTGATATTTTTTACCTTTGGCTTTAAAGCACTAGGAATAGTTTCCATAATTTGAGCAGATATTTCTGAGGGAGACTGCTCCTTGGCGATCGCAATTTGAATGTCTGCTTGGGCATAAAGAGGACGACGGGTTTCTAGCAATGATTCTAGTTTGTCAGCCAGTGGTCTGGTTTCATCTTTGGCTAATCTTTTTTTTAGTATCTCTACATCTACGTCCAACCAAATAATCAAACCATGACGTAGATAACTCCAGTTAAGCTGCCGTTGGATTATTCCTCCGCCAGTAGATACAACGGTACGTGTATAGACAGAAAATTCGGCTAAAACCCTCATTTCTAATTCACGAAAATAGATTTCTCCCTCTTGTTGAAAAATTGCTGAAATTGGCTTCTTGGCGATCGCTTCTATAGTTTTGTCTGTATCTACGAAACGATACTTAAGATCTTTAGCTAAACATTTACCAATAGTTGTTTTCCCTGAACCCATCATGCCTATGAGATAAACATTCAAACCCTGCAATAAATTCTCATTGTTGCCCATAATAGTGTTTTTCACTAGTTAATCTCTAATCGTGAACCAGATTATCAATGATTCAACGGTTTTTACGATCTTTTATGTATTAATTTTTCATTTTCATAATTTTAAAGCCATAATAGTAAGTACAATTACCGATCAAAATAATATAATAAAAGTCTATAAATCGCTTAATATAAGCTTAATTTTCGTTTTTAATGTTTAAAATAGTCTTGATTTGCGATCAAGCAATAATTATGAATCAGTAAGAAAAGATAACTAGCCTGTATTTTTGCTTTACTTCATCAAATACTTGGTTGCTTCACCAACTTATTATATTTGCTACATAAGTATTTAGATGAACGTGATCGAGATTACAGAATAAACACTCAACTTTAACTAAAATTTAATAATGAATCAATAAAGTTATTAAACAACACGGTATAAACCTAAAACAATCACAATACTTTTTACAAAAATATCTTAGTAATTTTTAAACAAAATTAATATTAATTCGGAGTTAAAAACTAGTCATGGGGATGATCAGTAAAATTGCAGAACAGGCTTTAAATACAGGTTACTTGACGGTAGAAGCAGAAGAAAACCTCAAGTTGATGCTGAAAAAGAAGTACGAACTAGAAGATTTAGAAGCATTTATAGATTTGCAGCAGGCTACTATGCTAGGCATAGTTAAACAAGAATCTAGAGAGCTATTTGCTGCTTTGGTGAAATATTCTTAAATCCAGTCTTCATCATCCTTATCAGGAGTAATATTAGCATCCTTATCTAGATCAATTGAGTTGTTTTTAGAATTATTTTGCCGATCATAAGATTTATCTGCTGGGCGATATTTGTAAGAATAATTAGATCCCGATCGCTCAACGCTTTGTGGTTCTTGAGAAGCTTCATAAGTTTTAACTTCAGTAAATCTATTTTGGGTATCTTTAGTCTGAGTTGAATCAACAGAATATTGTTCTTGACCATCTCGATCGACCCAGCTTTCTCTTTCAGGGTAGAGATCGTTAACAGTTTTTCTTGATTTACCTGAACCTGAGCGAGAATAACTAAAGCGACCAAAAACTTGGCTTAATAAGCTAGTCAGCATTCCTCCCAAAGCAAATAGACCTATCCAAACTGCAAGAGGCAGTTGAGGAGTTCGATAAAAGCAATATTGATTGTTAACATCATCACAAAGCAGTTTGAGAGCTATAGGTTCTCTGTTTTGAACAAATACAATTATTAATGCGCCAATGAGCATTATAAACAGAAATATTTTTAGGCGACTCATAAATTTTTTCCAGTAAGATTACAAACTTAAATTTGGAATTGTTTGACAAAACAAATTATGCTGTTATTCTACTGTGTTGTTTAAACTGTATTTAGTATTATCTAATTGATCGACGCTTAGGACAACACAAATTGTCGGGACGAAAGTTGATTCACCTCTACATGATTTATTGATAAAATTGTTAAACCATATAGAGACGAATCATGGTACGTTTTGACAACCAATATTTCTTAAAGGTTTTTCCAGCGAATTTGCTATTAGGCAACTATGATGCTGTTTTTAGCAGGTAGATTGATTTCTAACTTTTGTCCTTGGGGAGTATCGTGCCAAGCTAATCTTCCTGAGCCGTATACCAAGTCTTGAGGTTTAAACTTTAATTCTGTAGCTAAGAAAATAGCCGTAGCTGGTTCATCGCCAGCATTAATCGCAACTATAACCTCTTCTTCATGTGATAAATCACTGGGCGTGGAATATGCTGCTTGCGAAGCAGCATTTGCGCCCACCAGAATACGAGCAAAGACATAGACACTTTGATCTGCAAAAAGAGTCTTATATGTCCCCATGCGTAAAGCAGGATATTGGTGACGTAAAGCAATTAGCTGCTTATGAGATTTTAGTATTTCTACATCCCAATTTTCAGGCTGAGGAAAAGTACGGCGACTATCAGGATCTTTGCCCCCAGGTAAAGCAACTTCGTCACCATAAAAAATGCTGGGCGCGCCAGGAAAAGTCATCAACAGCACGGTAGCCAGCATAAAGATACTTTTATCTTCTCCTACCGTAGTCAGCATTCTGGGGGTGTCATGACTATCTAACAGGTTAAGCTGTGCCTGCTGTATTTCCCAGTCGTATAGCTTAAGTAGAGCATCGATTCTAGCAGCATATTCTGCTCCAGAAATGGGTGGATAGGGTTTTAATTCTCCCTGACAATATTTGGGATCGTATTTTTCGCCACTAACAAAAGCAATAGTAGCTTCAGTAAAGCGATAGTTCATCACCCCGTCAAACTGTGTACCGTCTAACCAATAGCTAGCGTCTCCCCAAATCTCGCCAACAATGTAAGCTTCAGGGTTTATGGCTTTAACGCGATCGCGAAATTCTTGCCAAAAGCCAGGAGTATCGATTTCATTCGGCACATCTAATCGCCAACCATCAATGCCCTGATGCACCCAATATTCAGCAACCTGCATAATGTATTCTTTTACCTGGGGATTATCGGTGTTAAACTCAGGCAAAGCACGATTACCAATCCACCCTTCATAATTAGCAGGTTTATCGCCATCATAAGCAGACAAAGGCCAGTCATGGATCTTAAACCAGTCTAGCCAAGGGGAATGAGGGCCATTTTCTAAAATATCGTTAAAGAAGAAAAAACCACGGCTGGCATGATTAAACACTCCATCTAGCACCACCTTAATATCATGTTCATGAGCAGCTTTGAGCAGGGCATCAAAGGCTATATTACCTCCTAACATTGGATCTACCTCATAGTAGTCGTGGGTGTGGTAGCGGTGGTTGGAAGTAGACTGAAAGATAGGAGTAAAGTAAATTGCATTGATGCCCAAATCATTGAGATAGTCTAGCTTATCGATTACTCCCCAAAGATTACCGCCTTTATATCCTTGAAGTGTGGGGGTGGCATCCCAACCTTCGTAAGCAGAAGCTTCCCAGTGACTTTTAATAGTCGCTGGACTTTTGGCAAAGCGGTCAGGAAATATTTGGTAAAAAACGGCGTTTTTGACCCAATCTGGCGTTTTAGTCATTGTAAATAGTTGCTCGTTAACAGTTAATAATTAGTTGTAAGTAGTCGATCAATACTTATCTCTACAGTTATTAAATAACTATTGTCCGTCCATCATCAACTGTAAAAAGATGGATTTTACTAGTATTTATAGCTAACCAAATAGAATCACCGATCGCAATCTGCCGATCTGGAGGTAAAGATACGGTTAGTTGTGTTTTAGCATCTGCGGTTAAATGGGCAGAGATATAAGTTTCGCTACCTAATGCCTCGACCAAATCTACCTTAACCTGTAGGCTGGATTCCTTTTGATCGTCCACTGATAAATGCTGAGGACGAATACCTAAAATAAGTGATTTTGATGGCACAGACTGAAGAGATTGAGTCCAGACATCAGGTAAATCAAGCTTAAAATATCGGTGTACCAGCTTCAAAGGAGAAACTAAATCTACAGGTAGAAAATTCATTGGTGGTGAACCAATAAATTCAGCCACAAAGCGATTTGCTGGATTTTCGTATATCTCCAAAGGCGAGGCAATTTGCTGTATTTTACCGTTGTTCATGACCGCAATGCGATCGCCCATAGTCATTGCCTCAATTTGATCGTGGGTTACATATATGGTGGTTGTGTTTAGCTGACGTTGCAGTTGGACAATTTGAGCGCGGGTTCGGGTGCGGAGTTTGGCATCGAGATTAGATAATGGTTCATCCATCAAAAAAACTTGGGGGTTACGAGCGATCGCTCTGCCTAATGCTACCCTTTGTTTTTGTCCTCCCGATAATTCTTTAGGTAAACGATAAAGCAAAGAATCTATCTGCAATAGACTCGACACATATCTAACTCTATCCTTAATTACCTTCTCTTTTGCCGAGATATACCGCATACTGCGAGGTAAATATTTAGTTGTACCCGTCAGAATATCATCGAACAAAATAGATTTAACCTGCTCTTTCTTCCCAGTCTCCCAGTCTCCCAGTCTCCCAGTCCCAAAATTGCGTCGTAAACCAAAGGCGATGTTGTCGTAAATATTTAGATGGGGATAAAGAGCATAATTTTGAAACACCATGGCAATGTCTCTAGCTTTGGGTGGGAGATTATTTACTAGGCGATCGCCAATTTTAATATTTCCACCCGTTAATTCTTCTAATCCTGCTAGCAATCTTAGCAGCGTACTTTTGCCACAGCCAGAAGGACCAACTAAAACCAAAAACTCACCATCTTCCACTGTAAAGTTAATGTCCCGCAGCACACTTATTGATTGAACTTTAGTCGGCACAAATGAGAGAATACCCCGCATCGCGCGAACTGGAGTTCGCCACCGTTGCGGAGCAACGTCGAAGCCCTCCAGGGCTTGGCGCAAGGAAATGCTTCTCGATGCGTCTTTGTACGGCGCATCTTCCACGCCGAGTGTTTCACTACCCGTTTGATTTACTGCTGATTCGGATACATCTTTTTGATCTGCTTTTGTGCGAGAGTAGCTTTTATAAACGCTTTCTACTACTACTTGTGCCACTATTAAACCCTAAATAAAGTAGACATTATGAACTTTGCTTAGTAATGTTAGCACTAGTGTTGTTGCTCGTAAGTGTAAAAGTAGTAAGTAACAAAGTTTTGTTTGGCGCGATGCAAAAGTTTTTGAGGTTAAAATTAAAATTAACCAACGCTCAGAGATTACTCCGTCGTTGTACAATCAATAATCTTCCTCATCCCTCATTCCTCAAAAATCACTGCCAAGCTGACCAATCTTGATTGAAGATAGAAGTATCAGGAAATGCTGTAGGGTTGCCACTACGATCTAGCTTTTTCTTCAAAACTTGTAACTTTTTCTCTTTAACAAAGTCTTGGTCTACCAGTTGGTAAGGCATAATTTCTTCATCTAAGCCAAAATCGGCTGTTATCCCCGCAGCAGCACCAGAAGACCATTCAAAAGAGTGAACGCGATAAGCAGCAGCAGCAATATGACTAGTCGCAATACTTTTACCTGTAACAATTAAGTTGTCGATTTTTTGAGGAATCATGGCTCTTAGAGGAATTTGGAAGGGATAAGCCTGACCTGCGCCTTTTCTCTCTCCTTCCCTTTCGGTGTTACCTGCCTTTTCTGGAGGACTTTGATTCATGCAGGGATGAAAATCGATCGCATAATGACCAATTCCTACAGAATCAGGATAGATACTGGCACGAGTGCGCTGTTTAATTTTCTCAAGGTTCAGATTTTTGTTACTTACCGCTTCTACTCCGTCTATTTTTGTCCATAGTTGACGATAAGTTTGTGAGTCAAGATTTTGCTTATAATATTCATCTTTATAGTCAGCACGTGAAATATCTATTTCTGTGATGCTAAAGCCTTGAGAGTAGCCAGGATATACTCGACCAATGATTCTTCTGCCTTCACGAATATAAGGATATTTAGATAAACCATATTCGGTACCCATGGGCGAGTCTATTCCAGTTAGCAATTGATTATTAGGACGAGGCTTTTTGACACCATCCCCTAACTGAGAATCCGTTGTTCCTTCTACCAACCAATAGAAATAACCAAGAGCATGATCTTCTGCTTTATTTAAGGTTGCAGTACGCAATCCTCCTAACCAGCCTCCAGGTGCAAGTTGACCTAGAGTTTTTAACTGTTGACGGGTATAAACTAAGTTGTCTTTTGCTGTACCTGGACGATAATCATTACCCCAAGTCCAATTCTGCATGGAAATATCTCCAGGGGTAGGGGCGGTAAACTCAATACCACCAAATTTTTCTAACTTTCCAGTTTCAGGACTCCAAATACGACGATAAGTAAAGACTAAATCGAAGTCGGCTAATCTTTCTAGTTCATAACTGTAGTAATTTTGATGTTCGCCATAAAAAGGTGGCTTTTTGTGTTCTTCAGGATCTTTGGTGGCTTCCATGGCAAAGGTGTAGGTAAAACCTTGAGTACAGTATGGATCTCCTTTTGAACTAGAAGAAGAAGGCTCAAAAGAAGAACTAGGATCGATGCCCAGACGGTAGGGAACATCTGCCAACGCTAGAATTTCTCCTGTTTCGGTAGCTTCTATGACATACCAATCGGCAGCTTTAGCCGAAGATGAGGCGGGGACAAAACGAATAGTTTCTTTATTAAATAGACTAGAATCTTCATAAGTATAGGCATCTTCAATAGTGCGAGACAAAGGCAGAGTATTCAAACCCAAATACTTATTCTTCGGACTATGCTGAATTGCTACTGCGCTAGTGATTTGTTTGCCTGTGCCTTTTCCCTTAATGGCTTCAATTTTTAAATCTTTGATAACGGTAGCAGGAAACCATTTTAAAGTTCCTTTTCCTTTTGCTTCGGCATCTTTTAACTGTTCCCACATTATTTTGTTAGCATCTTTAGGCAAAAAGCAAGATTCACTTACCCAACACTCACCAGGATTTAATTTGCCGTAAAACTTTTCAATCCGTTGCCTAAATTCTAAATAACCACGAGGATAGAAAAGACGTGAACGTTGAGTTGTTCTTTCATCTAGTGCCGAAGTACCTTGAGAAGAAATTTGTCCTCCTACCCAGTCAGTGATTTCAGTCATACAGACTGTTCTGCCTGCGAGTAAAGCTTCATAACTAGCTGCTATTCCTGATAATCCTCCGCCAACTACTAACAATTCACATTTGACCGTGCGATCTATAGTAGGAGGTGAAACTGCTTTAGCTGATAATCCTGAAGCTTCCCAAATTAATAAACCCAGCGATATTGAAGCTAACGATTTGATCCAATCTAATGACACTCTATA
The DNA here is from genome assembly GCA_965218645.1 of Waterburya sp. Taxonomy (GTDB): domain Bacteria; phylum Cyanobacteriota; class Cyanobacteriia; order Cyanobacteriales; family Xenococcaceae; genus Waterburya. Next base: position 2,241,998 of record OZ244627.1, on the reverse strand, counting down.
CCTCCTCATGTCTAAGCGACTTAATTAATATAATTCCCAATAACGAAGTTTTTTTGCCAATTTTTGACCAAATCTATTTTTTGTGTGTTTTGATACTGATTTATGATAGGTTGAATGGCGTTCCCAGATAAAAAACACTACTTCTAGAATCCACAATTAGAATTTGTCCAATTCATTATTAATCAATTTATCCGTTCTATTTGATCGACCTACGGGGATTGCTACCTATGCCAAAAATGTGATTCATAGTCTTGACAGCTTGAATCCTACTCTTTTGTCTTCTCAAGATTTTGCTGGTTTTGACTGTTATCCTGTTGCCGATAATATGTCTCCTGCCCAAGGAAGCAAAGGACATCTCAAGCGTTTACTTTGGACTCAGTTTGGGCTACCTGAGATCTATAAAACCTTAAAAGCAAATTTAATCTATTCGACTATACCCGAAGCACCTCTGTATAGCCAGTGTCGCTACGTGGTTATGTGCCATGATTTGATTCCCCTAAGATTTCCTCGCGCAATTTCTCCTCTAACAAACTACTTTCGCTATGTTGTCCCATTGGTATTGCAGCAGGCAGAACATATTATTTGTAATTCTAAATCCACAGCAAAAGATATCGTTGATTTTTATGGCATTGAAGCTAATAAGATTACGCCAATTTTATTAGGATACGATCGCGCCAATTTTTATCCCAGAGAGATACCAACCTCTCCCAAACAGCCTTATTTTTTATATTTTGGTCGTCAAGATACTTACAAGAATTTGGAGGGTTTGTTAACTGCTTTTGCAGACATACCCAGTTTAGACTATCATTTAGCGATCGCTGGTTCAACCGATCCCCGTTTTACCCCCAGGCTCAAGCAACAGGCAAAAGAACTAAAAATTGAAGAACGTATTATTTGGCTAGATTATCTAGATTATCAAGAATTACCCCATATTATCAGTGATGCGATCGCTCTTGTTTTTCCGACTCTCTGGGAGGGGTTTGGACTTCCTGCTTTAGAAGCGATGGCTTGTGGAACTCCTGTAATTACTTCTAATTTGGCTTCTCTACCTGAGATTACTGGCGATGCCGCAATTTTAATCGATCCTTACGACACTAGTTCCATAACCTCGGCGATGATTGAGATTAGCGAAGATGAGCAAATGCGATCGCAATTAAGCGAGAAAGGTATTCAACAAGCGCAAAAGTTCACCTGGGCAAAAACAGGCATAGCCACCAAAGAAGTTTTAGAACAATATCTTTATTGATAATTTTGTTAATAAGGTTAAAATTACCAAATAGTTCAATCTACTCCTATTAATTTGCTAAATTATTTATGAGCGATCCAGATTACCCTAATGTAGTTTTAGCTTTTGTTTATCGAGATTTTGAGATCAAGATTGCTCGCGATCAATGGCAAGGAGAAGATTTTTTTACTGCTTGGGCTGATTACAGTCTTGGTAGTGCGGTGGCTGTACCCTATGCTATGACTACTAAATTAGCCATCAGAAACGCTAAACGCTGGGTAGACAAAAGAATGCGAATATAACAGCGTGAAAACTAAAATTAAAAGGGTAACTGATTATTCTGCTTGAACTAAAAAAGCGATGCGACCCCCGCGCATAGTTCGCCGCATATACGCGCATATAAGACGGCGAGCGCTATTTTCTGCCTCATTTCCAGAAAAAATGTTACGAATGGCTATAACTAACGGGTAATAGAAGCAAATTATCAGTATTTATGGGCGACTGTGCTGAGTTCGCATAGTTATAGCAGTCGAAGTAAAGGTTAAGACGTTAAACAACTGTCTCGCGCAAAGACGCAGAGAGATTATAAAGATGTCCTAATCTAAAGTTCGATTGCTATATTTTTCCTCTACTGGATATCTTGTCTTTGATGGACTGATAAAAAACCTTATCTTCTTGTTTTTCCCGTTTGAGTTGGTCTTTTAAGATTTCGACTTGACGCATACTAGGATGCTCTTGATAATCATCTACGAGCTGATCTACGGAAATCGAACGGTGTGATTTCTTTCTTGTCTCTGACATTGTTCCCTCCTTAAAGATATAGAAAAATATTTCAAACCTGAGGTCTTATTGAAGTTCAATTCTTTTGGTTAGCATAAGCATAAGTACCTAGAAAAGAGGCTAAAAACAAGCCTAAAAATAAAACGCTAATTAATACAGTTGTCATGATGTTTCTCCTCGGTCGATACCGATTGAGGTACATTCACAACTTAACAATTATGTCTAGCTATTTTAATGCTTTTTAATAAAAGCAAAAAATTGTCACATAGAGCAATAGAATTCTCAGACTGGTAAAGAACTTGATAGCTTGCTTTTATGGTGGTGGGATCGCCAACCCCCATAGTTTTACGGTCTAAGTTTTTTGTACTCCAACTCGATTTTTATGAGAAATCAATTGTGCAGAGTGATCTTTATGAGTTAAAGGTAGGTAATGAGCGATCGCGTTATCTTAGCCTGGGACATGGCAAAGACAAGATTTATATACTCTTGGGTTGCTAAAAAATCACAATCATCTTTACTCTTTAGGTATTACAAGAGGTTGTCCCCATCATCCCCTATATTTTTAGCAGTACAATTAAGCCTGAAGTATTTAAGCCGAAAATTTAATTAATGAAATGCGATCGCGCCCACGAACAATCATATAGGGTAAATCATTACTTATCGCTTTTGGTTCGTATTTTTCTTTCCACGATTTTTCTCTGGTCGGGAATCAATAAAATTATGAAACCCCTTGCCACAATTGAAAATATGTCCGCTCATGGAATGCCATTGACATCTATTTTCTTGGTAGCAGCGATCGCGCTTGAGATTTTAGGCGGACTTTCGGTGTTGTTGGGAGTCAAACCCCGATGGGGAGCAACTATGCTGGTAATTTTTCTCATTCCTGCTACTTTGATTTTTCATACTGACTTGAACACTGAAATTGAGCAAGCAATGTTTTTAAAAAACTTGGCGATGTTAGGCGGATTACTAATGCTGATTCAGTATGGAGGAGGGAATATAGTTTTGTGGTCAGCAGATCTCTCCCCATCACACCAAGCCCTCTCAGACACAGATATCAAGAGTGATTAATTAACTATTGTTAGTTTTTTGATGATTATGATTTTTCCTCCCGAAGTCCAAGAATTCTGACAAAAATACGCTTGCCTTCTTTTAGACGAGAGAGGAATCATTAAGCTACAGTCTGCTGATTTTTATAAAACTATAGACAATACCGATTTGAGGATTAACAAGCATTTTAGTAAAGTGCGATCGCATTATTTGTCAAATCATAGCTTAATTCGCTAATGCCAAGATGTTGCTATACCTAGCCAAGTTTCTAGGTTGAGAACTAGCCAAATAACTGATGCCGTCAAGTTGTTACATCGGGCAACATAAAAACATCGTTAAATGGTTTAACTCAATGTCATCTCTCACAAATCCAAACAGCAATTCTTTGATTGCATTCTCGGAAAATCTTGCCAATCTAGTAGAAACTGTAGGTAATTCAGTTGTAGCCATAAATGGACGGCGTTTTTCTAGTAGCGGTATCCATTGGCGCGAAGGCATAATTGTCACTTCTAATGAAAGCATTAAACAAGCCAAAGAAATGACTGTAACACTTCCCAACGGAGAAACTTTACCCGTCACTTTGTTGGGACGCGATCGCAGTACGGATGTAGCGATATTTAAAACTGAGGTTTATTTGCCCGTCGCACCTATAGACAGTGAGTGTGAACTAAAAGTCGGTCAAAGCGCGATCGCTGTTGGTCGAAATAAAGAAAGAGGATTATTTGCCAGTCAAGGAATAGTCAGTACTGTAGGCGGTTCGTGGCGTAGTAGTCTAGGTGGTAAGATCGACCGCTTTATTCGCTTAGATCTCAATTTTTATCCTGGTAGCGGTGGTAGTGCCTTAGTTAATGCAGCAGGACAAGTTGTGGGTTTTAATACGACAGGCCCTCGACGCAGCGTCTTGGCTATACCTGCTGCTACAGTTAACCGTGTAGTCGAACAGTTATTGTCAACGGGTCATATTCGTCGTGGCTATCTGGGTCTGGCGATGCAGCCAGTTAACTTACCCGACTCTTTGGTAAATGAATTATCTTTGACCCATCAGCAAGGACTAATAGTGATCGGTGTCGAACCCGAATCTCCAGCACAGCAAGCAGGCATTTTACTGGGAGATATTTTGACCGAGATTGAAGACACTCCTATAGTGAGATTAAAAGACATTCAGACATATTTAGAACCACAGAATATAGGTAAAGCGATCGCTTTACAGTTAGTTCGCGCAGGTGCTTTACAAAATATATCTTTAACTGTGGGCGATAGCGGTAGCAAAGACGATGGTTAAGGCGGTAGAAACTAAGTTAGTAGCGATCTAATTGATGATTCAGATTATCGTGTATGACTCTAATTCAATCTGGCTGGCTGGTTTGGTTAGCATTCTTGGTAGCTTACCAGAGTTAAAAATAGTAGGGAGTTTTGTTGATGAAGCGAGTTTAAGCTCATTGAGCGATCTCGCCCCCGACTTATTGTTAATAGAGCAAATACCCGACGAAGATTGGCGGTGGTTGTCACGATGGATATTAAAGGCAGAGTTAGAGATAACGGGTATTTTATTGACCGACTATATAACTAGTGAAGAGATGGGCAAATATTTGGCTCTGGGCTTCAAGGCTTTTTTACCTTATTCAATCGACACCACTGAAATTGCCACGGCGATCGATGCGGTGATGGTTGGCTTGATTGTGATTCATCCTGAGTTGGTATCTTTCGACCAAAGTAGTCCTGCTATCATTCCTGAAGCTCAAATCGATATTCATTTAACGACTAGAGAAATGGAGGTACTACAGTTAGTTGGAGATGGATTCAACAATCGAGCAATTGCTTCTACTCTGCAAATATCCAAACATACGGTCAAGTTTCATATCAGTTCAATTTTATCCAAGCTTGATGTCTCCAGTCGTACTGAAGCAGTTACAGTAGGATGGCGACAAGGATTAATTAGGCTTTGAACTCCAGTGGGCGGAAATGCTGCTTTGCCAGCAGCATCTCTTGGTGAGCATTCCCTTGCGGAGTGGCTGTCGCCTGTGGTCTCCCAGGCGTTTATACGCCACGTCCTGACGGCGACGCGGTGAGACAGTTGCGTTGCAGACGGCGGCTTTTGTGTGTGAATCTTCATACACAAAACGCGCCTTGTCTGTGACCCGTTGAGCAAACTGTTGAAGTTGCAGCACCGCTTTACCCCTTACCCCCAGGGCTATTTCATTCTAAAAAGGGATAAAATATGCTCTAGTCCAAATTGCGATTTTCTCTTGGCTTGAGCCATGTTTTTAAAACCAGCATCTCGATAAAGATTGAGTGTTAAATTTCGGGCAATCGACCAAATCTGAGCAAGAGGTTCAGTACGAATACGAGACCTATCTTCTCCCAGTGTTACATCTTTACAGTAGTGAACTTGATTCTCTACTCCCCAATAACCGCGAATACGACGAGCAAAATCTTTTGCTGTTTCTTGTAAGTCAGAAATGTAATATCTAGTCTCAGTCTCGTGTTGATATCTAGTAATTCTTTGAGACTCAACGCGGATTGTTGTAGTAATAGAATTCCAACCAGCCAGGAAAGAACTGAACGGACAAATACTAACCGTTCTTTTCTCAATACGACCATGACCCTTATTAAGGCTACAAACAGTCTGATGAGGAGTAAACTGTTGTCTAACGGTACGATATAGAGTAAGTTGATTTCCTTTGAGTGCGGCTAAATAGTGATTTCCACTACCCACAATCATTGCAATGGTTTTTTTTGAGTATTAATCGCATCAAATGCAAACACAATTCCTTCCAAAGCCAATGATTCAATTAATTCTGGTAGAGCTTTGATTTCATTGGTTTTTCGATCTACTTGATGTGTTTGAAGAATCAATTTTCTTTCGACTAAATATGCACTTACTAGCATGATGGCAGGATGTGGTTGACAATCAGGATTCGTGTTTTCTACCATAAATGACCCTCGAAGCACTTTTCCATCTAGTCCAATCGTCTCTCCTTCTAAGGGAGCAATTTGAAAGAATGCTGCCAATTTAGATGAATAATCAGCATAATTTATCTTCAGCAATACTCTGCGGATTGTACTGTATGAAGGAAGACGATTGACTTTGAATAATTGTTTCAGTTGCCCTTGATAAGAATCGATCCAATCTCCGATAGCTAAAAATCCTTGATTTCCTGCCACTACTGCTAATGTAAATATTGCCAAGCACAAAGGAACTGAGTGTCTTCTACCTTGCCCTCTACGAACATCAGGTACATCAGCAAATGCTTCTAGTATCGATATTTGAGACATTTCTATTTTCTGCTCTTTAACATTAGCAGATTATCTTACCATCCAGAATGAAATAGCCCTGCCCTTACCCCTGTCTCTACCCAAGTCTCTCGCTACTAATGATAAATGGTATAAGAAGCTAATTAGATAGTCTTTTAGCATTATTGCGCCAAAGATGAAGTTTTGGATAGTCATCCCAGGCAATACTAATAATTTCTAAATCACCGTCTCCATCGAGATCTGCAACTCTAGTTCCTAAATGACTTTCATAGTTTTCGCTAACCAAATACTCCATCCAGCTAGAACCACGATCGACGTTTTTCCAAATCTTCACTCGTTTACTGCCTCGATATTCTCCTGTAACAATATCGACTTCCCCATCTTGGTCAAAATCGGCAACCTCCATGCTGTTGGTCGTATATTGAGTTGCGACTAGATGACGATTCCAAGTAGATTGAGAATTTTCTGGTTGCTCGAACCAATAAACATGAGCATCTGGTTTTTTACCTCCGTTTTCTTCACTTACGACCAAATCTAAACGTCCGTCACTGTTTATATCTACCAGGGAAAAGCGATCGGGCCATTGAGAAATGTTGCCGATTTTATGCTTAGTCCAGTTACCTTTGCCATTACCAGGGTTTGACCACCAAGCAACTTTTTTGCCACCTGTATACATATCTCCCGCAGCAATATCAATATCGCCATCGCGATCAATATCACCGACACCAATTCCTTCATCAGTGGCTTCATTAGTAATTAAAGTGCGTTGCCAATTCCCAGAGGCAGGATTGTCGGGAATTTTGAAATAATAAATTTCTCTGTCTTGATTGCCACCTGCTAAGACTATCTCTGGTTTACCACCAGGAATAATTTGGGCTAGCTGATAACCTTGTCCGTTAACGTGGGATGTTGCTGGCATGGTGGCAACCTTGGTAATCGACCACGAACTACCTTGAGTATCTTTGGCTTCCAACCAATAAATATTTGGTAAAGCCTCAGCGATCGCATCTGCTAAGTCATCGCCATCGACATCGACGATTAACATGGCATCAACATTTAGAGGAAACGTAACTCTATCCCATTTTTGAGTCAAATCGCCACCTGGATTGCGATAAAAATAGCGTCCCGAAATAATGTCTGAAAAACCATCTCCAGTTAAATCGCCCATAGCTAAACCGAAAAAGCGAATTTCCTGGTTGAACGATTCTCGGCTGTCATCTACTTGAATATAAGTCCAATCATCGAGAGTTAGTTTGGGTTTTGAGGTTAGATTTGACCAAAGTTCGACTACCTTGTCTCCCGTATAATTTTTGCCGACAATATCTAAACTACCATCTCCGCCAACATCGCCAATACGAGCGTTATGAGTACCTTGTTTAGAAAGAATAATTTGCTGCCATCTGTCAGCTTGTTCTAAATTCTCATAGACCATTACTTGATTGCCACCAGTATTCATTTCTCCAGCAAATACATCGAGGTCGCCGTCATAATCAAAATCTCCTACCTCCAAGCTATGACAACCCTGAAGAGATTTTGGCTCGATTATGTGTTCCGTCCAGGTAGGATTGGCAAACCAAGAAAGTCTACCCACGCCTTCAGAATGGCTCAAAACAATGTCTTGTTTACCATCATTATTCATGTCGGCAATAATACCGCGAGTATCTTTACCCCAGTTAGCAGTTATTTGATGTTTCTGCCATTTTAAGCCAAGGCGATCGCTATTCTCATACCAATAATGACTGGCTAAAATGTCGGTATCGCCGTCCCCATCGAGATCGCCAAGATCCAAACCCTCACCTGGTGGAGTATCGATTTGGTGGCGAGTCCAGGGTTCAATAGGATCTTCTGGGGCAGCAAACCAAGTCAATTGTCTGGGTCGATCTTTACGAAAGGTAGCAACATCAAGATTACCATCACCATTAATATCTTTGACCACCAGATCGTGAGCAAAATGAGTGCCAATTCTATGACTTACCCAACCAGAAGCTTGAAAGGGTTTGCCTGTATTTTCCCACCAAATAATTGCATCGTTCTCATAGTCGCTTAAAACCACGTCACCGTCGCCATCGCCATCAAAATCGGCAATTTCACCATCGGTAGTAAATTCACCTTCAGCGATCGCATAACGTTTCCAGTCGGGATAATGATACCAAACTGCGCCGATAGATCCTTGAGAAGCTACCATGACATCTGCCTGACTATCTCCATCGATATCGCCAATCGAGAGTATGTCCAAACAGCATCCGTCACTTGAAGGAGGATCGGCATCGATAACCGTGTGCTGAAAGACTAAAGAGTTATTTACTAGTTGGCTATAAACTTGGCGATCGTCGCGGACAATAATGCTTAATATAATTATTGCTAAAGTTACAACAATTCCCAACAAGATAACTATTGATTTTGACTTCATTTAAATTTGCTTTTAAGCTCGATAGAGTATAGAGCATTGTGTTTATTTTGCTGAATTTATCGCTATTTTTCGCTTTTGGTTTGACAAATTCACAATTTAAAAGCTAAATATCTCATTGAGGTATCAGTTATCGCAGTACGTTAATCGGTTAGGACAGAAAATTTAATTGCTCGTAAGTAAAAAGCGGTGCTGTGACTTAAACCATAACTTTGCCGTTTAATCAACCATAATTTTGCCACTTCAACAAAACAAATTACTAGTTTTTTCATAGACCAACACATATCAACACTAAAAAAATCAAGCATAAGTTTGCCACAAGCAATACTGAAAAATTAGTTAGCCAAAAAATTGTCATTACTTAATTTAATTCAACCTTTGTTATTTCATACGGTTGCTATTGGGAATGACTATAACATTACTTTCAATCGCTATCGAGCGCAAGCGCGAGGAAGCGTTGCGGGGATTCCCCCCGTTGAGCTTACCGAGCAAGAAGCGCGTTCGTCGGGCGTGAAGTGATAGAACTTTGTGAACTTAATCCCACCAGTAAGCAACAACAACTGCATCGAGACGTTCGTGGTTGGATTGGTCAAGCAAAGTTTTCTCTTTCTCTGCCAAACTTTCTCTCAATTTAAATTGAGTAAAATAACCGTATTCTTCGTTGTTGCTATCAATAACCTCTACCGAATCAGCTCTCCATCTTTTACCTAAATCTATAAGCTTCGATACTAACGTATTCTGATTTTCTGTCAAAATATACAGAGTATCGGCAGGATAAGCAGTAAATTGAATCATGCTCGTTTCGGGCATGAGTCGATGGTTAGCCATTGCTAGTAGAGTAGTCACCATGCAAGTAAAGCTCAAACCTTCTTCATCGGTCGCATAGATAGCTTTAGCGAACAGAAAACTGTGCCACAAATCTGAATTAGTAGATAGATCGGTAATTACTTGTTCGCCATCGAAATTATTAAACTGGCGTTGCCAAACCAGAGCAGCAAAAAGTTCTTGAGGAGAGTAAGATTTGGCGATATGCTGAATTTTGTTGAGGTCTAGCATAGAATGATCGAGCGGAAAGTTTACTATATAGTTAAACAAAGCTAGTTAAATACGAGGCATACAGAAGATAAAGCTTATTGCTCGATTCTAGCGATTTTGGTAGTGTGTCAGTATAAAAGCTAAGATTTCAGCTATTCTTTCAATCTGCATCGCAAAGGAATATAGCTGAACATCTTCTAATTACGATTTTAGCTTGAGGGTTGATAATGGCAAGCTGCCAAACGTTCCCCATGATAACTACGCTAAATAATAGATCTCTCGTTGTAGTCGTCAATCGCTTTGAGCGATCGCTCCAGAATCGCTCAAAGAATAAAGTTTGTTTGGTAAAAGTATTGGTTTAAGCATAAATCTCCTTAATGTAGCAAACACACTATTTTGAGTAGCGTGCTTCTGTATAAAAAGTAAGCTTCAGGATCTGGAGCGATGGCGGGTTTATCGATCATCATAATGATGATTGATCGCAAGATATTAAAACGAACGAACTAAAGCATAGAATTTACTTTGCCAAAACTTCTTTCTGTTCAAAAAGGAAGTAACCGCTCACTTACAATCTTGGATCTACAGGTTCACTTTCAAGTGTCAATACCCCAAACACACATTCGTGAACCTTGCTCAATGGTTCGTTACTAACAAAACGCTCTATCGCCTCAATACCGAGAGCAAATTCTCTGAGGGCAAGCGATCGCTTTTTACTTAAGCCTCGTTGTTTAAGCCGTTCTGGATGTTCTGGTAATAAGTATTCTAAGCCGTAGATAATTCGGAGATATTCCGCCCCACGACACTTGACTGCGGGTTGGATTAACCTATTTCCCTGGCGACAAATAAAGTCCATTGGTTTGACTACCATTCCTTCTCCTCCAGCCTCGGTCATGTTCAACCACCATGCAGTCACAGTATCTATCTTTGAGGAATTGCTGAGATCTACGATTTTGTAGTTGGTAGCCTGCAAAATTTGAGTGTCTTTCTGACAAAAGTTAGTAATCTTTTCCATGTGCCAGCTATGGGGTTTATCAATATGAACCTGTCCTTCAGTCGCTAAAATATGAAACGGTGCGAGTTTGAGATCGTTTACGCTATTTACCGACCAACAGTATTGACGATAAGCTTGAATATATTTCTCTGGTAATTCCGCTTTTTGTTGATAGTGAGTTAAAAGATTACCTACGTCGATACCTCTATTTTGTGTTTACTGCAAAACATCGACTGCCGTACTCAACCCCTTTTTAGCTGCTACACCAACGGGGGCATATTGTTGTTTGAGTAGTTCTTGAGCTTTAGCCGACCAAGGCATTAACTCACAATCTATACATACCCAATCAGTATTTAAATCATCCCAAAAGTTGCTTTGGTTTAAAGCAGTATTTATACGAACGAGTAATTTTGTTTCAATTTCGCCTTGATTGAAAAACTTTCTGCCAGTACGAGTATAGCAAATACCAATACCTTCATTTTGAATACCAAAGCGTTGTTCGACCACGCTTTCATTGCGACATAAAACTACTATGACGCGAGAACCCATATGTTTTTCTTCACAAATAACACGCTTTACATTGTGTTGCTGGTAATAGTGAAAAGCTTCAGTGGGATGCTCTAAAAAGTTTGGTAGCTTAGAAGTGGCTACGGGAGACATAGTTGGGGGAAGATAAATCAGCCACTTGGGGTTAACCGCAAAGCGACTCATTACTTCTAAAGCAGTGATGCTTTGATCTTCGCGAATAGTAATCTGATAATGTATTCGAGTGGAGATCGATCTTTTACCCATTACGTCTTCAATATCTAAAACATCATCCTGCTGTTGTTAAATATTTTGAGGACTTAATTCGGGAGTGAGAGGTTTTACTGGTTCGCAATGCGTTTTAGCAGCATCGACACTAACTAATTCTCGTTCGGGATAGCGCAAAGCGGTTAACTTCCCGCCAAAAACACACCCCGTATCGATGTCAATAGTATTGTTTAACCACTCCGCCTCTAATACTGGAGTATGTCCGTAAACAACCATCGCTTTACCGCGATATTCTCTCGCCCATTCGTAACGAACGGGAAAACCAAACTCGTCTATTTCTCCCGTAGTTTCTCCGTACAGGGCAAAATTACGAACATAACCCGAACCCCTACCCTGTAATTCTTCTCGCAAACCCGCATGAGCGACAACTAGTGTACCATCATCCAAAACATAGTGACTGATGAGAAATTTCAACCAGGTATTAATTTCTTTTTGCTGTTCTGTCGTTATGGTGTCTAGTTCCGCCACTGTTTGCTCCAAACCATGATTGAGCTTGACATTCTTGCCGTTAAGTTTGCGGATTAGTTTATTCTCGTGATTGCCCAAGATACATAAAGCAGAATCAGCTTCTTGCATATTATGTACCAGCTTCAGGGTATCTAAAATGCGTGACCCGCGATCGACTAAATCTCCTAAAAATATTACTTTACGCCCTTGAGGATGTTTGTATATGGGACAATTCCCAAAAGAATCCTTATTGCTACTATTTTCTTCCACTATATAACCGAGTTGCTGCAATAACTGCTCCAACTCATCACAACAGCCATGCACGTCGCCAATAATATCAAAAGGTCCATGCTCGCGTTTGCGGTTTGTCCACATTGGTTGGATGGCAACTTCTACCGCCTGAATTTCCTCGACAGAAGACAGCTTATAGATAAATCGAAAACCTTCCCGTTTTAAATTCTTTAGCGATCGCCTTAAACTGCGAGTATGATTTCTGACCACATGAGCGCCAAACTGTCGATCCGATCGTTGTTTGTTTCTTTCGTGGCATATTGATTCTGGTAGATCGAAGACAATAGCCACTGCAAAGCAATGATAATGTTTGGCTAAATTAATCAAAGACTTACGGCTTTCTGGCTGTACGTTAGTAGCGTCGATTATTGTCAGCTTCCTTGCTGCCAAACGTTTTGCGGTGATGTAATGTAGGACATCAAAAGCATCTTTGGTAGCTTCCTGGTTAGTTTCATCATCCGATACCACACCTCGAAAATAATCTGAAGAGAGAATTGCCGTAGATTTAAAATGCTGACGTGCAAAGGTTGATTTTCCCGCGCCAGATGCACCACTTAAAACGATTAATGATAATTCGGGAATAGTTAATTTCATCTATTTCTGTAATTTTATTTGTTGCCCCAAAGGATGTTATATCCTTGTGGTATTAACTTCGTCCTAAAGGACTACGTCCTCGAAGGAGGATACCGCTACGCATATGTCGCGTCGTAAATCGTAGATTAGCATAGTCGTCCTTTAGGACGGTATAAAGACATTGTGACTAACTCATACTGGTAAATATTGCCATCTGAGTAGGCGTACCAACTAAAACGTCTTCATTTCCTATACCCTGAAAAGTTATTTGATAATCTAACCTGCTTGCCACATCATTTCCCCAAGCTTGGAATTCTCTTCTCGTTCATTCAAAGCGATGATCTTGGTGGCGAAGTTTACCACTTGGTAATGATTCAAAAAGCTCATTGTATTCAATGTTAAGAGTAGTGACAATAACTAATCTCGGTCGAGCAAATTCAAAGACGACTCTCTCTAAACGGCCTTTGTATAGCAACGGGGAAATTTTGGTCGGTAAGGTCAAGAATTAGGATTTCGTAAGTCTCTCAAAGGATAATTTTTTCCAAATCGTTGACGATCAAAATGGTACTGTCCGTAGACATTGATATGTGCGTGGCGTGTTGGCCAAATATGCTTTAAATCCTCTTCATCGATAGAATGACCTTCCTGTCGAAGCTGCTGCACAACTTTATCGATGTAAACTGTGTTCCAAACAATAATGGCATTGGTAACTAAATTGAGACATCCAACCTGATTCAGTAATTGATCGTCTTGAGGAGAAAAGCGTAATCCTGACAAATCAAACAGGGCAAAAATCACCTCTGTATATTCTGCTGTATCCGTTGTATGTTCTACGATCGATAGCTCGGTTTCATTATTATAAATCTCGTCTAGAACGTAAGTGGCATCCCTAACAGTAGAGGGAATTGGTTTAGAACCATATTGGGAAAGTCGATCGCTAGTCCAACTATAAAACATCACTCCCTTTCCATAACCAAAATAACGGGGTAAGGAACGAGCTTGACGCAAAGAGCCTTTAGCGGGAAATCTTTGTCCATCAGAGGAAGATAACATCCCACCTCCCCATAAATGAGAAAGGGGTAAATCATAATGGTAATTAATCAAGATGTTGTTAGCTGAACGCAAAGTCTCATCTCGGATATACCAGTTATTGAACCAGCACAAACTTCTGTACGATAGACCTGTTGAGATAGCCATTTGTTGAAAATCTAAATTACAAGCTTGGGCCAATAGACAACCATAAAGACTCAACATTGAATTGTGGTCTTTATCTTGGGCTAGATTAAGATGCTCAAATGCAGTACTAAAATTTGTCCAACTATCTACCTCCACCAAGAGGTCAGTAATCTCAATTCTGGGCAAACGAGCAGTAATATCTAAAGTCAAACGGCTTTAACTCCAGGGTTTTTTCATCTGCCTTAATCGGGCTGAGAACCAACTTCCCCCGCTCTTCTCTCAAGTCACTATCTGATTGATTTAGAAGTTCTTCAACCTGTCCCATCAAAGTAACGAGTTCGCTCTCACGTTCAGCTAGACGAACCTTGACATCAATAGGTGTGCCAGTTAAATTGACCACCTCATCTCGATGCAATGACCATTCTTTTTGGGGAATAAAATAGGTCTCTAATTCGCTGAAACGACGGCTTTGAAGAATATAAATATCTCCTGAGCGTAGCTGTTGAGCTACATACTTAATTACTCGCTCTGGTAGTTGAAGTTCTTCTGGAAAAAATCCCAAATATCGCAAACAACATAGCTGTAAAGCAAAGCCAAGGCGATTATGTTCGGCTCGAAGCTGTTGTTTTAATACAATTAACTCTCGATCTGAAAGTAAGAAAAAACGATTCAAATCTTCCGAACTAATTTCAGTCGGAAAACGATTGAAAGACTTGTATTCTGCCTCAAATAGAAATAGGATGGGCATTATTTACACGGTCAAACTGTCTCACTATAAACTGTAAATGGGACAGTTTGAGGGCAAAAACTAAATCAAACACTAACTATTGGGTTGAGAGGTCAAACGACGACTAAAACGGGGTGTCCCAGCGTTCATCCTTTGATAGGATCAGAACTACAAGCATTGAGAAAACTCAAACGAGAATCTCCAGCTTCATCCTATCTATTTGTCACAGAACGAGGCAGTCCCATAACTGCTGCTGGTTTTCGTAAGCTTTTGACTCGTGTAGCTGAATGTTCTTCAATCTCTTTTCCCATCCATCCTCATCTGCTCCGACACGCTTGTGGCTATAAATTAGTGAATGATGGGCATTATGTGCGAATGATTCAACAATATCTTGGTCATAAGAATATTCAACACACTGTCCGCTATACAACGCTTTCGGCTGATTGCTTTAGCCAATTTTGGTCAGACTAGATTTTCTTAGCGACCAAAATTTCTCCGTTGCTATACAAAGGCCAATTGACAAAGTGTAGTTATCAACTTCCTGACCTCTGAAATCAATAACTCACCTATACGAACATGATTTAGTACAATAACAACTATTTTTGTCCTGTAATTTTAATCTTGTATTTGTTGTTAGACCCAGCCTGATAAGAACCCACCCAGACTTTATATATTCCTGGCTGCCATACTCCTTCAATCATAGGATTAGCACTACTTACATCATCATTACACCATGTTCCCCCAGAACCTTGAACCATGATAGTTGTATCGGCATCACTTTCAACTTCTAGTCGCAAAAATTGCCAAAAAGAGTCGAGCTTTAAAATATGATTAGGCTGAGAATTAGTAAAGCCATCACAATAACCTGTGGCAGTATTTTCAGTATGAGTAATTTCTAAAGCAGCAATTGAACCACCACTTATTCCTTCAATAGTTAAAGGCTGAGCAATAGTATTTTGATTAATTGCAATCTGAGCTAGGGCTGAATGAGCGTTAAAATTTAAGCTAGCTCCAGTTAATAATAACCAAGCAGCTTTTTTTAATATAAATTTGCTTTTTGTTTTAAATAAATTTGGCTTAACGATAGCTTTAAACACTTATATTAATTTAATTTTTAATCATCAAAACATATATCTTTTGAAGACGCTACCATTAGTTTTTTTGTTCCACCCAAACTGCTTCTTGGGAATAGTGAAAACTGCTTTTATGATCGGATTATTTCTATATATTGACTCTCTAATAAAAATGCTCCTTGGGTAAAGCGAATACCCCAATAGTCTCCAGGACGACGATCCATAATTGTTCCTTGTTCTCCCACCGTCAACAGATTAGGAGGACGCAACATAGGCATAGGTTCTGCGGTTTTAATATAGGCAGGAAGAGATACAATTTTAATGCGATCGCCTACCTTAAATTTCTGCTGTTCACTACTCATTAATCATCAATTTATTATTTTTCTACGGAGTTTACATCAGTTGCTTTTGAAGCCTTTACTTTAGTCAAAATCTTGTCTTTCAGCTTTTCTAATTCTTGTCTTAAAATTTCTTTCGCCGTTTTGGCATCACCGACGCTTCTTGTTACCTGACTAAGATTTGCCCATTGCTTCAACATTTTACAGTTACGAGCATTAATTATCGAACTGACAATATGCTGACATTGCTGAGATTCATTCAGGGCATAGAATAAAATACGATATTTACCCTGTTCTGCTAGGGCGCGACTAATTTGTTGTCCTTTATGAGATTTAAGGTCTAAATAACAGGAAAGCCATTTAGCCCCATGTTCTAGGTTATATAAAACAGTAATCCAAAGCAACATTGGATGGGGATGATTTAGGTAGAGGAATTGATTGTAGCGCGTGCTGGATATTCTATTTTGGATACCTTCAGACTCTAGCATGACACAAAGAACAGGAGCTTCTCCTAAAGGAGTAGGAATTAATTGCGGAAAAGCAATTTTTTGGAGTGGTTTATTTTTTGGCCAGGGAGTTTGTAAACAAATCTCTGTCACTGAAGATTCTGTATTGACGGTTTGGTCTTTGGCAAATGTTGCTTTTTCAGTTTTATCGTCTTGGATTTTTGCTTGATATTCTTGAGAAAAATTATTCTTGCTGAGGTTCGTATCCTTGAGCTTAGGATATTGCTCAAGGGAGTCTAAGATATTAATAATCTCGCCGACATTTTGCGGTCTATCTTCTCTGTTTTTGGCTAAACAGCGAAACACCAAATTTTGTAATTCTGAGGGTAAACCAAGGTTGCTACTAAATGGCTCTGGTTTAAAGTTGTGGTGAGCCTGATACCAGCCTCCAAAGGAAGAGTTTTGAGGCAATAGCGGCATATCCATAGTCAGCATTTCGTACATCATGATGCCTAGACTATAAATATCAGAACGATGATCTAATTCTTTGCCTTCCATTTGTTCGGGAGAGCAATATGCCAAAGTTCCCATAAACGATTGAGTTTGATTAGCATTGGCTTGAATTAGTTTAGCAATCCCAAAATCCAGGATTTTTGCTACTTCTCCTAGAGTGGGATCTTGCAGCACGATGATATTGCTGGGCTTAATATCTCGATGAATAATGTGGCTTAATTCACTGTTAAAATAAATACCCTGATGAGCCGAATCTAGACCAAAACAGACGTGACGAGTTAAAGTTAAAAATCGACCTAAAGGCATTGGCTGATGGCAAATTAGCTCATTAATGCTTTCTCCCAAAAGAAACTCCATTACATAGAAAGGAATATTGCTTTCGTCTACTCCATAATCTTTTACTCGGACAACATGAATACTTTTTTCGCCTAACAAAGCCGAAATTGTTGCCTCACGCTCAAAACGCTCACGCATATTATCGTTAAGTAGAGCCTGTGCTAAGAATTTTATCGCTACCGTAACACCGCCCAATACAGTGTCTTTGGCTCGATAAACCCTGCCCATAGCACCTTCGCCGACTAAATCACATAGTTGATAGCGGTTGGCAAGTAAACGACCAGTGTTAGAATCTTTATTCATATCTTCATATGTTGGAAGCTGTTGTAGCTTCTGTTATTTTGGTCTTAACTTATAGATATCTTTAACGTTTGAGGGTGACTTCGATTGTGCTTAAGAGACTGTGACCTTCTAGAATATTGCTAGTCAGGTAGTAGGTATTTTGGTCTATACAGTAAAAAGTATCCAATCCCTTTTTATTGGTAGTAGTTCCTAAAAACCAGTAATACTGAATAATAGACTGCAATCCAAGTCGCCCCTCTCCTTCAATGTTCCCTAAAAGGCTATGTTGAGCAACATAAGTATAATATTTCTCTTCGTAATTTAAATTACCCCTACACTGATAAATAATTTTGGTTTCAGCTTCATCATTACAAGCTAAACTGGTAGTCATTTTGAACCAGTTTGCTCGTTTCCAAGCAATTTGAATATCACCTTCTAAGGTAATTGGTGCTAAATTGGGCTTAAGCCAATGACCCTTTACATTCCAATAGCCTGCATCTACCAGAAAACTATGAGCCACAACTTTATCCTCATGATTTGTGTATTATTAAAAAATCTGGGTTAAATTTTTTTAGGGGCAATAGATATTTCCTAATAAAGTAGGTTTATCTGCGCCTGTTACTTGAGGCAAATTACCAGGAATAGAATTAACTCTCCAGTATGCCAATACTGCAAAAGCGATCGCTTCTTTAAAATTGCCGTTAAGTTCTACCTCATCTGTTGTGCCAATATGTGCCGATATTAACTCAGCTTGTAAGCGATGTCTCATATATGAATTTCTACTGCCTCCGCCACAAAGCAAAACTTCGTCGGGTATTTGGGGTAAAAACTGTTGATAGCTATGGACAATTGAGGCTACAGTAAGCTCTGTTAAGGTAGCAAGGCGATCGCCATTGTTAAGCTGCTTTTGCTCCATATCTTGCCAGCAGCGATCGAGATAATCTTTACCAAATAATTCTCTGCCAGTAGATTTTGGGGGAGACTGATGAAAAAAATCATGCTTTAACCATTGTTCTACTAATTGATGATCTGGAGTTCCTTGTGCTGCCCATTGACCATTGCGATCATAGGTTTTGCTACCATTAGTCAGGCGAGTAACTGCTAAATCTAAAAGAGCATTCCCTGGTCCTGTATCCCAACCGCAAACTTGCTTTTCCCAGTCTTGTGTTTGGTTGGCAGGTAAATATGCCACATTGCCAATACCGCCTAGATTTTGAATAGCTCTAGTTTTGGTCGGATGAGATAGCAAACAAGCATCTATTTTAGGCACCAAAGGCGCGCCTTCTCCCCCTAAAGCAATATCTGCTGCTCGAAAGTTACTAATAGTCTTGATGCTCGTAAGGCGAGCAATTAAATCTCCCCTGCCAAGCTGGAGACTATAGCCTAAATTTTTATTTGTTTTAGCTTTTGATGGTGGTCGATGATATACCGTTTGACCATGAGAGCCAATTAATTCAGCAATTGAATGCTGAACTTGGATTTTGTGGACAGCTTCGGCAAATTGAATGGCGATCGCATCATCTAAAGCAGCTAGTTCAGCCATCGAAACTGCTTGACCACCACATACTGCTAATATTTCTGCTCTTAATTGTTCGGGATAAACAAAAGTCGATCCTGCCAACAGTCTTACTTCTAAATCTTTTTCTCTACCGCTAACTTCTACCAAAGCAGCATCAATACCATCGACAGAAGTGCCACTCATTAAGCCGATAACTTTCATGATTTTCAACTGTTAATTGTAATGTGACACTTTAACAGTTTCTTTTAGTCTTGAAAAGACTATTCATATTGTGTGTACTGTTATCACTTCAGTTATTTAGCTAGTTGGAGCATAATTAAATTATCGATCATTTAAAAAGCCATTTAACTCAAAAACAATGCTTTCATCTACTGCCAAGTTAACTGTCCAAGAGTTCTTTGAACTTCCCGAAGGCGATCGCCCTTACGAACTTATAGATGGTCAGGCTATTCTTAAAATGTCTCCTAAATTTTTTCACTCTCGACTACAAAAAACTTTGCTCCTTGTTTTAGATAGCTGGGCTAAAAATAGAGGCAGAGTCGAGCCTGAATGGGCAATTAAACTAAAACGAAATGGAACTGATTGGATTCCAGTTCCCGATCTAAGTTACACATCTTATAATCGTCTGAGTACAGATTGGATACTAGATGAAGCTTGTCCTGTAGCACCAGAATTGGTAATTGAAATCATTTCTCCAGGACAGACATTTGGTAATTTAGCAGAAAAAGCCACAGACTATTTGCAAGCAGGAATAGACAGAGTGTGGATAATTGACACGAAAGCTCAAAGTATTACTATTTTTTATCCTGATACTTTGCCTAAAACAATCAAAGAGACTTCAGCGATCGCTGATGACCTGTTGCCAGAATTAAACCTAACTCCTCAGCAGGTTTTTCAACAAGCAGGTTTAGTTTAATTTTAAGATGATCGAAAAAGCGATCGCCTTGACAGAAAAGTGATCGCCTTTTTAATTAAATATTCCAATTCTTAACCAACAGTTAGAACAGTAACAATGGCTGAGTTTGCAACTCAGCCATTGGCAACCGAAAAGCTTGCATACCGTCAACAAGGAAAAATCATTTTAACTGCTTCAACTGTCCTAACTGTCCTAACTGCTTCCCTCGCGCATTCCCTTGCTAGGGCAGCATTCCCTTGCGCCTTGCGTCGGCGCGGGGTCTACCCTCTAACGACGACGCGGTGAAACAGTTGCGTTGCGGGGGTTTCCCCCGTTGAGGAGGGCGTGTCGTCGTACAGCGGCTTTTGAGTAAGAATACTCTTACTCAAAACGCGCTTTAGCTTTGCTGCGACGTTTATACCGCCCGTCAAACTGTTGAACCCTTTAGGGGGTCGCTCGTCTAACTGTCCTTAACGAGACTGAGAAAACAACATTTTAGTTTCTGATGCTCCTGCTTGCCTTAGTTTCCTTGTCATTTGAAAACCTACTAAAGAGATGACAAACCACTGTAGCGAGACAGCTAACATCACTGCCGAAAAGGTAGCATATTCAGCAGCAATAGTCGGCATAAAGCTAAATAACCAAGCTTGAGGCGAAGTCTCAGGAGCAATATCAGCAAAACCTAAACAAAGAGGCGGTACAACAATTATTGAGAACACTGTAATTGCCGACCAAACTGCACGTTTGCGAGTTTTTGCAGTCAGGATTAACTGAACCACCACAGCACAAAGTAGAATGCAGCCAGCATTGAGAATAAAACCCAAAAATATTTGCTGTTTATCTTCCCCTAACATCAAAAATATGGAAGGAGTAATATAAGCGATCGCGATCGCCAGATTAATTGCCATTGCAATTGTTGAAGGACTATTTTCGCCAAAGATCAATTCTTTCCAGAGGACATTGCCATTTTCACTCTTTTGATGACGATATCGCACCCAATCATATAATGCTTGGCGATGGGGGCTTAACAGAGCAATTAATGCTAGTCCCCAAATAAATAAACAGCATTGTAGAATTACAAAATTGTTGGTTAGCAAACCATTATTATCTTGTTGAAGAGTAAACCCAAGAGCGATCGCCATTAACCAGCCAGTTAACCAATAACTTTGAGTTTTGCTAACTAGGGTATTTTCTGGATTATAAAAGCGACGTTTTAAAACTGACCAACACCAATAAGTCCAAAGACTTAAGTTACATAACATCAAGCCAATGCCGATACTTGCTTTTGTCCATAATGCTTGTCCATAAAACAATAATTCACCCAAGTTTTCTGCTGAGAGAAAATCGATCTTGTTTTGAGATATGGAAGTAGCATCAATCAAATACGATAGCATCATAGCTGGATTGAATAAAAACAACCAATCAAACATGGCTTGGGATAGACTACCATTGTGAACCAGAGCCATAGTGGTAGTTGAGATAAGAAAGCCGACTGTTCCACTGGCTAACCAAGGTTTAAAGCCTGATAAGCCAAAATTCATTAAACTCCAGAGTAAAGCCAAGCTGTAGCAGAAGGCACAGCTTGCAACTATTACTGCATCAAAGCCAATAATAAGCGTAAGTGGAATACGCGCTCCCAAACCAGCTATCAAATGCAGGGGAACAAATAATAAAATTACTGTGTAAAGCAATATTGGCACTCCCAAAATTTTCCCTAGCAAAATACTGCCTGAAGATTGAGGAGTTAGACGAATAAAGTTAAGAGTGCCTCTATTTTCTTCTTTGACCGTATCGGCAATTAGCATATAAGTACCGACTATTAATAGGGCAAAAATGCTCATAATACTCAAAATCATAAACAAATCGAGCCATAATAGCTGCCAATTGATCATCCAATTGTCCATCATGTCTTTGGTATACAACAAGTCATTAGTGCCATAACCAAAGGCATAACGTCCTGTTTGATATTCTAATAATCCTTTTGGGTCTGATTCTGGTAATTCACTCAAAAGAGAAATGACAATCACAAATTGAGTGATAATGGAGATGGCAGCAGCAACAACTACATTTCTCGTTTTTAACTTGCCTTTAAGCTCTCGAAATAGTTGGGGATTCCAATCTAAGAATTTTTCCCATAATGAATTATGGTCGTGCCATACCTGCATATTTTGTTTCATGATCGTGACTGATAGAACTTAGGTAGTAAATTGTTACCATCGCCGATTTTGTACTTTAAGAAGCCTGTTGATGTCCTAATTTAAGAAATATGGTTTCGAGATCTTCTTGGGTACAGTGAAATTCTGTTAAGGGAATATCAGCGAGAATAAGCGATCGCAACAGTTGAGCGCAGTCAGACTCTTCTCCTGTAAAATTAACCCGAAGACGATTGCTTTGGGGTATCATCTCCCATGTTTCTACCAAAGAGTTTTGGCTGAGTTGTTGTTGCAATATCTCTATCTTACCTAAAGTGCTAATAATTATTTGTTGACGAGATAACCGTTGATATAGTTCTTTTAAAGAAGTACTTTCCACCAAAAAGCCCAACTCCATTATGCCTACTGAAGTACAGAGTTCGGCAAGATCGTTCAAGACATGAGAAGAAATTAGAATTGTCATGCCCGCTTCTTGTAAAATTTTAATAATTTGTCTAAACTGCTGTCTGGCTAGGGGATCTAATCCTGATACGGGTTCATCTAACAGTAACAATATGGGTTCATGAACAATAGTCCGAGCTAAACTAAGGCGTTGCTTCATGCCTCTTGAAAGAGTAGAGATAATACTTTTGCGTTTATTTTCTAGCTGAACTAATTCTAATACTTCTACTAGGCGACGACGGCGAAAAGGTTGTTTAAGATTATACAAACGAGCAAAGTAATCTAGATAATCCCAGACAGTTAAATCGTCATAAAGCGGAAAATCATCTGGGAGATATCCCAAGCGTTTTTTTAAGACAGAATTAGAATCATTTCGTAATAGGCGATCGCCATTGAGATAAATTTCTCCTTTTGTAGGTTCTTCTGCTGCTGCTAACATTCTAATTAAGGTCGTTTTGCCCGCACCATTAGGACCAATTAAACCGTAAACTTCGCCACTTTTGATCCGCAAATCAAGATCATTGACGGCAATATGTCCCTCAAAACGTTTAGTTAAACCGTAGGTGGCGATCGCCAAATCTTCGCTCATAAGCAATAATTAATCTAGAATCTTTAACTCTATACCCTTGCATTACTAAATTAATTATATGTAAAGTAAAAATTGAGATTTGGTTTTGACTTATTTTCCGAATCAAAAATTAGAGTTAGTTGCAGATCGAATCTCAAGATCGAGCTATCTTATGTAAGATATAGATTTACTGCAAGTTGAGTTATGTTTGGAAAGTCGCCCCGTGAACCACAAAAACCTACTGTGTCTGATTTACAAGACATTAAACTTACTCCTCCTACCGTAGCCAATTTAACATCTCCCCAAGATACTTTGCTACAAACAGAAACCGAGATGTTAGAGAGCAACGAGCTTGTATCTTCTGTGGAAAAAATCAGCCGTATTGTTTCTCCTTACTTTGTCGCTATAGTTGGTTTGGCTTTGTATAAAGAGAACTTTTTGATTGGCACAATTTTGATTTTGGTCGGGATACTTTCTCTACTTAAAGTTACCACCAAAGATGTAGGCAATTTCTTAGACTGGCTTAAGAATTTTTTAGGATTAAGTAGCTAATGGTAACAGTTAAACGAGCGACCCCCTAAAGGGTTCGGCAGTTCCTACAACGGAGGGAACCTCCGCAACGGACTGCTTCACCGCGCCGCCGACACAAAGGCTTTAGCCACATGTAGTCAGATCCCGCGTCGGCGTAAGACGCAAAGAAAGGCGTATAGTTCGCCGCATCTAATGCTGACTTAGCAAGGGAACCGCGCGAGGGAGGCAGTTAGAGAAGAGACAAGGCATGCCTTGTCTGTACTGGGCAGTTAGGACAGTAATTAATGAATACTTGTTGCACTAATTAAACCTGCAAAGTTTTCTGTAGTCTTGTCCAGACTGTAGAAACTGTCTGCTTGACCTCGTTTTGAAAACTCCATCTTTGGAAAGCACGTTCGTATTCTTCTCCTTGAGTTTGGTACGCTTTCCAGCCATTAAGAGCAATGCCTAATCCCCAAAATAGCAGAATGTATAAAGACCAGGAAAGAGAGCCAGCAGCGATTACATTTAAAGAAACAAGAAAAATATTGACGATCGCAAATTTGGTAAGTTTTTGCTTAAATTTTTGACGGCGACATAAATTAAATGCGTGTCGCTGGCGATCAACTAGTTTTTGTTCGAGCCAATCTTTCTCCGCAGCTTGAATTATATCGTTGCTGATATCTAATTCTGAGGCAATTTCCCACAGTTGTTGCCTACTTAATTGCTCGTCGGTATGATGACGGGCGATCGCGATATTAAGAATCTGCTGGAGATCTTCTTGACTATAGGAGTCTGGATATTGGAAAGTTATATCTGGCATATTATTATTGCTGCTCTCTGATATTTATTATGCCTAAGATGCGTCAAGTTGTTACCGTAAATTTGAGGACGGTTTTTACCCTACTGTCGAGCGTTACGCTCCGCTACCATTGTAATAATTGTAATGATTTAATAGCAAACAAAATATAAAACATTTTCCTTGAGCAAAAGTGGAAAAATATTAATCTTGCTTCATCCACAAAGGAGTATTTAATGAACGGCAACATTCGGATCGGTAATTTATTTGGGATTCCATTTTTTATTAACCCATCTTGGTTTTTTATCTTGGGTTTAGTCACCTGGAGCTATGGCTCTAATTTAACTAGATTTCCCTATTTTACAGGGACAACTCCCTGGATTTTGGGTTTTATTACTGCCTTACTCTTATTTTCTTCAGTATTAGCTCACGAGCTTGGTCATAGCTTTGTGGCGATTTCTCAAGGAATTCCTGTTAAATCGATCACCTTGTTTATTTTTGGCGGTTTAGCAACTTTAGAAAAAGAATCAGAAACGCCATTTCAGGCTTTTACTGTGGCGATCGCTGGACCATTAGTTAGTGTGTTAATATTTGGTATTTTTGCCCTAATAGGAGCTAGTTTTTCACTTAATCAAGCTTTAGAGGCAGTTATCCTTCCCGTAGCTTATATTAATTTGGTTCTGGCACTATTTAATATGATTCCTGGCTTACCTCTTGACGGTGGTAATGTTCTCAAGGCTGTTGTCTGGAAAATTACAGGTAATCCCAATAAAGGAGTAATTTTTGCGGGTAGAGTCGGGCAAGTTATAGGCTGGATTGCTATAACTCTTGGTATTTTATCAGTTTTGGGGATCAGCCAAGCGGGAAGTCTCTGGACTCTGTTGATCGGCGTATTTCTCTTGCAGAATGCTGGTATGGCTGCTCAATCGGCTGTGGTACAGGATAAATTGAGTCAATATACTGCTAAAGATGCTGTGATTGCTGATAGCCCGATAGTGGGAGATTCTCTAAGCGTTAGAGAGTTTGTCAATGACTATGTAATTGGTAAAGAGCGTTGGAAAAAGTTTTTGATCGTAGATGAAAATCAAAAGTTAATTGGTGATCTTGCTGTAGAAGATTTGAAACAAATCCCTACTTCTGATTGGAACGAAACTTATCTGCACGAGCTAGTCAAATCTATTCCAGAAGTTAATACCATTGCTGCTGATACTTCTTTATTAGAGGTAGCCAAAACTATTGAGAGCAAAAAAGCTCAAGAACTTGTGGTTGTAGGAAAAGAGGGAGAAGTGATTGGATTGCTAGAAAAAGCCTCTATCGTCAATCTAATGTCCCAAGAAGAGATAGCTAACAATAAGGCTGTTGTTGAATCTGCTCAAGATGATGACAAAGTGATAGTTAATTAAATTAACGGTAATTTCATGGACGCATTAAATTATTGAATATTATCGGTTCTGATTGGAGTAAACTCACTATATAGTGAGTGGTCAAATGACTAAATTGTTTCCTAAGATATGCGTTCTTGTTCTCTGATTGCACCAGCAAAAATCAATCTTTATTTAGAAATTATTGGCGATCGCTCTGACGGATTTCATGAGCTAGTCATGATTCTACAGAGTATTGGCTTGGCAGATCGAGTAGATATTAAACCAAGCGATACTCAAAAGATTCACATTTACTGCGATCATCCCCATGTACCAGAAGATGAAACTAATTTGGCTTATCGCGCTGCTCAACTAATGTGTAAAGTCTTTCCTGATGTACACGCTAACTATGGTGGTGTTAGCATCAGAATTGCGAAAAACATTCCTGTAGCTGCTGGCTTGGCGGGAGGTTCTGGTAACGCAGCAGCAGTGTTAGTAGGAATGAACCTAATCTGGAATCTTGGCTTAACTCAACCTGAATTACAGGAGTTGGCTGCAAAATTAGGCTCTGACATTCCTTTTTGTGTTTCTGGAGGAACGGCGATCGCCACTGGTAGGGGAGAAAAACTAGATTCTCTGCCAAATCTTGACAATATTTGGCTGGTATTAGCTAAATACGACAACATTGGTGTTTCTACACCCTGGGCATATAAAACCTATCGTCAACAGTACGGCGATTCTTATATTTCTGATGCAGCAGGAATTAAGTCTCGTACCGCCAAAGTGAATTCTAATCCTTTAGTCAATGCCATAGTTAATAAAAACGCCCAGGAAATTGGTAAATTAATCCATAATGATTTAGAAAAGGTTGTTTTGCCTGAATATCCCCAGGTAGCAAAACTGAAGTCAGCTTTTGCTGCTCAAAATATACTAGGTACAATGATGTCTGGCTCAGGATCGACGGTGTTTGCGCTGTGCGACTCTGAGGCACAGGTGATCGCCGTTAAAGATCGGGTAAAAACTCAAATTAACGACTCGCAACTTCGTTTTTGGGTAACTAAACTTGTTAGTAACGGTATCCAAATCAAATCCATAATTTAATTTCTTATCTGACTTCAATTAGTTTAATGACCCAGCCAGAAGCACTAAAAAATTTGCTCCAAGCGATCGCCTCTGGTAATATTAGTCCAGAATCAGCTTTGGAAAAGCTTAAAGATCTTCCTTTTGAATCTTTAGATGAGTTTGCCAAAATAGACCATCATCGACAGCTTAGAACAGGTTTTCCTGAAGTTATTTGGGGTGCAAACAAAACCCCCGAACAAATAATTAAGATCATGACTGCTATGGCACAAGACGCTACGGTAGTTATGGCAACTCGGATTGAAATAGAAGTATATCAACAGCTAAAACAAACCATTCCCGATTTAGTCTACTATCCTACTGCCCGCATTTGTGCTTTGTCTGCTCCTCAAACTTCCAACCAAGCGGGAACAATCTCAATTCTTACCGCTGGCACGGCTGATATTCCCGTTGCCGAAGAAGCTGCCATTACCGCTGAACTATGTGGCTTTGCGGTGACTCGTCTTTGGGATGTGGGAGTAGCAGGAATCCATCGTCTGTTGAGCAATCGTGAGGTTGTTTATGATGCCGATGTTTTAATCGTGGTGGCAGGTATGGAAGGGGCATTACCCAGCGTTGTTGCAGGCATGGCAGATTGTCCAGTGGTGGCAGTACCTACTAGCGTTGGCTATGGAGCAAGTTTTGCTGGTGTTGCGCCTTTATTAACTATGTTAAATTCTTGTGCTGCGGGAATTGGAGTAGTCAATATAGATAATGGTTTTGGTGCAGCTATATTAGCAGGACAAATATTACGTACCGCTAAGAAAATTGCGGAAAATTTGAACTGATTATTATGTAGTGGTGTAATCAACTACATCATTCCAGAAGTACCAATTACAGGTAAAACTGTTGCTAAAACCAAAAAAGTTAGAATTCCCAAAGCTAAATTACGATAAATTCGCTTTTCGGGTCTGCATTTTTTATATTTCATTTTAGTTCGTATTATTTAAATATAATTTTCTCCTTTATAACAAACTTTGTTTTGGCTATTTTTTATCAGGCGATCGCAATTAAATTAAATAATTACAGCTCGTTATTTATTCTCTAAAAACAACAATTCCAGGTCTTGATAACCGCTAACTACTCTAGCGATGTTGATTCCATTTTTTTTAGGGTAATAAAAAATAATATAATTCTCAACAACAAAACCTCTTAAATCAGGAGCAAGTTTACTGTAGCTTTTCCCCATGTTAGGGAAATTGGCAATCAGCTTACATTTTTTTCTGATTACATCAAATAATTGGCTAGCTGCTTGAGAATTTTGACGAGTAATAGTAATATATTCACAAATTTCATCAATATCTTGTATTGCAGCATTAGTGAAAGAATAACTACCCATAAATTTTATTCACCAGCAATTCTCTTTATTTTCTCCTGTAATTTATCAAAAATAATTTCACCATCTGTTAGCTGTTTATTAGCTATTTGTTCAGTGCCAATAGCAATTTTATCTCGAAGTTCTTTCAATTTTTTTTCTCTTGCTTCTAGTAGTTCAAATGCTTTAGAGATTACATCATTAGCATTACTATATACACCGCTAGCAATCTTTTCTTGAATAAATTTTTCTTGTTCTGGTTTTAATTGAATATTCATAACCTATTCTTTGTAATCTTTATAATGCAGTTTGTAACATTTTAGTTTGGTTGCACGTAAATAATTGGTTTTGCCAATTGCTTTTTTTCAGAGTTTGACCCAACCAAATAATAGCTTTAATCAATCCACCAAAATTATTCTAATCTTTGCAATCTGGCTTCCGTTTCGGTTGCTAATCTAGTGTTAACTATTTTGGGCATAAAAACAGTGTATGAAATTAATAGTTACATTGTAACTGTTAGCTACATCAGTTTTTTGGCTCAAACATAAGATTCTAATCAAAAGAAAAACTGCGACTAAAAATAAATTAATCGCAGTTAATGAAGTTCAATTCTTCAGCAAATAGCTGAAAGTAGCAATGTTTAAGTTAAATTTTGCTTTGATTTTAGATCAGCTTAAGGGATGGAACAATAAGTCTGGAAAAAAACGATTAAATTCAATTAAAAGCCCAGCCGTAACAGTTAGCAAAGCCATAATTAAGACTGGGGCAGTGGAAAGAAACTTTTGTAAGTCTCCCATAATATCCTCCATTCAAACAGTTAATAAAGTGCAATTTAGCGGGGTGAAACGGTAATTTCCGATTTGTCGGCAAACATTTTGCCACTAGAGATCTCACCAAATGCCAGTAAAGGCCAAGTGGCTGCTGCTAACATTTTGCTAATAGCTAAGGGAACGTTAATTACAACTTCTTGCATTTCTGAGTTCTTTTCTTCTCTAACAGCAATTACGTAAGAGCGACCAGCCCAACCAATCCAACCAGCGATATACAAGAATAAAACACTAGGGATAAAGAAATCTCCCATGTGTGACCAGCGACCATCTACGATTAAATGGGGATAGCCTTCTGGTCCACAAAGTGCTTCTGCATAACGCTCGGCTCTAATTCGACCAGAATTGGGATCATCGGTAGTGTTGCGGAAATTTTTAGCTTTTTGTACGTAAGCAGCATTTTCTCCACAGGGAGTCAAATTTGCTACTTCATCAGCATTCGCCGTAGGTGCAAAACCAAACCAAAGCGTAAATACTAATATTAAAGCAAACAACCTTCTCATGAATATGTTTCCTTTTGTGACAGATAATAATTGTGTATGTGTATGCGCGTAAAGATATCTCTTATACGCCAACTAATCTTACTTTCGGTAACAGACTGTAATTTACCTAAGCGTTAATTAACGCTTAGATAGGTTTTTCCTGGTTACGAACGTTAGGGATTAGGCGAACAAATTTGTTCTTGTAAATCAACTTATCAAAGGATGGCAACAATTTTAGCGATCGAAACAAGTTGTGACGAAACTGCGGTGGCTATCGTAAAGAATCGTCAAGTTTTGAGTAGTATTGTTTCTTCTCAGATTGAACTACACCGAACTTATGGTGGTGTTGTACCCGAATTAGCTTCTCGGCAACACTTAGAAATTATTAACCCCTGTATTGCTCAGGCAATGTCAAAGGCGGAAATAGATTGGCAAGACATAAATGCGATCGCAGCTACCTGTACTCCTGGCTTGGTAGGAGCATTACTAGTAGGCGTGGCAGCAGCAAAAACCTTAGCAATGATTCACAACAAGCCTTTTTTGGGCGTACATCACCTGGAAGGACATATTTATGCTTCCTATCTAGCTCAACCAGAATTAGAGCCACCATTTTTGTGCTTGTTGGTATCTGGGGGACATACCAGCAGTATTCACGTCCAAGATTATGGCGAGTACAAACTACTTGGTTCAACTAGAGATGATGCAGCAGGAGAAGCATTTGATAAGGTGGCAAGGTTATTAAATCTCGGATATCCAGGTGGCCCAATAATAGATCGCCTGGCACAGCAGGGTAATCCCAAAGCATTTAAGTTACCAGAAGGTAAAATCTCTTTACCTGAAGGAGGTTATCATCTTTATGACTTTAGCTTTAGCGGTTTAAAGACGGCAGTTTTAAGGCTAGTAGAAAAATTAAAAGCCGAAGGGGATGTTCCTGTAGCGGATATTGCAGCTAGTTTCCAGCATACTGTCGCTCAAGTTTTGACCAAACGCAGCGTGCAGTGCGCCTTAGATTACAATTTAAATACAATTACAATTGGCGGTGGTGTGGCAGCTAATAGTGGTTTGAGAAAGTATTTAACCCAAGCAGCAGCCAAGCATCAGTTAAAGGTATATTTTCCTCCCTTAAAATTTTGTACCGATAACGCAGCCATGATTGGTTGTGCAGCAGCCGAACATTTTAATTTGGGACACAGATCTACACTAGATTTGAACGTTCAGTCACGTATGGCGATCGCTCAAGTAATGCAGTTGTATCAATAAATTTTGATTAAACTCCAGCCTGTCTATAATAAATTTATGAATGACAATTATAGCTATGCAAGTCCCTACTAAAACTTATTATTCCCCCGCAGAATATCTAGAACTAGAAACCCAGGCTGAACAAAGAAGCGAATATTTAGATGGTCAAATTATACCCATGGCTGGCGGGAAACCTAATCACAACACAAAATCGCCTTAAATTTTAGTAGTACTTTAAATTTTACTTTGAGAGGTACTTCTTATGATATTTTCATGAGCGATTTACGCCTTTGGATACCTAACTGCGGTTTATATACTTATCCTGATGTGATGGTGGTCAATACTCCTCTGGTATTTGCTGAAAATCGTAATGATACAATTGTCAATCCTATAATGATTGCCGAGATTTTATCCGATTCTACCGAAAAATATGACCGTGGTGATAAGTTTCGGATGTATCGCACTATTCCCAGCTTTAGAGAATATTTATTAATTAGTCAGACAGCGATGCAGGTAGAAAAGTTTACTAAAAATGACTCAAATCAATGGGTACTGTCTGAATATGCAGCCAAGGAGAGCAAAATTACCTTTAGTTCATTTGAATTAGAAATTAGTCTAGATGAGCTTTACGATCGCGTTGAACTAAGTTAGCAACTGAACTCAGAATTGCGATCGCCATTAAAAAGTTAAAATTTGCCGTTAAAATGCTTGGCGTATAATTATTCCTAAAAAATATGAGAACGCACTGTCAGCACGACCTCACCTTATACTGAGTTGCATTCAAACCTGTAATTTTACTCTCTGCGTCTTTGCGTCTTTGCGCGAGATAATCTTGTTTCTTTCAAAGCCACTTGGTATTAGACCTAACCTAGAAAATATTTAACCAACCGTTCCTTCTAATTTTAGGCTCAATAGTTTGTCTGCTTCGGCTGCAAACTCCATTGGTAGTTCATTCAATACATCTTTACAAAAACCACTGACTAACATGGTTACTGCATCTTCTTCAGAAATACCTCGTTGAGCAAAGTAAAATAGCTGTTCTTCGCCAATTTTGGCAGTAGACGCTTCGTGTTCTAGTTTGGCAGTGCTGTTATTTACCTGGATATACGGGAAGGTATTAGCCTCGGCGTTGTCGCCAATTAGCATCGAATCACACTGAGAATAGTTGCGCGCACCATCGGCTTTGTTGCCAATTTTGACTAAACCACGATAGCTACCTTTAGAATCACCAGCAGAAATACCCTTAGAAATAATTGTACTGCGGGTATTCTTGCCCACGTGAATCATTTTTGTTCCTGTATCAGCCTGCTGTTTATTATTAGTCAGGGCAATGGAATAAAATTCGCCTATAGAGTTATCCCCTACCAAGACACAGCTAGGATATTTCCAGGTAATGGCTGAACCAGTTTCCACTTGTGTCCAGGAGATTTTGGAATTAACTCCTTTGCACAAACCACGTTTAGTCACAAAATTATAAATCCCGCCTTTGCCGTTCTCATCTCCTGCAAACCAATTTTGAACGGTGGAATATTTAATGCTGGCGTTATCTAAGACCACTAACTCTACTACCGCAGCATGAAGCTGATTGGTATCAAACATCGGCGCAGTACAGCCTTCTAGGTAGCTTACAGATGCTCCTTCTTCTGCCACAATCAAAGTACGCTCAAACTGTCCTGTATCTCCATCGTTAATACGGAAATAGGTTGATAGTTCCATCGGACAGGTTACGCCTTTAGGTATAAAGACAAATGAACCATCACTAAACACAGCAGAATTTAAAGCAGCAAAGTAATTATCCCCTACAGGAACAACGCTACCTAAATATTTCTTTACGAGTTCGGGATGTTCTTCCAAAGCTTCGGAAATTGAACAAAATATTACGCCATCCTCTGCTAGTTTTTCTTTGAAGGTAGTACCGATAGAAACGCTATCGAAAATGGCATCTACAGCTACATTCCCCAGCCTTTTTTGTTCTGAAAGTGAAATACCTAGCTTATCAAAGGTTTCTAACAAAGCAGGATCGACATCATCCAAGCTACCCAACTTTTCTTTTTTTTTCTTGGGTGCAGAATAGTAAACAATGTTTTGATAGTCGATCGCTGGATATTCTACATGAGGCCAATCTGGTTCGCTCATCTTCAGCCACTGACGATAGGCTTTGAGACGAAACTCTAGCATAAACTCTGGTTCGTTTTTTTTGGTTGAAATTAAGCGAACAACATCTTCGCTTAATCCGCGAGGAATTGATTCGGTTTCAATATCGGTAACAAAACCATACTTGTAGGGTTGATTAACTAAAGTTTTGACGTTGGCGCTCATAGTAGGGAATTAAATAAAATATATCTTCTGAAGTTGTTTTAAATTTTATGGAGCAGTGAAGGGGTG
The DNA here is from genome assembly GCA_965218645.1 of Waterburya sp. Classification (GTDB taxonomy): domain Bacteria; phylum Cyanobacteriota; class Cyanobacteriia; order Cyanobacteriales; family Xenococcaceae; genus Waterburya. The sequence goes on along the minus strand of OZ244627.1, from coordinate 2,208,627 downwards.
ATTTGCCACTGCTTCGCTAAAATTAACTTGTATAGACTAAGTTGACGAAAATTCACTCTGAGTTTAACAACAAATTTGTTGTTTAATTATATTGTAGGTTACATTACCAACAAAGATGTTGTTTAAGTCAAAAAAATCTTTTTTGCTATTATTTTTCTATATAAGCCCAATTTATAGTCTTTAAGACGATGACAACCACTGGTTTACCGTCTACTAAACAAAATATCCTGCAATATTTGCTCAAGCAGGGTCAAGCAACGGCACAGCAGCTAGCGCACGATCTTAATCTTAGTGCGCAGGCAATTCGTCGCCATTTAAATGAATTGGAGGCTGATGAATTGATTGCCTATCAGTCAGTACAGCAAGGTATGGGCAGACCACAACATCTGTATGAGCTTAGTAGTCAAGGGCGCGATCGCCTTAGTCCCCATAAATATAACGATTTTGCCGTTTCTTTTTTAGATACCTTAGCAGAAACCGTAGGCAAAGAGCAGGTTAGTCTAGTTTTAGAAAAGCAGTGGCAACGTAAAGCAGCCGAATATCGCGATCTCTTAGGCAAAGGAACTTTAAAACAGCGCATTAGTAAACTAGTTCAGCTACGTAAGGATGAAGGCTATATGGCAGAACTGCATCAAAGCGCACCCAAAAAGAAACAGTTTATTTTAGTAGAACATAACTGCGCCATATCTGAAGTTGCTGAATCTTATCCCAGCATTTGTGGACATGAATTAGAAATGTTTGCTGCGGTTTTACCAGACTGTATTGTGCAAAGAACTCACTGGATTAATGATGGCGAACATCGTTGTGGCTATTCAATTCAGCCTAAATAAATAATTATTAATTACGGTTAACTAGATATTAATTTGTTCGGGCAGAAAATACGACATATAGATGAAGCGAACCACACTTACAACATTTTTTTACTCTCTCTACAATAATAATTAAGAAAACAAAAAACAGCGACACAAATTAGCTGATTATTAAAAGAGAAGGAAATAAAATTATGACTATTGTTCGTTATAATCCCTGGCAAGAAATGGCAACTTTACAAAGTCAGTTAGAAGGCATTTTTAACAATACAACTTCTGTAAATCGTAGCTATTTTCCCGCAGCAGAACTGAACGAAACAAAAGAAACTTTTGAACTAAAATTAGAATTGCCTGGAATGAACAAATCAGATATAGATGTTCAGGCAATGGCAAACAAAGTAGTTGTTAGCGGAGAACGTCAAGCACCTGAAGTAGAAAAACTTCGTTCTGAGTTTGGCTATGGCAAGTTCCAAAGAGCGATCGCCTTACCTAAAACTATTCAAAATACTAAAGTTACTGCTCAATACAACAACGGTATTTTGCACTTAACTTTACCTAAAACTGAAGCAGAAAAAAATAGAGTAGTCAAAGTTAATTTAACAGAAGCTGCTGAATAAAATCTGAAATCATGTAAATAAAAAAGGCGGGTTGTTATCCCGTCTTTTTTATGTGGACAAAATTAATGTTTAGCAAAAAGCACTTAGTTAAAAACTAATTAAAGTTATCCTCCTACAAATGTAAAAAGGCACTTAAAATCGCACAAACTAAAAACTACTTATCCTAGATGCGGAGGTCGTGTTTTTTCTCCATGAGGAAAAACTAATCAACTAAATTTCAGCTAAAACTTCTTTTGCTACTGTTAAAGTCTTATCAATATCCTCATCAGTATGAGCCAAGGAAGTAAAGCCAGCTTCAAACTGAGAAGGAGCAAGATAAATGCCTTTTTCCAACATACCACGATGAAAACGACCAAATTTCTTCATATCAGAGGTTTTAGCATCATCGTAATTATGAACTTCTTGACCCGTAAAGAACATTCCAAACATGGCACTAATACTACCACCAGTAACTTCATGACCTGCTTCTCTAGCCACAGCTAACAAGCCATCAGATAACTTCTTAGTAATGCGTTCTAACTGTTCGTAAGTGCCTGGTTTTCTCAGCAATTCTAAAGTTTTAATTCCCGCAGTCATTGCCAAAGGATTCCCAGATAAAGTCCCTGCCTGATACATGGGACCTGCTGGTGCAACCATGGACATAATGTCCGCGCGTCCCCCATAAGCACCGACAGGTAAACCACCGCCAATAACTTTACCCAAGGTAGTAAGATCGGGAGTTACGCCAAATTTTTCCTGTGCGCCACCATAAGCTATACGGAATCCAGTCATTACCTCGTCAAAGATTAGCAGTGCGCCATGCTCTTTAGTGATTTCTCTTAAGCCTTCTAGAAAACCAGCATCAGGCGTTACAAAGCCAGAGTTACCAACTACAGGCTCTAAAATCACCCCTGCGATTTGGTCAGGATTTTCGGCAAATAGCTTTTTGACTGTTTCTAAGTCATTGTAAGGAGCATTTAAAGTATTATTGGTCGCAGATTTTGGTACTCCAGGAGAATCTGGCAAGCCAAGGGTTGCTACCCCAGAACCAGCCTTAACCAAAAACATATCCGCGTGACCATGATAGCAGCCTTCAAATTTAATAATTTTGTCTCTAGCAGTAAAGGCACGCATCAAACGCAAAACAGACATACAGGCTTCTGTTCCTGAGTTAACAAAGCGCACCACATCTATACTAGGAACAGCATCAATTACCATTTCTGCCAAGACGTTTTCCAAAGCGCAGGGTGCGCCAAAGCTCGTACCTTTTTCTAAAGCTTTGTGGAGAGCTTTAATAACTACTGGATGAGCATGACCACAAATTGCAGGACCCCAAGTACCAACGTAATCAATATATTGATTACCATCTACATCCCAAATATAAGCACCTTTAACATGGTCAAATACAATTGGTTGACCGCCAACAGATTTAAAAGCTCGTACTGGTGAACTAACTCCACCAGGCATTAACTTTTGAGCAGCACTAAAAATTTCTTCTGATTTAGCCGTTTTAAAGGAAGTTGTAGAAACCAATATTTTCTCCTTTAATCAAAATAAGTGTGTAAGTGAGTATCTTTATTTTTAAAGATATGATTTTTTAGTCAGAGATTACTCCGCCCTCAAACAAAAACCTGATTGTTTTTGTTCCTTCTCCCTTGATGAAATAGACAAGGACTTTACTGTAACCATTTGGTCAATAGCTTTTTATTATCCTATGGATGGTAGTCTCAAAATTGGTTATAAGTATGAAGATTTTTAAATTAATGTGAGTTCGTATTAAAGCTAAAATCCACACTCTCTAGGCGAACATAAAATTGTCTTTTATCTCTTTTTCTTCTATACTGATTTGTGCAATTGGCTTAAAGACCTGTAGCTTAGAGCTTGTAATATCTTGACCGTTTAATTGAGCGAGGAAGCGCGCTGAATTCATTTCAGCAAGTGCAACAGATGCGGGCAAGCCCTTTCTCGCTTGTCTTAACTCGCACTGAGGTTAAATTATGCTTTCGCTCTGTTTGAAAATGAGATTTTTAAAGTTTGAGCAAGAAAGAAATTTACGACACCTTGAAATCTTACTACTTATAAAGCGATTAACAAGAGTAATACACCTAAAACTACGCAACACAGTATTATTAGAACACTAAACTGTTGCAAAAAACCAACTCTTTGATTGAGTTTTTCTACAAAGCTTTTAAGGTAATATATTTGCTGTTCCAAATTAGCGTATCGATTTTCTACAGAGTATTGACTCTTAGGTTTTTTATCTTGACTACCAGGATTGCGTCTTGATTGTCTACTAGAGTCAGTATTCAAATTTTCTAGAAGTTTGGACTGCTGAAGTATTACTAATTTTAGCTGCTCTATTTCCTGAGAATTGGATTGAGAATCAGTAACTTTATACAAATATTTTTCTAGTAAGCCAGGTCCTAACTGAAAATATCCTTTATAAGCAGAATAAATGGCGTTGACTAATTCCTTGGCGGGAGTATTTTTTTTGAGGTATCCTTTGGCACCTACCTGTAAAGCAGAATTTAGATAGGTATCTTCATTGTGAACGCTAATAATTAAGACACTAGTATCTACAAACTTTTCAGTAATAATTTTAGTAGCTGACAGACCATCCAAAATAGGCATTTCAATATCCATCAATACGATATTAGGTCGGTGTACTTGAATTAGGTCTATGGCTTCTTGACCATTTCCAGCACAACCAACAAGTTCCAAGCCTGGTTCTTCTTCAATATAACTTTTTATAATTTCTTGGACTGTTTTTTGATCGTCTACTATTAAGACTTTGATCATCAGATTAAATATATTTAAGTATAGGACAAAACTTGAAAAAATAAGCAAAAAAGGGGTTCTTGAAAAGTAACTACACTTCAACGTCAAACCCTATGAATAATATTAACTTGCTGCGTCAAACCTTAAAGCCCTATTTAAAATGGCATGGAGCAAGATTGAGTGGTTTGGTTGGATTATCTACTTTCTCAAACAATGATGCCATTCAGAATTAGGATTAAAGACAGCGAGCTTTTAAATGATGGATAACATGAATCAACTCGTATTGTTTTTTCTCATCTTAAAATTGGTCAAACAGAATTACTCAAAAGAAAAAGGATTCTATGAGATCATCAAGTTGATGTTGGAGCTTTACGTTTAGAAGATAATTCTCTGTTGAGTGTTATTGCTTTTAGCTATTCTCTTGAAATGATGGATGAGTATGCTCAACGTTGCGGCATCGAAACCGCGAAAGGCGATCGCGCGATCGCTCTAAGATTTATAATGCCATACTACCGTTACTAGTTAAGATGAATAAAGCTGAAATCACTTGACCTGTAAATGATTAGTTATAGTTTTTACTAATAAATCTAAAGCCAATCCTGGTATAGTTTTTTCTGGTAACAGAGCTAACCCGACGGGTAATTTTAACTGGAGCTTGTTTACCTGTCGCACTAAGGTATTTCCTGGCGGTGGTTCAATACTTACCGTAGGCATAACACCGATTCCCAACCCAGCTTCTACCATGCGCTGCAAAGCTTTTAGACTCATGATTTCTATTCCAGCGTAGGGGTTTACTCCAAGAGCTAAAATTTCCTGTTCAAATACCTGACGATAAGGACAGTTTGCTTCAGTTAGCAATAATCTTTCCTTGGCTAAATCAGTTGCCTCGATGGTTTTTTTCTGAGCCAATTTGTGGCTACGAGGAATCAATAAAGCCATAGAGTCGTAAAACAACATCTTGAAATTCAAACCCAGCTTTGCTTTAGGAGGAGAACATATCCCTAAGTCTAATTTGCCCTCTGCTACTCGCTGACTGATGACTTCTGTTACTCCAGTTTCTAAGGTTAACCGCACATTGGGATATTGCTGACAAAACTCAACTAATAATGCAGGTATATGTAAACTGGCTACAGGTTCAATTGAGCCAATACGTAAATGTCCAGTCTTACCAGCTACCAACTCCAGCATCTCCTGATGGAGCAATCTAGAACGATGTAACAGAAAATTAGCGTGTTTTTCTAACGCTCTTCCAGCGGTAGTTAACTGTATTTTTCTACCCTGACGAACAAAGATTTTGACTCCCAACTCTGCTTCTAGCTGCTGAATGTGCAGGGTAATTGTAGACTGAGCATACTGAAGTTGCTCGGCTGCTTGCAAGAAACTTCCTGTTTGGAGAATTGTTTGGAAGGTTGTTAGATGACGAAATTCCATGAGCTACTATCAGTGAAAATGAATTAAAGATCCATTAACTCTATATTTACAAATACATAGACTGATTTTACGATGGATGTCAAATAAACTCACTTAAAAAATTGAGAGAAAATAATGAATCAAATTACCTTTGCTCACTGGCAAGACCAACCAATGCAAGAAATATTCCCTAGCATTCGATTTTGTCAACTATGGTCAGAAAATACTGGAGAGAAAGCTGTAGTAGTCAAGATTGAACCTGGAGGAAAATGGCAAGGATTTGATGTTCATGAATCAGGTTCGGAAGAGATTTTTGTGGTTGAAGGAATCTTTAATGATGGTGAACGAGATTATCCTACTGGAACTTTTATTCACTATCCTTAAGGTTCGAGTCATGTCCTACAGTCAGAAAAAGGTTGCCTATTATTTGTTTTTTACCCAATGTCAGCAAAAAGCGATCGCGTTAATATTTAAAAGTCAAGAACTTCATCGAAAAAAAAGGCGATCGTCTATTTCCAATTGATCGCATATACACAAAATTATTGATTTAGAAAATAGGCAGTCACTTCTGTTTGAGATTCAACTTCAATAGCAGTAGCAGTATCAACCGCTGTTGTATCTCTTAGAATCAAATCTAATTCAGCCCGAATATCATCAATTGGACGCGACCAGTTTGATTCAAAAGGATAAGCTAAAAGACACTTAGCTTTTTCTCGTTTAAGATTAGCGCGTATCTAAAATGCCGAATAAAATTCGAGGATTAAAGCAAATGCTGAAAAAATCGGGTTTTATCGAACGTCCAGGTAAAGGAAGTCATACAAACTGGACGCATCCAGATTACTTAGGAAGAGTTATACCAATTTTTAAAAGTAGCTAGAGAAATAAAGCATTATAAAAACACTGGCAACCAACGTAAGGCGGGACAAAAAGAAGAGTTAGTTCGCGGGTCATAATCGAGAACTAAGATTTTTTCTTCTCTTCTAGGTCGGAGTATAAATCTGACCAACTGTCTCTCAGGGCATCAATTGATTTTTGAAGTTCATCAATTTGATTTCTTCTAATCACCATCATCACTCCTTGAATGTGAGACTCTGTCCCAGCAGCACCTAGATGCTGATAACGAGAAAGTTTAGCTGACTCTTTTTTTGAAGGAAAAATTGCTTCTTTTGCTTGTAATTTATAGTACCAGTAAGCTTTGTACTGTCCTCTGGCTTGATAACGAGCCAAATGGCAGCCAGTCGGAGCTACTTCTCCTGAAGCTTCGATATCTTTAATCTGCTGCTCCAAAGCAGCAATGGTGGTTAATAATCTTTCAGCACGATTTATTTTGTCTAATTGGTTTGCCTCTTTAGTTTTGGCAGACATGATTGAAATGGGGTTAGGACAACTAATATAATCTTAGTATTGTTCGCGAGTTACAGTCGCGAACAATACTAACTCTAGTCTATCTCACCATGAATTTAAGAGAACGTTGTCAAACTGTATTTAAAGCAGGATATCAGTTTAGCTGCAATTCATTCTGCGCCATAGCACAGGAAACTGACCTCTCCAAGAGTAGTGTACACCGACTCTATCATCGAATAGTAAATCGAAATCAACATCCAGAATCTTCTTTATGGGAAAGTTCAGAGGGGCAGGAGTGGCTTCGTCTATTGGTTTTAGCTAGTATTTTGATCTTTGCCCTTCAAGGAGGAATCGGTTGTGAGAGACTTTCAAGGTTCTTTCATTTACTACGTTTAGAGCATCATATTGTCGTTTCACCTACAGCATTACGAAGTTTACGCGCCCGAATGGAATCAGCAATAATTGAATATCAACAACAGCAAAATGAAGTGATTAGCAAAATCTCGTCTCAGGTGGAAGTTTGTTTGGCAGCAGACGAAACTTTTTTTGACCAAGTAATCCTGGTGATGCTGGATTTGCCGTCGGGCTATATTTTTGTCGAAGAAATGACGGAAAATTGTCAGTATGAGACTTGGCACTCACGAGTAGTTGAAGCTTTCAAACCATTGGGCTTAAAAGTCAAATATTTGGTGAGTGAGCGAGCCAAAGCTATTATCAAACTCGCTTTGAACGACCTAGGAACTGATTCAATTTCTGATTTATTTCATGTACTGTATGACTTAAATCGAAGCATTGGCTTTGAACTTAATTGCTTGGCTACTCGTTTAGAAAAACAAATTTCAAAAGCTTTGCTCAACCAGAGTAAACCAGAAATTATCAAACAACTCAAAGTTAAAAAACAAATACTACAGAAATCAAAAATAATCTACAATCATTGCTGTTACAGTATTAGCACTTGTTTGCATCCGTTTGATATTAACCACAATACAGTTCAAACTACCAAGTTGGTCGAATTTAAGCTAGAAGATATTCAAGCCACTCTTCAAAATATCTATACTACTCACAGGTTGCAAGACCCTCGTAATGGTGTCAGAAAATTGAAAAACCAAATTCAATCTCTATCAGCAATCGTCGATCTTTGGTGGTTTTGGGTTGACCAATGTTTAGCTGACAACCAGCATGAAGCGAATGTGATTCTCTGGGTTAAAGAGTCTTTGCTTCGAGCAGTTTATTGGCAAGAGCAAAGTCAACGTACCAAAAATCCTAATCTAAGAAATGACTATAATACAGCTTACATCAAAGCTTTAGCATTTCTTGAACAACATCCAGTTACGATTGACCTAAGTAAGTTAGATCGAGAACAATGGTGGAATTGGGCGATTTGGATGGTGAGTAAGTTTCAACGTTCTTCCTCGGTGGTGGAAGGACGTAATGGATATTTATCTCAAATTCATCACAACCGACGAGGATTATCCAGTAAGCGATTACAAGTCTCAACTATCATCCATAATTTCTCTCTTAAACGGAATGATGGCACAACTGCTGCCCAGAGATTATTTGGTCAACAATTTCCCGATTTGTTTGAGTATCTTGTTGAAAGTATCGGTGAGTTACCTCAACCGAGGAAGTCGAGAAAATCATCTAAGGCTCAAACTTTTACCCTGCCTACTGTCCCGTCTTAAGTTGGTTGTCGTCGAACCTATGAGTGGAGAAAGTTTCTTTTGGGAATTTTCCCATCTCGATAGTCTTTGTTTTCAGAATTTCTTGGATTTATTTTCCCAAGGATACCCTGATAGCTTAAATTTAATTCAAATGGATAATGGTAGTTTTCATAAATCTCAAGACTTAAAATGGGCAGATAACATCATTCCCATTTTTCAACCCCCATATAGTCCTGAACTTAATCCTATTGAACGCTTATGGGAACACATTAAAAGTAAATTAGCTTGGGAATATTGTGATAGCTTAAGCCAATTAAGAACAAAACTAAAGCAGGTTCTCGATTCCATTTCTGAAGACACGATTGCCTCTATTTGCGGATGGGACTATATTACATCCGCTTTATTTAGTGCAACTTCATAGAGAATTGGTATCAGAAGATAAACACGAAATTGGTAAAAAGAAAACTCAAAAGATCGAGCAAAAACATATTTGCTTGAGAACTAGAATTAAACGTTTAGCGAGAAAAACAATTTGCTTTTCAAAATCAGAAGAAACGCATGATTTAGTAGTTGGCTTATATGAAATACAAAAAAGAATGTTACAAATAAATGAGAGAGAAAAATAAATTGAGAACTTAATGAGTGGTGTAATCAAAATAGAAATTTTGGAAACAGTTGACGAATTAAGACAACTGCTCCAGTCAACTGAGACTAAGGAGGTTAAAGAAAGAGTACAAGCATTGTATTGGCTCAAAAGTGGTCAAGTACAAACAACAAAAGCGATCGCGAACTTAATTGGAAAACATAGAGTCACAGTATCGAGATGGCTAAGCAGCTACAAAGCACAAGGCATCAACGCTTTGCTGACAAAAGGTAAAAGTAGCGGGAGAAAAAACAAACTCAATCCATTGGTCGAAGCAAGTCTCAGGCGAGAATTAATAGATGAACAGGGATTTTCTAGCTATAAAGAAGTTCAAACTTGGCTGCGAGTGGTTCATGATGTAGAAATGAGCTATACAGGGGTTCATCAGTTGGTCAGGTATCGATTAAAAGCTAAGTTAAAAGTTCCTCGTCCAGTTCACATCAAACAAGAGGCGGGAATAGTCGAAGACTTTAAAAAAAACTAGGAAAACGTCTTAAGCAAATTCTTCACCAGAATCAAGATAAAGTAGCCCGATATAAGCAAGTTCGATATTGGTGTCAAGATGAATCGAGAATTGGACTAATCACACTTTGGGCAAGGAAACTAACTGCTAGAGGAATTCAACCAGTTGGTATTGAGCAATGGTGCTTCGATTATCTTTGGTTATATGGCTTGATTGAACCTCGTTCAGGAGCGAGTTTTTTTGCTGAATTTTCTCATGTCGATGGTGTTTGTTTTCAACAATACCTTAATTGGTTTTCTCAGGCTTATCCCAAGCAATTACATATTATTCAGCTAGATAATGGTCGCTGGCACATTTGCTCAGAGCTTGAGATTCCTGATAATGTAATTTTGTTTTTTCAGCCTCCTTACTGTCCCCAAGTCAATCCGATTGAGCGACTGTGGAAAGAAATCAAGAAGCATCTTAAATGGTCGCTATTCGATAACCTCGACCGCTTAAGAGAAAAGCTATCTGATGTCTTATCAAAATTAACTTCATCTACAATCGCATCAGTTACAGGATGGGATTTGATTTTAGATGCTTTATTTGTAGCAAACATTTAAGTATTTCATATTATTTATCAATAAATATGAGTTTGAATTGAATCTTTAAACACACAAAAACAATACCACCCCCATTTCGGGTCGAAGTGATTATAATTTCAGTCCCTTACTAATTAAGCGACCATCCTCCAAATGAACAATGCGATTGGCTGTGTCTAAAATACGATTATCATGAGTTACCAACAGGATCGTCGAGTTTTTTTCTTTAACCAAACGACGCATTATATTAACAATTTCTCGACCTGTTTTACTATCCAAAGCAGCAATTGGTTCATCGGCTAAAACTAACTTAGGATGGGCAGCTAAGGCTCTGGCGATCGCAACCCGTTGTTTTTGTCCCCCTGAAAGTTTTTGGGGATAGTATTTAGCTCTTTCTTCTAAGCCAACTGCTGCCAGCATTTCTGTTGCTAAAGCAGCAGCTTGACAACTACTTAAATTATCATTTAGTTCTAAAGACATCTGCACGTTTTGTTGTGCTGTCATAAAAGGTAATAAATTGTGTGCCTGAAAGATATAGCCAATTTTGCGTCTGAGTTGGACTAAATCTGTTTCACTCGCTCCGTATAATTCTTTACTTAAAGTTTGCAAGCTGCCCGATTGAAGCGATCGCAGTCCACCGATTAAAGTCAATAAGGTAGTTTTACCAGACCCCGAAGGACCAGTTAAAATTACGATCTCACCTGCTTTGATTTCCAGATTGATGTCAAATAAAGTTTGTTTGACTAAAGCTTGTTCGCCAAAATAATGATTTAAATTGCGGATCACAATTGGGTTCATCGCTAAAAAGATTAAAAGATATCGGCTGGGTTGGCAGACTTCAGCTTATTCATTGCCGAAACGCCAGAAATTAAACACATAATTATGGTTGCTACCAAGACATACACCGCTCTTTGCCAGGTCATCTCAATCGGTAGCAAAGTTGCCTGTTCGGTAAACTCATACTGAATAATGGTAATTAATAATCCTGGAATATAGCCCAAAATTCCAATAATTAAAGCCTGTTGAAAGACCACATTTAATAGATATCGTTGACTGTAACCGATTGCTTTTAAAGTGGCGTATTCCTGCAAGTGGTCGGAAATATTAGTGTAAAGTATTTGATAAACCACAACAATACCGACGATTAAGCCTAAAGCGACACCTAAATTAAAAATAAAGCCAATGGCAGTGCTGCTTTGCCAATAGCTTTTTTCAAAGTTAATAAATTCCTGTTTGGTAAAAATTCTGATATCTTGGGGTAAGTATCTTTGCAGCTTGGTTTTAAAAAGTTCTGGATTGACACCCGATTTTAATTTAATTAAACCAACATCAATAAAGCCTTTTTGGCGAGTATTTGAAATCCGCAAAAAGTTAACGTCGCTGGTAATAATGTTGCCATCAGAACCAAAAGAAGTTCCCAATTCAAATAATCCTACTACTTTAACTCGACGATTAGAACCGCTATTACTTCCTAGTTCGGTAATTACAGAACCCCGCTTCTCAAACTGTTTGTCTACTGGCCCAAATTCGGCTCTGGAAGTGCGATCAAATAAAATGGTATTGGCAAGTATAAGCTTACCGAAATTAGCCTCAACTCCAGGTAGATTGAAAGTTAAATGCCGAAGATCGAACCCGATTACGAAAATGTTACGCCAGTATTTTCTGGATTCGGGATTTTTCCACTGGACAAAATCAAGATAAATTGGATTGACAAATTCTACTTCTTCAAAAGCCAACGCTTGCGCCAAACGCCGTTGTGAAAAGCTTTCCATCGCGATTAAAGATGTTGAGCGGGGACTAATAATAAAGCAGTCTCCTTGTAAACCTTGGTGAAAACGGACGGCACTGTTAAATAAAGCATCCCGAATACCCAACTGCATAAAAACAATGACAACGGCAAAAATTACTCCTGAAAGTGCGATTAAAAAACGAATTTTTTGATATTTTAGCTGTAACCAAGCAGTAAATAAGCGATCGAACATTAATTTAATCCCTATTTTTGGCTTTGTTTGGATGTATTGATAATGGCGTTAACTTCTAGGTTAGTTAAATGGGTTACTCGCTTGCTAGATTCAGCATTCAAGCGAATTTTGACTTTGACAACTCTAGCATCTGCATCTGCCACAGGGTCAGTACCTAACACATCCTTGGCACCAATTTGCCAACCAACTTCATCGACAGTTCCAGCTAGTTTTTTAGTAATGCCATCGCTGGTAACGATCGCGCTTTGACCGATGTGAACGCGATCAATATCGGTTTCATAGACTTCTGCCATTACATACATATTCTGGGTATCGCCCATGACGACTAAACCTTTGACATTATCAACAATTTCTCCTGGCCAAGTATTAATTTCTAAAATCTGACCGTTAATTGGCGATTTTACAGAGGCTAAGTCTAAGTCTGCTTGCGCTCTAGTTACCGCAGCGACCGCAGTTGCTAATTCGGATTGAGCGACGGCTACATCGACGGGGCGAACTTCGGCTACAGCGTTAAAACTAGCTTCGGCTTCGCTAATTTGGTTAGCTAAAGTTGTTTTGGTACGTTCTAGGTTAGCTTGAGCTTCGCCGATCTGTTGTTGTAGGGTTGTTTTAATTTCGATTAAATTAACTTCTGCTGCTTGGAGTTGTTTTTGAGTAGTTGCTTGCTGTAAACAAACACTATCCCTTTCTGAAGCTGCGATCGCACCATCGGCTAAGAGAAATTCGTATCGCTGACATTCTTTAGTCGCGTTGTTTGATTCAGCCTTTAATCTGGCAATAGTTGCCCGTTGAGAATTAGTTTGTCCTTCCAGTTGAGCTTTTAAATTAGCAATGTTGGCAGTTTGGCTGTTGATTTGTCCAGCTAATTCGGCTTTTGTCTGGAGAAATTTGGCGTTTTGCGCTTGAATCTCGCCTTTTTTAGCTCCCGCTTTGACCTGCGCTAAACGAGATCGAGCCACTATTACTTCTACTTGTGCTTGTTTGAGAGCAGCCTGTAAGCGATCGCGATTATCTAAGATCGCTACTACTTGCCCAGTTTCAACCTTGTCTCCTCTTTTGACCAGCAGTTGCTCGACTCGCGCCCCTTCGAGGAAAGCAGGTGCAGATATTTTAATTACTTCTCCTTGGGGTTCTAAATAGCCAATTGCCCCGACTGCTTTGGGTACGATTTGAGTTTCTACGACTGGTTGAGAAGAACTTTTGCTGGTTCGCGAATAGATCAGAATTATTGTCGCGATTAATAAGACAGGAATAGTTAGCAATCCCATAATCCACCATCTCGAAAGCTTGGGAAATATGCTTTTTTGGAGCTGCGATTTTTGTTTTTCGTTTTTGTTTAGCTCTAACGTCTCTATGTTCCAAGCTGGTGACTTTTTAATCTCAAATTCGGATTGTTTTTGATTTGATTTTAGAAGCGTCTTATTTATTGGTGGCGAGCCATCTTTTAAGTATCGATCATCATTATCTAACTCCAGTAATGTTTCTGTTTCCTTTACTGAAGTAAACCGATTTGGCTCTACTGATGTATTCAATCGCGAAAGAGAAGTTTCCGCTAATGACTCTTTAGGCAATTGTGATTTTATCTGTGAGTGACCTCGATATATCGACCAAATTGCCTGCTCCAAATCTTCGGCTTGAGTGTCTTTTAGCAAGTAGCCTTTGGCTCCCGCTTTTAAGGCTTGTATTACATATTTTCGCTCTTCGTAGCTACTAAGGATTAGAACTTTCGTTGAGGGAAATTGTCGAGTAATCTTTTCGGTGGTAGTTATTCCACTCATTCCTGGCATCTCAATATCCATTAATACAATATCAGGTTGGAGATTTTTTACCTGTTCTATTGCACTGCGACCGTCTTGGGCAGTACCGACTACTTTTAGCCTCGGTCTGGGTTCGAGCAATGCTTTGAGCCCTTGCCGCATTATGTTTTGATCGTCTACTAGCAGAATGCGAATCATAAACAATGTTTTTATGGGATTGACTAAATTATGTCTATTCTTTGGCAATTAATTAAATTATTTTTAAAAAGCTTTTTAAAAGACGATCGCGCGATCGCTATTGGGATAATAAAATTGCTTGGTGAATCCCATCTATTACTAGCTGGGGAGCATCAATATGAAGATCGTGACCGCTTGCTCGCACCTGCTTGAGCGTCCCTTTTGAAGTTAAGTCTGCCGTTTCTGCTTGTAGTTTCTGCCAAACCGACTCAGCTTTTTCTGCTTCTGAAACTGATAGCTTAGAAAACATATTGATTCCGTGAGATAGCACTATTAAGGGCAAATCTTCTGGTAATTTTGTCTGGCTGACTTGCTTGGCACTATCTTCCATTAACCGATTTTCGGCGATCGCTGTATTAAAAGTCTTAGGGCAAAACTGAGCCAGAACTATTGGTTGAATTTCAGCAGGTAGCTTACGGACAAAATCTGGAGCGACTTTATTCCCTAGCAGTTGAGTTCCCAAGCGCAACAAACCAAATCGCGACAGAATAGACAACCAAAAAAACATTTGGTTGGTTTTGGCCATATATTTCTGAAACTGAGGATTTAAGCGAGAATAAATATTAGCGGGGACGGCATCTACTAACACTATTGCTCTAACCTCATCGGGATATTGACTGGCAAATAAACGCATATTCAAGCCTCCTAAAGAATGACCCACCAAGATGTAGGGAGGTTTAATTTCGGTTTTAGTTAACAATAAATGTAGTTCTCGAACTAGCTGCTGACCCGTACGAGGATAAGGGCTACGATCGCTCCAGCCATAACCAGCACGGTCATAGGTACAGACCTGAGTAAATTTTGCTACTTCTGGCTGTACCAAGCTCCAAAGAGAAGATAAGCCCCCCAAACCATAATCCATAACCACGGTAATCTCGCCTTCTCCCTGACAATCGAGGTGGAGTTTATACCCGCCGATATCTATTAGCTTACCTGGAGGCGGATATTTAGAGCAATCTCTTGCAGTAGCAATGGCTTGGTAGACCGTTCCTATCACTATCAAGAATAAAAGCAAGGCGATCGCGCCGACAAATATATATTTAGCTGATTCCAATAACATATCTATTTAAATTTAAGTTATTAAAATTGACAGCAGATCTAAATGGTTATCGCTGTTTGGCAAACTCCTCCTGCTTCTGTTGCACCGCTTTTGTTGGCATCAACTGCTGTGGTCGGTATCGGTAACTCTCAAACTCTTGACGCATCTGTTCGACTTGGCTATTGTCGGGCAAACCTCTGGTTTTGAATTTATAAATTATTTCACCGATAACTGCTTTAACCGATAGTGCTAACAAACGACCGAAGTGATATAGATGACGGGGATTGATTAACCCAGCAATACCAAACGCCTTCCACTGAAACAGTGCGTACCATAGGGCAATGTAAAAGTAAGCATTTTTCATGCTGGCAAAAACATTACACCGCATCGGCTCAAACTTAGTATTTTCTAAAAAGTCATCAAAGTGCTGTAGTGTGCTGTATCCAAATAAGCGATCGGCTCGGTAAGGATCCATCAAGCCGATATTCGCTCTTTGTTCTACTAAGCGCTCGAATTGCTGAGAAAGATCGGCAAAAAGCCCATCGACGTTGGCATTAGCAATGTCTACGTATTTGGAAACAAACTTCAGGTTGAGATGCCATTTACCGATATACATTGGTATATGTACCCCAAACCACCACATATACTCAAAGTAAATACGCCAACTCATGACGCTGGCATGACCCAATTGTTTATCGTGACCCCGATAGAGACAGTTAACGCTGCGACCGTAAGCAAGATTAAAGTCATTGTATGCCGATCGCTTGATTTCAGCATCAGCCTCTCCCGCTAGCTTGGCGCGAATAATTTCTGTGGTGCTTTCTACCGCAAAAGCAATCATCGTCGTTCCATAGGAATAGAAACCATCAAAGATTTGCGCTGCATCCCCCAGGACATACCAATTATCTGGAGAAAACAGAGTTTTACTTTTATAAGCTAGCTTCGACCAATAGTGAAAATCAACAATTTCACCACTATCAATCAGACGTGCCAAAAGCTTGTGATTTGCTTCGAGAAACCCAAAAAATTTCTCTTGGGTATTAATTTCTTTAGCTGCAATAATATTGTGATGGTGAACCACCCCAATTGATAGCTCGTTGGAATGTTTATCGATAGGAATCATCCACAGCCAATGTCCCGAACCAAAATAGTGATTGGTAGCATAGTAACGGCTGCTCGTTGTTCCCGTAGGATCGTATCCCTCATCAAAGATTTTGCGATCAACGTTTTTAACTCGCAACCAAGCAGAACCGTTATTAACTCCAAGGAGATTTTCGGCACCAAACAATAGATTATCGGTTTTCTGTCCGATGAGAAATCGACGACCAGCAGCATCAATTACGTGCTTGGCTTTGATGTTTAAAGTTTCTTTGCTTTGTTTAACTTCAATATTTTTAAGCGCGTCTCCCTCGGTTAGATCTACATCGGTAACGCGACCGTGATAAAAAATTGCTCCCATGTCTGCGTTCATTTTGAGCAGATCCTGCTCGAATTTAGCTCGGTGTAAGTGGTATGAAGCAATGGGGGTCTGTCGATTTGCCCAAACGTGATAGTAGTCATCGAGAGTTTCGGTGCGATCGCTTTGTTTGGACCAGTGAAAGTTTAGTCCCGATTTTGGCGTATGGTTTTCAATCAGATAATCATTAAGACCCAGTTCTTTAGCTAGAAACAGAGCAGCAACTTCAATTAACGATTCACCGAGTTTTAAATCTTTCTGCGATCGCTCCATAGGGCGAGGGTCAATTATCGCCACTCGAATATTAGGAATATTTAGCAGCAGGTGTCGGGCTTGGCAGACACCTGCAAATCCCGCGCCCATAATTGCCACGTCGTATTCTGATGTTTGAGTGGTAAGAGAATTCATGGTTAATTTTATTAAAAAAGTAGGAAGGTAGAGGCGAACAGCTATTCGCCCTTACGAATATAAGAAGGCGGTATCCTTCAGGAAAGCTATTTATTAAATCCAAGGCTGTAGTTCGGGTTGATATTGGTAAGACTCAAACTCTCGCTGCATTTGCTCGACTTGACTGTTGGCAGGTAAATTTCTAGTTTTAGATTTGTAAACCAATTCACCTATTGCTCCTTGAGCAGAAAGTGTTAATAACCTACCGAAATGATAAATATTCAGGGGTTTTAATAAGCCTCGCCAGCCAAAACCTTTCCACTGAAACTTGGCATACCAAATAGCAGCATAAAAACAAGTAGATTTTAAACCAGCAAAAACATTGCAATGTCTCGGTTCGAGTTTAGTATTCTCTAAAAAGTCATCGAAGTGCTTGAGGGTATGATAGTTGCCCAGTAATCCATCCGCGCGATAACAGTCCATCAAACCAAGATTGACATCTTGTTCTACTAGTTGCTCGAACTGTTGGCATAAATCGGCAAACAGCCCATCTACATTACTATTTAAAGTTTTGACATAGATCGAGATAAAGGTGAGATCCAGATGCCATTTACCAACGTACATCGGTACTTGAACCCCAAACCACCACATATACTCGAAGTAGATGCGCCAACTCATGACGCTGGCATGACCTAGCTGCTGATCGTGACCCCGATAGAGACAGTTAACGCTACGGGCATAAGCTAGGTTAAACTCATTGTAGGCAGAACGCTTCGCTTCAGCATCGACTTCTTTTGCCAGTTTGGCTCGAACGATTTCGGTGATTCCTTCAATGGCTAAAGCCACGGTTGTCGTGCCAAAGGAATAAAAGGCATCAAAGATATATGCAGCGTCGCCGAGTACGTACCAATTGTCTTCTGAAAATAAAGTTTTACTGGTGTGTGCCAAACGCGATCGATATTGAAAATCGACTACTTCCCCACTCTCAATCAGCCGATCTAAGATAGCGTGGTTATTTTGCAAAAAAGTACGGAATTTGGCTTCGGTATTGATTTGGCTAGCGGGTAACTCTTGATGATGATGAATCATGCCAATGGATAACTCTCCAGATTCGGTATCAGTGGGAATCATCCACAGCCAATGACCGCGCCCAAAGAAATGATTGGTAGAGTAGTAATGACTCGTTGATGCTCCCGTTGGGTCATAACCGTCGTGGAAAACATTGCGATCGCATTTTTTAATCCGCATCCAGGCAGAACCAGTATTTAATCCCATCAGATTTTCTGGTTCAAAAATTAGATTATCTGTCTTGCGCCCAATAATAAACTTGCGACCAGCAGCATCGATAACGTGCTTGGCTTTTAGTTCCAGATTTTCTCCACCAGTTTTAATCGTGACAGTTTTAACTGCATCTTTGGGAGTAAGATCGGCATCAACAACTCGCCCATGATAAAATACTGCTCCCATTTCTCGATTCATAGCCAGCAAGTCCTCTTCAAACCTAGCTCGATTAATTTGAAAAGAAGGAATTGGTACTTGTCGGTTTGACCAAACGTGGTAATAGTCGTCTATGGTCTCGGTTTGACCCGCGCCCCCATTTTTCGCCCAGTGAAAGTTCAAACCTTTTTTGGGAGCATGGTTCTCAATTAAGTATTCGTGAAGACCTAATTCTTTGGACAGAAAAAGAGCCGCAATTTCGATCGTCGATTCACCAATTTTCAAATCTTTATGCGATCGCTTTTCAGGGCGCGGATCGACTAAAGCAACTTTTACTCCTGGAACATTAAGCATTAAGTGTCGAGCTTGGCAGAGTCCAGCAAAACCCGCACCCATAATTACTACGTCGTATTCTAATAATTTAGCAGTAAGCATTATTTATTTTGATCGATTAAAGACGAAAGATTATTATTGTGAGTATTTAACTGTGTTCTAATGATAGATCGGTATTTTCCTTCGAGAATTCAATGGGATTGTTTAACTTCTTAACTAGATAATATTTATGGTTGATTGATTGTTGCTGTTTTAACTCCTGCATTTTGATAGCGAGTAATCAGCCAGACTATAAAAATGGCAATGCCTGAAGCAACATAAAAATTGCGTGCCGACGCAGTAGAGGCAAATCCCAGCACCCAGGGCAAAGCAATCAAAGCAAAGGATACAATAAGTTCAATTACACCGTGGAACTGCAAGGGAATTACTTTGACTATACCCAGGGGAAAAGCCGTTAAAACTGTTAATGCCAGGTGAATAATTGCCAGGGTATAAGAAATATTAGCAGCAATACCAGTCAAACCGAATAGCGTCGGTGCAGCTAAAAACCAAACAACTACTGCATAGTCTAGATATCCATGAATTCTGGGGCTGAGAATTTTCATTATTGTCTCCTTTGCTGTTCTCGGTAATATAAAAGTACGCTTAATTCAAATTAAGCAAAAACGAAAATATCGTTGTTTGTCAATTCAAGTCCTGAAGATAGACTTGCTATTTGAATCTGTTCACCTGCGCCAACTCCATCGGCATCAAAGAATAGAGAGCCGTCAGCATCATTGTAAATAAAGCGATCGCTCTCCGTAGTAGCTGACGTTCCCAGGACAAAACTCTCTGGTTGAATCAGCGCACCTGGAGTTAAGCCTGCACCAAAGTCAGCAGCAGAGACAAAGAGAGTATCATCTTCAACTACATAGTCAGTGATAATGTTGGCTCCTGTTTCAGTAGTCAAACCAAAGAAATCGGCACCAGCACCGCCTGTAATTTGGTCTATTCCCGCGCCACCAATTAAAAGATCGCTACCATCATCTCCAGAAAGCACGTCGTTATCATCGCCTCCAATTAAGATGTCGTCACCATTGCCACCAAACATAGCATCGTTGTTTTTATCGCCATTCATGCGATCGTTGCCATCGCCCCCAGTCATCACGTCGTTACCGAGTTCGCCAAACACAACGTCATCACCGCCGTTACCTAATAAAGCATCATCTCCAGCACCCCCGTTCAAAATATCGTTATCTTCACCACCAAATAGGGCATCGCGACCATCACCACCGTCAATCGAGTTAAGACCGCCCTCACCAAACAAAGCGTCGTCGCCATTGCCACCGTTGAGCGCATCTTGGTCTGCACCACCAAATAGGGCATCGTTGCCATCACTACCGTTGAGAGCATCAAGACCTTCTTGACCGAAAATCGTATCTTCATCTGGACCTCCATCCAAAACATCAACCCCAGGACCACCAAACATGGCATCGTTACCATTGCCACCAACTAGAGCGTCATCTCCAAGACCAGCTAACAAAAAATCATTACCACCGTTCCCCTCGATCGCATCATTGTTAGAACTGCCCAAGAGAAAGTCATTGGCATCAGTACCGCTGACTGCATTGATAATAAACTCCATCTCTTCCATAATATCTATATCATCTTTGATTGTTTTAAATTAAAGCTAATTTTACAGACCTAGATTGACAATTACTCTTTACTAAATGTTTTTAAAAGCTTTTGTCTTAATATCGGAGGCAAGGAAGCAGATACGGGTGTACCATTTCCTCGCCGTTCTACCCACGCCACCTCTTGCTGACCAATGTGAAGTTTTTCTCTTTTTCCGTCAGGTTGTTCTCGAAAGAATTCAAAGTTAAATTTTGCTCCAGATTCAAAAACCGAGCTGACGTAAAGATCGACGCGAATTTTGTCAAAGGGCATTGCTTCTTTTAGATAGTCCATACGACTGTACAGACAAACCATTTCCCCGCAAGGGTTTGAAACCCGTAAATATTCAGGAGCGATTGAGTAGAGAAACAGATCGAGAATCCGACCTTGCCAGATAAAGTAGTTGCCGTAATAAACATTACCGACTAAATTTGATTCTTCTAGAGTTGTCTGAAAAACTTCGGAGTAGATTAGCTGTCCATAACGCTCCTGAGAAGAAGCCTGTTGTAGTAAATGACCTAAGTTTATTTCCTTCAGACTAGCAGGTAATGGTGGCAGGGGTAAAGAATCGGGTTGTTTAAGATCGAGAGTGGCTGGTTTTTTGGTCGCGAATCGGTCGAGGTATTCTTGTAGATAGTCGGGGAAAGGCATGGGAGAGGGAACACCATAGCTAACTAGACGTACCCAGGTAGCTTTAACTTCCGCGATCGCCAGTCTGCTTAAAGATTCGTCAGGCAGCACTTGGCAAAATTCAATATAAGTAGTAAAAGAAGAATCAACAATATTACCTACCCAAGCGCGGGCTTGAATCACATCATAAGCAGTGGCTTCACCCAATACCCGCAGACTAACGGTATTAGTTACCATGCCCCATTCTCCAGTTAAGAAGTCCCCTAAAATCCGTTCGGCAATGCTTTCCATCGGTATTTCGCGAATTTTACCAATCCAGCGAAAATACTGGGAGAAATAGACGTGACGACTAATACTACCGCTATCTTTAAAACTGGCTTGAAAACGCTGTTCGTAAACTAATTGTCTTTGGGCATTGTCTCTGGTATAACGGGAGCGATGGCTGCGATTTTCGGCAATATCAGTTGACGGGATTGAAACTACAGGGATTGAATCAGTTCCAGGTAAGGAAACGGCGATCGCAATGATTCTTTCTAGAGGACGAGTTAATTTAATAGGAAATGTAACGACATAGTATTTGCCTGTAGGAGTCAAACACTTTAACAACACCGCATCGCCATCGCGATTGCTAATTGAAAATTGGGCATCAGTGTCGTTGAAGGCTTTATTAATTGCTTCACCTGCCGACCAAATTCTAGTACCAGCCATGTCTAGGCTGTCTCCTTGTTGAATTAATTCTGCAATAATCTCGCTTTGGGAGTTTCCTAAAAGGGCTTGCCAATCTTCTGTCAAACGAAGAATAATTGACTCAATGTCGCATCCTTGTGGCGTTTTATCTATTACAGCCAAACAATAGCGATCGCAGTGAGATAGAGACAGTTCTAATCCTGCGGTTTCTGCTCCTTTCAGCTGTGGTTTGCCAGAAGTTAAAGATTCAAGCTCAAACTCAATTTCTGCGGCGGGGGATAATCCCAGCTTGGTTTTTAGAGCATCAGCTACAATCGGTTTTTCTAGTTGACGGCGTTGTTCTTTGGTAACTTGATGTACATTAGGCGTAATTCCCAGAGCTATAGCAGGTAAGCTTAAATTAAACTTGTCCGTAATAGATTCTAAAGTGCGATTAAGGATCTGGCGATCGCGATCTTCGGGAGCGGCTAACTCTTCAGCAGTTGGGTTCTCTGGATGCTCTTCAAGAATTCGCAAGCGATAACCTGTAATCTTTTCTAGTACGTAACCTGACTCGTCAGTAATAAAAACTTCGCTAAAATATTCGTTTCCTTCTCGTTGTTGTAGGTTGGCGGTAATAATTTTCGAGTTATGACGGCTCGAAAAATTATTAAATAGTTCGATTTTGCCGATCTCAACTGGCAAGCAAATATCGCGGGGAATAGTAAGCTGTACCGACTGGAGTAAGACATCTCTTAAATAGGGATCTCCCAAAATTAGATAGCTATCTTTATTAATGGTAAAGCTATCTGCAATTAGTTTTTCTGGCGATCGCGTTTCAGCCTGGAAAACACAATTTGTAGAAGTCAGAGAGTAAATATCACCCATCCTTTGAAAACGTGAACCTTGAAAGAGTAAGTCGCTGTAAAGATCGATTTGAGGATTTAATTCTAAGGCTCGATCTAGTTTTAAATCTATTTTTGCCTCTGCTTTTGCTTCTTTAATAACCAATGTGGCGGTAAAGCAATCGCTGGTAAAATTACTCTGTTCGCTGCGAATTGCTACTTTAACTCGTCGTTCTCCCTGAAGATTGACTTCTAACGCTTCGGCATGAATTTCTATAGTCACTCCCTGACTGGGATCGACGACAATTGGCTGTTTCAAAGAAATATCTTCAATTACTGCGATCGCAGGTTTTTCTTCCCCCAGAATGTAAGCAGTAGCTTGAGCCATTGCTTCTAAACCAAATACGGTAGGAAAGAGATAAGAACCACGCCATAGATGATCCTGTAAATATAAATCTCGTTCTAAACTAAGATGAGTTCGAGCGGTCAATTCTACTTGAGGTTCGAGGTGCAAAACTTCCTCGATAAAACGTAATTTGGTTGGTGGAGAAAAATCTGGCAGCCAAGTATCTAATCCGCCCAAGCGTGCAGCAATAATTACCTGCCCTACTCCTGGATCGTAATGAAAAAGCTGAACAAAGCGATTTACTCCTTCTTGGGTAGGAATAGCATCAATGCCCATGCGCTCTAGATTTTTGAGACTACCCAAACGCGCTCCCATGCCTACCTCACCCCAAACGCTGTAAGCCAAGGAAAGAGTTTGGGTTTCTGGGTGATGGCGGTTAAACTGGCGCAGTAAAATTGCTAGAGATTCGTTAGAAAATCCATACCAAGCATTACCAGGCATTCCCGTTACGCCGATGATCGAGCTAAATGCTATAAATAACTTTGGTGGGTTTGCTGCCAAGGATTGCAAGAGGTTATACGCTCCCAACAGTTTGGGCGATACTTCTTCAACCGCAGCTTCAACACTGACTTCTTCGACTCTTCGGGGTTGATTGACTCCCACACCGTGAATTACTCCTGTAACTGTCCCCAACTCGGCGGTGATGGTTGTCATGAGTTGAGAAACTGCATCGGCATCGGTGATATCGCAGGTATAATAGCGAATTAGATCTTGCTTGGGGAATCGTTCTAAGGTTCTAGCTACTTTTGATTGAGGAGAACGTCCCACTATTGCCATTTTGACTTTAATTGATTGCGCCAAAGCTAAGGCACACTCGGCGGTGATTCCTTTCGCGCCTCCCGTGACCAAAATGACATCTTGTTCCGACCATGAAATATCTCTATTCTGATAATTAACTGGTTGCTGTAAACGGGGTTGGGGAATTAAACGTCTTTTATCGGCATTGTAGCCCACCGTAACAATGGCTTCATTTCCTGCGAGTTCGGCGATCGCTAATTGAGCAGCATCGTTAGGTTCGATTTCTGTAGCCAGATCGATAACTCGAACTCGCAAATCCGAACGTTCTAGATGTAAACTTCGAGCAAAAGCAGCAGCACAGCATACTTCTGGAGATGTTGCTTGTTCTCCCTCGCCAAGCTCGCGCGTTCCCTTGCGCTTTGAGCGCGCGCCAAAATAACCACAACCAAACTGAATATAAGCAATATTGGGAGTAAAACTATTTTTACTAGCTGTAACAATACTTTTAAGGCGTTTTACCATTAAAAATAATGGTAAAGAGCTACTCGTTTGTGGTAGAAACGCCAAATAATCAGAATAGTTAGCAGTTGCAATCAGATCATTTATTTCTTCATAAGTAATACGATCGACTCGCGCACCCAAATTACCAAGCTGTTCGGCTACTGCATTGGCTATTGAATTAGCTGCTTCAATTATAATTAAAACTTTGGCTTGTGACCAATCTTTATTCCGTTGGGGTATTTTTTGCTCGACATAGGCGATCGCAAAATTACGCACCCAGGTAGAAGTTGTTGATTTAGCTGGGTTACTATCTAAAGATATTTTATTATTGTTTGATAATGTCTCAATTTCAGCTTTTGGGTTGTCATTAATTACTGTTAAATCCCCAGAAATTGTCTTGTCAATTTCTTCTGCTATCTGCTTGAGAGTAACATTAGCTAAACTAGAGGGCTGTAGTTGCCCTGCTACACCAAATTTTTTGGTAGCTGTAGCAATCAATTCTCCTGCTTTAATCGAATCCAAATTTAAGTCGTCTAATAACTTTAAATTTAAATCGATACTTTCTAGTGGATAACCTGTTTTCTCGACAACTGAGTTTAATAAAAATTGTTCGATATCCGATCGCAAATTATTAGCTGCTTCGGCTTGATGCTTTACTTCTGGCTTCAATGAAACAGCTTTGTTAACATAATTTTGCTCGGCTTGTTGATGATTATTACTATTGCCATTGAGATAATTGAGATTTGATTTTATAGCATTGCTCAACTCTAATTCTTGGTAGGGTGATCGCGTTTTTAACCCATCGAGATAGTTTAAAGATTTTAGGTCTGAATTAATAATTTGCCCTAGAAACGAGCCTCTGATCTGGAAATACCGAGATAGCATAGGTACTAAATCCCGATCGCTTCTGCTTTCTAAATTTAATAATTGCTTTGGTAGAGTTGCCAGATCTGCTTTAATTATTTCAGCTAAAAAGGAACTGCGATCGCTAAAATACTGAGATAATATTTCTTTAAAGTCGTGTTGATTAGCAGCCATAATTTTATCTAGGCTTTCTAGTTTATTTAAACTATTTGGTGGTTGATTCTCAGTCAAAATTGGTATTAATTGAGATAAATAAGTTTCAGGTACTTTAAAAGGACGTTCGCAAGGATTATCAATAAATAATTTTTCCGACGGTGGAATAAAAGAATGTACTAAACGATTTTTATATAGTGCTTGCCAGTTAATTTCTTGATTGGCAACGAATAATCTGCCTAAAAAGCAGTTAAGATTTTTATTGGTTGTCGGTTTGTCTTCAGTACAAAAGCCAACGGGCTGTTTAGAGTTGATAGTTGTATTAATTAGGTTAGCTAAAACTCGACCAGAACCAACCTCTAGTATTAAATCGCAATGCTGGTAAATATTTGTTGTTAAGGCTACAAAATCTACCGCAGAAACTATCTGTTTGCCAAAATGGTGGCTTAATTTAACTTCTGGTTGAATTTGTTTGCCATCGATACTGGAAAATAAAGGAGTCGCAGTGTCTACTAGCTTGGCGGGAATTGCAGCATTATTTGTAATATATTTAGCTGCTTCCCTGACTATCTCAGAATGAAAAGCATTAGCTACAGATAATCTTTTCACTTGAATTCCTCGAGCAACCGCTATTTCTACAACTGAGTCAATACTCTCAGATTCGCCTGAAACAACCGTTTGGCTGGGACTATTTAAATTAGCAATAACTACATAGCCCGATACCTGTTGGAGAATTTTGTCAGCCGAGGCGCGATCGCAACCCAAACTAGCCATAGCTCCTGTTTCTTTGCCAGAATTGGCTAAAGCTCGACCTCTAATTGCTGCAAACTGAATTAAAGTCTTAGCGTCAAAAGCTCCTATTTGATAAAAAGCCGTCAATTCGCCTAAGCTATGTCCACCAACTGCCACGGGTTCAATTTTTAGCTCTTGAAGATAGCGCAGCCACAATAAAGAAACCAAGCAAATAGCAGGAGAAGCAATTTCAGCACGAGATAGTTCTTCAAACCAGTTAGTTATTTCGCTTTCGTCTGCTGCTTGTTCTAAACAACGATAGATTAAAGGGCTAACTGGCTGACAACTAATTTCCTCTAACCATTTATCTGCTTGTATAAC
This sequence comes from Waterburya sp., assembly GCA_965218645.1. Classification (GTDB taxonomy): domain Bacteria; phylum Cyanobacteriota; class Cyanobacteriia; order Cyanobacteriales; family Xenococcaceae; genus Waterburya. The sequence continues at coordinate 2,182,145 of OZ244627.1, read as the reverse complement.
TAACTGCTGCGCCCAGTCATAACGCTCCACTAAAGTACGCGCCATGTTTAATCTTTGCGAACCTTGTCCTGGAAAGATAAAGGCTACTTTAGAATGGTTAACTGTATTTGCCAGCCAAAAATCTTGAGTGGGAGATGTTGTCAGTTCTCCTTTCGCTGGTGGCGAATTTGCTAAAATCTGCTTTATTTTCTGAAAAATTTCAACTAACTGCTTGGGTGTCGTCACAATTATTGCTGCTCTTACCTTTTGCTGGGAATCTATTTGCCTTGTTAGCAGGGCAGCTAAATCTACCATTTCTGCTAAACTAATTCCCTTTACCAGATCGATTAGTCTTTCAATGCGCTCTAATAATTTCTCAACAGAAATGGCACTTAAAATAAATACTTCGCTATCTTGAGCCGAGACCAATAAAGCTCTTGGGGATAAATCGGTTTTTAAATGCTCGGCTGCGGGATCTCCTGACTCTAAAGTCAGGTGAGAATTAATTCCCCCAAAGCCCATTGCTGAAACTCCAGCCCGAAGAGTAGTATCTGGCTGGCAGACTTTCCCTGTCAAAACAGGATAAATAGATTGTGCCGTAGTTGCAAATAAAGGATTTGCTTCAATACAGCCAGTAGTAGGAGGAATTACTCTTTGGTTGACTGCCATAACGGCTTTAATCAAACCACCAACCCCAGCTGCTGCTTTGGTATGCCCGACTAAAGATTTAAATGAAGTAATTCCCACCGAGCGGAGTTTTACCTGAGCTTCTCCCTGAGAAATAGCTAAAGAAATCCCTTCTAATTCTGCGCGATCGCCTACAGGAGTTCCCGTACCATGTCCTTCTATGAAATCTAATTCTGATGGATGATAACCTGCTTTTTCATAGGCTCTGAGTATAGCTTTGCTTTGTCCTATTCCTGAAGGTGCAGTAATTCCGCCTTTACCGTCAGAAGAAATCCCCCAGCCTCTAATAACTCCATAAACATAATCTCGTGCTGCTCTAGCGTCTTCTAATCGTTTGAGAACTACAAAACCGCAGCCTTCTCCTGGAATAAAACCACTAGCATGGCGATCGTAAACTGCCATGTCTTCGGCAGTCAAAGCTCCAGTTTTCGCAAAACCAATTAGTTCAAAAGTATCTAAACTAACGTCTACGCCTCCTGCCAAAGCGAGATCTAGATCGCCACTGACTAACTTATTGCAAGCGGTAGCTGTAGCAATTAAAGAAGAAGCACAAGCTCCATCAACCGTATATCCTCCACCATCAAAATCAAAAAAGTTACAGATTCTGCCAGCGATCGTGTTAGAAAGTCCTCCTGCCAAGGAATCTTCGTTGACGGGTGCAAAAACCGATTTATAGAATTTTTCCATCGTTTCCAGCAAAGCTTCTGTGGTCAGAAAAGGTATTTTCCTTGCTTTAGCAGATGCAATTAAAGAGCGTTTAACATAAGGCCAGCGCAAACGTAAGGTATTGGCACGAGTTTGCTCTCCAGTTAAAGTGTTGCCTAAAATTACTCCTGTTTTGGCTGTAGCCACATTTTGGCGAGTAAAACCTGCATCTTTTAAAGCATTATTAGCAGTTTCCAACGCCAGCCAATGTACAATATCTGTGGTTTGTATTGTTTGCTGTGGAATACGTCGTCCAATCCAATCAAACTCAAAACCATCAATTACGGCAGCGCGATCGCCATAAGTCTTATCGGCGACAGAGCGATCGCGATCGTAATATTCAGCTATCGGTAGCCGTACATCTGGAATCTGCCTAAATTGCCGTCGTTTTGCCAAGATATTTGACCAAAGTTGTTTGATATCTTTAGCACCAGGATACTGACAGCCTAGACCAACTACTGCGATTGCTGACGAGAAAATTTTAGTTTTTGATTGACAATCTATCATTAGGGATTTTTATAGTTATTTTTTCTAGTACAGGACAAAAACGTCAATGATTTGAAGCAACTAAGATTGCTTCAAATCCAAATCAATAAAAATTGAATGTAAATATATAAGTCCTGGTTTTTCCTGGTTTTTCGCACTAATTGAGATATTTAGTTGTCTAAGTGTATTTTTGAAACGTTTAATAGCTTGGTTAGACAAGCTTCTTGGCTTTGCCACGTTCCTCACGCTCAATCTAACTTGTTTTTTCTGTCTCTTTATCCCACTGCTTTATGACCTTTTACAGGAAATACTACCCTATAAGCTGCCCAAAAATTAGTGTCAGCCACTGCACATTGACGATAGACTGAAGGTCATTGACTGCGACCACAAGGGTACGTAACTTGCAACTAACCACGCTAGGTTGTTACGATTGGCTGATTGACAACGGCCTGTTCCCCGTAACCAAGCCAAATGTAACTTTGATAGAGATCGCTTGAATTGAAACTTAATTGCAGCAACTCCCGTAACCTTTCTTATTTTGCCATTCCAGCCATCAAATGCCAGATCAGTAAACAAAGCTGCAGGTAATGTAACTTTTGTGTGGTTAAAGGGAGATAAAATAGAAATTAACTTAAGATAGTTAGGATGGAAGTAAATTGAAAAATAATGACAGCTTTTATTGCCGTACTTTGTCCTGATTGTCAGTCCGATAATATCTTCAAACATGAGTTTTCTAGAGATAGAAAACAAAGATATCGTTGTGAAAATTATGAATATAAACGTCGAACTTTTATTCTCAATCATTCCCATCTAGGAAGAACCAAAGAAGTCAAGCAAAAAATAGTGTCAATGTCCCACAATGGAAGTGGAATCAGAGATACAGCTCGCGTACTAAATATCAGTACAACAACAGTAATTAAAGAGCTTAAAAAAAATCTCCGTTCATCAAAACAGTAAATGAACCTCTTTTAAACACAATCAATCCTGAAGAAATAGAAGTAGAAATTAAGCTAAGGTCAGAAATCGAACAAGATTCTGAAGCAGGAATTGAAGATTCTGAGCTAGATGAAATGTGGAGCTTCGTGGGTAACAAGAAGAATCAAAGATGGCTGTGGCACGCCATAGATAGATTGACAGGAAAAGTCTTAGCTTATGTCTTTGGCAGAAGAAAAGATGAAGTATTTCTAGAACTAAAGAAACTCTTAGAACCATTTGGAATCAAGCATTATTGTACTGATGGATTAGGAGCTAACTGAAGGCATCTCTCAGAAGATAAACACGAAATTGGTAAAAAGAAAACTCAAAAGATCGAGCAAAAACATATTTGCTTTTCAAAATCAGAAGAAATGCATGATTTGGTAGTTGGCTTATTTATCAATAAATATGAGTTTGAATTGAAGCTTTAAACACACAAAAATAACACCACCTATATTTTTGCTAGATCAATATTTCGTCTCCATCTTTCACTAAACCCGCAACTAGTTGCAAGACAAAATAAGCTAATATGAACGTCTGATTTGATCTATCAAGGTAATATGTATATGTATTTACTTTGATCGATACCACAGTTGAACTTATCTGTTGCAAATAGTTAATTATGGAATATTTCCAGTTATTTCAGCCAATCTTTGATGCTTTTGATAGTCAAGTTGCTTTAATTGACCGAGAAGGCAAAATTATTGCACTAAATAAAGCTTGGAAAAATAATTCAATTAATAGTGGTTTTTCAAAGAACACGAGTATTGGAGATAATTACTTAAATGTATGTAAGACTTTGGTCGGTAGCGAAGCAGAATTAGCTCGAAAAATTGCCACAGAGATTAAGGCGATCGCTAGCTTAGAGAAAACCGAGTCTAGACTTAACCACAATAGCGAGAATTTCAAGCTGAAAAATTCTTTAGTTATTCATATCAAACAAGTCAAGCAAGATAACTGGTTTGGAGTCCTGATTATTCAGGAAAATATGACCAAGCAGATGCAAACAGAAATATCTTTACGTTCGGTAGTTGAAGGTACGGCTACTGTAACGGGGAAAGACTTTTTCCACTCTTTAGTCTATCATTTGACTTGCGCGCTCTCGGTTAGCTATGCGTTTGTCACAGAATGTCTAGAAAAAACTAGCCCACAGCGAGTCTGTACCTTAGCTTTTTGGTGCAAAGAAGACTTTGGTGAAAACTTTGAATATGCTATAGCAAATACACCTTGCGAGCAGGTTATTGCAGGTATATCTTGTCATTATCCTAGGAAGTTACGGACTATTTTTCCTCTAGACCAGGATTTAGCCAAACTAAATGCGGAAAGCTATGTTGGTGTTCCTTTGGTCAATTCATCAGGAACAATTCTGGGACATTTAGTCGTCATTGATGAGCGTCCGATTGAAGACGGATCGACTGAGCTATCAATCCTCAAAATTTTTGCAGCCAGAGCAACAGCCGAACTAGAGCGTCAAAAAGCCGAACGACAACTAGCTTATGATGCTTTGTACGATCGCCTGACCGATCTACCCAATCGTCACTTATTAAGCAATCATCTTAATCGAGTTTTAGAAAAATATCGACGCGATCCCAACCGCAATTTTGCGGTCTTTTTCTTAGATCTAAATCGTTTTAAATATGTTAACGATAGTTTAGGTCACAAAAGTGGCGATCTACTTTTAGTGGGAATCGCCCGGAGATTAAAAACTTGTTTACGTGCCAGCGATATCTTAGCTAGATTGGGAGGCGATGAATTTGCAATTTTGCTTGAAGACATTCAAACTCTATGTGAAGCAACCAAACTTGCAGAACGTATTCAACAAAGCCTAAAATCCCCATTTCATTTAGGCATACACGAAGTTTTTACCAGCGTCAGCATAGGTATTGCTTTTAGTGAGCCTAACATAAATTCGTCAGAAGATTTATTACGCAATGCCGATATTGCCATGTATAAAGCCAAGGCTTCAGGCATTACTAATTATAAGTTGTTTGATGAGAGTTTGCATACTCAAGTAGCAAATCGACTAAGCCTGGAAACTGATTTTCATCATTCTCTCAACAGAGGAGAATTTCGACTGCACTACCAGCCAATTGTTTCTTTAGTTGATGGACGAGTAACTGGTTTTGAAGCTTTATCGCGCTGGAAACATCCTCAAAGGGGCTATGTATTTCCAGGAGAATTTATAGCCCTAGCCGAAGAGACAGGAATGATAGTTCCCCTTGGCTGGTGGGTTTTGCAGGAAGTTTGCTATCAGTTAAAGGAATGGCAACTTCAGTTTGATAATCCTAATTTGACCATAGCAGTTAATATTTCTCAAAAGCAGCTTTCTCAACCTTATTTAATTGATTCGTTGATTCAGATTCTACAAATGACTGGCTTAGAACCTCGAAGTCTGCAATTAGAAATTACTGAAAGTCTTTTGATGCAGGATGTCAAAATAACCACGGAAACTTTAAGGCAGATTAAGATTTTAGGTTGTGGGCTACATTTAGATGATTTTGGTACGGGTTATTCTTCTTTGAGTTATCTTCATAGCCTACCGATTGACGTACTTAAAATCGATCGCTCTTTTGTTCAAGCAATAGATTCTGAAAGAAATAATAGTGAAATTGTTGAAGCTATTGTGATGATGGCTAAGAGTTTGAGCTTAAAAGTGATTGCCGAAGGAATTGAAACTAAAGCTCAACTTGCTAAATTAAAAAATCTTCAGTGTCTTTACGGACAGGGTTATCTATTTTCTAAACCTTTAAACCCCCGCTCCCTCTTAAATTGGTTAAGGACTAGATAAAATTAAAGACTTAAATAAAAATAATTAAATATTTTTACTTAGAACTATTTTTGCATCAGTACTATTTTTAGTTTTTGTCTTATTTACTAATTATTTAGACGTTCAAATTTAAGTAATTACAACATTATAAAATCAGAAAATAGAAGTTACTGTTTGATGGTTAGAATACTTTACTTAAGTGTGCCATGAGTATTAATACTGAAATTCAAAACAATCGTGCCAAAAACTGTTCTAAAAACGAATATCAGGTTGTAGTAATCGGTGCGGGACCTCAAGGTCTTTTGTATGCCTCTTGGCTGAAGCAAGCACGCCCCCAACTGCAAGTAGTAGTTCTAGAAAGAGAGTCACAACCAAAATTTAAAATCGGAGAAAGTACGCTTTCGGGATTTTGTAAAGCACTCCGTTCTGTGGGAATCTCCCAAGAAGCTCTTGAACTACTATTTTTTCCTAAAAATGGCTTAGGTTTTTTTCACGTTGACGAATTAATTGAAAATGTCACCGAAGCACCAGAATATATTTTGGAAACATTTGATGAAACCTTTCAGGTTGAACGACGTTTACTAGATGGCTTATTGATTACCAATGCTCGTCGCTTAGGAGTAGAAGTGATTCAAGGGGCGCGAGTGGATCTGGCTAATTCTCAATTGAGCGATCTCGGTAACACTATTGCCTATCGTTTTGGGCAACAAAAATACGAAATTAAATCTCAATTGGTAGTAGATGCTAGTGGTCCTGCCAGCATAGTTGCCAAACATCTCGATTTATATAACAAAGAAGACGTAAATTTTCAAAGCAATGCTGTTTGGGGCTATTTTAAAAACGTCAATCGTCTCGGCGATCGCACTAACTGGCAAAAGGTGGCTCAGTTTAGCCGCGATCAGTATACCCAACATTTCTGTTTCCGTGAAGGTTGGATGTGGTACATTCCTCTAGTTTCCTGGGAAAACTTACCCGAAGCCGACAGAGAGTCGATGTTCAATCGCTTTTTGGGTGGAGAAGAACTACCCACTAAAGCAGAATTAGCTGCTCGTCATGGCTGTCCTGAAGAGGATATCATCAGTATTGGCATGGTGTTGCGTCAGGATCGCGATGACAAATTTGCCGAAGGACGTAAAGTAGCATTCGACCATTATGCCCAACAATATCCTGCGATCGCTGAATTACTTGAGGGTGCTGAACTCGTCTGCGATCTTTATGGCACCGAACAAGCTTTAAGAGCGCGGGCTAACATTCGTGGCTATGCCGAACAAGCTACGGGTGATGGTTGGTTAAGCATTGGTGAGGCAGCATTTTTTGTCGATCCTCTAATTTCACCAGGGTTAACTGGTGGTGTGGCAACTGCTTATTTTGCTGCTCAAAGCACCCTTAGAGCGATCGACCGTAACAATTTCTCCCAAAAAACTTTTGCTGATTACGAAGCCTTTGTGGGCAAACTTTATGAAGCTCTAGAACGAGACAATCAGCTTGTCTATATGTCGTTTAACCACCCCAAAGCGATCGAACTAATTCAACGTTTCCAAGAAATTGATGCTCGCCGACACTTTAATCAGCATATTACGTCTGATTACTGTCTTGCGGATACCAACGTTTGGGGAATTCTCAATCCAATCTATCAATCATTACAAAAGCAGCTTTGGCAAATCATGCGAGAAGCAGAGATGGCAGTAGGCGAACAAAAAGCAGTCAATCAGCAAACAAAGGAAGATTATGAGGTGATGGTCTCAAGAATTGAAGCTTATTTGGTTAATTACTTAGATATTCACTCAGAGTTGACTCCTTACATTGTCCAAAATGAGGCAACTGAAGAGTTACAAACTGAGCTGATTTGTGTTGAATAATTTATTCGCTCTCAAATTTAGTATCTTCCCCTAGAGAGATCACGAAAGATACTATGGTAAAAATTTTTGTCTACTACACTTATTAAATCGAAGTTTTAAAAGGAGAATTTACCCCATGCCAGTACCAGAATGGTTACAAACTAAAGAAATTACTGCCCGTTTTCGAGTTGCTCAAGAAGATTGGCAGGCAGTAACAATTTTATTAAATGAGGACGGTGGAAGATATGTAACTCCCGATGGTAATCAATCAGGAACATTGCAATATCTTGCTCACGGCAAGCATCCTTTAGGAGGAGAAGTGCTAGTTTTGCATTGGCTAGAACAAAAAGGACCTTTAGAAGGTAATACGGGCATAGACACCTTGTGGTTGCAGCCACAAGGTGTCTATGCCATTAAAGTTTCTGGTACGTTTTTTCTTGATCGCAGCCATGACTATGGCGAAATAATTAGCTAATCTTGTCAAGAATTTTTATTTTAAGAGATGACTGCCTGATTGACTGACAAAAGATAATAGTTAGCGATCGCTTCATTAAAAGAAAAGTTAGGAGGAGAAGTTATTCAGTTATCTAAACGGCAGGCTAGCAGCAGGTTTGGCAGTGCAGTAGCTAAAAATTGCGATCGTTTCTTTAGCGAACTAGTTCCACCAAGAGAAGATAAGGACAACCTTTACACCCACCTATTTCGGGCAGTTTACGCTACCATTGCGACTTATTGGTATTGTCCCCCTACCGTCCCAGAAATGGGTAATGTAACTTTTGTGTGGTTAAAGGGAGATAAAATAGAAATTAACTTAAGATAGTTAGGATGGAAGTAACTTGGAAAATAATGACAGCTTTTATTGCCGTACTTTGTCCTGATTGTCAGTCCGATAATATCTTCAAACATGGGTTTTCTAGAGATAGAAAACAAAGATATCGTTGTGAAAATTATGAATGTAAACGTCGAACTTTTATTCTCAATCATTCCCATCTAGGAAGAACCAAAGAAGTCAAGCAAAAAATAGTGTCAATGTCCCACAATGGAAGTGGAATCAGAGATACAGCTCGCGTACTAAATATCAGTACAACAACAGTAATTAAAGAGCTTAAAAAAATCTCCATTCATCAAAACAGTAAATGAACCTCTTTTAAACACAATCAATCCTAAAGAAATAGAAGTAGAAATTAAGCTAAGGTCAGAAATCGAACAAGATTCTGAAGCAGGAATTGAAGATTCTGAGCTAGATGAAATGTGGAGCTTCGTGGGTAACAAGAAAAATCAAAGATGGCTGTGGCACGCCATAGATAGATTGACAGAAAAAGTCTTAGCTTATGTCTTTGGCAGAAGAAAAGATGAAGTATTTCTAGAACTAAAGAAACTCTTAGAACCATTTGGAATCAAGCATTATTGTACTGATGGATTAGGAGCTAACTGAAGGCATCTCTCAGAAGATAAACACGAAATTGGTAAAAAGAAAACTCAAAAGATCGAGCAAAAACATATTTGCTTGAGAACTAGAATTAAACGTTTAGCGAGAAAAACAATTTGCTTTTCAAAATCAGAAGAAACGCATGATTTAGTAGTTGGCTTATTTATCAATAAATATGAGTTTGAATTGAATCTTTAAACACACAAAAACAACACCACCATATTATTGGACTGACAATCAAGACAAAGTACGGCAATAAAAGCTGTCATTATTTTTCAATTTACTTCCATCCTAACTATCTTAGAGGATGTCTGAAAAGTCAAAAAAATGCGTTCGCTGACAAAAAAAAGAAAAACTCTCGCTAAATTAAATTTGTCAATCGCTAAAAAGACAGGCAACGAGAGTTATGAATCAATCATATCGTACTGATTTAACAGATGAACAATGGGAAATAATTAAGACTTTAATTCCTCCCTCAAAGTCAGGAGGTCGTCCTCGGACAGTTGATATGAGAAAAGTAATCAATGGAATCTTCTACATATTGGTAGCGGGATGTGCTTGGTGTATGTTGCCTCATGATTTTCCAAAATGGAAAACAGTTTATCACTATTTCAGACAATGGCGCATCAACGGAGACTGGGAACGCATTCATGAGCAGTTGAGACAATGGGTTAGGGCGATTGAAGATCATCATTCGAGTCCATCGGCAGCCGTTCTCGATAGCCAATCCGTTAAAACAGCAACTATGATTCATACCGAAGTTGGATATGATTGTGCCAAGAAAATCAAAGGACGTAAACGTCATGTCCTGGTAGATACTCTGGGACTGTTAATTGTAGTAGTAGTCACTGCCGCCAATTTACCCGAAAGAGCAGGTGCTAGATTAGTCTTCGCTCAAGTCGAAAAAGAACGCATTAAATTCTGGCGGTTGGTAAAAATTTGGGTTGATGGAGGATATAGAGGAGAGGAATTTATGAAATGGGTAATGGATACCTATCGATGGATTCTAGAAACGATTCTACGCTCAGACAAAGAAAAGGGATTCAAGATTTTACCTCGACGTTGGGTCGTCGAAAGAACTTTTGGTTGGTTTAATTGGTGTCGTCGTTTAAACAAGGATTACGAAGTTTTACCCGCAACTTCTGAGACTATGATTCGAGTCGCCATGATTCGTCTTATGCTAAGAAGACTGGCATAATCTCATACTTTTCAGACATCCTCTTAAGTTAATTTCTATTTTATCTCCCTTTAACCACACAAAAGTTACATTACCTATTTTTTTACCGCTCAATTAAACCACTCTTATAATAGTCTTGTATACACACGAGCAACTTGTTAATATATAAGAATAACTAAAAAGGATTCAATTATGTCCGACAAAATAAAGTTAGGTTGTTCAATTAGCAAACAGGAAAAGGAATTACTCGACACTCTCACCAAGAAACTGAAAAAAAGTCAGGGTGATCTAATCGGTTTATTGCTTACAAGCTATGAGAATAATACCAATTGCGAATCGGTAATCAGCTTAGAATCCTTTAATCTCTCAGGTGAGCAACAGCGTGAGGTTGAAAACGCTCTTACCAATAGCGATAGTCAGTTAGATGTTGTTGCTAGAGATGGTCTATTGCAGCGATCGCGCTATCTAAACAGTATTGCGGATAAACAAGCTCAACTAGAGTCGATGACTAAATCTGAGATGCGTTCATCTACGTTTAAAGGTGCTGCCAACTTTAGAATAGAGCAAGCTATTGAGACAATAATGAATCACAATGACAATCAACCTGAAAAGTCACAAAAAGTTTGTTTGACTAAAGGTATTATCTTTAAATTGACTGGTTCTAATAGGCAAACCATCAATAAGTATTTTGATGACCACGAAGTGATGATCTGCGATCACAATCATAAGCATTCTCTAACAGATGCTGACAATCGCAAGGGTAAAGGCTTTAGCTTTGAGCATTTGTTGGGAGTAGAATAATATGGCGATCGCTAGAATAGATGAGTTTATCAAACAACTCAAACCTCTAACCAGATTCAATAAAATTAAAGTAGTCTGCAATCAAGAGCTAGACTATCTTAGAAACGAGCTAGGTATTGAAACAACCTACAGCAATAATGGTTATCCCAACGGTGTTAAAGGTGATGCCCGTAGGCTAAAAACTCAAGTCTCAGCCTATCGAAAAGCGATTGATAGCTTGGATGTTAACTCTAAAAATGCTGTCAGCAAGGTTATTGATGGTGAGAGAGTCTACAAGCATAAAGCACTTAGATACTTTAATTTAGCCAAGCATGAAAAAAATGATGTTAATACTCGCGATCGCTCTCGTGTCAAACTGGATAAAAGTAACCGCCATAGCTTCAATGCTGTAGCTATAATTCGTAAGGCTAAAGAGCTACTAGAATCTAGTAGCTATATCTCAAAAGTTGCTGGCTTGTACCTGCTTACAGGTCGCAGACATGAAGAAATATTGATTACAGGAAAATTTGATGAGCCTTTTTTTGACACAGCAAACGAGTCACTAATTAGCCAATGGCTAGAGTTTGACATCGAGTCAGCTTTATTCTCAGGTCAGGTCAAACGCAAAAGCAAAGTAGACGTTCCCTACAACATACCTCTACTTGCACCACTAGCAGATATTCAAGCCTGTATCGAATGGTTAAGGATACATAAGCCTTTTGAACCTGGACAAAGACCTAAAGGCAGTAAAGAACTAGGGCAAAAGGTGAGAAAGTTCTTTCAGGATACAGAGCTATTGCCCATACCTTCAGGTAAGGATCTCTATCTCAATCCTCACAACCTGCGATCGGCTTATTGTGCTATCTGTTGGCAACTTTATCGTCACAGTAACGCAACCTATAACTGTACTGAAGATATTTTTATTAAAGCCATTATGGGACATACCGAAGAGACAACCCAATCTGCTCAAAGCTATCTAGACTACGAATTAAATAATATCGAAGTTGAGAAGCTATTGAATTATGGCGGTTGTGCGCTGTCTGCACCCCTAGCCTTAAAGCAGACATTGAAAAAATGATCGACAATGCAGCTAACAATCAACACATTCAAAGTTGGGCTAGAGAGCGAAATTTAAAGCTTATACCAATTCTCCATGAAGATGCACTAAATTAATAATAATGATACGGTACGGAAAAATGGGGAATAAGTTTGAGGTAGAAGTTAACGAAAGTCCTGAAGAATTGAAACATCGATTGCATCATGCGGTTACTGCTAGCAGCAAAGAAAGATTGCAGATGCTGTATTGGCTCAAACAAGATGCGATCGCCACGAGAAAAGAACTATCTCAAAAATTGGGCAGAGATGAATCAACAAGGAAGACTTGCTCAAGGTGAGGAAACCTCACCGAGCTTCCTTCCTCAATATATCGATGGCTGAAGAGATACCGTCAAGGAGGTCTTCCAGATTTACTTGATGTAAAAACTCCTCCAGGTAAAAAAAGCAAAATTTCCGCACAAGAAATGAATCAGTTAAAAGAACGTTTGAATCAACCTCAAGGATTTAAAAGCTATGGAGAAATTCAAAACTGGCTGAATCAAAGGTTTGGTGTAGATCTTGCTTATAAAAGCGTACACAAAATTGTTCGCTACAAACTGAAAGCCAAACTGAAAATACCACGTCCACAAAGTCCCAAAGCCAAACCTCAAGTTCAAAATGCCTTTAAAAAAGCGCACCGCCCCGTCTGAGGTTTCCTCAGACATAGGGACGGAGCAAGAAAACTAAAAACCATAATTAAAGTACTAATCGACTATTTGGGGACGGGTCAACCAGTTCGTTACTGGTGTCAAGATGAAAGCCGTCTGGGGCTAAAGACATTAACGGGGAAAATTATTACTTTACAAGGGATTAAACCTCAAGGAATCATGGGTTGGGCAAGAGACAACTTTTATCTATATGGATTAGTCGAACCTATGAGTGGAGAAAGTTTCTTTTGGGAATTTTCCCATCTCGATAGTCTTTGTTTTCAGAATTTCTTGGATTTATTTTCCCAAGGATACCCTGATAGCTTAAATTTAATTCAAATGGATAATGGTAGTTTTCATAAATCTCAAGACTTAAAATGGGCAGATAACATCATTCCCATTTTTCAACCCCCATATAGTCCTGAACTTAATCCTATTGAACGCTTATGGGAACACATTAAAAGTAAATTAGCTTGGGAATATTGTGATAGCTTAAGCCAATTAAGAACAAAACTAAAGCAGGTTCTCGATTCCATTTCTGAAGACACGATTGCCTCTATTTGCGGATGGGACTATATTACATCCGCTTTATTTAGTGCAACTTCATAGAGAATTGGTATTACCAAAAGAGCGATTGAAACTCACAAGCTTAAGCACTACGACTATATCGAACAGGCAGAGCGATCACTATAATCTAGCATGCTCTTTTAGATACAGCTTTGACAAACTAATTACCGTCTTGTTGATTAGTATTCTTACACTATTTAATAACGGTATCAATTTCTCCAATTTTGCGTTGACTATATAATCAATGCCGATAATGTTTTGACAATTATGATATTCTGAAGATAAGTACAACATATTTGTTGTGCTTATTGAATAATAAGTGCGCTAACTATTGTATGCTGCCCCCATTTGACGAAAGGGGAAACCTTCCGCCTGGAATTTATGAAACAACTTGGTTTGAATTCAAGCAACGCTTTGGCTTTAATACTTACAGACAAAATTTACTTATCGGTTTGCGGTCTGTACTTCAACTGCTAGGGAAAGCTAATGCAGAGCGAGTATATTTAGGTGGCAGTTTTGTAAGCAATAAAGAATATCCTAATGACTTCGACGGTTGCTACGATGACATGAGTATCGATTACGAGCTACTAGACCCTATATTTGACGAGGACTTAACTGCTCAACAGGATAGATTTGGTGGAGAATTACTTGCCGACCCGATATTTCAAGGATTTTTCCAAACAGACCGAGATGGTAATCCCAGAGGGATTGTAGCTTTAGATCCCAGACAACTGCTTGAATGAGAAAGTAAACCCTATGATCCAGAACCAACACCAGTATCAGGTAACGCAAAACAAACTGAGAGATTTAGAACAGGGGTTAGACGAACTGTTGAAAAGCGAAGATACTTTAAGCCCACGTCAGTTTTCAGCGCGTAAGCATGGTTTGGAAAAAACTATTGAGACTCTACAGCATGAAATTGCCGAATATGAAAGTCTAAAACAACAGCAGACTTCAATTAAGATTGCGTCAATTAAAGAGTTACCATTAGCCTTAATTAGAGCAAGAATTGCTATGGGGATGACTCAAAAAGAGCTAGCAGAAAAAATAGGAGTAAAAGAGCAGCAGGTGCAAAGAGATGAGGCTAACCATTACAACTCGGCTGGCTTTCATCGTATAGCAGCAGTGGCAGATGCACTAGGAATTAAAATTCCAGAAACCGATATTTTGTTACTCGATCGAGCTAAATAAAACTGCTGTTGAAAAAAAAGGTGGTGTTGTTTTTGTGTGTTTAAAGATTTAATTCAAACTCATATTTATTGATAAATAAGCCAACTACTAAATCATGCGTTTCTTCTGATTTTGAAAAGCAAATTATTTTTCTCGCTAAACGTTTAATTCTAGTTCTCAAGCAAATATGTTTTTGCTCGATCTTTTGAGTTTTCTTTTTACCAATTTCGTGTTTATCTTCTGAGAGATGCCTTCAGTTAGCTCCTAATCCATCAATACAATAATGCTTGATTCCAAATGGTTCTAAGAGTTTCTTTAGTTCTAGAAATACTTCATCTTTTCTTCTGCCAAAGACATAAGCTAAGACTTTTTCTGTCAATCTATCTATGGCGTGCCACAGCCATCTTTGATTTTTCTTGTTACCCACGAAGCTCCACATTTCATCTAGCTCAGAATCTTCAATTCCTGCTTCAGAATCTTGTTCGATTTCTGACCTTAGCTTAATTTCTACTTCTATTTCTTCAGGATTGATTGTGTTTAAAAGAGGTTCATTTACTGTTTTGATGAACGGAGATTTTTTTTAAGCTCTTTAATTACTGTTGTTGTACTGATATTTAGTACGCGAGCTGTATCTCTGATTCCACTTCCATTGTGGGACATTGACACTATTTTTTGCTTGACTTCTTTGGTTCTTCCTAGATGGGAATGATTGAGAATAAAAGTTCGACGTTTACATTCATAATTTTCACAACGATATCTTTGTTTTCTATCTCTAGAAAACCCATGTTTGAAGATATTATCGGACTGACAATCAGGACAAAGTACGGCAATAAAAGCTGTCATTATTTTCCAAGTTACTTCCATCCTAACTATCTTAAGTTAATTTCTATTTTATCTCCCTTTAACCACACAAAAGTTACATCACCAAAATTTGATATGAATTGCGATCGCTCTTAATGAAGATCTCAGACAAAATCAGCGACGGTTTAATTCTCTCAGACGAGGGAAAAGTGGCTCGGCTGCACTATGGGCGATGCTTGCTATTCGTTCGCAACCAAATCCTTGATAACTATCCAAGCACTCTGTGATATTGTTAATTGCCTTAACGGGGGCGTAAGGAAAGTCTGAGCCAAACAGCACGTGTCCTGGCGAGGCAAAAGCAAACAGGCTTGGTAGCGCGTCAGGTGCAGACAGTGCAGTATCGAAATAAAATTGCTGAAGATCGTCAACCAGAGCTTCGGTCGTTCGACTTGGATCGAGCGCAGTAGAAATTGATTCTACAAAGCGTTTGGCACAGTATGGCAGGTATCCGCCTGCGTGAGACAGGATAATTTTGACCTTTCTAAAGCGGGAAAGATGACCCGCGACTAAGAGATCGAGGGCTGTTCGGGTCGTATCGGCTGGAAAATCGGCTATTGGTGCTGGAATGTTTTTTAAGGCAGGCATCGGGGGCATTGTAGGGTGAATAAAAACTACTGCCCCTCGGCGATCGAGTTCTTCCCAAACTGGCTCAAATAAAAAATCTGCGAGATATTTGCCGTCATAGTTACTTAGAAGAACGACACCATCAACCTGCATAACATCAAACGCTCGCTCGATCTCGGTCAATGTAGCATCTATTTCTGGTAGGGGTAAGGTGGCGAAGTAGCCAAACCTTTGAGGATTCTCCCGAACAAGATCGACTCCATAGTCGTTGACTCGAAGTGCCATCTTGACTCGTTCTTGCCCCTTCCAACCTAAAATGCTTGGTGCAGTAAGGGACAAAATGCCAGTTTTAATCTCCAGTGAATCTATAAAGGCAATCGCCTGTTCGGGCGACCAATCAGGCGACTTCCATCCCGAAGGATCTCCACCAGAATCTTCTAGTCTTTTTGCCCAAAATGGGGGAACGATATGTTGGTGAACATCTATTCGGTTATGAGTCATAACTATCTTAGTTAATTATTTGTTTCCTAGTTTTTTATTGGTCAATCTGGCGATCGCCGTGAAAGCTGGTTCGATAACGGCGATCGCTATATTTTTCAGGCTACCTTTTATTCAGAGGGCTTTTTCTCCTGCTTCAAACCCATTCTTGGTATGAGTCCCATCGCAGAAAGGTCGGTTCGGTTTCCCTAAACCCCACAGCGACAAAGTGCTATAGGGTTTCTGGTTTCAAAGGTAGTTTTGCAAAAAAAAGCAGTTAGAATTAAGAAGGTAAAAATTTAGTGCAATTTAACCTCAATTTTATGCAGCTATCCCAAATAAAGAGTGAATGAACTCAATTTGTCTCAATACATTTTCTCTTTTCACGTTTTCGATTTGTCCCTTGCCAATCAGATTCATCGTTTCATAACCCTCAACAGTACGTTTGACACTCCAGAAGTTACGAAAGTTTTGACCCGCTAAAACTCTTTGTCTTGTATAATGGTTGACATTTTGTTCTGATTTTAAGTGAGTTTGTTTGACAACTTGACTCGAAATTCATACAGAAGATATTCTGTAAATTGTTTCATATATCTGAATTAATTACAAATACGCAAAGTTATAAACTTTAGATTATGGACTTTAGCGACTTCAATGTATCAAGAAATCAAAGATAGATTCTGAAGATAATTTGAATCAAACTTAATAAGCTTTTGACTGGGTTATGCATCGGTAACAGCATCAACTTTAGTAAACAGATGTTTTGGTCCCCGTAAAGATGCACCCTCCCGATATTCAGGTACGGACTCAGCAAGACTTGGCGACTGGAGTCGCTGTGCCAGCGCTATTAAAGCTATTTCACCCTCCATTCTAGCTAGGGGTGCGCCAACGCAGGAGTGTAAACTGCCGCCAAAACCAAAGTGCTGATTATCCTGACGATCGGGGTCAAATTGATCGGGATCTTTAAATATGCCTGGATCTCGATTGCCAGCGGCGAACAGAAGCACCAAAGGGACGCCCTTCGGAATGATGGTACCTGCAATTTCAATGTCTGCGAGCGTTGTTCGGGTTCGGAATTGCACAGGTGGCTCGAAACGGAGCAGTTCTTGGATAAGTCTTGGAGCCATCTCCGGATCTTGGCGCAGCCTCTCTAAATGCTCAGGGTAGCGAAGCAATGTCAACATGCCATTCGTAATCAAATTTACGGTGGTTTCATGACCCGCAATCAGTAGCAGAAGAGAAATGGCGACCATCTCTTGTTTACTCATTCGCCCCGCTTTCAAGTCGCCGTTAGCGATCATTGCTGAGAGCAAATCATCGCCAGGATGTTGGCGACGGTTCTCAATCTGTTTGTGAAGATAGTCGCCCAGTTGCAAGCGAGCCTCTGTAATTCGACGCACTTCTTCCTCACCCCCGCTGTGATCGGGGTCAAGCGCGCTGGCTAGCACACTCGACCGCGACTGAAAGTATGGTTCATCTTCAACCGGGATTCCCAGTATTTTGCAAATAACTGTTACTGGCAAAGGGTAAGCAAAGTCATCAACGATATCGATTTGCTCGTGTCCACGGCAGTTGTCAAGCAACTGTTTCACTAGTTCCTCTATTTCTGTACGCATATTCTGAAGGCGCTGCGGTGTAAATTGATTCATCACAATGCTGCGTAAGCGATCGTGGTCGGGAGGATCGAAAAAGATGAATCCTGGAGGTGTATCGTTTTGGTTACTTTTGTTAGTGGGCGCATTTCTTGCACTCACCGCTGAACCACTGCCAGTGCCAGATGTTAGGTTTTTTGCTTCGTCTGAGCTAACACGCGGGTCGTACAGTAGAGACCGAATCTCTGGGTAGGTACTGACAACATAGGTGCCATCATTCTGTACGGACACGGGTGTTTCCCTGAGCTGGGCATAAAGAGGATAGGGATTATGTCGGTTTTCTTGCTTGAGAAGCTGAGCGAATAGATTTCCGTTATTCATTTGAGCTGCTCCTTTTTTAGTTTAGTAATGCTGGTATATAGATAAATTCTTTTTCTACGCCGTCTTGTGAGAGGCAAATCCAGGATCGGTTGGCAAGAGATTGATTTGCTCGAGTGCTCCCTGCATGGGAGGAAAAGGTTTGTCGATCTGGTCTCGGTAGGCAGGCAGCCATCTGGCTAAGTTAAAGCTTACGACTGCGATCGTGCGCCCTGCTTCTCCATAGGCAGCAATAAACCGGCGCTCCTTTGCTGAACCCTGTGTGAAGACAAGCTGATCGGCGGTTTCTGGAAGCCCAATGGATTTAATGTTCACACCAAACTGGCTAGACCAAAAATCTGGTAGGTGATAGTGGACGCGCATCGTCTTAGCAGTTTTGGCAACCATATTGTGACCTGCCGTTTGCGCTTGAGCAACGGCATTTCCCCAGTGTTCAATCGCAATGATGCGATTGTCGTAGAGCGGATGTGGCCACCGAGCCACGTCACCTGCAACAAAAATGCCCTCGACGGTCGCTCCATCTGGGTCGAGAACTCGGCAGAATTGGTCACAGCGTACCCCATGCCGATCAACATCAAGACCCGATTCTTTCAACCACTTGACGTTGCGGACAGCACCGATCGCAGCGACCACGACATCCGTGTCGATGGCAGTGCTATCCGACAGATAAACACGCTGAACCTGTCCCTGCGAATTGCCTTCAATTTTTTCGACCGAAACGCCGAGCCGCAGGTCAACGCCTGCTTCACGCTGCATCTCTGCCACAATATTGCCGATGGCTTTACCCAAGGCAGTGGCAAGCGGTACTTCGCCTCGCACAGCAAGCGTTACAGGCAAATCCAGATCGCGACAAGAGGAAGCGACCTCACCAGCAATGAACCCGCCGCCCACAATCAGGACGCGCTGAGGCATCGTCGCCAGCTTTGCTCGCAGCTTTGCGGCATCGTCTTTGCCTCGGACGAGAAATACTCCATCGAGCGCACCTTCCTCAGGGTTTGACCAGGGTCGTGCGCTTGTGCCCGTTGTAATTAATAGCTTGTCAAAGGGAAGGCGATCACCATTTGCCAATTCTACAGTTCTATTCTTGATATCAAGACCAGTAGCCGCTACATCCAAATGCCACTCAGCATCCAACGTTCGGAGGTTTGGTAAAGTGGTGTGGTTAGCAGGAACTTCGCCTGTGAGAACGTGCTTTGAGAGCTGTGGGCGGTCATAAGGTGCATAAGGCTCATCTCCAATAATCGTCAATTTTCCCAGGAAGCCAGCTTCACGTAATGCCTCAGCCCCCCGCAACCCTGCCAGAGAAGCGCCAACAATGACAACTCTTTCAGTCATGCTGCACCTCTCTATCATCTACCTCCACGCTGATCGCTTTAACAGGACAAGAATGGACAGCCCGCACGATCGCACCCCAAAGTTGCTGGTTGGGGGCAGGATCGTAGACGAGAATTTCTGCGCCTTTTAGTTTGAAGGCATCAGGTGCTTCGTAGCAGCATTGTCCATAGCCTTGACATCGATTTAAGTCAACAATAACTTTCATGGATGTAAGATAAAAACCATTTATTAGGTACTCGGTTCATCTTCAGCAATTCTAGTAATTTGTGTATTGTCCAAATGCGACAGAAAATTGTCCTTAGCGATTGCCACATATTCATTAGTTCAATATCTGTATATATTTATACTATTTTTCGAGAATAGCAGTATTTGAACTCTGCAAGTTTGTGGTTGCAAGTAAAGTCAATTATCTGATATTTTTAGCAATCAAAACCTTGCGTCCAAGATGAGTTTAAAAATTCATGAATAGAGTTTCAATTAAATCAATCAGAGGAATTTTAGCGGCAGCGACTCAACTGAACCTGGATGTCGATGCAATCCTGTCTGCAACTGGCGTTGAGCCGTCTATCTTCAGCGATATTGATGCTTACGTCACCCAAGTTCAACACCGAAACATCTGGCAAGAAATTACTCAGCGTTCTGGTCAACCTGATATTGGACTAAAACTTGCAGACTTTGCACACACAGGCACGTTTGACTTGTTAGGCTATATTATGCAGAGCAGTCTCAACCTGGGCGAATCGATAACACGCATGATTCAGTATGCCAGATTGCTGAATGAGGGAGTTGAATTTCAACTCAAAACTCAAGGGCAGGTTGTCCAAATCACCCACAGTATCCCAACCGATCCGCTGCCACTATCTGCTTCCAGCCAATGGGTGCTTGCCAACGTGCTTCAGAGAACCCAAGAGATGATTGGGCTAAACTGGACACCCATAAGCGTTGGCTTTCATCACCCTCTACCCAAAGACTTGACGGTGTATCGACAGAAGTTTCCTTGCCTTTTGGAGTTTAACCAGCCAGTTGACTTTATTCAAATGAAACGAGAACTTCTCCAAGCGCCAATGTTGCAGGCAGAACCAGGACTATGTGCTATTTTGGAACGCTATGGCGAAGATTTACTCAAGAGATCTCCTCCAGTCAGCACCTTTCTAGACAGTGTTAAAAGGGTCATTATTGAAGAACTGCGCAAAGGAAATGTTGGGTCACAAATGGTTTCAACCCGTTTAGGTGTCGCTCCTCGTACCCTACAGCGACAACTACGGGAGGTAGGGACTTCATACCAAAAGGTGTTAGACCAGATCCGACGGGAATTGTCTGTTTACTATCTGCGAAACTCAGACATGGCAATTTACGAAGTAGGGTTTCTTCTGGGTTTTTTGGAGACTAGCAGTTTTAATCGTGCTTTTAAGCGTTGGTATAATTTATCTCCAAGCGATTTCCGACGCTTGCAATCAAATGCCAAGTAGGTGTAGCGACTCGAAATGTGCGATTCGTTTCTAGGTAAATACATAGCCTAGAGTGTTGGTAAAACATAATGAAATGGAAGCAAGTAATACCAGCAGAATCATGTCTCCTGCCTTGTTTTCTACGAACGTCTAGAAAATCTGTAAATGCCTGTAAAATTTTTACTTGAGACATTTTGCTTCCGTCTATTTACTCTAGCAAATTATTCGGTACTGTTGCAAAAAACGAGTCTAGATCAGTAGTATGATAAGAGTGTCAATTATTACTGAACAGATGAACTCAAAGCAACCGTTTAAATGGAAACACTTTTAAGGAGAGATTATTTTACTCTGTGTCAGATGGTATCTTCGCTCTAAGTACAGGACAAAAACCGAAGAGTTTGGCAAAAGTCAGATTCATACTGTTCTAAATTGAAAAAGATACGACGTAGATAATCAAACCCATAACGAAAAACACTCTTTGCCTTGCGTCCATGCTTTTTGAGCTTAATCGGTTTTTCTTGTGACAGCCATTGACCAGTACGATAAGCCCAACATAGTGCGATCGCCAGCAAAGCAAATAACCGACTAAGCCTTTGTGAATCAGTTAAAAGGGTAATGTAACTTTTGTGTGGTTAAAGGGAGATAAAATAGAAATTAACTTAAGATAGTTAGGATGGAAGTAAATTGAAAAATAATGACAGCTTTTATTGCCGTACTTTGTCCTGATTGTCAGTCCGATAATATCTTCAAACATGGGTTTTCTAGAGATAGAAAACAAAGATATCGTTGTGAAAATTATGAATGTAAACGTCGAACTTTTATTCTCAATCATTCCCATCTAGGAAGAACTAAAGAAGTCAAGCAAAAAATAGTGTCAATGTCCCACAATGGAAGTGGAATCAGAGATACAGCTCGCGTACTAAATATCAGTACAACAACAGTAATTAAAGAGCTTAAAAAAAATCTCCGTTCATCAAAACAGTAAATGAACCTCTTTTAAACACAATCAATCCTGAAGAAATAGAAGTAGAAATTAAGCTAAGGTCAGAAATCGAACAAGATTCTGAAGCAGGAATTGAAGATTCTGAGCTAGATGAAATGTGGAGCTTCGTGGGTAACAAGAAGAATCAAAGATGGCTGTGGCACGCCATAGATAGATTGACAGAAAAAGTCTTAGCTTATGTCTTTGGCAGAAGAAAAGATGAAGTATTTCTAGAACTAAAGAAACTCTTAGAACCATTTGGAATCAAGCATTATTGTATTGATGGATTAGGAGCTAACTGAAGGCATCTCTCAGAAGATAAACACGAAATTGGTAAAAAGAAAACTCAAAAGATCGAGCAAAAACATATTTGCTTGAGAACTAGAATTAAACGTTTAGCGAGAAAAATAATTTGCTTTTCAAAATCAGAAGAAACGCATGATTTAGTAGTTGGCTTATTTATCAATAAATATGAGTTTGAATTAAATCTTTAAACACACAAAAACAACACCACCTTTTTTTTAGTCTAAACCACAGTGATTTAACTTTGTATCTTTACCCTGATGGTTCTATTGAATTGAGTTCTCTTAATTCTCTTCAAAGACAGATTTTACTTTTGATGAAAATTCCCGAATCGATTTATCTTGTTCCCCAGTTAGTCCCCAATTGATGAGAGGTTATTTCACCTTGGTGTTGACTCTAATCTCTCAAACCGTTGCTGTTATTTGATTCTATCTTCTTTATTTTCTCAATCATTTTATATTTAAGCGAACCGTGAGTTGTAGTAAGGCGATCGCAGATTTTAGATGACTTTTTAGATGAGTCTCCCTATGAGTTTTATGAGTTTGAGAGGCTCAAAGCAGAATTAGGATGAGCAGACAACTATGGTTGAGAACACGATCGCGATCGCTCATGCAGGCATAACTTTTAATAGTCTGTCGTAGAGGAGATAAAGCAATTGCTCACCCATAAATATATCAATCAAGATATCAATCAAGGAGATTCTAAATGATTAACAATCAAGAAAATTTGCCAGGAAAAAACTTTGAACAACGACGAGAAGAGGCTGTTGGTACACGCAAATTGACTATTAAAGATGCCTTCAACGCTTTTATAACTTCACCACCGCCAGCCAACGGGGACGAAGAATGTTTTGAGAATCTTGGTTTTCCAGGGTTTGCTTCCTTTACCAAAGCTTTAGCTCACAATGAGATCGGACTGGTCGAAAAATCATCTTTTGAGTCGTTGTTTGCAGCTATTCAAAAAGGCACTCAAGAAGCCTTTGAGAGTGTTCAACTTGGTGGAGAGGAACGTGTGCTTGTCAATCCTCTTAATGCTTACTCATTTCAGTTAATCGGTAACGATTCTAACGGCGCACGTATAGCACCTGCTCCTAAGTTTGCCAGTCGGAACACAGCAATCGATATGGTCGAACGCTATTGGATGGCACTGTCACGGGATATACAGTTTGACCAATATGCTAGCAGTCAACTAATCGCTGATGCTTGCGAAGATTTGAACAACCTGGGATTCAAGCAAGAGTTTGGCTTTGAATGCTCGCCAGACACGATCTTTCGAGGATCTTACGAGGGTTGTGACGTAGGACCTCACGTTTCTCAGTTTCTACTGCAAGATTTTCAGTTTGGCAATCAGCCAATTCGCCAGTTGCAGCGTTATCCTAGAGAAGGTCTTGATTACCTAACGGATTTTGAGACTTGGAAAAAAGTTAATAATGGGGATATTTATCCTAAGGGTTCAGACATTATTGACGGTACACGATATATTACAACTTTACGAGATGCTGGTCAGTGGGTACATCTTGATTTTCCTCACCAGTCGGGTCTTTGGGCGACAATTATTCTTCTAGGTCTTAATGCTAGTCAATCAAAAGCCAATCCATACGTCAATGGCAGCATAAAGACATCTGAGGCATTCGGTAGTCTAGGTGGTCCAGATATCACGATTCAAAGTGGGCTGGCTGGAGTTTATGGACTCAAGCACGCTTGGTTTCAAAAGTGGTGTGTTCATCGACGTTTACGACCAGAAGCATACGCCCAGCGTCTTGAGCTTTTTCGTCGTGGGGAGTTGGGTAATTCGACTGATAACCCACTTAACGATGAGAAATTTAACGATCTTTTTGGAGAAGGTGCGGACGTTTGGCGCAATACTAAGGTACTCGATCGCATTCTCGAACACAATAAACAACAAAACCAGTCCCAAAATCGTGGCGACCGAGATGGCACGTGGTTATTACCAATGGCATTTCCCGAAGGTTCTCCTACTCATCCTTCTTACCCTGGTGGACATTCGGCATTTGTGGCTGCTGCTGCAACCATTGCTAAAGCCTTTTTTGCCGATTGTAAGTTGCCTAATCCCAAAGTGCCAGTTGGTGATGGTCAGCAGCTAGGAAATTTTGATGGTCCTACCCTGACGGTGCATGGTGAGCTTAACAAACTGATTGCTAATATTACCTTGTTCCGCGATGGTGCTGGAATGCACTGGCGTAGCGATGGTACAACCTCTGGTCTTCATGCTCGATTTGACCGTTCGGGTACTGGCATTGAAACAGGCGGTAATCTGCTGGGTGAAAAGATGGCAATTAGTATGCTGCGGGATATCAAGCGCACCTACCGAGAAGAGGTAGGAACTTTTGAATTTCGCAGTATTAGTGGAGATTGGATCCGAATATAGTGAGTAAGTAAGTAACTATTAGTTTGATAGTTTGTTACGATTAGCGATCGCTTTGTCCAATAAGGCGATCGCTTTATAAATATAAAATCACAAAATCTAGATAAAAGTAATAATTTAAAATTATATCTTAGAAAAATTATTGTATGATTCATTCAGAGAAACTCTTAATTTAACTATTTTCAAAAGATACAATATATCGAAGTGCGAATCTAAATTTTTAATCGCCATGAACCTCGAACACCTTGTAGAAATTGTTGACCGTCAGCTAATCAACAATCAAGATCGTCCCTTGACTTCCACCCAAATTATAATTTTACGGGGTATTTGGCAGTATAAAACTTATAACCAAATTGCGATGGAGGCAGATTATAGTCCTGGTTACTTTACTACTGTTGTTGCGCCAGAATTATATTATCGGCTTTCTAAACTTCTTGGTCAGCGCGTGACCAAAAAAAACTGTCGGCCATTGCTAGAGTCTTATGCCACTACTCAAGCCGATCAACAGATAAGACCCTCTGAACCAGATATAGCAAAATCAGATCTTAAAATTAATATTAACCAGGATAAGTTACCTTCTTACCCTAGTGGCTCAGTACCTCTAAACTCTGCATTGTACCTAGAACGTTCATCCATTGAAGAGCAGATTAATCGAGAAATTAAAAAACCAGGCGCATTAATTAGAATCAAAGCTCCTAAAGAAATGGGTAAAACTTCTTTGTTACTAAGAATTCTGGACTATGCCAATCAGCAGGGATACCGTACAGTTAGTTTAAACTTTGAGCAAGCCGATCAAGCGATCCTCAGCGATTTGAATCAGTTTTTGCGCTGGCTGTGTGCTAACATTAGTCGTCAAATTCAGCGTAAACCGATGTTAGATGAGTATTGGGATGAAGACATGGGGAGCAAAATTAGCTCTACCCTATACTTACAAGACTACATACTAGACTCGATTGATACTGGCTTTGTCTTAGCATTGGATGAAGTGAATCAAGTTTTTGAGCATCCTCAAGTAGCAAAAGATTTCTTACCCTTATTACGTTCATGGTACGAAGAAGCAAAGAGACTGCCTGTTTGGCAAAAGCTACGTTTAATTGTGATTCACTCGACAGAAATTTACGTTCCTCTTCAGTTAAATCAGTCTCCTTTTAATGTGGGATTACCAATTCAGTTAGAAGATTTTAATTTAGAAGAAGTACAGCAGTTAGCTCAACGCTACGGACTTAATTGGCAAGATGGCATTCAAGGTAGACAGCTAATATCTATGGTAGGAGGACATCCTGCACTGGTCAGTTTAGCTCTTTACCATCTTAGTCGGCAGGAGATTACTATGACACAACTATTAGAAACTGCTCCCACTGCCATGGGCATTTATTCTCATCACTTGCAGCGTCACTGGGCAACATTGAAAAAACAGCCTGAATTAGAACAAGCTCTCGATGTAGTTTTTAATGCCACTGAGCCTATTACTTTAGATCCGCTCATAGCCTATAAGCTGAGTAGTATGGGAGTTATTAAGCAATTAGGAGATAAAGCGATCGCAGGTTGTGAATTATATCGGCGGTATTTTTGATCGGCGTTACATCTTTGAACCATAAGTAAGCTCGATTAAACAAAGATCGATTTATAAATACGGTTGTGGACTTTCAAAGTTCCCTGTTGCTTAACCACCAGCCCTGATAACAGCAATTCTCTTTCCTCTGCACTATCTACTGCAACTATTTCTCCCTGCTGCAAAATTTGACGATAAAGTTCTAGTAGCTGAACGGATTGCTTGCTTTTGAAAAGGCGATCGCGGATAGTTCTTAGATGTTCGGGTTCATCTTGAGATTCCCAATTGGCGACGATCTTGGTTTTCACTAAATTTTCAATCCATTGAGCTTCGGCGTTGGTAGGAATTGAAGATGAATCGCTGCGAATTAGTTTACACAGCTTTTGGGTAAGAAAAGGCTGACCATTTGTCCAGGCTAATGCTTCTTTTAGTATTGTTTGAGGATTACTTACTTTCTCACTCAATCCTTGGAGCAAAGGTTGCGCTTCGTGCTTCTTGAATCCCTCCATTTGGATTGCCTGACCGATATTAAAGGGAGTTGTTTGAAAATCATTCATCAAATCTGAGGGGGTAGCAACGCCGAAAAAAGCAAAGTTTAAACGCTGATACTCTGGGTTGATAGTGCGCTGATTATAGCAGGAGCGAATTAAAGCAAAAAAGTCATTTACTGAAAAATTTAAGCCCAAGACACTATCAATTTCATCGATAAAAATTACGATGTTTTTGGGAGAATCGTCGCCTGATTGAAGTAAAACTTCTTCGATAAATTGACTTAATCGCTGTACGGGAGAAATATCTGCTCGTTCTTTCCACCATGTTTTTAGATTGACCGTCCTCAGCAAGCCGAAACTGCGCCATAGCTCTACTGTAAATCCTTTGTACCATTGCTCAGGAGTAATATTTTCGCTGCCAATACGAGTAAGATCGATCGCCCCGCAGATATATCCATCGTGTTGAAAGTGATGTATCATGCGTACCATCAGGCTAGACTTACCCATCTGTCGAGGATTAAGAACATAACAAAACTCCCCCCGCTTTAGAGCCTTGTAGAGACGACGATCTGCCGAACGCACTACATAAGTAGGAGCATCCATCGGTAAACTTCCCCCTACCTGATAGTCAAAGGTAGCATCTGGTTCGGCACTTTTAAGTAACTCGTTTTCAAACAGCAGTTGAGCTTGGGTGGCTTTGAGAATTTCTAAGGTTTGAGAAAGTTCTTGAGTACGCTCTTGAACTTTTTGTTCTAGGGTGCGGTTAGCAGAGGCTAATTCGTCTTTTGCCTGTTGCAGGGCAACATTCTTAAGTTTAAGCTCATGGGTAAACTGAATCCGTTCTGCTTCTATATGTTTACGTTCGGTAATATCAGCAAAAGCAGCGATCGCATATTTAATCTTTCCTGTTTCATCAAAAATTGGTGTAGCAGAAACTTCCAGAGGCATAATTTTATTAGGCAAATGAAGTTCAAGATCGTCTTTTTTGACCGTTTCACCAGCGATCGCGCGGGCAATGGGCAATTCTGCGGCTGGGTATAATTGTTCTGTTCCTGCTTGATACACTCGATAAACTTCTGATAACTGCTCGGTTTTTACGTCATAAGAGGCATTGCTTTCTTGTCCCAACTTCTTAGCTATTTGGTTAGCATAGTAAGTCTGCCCAGTCAGCTCGTGAACCGATACACCGACTGGCATAGCTTCTAAAAATTGAGCCAGTCGGCTTTGATTTTCCTGTAGCTCGGTGTAGAGTTTGGCATTAGTAATAGCGATCGCTGCTTGGCTAGATAAAACTTGGAGAATTTCTAGTCTTGACTGGGTAAAAGCACCTACGGTTAGATTATTTTCTAGATAGACAATGGCTTTAAGTTGTCCTCGATCTAGCAGTGGAGTACATAATAGGGATTTAGTTTTATAAGACTTAATATAAGGATCTTGGGTAAAATTGCCCTCTCTAGCAGCATTATTTTTGAGAACAGTTTGTTGGGTACGCACAACATAGTTAATAATCGATCTAGGAAGATAGCCTTTGATCGGAATCGACTTTAAAACACTAACGTTCTCGTCATTCACCGATCCAGAAGCTTCAATCAACAGTTGACCTTGAGTTTCTAAGACTAGGTAGCCAACTTCCGCTCCAGCATTCTCAATCAAAATTTTCATCAAAGCAGCCAGTAGTTTATCTAAAACTATTTCACCAGAGATAGTTTGAGATGCCTTGATGATAGTGGCTAGATCTAAGATTTCTCCCGAACGAGTATTAGTATTGATGATTCTCAGCCTGTCTGTCATTGAAGCAGTAGCCGGCGATTTTACTAATAGCTGGGAATATTTGGCTTGCAAATCTTCAACCTTTGCTGTTGCTCCCCAAAGAGAATAAAGATAGTGTGCTTCATTGATGTATATTTGAGCAATTTTAACCTTACCCCAGTCTAGATAAAATTTGGCTGCCAGTTCGTTAGCTAGAGCTTCTTCATTAAGATATTTATTTTTTCTGGCTTCAGCGATGGCGCGATCGTAAAAGTCTATTGCTTCAATATAAAAGCCTTGAATTCGAGCTTGTTCGGCTTCTAATAAATAAAATTTATGCAAATAATTGCTCGGCGCACTATCTGCCCACTGCTGCATCTTCGTTTTACGGGCAGAAACTCTGGCTAATATTTGCTGTTGCTGGGAAATCGAAACAGAGAAATAAATGGCGAGGTGAGCCAAAGAATCATAAAAATAAAACAGAGGCACAAGTAAGGTTGCTGTTGCCCCATCTAAATATTGTTCGGCTTTAATCGCGTTTTTTACTGCCTGATGATGTTTTCCAAACAGACAACATAAATGTAATTTGTTAACGTATAAGGCGCAAAGCCCATAGCGATCGTTTGCCGACTGGTGCAGGGGTAGCATAATTGATTCATCATAAAGCTCCCCAAGCAAACGGTAGGGCTTTTCTGAGGGAGCGATTAAGTTTAAAACAGCCTGACCGTAAATTTTGAGATAATTTAGTGTATTTTGTTGTTTGAGTTTAGCAAGAGCGCGATCATAGACTGTTATTTCTGATGCTAATTGAGTGAGTTCTTTACCGACAAAAGCCGAATGAAAGCAATAGAGATAGGCACAGGTAGTTCCATAGTACAAATCTCCCATTTCTAAGCCGATTTGATAGGCAGATTGCAGGGATACTAATGAGTTGATAACTGGTTCTTTCCAGATACTAATTGCTGTAGAAAAGACAGCAACTATTCTCGGTAGAAGTTCTGATGTTTGTAATTCATCAGCCAGATCTAAAGCCAGCCGTCCAAATCGATAGCCTTTTTCAAGTTCATCTGCTACACCACATAAAATTAGTCCATAATTGACATAGGTAAAGGCAGATAGAGAAGTATTCCCATATTGAATAGATAAGTTAACCTGTTTAGCTATTAGTATGGGCAACAATTGAGGGGCTGCAATAAAGATCGAAGAAAAGACAGAACTTGCTATCTTCATCACAGCTAGTTTTTCTGAATCCCTCATTTGCGGTAAATTAACTAGATTCTCAATTTGTTTCCCAGCTAAATTTGTTTGAGTTTTGGCTAGTTCTTGTTGAATATCCAATAGTTGAGGTGATTCTGGCAAAGTGAACTCTAGATTTTCTAGTACAGAAAGAGCTATTTGGATCGCTTTTAAATCTTGATTTTGTGCCTGGTAGGCTTCGAGCTTGACTTGATAAACTTTGACTCGATCAAGCAAAGTCTTCGCCTGTTTCAGCACTACTGAGGTAAAATATTCCATCTGCTCGAAATCGCCACCCAAATAAGCTACCTCTGCTGCTTCTGAGTATAGAGCGAGAATCAGATCGTAGTTAGTCTGCCAGCTCTCATCTGCTAAGAATTCTTGACCTGTTTTAAAATATTTGAGTGCTGTCTCATAAGCGTTGGCTGCTTTAGCTTTTTGTCCTGCCAGTAAGTTTAGTCGAGCAATTTCATTTCGCTTTGGGCGATCGCTAATTAACCGATGTCCTAGATTGAGGTGATCGATAAATTGAAAAATCTTTTCGGACAACTCCTCTGGTTGAGTATTTTCCCAAAGTAGACGACCTATTTTTAGATGAATTAATAGCTTTTGGGCTTCATCAATTAAAGCATAAGCACCTTGTTGAATGCGATCGTGTCCAAATTTATAATCTTGAATGAACAGTTGCTCGTCTAATTCTGATAAAGGAATAATTAAACCTGCATTAATTGCTGGGGTTAGATGCTCAAAAACCGATCCAGGAGATTTCTCGCCGATAATTGAAATAGTATTGAGGTCAAATTCTGCACCAACGCAAGCTACTAAACTCAATACCTCTTGGGTAGGCTGAGGTAGTTTCTGCATTTTACCCATCATAAACTTGACCAGATTATCAGTACTGCCGATCCTTTCTATCTGTTTGAGATCCCATTGCCAATATCCTTGGCGATTCTTAGCTTCACCCAGAGAATACTGAGCAGCATTGAATACTAGCAAATTGTCTGTGTAGATACTTTTGAGAAATTCATTCACAAAAAAAGGATTGCCATTGGTTTTTTGCCAGACTAATTGCGCCAGCGATCGCACGTACTCCCTAGTGCTGTTGAGGGTATCTGCAACTAACTCCTCGATCTGATTGACAGCTAAAGGCTTTAAGCTAATTTGATTGATTATTGCCCCCTCCCGACGTAATTTATTGAGGGTAATAGTTAGAGAATGAGCCGAATCGACTTCATTATCTCGATAAGCTGCAATCAAGAACAAATAATTAAGCTCGGTATCCATCATGATTAGCTCAATTAACTTGAGACTAGCAGAGTCCGCCCACTGCAAATCATCGAGAAAAATAACTAAAGGGTGTTTAGAGTCACAAAAGACGCGAATAAAGTTTTTAAAGACCAAATTGAAACGATTTTGGGCTGCTGTTGCCGCTAATTCTAAAATCTCTGGCTGCTTGCCAATAATTAGTTCTGCTTCGGGAATAACATTAACAATTACTTGACCATTCACTCCTAAAGCAGTTGACAGCTTTTTGCGCCAGCGATTAACTCGTATCTGGCTTTCACCCAAAAATTGCCTGACTAAATTAGTTAGGGCATCGACAATAGCAGAATAAGGAGTATTGCGCTGAAATTGGTCGAATTTACCAGAGATAAAGTAGCCTCGTCTTTCAGTGATCGGTTTATATATTTCTTGTACTAAGGTTGTTTTCCCCACACCAGAATATCCCGTAACCAGCATTAGTTCAGTTGGAGATGAATTTAATTCTGTCGCTACTCTGGCAAATGCTCCTAGTAGCTTAGAAATCTCTGCTTCTCTACCATAGAGCTTTTGGAGAATCTCAAACCGATTAGCTACATCTTGAGTTGCGATCGCAAAATTATCTATTTTTCCTGTAGTTTCTAATTGTCTTTGGCATTCTTCTAGATCTACTTGAACGCCATTAGCACTTTGATATCCATCTTCAGCAGCTTTTGCCATCAGCTTCATCACTACATTAGAGATAACTAAAGGAATATTGGCATTAATTAAATGAGGAGGTAATGGTTGTTTTGCTAGATGACAATGGACTAACTCTAGTGGATCTTTAGTCTCAAAAGGCAATTGTCTGGTAAGTAGTTCGTAGAAGGTGACTCCCAAAGAATAGAGATCGGTGCGATAATCTAGACTACGATTCATTCGTCCCGTTTGTTCGGGAGAAATATATGCCAACGTGCCTTCTAGTAGGTTGGGACTTTTGAGACTAGGATTTTCCTGCTGAAGTATGGTGGCGATGCCAAAATCAATAATTTTGAGTTGTCCTGTTGTCGTGTTAAAAACAATATTGGCTGGGTTGATATCTTTATGAATAACTTTAGCTGCGTGAATCTTGCCTAAATTCTCAACTATCTGAATTCCAATCGATAAGAATTCTCGTAAGGTCAAGGGTTCTTCTTCAATCCATTTCTTTAAAGATATAGCCCCAAAATCTTCGAGAATAATGACTAAAGTTCTCCCGTAGGGTTCTAAATCATAAGCCTTAATTGCCCCATCAAAGTTGAGACTGCAAAGAATCTTATATTCCTGCCTGTAACGGGCGAGTTCTTGAACAGTAGGATAGTCTTGTTTTAGTACTTTGAGGATAACAGGCTGATTATCCGAGAAGCGAATCCCCTGATAGACTTCTGAGTTAAAGCTTTCATAAATTTTGGTCTGAACTTGGTAGCCAGTCAAAGTTATCATGATAAAATCCCTCAACATTAATCAGAAAATTCTGTACGGGCGAGGCATTCCCAAAATCAGCAATCCCTCCCCTACATCAAAGAATTAATTTACTTTTCGATTCAGAATGTCACTGCGCCGATTAACAAAAAATTCATAAGGAACTTTGACCACGCTTCGCATAGCACACAAATATCTATTCACATTGTAATGAGATTCTCTAGGTCTAACTTGCTTGAAATAGTCTGAGTGCAAGGTAAAGCCAAAATTGACTGTTTTTGGTAGATGAAGTTTGGCAATAGGTCCTTGATTAAGACAATCTGCATCAAACAGCCAGACTTGGTAACCTTCGGGAGCAAAAACGGTAGCAAATATATATCCTTTTTCGTCTTGAGGAATAAATTGAACGCTGTCCAAAATATAATCTTGAGGACAAACATAAAAATCGAGTAGTTTTTTGCCTAAATTAGATACGGGAGTGTCAGAATTTTGTGACTGTTCTATTTTAATTTGCTGAGTAAGTTCTTGCCAATTTTTAGCGAGAGGGACTTTAGCTAAAACTGAAGGCAGATCGTGTTTAGGAAGTTGCTCGTCCGTTAAAATTCTATTTTCATGGTCGCGGAAACTAAGATATTGACGACGACAGATCAAATTTTGATGATACCCAGCGTAAATTTGATAGATAGCAGAGTAACCTTTAGGGTCGAAAAGCTCTCGCGGATCTGCGGTGTGTAGCATGGTTGCAAACCAACCAGGATGGATAAACACTTCTCGATCAATTAGTTGAGCGTCTTGAATTATTACTTTACGCAGTACTCCAGGGTCAAAAGCAAACATCCAAGGTATGCCATGATATTCACTCGTATAGCGATCGCCACTGAAGTGTTTGACATCATCGGGTTTTATGGCTTCACTTAAACTAATAGTTGCTTGCTGAACGGCAATACAATAAATTTTCTGCTCAATCTGATAATAGTTGCATAAGAAGTGATAGCTATCGCCATCAAAAGTTATCAGACGTGACGGGACAGATTCTGCTTTTTCTTTCAAATCTCGGCGGTTGACTAGATAAATTTGCGTTTTTGGATAAGCCTGTTGAGGCGCAACTTTTACTCCCAATAATGTTGCTACCCCCATCTGGAAAGGCATATCGGGAATCATGATTAACTCTTCATTTACTATTGTCGTATGGGCAGTACCGTCGAGGATTGTGCCTTCTACTTGCCAGTGTTTTAAAGTGCCTTCCCCATCCCAAAGAGTAATATAGGGTTCACTAACCATATCGCCAAACAAATTGCCTGGACGGAATTCTGACTTTAATTCGCAGCTAATTAGTTCTTTAGTCTGAGGATCGTAAAAAGGGTGTGCTGTATTTGCCACCAAAGGAAAAAATGAGAGGGGAATAGAAACAATATGTTCGTCAAAGTAGCCTACTGGTGTGATAGTTTCTAGAGTAATTGGATCTACTTCCCAATAACGTCCTGCATCGGCGGTGAGAAGTAGCCTGCCGTTCATGTTGACCATAGCAGTATTAGCTATTTCCGCGATGCCAATCAGACCAAGCCTGGCGGGAAAAAATGCTTCTGGCAGTATTTCACTGAGTGGTGATTCTACTAAATGCCAAAGACTATCCCAAGTGTTCAATTTTTTGCTCTGGACTTTAACTTTTCCCTGTTGAGGCTGAAGATCCCACCTGATAACTACACCTTCACCAGCAAATAAATGGTGATTGTGTCGTCGATGGTAAGGAGCAACAATAAAAACATGACCCGATAAATTCTCTGGCCAATCTCCTTCAATCTTGGCATATTCACACAGGCTAGTTGAATTGACAGAACTACGAAACTTACTAACATCAACCAACATAATAAGATACTCCTAAAGTCTCCAAGAATCTAAGCAGTGAAAAAAACTTCAATTATCTTCATCAAATACGTGTGTAAGACTTCTTTTATGCCTCTTTATTAATCTGTAACTCAATTAATACTTGTATTTGAGATCTGAATTTCATCTTAGTTTTACTTTTAGTATTCCAATCTCATAAAGCTCATAAAAAAACTCATATATCCCTATTCATAACGTTGCCCAAGTTGATTTTATAGATAAGGAACTTGAAACCGTAAGTAGTATGATGGGCAACACCATTGTTACCGAAGGGAGGATTAGCAATAACGCGTTAGTTAATTTCTAAGGGTTATAATACAAAATTAAATTTATTTGAGTTGAGCCTTATGAAAAATCATTTTACATTGTTGATTTTCAGTACTTTTAAGAAATAGACTTTTTAAAAGCTAATGCACATTAAAGGTAATGATATTAGATCCAACCAAGTTCGACGGCGCGATCGCGTGCTAATTGAGGAATATCAGTGGCAACAAAATGTTCGTGCATCATTTGCACACTCAGAAGATGATTAATTACCGCGTCTAGCTGCACCCTTTGAGAGACTGGTGTATTTTCATTTTCATGATGCAGCAAAACCCGATTTACCCCTTCACTATCTAGTAAACCACTGTCGGCGATCGCATCTTTGGATAGATAAGTATCGGCTAATCCTCGCATTGCCCTTTGCTTCTTAATATCTGTATGGGAAGGAGGAGCCATAAAAGCAAACTTTTGCCTTTCGTATAGTGATTTGGGCAAAAGCGGACGCATCATTTCTCGGAGAATATATTTATCCTGACGACCCCGCAAACGCATATTTATCGGTAGGGTAACGGCAAATTCGGCTAGTGGATGGTCTAGAAATGCGGGACGAGCTTCTAAAGAGTTTGCCATATCCACGCGATCGCCTGCCCAACCAAGTACCTGAGACTCAAACTGGGTTTTGATCCAGACATATTGGGCTTTATCAAGAGGATGACGATCTTCTAATTGCTCTTTATCTAAAGCTTGTGCGATCGCCGAACCTGGAGAGTAATCTTTAGTAGCTGCCCGATGTTCTGGATGCAGCAAGTCAGCCACAAGTGGTGCAGCAGACAGCCAAGATTGTAAACAGCTAGGAGTAAAACCAATTTGCTTAGTTAGGGCGGGATTGTCTAGGGTATTTTCCGCTAGTAAATTTCCTTTAAACAAACTATTGCTTTGCTGTAGCCACGTTTGTAAATCTGATTTTTCTTGAGGAGACGCATCTTCCATGCCGTGAAGAATATAGTCGAGACGCAGTTGAGGATAGCCCGCAAAGAGTTCGTCCGAACCTTCTCCAGTAACTACCACTTTGTAACCAGAGTTATGCACATATTCGCTCATCAACATCTTGGCAACGGTAAAAGTATTGTAAATACTGCGTTCAGTGTGCCAAATAGTCTGTTTAAAGTGTTCGTAAAGCTGTCCACCTTTGACAGTCAAATATCTTGATCTGCCGACACTGCCTGAGCCATTTCTCTGGCGATCGCCGTTTCATCGTAATCTTGGTCGTCAAAGCCAATAGTAAAAGCCTTGACGGGCGATTGCTGACAGGCTGCTGCTACTCCCATAATCGAGCAGGAATCTATGCCTCCCGAAAGATAACAGGCAACGGGTACATCTGCTTCTAGACGTAACTGAATTGCTTCAACAAAATGATGGCGTAGCTGCTCGATATAAGCTTCATCTGCTAAGGATTTATCCCGTTCTCCACGGTGAGGAAAATTTAAATCCCAATACTTTTGCTTACGAACCTGCAAGCGTCCGTCTCGACGCTCAAAATTAATCATTTGTCCTGGTTCTACGGCATATATACCCTCAAAAGCGGTTGTTCCTGGCACTATTAACTGCATCAGTTGGTGATAGAGTCCTTGAGAAGAAAAACGACACTTCACGTCTGGATGAGCCAACAAGACCTTGATCTCTGAGCCAAAGACCAAGCCTTCTGGGGTTAATGTCCAATATAACGGCTTAACTCCAAAGCGATCGCGCACCAGAGTCAAACGATCTGCCAAACGTTGATAAAGAGCAAAGGCAAATTCTCCGCGTAGATAGGGTAAAGCATCTTCTAACCCCAATCTATCGGTTAAGTGCAGCACCAGTTCAGAATCGCACTTACTGGCAAAGCGATAACCCCGCGAAGTTAAATCCGCCCGAATATACTTATAATCATAAAATTCCCCATTGTGGATCAGAGCATACTGACCATCGGCAGAGATAAATGGCTGCTGCGCTCGATCGGGATCGAGGTCGATAATTGCCAGACGCGCCTGACCAAAACCAACTCCACGGTCTTTAATCACTTTCCAGCCAGCTTTATCGGGTCCTCGATGGGATTGAATTGCTGCCATAGCGATCAGCGTTTCTGGATCGACCCGACGGGATGGATCGTGATACATTACCCCAGCGATCCCACACATATATTTACGCCTCTGATTTAGTACAACTTTTAAAGCAGTATAATAGATTGCTGCCAGAGGCTTCTATTACTATCAATACATAACAAGAGACTGTTTTTAAAACCCCTTGATGCTTTTTTTGAACCGTCAAATTCATTACAACTGATTCATGTTTCTCTGTGCTATACAGGGAGAATAAATACCTGTATACACAAAATAAATTTAGCAAAACCTATGACATTCTCAATTGTGGCTTGGGATTCAACTACAAAAATGACTGGAGTTGCCGTGGCAACAAAGCATCTAGCCGTGGGCGCATTAGTACCCCATGCTAAAGCTGATGTAGGTGCGATCGCAACTCAAGCACAAACTAATCCACTTTTGGGAATTAGGGGGCTTAAACTTTTAGCCAAACATAATTTAAGCAAAAATCAGGCAGAAGCATTTACTACAGAAGGTATCATTGCTAATTTGCTTGCAGAAGACGAAGATCGTCATTATCGTCAGCTTCACCTTGTTGACCGCCAAGGTAGAACTGCTGCTTGGACGGGTTCTGAATGCGTTGACTGGGCAGGACATTTAACTTTTGCCAATTTTTCCGTTGCGGGTAATATGTTGGTGGGTGAACGAACTTTAACCGCTATGGCAGATGCCTATCAAGCCAAAGAAGGCATGGAGTTTTGCGAAAGATTATTACAGGCATTAGAAGCAGGAGAAGCTGTTGGAGGCGATAAGCGTGGTCGTCAGTCTGCTGCTTTATATGTAGTTCATCATGATGATTATCCTCATTTAGATTTACGAATCGATCACCATGACGATCCTATTGCTCAACTTCGCTATATATTTGAAGAGTCTCGTAAAGACTACTATCAATCCTTCCGTAAATCTATGCCTACTAAAAGTTTACGAGACAATATTACTAACTTTCCTCCTAAAACTAAAGCTGCGGTCAGGACAGCAAAAACTGCTTAATGATTACTGATATTTATGGTGGGCAACAGAAAGTTAATCTTTAAATCTTTAAATCAATCGCTAATAAATTTATTTTTTCTTGCCCACCCTACTATCATTACTGGCGATTGTTCATTGTTTATTGCTAATTGATAATTGTTTATAAGCTGCCCAACCACCAAGATCGGAAATATCGGGCCAGTTATGTTTTTCAATTAACTCTTGAGGATAAAGCATGGCGATCGCCTGTTCTCCTCCTTCAAGATTCACCGTATCAGGATACATATGGGGAGGTTCGTTTGCCAGCAGATATTCATACTGTTCGGTTGTCATTTCATAAATCTCCCCAGGAATGCTAATTGCCTCTGTTTCGGTAGCATAAATAGCAGGGTGCCAGCCGTCTTCTGCTGCATGAAGACGATATTGAGGCAGGGTTTTGGTAGTTTTAATAAACTTTGCCGACTGGAGATTTTGATGGTCAGGTTGCCCTTTCAAAGCTGAACCACAGATAAAAACCCGCTTGATACCTGATGTTGTTGTCATTGTGTTATTTAGGTGGGTGTAATTTGACTATTATTAATAATCTGCAATTCTTTCACTACTCTGGCTTTGCTAGCAATTAAATGTTCTTTAATAGTTGCTTGAGCTAAATCTAAGTTTTTTTCGGCGATCGCATTATAAACTTGTCTATGTTCTAGGCGAATTTCTAAAACTTGAGGATTGTGTTTGGTAGTTTGCACTCTTAAAAGTGACATTTTATCAAAAACCTGTTCCAGCAAAGTTAACAGCCATTTATTGCCCGAACTTTCGGCTATGAGATGATGAAATTGATAATCTATTTCCAGAAGTTTTAAGCTATCAGATTTACTAGACGGATGTGCAAACTTTTCTGCCAACAGTACATATTTTTCTAGCTGCTTTAGCTGCTTTGGAGTAATTTGCTCGCAAGCACTTACAATAGCAAGTTGTTCTAAAGCTAGACGACAATCATAAAGTTGAGCTGCGTCTTGAACAGAAAGGGTAGTAACTCTTAAGCCACCTGTAGAATTAGCTACTATTAACTTTTCGTGCTGCAATTGACCAATTGCTTCGCGAATAGGGGTACGACTAACCTGTAATTGTTTGGCTAGCGTTGTTTCAACTATTCGTTCTCCTGAAGCCAAATCTCCTTTGAGGATAATTTGTCTCAGGGCTTGATATACTTGTTGTCGTAAGGACTGATTTTTTTCAATAGCAATCATACAATCATAGTTTTAGTTTTAACTCATGAAAGGCTACTAATTATTTAAGATGAATTACAAAACATAAGTATACAGTATACGATATTAAATCATAACTTTATGGCTTGAAATTATTAAAAATACTTCTTTATATTTTGATATAGACCCATAATATTATTTAACCGACGTTACGCATTTAATATAACTGCTGTGAAGGGGTGACGGGGTGGCGGGGGAAACCTTCGGTTTTTTCGATATCCCAGTCCCCTAGTCCCACAAGTCACCAGACCTCTGACCTCTGACTTAAAACCAGTCAATCACGAGGAAATTAATTGGAATGACTATAAAATTAATTCTAATAAGATTTAAACATCAAGATTTTAATTATGGTAAAAACTGCTTCTACAATGCTGGCTTTAGGGACTGCTGCACCTGAGTTTGAGCTTCAGGATGTAGTGTCTGGTGAAACTGTTTCTTTAGCCGACTTTGGCGATCACCAAGCTTTGTTATTAATGTTTATTTGCCAGCATTGCCCTTTTGTTAAGCACGTACAGAATGAATTAGCGCGCATTGGTCAAGATTATGACCAGCGACTAGGCATTGTAGCAATTAGTGCTAACGATGTGGCAAATTATCCTCAAGATGCTCCTGAAAAATTAAAGCAAATGGCGCAAGAATTAAACTTCAACTTTCCTGTTTGCTATGACGAAAGCCAAGAGGTAAGTAAAGCCTACACTGCTGCCTGTACTCCTGACTTCTTTTTATTTGATGCAGCAGGTAAACTGGCATATCGCGGTCAGCTTGATGATAGTCGCCCTAGCACTGATATTCCCGTTACGGGCAAAGATTTACGTCAGGCGATCAATATCCTGCTACAGGGTAAGACGGTCGATTTTGAACAAAAACCCAGCATTGGCTGCAATATCAAATGGAAGCCAGGCAACGAGCCAAAATATTTTGGCCAAAATTAACGTTTGGTTAGAGGATGTAGGAAAAGTCTAAAAAGCTACGCTAATCGCCTAACCATAATCCGAATCACCGCTGCATAGATAAACGCTTCGGCGGTTTCAAGTAAAACAAAGAATGTCGGCTGGCAATTCGTTTGGCGAATTTAGCTGAGTAACAATTTTTTTTGCTTGGCGATCGCTTTAGGATAACTCATAATTTAGACCCATAGTTTTATGTCTACAATTAATTCCTCAAGACCGTGCTTTAAAGAGCCGAGAAATGGATTAAAGAGATTATCGAAGTGCGAAATAGTCAGCTAGAAGTTTCTGAAGATAGTGTATTATACTGCATCGCCAACCATCGTGATTTAAAGGGAGAACTGTTAGATAAACATATTGCTGCTGTTGAGTTGATTAACATTTTACGACCAACGGTGGCGATCGCATCATTCATTAGCTGTTATTGATGATTAATTTATTAATTGTCTGTTGTTTTAAGACGATTAAGTAGTTGATTCAATTGTTCACCGCTTAAGATAACTTTAATTTCCAATTTTTGTGCTGCATCTCGCAGCAGTATGACTCCGCTATCATCTTTGATTGTTGCTGCTACCTGAGGATTTACTAAATTAAGCTTTTGATAAATTAATTCTGGTACATTAATCTTGATGACTACCTGAGATTGAGATTGGGGAAAAATGTAAAGCTGTTGCTGGGTTAAATCTAGCTGTAGCTTACTAGGAGTTATATTGCGTTCGTCTGCAATTTTTTCGTTACGCCAAAAAAGCGTAATTCCCCTTAGTTGCGGTGTCTGCAAAACAAACGTTTCATCAAACTTCTGAGGCTGCCAATCAATTTCTTGTAAATCATTACCAGCAGGGATTAATCGCTGTTGCCAATTAATTTCTTTGCCTGCCAAATTAGACCACCAATTAGCGATCGCCTTTAGATGATCTCCGTTGTTGCGATCGCTGCTATTCTGTTGCCAAATTAAGTTATTGCTCATGGTAAAGCTCCTTTTCTTAACCAATAGGGGTAAAAGAATGTTCTAGAATAGTAAATCGAACCGAAACACTTATAAAGTAATATTTTTAAATATGTCAGTATTGGCAGCAATTTCAGTAGTGCTTCTACTTATAGTAGTTCACGAATTTGGACACTTTGCAGCAGCACGGTTACAAAAAATTAGAGTTAACCGTTTCTCAATTGGATTTGGACCTACTCTTTTAAAATATCAAGGATCGCAAACCGAATACGCCATCAGAGCTATTCCTCTAGGCGGTTATGTAGGATTTCCTGATGATGATCCTGACAGCACTATCCCCCCAGATGATCCTAATTTACTACGTAATCGCCCTGTTTTAGATCGAGCAATTGTAATTAGTGCTGGTGTAATTGCCAACTTGATTTTTGCCTATTTTCTGTTGGTCGCTCAAGCGACAACTATTGGCTTTCAAGACATTAATTATAGACCAGGAGTATTAGTACCACAGTTGTTGAGCGAAGCCGAATCCGCTGCGGCCCAAGCAGGGGTTAAACCAGGGGATATTATTCTAAAAATAGACGATCTCGAACTAGACGATTCGGGGAAGGCTCTAGAAAATTTAAGAACCGCAATTCAAAACTCTCCTGATAAATCTTTACGGCTGATCATTAAAAGAGATGTTAAAACTGTTACTTTGAATGTCAAGCCAAATATTGGTCAAGATGGCAAAGGCAGAATTGGTGTGATGCTAGCTCCTAACGGAGATATTGTGCGTCGTCGAGCGGTCAACATCATTGAAGCATTTACCGCTGGTGCTAATGAGTTTCAGAGAATTATTCAGCTTACAGTCCAGGGTTTTTGGCAATTAATTAGTAACTTTAGCGAAAATGCTCAACAGGTAGCTGGTCCAGTAGCTATTGTGGCAGTGGGTGCAGAACTTGCCCGCAATGACTTAGGGAATTTGTTCCAATTTGGTGCGTTGATTAGCATTAACTTAGCGATTATTAATATTTTGCCTCTACCTGCCTTAGATGGAGGTCAGCTAGCATTTTTGACCGTTGAAGGAGTTACAGGAAAACCTCTACCCAGTAAACTTCAAGATGGCATTATGCAGACTGGTTTAGTTTTGCTCCTTAGCCTAGGCATATTTATTATCGTTAGAGATACGGTAAATTTAGCGTTCTTCCAAAATCTATTTCAATAAAATAAGCTACGGGTTGATATTTGAAACTCGATAGTAATATTGTTGGAGGCTATTAGCCGTAAGCTTTAAGCTTTTATTAGTCAGTAGTGAGTTGTTAGCCATAACGCTTGCTGCTGACTTTGTTATATTCTGATGTTACGCACTAATTAATCGGTTTAAGTCTGGGCAAGCAATTGTCTTGAATATGTTGATCGACAAAATAGAGCAAGCTGCCGATTTTAGAGAAGATAGTGATTTTGAGAGAGCATCAGATTTAGGAAGAGACATTGATCGCGCGATTCGTCATCTTATAATCAACATCTAATAGTTTCAACCTCATAAGCCTTAAACTGGCGATCGCGAGTGATAATTATTAAGTCTTCATACATTCCTTGAGCGATTAAAATGCGATCAAAAGGATCTTGATGATGTAAAGGTAATTTTTCTACGGTTAAAGCATGGTCGATGCTAATAGCCAAAGGTGAAAATTTTTTCTCCTCTATTTGTATGCTCAGATCGTCAGGTGCTTGCAATTTTCCCAGTGATTTCTTAATTGCAATTTCCTACGCAGAAGCAGCAGAAACAAATACAATATTATCTGGATCGGCGATCGCTTTTTTTGCTTCAACAGAAAGAGTGTAATCGTTGCTCAACCACCAAATTAAAGCATGAGTATCCAGCAATAATTGCATTACTCATCTTCCCCCATAAAACCCTGAAGAATATTGGCTGGAAGTTCGTCATCAAAATCACTACTTATGACTACTTTGCCTTCCCAACCACCAGGATTTCTTGGTTGTTTGTCTTCTTGATAGGGTATTAGTCGAACCTATGAGTGGAGAAAGTTTCTTTTGGGAATTTTCCCATCTCGATAGTCTTTGTTTTCAGAATTTCTTGGATTTATTTTCCCAAGGATACCCTGATAGCTTAAATTTAATTCAAATGGATAATGGTAGTTTTCATAAATCTCAAGACTTAAAATGGGCAGATAACATCATTCCCATTTTTCAACCCCCATATAGTCCTGAACTTAATCCTATTGAACGCTTATGGGAACACATTAAAAGTAAATTAGCTTGGGAATATTGTGATAGCTTAAGCCAATTAAGAACAAAACTAAAGCAGGTTCTCGATTCCATTTCTGAAGACACGATTGCCTCTATTTGCGGATGGGACTATATTACATCCGCTTTATTTAGTGCAACTTCATAGAGAATTGGTATAAGACTGCGGAATGCAGTGGCGGAAGCTCTCGGATTTAAAATCCGAGAGACGCGCCACCCCTACCAAACTACATTTGGTAGTCTTCACCCTCGGCAATAGCTATATCGGGGGAATCCCTCAACCGCTTTGCCTCGCAATTAGGGGAGGTTAAAAACCTCTTCTAATTGGCTTATAGCTGCACGCTGCGATCGCAGCGAGTCGCGTCAAGCGACGCTCTGGGCGTGGAAGCGCCCTGCGCTTATAGCTTATAGCTACGGCGAAGCCGTTTATCATTTTAGTTTCTGGCTACAATTAATCGAACAAAAAGTTCACTTTATTACTCGTCTGAAAAAAGGTGCATCAATTAAGGTAGAAGCAGTCTTTACTGATAGTTATTCACCGAAGCGATCGTCTGATTATTCTTGGTTCTGGAACTAAACGCACTCCCTATGTTCGAGTTCGTCTGGTTGAAATTCGTTCTGGTAAAACTTGGCATTCGTACCTCACCAGCGTTCTGGAGCCAGCTATCCTACCGCCTTATGTCGTAGCTGATTTATATCGTCAAAGATGGCGTATTGAACAAGCTTTTAACACTGTCAAAAGATTACTTAGTCTAAGTTATCTGTGGACTGGTGAGCCACTGCGTTGGGCGGGTTCCCCGACTTGAAGCAAGTGGCGTTCGATTAATGGTATTAAGCTCCCTGTGGGGGCAACATGTTTGTTTTATGCTGTTTTGATGGATTTGGGAGATGCTATCGCTGATGAATTAGCATTACCTGTTGACCGTATTTCTCTTGAAATGATTTATCGCGGTCTCTACCATTTTTCTGTTGCTCATCAAAAAGGTTTTACTGATAATCCCCTCAAGTATTTTACTGCACCAGAGAATCAAGATTTAGGAATAGTTAAATCCCTCCGAAAACCTCCGATTCGTCTCATTATTGCTCCATTCCCTGAACGACAGAAAAACTCTCCCGACTTCTTTTTTTCGGCTAGTTCTCAAACTTGCTTGACAACCGCTCTTCAAGCTTAAGTTGTGACCAATGGCCCACTCCTC
This sequence comes from Waterburya sp., assembly GCA_965218645.1. Taxonomy (GTDB): domain Bacteria; phylum Cyanobacteriota; class Cyanobacteriia; order Cyanobacteriales; family Xenococcaceae; genus Waterburya. Next base: position 2,137,940 of record OZ244627.1, on the reverse strand, counting down.
CCCATCGCGCATCGTTTATTACCTTCGCGGTTTCTCATTGCATTTATAAGATGGTTAATTTACCTAAATTAACTGCTTAGTGCCTCGACGATAGATTGAGAAATAAACGGTAAAATATTTTTATTCTGGGCATTGTCTTTGCCTTCGGTAAAAACAGTTAATAAGTAAGGAGATAAGTTGAGAATCTCAATATAGGCAGTATCGTGGCGTACTCGACTCATCCAACCACCTTTAGACCATATTTGAGCATTGCTAGGTAAACCTTCTCCCAGAAATCCTGTAATTTGATCTTCGCCATCACTGTAAACAAATTCTGCGGGATTGAGACTACGCTTTAGTAGCTGCATCATTTTTTGCGATCGCTCTCTAGATACGGCAACCCCGCCAATAATGCTGTGTAATAATCTAGTTACTGCATCGGTAGTCAGCATATTACGATTTTCCATCAATTCTCCCAAGAATGCTTTTTCTCTACCATAAGCACCATCACACCAAGTCTTTTGATTAACGTTGATACTCTCTAATTCTGACCAGCCTAGAGATTTAAAATAGCGATTGACTATATTGCGTTGCTGTTGCCAAGTTTTAAACGGTTGGGATGGTAATTCTGGACCACTAGTTGTACCCGTCAAAACATCGACAATTAAACTAGTGGCATCATTACTCGAAAGGATAATCATATCTCGTGTAGCTCGATCTAATTCTAAAGACTCAGCTACCATTCCCCCTTGCAACCATTCTTGTATCGCTACCAAATAGAAGAGCTTAACCACACTAGCAGGATAAATTCTTTCTACTCCCCGATAGCTATAACCTTTTACTTCATACTGCCAAAATTCCGCAGCAGATAATGCACCTCCTGTATTAACAATGACGGGATCTTCATATACAATCCAGGTCATGGCGATCTTGTCTCTAGTTAAATCAGGAAATTTGGCTCTAGCGTTTTGCAGAATATTTTGAGCAACTTTAGTTAGCTGTTCGTCTTGGCGGAAAAAAGGCATAAAACAATTAACAATTAACAATTAACAACCTCGACAGTTTACTCAACGGGTCACAGACTCGCAACGTAACTGTCTCGCAATTAACAATGAGACTAGTTTGTTATAACGTTCAGTTTATCGCGCTTAGAAACTCTTTACTCGTTTAGGTAATGGTTGGAGTTTCAGACAATCTTTGCGACAATAGCAAAGACTCAATTAATTATTTAATAAGACGTTGAGGATATATCTCAACTTGGATCGAAGAAATTAATGGATAGCGATCGCCAATCTCTAGAAACAATTACCAAAGTACCAGCATCAGAGCAGCAAAAGCAAAATAACTTTTGGGTAGTTTTTAGCTCTACTTTTATCACAATTTTTCTGGCAGAAATGGGTGATAAAACGCAAATAGTTACCCTCTTGATGAGTGCTGAATCCCAATCACCTTGGGTAGTTTTCATAGGTGCGGCTTTAGCTTTGATTGCAACTAGTTTGATCGGGGTTTCTATTGGCTATTGGCTATCAAAAAAACTAACTCCCGAAACCCTCGATCTGTCCGTGGCAATCTTATTATTGATAATTACCGCCTGGTTAATTGGCGATGTACTCAATATTGCGTAACTAATAACTAGATAACTAAAAATGGATTGGCAACTAATTGGAATCAGCTTTGTTACAGTATTTCTAGCGGAAATTGGTGATAAAAGCCAACTTGCTGCGATCGCTCTTGGTGGAAGTTCAAATAACCCCCGCGCCGTATTTGTTGGTTCGACTATCGCCCTGATCTTAGCCAGTTTTTTGGGCGTTTTGGCTGGTGGTGCGGTAGCGCAATTCTTACCCGAAAAGCTTTTGAAATCTCTGGCTGCAATCGGCTTTGCAACTATGGCGTTAAGAATACTTTGGATCGGTGAAGATAGCTAACTGAGCTTAATTTTGCTTATATTCTGTCAACAATTTAGGCAGATAATCATAGCCATCTACGCCAATCAAGCCAATAATTTGCGCTCGCTGTTGCCCCAGAATAGCCGTAAAGTCTGACTCGCCCAATTGTCCTTGGATGATTGAGATCAAACCTGCTACCTGTCGCCACTCTACCGAGTTGATCTGATTGAGCAGATACATTCCCAGACTGCCAAAGGCGATCGCGGTAGGGATATTTTCAATACTATAGTGTGCCTCTGCCAGATAAGAAAAGCTTAATCCTTGAAGATAGACATCCTTAGAATACTGCGCCAATTCAGCCCCTTTTGTTAAAGATGCGATCGCTGCTGTGGGCTGCTCTAAAATAACGTAGGCAATACCCAAACTACTACAGCCAAAGGATTGACTCTGTAAATCACCTTGTTTTTTGGCTAATTCCACTCCTTGCTCTAAATAACGAATGGCTTCGCTATAGCTTTCAGGTGCCATATTATCCAACTGTCGGGCTGCAAACACCTGGGCATAGCCCAAGTTAACTGAAGCGTTGGCTTCTCCCAACTTATCTCCTACCTGTCTGGCTGCAATTAAAGCTCTTTGGCTATAGTTAATCGCCTCACTATATTTTTTTAAGTTAACGCTGGTACGGCTAAGATGGTTGAGATTAGCTATTTCACAGGCATAATCATCCGCTTCGATGGCAATTTCTAGAGCTTCTTGATGAAAATCGACGGCTTTATCGTATGCGCCAACTGTTCGTTGAGAATAGCCCAGCAAGGTAAGAATACGCGCTTTTTCTTCGGTTCCCTCCACTTGCTTAAGGGGTTCGTCAAAATAATCTAAAGTATCTTGTAAATAGTCTCCAGAAAAGGAAGCAAACACTCCGCTATAAAGAGGGAAGTCTGGGCGTTGGGCAAAAGTACGTAAAATTTGCAGCATTGCCAAAAAGCAGCCATCGGCTAAGGCAGGCTTGCTATCCACAAATACCTGCCACAGTTCACACCAGATATAGGCAAAAGTCAGAAAAGTGCTGTTAGATAACTCCTTGCCAAACTTAGAGTTATAGGGCTGCTGATCGAACCAGGTTACTAAACCTCGCTGGAGATACTGTAATAAAATTGCCAATTCTACCCAAGCTTGCAGTTCTAGATTACTGGCAACCCTGGCAAAAGCTACTGCAGACTGTTGTTGCGCTAGAGTTTGAAATAGCTGTTTTGGCAGAGGACTAGAGACTTTTTGCGCCCAAATACGCCAAGGATTTGGTTTTTCAGCACCAAATCCTGCAAAGCTACTTGCCGAACCATACATCCAGCTAACCAAATCCCCTTCTAAGGCGGTAAAAGATTTTAGACCGCCCGTAATACCCGTAGCTAACTGCTGCCATGATTGAGCTATTTCTGCATTCTCCTGCCCATCAGCAGCAACTTTTAAACTCGCGGCTAATTTATATAGCTGATCGATGCTCAAAGGTCGATCTAGATTGGGATCGATCGTATCTACCGTGGCTAAAAAGTAATCGTCAGGATCGGCAGCTAAAATATCTTGTGCCGTCTCATTAATTTCGGCACTATCTTGATTTTCTGATTGCCAACGCAACCACTGCTTTTCAATAGTTTGTAATGCTCTTAATACCCGTGCTGCTTTGAGTTTGGTGTCTAATTGTGCCTTAGTCGCCTCAATCCGTTGATTAAGACAGCGTTCTAATATTTCTCCTGTACCAGTCTCTACCTTTTCTACCAGGATTTTGTAAACTCGCTCAAAAGAGCTAATTTTTCCCTGGAGAGTAAGCTCGACGATTTGGTCGATGAGGGCAAAATAGCGATCGCTCAGTGATTCAGACACAATATTTATCAGCTATGGGTAAATAAAAGGCTATAAATTAACAAATAATCGTCAGTTTGAAATTTCAAAACTATGATGATTAAAACTAAAGAAGTGATTATTATACCTCGTACTCCTAGTTTGATACTGAGTTGAGCAATATAATAATTGATTGTTATTGCCAAGCTAGACGATAAATCAAACTACATCGAAGAAACCGCACCGAGGGCGGATAGAAATGACCCCAGACAAGATTAAACTGTTTATTGTCGATCGCGATTCCATATTTCGCCTGGGTTTACGTACTGCCATCGCCCAATATCCCAATTTTGCCATTGTGGGCGAAGGAGACCTCAGTAACGATACCTGGCGGGAATTGACTCAAGGCTTGGTGCTTAATGTCTTAGTTGTGGGTATTGGTTTTTATGACTCCACTTTAGAAACCTCTAGTCTAGAATTTTGTCAACAGGTAAGACAGCTATATCCTCGCTTACCTTTATTTCTTTTAACGCCTAACCTTCCCCCGAAAAAGCTGGCAAGGATCAAGTCTTTGGGTATCAAGGGTTACTGCGATCGCAGTTCTAGTATTAATACTATTATTGAGGGATTACATACCGTTGCCTATGGCAATACTTATTGGCAAAATAACCGAAAAAGTCGTCCCAAACTCTGGCAAACTGCTTTATCTCGCCTGAGTCAGTCTGGCAGAATAGAACTTGAAGAAACCCTCAGAGAGATTGACGAGCGTTTGAGCAATCCTAATTTATCAGACTGGGATAGAGTATTTTTAATTGGTCGTAAACGAGAATTATTAACGGCTCGTTGGCTATCTAATCGTTTGGTGGCAGAGGAAATTGTCTTAAACGAAGATATCCCAGATGAAGCAACAGAGGGAAAGCTAGTTCTTTCTACTCCCACAGAGTTGACTCCTCTGCCTGTTTTTGCAGATTCTGCCAACAAAACAATTTTTGAGCGAGTTGTAATCGATATCCAGCTAGGCTTAAGCAATCGAACCAATATACCTTTGGAAATTGATATTCTTCAGCCAGAGATTCAAAAGAGTTTGTGTCATTTAATTTTAAAAAGATTCAGCGACACAGTTACCCAAATTCCCATCGCTAATACTTTAGACCAGAATTATCTAGATTATTTACAAGACATTTGGTCGTGGAGTATAGAAGCTTTCTTCAGGCAATATTATGGTCAATTAACTATAGAAGAAGAAGAACAGTTAAGTAATTTAATCGAGCAAGAATTTACGACAGTTAAGCAAAATATTTTCAACTATATCTACGGTATTCCGGAGCTTTTTGCCTATCTACTTGGCGAACCAGGGTTAACTATCAATAATGTAATTTATCAGTCTGATGCTGCCGAATCCATCGCGCATATAGAATTTTTACTGCACAATTTAATTATTCATCTGGCTAACGGTGTTATGCAGGTAATGCTAAATAATTTTTATGACCTAGAAAATTTTAAATATCAACTATATAAATTAGAGTACAAAAGCGATCGCCAGTTAGCTCGCTTTCGCAATCAGCTATCTTGGAAGTATCGTCAGGAAAGGTATTTTGAACATCCTCAAAACATTTTTGAAAGTCGCCATCGCCTCTTTATTCTAGGTAACGGTATCAGAACTTTGTTTCTTTATGCTCCCCGCAAAATCGAATTAGAACAATTATCGGGTGTCCCTTGGTTAACCACCATCATCATTGAAATTCGTGATGCGATCGCTCCTTTAGTCAGAAAATTTATTGCTCTAATTGGTAGTGGCGTAGTTTTTGTTTTGACTCAGGTGATTGGCAAAGGATTAGGATTAATAGGCAAAGGCATCATTCAAGGAATTGGCAGCACTCTTAAAGATGTTAATCGCCAAAAGTAATTTCAAGCTTCTCAACTAGGTAAGTCTGAGACAGAATATTGAATGTTGATCGCTTTATGTTTGATAATAAAGGCAAGCTAAAATAAAAAATTTTATATTTTTACCATAATACAATGCAAGATTTCTTTCAAAACGTTTCTCGCTATCCTCGCTACTTAATCAGCGTTAGCCTAGGAATTTTTTGGTTTTTCTTTCAGCAATTAAAGCCTTTTCTGAAAAACCCTGTAACTGCGATCGCTCTAGTCGGTTTTTTTGTCGGTACTTTCTCTCTGCTATATCTAACTTTAGAAGCTATGTTAGGGATTAGTTAACTTTAAAGATTTAGAATGATTCCAATTAATGATGATAATCCTACCTACAGCACCCCAATTGTAGTTTATGCCTTGATAACTATTAACGTCATAGTTTTTCTCTACGAAATGTCTCTAGGTTCAGGTTTAGACGGCTTTTTTCAGCTTTATGCTGTCATTCCTCAGCAGTTGAGTGCTAGCTTTGACGGTACACCCTTAGATCAACCTGTACCAGAATTAGCTACTCTAATTACCTCTCAGTTTTTGCACGGGGACTTAATACATATAGGCGGTAATATGCTTTTTTTATGGACATTTGGCGATAATATTGAACACGATCTCGGTCACGTTAAATTTCTTTTGTTTTATTTACTTTGTGGCATTTTAGCAGGTTTAACTCACTGGTTTTTTGGGATGCAGTCTGCTGCGCCTACCATTGGTGCGAGTGGTGCGATCGCAGGTGTTATGGGAGCATATCTGATCAAATACCCCAGAGCAAAAATTGTAACCCTTCTTCCTTTATTTATTATTTGGACTACAGTACGCATCCCTGCTGTGTTCTTCTTGGGGTTTTGGTTTGTGCAGCAGGCAATTAGTAGCGTTGGCTCTTTAGGAATGCCTGAAGCTTCTGGAGTAGCATATTGGGCGCACGCTGGAGGCTTTCTTTTTGGGGCTATTTTGGGTCCGATGTTAGGCTTGATGAGCGATCGCCGTTAGCTAGCACGATCTTCTCATGATTTAATTTCATCATCTTCAACCACCCGCTCGCTTCTAGCCATTTTGTTTTATCTACTTCCCCAATTCTTTAGATCTATGAGTCGCAGTCTTGACCGCTTCAATTAAAGCCGAACGAAATCCCAGACTTTCTAGTTTAGCTACCCCTGCAATAGTTGTTCCTCCAGGACTTGTCACCTGGTCTTTTAAAACTCCTGGGTGTATTTGAGTTTCTTTAACCAAGGTTGCCGTACCTAACACTGTTTGGGTTGCTAACTGAAGTGCGATCGCCCTAGGCAGTCCTGAAGCGACTCCACCATCGGCTAATGCTTCAATTGCTAAGGCTACAAAAGCTGGCCCCGAACCTGATAGTCCTGTTACTGCATCCATCGATGACTCTGGAACTTCTACTACTTCGCCGACGGCGGTAAATATTTTTCTTGCCTGTTCTATGTGTTCTTTTTTGGCTTTTGTTCCTGCTGCGATCGCCGTCATTCCTGCCCCTACTGTAGCGGGAGTATTGGGCATGACACGAATTACTGGCTGGTCTGGAAAAGCCTGCTCTAGCTTATCTAATGTTACTCCAGCCAAAATTGAAACTATAGTGCTGTGGTTGTTAGGAGTAATGTCTTTGACTACTAGATCGAATATCTGGGGCTTAATAGCCAATAGTAATATTTCTGCTGCTGCGATCGCAGCCTGATTGTCTTCTGTAACTTGAACCTGATATTTCTGAGCCAGAACTTCACGTCTTTCGCCTCTGGGTTCGCTAATTAATATGTTATTAGCTACGAAAATTTCTTGTTTTAAAAGGCGAGATAAGATAGCTTCTGCCATTACCCCGCCTCCAATGATACCAAGGCAAATACTATTAGATTTCATGTGGTGATTAATCACTGGGCGTGGAAGCAAGGGATTAGCCGCAGCTAGCTGCTTGGCTTCGCAGCATTTGCGCCCACTAACAATACTATTTATTCAGCTTACTGACCAGCTGCGTTGGGCTGTTGTCCCCAAGCATCGGGTGCAGGTACACTACGTCTTACATGAGTCTCTGGAGTGTGTACGTCTTTGAGGATTCCTGATAGACTACTGACTTTGACTGAGCTAGGAGTGAACAAAAAGATGCTTTCTCCTACGCGCTCTTGATGACCATCCATAGCATAAGTACCACCCGCGATAAAATCAACTGCTCTTTGGGCTTCTTCAGGGTTCATCACATTTAGGTTTAAAACCACAGACTTACGTTCGCGCAATGCCAAAATCACCTGAGGCATTTCTTCAAAAGAATGAGGTTCAATTACTACTACTTCTGAATTACCGTTAGCTAATCCAGGCATACCGATCACATTATTTAGCTTCATTTCTTGTTTGCGGGTATTTGTATGATTGCTGGAAGATGCAGCTTTAGTTGATTCTGGTTGATTATTGGGTGTTGAAGAGATGAAGGTTTGACCATCTACTTCGTGGCTATGATCGTATTCTTCGTAACCTTCTTCTTCGTATTCGCCTTCAAATCCAAAAAATTCTTTTAGGGTATTTAACATATTGCCTAGATTCCTAATTAGTTTACGACTTTAAATTGACTGATTAGAATATTTCTTTAAATTATTGCTGAGTTATATAGTTAATGAAAAATTGAACATCTTGATGGACACCTTATTTTTGTAAGTTATCTTGTGATAGTTTCAAATTTAAACATTTGAACTAATTAGCAATTTTATTCTCAGTTTTTTAATGAGAAAGTGGCTATATTTGCAGAAATATTTTGTTTAGCGACTCAATTCTACTCCACATCACCTCAAATGTTACGTATAGTCAAGTCTATTTATTGATTTAAATTGGTTTCTCTTGGTTTTTCTTTACAATTCTTTATGTTTTTGCAACGAAGCTCTGATCCTTGTAATTAAAAAGAAATTTTGATAGTATTTATATAGTTTTTTTTGTTACAAGCATTACTGCGATCTTGATCGCACCCAAAACTATAAAATGCGTCTAAATCCCAATCAATATTTAGACAACTCGTCTAGGAATTAATATCGCTAAAAATTGCTCTACCCAAACGGATCGTAGTTGCTCCTGCTGCGATCGCCTGTATGTAATCTTCAGACATTCCCATAGACAAATGCTCCATTGTTAAGTTAGGGTATTTCTGCTCTTGAATTGCTGCTGCTAGCTTTTGAGTTGCTTGAAAAGCATTTAGTGTTTCTGCGGAAGAAAGACCCAAGGGCAAAATTGTCATTAACCCCTGTATATCAAGTTGATTAAATTGATTTAGTTGCTCTAAATCTTGCCAAAGCTCTGTAATCTGCCAACCGTACTTATTAGGATCTGGTAAAATTTTTACTTGCAAAAAAACTTTAGGTACACGATTTAACTCTTGCGCCAATCTATTTAATCGCTGTGCCAAAGCCAAACTGTCTACTGAATGAATCCAAGCAAAATTTTCTATAATTTTCTTGGCTTTATTTTTTTGAATATGCCCAATAAAGTGCCAATCAATATCCTCTAAATCTTTTAACTGTTGCTGTTTAGTTAGTGCTTCTTGAAGGCGATTTTCGCCAAAATCTCTTACTCCTGTCTCATAAGCCTCTCTCATTGCCTCAATGCTTACCTGTTTAGTGATAGCGATTAACTTAATATCTTGAGGAATTTCCTGTTTAATTAAATTAATTTTTTTTGCAATAGATCCTGTCATTAAATCAAGCCAAGAATTAGAAATTAGAAGAAAGTGCGTTCGTAGATCGTTTTAAGTTGCTGATGTTTTTCTACTTCGCGATCTAACAATAGTCGTCGCAGCATACCTTCTACTAACATTCGAGCGTCTGTCCTACTAATAGGATCGAATAACGAAGAATCACTGTTGAACGTGACTCTGAAAAACAAACGTTGAGCATAAAGGGTGGTAAATAATTCTTGATTATCTTTGAGAAGACATATTCTGTATAGAAGTCCGAAAGTAGGATGATTTAGATAAACTTCACTTGGTAGATTATTCACTCTGCAATTTAATTAGTTTTGCTAAATGCTAGGAATACACGAATATTCTAAAAATTATACTATTCGGCGATCAATATAAAGGGCAATATAAATATATAGCAATGATAATTAATGGCTAAATAGGGAATAATTAGCTAGTTTTAAAAAATAATCTTGGCTACATATAGAGTAATATAGGCTCAATATTATTTTTGTGACGCTACATATAGTAAATTTTGGGTTATAGTATAAAGTCAGATCGGCACAAAAAAACTTCAGTCTCACACAACGTATGCAGCCAACCCTACCATTAAGCAGCAATTCCGTATCTAACCCTACTTCAGATCGAGGAAGATCATCAACTACATTTGAACAGCAGGAGATTCAGTTGGCTGACAATTTAGGCAACAAGTCCTCTTCTCTACAAACCCTTGAGAACGATACCCCAACCATTCAGGTAGTCAGAAGAAACGGTTCCTTAACAAACTTGAATATTACTAAGATTCGTTCGGTGGTGGAATGGGCTTGTAAGTCTGTGTCGCCTGGGGTTTCCCCAGGCGTTTATGGTGGACGTGCCGAAGATGGTGTTAACCCGATCACTTTAGAGGCAGGCTTAACTACTAGACTTCGCAATGGTGTAACCACCAGAGATATTCAAAATAACTTAATTGATTGCGCTTTGGGTATGTGTAGCCCTAACGAACCTGAATGGCGATATGTAGCGGGTAGGCTACATATTTGGAGTTTGTGGAAAGATACCCAGGTAGCCCGTGGGTTTGGCTATGGAGATTATGCCAGGGCAGTTCAATTTCAAATAAATAAGGAACGCTATGATCGCCATATTCTAAAATATTCTACGGCTGAACTAACCGAAGCTGGTACGTGGATTAATCCTGAATGGGACAAAGATTATGATTATGCAGGGGCGGTTTTATTAACTAAACGCTATCTGTTAACGGATGAACTTCCTCAAGAGGCTTTTCTTACCTGTGCCTTGTTACTAGCTGCTAATGAAAAGCCAGAAATAAGATTAGCCGTTGCTAAAAAGTTTTATCAAGCGATCGCCCAACGAAAAATTTCTTTGGCAACGCCAATTTTAGCTAACTTAAGAGTACCTGACGGCTCATTGAGTAGCTGCTTCATTATCGCTATGGACGATAATTTAGAAAGTATTTTTGCAGAAATTACCAACGCAGCCAGAATTTCTAAAAATGGTGGTGGTGTGGGGGTCAACGTAAGCCGTATCCGTGCTACAGGTAGCTGGGTAATGGGGAAAGATAATGCTTCTGGGGGAGTTATTCCCTGGGTTAAGTTACTTAACGATACAGCGATCGCCGTTAACCAGGGTGGGCGTAGGGCTGGTGCAGTTACCATCGGTTTGGATATCTGGCATTTAGATGTACCTGAGTTTTTAGAAATGCAGGCAGAAAATGGCGATCGCCGTCGCAAAGCCTATGATGTCTTTCCTCAATTAATAATTGTCGATGAGTTTATGCGTCGGGTAGAGGCGAAAGAACTTTGGACGCTGGTAGATCCCTATGAGGTTAAAGAAAAATTAGGCATTGATTTAGCCGAGCAATGGGGTGAGAATTTTAACGCTGTTTATGCTCAAATAGAAGCAGAATTAGCGAGCGATCCCCTAAAGGGTTCAGCAGTTCCTACAACGGACTGTCTCACAGCGTCATCGTCTGGCGCAAGTGATAAGAAAATTAAGCTCTATAAACAGGTAGATGCCCGCGAATTGTTTAAGCATATTATGCGGAGTCAGGTAGAAACGGGAATGCCCTATCTAGCCTTTAAAGATACCATCAATCGAGCTAATCCTAATAAGCATGAAGGCTATATTCCTGGGGTAAACCTGTGCTGCGAGAGCTTTAGCAACGTCAAGCCAGGATTAGAGGCTCACTGCTGTAATTTAGTATCTCTCAATCTGGCTAATGTAGAAGAGGCAGAAATAGCGCAGATGTCCCAGCTAGCCGTCAGGATTTTAGACAATACTATCGATATAACCAAGCCTCCTTTTGCCGATAGCAAAACCCACAATGATAAATATCGCACTATCGGCGTAGGCTGTATGGGGTTAGCTGACTGGTTGGCTAAACGCCACTTGACTTATGAAAGCCTAAAGGAAATCAGTCATCTGTTTGAAGAGGTCGCTTACTGGTGTACTGCTGCTTCAATGGAATTAGCCAAAGATCGCGGTGCCTATGGAGCTTTCGCGGGTAGCGAATGGAGTCTGGGTAAATTATTAGGTTCTAAGTCTTTAGGTGAGATTCTTGATGTTGCTCAGAACAAAGATCGCTGGGTGCAGCTAGCTCAAGATGTGCAAACCTACGGGATTCGTAATTCTCATATTACAGCGATCGCACCCAACACTTCTTCTTCTCTAGTACAGGGCTGTACTGCAAGTATTTTGCCTGTTTACAGCAAGTTCTTTTACGATAAATGGGCAAAGGGAACAGTACCTATTGCTCCACCCTTTATTCAAGAATGTTTTTGGTTTTATCGTGAAAATAAAAGCTTAGATCAGAAAATTGTAATCAAAGCTGTGGCGGTAATGCAGCAGTGGATCGATACAGGCATCTCTATGGAGTTACTGTTTAATCTTAATCAAGGAGTATATTTCCCAGATGAACCAGAAAGAGCAGTAAAAGCCAAAGACATTTTTGAAACTTTAGTGATGGCGTGGAAAGAAGGCTGCAAAGCTGTTTACTATGTCCGCACTGTGCAAAAAGACGATTTCAAAGAATCTTCTAGCGAAGGCTGTGCAGCTTGCGCAAATTAATGTCTGTTGATTACTTTTAATTCAATTATTTTAACATTTAGCTTCTGGTCATTAATAATTCTTGCGTAAGTCTTATTTAAGACAAAACAGAAACTTCATATCTTTTGAATATTGAATCTGAAGTAACAACCGTCAAATTTTCAATGCTTGCTTGAGCAATAATCATGCGGTCAAAAGGATCTTTGTGATGAAGAAGCAAGTTTCCTGCTTCGATAGCATAAACAGGCTTGATATCTATAATTGAAATATTATCTATTGGGCATTGACTTTCAACTAATTTATTTAACTGTTGAGGAATAGTAAGTTTCTTGTTGTTGACCTTGATGCTGATTTCCCAAATAGTAGCTACAGATAAAAATAGTTGATTACGACGATTGACGATCGCATCTAGCTGTTGTTTGCTTAATTTATCTGGATTATCTAGCCACCATAGCCAACAACAAGTATCTAACAAAAGCCTCATCTACTCATCTCCATAGAATAGATTAAGCGTTTCTTCATCTAGTTGGTTGAAATCTTCACTAATTTCAATTTGACCAGCCAGCCTTCCAGGAACGCGCTCTGCTTCACTTTGAGAAGTTGTATAAGGAACTAATCTAGCTACTGGAACACCACGATTAGCGATCGTAAATTCTTCTCCTAATGCTACTCTTGACAACAGTTTTGATAGCTGAGTTTTGGCTTCGTGAATATTAATTGGTTCACTCATAATTATTAAACTAAGTTTGTAAACTAAGTCTAACATCAGCAAACTCAAGTTAGATAAGATACTTTCAATCAGACATTCCACAGGTAGAGGGATCGTAGTTAAGTTTGTCTCAGGTAAAAACTTTAACTTTTCAAGAATGTAACCAACTCTTCCAATTTAGACCAGGCAATACCACTATTAATAATTTCTTGGGCAACATTTACACCCTGAAGGTGATCGCCAAAAGCGACTACTTCTCCTACCTGCAAAGCCAGCGAAGCATTCAATGCCACTGCATCCTGCTGCGCTTTACTTCCCTTTCCTTGAAGCACATTAGTTAAAATGGCTGCATTTTCCTGAACTTCTCCGCCTTTAAGCTCTTTTAAAGAAGCGAATTTTAGACCTAAAGTTTGAGGATTAACAATACCTGGCGTAACTTTTCCCTTATTTAACATCATTAAATCCGTAGAATCTCCTAGTCCTGCCTCATCTAACCTTTCTCTACCGTGAAGAGCGATCGCTTTAGAAATTCCCAGTATATTCAAAGCCTCCGCCATACTACTTAAAAATGAGCGATCGTAAACGCCGATCACTTGACCAGTAGGGCAAAGAGGATTTACCAATGGACCAAGAAGATTAAAAACTGTTCTAACTTTAAGATTACTGCGTAAAGGTGCAACGCTTTTCATCGCCGGATGCCAGCCACGGGCAAAAAGAAAAGTAATCCCAACTTCGTCTAATGCTGCTTTTACTTTAGGTAAAGGTGTAGTCAAATCAACGCCAAGATATTCTAAAACATCAGCTGAACCAACTTTACTAGAAGCAGAACGGTTACCGTGTTTGGCTACTTTAATTCCTGCTGCTGCTGCAATAAAGGCTACTGCGGTGGAAATATTAAAAGTAGATGCACCATCCCCTCCAGTTCCACAGGTGTCGATCACAAAATAATCATAGATAACTTGGTCTTGTTGTAGAGATTGAGATTTTAGCACCTGCGCCATTCCTGCCAACTCTTCGGCACAAACCCCCTTGGCTTGAATAGCTGCCAAGATAGCTCCAGATAAGACATCGGGAAGTTCTGAGCGTAACCATCCCTGCATTAATAGAGATGCTTGAGTTTGGGTCAATGATTGTCGATCTAATAGTTGTTGTAATAAGCTCGAAAAATCTGTTTGATTACTATTTTCCATAATTATTTTAGTGATTTAAAGGATGATTACTCCCACGGAATACAGAAGAAGATTTACAATTAGAAACTGTGTTCTTCTAAGCAAAATTTGCTTAAAAATAAATTTAATCCATGAAATATTTTCTCCGACTAAGTGCATTTTTGTTGCTGTTAATTCTTTTAATTGTTCCTTTACCAGCTATAGCAGGGAGTTCTTCTTCGGTTACCCCCTCAACTTATAGTGAATCCGATTTGATCGATAAAGACTTTTCTGGCAGGGTTTTACAAAGCGTAGATTTTGCCAAAGTCGATCTAGAAGAAGCAAATTTTAGCGATGCAGATATTCGAGGTGCGGTGTTTAACGCTTCTAATTTGGCTAATGCCAATTTAACTGGAGTAGATTTTAGCTATGGCTTTGGATATTTGACTAATTTTGATGGCGCAGATTTGACCAACGCTAATTTTCAAGAATCGATTTTATCTTTTTCCACTTTTAAAGATGCCAAAATAAATGGCGCAGACTTTTCCTTTGCAGTTTTGGACAAATCGCAGGTCAAACAACTTTGTGAGAATGCTTCAGGTATTAATCCAAAAACAGGAGTAGATACTCGCGAATCTTTAGGCTGTAGGTAGAAAAACTATACTGCTAAAAATGCGATCGCTACATGCGGCTTAAGCCTTTGTTGATTCAGTCGTTCATGGGGGAGACCCCCACCCTCGACAGTTCCTTCAACGGAGGAAACCTCCGCACCCTCGGCAATAGCTACAATGGGGGGAACCCCCACAACGCTTTGCCTCGCAACGGACTGTCTCGCAAGACCGCGCTGAATCACTTTTTGAGCGTATTTATTCCATTTAGGCGATCGCGCAAATGCTAAGTTGAACAATTAATGCAAGTTTTTGGTTTGTCATACGTATTAAGCAGTAATCAATAATTTTCTTAATTCTGAAATTACTAAACAAGCGTATGAAACTAACTTACAGAGGCGTTAGCTATCAACCTCAAGCAATAGAAGTCAAACTTGAACAATTTAGTTGTGCTGATTGCTGCGCTAAATACGGTCTTTTGAGTGACCCTAATTCCCATAAAATCATTTTGATTAGACCAATACATTTTTACACTTATCGAGGTGTCAGCTACACCAAAGGTTTGATATTTAACTGACGTTGTGTACGCTTGTTGGTTTGCCAAGATGGGAAAATTCGGGAAATGGGGATAAATTAACTTTACTTTCCCCAAACCTCTAAGTCCTTAAGTCTGGTAGTTTTGCTGTAAACCATCAGTTTTTAAATATTTTGCGTAACGTTGGCTATTTAATACCCATACCAAAATCTTGCTCAATCTTAATAGACAGTAGCCAAGATATATTTATATTTCTAGATTAGATTAAACACGATGTCTCAAACAGTTTGGATAGCCAGACACGGAAACCGTCTCGACTTTATTAATCCAGAATGGTTTAATGATGCACTCAGGCGTTACGATCCCCCATTGTCAGTCGATGGTTTTGTGCAAGCAGCAGAATTGGGGCAAAGGCTTAAACAAGAAAACATTAGTCATATTTTTGCTTCACCTTTTCTACGGACTATTCAAACCGCTAACGAGATAGCCCAGATTTTGAATCTGCCGATTAAGCTGGAGGCGGGCTTAAGTGAATGGTACAACCCCAAATGGATGACGGAAAAACCAGAAATTCATCCCCAGGATTTTTTGACAACAAAATACCCTTTGATTGATTGGAATTATAAGTCCTATCTAAATGCTCAGTATCCCGAAAAGAGAGCCGATGTTTATCGACGTACAGAAAAAACAGTCAAGCAATTAGTTTCTCAGTTTTCTAAAGATATTTTAATCGTCGGACATGGTGTATCGGTATTTGGCGCAACTAAGGGATTAGTGGCTAATACACCTGATTTTAAAGTTGCTCTTTGCTGCTTAACTAAAGTTGTTCGCCACGATGATAATTGCTGGAGTTTAGACTTTTATGGCGATACTTCTCATCTGAGCAAAAGCGAAACCCAAATTAGGTTAAATTAATGCTACCAGGTGGGCATAAACAGGATATTTTGATTGACAAGATGATTAATTATTTGTTCCGCCCACCCTAAGGCTATGGCTATTAAATGTTAAATGTTAAATGTTAAATGTTAAATGAACAATTATTTTGCCACTGCATCTCGCGGTTTGGAAGAAGTTGCTGCTCAAGAATTAATCAGAATTGGAGCAGAAAATGTGCGCCCAGACTTTACAGGGGTTCATTTTCAAGGCGATCGCGAATTACTTTATCGGGCTAACCTATGGACAAGGACAACTTTTCGGATTCTAATGCCCATTGCCAGAATCAAGAGTTTTGATGGAGATGAGCTTTATCGCAACGTGCAGAAGCTAGATTGGGAGCAGTACCTCGATCCTAATATGACGCTCGCCGTTACCTGTACAGGTAAAAGTCAAAATCTTAACCATACTCACTTTACGGCTTTACAAATTAAAAATGCGATCGTCGATCTACAGAAGAGTCGGCGCGGAAAACGCTCTAGTGTAGATACGGAAAACCCCGATCTGATTATCAACGCTCACATCGATCGAGAACACTGTATCTTAAGTTTAGATAGCTCAGGCTCTAGCTTGCATCGTCGTGGATACCGCCCTGCTATGGGTGATGCGCCGATGAAAGAGACATTAGCAGCAGCTTTGTTAGAAATGGCGGAATGGACACCCGACTTACCTTTTCTCGACCCGATGTGTGGCAGTGGCACATTACCGATTGAAGCAGCTTTAAAAGCTTTGGACATCGCTCCTGGACTATACCGAGATTTTACTTTTCAGACATGGCTAGATTACGATCGCGATTTATGGCAAAGTTTACTTAAAGAAGCAGGCGATCGCCAAAAAGATAGTATAAACGTACCGATAATTGGCAGCGATCGCGATCTAAAAATTATCAGACAGGCTTTTGCCAATGCTGAAAGTTCTGGACTTGAAGACTATGTAAAATTTGCTCGTCAAGAAATTTCAACTATTGAAGCACCAGCAGATCGAGGAGTTTTAATCTGTAATCCTCCCTATGGAGTAAGATTGGGCAACGAAGCTGAATTAGGAGAACTATACAAGCTGCTAGGAGATATTTTTAAACAAAGATTCAGAGGTTGGACTGCGTATATCCTTACAGGCAGCATGAAGCTTTCAAGACAAGTAGGTTTAAGGACTTCCAAGCGCATCAAACTTTATAACGGTGCAATTCCCTGTACTCTCTTGAAATATGAAATGTATTAAATCATTAAACATTAAACATTAAACATTGACTCGTTCAAATAAGGATTTGAATCTATGGTATTAAAAAACTAAATGACAAATGTTAATAACAATGATTCGGACATTTTTTATAAAGTAAGAAAAAAGCTGTCCATTTCTCCAAGGTAAAACTGTCCTAACTGCTCTAACTGTTGTAATGTCTAGTAAACAAGTACGTAAAGCAATCATTCCTGCTGCGGGTTTTGGTACGAGAATGTATCCAGCTACCAAAACGCTGAAAAAAGAACTGCTGCCTATTGTAGGCAAAGATGGTAGAGCCAAGCCAATTATTCTGGCGATCGCCGAAGAAGCAATCAGTGCAGGAATCGAAGAAATTGGGATTGTGGTGCAGCAAAGCGATCGCCATTTATTTGAGGATCTGTTTAAGTCTCCCCCAAAGCCTGAATTGTGGCAAAAACTTTCAGCCGAAAACAAAGAATATACTAAATATTTACAGGCTATCGGCGATCGCATTACAATTTTGACTCAAACCGAACAAGAAGGATTTGGTCATGCTGTTTTTTGTACCCAGGATTGGGTTAACAATGAGCCATTTTTATTATTATTAGGAGATCATATCTACACTTCGGACATTGAGCTTTCTTGTGCCAAACAAATGATCGATATCTATCAGCAAACAAATACCAGCGTTATCGGCATAACTCCTATGGATGCCGATATTATTCATAAAGCAGGTTGTGTTAGTGGTACATGGCAAAGGGAACAATCAACATGGCGATTGGACAAGCTGCTTGCGAAGCAGCGTCCCTCGCCATCAATTCTAGAAATTGCTCAGATCTACGAAAAACCCACTATAGAGTATGCCAGAGAACATTTACAAGTTCCAGGAATGGCGAGCGATCGTTTTTTGGGTATTTTTGGTATGTACATTTTAGAATCAGAAATTTTCAATTTATTGAAAGCAGAAATTGATAATAATGAACGCTTAAAGGGCGAATTTCAGTTAACAACCTGTCTAGATAAACTAAGACAAACCAGTGGCGCGATCGCTTATCTCGTTCAGGGAAAATATTACGATACAGGAATGCCTTTATTTTATCGACAAACCATAATTGACTACTATTTAAATAGTGTTAGTTTGAATCAAGACAATTGAACGCTGAACCTATAAGCGGTCAAAATTGCTATGCTTGGTCGGAATTAGAGTTAAAATATCTCATAAATATTCCTGCTAGTCGCTTTTTGCGCCCTTATTCGGTAAAGTTAAAATGTCTATCTGGCGTACGTTTGCGTAAGATTATAGCAACCGAACTATAGATTAAGACATTTAAAATATCTCTTAAATCTCTTTGCGTCTTTGCGTCTCTGCGCGAAACAAATAATAGTTGTCTTAACCTTTGCTTCGACTGTTATACATCGGGATTAAAATATGCAGCTAATTGAGGTCTTATGTATCATTTATGGTGGCATCTTCATAACTTTGGGGTTAATCTAGATGAAAACATTGACTTTTTGGAGAAAATTTTACAATATTATCAACAGTTAAATGTACAAGGTAAAATGCAGTCTATCAATATGAGAGAAATAGCTAAAAAATGTCTGAAAAAAAATATGGTTTCGCAGGTCTAAGCTTTATGACCTAATCGTTTATTAATCTTTACTAGCTAATCTATGTCTGGTTTCTAAGATGAGTAAAAGATTTTTCCGGCTTTTTTATTGTGGTAAGTAAGTTGCTGTTAAGGTAATATTTTATTTGCCAAAATTATTCTAAGATCTAGCGTATCGATATAATATGGTAGTGCGAAATAGCAAAGCAACAAAAACAAAATAGTGTAAAAAATAGTTAAATGAGCGAGCGCAAAGTAGCTTTGATTACAGGTGTTACCGGTCAAGATGGTTCTTATTTAAGTGAGTTTCTTTTAGAGAAAGGTTATGAAGTTCACGGTATTATTCGTAGAACTTCTACTTTTAACACCGACCGTATCGATCACATTTACGTAGATCCCCATAGTCCCCAAGCTCAACTGTTTCTTCATTATGGCGATCTAACTGACGGCACCACTTTAAGACGTATTTTAGAGCAAGTTAAACCTATTGAAATTTATAACTTAGGTGCGCAGTCTCACGTCAGAGTTAGCTTCGATTCTCCAGAGTATACAGTTGACTCTGTAGCCATGGGTGCTTTGCGTCTTCTAGAAGCAGTAAGAGATTATCAGCATCGTACAGGCATCGAAGTTAGATTTTATCAGGCAGGTTCTTCAGAGATGTTTGGTAAGGTTCAAGATGTTCCTCAAAAAGAAACTACGCCTTTTTATCCTCGTAGTCCTTATTCTTGTGCTAAAGTCTATGCTCATTGGCAAACCATAAACTATCGTGAATCCTACGACCTATTTGCCTGTAACGGTATTTTGTTTAATCACGAATCTCCTCGTCGTGGTGAAACCTTTGTGACGCGCAAAATCACTAGAGCCATAGCTCGAATTGTTCAAGGAACACAAAAGAAACTATATTTGGGTAATTTAGACTCAAAAAGAGACTGGGGTTATGCCAAGGATTATGTCAAGGCGATGTGGTTAATGCTGCAACAAGATCTACCCGATGATTATGTCATTGCCACAGGAGAAACTTACCAAATTAAAGAATTTTTGGATATTGCTTTTAATCACGTAAATCTTGACTGGCACGACTACGTAGAGTTCGATCCTCGCTATCTTCGTCCTGCTGAAGTAGATTTGCTAATTGGCGATCCCACCAAAGCTAAACAAAAACTTGGATGGGAGCCAACCGTTACCTTTGAAGAATTAGTTCGGTTGATGGTAAATGCTGACTTAATCAATTTAGGTTTATCTACTCCTGATGGTAGTCATAATAGTGATAATGCTTCTTTACGCAGAAATTTCGCCACAATTATTGACTAGATAAAAACCAAATAGCTTAGTAAAACCTGTATACATTCAATTGCAATTAGTAATGTTAGATTTACAAGACAAAAGGATTCTAGTTACTGGCGGAACTGGTTTTTTAGGCAAACAGGTTGTAGACCAATTGTGTAAAGCTGGAGCAACTATTGGTAAAATTAGCACACCGCGATCGCGTCAGCTTGATTTGCGTCAGTGGTCAAATTGCCAGCAGGCGGTCAAAGAGCAAGATATAGTCGTTCATCTTGCTGCTCATGTGGGTGGTATTGGTCTAAACCGAGAAAAGCCTGCCGAACTGTTTTACGACAACCTAATGATGGGTACACAGTTAATTCATGCTGCTTATCAAGAGGGTGTAGGTAAATTTGTCTGCGTCGGCACAATCTGCGCCTACCCCAAATTTACTCCCGTCCCCTTCAAAGAAGATGATTTGTGGAACGGTTATCCTGAAGAAACTAATGCCCCCTACGGTATTGCCAAAAAAGCTTTGCTGGTTCAGTTAGAAGCCTATCGGCAGCAATATGACTTTAACGGGATTTATCTCTTGCCCGTTAATCTTTATGGTCCTGAAGATAATTTTAATCCCAGTAGTTCTCACGTTATTCCTGCCTTGATTCGCAAAGTCCATGAGGCTCAACAAAGGAAAGACAAAGAATTACCAGCCTGGGGGGATGGTAGCCCGACTCGCGAATTTTTATATTCTACTGATGCAGCGCGGGGTATTGTTATGGCAACCCAAAAATATAATGAAGCTGCGCCAGTCAATTTAGGTACTAATCATGAAGTACCCATTAAAGATTTGGTAGAAACTATTTGCGAGTTAATGGATTTTCAAGGAGAGATTGTCTGGCAAACGGATCAGCCTAATGGTCAACCTCGACGTTGTTTAGATACTCAAAGAGCAAAAGAAAAATTTGGCTTTGTGGCAGAAACAGAATTTCGCCAAGGCTTAAAAAATACTATCAACTGGTATCGTCAGCACGCCGAGTAAAAGCAGTCATGAACTCAATAATTAGATGTTTATAGTACAAATGCTGACAATTGACTAGACGGTAATGCCTATAAGAAAAGATGCGATCGCTTTATTTTTCTGGCAAAATTGAAAGATAATTGCGATCCATAGTTATATAATAAAATGCTTATAGTAAAAATGCTGACCGCGGAAGGCGGTGAACGCAGACTCCGCCTTTTCAAGGTGGTGTACCGTTCACCTTGATTGTCTGGTCAGCGATAACCTCGTTAAGCTTCGCTAACGCGCTTTGATTATAACCATGCTTAATCCAAACTTGGAAGCAATCGAACTTAATAAAGATGAGTATCAAAGATACTCGCGCCATATCATTCTGCCAGAAGTAGGATTAGAAGGACAAAAACGTCTTAAGGCAGCTAGCGTTCTCTGTATCGGTAGTGGTGGTCTTGGTTCTCCCCTTTTGTTATATCTTGCAGCAGCAGGTATTGGCAGAATTGGTCTAGTAGACTTTGATATTGTCGATAGTTCCAATTTGCAACGTCAGATTATTCACAGTGAATCATGGGTAGGCAAACCAAAGATTCAGTCAGCAAAAGATCGCATTCATAGTATTAATCCCCATTGTCAGGTAGATTTATACGAAACGGCTATTAGTTCCGAAAATGCCTTAGATATTCTAGCTCCTTACGACGTGGTGGTAGATGGTACAGATAACTTCCCTACTCGTTATCTGACTAACGATGCTTGTGTATTGCTAGACAAACCTAATGTCTATGGGTCTATCTTCCGTTTTGAAGGACAGGCAACGGTCTTTAACTATCAGGGTGGCCCTAACTACCGCGATTTATATCCTGAACCACCACCACCAGGAATGGTTCCCTCCTGCGCCGAAGGCGGAGTATTAGGGGTTCTCTGTGGTATTATTGGCACAATTCAGGCAACAGAAGCAATTAAGATTATTTTGGGTGCAGAAAATACCCTTAGCGGTAGATTACTGCTTTACAATGCTTGGGACATGAAGTTCCGTGAGCTTAAGTTGCGACCTAATCCTGAACGTCCTGTAATCGAGAAACTAATTGATTATCAAGAGTTTTGTGGTATACCTCAGGCAGCAGCAGCAGCCAAAGAAGCAGGAAATATGATCCCAGAAATGTCGGTCAAAGATTTGAAGCAGCTTATGGATAGTGGCAAAGATGATTTTGTCTTGCTAGATGTTCGTAATCCCCATGAATACGAAATTGCCAAAATTGACGGTTCGATTTTAGTTCCCCTGTCTGAACTAGAAGACGGCAGCGGTATAAATAAAGTAAAAAAAGAACTGGCTAATGGTCATCGTCTTATTGCTCATTGTAAGCTCGGAGGGCGGTCTGCGAAAGCTTTAAATATTCTTAAAGAAGCGGGAATTGAAGGCACAAATGTCAAAGGCGGTATTGCTGCTTGGAGTCAAGAAGTAGACCCCAGCATTCCACAATATTAGATAAAAAGAAAAAGGATATTTCAATTGTTTATTTTCCTTATTTCTAATCCTTTTATATTTTCTCATTCCAGTTTTGGTGATCTACCCTTAATATGGGTGTGAGTTAAAAATATTGTTAAATTGTCATGCAAATTCTAGTAAAAGTTATTCGTTGGACTAGTTTAGTTTCTTTACCTGTGTTTTTATTAGCTATCCCCAATTCTCCAGCAATAGCTGGTGATATTGGCAGTTGTGCTGATAGTTTAATTGGTGATGGTGTTGCCAAATTATCAGCAGCAGAAGCTTGTTCTGATGCTTTAGATCCTAAGCTGCTTGCTTCTTGTGTGACAGATATCACAACTGGAACTGATCTTAAAGGAGATAATGCTCTGCAATCTTGTTATCGCGTTCGTAGACCTGATGAGTTGGCTAGTTGCGTCACCGATATTAGTGGTAGTTTAAAGCCAGGAGAATCTGCAATGGCTTTAGATAGCTGCCGACGTAGTTTACTGCCTATGCACTATGCTGAGTGTACTCTTGATTTGGCAAGCATTTCTGGCATATCTAGTCAAGAAGCAATGAAAAGCTGTATTGCAGCCGAGTTTACACCTAGTAAAGTAAATCCAGGAACTGCTCGGTAATATTTACCGTCACGTAATTATTAAATTTAATAGTGAGTAAAATATAATTCATTTTTGTTGAATATTTTGCTTGCTGTTTTTTATGGCAAAAATTTTTAATTGAACGAGGGCAGAGGGCAATACCGTTCGGTTAAGCCCCCCAGCCCCCAAATTTGGAGGAGTAAGATTCGTTAAAGTCCTCCAATCTTGGGGGATTTAGGGGGCGAACGAAATAACTTGAAAGACTAACCGAACAGTATTGGGGCAGAGGGCAGAAGGCAAAAGGATTAATTTCTTCGATCAAATTTTTCACTCATACCAATTCTCTATGAAGTTGCACTAAATAAAGCGAAATTCTAGACCTTATCGGAATTAAGTATGTAAAATGAGTAGCAAGAAGTTGAGTAAGAGAGGTAGAGAGTGAAAGTCAACTATGCAGAGCTACAGAATAGACCTCGAACTCTACAGAGCTTAACAGGATTAAAAATCGAAGAATTTGAAGCTTTATTAGCTAGCTTTGAACCTGCATGGTCAAAGTTCATAGAAGAAAATTTTAAGCGAGGAAACAGACACAGAGCATTCGGAGGTGGCAGGAAAGCGAGGCTTGAGAAACTGGAAGATAAGTTGCTATTTATTTTGATTTACTTTCGACTTTATCCAACCCAAGAAGTACAAGGATTTTTATTTGGAATGAGCCAAGCCCAGGCAAATGAATGGGTACACAGACTAACAAAAGTACTCAATCAAGCTTTGAAAAGGGAGAAACAATTACCAGAACGTGAACCTGCAAAGCTAGAAGATTTACTGAACACCTGCCCCAGTTTAGAATTTATGATTGATGGGACGGAGCGAGCGATCAATCGACCACAAGATAAGGAAGAGCGTAAAACTTTCTATAGTGGAAAGAAGAAAGCTCACATGGTTAAAAATAATGTGGTGAGTGAGCGAGGAGGAAAAGTGTTGTTCTTAAGTGACACTTATGAAGGCAAAAAACATGACAAGAAAATTGCCGACGAAGAAGACTATCATTTTCCCAAAGGGAGTATTCTGTGGCAAGATACAGGATTTCAAGGATTTGCACCATCGGGAGTTAGGATTAAACAACCGAAGAAGAAGCTTCCTAAAGCAGAATTAACTGATCATGAAAAAGAGAAAAATCGAGAAATTGCGAAGATAAGAGTTGAGATAGAACACCAGATCTGCGGAATCAAACGATGTCAGATCGTGGTTCAGAAATTTCGTAATTGGGTCGATCACTATATTGATGATGTGATGGAAACAGCTTGTGGACTGCATAATCTTCGTCTTAGTCATCGTCAGAAAAGAGATATTAGATACATAAAATTCTCCTAATTTTAAGAAGAGAAGAGAAGAAACTAGTTCTTCGAGCTTTTCGACTTATTTCCGATAAAGTCTATTATAGTCCCATCCGCAAATAGAGGCAATCGTGTCTTCAGAAATGGAATCGAGAACCTGCTTTAGTTTTGTTCTTAATTGGCTTAAGCTATCACAATATTCCCAAGCTAATTTACTTTTAATGTGTTCCCATAAGCGTTCAATAGGATTAAGTTCAGGACTATATGGGGGTTGAAAAATGGGAATGATGTTATCTGCCCATTTTAAGTCTTGAGATTTATGAAAACTACCATTATCCATTTGAATTAAATTTAAGCTATCAGGGTATCCTTGGGAAAATAAATCCAAGAAATTCTGAAAACAAAGACTATCGAGATGGGAAAATTCCCAAAAGAAACTTTCTCCACTCATAGGTTCGACTAATCCATATAGATAAAAGTTGTCTCTTGCCCAACCCATGATTCCTTGAGGTTTAATCCCTTGTAAAGTAATAATTTTCCCCGTTAATGTCTTTAGCCCCAGACGGCTTTCATCTTGACACCAGTAACGAACTGGTTGACCCGTCCCCAAATAGTCGATTAGTACTTTAATTATGGTTTTTAGTTTTCTTGCTCCGTCCCTATGTCTGAGGAAACCTCAGACGGGGCGGTGCGCTTTTTTAAAGGCATTTTGAACTTGAGGTTTGGCTTTGGGACTTTGTGGACGTGGTATTTTCAGTTTGGCTTTCAGTTTGTAGCGAACAATTTTGTGTACGCTTTTATAAGCAAGATCTACACCAAACCTTTGATTCAGCCAGTTTTGAATTTCTCCATAGCTTTTAAATCCTTGAGGTTGATTCAAACGTTCTTTTAACTGATTCATTTCTTGTGCGGAAATTTTGCTTTTTTTACCTGGAGGAGTTTTTACATCAAGTAAATCTGGAAGACCTCCTTGACGGTATCTCTTCAGCCATCGATATATTGAGGAAGGAAGCTCGGTGAGGTTTCCTCACCTTGAGCAAGTCTTCCTTGTTGATTCATCTCTGCCCAATTTTTGAGATAGTTCTTTTCTCGTGGCGATCGCATCTTGTTTGAGCCAATACAGCATCTGCAATCTTTCTTTGCTGCTAGCAGTAACCGCATGATGCAATCGATGTTTCAATTCTTCAGGACTTTCGTTAACTTCTACCTCAAACTTATTCCCCATTTTTCCGTACCGTATCATTATTATTAATTTAGTGCATCTTCATGGAGAATTGGTATTACTCAAAACGCGCTTTAGCTTTGCTGCGACGTTTATACCGCCCGTCAAACTGTTGAACCCTTTATGGGGTCGCACCGCTAACCGATTAAAGTACTGCGATATTTATCAGCCTGAAATAAATTGACAGCGATAGGGGCTGGTGTAGACTAATGACTATTATTCAACCCCCAAGATAGACTTGAAAAATCGCTCTAGCTACTGGCAGCTTATTCCTTTTATTCGCCCTCAAAGTCAGACTATCCTGTTAGCTTTTATTTGTACTCTTATTTTTACTGTTTTTTGGCCAATTAAAGCCTGGCTGGCAGGAGAAGTCAGTCAATATATTGGCAAAGGAGACCCTAGCAGTATTGCCAAGCTAGCGGGATTAGTTGCGCTTGTTTTTTTATTACAAGGTATTGCTCAATACGGGCAAGATTCGTTGATGGCAAAAGCTGCCTTAAGTATCGCTTTGGATTTGCGCAAGTTTGTTTATAGTCATCTGCAAAAGCTGAGTTTAAATTATTTTGAAGTGGCAAAAACAGGAGATTTAACTTATCGCCTCACAGAAGATATAGATCGCATCGGCGAGGTTGTAAATCAGTTTTTTCATGATTTTATTCCCTGTATTCTACAGTTGATTGTAGTTCTAGGCTATATGCTTTGGCTTAATTGGCAATTGACTTTGGCTACACTGGTATTAGCTCCTGTAATGGGGCTGATTATTGGCGCGTTTGGTGAAAAACTCTTACAGTATTCACGGCGTAGCCAAAATCGTATTTCTAATCTGTCTGCTTTATTAACTGAAGTATTGGGGGGGATTCGTTTAGTCCAGGCTTTTGCAGCCGAAAATTATGAACTAAAGCGTTTTAGTCATGAAGCAGAAGCTAATCGGCAAGCTAAATATCAGGCAGAAAAAGCCAAAGCATTTCAGTTTGTGGTGGTAGGTTTTTTGTTAGTAATGAGCGTGGTATTTATTTTTTTCTTAGGAGGTTGGCAAATTTCTCTTGGTCATCTTACGGGAAAAGACTTTGTTAGCTACATTACAG
This sequence comes from Waterburya sp., assembly GCA_965218645.1. Taxonomy (GTDB): domain Bacteria; phylum Cyanobacteriota; class Cyanobacteriia; order Cyanobacteriales; family Xenococcaceae; genus Waterburya. Next base: position 2,110,872 of record OZ244627.1, on the reverse strand, counting down.
GAGTAGCATTATTGATTGACCCGATTACTCATACTACTAGTAACTACAATAGATTTAAAGAAGGACAGGCATCAGCAGATAAAATATTTGAATTATTAGCAATTCAACCTGCGGTAATAGAAAAAGAAAAGGCGATCGCTTTACAGGCAGTAACTGGTAAAGTTGAATATAGTGTCGTAAGCTTTAGCTATAAAGATGGTATCCCAGTAATTAATTGCTTGAGTTTACTGGCTTATCCTGGAGAAACTATTGCTTTAGTTGGCTCTTCTGGAGCTGGTAAGAGCACTTTAGTTAATTTACTACCTCGCTTTTACAATGTTGATAGCGGAGAAATACTGGTTGATGGCGTAAACATTCAAGATGTTACCCTCAAAAGCCTTCGTCAACAAATAGGCATTGTCCCTCAAGAAAACACTCTATTTTCTGGTACTATTGCCCAAAATATTGCCTTTGGTAAAACCAATTTTGATTTAAAAGATATAGAAACTGCTGCTAAAATTGCTAATGCTCATCAATTTATTAGTGAGCTATCCCAAGGCTACTTTACTTATGTGGGAGAAAGGGGAGTTAACCTATCTGGAGGACAACGGCAAAGAATTGCGATCGCTCGTGCCATTTTACTTAATCCTCGCATTTTAATCTTAGATGAAGCAACTTCGGCATTAGATTCAGAATCTGAAGCATTGGTACAAGAAGCCTTAGAAAGAATCATGCAGGATCGCACTGTGTTTGTAATTGCTCATCGTTTAGCTACAGTACGACGTGCAGATCGAATTTTGGTATTAGAAAAAGGACAAATAGTGGAAACGGGGAATCATCAAGAATTGCTAGATAAAAATGGTGCCTATGCTAGGTTTTATGCTCGACAGTTTTACGAAAAGTAAGCATGATTATTCATTTAATTAGAAAGTATTTAATGAAATATTTTTGCTTCAAGAAAGCTGCCAAGATTGTAAACATTTCCAAGACCAATCTAAATTTTTTTGATAAAAACGTAATTCCCAATTTACATTAGCTTTTAGGTTAACCATCACCATTGCTAACTTTTTAAGTTCTGCTTCATCTTCAGGATTAAAATCATAAGCCAAGCTGAGGTGTAGCCAATTTTTTAATCTAAGTTTTTCTTGATAGTTTAAAAGGGTTTTTGTTTGAGCAAAGTTAGTCATTAGCACTTTAAGACTATCAGCCTGCAATTCTAAACCATGCCAATTTTTTTTAAAAGCTAATCGTTTTATCTTTACATTAAGGGATAAGTTTGTATTCTTGGCCTCAGCGTATGCTTTGTCTAAAGCCTTAATATAAATAGGAGTTGAATCTAATTTCGCCCAAGTGAAGGCGGAGCTACGCTAAAAATATAAATCGATCTAGCTCTAAAAAATCTATTCTCAGGGTGCAAATTGAGAACGCTAACACTTTCACATTTTAGACGCGCCCGATTTAGGGCGGTGTCAAAATGTGAATCTCAATTTGCTTTAAAAGTTATCTTTTATCCAATTTTGTACTTTACTTAGTAGTTCATCGGGTATACCACTTTCAGGAATATAGCCTTTTTTATCCAAACTAATAACCCAGCCCACATTGTCAGGATCTTTTTCTCTTGTCCACAAAGTTAATTCTTTTAAGGTGTGCTTCCTTTTGTAAGAAGCAAGAGTATCTTTCCCTATTCCAAATCTTTTTCGACATAGATGATTTGCTGGTATGGGTCGAAAATCTAATAGTTTACTAGTTAATTTCAACTGCGGTTTATCATTTTTCTGTTCTTCTTTAGGTAAACTATTAGTGGATTTTGCTTGGTCTACTTTGTTAGTTTCTTCAGTTTTTATTTGTAAACTACTAGTAGATTCATTTTGTTCTACTTGATTTTCTCCATCTACTGAAGCAATAATTTCTAACTTCGTTACTCTTTGTTTTAATTGTTCAAACTCAACTAAGGTAACTCCACCTATAGTAGTTCCCTCAATAATCTCCTTTATAGTTTCCTCAATTCCAAAGTACTCAGCTAAAATTACTATTCCAGCCTGAGACATCGATAGTTTTTTTTCTTCTTGAAACGATTTAAAGCGATCGTATATTTGTTGAGGTACATAAAGACTTATTTTTGGATTATCTGTAGGCATATTAGTAGACTACTAGTAGTTTTATAAGTAGCCTAACATAGTAAACTACTTATTAATTGTCAGGTAAACTACGAGAGGAAAACTAGCTTTTGGGCGAGGCGAGATACACTTTTCCAGATTATCAGTGTGGAGTTCAATTAATCCAGGCAAAAGATAATTACCGTCTCCATTTTGCCCCTGAGATACTACCCCTGGTTGAATATCAACAATAATTCCATCTTTAACGGCGATCGTACCTAATATTTCTTTATGGGGTAAGAGCAAGCGATAATTAGTGTAAATTTGTGACTGCATCTTATGTAGCTTTATCTAGATTAACCTGCAGTTTAAAGCATTCGCTAAATATAAATTCAGAAAAGGCGATCGCTTTTGTCCCGAACTATCTTTAGTAGCTAAATATGATGATAAAAAAATCCGCTAATATAATGACAACTTTAGCAGATAATCTTTGCATCTAATCAAATTCAGCTTAAAATATCTCCAAAATAATCGCGTTTATTATCTATGCCAAGGCTTAAATAATGATATCTTGCATAAGACTGATCCGATTAAAAACTAATTAGATTGAATCGAGTTTATATATCCCTTGAGGTAAGTTAAGTTATGACAAAATACGATGTGTACGCTCTTGGTAATGCTTTATTGGATATTGAGTTTGAGATATCAGTCGAAGCACTACAAAATCTAGGCATAGAAAAAGGTGTCATGACTTTATTAGATCGAGATAGTCAGGACAAAATAGTTAGTAACTTAGCTGAATACTCTCAAAAACGTTCTTGCGGAGGTTCAGCAGCCAATACCCTGATCGCGGTAAGTCAATTTGGCGGTAAATCTTTTTATTCTTGCAAGGTTGCTAATGATGAACCAGGAAACTTTTATACCCAAGATTTAATTGATTGCGGAGTTGCTACTAACTTAGAAAATCAGACTGCTGAATCAGGAGTTACGGGCAAGTGTTTGGTGTTTGTTACCCCTGATGCCGATCGCACTATGAATACTTTTCTGGGTATTTCAGGCGAGTTTAGTGATGCCGAATTAATGCCAGAAGCGATTAAGAATGCCGAATTTACCTACATTGAAGGTTATTTGGTTAGTGGAGAAAGCAGCAAACAGGCAGCTATCAAAGCTAAAGAAATTGCTCAAGCTGCGGGAAACAAGGTAGCTTTTACCTTGGCTGATTTTAATATGGTGAAATTTTTTAAGCCAGGCTTGTTAGAAATAATTGGTTCGGGGGTTGATTTCCTTTTTGCCAACGAAGGAGAAGCGATGTTGATGGCGGATACTGAGGATTTTGAGGTTGCGGTTGACTATCTCAAAACTTTGGCGACGAGTTTTGCTATTACCCGCGGTGCATCAGGTTCAATTATCTGTGATGGCGACAAGTTAATCGAAATTGCTCCTTTTCCTGTCAAGGCGATCGATACTGTTGGTGCAGGAGATATGTATGCAGGGGCATTCTTATATGGTATGACTAACGGCATGAGCTATGCAGAAGCTGGGCGTTTAGCTTCTTTGGCTTCCTCGAAGATAGTTACTAGTTTGGGCGCACGCCTAAAAACAGATGAGGTTCAGGCTCTTTTAAATGAGTCAAAAGCTACTTAAGAAAAAAGCGATGCGACCCCCTAAAGGATTCAACAGTTTGCTCAACGGGTCACAGACAAGGCGCGTTTTGTGTATGAAGATTCACACACAAAAGCCGCCGTCCGCAACGCAACTGTCTCACCTCGTCGCTGTTAGGCGCAAGGGAATGCGCATCAAGATAGAGATCGCCTTGATAATGCAACAAGCGATCGCTCATAATTAGTTGAATGAGCAAAATATTTTTCTTTATCTTCACTTCACAAATAGCTGAATCTTATTAAAGTTTTAATCAAGAAAAGTTTTGCCTGCACTTCTGCAATTCAAAAAGTGTAATCTTTTTACTAAGTTGCTAATTGTTCAAGAAATTAGTCTGAAGAGATTTTTAGCAATCATTCGTGGATTGCAAACAATTTATGCAGCATAAATTTAATTTAAGCAGGTTATTATGTCTTTTTTAGCTAATCTGTTTCAAAACAGCAGAATACCATTTAAAAACAAAGATAATAGGGCTATAGTTTTTATCGATTCAGCAGTTCCCAACTATGATACTTTGGTGCAAAAGGTTGTACCAGAAGCTAGAGCTATTCTCATCGGCTCCCAAACCGATGGAATCAAAGCAATAACTCAAATACTAGTAACTAGTATTTCTCAAAAAGTCTATATTGTTGCTCAAGGTTACCCAGGATGCCTATATCTGGGAAATAGTGAATTAAGCATAAACACTCTAATCCAATATGGTTTAGAGCTTCAAAGTTGGTTTAGCGATCGTAAGCTCCTCAACTTAGATACTTCGCCCAAGCTTTCACTGTATGGCTGCAATTTAGCCTCAGGAGATGTGGGGGAAGAATTTATAACTAAATTAAGCCAAATTACAACATCTAAAGTAATTGCCTCGGTAAATACAACTGACCAGGAAATTTTTAGTAATGATTGACTCATCTTAGCTTTGTCGCTCCAAAACAGTAGAGACAAGGCATGCCTTGTCTCTACTGCCTTACAAAAACCAGCCATAAGAATGTAATCCTTGACCTAGTAAATTAACTCCCAAATAGCATACCCAGACAACTACAAAGCCCACAGCAGCCAAAATTGCAGGCTTTCTTCCCTGCCAGCCGCGGGTAATTCTTGCGTGGAGATATGTCGCAAATACCAACCAAGTGATAAACGCCCAAGTTTCTTTAGGATCCCAACTCCAGTATGAACCCCAAGCCTCGTTTGCCCATACTCCCCCGGCAATGATGCCAATAGTCAACATGGGAAACCCTAAACCAATGACGCGATAGCTAATATTGTCTAAGGTATCAGCCAAAGTAAGGCGTTCTGGAGAAAGAGTGGCTGCTTTTGTCTTTGGTAAATCAAGTACTGCCGTATTACTAGCAGTACTGGCAAAAACGTTATCTGTATCGGCAGTATTAACAGTTTTTTGCTTTACTCTCTCACGGAAGCTACCAGTACCAACTGAACTACCTTTGAGTTCAACTTTTTGTCCACGAGTAATAATTAAAAAGCCGATCGCGATCGCGCTACCGACCATTAAAGTAGAATAGCTTAACATCATCACGCTGACGTGCATCATCAGCCAATTAGATTTTAAGGCAGGCACTAAAGGGGCAGATGCCTGCATTTCTAGAGGCAGACTTAGGGCTGCAAATGCAGTTATTGCCATTGCCACGGGACTAGTAACTACTCCAACCAAACGGCTACGACTCATTTTTTCGGCAATAAAGTGGATTGTGGTGACACCCCAAGCCAGAAAGAACAAAGATTCATAAAGATTGCTGAGAGGAAAATAACCTGCCTCTAGCCAGCGAGAACCTAATAAAGTTGCAATACACAAGTTAGCAACCGCCATGCCCGTAGTTCCTAAAGTATTTAAATAAGGAAGATTGGGAAAAGCTGCCCCAGTCCAATAGATTAGCATGGTGACTAACAATACCCCAAAGGAGGTGTTGTCTAATATACTTTCAAGGGTAATTAAATCCATAGTTTTTTATTTTATAAACGTTTTTAAATTTGCTCTTCGCTGTTTTATTACAGCTTATTTTCCAGGAAACTTAATTTATTATCTCTATTATCTCTATTTATACAATGGTTCGGGCATTTTTTAGAAAGCAGGAAAAAAACTATCTATATTCTCTAAGATAAAACTGTCCTCCTCGCGCGTTCCCTTGCGCCTAACGGCGACGCGGTGAAACAGTTGCGTTGCGGGGGTTTCCCCCGTTGAGGAGGGCGTGTCGTCGTACAGCGGCTTTTGAGTAAGAATACTCTTACTCAAAACGCGCTTTAGCTTTGCTGCGACGTTTATACCGCCCGTCAAACTGTTGAACCCTTTAGGGGGTCGCTCGTCTAACTGCCCAGTACAGACAAGGCATGCCTTGTCTCTATCCTAACTGTCCTAACTGATTACTACTCTCGCAGAACATAACCTACGCCCCGTACAGTTTGAATCAAACGCTGTTCTTTTTGTTCTTCTAGCTTTAGGCGCAGGTAGCGAATATAAACTTCAATGATGTTAGAGTCCCCCATAAAATCGTAACCCCAAACTCTTTCTAAAATTTGATCGCGGGTTAATACTTGACGAGGATGGGAAAGCAAATACTCTAGTAAATCAAACTCTTTGGCGGTTAATTCGATAGAGCGTCGATCACGAAACACTTCGCGGGTAGAACGATTGAGGGTAAGATTGCTAAACTGGATTAAATCTGTTTCCTCTTCTTGCTCACGACGTAAACTAGCTCTAACTCTAGCCAGTAACTCTTCGATGCTAAAAGGCTTGACCACATAATCATCAGCCCCAGCATCTAAGCCCGTAACGCGATCGCTTACTTCATCTTTGGCAGTGAGAATAATAATTGGTACTTTGTCTCCTGTTTGACGTAAACGACGGCAAATTTCTGGTCCTGAGATTCCTGGCAACATCCAATCAAGCAAAATCAAATCGGGTTTAATTTCCCTGGCAGCAGACAAGCCAGCAAAGCCATCGGCTGCATGGGTTACCTGATAGTCTTCAAACTCTAGCTCCATTTTAATAAACTGAGCCAACTTAGCTTCATCTTCTACCACCAAAATATGCGCTTTCATAACTAAATAATTGGTTTTATTGATTTTTTGGCAATCTTAAAGCATTGGTTGAATTTATTGGACCTAAAATTTTGTTCAAATCCCGTAGCTGGTCTGCTGTTCCCATACAGATTAAAGCGTCTCGTTCTAAAATTAGCGAGTCTCCCGTCGGTCCAGCGATTAAGTTGCCATCAAAACGGCGAATTGCTAATACCAAAGCCCCTGTCTGCGATCGCAACTTAGCCTCTCGCAAACTTTGACCTACAAACGGACAGGCTTCAGAATCAATGAGAAATTCTTCGAGATAGTAAGAACGATTAGACCCTGTAATAATACCATCAACAAAGTCCATTACCTGAGGTCGTAATGCTGCTGCTGCCAATCTTTTTCCCCCTGTAATATAAGGGGAAACTACCGCATCTGCCCCTGCCCTCTGTAGCTTCTGTACCGCCTCTTCGTTACTGGCACGGGCGATCGCTCTTATGCGCGGATTAAGGGTTTTGGCTGACAAAACTGTATAGAGATTTTCAGCATCTGAAGGCAGTGCCGTCACCATACAAATTGCTCGATCAATTTTGGCACGGGTTAAAGATTCATCTAAAGTAGCATCCCCCAGAATCACCGTATACCCTAATTGCTTAATTTCTTCTACTTCTTCAATGTTATCGTCAATAATAATAAAGGGAATACCTTCGGCGGAAAACTCTCTGGCGACATGACGACCAGTACGCCCAAAACCACAAACAATATAATGTCGATCTAAAGATTCAATCAAACTCTTCTCCTGTCTTATTTTGATGCCTTCTTGAAAATAGCCTTGAATCAGAGCTTCTGTAAAACGATTGACGATATAAGCAATGGTAAACAAACCCATTAAAATTAGAGCCGTGGTAAATAGTCTGCCCCTTTCTCCTAAAGGGCGTACCTCAGAAAACCCCACCGTAGATAGGGTAATCACGGTCATGTATGCTGACTCAGCCAAAGACCACTTCTCAACTTGCCAATACCAAAGAGTTCCAATTAGTACAATACTCGCTAATACGACACCTCCCCGTATTAACTCTTTTCGTAAACGACCATACTTTTCCTCAAATGTATAATTATACATGTAAAATTGGCTGCTGATTTTTGACAACAGTTGTGCCTAAAATTGATTACATTAAGATGCAGGTCTGATTTTTTAACAAAACAATCAAGAGTGATATCAGATAACAACTGCCATTTTAAATGTATTTTTCTCAAAAAATAAATTTTATCCAGGAGTAACCAATGGTTCAATCCCCACCTATAGACAATTCTTTAACTATCTCGCAGAATACTAAACTTGAATTTGATCGCGATCGCTTCGATCAAAGCGTAATGCCAACCTATGGTCGTTTTCCCATTGCGATTAAGCGCGGAGAGGGCTGTCGTCTTTGGGATACAGAAGGGAAAGAGTATCTTGATTTTGTGGCAGGAATTGCTACCTGTACCTTGGGTCATGCTCATCCTGCTTTGATTGCTACGGTCACCGAGCAAATCAAAAAGCTGCACCACGTTTCTAATTTTTATTATATTCCCGAACAGGGAGAATTAGCAGAATGGTTAGTTAACAATTCCTGTATGGACAAGGTATTTTTCTGCAATTCTGGGGCAGAAGCTAACGAGGCAGCAATTAAGCTAGTCAGAAAGTATGCCCATACTGTTTTAGATAAAGTTGAACAGCCAATTATCCTCACGGCAAAAGCTAGTTTTCACGGACGTACCTTAGCAACCGTTACCGCCACAGGACAAGAAAAATATCAAAAGGGCTTTACGCCATTACCCACTGGATTTGCCTATGTTCCTTACAACGATATTACTGCCATAGAAAATGCGATCGCCGATCTCGATGAAGGTACTTTAAGTCGCGTAGTGGGCATTATGATCGAACCTCTACAGGGTGAAGGCGGTGTGCGTCCAGGAGATTTAGAATATTTTCTCAAGCTACGCAAAATCTGTGACGAGAATAATATCCTGTTGGTATTTGACGAAGTCCAAGTTGGCGTTGGCAGAAGTGGCAAGCTTTGGGGTTACGAGAAGCTTGGTGTTGAGCCAGATATTTTGACTAGTGCCAAAGGTTTAGCAGGAGGTATTCCCATCGGTGCGATGTTGTGTAAGGATTCTTGTGCAGTTTTTGAGCCAGGTAATCATGCTAGTACCTTTGGCGGTAATCCTTTTGTCTGTGCTTCTGCTTTAGCTGTATTGCGGACTATTGAAAATGAAGGTATTCTTCATAATGTTCAGGCAAGAGGCGAACAGTTGAGAGTAAGATTAAGAGCGATCGCCAAAAAGTATCCCTCCTTATTTACCGAGGTGCGGGGTTGGGGCTTGATCAACGGCATTGAATTACGTGCCGATCTCGATTTGACCTCGATTAATTTAGTCAAAGCAGCAATGGAAGAGGGTTTACTCCTTGCCCCCGCAGGTACAAAAGTATTGCGTTTTGTTCCTCCTTTGGTGGTTTCCAAGGCTGAAGTTGACGAAGCTGGCGATATTTTAGAAAGAGCGATCGCTCTTGTAGCTTGAGTAACCGTCCTTAAGATATACATAGTAAACCTCTTGCATAAGTCCCATAAATTTTGGTTGGGAAAAGGAAAAAGGGAAAAGGAAAAAGGGAAAAGGGGTTAATTTTAATTCCTAATTTATTTTTGCAAGAGGTCTAGTGTATTTCAAAAACATCAGCATCATGAATAGTTCAATTGGGCAATGGGGTAATTCCCTGGCCGTTCGTCTAGAAACCATACGAAAAAGGAAAAATTTTGTAAGTACCTCAAATTCTTCTGACCTCTGACCTCTGACCAGCCAATCATGAGGAAATCAATTGGAAGGACTATATATTTATGCGGATGCGGATTTAGTCGGGATTACCAAAAGCTGTGATTTATTGCGAGCAGTTTACAGACCCCAGATTAAGCTAAACTTGCCTAACAACAAGAACGCTCCTCCCAATCTCATGATTAGCAAGAAGTTCTTAGTAACTTTATTCGCCCTATTTACAATTATTACCGTTTGCGTTATGCCCCCAGCCGTAGCGCAATTACCCTATATTCAAGATATAGCTGCTTATTCAAGGTTTTTACGCCAGGTACAGGAAAAGTCGTTCAATTCTGCCTGTATTCGTTTAGATGGACGCTGCTTATTTAAACTATCTGCTACAGATTCTGAGCTTCTATCTGACAGAATTGATGAGATTCAAAAACGCTTTGCAGAGGCAACGGCAAACTATTTAGCTGATGACGACAATCAACCCCAAGTTATTGTCAAGCCAAATGGTAATTTACAGGATATCTATCTGGTTTTGGGCGACCAACAGGAGCGTTTATTTACCGTAACCAATTCTGATGCCACAGCCAATGATGTTAGCGTACCAATTAGAGCGCGACAGCTTAGCTCAGAAATTGAGCAGGGTTTAGAGATAGCGAAAAAAGAGCGATCGCCCCAATATCTACGAAAAAAACTGATCATCGGCTTATTAACCCTTGTCTTTATCTGGATCGGTAATTTTCCGTTGACCTCAGAAATTAGAAAACTGGGTAAGTTGGCACGCAAGCTAGCACCAAAAGCCTTTTCTAAAACCTTACCCTTGGCAACTCAGCTAGCGCACCGTCAAAAATGGAATATAACCGAAATTCAATATCGCTTATTGCAATTAGTTCAAGTGGCACTTTTGGGTGGTGGTACTTTATATATTTTAAATTTATTTCCCCAAACGCGAATTGCTGCTTTTTTGCTAATTGCTGCTTTAAGAATTCCTTTGCGCATTAGTCTGATTATCTTAGCTACTTATATTTTGATCCGCCTCAGCTACTTCTTAATTGCCAAGCTAAGTGCAGTTGCGATCGCCAGCCAATCTGCTGCCGTAACGGTTAATCAACGAGGCAAATTACGCATCAATACTACGACAAGAATTTTACGCAGTACTATAACTGTTCTTTGGTCAGTAATTGGAATCTTATCAGCCTTTTGGGTTAATGGAGTTAACCTGGCACCAATTTTAGCTGGTGCGGGTATCTTGGGTTTAGGTCTGTCTTTAGCCTCACAAAATTTAATTAAGGATGCAATCAACGGCTTTATTATCATTTGGGACGATCGCTATGCCGTAGGCGATATTGTGGATATCGGCGGAGTTAGCGGTTTAGTCGAAAATATTAATCTGCGGATTACTCAGTTAAGGGATGCTGAAGGAAGGTTAATTACTGTGCCTAACAGCGTCATCGAAATTGTAGCAAATCGTTCTAGTCTATGGTCTAGAGCCGATATTACTATCCCCGTAGCTTACCAAACTGATATCGATCGCGCCCTAGATGTAATCGATCAGGTAGCCAAAGTTATGACGCAAAATCCCGATTGGCAGGAGCGCATTTGGGAGTTTCCAAATATTTTAGGCATAGAGCAATTTAGCGATCGCGGTATTTTGATTCGCGTCTGGATCAAAACTGAACCATTACAACAGTGGGATGTAGCTAGAGAATTTCGCCGTCGGGTCAAAATTGCCTTTGACCAAGCAGGAATACCCATACCCATTCCTCAACAGCAAATATTGTTTGATAAGAAAAAGATAATTAGCAATCAAGAGCAGAATCTTAATAATTAACAATCTATCACTATTGATATACTGTCAAACAATTATACTTTTGATAGAAGCAATATTTTTAATTCTTGTCTACAGTCATATAAGACTAAAAGCAAGGAGACGATAATGAAAAAACTAATTCAAATTATTAAAAACTTACCAATCAGGCAGATACTAACAGTATTTTTAGCAAGTTCTCTGATATTTGTTAGCACTGCCTGTAATAAAGGCAATGTTGCTCAAGCAGAAGGCAAAGAGTATACACAAGCAGCAAAAACTAGGTCTGATACCTATGACGAATACGACGCTAACCAATCATTTAAAGGTGGCATGAATGGTTACAATGACGATCGCCGATATGATGCTGGAACAGCAGCAAAAACCAAAGAATTGATTGATACTGCCGAACGTCGCAAAGCCGACAATTTAGGCGAATATGTAGATAACGTGGGAGAACGCTCAGTACTAAATAAAGATGTCGATGAAAAAGCTACAAAAGCATTTTCTCGTAAATTGGAAAACAACAAAGATAAAGCCTTAGAGTACGTTGACGACAAATCTGACAATTTAAAACGTAATCTAGGCAAAGTTCCTGATGGAAGCAAAGAAGTATTTGATGGTGCGGTAGATACAGCACAAGATGCTATCAAAGATGCCACTAAAGCCACGCAAAAAACTACCAAGAACATCAAAGGAAATTTTGAAGATTTGACCTGAAATATAGCAATATATCATGCGATCGCGAGACATAATCTTATAGGGAATTATAATTTTGTTTCTTAGTGCAGGTTGACTTATGAGCAAATTTGATTATTCACTAGACTATAAGCATCTAAATTTTCGCGATCGCCCCGATCTTTATCAGGTATGCAAGGGAGAGCAGGGAGTTTTATTAGTAGAGCCTTACAAATCAGAAATATTATCCAATTGGCGATTTAAAAATCCAGACATAGCCACCAACTCTAGCCAAAAAATTTATCAAATGTTCTTGGAATATTTAGAGCAAGATGATTTTGTTGGTGCAGACATGGCGCGTAAATTTTTGCAAATGGGCTATACTAGATCGAGACGCTACGCTAACCACAAGAGCGGTAAGAAATATCGCAGCAATCCTCAAAAGGCAGGTTCTCAAGCAGCAGAAAAAGAAGCTCGTCAAGAGATATTGCCCTTAGATATAGATCCTGTAAAAGCCCAGTCAGCAGAAATTTTTAAGGCAAAGTGGCAAGAAGCACAAGGAAATAGTAAATATCAACGGCTATTAGAGCAGCACCAACGCCAAATACGCAAATAACCAAGCTAAAAATGGGACAAAAACAAATTAGAACAGGCTCTCCCGTTTCTTGGAATTGGGGTAATGGCACAGCAGACGGGAAAGTAAAAGAGATTCACCATCAAGATATAACTAAGAATATAAAGGGAAGTAAAATTACTCGTCACGGCACTGACGAAAACCCTGCTTACTTGATTGAACAAGAAGACGGTACAGAAGTTTTAAAGCTTAGAAGCGAGTTGAACAATTAACAGTTACCTTTGTTTCCTTATCCTTCATCCCTTAGATTATCTCTCTTTAGCTAGATGCGATCGCCATCATAAAATAGCAAAATCATGGCAGGTTAAGGGGTTTTATTATTTTATAAATGCAAATACGAATAAAAACAGTATTCCAGCTTTTTAAAGAGGCGTTTGTAGAATGGCAAGAAGATAAGGTTACACTTTTGGCTGCTGCTCTGGCTTACTATACAGTGTTTTCTATAACTCCTCTATTAGTAATTGCGATCGCCATTGCTGGTGCCGTTTTTGGTCAAGACACCGCTAGAGGAGAAATTATTGGACAAATTAACAGTCTAGTCGGGAAACAAGGCGCACAGATAATTGAAACGGGTTTGGCTAATGCCGATCAGCCTAAGATAAGTAGTATTGCTTCAATTATAAGTGTTATTGTCTTGCTTGTTGGCGCATCAGGGGTGTTTGCTCAGCTACAAGAAGCATTAAACACCGTCTGGAACGTTAAAGCTAAACCAAAAAAGGGCAAGGGTAGCATCTGGGAATTTATTCGCAAACGTCTGCTGTCTTTCGGAATGGTATTAGCTATTGGCTTCTTACTTCTAGTGTCTCTCATTACTAGTGCCATGCTGTCAGGCATTGGAAAATTACAAATTAATCTACTGCCTGGTTTTACTCCCATCTGGCAACTACTCAATTTTGGAATTTCTTTTGGCTTCATCTCCTTGCTGTTTGCCCTGATATATAAATATCTGCCTGATGTCAAAATCCGCTGGAAAGACGTTTGGGTAGGGGCAATAATTACCGCCTTCTTATTTACTATCGGTAAATTTTTAATTGGTCTATATTTAGGTCAAGGTAGTTTAGGCTCGGCTTATGGTGCTGCGGGTTCTTTAATCGTTTTTCTGGCTTGGGTGTTTTACTCGGCTCAAATTCTTTTGTTTGGAGCAGAATTTACCCAGGTTTATGCTCGCAAGTATGGTCAAAAAATTCGCCCCGATAGTCATGCAGAATTAAATAAAACATTTTAAAACGTTGTTAATTTATCAAACGCTCAAAATCTATATAAGTTCCAATGCTTTCTGGTCAATACACAATTTTAATAGTTTACGACTCCGCTGAAGAGCGGGCAGTTTATCGTCGTTATCTAAATAAAGATATCCTATCTGCATACAAGATTGTTGAGGCTGAATCTGGCGAATCAGGTGTGTCGCTTCTAGAATTGATACAGCCAGATTTGATTTTGCTCGGTTATCTTCTGCCAGATTTTGATGGTTTAGAATTTTTGACCAGATTAAAACGACAGTTAAAAGTAATTCCCCCAACTATTATGATTACTGGACGGGGGAATGAAATGGTCGCAGTAGAAGCGATGAAAAGCGGTGTAAAAGATTACTTAGTTAAAGACAAATTAACTCCTGAAATTTTAACTACTTCAGTCCAAAGGGTTTTACAGCAGCATCATTTACAATCTTTGCTGACCAAAAACATAGAGAAACAACAGTTAATCGCCGAAACTTCTTTACGCATCCGTCAAACTTTAGATATATCATCAATTCTCGATACCGCAGTCAAAGAAGTTCAAATATTGCTCAATTGCGATCGCGTTGTAGTCTATCGTTTTGCTCCAGATATGACTGGTAATATTGTTGCCGAGTCAGTTAAATTGGATTACAAACCGTCTTTGGGAGTAAACGTAGTTGATACTTGCTTCCAAGAAAAAGGAGTAGAAAAATATGAACGAGGAGAAACGCTAGCGATAAATGATGTCTATAAAGCGGGATTTTCTCAGTGTCATCTTGAGTTACTAGAAGAATTTCAGGTCAAGGCAAATGTAATTGTGCCGATTTTACTTGCTCCTTCCCAGGTAAATAGATCTATTTGGGGCTTATTAATTGCCCATCAGTGTAGTCATAGTCGTCATTGGCAAAAAGATGAAATTGAACTATTAGACAAATTATCAGTACAGTTAGCGATCGCTATTCAACAGGCAGAGTTAATTGATAATCTGCAAAGTGAATTAAAAATCAGAAAGCAGCTAGAAGCAGAATTAGAACGGTTAGTTCAGGTATTAGAAGCCTCACAAGACTATATAGGATTAGCCGATACGACAGGTAAAATTATCTGGAATAATCCCCAAATGAAGCAAATAAGAGGGATTACTGATGACCAAGATCCTGCTTACCTATCTATTGACAATTACTATCCTGATTGGGCATATAAGATAATTAGCGAAGAGGGAATTCCTGAGGCTATGGCTCAAGGTAGTTGGCTAGGGGAGACTGCAATTCTAGATCGAGAAGGGCAAGAAATACCCGTATCTCAGCTAATATTGGCTCATAAATCTGCTGATGGCATTGAGTATATTTCTACGGTAATGCGGGACTTAACTAAGCAGAAGCAGACGGAAAAATCTTTACAGGAAAGAGTTCTGGAGCTAAAATGGGTCAATCGAGAACTGCTTAAAACCACAGCCCTATTAAAAAAACGTAACCAAGAATTAGATCATTTTGCCTACGTTACCTCTCACGATCTCAAAGCACCGTTAAGGGCGATCGCCAATTTAGCTACTTGGCTAGGGGAAGATTTAGCAGGAGAAATACCAGAAGAAAACCAACAGCAACTTCAGCTAATGCAGTCTCGTGTCCAGCGTTTAGAAGGATTGATTCAAGGATTATTAGAGTATTCTCGTGTGGGGCGAAAAAATAACCTAGTCAAAACTATAGACGTGGGCAATTTAGTCAAAGAGGTAATTGACTCTTTGTCACCACCTCCAGAATTTAGCATATTTGTCGCTGCTGATTTGCCCACCATCAAGACCGAAGTAGTATTACTACGACAGATATTTTCCAATTTAATTGATAATGCCATCAAATATCATCCCCAAAAATCAGGCAAGATAACTATCTACGCCCAGGATCGAGATGACTTTTACGAATTTGCCGTATCTGATGATGGACAAGGTATAGATCCCCGATATCATGAGCGAATCTTTACTATTTTTCAGACATTACAGGCTAGAGACATCTTTGAAAGTACAGGCATAGGCTTATCTATTGTCAAAAAAATTGTCGAAGATCGAGGCGGTATGGTGAGAGTTGAATCTAAATTAGGTGAGGGATCTACTTTTTTCTTTACTTGGCGCAAACAAAATAGTTAGTCGTTTGTAGTAGGTAGTTTTCTTTGACTACCTACTATAAACTTAATATTTGAGATACTTTGAGCGATCGGATTTAATATTAGAGAGGAGTAGCGATCGCATGACCGACACACCAATCAATTGTGTCGTAAGAGTTTTTAGTTGGGGTAACTTTATAGTCTAAAGCCTGAAGAAACGACTCTAACTCTTTATACTTGTGATCGTAAGCAGTGCGATCGCCATCATCAATTTCATAAATAACCGTGGGTTTATAAGTTTTCATGGTTTCGGTCATGCCTTTTAACACGTCTAATTCTGCTCCCTCAACATCCACCTTGACAAAATTGGGTGGCTGAATCTGGTTTTGAGCAATCAGATCGTCAATTGAGACTAGATCTACGGTTACTTCTCCTGCTAGATCGGGTGGCGCATCGGCGGTAGCTAGGGCGTGTCCTCCAGAATATTGAGCTAATAGTAGCTGCCCTGACCCTGATGTATGGGAGACAGCTTTTTCGATGACTTCAACCTGAGTAAAATTATTTAGTTTGGCATTATGACGCACGCTCTTAGCGTTTCCTTTACCTGGCTCAAAAGCATAGACTTTGCCAGTATTGCCAACTAATTTGGCTGCAATAACCGTAAAAAAGCCGACATTTGCGCCAATATCATAAAAAACGTCTCCATCCTTTAGATGTTGGGCAAAAATATTTTGAATCGGTACTTCATAAGTTCCTAATGCCAATTCTGGACAAGATTCTCCTGTATTAAATTTTAATTCTTTAGCAATGCCGTTTCTGACGGTTACATCTCGCTGACGCAAACCAGCCGTAGCCAGACGATAGCCTAATGAACCTGGATTAGATGCTGCTAGCTTTTCAAGAACGTTTACGGGAAAAAAAGGTAAAACGCGAAATATTGCTTGTTTAATCATGATTTTAAGAAGTTAAATAATAGTACGACGAAAGATTTCTTGAGTTTGAAAGAAACATTCTAGCCACTCTCCATTGGAAACATCTTTAAGCAGTCCCCAATTTGGATCGTCAACCAAACGTTCCATTTGGGTTTGGTGTTGAGCTAAAGCAAGCTGTTTTTGGGCTTTGACTGACTCAATTTCCACGCGATAATTAAATTCTTGTAGTAGCTGCCGACCTAAGCCAGCCTTAATACTAGCCTTAAAATATCCTATTTGAGAAGTGCGATCGCCCGCTCTATTTGTCCAGGGAAAATGATGCCAGTACCAAACGGGATATTCATAAACAATAATTTGAGGATGGTTTGCCAACGCTGCTAAGACTATGTTCGTGGTAGCTTTATGGTCTGGATGGGTTTCGCGAGCATAAGGGATAAATATCTGTTGAGGTTGGTCTTGTAAAAATAGTTGCCGAACCCGTTCGACTGCAATTGCCGTTTTCGTCTCTAGTTCTCCATCACGAAAGCCAAAAAACTCCACATCATCTGAGGATAATCCCAAGCATTCAGCAGCTTTAATTGCCTCCTGTTGACGCAGCATAATCAACTTGTCTTCAGGTATAAAATGGTTATGAGAACGACTGCCATCAGTCATAAAAACTACCTTGACCTCTGCCCCCGCCTCCCGTTTATGAATGATTGTGCCACCACAGCCTAAAGTCTCATCATCCTGATGGGGAGAAAAAACGATCGCCGAGGCTGACAATTCTTCGGCAGACAGGGGTTTTATTTGCTCAATTTGCCTTAGATAGCGATCGCGCAACTTTTTTCTTAGAGTCATGTACTTTGATATTTACCCCCATAGTTGCGTAATTAAAGATTAAGCTTTGGGTAATTTGTTCCCAAGTATAATACTGCAAAACCCTCTTTCTGCCAGCTTTACCCATTTGGCTAGCGATCTCTGGTTCGGAGATTATGGCTGTGATGGCACTAGCTAAAGCCTGAATATCTCCTGGATCGCTCAATAAACCAGTCACACCATCATTGACAATTTCTGTCATGCCACCAATTTTGGTAGCGACTACTGGTGTTTGGGTCGCCATCGCCTCTACTAAGCTCATGCCAAAGGCTTCACTTAAAGATGGATTGATTACTACATCTGCCTGTTGGTAGTAAGGCAATACTTGTTCTTGAGACAGCGAACCCGTAAAAATTACCTGGTCGCACAGGTGAGGGGGAATTTTACTCTTAACGTATTCTAGGTAATCAACTCCATAATAAGGTTCTAAAGCCTGTACCTCTGGTTCATGCTGTAGATCGAAAAGCATTTCTTTAGCAACTATAATATGAGGTCCAATGATAGTTAAGACAGCATCAGGATAGGTAGCCGTTACTTGGATAAAAGCGTCTATCAGATCGTGAACTCCCTTTTCAGGTGAAATACGACCAACAAAAAGCATTTGTGGCGCGTCTTGGCTATTTTGTGGACGAGATCTAGTGGCTGGAACAAAATAATTAGCATCGACTCCGTTATTGACCGTGCGACAAATGCCTGCGTATTCAGGGAAACGAGCAGCAATTTTGTTAGTTATGTAGTCACTACAGCTAATAACTAAGTCTAGCTTTGCTAGCCTTTCGGCGATCGCTTCTTGGTTCAGACGATTTACCCATTCGCAATGGAGATGTAAAACTATTTTGGCATTGGGATTATACTTGCGAACTATTGGCACAAACTGAGAATGATTGTGAATATGAATAATGTCACTACCTCTTTGAGCAGCATCACGTGCAACCTGCCAACCGTAACCGTAATGAAACCAATTAGAGGCAAAATAAGGTAGCAGAGAGTTGGTATTCAGCCTTTTTGCGATCGCTCTGGGTATTTTTAGCAAACTATCGAACCGACGAGAAATTCCTCGATATTTTATTTGAGGAGATAAGCTCGAATTTGATTCTTGAGCGTGATTTAATTGGCTTTTGCAGCCGTAATAAGTTATCTTGTAGTACTCTACAAGACGACGACTAACCTGATAACTCCATATTCCTGTTGAATCGCTACCTTTAGGGGGTGCCGCTATTGTCCAAGGTTGATTTACTAGAGATAATTTCAAACTAAGTTTATCTCCTATTTAAACGATAAGTAAAACTAAAGATATCAAAGTTCTTTTAGACCTGTAAATATGTCATTAGTAATAATATAAACATCAATCAATAAACTGATGTTTTTTCTTTAAATTTATAGTACTGATAAATTGCTTGTCTTCAAGTTTAGTCTTAGTAATTTCAATTATCTTGATGTTTATCAAAACTTTATATTTGATTCTTTCTTCTTAATAAAATTTTGATTGTATATTCATACAAGCTTTATCTTGAGAATCTTATCTCTATGTATTATATTTATTTATAAAGCATAATACCAACATCAAGTTACTTCAAAAAATAAAAGTTACTTTTTAATTAACAGTTAGTAAATTAACCCTCAGCAATAAACTATAAAAGATTTCAGTTGCTAGTATAATTGTCTAAAGTCCCCGCAGTTATAGTTTGCAAACCTTAGTAGTTTTGAAAAACTTCAGCCAAAAGTTAAAAAATATATCGCAAAAACCTTTAGTCAAGAATAGTCTTTGGGAACTACTAGCAAAAGCTATTAATATAGGTTGCCAAGCAGCATACTTCACCCTGATTGTCCGCGTCCTGGGTACAGAAAATTATGGTGCTTTTGTGGGAATTACTGCCTTTGCTGCCTTGATTTTTCCTTTTGCTAATCTAGGCAGTGGAGACGTTTTAATTCAGCAGGTATCAAGAGACAAAAAGCTGTTTCCTACTTATTGGGGGAATGCTTTGCTAATTGTTTTTTTGGCTAGCCTATTTTTGACCCTTGTTGCTTACTTTATTTCGCCAACCGTTTTTCCTAACATAGATAATTTACCCGCGATACTGGCAATTTTGTTAGCAGATTTGGGCGGTTTAGCTATCTTTGTTGTCAGCGCCAAGGCATTTATGTCTTATGATTTGCTTAAAAATTCTTCTCTGCTACAAATTATCGGTACAATCACTAAGTTATTAGCAGCTATAGCGTTAGCAACTTGCTTTAGTCAACCAAGCTTGTTGCAGTGGTCTTATTTGTACTTATTGAGTTCATTAACTACGGCAGTAATCGGCATTATCTGGATTAACAAAACTTTAGCCAAGCCCCAATTAGCCCCTAAAATCTTAACCAACATGGCTCACCAAGGATTGTACTTTTCGATTGGTGAATCAGCATACAATATAAACTCCAACATAGATAAGACAATGTTGGCAAGTATGGCAACTCTAGAAGCAACAGGAATCTATGGTGCAGCGTATCGGCTAATAGAAGTTGGCACTATTCCGATTTATGCCGTATTGGGAGCTTCCTATCCTAGATTTTTCCAAGAGGGTGCCAAAGGAATCAAAGGCTGTTTAAGTCTGGCAAAAAAACTATTGCCTTTTGTGGCTATATATAGCGTTATTTCCCTAACTGGGTTTTTGTTTTTTGCTCCCTGGATAACCTATATTTTAGGAGATGAATACCAAAATGCGATCGCCACAGTTCGCTGGTTGGCACCCATCCCGATTATTGGTTCAATCCAGTTATTATTGGCTGACACCCTTACGGGGGCTGGATTTCAAAAAACTCGCAGTGCTATTCAAGTCACAACGGCTTTAACTAACGTGGGTTTGAACCTCTGGTTAATTCCCCTGTATTCTTGGAGAGGAGCAGCCTGGGCAACATTAAGTTCTGATAGTTTTCGAGTTGTTTGTTTGGCGATCGCTGTAGCTTGGTTTTATCAAAAACAAAAAGCAGCTTAGAAAAATCCGATCTTCTTTGGCATTATTTAGAATATTTAGGACTTTCTAGAACATTAATAGCTTCATCAATCATCTCGATAATTGTGGAAATAAAAGAAACTCCATAATAAGGAGTATCCAAAACACTATTAAAAGGATCGTGATCCCTAATTGTTAATCCATTTTGAGTCGGAGGAACAGTTGATACAAGCTTGAGACAGTTAGTTTCCTGGGCTATATTACGAACCTGCTGAACATTTTGTTTGATACGAGAGCGAAGTGTCTCGACATCTAGGGAATAGTGTTGTCTATAAAACCAATCGTAAATATCTTGTTTGAATGATGAAAGTATTTGAATTTTTTCTAGAGTAACTGCTGCTGTTGGCGTGGGAGTATTATGAGTATTCATCAAAAGATAAGTGCAATATATTTACGCTGATAATAACTATTATTATTGCTCTAAATCTGGCAATTTTTTACAGTTTGGCAAGATTTAATTTTGTACCTACCTTAATTATCAACTGTAAATTTATTGGTTATGCTGGTCAGATTTTCTGACGATAAAATTACTAAAGCCACTGCCAGTATCATTTCCCCATTCCCAATTAGCTATGATGCCAAGGCGATTAATTTTTAAAGCAGTAGCCCAGGGATAAATATCGCTCAGAGCGCGATATAAAACGGTTTTATTGTTTACTCTTACCGAATAATGATTACCATTAAAAACTATCCTAAGAGTATAAGGTTGCCCAAAAGCGATCGCCCGACCAATATTTGACCACACCGCATCATAAATTTCTTCAAAGCCAGCAATACGGAAAAAACAGGAAATTGACTCTCCTTCATAAAAGTCATCCAGCCAGGTATTGATAATGATGTAATTATCTCGATCCTGCCAAAAAATTAGACCGCCTCGCCCTTTTTCTCCTTGACCTCGTTCTTTTCCAGGAGGAATAATGGTTACTGACACATCAGCAAAGCTAGCATTGTCTACCGCCACAGTATAGGCAGTGCGATCTGGATTAGGATTAGCAACGTCGGCTTTTACTTTGGCAATGCCAGATTGTAAAATTTCAAAGACACCTTTGCCGATAGTTTTTTGCCAGACTTGGTTGCCCAATAAGGTAGTCTTGCCGCTTAGATCTCCCTCCCAGTTGTTAAAATCATCTTCGATGATAATATCTTTGCCTTCTCGCCACCAGGGCAAATCAAAATCGAGAGTGGAAAGAGTTACAGTACGGGGATGAGCTTCAAAATTCTGTAAATACAAATCAGAATTTTCTTTAGATATAGCTATGCCTACACCTGTAGCAGTTGCTAATCGTTCGTCGGTATAATTGCCAATTAACTGACCATCAAAATAGATTTTTACTTCTTGTCCATCATCTAATATTTGTAGGTGACCAAATTCATTGGCAATTAAAAAGTCCTCAGCACAGACCAATACTTCTTTTTGTCCAGTCTCGATTAACTGAACACATATTCTATGATTGTCGATCTCACAACACCAGTAATTGTGGCGATCTTGAAATCTCCAGACTATGCCAATGGTAGCTGATTTATCTTCTGGGGCGATCGCACTATCCCTATCCTTACTGCTAAAGTAAATTTTAGCGTGTAGTAGTCCAGAAGTGGTCTGAGGCTTTAAAATCGCGAGACTATAACTTTCTGTGGCTATCAAGCCTTGTTTGGTGCGCTCAAAACCACCAGTAATAATCTGCCAAGCTCCTCCTGCTTCAGCAGGAATAGAGGCAAGATTTCCTGTTCCTATTAGGGCATCTGCACCATGAGCCGTACCGTACCAAGTAGCTAGTGCCGAAATGGTTTGTACTTTTACCCCATACACTCTAGTATCGGCACGAAAGCCAATTTGACCAAGGACGCTTTGATGAACACCTGCATAGAGAATTGGTTCAAGATTAACGGCATCAATGGCTACTGGACGAAGCTGCGGAAAACTCGGTAAGCCATAAACCTGCGGTATAGAAGCTGCATAGTAAGCTGCCCCCTGCTCTCTTAAAACAACCACATAACATACAGGCACATTCTGTAGTCCCCGTAGAACAGAAAGTAATTTTGTACCTACCTTAGCTAATAACTCGCCATTTTCCGCTCCCGTGGCTCGAATAACAAAATTATTAGCATTTTCAGGTAGGTTACTTGGTACGGCATCGGTAAACCAACCCACAGCCAAATTATCGTTGATTTTAGGTAGGGGGAAAAACTTAGTTACCTCTGCTGCCATGCGAAACCAACTAAGTAAACGTCTTGGTGTTGTTGATTTATGCTGGCTTCCCAGCCAAATAGTAACCCGTTTAAATATTGATTCAGTTTCGCTACCCTGCAACCAGCGAGGAATCCTTTTATAAAGCCATTCAATCGTCTCAGCTTGAGAAGTATTATGACCATTAAGCAGCAATACTGCCATAGTCAATCCATTTGCGCGCTGATATTTGCCGTAGGCAATACCCTGTCTACCCCAGCCAGGTTGAATCAAAGGCTTGAAACGCAGAGCATGATTGTCAATGGCGATCGCCTTTTCTCGATCTATTCCTTTTCTTTCAATACCAGCAGCAGTTTTACTCCCAATAGTCTTACCACTGGCAAGATCATCTGGAAAACTATCAGAAAAAAATTCATTCATTCAACTCCAACTGTCTCCCTCGCGCATTCCCTTGCGCCTAACGGCGACGCGGGGTCGCTCGTCTAACTATCCAGTAGAGACAAAGCATGCCTTGTCTCTACTGTTAGATTAATCGTAAATTTTATAATTGTTGTTCTTAGCTATAATTAGGGAATAAGATATTGCTGCATAGAGCGCCCAAAAAGAACTACTCATACTATTTATTGTTCCCTCCGTCAAATTAGACAATAGAACGTAGCTTAAAAACAAAAGAGGCCAAAACCCTTCTGGGCTGTTAGTTCTTCTCAATAAAGCTAAAGATTGGGATATTGTAATCACAAAGCCGATTAAAAAAACACCTAAGCCGATAATCCCTATAGATAACCAAATATCTAAAAATCCATTGTGAGCATAAATTACGCCTATCCCCGTTGCTAATTGTATATAGCCAGAAGGACCCTCAAAACCATTCCAAAATGCTGACAGTCCATAACCCAACCAGGGATGTAGCTGAATTTGATCCCAAACATATTTCCAGATTAGGGTTCTGCCCGATAATGTTGTATCTTTACCTACAGAACTAGTGAGTGCATCCTCGCCTACATATCCAGCCAAATAAACTAGAACACCGACACCGACAATAATTACAGCTAAAATTGCCGAAATCATTACCTCATATCGCCAGCGAAAGATACGATAAACTATGCACAGCATCAACATGACTAGAAATGTCCCTAAAGCTGTTGTAGACCGCGACATTACCATCGTACCGCAGCTAAGAACCAGCAAAAACCAATAAATCCAGCTATTTTTTTGATTATTCAGGGCATTTAACAAGAAAATTACTCCAGAAGGAGCCATAAATGCACCAAACTGATTTTTATGAGTAAATACACCGCGAACAGCCCCTGCGTGAATTCCACCCATCAGACCATATTTAGGTATTGCCACTACAAACAAAATACTTAAGATCAATAACAATCCATAAGTCCAAGCCAGCAAATTCATCTGTTCGGACAAAGTATAACGGGTTGCCAGATAGAGTCCAAAAGCCGTAGTACCGAGGGCATAAACAGCAAATCTAAAAGTTTGGGGTGGGTTAATAGACCAGAAATAGGAAAAACAAACAATTGCCATTAATATCCAGAGCAATTTATTGCTAAAAAGTACAGCAAGAACTCTTTTCCATCTCATTGCCAAAAGAATAAACGTCACAAAGTAAACCAGCAAAGACATTTTGGCATTAAGGGACAAATCATAAGCACTTAGTGCTATACCGTCACCTTCATTTGCTCCTTTGGTCAAAAGTAGGGGAGTAATAGCTTCGGATAGATGAAATAAAGCGGCTATTGAAAAAATAAATTCAAAAATTCTAAACGTTTTGCTGGTATTATTCGTCATCATAGCTGTTCATTTAGCTCAATTTACTGATAGAAAGTTTCGATGATATAAAGATAGATAGTATAATAAATCCTAAAGTTTGAATTAGCACACTTTGCCAACTAAAATGCTTAAGCAATCAAGATTAATTTTTCACTCATAAAATAAATTCTTGAGTCGTTTAAAAGGTTATATATATCGCTAACTAACTTGCGTTTATTGTAGCGGTGACTTGATTTCAATCATATCAAACATATCCTGCGCTGACAGGATCTTGGCATCAATAATGATATGACTATGTTTGATAGCTGTTTAAGTACTCAACTGTGAAACAATTGGATGTATTTATTTATGTTGGTGAATTAAGGCTAAACACTTTAGTTGGTATTAATTTTCTGGAAATTTAAGTAGCTACAATAATTATTTAAGCTCCTGGTTTAAAATAATCCCGTTGGCGATCGCATTTTTACGCTTTGGCACATAAGCAATTAAATGTTTTATTGTCTGGCTTTAGTTAATAATATAAGTATAAATTTCAAATAAATAACAGTTGAGTCTTGACAGACTATCTCAAGGGTGAATTAATCAACCTGCGCCGTAAAGTAGATTTACAGGTTAGCTATCATGCTGGAACTAAGCCAGGATTAGTTTTTTTGCATGGAGGATTAGGAAATAGATTTAACTGGCGATCGCAATATGAATTTTTTAGCGATCGCCATAGGGAAGTACTGGCTTACGATCTGGCGGGACACGGACAGTCTAATGCTTACGATCGCTATTCTGTGGGCAGACATTGCCGTGATTTAACTCGCTTACTCCAACGCTATCAGATTAAGTCGCCAATTCTTTGTTGTCATAGTTATGGTGTCCCTTTAGGTTTGGAGTGGGCAAGATACAATTCAGCTACAGCCCTAGTTTTGATCGCAGGTGGCACTCACGATCTTGCACCTTGGTGGGAAATTCCCCTAATTAAGTTTTTAGCTTGGGGAGGCAGATATCTTTATCGCTTTCCCAAAGTGCAGTCTTTGACAAACCGTTTATCTAGCAATCATCAAGGCAAAAAAATAGAACGGTTTTTGGCAGAAAGTCCTGTTCCTCTCGAACCCCATCCTTACGAAGCTTTAGAAATTTTTTGGGGCTACAATTTTTGGCAACGTCACCAAACCCCGATGAAAAAGAAAATACCTATCTTAGTAATTAGTGCTGGTCAAGACTCAATGTTTACAAAACAGATGGGACAAGAGTTGGCAAATAGTTTTCAGCTAGGACAACATTTACATTTGCCAGAGGCGGGACATCTATTGATTGCCGAATATCCGCAGGTGGTGAATCAAGCGATCGCCGATTTTATCGATCGAGTAAATAGTGTAGATTAAATTCTCTAATTCATTTTTGTGCGATCGCCATAGTGTTTATTGGGGCTATATTTCATTTAATTACCGTAATTAAATGGTTTCTGGCGGTAAGTAATTAGAATCGAGGACTTGAGCAACCGTAAAAGGACAAAGAGTTGGAAAAGTATCGATAGGTAATCCAGTCTCATCAGCAACCTGTTCTCTGCTATCTTGATAAGATTCTTCAAATACTTCTTGGAAATAGCGTTTTAAGCTAGGACTAACTTTAAAATCATCTCTTAATCTACGTCGATGTTCTCTGATGCTAGCTTTCCAACTATTAGTTTTCTTTGCTGGTTGATATTTATATTTGAGCAGATGTAACAGCAAAATAATTAAATTACTTTTTACTGTCCGTTTTTCACTTCTGCCCATATCTTCGATTTCTTCAATCAAGTTAGCTGCATCAATTTCAGAAAATTTTCCATCTTTGATTAATTGGGCATTATAGGATAACCAAAGATAATAATCACGGTTATAAAGATTCTTCGTATCTGTAATTGAAAACAGTTGAGTAGCCATGTTGATACTCTAATAAAAATATTTATAGTTTAATTATACTTTGCAGGGATAATTAGGCATTACAACCGATGCAGCCAATTCAATCAATAATCGCGAAAACTAGTTTAGTTATAATATAAATACACTCAAATTACAGTATTTCTACTGTTAACTTCAATGACTGCCACAACTACAACAAAAATATTCTCCTTTGAGGAATATTTACAGTACGACCAAGATCCTGATAGTCGTTATGAACTGGTAGACGGCAAACTAGAATTAATGAACCCTCCAACTTTTCGCCATATTCTGATTGCCAAATTTATCGAACGAGAAATAGATCGAGAAATAAATCGCCTTAAACTTCCGTGGTTGGCAATTAGAGAAGGAGGAATTAGGACAGGGTGGCGTAAATCACGCATTGCCGATATGTATGTGGTTCAAAAAGAGCAAGTCATGGATTCGTTAGATGAATCTGGAGTATTAAAAACTTCTCCTTTATTAGTTATAGAAGTAGTTAGTCCTGAGTCCATTAAAAGAGATTATCGCTATAAGAGGTCTGAATATGCAGCGATAGAGATCGATGAATACTGGATTGTCGATCCCATAGAACAACAGGTCACAATTTTAGTATTAGATGAAGGTTTGTATGAGGAAACTATTTTTACATTTGAGCAGGAATTGATTTCACCTACTTTTACCGAAATTAAGTTAACTCCCAAACAAATTTTTATTGCTGAATAAAGAGCGATCGCTTTTTTTGTTTTGTTTTTATTCGGCGATCGCGCGATCGCCGTTACGGGGTTTGACGGTGTTCATACGGGGCGATCGATCGGTAATGGCGATTGATTATGATGCAGGTACTCTAATTTAATTGGACTGTTGTTCTTCGAGTTTCTTTGCCAGCCATGATTTAATGATTGCCTGCCTAGCAACACCTAAACGAGATGCTTCTCGATCTAAGCCTTCGATCATCCACAGGGGCAGGTTAATATCGATCTTTTTTTGTTGAAGATTGACTCGCTCAGCATCTGCTAGCTCAAAATATTCCAAGATGCTTTCTTGGTTGTCGTCAAACTTTTGATCTAATTTGTTTTTATTGCTTTTCATAAATTCTCACTTCTTCCTGCCTAGCTCTCCTTACTGAAATAAGGCGAATGATCTCATTTCTATAAGTTGTAATTGCTGACCAATGTTTGTGTTCTATTTTATTGATAAACAAAAAGCGTTTTTCAGATTCATATTTTGAAGGTATTCTAAGCAAAAAAAGGTCTTTCCAAAGTTCCTGAGCTTTCTCAAAGTCTATCCCGTGTTTAGATTTATTGGTTACACTTTTTGTTCGATCGTACTCAAAGTTGATAGTAATACATTATATGCCTTCACTATCTACCTCAAATCAATTTTCCAATCGGATCGATCACCTGTGGTGTATATTAAGGTAATATTTCATAGGTTTTGGGTTATGGTTGGATCGCGCGATCGCCCTAACAGGATTTTATATACCATTTTGAGGGGTTATCTGGATGCAACCGATCATATTGACCAGGATCGAGGATTATTGATGATGTATTGGCGTATTTTATCCATTGTGTCCTGGTTACGGATAATGTGTTCGTAATAATTACGTTGCCATAACGTTGTCCCTGGTGCATCACGCAATATATTGATTTTTTTGGTGGAAACGGTTTTGAATGCACCAATTAAACGTCCCAATGGTTTACGTTTTTTGTTTGTCGTAGGGGCGTTTCGCGAAACGCCCCTACGGGGTTGGTCGGTAATTACCATGATTACGTGAAAATGATTCGGCATTACAACCCATTTATCGGTATACAAATACGGATAACGTTGACACAACCATTGATATGTATCGGCAACAATTACACCATATTGATTCAACACCATTTGTTCATCAACAATATCACCAAATAAACATTGCCGTTGATATGTGCAAATGGTCACGAAATACGCCCCTGATTGGCTGTAATCATATCCTGGCAATCGGATTGACCGCCTGTGGTGTTTGTTGGGGTCATATTTCATGGATTTTGATTATGGTTGGGTTGATTAATTGCGATCGTGCGATGTGTTGATAATTAACAACATTGGCATTGTGTCGATCATTTATCGTAGGGGCGTTTCGCGAAACGCCCCTACAGGGTTTGGCGGTGTTTATGCGGGGTTGATCGCCATTCATCGTAATGATGTGAACACGATTGGTAATTGCGATCGCCTAATTGGCATACAAATACAGATTATGCCTTTTCTGGTGGTGTAATTTTGATTTTGCCTTCTTCCGTAATCGAAACCTCTGCGCCTAATTCTTCTAGCTGTTTGATAGCGTGTTGTTGCGTTTTAAGATCTTGCGCCTGATTCAAGACATTTACCCAAGCCCCAAATTGTGCCTCTGTACTATCTGGATTACTGGCTAAAAACTTAGCACTGGCTAGAAATCGACCAGCCATTTGCTTGCCGATGTCGTCATCTTCCATGCTTGCCCATTTAGCAGCCATTTCGTAGGAATTTTTGGCAGCCTTTAAATCTCCGAGAAATAAAATCTCGTCAGTTGCTTTATAAGTCCAAAGTAAAAAAGGATATCCAGGTAAATCTGGTGTAGCGGTTTCTAATACCTTATCAATTAACTGTACTGTTTTTTGTGGTTGAGCAGCAAACAGAGAATTGGCAGCGGAGAAAGATAGAAAGGATTGAACAAAGCGAGGATCTTTATCCGCTGCAACCTCAAAATAATCGGGAACTAGAGAATAACCTATTGCTTCTCTAGCTTCAGTATCGCCAAAATATTGAATAAACTGAAGATAGTTCCAATCAGCTATTAAGTTATTTAAACCAAAAGTGGGTGATTTTTTCTGAATCTCGATTGCAGCTTTTTGTGCTTGTTCTTGTTGTCGATAAGAAGTTTTTTCTTTGTCTGTTGTTTTGGCTTTTAAATTATTATTTTGTAAGTTAATAATTCCTGCTATACCAATAACTAAACTTAGGCTGGCTAAACATAATTGTTGATATTTAGATAAAATCATAATTCTATAATCTTAAAATAATAATCTAATAATTAACTCAAAATCACTTTATTTTCCTGCCGTTATTAGTACAAACACCACCAGCAGTATTTGGTGCATCTACAGCTTGATTAATACCGTTTCCTTGGCAAATAACGATATCAAAATTACTGGAACTAGGATCAAAATAAACTCCAGAAGCATAATTTTTAACTATAAATTTGTTGCCAGCATCAATAGGAATAGCTTGCTGTTGAACCAAAATATTTAATTTTGTAGCATCATACGCAATATTAGCAGAAGGATCGGGAAAATTATAATAGGTAGAAGTTAAACTAACATTGGAAGTAAGTTTTTGCATGGTATCGGCAAATTTTTGATTCTCAAAATGATAACCTTGCTGGGAACGAGATATGATACCCAGATTGCTCGTCGCTTCAGATTCCCTTGCTTTACCTATATTACCAAGTAAGGAAGGAATACTAATAGCAGCTAAAATACCAACAATAATTACTACTACTAATAATTCGATTAAAGTAAAACCTTTTTGAGTAGAAGTGGATAATTTTAAAAGTAAGATTTCATTAAGATTTTTATTAAAAATACAGTGTTTCATTGATTTAATAATTCATGAGTTTTTTAAATATTAAATATAGTCTAAAAATAAACACCAGGCTTTAGGTTTGCCTGGTGTTTGCAGTTTATATACTTTAGATCGTGTTAGTTAGTTCTATTTCAATAAAGTTCCACCTTCACAGCTACTAGGGGTAGCAGGATCTGCACTTGCAGTAGCTGTAGGAGCTGTAGTTGCCACAGATTCATCTTGACACAACGCAGTACCATAAAGACCAGTATCAGAGTCAAAAGTAATCGCACCAGCATAGCCTCTAGTCCCATCTTTTAGAGCATTCTCATTTGTAGCCGCGACAGAAGCATCAGTCGCACTAGAACCACCAGTCACATCAAATGAATAGTATTGACTTGAAATTGCAACCCCCAGAGGATTATCAACAGCAGCTAGTTCCTCGTTAGTTATGTCAGGTGTGAAGTTAGTAGCTTCAAAGTGATAGGCTTGTTGACCACGGTTGATTGTACCAACAGCATTTTTACCTTCAGTTTCACGAGCTTTACCAACTTGAGCTAATAAGTTAGGTAGAGCAACAGCAGCTAATACACCGATGATGATTACAACAACTAATAGTTCGATTAATGTAAAACCTTTGTTTCCTTTTTTGTTATTTAGGTTTTGTAGTAATTTAGCAGTAAATACGTTATTCATGATATATCCTTCAATTAATAAGAGTTTATGTTTTGTGTGTTTGTTTTGGGTTTTTCTTTCCTACTTAGAAATTACCCAAGCGATCTACAAAACATATCATCATTAAAAAAGTTTTTTTATGGATGTTTGCTAGTAATAACTAATAGTATTAACAGCGATCTAAATCACATTTTTTATGTATCTTTAAAGAAGATTAAATTAATGGTTTTGTTTGCTTGCCCCCCTAGCCCCCCTAGCCCCCCTAGGGCTGTTTCATTCTATAGAAAAGAGATGCGATCGCGAATAAGATAACTATCAAACGAATTAATGGCAAAAAGAAAGCAGCAATGGCAAATTATTGCTCATATAATCCAACGCCTCAGTCATAGAATCAAAACCGTGAACTCTTAATAGATTGAGAACCCAGCTTTTGAACAACGAAATATTAGTCGATGCTTTCCCCTGGAGTACTGGACTAGTATCTTCTTTGGTTACGACATCCTTAACCCAATGCAAACGATTCTCGATAGTCCAATGTCGTCGAATACCTTGAGGAATAAGAGAAGAAGTCGGCGGTAAAGAACTAATGTAATAAGTAGCTGAGTCCGATTCATAATCGTGATTACCTCTTGTTCCCGAACGGAAAATTTTAATAATGCTATGAACTCCTACCCATCGAGGATCGAGGTTTGACGGCGGAGAAAATACTTCTACAGTTCGATGAGTTAGTCGATTTCTCGTCTTTTCCGTCTGCTCGAAGCAACTAACTGCCTTTGTACTCATTGCCTGAGATTCAATTTGCCGATATAGTGTTTTTTGATTTCTTTTGACCACAATTAAGTAGTTGTTACCACTATTAATGATTGCTGATACCGTTTTTTTTGACAGTGTAGGGCATCCATTGTGAAGACGACTCCTTTTAAATCTAGTAATTCCAATAAATCTTGTACGGCGACAATCTCACTTTGTTTCTTATTTTCCATTATCTTTATCCCTAAAATTTCGCCTCGATAGTGGCTGAAAGCCGAAACCATCATCACGAAATTTTGCTGTTTACCATAACAGTCATTAACGGTGTTTTTCAGGCTTTTTCCATCGATGGCAACCCATTGACCATCACTGTTGTAAGTATATTGAGATGCCCAGTCATTAAAGGTCTGAGCTACTGCCTCATAATCTAAGCTCATCATCACTCTTCTGATGGTCGAGTAAGATCCCACTCTTGCTTGTCGAATCTTTAGAGTTTCAATTAATTGACGACGATGCCGTTCGATAAATCTGCCTAAACCTCGGTATCCCCAATAACCGCTCATGATTCCCAAAATCATGATTAATAAGATGAGCCACAGAGGATGCCTTCGACCACTTGCTTCTCGTTCATCAGGTATTTGTTTTAGATATTCAATTAAACTCTTCTCTAAATCTTTTGAAGTCATTTTGCATCTAAATCAAGCATTTACTTTAATCTACATGACTTTGTTCGAGAATGAAACAGCCCTACCTATCTATACCCGACAATGCCAAACTCATCTGTCTCAAATCCCCCAAAGGTAGTGGAAAAACCTATTTACTCGAACAAATAGTAAATCGAGCCACTAAAGAAGGAAAATGGGTACTTCTGCTAACTCATCGTATTCAACTAGGAGAAGCACTATGTCAAAGAGTAGGACTTCCTTACCTGAGTGAAATTAAAACTGTTGAATATGGAACTATTCTCGGTTACGGACTCTGTATCAATTCCCTACATCCCTTATCTGGAGCGAGATTTAATGCTGATAACTGGGAAAATGGGATAGTAATTATCGATGAAGCCGAACAGGTAATTTGGCATATGCTCAATTCTGCTACCTGCGCTTCCGAGAGAGTTGAAATTTTAGCTCAATTCAAAACCTTAATCCAAAACAATCTTTCAGGCGACGGTCAAGTATATTTAGCCGATGCTGATTTATCCGATGTTTCTATTGACTATATCCGTTCTTTAGCAGGCTTTCACGTCGAACCTTTTGTTGTAGTAAACGATTGGCAACCACCTAAACAACAACGTTGGACAATACATAACTACGAAGAGAAGAATCCCGCCAGTTTAGTCAGAGATTTAGTCAGTCATATCGAAGCAGGGGGTAAACCTTTTATTAGCTGTTCGGCACAGAAACTCAAGTCCAAGTGTGGGACGCAAAACTTAGAATCCTACCTTGAGCAACAATTCCCTAATAAAAAAATACTTCGTATTGACTCGGAGACAGTAGCAGATCCATCCCACAGAGCTTATGGGTGTATTGCTCATCTCAACGAAATCTTACCAAACTATGATCTGGCGATCGCTTCTCCGTCGATTGAAACAGGAGTCAGTATTGAGTGCGAAAGGACGGAGCAATCATACCCCCAAATTCCTGTGGCCTTTCAACTATTACTAAAAGGAATCAAGACAAACTTAGGAAAAACTCAACAAGTTCCGCATTTTGATTCTGTTTGGGCGATCGCCCAGGGAGTACAAGCAGCCGATTCAATTCGTCAGGTACTAGCTCGCGTCCGTGCCAATGTACCTCGTTATCTTTGGGCAGCCAAACGGGGTTTTTATAAATGTATGGTAGGCAATGGAGCTACGGTTAAAAAAGTTCTGATTGCTAGTACTAAGAATAAAGCCAGTACCAATATTAGGTTTCTACAAGCTGCTGATGCCTCTTTAGCCGACCTAGATCTCGACACTAACTTCCAACCAGAATCCCTCAACACTTGGGCTAAACGTGGCTGTTATCTTAACCTCACTATGCAGAACTATCGCCACTCAATTGTTGAGGGTTTAATTGTTGAGGGTCATTTTGTTACTGCTCCTCCCAAACCCCAAGCAGAAGAATCTAATCCTGCTGCCAAAGTGGAGTCACAACTAAAACAGGTAGCCGAAACTAAATATCAAGCAGAATGCAGCCAAGTAGCTGAGGCACCTATTCCTACTGATTCAGAGTATCAGAAATTAAAAGATAAACGAGCCAAGACTAAACAAGAGAGGTGGATTGAACGTAAGGGCAACTTAGTCAAGCGATACAGCGATGAGCGATTTATTACTCCCGAACTGGTGGCTAAAGATGATCGAGGCTGGTATTCTCAATTACTCTGCCATTATTACCTTACCGTTGGCAGACCTTATTTAATTGAACGAGACTCAAGACAACTCAAAGCGATCGCTTGTCATACCAAGAATCGTCTATGGCTGCCAGATTTTAATCGTAGTTTGCTGTCTACATCACTAAGACTGTTGGAAACCTTAATTATAGATTTATTAAACCCTGGAATTCAACAACGTGATTGCACAAGCTGCACGGAAAGCAAAGCTTTCCCAGTCCGAAGGACGGACTGCGCAGATGCGCTGCAAAGCAGCGTGCCTCACGTTCAATATAAAGGTAGCGACCCTAATCTTCAGTTAATTGCTGAGCTGGCTAATGCTAATAAAAGGGAATTGAAAACTTTTCTAGGTTTGACTATTGTTGAATCTGATACACCGATCAAAATAGTTCAGAAATTACTCAGTCTTTTAGGACTCAAACTTACCTATATTGGTCGTCTAGGTTCTAGAGGTCAACGTGAGAGGATATATATGTTCGAGCAGAGAGATGATGGTAGAGAAGAAATATTTAACTCTTGGTTACAAAGAGACAGTGCGTTTATACAAACAGAATCTACCCATAGTTTTAATTTAGCTGAGGACGCGATTGCTCTCGGTCGTGACAACGTAACTCCAGACGTCCGTTTCGTGTCCACTATAGGGAAAGATAATAATTTATCTCAGGGAGTTGACATCAAAGCTGAAAGAGAAGCCAAAAATACCATTCAACCTGGGGTAATAGTTGAATGGCTAAAGACCAAAGGACAATGGATTGTGCAAGCCACTACGGGAATAGTTGCCAAAATCACAAATACTTACGGAAAAGAGGTCTTAGTAAATTGTCGGGAATTAAAACTCTGTCAAGAGTGATAATAAATAATCGGGTGGTGTTGTTTTTGTGTGTTTAAAGATTCAATTCAAACTCATATTTATTGATAAATAAGCCAACTACTAAATCATGCATTTCTTCTGATTTTGAAAAGCAAATATGTTTTTGCTCGATCTTTTGAGTTTTCTTTTTACCAATTTCGTGTTTATCTTTTGAGAGATGCCTTCAGTTAGCTCCTAATCCATCAATACAATAATGCTTGATTCCAAATGGTTCTAAGAGTTTCTTTAGTTCTAGAAATACTTCATCTTTTCTTCTGCCAAAGACATAAGCTAAGACTTGTTCTGTCAATCTATCTATGGCGTGCCACAGCCATCTTTGATTTTTCTTGTTACCCACGAAGCTCCACATTTCATCTAGCTCAGAATCTTCAATTCCTGCTTCAGAATCTTGTTCGGTTTCTGACCTTAGCTTAATTTCTACTTCTATTTCTTCAGGATTGATTGTGTTTAAAAGAGGTTCATTTACTGTTTTGATGAACGGAGATTTTTTTTAAGCTCTTTAATTACTGTTGTTGTACTGATATTTAGTACGCGAGCTGTATCTCTGATTCCACTTCCATTGTGGGACATTGACACTATTTTTTGCTTGACTTCTTTGGTTCTTCCTAGATGGGAATGATTGAGAATAAAAGTTCGACGTTTACATTCATAATTTTCACAACGATATCTTTGTTTTCTATCTCTAGAAAACCCATGTTTGAAGATATTATCGGACTGACAATCAGGACAAAGTACGGCAATAAAAGCTGTCATTATTTTTCAATTTACTTCCATCCTAACTATCTTAAGTTAATTTCTATTTTATCTCCCTTTAACCACACAAAAGTTACATCACCCTTTTTTGGCTACAGCTTTATCCTTAGTACCAGATAGTTTTCGTTTGTTTTTGATAGTTAGCGATCGCCTAATCACAAGCAAGTATCATAGTAGAATAAAGGACAAATATTTTTTAATAAGATGTACTATCAAAAATTTATTTCTTTGCTTTTAAATAAAGATTTACAACAAGAAATAGAAGATAACGAAAAATTACAATTAGAAAACTGTCAAAAAATTATTAATATTATTGGCGTTGAAGTCTGGAATAATTCTTCAGCTAATGCTTTGCTAACTTATAAAAATAGGGTTGTGAGAAAATTAAAATCTGAAGATTCTAAATTGACAAAAATATATATTTGGCTAGAAGATGAAGTGGATAGAAGAATGAATAATAAAGTATGAAAGCGAGTAAGCGTTTGTTTCAACTATCGCTCTTCTGACCTCAAAGCGATCGCCTAATCACAAAATATATCTCGCAGTCCTCTGTTAGTTAATGCGCCACCAAATATCGGTTCTGTACTATTCCTTTCCTGTGCTTTTTTAGACCGCCACTCCTCTATGTACGATAACTTTTGAACCTCGATGTTTTTGGGTAAAGAATTAATAAAAAGTAAAAATGAATAGTCTGATATATCCTCAAAACTTTTTTGGGTAAATTCAGAAAAAATTCTTTTTTCAGTGACTTTATCTTGATAAGTAATATCTTTAAAGTTACTGTCGATTAACAAGCAATGGGTACGTTTTAGATCGTCTTCTTTTACTTTGTACTTTCCTTATATGGTGCAATTAGAAATATTAGAAGCATATTCCCAAAACAGTCGGTATATTTCACTTTCAGGGGTAGTGTTGCAAAAAGTTGAAACGAGAATATAGTAGTATATATTTACTGTCTAAGACTTAACATCAATGAATTCAAAATCCCCTTTCAAATGGAGACATTTTTTACCTAAAATCATTTTGTGTGTCAGATGGTATCTGCGTTATCCCTTGAGCTATCGTAACTTGGAGGAGATGATGCGTGAGCGAGGATTACGAGTCAATCACACCACTATCTATCGGTGGGTAATAGCTTATTCGCCTCAGATAAATAAATAAACGCTGTCGAAAATATTTGCGCTCTACAAATGACTAGTGGAAAGTAGATGAGACTTATATCAAGATTAATGGTGAATCAAAATATCTCTATCGTGCCATTGATAGTGAAGGTCAAACAATTGATTTTCTCTTGACTGCCAAAACAGATGTAGTAAAAGTGATTAATACAGATAAAGCAAAAGCTTATCCAAAAGCGATTGAAGAGCTAAAAGAGTTTGGATTATTGCCTAAATCTGTGGAACATCGAGCAGTTAAATACTTGAATAATTTGATTGAACAGGATCATCGTTATACGAAGCGGAGAGTTCTTGGCAGTCAAAACTTCAGAAATTTCTGGAGCGCTAATCGCACTCCAGGCAGGATATGAATCGATGAATATGATTCGCCAAGGTCAAATCAAAAATGTGGAACGTAGGGATGTCTTAGGTCAAATCAAATTTATTCATTCTCTCTTTGAGATTGCTGTCTAAATTTAAGGATAATCCAGGATTTATCTTGACTTTTTGTCTTTATCCTTTATTTTTGCAACACTACCCTTTTACGTCGGCTTGAGACGAGAAACAGCGTATTTCAAACGGTGATGTAAAAAGTTGAAGCTTGCCGTGCCAAAATGAAGAAAGTTCGGGTAGAGAAGGGGCAAAAGATGGAAACAATTAAGGTGCATTCTCGTAGCAATAAAGATGGCATAATACATTTAGATATACCTGTGGGAATTAAAGATACCGAACTTGAGGTAACGCTGACCATTTCTCCAGCAGGGCAGGGTCGAGGCTATCCCCCAGGATTTTTCGAGCAAACCTACGGTAGCTGTCAGGACGAGCCGATTGTGATTGACGATGAGGCGATAGTAGAAGACGAAGCAGAATTTTTGTGATTTATTTGCTCGATACCAACGTATGCGTTCGCTATTTAAACGGGCGTTCTGTAGCGATTAGAGAACGTTTAAAAGCAACCAATGCAGCCGATATTGCCGTTTGCTCGGTAGTCAAAGCCGAACTTTTCTATGGTGCGAATCGTAGCAATAACTCCCAACGTACCCTTGCCAATCAAAAGCAGTTTTTAGATCTGTTTGTATCTTTGCCCTTTGACGATCAAGCAGCAACAGTCTATGGCGAGATTCGCGCTCATTTGGCTACTAGAGGTACGCCCATTGGAGCAAACGATCTGCAAATAGCAGCGATCGCTCTAGTCAATGACCTGATTTTAGTTACCCATAATACGGGAGAATTTAACCGCTTGCCTCGGTTGCGTTGGGAAGATTGGGAAATAACGATCTTTAAGTTGGGTAAGCGATCGCTAAATTAAATCATAACCATCCCAAATTATGGTAGTGTTGCAAAAAGTTGAAACGAGAATATAGTAGTATATATTTACTGTCTAAGACTTAACATCAATGAATTCAAAATCCCCTTTCAAATGGAGACATTTTTTACCTGAAATCATTTTGTTGTGTGTCAGATGGTATCTGCGTTATCCCTTGAGCTATCGTAACTTGGAGGAGATGATGCGTGAGCGAGGATTACGAGTCAATCACATCACTATCTATCGGTGGGTAATAGCTTATTCGCCTCAGATAAATAAATAAACGCTGTCGAAAATATTTGCGCTCTACAAATGACTAGTGGAAAGTAGATGAGACTTATATCAAGATTAATGGTGAATCAAAATATCTCTATCGTGCCATTGATAGTGAAGGTCAAACAATTGATTTTCTCTTGACTGCCAAAACAGATGTAGTAGCTGCAAAACGATTTCTCTCCAAAGCTTTAAACCAAAGACATTCAGATATAGTAAGAGTGATTAATACAGATAAAGCAAAAGCTTATCCAAAAGCGATT
The DNA here is from genome assembly GCA_965218645.1 of Waterburya sp. Taxonomy (GTDB): domain Bacteria; phylum Cyanobacteriota; class Cyanobacteriia; order Cyanobacteriales; family Xenococcaceae; genus Waterburya. The sequence goes on along the minus strand of OZ244627.1, from coordinate 2,072,243 downwards.
GAAGAGCTAAAAGAGTTTGGATTATTGCCTAAATCTGTGGAACATCGAGCAGTTAAATACTTGAATAATTTGATTGAACAGGATCATCGTTATACGAAGCGGAGAGTTCTTGGCAGTCAAAACTTCAGAAATTTCTGGAGCGCTAATCGCACTCCAGGCAGGATATGAATCGATGAATATGATTCGCCAAGGTCAAATCAAAAATGTGGAACGTAGGGATGTCTTAGGTCAAATCAAATTTATTCATTCTCTCTTTGAGATTGCTGTCTAAATTTAAGAATAATCCAGGATTTATCTTAACTTTTTGTCTTTATCCTTTATTTTTGCAACACTACCATAAAATTATAGAGCGATTGTACTTTTGAACTAAAAACTATCGCATGACGGGACTGCCATGATGGTGAACCAAGTACCATTTTTGGTTGTGTCGAGATTATTGGGTTTTAAAGCTATGCGATCGCATTTTCAAATTAATCGACCCAGCTTATCAAAAATGTTATACCTAAAAAGAATTAGAACAGCTTTTGATTGCTACTAGTTTTGATGTGGTTAAAAATTGTAAGGTGCATTTTGGTTTTCTTTGGGAATTGATATTTATTGAAGTTATTCGTTGTTAAACAATTCAGCGTGCTTAATTCTTTTAAAAGTATTGGAGATCGCATTTTCCAACCCTTTAACTTAATAACAAGATAACCGAAGGTTAAACTCCACTCTACATCTAAGCTTTAAACTACTTAAAATAATAAAATGCGATCGCAATGAAAAAGTTTGCTGTTGAAGGTGCAAATGTCCTAACTCCCACAGGCTGGGTAAAAAATGCTTGTGTTGTAATTGAAAATGGCAAATTTTTATCTGTAGACACAACCTGTAGCCAAAAATTACCAACGATAGTGGCAAAAGGGTTGTTGATGTTGCCTGGAATAGTGGATATACACGGGGATTCTTTTGAAAGAGCGATCGCGCCACGCCCTGGAGTCCGTTTTCCGCTGAAAATGGCACTACTAGAAAACGACCGCAATTTAATCGCAGCAGGGATTACTACTTTTTTCTATTCCATTACCGATTCTTACGAACCTGGTTTGCGGAGTCGAGATACGGCAAGGGAAATTATTGATTTTGTTTTGAGAAAAGTAAAGCAAAATATTAAGACTGACAGTCGAATTCATATTCGCCACGAACAGGGAAATACAGATAATTACGGCGAACTATGTAATTGGTTAAAGCAGGGAAAAGTTCAGTTATTATCTTTAAACGATCATCTTCCCCCCGCAGATGATGACTACAAGCTAAACCGTCATTTAAATAGTTTACGTCGCCGACATAAAATGAGCGATGGAGAATTGCAAAAATTGATTCAAACTGCGATCGCCAATAAACCCAAGGGACTAGAACAAGTCGAGGAATTAGTTATCTTGGCACACAAACATAATATTGCGCTCGCTTCTCACGATGACGATACGGAGGAAAAAGTCGAGTTGAATGCCAAACGGGGTGTGGCGATCGCGGAATTTCCCGCCACTATCGAACTTGCTGCTAAATCTAGAGATTATAATGCATCGGTGTTAATGGGTGCGCCTAATTTAATTCGGGGTGGTTCTCATGTGGGTTGGATGAGTGTGGAAGCAGCAGCCAAAGCAAATATGGTGGATTGTCTTTGTTCTGACTATCACTATCCTTCTCTATTTCACGCGCCGTTTAAGTTGGCTGAGATGGGCATAATGAGTTTTGAGCAAGCCTGGAAACTGGTTTCCGCTTCTCCTGCTAAGGCTGCGGGAATTGGCAACAGCAAAGGGAGTATTGCCTCTGGTTGGGATGCGGATTTTTTGTTGATCGCTCCTAATGATAGTCATACATCAGCCATTAATACGGTTTATGTTCGCGGAAAAGCGATCGCAAAATATTGTTAGGATATAGCGATAAATCTAGCTAAAAATTGATTGACAAAAATTGAAGTTTTTTCTATTGTATAGATGTTCATCAATATAGATACTCATCAATATATAAAGGTGTTCTATAGTTACGCTTACAACTGGCGTTAAATGTCAGTAATCTTGAAAAGTTGATCGCTTTTTACACCAAACTATTCGGAGTCGAACCAGCAAAAGTAAAACCAGGCTATGCTAATTTTGCGATCTCCGAACCTGCTCTGAAGTTAGTTTTAATGGAAAATTCTGAACCTGGAGGAACAATCAACCATTCCAACAGAAGGAAATTGCAATGGCAAAAATAAAACTATTAAAGATTATGATTTCATAGTGCGAGTTAAACCAGATTTAACTCATCAAGAACACAAAACCTATTATTTAGAATATTTAGAAAAGTATTTTCTTATCGAACCAAAATTAAAAGAATTAGGAGCAAGTAAAGTTTTAGAATTATTAGAAAAATGCGAACAGCAACCTAAATACCAGTGTTCTGTAATGTATTAATTATCCTTCTTCAAGAGTGGTAAAGCTAATCAACTGAACAGCAATTATTAATTCATGCTCGATCTTTACCGCCTAATACTAAATTTAATAAAAGAGATTGCTTTTATTGAATCTCGGCATCAAATAAACAGTTAAATAAATCTCATTGATAGTTAATTATTCAGCAAACTAAATTAAATCAGCCAGTTTCTTAATTTAGCAGAGATCGTATCAATGATAGTGGTAGCCAAAATTAAAATGATTAAAATAGCGCAAACTTTACCATAATCAAAAGATTGAAAACTTTGATAAAGAGATACACCAATCCCTCCTGCGCCGACAATTCCCAATACCGAAGCAGAACGGACATTTGATTCAAAACGATATAGGGCAAAAGAAGTCCAAAGCGGAATTACCTGGGGAATGATGCCAAAAATAACTTCTTGAAGTTTACTTGCTCCTGTCGCCCTTATGCCCTCAACCTGTCCAGGTTCGATCGCCTCCACCGCTTCAGAGAATAATTTACCCAAAGCCCCCGCAGTATGGATAAATAGTGCCATTACTCCCGCAAAAGGACCCAAACCTACCGCCACCACAAATACTAGAGCAAAGACAATTTCATTAATCGCCCGCATAGTGTCTAGCAATCTTCTAATCGGCTGAACGATCCAGACAGGACAGACATTTTCTGAGGCTAAAATAGATAGAGGAACTGCTGCGATCGCAGCGAGTAAAGTTCCCCAAATTCCCATCGAAATAGTAATTACAGTATCGTCGAGGTAAGTTTTCCAATAAGAAAAATCAGGAGGAAAATAGGATTTGGTGTATTCCACCATGTTTCCCCCGCGCTGAATCAACACGGAAGGATTTAATTCACTTTGGCGATAAGAAAAAATCAGTAAGGCGATCGCACCAATTAACCAGAAAATTTTAACCATAGTTACCTGTTTCTCTTCCTTGGCTAGCACCTGCTTTACTTTAGAAGAGACTTGTGTCTGGTGGTGATTGGATACTTGCGATCGCATAATTTCCTTAAAACTGTCCTAAAGAATACCGCTTTGCATAACAATGGACAACTGACCATTTATTTGAGTGCAGCTAATTGTGCTTCTAGTTCGGTGATTTGCTTATCTTTATTAGCTTGAGACAAATTATCATTGGATTTAATTGCCAGAATTTTTTCGCCAATGTCTAGTTCGCGAATCGGATTCCAAACACTGTCGGCAGCAGGCGCAAATCCTTCCCATTCTAAAGGTCCTAAGACAGCGGTATCTTTATAGCTATAGAAAAAGTTTTTAACCTTGGTTTTAACTTCTTCAGGCAAATCTGCACGCCAGGCAATGGGATCGCTAGGAATCAGCACCGATTTCCAAATTACTTCAATGTTGACTCTAGCTTCAGGATTAGTTTTCTCCAAACGGCTTAGGGATTCGCTGTTATTAGTTGCCACATCGACCTGATTGTTAGCTACCGCCAAAGCAGTCGCTTCATGGCTCCCTGAAAAGATTAGACGTTTGAAGGCTTTTTTAGGGTCGACGTTATTTTGAGCAAAAATATAGTAGCTAGGAACTAAATAACCAGAAGTTGAGTTAACTTCATTAAAAGCAAAGGTAAGCTCCTTCGCATCTTGAAGCAAAAACTTATCTCCTCCTAGCTCTTTTGCCTTAGCCAGCTTGGGGTTGTCCTTATTCATAATCAAATATGAATAATAACCTTTGGTTCCATCCGCGTTGATAGTTTGAGCAAAGACATCGGCATCGGCAATTTTATGTGCTTCGATATAAGATTTCCCACCCAACCAAGCTAACTGAACCTGTCCAAAACGCATCGCCTCTATTACCCCTGCATATTGAGTGGCGTAAAAGGCTTTGACAGGAATGCCAATCTCTTCCGACATGGCGGCAATAAAAGGCTCCCATATTGGCTTTTGATTAGCCTGAGATTCGGTGGAGATAATACCAAAATTAAGCTCATTAAGATCTTGCGCTTGAGCAGGTTGAGAGAATAATTTGACTGCTGCTAATGAGCCAGCAAATATGGAAGTATTTCTTATAAAAGATCGTCTTTTCATTGTCTAAGTAATGATTATGATAGATAAAAATTAATTAGTGTGTTTCTGTCTTAGTCTTGACTAGTAAATCCTCTACTATGGCAAAGTCTCCATGTCCCCGAACAACCAACTCTTCCACGGCTGAACCATAGATATTGGTAAGCTTCTGCTCATTTAGTTCATTGACTGCACCATCAAACATGACTTTGCCGTCTCGCAAAGCGATCGCTCGTCTAAAATAGCGTTGTACCATCTGTACTTGGTGCAAAGAAGTAATGACAGTAATGCCTTCATCATTAAGCTGACAAAGCAGTTCCATCACCTTCCTGGCTGACTCAGGATCGAGGGAGGCTATGGGTTCATCGGCAAGAATAATTTTTGCACCCTGAACCAAACAACGGGCGATCGCAACTCGTTGCTGTTGTCCTCCAGATAAAGTAGAAGCACGCTGATAAGCTTGTTCGAGAATACCGACTCGTTCTAAAGCTGCTAGGGCTTGAATCTTCTCCGACTTAGAGAATTGGCGAAAAAGCGATCGCATCGGAGATATCTGCGATAGATTACCAATCAAGACATTTTCCAAAACAGTCAAACGACTAACCAAATTAAACTGCTGAAAGACAAACCCAATCTGACTCCGTATTCGACGGATGCGCGAATGATATTTTCCCTGACTTTGAAGGGGTGCATCAAAGATACTAACTGTACCTTTGTCCGCAAGATGTAAACCGTTTATATTTCGCAGCAAGGTCGATTTACCAGAGCCAGAAGCACCAACTAGAGCAAGCATTTCGCCCTCATTAGCTATAAAACCCACCTCATTCAAGGCTAACTTTCCTCTAAAACTCTTGCTTAAATTTTTAACCTTAACTGCTTTAGCAATAGTCAATCTTAGATACCCAAAACTACACTAAGTTAATAGTGTCTAAGATTTAAATTAAGACAACAATAGGCTTAATTAATGAATTGATTAAGATTTATCTAATCTAATTATTTATAAATCTTAATCAATTCATTTGGTTTGATTTTTATTCACATTATCAATTTCGTATATGACCCAAAGGAAAAGTAGTGTTGCAAAAATTTGAAACGAGGGTGTGGTAGTATTTAGATACTAATGAACTGACAACTTTAATGAATTCACAGCAACCCTTTAAATGGCGACACTTTCTTCCTGAAGTAATCTTACTGAATGTCAGATGGTATCTTCGCTATCCTCCGAAGCTCTCGTAATTTAGAAGAGATGATGATTGAGAGAGGATTGTCTATCGACCATACGACAATTTATCGTTGGGTTGTGACTTACTCGACTCAAATAAATCAACGCTGTCGAAAACATTTACGTTCGACCAATGACTCGTAGAGAGTTGATGAAACTTACGTCAAAGTCAAGGGAAAATGGAAATATTTGTATCGTGCTGTAGATAGTAATGGAAAAACCATGCTTAATTTACGCAAAGCTGCAATTTAATATATGGAATCTAGCATCTTTAGCAAACTGTTATCTATATTCAATATTCTTAAATATTAGTTCTTGCGTACACAGACTATTTCTAACTTCTTCATCGTGAAAAATCCCTATTAAAGCGCATCCTTGCTCTTTCTTGTCCATCAATAACTTAACTACTACTTGACGGTTTTTAGCATCCAAAGCAGATGTCGGTTCATCTAATAAAAAAATTGGGTAATCTACTGCCAAAGCACGAGCAATATTAACCCGCTGTTTCTCTCCGCCTGAAAAGGTAGTAGGAGACAATTGCCATAATTTTGCTGGTAAATTTAATAAGCTAAAAAGTTCTTTTATCTTCCGATAAGCCGCATTAATATCTATACCTAATTCCAGCAAAGGTTCGGCTGCTACATCCAAAGCAGACACGCGAGGAATTACCCGTAAAAACTGACTGACATAGCCAATAGTTTTCTGTCTGACTTCAGTTACTTGATGAGGCTGTAACTGCGCTAAATCCACCCAATGATTGTTGTGTTTTACCCAAATCTCTCCCCCATCAACACCATAATTACCATAAAGAGATTTCATTAAGGTAGATTTCCCCGAACCAGATTTTCCAGTCAATGCTACGCATTCTCCAGCTTTTACTTTTAAATTGGCATCATTTAATACAGGTAATTTAATTCCGCCTTGGTTGTGTAAGATAAAGCTTTTATATATACAAGTGGCGTATAAAAGAGTGTTCGGAGAAAGTTCAATTGATGGTTGTTTAGTAGTTAATTTTAGAGTAGTCATATGATAGATATTTTCTTATTCAGATTGTTTATTATTTAATCTATTTTTCTTTGCTTGTTCTAAATCTTTAGTTAGCTTATTTGCGATCGCTTTTTTCAATTTATATCCATCCATACTCCGGACAGTTAAGACTGGCTGAAATAGAGAAATTAAACCTGAACCCAGCTTAGTAATAGTTTTGTTTTGAGTTTGATGAGAATAGCGTCTTCCTGTCATGACGTACCATGCAAACATTCCACAATTATTAGTATGGATGTTGTATTGACCAAATTTTGTAGAATATTCTTTTGCTCTTAGTTTTTGTTCAGAAGTAAGTATTGCACCTTTTCCTTTATACTCAATACTTTTAGAGCCCCATCCTAGAGAGTTTTCAAATGTCTCATCAGAAGAAATAAAATAATGGCGCGCAATTTTAACAGTCGATTCAATAGGAATACTATAGATAGAAGTTGCCATCAATCGATACAAATAACTATGACTTTATTTTTCCCATGTTAAGGAATTAACGTAGCACTTACTAACTGTTGTGTATAAGGATGTTGAGGATCGTCTAACACTCTATCGGTTAAACCAGATTCAACTATTTGCCCATTTTTCATTACTAACAAATGGTGTGCTAATAATCTGACAATGCCAATATCATGGGTAACTAAAATAACACTGAGATTAAGGTTGCGGACAAGCGATCGCAATAAGTCCAACAGCCTCGCCTGTATTGATACATCTAATCCTCCTGTAGGCTCATCCATAAAGATCAAACGGGGTTTGGTAACCAAGACTCTAGCTAACTGTAGTCGCTGCTGCATTCCTCCTGAAAAGGTATTCGGCAAATCATCAATTCTGTTAACATCAATTTCTACTTGTTCTAGCCAATATTTGGCTTCTTCGCGAATATTTCCGTAGTTGCGTATTCCTACATTTAATAATCTTTCGGCAATGTTTGCCCCTGCTGTTACATTCATTCGTAAGCCATCGCGAGGATTTTGTTGGACAAATCCCCATTCTGTTTTGGTTAGTTTTCGATGTTGGGATTCGGGTAATTGTTTAATATTTAAAGTCTCATCACTACTATTGTTGTAAGTGATTATTCCCTCATCAATCGCTAGGTTGCTTCCAACACTATTTAACAAAGTAGATTTCCCCGACCCAGATTCGCCAATGATACCTAATACCTGCCCAGGATAAAGGTCGAAAGAAATGCGATCGCAAGCTTTTAAGTTGCCGTAAGTTTTTGTTAATTGCTCGATAGTCAATAATGGTTGCATCATACTTATTGATTAGAATTGCAAAAATCAGTATCAGAACATATCCACATTCTTGTTCCTTGGTTATCGGTAACCACTTCATCTAAGTAACTATCCGTGGCACCACAAAAATTACAGGCTTTATTGCCCCATTTTTCTACGGTAAAAGGATAATCTTCAAAATCTAAACTTTTCACTTCTGTATAGGGTGGAACGGCATAAATTCTTTTTTCTCTTCCCGCACCAAATAATTGTAACGCAGGGTTATTGTTCATTTTAGGATTATCAAAGCGAGGTATAGGACTTGGTTTCATTAAATATCTTTGATTAACCATAACGGGATAATCATATGCCGTTGCTATATATCCAAAGTTTGTAATATCCTCATACAGTTTTACGTACATCGAGCCGTATTCTTCTAAAGCGTGCATCTTTGCTGCTTCGGTTCTTGATGGTTCGATTACAAACAAAGGTTCGGGCATGGGAACTTGATAAATTATAGTTTGCCCTTCAGTTAATGCTATTTCTGGAATACGATGGCGCGTTTGAATTAAAGTAGCCTCGCTAGTGCTTTCAGTAGTACTTACACCACAAACTTTCTTGAAAAATCGTCTTATATTTACTGCATTAGTAGTATCATCAGCACCCTGATCGATTACTTTTAAAGTATCGTCTTTTCCTATTACCGAAGCAGTTACTTGAATACCTCCTGTCCCCCAACCGTAAGACATAGGCATTTCGCGAGAAGAAAAGGGTATTTGATGTCCTGGTATGGCAACTGCTTTTAAAATAGCACGACGGATGGAGCGTTTTGTTTGTTCGTCTAGATAAGCGAAGTTGAATCCTGGTTCTGTATTAGTGTGAGACATAATAGATTAATGAACAATTGGCAATAGACAATTACTAAAAGCTATTCAAAGAAAACTATGTTTTCATAGGGATTTTGCTTTGTTGCTTCAAGACGAGTTTGCCAACTACCAACATGAAGTTCTAATTTGTGATTATCGCGATCGCGAGTCTATAAAGAATGGTCTTCGCTTGTATTATCTTTCCATATTTTTAGATTTAGCTTTTCTACGTTATGGCAATAATATTTAAGCTTTTCTGATTCAACACTTAAAGCATATTATGTATATTCTTTAGAGATTTGCCAATGGTTTAAATTCCAGGATGTTGGTATAGAAATCAAAGAAATTCTCTACATCTGAGGTTGTTAAAGTTAGATGATTTAATTCAATAATCATTTTTTTGATATTGTATTTTTAGACTGTGCAAGATCGTTATCTAATAAATCAGAATCATTACTATCAAAACTGTGTTCATTTCTCATTTGCCTAACTAAATTTAATTCCGCTTGAAAATCAATATAGTGGGGTAACTTTAAATGCTGCACAAAACCTTGCGCCTCCACATTATCTGAATGGTATAAAACAAACTCCTCGTCCTGCGCCAGGCCTTCAATAGTTTCGCCGAATTCCTTTGCTCTTAATGCCCGATCTACTAACGCCATCGACATCGCTTTGCGTTCGTTATAGCCAAAAGTTAAACCATAACCTCTCGTAAATTGAGGCGGTAAATCTTTGCTGCCTTTAAACTGATTTACCATCTGCACTTCTGTTACTTGAATATCGCCGATCGCAATTTCAAAGCCCAATTCTTCTGGTTTAATTACTACCTCAACTTCTCCGACTCTGATCTCACCAGCAAAGGGATGGTTTTTACCGTAACCTCTTTGAGTTGAATAGGCTAAACCTAGTAAAAAACCTTCGTCAGCGCGAGCTAAGTTTTGCAGTCTGGCATCTCTATCTGTAGGGGTGTTTAATGACTGTCGCGTAATATCGTATGGTTCTTTATTTTGCTCTGTTGAACTATTTTCAGGTTGAATTAGTTCATCCCGATCTAATGTTGTAATTGCGCTTGGTGTGGTCGAACAACCATCCGCCCCTCTAGTTTTTTCTGGCGATTGATATTCGTTATCCTCTGCTGCTAATTTAAAATCTAACAGACGATGAATATAGTCATAGGTTGCCCCTAACTTTTGTCCTCCTGGTATATCTTTGAAAATCGATGATATGCGCCGTTGTACCTGCATCTTTTCTATATTAATCGGTTTGCTGTAATAAAGTCTGGGTAACGTTGTACGGTATGCTCGCAACAGAAATATTGCCTCTACCAAATCGCCCCAGGATTGTTTGATCGCCAGAGCTGCTAAATCTTTGTCGTACAAACTCCCTTCCGCCATTACTCTGTTAACGGCTAAAGCTAACTGCTGCTTAATTTGTTCGAGGGATAATTCGGGAATACTTTTGTCTCCTCGACGCATTGCCTGTAATAAAGCCTCTGCATTTTGAATTGCTTGTTCGCCACCTTTGACTGCTACGTAAGCCATATATTTAAGGGATAAAAGATAAGGGATGAAGGATGAGAAAATCAGTATTTGTTAGGTAATGCTTAAGGTTCGGGGTAAGCCGACTACTTGAGCTTGAGAGAAGAAATAAACATCAATTCCTTGAGGGTAGGAATCGTGATTTTGCTGCCACTGTTGCCAAAAGGTTTCTGGTAGAGCGATCGGCATAGTAATTTGTCCGTTTATTCCCGCACCTGTTAATATCTGCGATCGCTGTAGAGACGAGAAATTTTGCGTCTCTACGGTAATCAACAACGTGGTGGAATCCTCTGGATATATTGGTGTTCCCTGTTTGAATTGAGATAGGTTGGGCATATTATCCAGATCCCATACAACAGCAAAATCAGCTTTTTGGGTATCTTCAGTGAAGCGACAGCCAGTATGGAATAAAAGCCAATTTTTAACCTCTTCATTTGACCCTGGTTGCAACCATACTGTAGTTTCTAAATCGAATAAAGTTAGATAGGCAGCAGCACCAGCAGTATTTAATTCTGATGGTGGGTTTAATTGCGCAGTAATTTGATATATCGTACCTGGACGAGACAAAGCATCTAGCAGCACTTTAAAAGTATTCTGAGAGTCATGGATTGAATCTTGAAATCCTGGAAGTTCAATAATCATTAGATTTACTCTCCCCGCAACATCGTAAAAAACTCTACTTTGGTAGCTTCGATTTGACTTTGCTGTTTCTGTTGATGTTCGCTTAATTTTGTCTGCAATGGTTGAATAACTTGCTTTTGCACCTGGGAAAACCATTTCTCTTGCTGCAACAAGCCGTCGTATACAGCCGCTAATTCTGCATGACGTTTAGATCTTCCTCTCACATAACCAAAGCCTTTTACATCTTCCATTTTGATGACGCAACGAGTCACAGTCATTTCTCCTAAATTAAATGCTTCTCCTGTACCGCCCGCCTTCCCTCTCACCATTGCTAAACCTATTTCTGGATGACGCAAAAAAAAATATTTGGGCAACTTTTCTAGCGTTCTAACATATCGTTCGAGATCGACTACAGAAGATTTAGCTAAGATCGCCATCCATGCTTGTCTTCTTGCCGTTAGCTGTTGCATTTTCTTAACTCATTATTAATTTAAACTTGAACTGCTGTTAAAATTTGTCTAGACATCTAGATTAATAATTAAGATACATTAGATAAATAAAATAAACAAGGCTGTAATTATGGCAGTGATAAATACGCCTCGATATATTCAGATAGCCAATGAATTGAGAAAAAATATTCAGCAGCAAACTTATCAACTTAGGGACAAATTACCGACAGAGAATAATTTAGCCGATCACTTTGCCGTAAATCGTCACACAATTAGAAATGCAATCGCTTTACTGAAAGAAGAAGGCTTAATCAGGGTAGATCGTGGGAGAGGTATGTATGTAACAAAAGCTCCTATTCGATACCCTATTGGCGAAAGGGTAAGGTACAACGAGAGTCTAAAAGCTCAAGGACTAGAAGCTAGTTACCAAAAATTAAAGGCGATAGAACTACCTGCGGACAAAGCGATTTCCGATGTGCTGAGAATAAAAACAGGTACGAAGGTAGTATTAATTGAAAGGATAGGATTAGCAGACAATCGACCCATCAGTATTGGAAGTAGCTATTTTCCTGGCGATCGTTTCCCCAATTTTATTGCTAACTGGAAAAAATATAATTCAATCTCGAAATTACTTCAATCAGAATATAATTGTGAGCATTTACGACTTTCTACAACTGTTTCTGCTCGATTAGTACGAGATGCTGATGCAAGATTATTACAAGTACCTACTAATCAGCCGATATTGTTAGCAAAATCAATTAACTGCGACCGTAACGGCAAGATCGTCGAATATGGCATAACCAGATTTAGTGGAGAAATGATGGAATTAGTCTTTGATAATTAATAACTTAACTCATCGCTAAACTAGCCTTAATCTATATTTGACAACAGATGTTCTAAACTGCAAATCAATATATTTGTAAGATCATTAATAAAGATATGCTTGAAGCAGATAGCCTAATTTAATTACCACATTGAAATTGATCGATTATTCGTTATTAATTAACTCGAACCCCGCTTGACGGGACAAATCATTAATTATTTGAGATGCAGGAAAAAATCTACACAAATTATCGTTTACTCTTATCCAACGAAGAAATATCAGGTACGATCGCCGTTACAGATGGAGTTATTACTGATATCCAGCCAGGGATAGTATCTCAGGGACAAAATGGCAGCGGTAATTATCTTTTGCCTGGTTTAATCGAACTCCATACAGATAATTTAGAAAAGTGCATCTCTCCTCGCCCCAAAGTTAGGTTTCCCTTAGAATTGGCGACAGTTAATCACGATCGCGACTTAATCAGTTCGGGGATAACTACGGTATGTGATGCGATCGCCATTGGTGACATAACTCCCAAAGATAATTCTCTACGCATACATCACTATGCAGGAATGATTAATGCGGTTGTCGAGGGACAGAAAGCAGGTAGATTTAGCACCGATCATCTATTGCATCTCCGCTGCGAACTGGGTTACGAACATCTTTACGAGATTATTGAATCCTATGCAGAGCATCCATTATTAGCTCTAATATCATTAATGGATCATGCTCCTGGTCAGCGTCAATTCGTCAATATTCAGAAATACAAAGAATACTATACGGGTAAGCATGGCGTGCCAGCAGCCAAGATGGACGAATTTATTGCCATGCGATTGGATAACCAACATAAACACGCTGTAGAAAATAGAGAAAGTCTAGTTAAGTTAAGTCAGAAAAAAAGTATTGCCCTCGCTAGCCATGATGATGCCACAGCAGATCATGTCCAAGAAGCGATCTCCGAAGGAGTAGTCTTAGCGGAGTTTCCTACTACCCTTAATGCAGCAAGAGAAGCTCATAATAATGGCTTGCTAGTCCTGATGGGTGCACCAAATGTGGTTTTAGGCGGTTCTCATTCTGGTAATGTTTCGGCAATAAAATTAGTAGAATTAGATTTGGTGGACATTATTTCTTCTGATTATGTACCTAGAAGCTTGTTGCAGTCGGCGTTTATTATCAGTCAACAAGCCAATAAACCACTGTATGAAGTAATCAAATACATTACCCTAAATCCAGCCAAAGCCATTAATTTAGACAAGCAAATCGGCAGCTTAGAAGTGGGGAAAAAAGCCGACTTTGTTACTGTGCAGGATGATGGCGTAGTTCCCAAAATTTTGGAAGTATTTAAAAGTGGTCAAAGAGTTGCATAATTAAAAAGACTTTCTTAATTAGAATTTTAGTGACAATATTTGCCTTTGACCGAAACTAGTAGGATTCCTAAGTACAGGACAAAAACCGAAGAGTTTGGCAAAAGTCAGATTCATACTGTTCTAAATTGAAAAAGATACGACGTAGATAATCAAACCCATAACGAAAAACACTCTTTGCCTTGCGTCCATGCTTTTTGAGCTTAATCGGTTTTTCTTGTGACAGCCATTGACCAGTACGATAAGCCCAACATAGTGCGATCGCCAGCAAAGCAAATAACGGTGGTGTTGTTTTTGTGTGTTTAAAGATTCAATTCAAACTCATATTTATTGATAAATAAGCCAACTACTAAATCATGCGTTTCTTCTGATTTTGAAAAGCAAATTGTTTTTCTCGCTAAACGTTTAATTCTAGTTCTCAAGCAAATATGTTTTTGCTCGATCTTTTGAGTTTTCTTTTTACCAATTTCGTGTTTATCTTCTGAGAGATGCCTTCAGTTAGCTCCTAATCCATCAGTACAATAATGCTTGATTCCAAATGGTTCTAAGAGTTTCTTTAGTTCTAGAAATACTTCATCTTTTCTTCTGCCAAAGACATAAGCTAAGACTTTTTCTGTCAATCTATCTATGGCGTGCCACAGCCATCTTTGATTTTTCTTGTTACCCACGAAGCTCCACATTTCATCTAGCTCAGAATCTTCAATTCCTGCTTCAGAATCTTGTTCGATTTCTGACCTTAGCTTAATTTCTACTTCTATTTCTTCAGGATTGATTGTGTTTAAAAGAGGTTCATTTACTGTTTTGATGAACGGAGATTTTTTTTAAGCTCTTTAATTACTGTTGTTGTACTGATATTTAGTACGCGAGCTATATCTCTGATTCCACTTCCATTGTGGGACATTGACACTATTTTTTGCTTGACTTCTTTGGTTCTTCCTAGATGGGAATGATTGAGAATAAAAGTTCGACGTTTATATTCATAATTTTCACAACGATATCTTTGTTTTCTATCTCTAGAAAACCCATGTTTGAAGATATTATCGGACTGACAATCAGGACAAAGTACGGCAATAAAAGCTGTCATTATTTTTCAATTTACTTCCATCCTAACTATCTTAAGTTAATTTCTATTTTATCTCCCTTTAACCACACAAAAGTTACATTACCCAAAATTTCATGAAGAGCTTCTACAGCAGAGGTTTTCTCGGTCATGTTAACTGTTCAACTGCAAGCATTAAATTTTACTTGATCAATTATAGCCATAGCGCGATCGCGTCCTTAGTGGTTGAGTTAGTGCAAATCAGAAGCTTAATCTCATCTTTTTTTTAACTTCCTTAACTGCTATAATAGACATTAATTGCATAAATGTAAAAGTTATGGCTTCAGGAACTATCACCAGAAAATTGGACATACCTCGTCAAAAGATTTCCCCAGGGGACAAACTACTCTCGGTTTTCCAAACTCTGGTTGATGAAGAATCTCCAGCAATTTTGGCACAGATCGCTGATAGTCTCAATCGAGTTCAAAATAGCGAATCATCAGACGATGAATTTGTTATTTTGCTCTCTGACAAACAGTACTCTCAACAGGAGCGCAAAAGACTTCAGATTCAAAATGTGATTAATTCTTTTAACTACAGAAGAGAATTACTGAAAGACACGGTGGATGTTAATCAAGTCATAGAGATTTTGAACTATGACTCTAGACAAGCCCCTCTAAATCGACTCAAAGCCAATAGTTTAATTGCCATCAAGGATAATCAGAAATGGTGGTTTCCCCTCTGGCAGTTTGATGCCAATACTAGCGATGGCATTATTGATGGCTTGAGTAGAGTTCTTAAGACTCTAGATTGCTCGAACCTAGCTAAAGTCAGTTGGTTAGTTAATCCCTCACCCTATTTTGAGGGTCAAACACCCTTAGAAGTGCTGAAATCAGGAGAGGTAGAACGAGTTGTCGAGTCCGCCCAATCTGTAGGAGTAGTATTTTAATCATTGAAGCATGGTTTTGATTCTACCTCCGCCACCTACAGTTACTCCTCGTCCCCAGCATGAAACAGTTGAAACGCAAACAGCACTAGTTAGAATATTTAATCCTGCTAGTCGCTATAAAACTCAAGCCAGCACTTATCGTTATTTTGGGCCACTATTACGCTTCGACCACCAACAATCTCTGACTAAAGAAGAAACAGTGAAGTTAAAGGGTAAGGAAGACCCCGAACGGGGTATTACCTACTGGGGATATACTCTTTCTTGCTGTCTGGTGGAGCTTTTTGGCGATACTAAAATAGTGGAATTTAAAGATTACGAAGTAGCGATCGCCATAATCAAACAGCCTTTACTACTGCTAGATATCAGAGATAAAGGAGCAATGGCAGCTGGCTCAGTGGCAGCTTTAGGTTCGGTCGCCGATAGGTTTGTTTCTCAGGCTTGGTCGCGCTATTTTTACGAACAAATTGACATTTACCAAAAAGTTGATGGCATTCTCTACAGCAATGCCCACAACGGAGAAAAAGCGATTGCCCTTTACGAACGTAGCGAACCAATCATCTCGAATGCCAAGATTCAAACTAGACCACTAAAAGACAGAAGTATTCGTCATCTTATTGATGCTGCTGTTGCTGAAAATAATATGAACTGTTTTGAACCTTATGGCTAGTAATGAAGAAGAAGATCGACAAGAGGAAAACTAGATCCAGCTTTCGTCCGCTAAAGTAACCTACTAATCGCTTTTATTAACAGGTTTGATGGGATAATCAAAAGTTCAGACTTATTGGGATTAATTTATGTCCGATCTAACGAGTCCCATAGCTCGTTTAGAAGCGTCATTATCTACTAAGATAGGTTCGTCATTCGACATTGACGAAATACCTGATGTTGTCGATTTACTATTAAGAGAAAAGCGATCGCCAACGAGCAGCCTAACAGAGATTTAGTTTGGCAATTTCTGCACCTAGAGCAGCAAAAGGCAGTTCAATTAGGCGTACAGCCGACATACGTGCAAAATAGGACATGATGTAAAGTAATGTAAAATCCGACTCTCCTTTTAATCCATCCAAAACTCCTGAAAGCGTTTACTTGAAAGCTCCGTATAGCGAACGGTATGCTGAATCTGACGATGACCAAGATATGCCTGAATTGCTCTGGTGTCATGTCCTCTGCTCGCCAGATAAAATCCGCAGGCGTGCCTCAGCATATGAGGATGGACGCTCAAAGATAATCCTGCTGTCTTTCCAGCACGTTCAATAATACCTCTGGCAGTAGCAGAAGCCATAACTGTACCCCGTTCTGAAATAAACAGATAATTCGAGTCAGGATACTCTCTTTGTAATTGTCTTAAGGCTCTAAGTTCAACACCACGGAGAGGATGAGTAGAACTGACACCATGTTTTAGCCGATTGATATAAATCGTCCCACCAGTAAAATCAACCTGTTCCCATCTTAAAGCCACTAACTCCGATACTCTCAATCCGTGACGGTAAGCCATTAAAATCAAAGTAGAGTCTCGTAGTTTGTGCCTGCCAATTTTTTTAGCAGCAGAGATCATCGCAGCCACTTCAGTTGGAAAAAGATGTTCGCGGGAGCGTTTTTCCAGATTGGGAATTTTTGGAGGAGGAGCAGTGGGAGGCATTTTTACTAACTTGCCCATAAATGATAGTTGGGCATTACTGAGCAGAGTACGAAAAACTAACTCCTCACACCTCTAATGATAGAGAACATCCCCATAAATAGTTGTTTTTGGTGATGTGCGCGAAATGTTACTATTGCTCACTCCTTTGAGATAAGAGATTCTCGGTTCAAATTAACCCAAATTGAGGGATAATACTGTTTTGGTAAACTTCTCCTGGTTTTTCTGCCTTGTGGCTTCCATTGAAAGAACGGCTTATCCTCGTTTCAAGCGTTACTACACTCTTTCCCAACTTCAAAAAACTTATACTCCTACCTCGGCTGATATAGCCTTTGCACGCTCCAACACTCAGGGAGACAAGAATTTCTTTAATCTGATAAGTTTTACTCAAATCCTTTCAAAGATTGGGCTACTTTCCGAATTTAGAGCAAATACCCCAGGATATTATCAACTACCTTCGAGATGATCTGAAACTGTCCGATAATATGGATTTGGGCTACGAACAATCTCGAACGTTATATCGTCATAAAAAGGAAATTCGAGCCTATTTTCAAGTAACCGCTTTTGACAAACAGGCAAGACATCTCATCAGCGAAGCGGTTTCTAAGTCGGCTTTGGTGATGGATAATCCTGCTGATTTGATTAATGTGGCCATTGAAATGTTGGTCAAAGACCGTTATGAATTGCCGGGATTTAATAGTTTAAACCGTCTAGTATGTCGCCTGAGAACCAGAGTAAATCATCAACTATTTTCTCAAGTCATCCAACAGCTTGATGATAAATATCTCAACTATCTCGATAATCTCCTAGAAATTCATCCTGTCCACCAACGGAGTCCTTATAATGACCTGAAAAAACTGCCCAAAAAATCAACCCGCAATCATCTCAACGATTTAGGGGTTTGAGTAGCAACTGTACAGAAACTTACGCTAAGGCTGTATTTATTACCGAGTATAGCTTTCGGCTTTCAAAAGCCACTTTTTAATACATAATCACTTACCAGAAATCCAAATCTGCCAATTCATTTTTAGTTTCAACATCTCGTAATGGTCGCAATGCTCCATCCTTTAACTCTTCAGGCAAATTAAACTGATAACGATCGAGCATATTGATATGGGAATGAGGCAAAGGAGACAAACGAGCCTTATCTTCCTCTTTGATGTCCCATCCCTCTGAGATTAACTGATTAATAGCTGCATCCATGTAATAGCTATTCCATAGCACCAATATATTTGTGACTAAGCCTAAAGTCCCCAACTGTTCTTCTTGACCTTCACGGTAACGAGAAGCGTATCTCACCTCGACGACCGTAAAATATGGCTCTTGCTAAACTGTGACGACTTTCTCCACGATTGAGTTGAGTCAGAATACGACGGCGGTAAGCCTCATCATCTACATAGTTGAGCAAATATAGGGTTTTAGTGATTTTCCCCAACTCGCCAATAGCTTTGGCAATAGTGAAGGGTTTCTGGCCTCGCTGTAATGCCCGCATAATCTCCAAAGCACTAACTGTACCCAGCTTCAAGGAACCAGCCACCCTCAACATATCATCCCAATTCTGTTCGATTAGTTCAGTTTTCACTGTCTGACGTGCTAAATTATCCAGCAGTCCATAATCAGCTTCAGAATCTAGCCTCCAGAAACGAGCCGAGCCTGCATCTGCTAATCGGGGTGAGAATTGATAACCCAAGAGCCAGAACAAACCAAATATCACATCGCTATAGCCATTCGTGTCAGTCATTAATTCTTTGGGACGCAGACTGGTTTGCTGTTCTAACAACCCAACTAATACAACCAAAGAATCTCTCAAAGTACCATGGACAACCAAACCGTGAAAGCCCGTGAATTGATTAGAGGGCGTTGGTGAATGCGTAATGTTTTAAACAGAAGCAGGTATAGTTCTAAATCTTAAATAAAATAACAACAGACGAATGGAATATTTGAGCATATCTACAGATTTAGAGTAACAGAGAGTCTTACGCCGTAACCTGGCTAAATAATGTCTGAGTAAGCGTGTTTTCTCCTTCAACTCTCGTCATATATGTCTTACTTACTAAATGATCTTCAGATTGGATGTACATCGGATAAACTTTCCATCCATCCGTTACGTACCAAAAACTATGCCAGCATTTGATGATCTGCCAAATTCTCGCAAAAGTTTGGTCAGAGCGATCTCCTATCGTCCACAACAAAATACCTTGATTCCAATGATTAACTACTGTCCAAATCCAAAGTTTGTTTTTTTTGCAGCCTACAAAAGTCTGTAGTTCATCTATTTCTGTGACTTCTGGGATTTCTCCATCTTGAGGCTCGTCTGATAGCTCTTGTCCTTTTAACAGTTTGGCACGGGGATTACTCCATCGTTCTCCTGATGATACGAATAAATCGCGACGGCGTAACCCTTCTAGTAACTGTCCCCGAACGCAAAAAGTGTAGGCGCGACGGTCAATCTTGCCATTTTCATCCACTACCCAAACAGCCCATTTTTTATCGACTATTTTCAGAGGTGCAGCATCCATTAAGGGATTTCTTTTACCTTCAATGGATTGAAGAAATTGCCATGCTTCAAGGATATTTTGACCAGCTTGATTGCCTTCAAAATCAATGATTGAAAGCAATTTGGGAAGAAATCTACGAACCGAACGCCATTGCTTGAGTAACTCGTCATAATAGTTATCTTCTGGAGGACGAGCTATATCTTCGACATCAGTAATAGCTGCACTTAATTCTTCTGGGGTTAATCGCTGCCAAACTTCTTCTCTAACTTGAATATCTTCTGTAGTGGAATTGAGAAGAACCTTACAGGCTATGGCTAACTGTAAAGCATCAGCATCTAAATCTTTGAGAGTTCGTAGACGGTTCTTTTTTCCATCTGTTTGAGACTTAGCCAAAATATCTTTGACCAATAAACGCCTAGTGTGAATTAAATTTTAGAAAGTAAATGAGGATTGAAAAGTCAAAACATCAATCTCAAAATGATGGCGCAGGAAAAGTCGCAAAGTATGAGAGGTCATTTTGAGTGCCATATGAGTAGCTAGTCCACCAACAGTTTTGTTGAGTAATCGCTCTGGATTACGACCAGTATTTTGAATTTCATTGAAAACTCCTTCAATTCTTTGTCTTACTCGGCTAATCAAATGTTTTAAAGCAGAACTTACTTGTTGATGTTGATTTTCTCGCTGTATCGTCCAAATACGATTAGCAGTAGCCTTAGTTATCTCTGATTGCCACTCTTGACCAATAAACCCCTTATCTCCATAGATATCGCTACCATGAACCATCTGAAGGACTCCTTCAACAGCTTTACGCTCATCAGTGTTAGCCGAAACCAGTTCATAAGCCACAGGTATCCCCCCCAGAGTTGAAAGAACTACTAGTTTGTAGCCGAAATATTTCATCTTCCTTGCTGCACAATAGCCATAATTGGCACTACCATCAAAGTCACTATGTCTTTTGCTTCTTTTGTAACCGACTACAGGTATCGGTTTAGTGTCAATAACAAAACTATTGGCAGCCTCAACTCCTAGCTGTTTGACCCATCTCCTTCTGAGAGTTTCTATTTCATCTCCCAATTTTCGTAAGCGTCTATTAAATTGACTCCGCTCTAACAAATTAGGAAACCATTCTCCATAATTGGCACGAATAAAACCGATAAACTGAGTTTCTCCTGGAAATGGTAAATAGTCCATCATCAAAGCCAAAGTCATAATTTCACTATTACTCATTTTTGGTTTTGCCCCTGAAACACTGGGTTTTGACGATTTTCTCTCTAGCTGATACCAGTCATCTACAAGGACAAAAACTATGACTAACAGGCTTTCAAAGTCTATGCTATTCATGAGGAAAGATATTTAGATGGACAGCTTGGTAACTTTCATCTTCTGTCTTTTCCTCCTTTTTTCCTAATTCACACTAGGCGTAATAAATTCAGAACATCAAGAGCATCGTCAATAGCGATCGCTTCCATAACGTAAGCCCAGGCTACTAAAGTAGCAATTTTTCTTTCGGTGGGCATTCTAGCTATAGCTTGCGCTCTCAGGGTAAAAGCAGTTTTAGAAAGAGCTTTAAAGCGAATTGGAGGAATCTTACCTACATCCAGTTTGTTGATGTCTAATGTGCGAACTGTCACCAAGCGATTTAAAGCATTAACTAAGCTGGACGCACTTTTACGAGTAGGTGATTTTCTCAATTGTTCGAGGGGAGTAACTCTAGCCTTTTCTTCTACAAAAATAAGTGTTTCTAGATTCTCTATTTGCTTGGCAGAGGGAAGTTTTGAGAGTATTTTCCAGGTGCGACTGGCTACTCTCTCTCTAACTGCTGATATCAGTCGAGATAATACTGTTACCCCTGGCAGTAAGATTTTCTGTTCGACCAGTCTAGCGGTGGTCAAATCGAATATCATCGAAGGACTTTCTCCACCTATCCAAGCCCTTTGATATAACCAACGAACTAAACGCCAGTGTTCTGGTTGTTCGCTGAAATCACAATAGCCATAATGCTTTTTAATAGCTTGAGCGTGAACCCAATGAGTTGTTGGACGAGATAGATAATTTGGCAAACACTCCACGTCTACTATCTCTAATTGGAATGCCAGATAGTCAACTACCCCTTGAGGAACATCGATGGGATTAATTAAAAACGTTCCCAGAAAACGAACCGTACATAATTGGATAGCAAAACCCAGTCGATTGTAGTCACCACGCCGTTTCTGGACTAATTGCTGGGCTGCATCATCAAGATGGAAGAAACGACCTAATTGAATCGAGGTTGGCTCGTCAACATAACGCCCGTAACTATGTTGTTGTTCTTTACTAAGAAAGCGAGATGACACAAGGAAAAAGGTTCGTAATGTATCATTAAAACTATAGTCTAGACTTTATCGGAAATAAGTCGAAAAGCTCGAAGAACTAGTTTCTTCTCTTCTCTTCTTAAAATTAGGAGAATTTTATGTATCTAATATCTCTTTTCTGACGATGACTAAGACGAAGATTATGCAGTCCACAAGCTGTTTCCATCACATCATCAATATAGTGATCGACCCAATTACGAAATTTCTGAACCACGATCTGACATCGTTTGATTCCGCAGATCTGGTGTTCTATCTCAACTCTTATCTTCGCAATTTCTCGATTTTTCTCTTTTTCATGATCAGTTAATTCTGCTTTAGGAAGCTTCTTCTTCGGTTGTTTAATCCTAACTCCCGATGGTGCAAATCCTTGAAATCCTGTATCTTGCCACAGAATACTCCCTTTGGGAAAATGATAGTCTTCTTCGTCGGCAATTTTCTTGTCATGTTTTTTGCCTTCATAAGTGTCACTTAAGAACAACACTTTTCCTCCTCGCTCACTCACCACATTATTTTTAACCATGTGAGCTTTCTTCTTTCCACTATAGAAAGTTTTACGCTCTTCCTTATCTTGTGGTCGATTGATCGCTCGCTCCGTCCCATCAATCATAAATTCTAAACTGGGGCAGGTGTTCAGTAAATCTTCTAGCTTTGCAGGTTCACGTTCTGGTAATTGTTTCTCCCTTTTCAAAGCTTGATTGAGTACTTTTGTTAGTCTGTGTACCCATTCATTTGCCTGGGCTTGGCTCATTCCAAATAAAAATCCTTGTACTTCTTGGGTTGGATAAAGTCGAAAGTAAATCAAAATAAATAGCAACTTATCTTCCAGTTTCTCAAGCCTCGCTTTCCTGCCACCTCCGAATGCTCTGTGTCTGTTTCCTCGCTTAAAATTTTCTTCTATGAACTTTGACCATGCAGGTTCAAAGCTAGCTAATAAAGCTTCAAATTCTTCGATTTTTAATCCTGTTAAGCTCTGTAGAGTTCGAGGTCTATTCTGTAGCTCTGCATAGTTGACTTTCACTCTCTACCTCTCTTACTCAACTTCTTGCTACTCATTTTACATACTTAATTCCGATAAGGTCTTCTATTTGGTACGCCCAAATGTAACGATTACAACTAATAATAACCCCACAGTATCTACCAGAATATGTCGCTTGTGACCTTTGACCAGCTTGCCACCATCATATCCCACATCAGTCGCTATTTCAGTAGTTTTAACCGATTGGCTATCCACGATAGCTGCCGAAGGAGTAGTTTTTTTGCTGACTTGAGTACGAACTTTTTCGCGGAGGACTTGATTCATCTTAAGCCAAGTCCCTTCGATGCGCCAAGCCCGAAAGTAATGATACACGGTTGACCAAGGGGGTAAATCATGAGGCATTAATCTCCAGGCACAACCTGCTGCCAGAATATAAAAGATGGCGTTAACAATTTCCCGCATATTAACACTTCTCGGACGACCATCTGTTTTAGAGGCTGGAATTAACGGTTTGAGCATGACCCATTGTGGATCAGAAATATCTGTGGAATAGGATTTTCTGTTGGTCATTACTTTTAGTTTATTTGTACTTTAAAAGTTATATTTTAAACTTTTCGTACATCCTCTTAGAGATTTAATAGATCGTAACAATGATTTAAGTTAATAAGAAGTTAAAAATCTCAAATATTTATGATTAGCCCTAGCTCTATTTTCATACTGAGAAGATGCGACTTTTAAATTTAGTTCAAGAGCTTGTGCCGTTCGTTTCGTGACTATAAAAGTAAAAACGATACGCGCCTATTCTCAGAACTGTTGGCATATTGAACTATTTACGTTTGATATTTTTAATCACTTAGGCAAATACAGACCACTGCTGTCGCTAGGACGAGCGTGAGCGTAGCGAGTTAGGGTATGGAGGGATTGATGACCCAAAGTTTGTTGAACTAGTTGGGGTGGCGCACCGCGATCAAGACTGTGACTGGCGTGAGAATGACGCAGCCAATGGGGAGAAACGCTACCATCTATTCCAGCTTCTGCTGCGATATCGTTAACGATCTTTCTAATCTGTCTGACTTGTAGGGGTTTATCACCTTTACGGGAAGCAAATACGGCTGCTTCTGGATTTTTACTTGTCCTGGTAGCGAGTAAATCGCGATAGAGGCTCTTGGGTAGGAGTACGGTTCTAGTTTTACCTCCTTTGCCAAATAGCGTTACCTGACCCAAACCGTGGCGATTGGCTTTAATATCTTTCCAGGTTAACCGAGCTACTTCGCTAACCCTTGCCCCCGTATAGTAGAGAAATTCTAAGAGCAGGTGATTGCGTAAAGCAATTTTTTCTTTTGGAGAAAGATTACCTGTTTTAGATTTACTGAGAGGCTGTAGGGCTTTACTCTTAGCAGTAGCCAGTAACTGCATCGTCTCAAATTCACTGAGGATGCGCTCGGCTAAACTATCTTTTTGCTTGACTCCCTTGACTTTAGCAGGCGCGTTAAAAGTTAAATAGCCACAGTCAAAACCCATAGTAAATAGACTTTTAACTGCTGCTAATTGGCGATTGAGGCTAGCTGGGCTGTACTTTTTATGCAGGAGAAAATCAACATAGGCTTGGACATCATTAAGCTGAACTGTCCTCAGATCCAGGTCATTTAACGTCACCTTTTGGGCTTTTTTTCCCGTCATAAAGCCAATAAAACAGCGAAGATCGTATTCATAAGAACGAACTGTTTCGGGACTAAATCCATGCAGCCAAAGCGCGACCAACCCAGATGTACTGTTGACTTCAGCCATCTGAGTTGCTTGGGTATCTCTTTTTCTTTGAGTGACCGCTGCCATAGCGATATGCTGTTTGTGTTTCAATCTTCCCCGAACCGACAGGGGTTTTTAATAGGTTTAATCGGCGTTGCATAAATAAGGGATGAATTAGAGAATTAAAGTGAAACGGTTGATTGTATGCAAAGCAAATGAAATGTCCTGAGTGCAAGTCCGAACACGTTCGTAAAAACGGTATGAGAAGAGGAAAGCAGAATCATATCTGTGTTAATTGCGATCGCCAATTTGTAGAAAATCCCAAAAACGATCGCGCTTACAGCGATGAAATCAGAAAAATGTGCTTTAAAATGTACCTGAAGGGTATGGGATTTCGGGGAATAGAAAGAGTTACAGGAGTTCACCATACAACAGTCATAAATTGGGTTAAACAGGTTGGAGAGTTGCTCCCAAATGCTTATGACCCTAAAACAACACCTAAAGTAGGTGAGTTAGATGAACTTGAAACCTTTGTCGGTAGTAAAAAAACAAAATTTGGCTTTGGACCGCAGTAGATCATTTCAAACCGTGTATTTTGGGTTGGGTTTTAGGAGATCGTAGCTCTAAAACATTTGAGCCACTGTGGAAAATTGTTGAAAAATGGCAATGCTACTTTTATGTAACCGACGGTTGGAAAGTTTATCCTGGCTTTATTCCTGACGGAGAGCAAATTATTTGCAAAACATATATGACTCGCGTCGAAGGAGAAAATACTCGCCTCAGACACTATCTCGCTAGGTTACATCGCAAAACTCTTTGCTACTCCAAGTCCAAAACAATGTTGAAGCACTCAATCAGATTACTAATTCATTACCTGAAATTTAAAGATGTGCCTATTCCCTACCGATTCATCCCCTAATTCAGCAATGCCGTTTAATCTTACCGTTACGGGGAGACAATTAACTTAATTCTCCAGTTTCTAAAAGAATTTGCCGTTCTAAGTTCTGAGAAATACGAAAGTTTGCGCTTGTACGCAGTCGCTCGATTAACTCTCTGACTGACTCAACTTGACCTTCATGCCATCCTTTCAGGATAATTCCCAAAACTCCCGTAACATTTAAACCTAAAGTTCTGGCAATATTTCTCCCCTCTCTTTCGTCTAATAGTAACCAAGTCGCATTCAACTGAGTCGCCAGAGCGATCGCCTCTGATTCTCCGCGATCGCTCGTCTCGTCTGAGTAACTTGACCAAAGCCCTATCTTCTACTTGCTGAACTGTGATCCATTTCTTAGCTATGGCTTCTCGTAATTGTTGAGAACCAGGTAAGTTTTCAGTGATTTTTAACTCGGTTAAAACTTCATTGGGAATAACGATTTTACCGAACTGCTGTTTGACAAGAATGAGCCGATCTACTATCGCTCTTCTTGAGCAGAGGAGAAGTATTACTTACGACGAGCATAGTTTAAATCTTCATCTAATTCCTGTTGGGTATAGTGTCTGTTTATGCCTCTTGCTTCTAATAGTTGACTAAATTCAGAGTGACTTAAATTGGCAAGTTCTCTAGCTTTGCCAAAAGAAAGTAATTCTTGTTGATATAGGCTCAAGGCGAGTTCTTTTAATAGCTCACTTTCTAGGCGTTTTTCGGGTAAACGAATTGACTGTAAGATTGAGTCGGGAATTGATATTTGCATTTGTTCTAATATGTTTGAAGTAATGATTTATTAGATATGGAAACTTGACGCACATCAAACGTTATTTATTTATATCTATGACGATCTTATATTTTGTTCGAGCGAATTGTAACGCGGTCGCGATCGCGGTAGACATCTAAATCGTGAATAAATCACCGAGAATTCTGACAATACGGCGATCGCTTCATCAGCGGGTAAATTACGTTTTGCAAACAAAGCTGGCAGATATTTTCTAGCATCGGCAAAGCAAACGTCAGGAGTGAAAAATTGAGTGGAGTTGGCATATTTTTCGATGGTGTTTCGCACCTTTTTACCGAGTACTGCGCGAATTAGTATGTTGGCATCAGGGACAATTTTAGTTTCTGCTGCCATGAATTTTATTGATTATCTCCTCGACGTAGTTGACGAAATTCTGACACTAATTCGTCCTCTGTAATTCCTTTTTCAGCCAACAGGCGATCTAACTTCTCTGCTGCTATTTTCAAAGATTCTAATTCTGCTTGTTCTGGTTTTTTATGAGTAGGCAAAAAATAACCAACAGTTTGACCGTGACGCATAATAGCTACTGGTTCGGTAGCACTAATATATTTGGCTAAGTTATTTCTAAATTCTCGTATGCCAATTTTTTCTAGCATTGCCTTTTTCTCCAATTGTGTACACACGGGTACACAATTTAACATAATGCTCTTAAACTCGGCTTGTTATTTAGAAGCGTAATTAATGAAGAGAGAACAAGCGATCAATGGCAGAATTTATTCTTCAATCTGCTTATCTTCCGTGACAACATTCAAAAATGTTAATCTACTTGAATATAGAGCTTACAAAAAATGCGGGTTATTAGCCGAAGAAAACTGAGAGAGTTTTGGTCAAAACATGGCGATGCTAAAACTAGCTTATTACTGTGGTATCAGCGCACCACTGATGCCCAATGGCAAAACTTAGCTGATGTGCGACGAGTTTTTCCCTCTGCCGATATCGTAGGTAATTTGACCGTTTTTAACATAGGAGGAAATAAATATCGACTTATTACTTTTATCGATTATGAGTCTCAAATAGTTTTTACTCGCAACGTTCTCACTCACGCAGATTACGATAAGGAGAAATGGAAAAATGACGACTGGTTTAAAAACTCCTAGTAGCTACTATCTTCAATTAATTAATACCTTTCCACCACGCCCTATAAACAATGAAGCCCAATTGCTGGCGACTCAAGACCAAATTGATGCGATTATAGATCGACAAAATATCACTCAAGACGATAAGGACTATCTTGAGGTATTGGGTACTTTGGTCTATGACTACGAGCAAAAACACGAACCAATGCCAGTAGTAGAAGGAATTGAACTGCTCAAAGCTTTGATGAGTGAAGATAATTTGCAACCGTGCGATCTAATTTCTATTTTTGAAGATGAATCTAGTATCGCTCTTGTTTTAGAGAAGAAACAAGAAATGACTGCCAAACAAGTACAGAAACTGGGCAATTTTTTCCAGATCTCTCCCATCAGGTTTTTAGCTTCAGAATAAAAAGTGTTCGCGCTTGTTTGACACAGAATACCAATAGCATTTAAATAATTCCAAAATTCAAAACTTATTTTCGTATTTCTGTAATTACAGAAAATCGTATTCACAGAAATACGGAAGTATTATCTTGGGATTTTTCCTCGTTTAAAAAGTGTGTCAATAGAAACCAGTCAAAAAGGGAATGCTAAGGATGAAGTAATTTATTTTTAGCTCCCGCAGTATGTCTCTTGCTAACCCTATTAAAACTATTCCTGAAAGCTGGTCAACTAGTAACCTTAAGAGGTCGTCGTTTCTGTGTTACGGATGTCTGCGCCTCAACTAGCTCAACTAATATTGTCAGGAGTAGGCAAACGGCAAACCACCATTTAGTCAAAGTGAAATCTGTAGAAGATGACGATTTAGGTGCAGAATTAGAAGTTATCTGGGAATTGGAAGTAGACGCTGCTGCCTATGAAACAAGGGAACTGCCATATCCTGAAGGTTTTGATTCAGCCAATCGCCTGGATGCTTTTTTAGATGCGGTACGTTGGGGTGCAGCTTCTTCGGCGGATATAAGAAATATTCAGTCTCCTTTTCGTAGTGGCATCGATATTGAAGATTACCAGTTAGATCCGGTGGTTAGAGCGATTCAGATGCCTCGTGTGAGTCTTTTGATTGCTGATGATGTTGGGTTGGGCAAGACCATTGAAGCTGGGTTGGTGGCTCAAAAAATGATGCTTCGGCAGCGAGTACATAAAATGTTAATTGTCTGCCCTTCTTCGTTACAGGTGCAGTGGCAACAACAGATGCGGGATAAATTTGGTTTAGATTTTCGCATCGTCAATAGTGAGTTGATGAAGCAGTTGAGAAGAACTAGGGGGATTCACGTCAATCCCTGGACTCACTATCCCCGCTTGATTACCTCCATTGATTTTCTCAAGCGCGATCGCCCTCTGAGATTAATGAGGGAAGTGTTACCGAAAGAAGGAGAATCGATTTATCCTCGTCGCTTCGATCTTTTGATTGTGGATGAGGCGCATAATGTTGCCCCATCAGGAAGCGGGAACTACGCTATAGATTCTCAACGGACGGCAGCTATTCGCTTACTAGCCCCGCATTTTGAACACAAAATGTTTTTAACTGCTACGCCTCATAACGGTTATCCAGAGAGTTTTACCGCATTGTTAGAGTTACTCGATTGCCAGCGTTTTGCCAGAGGGGTTACTCCAGATCGTTCTCAACTAGAGGTAGTGATGTTGCGCCGTCTCAAAAGAGAACTACCGTCAAAATGGGATGGTACGCCTCGTTTTCCTCAAAGGCAACTAGAAGCGATCGCCGTTGACTATACTTCAGAAGAAAAAACGGTCAATCGGATGTTGGGAGAATATACCCAACTCAGACGCAAAAATGCACGAGATAACGTCGAACTTTATTCAACCGAATTTGTCTTGAAGCTGTTGAAAAAAAGGCTAATTTCTTCTCCTGCTGCTTTTTTGACTACTTTAGAAAAGCACAGTGAATCGATTGAGTTTAAACGCCGAAAATCTCGAACTAGTTTGCAAAAATCCAATTTAGGAATTTTACGCCGACAGTTAGCTGGTTTAGAAGAAGATTTTGCCGATGATGAAATGTACGAAGATACCACCAGCAGCGTCTTAGATATTACCTCTCGTTTATTTTCCGAATTAAATTCAGAGGAAAAACAGCTTTTAGAACAAATGCTCGACTGGGCAGTTAGCGCCGAGAGAAATCCTGATTCTAAAGCCCAGCAATTATTGACCTGGCTAGAGGAAGTAATTCGACCCGAAGGTAAGTGGTCAAACCAAAGAGTAATTATCTTTACTGAATATCGCGCTACTTAAAAGTGGCTTTACGACCTTTTAGCCAATCGCGGTTTTGCCAAAGATAATCGTTTGATGACTATGTATGGAGGCATTGAGCCAGAAAAAAGAGAACAGGCAAAAGCAGCTTTTCAAGCTAACCCCGAAGTATCCCCAGTCCGTATCCTCTTAGCTACCGATGCAGCCTCAGAAGGTTTGGATTTACAGAATTATTGTTCTAATTTAATTCATTATGAAATTCCGTGGAATCCCAATCGCATGGAGCAACGTAACGGTAGAATTGACCGTCACGGACAAAAAGCTCAGGCAGTTAAAATCTATCATTTTGTGGGCAAAAACTATGCTCGGACAAACACCCAAGGAACTGCCCCAGGAGAACTAGATGGGGATTTAGAATTTCTGATGCGAGCAGCCCTCAAGGTAAATAATATTCGAGAGGATTTGGGTAAAGTCGGCTCGGTGATTGCCACTCAAGTTGAAGAAGCCATGTTGGGTAAACGGAGTAATTTTGATACCGAACAGGCAGAAGAACAGGGTATGGCTGTGCGGAAGATGTTTAAGTTTGAGCGTCAGATAAGCGATCGCATTGCCCAACTCAAAGAACATTTAGATGAAACCCGTACTACCTTAAGACTAGAACCGCAAAATATTGAAACCGTAGTCAAAATTGGTTTGGAATTAGCCGAACAGCAGCCTCTCCAGCCTATTTCTGACCGAGAAGGGATTTACCATCTACCTCCTTTTAAAGGCAGTTGGGTCAACTGTACTCAAGGATTGCCAGACCCCCATACGGGTGAAGTTCGGGCGATAACTTTTAATCCCGATTTGACCAGAGGCAGAGAAGATTTGGTATTAATTCATCTCAATCATCCTTTAGTGCAGATGTGTCTGCACTTATTGCGGGCAGAGGTTTGGTCGCGGGGCAGCCAGAAAAATCTCCATCGGGTAACGGTTAAAGTTGTTCCCAATAGTGTTCTAGAATTTCCCGCAGTAGTGGCTTATGGCAGACTTTTGATTTTAGGTAACGACAACCAAAAACTTCACGAAGAAGTGATTACCGCAGGGGGTGTTCTTAAAGAAGGTCGCTTTAGTCGGCTTAATGTCTTGAAAATTAGCGAGGCTTTGAATGCTGCTAATGCTGGTGAAATCAAAGATTCAACCAAAGATAGTCTAGTTAAGCTGTGGGATAGCTACGCAGAAGCTTTGTTGAATAGTCTTGAAAAACGGGCAGAAGAACGTACTCAAGCGTCTGAAAAATCTCTGCAAAAAAGATGTGATAAGGAAGTAGCTGACTTCACTGCTATTCTTACCGAGTTGCAGCGCAGTATCGAACAGGAATTAGCTGAATTTGCTCAACCCCTCCAGTTAAAGCTGGATTTATTTAATGATGCCGAACAGCAGCAGCTAGAAAGCAATCGCAATAGTCTTGAAGCCAGACTAGAGGATATTCCCCAGGAAATCGAACAGGAAACCAAGCTAATTAAAGATCGCTTTGCTAATCTGAGTTCCCGCCTTTTTCCTTTGGCGATCGCATTCTTAATTCCGCAGAAGTATGCTTGAGTAAAAAACTTTAAAAACGCGCTTAAATCAGCATATCTAAGCAAAAATGATGTCTTGTGGGACAAATAAGGGAATTTTAAACATATAAAACCAGTTTTTATCTTTTTAAAGTTCTTTTATAAATTATTTTTAATATGTCTGTCCCTCGTCATCACGCTGAGTGGCTTTCTTTAGTAGAAGCCCAGGGTGCTTTTTTGAGCATCGAAGAATTATTAAAAGTTTTCCCTCAAGGTTTGGATGCCCACGAACCCGAACATTTTAATTCTCTCAAAATAGCTTATGACGAGTGGTCATATGAGAAATTTAATCCAGAGATTCATCGAGCCTGGATTAGCTGGGTACTGAAGAATACCTTAGAATTTCCTGCCGACTTACTTTACTCACGACAGCAGATTGCTCCCAGTCTAACGGTAAAAGTGGCGCAGCATGGAGAAAGTCTAAGCCCCGATGTGGTTTTGGTCGAACCCGATACAAGTAAACCGCAACTGTTAATTCAAATTGTTCCTTTTGACCAGGGTTTGGAAAAGACCTATAAAAACTCTCGTTGGCAAGCTTCCCATGCCACGCGGATGCTAGAGCTTTTGCGGGGGACAAATATCGGTTTGGGTTTGCTGACAAATGGGGAACAGTGGATGTTAGTTTACGCACCTCAAGGGCAAAGCAGCAGCTTTATTTCTTGGTATAGCCATCTTTGGGTAGAGGAAAAAGTTACTCTCAGGGCGTTTCGCTCTTTATTGGGAGTAAGGCGGTTTTTTGCCGTAGAAGCTGAAGAAACTCTCACGGCGTTATTTCAAAAGAGTAAGGATTCCCAGAAAGAGGTAACAGACCAGTTAGGACAGCAGGTTCTTAAAGCGGTTGAGGTTTTAGTCCAGAAGATCGATAAGTTAGACCAAGATCGGGGGTTACTAAAGGATGTTTCCGAAGCGACTTTATATGAATCTGTATTAGTAGTAATGATGCGGTTGGTGTTTCTCTTTTGTGCGGAAGAAAAGGGTTTATTACTGGCTGGTAATAGTCTTTATGATAAATCCTATGCGGTTTCGACGATTCGGGAAGAGTTGAGAACTCAAGCATACAGTTACGGGGAAGAGATTCTAGAGCGTCGTTACGATGCTTGGTGTCGTTTGCTGGCTTTATTTCGCGGGGTACATGGCGGTATCGATCACGATTTACTCCAGTTACCCGCCTACGGTGGGGATTTATTTGACCCCAATCGCTTTCCGTTTCTTGAACGGGTTGCTCATGGGGGAAACCCCCAAGACCGCGCCCGTCCGCTTTTAGAAGGGGATGAGCAAGTCTTACAAGTCGATAATCGTACAGTTTTACATCTGCTTGAAGCCTTACAGATTTTACAGGACAAGTTACCAGGAGGAAACAGCGAACCCCGTCGCCTTTCTTTTAAAGGTTTGGACGTGGAACAAATCGGGCATATTTACGAAGGTTTGTTGGATCATACTGCGGTTCGGTCGAATAAGGCAATGTTGGGTATAGCAGGAACTAAAAATAAAGAGCCAGAGTTAGCTTTAACGGAATTAGAGGCTAAATTTGCCAAAGGGAAGATAGTTTTGCTAATTATCTCAAAAAAGAGACTGGTAGAGGTCTTTCTGCTTTAAAGAATAGTTTCAATAAAGAAGAAACATTAGATCCTCTGACTCGCAACAGGCTATTAAGTGCCTGCCAGAATAATACTGAATTGCTAGAGCGAGTATTGCCTTTTTATCATTTGCTGCGGTCGGATACTTTTGGTTATCCCTTGGTGATTCCTCAAGGTAGTGTTTATGTGACTCAGGGGTCAGATCGCAGGGATACGGGAACTCACTACACCAGTAAAAATGTCACCGAAGAAATTGTTCGCTATACCCTCGAACCTTTAGTTTATCAAGGAGTTGCCGAGGGCAAGCCAGCAGAAGAATGGCAGCTTATATCGGCAGAAGAATTACTGGCATTAAATATTTGCGATTTTTGTATGGGTTCGGCTGCATTTCTAGTTCAGGCTTGTCGCTATCTGGGTGAGAAACTGGTTCAGGCTTGGTCGGATGCCGAAGCACATAATCCTGGGCAGGTAGTCATTGCACCCGAAGGTAAATTATCCCGTTCTCGTCCTGAAGAATGTATGATTCCTCTAGATGGGGAGGAAAGACTAATCTATGCCAAACGCACGGTAGCGGAAAGATGTTTGTATGGCGTGGATAAGAATCATCTGGCGGTAGAAATGGCTAAGTTATCGCTGTGGCTGGAGACGATGCAAAAGGATAAGCCCTTTACCTTTTTAGATCACTGCTTGAAAACTGGTGATTCTTTGGTTGGGGTGAATCTAGAACAGTTAAAAAGCTGGAATTTGGATACTTCAGAAGGAACTAACCTCAATATCGGCGTAGATCGTCTCTGGGAGGAAGTGCAATCCGCAATAGAACAACGGCTACAGATACAGTCTCGCCCTGTAAATTCCCCTCAAGACCAGCAGGAGAAAGCTTTTCTATTATCTCAGGCTAACGCCAGGATTCACGATCTCAAAGTTCGGGCAAATTTATTGATGGCGGTATATCATTCTGGGCTGAAGAAAACAGAACAGGAAGCGTTAAGGGAAAGAATGTTAACCGTTGCTAATAATGGCATGAGTATCCCCGAAGCGGATCTAAAGAAATTACCGCAGAATTTGGCTATTTTCCACTGGGAATTGGAATTTCCCGAAGTTTTCTTTCCCGCGCAGGTAAGGGCGATTTGCGAATCGCCCCTACGGGATACGGTTCGGGGTTTTAATGCGATCGCTTCTAATCCGCCGTTTATGGGTGGTCAAAAAATTACAGGTGTTTTGGGTACTCCCTATCGAGATTATTTAGTTGAATATCTGGCTAATGGAACGAAAGGCAGTGCTGACTTATGTGCTTATTTCTTTTTACGGGCTAATCAATTAATTCAAGCTGATGGGCATTTGGGTTTGGTTGCGACTAATACCATCGCGCAAGGAGATACCAGAGAAGTTGGGTTAGACCAAATTGTTAAACCTCTTGTTCTTGCTGGTAAATCTCAAGAATCAGCTTCCACAATCTATCGTGCTGTTCCCAGTCGTAAGTGGGAAGGTTCGGCTAGTTTGGAAGTAGCTTATGCTTGGCTGAAAAAAGGACAATGGCACGGGGAATATTTGCTTGATGATAAAACCGTAACGGGGATTTCTCCTTATCTAACTATTCCAGGGAAAGCTTTAGGTAAACCTAACAAGTTGGCAGCTAATCAAGATAAATCTTTTCAAGGTTCGATTGTTCTAGGAATGGGCTTTGTAATGAGTCCTGAAGAAGCCCAAGCACTGATTGAAAAAGACCCTCGTAATAAAGATGTGTTGTTTCCCTATCTCAATGGGCAAGATTTAAACAATAATCCCGATCAGTCTCCTAGCCGTTGGGTGATTAATTTTCACGATTGGGCTTTGGATGAGGAACATGACGATCCGAAGAAACCGAAAGGACATCCTTATGCTGCTGATTATCCCGATTGTTTGAAGATTGTAGAGGAGAAAGTAAAGCCTGAGAGAGATAAGAATAACCGTAAAGTTCGCCGTGAAAGATGGTGGCTATATGCAGAACAAGCAGCAGGACTTTATGAAGCGATTGCAGAGTGCGATCGGATTTTATTTCGACCATTTACCAGTAAGCATGGTTCATTTAGTTTTGTGCCGACAGGAATGGTTTATGCTGCACCTGAAGTTATTATTGCTTTATCAGAATATAGTGATTTTACTTGTTTACAATCATCAATTCATGATGCTTGGGCTTGGAAAAATTGTTCCACCATGAGAGATGCAGGGATACGCTATTCTTCTACTGATGGGTTTCAAACCTTCCCCTTCCCCGAATCAACCACCAACCTAGAAACCATTGGCGAAACCTACTACAATCACCGTCAAACTATCATGCAGACTCGCCAGGAAGGACTGACCAAAATCTATAACCGCTTCCATAATCCCGCAGAAACCAGCGCAGACATTATCAAACTCCGTCAACTCCATGTAGAAATGGATTACTCTGTCGCACAAGCTTACGGTTGGAATGATTTACTCCCTTCTCCCAAACTTGGGAGAGGGGCTGGGGGTGAGGGCTTAAACCACGATTTCCACGAAACCAAACAGGGATTGCGTTACACCATCAGCGAACCCATCCGCAGAAAAATCCTAGACTGCCTGCTGCAATTGAATTTTGACCGCTATGCAGAGGAAGTAGCCCAAGGTTTACACGATAAGAAGAAAGGGAAGAAGAAGAAAAAGAAAGCAAGTAATAGCAAAATCAAGCAGAAAGGTTTGTTTTGATGTTAGGGGCGAATAGTGAAGCAGTGTCGAAGAGCAACTGCTGAACCCTTTAGGGCTGTTCGCCCGTACAGTTATTAATTTTTGATTGTCCCTGTTCTCATTTATCGGATAATTTTGCTTTCGTTACTAAAGCTCTCCTAATACTTAGCTAGAATAGTATCGGACATATATGTCCTCTCATTAAGCATGACAGGCAATGAATTTATCAAGAGAGTAAAAAAACTGGCTAAAGCCAAAGGTTTAGAAGTTTTTATAGATAAAAGCCGTGGCAAAGGTAGTCATATAACGCTTTACTACGGTGAGAAGTTTACGGTAGTTCGGAATCTTAAAGATGAGTTAAAAACTGGAACTTACAAAGCAATGTTAAAACAACTAGGAATCAAGGAAGATGAATTTTAAAAATAATCAGATCGAGAGTCGCTTTTCTTTTCCTGTAACTTTAACAACCGATGAAGTAGACGGCGGTTTTACAGTTACCTTTCGTGACTTACCAGAAGCTATTACCCAAGGAGAAAATCTTGAGGATGCCCTCAATGAAGCTACGGATTGTTTAGAAGAAGCGATCGCCAATCGAGTTATTCGCCGTTTACCCATTCCCTCTCCTTCCGAACCAGATGAAAATGAATATCTGGTAACAACACCATTACAAACTTCTTTCAAAGCTTCTATATGGCTGGCAATGCAGGAGAAAAACTTCAATCAAACTCAGCTTGCCAAAACTTTGAGTATCAATGAAAAAGAAGTTAGAAGAATACTCGATCCTAGCCATAATACTAAACTCGAAACCTTAGAGCGATCGCTCCTGGTTTTAGGTAAAAGACCAGTTTTATACGTTGCTTAAATTTATTTATTGAGTTTGAGAAAATCAATAATTTAGTTACTCTTTATGTGAGGAAAAGAAAATGACTCAGCCAGAATTATTTGACGTTGTTGAGTTATTGATAGATTTATCCGAACATAATCTCCGTGCAGGAGTTCAAGGGGCAATTGTTGAATGCGATCGAGATAATAATTATGAAGTAGAGTTTTCCAACTTTGACGGAGAAACTTTAGCATTTTGCGCTTTGTCTGCCAAACAATTTGTTGTTGTTTGGTCAGCTAAAACAGAAACTTGGCTATTTATTTCAGAAAGAGTCGCTGCTATTCTTAATAATTTAGACGACCGAAGACAAGAAGAAGTGTTGGATTTGCTAGGTTCTTATATTACAAATAAATCCCTAGAATAACAATGGAAATTAAAGAATTACTTCAAGCAAAAAGAGCAGAAATTCTTAAGATTGCTGCTCGATATGGAGCTTCTAATGTTAGAATTTTTGGTTCTGTTGCCAGAGGAGAAGCAACAGCAGATAGTGATATAGATTTCTTGATGGACATTCAAGCTGGACGCAGTTTGTTAAATCGTATCGCTTTAATTCAAGATTTAGAAGATTTACTTAATCGCAAAGTAGATGTTGCCAAGCCTGAGATTCTACATGAATGTATTCGCGAACAGGTATTAAAAGAAGCCATACCTTTATGAAAAACGATCTACTTTACCTCAGTAATATACAAGAATGTATTGAAGCAATTGAGTCTTATACCATCGATGGTAAGGAAACATTTATGCAGACTCGCATGATTCAAGATGCTGTTATTCGTAATTTCGAGGTAATTGGCGAAGCAACAAAAAGATTGTCGCCTGAGTTTAGAGCAAAATATTCAGAAGTACCTTGGAGAAGAATTGCTGGATTGCGAGATATTCTGATTCATGACTATCTTCGGGTAGATTTAGCTGAGGTTTGGGGCATTATCGTTAATGACCTACCAGATTTAAAGATTGCGATTGATAATATTATTCAAGATTTGCAGAAGTAAATAATTACTTGTTGCCGATCGCTTTCAATCGGAGAAACTAAGAACTAATGGGTAATGTAACTTTTGTGTGGTTAAAGGGAGATAAAATAGAAATTAACTTAAGATAGTTAGGATGGAAGTAACTTGGAAAATAATGACAGCTTTTATTGCCGTACTTTGTCCTGATTGTCAGTCCGATAATATCTTCAAACATGGGTTTTCTAGAGATAGAAAACAAAGATATCGTTGTGAAAATTATGAATGTAAACGTCGAACTTTTATTCTCAATCATTCCCATCTAGGAAGAACCAAAGAAGTCAAGCAAAAAATAGTGTCAATGTCCCACAATGGAAGTGGAATCAGAGATACAGCTCGCGTACTAAATATCAGTACAACAACAGTAATTAAAGAGCTTAAAAAAAATCTCCGTTCATCAAAACAGTAAATGAACCTCTTTTAAACACAATCAATCCTGAAGAAATAGAAGTAGAAATTAAGCTAAGGTCAGAAATCGAACAAGATTCTGAAGCAGGAATTGAAGATTCTGAGCTAGATGAAATGTGGAGCTTCGTGGGTAACAAGAAAAATCAAAGATGGCTGTGGCACGCCATAGATAGATTGACAGAAAAAGTCTTAGCTTATGTCTTTGGCAGAAGAAAAGATGAAGTATTTCTAGAACTAAAGAAACTCTTAGAACCATTTGGAATCAAGCATTATTGTATTGATGGATTAGGAGCTAACTGAAGGCATCTCTCAGAAGATAAACACGAAATTGGTAAAAAGAAAACTCAAAAGATCGAGCAAAAACATATTTGCTTTTCAAAATCAGAAGAAATGCATGATTTGGTAGTTGGCTTATTTATCAATAAATATGAGTTTGAATTGAATCTTTAAACACACAAAAACAACACCACCCAATTTTGAATGTAAACAATGAGAAAAAGCTAGCTGGAGTTAAGAATTAATAAGCTATTGATTGCGGAACTTTGAGAAAAAAATCATTTACCAAAAATGTTAAGTTCAATAGCGATGGCATTTTCAATTTGAGAGGTATAGGAATCTTCTAATACACCTAGCTGATTAACAAAACGAGTATAGTGAGCCACTCTCATTTGACTAAAATTTAACCCGCGTTGGCGATCCAAACCGTTGCTTTGAGTTGGTTGGACATTAACCACAAAAGGATAAGACTTAGGCTCAAGAAATGGAACAATCATAGTGATATCACTAAACTGATTTCCAATATCGTTTTGTAAAATTAAACAGGGTCTAGTTTTCTTAGCCTCACTGCCCTTAGCAGGGTCAAGAATTACCCACCAAATGTCGAGCCGATGATAATCAGGCTTCTTCATCTAAACCATCTCCGATAGTAGAATCCCACAACTCAAACTCAGACCAAAAATCAGGATCGTTATTCTGGTCGATGTATGCAGCTTTTAATTCAGCTTTAAGCTGCTCTTGTTTGACTTTGGTAAGTAAACTATTGATTGTTTTGCTACGATTGCTACCCTGAGAATCAATAAATTTAACAATTTCATCATCTAGAGTAATAGATATTTTGGCAGTCATCATCTTTGGAAGATAAATTTATCTTACTATTATATCTTACTATACCAAAAATAATTCATTGTTTGTCAGCGATCGCACTATCAAACGCGCCATAAATCGTTTAAAGCGATCACTTGCCGACTTTCCCAAAGATCTCGAAATTCTCTCGGCTTTAGCTGACTACGACTACAAAGAAATTAGCTTTTTGGCTTTTTAGCTTTTTAGTGAAAGTTAATTTTATTGACTATTTTATTTATTTAATCTATAACTGAGCCAAAGCACAATAATTAATTTTGATAATGGCTACAAAAATTGCAATTACTAGCCTCTCAGGAGGTCAGGGTAAATCTACTCTCAGTTTGTTTCTCGCTCGAAGACTTTCTCGTATTGCTCCTACTTTAGCTATTGACACCGATCCTTAACATAATTTAACTACTTATTTAGGTGTTCAACCTCAATCT
Organism: Waterburya sp.; assembly: GCA_965218645.1. Classification (GTDB taxonomy): domain Bacteria; phylum Cyanobacteriota; class Cyanobacteriia; order Cyanobacteriales; family Xenococcaceae; genus Waterburya. The sequence goes on along the minus strand of OZ244627.1, from coordinate 2,032,724 downwards.
CATCAACCTACTCTTTTAGAATTTCTTAATGACACTGTTGATTTTGAAGATGCTATTTATCCTGTATCAGTCAAAAACGCCCCTAATTTGTTTGTTATTCCTGCTGATGATGGATTTGATTGTGCCAATGAGTATCTTAGTAGTAGTGGTATTGGTGCTATCTTACTTTCCCGTAGACTTGAATCTATCAGCGACGTTTTTCAATTCTGCGTTATTGATTCCCCTCCCCAAAGAAGCCAAATTTCTAAAACAGTCATTGGTGCTGCCGATTTTTTGGTTATTCCCGCCGAAGCTAATGCTAAGGGTTTTGGCTCTCTAATTCGTACCCTTGACTTAATTCAATCGATGCAACATATGAGAGCTACTTCTGTTTCTGTTATTGGTGTTATTCCTTTTCGAGATAAATGGATTGGTTTAAATCAAACTAAAGAAAGTCGTTTTGCTATTGAAAGCATGAGACAAGAAGCTACTGTTTTACCTTCTATTCGTGAATCAGAAAAATATAAAGAGGCTATTAACCATAAGCAGGAATTAGAATTTTCTGACCTTGAATATCCGATTCAATATCTCGTGCAACAAATTTTAGAGCAAGCTAACCTTTTGGAAGTTGTGGGGTAACGTTTGTGAGTGAAGAGCAAAATATTTTAGAACAATTAAAAAATCGTCAAAGAACTTCCGTTCCTAATAGAACTGATTCCTTAATTCCCGAAACCGATTCTTCCACCGTAAATCAATCTCAAAAATTAACCAAACAAGACTTAACAGTTTCCCTAGAAACCGACTCCAACCCTTCAAACTCTCCTTCTACTTTGGAAGATTTACAGCATAAACTCTCAAGGTTTCCCAAAACTAAAAGACGCTCCGCTATTGTTCTTGAAAAAGATATTGATGTCTCTTTATCTGAATACTGTCGCTCTCATCAAATTACTGTTGAAACTTTTCTTGAAGCTGCTTGGACTATTTCCCAATCTAACAAGACTACCCAGAGCAGAATTACCAAGGAAGCTCAATCTCAATACAAAAGCCGTAAAGAAGCTGGAAGAATCCGTAGATTAATTACTATGTTGTCTAAAGAATAATTTTATTCTTTACTAAAAAGATAAAATTAGCTTTTTAACTTTTTATTTTTTTGTTTTTTATTTAGGCTACCCTAGTATTGGCAAGTTTAGTAGATGAACTGGCGATCGCAACTTACACAAATGTAATTTTGCTTTCTCTGTCTCTTTTTGCCATTTTTTCTAATGTGTTTTGATTTACATCCTGGACATTGCATTATTTATTCCTAATTCATGTCTCAATTAGGTGGTGGTGTTGTAGATTTGTCAAATCAGCGTTAAATCTCTAAGCCAAACTCGTACTTATTGATAAATAAACCAATTACAATATCGTGCATAATAGTGGACTTGGAAAAACAGATTGTTTTCCTAGCCAACCTTTTAATTCTTGTTCTTAAGGTTAAGTGCTTTCTTTCAATTTTTTGCATCTTATATTTACTGACTTGATGGTCTTGGGATGGAATATTTCTCTGATAAGTATTCAAATTGTCTGTATAAAATTTAGTGATTCCAAATGGTTTGAGTAACCTTTTCAATTTGAGGAAAGCTTTATTAGTTCTCCTTGCCAAAACATAAGCCAATACTTCTCCCGTTCGATAATCGATTGCATGCCATAACCATCTGGTATAAGCTTTCTTTTTGACAAAACTTTGCATTTCATCAACTTCAGCTTTTGTTTCTTGTCCACCTAGATCATTGACTCTTTTAACTTCTACTATAGTTGAATTATTCTTCATTTTTTCAAGAGCTTTATAATTCACGTTTTCTAAGAATTTCCCTTTTTTTTAATTCTTTAATCACGGTAGAAGTGCTAACCCCTAACACTCTAGCTGTATCACGAATCCCACTTCCATTAACAGTCATTTCTTTAATCTTCTTCTTGACTTCGGGTTTGAGTCCTTGATAATCTAGTTTAAGGCTAAACGTAAAGCGTGGACAATCTTCGTCACAACACCGATAACGACGTTTTCCGTTTGAAGATTTTCCATGCTTGGCTACATTAATGCTATGACAGTAAGGGCATTCAACAGGAATAAAAACTGGCATAATAATCAAAAACAAATTTAACTATTTCTTCTTTCCTAATTATAAAGATTTCTTAGCTAAATAACAAATCTACAACACCACCGTATTTATCGCTCATTTTAAGATGTGTTGCCCCTGCCTTCCTCCCACAAATTACTAGAGAATTTGGGACAGGAATTGACGAGTACGTTCCTGTCTAGGATTAAGAAAAAATTCTTCTGGGGGAGCTTGTTCTACGATCATGCCGTTATCCATGAATACCATCCGATCTGCTACCTCGCGGGCAAAGCTTACTTCGTGAGATACACAAACCATCGTCATTCCAGAATTAGCTAGTGTTCGCATGGTTTCCAATACTTCTCTCACCATTTCTGGATCGAGAGCAGATGTGGGTTCGTCGAAGAGCATAATTTTTGGTTGCATGGCTAAAGCGCGGGCGATCGCAACTCTTTGTTGCTGACCCCCTGAGAGTTGACCAGGATACTTGTAAGCCTGTTCCAAAATTCCGATCTTTTCTAGTAGCCCCATTGCTACTTTATTTGCTTGCTTTTTCGTCCAATGCCTGACCCAAATAGGAGCTAAAGTCACATTTTCCAGCACTCTTAAATGAGGAAAGAGGTTAAACTGCTGAAACACCATTCCCACTTCCCGACGTATTGCTTCGATATTTTTCAAATCCCCAGAAAGTTCAATCCCATCAATTTCTATTTTTCCTTTTTGATAGGGTTCGAGAGCATTAAGAGTACGAATAAAGGTAGATTTACCAGACCCAGAAGCTCCCATAATTACCACTACTTCCTGTTTTTTTACTGTCAGGCTAACTCCTCGCAAAACGTGAAAGTTATTGTCATACCATTTGTGTATATCCTGGGCAATAATAATTGCTTTTGATAATGAGGAATTACTAGAGTTAATATTTATAGTCATTTCAATTAATTTTCATCTGCTTAATTTGTATTTACAACATAGAATCCTTAACCATTACCCATTACCCTATGCCCCTAATGAGCCTTGCCTCAGTATTTTTCCAACTTTCTACTCGCTAGGGACATGGAATAACAAAAAATCCAGTAAATTAAGCCAATAAACAAATAAATTTCGGCTGCTCGCCCTATATATTTCGGGTTAGCTAAAATCGATTGTGATATTCCCAACAAATCTACCAAGCTGACAATTATTAATAAGGATGTATCTTTAAACAAACTGATAAATTGACCAACTATCGTCGGAATTACTGCTCTTAAAGCTTGAGGAAGAACGATCAATATGATTACTAAAGGGGAACTTAAACCCAAGGCTTTGGCGGCTTCAGTCTGACCGCTTGGTACTGACTGTAAACCCCCCCGCACGTTTTCTGCTAAATAAGCAGCAGTAAATATAGTGTAACCAGCGATCGCTCGCCAAACTTGGTCGATTAACACATCGCTAGGCAGCACCAAAGGCAGCATGATCTGAGCCATAAACAGAATTCCAATTAGTGGCAAACCTCGAATCAGTTCAATGTAAACAATTGACAGCCAACGAATTGCTGGCAATTCGCTCTGCCGTCCTAGTGCTAACAGCACACCCAAGGGGAAAGAAAGGACAATACTGACTACTGCTATTAACAAGGTGAGAATTAGACCACTGAGACTAGTCAAGGGAACTAGATCGAGAAACCAACCGCCCATTAACAGCCAAAAAACTACACCGAAAATCAGCACCCAAATCGCTGCTAACCAAGTTTTCAAAGGAAGATTAGAAAGAAGACTTTGCCCTAATTTTTTGCCCAGAGTGGCTGCTAAAATTAAAAGCACCAGCATTCCTAAAAGACAGATACTGGAATCTACTCCTACCCAAGGGGCGATCGCTACGCAGATAGCAGCCAGAAGAGTCAGTATACTTAAATTGCTTCTGTTAAATAGATCTCTAGAGTCAGATACGATGCCCTTAGAAAAACCTGCCAACCCCACAATAATTCCCAGTGCCGTCCAAGGTCGCCAGATTAACCTTTCGGGATAGTAACCGACCAAAAAAAGCCGTAGATTTATCGTCACCACTGACCATTTCGCCTGAGTAAATGTCCAACCAGTCAATGAAGTTGCGACCCAGTAGAGCAATGCAAGACAAGCAATAGTCAGAAAAGAGTTATACCAGGTGTTAAATAAATTTTTTTTCAGCCAAACCCCAGGACTAACTTGACTAATTGGGGGGGGAGATTGTTCTGGCGAATTTGAATTTGTACTATTCATCTTTCTGGCAATTGTACTCTTGTGTTTAACCAGTTCATTACAGCAGCAATAATCAAGTTAATAATTAAATAAACAACCATGACAATTAACAACATTTCCACGGATCGACCAGTATTGTTAAAAATGGTATTGGCGATTGCATAAATATCGCTATAGCCAATAGCGATCGCTAAACTGGAATTTTTGGCGAGGTTAAGATACTCGCTGGTTAGAGACGGAATCATCACCCGCAATGCTTGGGGAAAGATTACCAACTGCATGACTAAACTTGGCTTGAGTCCTAAAGCTCTGGCTGCTTCCCACTGTCCTTGATTCACTGACTGAATACCAGACCGCACAACTTCAGCAATATAAGCTGCCGTATAGACTGATAATCCTATCAGCAGGGTTGCCAATTCTGGGGAGAAGTTTAGCCCTCCCAAAATGCTGCTAGCTTGTCGATCTAATTGGGGCTGTTGCCAATCCAAACCCCAGACTAAAGCAAACATAGCAGCGATCGCGGTGCCTATTAATACTATCTGTAAGATTTGTGCCGTAGAACCATTTTGGTCGATCGCCTTAATTCGCTTGCGCCAAACAATAATAGTTAAAATGACGCTCCCACAAATTAATCCTAAAGCTGACCAAGTGGATGTGGTTTCCGCTGGCCAAGGAATATCTATTCCTCTGTTGCTTAGATAAATTGACCCTGGCAGAACCAATGGATTGTCAATCTTAGGCAAGTTGAGAAATACAGTGGAATACCAGAAGAACAGTTGCAACAGCAGAGGAGTATTGCGTAAAATTTCCACGTAAACTGTAGTTAGCTGACGCACCAGCCAATTATTTGATAATCTACCAATGCCAACAGTAACACCAATCAAAGTTGCTAGTGTGATACCCACAACCATCACTCGCAGGGAATTTAACAAGCCGACTAAGATTGCTTTACTATAAGTATCGCTAGGTTGGAAATCAATTACCCGATCGCTAATATCAAAAGAAGCTTTGCTGCTCAGGAAATCAAACCCAAACTCAATATTCTTTTGCTGAAAATTATTGACTAGGTTATTCCCCAGGATTATGAAAACAGCAAGCAAAAGTGAAATTACTACAATTTGTAGCAAAATATGTATTGCACGCTGATTATGCCATAGGGGAATTTTTGCGTCAGACATAAACTTGAAGCTGGTCAATAACCAGAGAAATTGGCAGAATAATTATCATCAAATAATTATCATCTAAATGGAGGAGAGTAAAGCAATCCGCCCTCCGTCCAAAGATTATTAAGTCCTCGATCTAAATCAAATGGTTTACCAATATTGCGATCGTAAATTTCACCGTAGTTACCAACATGCTTGATCACCCTGGCGGCAAAGTCATTAGGTAATCCGATGTTTTCGCCAAAAGACTCTTCTGTACCTAAAAAGCGTCTAATGTCTGGATTAGAACTATTGACAAAGGTATTGAGGTTTTTCGAGTTAATGCCAAATTCTTCTCCTTGAATCAAGGCATAAGTAATCCACTTGACCGCATCAAACCAGGCTGAATCGCCATCGACAACTAATGGTCCCAAGGGTTCTTTGGACATCACTGTATCGAGAATAGTGTAGCTCTTCGGATTGGGTAAAGCAGCACGACGACCAATCAGTTGAGTGCGATCGCTAGTGATGGCTTCACAACGACCCTGCGCATAAGAATTGTACAGAGCATCATCGTCACCAATAACTACGGAAGTGTACTTAATCTTCCTTTGGCTCATCTGATCTGTTAAATTTTGTTCAGAGGTAGTTCCTGACTTGACACAGATAGTTTTCCCTTGTAGCTGTTCTAATTTTTTCACCCCACTATCGGTCGATACCATTATGCCCTGAGCATCATAAAAAGTAGTAGGGGTAAATTCCATTCCTAAGGATATGTCGCGGTCAATTGTCCAGGTAGTGTTGCGAGCTAGTAAATCAATCTCTCCTGTTTGTAAGGCAGTAAACCTTTGAGCAGCATTAAGATTACGGTATTCAACCTGATTTGGATCGTCAAACAAAGCAGCGGCAACAGCGCGACAAAGATCGACATCCATGCCTAAGTATTCACCTTTTTCGTTCACAAAACTAAATCCTGGTAATTTTCCACTCACACCGCAGATTAGTCTTCCTCTTTTTATTACCGTATCCAATTGGCTGGTTTTAGTTGTGTCTCTACTTTGCGTAGTGTCTGTAGATTCTGTAGTGCTTGTGGTTGTTGATTTTTGCCCTTCACAGGCACTCACCAAAAATATCAGCACGAAGATTGCTAGTAGCCCAAAACTATTCTTACAGATTCGCCAAACTTGATCATACATAATATATTAACTAAGCAAAAATACTTAGAGTGATGTAAATTTTGAGATTTTGATAAAAAATGCGATCGCTTTATAAAAAAGGCGATCGCCAATCATCATCGACTAGAAAACTAATAGTTACCTCCTCATTATATTTGGATTAAATCTCCGCTAATACTGCGAAACTCAAAAGTTCCTACCTGTTCTCTATAGGTGCGTTTGATGTCACGCAACATACTAATTGCCATCTTTTCACCCAGCAGATTACCGCCTGTTTCAATGCCAGTACCCGAACGGTCAAATCGAGCATGAAGACCAGAGGTTGTACCATCGCTACGCCAGTGCATTCCAGCACCATCGCGGAACAAGGTAATATTAGCAATCAGTTTGTTAAGCTCACCATGCACCGTCAGGGTAGGACCATCAAAATTTCCTAGCTGCTGACCATCACCAACTGGCACTTTGGGATTAGGCAACTTACAATCGGCAAAAAAGGCTTTAGCAATGGTTGCAGCAGCAGCCACAAATGCCGAATGTCCACCAGGGTAAGAAGGATGAGTAGGAGAACCTTCGGGAAATGCCATTGGTAATAACCACGTGCCATCTCGGTCGCCACGATTTTGGGACTGGTTTTGTTGTTTATTGTGTTCGAGAATGCGATCGAGTACCTTAGTATTGCGCCAAACGTCCGCACCTTCTCCAAAAAGATCGTTAAATTTCTCATCGTTAAGTGGGTTATCAGTCGAATTACCCAACTCCCCACGACGAAAAAGCTCAAGACGCTGGGCGTATGCTTCTGGTCGTAAACGTCGATGAACACACCACTTTTGAAACCAAGCGTGCTTGAGTCCATAAACTCCAGCCAGCCCACTTTGAATCGTGATATCTGGACCACCTAGACTACCGAATGCCTCAGATGTCTTTATGCTGCCATTGACGTATGGATTGGCTTTTGATTGACTAGCATTAAGACCTAGAAGAATAATTGTCGCCCAAAGACCCGACTGGTGAGGAAAATCAAGATGTACCCACTGACCAGCATCTCGTAAAGTTGTAATATATCGTGTACCGTCAATAATGTCTGAACCCTTAGGATAAATATCCCCATTATTAACTTTTTTCCAAGTCTCAAAATCCGTTAGGTAATCAAGACCTTCTCTAGGATAACGCTGCAACTGGCGAATTGGCTGATTGCCAAACTGAAAATCTTGCAGTAGAAACTGAGAAACGTGAGGTCCTACGTCACAACCCTCGTAAGATCCTCGAAAGATCGTGTCTGGCGAGCATTCAAAGCCAAACTCTTGCTTGAATCCCAGGTTGTTCAAATCTTCGCAAGCATCAGCGATTAGTTGACTGCTAGCATATTGGTCAAACTGTATATCCCGTGACAGTGCCATCCAATAGCGTTCGACCATATCGATTGCTGTGTTCCGACTGGCAAACTTAGGAGCAGGTGCTATACGTGCGCCGTTAGAATCGTTACCGATTAACTGAAATGAGTAAGCATTAAGAGGATTGACAAGCACACGTTCCTCTCCACCAAGTTGAACACTCTCAAAGGCTTCTTGAGTGCCTTTTTGAATAGCTGCAAACAACGACTCAAAAGATGATTTTTCGACCAGTCCGATTGCATTGTGAGCTAAAGCTTTGGAGAAAGAAGCAAACCCTGGAAAACCTAGCTGTTCATATTTTTCTTCGTCTCCATTGGTTGATGGTGACAAAGCTATAAAAGCTTTAAAGGCATCTTCAAGTGTCAGTTTGCGCGTGATGCGCGCTTGTTGTTGTCGACCTTCAAGGTTTTGGTTTCGTTCTGGCAAATCTTGTAAATAATTAATCATTACGTATCTCCTCGATGAATATTTTTGTAGGTGAGCAGTTGCTTTATCTCTACGACCGACTATTGAAAGTTATGCCTGCATGAGCGATCTCGCTCGTGTTCTCAACCATAGTTGTCTGCTCATCCTAATTCTGCTTTGAGCCTCTCAAACTCATAAAACTCATAGTGAGACTCATCTAAAAAGTCATCTAAAATCTGCGATCGCCAGTAAGTTGCGATCGGGTCAATTGAATCTAGTACCGCTATGCGTAAGTAGTAAGTAATAAGTATTGATTTATCAGCTTTGACAGATCATTTAATGGTTATTTTATTTACAACCGCATCTACTAGATCTAATAGCTATTTTCCTAAGCTTAATAAAAAGCAAAATTTATTCTGTTCTTTGATTAATTTTTTCCATGAGTTGTTCTATGAGCTTTGTGAGATCTAAAAGCTGCCAAAAAACTAATATCACTAATATCAAATGTATCTAGTACACAAAAGAAGGTATTAAATCATGACCTCAACTACAACTCAATCCTCCGAAAAACCTACTTATCAACCCGTTAGAAAAGTTACCGCAGGAGTATTTACAGGAGCTTTAGTTACTTTAACGGTGCTAATTCTCAATACCTATCATCCTTTTTTTAAACAAAAAGATAACCAAATATCTGGAGAAATAACTGGGGCTGCAACTACGGTACTTACTTTTATTGTTTCCTATTTAGTACCTCCTGGAACTAAAGAAACGGTTGTATTAGAAGATGGTGTTACTAAGTCAGCTAAAGAGTAAACAACATTCCTAGTCAATTTTTTTGTTCGAGTTTTAAACCTTAAAAGTTACTAGGATTTACCTCTGTTTGGTCATAATTTCAGTTTAACAAAAGTCTTATCTCAAAAAATTAGCAGAAGTATCAACCATGATTAATCAAGTTTCCGAATCAAAAATGCGCCTCATTAGATGGGTTCTGGTGATTGGTTGGCTTATTATAATTATCTCCTTGTTTTATGACCCGATCTCTTACCATTTAAGCGATCCGAACAGTTTGTATAGCCCTTTTCGCGATCGCACTATCACTCTTGCCGATCTGCCTGCTCAATGCGTCAGAGTTCAAGGAGAATGTTTAGTAGAAACTCCTTATCCGATGGCAACTAGGTTTTTTTGGGGCATGATTGTTCCTAGTGCTATTGCGATCGTTTTTGTATTGGGTCACGAAACTTGGCGCAGGATCTGTCCTCTTTATTTTCTTTCTCAAATTCCCAGAGCGCTGGGACTACAGCCAAGGTTAAATATTAAGAAAAACCTTTGGCTAGTTCGCAACCATCTATATGTGCAGTTTGTCCTGCTGTTTATTGGCTTGAATTTGCGGATTCTGGCGATTAACTCAGCCCGTATAGTCTTCGGCTGCTTTTTGCTTTTGACAATCTTCTCAGCTATAGCCATAGTTTTTCTCTACGGTGGTCGTAGCTGGTGTCATTACGTCTGTCCTTTTGGCATGGTACAGATAGTTTTTACTGGACCTAGAGGATTATTAGATAGCGAAGCCCACAAAGCCCCACCGAGAAGCATAACTCAGTCCATGTGTCGAACTGTAGACAGCACTGGACAGGAAAAAAGTGCCTGCATAAGCTGTAAGTCTGCTTGTTTGGATATTGATGCTGAGAAATCTTATTGGTCACATTTAACTAAACCAGGTCGTAAATTGGTTCAATATGGTTATTTAGGGCTAGTCAGTGGATATTTCGTCTACTACTACTTATATGCGGGGAATTTTAATTATTACTTTTCTGGGGTTTGGACTCATGAAGAGAATCAATTAGCAAACCTTTTTAAGCCTGGTTTTTATTTTTTTAATCAACCAATTCCCATACCCAAATTGGTAGCAGTTCCCCTAACCTTGGGTTTGCTCGTAAGTATATGTTGTCTAATTGGTAGTAAAAGTGAAAAAGCTTTGCTCTCCTACCTCAGACAACGTAATCTCAAAATTGAACGTCAACAGGTCTTGCACCGAGTCTTTTCTCTTTGCACCTTTATGGCATTTAATACTTTTTTTGTCTATGGTGGTCGTCCAGAAATTTTACGCTTACCTTTTCTGGTTCAACAAATCTTTAATGCCTTCATTATTTCAGTTAGTAGTGTTTGGCTTTATCGAACGTGGTGGCGTAGTTCTGAACGATATAACAAGGAAATCTTGTCACACAAACTGCGTCGTCAATTGAAAAAACTGTCTCTCGACTTCTCTGCGTTTTTAGAAGGACGTTCCTTAGATGAGTTAAATCCTGATGAACTATATGTTTTAGCAACAGCATTACCCAGTGCTACTAGACAAACCCATCATCGAGTTTATCAAGGCATATTACAAGAAGCTTTAGAGGAAAAACTTTTTGAGCCAAGTATCAGTAAAGAGGCTCTCAGGCAACTTCGCGAAAAGCTACAGCTTGGAGATGAAGAACACGATCGCACTTTGGCGGAAATTATTCAAGAGCAACCTGACCTCTTATATCCAATCTCATCCACAGGTTCTAAGCTCAGTCTAGCTAGGACAAAGCTCAAGACAAATAGAAATAATAAGAGCGATCGCTCGGCACTTGAATCCATTCAAAACAATTATTTACACCAAGCAGTTACCCAAATTAAACCAATCGAGGAGCAGAAAAAAAATTACTCTCAAGACGCACCTACAAAAATCAGACAGATTAACAACAAGTAGCAAAAGTAAAAATAAACTTAGATGAAATGTTTAGCTGTTTCTTTTGCGGCGGGTAAACGGCGTTCTCCCAGACAAAAACCATTGTTGAGGATAAACAAAATGTTTGGTCTAGCTTTGGAAACCCGACTAAAATTAGCTGGAGCGATCGTTAACGCAGCAGAGGTCAGAGGTACTTACAAAATTTTTCCTTTTTCGTATGGTTTCTACTTGAAATGACTATAGCTGAATATTAAGTAAATTTGATGGTAGCCGATTCATTATCCAAACTAGTTGTCAAAATTGATATATAAATAAATGACACAAAATATTGACACTATCGATTTACGATTATCTTGAATAAATAAAAAATAGAGTATCCGTCAGCCTAGTTCTGTAATTAAATACAGAAGCGGGGGAACCAATTTGGGGGCTTATTTCTAAGACAAATAGAAAAGGACATCTCTCAGTCCTAGCCCGTCAGCTAACCTCGTCGGCATTGAGAGGAGATTGAAGAAGCAATATTTATATTCAGTATTGTTTTCATCACGATCCTTAGTTACTAACTGCTCTCTACACCTAAGCGCGATCGCCCTTACTAAATTTTAACTGGGCGATCGCTGTTTTACCACCAGTTACCAAGGAGACTTTTGATTATGTTTAAAGTTGGAGATATTGTTCAACACAAAACCAGAAAACTCGGCAGAATAATCGATTATGGTTGCCGACTTGGCGATCGCACCTATTTTATGACTCTCAAAGTCAAATCCCTCAAAGGTCATTACTTTAAGCCTCCTATCGAAGATAAGATGAATCAATGGCGTTTTGTCCGTCTTAATTCTCTTCAGTTGCTCCAACTAAATTTAAAGCGACCCAAGCTTTTGCTTAGGACTAAATAATAGCTTTCGTAACAATTACCGTTCTTCACTGCAAGTATCTCTTCTTGCATCTGGTTGAAGTAACTTTATTCTAGGGAAAACTAGTAATTATGGTCATTGAAATTGGCGATCGCGTTCAACACAAAACAACTGGTATCACTGGCAAAGTCATTAGTTACGGATATCGCCAAGTCACAGATAGCTATTATCTAACCACTCTCAAAGTTGAGCTTCTTTCATATAGTCCCATTAGACCAATAGCAGAAGATTTGTTTGAAAAATGGTAAATTTGGCAAGACAAACAAATATTAGCTCGTTCTTTGCCTTAATCTTCAAATCGTACTTTAAGTAAAATCTCTTGAAGCAAATAATCTTGAAATAGCTTGTCGGTTGAACAAATATTTTTAATCATCGAGCATAAATAGTTTTACATAAGACATCCAGTATTTTTCTGAATGCCTTTTTTTTGAATCCAATCATTATATTAGTCAAACTGGGAAAGATTATGGACACAGCATTTACAAATGTACCCGCCATTGAAGTAATTACCGCAGGCTTTTTAGCTCCCATTTTCTTTGCTAGCGCGGGTTTAAAAGTCGATCTACTCAAATTATTCGAGCCCCAAACTTTGCTGTTTGGCTCGATCATTCTGGCGATCGCCTGTATTGGCAAATTTATTGGAGCTTATGCTGGCTCTCGCATAGCGGGGTTGAGCCATTGGGAAGGCTTGGCAATGGGTTCGGGGATGAACGCTAGGGGAGCGATGGAAATTATTGTCGCTACCATTGGTCTATCTTTAGGAGTGCTGAATCAGCAAATGTATTCCATTATTGTTGTGGTAGCAATTGTTACCTCTTTGATGGCTCCGCCGTTGCTACGCTGGACTTTATCGAAAGTAGAAATGGGGGAAGAGGAAACTTCTCGTTTAGAACAAGAAGAATTGAAAAGCCGTAGCTTTGTCAAACAAATTCAGCGAGTTCTAATTCCCACTCGTGGCGGAACTAACGTCCAATTAGCTACTCAGATAGTCGGCTATTTAGCCCGTCAAAATCCTTGAGAAATAACTGCCCTTTATATCCGCGATCCTCATCTTAGCAAAGCTGAAGCAACAGCATTAAAAGCAAAAGATAAAACCTCAGAATTTGCTTTTAAAATGGTTACTAAAGAATTACAGTTGCCCGAAACTAGTAAGCTGCAAACTAAGGTTGATGAAGGCAAATCTAAAGCAGAAATAATTCTCAAAGAGACGCGGAAAAATTACGATTTAGTAGTTTTAGGAGCGACAGAACAGTCATCTTCTAAAATGGCTTTGTTTAACCCTTTAGTAGATAGGATTGTTCGGGATGCAGGCTGTTCTACTTTAATCGTTAAATCCCATTTGCCCCAACTCCAGGCAGAAAATTGCCCACTAACTTTGGCTAAATTTGAGCATATTTTAGTTCCTACCGTTGGTTCGGAATATAGTAAAAATGCCTTAGAAATCGCCAGTACTATCGCCGCCCAAACTCAAGGATTGGTTACTGTAGTTAATGTTTTAGCTAGTCCTCAAATAGAGTATATTTATTATGATCGCCAGCGATTAGCTTTAGCTGAAGAGATGGCGATCAATATGGTAGAATAACGGGTTACTGTGGGTCGCAGCTTAGGTGCGCAAGTTGAAGGTCATGTCTTGAAAGGGACTAGACCAGAACAAGAGATTATTAATTTCGTTCAGACAAATCAAGTCAATTTAATCGTTCTTGGTAGCAATTTACGCCAGGTTACAGGTCGAGTCTTTTTGGGTCATCGGGTAGATGCTATTCTTTCTCAGGCTAACTGTCCTGTGGCTTTAGTTACAACATCGAATTAGAGCTTGGCAATTATTAACGTTCTATGAGCGCAAAATCTTTTCGTTTATTCCATCGTCATAAAAGTTTACCTACTCAGAGTTTATTTAACTACTCCTACAATCAAGTAGGTAGTCTGCCAGGCACAATCACTATTGCCAAGCAGGCTCAGACTCCTAAAATAAATTTAATTGACTACAATCACCATAAGCATGAGTATCTAACCCATTTAACTCCAGAAGAATGTGCTATTCATTTAGATACGGAATCAGTATCTTGGGTTGATGTAGGGGGATTGGGAGACAAATCAATCCTGCAAAAACTAGCTCAAGTATTTGATTTAAATTCTTTAGTTTTAGAAAGTGTGGTTAATGTGCCTCAACGACCAAAACTAGAAGACTATCAAGAACAGTTGGTCATCATTACTCAAATGGCTAATCTTAAACCACAAGCAACAGGATTTTGGCTCGAACAGGTAAGTTTTGTTCTAGGAAAAAATTATCTCTTAACAGTGCAGGAAGAACCAGAAAGAGACTGTTTTGAACCGATTCGCGATCGCCTAAAACGCGATCGCGGTATTATCAGAAAGCAAAACTCAGATTATTTAACCTATGCTCTTTGGGATGCCATTATCGATGGTTATTTTCCCGTGTTAGAAGCTTACGGCGAAAAAATTGAACTATTAGAAGATGAAGTGATTGGACAGCCAAACAACCATACTTTAACCAAAATTTATCAGATTAGGCGAGAATTACTAATTTTACGTCGGGGAATTTGGTCTCAAAGAGATGCCATAAATACCCTGATAAGAGACGGTCATCCATTAATAGATGAGCGTGTGCTAATTTATTTTAAAGACTGTTACGATCACACGGTTCAAATTATTGAGATGATCGAAACCTATCGAGAACTAGCTTCTGGTTTGATGGATGTTTACCTGTCGGCAGTTAATAACAAAATGAATGAGGTAATGAAACTACTAACAGTGATTTCTAGTATTTTTATTCCCTTAACTTTTATTGCGGGAATTTATGGCATGAACTTTAATACTGATGTTTCTCCCTGGAATATGCCAGAGTTAAACTGGTATTGGGGCTATCCTTTTTGTTTGGGGATTATGGTGGCGATCGCTTTGGTTCTGATTATCTATTTTTGGCGACGGGGTTGGTTAAAAAACACTTCTACAATTCAATAGGTGTAATTAATGATCAAAGTTCTATTGTGTTTGATAATCTTGTTCTATTCTTGGTTTAATTTTGGAGTGCGATCGGCAACTGCTTTTCCTTTTCGACCGTACCCTTTGGCGATATTTGAGGCGACAGATACGCTACAGCGTCTTATTTGACTAACCATGCCATAAGTCTCTGATTTAGGAAAACATTATTATGGCTAATTTGGCGGACATGATATTACTCAGTTGTTAGACGATCTGGTTTGACTTCTTGGGGGACGACAACAATTCGTGATTTTTTTACTCCCATATCGGGTTTAAAGTCATGAATAGTAGTAGTTTTATCCTGCTATCTGATTGTAAGTTTTCAGAAATTTAGGAGTGTTTTGAATTTCACAGCATGATGTGAAAAATTGGAATAATAGATTTTTTAAAAAAATACCTGTGGGAGTTTTATGAGGTCAATCAACTGATTTTGTTCAAATTTACGGTCAAAGATCGTAACAATGGTCAAATATTCTAAATAATTGACAAGATTTTGCGATTAAGAAAAACGTAATATCAATTTTGAACTCATAAATGGCATTGATAAGATGTATTGACAAGCTTGCTCTAGGTGAAATCAACAAGATCCATGTCTGCATTAGTTCAAACCAGTTAGGCATCGCCAAAATAGAATCACGCTCAACTGGTTGAGCATTAAACGCATATTCAATAAAAATCGAGTAATTTATCATGACTGTAGCTGATTCACAAAAGACCAGTAAGACTCAAACTCGTCCAGATTTCGAGATTAAACCAGGAAAACTTTTTATCGATGGCGAATTTCGCAATGGAGTTAGTGGAGAAAAAGTTGATGTTATCGACCCCACTACAGAATCCGTTATAACCCAGGTAGTTAAAGGTAACGAAGAAGATACCGAAGCAGCAATTAAAGCAGCGCGTCAGGCTTTTATAGATGGTGATTGGCGACAGATGAGCGGACACGAACGCGGAGAGTATCTTTGGAAAGTAGGGGATTTAATTACCGAACACGGTGAAGAATTGGCTTTTTTGCAAGCTAAGGAAATGGGTCGCCTGTATTCATCTAGTATGGCGGTGGATATTCCTTTTCTAACTTCGCTATATCACTATTATGCAGGGTTGACATTGACCATTGAAGGTTTCGTTAAACAAGCAGCTAGAAACGCCCATGTGTATACTTTACAAGAACCATTAGGAGTTGTCGGTGCAATTTCACCGTTTAATTTTCCCCTGATTCTAGCAGCTTATAAATTTGCTCCTGCTTTAACCACTGGCAACTGTGTAGTTCATAAACCAGCTTCGACCACACCTCTATCGGCGATAAAAATGGCGGAGATTATGCAGTCAGCGGATTTACCACCAGGAGTATTTAATTTAGTTACGGGTTCTGGTAGCGTAGTCGGCAATTTGCTTTCTACTCATCCTAATATTGAAAAGGTAGCCATTACAGGCTCTACTAGTAGTGGCATTGGCGTGATTGAAAATTCTGCCGATACGGTCAAGCATTTGACAATGGAACTGGGAGGTAAATCTGCCAATATCATTTTTGCCGATGCTGACTTAGAAACTATTGGTGATATTGCTTTTTATAGTATTTTCGATAACAAGGGCGAAATTTGCTACGGCGGTTCTCGAATGCTGGCAGAGCGTTCTGTCTACGATGAGGTAATTGAACGAGTCAAGCAAAAAGTAGCAAGCTTAAAGCTGGGCGATCCTCTAGATCCAGAAACTAAAGTAGGATTGATCGCAAGTAAAAGCGAATATGACAACGTGATGCGCTATATGGACGCAGGTCGAGAAGATGGCGCGAGATTAATTATTGGTGGTAAAGCAGCCGATATCGGTACTGGTAAGGGTTATTTTGTCGAACCCACTGTCTTTGCCGATGTCGAACAGAGTATGACCATCGCCTAAGAAGAGACATTTGGACCAATACTGGCAATTATGCCTTTTGATACTTTTGAAGATGCAATCGAGATCGCTAATAGCAGTCAGTATGGACTAGCAGCAGGAATACACAGTCGCGATCTCAACAAGGTTCATCGTGCAGCAGCCCAACTCGAAGCAGGAATGATTTGGGTTAATACCTACGGTCAGTTTGATGCTTCTTGTCCCTTTGGCGGTTACAAGATGAGTGGTTACGGACGAGAACTAGGTAAGGAAAGTCTGCAATATTATCTGCAAAGCAAAACTGTTTGGGTAAATCTATCTTAACTAGCTGGAATCTTCTTACAAAAAAGATGTAGGGGAAATAAAAAATAAAGGTCGTCGTACTTGATGTCCACATTTATATATTTTTGATTTTGACGAACAAAATCAGATTTCTCAAATTACTTGCTATTGGGATTACAACAAGATTTATCGGCAACTCGGACATACAGAAACTCATAGTTAAATTAATTAAGGAGAGCATAATGGATTTAAACGACAAAGTTGCCCTAGTTATCCCTCTTCTGTCAGTTTCCGAAAATTGAACTACAATAGAAAAAGTTCTTGGTAGCTGTGAGGTAGAGAGGGTAACGGATGTAGAATTACAAATTCTCAACAGGCGAGTGGAATAAGCTCCCTAGACGGGAGCATTTCCTCGCCTCAAACATTTAAAACCAGAGGCTCAACCGACAGTTGCGCTCATCGATCAATATTGCTGGGCTTATAATGACTTATTTTCCGATGTAAGAAGTTATGAATGTTTTAAATATTTACGTGACTGGAATTATCTCACCAATTAAAAGGAAGTCACTTTAATTTAGTATTAGCTGATAGTTTGTATGGAGAAGCTGGTTCATTTATCAGAACATTAGACCAACACAATCTAGCTTGGGTTTTAGCAATTAGAAGTAATCATGGTGTCTGGCTGTCCGCCCAACAGAAGGTTAGAGCTAACAAGCACTGTAAATTCAAGAGAACTTTTAGCAACCAAAAAGCGGTGCGACCCCGCGCCGACGTAAGGCGCAAGGGAACGCGCACCAAGACATCAGAAATTAGATATATCAGAGAAATAATTTAGGGCAAGCGAAATAAAAGAACTTATTGGGAAATAACTACCGCTCCTGAAACTATGCCCGAAAATTCTACTTCTTTTGTGATGAGGAATATTCAGTCAAGCCGAAGCAGAATGAAGAGTACTTTAGGCAATCTATATCGATCAAGAACGTGGGTAGAATACGGATTTAGACAATCTAAACAAGAACTAGGATGGACTAATTATAGATTCACAGACTTTCAAGAAATTAACAAGTGGTGGGAAATTATTTTTTCGGCTTATTGGATGGTTAGTTCTTCCTCCACAGTTTTGTGTAACTTGAATCAGGTTTTTGAGTCTGTTGTTGATTTTACTTTTCATCCGCAATGGTCTGACAAGCAAGGATGGAAGACTACTTTAAACAACTTTCATTTAATCATTCAACCATTAATTCTATTCTGGATGATTACTCCTTGGCTAGAGATTTTTTTTAATCGTTCTTGATTACTTGGTTTTCACAAGCTAATTGCCGTAATGAATCAATTTTATTTCTCTGTTCCTGATCGATAAATTCGGTTTCTGCTACTCTTGAATCTCGGAAACTGACAGAAGAAAGATAACTACTAATGACGAATTTTTTATGAGCGACAGCTTAGTAAAAATAAGACTTGCCACTTTTAATGACATTTCTCTGATTTATTCTTTGATTCAAAAGAAAGCAGAGTGCGATCGCAGTGTAGGAGCTTATTCAGGTACAATTAAAACTTCTGAAAACAAAATACGTAAAACAATTTTTAGCAATCATCCTTTTGCTCATGTTCTATTAGCAGAAAATCTTTAAGGTGCAGCGGGGTTTGCGCTGTATGGATTTAGATATTCATCCTTTGCTGGACAACCAAGTATTTGGTTAGATGATTTATACGTAAATAAAGATATGAGAAGCAAAGGTGTAGGAACTTTACTAATGAGTAAATTGCAAAAAATTGCTCAAAAAAATAACTGTATTCATTTAGCTTGGACTGCGATCGCTAGAAATACTCGCGGATTAAACTTTTATCATCGCTTAGATGCCAAAATTATTGAACAAAAAGAAAATAGTTGTTTTTTCCAATGGATTTAAACTGGCATTACTTTTTGATTACTGGAATTAAAAAAGCCCTGCAAAGAACAGAGCTTTTTATTTAACGCTATGAGATTATTTCCAAGTCGCAAAATTAGCCAATTACTTCTTTTGCTTTAGCCACTACATTATCAACGCTGAAGCCAAATTTTTCTAGACATACTGCACCAGGAGCAGAAGCACCAAAGCGTTCGATACTAACCGATCCGCCTTCAAAACCAGTGTATTTCTGCCAACCAAAGCTAGTTCCAGCTTCAACTGATAAGCGTTTTCCAGCAACTTTAGGTAGTACAGAATCTTTATAAGCTTCATCTTGAGCTTCAAATAGTTCCCAAGAGGGCATAGAAACCACGCGAACTTTTATACCTTCGGCTTTGAGCTTTTCAGCAGCACCAGCACAAAGCTGTAGTTCACTACCAGTACCAATTAAGATGAGGTCAAGTTCTTCAGGAGCAAAACCACAGGAAAGAACATAAGCACCTTTAGTTGCTTTTTCCATTGAAGTACCTTCTAGGTTGGGTAAGCCTTGACGAGAGAATGCCATCAGTGTAGGCTTGCTTGCTTTAGAGTTTTCAATCGCCACCTTATATGCTCCAGAACATTCGTTACCATCGGCTGGACGAATTACGGTTAAATTAGGAATAGCTCTTAAAGAGGCTAAAGTTTCGATAGGTTGGTGGGTAGGTCCATCTTCCCCCTGTCCAATGGAGTCATGAGTCATTACCCAAATTACTCCTGCTTCTGATAGAGCAGATAAGCGAATGGCAGCGCGCATATAGTCGGTGAAGATAAGGAAAGTTGCCCCATAAGGAATCAATCCTGAATCATGCAGGTACATACCGTTGCAAATCGCGCCCATACCGTGTTCGCGAACACCAAAGTGGATGTTGCGGTTTTGATATGCTCCTTTTTGAAAGTCACCAGAGTCTTTAAGTTCTGTTAGGTTGGAGTGAGTTAAATCAGCAGATCCCCCAATCAGTTCGGGAAGTACAGAAGCTAATTTATTTAGACAGGCTTCAGAATACTTACGAGTAGCCAACCCTTTGTCTTCGGGTGTAAAAGACGGCAATACGTCAGCCCAACCATCAGGTAGTTTACCGCTCAAGAAACGCTCAAATTCTGCTGCTTCTTCAGCATATTTGGATTTGTAGTCAGCCAGCACTTGATTCCATTCTTCTTCTTGACTCGCGCCACGCTCAACTGCTTTTCTCATATGGCTTAGCGCATCTTCAGGAATTTCAAAAGGCTCATGATTCCAGCCTAGGTTTTCGCGAGTAAGCTTGATTTCGTCGTCTCCTAAAGCAGAACCGTGAATACCGCCAGTATTTTGCTTATTAGGCGCACCGTAACCGATGATAGTTGTTACTTTAATCATGGTAGGTTTGTCAGTAACTGACTTAGCCTCTTCAATGGCTTTGGCGATCGCGTCTAGGTCAGTGTTACCATCTTCTACATGGAGTACGTGCCAGCCATAAGCCTCAAAGCGTTTAGAAACGTCTTCGGTAAACGCCACATCGGTTGAACCATCAATAGAAATATGGTTATCGTCATAAAAGGCGATTAATTTGCCTAGTCCTTGGTGTCCAGCAAAAGAACAGGCTTCACCAGAAATCCCTTCCATGTTGCAGCCGTCACCAAGAATTACGTAGGTGTAGTGATCGACAAGGGTAGCATCGCTTTTATTGAACTTAGCTGCTAGATGCGCTTCGGCTACAGCCAAACCCACACCATTAGCAATACCTTGACCAAGAGGTCCAGTAGTTACCTCTACTCCAAGAGTATCAAAGTTTTCAGGGTGTCCAGGAGCGCTTGACCCCCACTGACGAAACTGTTTAATGTCTTCAATGCTGACGCTATCAAAACCTGCAAGATACATCAAGGCGTACTGCAACATCGAACCGTGACCAGCAGAAAGTACAAAGCGATCGCGATTAAACCACTTGGGATTTTTGGGATTAAAGCGCATAAACTTATCCCACAGCACAAATGCCATAGGAGCAGCACCCATAGGCAGTCCTGGATGTCCAGATTGAGCTTTTTCTATGGCATCTACTGCTAAAAACCGAATTGAATTAATACAAAGTTCTTCAACTGACTTAGTTGATGTTGATTGGGTGGCAACTACCATATTGGTTATATAAATAAACGACGATAAAACAAAATTTGAGCTTTTTCAACGCACCTAAAAAGGAGCTTTGGTTTTTTGAACTCGATCCTAAAGGTTTGTCTCAAGCCTTTTTCTTATCTTCCCATCCTAAAGGATCGGCTCGCAAGTTAAAGTATTATTAAGCAGACAAACAATATTTGCTGTAATTACCTATTGGATTGTGTCTTGCTGACAAAATATAAGCAGCTATAAAACTGTCAATTTAGGTAAAATAATTCTCTTATCTGTATCAAACATTAAATTGAAGAAATTAGCTATATTTTTTAAAAGCTAGAGTAACATTATGACCGCCAAAACCAAAAGAATTGGATAATGCCACATTTATTTGACGATCGCGACTGGTATTAGCTACATAATCTAAATCGCAATCAGGGTCTGGATTAGTTAAATTAATTGTCGGCGGCACTTTATTATTGGCGATCGCCATTGCCACCGCTACCGCTTCAATTCCTCCCGATCCTCCTAACAAATGACCAGTCATTGATTTAGTTGAGCTTACTGGAATTTGTTTGGCTCTTGTCCCTAGTGCTTTTTTGATCGCACTAGTTTCATTAGAATCATTGGCAGAGGTACTTGTACCATGAGCATTAATATAGTCTACCTGCTCTGGAGTTAATTCTCCATCAGCCAAAGCCAATTCAATTGCTTTGGCTGCTCCTTGCCCTCCTGGCACAGGAGAGGTCATATGGTAGGCATCGCAGGTCATCCCATAACCGACAATCTCAGCATATATTTTTGCGCCACGAGCCAAGGCGTGTTCTAGTTCTTCTAGAAAGAGAATGCCCGAACCTTCTCCCATCACAAACCCATCGCGATCGCGGTCGAAAGGTCGGCTAGCGTGGGTAGGGTCATCATTACGTGTAGAGAGAGCTTTAGCAGAACAAAATCCAGCATAAGAAAGAGGTGTAATTGCTGCTTCTGCACCACCACAAATCATGGCAGTTGCATAATCTCCTTGAATGAGCCGAAAAGCATCGCCAATAGCATGAGAGCCAGCAGCACAGGCAGTTACAGTACAGGAATTTGGACCCTTTGCTCCTGTGTGAATTGCCGTTAACCCCGCAGCCATATTGGAGATCATCATCGGGATAGTGAAAGGGCTAACTTTTCTTGGTCCTTTAGTCAGTAAGTTTTCCTTTTGATCTTCCATCACCTGCAAACCACCTACCCCTGTGCCAATTAAGACTCCAACCCGATCGGCGTTTAAATCATTAATTTCAAAATCAGCATCGGCGATCGCTTGTTTACTAGCACAAACTCCAAATTGAGCAAAGCGATCCATCCGTTTGGCTTCTTTTTTATCCAGATATTGACAGGGATCAAAATCTTTAACCTCAGCACCAAACTGACAGGCGTGTTGCGAGGCATCAAACAAAGTTACTGCACCTACTCCATTACGACCCTGTAATAGACCATCCCAGTATTCTGCTAAGCTATTACCAACGGGGGTAACAGCTCCCAAGCCTGTAATTACAACTCGTTTTTTTTGCCTATTTGTCATAATCTGCTCTCTAAAACACTTTTCATTAGTCAGTATTTGTTTGAGGCTGCTTTTGGCATTTTGACCAATGAAATGGATTAAACTAAGCAGCTGCTCCAGTTTCCGAACTTATATGTTCTACTGCTTTTCCTACTGTATCTATCTGTTCTGCTGCTTCATCAGGAATTTCAATATCAAATTCTTCTTCTAAAGCCATAACTAATTCTACGGTATCTAAAGAATCTGCGCCCAAATCATTGGCAAAGCTAGCTTCAGGCGTAACTCTATCTGCTTCAACTTCTAATTGCTCGACTACTATATTTTTTACCTTTTCAAAAATTTCTTGATTCATCAATTTTTTCTCACTCATTAACCCGTTTTAACAAAAATAAACAAAACATTGTGTTAGGCAAACTTTGCAAGTTTATTTCCTAAGCAAATTTTGGCTTTAAACAAGAAAGGGGGTACTAGTTGCGACTAAAGCCTTACTCGCATCTGTTGCCATTACAGACGAAAAGTCTGCTGGCTCACTCGTTCAATTTAAAGCAGCAATTCTAATCTTATCTGAAAGAGGGACAAAGTTAGAGAGCAAATGTATATTTGCTTGATTTTGCCAAATTCAAGATTTTTAGATGTAGTTTAATGCTTAGAAAATTATAAATCTAAAAATAAAGACGGAAGGATGCCAAGCGTGAAGCTAATCATTCCGTCTACTTGTATTTTACAAAAGCTGTTTTTTATATTTTGTGCCTAAATTTGGCTTGGAAACGGTTTGTTGGGCAAAAATCAAATAAAGTTTGAAAGTTAATTTCTAGGAGTTTTAGCTTTTCTAGCCATATCTTTAAATTGATTTAAACTAGCGCCAGGACGACGACGAGATTTAGTATTTATAGGCATTAGGTTGTCAGTAGCAAAAGTTT
The DNA here is from genome assembly GCA_965218645.1 of Waterburya sp. Classification (GTDB taxonomy): domain Bacteria; phylum Cyanobacteriota; class Cyanobacteriia; order Cyanobacteriales; family Xenococcaceae; genus Waterburya. The sequence goes on along the minus strand of OZ244627.1, from coordinate 2,009,065 downwards.
GTTCTGAACCTGAACTGCCATTAGCACTACCGTTATTACTGTTGTTGTACATAGCTGCAACCCAAAATGGAGGCTCGTCAGAAGATGCACCTGAATTTTTAGGTGCAGCAGCAGGCTTGTTTTGTTCTTGGGCAGTTTTTTTAGCTGCGTTTTTATTATTCTTGGCGACTTTATCAGTTTTTGAGACTTTACCGTTTTTGGCAGCTTTAGATTTAGCTGGCTTTGTTTCTGTGGTTAAAGTAGACTGTAATTTTTCTGGAACAGCATCAACTACTTTGTCGGCTGCTTTTTCAGCAGTTTTTACGGCTTTTTTCACTGGTTGAGATTTTACTAGTTCGGCAGCCTTTTCTTGAGCAAAATCTCCTATTTTTTCAGCAGCTTCCACTACTTTCTGTACTGGCTGAGATTCTGCTAGTTCGTCTAGTTCCAGATAATATTTGCGATCGCCCTTGAATATTTTTTTGAGCATTTGCATGGCTTAAAATTGACTCCTATAAACAAAACTAAGGTAAGAGTGGGAACGAGAATAATAACTGTTAGTAGCCTTTATGGTGATTACGTACTCCGTAATACACTATTCTTTCAGCGAGAAACCACGGTCAAATATTGCTTGAAGGCTTTAATCAAATCTTATTTGTTTTCTACTCCTTGCTCTTGAATCAGGAGCTAAAAAACACCGATTAGATAAATTATTAACTATCCTTATCAAGCCAGAAAAACAAAACGACTGCAATTATACTTTACAAAAATTAATTGAAAAAGCCGATTGAAAACCAATCAAAATTTAGTTTTATAAATTTATCTTAAGCAAAACTCATTTATCCCTTATCCCTCATTTGATCCAAACAGTTTTAATATTGACAAATTCGTGTATTCCTTGGCTACTCAACTCTCTACCATAACCCGATCGCTTGATGCCACCAAAAGGCAGACGAGGATCTGATTTAACCAGACCGTTGATAAATACCGATCCTGCTTCGATTTCGGCGATTAAACGCTCTTGCTCTGTAGAGTCATTTGTCCAGGCACTTGCGCCCAAACCAAAGGGAATATTGTTTGCCAGAGCGATCGCTTCCTTGATATCTTTAACCCGAAATAATAAAGCTACTGGACCAAAAAATTCCTCTTGAGCAATGTCACTATCTACAGGAATATTAGCCAAAATAGTTGGTGGATAATAATTACCAGGGCGATCGCTAATTGATTCCCCTCCCAGCAAAATTTTTCCTCCTTGCTTAACGGCTGCTTTCACCTGCTGATCTAATTCTGAGCGAATTGTGGCAGTAGCTAATGGACCAATATCTGTATCGTCTGACATTGGATCGCCAACAGTTAAAGCTTGAAACTGAGCAATTAGCTGAGACTCAAAGCGATCGGCAATACTCTCGGCAACAATAAAACGTTTGGCTGCAATACAAGACTGCCCGTTATTAAGCATTCTGGCTTTGACTGCTGTTGTCACTGCCTCATCAAGATCGGCACTTTCTAGGACAATAAAAGGGTCGCTACCACCAAGCTCTAAAACCACTTTTTTTATTTGTTGTCCCGCCACAGAAGCCAAAGCTGCCCCTGCTGGCTCACTTCCTGTAAGGGTAGCTGCCTTGACTCGCTCATCTTCGATGATTGACTTGACTTGCTCTGCACCGATTAATAAAGTTTGAAATGCCCCTTCAGGAAAACCTGCTTGAGCAATAATTTTGGCGATCGCCAAAGCACATTGAGGCACATTAGAAGCGTGTTTGAGTAAACCCACATTACCCGCCATCAAAGTAGGGGCAGCAAAGCGAAATACCTGCCAAAAAGGAAAATTCCAGGGCATAACTGCCAAGATTACCCCTAGAGGCTGATAAGCAACATAGCTATGGCTAGCATCACTATCAATGGTTACATTAGCAAGAAAATTAGGAGCTTTTTCGCTGTAAAAACGACATACTTTGGCGCATTTTTCTACTTCGGCGATCGCACTTTGCAGAGTTTTTCCCATTTCCGTCGTCATAGTTTCAGCAAATTTACGCTTATCTCGATCTAAAATATCCGCTGCGCGACTTAACCACTGACTGCGTTGAGCAAAGGTTGTATGGTGATATTGTTGATATGTAGACTGTGCCAAAGCCAGCTTAGTTTCTATTTCAGCATCAGTTAGGGGAGTAAAAGTTTTTATGGTTTCTCCCGTTGCAGGATTGATAGTTGCGATCGCCATAATTAGTTAGTAGATAATGGATAATAATTTGATTGCGTTTTTGATTGGAGTTGGTTTGTTAATTGCCTATTTATTTTTCTCTGCTGCAACGGAAATGGGAACAAAGCTTCCCTGGAAAAACAAATAATTAGTAATCAGTAATTACTTTCGTTTGAGCTGTTGTGACTGATGACTTTTTGCTATCTAGAATAGGAATGCGGACTATAAAGCAACTACCAATGTTAAGCTCGCTAGTAACGCTAATCTTACCACCATGACGTTTGGCGATCGCTTGAGAAATTGCCAAACCCAACCCCGTGCCACCTTGCCGACGGGAGCGTGCCTTATTCGCTCGCCAAAAACGGTCAAACACCTTGGATACTTCTTCGGTCCCTAGACCAATACCCGTATCGCGAACACTAACTACAGCAACGCGATTTTGCTTATACAGATCTAAGCTAACTCTTCCCTCTTCTGGAGTATATTGCAGCGCATTTTCCATTAGGTTAGAGAACAAACGAGACAATTGAGCAGTGTCGCCTAAAATATCGATTTCCTCTCTAAATTTGGACTGAAAGACAATTTTTTTGTCGTTTGCAAACGGCTCTAGCAATACAAAACAATTTTGCAGAATTTGGTTAAGGGATACAGGAGCTAGTTGGCGATCTTGTATAGCCATACTTGAATCGGCATCAGCACGAGCTAAAAAGAGCAAATCCTCCAAAGTTTGGTTCATTTGCAGCGTTGCACCAGAAATTGCCTCTAGCTTTTTTGTATCTTTGGGGTGGACTCGCTCTGGATGATTGCGCATCACGTCTATGGAAGCCTTAATTGCCGTCAAAGGACTACGTAATTCATGGGAGGCATCGGCAGTAAACTGTTTAAGCTGCAAAAAACTGGCTTCAATAGGTTCAATCGCTTTTTGTGTCAGCCAAAAGCCTCCAAGCCCAGTCAAAACTAGGGTTAACATCCCTCCTCCAATTAAGATTCCTGATAGTTCGTCTTCTGCTGCTTTTATTTCTGCACTAGATTGGGTAGCGCGAATAAAGCCAACTAAAGAAGGTGGTCCTGCTTGACCATTATTACGAATAAAAACTGATAGGGTGTGAGTCCGAAAAACTTCTCCTGTCTTTGGTTGTTCAATAATTTGTGGTCCTACTTCAGGAGGAACATCAAGCTCAATTAATCCTTTTCTACCAAGTAATTTTCCGTTCTCATCAAACCATTCTAGACTTTGCTGATCTCGGTTAAAAATATCACGCCAAGGAACTTCTTCTACTTGATTTAGATATTTACTGCCCTGATCGCGCACTGCCGCAAAAGAAGGAGTAGCAGACTGTGCCAGAGTCAGCAGCCTTTTGTCGATTTGCTTGTATAAAGCACGCTTAAAAACGACATAAACTCCCGTGCCAAAAAGACCTGAAATAGTTGCCATAACTATCAAATAGTATAATAGCAGTCGCGATCGCAAACCTTGGTGCATAATTTTTATACTTATACCTGTTGAGGTTCTTCCTTGAGACGATATCCTAAACCATAAACAGTTTCAATTAAGTCATGAGGTGCGCCTGATGCCTCTAGCTTTTGCCTTAAGCCTCGAATATGAGCTTTAACCGTTGCTTCTTCTGGCACTTGCTCAAAAGACCACAAATGTTCTAGAATTTGGGCTCGACTAAATACGCGACGACCGTTGCGCAGGAAAAATTCTAGCAGCTTATATTCTTTAGGACTTAAAGGAAGAAGAACATCTTCATAGAAAACTTCACAGCTACTAGGATCGAGCTTTAGTTTTTCCCAGGTCAAAATAGGAGGTAAACTGCCTGTTCCTCGACGCAACAAAGCACGAATCCGAGCCGATAATTCATCTAATTCAAAAGGTTTGACTAGGTAGTCATCAGCCCCAGCGTCTAAACCTTCAATCTTATTTTCTAACGTATCTTTAGCCGTCAGCATCAGAATAGGAATGTCTAAACCCTTCTTGCGTAGTTTTTGGCAAAGAGTTATACCATCCATCTCAGGCATCATTACATCTAGCAAAATCATATCATAGGTAAACACATCCAATAAATCCCAGGCGCTTTGACCATCGCCGACTGCTTCGACAGCGTAATGCAAGTCTGAAAGATATTCGACTATAGCATCACTAATGCGCTCGTCATCTTCTACTACTAAAATTTTCATAAATTATTTCTAACTAAACTCAAATGACATTACTAGTTTTAGGCGTGAAACTAATTATGGTATTACTACTACGTCTGGAGGCTTTTTGAAAGCAGATAAATTTAAGATTTTGTCTACTTTTAATCTCTTTTTTAGTCATACCTATAAGATACTTGCACCTTGGCTATGGCTATAGTATCGTAAGAAAATAAGGAACAACAATCAAGCACCAGCAAAAAATGATTGCTCACTGGTTGCTAATCGCTAACTAGAAGTAGGGTTAGCCGAATTTCAAAATTTATTTATTCTGCCTATGATAGAGATAGCGTAGAAAAAATTAATCAAGCTCGCTCAATATTTTTATGGGACTATTCGGTTTAGGCAAAAAAGCCACAATTCCTTCGGTTGAAGAAGCATTACCAGGACGCAGTCAGTCTATGGCTGTACCTGCAAAACATTACGTAAATGGCAACTCGCTTACAGAACCCTTTCCTGAAAACATGGAAAAAGCACTGTTTGGGCTAGGTTGTTTTTGGGGTGCAGAGAGAAAATTTTGGGAACAAGATGGAGTCTATAGCACTGCCGTTGGTTATGCAGCAGGTTCTACTCCTAATCCTACCTATCAAGAAGTCTGTAGTGGTATGACTGGACATAACGAAGTTGTTCTAGTTATTTATGATCCTGAGAAAATTAGCTACGAAGATTTACTTAAAGTATTTTGGGAAAGCCATAACCCAACTCAAGGAATGCGTCAGGGTAACGACAGAGGTACTCAATATCGTTCTGGTATTTATGCTTTTACTCCAGAACAAAAGCAGCTAGCAGAAGCTTCTAAAGCTGCATATCAGAAGGAGTTAGGGGAAGCAGATTATGGAACAATTACTACTGAGATCGTAGATGCACCAGAATTTTATTACGCGGAAGATTACCATCAACAATATCTGGCTAAAGTGCCTAACGGTTATTGTGGTTTAGGCGGTGTAGGTGTTTGTTATCTTGCTACTGCTAGCAGCAAGTAATGTGAGTTTTGCAGTTAGTTTCGGCATATAAGGTTAATTAAAACGCCAAAATAAAATAATTATAAGCGATCGCCTTATCAAAGAAAATATTTCTGGCGATCGCGCTAATTTGAAGTATAAACAAAAAACTAACTAGCAGGTATCACACGCTCTAGTTTTGCGCCCAAACTCCGCAGTTTATCTTCTAAATTTTCATAACCACGATCTAAGTGGTGTAGACCATGAACGGTGGTTTTACCTTCGGCTGCCAAACCAGCTATTACTAAAGCAGCAGAGGCTCTTAAATCCGTTGCCATGACAGGAGCACCAGAGATAAAAGATACCCCCTGAACGATCGCATGATGTCCTTTAACACGAATGTTTGTTCCCATGCGCTGTAGTTCAGCTACATGGCGGAGGCGATTTTCAAATACGGTTTCACTAATAACGCTATTGCCTTTGCTGATGCTCAAGAGGGCAGTAAACTGTGCCTGCATATCCGTGGGAAAACCAGGATAAGGAAGAGTCTCGATATCTGTGCCGTGAAGTTCTCCTGGAATAATTCGTACACGCTTGGATTTGATATTACCGCCAAATGTTTTACCGATCTCATCTTCGACTAATACCTGACAGCCTATTTCTTTGAGTTTAGCAATGACGGGGGCTAGATGTTCGGGAATTACCGAAGTAAGGGTAATTTCTGAATGGGTAATTGCCCCTGCGACTAAAAATGTTCCTGCTTCAATGCGATCGGGAATTACGTTGTAATCTATAGGATAAAGTTCGGCAACACCTTGAATAGTAATAGTGTTAGTTCCTGCACCACTTATTTTTGCTCCCATTTGATTGCAGAAATTAGCTAAATCAACGATTTCTGGTTCTTGAGCAGCATTTTCAATCTTGGTTATTCCTTCGGCTAACGTTGCTGCCATGAGGATAGTTTCTGTTGCGCCGACGCTGGGATAGTCTAAATATATACTTGCCCCTTGCAAACGGCGTTTGCTACCGACGAGATTGGCATGAACAACACCGTCTTCAATAGATACGTTTGCTCCCATCGACTGCAAACCGCGCACATGAAGATCTACAGGGCGTGCGCCAATAGCACAGCCTCCAGGCAGGGGAACGCGGGCTGTTCCCAGTCTAGTAAGTAGAGGTCCAATCACAAAAAAGCTGGCTCTTAGTTGAGAAACTACGTCATAAGGAGCTTCTGCGGGGATGATTTGTTTGGCATCGATTTCTAGAACATCTTCTTTTTGTTTTAGCTTCACTCCCAAAGATGTAAGAATTTGCCCCATGCGTTTAATATCCACTAGGTTAGGAACATTACGCAAGATACATTTGCCAGGACACATTATTGTTCCTGCCATCAATACAAGAGCCGAATTTTTGGCACCACTAATTTGTACTTTTCCTTTTAAAGAAGTGCGTCCCCAGATTTCTAATACAGCTTGAGGTTTTTCTACACTGGTTTTGGTCAGGTTAGAGATAGAGTTAATGGCTTTGTCCTCTTAATGATAAAAATATTAATTTGAGCTAAGGCAGACTCTATTTAATTCAGTTGAAAAATTGGTTTTCAATAATTCAACTAAAATTATTTGAAGTTTGACATTAGTAATAAAAGTCAATAATAATGAGAGTCATGGGCAAATTTTCTGCGGAACTGGCGGAATTGGTAGACGCGCTAGATTCAGATTCTAGTGTTTGCTTAAAACATTCGGGTTCAAGTCCCGAGTTCCGCATCTTAATTAGCAACCAAAGTATTACTTTGAATCATGCTGTTCGTCAATAGTTAGTGAACAAGATAATTTTAACTAGCACTCAAAATCCTTTAATAAAACAGGTTCGTAAGCTGCATCGTGCTAAGGAAAGAACTAAGCAAAATCTGCTGCTTTTAGAAGGTACAAATTTAGTTGAGGCAGCTTGCCAAGTAGATTATAGGTTAGATACTGTTTTTTACACAGATCGTTGGCAGGAAAATCATCAGTCACTATGCCGAAAAATTGCCGAAAAAGAGATAAAAACTCAGCCTGTTAGTTTAGAAGTCTTAAATGCGATCGCGACAACGGTTAATCCAGATGGGGTAGTAGCGATCGCGCCTCGTCTAGCTTATGAACCAGCAATCTCTAAAACCAAGCTGGGAATTGCTTTGGAAAGGCTACAAGATCCTGGCAACTTAGGCACAATTATTCGCACCGCAGCAGCCACTAGCGTTGATAGTATCTGGCTAAGTGACGATAGCGTGGATATCCATAGTCCCAAAGTGCTTAGAGCGAGCGTAGGAGAATGGTTTCGCGTCCCCATTGTTACTGCTCAAAGTTTATCTGAGGTAGTTCGACAGCATCAGCAAGCAGGCACCCAGATAGTTGCTACTACTTCTCAAGCCAACAAAAGCTATTGGGAAGTAGATTTTACTCGTCCTACACTGCTTTTATTAGGTAACGAGGGTACAGGATTATCAGAAGATTTAATGGCGATCGCCGATGAGCAGGTAAAAATTCCTTTAGCAAACGGGGTAGAATCCTTAAATGTAGCAGTTGCTACTGCTTTATTGTTATATGAAGCCAAAAGACAATCAATAATTAATTAAGGGCGAACAGCCATTCGCCCATACACTATGAGTCACTTATTAAAACTTTTATTGTCGATATTTGTTCTTTGTACCGCCTGTAGTCAGCAGGAAATAGCCCAAGAAAATTCTGAAACTGTTAAGGCAATAAATGTTGCTGATACAAGTGTCGATAACAATAGCAATGGATTAATCACTGTTCCAAGTCCTTATGGTGTGGCAGAAACCAGCGATCGCCTAGCCAAGATTATAAAGGAAAAAGGTTTGACACTTTTTAGTCGGATCGATCATAGTGCCAATGCCAAAAAGGTTGGGGAAGAATTAAAGCCAACGCAATTACTAATTTTTGGTAATCCTAAAGTGGGAACACCCCTGATGAAATGTTCGGCGACAACGGCGATCGATTTGCCCCAGAAGATTCTGGTTTTGCAAGATGATAATAATCAAACTCAGGTTATTTATAATTCTTCTAAATATCTTCAGCAACGTCATAACATTAATGGCTGTGATGAAGTCTTAGAAAAAGTTTCTGGAGCATTAAAAGGTATTACTGAAGCAGCAATTAAACCGCATCCAGTTTGAAACCAGGAGTTTTCAAGTTGACTGTTCGTAGGTAGCAAGTAGCAAGTAGAAATTATATCCTGTTTGACTAGCTCAATCTCCGATTCAAAAACTACGGTTTTCTATGCAGACGAGGATTAAGTAACACCAAACAGAGGTAACTCAGAAATTTAATGTTAATAATAGATAGTCCATTTGCCCAGAGATTCAGACTGACTGTAGCTTTGTACGATCCAACTCCATTCGTCAGGCAGCTTTTTCGCTACCAGAACCGAAGGCGATTGAACAAGATTGCTCAAAGATTCTACGGAAGTTGGCTCACGGATGTCTATCCAAAATCGCTTCCACTCATCGTTGACTTGAAATTGGGTTTCGCGCTCTACACCACCGTTGTTGAGAGTAATAATATCGCGGTCGAGATTGAAAGCAAGAGATGGTAAGAGCTTGTTGTAGACCAGAACAGGCTCATTCTCTAGCCCTTTTGTCTGTATGAATTTTGCCAGAGGACGAGTACCGCCGAACGATAGCTCATTTGCGCCAATTAAATAGCCACTGTAGACAATGAAAGTTAAGATAGAAAACAAAGCGATCGCACTTAGTCGTAATCTAGAATCATGTTTTACTAGCCTATAAGTTAATATGGGTAAGGCAAAGATAAACAGTGCTGAAACTATCATTTGCCAAGTAATTGTCAAATCTGCTCCTGAAACGCTGATAAAAAATGGAGCAAACAAAGCGATCGCCCCCAGCAGCCAGTAAAACCCGATAAACATCTTCGTAAACCATTTAAGGTCAGAGTTATTCATCTCGGTAATTAAACCAGCCAGAATCATTGCCAACCCTGGATAGATTGGCAATAGATACATCATTAGCTTTGAGCTAGTTAAACTAAAAATGATAAATGGCAGCAGCAGCCAGTAAAAAGAAAGCTGACGAGCATCAACATTTTTTTCTAGCCTGTAGCCTGGACAAAATAAGCTAGCAATATAAATGAAAAACCAAGGTAAAGTAGTGGTAATTATAACAAGCAGGTAGTACCATCCTGGTTTGGTTCTATCAAAAGTCTCTGCGTCTAATACCCTGTCTGCCAGTTGCCGTCCTAGAAAATAATCGGTGAGGGATGGTAGCTGTTGAGCAACCACCACATACCAGGAAAGCCCCAAACTCAGACACAAAACCAAGGAAATTATTAAATGCTTAATTGGCACTCGGTAGTTTACCCGACGGGCAAACATCAAGTAAAACCAATAGAAAAAAGGCACAACAAAAATAGCTGGTCCTTTAGTCAAAAAGCCGATGCCAACAAACAAGGCAGCAGCATAAATACCCCATACCTGCTTCTGACAATAATAAACAGTCATAGCATAAACAACCGCTAACGCTAACGTAGTTAGAAAACTGTCGGTGGTTAGGTTACGAGCCGACATTATGCTGAGGGGAAAAGATAGATAGATAATAACAGCCAAGACCGATCTAACCTGTACTGCAAACAATCGCTGGCTAATAAGATAGATTAGTATACCCTGCAAAATTAAAGAAAGCTGCAAAAAGAATCTCGCTCCAAAGGCATTTATGCCAAATAACTCAAACCCTAAATCCGTCAGCCAAAAGGTTACAGGTGGCTTATGAAAGTGAAAGATATTAAGCAGCGTTGGCTGAAGCAGATTCCCTGAGCGAAACATTTCACGGCTAATTTCCGCATAACGAGCTTCACTAGCTTCGAGAACACCCCAACTATTGAGGTTGATCAGTAATAAGATTAAGGCGATCGCCAGAGTTGAGTAAAGATATCGCTCTTGTTTCATGAAAATTAATTATAAAATAGTTAAAGTTTGAGGTTCATTAGGCTCAGGATACTTTAGCGACAATGATACAAATGATTTTTATAACCACTATCTGATAATTGAGATTGGCTATCTTCAATACAGTTAAGCTGATTCAAATTCTCTGAATCTACTTTTAAATTTATACCCCATAAATCTAATGGTTTAGGCTGCGATGCCAGAATTTTAGTTAAGCTAGAAAAGCCTATATCTTGGTTATTTGTATCTTTCTGTTGAACTAATAAAAATTGAGGCAATTTTGACTGGGATAAAGATTTAGTCTGATAGCTTACACGCTCAAAAGACAATGCCAGGGCGATTAATTCTCGCAGTTGGGAAGAAGTTTCGTAGGTCATGGTAACTATGCTGGGAACTGTTGAGGTAGCTAAAATATGATTTGCTAAACTATCTGAGTGTCGAGATTTTTGAAACCCATAATTGTTAATCACGGTTAGAGAGCCAATAAATCCCATCAACAGAACAATTATTGCTACTCTTTTTCCCTCGGCATAAAACCAATGGCGTTTAGTTTTGCTCAATACTTTAGCTTGAGAAGCTTGGCAATTAGCCAAAGCCACAGCCATCAAAACTATAACTACTGGAAAATAAACAAAGTGATAACGAGCAGCTAAAGAAATGTCTTTACCTAATCCATAGATAACCACTAAATAGATTAAAATTGCACCTAGCCAATAACCGATTAAAACTCTTAAGGGCAGACTCAGTTCGCTATTGAGTGATGATTTGATGCCTCGAATTAAAGCTGGTATCAGCCAGATTAAAAACAACACAACTACTAAAGCTGAGGTGACTATTACCTCTGTAGGTACACCTTCAATGGGCAATAGCATCACCATTGTAATTAACCAAGCTATCAATCGAGGAATAGGTTGCCAAATATCATCTAAGTCATAACTGGTTTGAACCCAATCAGTTAATTCGTTACTAGAAATACCGCTAGCTACAGGTAGCCATACCAAACAGCCGACCAATGTTCCCAAACCTACAGCACCAATAGACCACCAATAACTAAAGCTAAATAGAGCCTGTTCTTTTCTGTTAAAGTCCCAATAACACAGTCCCATTATTACCAATGCTTCTGCACCCAAAGCCAAACAGAAGAAATAATGAGTTGCCATACCAAGACTGTTAACTAATACCCAAACGCAACCTACCCAGATTGGTAGCTTAGTCCGCCGATCGATACACTGAGTAGCCACCATTAAACAGGTGAGTGAAGCAATAATCCATAAGATACTCAAAGTATAGTGACGAGCTTCTTGAGCAAGATAAATACCATAGGGAGAAATAGCCATCAGTAAAGCTGCTAGATGAGCTACTAACCGAGAACGAAAAGCTACCCAGCTCAAACCAAAGATAGCGGGAATTGCCAAACCACCGAAAATAGCACTTAGAGATCGCCCAATCTCTAGAGAAGCATCTACTTCTCCATTACTGGAAAATAGCTTTGTCCACCAAAAGGTTAACCAAAAATAGAGTGGTGGATGGGTACTTTCCGCCATCAAGCGGTTGACTACATCGGCAGAACTAAATGCTGCATCAAATCTTAGGGGAGATAGTAAAGTTGATTCGGAAATAACCCGATCTAGGGGAATCTGGGCAAAACCATGACCTAAACTAAAGCCTATAGTCGCAATTTCAATTGAGGATGCAGGTTTAGCATCTAAATTGGTGAATCTTAGAACCATACCAATTGCTAACCAGCCTAGTAAGAACAGTAGATGAAGCCAATTACTACTGTTGTTAGAGCGATTTTTACTTTGTTTCAACATTTATTACAAAAAAGTTGATAAGTTAGGAATAGACTTGAGTTTAACTAATTTGTCGAAAATCAAATCAGGCTAAATCCGATTGATAAAAGTAGTTGTTGATTTTCTGACCGCGGAAGGCGGTCAACCGCAAGCCCCGCATCGGAGCGCGTTCCCTTGCGCCTGTCGGCGACGCGGGGTCGCTCTTCCTTTGAAAGGCGGGGAACGGTTGACTTCTATAGTTCAAGCAGCTAACTATAAATTTCGGGCGTTAAATTTCGGGCGTTGCATAGCTGCACAAAGGCGCCTGGTTTGCCGCATGTATGATTATGAACAAAGAAAATTAATGATTCCCCTAGTCTCCTAGTCCCCCAGTCCCCTAGTCAGCCTCTACCATCCCATGAAGGTGCAACGCCAATTTAGTTAAGGTTGGTTTCTAAACGTTAGTTAACCAAAGTTAATAGCTATTTCTTTACTTATTCCCTTACAAAGAGCATGATTGAACTACATACCCACACCACCTATTCTGATGGCATATTAACTCCGCAGCAGCTAGTAGAAAGGGCAGCAAAGGCAGGGGTTAAAGTTTTGGCAATTACGGATCACGATACCCTACAGGGTTGGAATGAGGCGATCGCAGCAGCCGCTCCTCACAATATGGAAATCGTCCCAGGAGTAGAATTAAGTACTGTTCACAACGAGCGATCGCTGCATATTTTAGGCTATTATCCCCAAAGAAAATTACTAGAAGCACCTCTGGCAGAGCGTTTGGCAGGTAGAAAGCGTCGAGCGAAGGAAATGGTAGCTAACCTAGCAGCAATAGGTTATCCCTTAGAAATAGCCAACCTTGAAGGCAACATGGCTTTGGGTCGTCCTCATATCGCTAGTGCTATGGTAAAAGCAGGTTATGTCAATTCTGTCCCAGAGGCTTTTGCCTGTTTTCTCGGTGAAGATCAGCCAGCCTATGTTCATTATGAGAAGTTTTCGATTCAAGCAGGAATTGGCTTAATTCGTGACTGTGGTGGAGTACCAGTTTGGGCGCATCCCTACTTATTTCGCGGTGGCAAAGTAGAGGAAATTTTACCAGAATTAGTTGAGGCGGGATTAATGGGCATTGAAGTTTATCATCCTCACCATGCTGCCAATAAAGTAAATCGCCTCAAAGAACTATGTCAGCAATACGATCTGCTGATGACAGGCGGTACAGATTATCACGGCTACGATTTAGAACATCCCGAAAACGAACGCTGGCAGCTAAATCAATTTAATCTACCTTTAAATCTACTTGAACCAATAAAACAAGCAGCTAGGTAAGAAAAATGTAATAGATGTAAGAGTAATGGGACAAATAAACAACTACGAATATATTGCTAAGGCTGCACTGATTCAATATCCTTCAATTAAGGGAAAACTTCAGTATTTAGGTCATAGTGACAACGTAACTTTTTGTGTGGAAACATCATCAGCAAAATTCTTGCTTCGTATTCACCAGTCAATTTCAAAGTCAAACGATGATATCTGGAAAAAAGCCAATATTATTGAATCAGAACTTATGTGGCTTGCTGCACTATGTCGTGAAGATAATATAACAGTACAAGAGCCTGTAAAAAATCAAGCAGACAAATGGGTTACACAAATATTAATAGACAACACAAAAAATATTTGTTGCTCATTGCTACGCTGGATTGATGGAGTAATTTCCGATGTTCAACGAACACAGCAACAAGCTTACCAACTCGGTTTATTGATGGCTCGATTACATCAGCATGGTAGTCAATGGGAATTGCCATCAAATTTTGACCGCCCTCTGTACGATCAAAATCATTTCCATGTAGCACTTTCTAAACTCTCTCCAGCAATATTATCTGGTTTGATTGCAGCAGAACATCACCAAATGCTTACCGCAGCAGTTCAGAAAAGTGTCGATATAATGAATACTTTAGGGCGATCACCTAATATTTGGGGATTAATTCATGCAGACTTACACCAAGGAAATTATTTATTCTATGATGAACAAATTAGACCAATAGATTTCTCTCTTTGTGGCTTTGGATATTATTTATACGATATTGCTTCTGCACTTCAATATTTATCTTCAGAAGTAAGAACTTCTTTTTTTGAAGGGTATCGAACTATCCGTGCATTACCTAAGAACCATATAGAGATAGCAGAAGCATTTTTTATGATGGCAGTAATAGAAGTTTTCTCCAATCATGTAAACAATCCTCAAGAACATAAATGGCTAGCAGAAAGTGTGACCTATATCGCTGAAAATCACCTTTACAAATATCTTAAAGACGAGTCATTTTTGCTCAAATTGTATTAGTAGATTTTAGGAATAGACTTGAGTTTGATCGATCTGCTTAAGGTTCAATAATTTATTCTTGATGCTGTAAACCATAAAGCACTGAACCCACTAATCCTACCTGGGGATTTAAAACAATATGGACAGGAATTTCTTGGATCAGAGTACTAACTCTGCCTTTTTCCTTAAAAGTATCTAGAAATCTACCTTCCTGCATCAGAGGTAAAACTTTGGCTGCAATTCCTCCTGCAATGTAAATTCCACCATAGGAAAGTAGTTTTAAAGCCAGATTACCCGTTTCTGCGCCATAAGCTTCAATAAACATGGTCATTGTTTTTTCACACAGGCGATCGCTTCGTTTAAATGCTGCTTGAGCAATAATTGCAGCAGGGTCAATAGTTTTTTTCGGTTCTTTTTCCCAATCCCTGATGCGATCGCCAATTTCAGGCGATTCGGTCGCAAAATTAGTATCCCGCAAAAACTGATAAATAGAGGCAATTCCCTGTCCAGAAACTACTCTTTCTACGGAGATATGTTCGACGTTTAATTTAGTCTGCAAATATTTTAATAACTTGATTTCCAAATCGTTGCGGGGAGCAAAATCTGCATGTCCTCCTTCGCTGGCAAAAATTTGATATTTTTTTCCTTGAGGAATTAAAAAAGCTTCCCCTAATCCTGTGCCTGCACCAATTACGGCTATGGGCGCATCTTCTCTAGCTTCTCCTGCCTGTAGGGTATGGACATCAAAATCTTTTAAGCCCAAAATGCCAAAGCTATTGGCAGCAAAATCATTGATCAGGCTAATTTGGGGTATGTCTAATTCCATTTCTAGCCGTTGTGTATCCAGAACCCAGTTAAGGTTAGTGAGGCTACAGGTATTATTAACAACGGGACCAGCGATCGCAAAACAGGCTATTTGCGGTTTAATATATTTATCCTGTGCTAAAAACTCCCGCACCATCGGCACCAAATCAGGAAAACTAGCACTAATATACTGTGCATCCTTAACCGTTTTAAAAGTCTTTTCTGTCAGCGTGACTTCAGTGACTTCTACTAAACGTAAAATAGTCTTGGTTCCGCCAATATCTCCAGCTAATAAAAACATATCTTATTTGCTTCTATCTATATATTTAAGGATGTATTTTTTTAAGATAAGCTAAATCACATCTTTCTGTTTCTACATTATTAACAGGTTGATAGCCACTGCGTTCGTATAATATTACTGCCTCTTTTAATATAGATGCAGTTTCTAGCCAAATTTCTTGATAATCTTTAACGGCGATCGCTTTTTCCAACTCCCGCAATAAATATTTACCCAATCCCTTGCCTCTAACCTCTGGTAATAAGTACATTTTGCGGATCTCTACAGCGTTTCGTCCTCTACTTATCGGTTGATATGCTGCCGTGCCTACTATAGTCGAATTTTTCTCAACTACCCAAAATTCCCCTCCAGTCTCCAAATAAGCCGACTCAACTTCAATTACATCTCTGTCTGCCAATTCTGGTTGCCAAGGCAAACCATATTCTTCTAATACCTTTCTAATTACCTCTGCTGTTGCGGTGCGATCGCTTTTCTGCCAATCTCTAATTACAAAGTCCTGGTATTTCTGCTTCATTTCTGTTCCCTTTATTCAATCCTTACCTCTCATATCTTTGGGATGCTGTTTATTATGGAAAAAGATGTAGCGTTTGATCTAATAGACTTGTCCGATATTCAAGAGTTAAAATTGCCTTCCTTCTTCCCCCAGGAGCGTTAATCCGAATTTTACTCTTCTCTAATTTTTTTTGCTGCTGTTCATGATAGGCGATCGCCCTTTCAACTAGTTTTTTCCAATAATGGTAATTAATACCTAAAATTCTAGTTGTTTGCTTTGGATGTTGTTCGATATGATCTACTGGATTTGACAAGACGGTTACTTAAATCTGATTTTTCTACCGTTTTTTTTTCTCATGAATTTATTTTTCGGACAAGTCTAATGAATATAAGTTTTTTCTGTTTGATGAGAATAATGCTTTAACCGAATAGCATCTTGTACTTGTTCTATAAGTTTTTTAGGGCGTTGTTTCATAATGGAGTTATACGGAAGGATTCTAGATAACACCTAGAGATACAGGGAACAACTCTGTATATTTCACCTAAATCATTTATTATACATAACTATTCTGTATAATAAATAGTTATGCAGCCTGGATTGTTGGTTAGGACAGCGATTTGAAGTTGTCGTTGGGGTAATTAATCTTTAAAGTGGTGTGGAGTTTAAGCAAATATTTGGAGGAAGTTCAATGATTCCAGTGATTCTAGCCCTACTATTGAACTCTGCTCTTCTTACAGGCAACGAATTTGCTGTAGCTGCGTTTATACATCCGTCCTTATCTCGTCAAGATCATCGTTCAAATCTCTCTGCGATACAGCGTTTTGCACATCTTTATGGCGGAGTAATGCCAATATGGATGGCGGTAACTACAGGGCTACACATTTTTGTATGCGTGATGGCATGGTTTTACTCTCCATCCGCGTTTCCTTTGTTATGTGCTGCTGGCCTAATTTGGGTTATTGTGATCCCCTTTAGCCTCATCTTTCTAGTTCCTTTAAATAATCAAGTTAAGGAATGGGATCTCAACAATTTACCTTCAGATTGGGAGAGTATAAGGAGTAGATGGGACTTCTATAACTGGCTCAGAGTCATACTTTTAATGTCTGCATTTGTTTTGTTATCAGTGGGATTGAAGAACTATTCTTCTTAAGCTACTAGATCTTAAGCTCTAAAATCGGGTTTCAGAAAGCGTGGTAAGTAGTCTGTTTTGCAAGTACGAGGTCACCGTATAACAACGCCCATGCACACCGACCACCGAAAGTTGATCGGTTATATGATTCAAAAGCAATCTGCGACGGGTGATGGGCAACGTTATCTACATGAAATTACTTTTCAATGAAAATTTGTTGCCCAAGTTACCAAAACGTTTGAGCGATCTTTTCCTTAATTCGCTTCACGTTCGAGATTTGGACATAAAAGCAATGATCGACTTTAATTACCTCTGCTGCGCTAGCGCGATCGCCTTTATGCCAATCTCTGATTACAAAGTCTTGGTATTTCTGCTCCATTTATGCTCTCTTTATTCAATCCTCGTAATTAAAATTTTTCAAGGATCGAGAGGACTTCTTATTCCTTTACCACCTCAATTTAGTACATGAGTATGAATCGTAATTGTCTTGACATCTTTATGTCCTAATAATTTTTGCACAGTCCGAATATCGTAGCCATTTTGTAGCAAATCGTAGTAAAATTATAGTCAAACGTATGACAACCTACCTTTTTTTGAACACCTGCTTTGCAAACTTGTTTTAAAGCTTAATCTTGGGTAGATGCAGCTACATTAATTCAGTATGGTTTAAATCGGAAAGCGTTTCATCATCGCGCTAGCATCTCTAGCGTTGTTGGATAAAGTAGCAGAAATATTAGGAATTTGGGGGATTTGAGACAAAACATCGACGGTGCGACGTAGCATTCTGACAATATCTCCCTCTGCCAAACTAACGCTTTCGCAAAGATTATTCCAGTCCATACCCAACGTCCACTGTTCGCATAGCCCAACTAACTCGTATTCTCGCCATACTGGTAAACTAACCTCGTGACGACGTTGAGCCTGAAATAAACGAGTACGTATCTTCTGTAGACTAGAGGAGGCTGTTTCGTCCCCTGAAGTGGAGGACACGGGTGGCTCCGTCCAGGAGCCACCGTGAGCTGTCCGTGTAGAACCTCTTTTTTTAACTCCTAATGCTTCTAATACTTCTTTGGGCGGAGGAAAGTCACACCAAACATCGGCGCGAGGAGTTTCGGTAATTAAGGCACAGACGGTAGCTGCTAGGTGATGGGGTTCTAAATATTCTAGTTCTCCAGAAACAAAAACCAAAGCCAGCCACAGTTCGTTGTCTCCGCGAATGGTGGCAGCAGCTTGTCCTAAGAAGGTAGGACTATATTCATCTAAAGCTTCAAAGTCTTGTAAAACATTGATTAAATTGAGAAATTCTGACCAATAGTAAGACTGATTAGACTTCTGCTTTTGATATTTGATTTGGGTCTTATGCAGTTTTTCTCTTAGCTGTATCCGCTTATTATGTTTTCTTAATAAGCGATGAGGATTATTTACCTGCTGCACAGGATGATTATCTATTTCTTGGTGAACGCTATCTAATCTTTGCTGTTGCTCAACTACTTCGGGGGCGGGAGTTGAAGGAATTAAATAGTTGACGATCTGTTTGGCGACGATCGCCGTAGCCTCGTCACCATTACGCCATTTACCTAGTTTGACGTTATCTAGAGGCGGTAATATTTCGCCGATCTCCTCGGTGGGTAAAGCTCCTTCGTTAATTTCGGTAACGTCGGCGTTGGCTGCAATATACCAGCAGTTATCTGCTCCCAAGCAGAGTAAATTAAGGGCTTTACCTGAACCAGGAATCTTGTCTACCAATACCGCAGCTAAAGGTGAATTTACCCGAATATGTCTGCCCTTAAGACCAACAATTGTGCCTAATTCGATTTGAGAAACCAAAGGCTTGATTTTACTTTTTTGCTCTGCCTCCGCTTGCTGTTGCAGAATTTCTAAGAGTCGCTGTTCTTCTTTGGCTCGCTCCTGTAGTTTTTGATAGCTGGCTAACTGCCCAGGAGAAGTAGCTGCTAATGCCACGTCTAGCTTGGCTAACTCGATGGTAATCTCGGCGATCGCACTTTGTTCAGGGGCAAGTTTTTTTTGGGATAAATACTCGGCAAAACTCCTTTCCAGTAGCTCCTTAACTTCAGGTAAACTATATTTTTGGAGTAGATTTAAGACCATGCCATAGGAAGGAGTAAACCAGCTTCTCAGGGGTTCAGCGGTGGAAGTTGCCAAGAATGCTGCTTCTTTTGCTCCCTCAAAGGGAGTTTGCATGGTCACCACATGACCTATTTTATCTTTACCTCTTCTACCCGCTCTACCTGCAATCTGCAAAAACTCCGAGGGACTGAGCATACTGTGTCCCCCATCAGTACGTTTTGATAGGGCAGACATTACCGTGGTGCGGGCGGGCATATTAATCCCTGCTGCTAAGGTTGCCGTTGCAAAGACAATCTTAACTAGTCCCTGTTCAAATAATCTTTCGACTAATTCTTTCCAGGCTGGTAATAAGCCTGCGTGGTGAGAGGCAATACCCCGCATCAATGGTTCAATCTGTTCGATTCTGGCAATCTGCGAACTTTCACACAAAAACTGCCAAAGCAAATATTTCTGGTTAGGATCGCCGTTGAGATACTGCGCTAATTTAGCTTCTGCCTGTTCGTTATTGGCTAAATAATCTCGCAACAGTTCTGCTAACTCTGGATTAGAATCGGCAAAGTGTTCTAACAACGCCGTCTGTAACTCAGTATTTTCAGCTAGAAAAAAATAGAGCAAAATACTTTCAATTTGCTGCCCTTCTTCAAAAGTCACCAAATCTAATCCATCAAGGGTATCTACAGACTTGTCGCAACCCCGACGACTAAATATAATATAGATCGCAGGCAGCATATCTTTATTCTGTAGCTGCTGCACCACCTGATAAATTTTCGGGCAGTCTTTAATCTTAAGGCGTTTGGGTTTTTGTCCTTGGCGAGGTGCAGCAGCTTTGAGTTTGGGGCTGATCTCAGTTTCGTTCTGATTCAGCAGTCGGTGCATTCCACGGCGATCGCAAAAGTAATATCTTAAAGGTACAGGGCGAAAATCGGAATTGATCAGCTCGCACTCATATTTTTTTGGGTTATCGGCACTAGAATTGCGAACTTTAGCGATCCAGTCGGTTAACTCTTGAGGATTACCAATAGTAGCCGAGAGAGCCACTAGCTGTATTTGTGGTGGACAATAAATAATTGACTCTTCCCATACCGTACCGCGATAACGATTACTAATGTAGTGACACTCATCTAATACTACTGTCTCTACATCCTTAAGAGAAGTTCCTAGCTGTCCAATCGGTGTCTCGTAGAGCATATTGCGAAAAATTTCTGTGGTCATCACCACCACAGCAGCATTAGGATTAACAATGGTATCCCCTGTTAATAAACCAATTCTCTTAGAATCTCCCGCGCCAAACTGTTCTTGAAAATCTCGAAATTTCTGGTTAGAAAGAGCCTTGAGGGGAGTAGTATAAAATACTCGCTTACCATGTTGCAAGGCGCGATGAATTGCATATTCACCGATTAGAGTTTTCCCTGAACCTGTGGGGGCGCAGATGACTACGGATTTTCCTGCTGCCAATGCGGCGATCGCCTTTTCTTGAAATTCATCAAGTTCAAAAGGGAATAATTCTGACAAATTTAACTCAGACGTAGAGGCGATTAGATTCACAAGCTGTTTTATAGATCGGACTGTCGGTCGTGATGACCAAAATTAATTATCTCTATTGTGGCATTTTTGACTCAAATTAGCCGTTGGTCTTAATTCAAGGACAGTACAAGGTATCTTTAGTGTTCCTGCCTGTAGTTGAATTAGTACCGCTTGCTACCTCACACAGTTCTCTTTCGGTAGTGGGACTAAGTAAAGCGTCGGTAAAATCTGCCCCTGTAATAGTTGCTCCTTTAAACAAGGCATTAGTCAAATATGCCCCTTCTAAATTGGCGTTGGTTAAATTAGCGCGAGTTAAACGAGTCGATTCTAAACTGGCATAACGTAAATCCGTACTTTCCAAATTAGCGTTAGCTAAATTAGCTCCAAAAAAACGCACTCCTGTTGCCTTGGAGAAACTAAAGTCACTATCTCTTAAATTAGTATGATCGAAGCTGGCATTGGTTAAATCTTGATGTGCAAAATCGGTGTTGGTCAATACTTGTTTATTGTAATCTGCACTCCAAGCGGGCATTACAAATAAAAATAAGGTAGCGATAGTCACAATCAAAATCGAGAAACTAGTGACTATAGATGATCGTAAATGTTTAATCTTAATATCCATCGTTTTAATTTAATATTTGATCTTCAAAGAAAATCTTACCAATGAATAGTAGACAATTTATCGATATAGCAATACTTTTTACCTACAGTAGAGCGATCGGCATTATTTTAGAGACTGTTTGTAAAAAGAAAAGAAAATCTCCTACTATTAGGTAGGGTCGTTATTTGGGGTATTTGAGGTGATTGGAGCGTTTGAAGTAACGAAGTTTCTACGCCTTTCTTCCCTACCTCCATCATCTTCACTACTTCTCCATGCCCTTAATATTTACTTTACAAACATTTTCTTATATTGTAAACATCAAAAAAAGCGTTGGCTCGCCATGTCGTTAGCGCGAAGTTGCGTTGCGGAGATTTCCTCCGTTGAGCAAACTTCGTAAGAAGGCTTATCGCCGATATTCTGAATCAAGTAACTTACTGTATCTTACCAATTTGAGAAAGGTTATAGGCGTATTTTATTACTATGCAATTTAAGAAGCTTAATGTTGCACTTAAATGTAGAAGCAATAATTATTGCCATAACAAAATTGCAATTTTATTAGGCAACTTGATAACATAATCACTATAGTTTTACTAAAAATATGAAATTAAATAAGACAGTTTTTTTCCCTAGCTTATATTTAGACCAAAATGTTAATTATTATATAAATGTTTGATAAATTTACAGTAAATCTCCACATTTTTATTCGCTTTTTCCACATTTTTTGATTACTTTTCCACAGCTTTAAAATGCAACCTTCGTGTTGCATAAAAAAATTGCAGGAGTTGCATAAATGCAACTAGCAAGGATTATATAGCTATTTTACATAAACTCTAAGTATAAGCTTAAACAAAAATAATTTAAACCATTCATTCTAAGATTTGCGGTATTTTGAATGTTGACAAAATTCAAAATTATTAGAGAATGAATATTGAAGTAACTTAAATATTTAAGCTTAAATTGCATCGAGCTTAGATTAAGTTTTTATTTTATCTTGTCAAAAGAAATAGTTAATTATTTTATACTTTTAATTCAATGCACCCAAATTAACATTAGGCATCACTTTCATTACAGTTAAAAACTACAGCAAGTACGAACTAAATATTTAGTCTTATAGTAATCATAATGAATCAAGAATATTGCGTCAGTGTAGAAGCAGAGATTAACAGCGAGCTACACAAATCTCTGTCGAGGTATCTGGACTGTCATTCCTATTGGGATTTAAATAGAATGCTAAATGCTTCTATATCTATGTTTATAATGCAAAATTGGAGCGAAGAAGATGGCTTGGAACAAAAAGATTACGACACCTGTAGCCGTGTTTATTTAGACAGTATTTTTCATGAACATCGTACTCATGTACGGTATGAGCAAAATAATTAAAGCTTGAATTAAGGCGATCGCATTTACTAACTGCGATCGCCAATCCGAAATAGATCACTATTTATAGCAAGTATCAATTTAAATAGCCTACGTTTTGATTTTTCCGTTTAACGGTAACAAAAACTACAAAATCACCAAAGTTTTTAGAAATTACTATTCTTCATCCTTTTCTTACGGTGCGTGCAGCTTAATAAACTTATCTTCAGGAACATAGCTACGGAATTCGCCGCGATCGCAAAAGACAGCGAGGATCTCTAGAGGATAATCAGGTTCTATATGTAAATCTGCCCAAGGAACAGCAATTTCTAGACACTGATCGAACATTGCCTCAGCGCGACAGGCGCGAATCTGCCACCCTAATTCGCCATGAGCCTCTTCCAACCACACCGAATCAGTGATCAGGTTGATGCCCAGATGATGGTGGAAAGAATAGTTAGTCGGAGATTCATTGGGAAGACCAGAGATAGGTGCAGGACTATTATGATTGGTAACATTGGGGTAATACCACAATAAATGTAATTCCCCAGGAATATCTTTTCCTGGCTCAACTCCTGCCTTGAAATCCATTCGTAGATAAAAATTACGATGGTCTAAACCATAATATAATCTCTGTACTACGCTGCTGCGGTGCATTGTGCCTCTTGCGCCACCTACTTCGATTTTACCGGCGCGATCCCAATCTTGTTCATCGCCAATACCGTTAATAATAGGATGAATAAAGCTTTGGGGAGGGCGATCGCCTTTTACTTCATGTTTATCCACTGCCTGATAAATGTTTTCAGGAATCGGCTCATTTAGTGCTTGATAAATAGCGCAGATATGTTCGCGGAATAGCTGATCGAACATCGCATCTTGATTTGAAGAATGCCCTTCGCCAAACCACCAAAACCAGTCTGAACCTTCGGCTGCATATAAAGCTTCCCAAACTTCGGGATTAGCTTCTTCGGTAGCTTCTGGATGTCTGGCTAAAGTTTCTCTGGCTTGAGTTAATAAATCCCAGGCGAGATTTTTGACAGAATCGCCAATCCAGGTGGTAAAGCTACCGTCTACCCAAGAGCCGCTATGTAACTGTTGAGCGGGAATTGTTTCTGTGGGGGGAAACTGTTCGATAAACTCTTTAACCGTTACCAGCCTGATATTTTCGTCACGGCTTAGTCTAGAGTATAAAGCATCTAGAAAAGGCATCCCGTCCTGATTATAATACTCCCAGCAGTTTTCTCCATCAAGGGCAATAGTCACTAGCCAAGGATGCTGTAGGGCTGTATCAGGATTATCTTGGTGAGATTTAAGGGAACGGGCGATCGCTTCTAGATGTCCGATCAAATCCGCTGCAGCATTACGAGGACTCATACCACTGTAGGTAAAGCCAATTAAATCTGACAGACGGTGATCGCGGAAGACAATTGCTAAGTCGCCGTTTTCGGTTTCTAGCTTATAAGGACGATAGAGTAATTCTGGTTGATAAACATTTCCCGCTTCGTCACGATGGAAGAAATGCTTAATACTCCAGCCTAAAACCGCCTCATCCGAACAAATCCATTTAAAGCCTTGATTGGTAATATAAGGCAAAATAGTCGGGCTGACGGACTGTTCAGAGGGCCATAAGCCCGCAGGTTCTTGTTCAAAACGGTCTAAATACATTTCCCAAGCAATACTCAAGTGGCGGGGAATATCTTCCTCCCACTGGAAACGACTATGGGGCAAGCTCATATTAGGTACAGCCACCCGCCCAGCATTCGTATCAGCCAGTAAGGGTAAGATCGGGTGAGTATAGGGCGTAGTCATAATTTCTAGCTGCCCTGCATCCTGCATTTTCTTATGCTGGGGAATAATGCGCTTAATAATTTCCCGTTGCTTAGAATAAATTCTCTGGCGATCGCTTAAAGTGAAATCTTTACCCTGTTTTAGCCAACCAGCAATTTCCCCATCGTCCCAAAACAAAGGATCGATCCAAGCTAAGTTATGCCAAGCCAACAAATCACCGTAGTCTTGATTTGTCCAATTGGCTAAACACCAGTCAAAACCTTTATCTTGTCGTTGGTGATACAGTTGGGCATAGCGAGGATGGGGTTCAACTAAAGTGTGATAGTAACCATCAAAGAAGTGCTTGATAATGTATTGCTTTTCTTTTAGCTTGAGGTTTGCTTCAGGGGTTAATGCCAATGCCAAATAAGGATCGATCGCCTCTCCTTCGGCATAGTCTTCTAGCTGCAAAATCAGTGAAGGCACAAGATTTACTGTCTGATGCAGTTTTGGATATTTTTCCAACATCAAAACTAAATCTAAATAATCTTTAGTGCCGTGCAGACGCACCCAGGGTAAACGATACTGTCCCCAAGCATCTGAGTCTGCTTCTCTAGACTTGTATAGAGGTTGATGTTGGTGCCAAACAAAAGCTACATAGAGAGGATGAGACATAAATCAATCAACGGTGAGCAGGATACAGAATTAATATAGATCTTTATCCCTGACTATAATTCTTAAAACAAAAGAAAGGACTTAGGGAATTTACCTAAGTCCAGTAAGAAAAATGAGGGTTTTTTCAGGTTTGCGTATCTTGATTTATGATTTATCTGGTTGACTAGATTACATCGATATTTACTTTGGCGTAATCTATATCTAAGCCGTTAAGGCTATTGTTTTTTTCATCGCTTTCAGCCACTTCTCCGTAAGGATCGGCTGCCACACCAACATAGTATTCACCGCTACCAGTAAAACCTGACCAATCTGAAGGCAAAGTTAATTCAGTAGTGATGGTAGTGCTTTTATCAGCTTCTAGACTGATTAGAGTAGAATTGCGATCGCCCTGAAGGAAGAACACTCCAGGATCATCTCCAATGCTCAACTTATCGTGATTAGTTCGATAATCCTCAGTGAAGACATAGAAACCTGCTGCAAAGTCATCAGCAGAAGCATTTCCTTTATTTTCAATCTCATAGGTAACTTCAAAAGTCGATCCAGTTGAAATATTATCAGAACTAACTTTAAAAGTCGATCCAGTAAGCAGATCAGCACCACCAGGAGCGTTATTAATGTTAACTTTCTGGTAGTCTACATCTATTCCAGTCAGGCTGTTATTAGCCTCATCACTCTCAGCAACATCATCATAAACATCTGCCTCCGCACCCAGATAATAATCTCCAGGACTAGTGAAGCCTTTCCATTCTTCGGGAAGAGTTATTTGAGTGGTCATAGTGCCACTCTCACCAGCTTCTAGACTCATTAAGGTCGCTTTGCGATCGCCCTGAAGGAAGAATGCTCCAGGATCATCTTCAATACTTAGACTATCTTTACTCCCTAAATAATCTTCTGTAAATAAATAGAAACCTGTAGCAAAATCATCAGCAGCAGACTCACCTTGGTTAGTGATTTTGTATTCCACCATCACAGTTTCTCCAGCAGATACGTCTTCTGGTACTTCAAAACCAGTTACAACTAAATCTGCTGAACCAGGAAAACCAGCAAATCCAGTATTGATAACATTTATAGATGTATAGTCTAATCCTGCATTTTGTCCGCTGTTGTTAACTTCATTGGTTTCGCTTACTTCATCTTTGGAGTCAACATCTAAAAGAACATTATATTTTCCATCACCATTACCGCTTTCCCAAAAAGGATGACCTTCTGGAGGAACTTGGTAACTGTATTTTTTATCCCCCGTGTTGTCATTAGGATTTACAATGTCTCTAATATCGTAGGTGCCAAGTTTGGCATCATCTTTGGAAACATTTGTATCTTTGGAAAGATAAATATCAACCGAAAATGGATTAGCAATCTTATCGCTGACATTTGCCACAGCAAAGCTTAGGTCTATATAACTTCCAGCAGCAACCTCTGGCTTGCCAACTGTAGTTTGCAATCCCACTAGATCGGAATCACCAAACTCTACGACACCAACTGTATCTAGATCGACTTTTGTGCCTTGATTACTATTATTGCTTTCATCAGACTCAAAGAACTTATTTTTAGGATCGAGACGTAGACCTACTGTATAGGTATTATCTTCATCTAGCCAAAACGGATCTGTAGCACTAGGAGTTTTGTAGCGAAAGCTTTTAAGACCTGTGTCTTTGCCAGCTTGTAGTACATTTCTTATTTCATAGTTACCGATTTTTAGATCATTTTCATTAATATTCCCGTCTTGAGAAATAACAATATCAAAATCAAATGGTTGAATATCTTCATCGCCATTATTAATAACAGAAAAATCAAGATTTATATCTTGTCCTCTACCTATTTTCTGTTGAGTAATATTAAAAAAACTACCTGTTAGATCTATTGCCATTAGATTTATTATTTAAAATACTCCACGCAAATGTAATCTATTTAATATTATTGAGTATGTATCAGGATTGAAACTGGTAATTCTTCTATTCTTTTTATATTTTTTAGATAAAGCTTATTGAATGATTTATGTAATTTTGCAGTCAAAAAAAAGACTTTAGCTTCCTATTTTTTAAGAAGTGTAAAATAACAAGTATAAAAGCGTAACCGAAAATATTGAATATAGTATAAAATAGTCTAGTTATTACTTAGGTATATACGCTATCCTATATAAGAAGACTAAGAAATTACATCTACAAGGTCAATGCCTATGGTTTTTAAGTATTTATACAAGTCTTTAATTAAACTACAATAATATTTATAAGTACAAATATGTATAAAACAGATAGACATAACCAGTTTAAAGAGTTATGAAAATTGATTTAATAATTTGACTTAAATTAATTATTCACCATATTAATTAAATTTTATGAACTAGATAATAGATAAAATTTGAAATCAATTTTAAGTGAAAATTTTTAAAATTTTCACTTAGTAATAGATAATATCTAGTTGAGAAAAAGTATTTATTCGTTGATATAAATTAAAGTGCAATGCAGCTAATTACAGGACAAACAAAACTATTAGGAATAATAGGAAACCCCGTAGAACATTCTTTATCTCCAGTGATGCACAATGCAGCGATCGCACATTTGGGCGTAGATTATACTTATGTACCTTTTCCTGTAAAACAGGCAGATCTAGAAACAGCAATCGCAGGATTTGCAGCAGTTAACTTACAGGGATTTAGCATCACTATTCCCTATAAACAAACAATCATTCCTTTACTGAGTGAAATTACAGATGATGCAATTAATATTGGTGCAGTCAATACCGTTTGGCGCACTGCTTCTGGCTGGAAAGGCACAAACACAGACGCAGAAGGCTTTGTTGCTCCTTTAAAAACTATGTCGCACAATTGGCAGCAGATGACTCCCGTGATTTTAGGTAACGGCGGTGCAGCTAGAGCAGTAATTGCTGGTTTGACTAACCTGGGCTGCCAAGAGATTCATGTTGTTGGACGTAATCCCGATAAATTGGCGCGATTTTATCAAAGTTGGTCACACGCGCCAAATATTACTTCTAGACTCAAAATACATAACTGGGCTAATTTAACTAGCTTAATTGCTGCTGCGGATTTACTGGTTAATACAACTCCCGTAGGAATGTCACCTCATATAGATGCTTCTCCTGTCGATGTAGACTTAATCCAGAAGCTCAAAAGGAGTGCGATCGCCTATGATTTAATCTATACTCCTAATCCCACTCAATTTCTCAAACTAGCTCAAGCTCAAGGAGCAACAACCATAGACGGATTAGAAATGCTGGTGCAACAGGGAGTAGCTGCGCTTAAAATCTGGCTACAGCAACCAGTCCCTGTAGACATCATGCGAAATTCCCTAAAAGACTGTTTCTAAAGTAAATATAAAAAATCTTTTTTAAGAGCGATCGAAGTTGAATTTTAATAAATCGCTACTTTAGAGTTAAATAACTGCAATTTTTTAAGGATCGAGAGGACTTTTTACGCCTCTACCGCCACGATTCAAAACATAGACTTTATCGGAAATAAGTCGAAAAGCTCGAAGAACTAGTTTCTTCTCTTCTCTTCTTAAAATTAGGAGAATTTTATGTATCTAATATCTCTTTTCTGACGATGACTAAGACGAAGATTATGCAGTCCACAAGCTGTTTCCATCACATCATCAATATAGTGATCGACCCAATTACGAAATTTCTGAACCACGATCTGACATCGTTTGATTCCGCAGATCTGGTGTTCTATCTCAACTCTTATCTTCGCAATTTCTCGATTTTTCTCTTTTTCATGATCAGTTAATTCTGCTTTAGGAAGCTTCTTCGTCGGTTGTTTAATCCTAACTCCCGATGGTGCAAATCCTTGAAATCCTGTATCTTGCCACAGAATACTCCCTTTGGGAAAATGATAGTCTTCTTCGTCGGCAATTTTCTTGTCATGTTTTTTGCCTTCATAAGTGTCACTTAAGAACAACACTTTTCCTCCTCGCTCACTCACCACATTATTTTTAACCATGTGAGCTTTCTTCTTTCCACTATAGAAAGTTTTACGCTCTTCCTTATCTTGTGGTCGATTGATCGCTCGCTCCGTCCCATCAATCATAAATTCTAAACTGGGGCAGGTGTTCAGTAAATCTTCTAGCTTTGCAGGTTCACGTTCTGGTAATTGTTTCTCCCTTTTCAAAGCTTGATTGAGTACTTTTGTTAGTCTGTGTACCCATTCATTTGCCTGGGCTTGGCTCATTCCAAATAAAAATCCTTGTACTTCTTGGGTTGGATAAAGTCGAAAGTAAATCAAAATAAATAGCAACTTATCTTCCAGTTTCTCAAGCCTCGCTTTCCTGCCACCTCCGAATGCTCTGTGTCTGTTTCCTCGCTTAAAATTTTCTTCTATGAACTTTGACCATGCAGGTTCAAAGCTAGCTAATAAAGCTTCAAATTCTTCGATTTTTAATCCTGTTAAGCTCTGTAGAGTTCGAGGTCTATTCTGTAGCTCTGCATAGTTGACTTTCACTCTCTACCTCTCTTACTCAACTTCTTGCTACTCATTTTACATACTTAATTCCGATAAGGTCTATTATTTGATATCTCGTGACCAAAAAACATCTTTATATTACTGCAACGATCTATTAATGGATTAAATAAGTCTTCACCAAAGCGCAAAGTAATAAAACCTCGATCTTCTTCTTCATAAGAAAACGATGTATCGTTTTTAATTCTGATTATCTTTTTATTATTATTTATTGAATCTATTGGTTCTTCAGATGTGATAAATCGAGCCTGAAATTTTTTCTTTAGATTTATTGTCGTGTCGGACTGTTTAAGTAAATCGGCGTTGATGAATGCGTAATGTTTTAAACAGAAGCAGGTATAGTTCTAAATCTTAAATAAAATAACAACAGACGAATGGAATATTTGAGCATATCTACAGATTTAGAGTAACAGAGAGTCTTACGCCGTAACCTGGCTAAATAATGTCTGAGTAAGCGTGTTTTCTCCTTCAACTCTCGTCATATATGTCTTACTTACTAAATGATCTTCAGATTGGATGTACATCGGATAAACTTTCCATCCATCCGTTACGTACCAAAAACTATGCCAGCATTTGATGATCTGCCAAATTCTCGCAAAAGTTTGGTCAGAGCGATCTCCTATCGTCCACAACAAAATACCTTGATTCCAATGATTAACTACTGTCCAAATCCAAAGTTTGTTTTTTTTGCAGCCTACAAAAGTCTGTAGTTCATCTATTTCTGTGACTTCTGGGATTTCTCCATCTTGAGGCTCGTCTGATAGCTCTTGTCCTTTTTCTTTGACCCAGTTGATAATTGTCGCATGGTCGATTTCTGTAACTCTAGCGATCGCCCTGAAGCTCATGCCATTGAGATACATTTTTAAACAAAGTTGTTTGACCTCATTGGGATATGCTCTAGGTTGGGGATTTTCAATATACTGCGATCCACAATTGTTACATCTATAGGCTTGTTTTCCACGACGAAAACCATTTTTCTTGTTTTGAGAAGAATTACATTTGGGGCAATACATCGTCATACCATCTAACTCAATTATCTCATTTTAAGCTTTTTAGCATTACGCACTCACCAATGCCAGAAATAAAATATAGTTTGTCTAATTTTCTAGAAGAAGGGTGTCCTGTTCAAGCGCGATAGTAAGGGATAAAAAATGAGGAAAAATTTAGATGTAGTTAATCTCTCATCTCGATCCCTTAAACTTACTAGTGATCGGCTACCGAACGCCAAATACCGACTAAAATCCCCTGAACATCAACATTATTAGCTTCTACTTTAATTGGTTCATATTTTTGATTAGCAGGTTTGAGGATCACTTTTTCCTGTTCTTGATAAAAATGTTTTAAAGTTGTACCGTATCCAGAAACTCTAGCAGCCACAATATCGCCATTTTTAATTTCTGTTGAAGATGAAAGCGATCGCATGATGGCATAGTCACCTTCATTAATTAAATCTTCTATCATACTATCTCCCACGACACACAATACGTAGCAATCTGATTGAGAAAATAGATCTGATAAATCTAGCCTGCTTTTTTCATCGTTAAAAGGTTCAACTAAACCTCCGGCTGCAATCTCACCCTCAATTGATAACCCCTTATCAGGTTGATGCAATATTCTTATAGTCCGAGCTTTCCCATCAGTCCAATCAATGTAACCCTTGTTTCGTAATCTTTCTAAACGACTTTGAACAGGGGCAGGCGATCGCAAATTCATCGCCTTCATCATCTGCCTGATAGACGGCGCATATTGAGTAGATTTAATATATTCCACCAGCCAATCATAAAGTTCCTTTTGCGCATGAGTAAGACTTTCCATAACTTTTATATCCAGGGTATGTTTGTGAGGACAAGCATTTGGCAATTACAGACAAAGCTTGATATGTCCATTCAGAACATAGGTACTAAATATTAGAAACTATTGACCCTAGCAAAGTCAAGTATCGTGGGATGAAAGTTTAAAGCGAATTAATAGTTTACCTTACATTCATTGTTTAAAATCTTGCTGGGGCATGAGAAACCATCCAGGGTCTATTACTGGTGGAGCTTTGATATCTTGGTTTAGTAGATTCTTTTCGTTCTTGTCT
The DNA here is from genome assembly GCA_965218645.1 of Waterburya sp. Lineage (GTDB taxonomy): Bacteria > Cyanobacteriota > Cyanobacteriia > Cyanobacteriales > Xenococcaceae > Waterburya. Next base: position 1,977,412 of record OZ244627.1, on the reverse strand, counting down.
AACTACTCTTGGTTCAGAAGACTGTGACCTAATCGCCGATAGATTTCCTGAATTAAGATTGATATTAGGAGCAGAAAATATTTTTATTGCAGCTTGGTTACAATCAGGACAATTTATAGGTGCATTATATTTGTCCATGCTGCGCCAAGCTTCAAATTCTCCACAGGTGTTACAGCGATATTCGTATAGGGGCATAGTTTCGGTGAGCATTTATTAGTAGGGGCGAATGGTATTCGCCCCAGAAAATCAGGCAATCAAAAGTAGGGTGGGCAAAATATTTTAATTAGATTACTAAGTCAAATTTAAGTCTTGCCCACCTTCTTTAATAGACAAATTCAACCAATAAAAGCATCTTTATGTCGGCACAATATTCTTGTCAAAAATGGCGGTAGGTAATGCTAGAGTACAGCAAGCGTTAGGGACATCAACGATCCCGCTAATTCTACCCTCAACAGGGGCGCAACTAAGCAAAAGATATGCCTGTTCTCCCGTAAAGCCGAATTTTTTTAGGTAGTTAATTGCATTCAAGCAGGCATTTCGATAGGAAACATGAGCGTCTAGGTAATATTGTTCGCCACTAAACTCATCAACCGAAATACCCTCAAAGATCAGATATTCTGAATAATGGGGTTCAACAGGACCTGGTTTAAAAATGGGGTTAACCATCGCATATTTCTCCACACCTCCTTTGATAATATCTACGTGTAGGTCAATATAGCCCGACATTTCGATCGCACCACAGAATGATATTTCTCCATCTCCTTGAGAAAAATGAATATCACCCATCGATAAGTTTGCTCCATCTACATATACAGGAAAGTATATTTTTGAACCTTTGGACAAGTTTTTGATATCGCAGTTTCCACCATGTTCTCTTGGTGGCACGGTACGGGCAGCTTCGGCTGCTACGCGCTCAAATTCAGAACCTGATAAAGTTCCTAATACTGCCTCTTCTGGGTTAGGCAAAGCTGCTAAATCTGGTATTTCTGGTTTCCAAGGCGGTCCGCCTTTTTCCACCAAAGCTCTTTCTCGTTTATTCCATGTTTGCAATAATTCCATCGATGGGGCGCAACCAATCAAGCCAGGATGAGTAATACCTGCAAAGCGTACTCCAGGAATATGACGCGAACTAGTATATATTCCCTGTATATCCCAACATGCTTTGGCTGCTTGAGGATAATGATCGGTCAAAAACCCACCGCCATTTTCACGGGAGAATATACCAGTAAAACCCCACTCATCTCCAGGCAAAGTACCAATATCTAGCAAGTCTACAACTAAAATATCTCCAGGTTGGGCCCCTTCAACCCGAATTGGACCACTAAGCATATGGACTTTTCTGAGATCCACCTTCTCTATGTCGCTGGGGTCATCGTCATTACTAATTTGTCCGTCTGTCCAGTCTTTACATTCAATTCGAAAGACATCACCAGGTTTAACCGAAACCACCGCAGGGATATCGGGATGCCAACGATTATGACCAGGGACATCCTGTTTTGCCATTGGTTTGGTCAGGTCAATTTTGAAGAGAGTTTCTGGCATTTTATTCTGCTCTTTACTAATAAGTGTATAGAAAAGGAAATCTGACAAATGTGATTCCTTAAAACTAAAGATTGCAGCTAGGAACTATAGGACTTTTTAGCAATCTTTTAATATTTTCGTGTAAATAATTTCCTGAAAAAGAGAAATTATTTGAATAACAAAAACGAACTTATTTACGAATTTTGGACTATTTGCAAAATATTAAAAGTAACAATAGCTACAAAATAAATTTTATCCTCAGTTTAATAAATAATTAAATATGACAGCTAGATAATTTATCTTGGATTTTATTTTATAGATAATATTAATGATTTAAAAATAATTAAAAAAGCTGCTTGTCATACATGATTTAGTATGATGCAGTAACTTTATACTAAATCATGATATGAGGGAAAAAACCATTAAAAAACCATTGAGATATTGTCAAAAAATAGGTAGCCCTTGAATATAAGTCTTGATTTTAAAGCAAAAACATAATTAGCCGAAACGATTAAAGCTTCTTGAATGCTTAGTGCTTAGTTACAGTATTAAGATTCTCGAAGATTTGCGCTCGAAATAACCAAAATCAGCACTAGCTAGTCTACTCGATTGTGATAATTGGAGCGACTAAAGAAAAACGTTTTTTGTATTCAATTTTACAAAACGAATAGGAAGACAAGTTTATTCTTCAGTAAAGCAAAAACTAATAATCTAAAATTCCCAATACCTTATATACGATCTTTATGAGCCTTTATGAGCTAAAAAAAGAGATGTTTTTCATTTGCTTGTGCAATTAAATTTATTTTATTGCAACTATCTTCAATTTCATTCAGTAGAAAAGACAAACACATGAACAAAAAGTATCAACCTCCCACTTTTGGGGGTCTAAGTCGCCGTAAATTTATTCAATATAGTTCATTGGCTGTAGGTACAGGTATCTTAGCTGCCTGTACTGGTGGCGGGACTTCTAGCACAGGAGACGAAGACTTAGGAGAAAATCCAATCAAAGTGGGAGTAATGTACTCTACTACTGGCACGATCGCGATTGTCGAAAAGTCTTTACAAGATGCTACTTTTCTGGCATTAGAACAGATAAATACCGATGCTGGTCCTTGGAAAGGTAAAGGGGTCGGTATTGAAGGGAGAAAAATTCAGAAAGTTGTGGTTAACCCCAACTCTGACTGGGATTTGTATAACCAGATGTCAAAACGCCTCATCGACGAAGATAAAGTAACCTGTGTTCTTGGTTGCTATACCTCTGCTAGTCGTAAATCAGTATTGCCAGTATTTGAAGAAAAAGATACTATTCTTTATTATCCTGTTTACTATGAAGGCAATGAATGTAGCTCAGATGTTTTCTACGCGGGGGCTGCACCAAATCAACAAATTACCGATTCTATTCCTTACAGTTACAAAAATTTTGGATCCAAAGGATTTTTTATCGGTTCAGACTATATTTACCCTAAAGAAAGTAATCGTATTGCCAAAGCCGAATTAGAAAAAGCTGGCGGACAAGTTGTCGGTGATGAATATTCTCCCCTCGGTACTACAGAATTTATCACTATTATTAATAAAATTAAGCAAGCTAAACCTGACTTTGTGCTTAGTAACTTAGTCGGAGACAGTATTCCCGCTTTTTATCGTCAGTATAAAGATGCAGGAATTACCGCCGATCAAATTCCCATCATGGCTTATCCCACCACCGAAGAAGAAATACAGGCGATGGGTTCTGAATATGCTCAAGGACACTATACTAGCTTCAACTATTTCCAAACCGTAGACACCCCAGAAAATAAAGCTTTCGTCGAACAGTTTAAAGCCAAATTTGGCGATAATCGAGTCACTAATGGGGTAATGGAAGCTGCATACATTCAAACCTTCTTCATGGCACAGGCTATGTCAGACGTACTTAAGAAAAAAGGAGAAATAAATACCCAAACTTTAAGAGAAGCTACTAGAAACCAGGAGTTTAACGCACCTCAAGGTTTAGTCAAAGTCGATCCTGAAAACTTCCACACCTATCTCTATTCTCGTATTGGCAAATGGAATGCAGATGGTCAAGCAGATATTGTTTTTGCTACACCCTCAGCAGTCAAACCAATTCCTTGGAGTCAGGTTCTTTATAAAGGTCGTGAGTGCGTTCATCCAACTCCTGATGATCGCAGTAACTCTACCAAAGAGACAGGAAAAGAGTTAGGAGTTAAGTATTTAGAAAAATCTTAGAAGAGTATTGTAGGGTGGGCATGGTCATCAACTACAGCAGAAAAAGATTCTTGAGATAATGCCCACCATCGCAATCAGTAATTAATAATCAGTAATTAGTAATCGGTAATTATGTATTTGCTTTATTATTTGGCGCAAGAAGCTGTAACTCAAGAACCAACTGGAGCTTTTAGCTTGGTTGCTCTAGGCAATCAGCTAGTTAATGGGATTGGTATTGTCGGAATTCTGTTACTGACTGGGTTGGGTTTGGCAATTACCTTTGGGGTGATGCGGATCATAAACCTAGCACACGGTGAATTTATCATGCTGGGAGCTTATGTCACTTTCATGATGCAGGATGCCTTTGGCATGGACTTGCTGCTGACGATTCCCTTCTCTTTTCTGATTACAGGGGCGATTGGGGCATTGGTAGAGCTTACTATTATTAGACGATTATATGGTCGTCCTTTAGAAACCCTGCTGGCTACCTGGGGGTTGAGCATTGTCTTGCAGGGGATAATCAAGCTAATTTTTACGGCACAGCTAAAGTATGTAAAATCTCCCCCCTATATCTCTGGTAATTTAACCTTGCTCAAAGATGCTCAAGGTTCTCCTGCGATCGCTATTTCCTATTATCGACTATTTATTGTGGTTGTGGCGATCGCCTTACTTATTTTGACAGGCTATTTGCTCAACAAGACCGATTTAGGTCGGCAGGTAAGGGCAGTAACTCAAAACCGAGAAATGGCGAAGTGTTTGGGGGTCAATACTAGCTTGGTAGACATGGTGACCTTTGCCTATGGTTGTGGTCTAGCGGGAGTGGCAGGTTCGGTTATTTCTTCGCTCAAAAGCGTTTCTCCACCTATGGGACAAGATTACTTAATCGATGCCTGGATGACGGTGGTAACCGGAGGAGTAGATAAGTTAGTCGGTGTTTTAGCTGGTGCTTTTGTAATCGGCGAATCAAGCTCAGGTATTGCCTATCTCCTTAACGATCCTACGGCTAGGGTAATCGTCCTGGCGGCAGTAATCATTCTTATTCGCTATAAGCCCGAAGGTCTATTTACCATTCAAAAACGCGGGTAAATCAATGAACAATGAACAATTAATTAGTAATCAGTAATTATTAATCATGGCAGAGTCAACTATTGGTATTGCAACGCGATCGCGAACTCCCACAAGGTTAGCTATTATTACAGCGATCTGCTTTTTGGTTATGGCAGCTTTGCCTTTGATTGTAGGTGATTTTCAAGTATCTCTGCTATCAAAGCTCTTGCTATATGGTGCATTGGCTATCTCTCTAGATTTAGTCTGGGGATTTACAGGCATTCTCAGTTTTGCCCATGGGGTATTCTTTACCCTGGGAGGTTATGCCATGGCGTATTACCTCAAGCTAAATCTTTCCGCCTCAGCTAATACCTATGGGGGAAATTTACCTGATTTTATGGTCTGGAATGGCTTAAAGGAATTACCCTGGTTTATCGCGCCTTTAAAGTATTTTCCCATAGCTGCGATCGCCATGGTTTTAGTCCCAGCGGCGTTTGCTTATCTAATTGGCTGGTTTATTTTTCGCTCTAAGGTAAGCGGTGTCTATATCACGATCATTACTTTGGCTATATCCTCAGCTTTAACCACCTTTTTTATCAGTCAACAGGCATATACAGGCGGGACAAACGGCATTACTGATGTATCCAAACTTAGCGTGTTTGGAACTGATATTCCTCTAAATGGGATTTATTGGATGATTTTGCTGTTTACTACCTTTGTATTGGTAGGTAGCTGGTGGCTTACGCAGTCCAACTTCGGCTTAATCTTGCGCTCAATACAAGAAAACGAAAAGCGCATCTCCTATTTGGGCTATGACGTAGCTAGCTTCAAGATCTTTATTTGGACACTTTCTGCTGGTATTGCTGGTATCGCTGGAGGTTTATTTGTACCTCTCAATCAGTTTATCTCTCCTGTCTATCTGGCAGTGGCTTTTGGAACTCAAGTAGTTATCTGGGTAGCTATTGGTGGCAGGGGTACATTAGTTGGACCTTTGATCGCGGCAATCTTGTTAGGTCAAATTCAAAATTCTGCTGAACAAGTTACTCAAGACTGGCAATTGTTTGTAGGAATATTGTTGTTGATCGTCGTGTTATTTATTCCTGATGGATTAGTAGGCTCTGTTACAAAATTGTTCAATAAAAAGAAAGTATAACTTAAGTAGTTATTAATTGTTTTCATGTTTGGACGAGTCAAAGATTACTCCGCCATGCAACGACAGAGTAATTTCTGAGCGTTGGACAACCGCCAATAGTAAAAACTAATTATGGAACCCATCTTATCAGTCAAAAATTTGCAGGTAGTCTTTTCTGGTTTTAAAGCCTTGAAAGGAGTAGATTTAGAAGTAGGCGATCGCGAAATCGTAACTATTATTGGTCCTAACGGTGCAGGTAAAAGCACTCTTTTGGATGCGATCGTTTGTAAGTCTCCAGTAGCAGCAGGAAATGTTTATTTTCAAGGTAAAGACATTACTAATAGAAATCCTTACGATATTGCCAGGATGGGTATTGGGCGTAAGTTCCAAAATCCTAATGTCTACAACGAATTGACTGTCTTTGAAAATATCTTGTTGGCATTAAAGGGAAAACAAGGAATTTTTAGTTCAATTACTTCTAAACTAACCAAAGCCAAGAAAGACAAAATCATTGATGTCTTAGATCGTATTGGTTTATTAAATGATGCAGCCACTACCGTATCATCCTTATCTCATGGTCAAAAACAGTGGGTAGAAATTGGCATGGTAATTGCTCAAGATCCTACTTTAGTTTTGCTAGACGAACCCACCGCAGGTATGACACCAGAAGAAACTTACGCCACGGGAGAAATTATTAAAACCTTAGCCAAAAATCATACGGTGGTGGCGATAGAACACGATATGGATTTTGTAAAGCAAATTGCCGAAAGAATTATTGTACTGCATCAAGGCGCAAAGTTAGCCGAAGGTTCAGTACAAGAAATTCAAAATAACTCTAAAGTGATTGAAGTTTATTTAGGAAGAGAAAAAATCGATGTCGCTGCTTGAACTTAATAATCTCACCGCTGGCTATGGACAAACTCCCGTATTGTTCAATGTTGACATGACTATCAATAAAGGAGATATGGTCGGTCTTTTAGGACGTAATGGAGTAGGAAAAACTACTTTGCTACGCAGCATTATTGGCTTAAATAAATTAACCAAAGGCAGCCTTTCTTTTGATAATAAAGATATTACTAAAATCCCTACCTATAAGCGATCGCGTTACGGTATTGCCTACATTCCCCAGGGTAGAGAAATTATTCCCTACCTTTCAGTTTTGGACAACCTTAAACTAGGCTTTAGTGCTAGCGGCAAAAGCAGCAAAAGAATCCCCTCCGAGATCTTTGAATTCTTCCCCATGCTAAAAGAACACTTGCCTCGCCAAGGAGGACTTCTGAGTGGCGGACAACAGCAGCAATTGGCGATCGCCAGGGGGTTAATGTGCAATCCCAAAATCATGCTTTTGGACGAACCCACCGAAGGAATTCAACCCTCTATTGTGCAAGAAATTGAGGATACCTTAAGAAGAATCAACCGTGAAAAAGGCATTACTGTAATCGTCGTCGAGCAAAAGATTGACTTTATCCGCCAGCTTGCACAAAGATTTTTTATTATGGACAAAGGTGCGATCATTGCTAGAGGAACAACCCCCGAATTGACGGATTCTTTAGTCCATCGATATCTTACTGTTTAATTTTAATTAGCTGGATCGTTATTACAGTTAATATTTCTCTTTACTTAAATTTTGACCAGGCAAAATAGACAACAATCACAATCAGACCATTGCCATTCAAGCGATCGCGTGCATAGTATATTGATGTTCAACTGTTTCAAACTTTGGCTGTTGATGAAACTTTCTGCAAAAATAGTTTTAACTACCTTAATAAGAGATAAAAGGGAAAATAATATATTGTAGATGTAATAGATAAAATGATAGTGCAAGAAAAAACTGGTGAGATAATCTAGGTGATGTGTCATGTCGTTAATTTAAATTGCTATTATTTTCTAAACTGCCTTTGATAAAAGCTATTAAAATATATTTATCTCATAGTTCTATTAAAAACTAAGATAATTTCTGAATGTTAAGATATGATCTTCACGGTAAAAGAAACTAAATCCCTTGATTTAAGCCAAATTCGTTCTGAAATACGCAACTTGCAGCTAAATTTAGTTGAGTGGCGACGTAGCTTACACCAAAAACCAGAATTAGCTTTCCAAGAACAGATTACGGCAAAATTCATTCAAGAAAAACTTCAGTCGTGGAATATTTCCCATGAAATAGGTATTGCCAAAACTGGTATTGTCGCCACTATTACCAGTAATTTTCCTGGCAAAGTCTTGGCTATTCGTGCTGATATGGATGCTTTACCAATTCAAGAAGCAAACGAGGTTTCTTATAAATCGCAACATGAAGGCAAGATGCACGCTTGCGGACATGATGGACATACGGCGATCGCTCTTGGCACAGCTTACTATCTCTCGAACCATAAAGATAGCTGGCAGGGGACAGTAAAAATTATCTTCCAACCCGCCGAAGAAGGTCCAGGAGGAGCAAAACCGATGATTGAAGCGGGAGTGTTACACAATCCTGAAGTGGATGCAATTATCGGCTTACATCTGTGGAATAATTTGCCTTTAGGCACTATAGGAGTTCGTAGCGGTGCATTAATGGCAGCCGTAGAGTGTTTTCGTGTGTCGATTTTGGGTAAAGGTGGTCATGGGGCAATGCCCGATCAAACCGTAGACTCAATCGTGGTTGCTAGTCAAATCGTTAATGCTTTGCAAACCATTGTTTCTCGTAACGTCAAGCCTCTAGACGCTGCGGTAGTAACCGTAGGCGAGTTACACGCAGGTACAGCATTGAACGTGATCGCGGATACTGCAAGGATGAGTGGCACGATTCGCTATTTTAATCCTGAATTAGAAACTCTGATTGGTAAAAGACTAGAAGCTATAATTGCCGGTATTTGTCAAATGCACGGCGCCAACTATGAACTAAACCACTGGCAGCTATATCCACCTACAGTTAACAATAGTGCGATCGCCGAATTAGTACGCTCAGTGGCAGCAGAAGTAGTAGAAACTCCCATGGGAGTTGTGCCAGAGTGCCAAACTATGGGAGGAGAAGATATGTCTTTCTTTTTACAGGAAGTGCCTGGATGCTATTTCTTTTTGGGTTCAGCCAATCTCGATAAGGGTTTAGCCTATCCCCATCATCATCCTCGCTTTGACTTTGATGAAACAGCTTTAGGAATGGGTGTGGAGATATTTGTCCGCTGTGCAGAGAAGTTTTTAAACGGTGATTATTAATTAGAGAATTTCTAAAGTCTAAATCAACCTAAGTTCGACATAAGCCAAACTTCTTATTCTTTCGTTGGCTGAAAATAAATAATGGCTATGTTAATCAAAAGCCTTGTATTTCAGCTTTTAGTCAACATTCAGACAAATCTTTTGCAGGTTAACTTTTCTTAATTTTTTGGCAATTCATTTGATTCAAATCCTGGAAGCGTTTGATTTGCTTTACAGTATTGCCCTAACCAAATTATACCGCTTAGAGAACGAAAGGGAACTATAAACAAATCTGTTTTTGGTATTTCCAAATTCACTTTTACTCCAGAAACTCCAATGCCAAAAAGCTGAAGCAATGGCGATAAATTCTTGGCTTCTACACCGAGTTGACAAAAACCCTCAAGCAATGCTTGCTGATTTTTCAAGGGTTTAATAGCTTCTGCCTGGACTGCTTTGATAGTGGTCTGAACCTCTGGCGGTTCTTTAGCAATTATTGTTTCAGTTTCCTGAGGATTTGATCCTAACCCCGCAGCTAGTTCTACAGTTTCATAGAACATAGGCAGGACAAATTGCTCTACCAAACCAACTACTCCCTGAATTACAGAAACAAACTGACCAGCCTGTAACTGAATAGTAATTTCTCCATTAGCATTAGACACTTTCACCAAACCCGCAGGACTATCAGTCAAAACTCCGATCAAAGAAGCATTGACCTGAGAATCATGCTGGACAAATAAGGCAGTTCCCTGAGAAACTACTTTAGCTTGAGGAGTATTAATAGTGCTTTGTCCCTGTTCTGGACGGATCATAACCAGCGCAGCACCACTAGTCAATTCAAAATTACGTTTACCTTGAGGAAAGCGAAAGGTAGTTCCTGCACCTGTCCTTACTAACGTACCTTCGTTAAATAAGATATCAGCACGGGAGTCGGCGCCAGTACGTACAGAATCTCTGGGTACAATTACATCACCTATTTTAGCCTGATTCCAGTTTGGTTTATCTTGATAATTTACGTCTACTTGATTACGTATTTTATAAATTTCCGCTTGTTTTACTACTGTGCTGGCAGAAGTTGTACTAGAAAAAAAATAAGCTATACATAAGCTAAAAATTAGCGTAAGGCAGAAGCTGACAAAGAATTTTGCTCTTTTGGTAAAAAACTGCTGCATAAAAAACAAAAGCAGACGTATTCAAAAAATGAGGTAACGCAAAACTTAATGCTGATTTATCTAAAGGGATGAAGGATGAGGAAAATTTCTCAAATCCTCATTGACTTTTAATTAGCCAACTTAGAAATAGTTTGAGCCATATCAAAATCTTTTTGAGTTAGTCCTCCTGCATCATGGGAAGTGAGAGAAACTGTTACTTTGTTATAGGAAATTTCCAAATCGGGATGATGTTGTGCTGCTTCTGCTGGTTTAACTAGTTTATTGACAAAATCGATCGCCTGGACAAAGTTTTTAAATTTGAAGGTACGAGTGATGGTTTTGTCTTGTTGTTGCCACTGTGGTAAGGTTTGAATTTTCTGGTCAATTTCAGTTTGATTCAAAGGCATAGTCTTGGCGGTAAGAGATTGAGGACATGAAATTAAGGCGATCGCCATTACCAAAAAGATTCTCGGTAATGATCGTTTTAAGGTTATAAACATTACTTTACTTTGATTGCTATTTAGGCGGTTTCACTCACTTCTGAATGATGATTTTGTTCTATAGGAGACATTAGAGCGTAAAAAGGCTGATGCAGACTAATCAACTGCGCCAAAGTCCTTTTTAGTTGAGTGCGAGGTACAATTGAATCAATAAAACCATGTTCTAATAAATATTCAGAGGTTTGGAATCCTTCTGGTAACTTTTCTCTCAAAGTTTGTTCTATTACCCGTCTACCTGCAAAACCAATAGTAGCTTTAGGTTCAGCTATAATAATATCTCCTAACATAGCAAAGCTAGCGGTAACTCCTCCCATAGTAGGATGAGCTAACACAGGAATATATAATAACTTTGCTTCTTGGTGACGTTGCAAAGCTCCAGAAATTTTTGCCATTTGCATCAGGCTAAACATACCTTCCTGCATTCTTGCTCCCCCAGAAGCACAAATAATTACTACGGGAAATCCTTCGGCAGTAGCGTGTTCAATCAGACGACACAGCTTTTCTCCTACTACAGATCCCATGCTGCCACCCATAAAGCGAAAATCCATCACCCCCAAAGCAATAGGTAGACCATCAGTCAAACCTGTACCTGTTGTCACCGCATCAGTTAGACCTGTTTTTACCTGATAGTCCTGTAGTCTTGCTTGATAATCTTTGCGATCGCGAAATAGCAGAGGATCGATTGGTCTAATATTTTCGTTCAAAGGTTTCCATGTATTAGCATCGATCAATTGCTTGATCCTTTCGTCACTATCAACACGATTATGATAATCGCATTCAGGACAAACTAATTGATTAGCCTGTAAATCTTTTGTGTAGGAAACAGAACTACAAACAGCACATTTTGTCCACAATCCATCAGCAATTTCTCTCTCTTGCTGCTTTTGCATCGGTGGTTCGATTTTTCTGAGGTTGGCAAACCAATCAAATAAAGAAGACATAATTTAAGTTTTTTTATAAAGTTTCAGCTTTCTGAATTATCTTCTGGAGGACTTAAAAGCAACAAAGCTGTCCACTGATCTTTAGATCTTACCTGTAATGCTGCTTGACTTCCCTCTCCAAAATAAATACCCGCGCCAATATTAAGGACGCGACTAGGAATATCATAAGCAGTCAATATTTGCTGCATCAACTCTGCCTCCCAGCGAGCTTTAGTCGTCTTTAGTGTAATCCAAGACACCGATCTATACTATTTTCTTTGACTACTATTACTATAGTGTCTATTTATAGACATTTTCGCTTTACGGGGTGACCAGGAACTCAAAGGGGAGACAAATGCTCAGAAAGTGGTCAAGCTAATTCCTGCTGCGATCGCCATTCAGACAATTTGGATAATTATAAAGTAATTATCCAAAAAGCGATGTCGCGACTAGCTCCGCAATTGCTAGATGTAAAAAAAAGTGCGCCTTTGTTGATTTAGTCGCTTGTGGGACAAAGGGCTTAAGCCTTACTTCTGGCAAAGACCGCGCTAAATCGTTTGCCAGCTATCTTACAAACTGAGGCATAATTTCGGCTGCGGTAAATAAGCCAGCAATACCACGACGATTTAAAGCTATACCAGCTTTGAGATAACCAAAAGCTGGACCACACACGTTAGCTGCCATACTAGTTTCATCTCCCAAGGTGAAAGTATGGGTAGATATTTTTCCTTCAAAAGTACGCCCTCTAACTTTGACATTAGTACTAAGGGGTTTTTTCGGGTTACGAGTGTCTACCACCCCACCAACGGTAACCCGACTGCGATCGCATATTCCTGCTAACTCCAACATGATATCGTCGGCGTGTTCCATATTTTCTAGGGAAATAATACCGTCAGTTTTATCTAATAACTGGGCAACTTCGCGATCGCTCATTGCACTGGCTGTTTCGACATCGTATTCTGGCATATGAGCAATATCTTCCCTAATAGTGGCACGATAAGCTTCCCAGTTAGCAATACCTACCCCAAAGGTAATCTTAACGCCATGAACCTCAGCATAGCTTTGTGCTGCTACTGCTGCTGCTGCTGTTAATAATCCAGGAGTTGCACCACAGCCTGTTAAATAGGTAATTCCCGCCTGTTGTAAATCTAATTGCAATTCTAATAATTGTTCAACCGCGCTAGTGCGTTTAAGGGCATCTACCAAAACCCCTTGCCATCCTGAATTGATAAACTTCCTGGCAACATCTGCCATAAAAGTATTGGGTAGATTGGGCAAAGCTAAAAAGTAGCCATCTACTCCCTTATTATGGGTGATTAGATCTTCAATACTATTGTTGCTTAGAGTCCCCCAATCATCTAGGTAACCCACAGAATGTCGGTTGTTATAAGTGCAGATTGCTGTATTCAAATTTAATCCAGTAGGATTGTAGGCATAGCCTTTTTGATCTGCCGCGGCTACTAGGGTCATCTCTCCTTTGGGATCTAAGATCTTGGCTGCTGCCTGTCCTAAACCTCCAAAACCCATAACGCCAACTTTGATTGGATTAACTGCTTTGTCGATCATCATTTCTAGCTCTAAGGTCTACACATAATAGATTTTATTATCCGAGCTTATTGCTCAAATTGCTCAAATTAAATAAATAAATTAAAAGATATTAGCCACATTTAATTTTAATTGAGTAAGTACCAAACTTTTTAGTCACAGATTACTCCGCCACGTCCCGTATGAAGCTGTTCCGTTTAGGAACAGCACGGGGACTTCTAAACGAACGGAGCCTGGAGCCTGACTCAATAGCCTCAACGGGGGAAACCCCCGCAAAGGCTTTTCGCGCTGCTGTGACCGTTGGTCAAATTACTGACCACTTAAGTCTAAGTTTTATATTTTCTAATAGCATGATTCATTAAGGTAATCTGTTCTCCATGAAACGATGGAGGCATTAAACTATGAACCCTATGATCCAGTCCATCGTGCATCACATCTGTATTTAAATCTGAGTGGTCTAATCCCAGAGTATGACCAATCTCATGAACAATGGTATTGGCAATCAAATTGGACAACTGATTAATATTTAAATCTGCTATATAAGAAGCATTACAAATTTTGTCAATGCGTACTACTGCTACATCTGTAACCTTTCCTAAACTAAAGCTGGCAAACCCCAGGTAATCAACCTCTAAATGATCGACTAAAACATAGACGTGGGTAAAATCTTCTTGCCATTCTCTAGCATCTGGAGGTTCAGTAGTTAGAAATACATTAATGCTTCTAAAAGCACTAAACACCTTAGAAAAAGCATCTGCGAAAATTCTCATCCACACATCTTCCTCTTCACCCAGAACATCTAAATTACAAACCTGTACCCAAATACAATGACGCTTAGTTAGACTGCTTTGAAGTTTCCAGCCACAATGCACAATGGGGGCAGATATTCCAGCTAGCTTGAACTAGACTACGACAAACCTGACATTTAGGTTTGAGACGAGTCAAATCAATTCTTGACCAAATAGGCTGCTTAGATTCTGGTACAGATTTGAACTTACGACGATTTGGTCTAGTTAAATCTAGACGATTATATAACGACATAGCTACTTACTTAGATCCCGCTTGCCATTGAAAGCCGAATTTATAGTATTTATCAGCAGGTTGATGTCCTTGGAAATATCTTTCCTCTTTAATGATGCTGACTTGTGAGCCAATATTGCTAATCATTGCAGCAGCACATAAAGGACAATTGCGATCGGGATTATTCAGCTTAATGTGGACTTGTTCTCCGTTACTGATTTGGAAAGTCATCCGACCATCAACAGACTGAAAATCTTTGGCACCTTGATAAATTAGAGCAAAGAACATTACCCGTTTGATCATTTCTGGACGATAAATAGTCATATTTTCGCCATCTTGAGCTGCACCAGTGCGATCGTCTTTATCTAAAAAGATATAGGGAGATTTATTTTTTGCTCCAAAGTTACCACCCAGAGGCTGAATGACACCTTTTTGACCATCTACTGTTTCATACATACAGCCTAAATCTAGATCTGGAGCATCACTTCCCATTAGCTTGGAGAAAAAACCTGCATTTTGCTGAGGCATTTGACTCCAGTTGAGGTTAACCTTGACGGTTAACTGTTGAGAAGCATTGTTTTTACTTAGGTTAATTTTATGGGAATCGCCTTTTTTTTCTAGAGTAATTGACATAATAGATCTCTTGAGATTTTTAAATGAGTAAAATTAATAAGATTAAGAAAGAGGTAATAAGTATAGTTACCATCAAAAGTATCAGGACATAATTTTAGATGTAGGGGCGAATGGTGAAGCAGTGCGGTCTTTGCGAGAGGAAATGCCCTGATCTAAAGGGCATATTCCACTCTCGCGGTGGCGGTTTCCGTCGATAAAGGCGCATAGTTCGTCGCATATAGCAACTGCTGAACCCCTTTAGGGGTATTCGCCCTCAAAATATTTTAAGAGTAGGTAGCAGCAATATCTTTTAGACCTTCGACTTTCAAGCCATTACCAATAGCTGCCATTTTCCATTCATCATCATGGCGGTAAATTTCAGCTAAGGTCATACCTGTCATTCCTCTTAGTACAGGACAAAACTTGAAAAAGTAGGCAAAAAAGGGGTTTCATAAAAAGTAACTACACTTTCACATAAACCCTATGAATAATATTAACTTGCTCCGTCAAACCTTGAAGCCTCATCTAAAATGGCATGGAGCGAGGTTGAGCTTTTTAGCTTTATTCCTAATTGCCCTATTTCGAGTCAAAACAGTAAATCTTTCTGAATTATCAACAGGGTTTATGGGAAAAGCAAAAACTGAGTCCAATTACAAGCGATTACAAAGATTTCTACGAGAGTTTGATTTGGATTACTATGTTTTAGCTAAGTTAGTAATAGAAATGATGTCCATCCCTGAACCTTGGGTATTGAGCGTAGATCGAACCAACTGGCAATTTGGCAACAACGTATTCAACATTTTGACATTAGGTATAGTTCACCAAGGAGTTGCGTTTCCTGTTTTATGGTGGATGTTAGATAAGAAAGGTAACTCTAACACCAAAGAAAGAGTAGAGTTGTTAGACGAATTTGTCGAACTTTTCTGCGAACGTGAAATTGCTTATCTGAGCGCAGACAGAGAGTTTTTGGGACATGATTGGTTAAAATATCTATTTTCCCAACCAAGGATGCCATTCAGAATTAGGATTAGAGAGAACGATCTTCTGGGTGACGGAAAACATAAACTTTCAGCTCGTATTGTCTTTTCTCATCTCAAGATTGGTCAAATAGAATTACTGAGAAGAAAAAGAACTATCTGGGGTCATCAGGTTTGTGTTGGAGCTTTACGTTTAGAAGATAATTCTTTATTGACTATTATCGCTCCTGACTATTGTCTCAATCTCATTGATGATTATGCTCAACGTTGGGGTATTGAGACTCTATTTGGTATTTTTAAGAGTCGAGGTTTCAACTTAGAAGATACTCATTTAATTGATTCACAAAGGCTTAGTCGGTTATTTGCTTTGCTGGCGATCGCACTATGTTGGGCTTATCGTACTGGTCAATGGCTGTCACAAGAAAAACCGATTAAGCTCAAAAAGCATGGACGCAAGGCAAAGAGTGTTTTTCGTTATGGGTTTGATTATCTACGTCGTATCTTTTTCAATTTAGAACAGTATGAATCTGACTTTTGCCAAACTCTTCGGTTTTTGTCCTGTACTTAGGTCATTCCTGCATAACTGTTACCAGATAGCTCGTAACGGGCTAACTCTCTATTATTGGCACGATTAACTAAACGCACAAAAGCATTTTCTATTTGACTAAAATCTTGCTTTCGTTGAATGCAGTCATAAATATTGACTACAAAAACCAATCGAGAAATTCTTTGAGGAATTTTTGGTAGATCGACAATAATTACTTCATCATCGCCATCTCCTGCACCAATTAAGTTATCTCCCTGGTGGATAATCGATATAGATTGATGCTCAAGATTACCAAAGTAAACAATGTCTTTGATATCGGTGATTCTTTTATCGCTATCAAGACATAATACCGATGCGTCTAAGTCAAAATCTTGACCGCCACCAAAAGCACCAAAGAATCCGCCACCAGATTTTTTAGCTACGTCCCAACCTAAACCACAGGTAATTTTGGTTAAGCCTGGCGCTTCTTTTGATAGAGAAATACGCTGTCCTTTTTGTAATAGACTTTATCGGAAATAAGTCGAAAAGCTCGAAGAACTAGTTTCTTCTCTTCTCTTCTTAAAATTAGGAGAATTTTATGTATCTAATATCTCTTTTCTGACGATGACTAAGACGAAGATTATGCAGTCCACAAGCTGTTTCCATCACATCATCAATATAGTGATCGACCCAATTACGAAATTTCTGAACCACGATCTGACATCGTTTGATTCCGCAGATCTGGTGTTCTATCTCAACTCTTATCTTCGCAATTTCTCGATTTTTCTCTTTTTCATGATCAGTTAATTCTGCTTTAGGAAGCTTCTTCGTCGGTTGTTTAATCCTAACTCCCGATGGTGCAAATCCTTGAAATCCTGTATCTTGCCACAGAATACTCCCTTTGGGAAAATGATAGTCTTCTTCGTCGGCAATTTTCTTGTCATGTTTTTTGCCTTCATAAGTGTCACTTAAGAACAACACTTTTCCTCCTCGCTCACTCACCACATTATTTTTAACCATGTGAGCTTTCTTCTTTCCACTATAGAAAGTTTTACGCTCTTCCTTATCTTGTGGTCGATTGATCGCTCGCTCCGTCCCATCAATCATAAATTCTAAACTGGGGCAGGTGTTCAGTAAATCTTCTAGCTTTGCAGGTTCACGTTCTGGTAATTGTTTCTCCCTTTTCAAAGCTTGATTGAGTACTTTTGTTAGTCTGTGTACCCATTCATTTGCCTGGGCTTGGCTCATTCCAAATAAAAATCCTTGTACTTCTTGGGTTGGATAAAGTCGAAAGTAAATCAAAATAAATAGCAATTTATCTTCCAGTTTCTCAAGCCTCGCTTTCCTGCCACCTCCGAATGCTCTGTGTCTGTTTCCTCGCTTAAAATTTTCTTCTATGAACTTTGACCATGCAGGTTCAAAGCTAGCTAATAAAGCTTCAAATTCTTCGATTTTTAATCCTGTTAAGCTCTGTAGAGTTCGAGGTCTATTCTGTAGCTCTGCATAGTTGACTTTCACTCTCTACCTCTCTTACTCAACTTCTTGCTACTCATTTTACATACTTAATTCCGATAAAGTCTAATGTAATAGTCATCTTTTGATTCTCCTCAACCTTGGTAACGGTTTAATAATGCCTGCAAACCACCTTGATATCCTGCACCAACAGCGTTAACACGTTATTCACCATCTTTACGGTAGAGTTCTGCCATAATCATTGCAGTTTCAACTGAACAATCTTCAGTTAGGTCATATCGAGCAGCTTCTTGATTAGTTTGAGCGTTCACAATACGGACAAAAGCATTGTCCACTTGACCAAAATTTTGACTACGTTGTTCAGCTTCATGGATAGTTACTACCACCACAATTTTTTGTACATCACTGGGTACTT
The DNA here is from genome assembly GCA_965218645.1 of Waterburya sp. Classification (GTDB taxonomy): domain Bacteria; phylum Cyanobacteriota; class Cyanobacteriia; order Cyanobacteriales; family Xenococcaceae; genus Waterburya. The sequence continues at coordinate 1,959,203 of OZ244627.1, read as the reverse complement.
TTTTGAGATTAACCTTGACAACTTCGTCATCACCATCACCATCACCAGTTAAGTTGTCTCCAGTATGTTCTACGGATTTATCAGGATCGGGACTGGTTAGATTGTTATAAAAAATAAAGTGATTGTCAGAAATCAATTTTTCATTACTTCCTAAAAGAAATAGTGAGGCATCAAGGTCAAAATCAAAACCTCCATCAGTGGCTTTAGTATCCCAACCCAAACCAATAAATATTTCAGTCAATCCTGGGGCTACTTTTTCAAGAGATATACGTTGTCCTTTTGCTAAAGAAACTACCATTTTTCAAAACTCCTTTGATAATTAAAAATGTTTTAGGTTTATTAGTTGTAACGAAGTAAAATTGATTGCTTTTAAAACTCAGTATTAAGAATTGATTTGAGATTTTAACTCATGTTGCTTAGTAAATCCGAAAGCAAAAATGCCAAAGATCATTGCCACTTCTACAAGTTCGGGAACGACTAATGCAGGATTAACGATTTCTGCTAATAGCTTGGTTGCAACTAGACAAATTGCCAAATATCCAGAAAGTTCTAAATAAACAAATTTTTCCATCCAAACTTGAAATAAATCAGCTAGAAAACGTAGAGTAAAAACGCCAATACCACAGCCGATAATGATAACTATAAAGCGATCGCTAATTGCTACTGCTGCGGAAATACTATCTAATGAAAATGCCAAATCGGTAAAAACCACTGCTGCGATCGCTGACATTAAACTAGTCTTTGGTTTTAATTCTTCTTTGAATTCTAGCTATTGTTTAGTTCGCATGAACTACCTGTTTCTGCTTTAATTCCTTTTTCGATCTACTGAGATTGGTTTGTTGATTATAGGAGATTATTGTATCTTTTTGTTAATAAAATATTTTTTTTTCATCCCTTGCTCTTGACTCAGGACTTGGTTTGCGGAAAACTTAAAATATGTAATAGTAGTTAAGCTAGTTATTATTAAGTTTTAATAAGATTGCCATAGTATTTAAGTAATTGCTCAAAATATCTATATAAAGAGCGATATAACAAAAAATAGTGGCTCTGTAAACTATTTATTAGTTTTCAACAGTTACAGCTTGATGCTCAGTAGGCGATCGCAAATACATGGAAACACTTGAATTCATTATTTATCCCGATGGTCGGGTTAAGGAGACGGTAACAGGTATTGTTGGCTCATCTTGCCAAGAGGTGACAGCAGCAATTGAGGAACAGTTAGGAGTGGTTATCGATCAAAAACCTTCTTCTGACTACTATGCTCAAAATGCTACTCAAACAGCTAATGTAGCTACCCAAAACAACTATAGCGATTGGTAATTCAACAAAACTAGCCAAGTAGCTTGCTTAATATTTAATTCATTTTCACAGAGGAAATTTATGTCACATTTCAGCAATATTAAAACTAAAATTCGCAATCTAGATTCTCTAAAAGCAGCACTCAAAGACCTAGATGTAGATTGGAAAAACGGTCCAGGAATTGTCAGAGGTTATCAGGGGAAAACCCACAAAGCTGATATTGTTGTCGAACAGTTAAATAACTATGATTTTGGCTTTTGCTGGAATGGCAGGGAATACGAATTAGTGGCAGATTTACAATATTGGCAGCAACCTTTGACTGTAAATGGCTTTCTGCGTCAGGTTACTCAACGCTATGCCTATCATACAGTTATTAACGAAACTAGCAATCAAGGTTTTACCATTACAGAGCAAGCTAAAAATCAGGATGGTTCAATTCGTTTAGTCGTTCAACGTTGGAGTGCGTGATGTCTAATTTTTCTCCTATAGAAAAAAGCGGTTTTGAGCCGGAGCTAGGAAGTGTTATCCGTGATAAATCTCAAAGAAGCGGTTTTGAACCAGAATTAGGAGGAGCATGGCGACAAAAAGGAGTCTATGTTGATGAAAACATTTGCATAGGCTGTAAAAACTGTACTCACGTCGCGGCAAATACTTTTTACATTGAACCAGACTATGGTAGAGCTAGAGTGTTCAACCAAAATGGCGACACAGAAGAGCTAATCAACGAAGCTATAGATACTTGTCCTGTAAATTGTATTCATTGGCTTGATTGCACCGAACTCAAGCAGCTGGAGCGCGAGAGAAAATATCAGATAATTCAAAACTTGGCTATTCCTCCCAATATGAGGCGATCGCAATTAAGAATGGGTAAGAGAGCAAGAAAGCACAATAACTAATTGATTTTTCTAGAAATAAATTACAACCAATAAAAACCCGATAATGGCCATTATCGGGTTTTTATTGGTTTCCTACTTAACCATATCAACTGATATTTCATCAGACTTGTTCCAAAGCTGCAACTCATTGTTTTCAGCCAAGAAATTCCGTATTTTTTGGCGATAAATATTTCTGTATTCATCAAAGTCATATTTATCTACCCTAATACCAAAATCTTTATTTTCTTCTCCTTGTAAAATTTTGGCAACTTTTTTATTTGTTATAACTGAATAATGACTGCCATCAAAAGTATTACCAGGATTTTTGGTAATTTCTGAGGGTGCAGAAAAATCATACATTGCGTCATAACTTCGAGCTATTTTATAAAAACTTAATAACTCACAGTCGGTTAAATTTCTGCCGTAAGTATCATTGACTATACTCCAAGCAGATCTAGGGGGTACATAACCAATAAACTTAGCTTGAGGAAAAATTGCCCTCAGTTGTACAAAAGCTTCTACTGGTGAAAGATCGCATCTTTGCGGGGAAGCAGGTTTATAAAAATCTGGCTTATACTCAGGAGCGCTGGCGAAATCTACTGGTTCAAAGTTTCGGTCGTAATAATTTCCAGGATCGGGACTAACCCTTAGTAGAGTCATAACTGAAAACAATAAAACATCAGCTGACAAATAAGCTTGCAAAGGCGATTTAGTAGTTAAATTTCGTAGAGATACAGGCTCTTGTTTTGTTCTATCCTTTTCCACAAAATTTAGACCATCTACGCCAACATAGACTATTTTAGGCTTTATACCTTCTTCTTTTAAAGATTCAGCATAATTAATAAAATCAGGTATTTCGCCTCCTTTAATAGAGTAGTTAAAACAGCGATCTTTGCGAAAATTGTCTGCTCTTAAGGCAATAACTCTAGAACTGCCAAGAATAATGCAATTGTAGTTTTCTTTATTTTCGGTTCTAAAAAATAAGTTTGTTTTGGTTATTCTTTCATTAAAAGCAAAATTTTTGCCAGTTATAATATTGCCATGATTGTACCATAAAGGATCAATTAACCAATTAAGACCAGCCACAGAGCCTAATAATATAAAAGTAATTAGTCCGTAAAGCCTAAAACTGAATTTTGAATCTGTATTTTTTTTGGCAACGTTGGATTTAGGCATTTCTGAAGTTCCGCGTTTACCTAATTTTAAAAACTCGTTGGCTGCACTTTTGAAATTCATTTTTAGTATATATTTTAAAAATTAAAATTGGAAATATAAAAACTCACTAACTCTACTAAAACATAGTAAAGAGAGTGATGTTAATCCTGCTACAATAATTGTCCAAATTTTGTTTGGTCTCCAAGATAAAGATTGCCAAAATTTTTGTTGCCATTGAGATTGATTCTGTTCGATAGGCTCAGTAAGTGTTGGACTATAATTCCCCATCCATTGTTGAGTATTAGGAGTCAACCAAGCAATGAGCAATAGAATAATAATGCCAAAAGTAGCATATTTTTGACTAATACCGACATTAACGCTAAAACCCAAAAATCCTATCCCAAAATTTCTTAAAACCCCTAAATAAGGCTCTAGAAAATCTGCTAATTCAATGCCATTAAAGCCAAACATAGATTTAAGCATTAAAATAGCGGTGGCAAAACTATTAGCACGAAAAAAGACCCAAGAAACAACTACAGCCATAAAGGTTGTTATCCATCCTATACCACGAAGTAGCCAACCATCGTTTTTCAAATTATGCCCCAGACTTTTGCGCCAAGAACGATATAAATGATTAATAACTAAATAAAATCCTTGCAATCCACCCCACAAAATAAAAGTCCAGCCTGCACCATGCCATAATCCTCCTAGCAACATAGTAATTAACAGGTTAAAGTAACGTCTAAACTCCCCTTTACGGCTTCCTCCCAAAGGTATATATAAATAATCGCGCAAGAAATGAGAAAGAGTAATATGCCATCTACGCCAAAAATCAACGATACTAATTGACTTGTAAGGTGAATTGAAATTTATCGGCAAACTGATTCCGAACATATAGGCTGCACCAATTGCCATGTCACAATAACCAGAAAAATCAAAATAAAGCTGTAAAGTATAGCCTAATGCTCCCACCCAAGCTTCAGAGAATGTCAAATCTATTCCTTGAGATGCTGCTGCAAAAGCTAAATTAGAAAATTCGGCAATGCGATCGGCAAAAACAACTTTTTTGAATAAACCAGCCATAAAAAACGTTAAACCTATGGCTAGATTAGTCTGGTTAAACTTATAGATAGACGTTGTTTCAAATTGCGGTAGAATTTCTTTATGATGAACTATTGGTCCTGCAATCAATTGCGGAAAAAAGCAGACAAACAGCATATATTTTAAAATACTGTATTCTTTAGTTTCACCTTTGTAAGCATCAACTAAATATGCTATCTGCTGAAATGTGAAGAAGGAAATTGCCAGAGGCAGTACAATAGTCGGAATAGTAAGATTTATGCCAACAAGTTGATTTATATTGCTAACTAAAAAGCCTAAATATTTAAAGTAGCAAATTAACGCCAAGTTAAATGTAATACCGAGGATAAGTAATACTTTCTTAGATTTTGTTTTCTCGACTACATTTCCTAATAGATAACCTAACCCGTAGTTAACTGCGATAGATAACAGAATTATAGGAAGATTTAGGATCTTATACTTACCGTAAAAAAATAGTGAGGCAGCAACTAGCCAATATATAGGTATTTGCTGTTTGACATACTCTGTTTTTCTACTAATTAAAAAGAAACCCAATAAAGTAATTGGTAAAAATAGAAAAATAAATTCAAATGAATTGAAAAGCATAATTTTAGATTAAGAATTATGTGTGATTATTTCCCGTAAAAGATTTTCAAATTTCTTAGTTAATGTTAGCAACAAATATAGTTAAATATAAATAGTCTAAACGGTTTTTATAAACCGCTAATTTAACATAGTATCTACAGATTTATGTGAAATATTAAGTTAAAACTATAAGCTATTCATTAAATTATTACTGTTCATTTTTTTAGTATCTGTGATCTGACGACAATTTTATTAGTGTTGAACCTTCAAATCAATAAGCAAATTCATAATTTTATTAGATTATAGATATATAAGTTTTATTTAGTTGTTTGCCGATATAAGTAAAAAACAATTAACCACAAACAAACCATTCTTAATGAGTCAGAAATTAAGGTAGCCCAAGCAGCACCCTGCCAAGAAAACTTGGGAATAAGCAATATATTTAAACAGATATTGAGAATTGCAGCACCTACTTGGACAATGCTTCGAGTCTTTTGATTTCCTGAACCCGTAAGAGAATCTGCTGCTAAATAGGTGAAAGCTGCGATCGCTGGTAAAGGTGATAATAGTAGCAATGCGTCAACAGCATCTTTATATTCTTCACCTAAAATATTAGGAATATAAGGAGCAATAAAGAAATAGCCAATAACGCTGGCGATCGCGTAAAATGCTATAAAAGGCAGCAGACGTTTGGCAAGGCTTAAGCTACCTTTAATTCCCGATGCGCCACGCTGAAAAAACCTAGTATAGGTAGCACCAGATAATGCCAACAGGGGAACATTACCAACATCAATAAAGCGATAAGCTGAACCATATATTCCAGCAGCACCAACACTAGCTAATTTACCCAGCATCGATTTATCCAAGCCTGCATTGATGTTACTAGCTGAAGCACTAATAGCAAAATATAATCCCTGACCAATATTAGATTTAAGTTCCGCTAAAATAGGTCTTGGAAAACCTATTATTTTATTCACTATTAAGACCGTAATAACAGAAATAACTACCGAACTGGTAAAGTACAGATAACTCCAGGTAGCGATACCTGGATTCTCGAAAAATGCCGCCAAACACAGAGCAGCTAGAAGCTTGCCACAAGTATTCAATATCCCTAACTGTGCCGTCTTTTTGACCATGTCATTAGCCATCAGAGCTTTAGACCCAAGATCGTACAAAGCTAGACAAATTAAGTCTGATATTAAAATCAGCAGGATTGTTGCCCACAGAATATTTTTGGGAAATATCAGGGGGGATATCAATAACAAAGCTAAAGTTAAACAAGAACCATTAGCAGTCAAGAGAACCAGCGCATTTCCCCAATAGGTACTAAAGCTAGCTTTATTAGTAGAAACATTTTTGACTAGAACGTGTTCACTACCTAGGGCTACAAAGGGAAAAATAATTGATGCGCAAGCAGTAATAACAATAAAAGAACCATAATTTTCTTTTCCCAGTATCCGAGCAACAATAATAAAGTATCCAGTTTGCATGACCACATTAAACAATCTGGATGACAGCATCCAGAAAGTATCCCGTGCCAGATTACTCTGAAATAGATTTGTTGCTTTCGTTCTTATCTCTACTAGATTCATGGTTTAGGTAGAATATGATCTCTGTGATATCAAAGCTTTTCCATCCAAATGTTCTGGTATTTCTGCATTCATCAAGCTCAAAATTGTTGGAGCTAAATCTACAGCTTCTCCAGTAGGTAAGTCAGACCCAGCAGGAATATGATCTCCTTTGGCTAATAGAAAACCTTGACCTTTATGACCACCTGCGCGACAGTGAGTTAGAGGCCCAACACGACCTAATCTTAGACTATCAACAACATCTGTAATTGGTTCTTGCCACAAGACTACTAAGTCTGCATCAGGTAGCTTGCGATCATCATCTAAAGGAACAATACGGGTTTTAACTACTTGCTTAACAATTTTTTTACCTGTTCTGCCATCTTGAAGGTCATAGAGAATTTCAGTCAATTCTGCACACAGAGCATCGTATTGTTGAGGTTCAACTACACCATCTCTATCTCTGCCTTGGAGATTGATGCGGATATGTCCATTGGTAAAGGCAGGTAAAGCGAATGCCTTCATTTCTGGCCACAAAGGAGAATACCACATACTTGGCATCCAGCCCATAGCTAATTCTTGTTTTATCGGTTCATCCAAAAGGCTGTAGGGTGAGAGTAGACCATGTTTTTGACCTCGCAAAAACTTTTTATGAGTCCAGGTGCGAAACAGCTTTTTAAGCGGATTGGGTTCATAAACTTGACTCCAAATTTCTCCTGGCCAAGAATTTCTAATCGGTTTTGTCACCATAGGTGAGGGAGTAGAACCAACTTTTCCTGGAGCGATCGCCGCTTTGCCATAATGAAAACGATATAATAGTTCTGGCAATACAGCCATACTTAATAAATCAGTAAAGTTAGCAGCCATACCGTGAGCCGAAAAGCAGACTATATTCGCATCTTCAGGAGCTTCTGCTAAAATTTCGCCGATGGCGCGATCAACGTGCCTATAGGTTTTTAATAGGGGATCGGGTTTAGTACCATTATCGGTAAGATAGTTATAGGTAGGATGATCGGCTTGGCTATGATTATACAGATCGTGACCAATAGTATGAGTTTCCCCAAATACCATCAGAAATAAATCCCAATCATCTTGCTTGAGCAAATCACGAGCGATCGCCGAATGCCCATCAATACTTTTTCCTACAGCTTCTTGAATCCAGGTAACGTATTCTGGGTTCCACCACAGCCCATTATCATTATGTAAAACAGGGTTTTTGCCATATTTTTCCGTAATAGCCGCAAAAAGCTCAGGAGGATTAGAAGCACTAACAGTATAAGGATAATGTCCACCCCAACCCAAAATCTGCGCCCCATTAACATCATCAGAAAGAGTAGTTACTGGAACATCTAGAATTGCAACTTTATAATCTTTTCCTAGGGCATAGAAAGGAGAATACTCCTGATAGTCATAACCGCTAGTGACTACATCGCAGACAATTTCATAGTTTTCTGGGTTGTAGCTAACCGTATCCCAATAACCAAGCTTATCAGCACGACATCCAGTCGAAAAGGTCGCCCACAAAGGTTCAGTAGTTGAATATTCTGTAGGCACACCGCAATAATTCACCGTATTGTCTAAACGACCGTAAATTCCAGATTGACGAATTTTACTTAGATTGGGAAGATGTCCCGCAGCCATCCATTCTTCAATTAGCCTGGGTTCTGCTGCGTCTAAGCCGATAACAATAGTTGATTTTTTCATTTTTTTAGAGAAAACAGTTACTCCAAGTTCTTAGTTACATTTACGAACCAAATACTTTGGTTATGTATATTTAGGCAGGAGCAGTTTTGGAGCTGCTACTTTCAGGAGAACTTGAAAAGTAGCTTTTACTGTATTTAGCATGATAGGAATAGCGGTCAAATTCGTTGGGTTTGACTCCATTAATAACCATTCCCAATACTTTTTGAGAAAGGTTAGCATTGGCTATAGTTTCTTGCGCTAATTCAGCACTCTCGTTTTCCACTACCCCTGGTCTACTTACAAAAACAATACCATCAGCAAGTTTAGTCAAGGTCAAAACATCAGCAGTCACAGCTAAAGGTGGAGCGTCAATAATGATTAACTCATATTCTTTTCTAGCTTTGGCTACTAGTTCGCTCATTTCTGTTGAATCTAATAAAGCAAGTGGATTAGGAGCAACTATTCCAGCAGTTAGCAGATCTAACTGCTGCATTGGCTGAGAAACAACTTGAGCTAATGGTGTTTTATGAGTTACAACATCCTTGACCCCAGCTTTGTTACTTACTTGCCACAGCTCATGTTGAGAACCCTTTCTTAAGTCACCGTCAATTAATAAGACTTTGCGACCTAGTTGAGACATCGCAGCAGCTAAGTTGGCAGCAACAGTAGATTTACCTTCTCCTGGAACTGAACTAGTCATTAAAATAACTTTTGGTTGTCGCTTAACAGCTAAAAACTTAAGGTTAGTTTGAATCATGCGATAGATTTCGCTGGCAAAAGAATCAGGTTCTCTTTGGACAATAATTCCACCTTGATGTTCTTGTAGAGTATCCAAAGGAATAATACCCAGTACTTGATAAGCAAACTTTTGTTTGATTTCAGGAATAGTTTTCAAGGTGCGATCCTGCATTTCTAGCAAAATTGCAGTTAGGTTGGCAAGGAATAATCCCATCAGAACACCCAAAGCCAGTAACATTACTCTGCCTGTGCTGCCTTCTTGAGGAATTTGACCCTGCTCTATAACCTCAGCATTACCCGTATCTTTGTTGAGCAGTAATCCTAGATCTCCTTTACTATCTAATAGCGTGTTGTAGGTAGATCGAGAACTATCAACTTCACGAAGTAAGGATTGTTCCTGTTTTTCTAGACTCGGAATTGCTTGAGAACGAGCTAAATAAACTTTCTGAAATTGGTATAAAGATGATAATTGTGTTTCTAAGTTTAATTCATCTATTTTAAGATTAATAAATCTTTCTAATTGGTTATCTTTGATACTATTTCCACTCTGCAATAATCCAGCCGAAACTTTTCCACCAACATATTGAGTAATAAGCTGCTGTAGTTGAGAATTTAAAGCTTGTTTCTTTTCATTTAAGCTAACAACTGTGGGATGGTTATCGTTAAAACGCTGACGTTCTTGGGATAACTCTGTTTCTGTTGCTTCTTGTTGAGCAAGAATGCTTTGCACTTGAGGGGTGTTAGCTAATTGATTAGCACTGATCGCTTGATTTAAGTTTAGACCCAACTGATTTTGGAGACTTTGAGCTTGAGCTTTCTTACCTTGAAGCTCTGCACCTGTAGTAGAAATTTGGCGATTGAGATTACCCAGATCGGCTACTAAAGTTTTCTTCTCTTCCTGTAAATCTACGACCTGATTTTTTTCGTAAAAATTTTGTAACCTTGATTCTAAACTTTGAAGTTTATTCTCAACTTGGGGAATTTCTTTGGTAACAAAGCTATTTGCACTAGCGGTTGCAGATTTATTACTACGAACTTGTTCTTTGATGTAGACATCCATCAAGGTATTTACTACCTTAGAAGCTCTTACGGGGTCTGGATCTTTGTATTGCACTTCAATAACATCAGTTCCGCCAACGATATCTACTACCAGTTTTTTTTGTAGTGCCTTAACTTTTAAAGGTTTGCCTTCTTCATCCTCTAGTTTTAACTGATCTATAGTTTGCTGTAAAACTGGTTCTGAAGTTACACGCAGCTTTTCTGTACTCAGAGGAGTTTGATTGTCTAATAAAGACCGAAACTCATTAGTACTGCCTTTAATGTCACTTATTGAACCTATAGAATTTTTCTTAAATAGTATTTTGCCTTCGGATTTATATGTTTTTTCTAAAAAGCTGCTCAGGAAAGCAGTGGTACCAACAGTAAAAATAAAAACGGCTAAGGCTGGAAGCCAACGGCGTTTGAGCTTGAGAAAATATTCTCTTACATTAATATCAAGTTCTTCTCGCTGGCTAGGATAAGAACCATTATTTTTTTGCAAGTTAGTCATAGTTTTTTCCTTAAAGGTAATTTTAACGCTGCGTATTTGTCTAAAATAATCTCTTAGTATTTACTGTTATAAAAAATTTATAGGCGATTAGACAGGTGGATATCTTAAAGTTTTAGTAAAGTTAGGGTTAATTAATATAAAAATATTAAAAAGCAACTAGATTATTAGTTTTTGTCAAATATTTAGCCTCTATCATTATATTTATTACAAATGGGAGTTCACAATAAATGTCTAGCTAATTTTTCAAGATTATTTTTTTTGGCTATTTAATTTAGTTTACTAACTTCAAATTGCGTTTGCTATTTACTGTTATTTGTAACTGACTTATATTAATTTTGTAATACCTTACAAAAAATTATAAGTGCTGTCAAAAATATGAATAGCCCTAATAGCTGACTATTGTTTATTAATATAACCTTTATGTTTGAGGTTGAATTGATTTAAATCACTTAATCAAAAATCAACTCATTTGGGGTAAACATATTGATTGTCTAAAAAAAAGTCTTATTTAAGACGCTTCAAATCAAACAGAAAGGTAGTCTATTTGATTCTATCTTTTAATAAGAGATATAACCAGAATAAGACTGCTATTATATATCGATAAAATTTTTAAAATAGTGACTAAAGTTATTCTTTCTGATTAAAATTACAGATATTAGTGGAAAATACTGAAATATGCCTATCATTGAAGTGGAACAATAGCAGTAAAATTAGGTCTTTATATCTAATAGAATTTAACTATACGCATTCTTAAATTTAAAACTAATTGAAAGTTCACTAGAAAAAATCAAGTTCGATTATCTGGTGATTATAGAAATAATTTATTTTTTTGCATTAGAAATGATTAATTTATTCAAATCCAATGTTATCAATATTTTAGTATTGACTATTGCTGTAGTACTAGGTAATAGCAAAACTATCATGGCAGAGAACAACTTAAAGCAACTTAAAACAACTCAAATAAATCAAGTTATTATAGGTGAATCTGGTGGTTATAATGATAGTCAAGGCTGTGGCTTTATTAGTAATACTCCCAATTATAAAATGAACCTAGAGCAAAGAACAGACTACATGAGATTGACGGTTCAGGCAAATGGGGGGCAGCCAACTTTGTTGGTGTTAGGACCTAATGCAGGCGATCGCTTTTGTGTTTTAGGTGATGAGACATCAGGATTAAAGCCTGAAATTTCTGGAGTATGGGAATCAGGTAGCTATCAAATATATGTTGGCGATCGCCTTGGTGGTCAACATCAGTTTACCCTAGATATTTCTACAGATAACTAATTCTCGATTTGCTTAATTACCTTCTTCGACAACATTAGCCGATGACACTTCTACTGCATCAACATCTATCGTCCCTGGAGGAGTCATGCGGCTAAAGCTATCTCCTTCTACTTGTAACGCTTCGCCACAGCTAGGACAGTTAAACTCAGTATTTTTAAATCCAGTAAACTCATAGTTACATACTGGACATTGAGCCTGGGTTAGTCTGCGTTTTAGCCACCACTGAAATCCCCAAACAGCTATGACTGGAAGAACAAATAATAAAGCAGTTACAATCAAAAAGCTGCTGACTATCCATTTGAAGCCAAGACTAGCCCAGACAACTGCAATTAAGATTAGGCTACCCCAGCAACCAAGACCAGATATATTGTATTGTAGTAATTTATTATAGCGATCGTTCACTGCTTTAGTTACTTGCCTGTTGTATTTTTGTTTTCCAATTTTAGTTTATCTTTCTGCTAAAAAGGCAATTGCAGCTACACTTCTTTGTAAAAAGCATAACTGCAATTAATTTACAGTTTACGTTTAAAAAGCAAAACTCTGAATTTATTACGCTGGTTTGTATGCAGTCCAATATTTACTGACAAAGTGATTTTCTACCTTAATGTTGGTAAATCCTGCCGTTGTCAAAAGCTCTTCAAGATTATCAGTTGTATAGTGTCGGTAATAAGGTTCGTGAAATATAGCAGGAAAGTTATTCATCATGGGTTGAAAATCAGGAGAATCGATCGCCTGCATGGAATCACAAATGACGAACACGCCTCCTGGCTGTAAAACACGAAACGCTTCATTAATTACCTGCTGTCTGGCTGCTGCTGGAAGTTCATGAAACAGAAATACAGAAGTTAAACCATGAAAATAGTTATCTAAATAGGGCAATTCTTCGCTATTAGCCTGAAGCAGTTGGGGTAACTCACCTGAAATTTCAGAAAGTAGCTGATTGGCTTTACGCAAATAGGCGGGAGATAAATCTGTCCCAAACAAAGATGCTTTAGGTAAAGCACCACGAATCATACGTAATGTACGCCCCGTACCACAAGCCACATCTAATACTTTTAGCTGTTGAGCTGGTACAGTAGAAAAAGCCTGTAGTCCTGCTTTTAAAGGCGCGAGGATACGACGACGCATAGCATCAGCAGCACCATTAAACAGAATCTCTACCTGTAAGTCATAGAGATTAGCAGACATATCGCTGAGATAACCATCTGTCTGATAATGAAAGTTTTGTAGATAGTAATCAGGATAGCCAGCTTTATCAATAGAGGCATCAAATCTTTGGAAATCTTTTAACCCTATGCGTTCCCAAATTTTGAACATATCTAGCCATACTTCGGGATAATAGCGGAAAAAGTCAGACCAAGGATTATCAAATAGTAAGCTACGAGGATAAACTCCTACTTGCGCATCCTGCCAATCTTTTTCTTCTAGTTTTTTAAGTTTTACCTGGAGTTTCTCAAATATTTCAGGAGAGAGAGGCTGGCTTTTACTTTTTTGTTCGGGAATAAGCGTATTAGTCAAGCGATCGCTTACAAGTTTATGGACAAAGCCAAATACTTTTTTGCTTTCTTGGAAGCCTTGATAGGCTAACTTAGTTAAAGGTTCGGGGATAAATTGGTCTAGGTTAGGAGTTGATTGCATGAATATAGATGGCAATGATAGCAGTTTGACTTAAGTTTTATTTTGTTTTGTCGATATATATTAAGTATAGTCAACTGGCATTTGGAAAATAAACCTAGACATAAAAAAAGCAACTGGTAATTTAGTTACTAGAAAAAAGATCTTCCAATGTAGCGTCAGTTAATCCACGTACTGAACTACATCATTGTTGGAAAAGCGAACTTTGGGACTAGTAGCATATTTATCATCATCAGCACGATATCCAGCAGCACAAAGAGCAACTGCACTATAACCTTTGCTGTTTAAATCCAGAACCTCATCATATTTCCCAGGAATAAAGCCTTCCATTGGTAAAGCATCAATTTCTAACATTGCAGCACAAGTTAGAAAAAACCCTAGGGCAATATAGGCTTGCTTGGCTGCCCACTTATCAACATCTAAAGGATAAGGTGGATCTTGAAGATAGCCTTTAACCATGTTGACAAATCCCTCAAAATTTTCTGGGGGAACTTGACGTACTTCAGCCATTCTTTTTACATGGCGATCAACATCGGCATTATTAATACCTTTCTTAGCGGTAAATACAACTAGGTGAGAAGCTTCGACTACGGGTTTTTGCCCCCAAGAATGTTCTAAAAGCTGCTGTCGTATTTGGGGATTGCGAATTACAAAAAACTTCCAAGGCTGTAAGCCAAATGAAGAAGGAGATAATACTAAACTCTGTTCTAAAGTTTTCCAAATGACTTCAGGAATTTTTTTACTTGGATCGAATTTTTTGGTAGCGTAACGCCAGTGGAGTTGTTCTAATGCTTGTTCTGGCTTTAGAGGTGGGTTACTCATGGTCAAAATCTTAATCTGTTTACCTGTAAGATACAGTAGTTTTGAATCAAAAAGCTTGAGAATAAATCACCAAAGTAGCTATACATTTAACTTAAGATGTTTAAAAAAGCGATCGCAACACTACTCTCTTCAACAGTTTACGCATTAATCCAGTGAACAATCATTTTATCTTTAGGCGTATTTTTAGATTGAGGCAAATTATCGGTAATCTGCCACCATTTATGGCATTTGGAACAGTGACAATGAACTAAATTGCCAGTTGCGTTGTAATATTCATAACGAACCCTTGCCACACAAGCATTCTCCTTTGAGATGAGCTAAATTTCTTATCCCTAAAATCTTGAATATTTACAAATTTATCAATTTTTGATTCTTTGATCGGACTGCAAAGGATTCAATTTAGTCATTGATAACTTACTTAACAACCAAAATCATCACTAATAACTGATAAGTTGAAAGTTAGTAAAAAAATGATGACATACAAGTTATTTAAGAGGTAGATAATGCGAATTTTAATGATGGGGGGAACTCGCTTTATTGGGGTTTACCTGACTAAAGTTTTGGTTGAGCAAGGACATGAGGTTGTATTATTCAATCGAGGTAATCATTCTGCACCAGAAGGAGTAACTCAGATTCAAGGTGATCGCAAAAATGCAGGTCAACTTAAAGAAAAGCTGTCAGGTGAAAGTTTTGATGCCATATTTGATAACAATGGCAGGGAATTAAGCGATACTCAACCTTTAGTAGAAATTTTTAACGGCAAGGTAGAACATTTTGTCTATGTAAGTTCGGCTGGCGTATATCTTAAATCCTCTCAAATGCCTTATTTTGAAGGCGATTCTGTAGATCCTAATAGTCGCCACCAGGGTAAACATGACACCGAAGCTTATTTAGCCGAGTCAGGTATTCCCTGGACTTCTATTCGTCCAGTCTATATTTATGGACCTCAAAACTACAATGATTTAGAAGCCTGGTTCTTTGATCGCATTATACGCGATCGCCCTATTCCAATTCCAGGTAATGGAATGTTTATTACCCAGTTTGGTCATGTTCAAGATTTAGCTATGGCAATGGCTAGTGTCTTAGGTAACGAAACTGCAATTGACAAAATCTATAATATATCGGGCGATCGCTATGTTACTTTTGACGGCTTAGCTTATGCTTGCGCTAAAGCTGCGGGGAAATCCCCAGAAGATATTAAGCTAATACATTATGACCTTGCTCAATTTGACTTTGGTAAACGTAAGGCTTTTCCCATTCGTCAACAACACTTTTTTGCCGACATCCATCAAGCAAAAACTGATTTAAATTGGCAACCTAAGTATGACTTGGTATCAGGTTTAAAAGATTCCTTCCAAAATGATTATTTAAATTCAGGCAGAGATCACTCAGAGATTGATTTTTCTTTAGATGAAGAGATATTAGGCAAAATATAAATCCAGCCAGAGATTAAGCTAACTGCTACTGCTAACCAAAACAAGACTATGCTTAAGGTATCCCATTGAGGAGATAGGGGAGCAATTAAAAAAGCGATCGCCATAATTTGGACTACGGTTTTAAGTTTGCCCCAGATATTTGCGCCTGAAATGCTGCTGTTGCCTGTTAAGTTGGGGTTGACGCGCCAACCTGCGATCGCTAATTCTCTAGCTAAAATTAAAAATACTCCCCAGGCAGGAACAAGCTGTAAGTCAATTAAAGCTAGTAGTGAGCCTAAGACCAAAAGCTTATCTACCAAAGGATCGAGAAACTTGCCTAATTCCGTTACCAAATCTAGTTTGCGAGCTAAATAGCCATCTACCCAATCTGTCCCTGCTGCAACTACAAAAATACCCACACAGAGCCAACGGTTGTCTGGTGTGGGATCATTGAGTAGGTAAAGAATAAAAGGAAGTCCTAGAAGACGAGATAGAGTAATCCAAGTGGGAAGATTCATAAGCTACAAAATAATTGAGCGTGGAAGCTAAGATTAATCATAGTGTTTTCTATATTCAATTTTTAACACGCTCCTTTACGAGCCACAACCACCGCAATGGTTTTAATAATTAAGTTGATATCATACATAAAAGACCATCTTTTTTGATAGTTGAGATCCATACGAACCACATCTTCAAAATCTTGAATTTGGGAACGACCTTTAGCTTGCCATTCTCCTGTGATACCAGGCTTGACTTTTAAACGTTGAAGATGGTGCGCTTCATACATAGCGACTTCTTCAGTAGTGGGAGGACGAGTCCCGACTAGGCTCATTTCACCTTTCAGCACGTTCCAAAATTGAGGAAACTCATCTAAACTAGTACGACGTAGAAAATGACCGATTGCAGTAATGCGGGGATCATTGTCGTTTTTGAAAATGTGTCCTTTTGCCTGATTTTCTACCAGATGCTTTTTGAGATCTGCATTGGCAATCATCGAGCGAAATTTCCAAATTCTAAAAGGTTTGCCTTCAAAACCACAGCGAATTTGGCTATAAAGAAGCGCGCCAGGGTCGGTAAACTGCATAGCGATCATTATTGGCATGGCAATAATAGCTGTAAGAGTTAGCCCGATAATTGCTCCAAATATGTCTAGTATTCGTTTAGATCTGCTTGTTACAGAGGGATGAACTCTACGTTCTAAAGGTAACGACAGAACTTTTATTTCTCTAAGCTGAAAATTAGCAGGTGAAGTCATGAAAAAAATAATTTATAAAATTGGGTCAAGTCTAAGAATTAATAGATTTTAATTATTATCTTTATGCAATCTTATGTGCTTCATAGTAAGTACTGCCAGGAATTAAGAGCTTCTTCACCAAATCTTCAAAAAATTATTGATAAGTTTAAAGGTTTTATGTTTTTTTAGTCTTCAGCCTAATTATTTGTGTTAAAGAACTGGCAAATTGCATTAATTGAATAAACAAATTTCCCAAGCTATAAAAAAATATGTCAATATTGTGTGGTTTCAAAAGAAGCGCGTATTGATAATATTAAGTGGCTTTAGTAGCCAAAATACAGTTTTTTATCATGATTTTTGATATTAATAGTTTACATTTTTAGAAGTTTAAAAGATGTCATAAAACCAAGTTTGTTTAAGTATCTAGTAAAGATTTAATTATTTTCCTTTTTTTGATGATACAAAGGAGATATTTATGGCGAACTAAAATAGACTTCTCTATGGAAGACCAATCCCGTTATCTAGAATCTAATATTAATCATGAAGAACTAATGGCTTTAGTTCCTTTCATGTCTGATTTGCCAGAAGACAGCATACAGAAAATTGCTGGTCATTTTGTGACCATATCTCATACAGCTAATCAGGTACTCTTGCTCGAAAATGATTGGGGTGGCTCAGTCTATTTTATTTTGGAGGGATGGGTAAAAATTCGTACTTACAATCTTGACGGCAAAGAAGTAACCCTTAATATCATTGGCAGAGGCGAAATTTTTGGAGAAATGGCTGCCATGGATAAAATGCCGCGCTCAACTGATGCTATTACTTTAACCAAGACTTTGATTGGTAGAATACCAGCAGAAGATTTTGTCAATTTAATTAACAACGAGCCTATGGCTGGAGTTCGCTTAGTTCAGTTAATGGCAAAGCGTTTACGCCAAGTTAACCGCAGACTTCAACTAAGAGAGGCAAGCAGCATTTCTAGAGTTGCCGATGCAATTTTGTTTTTAGTAGAGGGACAGGGTACAGAAGGGGAAAAAGGTACAGAAATACCTAATTTACCTCATCGAGAAATTAGCAGTTTGAGCGGATTAGCTAGGGAAACCGTCACTAGAGTCTTGACTAAGCTAGAAAAAAAAGGCTTGATTCAACGGGATGCTGACTCGATGCGTATTCCCGATTTGCCTGCTCTAGAAGACACTATCTGCTAAGATACTCAGATCTCCTAATATTAATTTATCTATAATTTTTGTTGGTTAAATCAACTAGATAACCTTATGTCTATAGAAGACCATAAAAACTCATCATCTGATGCTGCTCAACAAGTTGATGATGAGATTAACTGGGTCGATCAAGAGGATTCTGCGCTACCTCAATCTGACAGATTAAAATCTTCCCAGTCAAAAACCAAGCAGTTAAAAACTCCGACCAACACCATCGTTATGGTAGAAACTGCCTTTTTAGCTAGCGCAGCTAGTTTGGTGTGGTTAATTAATTTTTATTTTCCTGTTGGACCTGTTTTAAAAGTTTTTTTTCCTATTCCTATTGCCTTGATTTATTTAAGAAGGGGTAATCGCGCTTCTTGGATGGCAGCAATTGTCTCAGGGTTATTACTCTTAGTCTTGATGGGACCTACTCGTAGCATTATTTTTTTAATGCCTTACGGTTTGATGGGTGTACTATTAGGAGCTTGTTGGCAGCGTCAGGTAAGTTGGCTATTCTCGATTGTTTTTGGTGCAGCTATCGGCTCATTAGGGATATTTTTTCGCTTTTGGCTGACTTCAATACTTGTAGGGGAAAATCTCTGGATATATGTGATTACTCAAATTACGCAAATAGCGGACTGGCTATTTTTAAAATTAGGTATTTTGGCTGAACCTAATTTTGTCTTGATTCAAGCTTTAGCTTTTGGCTTGATTATAGTCAACAATTTGGTTTATTTGTTTGCCGTTCATTTAGTAGCTTTGATACTGCTAGATCGTCTTGATAATCCTATTTCTCGCCCTCCTGAATGGGTTAGAGTGTTACTAGATTATTAATTAGAAAGCTTACGGCTTAGAGCTTAGAGCTTGGCAAAATGATTCATGTTTATACTCAGCTACGCTCAGGAATTAATTGGTTAAGGCAATATAGCGGTGCCAAGCCAAGCTTTGCCTGTATTTTAGGCTTTACCGCTACGGGACTAATTCCAGGCATTTCGGCTGCGGGTGCAACGCCACAGGATCGAGAGTATACGGCGATCGCCGATGGAGAATTTTTAGCCAAGGGAGTACAAAAAAACTATCAACATCCTTTACCCATACTGATGGCAGGAGCGTCTCCGACCTTTATTTCTCGCGGTATAGTAGAAGCATTAAACATACCAACCTATATTTTTAATGCTGGTTTGCCCCATCAACCGACCATAAACACTATTAACCTTAAAGGAATCCCTGCTGCTTGCGTTTCTTCGGGTCAAGCTTTGTCTCTTGAAAAGGTTCACCACCTATTTAAAAAGGGTCAAGAGTGGGGCGAAAAACTAGCTAGCACGACTGATTATTTGATAATTGGTGAATGTGTTGTCGGTGGCACAACCACGGCATTAGCCTTACTAACAGCTTTGGGAATTGAGGCGAAGGGAATGGTTAATAGTAGTCATCCTCACTGTAATCATATTCAAAAGTGGTCTGTAGTTCAAACTGGCTTGGACAAGGCAGGTCTATTAAATCAGCTTAACGATCCTTTTACAGCCGTAGCTGCAGTGGGCGATCCGATGCAGATTGTGGCAGCAGGAATGGCACTTGTGGCTAGTCGTCGGGCGGGAGTAATGTTAGCAGGTGGTACACAAATGCTAGCGGTATACGCTCTAATTAGAGCGATCGCCAAACGCAATAACGTATTGACTCGGCTATCTCAAATTGTAGTGGGTACAACTGGCTGGGTAGCAGAAGATCCTACAGGCAATACAGTCGAGTTGGCTAAAACTATTGGTGGAGTCCCCCTATTAGCTACTGGGTTAAATTTTGCCACTTCTCGCTACCCTAGTTTTCGTGCCTATACTCAAGGATATGTCAAAGAAGGTGTTGGGGCTGGTGGCTGCGCGATCGCTGCTCACCTCTCACAAAATTGGACTCCTACTCAGTTGCTTACCATTATTGAAACCTTATTTGCTTGTTATCGCTACTCAAGAATGGATTCTATAGGTCAATAACTGTTCTTCTAAAGCTGCAATACGATTGTATGCTGCGGTAAGCTGTGCTGTTAAACGGCGAATTTGGGTATCGGGAGCTAAATTTTCGCTGTTAGAATTAGCACTGCTGGTACTGCTAGTATCGTCTACCAAAACATCTTTATGAGTAAGCTGATAGTCTAATTTCCCATGCCGATTTGTAAACCCAACTGCGCCTGAAGCAAAGTTTGGTAGAGAATAAGAATCATGTTCTGTGCGCTTTGGCTGCTGAGAACTTAATTCTTTAACTTGGATGCCAATTTGCTCAATCAACTGGTGTAATGTATCTATTTTTGCTCGTAGTTCGCTGATTTGTATTTGCAATGTATCCATATAATTTTGGGCATTTATTTATGATTATGTTTTATATGCTAAAAGCATTGTTTAAAAAAAATACTACTATTCCTGATTCATTTAATAATTGCTCAATTTATGGGTAAAAATATTAAAACTACTTAAAAACGCCAAAATTGGCTAAAAACCGTTGATTAATATATCCATGGTCTACGAAAAACAGTTGGTTTCACCTAAGTATTTTTACTCCTATATTTTTAGTTTTGAATCTTGATGAATTATCAGCTATCTCGACGTTCTTTTATCCACGCTACTGCTTTTATAGCTTTAACTCAGGCAATATCAGGATGTAGCAATTCCGAAGCAGCTTTCAAAATATTATTTCTCGAAAATTCTATTCCGCCACAGTTAATTAAAGACTTTCATCAGGCAATTAATAAGCAGGTAAGAGTAAATTTTCAACCTCAAGCTCAACTAGAACAAATTTTTGATTCACTTTTAAATTGGCATCAGGGTAAAGAGTCAGACGCAGAGAGAAAATTATTCGATCAAATTCTCAGCAGACCCTCAATCTATCCGAGTTTGACTACTCTAGGAGATTTTTGGCTATCTTCAGCAATTAAGCAAAATCTGATTCAACCTTTAGCAATCAATGAATTAGCTAGCTGGCAAAAATTACCCGCTATTTGGCAAAAAATAGTTCAACGCAATGAGCAAGGGAACTTGGCTGCTGATGGTAAAATTTGGGGCGCGCCTTATCGTTGGGGAAGCACGGTAATTGCTTATCAGAGTAAAAAGCTAGACAAAATCGGTTTGACAATTAAAGATTGGAGCGATCTGTGGCTACCAGAATTACGCGATCGCCTTTCTCTCTTGGACTCTCCCAGAGAAACTATTGGTTTGACTTTAAAAAAACTAGGGCATTCTTATAATACCGAAAATATAGACTCTGTACCTAAATTAGAAACAGAATTATTAGCATTACACAAACAAACAAAATTATATAGTTCAGATCATTACTTAGAACCATTAATATTAGGTGATACCTGGGTAGCTGTTGCTTGGTCTACGGATATACTTCCCTTGCTTAAACGCTATCCCGACATAAAGTTAGTAATTCCCGTCTCTGGAGCTTCTTTATGGACAGATATTTGGGTAAAACCTCAAATATTAAAGCCGATCGACAATAACAATTCTTTTAAAACCATTACCGAATGGATTGACTTTTGTTGGCAACCAAAAGCAGCAGAACAAATATCTTTATTTACTGATGGAATTTCACCAATTCTATCGACCATCAAACCAAAAGAATTACCTCCAGATTTGAAAGATAATCTGCTGTCAAATTCTCAAGTCTTACATTCGCCAAAGAGTGAGTTTCTATTACCTTTGTCGGCAAAAACAGAACAACAATATCGAGATTTATGGACTAAAATTCGGCAATCTGATGTGAAGGGATGAGAGATAAAGTATGAAGGATGAGGAGCAAATAGAGAGAGATATTAATCATGAGGCTATTAAAGAGAAGTTTAGACAGGTTTGGGGATATGAAGATTTTAGACCGCCCCAAGGAGAGATAATAAATACTCTTTTAGCTGGTCGAGATGCTTTTATTATTTTGCCTACTGGTGGCGGTAAATCAATTTGTTTTCAGTTACCTGCGCTGTTGAAAACAGGTTTAACGCTGGTGGTTTCTCCTTTAGTTGCCCTGATGGAAAATCAGGTTAACCAGTTAAAACATCTGGGACTATCTGGAGCATTGCTACACAGTGAGTTGTCTAGAAGTGAAAAGCAAAGAACTTTACAAGCAGTCAAACAGCAAAAGCTGAGCCTTTTGTATTTATCTCCTGAAACTTTATTGAGTGTTCCAGTTTGGGAAATTATCTCGCAACCAGAAATTAAAATTACGGGAATCATCTTAGATGAGGTACATTGCTTGACTCAGTGGGGAACTACTTTTCGCCCTGCTTATCGTCGTTTGGGGGCGGTGCGCCCTAGCTTATTAAAATCTAAGCCTACTGGCACAAAAATTGCGATCGCAGCTTTTACTGCTACAGCCGATCCTCAAGCACAGCAAGAGATTATTAAAGCTTTGGAGTTAGAGCAGCCTGAGACTTTTTTAGTTAGTCCTTACCGATCTAATCTCAGTTTAAACATTAAAACGGTTTGGACACCCAAAGGCAGAAAGCAAAAGATGTTGCAGTTTATTCAAGCCAAGCAAAAGCGATCGGGTTTGGTATATGTTCGCTCTCGCCAAGATAGCCAAGCTTTAGCAACATGGTTTCGATCTTTAAGTTATTCTGTTGCGGCTTACCATGCAGGATTAATTACGACTGAAAGAAGAAAAATTGAACAAGACTGGATCTCAGGCAAAATTCAGTTTGTAATTTGCACCTCGGCTTTTGGAATGGGGATCGATAAACCCAACGTTCGTTGGATAGTTCATTATCATGCACCTGAATTATTAGCTGAATATATTCAAGAAGTCGGCAGAGGTGGTAGAAATGGTCAGCCAGCGGAGGCTTTGACGCTAATTAGTGAACCTACTGGCTTATTAAACCCTGAAGACAAACAGCGTAGTCAGTTTTTTAAGCGTAAATTAGAACAGCAATATCGCGTCGCACAGCAGCTAATTAAACATTTACCGAGTAAAGGCGAAGTTGTCAAGATTAAAGAACAGTTTCCGCAAGGAGAAATTGCTCTGGGAATTTTGCACAGCTTGGGCTTAATATCTTGGCAAGACCCATTTCATTACTGCAAACGCGCATCTAATTTAACCATTGACAGCTTGGCTGCCAATCAAAAACACTACCAAAGTCAAATGCAGCAGTATTTAAAAACTAAGCAATGTCTTTGGCAATATTTGTTAAGGGCTTTTGGATTTGAGCGAGAAGCACAAGGCTTTAGATGTGGTAATTGTGATAACTGTCGCCAATAAAATTAATTAAATTAACAAAGCTTCTGCTTTAGCAATGCGATCGCTGCTTTAATTAAGAAAGGATTAAAAAAAATTTTGCTTATATGGAACAGCCCAACGTAGCAAATAAAGACGATGAGCGAGAAAATATATTATCTTAACCTGAGTTCGGGTTAATAAAATGAGTCAACGGAGGTAGCTATAAGCTCTAAGCTTTTTAGATTTTTCTCCAGAAGCTCTAGAGTAAAAAAGTGCGCAAAATATTATTTTTCAAATACTTTTACCATGAGGGTTTCGGCTTATCCCGAACTCAGGTTATCTTAAGTAGAAGCAGAATTATCTCAATATCATTCAGTCCCAAGACCAGAAATATCAAATTCAAAAATAGTCTCTAATCCTTATCAGAAAGCGTTCCCTTGCTAGGTCAGCATTTCCTTGCGCCTAACGGCGACGCAGGGCGCGGGGTCTTTCCTCTTTTAAGACAATATATTTTATTAGGATTTGCTGCCAAAGGAATTGTTTACTTTTCGATTGGCATCCTAGCAATTTAATATGAAATACAAAAAAGAATGTTACAAATAAATGAGAGAGAAAAATAAATTGAGAACTTAATAGACTTTATCGGAAATAAGTCGAAAAGCTCGAAGAACTAGTTTCTTCTCTTCTCTTCTTAAAATTAGGAGAATTTTATGTATCTAATATCTCTTTTCTGACGATGACTAAGACGAAGATTATGCAGTCCACAAGCTGTTTCCATCACATCATCAATATAGTGATCGACCCAATTACGAAATTTCTGAACCACGATCTGACATCGTTTGATTCCGCAGATCTGGTGTTCTATCTCAACTCTTATCTTCGCAATTTCTCGATTTTTCTCTTTTTCATGATCAGTTAATTCTGCTTTAGGAAGCTTCTTCGTCGGTTGTTTAATCCTAACTCCCGATGGTGCAAATCCTTGAAATCCTGTATCTTGCCACAGAATACTCCCTTTGGGAAAATGATAGTCTTCTTCGTCGGCAATTTTCTTGTCATGTTTTTTGCCTTCATAAGTGTCACTTAAGAACAACACTTTTCCTCCTCGCTCACTCACCACATTATTTTTAACCATGTGAGCTTTCTTCTTTCCACTATAGAAAGTTTTACGCTCTTCCTTATCTTGTGGTCGATTGATCGCTCGCTCCGTCCCATCAATCATAAATTCTAAACTGGGGCAGGTGTTCAGTAAATCTTCTAGCTTTGCAGGTTCACGTTCTGGTAATTGTTTCTCCCTTTTCAAAG
Organism: Waterburya sp.; assembly: GCA_965218645.1. Classification (GTDB taxonomy): domain Bacteria; phylum Cyanobacteriota; class Cyanobacteriia; order Cyanobacteriales; family Xenococcaceae; genus Waterburya. The sequence continues at coordinate 1,934,584 of OZ244627.1, read as the reverse complement.
CTTGATTGAGTACTTTTGTTAGTCTGTGTACCCATTCATTTGCCTGGGCTTGGCTCATTCCAAATAAAAATCCTTGTACTTCTTGGGTTGGATAAAGTCGAAAGTAAATCAAAATAAATAGCAACTTATCTTCCAGTTTCTCAAGCCTCGCTTTCCTGCCACCTCCGAATGCTCTGTGTCTGTTTCCTCGCTTAAAATTTTCTTCTATGAACTTTGACCATGCAGGTTCAAAGCTAGCTAATAAAGCTTCAAATTCTTCGATTTTTAATCCTGTTAAGCTCTGTAGAGTTCGAGGTCTATTCTGTAGCTCTGCATAGTTGACTTTCACTCTCTACCTCTCTTACTCAACTTCTTGCTACTCATTTTACATACTTAATTCCGATAAGGTCTAATGAGTGGTGTAATCAAAATAGAAATTTTGGAAACAGTTGACGAATTAAGACAACTGCTCCAGTCAACTGAGACTAAGGAGGTTAAAGAAAGAGTACAAGCATTGTATTGGCTCAAAAGTGGTCAAGTACAAACAACAAAAGCGATCGCGAACTTAATTGGAAAACATAGAGTCACAGTATCGAGATGGCTAAGCAGCTACAAAGCACAAGGCATCAACGCTTTGCTGACAAAAGGTAAAAGTAGCGGGAGAAAAAACAAACTCAATCCATTGGTCGAAGCAAGTCTCAGGCGAGAATTAATAGATGAACAGGGATTTTCTAGCTATAAAGAAGTTCAAACTTGGCTGCGAGTGGTTCATGATGTAGAAATGAGCTATACAGGGGTTCATCAGTTGGTCAGGTATCGATTAAAAGCTAAGTTAAAAGTTCCTCGTCCAGTTCACATCAAACAAGAGGCGGGAATAGTCGAAGACTTTAAAAAAAACTAGGAAAACGTCTTAAGCAAATTCTTCACCAGAATCAAGATAAAGTAGCCCGATATAAGCAAGTTCGATATTGGTGTCAAGATGAATCGAGAATTGGACTAATCACACTTTGGGCAAGGAAACTAACTGCTAGAGGAATTCAACCAGTTGGTATTGAGCAATGGTGCTTCGATTATCTTTGGTTATATGGCTTGATTGAACCTCGTTCAGGAGCGAGTTTTTTTGCTGAATTTTCTCATGTCGATGGTGTTTGTTTTCAACAATACCTTAATTGGTTTTCTCAGGCTTATCCCAAGCAATTACATATTATTCAGCTAGATAATGGTCGCTGGCACATTTGCTCAGAGCTTGAGATTCCTGATAATGTAATTTTGTTTTTTCAGCCTCCTTACTGTCCCCAAGTCAATCCGATTGAGCGACTGTGGAAAGAAATCAAGAAGCATCTTAAATGGTCGCTATTCGATAACCTCGACCGCTTAAGAGAAAAGCTATCTGATGTCTTATCAAAATTAACTTCATCTACAATCGCATCAGTTACAGGATGGGATTTGATTTTAGATGCTTTATTTGTAGCAAACATTTAAGTATTTCATATAAGCTGCAATTCTACCAGAAAAAAACGCAGCAGGAACTTACGCTGCTTTAAAACATTTGTCAGGTCAGCTTTTAGGCAGCGTACTTTTATGCCTATTGCCAGTGGATTTATTGCTTATGGAATATATATGCTAATTGCTGCTAGATATCGGTTTTATACTATCAGGTAAGGTTGCTTAAGCCGTTGCTAAGCGACCATAATTTAGCATAAACGTTGTTTTGACGACTGAGGGATCACCCCTGATTGACTGACAAAACTTTCAGCAGACATTGTAGGAATAGGTTTGAACTTGAAACTCTAATTGGTAGAGTCGTTGCTCATATTGTTTGAGTGATGCGATCGCAGGAGTAGGGTCGTGATGACTAGAAAAGGTGACAGAGTAGATTAACTTCCAGCCATTAAGAAGTGCTGCTTTGACCCAATCCCAGCCTATCCGAAAATAGCTATTACCGCCAAACCAGTGAGTATCAACCCATCGTCGTTTACCACTATCGACGACTTGAACTCCTGGTGCGCTGACATAAAGGGTTGCTACGGATAAAATAAACCACAAGCGCGATCAGGCACAAACGTCTCGAATCATCGAGCGTTGAACATTCCAAACCTGTATGTATTAAAGCAATTATCTTCCAGATGCAGGTTTTGAGATGGCCTAGATCTGACCAATCTGCTGGTTGACTCATCCATTGATTCAAGGCATGGTAAAGACGGAAGTTTTTTTCCTAGTATTCTGAAATTGTGAGTGGAATCTAATCTCAAAATGCTGACTCCCTCATACTTTGGTCAACCCTCTTAATCCTCTGACTACTCTTCCTTTTAGCTGTCTTAACTTCAATTTTTGTCAGTCAACCAGGGTTCATCTACTAACTGCCACAACCTTTCGGCTGGCTGTAACTCTGGAGAATAAGCTGGTAAAAATTCAATCTTTATTCCCGAGGGAATAATTGCCTTTTTACTACGATGCCCCGTACGCATTATCTTCTACTAGAAGAATTTTTTTTGATTACTGACTCCAGCATCAATAACAAACTGTTGATAAACAACATTTAACCATGACGTATTAACTCTGGGAATTAAATACCATAAAGTTTCTCCAGTTTTTGGCTTGACAAATCCGTAAACGTACAACCATTTGTAGCGATGCTGTACGACCGCATAGGAGTCGATGACCGACTTTCGACCAAACCTTTCTAAGTATTGGTTTTAATCCTACTCTATGCTCGTCAAAGAACCACAGTTCTACTTCCACATCTGGATTTTCTCGTTTGAATTTTTTTAATTTCAATGGCAAGTTATTTTTAAATATTTCCTGCTCCAACTTATCCGCTTTTTTAGGTGCTGGTCTTGGACTCAGCAAGCGAGTAGTTGCACTTTTTTAAGTAGTCCCATCCTCTGTGATTCCAGACTTTCTCTCTCGCCGTTTCTTTTTCCATCCAGCGAACTACCTTTTCCCGTCCAGATTCTGCCGTCTGGTGGCTTTTTCTCGATCGCTCTTGTGAGTTTTTCTAACTGTGGTTGTGATAGTAATCTTTTTTTTCCTCTAACATGATTGCTGGTCTTATTTCGGCGATTTCTAACACCTTCTTTTCCATTTTGGTTGTACCGATTGATAATCTTTTGAGCATCAGGATAAGAACACCGTATTGCGAACGCACTATTTTTAATCGTCCACCCCTGAGATACTTTTCATAGTAGATGCCATCTTCTAGCTTCTACGGAGTCTTTACTTTTAAGATATTTTTCTTTAAGTTCACCCGAACTAAAATGATTGGCTAAATAAGCTGTTTTTGGCATTCAATTTCTTTCTCTTCTCTAGCTTCATTTTACACATACTTTGGTAATTGGATTTAGTATAATGTCTAATGTAAATTGACTTTTTAACTATCAGCAATTCACATCAGACATACATAACGTCTTTATATTCAATATCAAACTAAAAATTGGAATCAAATCCTATCTTCCATCATTTTTTGCACCGCTTCGGCAATTTGTGCGGGTTGCACAATGGTTAAACTTTCCAATTTGCCATTATAAGGAGTAGGAATGTCCTGAGAAGATAAACGCAATACGGGTGCATCTAATTCATCAAATAGCTGCTCGCTTATTAGTGCTACTAATTCAGCACCAATACCACCAGTTTTCATACATTCTTCGACAATAATTACCTTGTGAGTTTTACGTACAGACTCACCAATAGTTTCCATGTCGAAAGGCTTGAGAGAAATTAAATCAATAATTTCGGGGTCATAACCCTGTTTTTCGATCTCTTTAAGAGCCTGGGTACAGTGATGACGCATTCTAGAATAGGTAAGAATAGTTACATCCTTTCCTTTACGCACCATTTCTGCCTTATCTAACGGTAAAACATATTCATCGTCAGGCAGATTGTCTTTCAAGTTGTAAAGTAAGACGTGTTCAAAAAATAGTACGGGGTTGTCGTCTCGGATAGCTGCTTTAAGCAAACCTTTGGAATTATATGCTGTAGAGCAAGCAACAATTTTTAAGCCTGGAACAGCATGAAAATAAGCTTCTAGTCTTTGGGAATGTTCTGCACCTAGCTGTCTGCCTACACCACCAGGACCGCGAATTACCATTGGAATTTTGAAGTTACCGCCAGAAGTGTATCTGAGCATCCCTGCATTATTGGCAATCTGGTTAAATGCCAACAGCAAAAAGCCCATGTTCATTCCTTCAATTATGGGGCGCAAGCCAGTCATGGCAGCACCTACAGCCATTCCACAAAAGCTATTTTCAGCAATGGGAGTATCTAGTAAACGAAGATCTCCGTACTTTTTGTATAGATCTTTGGTGACTTTATATGAACCACCATAATGTCCGACATCTTCACCCAAGACGAAGACAGTCTTATCTCTTGCCATTTCTTCGTCTGTCGCCTCTCTCAAAGCGTTAAACATTAAAGTTTCAGCCATAATAATATTTATCCTAAGTCACCAAAAATTAATACGATTGTTCTCAGATTGCTACTATGTAACTTTACACAGTTTAGGCTTTTACGGCAAAAGCTTCTAGCCTATTACTGCTCAATTGTTAGTTAAATATGACTTTAACCACTCTTAATACTTTCATTACACAAACTGAAGCCCTAGCTTTAATTGAATTTGCGATCGCCCAATCTCAAGCCGACGGTATTTTTGTCAGCCTGGGTGCCAATGAAACCGCCCTAAGTCGCTTTAGTGAAAATCAAATTAGTCAAAACGTCCGCAAGAATACTTTTAGCATTACCGTAACTAGTTACTTTGGTAAACGCAGTGCTTCTGCTTCGACTACAGAATTAGATCGAGATGCGATCGCCTTGACGGTCAAACGAGCAGAAGACTTAGCTAGTATCGCTCCTAAAGATCCTGAATGGGTTGAATTATTACCAAAGCAAACCTATAGAGATCGCACTCCCGCATTTGATCGAGCTACAGCTACCCTTTCTCCTTTAAAAAAAGGCGAAATTATTCAGCAGGTATGTTTCCTGAGTAAAAATGCAGGGGTTAACGGATCGGGGACGCTTAGTTTTCAGGTTTCTTTAAACGCTATTGGTAATTCGGCAGGTTTGCGGGGTTGCGATCTCACTACCGAAGCCGACTTTAGCTTTACCGCCCGTATTGATAATGGTTCTAGCTGGAATCGCTGTACCGCTTGGAGTATTGAACAGTTACCAATTGTTGAATTGACCGAGAAAGTTATCGAAAGAGCGATCGCCTCGCGTAATTCTCAAGCTGTTGAACCAGGAGACTACACAGTTATCTTTGAGCCTTCGGCATTTGCCAGCTTACTTCCTTGGGTAATTTGGAACTTGGATGCTCGTGCAGCAGATGAAGGGCGATCTTTTATGTCTCTCAGTGACGATTCAGGTAAGCCCATCGGTAATAAAGTTGGCGAACAGCTATTTAATCCTATTATTCAAGTACAACGTAATGCTGCTCATCCTTTCTTGCAGGGAGGTAGATTTTTTGGCGATGGTTTGAGTAACGAAAATCTAGATATCGTTAAAGATGGTATCCCCCAAACTCTCGCCTATAGTCGCTACTGGGCAAAAGAACAAGGTAAAGAAGCCACAGGCTCAATGTATCCTCTGGTGATGACTGGTTCAGATAAAACTGTTGCAGACTTAATTGCCAGTACGGAACGAGGCATCTTTGTAAATCGTGCTTGGTATGTGCGCTATGTCAACCCTCGCACTCTAGAAGTTACGGGTATGACTAGAGACGGCACTTTTTTAATTGAAAACGGCAAAATATCTCACCCCATAAAAAACCTGCGCTTTAATCAATGTCTGCCTGAAATGCTGAAAAATGTAGTGGCATTAAGTCAAGCAAAACGCTGTGGCGGTAGCGTAATTCCTGGTTGCAAAGTAGAGAATTTTCACTTTAGCAGCATTACCGATAGTATTTAAGAGAAATTATGCGATACATCATACGTAAAAATGAGATAGAGAGCATGGAAGGTTTACCGAAGACTCATTATCTCAATCAGAATGCCAAAAGAATTAATAAGTCACTTGGGGACGTTGTTGGCTTGAGCAATTTAGGTTTTCACATTATTGAAGTGATGCCAGGACATGAATCGACAGAATATCACGCACATCATTTTGAAGACGAATGTGTATATGTTCTCTCTGGCAAAGCTACTGTAACTATTAACGAAATCGACTATGAAATAAGTGAAGGAGATTTTGTTGGTTATCCTGCTGGTGGTTTGCCACACACGATGAAAAATATAGGCTTAGAGGTTCTACGTTGCATAGTTACAGGTCAAAGGCTTACCCATGATGTAGTTGATTATCCCAGACTTAGCAAAAGATTGTATCGTTATGGTCAGTCAAATGATCTACTAGATACAAGCGGTATTTCCAACCCAAGTTTTGGCAGGAAGATTTGACATCAGGTAATGAGTGTCTATCGTGTAGGTGCGTATTGCTATATATCGCAGTACGTTAATCGGTTAGGACAGAAAATTTAATTGCTCGTAAGTAAAAAGCGGTGCGACCCCCTAAAGGGTTCGACAGTTTGCTCAACGGGTCACAGACCCGCAATGCAACTGTCTCACCGCGTCGCCGTCAGAAGTCAGACCCCGCGTCGGCGTAAGACGCAAGGGAATGCTAACTTAGCAAGACAAAGGGCTTGCCCGCATGTACGCGCACCAATAAAGTAAAAAGTAGCCAAGGTGTACCCACCGCAGGGAGTGTCTTAACACAGCCTCGTATTACTATATCTTTAAACAAAAAGCGATCGCAATATACTGCGATCGCTTTTTGTTTCAGAATTTCGACTAATTAACGAATTTGCGAAGAGGCAACATCAGAAAGACCAGGAAGTTCGGCATACTGTCCTTGAATTGAACGGAAAATACAAAAGAAACAGGCAGCAACAGAACCCATAAAAATAGTGTTAGTTAAAGTTTCACTAATTAGACTTTGCCCTCCAAAAGCAGGAATTAAAACTCCCATAATTAAGCTAAACAAAATCTGCAAAATATTGAGCAAAATAGCCTGCATAGCGTTAAAGCGCAGAAAATTGCTCACATTTTCATTTCTAACTACAGCAAACCATAGACCAAAGAAAATAAGCAAACTGGCAAAAGGTAGACTGTTAGTAATGCCATAAATAGCCACTAAAGGAGCAAAAAACTGATACAGCCAGGGAAACTGAGATAATAGAAGTATGCCAAAAGGCAAAGAATAAACCAGCGGGAATAAATAGATTAAAGCTCCAAGGCTACGGTCTTTTGTGTCTATTTCAGGAGTGTTCATAAATAATATCGTTGAATATTATGCTTGATAAATGACAATTGCAGTTATACCCTTTATTCTAAATCTAGATTCAGCATTTCTCTAAATAAACAAATTTAGCGTTGCTGATTTTTATTACTTATTATTTACAGTCATTCCAATTAATTTCCTCATGATTGGCTGGTCAGAGGTCAGAGGTCAGAAGACATCAAACCCAGCATCTAGCAATCGTTTACAGATAGCAAAACCAATGCCTTTATTTCCCCCTGTGACTAAAGCTGTTTTTTTTGATTGAGGACACATAATTTTGTTTTCTGGTTAAGTTTGAAAAAAGATAAAAGTTAGCGTAATTATTTATTTGATAAAGTAACCTGCTACTTTCCATCTACCGTTTCGATTGAGTAAAGAAAAAGCAAATTTTTCAGGAATATTATCAGAAGCTAGAGTGAGATCGTACTTTAGCAAATAAGTAAGACTTGAATAACCATTAGGCTATTCGCGCTTTAACTTTAGTAATCATAGAAGTATCAGCATGGGAATTGGATGAGGTGGTTTTGGTTTGAGACGCGTCACAGGCAGTAAATAGCAAAACAAAAGAAGATAGTAAAACTGAAAAAGACAACACGGCGATCGCTTTATCTTGTTCATGGAAACCAAAATTATTCTTATTAATGCGGTTTTGATTATTTTTCATAATCTATCTATTTTTGGATACTTTTCTTGGTTAGATTTTAGATATTAAATAAGACATTTTGTCGATAAATCTATCTTAAGTTTGGTTTTGTTTCTCAAGCGCAAAATATTACAATATATTTTTTATTGATATTTATGTTTTATACCGTACATACCTTTTTTCTTGTTTATTATAGATAATTTTAAACATGTTTTTAAGTCTATATCTTTAAGTCTATATCTTTTGCAAGATTAATTGTATAAATTGGATTTATAAGATGAGATCCAAGAGCCAGAGTTGACAAAATGTTTGAGGAAATAGTTGACGTTGAAAGTTTTTTCCAGAATCAGATATCAAATTAAACATTGATTATCGAAATAACATTTTAAAAAAGTAAAGTAATTTAAATCAATGAGTATGACTTACAAGATAGCCGAGCTACTCGATTTATTGGTTTTTCATTCACCTAAACCTCCTTATTGGATAGAAATTAAAACCAAAAATCCTACCTGCACATATTATTTTGGACATTTCGAGCATCCACTGGCAGCAAAACTTATGCAGCAGGGTTATATCCAGGATTTGATTGATGAAAAAGCAATAGTAGTTAGTGCAAAAATTCAACGATGCCAGCCCAGTCGCTTAACTATTGTTGAAAGCGAGAAAAATAGTTAGTTAACTTTAGATCGGTCTCTTGTTTTTTTAGATATAACATTAATTATGGCTCTACAAATAATAAAAATAAATTCTTACTGTTTGTTATCAGCAAATTTTGTTTAACTGATAACAAATAAAATTCTTCCATCATTAGATAGAGGAAATAAATACTTAAGTAGCTTTGATTTTAAAATAATTACTATTAGTAATTAGTAATTAATGAATATATAAGCAAAAATAGTTTTTTTATGATTTTGGTTTACCAACTGAATTGTATTTTAACTACTTATTAAATTGACAACACTATTACCAGGAGAAAGGAAATGAAAAATTTTGATTACGTAATTTTAGGTGCAGGTTTAGGCGGGCTTTCGGCGGCTGCTTGTCTAACTCGTCAAGGATATCGGGTGGCAGTACTAGAACAGCATTATTTACCAGGGGGCTGTTGTCATACTTTTAGCTTTGGTGACTATAGTTTTTGCGCTGATGTTCACTATATTTATCAGTGTGGAGAAGGGCAAGCCGTCAAGCAATTCCTCAACTACATCGATCGCGATGTTCCCTTTAATTCCCTGAATTCAGACTGTATTGACAGGGTGGTTACTCCCGATATTGACTTTCGTATTCCTTTAGATTGGGACAAATTTCGCGATCGCCTGATAGCTACTTTCCCAGAAGAAACAAGGGGCATTAATCTTTACTGCGACGAGATTAAACAACTGCATCAAGAAATAAGACAGTTGAACCAACAGGTTGATTGGCAGAATATAGATTGGTCAGATTGGCTTTCCTTGCCGAAATACTGGAATTTATTTAGCAAACGCAACTGGACGCTACAGGATCTTTACGATCGCACTGGACTATCACCTAAGTTACAGGCACTTTTAGCAGGACAAAGTGGCGATTACGGTTGCCTCCTAACCAAATCGCTTTGATTACCCATACGTGCTTAGTTTGGGATTACTCAGAGGGTGCTTATTATCCCCAGCATCATTTTAAACATCTTGTTGACACCATCGTCTCTGTAATTACCGAAGGCGGTGGTGTAGTTAAATTTTCTACACTAGTACAGCATATCGAAGTACAGAATCGTCAGGTGCAGAGTGTAACTGCTGGAGGGGAGACCTATCAAGCTGAAAATGCCTATATTAGCGATCTCGATCCCAAATTAACGGTCAAATTGATGCACAATTCTACGGCATTGAGCAAATCCGAACATCGTCGCTTACCTGATTATGAATACTCTGCCAGTGCTTTTAATATTTATCTCGGTTTAGATTCTAGTTTCAATCCTGATGAATATGGTGTCGGTAACTGGAATATCTGGTACTATCCCAGTGGCAATATAAATCAAGCATATCAACAGCAACTTCAGGGAAATCTAGAACATCCTTGGATCTTCCTATCCTGCCCCACCTTAAAATCTGGTGAATCAGGAATGGCACCAGGCGGACATCATGTTTTGGAAATTACTACTACCTGTCCCTACGAACCTTTTGAAAAACTTCACCGAACAGATACCACAGCCTATAAAGCTCAAAAAAGAGCCGTATACCAAGAGTTGATGAGAAGTGTTCGCGATCTAATTCCCGATATAGACAAGTATATTCGGATGAAGATCTATGGTACGCCTACCACTAGCGAATACTATCTAGGACAGCCAGAAGGCAATATCTATGGTGCAAAACTGATTCCCAAACAAATCGGTTTAAATCGTTTAGGCTATCAAACTGAATTACCAAATCTATTTTTAGTAGGTGCGACGGCTGGCTATCCTAGTGTCCCAGGGGTAATTGGCAACGGTATAGACGTAGCAGAAATGCTGACAGGAGAATCAGTTCGTAATTCTCAGTCAGTTCCCTTCAAGGGCGATAAGGTATTCTCAAAGTTTTATGGCATCAAGGTTAGAGATAGCCGACATTCATAAAACAAACTTCTTCCATTGGGTAGAGGAAATCAGTTCTTAAGTCGTTTTAAATTTAAAAGGCTTATAGCTTAAAGCTTGGAGCTACGAACAGAAACATATTGTACGTCATACACAAAATCACCAACGCCGGTGGTGTATCTCGTACTCGCATGGATGCAGAAACACCAGAAGATGAGTTATATAGCTAAAGATTTAACTCAAATACAGGAGGCGCGATCGCGCCTCTTATTAGTTACGAATGGTAGTTTAGAAGGCATTATTTCTGCTACAAATATAGTTAACTGGCTACAAAGACAGCAAGCTTTAGAAATGCAGTCTAGTTAGAAGTAATAAGTAAAAGGTAATTTATGGCACAAGATAAACAACAAAACACAAAAGTTTTAGAACGAGGTAATATTTACTTTTGTTATACTCCTAAAGTAGAATGCGACCGCGTTAATCGATTAGAAGACGTACAGCAGTTTTATTTTATTCTCGCTCCTCACGGTAAGCAAAACTATCGTCTAATTGTTATCGGCAAAAAACGGCTGCCAGAAGTTGACGATAGTAATAGTAATAACTGGTGCTTTGTCGAAAGTGTAAGCAATAATGCCCAGGAAATAGAACAGGGATTGAGGAAAGATACCTATCAAACTAAAACTATGGGGTCAAGAGTACAACCTGCTGCCCGCCCTGTGGGAGAAGGAATTTATGCAATTGTGCGACATCAAGACCATACCAATTTAGTTTACGCCTTAGAACTTCCCGAAGATTTGGGTGAGGCACAACTCGCTCTTGGCATTCAATCGGAGGCTAGCTATATCATGACGATTAAAAACCCCGAAGCATCATCCCCCAAAGATACTGGTTTGCCAACAGAAGAGAAAGCGAATTTGCCAGAACATTTGCAAGAGAAATTCGAGCAGCGCCGTTTTGTACCCGCCGATCCGCCAGAATTTTTGGATCATGAGGGAGTGGAATTAATTTTAATCGGTGCATCGGCTAATATTGAACCAGAATTGGGAATCGAACTTCATCCAGCCAAGGAAACAGAAGACACAGCAGAAATACTCAATGACTTGCGGATGCGGAAAAGCCGACATCCTATAGAACCTCTTTTTACTGGAGAATGGCGTTAAGAGTGATTATAAAGTGCAGTTATAGTTTTCGTCTTGACAATGTTTTACTTTTTATCTTCGAGCGCAGCGAAATAAACTTGTCAAGGCTTCTGCCCTCTGGCTTCATTCAATAGCTAATGGCGATAAAAATTATCGTGGAAAAGTTCATAGCATTCACAGGCAGCGTCTTCTAAACCTAACCTATTTAAAACAGTAATTTTGCCACGACTATAGCCTATCAACCCCGCCTTTTGAAGAACCCCTGCTGCTATGGTTACGCCCGAACGACGAACTCCTAGCATATGACTAATAAATTCCTGAGTCAGAGAAAACTTGTCGGATTGAGTTAAATCTTGAACCGTCAGCAGCCAACGAGCCAAACGCTCTTCTATTGTATGATGACCATTGCAAACTGCTAGTTGGGCAGTCTCATCTAGTCTGGTCTGAGCGTAGTTTAACAATATTCTTTGTAACTCTCCTCCTCGGTCGAACTCCCGTTTTAAAACTAGAGCAGAAATCTTCATCCCTCCGTTTGCTACTTGAACAATGGCGCGCTGACTACTATAACCATTGCTGAGAATAACTGGAAGACCTATCATCCCCGTACCGCCAATTAGACCAATTTCAGTGCTGGTGCCGTTACTCAGTATAGAAACCAAAGAAACCAGCGCAGTATGAGGAAAATAAACGGTTTCGATCTTTTCTAAAGCTTCGTAGAAAACAGTTCCCAGAGGAAAAGAGACAGACGATAAGTAAGGCTCTAGACGCTGGTATTCAATTTCTGGCAAATCTGCCAAAAGACGATTAGCCGAATGCGAATGGTCTTGAGACACAAGCTAACTCCTTTTATATTATGCTGCTGCTAACAAAAGCTAACGGCACAAAAAGGAAACCTATGTTTAAATTCCCATGTCGCCAAATCTTACCAGCATACCGATCTTAACTCAATTACATTGAGTTATGTCGGTTTTAGACATAAAAAAGTATAAAGCTTGGCAATGTTTAGGGTTCGGTACGAGGGTAGGTAATACAATACCGTTCGGTTAAGCCCCCCAGCCCCCAAATTTGGAGGAGTAAGATTCGTTAAAGTCCCCCAATCCTGGGGTAGGGCTGTTTCATTCTCGAACAAAGTCATGTAGATTAAAGTAAATGCTTGATTTAGATGCAAAATGACTTCAAAAGATTTAGAGAAGAGTTTAATTGAATATCTAAAACAAATACCTGATGAACGAGAAGCAGGTGGTCGAAGGCATCCTCTGTGGCTCATCTTATTAATCATGATTTTGGGAATCATGAGCGGTTATTGGGGATACCGAGGTTTAGGCAGATTTATCGAACGGCATCGTCGTCAATTAATTGAAACTCTAAAGATTCGACAAGCAAGAGTGGGATCTTACTCGACCATCAGAAGAGTGATGATGAGCTTAGATTATGAGGCAGTAGCTCAGACCTTTAATGACTGGGCATCTCAATATACTTACAACAGTGATGGTCAATGGGTTGCCATCGATGGAAAAAGCCTGAAAAACACCGTTAATGACTGTTATGGTAAACAGCAAAATTTCGTGATGATGGTTTCGGCTTTCAGCCACTATCGAGGCGAAATTTTAGGGATAAAGATAATGGAAAATAAGAAACAAAGTGAGATTGTCGCCGTACAAGATTTATTGGAATTACTAGATTTAAAAGGAGTCGTCTTCACAATGGATGCCCTACACTGTCAAAAAAAACGGTATCAGCAATCATTAATAGTGGTAACAACTACTTAATTGTGGTCAAAAGAAATCAAAAAACACTATATCGGCAAATTGAATCTCAGGCAATGAGTACAAAGGCAGTTAGTTGCTTCGAGCAGACGGAAAAGACGAGAAATCGACTAACTCATCGAACTGTAGAAGTATTTTCTCCGCCGTCAAACCTCGATCCTCGATGGGTAGGAGTTCATAGCATTATTAAAATTTTCCGTTCGGGAACAAGAGGTAATCACGATTATGAATCGGACTCAGCTACTTATTACATTAGTTCTTTACCGCCGACTTCTTCTCTTATTCCTCAAGGTATTCGACGACATTGGACTATCGAGAATCGTTTGCATTGGGTTAAGGATGTCGTAACCAAAGAAGATACTAGTCCAGTACTCCAGGGGAAAGCATCGACTAATATTTCGTTGTTCAAAAGCTGGGTTCTCAATCTATTAAGAGTTCACGGTTTTGATTCTATGACTGAGGCGTTGGATTATATGAGCAATAATTTGCCATTGCTGCTTTCTTTTTGCCATTAATTCGTTTGATAGTTATCTTATTCGCGATCGCATCTCTTTTCTATAGAATGAAACAGCCCTACCCAAACTTGGGGGGAATACATTGTAATGATGTTTGGTGTTAATGGATGAAAAAGTCAATTTCGGTTGGTATTGCGATCGCATTTGTATCTAGAGATTTGGAAAAGGCGATCGCATTGGAAATTATTTCAATTTTCGGGTAATACCGATAATCCCCGTAGGGGCGTTTCGCGAAACACCTCTACAAGATATGTGGTGATGCGATGTTGATATATGTAGAGAATTTTGGGATATGCGATCGCATTTGTATGTATTTTAGATAAGGCGATCGCTTTATCTAATCAAATTATTTATGTTAACTACCAATTAATGATTGTCAGATCGTTAACTTTGTTTAATTGAGCATCGCGAGTAACCAATTTTGCAGATGTTTCTTTTGCCATTGCAATGACGATCGCATCTGGAAGTTTTAAGCGATATTGTTGGCGAATCGAAATGATTTGGTCGATTAATAATTTATTTTCACTCGATAGATCTATGACTTCTACCCGTTGTAAAAACTGTTGAAAAAGCCTTATATCTGCTTGGCTTAAACCAGAAAAAGCCAGAAACTCTATTTGGCTGGTTACAGAAATTCCAATCCATTCTGCATTTTGAAGTAGTTGAATTAAGTTAAGATCTTTTTGCAGCAGGGCGATAATAGCGTTGGTATCTAATAGATATCGATTACCACTCATCCCTTAATTTTCTCTGCGTTGCAACAGCATCACCTGACCAGCTAAGTTTCTCTCCTAAATTTGAAAAATCATAGGTATTTTGTTTCTTATTCTCATCTGGGACAGGATTCAATACTGTTCGGTTAGTCTTTCAAGTTATTTCGTTCGCCCCCTAAATCCCCCAAGATTGAGGGACTTTAACGAATCTTACTCCTCCAAATTTGGGGGCTGGGGGGCTTAACCGAACGGTATTGGGACAGGATTGACAATTACTACTAAATCTACTTTTCCCGCTGACAAATTAGTTGGCAGATTAATATTCAATTTTCCAGTATTATCAATTTCTGCCGTGAGTTTTAGAACTTCCATTGCTTTCTACATTTAACGCTTGAGCTTTAGTCTATAGTAACAATCTCGAAGCTAGCTTTTAATGTAGAGAATTTTGAATGGTGCGATTGCGGTTGCGGAGCAAGTCGTAGACTCAGCTAGCCGTAGGCATCGCATTTACGTATACAGGGTTTAAAAAAGGCGATCGCTTTGCGTCTATCTAAGTCTAAGCATCTTTAAGCTTCAAATCATAACCCTAGCCAGCTTTGCAAAGAACTTTCTATTTTTTGAGCATCGGTTTTTGAAAGTTTACCAATGACTTTTATCACTAACTTTTTTTCGACTGTATATAAGCCTCTTTTTACCGCAGTAGGAACATTTAATCCTTCTTTTAACCAATCGAGAAGCATAAACTCACCTGATAACAACTTAGTCGTCTTACTAGTCAAAGGCACAACAATAATATCTTGAGAGGTGTGTGCTGTACTAACGATAATAGCAGGTCTTACTTTAGAGTTAGATAAATCAGAAAAGGGATAACGAACTAGGATAATATTATTCTTCGAGTAATTCGGCATAAACATCATCCTCTGTATTGTCCCAAACTTTGTCTAATGATGCTTTGCTGGATTGATTCCAAAACTCAGTTTCTTTATCTGGTAGTACTGTAATTAGAACCCTAGTACCTTCTGAAAGTTCAAGCTGTTCTGGTATTTCAATTTTTCCTTGATGGACAGTAGCCAACAGTGTTTTTAACATGGGAATTTTATGGTGTGTAGATATATTTTAATTTAGCTTATTGCAATATAAATTGCGATCGCATCTTCAATGCAAAGGATTTTAATAAGGCGATCGCATTTATATGTAGAGATTTAGATAAAGCGATCGCATTTATGTTCAATTCAAACTGCTTTTTCTAATGCTTGCGCCACAAAAGTATTAAGACTGACATTTTGCTTTTTCGCTTCCAGAGTGATTTTTTGGTGTAGTTCAGAAGTGATACGCAAGTTAAATTGACCAGAAAATGGCTTATCTGGATCTTTCCCTTCATTTTTACAGTTTTCTAAGTATTCATCAATTACAGCTTCAAAAGACTGCTTTAATTCATCTACTGTTCTGCCATCAAATGATATTACATCTCTAGTATTGATTACGTTACCAAAAAACAATTGATCGACTTCATCAAATTCTACTACCGCTTCATAGCCTTTGTATTTCATGTTTTTACTCCTGCTTTTATTAAAAAGGTACGAACATCTTTAACTTGATATCTCTTTAATTCTTTCTGCAGGTGAGGAGAATGAATATTAAGCGAAATTCCATTTAAGCTAAAATGAACTCTCGATCCGTTTCCTTGAATTATCTTTCCCCCTAAAGCTTCAATCAATGACACCACATCTTCCCAAATAATATTGCGTTGAATCGGCGTGGCAAAAATAGCATCGTAAGTTTTACGCTGTTTTCTGTTCATCAATTTATAGTACCACTATATAGTACTATAAAATTATCGATTTGCAGTGTAGATAATTTTGGGATATGCGATCGCATTTGTATATACTTTAGATAAGGCGATCGCTCTTTTATCTTGATAAACTCTATACTGAAGTTAAATTACTCGCTTGTAGAGGATGATGATGCAATAACATCAATTGATCTGCTTTTAAAGTTTCTAAAGCATAAGCGCATCCTGTAGTATTGCTAAACTCAACTTCAAAAACTTCAGGTTCATATTCTTCTACGATTGTTCCTACTTGACCACGATATAATCTCAATTCTGGTAGATCTTCAAGTAAAGCAACTGTATCAAGTAATTTCATCTTGTGTTCTGGATTAAAGTACATAACAAGTAACTAAACGAGGAAAGTCTTCGCCATTTTTGACTATCCAAACGCTATGAATTGTTGCAGTTCTGTCTTCACGATTTAAAGGAAAATCAATAATATATTTTTGACCATATTGATTTTGGCGATCGGCAGTTGCTTCATAGTCTTTAACGGCATTTAGTAAAGCAGTTTTAAGTTCTTCAAAATCATCAAGATCTAAGTCTAATGCAGATTTAACACGAGCTTTATGCTGCCCATCAGAATGATTGAAATTAGACAGTATCCTGCTAGTTTTTGTTCGCTGACAACCGCCCGTTTAGGATTGGGAAGCTTCAATATTTTTGGTTATACATCCAAATTATTTTTTGTTAAATAACAAACCAATCTCTGGCAATGACAATTGCTTTTTCGATATAGAAAATTGTGGTAAAGCGATCGCATTTTTGGATGATTACATCAATGTGTGGTGATGCGATGTTGATATATATAGAGAATTTTGGAAGTGCGATCGCACTACTGGCGATAAATATCTCGACGATGACTAACTTTAATAATTTCTATGGTCAATATCGATGATTGAATATTGTAAAAGATGCGATGGTTACCTACACGAAGACGATAATTAGAATTACTTCCAATCAGTTTTTTACTACTTGAAGAATATGGATTATCTGCCAAACTTTCTACCGCCTGTAAAATTCTTGGTATGATTTGCCTATCTAGTTTCTTTAATTCTTTATTTGGCTGATTATTTTCACTCAATTTTATATGAGGTCATCTTGTTTTAATTCAGCAACTAGATCTTCATGGCTTGTCGTTAGTTCGTCTCGCCTTTCCGCCACAACTGCTAAATCTTCTATGTCTTCAAGCAATTCTTCAAATTGGGCAATAGATAAAATGACGGCAGTTTTTTCTCCTGCTTCGTTAGTGATGTAATTTAGAGTCAAATCTTGGGTATTAACCATATTTTATAAAACTTAGGTTGTATATTAATTATAAACAGCGGTATTTTCCATTTGGTCTACGCTTTATAGGCTATACCATAAGGCGATCGCACTGGAAATTATTTCAATTTTAGGGTGATGTCGATAATCTTCTACATCAATGTGCGGTGGTGCGATGTTTGTATATAAATAGGACTTACGCACTAAGTTTTTGGTTAGGACTGGGAAAAGGTTAAGGGGTAAGGGTTAAAGTAATTCGAGCATTCCCTTGCGCCCTTCGGC
This sequence comes from Waterburya sp., assembly GCA_965218645.1. Classification (GTDB taxonomy): domain Bacteria; phylum Cyanobacteriota; class Cyanobacteriia; order Cyanobacteriales; family Xenococcaceae; genus Waterburya. Next base: position 1,916,645 of record OZ244627.1, on the reverse strand, counting down.
GACGCGGTGAGACAGTTGCGGTGGTGAGACACTTGCCTTGCGGAGGTATCCTCCGTTGAGCAAAGTGTCGAAAGGGTTTCCAAGGGGCTGTGGGCGGAACCTGCGTCCGCCCTTTATAAGCCCCGTCGGCATAAGCAAACTGTTGAACCCTTTAGGGGGTCTCGAATTTTTGTTTTTCCCTTTGTCCTTTCTCCTTTACCCCTTTCAAGACTTGATTTTTTGTTTCACTGTGTAAGTCCTAATAAAGAAGATTTGGAAAAGGCGATCGCTCTCTGGTAGTTTCGACTCATTGCAAAAACTAGCGTTAATGGTTTGTTAACTGCGGTTTACATAGCTGTTCCTAGCAACTGCGTTAATTTACTCTTGTCAATCTCGCATCTCATAGCTTCGTTATTGATGACAAATACTTGAAGATAAGTATCTTTATCAAGCAAAATACTTGGTGAATAATGCTCAACTAACATCATCTTATTAGGAAATAGATCGTAAAGATTGCTGACAAAATTAATTATTTCTTGAGTGACATTAGCGATCTTTTTATCAGGACGATTAGTAATATCTGTGACAATAACTATGGCTTTTTCCCAGGTCACCCAATAAATGCGTATACGACACTTATTAGGTCGATTATCGCCTTCTGACTCCCAAAAGAGAAGTGTATCTATATTATCGGTCACGGTTACTTGAAATTATTTAATTTGTATAGCAAAGATAAACATTTGGTTTAAATAGCCATTCCTCAATTTTGGCACAATATTTAAGAGATGTCTGACCTTTAGCCGACATAGCAATATCCAGGATTGACAATTTTGCCTCTTTCGTAGAGCGATGCCTACGACTTGATCCGCAACCGCGATCGCACTAACCTGAATAATATTAAGTATTAAATATGTCTATTATGTCTACAAAGGGACAAACACAGTTATCAAGACCATGTAAGAGTTATTTACCAAGCCTTTCGACATGAGGACATTAACGAATCGGATGATTGATAATTGCGATCGTAATTAAGCCACACACAATAAGTTACTTTAGCTTCAGCATCAGGTTTGGCATATATTTCTCAATTAACTGTAATCTTATAGGTTGCAAAGCTCATAACAAGATTAAATTCAGTTGAAAACAAGCTTCCTTTATCTTCAATTCTTAGAAAAAACTATGCTATACCATACTTATTGTAAGTTTAAATAATATTTAGATTTTGGTGGATAAAAACACAGCTATTGAGCTTCTTCAGCAATATTCTTCGGGGATAAGGCAATTTCATCAAGTACAACTCGAACAAGCAGATCTAAAAGAACAATTTCTGAGTCAAGTTGATTTGAAACAAGCCAATCTTAATCGCGCCAACCTAAAAAATGCGGATTTGAGTGATGCAGATTTAAGTAAATCATCTTTAATTAATGCGGATTTAAGCAAAGCTCATCTGAGTCGCATAAATTTGGTAAATGCCAACCTTACTGAAGCAGACTTGAGTGAATCAATTCTTAATCGAGCAGATTTGAGTGGAGCTTGTTTAATCAATGCTCATTTTACTTCAGCAGTTGCCATAGAAGCTAATTTTAGCAATGCTAATTTATCGGGAGCTAATTTAATCGCCGTAGATCTAAGCACTGCCAATCTTGCAGGAGCTTTTTATGATAAAGATACCAGTTTCCCTGCTAATTTTGACCCCGTGAGCAAAGGAATGATTGGCGAGTGCAATGTTAAAGACTTAATTGCTCAGTTGGATCATCTTTGTCAATGTAGTAATAAATATTTAGGTAGTACAATGACTGCCAAATATTTTAATTCTTCTCGTCCAGATTTTGATTGGCTTAATCAGTTTGCGATCAATAAGTCTAGTCAAGTATCTTTTCAAGGAGATTTAGCTGATTCAATCAGCTCTCAGCAGCTACACTGGTTTCAAACTTGGATGGATTCTTTTATTAAATCTTGCTCTCAAATAATCAAGGATTTTTCAAAACGAATTTAAGTTTTATTAATCAATTATTTAAGTATTAATACCCATACTAGGCTTTAATTTTTATCGATAAAATATCAATTTTTGATAAAAATAGTATCTAAAAATGCTGTTTAAAAAAAACTCAATTTGCTCTCCTTTATAAAAAAAAACAGAGCAAACTTAACTGGTGCAAATCTTAGTAAAGTCAATCTTTCTGCAACTAAATTGATAGAAACAAATACTACTAAAGATGTCCAGAACCACTATTTTGGTTTCAAGAATGGATGAATTTTTTTACTAAATCATGTTCTGCCATAATCAAATATTTTTTTACCATAGCAAAATTATCCTAGATATTTATTTCCGTAGAAATGCAGGTGCAATTTAAAATCTGCGTAATTGGAACACTTCATATACTTATAAATACAGAGGCAAAATATAGTTTTTTGTTTTAGATTTGAGACTAAATAATTGAATTTAAAAAAACTATAGACTGCTGAATTAAATTAGTAGAGTACATAAATGGTTTCAACAACAACAAAGCCTGATAAAAAGCTGATTAATGAACATTTTCTCAAAAGCAAATTTCCCAAAAAACGCCAGCACTATAAGTTAGATAATTTTTTCTGTTTTCAAGGCGATACGGGCAAAATTATTGACTGGAATCAATCCCGCGATATTTTAGTAACCGAAGATTTTATTATTGGTCTTATTGAAGGCTTAGAACAAGAAATAGGTAGTGCTTCCTCAGTTGTAATGTACAATATTGGTGTGGAGTGGGGTAGGAGAGATGCCAAATTTTTTAGTCAATGGTTTAAAGAAGAATTTGGTTACGAAAAAGGAATTAATCAACATATTCTTCCCTATGTATTAGAAGCTTGGTGGTGGCCATTTACTGCCCAAGGCTGGGGTAACTGGGATGTAGATCTTAGCGACCAAAAGAATGGATTTTTGTTTATTAATATCTTCGATTCTGCTGTAGCTCGTACTTTAGGAGATGTGGGTAAACCAGTTTGTCATATCTATGCAGGTTTGTTTGCAGGTTTCTTTAGTAGTTTGATCGAGAAAGAATTAGACTGCATCGAAATTCAGTGCTATGCCATGGGTGAAACCTACTGTAAGTTTCTCTTGGGCAAGAAAGAAACTATTAATGCAGCTACCTTTTGGCAAAATGAAGGTGCTACCGCTAAAGATATTCAAAAGCAGTTGCAAAACGGGGAATATCTTAAATGAGCAGTTCTTTTCTATGGCAGCATTTCTCAGTCCAAGAGTTTTGTAATCAAGGTAATTGGTCAGGTAAAGTCCAAGTAGATACTAATGATATTTTTCAAGAAGTATCTTGGTTATGCCAGAAAATAGAAGAATTCTTTAGTTACAGCAACTGGAAAGGGGAAGTACTTTCAGAAATTAGTCGCCCTGTTTTTTCTTTGAATTTAACCGTAGCTAGCTTTTTTCAACTTTTTCCTTGGGAATCCGAATCTGAAATTTCATCTTTACCTAAACTAAAATTAGAACCCATTCCAGAATCAGATTCGCCGCCAAGTGATGAACTGAAATTAGATAATTTCACTAACTTATTTTAAATCAATAACTATGCAATCTGATATTGAAAATCTTTTGTACCTAGCAGAAGACCACTATTTAAAACGATTAGAAATAAAAGCATTCCAAATCTACGCAGTATCACTAGCTAAACGGTTAGAAGTCTATGAATATTTACGCAACCATGAAATAGATATTTTTCAACCCATAGCAGAAGAACTTTCGGAAGTTTATGCAGCAGAAAATCCCCAGCTTCTAGAAAAAGCCTTGAAACACTGGCTGTCCATAATGCGCTATTGCGCTATGGCAATGTTACTCAACAACCCAGAGTATCTTCAGCGTAGTGTTCTTGAGTGGCTCACTGAGATGGTAAAGGCTCATCAAATGCAGTCTTTAGAAAATACCATTTATAACTTATTGTTTTCCCACTTGAAAAAGTTACTTCCCCCAGAACAGTTTGCTTTAATCAAGCCTTTTTTGTCACAAGCTCAGACAACTCTGTTGGGTGAAAAAATTCTAAATACTGTAGGAGGATAAAAATGATTGAAATTGCTGATTTAGTCAAAGACAAGTCTTTATTGGGAAATTATTTTGCGCCGAATGCTTATGTCCAGGGAGACTTTGAATTTGGTTTGATTGAAAATCGTCAAGGCTCTCGTATAATAGCTTTGCCAGAGGTTTTGCTCCAGGCGATTCACGTCAGCTTAAAAGAAGAAGTAGGCTCGGCTGCGGGAATAGTACTGTTTAACTGCGGTCGTTGGTGGGGCAAAAATTTCTACCGAAGGTTAGAAGAAGAACTAAGTAATTACTATGGCAAACCCATCGCTCAAATGGAGATGGTGGAGTTGTTACAATCTTTGAAACAATGCTGGAAAACCCACGGTTGGGGCATCATGGATCTAAATATGGACTATTATCAACAGGGATTTTTAGTAGTCAAAGTACAGCATTCCGCTTTTGCAGAAACAGCAACTTTAGAGAATCAACCTCAATGTTTTTTGGAAGCAGGTATTTATAGTGCTTTTTTTAGTCAGCTGACTGGACGAAATCTTCACTGCATACAAACCGCCTGCGAATCTATGGGTGCAGAGTCTAATCAATTTGTTGTGGGTTTATTAGAAAGACTCAAACCAGTAAAAAGTTGGTTAGAAGAAAACCAAGACCATGACACGATTATGAAGCGTTTAACTAGTAATGAGAATGCTGCTAGCGTTTAATGTTTAGCTTCTTCAATTTATATATACAGTTAAGAATATAAGGAGTATTTACCTTGGCTAAAATAGTTAAGCTTGACCCAATTAACCAAGAAACATCTATTAAGACAAACGATAATCTGTTATCTGGACTATTAAATAACGAGATCAATATCCTGCCCCAGTGCGGTGGTAAAGGTAGATGTGCAACCTGTCATATTTTTATCAAAGAGGGAATGGAAAGTCTTTCTCCTCTTAATCGTCAAGAGCAGCGAACCTTAGAAACAATTACTACCTGTGGTATGAATTCGCGTCTTGCCTGCCAAGCGCGAGTCATAGGCGAGGGAATTGTGGTTGAACTTCCTTCTGGGATGTATGTCAGTGAAATTGAAGATATTGAAAGCTTGATTGGTCGTCGAGCAGAACAGAATATTTTGCATCCTCTTAACGGTAAGATTTTGGTCGAAGAAGGCAAATTAATTACTCGTACAATGATTTCTCAACTTCAAGATACTCAAGTCAAAGTAGATCAATATCTTGCTAGTACTTATAAAGTTTAAATCAATTAAAAATTAAATTGTTAGCTAAAAAAATTAAGCCATGTTAAATCAACTAACTAAATTAAGCGTAGAAATCGATGGTCGCTATGCTACAGACCAAGAACTGGAATTTATCAAAAATTATATTCAGTCTGTTGACTTACGCGTCAGTTCCTATGAAAAAATTCGAGACGGGGAAGAAAAAATTTTAGATCGAACCAAAAGGAAGATGGATATACAGAATCCTAACTTATTTATTAGAGGTTCTAAAAACTTAAGTTCTATTTGGCGTAGAGATGTGATGATTATATTGCGTTGTACTGTAGCAGCAATGCTAGTTAATGATTTAGATTGGCTACGGGACAGTCTTTTGCTTTGGCATCGGACAATTGTAAATGCAAATAAGACTCAGAATATTTCTCAAGCAACCTACAATATGATGCCAGAAGTTCTGAAAGAATTTCTGACCACTGAAGAATTGGCTTTAATTTTGCCAGTATTGCAGCTTAATCAAAGCATACTGAGCTAAAAGATTTGGTTTCTAAATATTCTTAGATAACAATAATAATTAATTTTTGCTGTAGCTTTAGCTAGTAAAAATAAAGAACTTAATGAAAGTAATTATTCTACTAAAACTTATTTTCAAAGATCATGAAAAAACAATCATCAACAAAAACAAATTATCAAGATAACCATTGGTTAAATATTGTCGAAGGGTGCGCTATAGTCGTTTCTATTGGTGGAACAGTGGCATCTATGCTTTTAGGTAAGATGTTTTTAGCTTCAGTTCCTCTATCTGCCAGCGTTACACTTAGTTTAATTAATCGTAAACGGCTATTGAATTTAGCAACTATAGAAAATAATAAAGCGATCGCACAACTTGTTGAACACAATCAAAATGATCGTGGTAACCTCATCAAGCAATTGATGGAAATACAGCGTTCAGTTAGTAATCAAAAAACTCGATATGATATCAATTATCAAAATGTATCTCAACAACTAACACAAATAGATGCAAACTCCAGCAAAAATATGCAAGAGTTACAGTCACAATATGACGAGCTTGCAGCCAAAGTCAAAAACTTGAATCAAATTAATATTTCAAGTCAAGCTAAGTCTCTTAATTCTGCTCAATTGTACTGCCAAAATGCTCATGGCTACAAACAAATGGGTGAAAAGCAAAAAGCCATTGAAGAATATACCAAAGCCATTAAAATTGATGCTGAATATGCAGAAGCTTACTTAAATCGAGGCATTTTATATACAGAGTTGGGTAGTAAAAAAGCAGCCGTAGAAGACTTACGCAGTGCGGCAAGATTATATTTTGAACAAGGAGATTTAGATAACTATCAAAAGGCAAAAAACATGACTCAAGAGATTCACCAATTAGACTCTACTTCTAATTCTAATAAGCAAGATTCTGACCAAGTATTAGCCAGTGGCTTGTTCTCTTAACTTCTGTACAGACAAGGCATACCTTGTCTCTTCTGTATGTCTTTAGATGCTAAATACCAATCTCAATACCAGATTCTCCACTCCCTTGGTCAAGGTCAATACGGTCAGGTTTTTTGTGCAGCACATCTTCAAACTAAAGAACTAGTAGCTCTAAAAGAACTTGACCTAAAACAATTTCCTACCAAAATGTTTTTGCGTGAATTGGGATTTTTGGTAACTTTGCAGCATCCTAATATCGTTAGCTGTCGAGGATTAGAGTATAGCCTCACTAGAAGATATTTGGTAATGGATTACTGCCAAGGAGGCACTTTGAGAGAGCTAATTGAGTCTGAGGAGAAAATAGAGCCACTTCAAAGTCTTAAGCTAATTATAGATATTCTATTAGGTTTGGAGTATGCTCGCGATCGCAATGTTGTTCATCGAGACCTCAAACCAGAGAATATTTTATTAGAACCTCAAGAAGACGGTTGGACTGCTCGAATTGCTGATTTTGGTATCGCTCGTCTGGGTTCACAGACAAATTCAACCCCAAAAAGCGGCGATACAGGTTCACCTGCTTACATGGCTCCAGAACAATTTTATGGTCATTATTCCCATGCTTCAGATCTTTATGCAGTTGGAGTGATGCTGTATGAACTTCTCGTCGGCGAAAGACCCTTTTCAGATATCTATCAAAATCTAAGAAATTCCCATCTAAATAAAACAGTTAGTATTCCTGATGTAGTTCCCTTTCTCTTGCGTTCTACTATATCCAAAGCATTGCAAAAGCTACCTCAACGGCGATTTGCTTCTGCGACTCAGATGCTTAAATCAATTAAATTGGCTACTGTGGTTTTAAATGAGTCAACTTGACAACCAAGATTAGAAGATTCGGTAATACCTAATTTCCAGGACAGCTTTTGAGACTTTAATCTTAAGAGAGAGTTGTTTACTTCAATCTCTTGTTACAATTATTTACAAAGAAAGAGTTGTTAACGTCAGTCTTATAAATTATGCCTCAGCAGACATTGTTACCCACACAAGATACTATTACCGTCAATTCTCAGGTAATCGACACCTACGAAGATACTGAGTCGGCTTATGATGAGCCAAATGCGGACTGGCGTTATAATCCAGCTACAAACAATGCCAGATACAGCAATCGTCCTTTTACGGTGCTTGCTCGACTAATCAGTATTGTGTTTCCCTTTAGTCGTTTCGCTCTTGGGGTATGGTGGGACAACTTTAGGGGTAATTCTATTCCCAAGCAAAAAAAGAGAGCGCGTCAATTAATCAAAATCCTAACCAAGTTAGGTCCTGCGTATATCAAAATTGGTCAGGCATTGTCTACTAGACCTGACGTTGTTCCTCCTGCTTATTTGGAAGAATTAACAACCCTACAAGATAAAATCCCCTCTTTTCCTAACGAAGTAGCGTTTCGCTTTATTGAGGAAGAATTGGGTAAACCACCAGAAGAAATCTATGCAGAGCTTTCTCCTGAACCGATTGCAGCAGCTTCTTTAGGACAGGTATATAAAGGTAGACTAAAAACAGGAGAAGAGGTAGCGGTCAAAGTCCAGCGTCCAAACCTTGATCGCCGTATTACCCTTGATGTCTATATCATGCGTATCCTAGCAGGGTGGGTACAGGACAATGTAAAGCAGGTACGTTCTAATCTACGCTCAATTATCGACGAATTGGCAGAACGTATTTTTGAAGAGACCAACTACAACCAAGAAGGACGTAACGCTGACAAGTTTAAAAAGCTCTATGGCTACATAGAAGAAATTTATGTACCCAAAATTTATTGGGACTATACGGGTAAGCGCGTTTTGACCATGGAATGGATCGACGGGATTAAGTTGACTGATGTTGATGCTGTTCAGGCTGAGGGAATTGATGCAACTCACCTAGTCGAGGTAGGAGTAGAATGTTCCCTAAGACAGCTTCTAGAGCATGGTTTCTTTCATGCCGACCCTCACCCTGGCAACCTGTTGGCAATGGTAGATGGTAGCGCTAGACTAGCTTATTTAGATTTTGGCATGATGAGCCGTATCAAACCTTATCAAAGGTACGGTTTAATAGAAGCGGTAGTTCACTTAGTTAACCGCGATTTTGAAGCTTTAGCCAGAGATTACGTCAAGCTAGACTTTTTAACCCCTGATGTAAATTTAGCTCCCATAGTACCTGCTTTAGCTAACGTATTTGGCAATGCTTTAGGGGCAACGGTGGCAGAATTAAACTTTAAAAGCATCACCGATCAAATGTCGGCAATGATGTATGAATTTCCCTTTACTGTACCCGCTTACTATGCTTTGATTATTCGTTCGATGGTAACTTTAGAAGGGATTGCGATCGGCATCGATCCAGAGTTTAAGGTTCTTAGTAAAGCCTATCCTTATATTGCTAAACGCTTACTTACCGATCCTGCACCTGAATTAAGGGCATCTTTAAAAGACCTGCTGTTTAAAGAAGAAGGTTTCCGCTGGCATCGTTTAGAAAACCTGCTCAAGAATGCTACAGATTCTAGAGACTATGATTTTGACAGCGTAGTAGATCAGGCTCTAGAATATCTTTATAGCGATCGCGGTATCTTTATTCGCGATCGCCTTGCCGAAGAATTAGTTAATGTTATCGACGGTTTGGGACGGAGAACTATATTTAATATTTCTACTGCTTTCCGCCAACAGGTAGGTTTAACAATTCAAGAAACTCCTGTAGATTTTCGAGAAGATTCCTATACTACGACTCACCTAAAAAATATTGTGGGTATTCTGCAACAAACTCCAGGTTTTGACCCTACTCATTTAGTTTCTATCGTTGCCAAAATCATTTCTAAACCAGAAACTCAGGAAATAGGGCAAAAAGTAGCAGGAAAATTAACTCAAAAAATGGCAGCCAGGTTAATTAGAAACTTGCTATTAGAAAAGACAACTCCTCGACCTCAGCCAGCTTTACCTGCTATTAGTGCTAGATAAGCTATAAATGGAAAAGCGTTGCTGAATTTGGATCTGAAAATGGCTTATAATTTTTAAGTGATATTGCTTAATACAGGATCTAGAAAAACAAACGTTAAATATACTCGATCCTCAAATCAAGACCGAGAAATCAGCAACGAGCTAAAAAATAGAGTTTGGGTTATGGAAAATTCAAAAGACCGCATCATTATTTTCGACACCACTTTAAGAGACGGAGAACAATCTCCTGGCGCAACCCTCAACGTTGAAGAAAAGTTGGAAATTGCCCATTCTCTCTCACGACTTGGGGTTGATATAATTGAAGCGGGGTTTGCTTTTGCCAGCTCTGGAGACTTTGAAGCGGTACAAAAAATTGCGGCACAGGTGGGAACAGAAAATGGTCCTGTAATCTGTAGTTTAGCCAGAGCAATTAAAGCTGATATCAAGGCTGCCGCCGAAGCTTTAGAACCCGCTGCCAATGCCAGGATTCATACTTTTATTTCTACTTCTGATATCCATTTGGAGTATCAGTTAAAGAAATCTCGTGCCGAAGTCTTGGATATAGCTCAAGAAATGGTAGCTTACGCCAAGTCCTTTATGGATGACGTAGAGTTTTCGCCCATGGACGCGGTGCGGACTGATGCCGAATATTTGTATCAGGTATTAGAAGCAGCGATCGCAGCAGGGGCAACTACCGTTAATATTCCCGATACAGTGGGATATACTACCCCCACTGAGTTTGGCGCATTGATTAAAGGCATTTGTAATAACGTGCCAAATATTGATCGGGCAGTAGTTTCAGTTCATGGTCACAATGATTTAGGTTTGGCGGTAGCTAACTTTCTAGAAGCGGTTAAAAATGGTGCCAGACAGCTAGAATGTACCATTAATGGCATCGGCGAACGGGCTGGCAACGCTGCTTTAGAAGAATTGGTAATGGCACTTCACGTCCGCCGTCAATACTTTAATCCTTTTTTGGGTAGACCAGAGGAATCAACTGAACCACTAACGAATATTGATACTCAGCAGATTTATAAGACTTCTCGCTTGGTATCTAATCGTACAGGCGTAATTGTTCAGCCAAATAAAGCCATTGTGGGCGCGAATGCTTTTGCCCATGAGTCGGGTATTCACCAAGATGGGATGCTCAAAAATAAGTTAACCTACGAAATTATGGACGCTAAGTCGATTGGCTTAACTGATAACCAGCAAATTATTTTAGGTAAACATTCTGGTCGCAATGCCTTTCGTACTCGTTTAACAGAATTGGGCTTTGAACTATCTGAAACTGACCTGAATAAAGCCTTTGTCCGCTTTAAAGAAGTGGCAGACAAGAAAAAAGAAATCACAGACTGGGATATTGAGGCAATTGTCAATGATGAAATTAGACAGCCTCCTGAATTGTTCCGTTTAGAACTGGTGCAAATATCCTGTGGCGATCGCTCTCAACCTACAGCTACGGTTACTCTGCGTACTCCTAACGGTGAAGAATTAACCGATGCAGCCATTGGGACGGGACCAGTTGATGCAATTTATAAAGCGATTAACAGAGTAACTAATATTCCTAATGAGCTTATTGAATTTTCTGTACAGTCAGTCACAGCAGGAATAGACGCGATCGGTGAAGTTACTATTCGCCTACGTCATAATGACAGAATATACTCTGGTCGTGCTGCGAATACCGATATTATTGTCGCTTCTGCTAAAGCATATGTTAAAGCATTAAACCGTCTTTATGCTGCGCTGCAAGAGAAAAAAGTAGAATCTCAAGTCGGCGTTTAATTTAATGGGCAATTTAGTTAAAAGCGATCGCTATTGTAAAAAGGCGATCGCTTTCCTCGGCATCGAAATGAAAAGGAGACATCAATTAGTTAAACGATTGCAATATAACGTTATCGATTAAAATATCCAATTCAGCAAAATTTTACCGACAAAAATTAAGATTTGGCTGGACTGTATGTATCAATGCGTTAAGACAACGGCAAACTTAATTAAATATTTTATTAAGATCTCATTATAGATTTACTGCTTTTCATTACTCAACATGATTACACTAACTGATTCTCTTCAAACTCATTCTAGTATTGGCGGTCAAGTCCATCACTATAGCTGGAATTTTTCTGGCGAACAATATAAAGTCGTCTACGAAACTATTGGGCAAGGAAACCCTGTCTTGTTACTTCCTGCTTTTAGCACGGTTTCCAGTCGTGGAGAAATGAAAGGTATTGCCGAAATGCTAGCGGATCGATACCAAGTTACTGTTTTAGATTGGTTGGGGTTTGGCGACTCCGAATGTCCTCCTGTAGATTACAATCCTAAGTTATTTCAGCAATTGTTGCGAGATTTTGTAGCCACAATTTTTGATCGCCCAGTTATTTTGATTGCTGCTGGTCATGCTTCAGGATATGCTCTCAAGCTGGCTCAAGATAAATCCGTTGTAGCTAAGATTATTTTGGTTGCTCCTACTTGGCAAGGACCTTTGCGGGTCATGGGTTTAGCAGATGAAATAAGAAATGGAATCAAAAACTTAGTGCGATCGCCTTTACTAGGACAATTCCTCTACTATTTAAACACTACGCCTGCTTTTTTACGCTTGATGTATAAACGCCACGTATACCTAGACGAAACCAAACTAACGCCTGAATTCATCGCTCAAAAACAGCAAATTACCTCTAAAAACGGCGCAAGATATGCCCCCGCTGCTTTTGTAACTGGTGCGATCGATCCCGTGACTAATAGAAAAGAATTTTTACACGATCTATCATCTGTATCTATGCCTGTATTGCTCGTGCTAGCTGAGAATGCACCACTCAAATCGAAAGCAGAAATGTCGGCAATGGCAGAATTAGAAGTGCAAACGGTTAGATTACCTGGAACTTTAGGTATCTATGAGGAGTACCCCGAAGCAGTAGGAAAAGCAATTAATAATTTTATCTAGCGCGATCGCGTTTAAGATAGCCATGCTAAATAGAGTTCGTCTTTATTTTATAGTAGATACAGTTTGCTAGAGTATTTACCGCTATTTAATTTTTCAATATTACCCGTACCTGACTAATCAAATCTACCGCAGCTTGTTTAATTGTTTCTTTATTTGAATCGATCGCACCGTACTGATGAGGATACATAATTGCCCTAGAACTACTAACTACTGCGCCTAAACCATCGGCATTAAAACAAGCTTTTATACCCTCGTTACCGCCTCCCTGTGCGCCCACTCCTGGAACAAGAAATAAACTATTTGGTAGTTGTTGGCGTAGAAGAATAGCTGCTTCGGGATAGGTTGCGCCGACAACTGCACCAATACCGCTATAGCCAGATTCACCAATGCTATTATCTGAGGCAGGTTTAATTAAATCGGCAATAATTTCATACAGGTAACGGCTATCTATCTTTTGTTCTTGAATTATGGATGCACCAGGATTAGAAGTTTTAACACAAACAAAAATTCCCTTGCCCCATTTTGTTGCTTCTTCAAAAAAAGGTTCAATACAGTCTTTGCCTAGGTAGGGAACAATAGTAATAGCATCAGCTTCTAAAGGACACGCTGGTTCACTTGGTAAATAGCTTTGAGCGTAAGCTGTGGCGGTAGAGGCTATATCTCCCCGTTTTACATCTAAGACTACCAATAAATCGCGATCGCGAGCAGCCTTTATAGTTTTTTCTAAGGCTACAATTCCCGCCGAACCAAACAACTCATAATAAGCACTTTGCGGTTTTACTGCGGGAACGAGATCGGCAACGGCATCTAACACCATCAGGTTATATTGATAAATTGCCTCAGCGCAGTCTTCTAAACTACTTTTTTTAGTAATGCCCTGTTCTTGCAACCAGCTTGGAGGCATTCTCTCCAAAGCAGGATCTAATCCGACAATACAGGGAGTATTTTTGAGTTGAATTTGCCCTATCAGGCGATCGATAAACAGTTGCGCCATGATTAATTATTCATTCCCAAAGATTAATTCTAAACGCTGTTGCGATCGCTTTTTTCAAAATCGACATATAAATAAGGCATGAATTTAGTTGAATAATTGCAATATGCTGTTATTTATTAAAATCTCTAATCTGGCAAAATTTAACTTAGATTTATGTTTAAAAAAATCAGGTTATTTCTCATGAGGAAAGGAATTGATCGCCGTTAAAATGAATCATGTGTGTTGGCGCATCGGCAGTCCAAACTTCTGTTTCCCAAGAAATATCTGCTAAGTATTTAGCCATAGTTTTGCAATCTCGAAAGGCAGTCACATAGATTAGACCAGGGATTGCCTCGGCAAAAAGTGCTGACAGTTCGCTATAACGTTTACTATCTACCGCACCATGATTGGTAACCGATTCAATCAACAACAACCAATCCCTCTCAGACCAGTAAAGAATCACGTCTGGTAACTTCCCTTTGCGGTCGAGTGTAACGCCTAACTCAGCTAATCTTTCTGGTTTGAAAAAATCCTCCTTAGCTCCCGTATCACCCAGATAAATCACTTCCGAACCAGGTACAAAACGGGGACCGAACTCCATCACAATATCCCGCATCAACTGAATATGACTCCCAGGACTAAGTTTAATCTCTATACCATCATCCAAAGTCAAAGGAATCATCTCCATTTCCCGTTCTTTGGCGTATTGAGTTATCAAAGTCTCTCGACGTTCTAGCCAATCTGCCAACATGGTTTTCCATTCATTAGTATCATATTTAACCAGAACATCAAAAAGCTCAGTGGTAATTTGATAACAAACTTTGGGGCTGTTCACAGGGCGGTCTGGTAGATCTGGGTTATAAAGACAAAGCCCACCATCAATAAACTGATGAAGGGTTTGCCGTCTAAAAGTTTCACGAGTATTAGGAGCATATTTTTTACCATAGAATTCTTCGCACCAATTCATAATCGGGGTTACACCAATCATTGGTCGTTTCAAATCAGACCATAAACCATTAGGTTGGAGGTCAATTAAGGATAATAAGGTAAGTGCCGAACGCTCATTCTGTTGAGCTTTTGGCATTCCCAATAAAGCTAAGATCTCTAATGCTTGGTCAATTTTTTCCTGAACAATTAGAGGATTATCGTTATTACCTACCATTTTTGCCAGTTGCTCTTCTAATATTTCATCAATTTGCTTTTGTGATAAATCTGTACCAAGAGCTTTATTACCCATTGACTTTAATAATTCAAGATCGGGGTAACTAATAGCTCTTAAGTCAGTAGCATTTACCTGAGTATGCCCACCAAACAATCGATAATATTTATCTAGCAAGGTACTATTTAGATAAACATAAAGTCCGAGAGCAAGATCTCTGGCAAAACCTTGTTTAGAATCGTGGAAAACATTCAGCTTGTTATCAAAACCAATTAATTCACTAGGTAATGAACCATCATAATGTGCAGCGACAATTCTGCGTTTCTCTTCCTTACTACTGAACCGTTTAACAATTATAAAATTATCTAAATTTTGCCAAAGCCAGCTTTTAGATTTGTTAGATACTGATATGGCATTTGGCTTTTTTGAATCTTTGGGCCAATTTACTCCTCCATTTAAATGAGTTGGATATATTAAAGGAACAGCATTAGCTTCTATGTTTTGTCGTAAATCGTTTTTTAGTCTGAAGTCTACTACTGCCCCAGTGCTGACTTGGAGCTTGATATCATCTAAGGTTGAGGTGATACAAGATAATCTATTGATTACTGCTTGATCTCTTTGATTAGCTGCAATATGAATAAATTTTCGTTTGTCATTTGATTTAACTATTGCCGTAAATGGAACTGTACGAGTTGTGATATCTGTTGCTGTAATGCTTTGGGTTGACTCATCGATATTAAAGTCCGCAGTAGGGCTAGATGTAATTGTTACTTCCTGCTGTTTTACTCCTTTAATCAAGTGAATGATAATGTTTTCTTGAAGTACATGATTATCTCCGAATGCCGAGGAACGCGAATCAAAAATATGTATATGCTCAATGGCTGTTTGATGTAAAATAAACTCACGAAATTGTTGATAATAAACACCATTGCAAAATGATCTGGGAATAATTGCTACTAATTCACCGCCCTCAATAAGCTGCTGTAATGCAAGCGCAACAAACCCCGTGTAAAGGTTTCCCGTTTCTACCCCAATACTTTTTAAAGCTTTTCTGTAATCGCTAGTAGTAGTTATTTTTTTATAGGGCGGATTCATGATTACGTGGCTATAGCCATCTTCATTCTTGAATACCCTTGAATTTGAGGACACGGATAGCGAATCGCATTCGCTACCGTGACAAATGACTTGTCCGCATATTGTCCGTTTTGTCTTGTTGAAAATGAAATCATCTAAGATAAAATTTGCGTCAATTGAGACACCATGTTTTTTAGATTTTTTGACACATAGTGACAGAGTTTCATCAATAAAAGGCTGAATAACTGAATCTATGTCAAAAGCATGAATATTTATAGAGTTTATTTTTTTTCTTTTTAAAGATTCATCAATAAAAGCTGCTGTTAGTGAACCAGAACCACATCCAGGATCTAGCAACGAGATATTTCCCTCAATTCTATTGAACAAAGAAGCCATATATAGACTTATAGAAGAGGGAGTAAAAAACTGCCCTAGTGTAGATTTGACCTTTGGATTAAGCTTTGAATTTGCTTTTATTCTCAGTAATTCAGCAGCCTGAAGAACATTCAAGTTATTTGCACCTAAGATATGCGAATACTAATTAAATGTATCTCACCAAGGTAACTATTTATTACCAAAGATTAATTCTAAACGCTGTTGCGATCGTTTTAACGCCTCAGTCGGAGTTTGTTTACCCAAGAGACTAGCTTCAATTGCCCTCCCTAAGTTCTCTGATAGTCTATTATATTGAGGAATAATCGGACGAGATTTTGCCCACTGCATTTGTTTAAGAAAGACCTTAACTACTGGATTGGATTCTACAAAATCCTGATATTCTTGACTTTGTTGCGACTTGATATTGACGGGTAAATAACCTGTTTGTAATGCCCAAGCTGTCTGAAACTCTTCGCTCAGGACATATTCTAAAAATCTGATGCTGGCTTCTTCTCTTTGTGGAGTTGTTTTAAAGACGAATAGATTTTCCCCTCCAATTACCGCAGCAGGTTGTTTGGCAACAGGGATAGGAAAGACATCATAATCTATATTTGTTAATTTTAACTGAGCCAGTGTCCAAGGTCCCGTAATCTGCATTGCCACTTTACCAGCGATAAAATCATCAATTTCGTAACCTCTTTCGGGTGGCGACAAGACAGCTACTCCAGATTGAACTAAATCCGATCCTAACTGTAAAGCTGCGATCGCGCCATCATTAACTAAATCAGGTTGACCATTTTTTAATAAATCCCCCCCAGCACTATAAATAAAAGGCAGCCAGGCAAATACATTCCATTCTCCTTTTCCCAAAGACAGATAGATACCGTGCCGATCTATGCGTTTGTCGTTATTAGTATCCTGGGTTAATGCTTTAGCTGTTTGTTTTAATTCTGACCAAGTTCGAGGAACATCACTAATTCCTGCCTGCTTAAATAAGCTAGGGCGATAAAATACGGCAGCATTGTTAGTAGCTAAGGGAACAGATAAAATATGTCCGTCTAACTTCATCGAGTCAAACATGGCTGGATCTATTTCTGATTTTAGCGATGAATTATCCAGCCAATTTTCTAAAGGTAACAATGCACCCAACTGAGCTAATTTACCCGTAATTTGAGGAACAAACCAGAGAATATCAGGAGGTTGATCGCTAACGGTAGCAGCTAATATTTTTGGTAGTTGAGCATCAGGTTGACCAATATATAAAGCCTCGACCTCAATATCTGGGTTTTTTTGGTTAAACTTAGTAACTAATTCTTGAAAAATATCACGATTTTCAGGGGGATTAATACCATGCCAAAAAGTTATTTTGGTAATCTTTGTATTTGTTTGCTCTTGACTACTACAACTACTAAGTAATAACAAGCACAAAAGACTGCAAACAAAGAAGACTATGATGCAAATTTGATAGTTGAATTTATAATTACTTTTCGATAACTCTCGATTAAACACCATTAGCATAGGTATAAGCTGTCAAGCATTTAATTTGCTTGTTGAGATTGACGGGGAGACTGGGAGAAAAGGAGACGGGGAGGAGATTGTCTGGTTTGTTTTCTAATTTAATAAAATGCAGTTTAAATGCACATTAGCTTATTGAGCAAATTTTGGTAATTACAAATATTTTGGATACTTAGAATACGAGATAAGAATCTCTGTATATTAGCCGACTATTAAACAGGATAATCTAAGAAAAAGATGAAGCGTAAAGCCTTTCGACGTAAACTTTACCATATTTTAGAAGATGCTGATTATGGTAATTGGATTAGCAGATTAGACCAAGTTTTCTTTTCTATCTTGATTTTGTTAGATGTGGCGTTGCATAAATAAGGGATGAATTAGAGAATTAAAGTGAAACGGTTGATTGTATGCAAAGCAAATGAAATGTCCTGAGTGCAAGTCCGAACACGTTCGTAAAAACGGTATGAGAAGAGGAAAGCAGAATCATATCTGTGTTAATTGCGATCGCCAATTTGTAGAAAATCCCAAAAACGATCGCGCTTACAGCGATGAAATCAGAAAAATGTGCTTTAAAATGTACCTGAAGGGTATGGGATTTCGGGGAATAGAAAGAGTTACAGGAGTTCACCATACAACAGTCATAAATTGGGTTAAACAGGTTGGAGAGTTGCTCCCAAATGCTTATGACCCTAAAACAACACCTAAAGTAGGTGAGTTAGATGAACTTGAAACCTTTGTCGGTAGTAAAAAAACAAAATTTGGCTTTGGACCGCAGTAGATCATTTCAAACCGTGTATTTTGGGTTGGGTTTTAGGAGATCGTAGCTCTAAAACATTTGAGCCACTGTGGAAAATTGTTGAAAAATGGCAATGCTACTTTTATGTAACCGACGGTTGGAAAGTTTATCCTGGCTTTATTCCTGACGGAGAGCAAATTATTTGCAAAACATATATGACTCGCGTCGAAGGAGAAAATACTCGCCTCAGACACTATCTCGCTAGGTTACATCGCAAAACTCTTTGCTACTCCAAGTCCAAAACAATGTTGAAGCACTCAATCAGATTACTAATTCATTACCTGAAATTTAAAGATGTGCCTATTCCCTACCGATTCATCCCCTAATTCAGCAATGCCGTTAGATATTAGTGCTTTTATTCTAGAAACTTCACAACCGATAAATCAAAATTATCACTGGCTGTTTAGAGGCATCGGTATCTTTTCTACCATAGTTTTTACCATAGAATATGGATTGCGTTTATGGCTATGTACTGTTGAACGTCAATTTAGTCATCCCGTATGGGGTAGGCTGCGCTATGCTTTTACGCCGATGGCGATTATTGATTTTATCTCTACCTTTCCTTTTTATTTGCTGTTAGTGTTTCACAACTTAGCTTTTCTTAAAACTCTAAGACTGCTTAGATTGGCAAGGATTCTCAAAATTGGTAGACACTCAAAATCTGTTCGTTCTTTAGTTAGAGTAATTATTAGCAAGCAGGAAGAACTATTTATTACCCTGTCAATTATCGCTTTTTTACTAATAATTGCTTCAAGCTTAATGTTTTTTGCCGAACACGATGCCCAACCAGAAGCCTTTTCCAGTATTCCTGCTGCTATGTGGTGGGGAGTTATCACCTTAACCACCGTTGGCTATGGCGATATTTATCCAGTTACCGTCACAGGTAAATTATTGGGTGCAAGTCTAGCCTGTTTTGGTATTGGCGTGTTCATTCTTCCCGCAGGTATCGTCGCTTCTAGCTTTGCAGCCGAAGTCAGCAGGGATGAAATAAATCCTGCACGTACAGTCAAAGAAAATCTTGAACCAGAGTCCATAGATATCCAGAATAATAGCTTTTTTGAGCAGCAACCCGATCTAAACCAATCATTGCAGCAAATACAGACAGATGCCAGACTATTAAAACATTGTTTACAAACTGCGCAGACAGAACTAGGAGACATCGAATCTAGTCAAGATGCGATCGCATCTTGGGCAATGTTTCTTTATGTTCAGGCAAAACAAGAATCTGACTTATTAAAGATAGCAAATAAAGAATAAGTAATGAGTACAAAACTCAGGATTTAATTGCCTCAACTCTCATTTTTATACCACCATCAGGAGTAAAAGTAAAGCCACGACGAGCGGGTTTGATAGGGCGATTATCCAGCAATTCTAATTTTACTTGAGACAAGATAGTTGCTAAAACCAATTTCATTTCATATAGGGCAAAGGCATAACCCAAGCAGCGACGATTTCCTCCACCAAAAGGTAAATATTCATAGGGTGAAAACTGTCTTTCGATAAATCTTTCTGGTTTAAACTTTTTGGGTTCAGGATATATATCTTCCCGTTGATGAGTCAGATAAATACTGGGCAATAAAGTTGTACCAGGTTCAAACTCATATCCCATTAATTCAAAAGGTTGTTTTAACTTCCTCCCAACAAACGCAACCACAGGATTTAGTCTCAAAGTTTCCGATACTACTGCACTTAGATAGGAAAGTTTAGCAATCTCGGTAAACGAACAATTATCAACCAGAGAATCTAATTCTGCTTGGCATTTTTGACCAACTTCTGGCAGACAATGTAGCCAATAAAACGACCAAGCCAAAGAACTAGCAGTAGTTTCATGTCCTGCAAACAGCATAGTCATCAACTCATCTCGTATTTCCTCATCACTCATAGGTTGCCCATCCTCGTATCGTGCTTCGAGTAATAGGCTGAGAAGATCTTCTCCTAAAGCATCTGGATTCTGCCTACGGCGACCGCATTCTGCCTGTAAAATTTCTTTAATCTGACGTTTTTGTCGCAAAAACTTGTTCCAAAGAGTTAAGCCTCCCAAGTCTTTTTGTAACCAAGGAAAAAAGAGGAAAAAGGAATTTAAAGGTGAATTAAATATATTTAGGTAATCTACTAGAATCTTACTCAAGCGATCGTATCTTTTCCCTGACTCTAAACCAAAAATTGTTCTTAAAATAATTTGCAGCGAGATTTCTTGAGTATAGTCACGAATACAGATAGTTTGACCAACTTGCCATTGAGCAATAACTTCCTGGGTGGCATCGACCATAGTTTGACCATAGCTTTTCATTCTCTCTCCATGAAAAGGTGGCATCAATAGCTTACGCTGTCTTTGATGTTGCACACCATCAAGCAATACTAAAGAACTATCTCCTAACAAAACTCTAACTGGTGCATTAGATTGTCGATCAACTTCAAACAAGTTGGGATCGGCAGTAAAAACTTTTTCTATTGCTTGAGGATTGCTAAAAATAGCAGAAGGTGGAAATAGAGAAGACTTGGGCGCGTAAAAAATATCACCATATTTGCGTTGAAACTTTTCTAAAGTCCCAAATTGGTCAAACATCACCTGAATTATTATTAATGTTGGCGGAACTTTTGAACCTGGAGGCAGTTTGGATTTGGTTGAGGATGCAGACGCAGTAGTCATAACTAGCGATGATTATTGATTACTAACTTTGTTGGAAATAATATATCCTGAGCTTAATTAAAAATTTAGGTCTTGGCTTTACGTTGAGCATCAGGACAAGGAGGAGAGGCAAGAGAGCCATCTAGCCAGCCAACAGCCTGATTGAGATGCTGTAAAGCTTCTTGGGGTTGCTCTTTTAGTAAAAACACCAGTGCAGAGGTTAGCTGTTGTTTTGCTTGGGCTTGTCGATTGCCTTTTAAGCGATGCCAATCTTGATGGGCGATCAAACTCCGTTCGACTAAAGCCTGTGCCAGTTCTAAATCGGTTAAATCAGCCGAAACTTTGCTTTGATTCGTAGATAAAGGCGTTACTTTAAACATAGGTTAATATCGTGTCGATCTAAATATATTGCTTCACCTTTAATTTTAACGATGTCATCTCCTCAATCTGGCAACACGCAAGAAAACGAATTAGAAAAAATTCTAATTGATGTAGAAACATCACTTCTACAGTTACAGAAGCGTCATGCTCAAGTTAAACAAGATTTAAAAGCGCGGTCGCAATTACAAGAGCGTCAACAAGAACTTAAACAGCAGCAAAAAGATAAATCTATTCCTCAACCCTTAAAGACTGAACTACGCAGCCTCCAGCAAGAGCTAGATAGCCTAGAGCTATCCCTCGAAAGCGTTTTGCTGCCCGATATATTTTGGCAGGTAGTACGCTTTGTCTTTTTAGGAATTGCGATTGGCTGGTTTCTTCATGTTTGGGTAAGCTAAAAATAATTATTGGTCTTTACCAGAGTAGCGTAGCTGATAATTTAGACTCAAAAGCATAAGCCACAAACCAGGATATTTTTTTTCTAACCATGGTTGGGATTTCGCGATCCAGCCAGGAAACCATCTAGCTAGCAACAAATTTCTGAGGGCATCTAAGTTAAAAGCAGCATAGGAACCTAGCCAGCGCATCATGTCTTTGCTCCCCGCCATTTCCCAGATCCAAATTAACAAGGCAGGATTTTTGCGCGCTGCAATTAAAGCTAATCTGGTAAAGGTTAACCAGTCAGTGCGATCTTTTATAAAAGTATCGGCAACCTCAGTCGGTTCATCAGCTAGTAAGCCAAAAAAGGTATTTAACATGGAGTTAATTCTTTGGGGAGGTAGAGTTTTGCCTGTAGGCACCATCATCCCTTTAGAAAATAGCCAGGTAACAGCAATATTGCTTTGATATGCCCTAATTTGGTTTAGGTGCTTGGCAGAAAGTAGATCGTGTTGCAGGGCGGTATTTAACATGGTTGTGAGCCGTTCTAGATTGCGTACCAATGAACCAAATCCCGTAAAAACCAGCGGAGACTGTAATGAAGCAGCATCGCCAATGGCTACTAAACGATCAAAAGCGACAGTGCGATCGCGATCGCCTACACTAAAATGACCAGGAATATAGCCAAAAGTGGGCTTTTTCCAGACAAGTTGTTCTACATCGCAACGGCGGTACTCTGGCAAAATGGTAAAGAAGTCTTCGTACATTTCTAAAAGAGAACCAGGGTTTTCTGGATGCACCTGATGGTAGTGAAACAGATAAAAGGTTAATTCTCCATTTCCTGCGGGAAACAATTCCCAGATTAACTGTCTACCTCTTGATATATCACCATGGGAATTTAAAACATCTCCATAGTCCTTATCCCAGACTTCGGGGGCAAAACCGCTTTCGATCACTGCCCCTACTGTAGGGCATACACTATCAAAAGTTCTACCGCCATTTAGTTGCCAAGCAAGAGGAGAGGCTGTTCCCATTGCATCTATCAGTAGTCTAGCGGTTGCCTGCTTAGTCTTTTGAGTAGGCAAATGAGTTAACTGCACTGTAACTTCAGTTTCAGAAACATCAGCACGCACAAACTCTGTCTCATCCCAGATATCTCCCCCTGCCTGACGCAGTTTATCACCACAGAAATGCAAAAGCTTCTCCGCATCAATTGCCACGTTTAAAACTTCAGGAGTATGCAATACCGAAGCTTTTAGATGAGGAGGATTATAGGCATCAAAAAATTTACTAAAACCATCAATATATTCGGCTGCAATTACTGATTCAAAATCTTCTGGGGTAAATAAACCCAAATTAATCAAACTTTGAAACTCATCACGAGAAATATTCCACTCTCGATTCATTCTGCCAAAAGGTAATCTTTCAACTAACAGCACTCGATAGCCTTTTTGTGCCATTACCGCAGCATGAATTACCCCCAAAGCACCACCGATATAAATTAAATCGTATTCTTTCTCTGGTGTTGAATCAGAATTACCTTTAAAAATTACTTCTTTTGGCTGTTGAGGATTATTGACGCTATCTCGCCAGCGTTTTTCCCACCAGTAAACTCGATTAAGATCGTATTCTCCATTGGGCATTTTCTGGAAATAATGTACTGTCTGAGGATAGCTATCGGCTAAAGCCTCAAAGATAGACTGCTGTGATAAATCTATATCTGGGGGAATAGGATACTTTTGAGGGAATGCTGCCTGAATTTCACTAACTAACTGCTGTTTTATTTGATTTGCTGCTGTAATTGGTTTGCTTCCCCATTGAAAAACTTTTAAATAGGTAGTGCGCTGTAGCTGCCAAACAAAGATTGATAATTCACCGTTAGGCAAGCCATCAAACTGAAGACGAATGCCGTCAGGAGTAGCAGTTTTTTTACCCTTTATGGGTTGCCATTCTTGTAACCAAGTTTTTACTGCTTCTATATCGACAGTAGGTATTTCCGTGTACAGTAACTCTTTCATATATAAAGATTATTATTTTCTTTTTAAAAAGTTTTAAAACAAAGTTGAATTAGGTAGGAATGAGCTACACTTGCGAGGCAATTTGTCTTTATATTCTAAATTAAACGAATTTTACAATTCAGTACATATTAACTAAATTACCTACATACGCCTCTTGCTATCTATGGATTATCCCATTCCCGCTAACATAGAAGAAATATTGGCACTAAAAAATAGTTCCGTTAATGAAGAAGTTATTGCCAGTGCGATCGCAGGAGTGGTTCAGATCGCTCGTCAGCAAGGACAATCTTTAGAAGACCTAACCGCAGGAATTTTACAAGACGATAGCCTTTTGGAGTTAGATCGACGCAAGTGGTTGAGTAAATTGATTACTCAAGCCTGGATCATGTTGCCCATACCAAAGGATGAGGAATAAAAAATTAAACACGGATTTGAAATAGTTAAACGAGATCCGTCGGCTACACGCAGCGTAATCGCCTCCTCTATTCATTTTAGCGGTTTCTGAAATTGCAATTAGAAAGATTATTGTCTTTATTGATTCAGATCACTGCTTTGTTTGAATGAGTAAAATTAATATTAATTTAAGGTTATTTATAAAATGGTTTTTATATGGTTCTCCCCTTTATTTTAGGTGCAGCAGCTATAACTGCTGGTGTAACAGGTATTATAAAAGGTATCGAAGCAGGTTCTGACAACTTAAAAGCTGAAGAATTACAGAAAGAAGCACAAGCAATTTATAAACGTACAGAACTTGATCTCAAGTATGTACGACAAACCACCATTCAATCACTAGAAAATCTAGGAAAACTTAAATTAGAGGTATGGGATCGTCAGTTAGGTCGCTTTGTTCAACTTTACGAACAGTTAAAAAATATTGAATTAAAAGGACAGGCTAATGTTGGTGAATTTAATGCTGCTAAATTTACCATAGAAGAATTAGGGCAAATGAAAGATTTGTCTTTGAAGGCTCAAGAAGTAATGATGGGCGGTGCTGGTGCTGTAGGTAGTGGGGCATTAGTTGGAGTAGCAAGTTACGGTGGAGCGATGATGTTTGCTTCTGCTTCAACGGGAACTGCTATTGGCTCTCTAGCAGGTGCAGCAGCTACCAATGCTACCTTAGCCTGGTTTGGTGGAGGCTCGTTAGCAGCAGGTGGTCTAGGTATGGCTGGTGGAATGGCAGTTTTGGGAGGAATTATAGCGGGTCCCGTGTTTGCTGTCGGTGGTTTGATGATGGCTTCTAAAGCACAAGAAAATTTGGCTAACGCTCAAAAGTATCAAGCAGAGACAACAAAGGCTGTTGAGCAGATGAATGATGCTATTTCTAGGTCAGAAGCGATAAATGATATAGCTCTCAAGTTTGAGGAAGTCATTCAAAGATTATCTAAAACTATGATACCTGTTCTAGATACTTTAGAAAGTACAATTGTGGCTTTAGGAGGAGATTATTCTCTATATAGCCCCTCACAAAAACGCCAAGTTCATTTAGCGGTTCAATTTGTTCAAGTATTAAAAATAGTTTTAGAAACTCCACTTTTAACTGAAGAAGGTGCAGTTAATGATAAGTGCTTCAAAGCTCTAGAACAAGGGGAGAAGATATTTTTGTCTCGAAGCTAAGCTCTATGAGCATAACAAAACTATTAAGCATAATTTTCTCTAATTCCCTAACTTATTCACTTGAGACGAGTTGGGGGTTATAAATTTAAATTGAATCAAACAATAATGACTCCCAAAAGATCTCAACATAACTTTAATATTGCTCTTGGTGCTGGTATATATGGAACTGAAGTTTCTAAGTTACACGCAAACGCTACAGATACAATGCAGCAAGGAATGGATTTATTTAGAATAGCTGCTAAAAAATTAGGAGCAGTCAATCCTAAAATTGCTCAAGGTAATTTATTTGAATACATAGAAGCAGCTAAGTTTAATGCTGATGCTGCTTTAAAAGGCTCTCCATTAAAAGCAAGTATTACGGCTGCTGAGGGCAATCCTTATGCTGCTGCCGATTTGCTAATTAAAAATAGTAATCAGGTTGTTCAAGAAGTTCAAGCCAAATCTATGAACAAGGTTAGTAATCTAACTGATTCTTTAAGCAATCCTAAATATGAGGAAATGCAAAAGTTAGTTCCTCATGGCAATGGTTCAAATGTCAGAGAATTAGCTCAAAAACGTTCTCAATATCATACTGATGATTATGCAGATACCGCCAGGAATGTAACCGATAAATTAGAATACGATCAGGTTAAATCTGAAGGAACATCTTATCAGGAAAATATTTGGGCAGCTAAAAACCCAGAGCTTTATGGCGCAATAACAGAAGTTAAAAATACTTTGGCTACGTCAAATCATGATACATCATTTGAAGAAGCGATCGCTAATACTGTCATAGATGGAGGAAAATTAGCTTTGCGTAGTAGTGCTACCAGCGCAGGTGGGACAATAATTCGTTATGGTGCAACTAAATTGGGAGTCAAAGTAATAAGTAAATCCAATGTAGCAGTAACGGTAGCAGCAGGAGTGATTGACACTGGAGCGTCAGTTTACAGCTTTGCGAAAGGAGAAATTACCGTCGAAGAGTTAATTGAGAGAATTGGACAAACTGGAACTTGCACGACATCTAGTTTATATGCTGGTGCAGCAGCAGGAGCAATTTTTGGCCCCTTAGGTGCAGTCGTGGGAAGTATGGCTGGATATCTTATTGCTGCTAGTGTTTATCAATCGGCTACTGCTATTTTTAAGGAAGCTCATTTGGCTAAAGTAGAAACCGAACGTATCATCGCGATGTGTAATGAAGCTTGTAAAACTATGAAAGAACAGCGAGCAGAATTTGAACGCTTATTTGCAGTTGAGTTTCAAGTCCGTTGTGCTGAATTTGAAGCTTGTTTTGCTGCTATAGACGTGGGGTTAGCCTCTAAAAATCATGAAGAAATAATTAAATCTATGTCGGATTTTGCGACTCTTTTTGCTAAAAAGCTACAATTTGAGACTTTTGAAGAATTTGATGATTTCATGATGAATTCTAATCAATCTTTGATTTTGTAGTAATACCAATTAAAATGAAAGACATTACACATTATAATTTGTAGGGGCTAAGGCTGATTCGCCCTTACGAGATTTCTGTAGTAAGTGCCATCTAATTTGGTACAACATAACAAATTATTTAAGCGCGGACTTTCTTCAACATCAAAGAAGTAAGAGCTACAGCTAATATTAACAAGAGAAAAGTTACTACGACCAAAGCTGCGCCATAACCAAAATCTAAATAGCGCATTACCGTAGAGTAAATATAAATTGAAACTGTTTCTGTTGAACCAGCAGGACCACCGCCTGTCATTACCTGCACCAGATCGAAAATACCAAAAGATTGAGCAAATCTAAACAATAAAGCAATCAAAATCTGAGGCATTAATAAGGGTAAAGTTATTTGCGTAAAACTTTGCCAAGGACTTGCCCCATCCATTCGATGAGCCTCATATAAATCTTCAGAGATAGATTGCAGTCCAGCTAATAAAATAATGCTAATAAAAGGGGTTGTTTTCCAAACATCAGCAACGATTAATGCCGTCATAGCTAAAGCAGGTGTCCCTAGCCAGTTAATTCCTGTATCAATCAATCCTAAACGGGTAAATATATCGTTAACCACCCCATATTGATCGTTAAAAATCCATGCCCAAGCTAAACCCATGACAGCGGTAGGTAAAGCCCAGGGAATGATCGAAATTGTGCGGACAACTCCGCGACCAAAAAAAGATTTGTTCAAAACTAAGGCAATTCCCAAGCCTAAGATTAATTCTAGGAAGACACTGATTACGGTAAAGACAGAGGTATTAAATAAACTTTGCCAAAATCTGCCATCTCCCAGCATTCTTTGATAGTTGCCTAAACCTGCAAAAACAGGCTGTAGCTGTGTACCTAAGTTTTCGGTAAACCAGCTTAAATAAAAAGCTCTAGCAATAGGATAGATAAATACCAGACCCATTATAAGTAAAGCTGGAAACAGTAAAAGCCAGCCCGTTAGTTTTTCTTGTTTATTAAGCATTTTTCATAATTATTGTTATCAAAAAGTTTGTCTATCACGGATAAGCTTCGCCCTATAGGACTCCTAAAGGATACCGCTACGCATATCGTTTGTAGTCAAAGAAAACTACTAACTACTAACTTGTTTATTTTCTTTTTCCTCATCCCTTAAACAATCTCTCATCTTTTTAATAAGTTGCGGGTTTCATTCGCAGCAGCTTTCATAGCTTGTTTAGGGGTCGATCTGCCTGTTATGGCTGCGCTAAGATAACGCTGAAGAATATCTGAAGCTTGAGCATATTGAGAAATAGGCGGACGTAATGCCGAATTTTTAACCACATCTAATAGCTTGGGATAATAGTCGTATTTAGCTACAATCTTAGGATCATTAAATAAGACTGTACGACTAGGAACAAAACCAGTTTCTAAGACAAATTCCCGTTGTGATTCCTCACTACTAAGAAACTTCATTACTTCCCAAGTTTCATCAGGATGTTTGGTGCTTGTAGAGATACCTAATCCCCATCCTCCAAGAGTTGCACCGCTATTTTTGCCCTCTGCATGAACCATTGGCTTGATGTTAAATTTTCCTGCAATGGAAGACTCTAACGCCAAACTGTAGACGTAAGGCCAATTTCTTAAAAAAACTGCCTTGCCATTCTCGAATAAACGGCGGGTTTCCTCTTCGGCATAGGTGGTGACACCAGGAGGAGAAACTTTTAGCGCGATCGCATCCCTTAAAAATTCTGCCGAGGCGATCGCATTTGAGCGATCTAAACCTACCTCTAAAGTGTCAGGATCGATCCAAAAAGCTCCATTCCCTGCCAAGATCTCCACAAACATGGCAGCTAATCCTTCATACTGCTTCCCCTGCCATACATACCCCCAGTTAGCTAATCCTTGTTTTTGTAAGTCTTGAGAAATTTTTAGTAATTCATCAAAGGTTTCTGGCGGTTCATATCCAGCTTGTTCTAGTAAGTCTTGGCGATAATAAAGCATCCCCGCATCAGAGCGAAAAGGAAGACGATACAGCTTGTTCTCAAACGTACCTCCTGCAATATCTGCCTTGAGATATTCTGCTGTTTCAGCATCGGACAGGCGATCGCTGATATCTCTCAACCAACCCGCAGCAGCGAATTTGGAAGTCCAAACGATATCCATATAGACTAAATCATAAGGAGAATTACCTAGTAAAAACGAAGATGTATATAAATCTTCTACTTGGTTACTATCACTGGGAGCTTCGATAATTTGAAAGCGAATACCTGAATGCTCTTGATTAAATTTATTAACCAAAGGCTGTAGCTGCTGTGCTTCATCGGCTCTGACTAAGGTTTTGATCGTCACAGCTTGCTGAGTCCAGGCAGGTAAGATAGCGAAGAAAGTTAAACCCAAACCAGCCAGTAAAACAATTAGGAAATAAGTTTTGATAAATTTAAAGGTGTTTTTCCTAATTTTTGCGCTCGGACGAAGAATTAACATTATTTATATTTATTGAGCTAAATGATTAGCAATATTAGTACTACTTGAATACGTGTGCCTACTTTACAACGAAGTCCCCTTGGCAATCAAAAATTAAAAATCTTCAACAGAAAAGTCACAAAAACACCACTTACTAGGAAACTTGCGTATTTATACGAATGTATTCAAATTTTATTAGCAGTAATATTTGACTACTCAAAAGAGAATCCACTATTTGCAAGGTGGTTCTACACAGTTTTCTAAAATTAATTTCTCTTGCTCTACAACCCTGCATTTATAGCTAAAGCAGGGTTTTTTGTGTATATTTAAATTTTTTATACTATTAATAAGCTTAAATAAAACTTATAGATTATGTTCAATTGAATAATTATCAACACTAGTAAAAATGAGCTATACTTTACCATTGACAAAGCTAGAAATAATGTTACAAGCTGGTATTTATTCGGCACAGTACTTATTTGCTAGCAATCATAAAGGTAAAGTTGAGGAGGAGGCTATTCCTGAGCAGCTAAACCTGACTGTAAGCTTAAGAGGCTCCCGCGAAGTCAGGGAAAATTATCAAATATTTCGTCTAACTGGGTTACTCGATGCCTTTTCAGAACCAGCATTCCGTAAAGTTATTGGTAACTGTATAGACGAAGGACCAAAAAACCTAATTTTGGTTCTTGCACAAATTGATTTTATCGACAGTTCTGGTCTGGGGGCTTTGGTACAGCTTGTTAAGAAGGCACAGACAATAGGAGGTAGTTTACAGGTTGTTACCAACCCTAGGGTTACACAAACCGTTAAACTAGTTCGTTTAGAGAAATTTCTTTCTCTTCAGCCTTCTGTAGAAGTAGCCCTAGAAAGCTTAAAAAAATAACGTCGATTTAGGACGTTATTTTACCAGAAGATAGACTCGATAACACGCCAATAGACACGGCTCACGCTTAGGTAAAGTTCGGAGTTATGGGAGATTCGACCACGACAAGTCAATTAACTCAAATTGAACGGTTGTCGCCGATCGCTCTAGCGTATGTGGGAGATGCTGTATTTGAACTATACGTTCGCACCAGATTCTTAATGCCCCCGAAACGGATGGCTAGTTATCATAGCCAAGTCGTCACCCAAGTAAGAGCCGAGAGTCAGGCGACTCATTTATCCACTTTGCTCCCATATCTAACCGATGGGGAAAAAGAAATTTTACGCCGAGGACGCAACGCTTGTGTAACAAAGCCTCGTCGCACATCTCGTCATGTTTACCAGCAAGCAACTGGTTTAGAAGCATTGGTTGGCTATCTTCATTTAACTAATTCTCAGCGTTTACAAGAATTGTTGGCTAAATTGAATTTTGGTTTAATTGATAATTGACAAGGGACAATGAACAAAGGATAATTATTTTCTCTTTGCAATAAGCTTTAAATAATGAAATCTAAGTCTTCCCACGAGCAAAAGAAGAAAAAGATTGAGATTAATAAATCTAAAAATAAACCTGCTTTCTCTACAAGCACCCTTTCATCTGAACAGAAAGAAGAAATAGATTTAACCTATGGTCGTCACGCGGTTTTAGCTGCTTTAAAAAGCGATCGCCAGATTAATCGCATTTGGCTTACAGATAAGCTACTCGCTCATGGACAGTTCTATCCCTTAGTTAAAGAGGCTAAAGCCAACGGCACAATCATTGATGAGGTTGATTCCCGTCGTTTGTCTCAGTTGACCCAAGGAGGCAATCATCAAGGAATTGCGGCACAGGTTGCTCCCTACTCTTATTGGGATTTGTCCACTTTAATTGACCATGCCAAAAAAACTCCTGACCCTGTAATTGTGATTGCCGATGGGATTGAAGATCCTCACAATTTGGGGGCAATTATCCGTACTGCCGAAGCTTTAGGAGTTCAGGGAATAGTTATTCCTCAAAGGCGCGCAGCAGGTATCACTTCAACGGTAATGAAGGTGGCAGCAGGGGCATTAGAAAATATGGCGATCGCCAGAGTCGTTAATTTGAACCAAGCAATTATCAAACTCAAAGATGCTGGCTTTTGGATCTATGGCACAACAACCGATACAGATAATATGCTGCACCAGACAAATTTTAGTGGCTCGGTGGGTTTGATCATCGGCTCAGAAAGTCAAGGCTTAAGTCAGTCAACAGAGAAAAACTGCGATCAGCTAGTAGCTATTCCTTTAGTCGGTAAAACACCTAGTCTTAATGCTTCTGTAGCGGCAGCGATCGCTCTTTACGAAGTCTTCAGACAAAGACAATAGACAACATAATGATCTTGAAATAGCAAGAAATAATAGGCTAGGAACTGAAAAAGCAGAAAGAAAAACAAAATTAGAAGCCGAACAAAGCAAGTACAATGATTTTGAAACAAATAAAAAAGTTATCGAATAAAGATTGCAGAGCCAATCTTTATTATTTTGGGAAAATAGAATCTAACTCTAAACTTACTTTTGTAAAATTAGGAATAAATATTGTTTCATCAGGTAGAACAATATTTGTGTTTTTATAGCCAAATTTACCTTGATTATCAGCAAAAGGATTACTATAAACTTCTAAATGATTATCGACTAGATTAATAATCCAGTAATTATTAATTCCTGCTTCGGCATAGAGAGATAACTTAGTTTCCTTATCGTATTTAAGAGTAGAATCAGATATTTCGATAACTAAAATAATGTCTTCTACCGTAGGATGAGCAGAGAGATAATTATCATCTTTTTTATTCGCAATGACTACATCAGGTTCGGGTTCGCTGTTTGAAGGTAGAGTAATAGGTTCTTGTACTCTAATTTCAGCTTGTTTATCTATTAGTTCATAGAGCTGTTTCCATAATAAAGAGTTACAAACCGAGTGAGGAGTTTTTTTCGGTGCCATTTCAATAATTTCTCCCCTAATCAGTTCTATTCTGTCGTTTTCGGTGAAAAATCCTAAATCTACAAGCTGATGATATTCAGCGATGGTAAATTTTCTACGAGTTGCAGCAACCATTATTTTCCGCAGGAATGACTTACTCTATTTTACTGACAGTTTGAAAATTGACTTGTTAAATTGCAGATAGGAAATTAAGTATTGCAGCAGACAATGGATCTCAATACTGTTCGGTTAGTCTTTCAAGTTATTTCGTTCGCCCCCTAAATCCCCCAAGATTGGGGGACTTTAACGAATCTTACTCCTCCAAATTTGGGGGCTGGGGGGCTTAACCGAACGGTATTGCAATGGATCTTCGGTCACTGCTTCAACTAAATCCAAAATTTTTTTGCCTTAGATCTATTTTTCTTAAACCACCAAGCAAGATAAGATCGTCTCGAAACTTTTGGTTGAAGATAATCTTACGGTTTTTCAATTTGTTCAATTAATTCTTCTAGCTTCTGGCTAGGAATCATCTCATCGCTAAGATTATCTCGTTCAACTGATTCTTCCAAAGCTGCAAACAACCGTTTGGCATTTTTAGGCGATCGCAGTAAATGCAAACTCTCTAAAATGGAACTTAGTTTGTCGGTAGGAAGAACGGCAATATCTTTGTGTCCTTTTCTGGTGATTAAGGCGATCGCATTTTCCTGTTCGATGCGATCTAACAAAGTAGCTAGGTTTTTTGTCTGGCATTGGTATATGAGGTTGATATAGCAAACATACAGTTACTGTACAAATATTACGTACAGTATAGCCAAATGTTAATCATTTATTTCTTAGAGTTCGACTCCCTAAATAGATTACAGTGAGTTTCTAGATTTTATTAGCCAAAAGAAATTTACCAGCGATCGCATCTTTAGCACAATTTGTTATCAATAGCACTCCTGGTTGAAGTTGCCCAGTGTCATACTAATTTAATGATTTTCATTATTGACGCAACCATGCTCAAATCTATTGTGTTGTTAGCTATTTCCAATATCTTTATGTGTTTTGCTTGGTATGAACATTTAAAAGATTTCAAAACCGCTCCTCTATGGGTAGCTATTGGCATTAGCTGGTCAATCGCTCTATTAGAATATTGTTTTCAAGTTCCTGCTAATCGTTTGGGTAATCAATACTTTAGCCTGTCACAGCTAAAAGTATTACAAGAAGTTATTACTATGGTAGTGTTTGCAGGATTTAGCGTCAGTTATCTGAAAGTTCCTCTGACTCGCAACTATTTTTTTGCTGCTATGTTGCTTGCAGGGGCTGCATATTTTATCTTTAGCGAGACAAAAGGATAACTAATGTGGTTTGAGTCAAGACGATACTTAAAAACGTAATGTTATATAGTCTCTCTTTAGCTAGTTCGTAGCTAACAACTCAGTTAAATTTACGAAGTAGTCCAAATGAGAAACTATCTTAAACTTCAATTTCTTCTAACCATATAGAATCTCCTTGATGAATAGTGCCTCCTTGAATGACTGATAATCTTATTCCTGCAATAACATCGTTATACTGTGCTGCCGTTTTTAAAATAGCTAAGTCTTGGGGTAGCTCTGCCTGTGCCAATGTGGTGACAACACATCGAGGACAAGCTGTATCAATCTTTAACCTGACAAAATCTCCAATGGACAGAGTGTGACCAACCCAAGCATTCTCGACAAAATCAGCCTGTGCCGATTGGGTATCAATCAGCAAATTGGGACGAAAGCGACGAAGAGCAAATTCACCATCAGGATAAAGTTCTTGTAAGCGATCTAGAGTGGCGGTGGTGATAGCGTGAATCGGACAAGAATCGAAAAAAGTTCCTGGGGGCATAAATAATTGAGTCACCGTATCTTGATAGGCAGTACCTTCTATATCTGGCCAGTATTGATCTAGGCTAGGAGTTTCAGGAACAGTAGTCAGGAACTTTACTTCTCTGTCAATCCAGTTTGATAGCAAGGTATGAATATTATCTTGTTCACTAGTAACAGTAGAGCCGTTGGGTAGAGAAATATGCACAGAAGGGGTAGGTTGACCAACTTGGGGCGTTTGCTCAAGGGACGCATGACAATTAAGAAGAGATGACCATTTGCGAGGATTTTTGGCACTAGCAATGCGGTTGGTTTCTACGTCCCAAAGAGCATAAGTGCGATCGCCTAACAATCCTTGAATACTGATATTTGATGCACCTAACTCTTCTCCCTGCATAGATTTAACTGGATAGCGCCACAAGGCTTCGAGAGTACCAACCAATGTACGTTCCATAAAAGATGTCTTGCTCGATTACATACTTTAATAATAATTGTGCTTAACTTTATCATGGGACTTTAATTACATAAGTAGCAGGTCTTACGAATTTTAATTCACCCTAAATATTTCAACGAAACATATATAATCTTCCCAAAGGAACGCGCTCGACAGGTTCACAGGTTGCCAACTTACCATCAACTTTTACTTGAAAAGTATCGGGATTGACTTCAATATGAGGACAAATATTATTGTGAATTAGGTCAGATTTAGATAATGAACGAGTGCCACCTACAGCTAAGGCTGGTTTTCGCAATCCCAATTTGTCAGGTAGACCTTTATCTACGGCAGCTTGGGTCATAAAGCTAAAAGAAGTGGCTTGGGGTGCAATTCCAAAACTACTCCACTGTGGTCGATAAATAATTGGTTCACAGGTCATTAATGAAGCATTAGACTCTCCCATGGGCGACCAAGCAATAAAACCACCCTTAATAATCAATTCTGGCTTGATGCCAAAGTATCCAGGCTGCCACAGTACTATATCAGCTATTTTCCCTGGTTCTAATGAACCAACATAGCGATTGATGCCATAAGTGCGAGCGGGATTAATTGTGTATTTAGCAAGGTAACGTAGAGCGCGTTGATTATCGTTGCGATCGCTGTCTTCTGGCAATATTCCGCGCTGGTCTTTCATTTTAGAAGCTAGTTGCCAGGTACGACAGATAGTTTCGGCAATGCGTCCCATTCCCTGACTATCTGAACCCATCATCGAAATTGCACCCAGATCGTGCAAAATATCTTCAGCAGCAATCGTTTCGGCACGAATACGAGAGTCGGCAAAGGCGATATCTTCGGGGACTCTAGGATTAAGATGATGACAGACCATCACCATATCTAAATGCTCGTCAAAAGTATTTACCGTGTAGGGATTAGTAGGATTGGTAGAAGAGGGCAAACAGTGAGAATAGGAAGCAACCTTGATAATATCTGGCGCATGACCACCTCCAGCCCCTTCCGTATGATACATATGAATTGTCCTACCCGCGATCGCTTTGAGGGTGTCCTCGACAAAACCCGATTCATTAAGGGTATCGGTATGTAGCTGTACCTGAAAATCATATTCATCCGCTACACTCAGGCAAGTATCGATAGTAGCAGGCATTGCCCCCCAATCTTCGTGAATTTTTAAACCAATCGCCCCGCCTTCAATTTGTTCGACTAAACTGGCAGGTAAACTAGAGCTTCCTTTGCCTAGAAACCCAAAATTGATGGGAAAGTTTTCTGTGGCTTGCAGCATTAACCCTAAATTCCGCGCCCCACCCGAACAAATACCCACGGTAACAGGACCTAGACCACCACCAATCATGGTAGTAATACCACTAGAAAGAGCCTCGGCGCACAACCCCGCACTATCAAAGTGAACGTGACCATCAATTCCTCCTGCCGTAGCAATTAAGCCTTCTGCCGAGCGCACATCTGTATTGGCACTGACAATCAAATTGGGTGTCACCCCGTCCATAATATCTGGATTTCCAGCTTTACCAATGCCAACAATCTTGCCGTCTTTGATGCCCAGATCGGTTTTAATAATACCTAGTACCGCATCCATGACAATGACGTTAGTAAGAACCAAATCCAATGCCCCTTCTGCTGCTGTCACCCCTGGTGCTAAACCTAAACCGTCCCGCAACGTTTTACCGCCACCAAAAACACATTCATCTCCGTAGACTCCCGTATCTGCTTCAATTTCAATAATTATCGAGGTATCTCCCAGGCGTAGGCGATCGCCTTTTGTCGGGCCAAATAGTTCTCCATAGCGATCGCGGTTGATTCTCATGTTTTGGTTATTTGTTAGTCGTTAGAGACAAGGTGTGCCTTATCTGTACAGTTGTTAGTTATGGGATAAAACCCGATTCTTGGGCATTAGCGATCGCAGCAGCTTCAATTTCAGAATTATCTAATGCACCGTTGGTTAAATTATTAAGTCCCATAACTCGTCTGTTTCCTCCAAGGGCAACTAGGATAATTTCTTTGGTATCTCCAGGTTCAAAACGTACTGCCGTCCCAGAAGGAATATCCAAACGAAACCCAAAAGCAGCAGGGCGATCAAATGCTAATGCTCGATTGACTTCAAAAAAATGAAAGTGAGAACCTACTTGAATTGGGCGATCGCCAGTATTATCGACGGTCATAGTTTTCTTCTCTCTACCTGCATTGATCTCAATCTCATTCTCTGCAAAAAATATTTCACCTGGAATCATAATTTTTTGTACGGGCGAACGACCGTTCGCCCCTATCTTACCTGCTTCCTACTCAAACTAAGGCTATCTAATCGGATTGTGAATACTAATTAGCTTTGTGCCATCGAGGAAATGTGCCTCTACTTGAATTAAGGGAATCAATTCTGCTACTCCTGGTAAGACATCATCAATTGTCAGTAATTTTGCACCTTCACTCATTAATTGAGCTACGGTTTTATCTTCCCTGGCCCCTTCTACCATGACATCGGTAATATAGGCGATCGCTTCTGGGACGTTTAGTTTTATTCCTTTGGCTTTACGACGACGGGCAATTTCCGCAGCGGTAAAGATTGTTAAACGCTCCATTTCCTTTGGTGTCAAATACACAAATACACCTCTAAGTTTTTAGTTCCTGACAACATTTTGCAAAATCATTATAGAAGTGAGCATTATGAACAAAAATTAAGTCAAGACAATTAATCAATCATCTCAACTCAATTTTATTTGAAAAAAAGTAATTTACCATTTCTTGTAGGGTAAAAATTTACCACACATAACTATCTGGACGCGATCGCCTTTAGGATCTTCAACTTTTTCGACTTCAACGGAAAAGTCGATCGCACTCATAATACCATCCCCAAATTTCTCGTGAACCACGGCTTTAATGGGCATACCGTATACCTGCATTATTTCGTAAAAACGATAAATTAGAGGATCTGTAGGAATTAGAGGGTCAAGTGAACCTTTTAGAGGTGCGACGGTTAAAGGTTCAGCCATTGATTCAGGCAAGCCCAAAGTTGTGACAATTTTAGTCGCTTCATCCAGATCTGCACTAGCTTGACGATAGATAACCGAAGCAATCCAGGTTTCATCTCGTCCGACTGCCTTTTCTAAATCCTCAAAGGTAATTCCTTTTTCTTTTTTAGCTGCTAATAGTTTTTCGGTGATTTCGGGAAATACTTTCATAACTTAATTCCTCCTCCGCCATAAATTTCCAGTGATCTACAGTCATGTGAACCCCGCCACACATTATACAAATCAAATCTAATTTGCTCAGATTTCCTCGTTGGGAGCTAATACATTACCTCACTTATCTGTAGCTTTTGTGCTTGAGGAAATTACCATATCTGTAATTGATATTTTGCTGTTAAGTCATTGAAGCGTTTTTTAAATTTTAAGTTTGTAGTTATTTTTACGT
The DNA here is from genome assembly GCA_965218645.1 of Waterburya sp. Taxonomy (GTDB): domain Bacteria; phylum Cyanobacteriota; class Cyanobacteriia; order Cyanobacteriales; family Xenococcaceae; genus Waterburya. The sequence goes on along the minus strand of OZ244627.1, from coordinate 1,878,758 downwards.
AATCTACATTACATTTGGTAATTACAGCAAAAAAGAGCGATTAAGCGATTTTTTAAACTATCTGCGCCTAATTGCTTATTTGCAAATTATATAAACACTAAACAATGCAACTATTGACTCATGACTCATAAGCCTGCCAACTTACATCATAAATTATGAATTTTTCTTCGCGATCGCTATTTTCAAGTTGAAGCTGAAAAAAATAAAACAAATGTATTAACTGTATGGTAATTTTAATACAGAGTTGATTTCGTATTTTCCAAGTAAATTGTCATGCTTAGTGGATTCACCAGACAAGAAACTATATCTCTTACAGGAATAACGTCCAGTAGATTGAGCTATTTAGATCGTACAAGTCTTGTGTCTCCACAAAAATTTGGCAATCACAAGCATCCAAAGGTAGTGTACGCCTGGAAGCAAGTTCTAGAAATTAAGACTATAGAGAGGTTGAGAGAAAATCTGTCACTTCAGGAAATCCGAAAAGTACTTGGTTTTTTGAGAGATCGAGACTATGAGACGAAGTTTTTTGAACACAACTTAGTATTTGTCAATTCGCAATTGTATTTAGTGGAAGATTGGCAAAACTTTGGGCTTACTGTACTAGAAGCATCGGGAAGGAAGAAAGGACAAGTTATTATTCGTGAGGTTGGAGCAGTTGGTGACGTTATTACGGAACTATGGCAAGAGGCACAAAAACATCAAGTTCTAGATTTTGATAAGCGTGCAAGGGCTATTCCTGAAGCTATCCAATGTCAGCAAGAACTAGCACTTTAATGGAGTATCAGTCATGTCTTTAAATACTGATGTAACTACTTCATATATGCAGGTAATGGAAGCTACTGGTTTCTATAGAAATGGTGTGCCAACTTCAGGAGTTAGTGACACATTGTCTCTTCGAGAAGATATTCAACAACTTGAAAAGCGTATTAAGTACAATGCGGTAATTAATCAGCTAAACGCTACAGCCATTTATGAGTTGTCTGGTTCTCCCTGTATTTACTTTACTCAGCTTAGTGAAGCAGATCCCGATCCTAAAGAATTAGCCGATCTACATAAGCTGGCTTGGAATCATGGATTAGCTCCTATGTTATGGGTAATTACTCCAACAAAAGTATTACTTTACAACTGTTATTCCCAACCAACACAAGCAGATGAAAGTAATCCTAATAAGCATTTAATTGAGCTATTTAAAACTACAGAAGCAGGTTTAAAAGAATTAAAAAACAAAGCCAGTCGTCGTGAATTTGAATCTGGCGAATTTTGGAAGTGGGAAAAAGCCAAAAATATTAATCGTCAACAAAGAGTAGATTCAATTCTAGTTAGGGATTTAACTGATACAGAAGCAAAGTTAGTAGACGAACAAGGTTTAGAAAGATCGGTTGGACAGAACTTGTTAATTCAGTCTATTTTTGTAGCTTATCTTCAGGATAGGAGAATTTTGGATGAAAACTTTTTCAACCAACTTGTTGAAGTTGATAACTTTATTGAAGTTCTAGCAGATAAATCAAAAACTAATAAGCTATTTAGCTGGATACAGATAACTTTTAATGGAAATCTATTTCCTCTATCAGAATCAGAAAGAGAACAAATAGAGCAACAACATCTTAATGTAGTTAGAAGTTTTATTGGTGGAAATATAGAAATCAGCACAGGACAACTTCGTATCTGGAGAGCTTACGATTTTAGAGTTATTCCCATTGAGCTAATTAGCTCAATCTATGAAAAGTTTATTTATGCAACAGATACAAAGACAGCAAAGGCTCAAAGTACGCACTATACACCTATTAATTTAGTTGATTTAGTATTGTCCGAGGTTTTTAGAAATCTTGATGGAAATGCCAAAGTTTTAGATTTGGCTTGTGGCTCAGGAGTATTTTTAGTTGAAGCTTTACGACGTTTGGTAGTTAAGCGTTGTATCGATGGTGAAGTTGCTACTCGTAAATTAATTCGTGATACTCTTTATCAGCAAATATATGGAGTAGATATTAACGCCAAAGCGGTTCAAATAGCAGCCTTTAGTCTTTACTTGACTGCATTAGAATTAGATTATGAATTAGAACAGAATCCTCAATTGTCAGATGATTTAAAGTTTCAAAGGCTAATTGGGGAAAATTTGTTTGCTGCTGATGCTTTCGATTTAGAAGCTAAATTCAATCAAGTTGAAGTTTTTGCCAAAAAAGAGTTTGGCGCAGTTGTAGGTAATCCACCTTGGACAAAATCTCAAGTAACTAAATCTGCATCTAAATACTGTGAAATTAAACGTCCAGAACAGGGTTATCCAAATGGATATCCTACAGCTAAAGGTACTCCGCCCGATCAAGCTTTTTTATGGAGAATAGGAGATTTTACGAGTGATTTAACTCAAATTGGTTTGATTTTGCATGGAAAACCGTTTTTTAGTAAAAATTCAAATGCTATAGCAGCTAAAAAAGAACTCTTCACAAGATTTAAACCACAGATAATTATTAATTTATCAAAACTATATCGAGATAATATTTTTCCTAACTCGGAAGCTCCTGCAATGGTATTTGTTGGAAAAGGTTGTCGTGCGAAAACGAAAGATTCTTGTTACTTTGTATGTCCAGAAAGGTCTTTAGAAGTTAGAAAACATGGAATTATTGAAATTGGTGCGGAAAATGTAACCAAGGTTTCAGTAAATGGTCTTGCTAACGATCCTGATATGCTCAAAGTTGCAACTTGGGGAAGTGCTAGAGATATGATTCTGGTTCAAAAAATGAAGAATGCTTTTTCTAAAATAGTCAAAATATCAGGTGATATGCCTAAAACTGGATATATGGTAGGTAGGCAAAACAATGACGTTCCTGAAAATTTACGTCAGATGAAATGTCTAACTGCTGGCAATATGCGGAGATACCAAATCAAATTAGAGGATTTAGAAATTTTAAAATATGAAAAATTAGAAAATCCTAGAAATCCTGAAATTTATCAAGCACCACTTATCATAATCTCCGAACAAATTGAACCAAACGGAATTATTGCTGCTTTTAGTGAAGAGAATATAATTTATGCAAGAAGTTATTCTGGAATAACTTTTTCAAAATCTTCAGTAAATTATGCTCACTATTTGAATGGCATTATCAACTCATTAGTGTCCAGTTATTTTTTATTTATGACAGCTTCTTCATGGGGAGTTGAAAGAAAAAAAATTATGAGACAAGATTTATCCTATCTTCCTGTCCCTCAACCTACTGAAGATAATGAAAACTTTGTTTCTAAAATTATTGCAATAGAAGGTCAACTTCGCAAAGATCAAAAGAAACTAGAAGAAGTACAACTAAAAAAACAACTTGATGAAGCAGTGTTCGATCTCTACAGCTTAGATGAGATGGAACGGATATTGGTCGAAGACATGGTCAATATGACTATTAATTTATATATGATTCGAGAAAAATCAGCAGTAATTAAACGACCAAAAAATGATGAATTAGTTCAATATGCTCAGAGTTTGATTAGTGTCATCAAACCATTTTTACAAACACTGAATCAAAGAACTATCATTGCTGATGTGCTTGATGTGAGCAATGCACCATTGCAGGTAGTTAAATTTAGTCTAGTTTCTATTCCTGAGCGAGAAGAAATTGTCAGAACTCTACCCGTTCAAGAGTTGGAAACTGTTCTCAAAAATATTGCCGAACAACTTTCACAAGAGATTGCAGACAAAATTTATACTCGTCGCAATTTACGAATTTATGCAGGAGAAGATATCTATATTGTTAAACCAGCTAAACGTATTTATTGGACTCGTTCTGCGGGTTTGAATGATGCAGATATAATTCTTTCTGAACAATTAAAAGCTAATCGTGATTCCATTAGATGATTCAAATGTATTTGGAGAACCAACTACTGCTCTACCTATTGATATTATTGCCACAGTTTTGGATATCACGGTTGTTGGATGGTCGAAGGTGATAGCAAACCAAGAGGTGAACACAAACGATTTGGAAAATAAAATTGCTGGTTGTTTGCGTCGAGCAATGAAGAAAGAGAAAGATAGTCGCCTTGGTTTGAAAAATCAAATCAGAATTGAAACTGAAGTTGGTACTTTAAAGTCGCCTGAATCTATTGAACCAGAAGGAAGAATAGACATCAAGATTATTTACAGTCTTGATGAGGCTGAGTATTTTGGAATGGAATGCAAACGAATAAGCAGCACAGGAAAAGAAGATCGAAAATTAGCAACAAAGTATGTCAAAAATGGCATACTGCGTTTTGTTGAAGAAATTTATAGTCCTGGTCATGATTGGGGTGCAATGTTAGGTTTTATAATCGATAAAAAACCTGATGACAATATTGAGTTGGTGAAAGAACGTATAAATAAATATAAACAAGATGTTTTTTTGGAGAAAGATTGGATAGTTGAAAAAGATTTTGGCTCAATATTAAACTTATATCGCACTGCTCACCGTCAAAAATCACATAATTCTCTTATAAATATTCTTCATCTATTTTTAGAAATTAATTAAGTTTTTTAAGATTGATTAACTTAAATTGATTTCTACTGAAAACGTTAAAAAAAGTGCGCATCGGGTAATCGAACGGTAGCCAAAAAGCGATCGCCCTAAGCCAAAGCTAAAATACTCTCTGTTTCGCTATTCTCAAACTGAAGAATAATCTCCAAATTATCTGGCAAGATTCCTACTATTTTGGATGTTATCAGAAGCAAGATCAATAAGAGCGATCGCCAGAACCATTAGAAATAAAGCATAAACTAAGAGATCTTTGCACTTTCGTATTAACCGTAAACTGGAACTTGCTTGAGTAAGGCAATTTCTACCTTAAGATATATTGCCGTTTTAATCATTACCACTTAAATTGAAATTAATTATCTAATTGTTAAATCAAAATAGGTTTGTGCAATTTACTAGCAATATTTTAAGCACTTCTAATTTACATTACAAATTTTTAGGAGGATTGAAGATGCGAATTGCTCAGATTGCACCTTTGTGGGAACGAGTACCACCAGCCGCTTATGGTGGCACTGAATTGATAGTCAGTTTACTTACCGATGAATTAGTACGGCGAGGACATGAAGTAACCTTGTTTGCTACGGGAGACTCTCAAACTTTAGCTAAATTAGAACCAGGTTGTGATCGCGCCCTGCGCGCTCTTGGAATCAAGCACAAGGAAGCAGAAACTTATCACACTTTACAACTGAATCAAATTTTTGAAAGAGCTTCAGAATTTGACATAATTCATTCTCACGTCGATTTCGCAGCTTTTGGCTATACTAGTTTAGTCAAAACCCTGACTTTACATACAGTTCACGGTATTATTCCTACCGACCTAGAACCATTATGGCAAAATGCACGGCAACAAAACTTTATTAGCATCTCCGATTCCCAAAGACGTAACGATTTGGGCTTAAATTATGTTGCTACAGTTTATAATGGTATTGACACAAGCATTTTTCCCTTCTATCCTCAGCCAGGTAATTCCCCTTATTTAGCTTTTCTGGGTCGGATGGCTCCAGAGAAAGGACCTCACCTCGCAATTGAAATAGCCAAGAAATCTGGTTGGCATTTAAAGATGGCTGGTAAAGTAGACCCTGTTGACCGAGGATTTTTTGCAGAGCAGATTAAGCCTCATATTGACGGCAAACAAATCGAATTTCTGGGTGAATTTAAGCACAAGCAAAAATGTGAATTAATGGGGAATGCAGCAGCAACTTTATTCCCGATTACCTGGTCTGAACCTTTTGGTTTGGTAATGGCAGAATCAATGGTAGTAGGCACGCCTGTAATTGCGATGGCTATGGGTTCGACGGCAGAGGTAATCGAAGATGGTAAAACAGGTTTTCTATGTCATAACGTAGATGAGTGTATCGCTGCTGTTGATCGCCTTGGAGAAATTGACCGTCATGCCTGTCGCGATCGCGTTGTGGTTAATTTTAGTGTTGCCCGTATGGTAGATGGCTATGAAGCAGTTTATCAACAACTTGCAGCCTATAGGTTCGCCAGCAATGGACATTCCCGCAATTTGGTTATAGATATAAATCGCCTGTCTGCATAGACTATTACATCTTAATCTATATTGCAATCGGGCGATCGCGCTTGCTGCTTGAATAGAATAATTATTTAGTAACTATTAAATTAACTATGACAGAAACTCTCAAACTTGACGGCAAAACTTTTGTCTCCACCGAAACAGTACCTATTTCTCAATGGCCCTGTGTCAAAAACGAACCAAGGATTCCCACTTTAACTCTCAAGGATGACGACATTTTTTTGGTTACTGATACTCTGGGTAATGTTCCTGGATGTCTTCCAGGAGAAGATAGCAATACTTTAGGCTTATTTTGTCGAGACACACGTTTTCTAAGTCGTTTAGAATTACAGGTTGAGGGAGAGCTACCGATTCTTCTCAGCAGTAATGCCCGTAGAGGTTTTGCCGTTTCTGCTCTTTGTGCCAATCCTTATCTAGAAGAGAAAGGAATCGGCGCAGAGACTATCGGTATCGAGCGAGAAATTGCTATTAATGGCGGATTATTTGAAGAATTAACTATTACTAATTACCGTACTAGCCCTGTTAGTTTTGAACTTAGCTTGAGTTTTGATGCTGATTTTGTCGATTTGTTTGAAGTACGAGGTCGGGAGCGTCAAGAACGAGGCAAAATGTTACGCTTAGTAACAGAAAACGACGAAACCAAGCAGCTAGAGCCTTTGGAAGTACCAGAAGAGATTGTTATTGCCTATCAAGGTTTGGATGGAGCGGTGATGGAATCGCGCATTCAGTTTTCTGAACATCGCCCCGACTACTGTAAAGGTCATACTGCGGTATGGCAACTAGAATTAGAATCCCATCAAACCATTCGCCTGAGCTATCGGGTACAGTTGTTTAGCGATCGCCGTTCCATTTCCAAAGTAGCAACGCCGATGACTTTGGTACAGGCAAAAGCAGCCGAATCGATGGAATTAAACCAGTGGCAGCAACAGGTAACCACTATCCGTTCTGATAGCAACATCTTCAATCGACTCATTGAACGGGCAGAGAGGGATATTTATTTGCTGCGCCAAAGTTTTGAGAATAAAAAAGCTCTATCGGCAGGAATTCCCTGGTTTGCGACCTTATTTGGCAGAGATTCTCTAATTGCTGCTTGGCAAATTTTGATTCTCGACCCGCAAATTGCTAAGGATACCCTCTCTATTCTGGCTCAATATCAAGGTAAAACTAACGATGATTGGCGCGAAGAATCACCAGGTAAAATTCTCCACGAACTGCGTTTGGGAGAAATGGCTCGCTGTGGGGAAATACCCCATACTCCCTACTACGGTACGGTGGATGCCACCCCTTTATGGTTGATTCTCTATGCTGAATACTACGCTTGGACAGGCGACCGCCATACCCTAGAGCAGTTATGGGAAAACGCTTTGGCAGCAATGGATTGGATTGATCGCAACTGTAAAGCGACGGGTTATTTAAGCTACGAACGCATTTCTCCTGGGGGTCTGCTCAATCAAGGTTGGAAAGATTCGGGAGACTGCATAGTCAATCGGCAAGGAAAATTGGCAACGGGGACGATTACCCTCTGTGAAGTGCAGGGATACGTTTATGGTGCTAAAATGCGCCTCAGCGCGATCGCCAAATTGATGCAGAGATTCGACCTTGCCGAACAATGGTATCGAGATGCTGTGGAACTCAAAAGCCGCTTTAATAAAGACTTTTGGCTGAACGATCTTGATTATTGTGCCTTAGCATTAGATGGCGGGGGCAAACCTGTAGATAGTATTACTTCTAACCCTGGTCACTGTTTGGCAATGGATATTTTGCAGCCACAAAAAGCCACCAGTGTTGCTGAAAGGTTGTGTGCGCCCGATATGTTTAGCGGTTGGGGCATTCGTACCCTAAGTAGTTCTTCCCCGGCATACAATCCGATGGGCTATCATGTTGGTTCGGTATGGCCTCACGACAATAGTATTATTGCTTTGGGATTGCGATCGCTTGGTTTAGTCGAACAAACCTTAGAAGTTGCTCAAGGTGTCTTTGATATGACCTTACAGCAGGCATATCATCGTCCTCCAGAACTATTTTGTGGTTACGAACGTACTCCAGAAAATAGTCCCGTGCGCTATCCTGTGGCTTGTTCTCCCCAAGCTTGGGCGACAGGTACGCTATTTCAATTATTACAAATAGTGATTAATATCGTCCCTGACGCTGCTAGTAATTGTGTGCGGGTTATCGATCCGATTTTACCAGAATCGATTAACAATCTTTCCCTGGAAAATCTGCGGGTAGGTTCGACCGTTATCGATTTAGAGTTTGAGCGTTCGGGAGGCACTACTGCTTGCCGAGTAGCTAAAAAGCGTGGCAATCTCAAGGTAGTTTTTGAAGCCTAATTGAATAAATACCAATTTTTATCTTTTTAGTGACTTTAGTTTTGGTGGGCAAAGATCTTTACCTGAAGCGACGTTTCGATCTCAATTATAATTTGCCCACTCTACAAGGCGATCGCACTCTGATCTCTGACCAGCCAATCATGAGGAAATTAATTGGAATGACTATACGCCTAGTGTGAATTAAATTTTAGAAAGTAAATGAGGATTGAAAAGTCAAAACATCAATCTCAAAATGATGGCGCAGGAAAAGTCGCAAAGTATGAGAGGTCATTTTGAGTGCCATATGAGTAGCTAGTCCACCAACAGTTTTGTTGAGTAATCGCTCTGGATTACGACCAGTATTTTGAATTTCATTGAAAACTCCTTCAATTCTTTGTCTTACTCGGCTAATCAAATGTTTTAAAGCAGAACTTACTTGTTGATGTTGATTTTCTCGCTGTATCGTCCAAATACGATTAGCAGTAGCCTTAGTTATCTCTGATTGCCACTCTTGACCAATAAACCCCTTATCTCCATAGATATCGCTACCATGAACCATCTGAAGGACTCCTTCAACAGCTTTACGCTCATCAGTGTTAGCCGAAACCAGTTCATAAGCCACAGGTATCCCCCCCAGAGTTGAAAGAACTACTAGTTTGTAGCCGAAATATTTCATCTTCCTTGCTGCACAATAGCCATAATTGGCACTACCATCAAAGTCACTATGTCTTTTGCTTCTTTTGTAACCGACTACAGGTATCGGTTTAGTGTCAATAACAAAACTATTGGCAGCCTCAACTCCTAGCTGTTTGACCCATCTCCTTCTGAGAGTTTCTATTTCATCTCCCAATTTTCGTAAGCGTCTATTAAATTGACTCCGCTCTAACAAATTAGGAAACCATTCTCCATAATTGGCACGAATAAAACCGATAAACTGAGTTTCTCCTGGAAATGGTAAATAGTCCATCATCAAAGCCAAAGTCATAATTTCACTATTACTCATTTTTGGTTTTGCCCCTGAAACACTGGGTTTTGACGATTTTCTCTCTAGCTGATACCAGTCATCTACAAGGACAAAAACTATGACTAACAGGCTTTCAAAGTCTATGCTATTCATGAGGAAAGATATTTAGATGGACAGCTTGGTAACTTTCATCTTCTGTCTTTTCCTCCTTTTTTCCTAATTCACACTAGGCGTACTATATGTTTTAATATGCACACAAATCAATTACTGTAAAGGATTATTATCATACTTTAACTACCTTTCGCGATCGCAGTTGGTTTTAAACATCAATGCAACTCTTAAAAGAGTTTCCAATGATTTAAAATTATGCTGCTTAAGAAAATATTAGCCATATCAACTTTAGTAATTATAAGCTGTGGATACACTCAGTTAGCCCAAGCTTGCGAAGATAGATTGACCCGTGCTGCTTTTGGCAGTCTTGAAAAAAGAGATTTAGATGAACTAAAGAGACGATATCGTAGTACGTCAGTCAAGTTTGAACGTGACAACGTCTTAGATCTTGGGGATGTTCAAAGTATTTTAGGATTTTTGGGTGAGCAAACAAAAACTACTAATAATGGCAGAATTGAACATCGAATTTGGATCGATTACGAAAACTGTAATCGCCAAATTAAAGCATCATTTAGCGATCGCGAATTGGTCAAAATTCAAAGTTATGGTTTTTGATTTGTTGCGATCTGATAAAGATTGTGAAAACATCAAATTTTTTTGTCCTCACAATTTTTATTTGAAATATTATAAATTTTGGCGATTGATTAATTGACCGTCAACAAACAGATTGTATCTGTTCTAATACTTGCTCAATACTAATTGCTGGTTCAAGACAGGATGAACCTTGGCAAACTAAAGCAACTGAATCTCCAGGTAACTCAGTCTCTATCCGCAAGACAGTAGTAGGTAAATAACAGGAACTTAACTGCTGTATTTTCTCAATGCTAGTTTTAACGCTTGTGCCGTGTAAAAACCAATCTAATGCCGTAAACAAGCTAGGACAGGCGGTAGGAGATTTTTCCATGACAGCACTAAAAGCCTGTAGTCCTTTTTGCGCCCGATCTAGATATTCCAAATTGTCTGTTAGAAGTGAAAGACGCATTAAATTAGCGATCGCTACTCCGTTAGCAGATGGTGTTGCATTATCCATATAGCTACGTTCTCGTATTAGTAGTTCTTTTCCTGCATCGGTAGAATTATTGTAGTAACCGCCCATTTCAATACTCCAGAGTAATTCATCGAATTCGGTTTGAACTTTGATGGCGTGTTCTAACCACTGTGAATCATCTGGACAAGCAGCCTGTAGATCTAAAAAGGCTTTGATTAAAAGAGCATAGTCTTCTGACTGTGCAGGTACTGTTGCCATTCCATCATAGTTAAGTCGCTGCAATCTACCTTCTAGCCATTGGTTTTGCAAGATGAACCAAACCGCATTAGTGGCTAAGTCTAAATAAGATTGCTCTTTAAATACAGCATAAGCCCTAGCTAATCCTGAAATTGCTAAACTATTCCAGGCTGCGATCGCTTTTGTATCGGTAACAGGGGGAATACGTCCTAACCAGTCTTTAGTTTTGGCTTCTTGGTTGTTTTTAGCGGGAGGAAAAGTAGCTATGTCCGTTGCAGATTTTCCGTAGCGTATTGTAAATAGCTTATTTAGGGCTTGCTCTAGGTTGAATGATAATACGTCGCTTCCTAAACGCTGTAAGACATTTTTGCCTTCAAAATTGCCTTGAGGTGTAACTATAAATTCTTGCTGTAATTCGGCTAATTCTGACTCGTTGAGTATAGATTCTAATTCTGCATAACTCCAGATATAAAAATTACCTTCTTCTGGTTCTACTTCTTCTGGAGTAGCGAAATTATCGGCATCTTGTGCAGCGTAAAAATAATCTTGAGGGCTTGTCATTTCTCGCTGTAGCCATTTTACTGTACCTGCGATCGCTCTTTGAATTGCAGGCTGCTGTACGCCATTGCTCCATAAATTAGCTAAATACTCTAAAATTTGCCCATTATCGTAAAGCATCTTTTCAAAATGGGGTACTGTCCAGGTATTGTCTACGGTGTAACGGTGAAATCCTCCCCCTACATGATCGCAAATGCCACCTGAAGCTAAATCCAGTCCGCGCTGTGTAGACAGTGCTTGAGGATCGTACTTAGATTCTCGTTCAACTCTAATACCCTGCAAGGCAATAGTAGAGTAGGGAATCATCGGGAAACTAGGACGACCAGGATCGTTAGGCTGTAGTACCGCGGTGTTAACATTAGTTCCCTGGTGCAGCAGATCTTTGGTTAAAGTATTTACCTGATTAACTGGCAACAAAGCCGATTGCTGAAGATTACCTAAAATTTCCGTCTTAAAAGCTGCCAGTTTTTCTGGTTCGCGATCGTAAAAACGCCGTATTGCCTTAAGAATTTCTAGAAACCCAGGACGACCATATTTAGGTTCAACAGGGAAATACGTCCCGCCGTAAAATGGCACTAAATCTTCAGGATTGAGAAAAATATTAAGGGGCCAACCACCTTGTCCAGTCATCATTTGCAAAGCCTGCATATAGATGCTGTCGATGTCTGGTCTTTCTTCTCTATCTACCTTAATTGGTAGAAAATTAGTGTTGAGATAATCGGCGATCGCCCTATCAGAAAAAGCCTCTCCTTCCATTACCGTACACCAGTGACAGCTAGAATAACCAATAGAAAGGAAAATAGGTTTATTCTCTTGTTTTGCTTCGGCTAATGCCGATTCACACCAGTACCACCAGTTAATTGGATTGTCAACGTGCTTTTGTAAGTAAAGACTTTGAGTTGATTTAAGATGATTAGCCATAAGTAATTGATAATTAACAATAAACAATTAAGCTTTATTCATTTGTTGTCATTCTTTTAAAAGCTCTTTTGACTTGTGGTAAATTAATTTTTGTTCTGGAGTTGCAGCAGCCAGACATTCAGCGTGTATTTGTTCTAGACTAGCGATATAATCTTTGTTTTTATTCAGAACAGTATTGGCTTTAGATGAAGTTATAGTAGCTAACTGCGCTCTTAAAGGTAGTTTACCAAAGACTGCTAAACGTTGTTCAATTGATGCCATAAATTTAAGTAAGTAAGCTAAACTGTGCGTTGGCAAACTATCTAAAAATAATTGCCAGATATAATGTAAATTGATTAATGCTTAACTTTGTTGCGAATAACGTATGCGGATTTAATGATTTAAGTTTATTATCGCTACAGTAAGGTTTAATCATCATTAAACCAAATATTTAGTTATTCTTGTCATGAGGGTTAAAAATGTATGTTTTGCTCTAACTATTAATTTAGTAGCTTTGCTTAAGCCTAGTTTAAGTTTTGCTTTACCCCCAGCCCAAGATATTCCAGAAGAAATATTGCGTACGGAAATTATTTTAGAAGGGCGATCGCCAGTAGATGGAAAACCTCTGTCTGCGGAAGAATACGAAGAATTACAGGCATGGTTGGCTCAAAGTGCTTTTTCTCCCGAAATTGCCCCAGATCTTCGCGAACTAATATTTCTGTTACAACTCAGAAAATTTATTAAAACTATAATTCCTTTTTATTAGCCCTTTTTATCTAAAAATCAATAAACTTTTTATATATTGCTTATAAATAGTTAAAGTATGTGTACAAATGTTTTAAAAAAAACAACAAAACAAACTCGGCTGGTTAAAACAGCCTCATCTGTCGTCTAGGCAACAGATTTTTTTAACAATCTCACTGCTAGTAAATATTTGAATCCTGCTACTTTAATGTCTTCAACCATTGCTCCCGAACAAGTCAATCAGATCGTCCACAACCTTCATCACAATCCTTTTGAAGTATTAGGCTGTCACCCTCATGAACAAAATGGCAAAGTAGAAAATTGGGTAATTCGGGCTTATCTTCCTGACGCTAGTGCTGCTTGGGTAGTTTACCCAGAAGCAAGAACAGAGTATCCCATGGAGTCTATGCACAATCCTTACTTCTTTGTCTGTGTGGTGCAAAATCCGAATCCAGCTAATTATCAGCTACGAATAAAAGAAGGAGAAAACGAAAGAGTTATTTACGACCCTTATGCTTTTTCTTCGCCTAGAGTTACTGATTTAGATATTCATTTGTTTGCTGAAGGCAATCATCATCGTATTTACGAAAAGTTAGGCGCACATCACACTAAAGTTGATGATGTTGAAGGCGTGTATTTTGCCCTCTGGGCTCCCAATGCTCGTAATGCCTCTGTGCTGGGCGATTTCAACAGTTGGGACGGCAGAAAACACCAGATGCGCAAAGGAAGCAGTGGTATTTGGGAATTATTTATCCCTGAACTGACTGTCGGTGCAGCATACAAATATGAAGTAAAAAATTGGGAAGGACACATCTACGAAAAGTCCGATCCCTATGGTTTCCAACAGGAGGTTAGACCCAAAACGGCTTCTATTGTTGCCGATCTTGATAGCTATGATTGGAATGATGCAGAGTGGATGGAGAAGCGTCGCCATAGTGTGCCTTTAGATCAGCCTATTTCTGTCTATGAGCTTCATCTTGGTTCTTGGATGCACGCTTCTGCGGATGAACCCACAAAATTACTATCAGGTACATCAGAACCTGTAACTGCCTCAGAATCAAAAGATAACGCTCGTTTTTTAAGCTACTACGAATTAGTTGAGCGATTAATTCCCTACGTCAAAGAGTTGGGCTATACACACGTTGAACTTCTGCCTATTGCCGAACACCCTTTTGATGGTTCATGGGGATATCAGGTTACAGGTTACTATGCTCCTACCTCTCGTTATGGTAATCCCGAAGATTTGATGTATTTCATCGATCGGTGTCATAAAAACGACATTGGGGTGATTATAGACTGGGTTCCTGGTCATTTTCCTAAAGATGGTCACGGTCTAGCGTTCTTTGACGGTACTCATCTTTATGAACATGGAGATCCTCGTAAAGGTGAGCATAAAGAATGGGGAACGTTGGTCTTTAATTACGGTCGTAACGAAGTCCGTAACTTTTTAGTCGCTAATGCTTTGTTTTGGTTTGACAAATATCATATCGACGGTTTTAGAGTAGATGCAGTAGCTTCTATGCTTTACCTTAATTACTGTCGCGAAGATGGAGAATGGGTTGCTAACGACTACGGTGGTTGTGAAAACATCGAAGCTGCTGATTTCTTACGTCAGGTTAATAGTTTATTGTTTAGTTATTTCCCTGGAATACTTTCGATCGCTGAAGAATCAACCTCTTGGCCAATGGTATCTTGGCCTACCTATACTGGCGGTCTAGGCTTCAATATGAAGTGGAACATGGGTTGGATGCACGATATGTTGGATTATTTCCACATGGATCCTTGGTTTCGTCAATTTCATCAAAACAACCTTACTTTTAGTATGTGGTATCACCACACTGAAAACTATATGCTGGCACTGTCTCACGATGAGATTGTCCACGGCAAAAGTAATATCATTGGCAAGATACCAGGGGACGAATGGCAAAAATTTGCTAACGTTCGCTGTCTGTTTGGCTATATGTTTGCCCACCCAGGTAAAAAGACCATGTTCATGAGTATGGAATTTGGTCAGTGGAGTGAGTGGCATGACTGGGTAGATTTAGACTGGGATCTACTACAGTACAGTTCCCACAAAGCTTTAAAACAATTTTTTAGTGACCTCAATAGAATCTACAAAAGCGAACCTGCTTTATACAGTCTTGATTTTGAAGAAGAGGGTTTTAAATGGATCGACTGTAGCGATAACCGCCATAGCGTCGTGGCATTTATCCGCCGTGGCAAAGACAATAACGAGTTTGTCGTGGCAATCTGTAACTTTACTCCTCAACCTCATAGCCACTATCGTATTGGCGTTCCTGAAAAAGGTTTTTATACCGAAATATTGAACAGCGATGCTGGTAAGTATGGCGGTAGCAACATGGGTAACTATGGCGGTAAGTGGACAGATGACTGGTCTTTTCATAACTATTCCTATTCTTTAGATATATGTTTGCCTCCTTTAGGCGTTTTGCTCTTTAAGATAGATCGTGAGAAGACTCAAGCAGCGTTGAAAGGTAATTAGGACGTTGTTGGTTGTTGGTTTGCCCCCCTCGCCCCCAAGTTTTGGGGAAAAGCGATTCAAAACTAAAAGGACTAGTGATTTCCAAAAGAAACCGCTAGTCCTTGAAAAATGAATTTTATCGATCATTTGGAGATGGATAAAATTGAAAAACCCATCTTTTTGCTTTGGAAATATAGTCATTCCAAATAGAAACCACACGGTTTATGTAGTAGGGGCGATTCGCGAATCGCTACGATAATTACCTGTTCTAATACGATCTCTCACCATAGGTCAATTAATTGGAATAACTATAACTTACTATAAAAAACTAAATAAAGCCTATAAAATTTGGCTTAATTATTTGCTAGCAGCTAACTTTTTACGCAAGTGGAAAGCGCCATACAAACCGCCCAAAATAATTATAGATAAGTCGGGAGAAACGCCAAAGGGTACGGGTGTTGCAGCAGCAGAGGCAGTCAGGTATCCTGAGAAAGAACTACTTCTCCCAGTCCCTCCCAAGAGTTGTTCGAAGTTCACAGCAATATTATTAGGTCGAACACCATCATTTTGTCCAAAATAATTACTTGAAATATTGCCATTTTCGCCAATGATCCATCTAGATGTAAATGAAAGAGAAGAACTATCAAATGTCGCTTTGTTGTCAAAAGAGCTTACAAATGATGAATTAGGAGTGCCAAATGAGTTTCCAGGACCGTATAAAGTAAAATTAGCTCCACCGTCTCCATTGATTAGGGTTATTTTCCAGTCCTCAAAATCTGAAGCCGTAATATTTCCAGGAGTTGTACTATCGTTTATACGAAAAGTTCCTTGCGCTGAATGCACCCCTGCGGTGAAACCAGAAAAATCGAAATCGAGTGCTTGTGCATTATTTGCCGATAGTGCTAATGCAAAAGTCGTGGCAAAGCCAACACCAGCAATTTTTGAGATTTGGTTAAACATAGAAATTACTTCTTACTTGTGAGATAAAGATTACCAACTCAAAAATATCTTTTTTATGGAATTCATACCGAGGTATGAATTCCATATTTCACAATTAATACATTCACTTATATTCAGTAAAAACTTTGAGCATTGTGTTTACTGCGTTTTTCAGTTGAGTAGAACACACAAGCTTAATCTGAAAAGCTAAAAGCTGATAGCTAATAGCTAGAAACCAGTTAATTAACAACCTAATCTATCTAATTGAAAACTGCTGCAAGTGATAGGAAATAAATCAATATCAATATATAGGGCTTTGAACTAGAAATCCTTTTGAAAACAATTATTTGAACGTGAGTTCGGGATAATTTGAACCCTTTGCTATAAAGTTATTAAAAAAATATCTTTTCGTAGTTTGGTTTTTAGTTTGGTTTGCGAAAAAATATTTGAAAAGTTTAAAGCTTAAGCCTTAGAGCTTATAGCTACCTCAACAATTTAATTTTGTTAACCCGAACTCACGTTATTTGAAATAGCTTATTCGGCGATCGCCCTGCGCCTTGCAGAGATAGATTTGGCTTCAATAAAGATGTTTTGAATTTCTGTGTGTTGCTGACGAATCGAAGTTTCTAGGCGTTCAACGGCGATCGCTAATTCCTCTGTCTCTAAATCTTTGGCAAATTCTATTTCTAGGTTAAGCAATATTTCTTGAGGACCAAAATGCAGAGTCAAAACTTTAATTACTCTATCTACGGCAGGATCGCCATTAGTGATTTTTCTGATGCTGGCTACCGTCTCGGCACTTGCACCTTCGCCAATTAACAAACCTTTGCTCTCAGAAGCCAATAAAATTGATACTCCACATAAGATAACGCCGATCACAATTGAAGCAACTCCGTCTAAATAGACGTTGCCCAGCAGGTGTCCACTCAAAACACCCAGAAAAGCAACAAACAAACCAATTAAAGCAGCAGTATCTTCAAATAGGATTGTAAAAACCGTAGGATCTTTACTGGCGCGAATTGCTGTCCAAAAGCTGTCTTCGTTTTTACTGGTACTGGCTAAAAATTCTTGTAAAGCTACATTCCAGGAATAGCCCTCAAAAATTACCGCTAACCATAATACTACATAGTTCCAAAAAGGATTGGTTAATGGTTCAGGATAGCGAACATGATTTATTCCCTCATAAATCGACATTCCACCACCAATGGCAAAAATGAACAAGGCAACAATTAACGTCCAGAAATAAAGCTCTTGTCCGTAACCAAAAGGGTGAGAGTCATCTGCTGGCTTCTTACTGAGGCGAATACCCAATAATAGCAGCAGTTCATTGCCCGTATCAACTACCGAGTGAATCCCTTCAGAGAGCATGGCAGAACTACCTGTAATCGAGGCTGCAATGAATTTGATAATGGCGATCGCAAAATTCGCAGCCATTGCTGCATAGATTGTTTTTTTAGCCGAACCAGACATCAGTTTTTTGAATACTTATTTAAGAATAGAGCTTGCAACTATCTTAAGCCGAAACTCCACGGGTATTAATGGGACTCAAACAATTACAAAAGTCTAAATAGGGTTGATTTTTTATGATAGCTAGTTTTTACGTCACTTTCAAAGGCGATCGCTACCAGGAGAGAAACAACTTCAGCAGCCATGCTTTCCTGATTTGAATCTATTTTCAAAACCAGAAATGAAGAGCTTTTGGATTTCAACGGAGAACGAGCGATAAAATTAATTAGAAGGAAATATAAATTAAATTGATTTTATGGCGATCGCTTTAAAAAATAAGCATAAATCTCGTGTGGTAGTTGTGGGTGCTGGTATCGGTGGTTTGACCACAGGAGCATTATTAGCCAAGGATGGTCATCAGGTAACTATTTATGACCAAGCGATCGTACCAGGTGGATGTGCTTCTACTTTTAAGCGTCGTGGCTTTACTTTTGAGGTGGGGGCAACTCAGGTGGCAGGGTTAGAGCCTGGAGGCATACACCACCGCATTTTTCAAGAATTAGGCATTGAATTACCTCAAGCTACTTACTGCGATCCTGCCTGTGCTGTATTCTTACCAGGAGAAATCGAACCGATTAATGTTTGGCGCGATGCTGCTAAATGGCAAGCAGAAAGACAAAGACAGTTTCCTGATAGTGAACCTTTTTGGCAGCTATTAAATAAACTATTTAAGGCTAGCTGGCGATTTCAAGGTAGAGATCCCGTGTTACCTCCCCGCAATATTTGGGATTTATGGCAGTTAGTCTCGGCAGTTAGAGCAGATACCTTAATTACCGTACCTTTTGCCCTGATGACGGTGGCTGATGCCCTCAAACTATACGGCCTGTATGGCGACAAACGGCTAAAGACTTTTCTCGATCTCCAGCTAAAGCTTTATTCTCAGGTAGATACAGACGAAACCGCCCTATTATCTGCAGCCACAGCCTTAGCGGTTTCCCAAGCACCTCAAGGACTGTTCCATCTTCAGGGCAGTATGCAGGTACTAAGCGATCGCCTGGTGACAGGTTTAGAAAAATATCAGGGAAAGTTATTGATGCGCCATAGCGTCGAACAAATCCATACTACTTTGGGTAAAGTGACGGGGGTAACTGTCCGCAATCAAAAGACTGGTGAAACCTGGATCGAAGAGGCAGACCAAATAGTAGCAAACGTTACTGCCCAGAATTTAGTCAAGCTAACTTCAGATAAATCCTTGAGCAATTATCAACGGCGACTGGAGAAACTTCCCCAGCCATCAGGGGCATTTGTAGTTTATTTAGGAGTTAAGCGAGAAGCAATTCCCCCAAACTGTTCTCCTCATCTACAGTTTCTTTACAACCAAGATGAAGTAATCGGCGAAAATAACTCTCTTTTTGTTTCCGTAAGCAAGCCTGGAGATGGACGCGCACCTGATGGACAAGCAACCATCATTGCCTCCTCATTTACTGATGCTGATTTATGGTGGCAAGGAGGGAAAGACTATGCCCGCATCAAACAACATTATACAGAAGAAGCGATCGCTCGCCTCGCAGAATATTTTCGACTCACCCCAGAAAATATTATTCACGTCGAAGCGGCAACTCCCAGAACCTTTGCCCACTATGCCGCCAGAGAAAAAGGTGTTGTCGGTGGGTTGGGACAGCGTCTGGCTAATTTTGGTCCATTTGGCTTTGCTAACCGTACTCCCATCAAACATCTTTGGTTAGTAGGAGATTCAACCCATCCAGGGGAGGGAACGGCAGGGGTCAGCTATTCTGCCTTAACCGTGGTTAGACAAATTGCAGCAGGTGGATCAAAATAGAAAATTAGTGTCAACTACTCTTGCTTAATAAAAAGGCGATCGCCTTTTTATTGAATTTTAACTTCAGTTTTTTTAGCTGTAGATATGGTGTTGTCGATTCGCTCTGCAATTATTTGAGCTGTGTCTGCTTGAGACAAAACACTAGCGTGGTCACCTGGAATTTCATAGGCGTCAACACCTCCTAAAGCCATACCTCTCCAGCCACCATCAGCATCAAAATGACCCTTTGATTTTCTGATTTCGGCACGAAACAAAGTCAACTTACCTCCATAAGTTTGGGGGATATATTTTTTAAGTATTTGATAGTTTAGGTTATTAATTTTAAACGCAAGTTTTTGTTGAGGAGATAAAAACAGTTCAACAAATTTAAAGTATGGTTTTTGAACTGATTGGGGAACTTTTCTTCTTAGTTGATATTCGATTCTCGCTCTGATATAACTTAATTTTTGGGATGTCGATAGCTTAGATAAATTCTGAAGACGAATGTCGATCCTCTGAAACAAATGGGATTCACTAGTTAAATTAGGGCCCACACAATCAAATAAAGCTAAAAACGCCATACTTTCTCCTTGTTGCTCAAGTTGTCGAGCTATTTCGTATGCCACAAAACCGCCAAAGGAATGTCCGCCAATATAATATGGTCCTTGAGGCTGTACTAATCTAATTTCTTGAAGATAGTTGGCAGCCATTTCTTCTAAAGAAATTAACAATAGTTCTTTGCCATCCCAGCCTGGTGATTGCAAACCATATAATGGTTGGTCGTCTCCCAAAGCCTTAGCTAAAGGATGATAATTCAGAACATTGCCACCGACAGCGTGTATGCAAAAGAAAGGTGGCTTTGAACCACGAGGTTGAATATTGACCAGTGAAGAATATGCTGACGAAACTTTTTGGTTGAGGATGATGTTTGCTAATTGAGAAATTGTCGATGCTGTAAATATTGTTGCCAAAGGTAAATTAGCCCCAAAAGATTTATAGATTCGTTCAAATAAACGTAACGCCAATAAGGAATTACCGCCAAGGGAGAAAAAATCATCATCTCTGGCAATTGGTTGAACATTTAAAACTTCTGACCAAATCTGACTTAGTTTAAGTTCCAAAGGACTCTGTAGTGGCAAAGAGTTGCTCATCATCGATGCTCTTTTGTTCGGCGTACTTAGTAGTGCCTTAAGATCAACCTTACCGTTGGGAGTTAAAGGGAAAGTATCTGCAAAAATAAAATCAGCAGGAACTGCATATTCAGGTAATTGGGTTGCCAAAAAGTTTCGCAATTGTTGGCTAGTCAGGGTCGAGTTGGGTTTTAAAATTGAGTAGGCAAGCAAACTCTTTTGCTCTAAATTGGAAGCGTTGACGGTAACTAATGTTTCTTGAATTTCTGGACACTGTAACAGGGCAGCTTCAATTTCTCCTAGTTCAATTCTGATCCCGCGAATTTTGACCTGATTATCAATACGACCCAGAAATTCTATATTACCGTCTTCAAGATAACGTCCTAAATCTCCTGTTTTGTAAAGACGAGCATTAGGGTCGCTACTAAAAGGATTGGCAATAAATCTGGCGGAAGTTAATTCTGGACGATGAAGATAGTCTCTAGCCAGACCAACTCCACCTATGAAAAGTTCTCCCGTAACGCCAATAGGTGCTAACTGTTGTTGGGAATCTAAAATATAGAAAGATTGATTATGGAGAGGACGACCGTAGGGAATGGCTCTTTCTGCCGACCATTTTGAGGCGATAGGATAACAAATAGACCAAATTGAGGCTTCGGTTGCTCCTCCTAAACTTACAATCTGTAGCTGCGGGTTCAAGTTTTGCAGTTGAATTATCAAATTAGGATTAATGCGATCGCCACTGAGCAGAACTAAGCGTAGTGATGACGGTAATTGTCGATCAAAACCAACAATATAATTAATCAGCAACTCCAAAAGAGCGGGGGCTGAATTCCAGATAGTGACTTGTTCTTGGGCTATCAATTCTAGCCATTGTTCGGGGTCAGGATAAGTTTTACTAGGAGGCAGAATCGCTGTTCCCCCAGAACCCAAACTGCCAAAGATATCATAAACTGACAAATCAAAACTCAAGGAAGAAACAGCCAATACACGGTCTTGAGGCTGCACTGCAAAACGCTGCTCAATATCCCATAAGGTGTTGAGCGCACTATGGTGTTCTATGGCTACCCCTTTAGGATTTCCCGTTGAGCCAGAAGTATAGATTACATAAGCCAGATTATGGCTGTTGACTTGGCTAGGGGGGTTTGTTTCCTGTAAATTAGGTAGTTCCCAATCTCGCTCAAGACAGATAATTTGAGCATCAGTTTTGGGTAATCGCTCAAGCTGCTTTTCTTGAGTTAGTAATATTTCTAGGCGAGCATCTTCAAGGATATAGCTAAGTCTAGCGGGAGGATAATTGGGATCGAGCGGTAAATATGCCCCTCCCGTTTTGAGGATGGCAAATAAGGCGATCGCCATTTCTAAAGAGCGTTCTAAACAAATACCAACTAAACTTTCTGGCTGCACTCCTAGCTGCTGTAGATGATGTGCTAGCCTATTGGCTTGCCGATTTAATTCTCCTCTAGTCAAAGACTTTCCTTGATAGACAACGGCGATCGCCTCGCTATCTTCTATTACTCTAGCTTCAAATAACTGATGCAGACATAAATCCGCTGGATAGTCTATGGTAGTTTGATTCCAAGCCAACAGCAGTTTTTTTTCTGAGGCAGAGATTAAAGGCAGGTGGGATATAGGACAGTTAGGATCGTTTTGGTTGACAATTGCTGCTGTTAGAGTCTGCCATTGCTCTAACATAGTGGCGATTAATTCTTCAGAGAAAACATTGACGTTATACAACCAATAGTATTCTGCTGCCTCAATGCTTAACGTTAAATGACTAGAAGGATGCTCTACGTTTTGCCCCACCGTAACTGTGAAATCTTCTGGTTTAGTAGTTAATTGCGGAGATCTAGCGATTAAATCCGTAGCGTAGCTTTGATATTTTTGATTCAGTTTTAGTCTTTTGGTAACTGTAGCGATTACCGTGGCTAAATTATCTTCGGGGGAAATTTTTAAATTAGCAGGTACATAAGTAGCAAACCAAAGAGCGATCGCCGCATCTTTAGTAAAGCCTTCAAATCCCAAAGTGATTTGTTGATTGACGCTTAAACGAGCGATGTAGATGGCAAAGATAGCCATGACCACATCTGAGATATTTGTCATCCCATAGGTCTGCTGAATGAAATCAATAGCTGTATTACTCAAAGGCAGCTTAACCCGTCGATAACTATTGGCAGCGGTAGTTGCTGATTTTTTGATTCGAGGTAGGGTTAGAGGTTTCAACTTGATTAACTGCTTACGCCAATAGCCTTCTGCTGATGATAGTTGACTTGCTAAGGTGGTTATTCTAGAGCTTAATTCTGAGTCAAGCTGAGGTAACTGTTGCCCCTGCCGAAGCTGATAATCTGTAACCAACTCTTCAATTGAGCTTGCTTTCCCCTGATTGGTGGTTATATCCTGAAGCGCAATGTCCTGACTAGCCGTGGTCACAATTAATTGATCGCCTTCAATTGTGACAATTGTGCCTGGTGTGTATTGGGATTTAGCTGTGAGTTTATCTACCCGATTAACAATTACGTAGTCCAAATTATCCCTGGAGTTTAATACTAGTTTGGCTGTGGTTAAAAAATTCGGATAATTCCCAAAGCTCAACCCCCGCACTAGATTATCAATCGCTGCTGCTGGCTGTTTAAAATCAATAATGCCTAAAGCTTGAGGTTTTTGATGACGACCATAGTAGCTTCGCTGCTGTAAATCCTGGGAAGTTGAAGTTACTCGATCGCAAGCCAGTTCAGCAATTAATTCTTTGAATGAGGCGATCGCTGCCTGATAGCATTTGGTATTTAAAGTTAAAGTGGTTTCTGAAGTTTCTAAATCTATTTTGACCTGCTTGAGTATATTACCTGTATCAATTTGCGTTGTCATCTCGTGCCAGGTGATACCGTGCTGTACTTCGCCATTGATAATTGCCCAAGCCGTTGCATTTACTCCACCATAGCTTGGTAGTAAAGCATCATGATAATTAATTGCCTTACCAACCAAATTAATAATTTCTGGAGGCAAAACAACGTGATTGACGATGCTAAAAAGATAGTCACACTTATCTTCTTTTAACAGTTTGAGTAACTGTTGGCGATCTTTGAGGTTAATAATTTTATTAGTATCTGCCCACCGTTTAACAATTAAATCTGAAGATACAATACCTTTGATTCGATACCTTTGTTGGAGTAGTAGTTCGGCACACTTAATTAATAAGCTTCCTTCTCCAATCAAATAACAATCAAATGAATAATTTTCTACTATCATCTCTTGATTATTTTTAGACTGTAAAATATTCAATTCACGCGCTTAAATTAACTATAAGTATATTTTCTTTAAAGAGATAATATCTCAAGCGAGTGTATTTTGATCTGCCTTTTATCGTAATCTTTATTTACAAACCCACTGAATTGAGTTGCTAGAAAATATTAATATCTACACAGCAGTCTTAAACTATTTGTAATTTCATCCTAATGACAGATATTCCTCAAGTTGGGCAAACAGCACCAGATTTTATCGCCCAAGATCAAAATGGCGATCGCCTTAGTCTAAATGACAAAAAAGGTCGTTGGATAGTTAGGACAGTTAGACGAGCGACCCCGCGTCGCCGTTAGGCGCAAGGGAATGCGCGAGGGAGGCAGTTTTACTTTAGAGAAATGAATAGCTTTTTTCCTGCTTGATAAAAAATGTCCGAACCATTGTCAACTGAGACTATGCCAAATATCGTCGTTAAATTCTGCGAGTGATTTTAAAATGGTATCGGCGATCGCAAACTGGGGATTATCATATTGTAATAGTTCAGGGATAGCAATACACTTCATTTGAGCAGCCTTGGCAGCTATCACTCCATTGAGGGAATCTTCTAAAGCCAAACATTCAGAAGGAGAGACGTTTAGTTTCTTAGCAGTAGTTAAATATACTCCTGGATGGGGTTTGCCCAAAACTTCTGATTCTGCCGAATAAATTTCAGCAAATACATTTGTCAGTTCCAGCTTTTGTAATACAGCCTGGATAATCTTAGATGCAGAAGAAGAAGCCAGAGCAATTTTAACTTGTTTTTGCTGCACAAAAGATATGGCTCGATCTACTCCTGCTAAAGGTTCGCCTTGAAGATAAATCAACTCAATTACCTTGGCGATAATCAACTCCTCAACTTTCCATTTAGCCAGATTTTCCCAAGGATGTCTTTGATACCAATAATCCACAACTTCATCGATTCTTAAGCCTTTTGTTTGCAGACACAGCTCAGAAGTGAGAAAAATGTTAACCTGTTTAAAAATAAGTATTTCTGCCTCTTGCCAGAGAGGCTCAGAATCAATCAGCAAGCCATCCATATCGAAAATTACAGCTTTAATCACTATTTAGTTATTAGTTATTGACTAATATTTAACTTTTCTTTTATTTCGGCTTCAGAAGCCCGAAAGCCAACTAATATCGCCTGATTATCTTTGACAAACAATGGTCGCTTAAGCAGCATAGCATCTTGCGAAAAAGCATCAATCCACTGTCGATCTGTCCAAGTTTTTTTGTCTTCTGCCAAAGCACGATAAGATTTTCCCGAAGTATTACGCATCGGTTTATTTCCCAAAGTTTTTACCCAACTAGTAAGCATGGCTCTACTGGGAGGATTATCTTTGGTGTTAATAAATTCATAATCAACATTATTATCTTGCAGCCAGTGAATTGCTTTTTTACAAGTACCGCAGTTAGGGATTCCGTAAACTTTGATTGACATTGCTTGTATTGTTAATTGCTATCGGCATTTTATACTTTGCTCAAAATAAGATACGTTACTAACTTTTATTGCTCTGACCATTAACTTCAATTTCGTCCAACTACTTAATATGTAGGTGATTTGCCAAATTTGCCCCAAAAAACTCAGGATAGAAAATGAGTTAAGTCTGGCTTTACATTTAAAGTATCATTCCTTGAGGGAGATAGTTAAGGGTAAAGCCATCATAGGCATACTATTCAAAGCAACAAGAAAGTTGTATCGTGAATTAGTTGAAGAACTAAGCGCGTTGATAAAACATACACCTTAGTAAATCTGGTTCGTTTTAGATTCGCGCCTCAATCAAAATAAAATTTTATGAACACAAAAAAAAATATACTTTTTAAATGGTTTCAGTCTTGGTCAACTAAGTTAGTTTTGAGCAGCGTCCTAACTTTTATGGTTTTTGGTGCTAGCTTAATAGGCTGGCAACCTGAAGCAGCGGCTATTTTGGCTCAGGGAGATGCAGTAACCGATCCTCAAGCCATTCTTCGCTATTCCTTACCTATAGAAAATGATTCTGTACGCAAACTGCAAAAAAGTTTAGAAGATATTTCTAATCAACTACGAGCTAAGCGTTGGAAAAATATTGGTCGAGATGTTAAAGATGCTAGCCTTGTATTATCGGCTCGTCGCGACAAGCTTTTGGCAACTATTCCTGAAGAGCGTAAACCCCAAGCGGAATCTCTGCTCGAGCAGTTGGCTAAGGGAACAGAAGAATTAAAAGAAATCGTGGCAGCCAAAGATCGTGAAGAAACTTATCTCAAAAGAAGGGAGTTACTCGACCTGGTTACTGATTTAGAGCAGTCGATGGTAGTAGGCTATCCTTTTGAAGTCCCAGAAGAATATGCTAACCTGCCACAGCTTTTGGGTCGTGCCACTGTAGAGATGGAAACTAACAAAGGTAATTTGAAGGTTGTAGTTGATGGTTATAGTGCGCCTGTCAACGGTGGAAACTTCGTCGATTTGGTCAAGCGCGGATTTTATGATGGCTTAGACTTTAACCGCGCCGAAGATTTCTATATCCTCCAAGCAGGCGATCCACCTGGAGATGCTGATGGTTTTATCGATCCCAAAACAAATGAGTACCGCGCTATTCCGATGGAGGTATTGGTCAAGGGAGATGAATTACCAGTTTACGGGGATACCTTAGAAGAATTAGGACGTTATTTAGATCGGCCAGCAATTCCTTTTAATGCCTATGGTGCGATCGCTTTAGCTCGTCCTGCTGACGATCCTAACGGCGGCTCTTCACAGTTTTTCTTTTTTAAGTTTGATACGGAAATTACGCCTCCTGGTTACAATCTCATGGATGGACGTTATTCTGTCTTTGGTTATTTAATTGAAGGTAAAGAAGTTTTAGAAGAATTGACCGCAGGGGATAAAATTATCTCTGCCAAGGTTGTTGATGGTATTGATAATTTGAAAGAACCAGTTCAATAATCAATGACCAATAATCAATAATCAATACCAGTAGTAGGTTGGGTGGAGCGAAAGCGAAACCCAACAAAACTAAATAAATCGGCGTTGCTGAATGTGTAATGCTAAAAATATATTTAGCTTATTTATTAAGTAGTGATGATTTCTTAAAAGCTTAGAGCTTAAAGCTAACAGCTACGAACAGTCAACACCGCGATTAGAGATGCTCTCTGACCGAGAGCCTCTCTCGCGGTCATCCTTTGTACGACATTATTTAATCAGCAACGCCAATAAATCAACCATTTAATAATCAACGATCGAGAAAAATGATTGATGAACCGCTACTAGTTAAAGATTTAGGTGAGCATGGTTTATTAAAAAGATTGCAGCGTTTTTGTCCGCGCGATGTTATCGGGGATGATGGAGCAGTTTTAGAGATTACTCTTGGCAAATCTTTGGTGGTGACTACAGATGTTTTGGTAGATGAGGTTCATTTTAGCGATCGCACAACTACCGCTTTTGATGCAGGTTGGCGTGCTGCTGCTGCTAATTTGTCGGATTTGGCAGCTATGGGAGCAAATCCCCTGGGAATTACCGTCGGCTTATCTTTACCAGGAGAGAAAGCTGTAGATTGGGTAGAAGAACTCTATCAGGGAATGGAGGCTTGTTTGGCAGTTTATGACACTCCAATAGTGGGAGGGGATGTTTGTCGTTCTGCCGTGACTAGTATTGCTATTACTGCCTTGGGTGAAGTTCTCCCTACTAGGACAATCCGTCGTTCTAACGCCAAGCCAGGAGACGTTATTGTGGTTACTGGTTTGCACGGACTTTCAAGAGGCGGACTAGAAATACTGCTCGATCCAAGTAAAACTAAAAGTCTCGAATTTCAAGAGCGAGAAAGATTAATTGAGGCTCATCAAAGACCAAAGCCAAGACTAGATATTTTGCCTTATTTAGCCCAAATTCCAGAAAATATTGCGATCGCTGGTATGGACAGCAGCGATGGGCTAGCAGATGCGATTAAGCAAATCTGTAGCTGTAGTGGTGTTGGAGCGACAATTAACGGTGAAGATCTGCATATTTTTTCAGGATTAACTAAGTTGGCAGGATTAGAAAAAGCTGGGGAATGGTTGCTTCATGGTGGAGAAGACTTTGAATTGGTTTTATCTCTGCCTTTAAGCTCTGCTGTTGCCTTGGTAAAAAATCTTAGTTCAGAAGCAGCAATTATTGGTGAAGTTACTCAAGGGTGCGAAATTAAAATAATTAACGGCAAAAATGATAATTTTCCATTAACGTTAAATGAAGCTCAAGAATTTCAACATTTTTAGACATAGTTAGTATCAAGGTACTTAAAATGTTTAAAATATTTTTTAGACAAGAAAAACACAACACATTTAGAGAAAAATAGTTACCCTGGTATAAATTTCCTGAAAACGGGAATGTTAATTTTGTGAGGAAAAGTCATCGGCTGTATTATTAATTCTTATTTCTACTTAGGGATAAATTAAGTGAGTAGGATAGCCAACCTGTTCGACAATCGTAAAAATTCTTATCCTATGTACTCTCACACCTGATTATGGAGCAGCGAGATTTGCTTAAAACTATGCAGCAAGCATCAGGGATCGATCATATAGTCAGCAATATTTTTCAATTTATTCAAGCAGACTTAAATAATCCTAGTATTCTGTCAAATTTAGCTGGGAAATTGGCTAATTTGCTGTTTGTAGAAACCTGTATTGTGGTTTCTATTGATGCTCACGGCAGCATTAACAAAGTAGGCTTTTGGCAAGAAGATCATCTTTTGTTAACTCAAGACAGAATTATTCAACAGCTATCTAGTTTGTCTGTCAATCAGGGTGATTTGACTCCATCCCAAGTGCTGATACAAGAAGATTCCTATCTATTTAAGACAATCGATCATTTACTTCAAGAAGTTCTGCCAGCAAAATCTTGGCTGGGTATAATCACTCAATATCAGCAGAGGGTTAACGGTTTGGTTTTGCTTTTTAAGCCAGACTCTTCTCGATGGAGTAACTCAGAGCAGAAACTATTGCCAGAAATTTCAGGCACAATGGCGATCGCAATTTCTCAAATACAGCTTCAGCAACAGGTTAACACCAAGGCTCAGTACCAATCCCTGCTCAAGAAGATCAGCAGAGAAATTAGCCAAAGTTCACATCCTCAATCACTTTTTAATACCTGTTTAGCAGAACTATGTACTACTCTAGAGGCAGATCGAGGCATGATTTTGATGTTGAAGTATCAAAATCCTTTAAAAGCCAAAAATCGACAACATAATTCGGTCAAAGGAACAGTCAGAATTACTTCTGACTGGAGTAACTCAGATCGAGGTAAATCCTCTGAAGATGAACCATTTTTTAGTCTAGGTGATTCGGACTTGTGCCAAAAAGCTTGGCGTAATGCCCCAAAATATCTGTGTTTTTCATCAGATACTCCTTTTCCCGATTTAGTCCCAGAATCAGCTACTAATTCTTTTGCAACTGATGGCTCTGCTTTATTGATGATGCCTTTAATGGGCAAAAAAAGCAGCGGCACAGACTCAGCAGGAGTTCTTGGTTTTTTAGTACTGCAACATCTTGGGAAACATCATTGGTTGGAAGACCAATTAGATTTAATTGATTGGGTGTGCGTACAGCTTAGTACGGCTTTAGTTCATCATCAAACTTTAAATCAGGTACAGTCCATTGTTGAAGAACGTACCGCTAAACTTAAGTGGAGTTCGGATGTGCAGGCAAAACTGTCAGCAAAAATGCGCCAGCACATCGATCAGCTACAAAATTTAAATCAGTTAAAGGATGACTTTATGAACAGCATGAGTCATGAATTAAAAACTCCTTTAACCAGTATGAAAATAGCAATAAAGATGCTGCGCCATGCCGAACTATCTCCTGAGATGCACGAGAAATATTTCGATATCTTAGAGCAAGAATGGAATCGAGAATATAGCTTAATTAAAGATTTGCTGACTTTACAGCAGGTAGAGTCAGGCAAACTAACCTATAGTCCTCAAGAGCTTAATTTATCTCAAGCGATTGATAATTTGGCTCAAGCTTTTAACACAAAGTGGCGAGTGGAAAAGGGACTTGAACTGAAGATAAGTGTATCTAAACCCGATCTTAAAATTAATACTGATGTCGAAAGCTTAGAGCATATTTTGAGCGAGTTATTATTAAATGCAGCTAAATACAGTGATGAAAATACGATGGTAGAATTATTGGCACAAAGCCAAACTACTCTCAAAGGTAAAGACATAGTAATTTCTGTTGCCAATACGGGTGCAGAAATTACTCCTGAAGAACTACCCTATATCTTTGATAAATTTAGAAGAGGAAAAGGGGTAACTGACCGTGCAGTGGCTGGAACAGGCTTAGGACTTACTCTGGTACAGTATTTAGTTGAACATCTAAACGGTACGATTGAGGTTACCAATGAGCCTACAAAATGCGATCGCCAAAGCTCATTTCTAACTACTTTTACCCTTAAATTACCTCAATTTCAACCAGCTATTGGTTAGGCTATTAAGAGGTTATTAAGCTTAAAGAATGGCTATAGTCGATCGCATTTAATTAATCTCAACTCTAAATCGGTCGATTGTCAAAAATTCCTATGAAATGGCACAGTAGTAAAAAGCTCACCAATCCAAAACTATCCCGCTTGTCTTTAGGAACTTATCCTTATTCGCCATTTTTTCGTCAGCTCAAAATTTTTGGCATTGCTACCAAACTTTTATTTTCTCTGTGGTGGAATAAAATAACGGGAAATAATTCTTCTGCGCGTCGATATCGTTTGGCACAGTGGTTAGTCAAAAATATTCTGGAATTAGGTCCAACCTTTATTAAAATTGGGCAAGCTTTATCAACTCGTGCAGATTTAATTCCCATTGAATATATCCAAGAATTTAGCCAACTACAGGATCGAGTACCACCTTTTAGTTCTGATTTGGCGATCGCCGTTATCGAACAAGAATTAGGCAAACCAGTTCCAATATTATTTGCCGAATTCAACCCGACTCCTTTAGCTGCTGCTAGTTTAGGACAGGTACATAAAGCTAGACTCCACACAGGAGAAGATATAGTAGTCAAGGTGCAGCGTCCTGGTTTAGCAAAATTATTTAACTTAGATTTTGAAATCTTACATCGCCTAGTAAGATGGCTCAATCGGTTGCTCAAAAACGTCAGAAAATTTAATTTAGAAGCCATATATCGTGAGTTTTTTGAGCTTCTATACATGGAGATTGACTATGTTCACGAAGGCAAAAATGCCGAGCGCTTTCGAGCAAATTTTCAAGGCTATCATCGAGTGACAGTACCACAAATTTATTGGCAGTATACTACTTCCAAAATTCTTACTTTAGAATATTTGCCTGGTATAAAAATAGATGACCGTTTGGCTTTAGAAGCTAATCGAATTGATACTCAAGAAGTAATTCAACTGGGCATTACCTGCTATTTAAAACAGCTTTTGGAAGACGGTTTTTTTCAGTCCGATCCCCACCCTGGCAATATGGCAGTTAGCCAACAAGGAGATCTTATTTTTTATGATTTTGGCACTATGGCAGAAGTAAAAACCATTGCCAAAGATCAGATGGTGAAGACATTCTTTGCTGTGCTTAAAAAAGATACGGATGAAGTAGTAGAAACTTTAGTCTATATGGGTTTGATTGAGCCTGTAGCGGATATGACTCCCGTAAAGCGGATGATTGCCTTTATGATCGAAGAGTTTCGCGATAAGCCCGTTGATGTGAGAGCTTTTGAACAAATAACCGAGGAAGTTTACTCGATTTTTGAGCAGCAGCCATTTCGTTTACCTCCCCAGATGACCTTTATTGTTAAGTCTTTGACTACACTAGATGGTATTGCTCGCGCTCTCGATCCTCAATACAACTTATTGGCAGCAGCACAACCTTTTTTAAAACAAATTGCTTTTTCTAAACAACAAGGCAGTACGTTGAGCATTTTAGCCAGACAAACCAAAGACTTTATCCAATACAAATTTAAGCAACCAAACCGCACGCAACTATCGATTATGCGGTTAGAATCTCGCCTGGATTTAGGAGAGTTACAGGTAAAGGTCAAGAGCATAGAAAGTGAACGTTCCCTCAAACAAATCCAGTTGGGAATCAAAAGCTTAATTTATACTTGCCTTTCGGGATTTTGTTTATTATCTGGTTCAGTACTGTTAGTTGGTCAGTTAAAAGGAATGGCGATCGCCTTATTTTGTTTTGCTACCTTTTGGTTTATTTTACTAATGCGATCGCTGATGAGTATGGCAATGAAGGAAAAAATGTATCGAATGGCGCAGAAGTAACTATTTGATATCTTTTCTATTAAAGCTTGCGTGACTATGGCTGACGGGGAGACTAGGAGACTAAGGGACTAGGGGAAAATCTATCTGTATCATTCTTTTTTATATTTAATTTAAGATTAAGCATTTAAAAATTTATTTTGTTTTGCTAGTTTTTGGTTTATTTTAGTAAACACTGATTATCTATATTATGATTATTCGAGCAGTTATTGAATGGGATGAAGAAGCGCAAAGTTATTCTGCTACTTGTCCTGAACTTAATTTCGTTTCTTCCTGTGGCGATACAAAAGAACAAGCGATCGCCAATTTACAAGATGCGATTAAATTAATGCTTGAGCCTATTCCAGATAATTTGTATTCAAGTAATTCAACTTCTGAATCAATTGAATTAGTTTTGTGAAAATAACGATTTAATGTCTCCTCGTACCCCCAGATTAACTGCGAAACAAATTATTAAACAACTTAAAAATGCTGGATTTATTGAAATAGGTCAAACTGGATCGCATCTCAAGTTATTCAACCAAGAAAACCGAAGTACTGCAATCGTTCCAACTCATAGCAGTAAGATAATCCCTATTGGAACTCTTAAAGCTATTGAAAAACAATCTGGTATTAAGTTTTTATATGTTTTATTTGTATATAGCGATCGCTCTTTATTTTAAAAAAAGGCGATCGCATTTCTTAAATTTGATTATGGGTTTTAATTTTTCTTTTTGGGCAATCTAATTTTATGTGCCACAAGGTTAAGGAGAATTTTAAACAAGTGACTAATTCGGCTTTTGATGGATTAAACGAAAAAGGCTTTATTGGTGTTTAGGGATGAATAGTTAAGCCTATTGAAAATAATCTGGAAGGCTAATTATTTTTGCTTTTTGTCCTTCAAAAATGACTATAGGAATTACTTTATTCAGAACAGCGTTAGTGATACCATCTCGCATTTGTTTAAAGAATTTGTTGTCAGGTAAATTGTCTGTAAATTCCTCAACCGTACTTACTTTATGAACGTAGTCTCCGCTATTGTCTTTGACGGTAATAATTGCCTTTGAGCCACTATCGGCAATAGTTTTACACTGTGCTGTGATTGATTCCTGGTTGAGACTTAGATATTCTTCAGCTTTCATTTTAGAACGAAAAGTTTTCCTCCTAATTGTACGGTACGTTAGTTTTAACTTGACTAAAAAAAAGTATTTTTGGCTATTTCTAAACCTAATAAGGCAGACAGTTGAGTTCTTCTTTGTAAAAGCTCCAATTGGGCATAAATTTACTCATATAGGCTTTAAAGCGATCGCCATGATTGCGTTCTAATAAATGCACCAATTCATGGACAATGACATACTCTAAGCAGTGTTGAGGCTTTTTGATTAGTTCTAGATTGAGCCAAATTCTTTTAGCTTGAATATTACAAGTACCCCAACGAGTCTTCATTTTTTTTACTCCCCAGTCATTAGTGCTGACACCAACAACTTGCTCCCATTTAACTATTAGTTTGGGAATTTCGGCTTTTAGCTGTTGGCGATACCAGTTAATTAGGACTTGTTCTCGCTGTTCTTGAATACTGCCATGTCGCACGTAAAGATCTAAATAGGTTTTATTGCGGATGACTACTTTTGGCGCAGCTTGATGATAAATAACGTTGAGTAAATAGCGATCGCCTTTATAGTAATGACTTTCTCCTGAGATATATTCTCTAGGAGATTGGCGGGGTTGCGCTTGGAATTTAGCTTGATTTTTTTTAATCCATTTTATTTTGGAAATAGCAAACAGTCGAATAGTTTCATCATCTACTTTTAACGGGGAAGCAATGCGAACTCTACCATCAGGGGGATAGACTGCCAGGTGTAGGTTTTTAATATCTTTTTTGACTACATCAATTATAAGATCGCCAACTTTCATAATTTATAAATATTTAGTAAACATGGGCATAAGTGAAGACATCATTTAGTTAACTTCAAACCTTGACTATATCTAACTTGCTATTTGCTATTTGCTATTTGAGCGAAGCGGTACTAGTAGTGACTAATATTCATCTTGATTTTTGACAATTTCCAAAATTCTATTTGCTTCTTCGTCCTTAGAGAGATGCTTTTTGATGGTGTATTTAACTTCGCGCTCTTTAAGTCTTGAACCTTTCCAATTATCCTTTTTAGTACTACGAATTGCCTTGTCTAAAGCGATCGCCTGGGCTTCGTTCTGGTTTAAGTTATCATATAAGGCTCGTTGAGCATTGGTATTGAGGGAAGGCGGATAATCGCCACTAGCTTCTGGGTGGGTTACTTGTTGGCAGAGTTGAGCTATTTTTTGGAGATATTCTTGATAGTCAATTGCTTGTTCCCGACGCTGTCGAATTAATTCATTTAACAGCGCAGACATCTTATCAAAATATTGCGGGTTGGTCGGTCGTTCTTCAGTGATGACAGTACGCAGATTATTGTTAATGGTTTCGGCTATGGCGGTTTTATCTTGGCGAATATTATCTGGTAACTGTTTAACTGCATCTATTCCATTTTGGACAATTAACTGTACCAAGGTTAGATCGTCAAAAGCCGATATCTTCTCGCTTTCTTCGGCACGAATATAGGTATCAATCAGATGACGCATGGCTGGCTCATAGGCTTTTAAATCTATGTAGTCTCCACTAGCGATTTTGACCTCATGACGGACATTTTCGTAGTGTTTAACTTCTTGCTTGATTTTATCGATTTGAGTAGGAGTATAGCCAACTTCAATCATTTCATTGGCAATATTGGCATATGCCCGAATGAGAGAGGCGACGGATTTATAGAGCAAGAGGCGTTTTTGTTGGTTGTTTTGTAGTTCCTCTTTAGCTTGAGTATCACCACAGAAATATTTAAGATAAGCTGCTGTATCTTGGGGCAGTGGGACGGGTTCGCATAAAGCTTTGACTGCTTCGAGGGTTTCCTCTAGACGTTCTTGGGCTTTATCTAGGCGATCGCTCAATAATCCTTCAATATCATCGCGATCGTAACCATCTAAAACTTCCGTCGTGTAGTCGCTGACGGATTTTTCCAGGCTTTTAAATAGGTCTTTGTAGTCAATGATATAGCCATATTCTTTATCTTCCCCATCAAGGCGATTAACCCTACAAATAGCTTGAAATAATCCGTGATCGCGCATGGTTTTATCGATATAAAGATAGGTAGCCGCAGGGGCATCAAATCCAGTTAAAAGCTTGTCTACCACAATCAACAGCTTCATCTGTCCTGGTTGCTTGATGAACTTTTCCTTTACTTCTGATTCAAACACTTGAGGATCTTTCCCTCCCAGCATTTGCTGGTAAATGCTGTACTGTCTCAACTTTTCGGTTAATCCTTCTCCTGTGGCTTCGCCCTTGATATCGTTTGTAGAAGGTTTATAAGAAGTGACAATAGCGCACCTGGTAAATCCTCGATCTTGAAAAAGCTCATAGTATTTACAGGCTTGGTAAATACTGCTGGAGACTAAAAGAGCATTACCCCGTCCGCTTTTTAGCCGATCTTTCACACCCATATCAAAGATAATATCGGCAACAATTTTATTTAATCTGTCTTGAGAACTAAGCACCTGACGCATTGTTCCCCAGCGTTGTTTGAGTTGATTTTTTGCCAGTTCAGTTAAGCCTGAAGTTTTAGATTCAAACCAGCGATCTACTTTCTCTGGAGAGGTTAAGTTTTGCTCAATATCTCTGGCTTCATAACGCAGATCGAGGACTACTTTATCTTTAACTGCTTCATTAAATTTGTAGGTGTGAATATAGTCGCCAAATATTTCTATGGTGGTTGATTTATCTTTTTTGAGTAAGGGCGTACCTGTAAACCCAATTAATACCGCATCTGGCAAAATTCGCTTCATCGCCTGGTGTAATTTACCCGACTGGGTGCGGTGACATTCATCGACAAAGACGTAAATATTACCCTTAGCTTGGAAGTTGGCAAGAAGACTATTTTGTAATTCTTCTAGATATTTCTCATAGTCAGAATCTTTTATTTGACTTTGTCTCTTCTTGCCAAACTTATGAATCAAAGAACAGATTAACCAGGGGGTTGTATTGTCAAGCTGGCTAATTAAATCCCTACCGCTAGAGGTACGATAAATATTCTCGTTGACCCCTAAAAATATTCCTTCAATCTGCTCGTCTAATTCATGGCGATCTGTAATAATCAAGACGCGAGGATCGTTGATATTTTCCTTAATCCATTTAGCCAACCAAACCATCGTCAGGCTTTTGCCACTGCCTTGAGTGTGCCAAATTATCCCCCCTTCCCTTTTTTTTAATCTTTGTTGGGTGGCTGTGACACCAAAATACTGATGGGGGCGACAGATTTTTTTAGTACCCCGATCAAAGACCATAAAATCGTGGATCAATTCTAAAAACCGTGCTTTGGGCAATAGCTCTAATATAGCTTTATCCAGGGATTCATCGCTATCAACAGGCTGACCAAAATCGGGGTCTTCTTTCCAGGTTAAATAGTATTTCTCTGGGGTTTCAATTGTGCCATAGCGCAATCCTTGGGTATCATTGCCAGCCATGACAAACTGCATGGTGTTAAAAAAGGATTGAATAAATTCTGGCTTTTGATTATCGAGGTTTTGGCGAATACCTTCAGAGACAAAAACTTTGCTGCGTTTGAGTTCTAAGACTCCCAAAGCGATACCGTTGATGTAGATGACGATATCGGGGCGTTTGTTGTCATTACCTTTGATCGATACTTCTTCGGCGATCGCAAAATCATTATCTTCTTTATTTTCCCAGTTAATTAACCAAACTGTTTGATTATTTTCGCCGACATTTTCTTTAACTTTGATGCCGTAGCGCAGCAAACCATAAACTTCCTGGTTAATATCGTAGAGGCTTTTAGTTTGGTCGGTGGCGACTTTGTTGAGTTCGTAGAGGGCTTTATTGATTAAGGTTTGACTATAGCCTTGTCTTGCCAAATACGCTTGTAAGATATCTGCTTCAATATTGCTATTGTTGGGTCTATCTTGCCAATTACCCAAGTAGCAGTATTTTAATTGCTGCTCAAACAGTTTTACCACTCGGTTTTGAGTGATGCGTTCTAATGCGCCAACTTTATCCATAAGAGATCGGTATTTTTGATTAAGTTCACGAATTACAAAGATAACTCAATCCCAATTAATCAATAACTTCTTGGTATTGATTAGAGTCATCTTTGTTTAATTGCTCTATATCTTCTAATACATCATCTAAAGATTTTTTGTCTAACCATTGATGTCGTTCTGCGGTATAGTTGCCCTCTCCAGGATTAAAGTGCTGTACAAATCTAATAGCATCTACAACATCGAGAGAATCCTTATCTGAATTAGGTTGGTGATTCTTGTACATTATCAATTCATTTAAGATGCTTGTAGGACAATGGGCTTATATAGCAGTGGAATTAAGTATTTAGCTGGAATAGTTTCCATTGCGTAAGTAATTCCTTTTTCGTCAGCAAAATCAATTAAAAAGGCTTCTCCATCAAAATCCATGACTACTGTTCCTACCTGCCCTTTTCTAAGCAATATTGGTTCGTTAGTTTCTTTATGGGTTGCAGAAACATCTCTGTCTATCGCTACCAAGTCATATTCTTGAATTTGACTCATAATTACCTCACTTGTTAACTGGATAAGCGTTTGTCAGTCTCGGAAAAGTCTCATTTTCACGGATAATCCAAGAACTTAGAATTAGAGAGCTTCCTACTTCAGTTTGAAGTTGAAACTTGACATCATAATGAACACCGTAACGGTCTTGTTTATAAATTATCGCATCATTTTCTGGAAGAGCTTTAAGTAGTGCTTGTTCTAATATTTCTTTATTTTTGATAGTGATTCCTAATCTGCTTTGAAATAGTAGAGCCTTGTGTTTTCCTTGAAAATGTTGATTATTCAAGCAATAGCGTTCGAGTTTATCGCCTAAAATAGCCTGTTCACCATTTGGTACTTTCATCTACTAATTCTTAATTAACCTCGTTTTCCCTGTTAATAATTCCTGCATCATCCCCTGCTTGATGGCTTTGTATTTGTCTCGTTTTTGCTCTAAGCTTTCTATCTCTGCATCCATATCGCTTAATATTTCGGCGATCGCTTTTTGTTCGGAAAGTGTTGGAGGAAAATAATCATCAATATTTTCAATTGTATAAGCGTTTAAACTTGGTACTCCAGAAGCTTCATTGTATGAATACCAATTAATAAGATTAAATTTATAAAAAATGAATTTAGGAACTGCTTTACTATATATTTCTGTATAAAAAAGAGTGTCAATTGTCCAAAAAGGTTTATCAGTATATTGAGGAACATCAATTGTTCCTTTTCTTCCTATTAATACTGATGGTTTATCATACAAAAATGTATTGGTGCTTCCAATTTGACCGCCTGTAGCCAATATTGGATATTCTCCATTCTCATCTATTATATGATGTTGACTTTTTCCATGTTTTACTTTTAAAACATCTCCTAATTTTTTCTCTTCCCACTCGCCACTAAACCCAGGTAAACGCTTTTTACTAGTAAGGAGTTGCTGCATAGTTCCCTGCTTGATGTCGCGCTTTTTAGCTAATAGAGAGTCGCATTCTCTAATTAATTCATCAACATCACTTAAAACACGGGCGATCGCTTTTTGCTCTTCAATGGTCGGAGGAAGAGGAAATTTTATCTTTTGAAAAGTTCCTAAATTTATATTATCTTGGGCAGAACTAATTACTAATTCTTTTATACGTTCTTGAAGATAATTTATAGTATAAAAAACAAACTCTACATTAGCTTTTTTAGAAATAGGAACAAATCCTAGAATACTATCAGGAAAACAAGCAGGAATTTTTAAAATAGCTGTTTCAGCTATATTCGCTGCAATTGTTATACAAAGAGTACCTTTTGACCATAATTTGCTTTGTGCTAAACCTGCCTCCGAATAAGTTTTGTTGTAGTTTGTGACATATTTATTAGCTGCCGTAATCTCCCCTGTTTGAATAAAAGGATAGTTTCCACCATAAAGATGTTCAGCCCATCTCGGTCGATGTTTTGATTTTCCCCTTTCCAATATTCCTAACTCTGTTAAATAATATTCTTTCCAATCTTCAGGAATAACACCAATATCTGTATTTTTATAACCTGCGGGGACATTAACATCTTTCATAATTATTAAACACTCGGTAATATATTATTAACTTAGGAAGATTGATAGAATTAACTTACGCTATCAACCCAACCAAACAAAGTAACATGAGAATCGTTCAGACAAAAGGAATTATTAAAGACGGGACAATAAAAGTGAAACTTCCTGAGAATTTGAATGACGGGGAAGTTGATGTAATTGTTGTGGCTAAAAACGAACCAGATGAATTTGAAGAGTTGCGCCAAACCGCTAAAGCTAAGGGTTATAACTCGAAAGAAGAAATACTAGAGCAAATCTACCAAGTCAAACAGGAGATGTTAGTACAGAAAGGTAGAACTAGATAGTATCTAAAATAGTGTTTTAGTCTGACCTAAATTATAACTAAACTAAACAATTGTCCATTATCTATTGTCAATTATCAATTAATATAAATACCAGCGCGACTGACCGCATAATTAGAAAGAGAAGGAATTAAATCATCCACTTCTGTCAAGATTTCTTCAAGTATTTGCTCACTTTCTTCTAAAGTCATTTTGTTTTCTTTGACATTTTGATTTTGTTTGGAACTACTTTTAAATCTAAGATATTCGATAAAGCTAACTAATTCTCCTAAAGATTCTTCGGGTAGCTTTTGAATCGATGATAATATCTCTTCAGGAATATATTTAGCTTTACTCACTTTTAATTCTCCATTTTTTAAAATTATTAATTGTTAATTGTCCATTATCAATTCAAGAAATAGCCCATCTTTTCAAGATGCTGATTTACTTTGCTTTCCAACTCA
This sequence comes from Waterburya sp., assembly GCA_965218645.1. Lineage (GTDB taxonomy): Bacteria > Cyanobacteriota > Cyanobacteriia > Cyanobacteriales > Xenococcaceae > Waterburya. Next base: position 1,838,664 of record OZ244627.1, on the reverse strand, counting down.
ACAACTTTGGTAGTTAGCTCTGGCAAAGTCTTCTCATAACGTTCTGCTAATTGTTTAATCCGTTGGGTCAAACTTTGAGAAATCCGATCTAATTCGGTTTTGATTTCCTGGGTAATGCTTGCCAGCCATTTGTCATCAACTACGAGGGTTTTAATTTCCTCTTCCGTAAGTTGCTTGTAACGTTCTAGCAGTAATTTATCTAGTTTCTTTTGAGCCTCTTTAATCTTTTTGTCGGCGGAGGATTCTTTGTCATATATAGCCAAGTAATTTTTTAAAATGGATAGTTCTTCGCCCCAGTCTAATTCTTGCTGTAGTTCTTTAATACGAGCTTGCACATTACCCTTAGTAATTTTGCCTTTGTCGTTTTTAACTTCCTCTAAACAACCATCTTCCCCAGAATGTTCTTCTTCCATTTCTTCTTTGTCTCTGGTAATGGCTTCTTTGTCTGCTTCTAACTGCTCTATTTTGGCTTGTTCGACAACGAAATAACGATTAATAACCAACGGCTTAGGAATTAAATCACAATCCCACTCGTCTTTTTTGGGCTTGCCTTTTGTATCTAAGATAGCGTAAGGTTCTGCTTTCCAACCTTCTTCGAGAATGAAATAAACGTCATCTTTCATTGTCTCTATCCAGTACACCATCAAATGCTGATAGACATCGTATTGATCGATTAGGTTTGTTTGCTCAAATGTGGTTAAGATTGCCTCAGAAAGTTCGTAAATTAAAGCTTTGGGCTGGGTGGCTGCTGTCAAGCCTTTGAGTAGGGCGACATGACTATTACACCAGGATTGAATTATTTGATTTATCTTGTTGCTGTAGCTAACAAATTCTGGATGGTTAAAGATAGTTTGTTTAATCTCATCCTGGGTAATTTTTAACTGTCTATAGCCTTCTCTTTGGATAGGGGTAAATAATTCCTTTCTTAGCCCTGGATAAACAGACCAATAACGCTGAAGCTCGTCAAGATCGCGGTTGGGAATACCTCCAAGCAAGTGAGCTTCAATATCTTGGATATCTTCGGCTGACTGAGAATCTATGTAGCGAGGAATATTGAGGTTGTATTCATTACCTTCAATCTCTTCTAAAGGAACAAGACGGGAGTATTTAGGGACTTCTAACTGCTTATTGAAGACATCGACGATTTTATGGATATCTCGTTCTCTGAGGCGGTTTTTATTGCCATCTTTAATAAAGCCTTTACTGGCATCAATGATAAAAATGCTGTTGCGATTAGCAGAATTTTCCTTATCAAGGACGATAATACAGGCAGGGATACCAGTGCCATAGAAGAGGTTGGCGGGTAAGCCGATGATGCCTTTGATGTAGCCTTTTTTAAGAATATTGGTTCTGATTTCTGCTTCTACATTGCCTCGAAACAGTACGCCGTGAGGCAAAATAATCGCTCCTTTACCCGTACTTTTGTATGTGCAGTAAAAAAGCATAGTCGCCGTTTTTGGCTGGAGGAATACCATAGTTAATAAAGCGATCGTATTTATCACTTTCAGGACTAAAACCATTACGCCAAGCTTTACTAGAAAAAGGTGGATTGGCTACAGCAAAATCAAAGGTTTTAAGGCTACTTTCCCCATTTTTAAAGTAGGGGTTAGATAAAGTATTATCTTGCCAAACCTCTGCTGTGGGATGCCCGTGGAGAATCATATTCATCTTGGCTAAAGCACGGGTGGCGTTGTCCATTTCTTGCCCATAAATAGTGATGCCATCGGTTTCATCAGCAGCTTTTAATAATAGCGAACCACTACCACAGGTAGGATCGTAGATAGTTTTATCCTGGCTAGTAACTGATTCAATGCCGATTACTTGCGCCATAATTCTGGATACTTCAGCAGGAGTATAAAACTGCCCTTTGCTTTTGCCTGACTCGGTAGCAAAATGACGCATCAAATATTCATAGGCATCTCCTAAAATATCGTCCCCATCAGCGCGGTTTTTACTAAAGTTTAGTTCGGGCTTGTTAAAGATGGCTACCAGGTTAGAAAGCCGATCCTGCATTTCTTTGCCTTTACCGAGTTTATCTTCGTTGTTAAAGTCGGCGACATCAATAATGCCTTTTAGATCGTTGGCTTCAGCTAATTTGGCAATGATTTTGTTAATCTTATCGCCAATATCTTTATCCCCTTTTAGTGCTATCAAATCGGGAAAGCTACCACCTTCAGGGACTTCAATTAAAGCGTTTTCATCCCCTACATATTTATCAGAGACATATTTCACAAACAGCAAGACTAAAACATAATCTTTATATTGAGAGGCATCCATCCCACCTCTTAGTTCGTCGCAGCCTTGCCATAAGGAACTATAGAGTTCGCTTTTTTTGATTGCCATTGATATTTATGCTTTTGGTTTGAATAACTTTAATACCGTTCAAATGATAGTCCCGTTAACAGATAATAACCTGCAAATGCTTCTGTTTTGTTAGGTCGATCAAAAGTTGAGCTTGAATTTTACGGTGTTGGTGAATCGGAATATGATTGGGGAATAAAGCGATCGCACCTCAGTAAGGAAGTTGCTGAGAAAATGTATAAAATGGCGCAAAATTAAGCCTACACTCAGCACTTTTGCTTAAGAAAAATAGGAAAAAATCTAAAACGTTGTATAAAGCAAAGATGCTTCTACTAAACTTACAGGTATTCGCGCTGAGGTAAAAAATTATGGACAAACTTGCACTTTGGCAACGCTATCAAGACTGGCTTTATTACAACGAAGATTTAGAATTGTATTTAGATATTAGTCGCATTACCTTTGATGATGCCCTAGTCAAAGAATTAGAACCCAAATTGGCTAAAGCATTTAAAGACATTGAAGCTTTAGAAGGTGGTGCGATCGCCAATCCCGATGAAAACCGCATGGTAGGTCATTATTGGCTGCGAGATCCCGATCTTGCCCCTACTGATGAACTAAAACAGGATATCATCGACACCAATAACAGCGTGCTTGACTTTCAACAGAAAGTTCATAGTGGCGAGATCCATCCTCCCCAGGGGGGCAAATTTACCGATATTCTCTCCATTGGTATTGGTGGCTCGGCTTTAGGTCCGCAATTTGTGGCTCAGGCACTAGCACCTGCTGACGCACCTCTTGATATTCACTTTATTGATAATACTGACCCAGCGGGGATTGATAAAGTCCTAGCGAGTATTGGCAATCGCTTAGAAACTACCTTGGTTTCGGTTATCTCCAAGTCTGGGGGGACTCCTGAGACTCGTAACGGCATGATTGAGGTAAAAAAATTCTACCAAGATTGTAATCTCGATTTTGCTGCTCACGCCTTTGCGATCACAGGCAAAAGCAGTAAACTAGAGGCGATCGCCGAACGGGAAGGCTGGTTAGCAATTTTTCCGATGCGTGATTGGGTTGGGGGACGTACTTCGGAATTGTCTCCAGTAGGTTTAGTCGCTGCTGCCCTTCAGGGAATTGACATTCTAGCTATGTTAGAAGGAGCAAAAACTATGGATGCTCTAACTCGCAAACATAGTCTCAAGGAAAATCCCGCAGCTTTGTTGGCAATGGCTTGGTATTGTGCTGGACATGGCAGAGGCGAAAAAGATATGGTGATTCTCCCTTACAAAGACAGTCTTTTACTTTTTAGTCGCTATCTTCAACAGCTAATCATGGAATCTTTGGGCAAAGAAAAAGATTTAGATGGCAAGGTAGTAAATCAGGGTATTGCGGTCTACGGTAACAAAGGCTCAACCGACCAACACGCCTATGTCCAGCAGTTAAGGGAAGGGGTGAATAACTTTTTTCTTACCTTTATTGAAGTACTCGAAGACAGAACTAGAGACTACGTGGAAATTGAACCAGGCATTACTTCTGGTGATTATCTCAAAGGATTTTTGCTAGGCACTCGTACTGCCTTGAATGACAAGCAGCGAGATTCTATTACCATTACTATCCCTCAGGTAAATGAGCGTATTGTTGGTGCTTTGATTGCCCTTTACGAACGGGGAGTTAGTATTTATGCTTCTTTGGTTAATATTAATGCCTATCATCAGCCTGGCGTGGAAGCAGGTAAAAAAGCTGCTGCATCAGTCTTAGATCTGCAAAAAAAGGTAGTAGAAGCTTTGAAACAAAGTTCATCTCCTTTATCTCTAGCAGAGTTGGCAGATAAGGCTGATGTAAGTGAGGAGATTGAAACCGTTTACCAAATTCTACGTCATTTAAATGCTAATAAGCGCGGTGTTGTGATAGCTGAAGGTAATATTGGTCAACCAGATACGATTAAAGTGTCTTTGAATGCTTAAGGTTACAAAAGTTAGACATTAATATAGAAAAAGCGTTACTTGTTTTGATAACAAGTAACGCTTCAAAAGCAAAATCTTTCAAGGGAATAAAGCTTTATTCACAATATGACTATGACTCTTGAACAAATTTTATGAGTGCTAAAAATCCAAATTTAAGGCTGACAAAAATTACAATCTTGCTAGCCAGCACGCTTACGGTAATGTCAGGAGCTACGATTGCGCCTTCTCTACCTGCTATGCAGGCGAACTTTTCAGACGTTGCCAACTCCGAGTTTTGGGTACGGCTAGTATTGACAGTGCCTGCCCTATTTATTGCATTTGGTTCGCCTATTGCTGGACAACTGGTTGATAAAATTGGTCGCAAGCCCCTATTATTGGGTTCTGCAATTCTGTATGGCTTCGCTGGCGGTTCGGGTTTTGTACTGAATTCGATTTTTGCTATTCTTGTCGGACGAGCGCTGCTAGGGTTGGCAGTCGCGGGGGTGATGGTCAGTGCTACAACTCTGATTGCAGATTATTACCAAGACGACGCAAGAGCAAACTTCATGGGTTTGCAGGCTGCATTTATGGGCTTTGGCGGTGTTCTATTTCTATCAGTGGGTGGATTTATTGCCGATTTAAACTGGCGGTTTCCCTTTTTAATTTATTTATTTTCATGGCTATTAATACCTGGTATTGCATTTACCATATACGAGCCATTACGACCCAAAACTAGCATTGCAGACATAAGTACAACACCACACGCAGCAAAGCTTCCTATAAAACTGCTAGTGCTAATATACACTTGCGTGATGCTACAGCAAATTGTCTTTTACTTAATTCCCGTACAATTGCCCTTTTACCTCGAACAGCTTTCAGGAGCAGGAGCTACTCAGACTGGACTGGCGATCGCTTTTTCTATCCTTTTTAGTGCCTTTGCTTCTATGAACTATGGCAGATTCAAAAAGCGCTTTAGTTTTATTAAGATTCTGGCGATCGCTTTTGGACTAATAGGTTTGGGCTATTTTGGTATTGGGTTGGTTAGCAGCTATTGGCTTATACTACTAGTACTAATCCCGACTGGGATCGGATTGGGTTTAATGATGCCTAACCTGAATGTTTGGACTGCTAATGAAGTTCCAGATACTTTGCGAGGAAGGGCGCTAGGGGGTCTTACTACATTTATGTTTTTAGGTCAGTTTCTTTCTCCCATCGTTTCTCAACCAATTAGACAAAACTTTGGTATGACACTAACCTACGGATTTGTAGGAGTTTCTCTAATAGTACTAGCTGCTCTACTGTGGATATATAGAAAACAAATTTGTCGTATAGTGGACAGCACCGTTGGAACTGCAATCTCTTCCAAGAATTTAAAAGTTAAGTAGAGTTTGAGATCTAGTATCCAAATTCAGTTTTTATTTTGTCTAAGTAGAGCGAGTTTACAAATTTAATTAGGCTAAAAATCAAGGCATTTCAGATCACACTGCGATCAGATCGTTCTGCACAGTAAAATTTGAGCTAGTTCATTATTAATATTTCTTCGGCATCTAAAATAGACCAGACTTCTTGCATTAAAGTATCCAATCCTGAGCGTGTTACTGCCGAGATATGGAAGATTGACACAGAAGTAAGTTCTTGTAGTTCGGTGTTTAAAAGTTGCAAAGTTTCTAAATCTACTGCATCTATTTTATTAAAAGCAATAATTTGCGGACGTTCGGGTAGTCCATGACCATAGGCTGCTAATTCTTGTTGAATTATTTGATAATCGGCTATGGGGTTTTCAGCAGTAGCATCAATTAAATGCAGTAAGACACGGGTGCGTTCGATGTGGCGCAAAAACTCATGACCCAAACCTATACCTTCAGAAGCACCAGAGATTAACCCAGGAATATCCGCAAACACCGTACCATCTCCCGTCGGCTTACGTACCACTCCTAGGTTAGGTACAAGGGTAGTAAAAGGATAGTCTGCCACTTTCGGTTTAGCTGAAGATAAAGAGGATATTAGAGTGGATTTTCCTGCATTGGGCAAGCCAATGATTCCTACTTCGGCAATCAGCTTTAATTCTAAACGTAAGCGTTTTACTTCTCCTTCTAGTCCTGGTAGTGCGTATTCTGGAGCGCGGTTACTATTGCTCAAAAAATGCTTATTGCCTAGACCCCCTTTCCCACCTTTGGCAACGCAAAAAGTTTCGCCATTGGTAGTCAAGTCTCCAATAACATCTCCCGTCGCAACATCGGTAATTACAGTACCACAGGGAACTTCAATCAGGCGATCGCTTCCTTTAGCTCCAGTACAATTGTTAGGTCCTCCTTTTTTCCCATCTTCAGCTTTAAATATTCTGGCATAACGAAAATCCAAAAGAGTTTGCAGGCGATCGCAAGCCCTTAAAATTACTGAACCACCCCAGCCACCATTTCCCCCAGCAGGGCCACCCGCAGGGACATATTTCTCTCGTCTGAATGCCACCATGCCGTCGCCTCCATTACCCGCTACTACTTCTATTTCTGCTAAATCGATAAATTGCATTTATTAAATGTTAAATCCTAAATTAATTACTGGACATATTTAGTCACATCTTCGCCACAGTCATCAGCTAAATAAGACAGGGAACGAAAACGCAGCATTGTGAATTGCTCATATAAAGGATTTAGCTTGCAAAGAGGAGGAATATGAGCTACTTTGCGTCCAAATAAATTAATATCCCGTTCAAAAGGACACTGGGGTGGAATCACTTTACAGACAAATTTGGCTAAACGAGGATCTTTTACTTCCATCCCTTCTAGCCAATCTTTAACGGGATGCAGTACGTCAACACCAGATTTAGATTTTTTTGGCGGTGTCAGGGTCGAAGCAGCACCTGGGGTAGTTTCTTGTGACTCTGGCTTATATAGAGTATGCTCTAAAGCTTTTAGAGCTTCTACTTCAATTTCTAAAGCATTACTAAACTGCTGCATTAGATCGTATTCAGGCTGAGAATAGACTCCATCAGCTACAGCTACTAATACGCAAGTACGCAAAAAGTTTTCGGCTGTTTCGGGGTCTTTGCCTAACCTAGCAGCAAGTTCTTCAGGAGTAATAGTTTCTAGACTTTTAACATCATCAAAATCAGCCAAATCATGAGTAAATTGGCTAATAAGCTCCTGTTCTTCGGGGTCATAATGTCCGTCTGCCAAAGCAACAGTATATAAGCCTCTGAACCAAGCCACGATTTGGCGATCGCTATATGCGGATTTAGTAATACTAGTCATCGGGAGTTATGCTTAAAATAGGCTACTAAAAAGCTACTGGTAATGTTCAATCTAAAAAGCAAGGAGTATAAAGTTAAAAAACCTCTGCCTTCTAAATAATAGCGAAAACTAGTGCCAAAACTATTTAAAATTAGAGTTTGTAATGTTAGATAGTAAAGCTATTATTCAAGAAATTAAATTACAGGTAACGCAAGCAGGATCTCGCTTAGATCGTTGGCTATCAAAGAATTTAACCGATCTTTCTCGTTCTCGCATTCAAAAGCTAATCGAGGATGGCAATGTTCAGCTAAATAATCAAGTTTGCACCAGCAAAAAAGTTAAAGTTGCTCCTGGTGATTTTCTGTATGTGGTTATTCCTGAACCTAAAAAACTAAATTTGACTCCAGAAAATATTCCCCTAAATATTCTTTATGAAGACGAACATCTAATTATTGTGAATAAACCCGCAGGCATGGTAGTTCATCCTGCACCAGGACACTATACCCAAACGTTAGTTCATGCCTTACTGTATCATTGCGATACTTTAGCGGGGATTGGTGGTGTAGAACGTCCAGGCATTGTTCATCGTCTTGATAAAGATACTACGGGAGCTATTGTAGTGGCAAAAAGCGATCGCGCCCAGCAAAATTTACAGGCACAAATTAAAGCCAAAACTGCTAGAAGAGAATACTGGGGAATAGTGTACGGTTCTTTTTCCACAAAAACGGGCAAAATTGATTTACCTATTGGTCGCCACAGAGGCGATCGCCAAAAAATGGCAGTTGTTCCTGTAGACAAAGGCGGAAGAGAAGCCGTTACCTATTGGAAAACTTTAGAAAGAATTGGCAACTATAGCTTGATGCAGTTTCTTTTGGAAACAGGACGTACTCACCAGATTAGGGTTCATTGCGCTCACCAAGGACATCCCTTGCTGGGAGATTCTACTTACGGCTCAAATCGCTCACTTAAGGTCAATTTATTTGGTCAGGCTCTTCATGCACGGCAATTGTCTTTATTACATCCTATTTCAGGAGAATTAATTAAGGCGATCGCGCCTTTGCCTGCTGAATTTACTAAGCTTTTGCAAGTTTTGCGGAATCGAATTAATTATTGATTCTATGGTGGGCATTAAATCAAGTGTATTTTTATGATGAATAGAATTTTATTTCATGCCCACCCTACTGCAAAAAGAGGGAGATCATCAATTAACAACATAATTTCTCGCAAAACTATTCTGCTAATTGACAACTCCCTCTTTAAGGTGTCCTATTTCAAATCTTGAAAACCAAACTTAAATTAGATGTCTCTAAATTAATTTGTTTTGCGATAAGGAACTTTGCTCATATAGTTGATATTGGACACAGATGCTGAACTAGGAACGTTTGCTCTGCTAGGTATGCTGCGAGCCATATCCATATATAAAGCGGGACTTCCTGCTTGAGCTTTTTGCTCTTGAGGGCGATAAGAACGAACTTCGGTTTGCCAAATAATTTGGGGGAAACCCAAGATAGCACGATAGTATTCGTCGTAACGAGGAGAAGTGATGTTAAAAGGACGTTCTCCCTGATCGCGACTAGCAAGTACCCGACGACGACGGTAAGGTACAACATCGTAACCAAAGTTTTCTATGTATTCGTCACTGTCTAGCAGTTCGTCAATAAATCCCGCCAAACCTTTGGTGGCTATTTTAATCGACCACGCAATTTTTTCTCTTTCGTTATAGACATCTCGCCCTAAAACTCTTTGAATACACTGCTCAACAAAGCGATAGTTGCTGTTTTTCTCATAGAAACTATTGTAAAAAGTTTCAGAGAGCAAAAGTCCACGAATAAAGTCTCTAACGGTAATCTGACGATTGCGCAGTTGAGACTCTAGGAATATTTCGCGATCGGAGCGAAAAGCATGGAAAAAGATCTGGCGATATGCTGCTTCGATCAGGTTATTCATCTCAGACAAAGAAAATGTGTTCTCTGCTGAAAAAATTTTGGGTTGGTCATCACCCCCAATATCGTATCCATCGACACGGGCATTTTGAGAGCTAGGCTTATAGCCTAATAAGGGAATAGACAAGTCAAAACCTCCGTCTATTGTTTTGTATATTAAAATTTCTTAGTCCCAATCATACGGTAGTTGAGGGGTCGGAATAAACAACAGTAACAAAATATTACAGAGTTATGAGTTAATTGTTGCTTGCTTAACTATTAAGTTTGTAGTTCGTAGTTCGTAGTTAGGGGCGAACAGCCGTTCGCCCGTACAGTAATCTTTTACCAGCCTGAAATAGCGAAAGCTTTAGTATCGATGTTTTCTGTAGTTTTTGCTACTTTTTCTTCTGCTACCCTAGACTCAGCACAGAAAGTAGCGGTATTAAATCCACCAAATCTTTTTACCGTACTGCTTCGCAGGCGTAAATTTGGGTTAACAAACCAAAAACGTTCGATAATACTCATGGTTTCGTATTCAGTAATCAATACGAGTCCGTCTTCTGCGTCCATTTCGTATTCTCCAGCCACAGGAACAATCTCAGCATAGCCTCTTTCTCTAAGTAGCTTGCCCTTTCTAGAGTCTTCTGGATCGGGAATTAAGGCAAACACGGTTGTTCCTTGATGGTCTTCGTTCTCTTTATCCCATGCCATTGAACCATCCCAGCTAACAAAAGCACCGCCAATTGAGGTTTGCGGGTCTACGTCGTGCATTTGACAGATGGCAGCAATTTTTTCGTCACCAGCGTTGAGAAACTCAACGTTAATGTCGGAATTTCCGCTTTCTGCTCTTCTAAATGGTAAGTGATGAGTAGTGCGTTGCGATCGCCATTTTCCTGAACTCTGTTGAAAAAATTCTTTGGCATCTTTTATAGAATTCATGTCTATAATAATTATCTTTTATTTCTTGTATTATCACTATAACTAGAATCAGTTATTGTCGGCTTGCCTAAAATTGTTCATGGCAAACTTTCAGGTTTTTTCCGCATCAAAATACACCAAAAAGCTGCTTCTTTGATAAGTATTTTATAACTTTTTGTTGCTTTAATTAATTAATACTTGACATCGTAGACATCTTATACTGGGGGTGTTAGATTTAATGAAATTCAGCCTTAGTTGGGTAGGAAAATATTGTTCTACTAGCTAAATATTTTTTGGATGTAAGGAGTAAAGCTGATGGATTTATCTGGACAATTAAGCCTAGAACAAAAGTTCAAGTTAAAGGTTCTCCAAGAACAAGTGCAAAATCTTAGCAAAGAGGAAGCACAAGAATACTTATTAGAAATGTTTCGCCAAACAATGGTAAAAGATAATCTGGTTAAAAATCTACTGAAAAATGCTTAGTCTTTTTGGTAGAGCTAATAAATTAATTTGTATACCTAGTAGGCAACACAATGTAGGGTAAAGTGTGCTACTTAAAACTTTAGAGATTATATAGGAGTAAAACGATCTTTTTAAGCTATAAAGTGGTACAACTCTCAGATATTTGTTTTGTAAAGACTTTAAGGTCTAAAGCTTCGCACCTACGAAAAATAAATAGACATTTGCTAGTTCGGCAACTCAAATTACTGTTTAAACTAGATATTTGTTACGAAAGTATCTACCATAACTATTGATTAATCAAGCAAAGAATTAAGAAAAGTAAAAGACGTAAAATTTGATACTAGGGTCAATACCTACTTTGATAGATGAACTAGCTTAGATTCAAATCAATGCCTAGTAACAGTTTGCAGCTTTACAAAATTGTTAAATATTAATTCAAATGTTAATTTATAGGCAATTAGCTAGAAACATTACCTTCTAAAATAGATAGAGTAATAAGTAAATATACTAGGTAATACCGATGGAAGCTGAAAAGCTTAGTCACGAAGCATTATTGTCGACGCGAGAATTAGAGATTGTGGAGCTAGTGGTGACTGGTTTGAGTAACCATAAGATTGCTCAACAATTGGATATCAGTAAAAGAACAGTTGACAATCACATCAGCAATATTCTCAAAAAAACTGGTGCTATCAACCGTGTCGAACTAGTGCGTTGGTCTTTGCGGTGGGGAAAAGTATGTCTTGATAACGTCAACTGCTGTTCCTTACCTGAAACCAGCCAAACTATCGAGCGTAATGAAATGGTTTCTTAAACTACTTTTAGTTAAATTAGCTATAACGACTATAATACTTGCATTGGGTGGCTGTAGAGATTCAGGGTATATCACTCCTCCCACTCAAACCTTTAACGCTACGCTAAACTCTACCTCAGCAGAAAAAGATGCTAATTTTTCCTACGATGGTCGTTATCTAATTTTTACTAGCGATCGCGCTAGCAAACGCAGCATATTTTTATTTGATGTGCAGCGTCGTCGTTCAGTAGCTTTGCCTGGATTAAATCAGCTAGGTAGTATGCAGTATGAAGGAGATATTAGTGCTGATGGACGCTATATTGTTTATGTGTCCGAACAGTTAGGTAAAACTGATATTTTTCTATACGATCGCAGCGACGCAAAAAGCCAGAATTTAACTAAAAATTTTTTAGGGGAGGTTCGCAAACCCAGCATTAGTGGCAATGGACGTTTTATTTCTTTTGAGGGTAATCGCTCAGGTCAATGGGATATTGAAATTTACGATCGGGGGTTTGGAACAGATCTTTCCTTACCTAATAACCTTAAGGTTACTCCCAATGCTGAATAAAGTTAGCAAAAGCTACTAAATTGGCACTTTAACTTTACATAAAAAAAGCCAGAGATTGCTCGACTTTAATAATGTAATGCAGTGAAACCTCTGATAAGATTTTGTGCTTTGATCTACAGCAACTGGTGTTAAAAGATTAATTAATAGAACAAATTAAATGTCAGCGCTTTCCCAAAAAATGTGCATGGCGTAATTGTAGTGTTGTAAACTAGGCTGGCGACACAAATTTTATAATTTGCTCTATTTGAGTCGTCGAGCAAGCATCCACCCTGTATATTTAGTAAATCTAGATAAAGTAAAGTAATGCCATTGCCAAACAACCCACGTCGGACGAAAATTGTCGCCACGGTAGGTCCCGCAACGCTACAACCTGATGTTCTTCGCCAGCTAATCAAAGCAGGAGCAACAACTTTAAGAATTAATTTTTCCCACGGTACGCAACAAGACCATCAAAAGGCAATACGTTTAATTCGACAAACAGCTTTTGAACTAGATCAGCCAGTCGGCATTTTGCAAGATTTACAGGGACCAAAAATTCGTTTAGGTAAGTTTGCTAGTGGCAAGATTAACCTTAAAAATGGCGATCCATACATTTTGACCAGTCGCCAAGTCGAATGTAACCAAGAAATAGGCTACATCAGCTATAACAAGTTAGCTCAAGAAGTTCCTGAAGATGCCACAATCTTGCTAGACGATGGCAAGGTAGAAATGAAGGTAGAAAAAATTGATGTAGCTAATCAAGATTTACACTGTCGAGTGATTGTCGGGGGAGATCTTTCTAGTAATAAAGGAGTGAACTTTCCTGGTGTATTTCTTTCAGTCAAAGCCCTAACTCAAAAAGATCGTGAAGACTTGATGTTTGGCTTAGATCAGGGAGTTGACTGGATTGCTCTAAGTTTTGTGCGTAATCCTCAAGATATTTTAGAAATCAAAGATTTAATATCTAGTTCAGGTAAGTCTATTCCTGTGATTGCTAAAATCGAAAAACACGAAGCGATCGAGCAAATGGATGCGATTCTTTCTCTTTGTGATGGTGTAATGGTAGCAAGAGGAGATTTGGGTGTAGAACTACCCGCAGAAGATGTGCCAATTCTGCAAAAACGCTTAATTATTACAGCCAATAGATTGGGTATACCAATTATTACTGCTACCCAGATGCTCGACAGCATGGTCAATAGTCCGCGACCAACTCGTGCCGAAGTATCAGATGTGGCTAACGCTATCTTAGACGGCACGGATGCAGTAATGCTATCAAATGAAACGGCAGTTGGTAACTATCCAGTCCAGGCTGTCGAGACAATGGCGACTATTGCCTGTCGTATTGAACAAGAACAGCCAACAAACAATCTTAAATTGAAACAAACTAGACGTTCAATTACCCATGCTATATCCGCTGCGGTAGGTCAAATTGCGTTTCAACTAGATGCAGCAGCAATTATGACCCTAACAAAAACAGGTGCAACTGCTCGCAATGTCTCTAAATTTAGACCAAAAACGCCTATTTTAGCTATAACTCCTCATGTTTATGTTGCCCGTAGGTTGCAGTTAGTTTGGGGAGTAAAACCTTTGTTGGTTTTAGATCTAGCTTCGGCGACTCAAACTTTTGAAGCAGCAATTAATGTGGCTCAAGAAAAAAACTGGCTATTTGCTGGAGATTTAGTAGTGATGACGGCTGGGACTCTTCAAGGTGTAGCTGGTTCAACGGATTTGATTAAAGTAGAGCTAGTTAAGGCTATTTTAGGGAAAGGTTCAGGCATTGGACAGGGAGCAATTAGCGGTAGAGCTAGAGTAGCTCATAGTGCCAGAGATATTCATGATTTTAATCCTGGGGAGATCTTGGTTGCGCCTGCAACTGACGCTCAATTTGTTGATATTATTCGTCAAGCGTCAGGGATTATCACAGAAGAGGATGACTTGACTAGTCATGCTGCTGTAATTGGCTTGCGTTTGGGTATACCCGTAATTGTTGGTTTTAAAAATGCCACGGAAGTTATCCGAGAAGGGGCAATTTTGACGCTTGATGCTAAACGGGGCATAGTCTATTCAGGTACATTGATCTCCTCGCCAACTTGACATAAAAAAAGGGTCTAAAAATAATAAACTTATTTTATCGGCTAATTTAAAAGCCCACAGGCTACTAAACCTAAGTTCGAGATCGCAAAAAGGACAGATAGTAAGCTGAGAATGAAAACTTTTAAGGCTAGGAAATAGCGCATCCAGATTAATTTGTTTAGTTTGAACGCGCCGAGCAAAATTGTTTGGCACAATTGCTTAGTTGTCTAATTGCGAATAACGGTGATTGTCAATTTTGTCGAACGTGCCATTGTAAACAAAGTTTTTGACCATATCAGCTTTAAAGAAGTCATGAGGGAAACCAAGTTCGATCTAGCTTACTTCCTCAAGCTGCTTTATTTGTTCGGCTGATAATTGAATATCAACACACTTGAGATTATCTTCTACATGAGATACTTTTCTTGCTCCAACAATAGGAATTACGCCTTTACTTAATAACCAGCTTAAAGCTATTTGTGAAGAACTATGTCCTGTTTGTTTGGCTAGCTTATCTACTTCTTTGGCGATAGCGGTATTGCGATCGCTTTTATCAATAAATCCCTCCATCATTTCGTTATCCAAACGTCTCTCTTCCCGAGATTCACTACCTTTACTATATTTTCCAGTTAACCAACCACTAGCCAAAGGCGACCAAGCTGTTACTATGAATATTAAAACCATTGCCGAATTTGTCGAAGACGATGCTGTTTTGCAAAGTTCAAAACAAATAGGCATTAACTACGCTCAAGGATACGAAATCGGACGACCTCAACCCCTTATTTTTAAATGATAAATTGATATGTTTAGGGCAACTTTTAGAATTACATCATTCGTGACAAGTGTAAGATACGCTGTCTGTCAATCTTTAACTTATGTAAATAAACTTGTTAAGCAGTATTGCAACTTTAGTTAAATAAAGCGATCGCCTGCAAATAAGCCAGGACAGCATGATAATATCCACTTCAGGATAAATAGGGTGAAGCTCCTAATTGAGTCACATTTGTCCTCAGCTTCAAACAAGATTTTATAGATATTTAGGAGAAAAACTTTGGGATTAAGAGTAGCTGTTGTCGGTTCTGGACCCGCAGGTTCATCAGCCGCAGAAGTTTTAGCCAAAGCAGGTATTGAAACTTATTTATTTGAACGCAAACTAGATAACGCTAAACCCTGCGGTGGAGCGATTCCTCTTTGTATGGTGGACGAATTTGATTTGCCTCAAAAGATTATTGATCGGCAGGTCAAAAAAATGAAGATGATTTCGCCATCAAATCGAGAAGTTAATATCGGCTCAACTCTTAAAAACGGTGAATACATTGGTATGTGTCGCCGAGAAGTTTTAGATGGCTTCTTGCGTAATCGTGCTGCCCAGTTGGGTGCAAATTTAATTAACGGTACTGTATATCAGCTAGATATTCCCGATAGCGATAAAGAACCCTACACGCTTCACTATGCCGATCATTCGACTGGTGCTGTTAAAGGGGTGATGAAAACCCTCAAGGTAGATTTAGTAATTGGTGCTGATGGTGCTAACTCTAGAATTGCCAAAGCTATAGATGCTGGTGATTACAACTATGCGATCGCTTTCCAGGAGCGTATCCGTCTACCAGAAGACAAGATGGCATACTACGAAGATCTAGCCGAAATGTACGTCGGGGACGATGTTTCTACAGATTTTTATGCTTGGGTGTTCCCCAAATTCGACCACGTAGCAGTCGGCACAGGAACAATGAAGGTAAACCAAGCTGACATCAAAAAATTACAGGCGGGTATCCGTAAGCGTGCTGCCAAAAGACTAGAAGGTGGCAAAATCATCAAAGTCGAAGCACACCCCATTCCCGAACATCCTCGTCCTCGTCCTATTCGTGGCAGAGTTGTTTTAGTCGGCGATGCCTTGGGTACTGTAACCAAATCTTCTGGGGAAGGTATTTACTTCGCAGCCAAGTCTGGTCGTATGTGCGCTGAGATGATTGTAGAGCGATCGCAGAATGGACAAAAAGTTCCCACAGAAAAAGACCTCAAAGACTTTATGAAACTCTGGAACAAAGAATACGGTGCAACTTATCTTGTACTAGATATTCTGCAAAGAGTTTTCTACCGTAGTGATGCCACCCGTGAAGCTTTTGTCGAAATGTGCGATGACATTGACGTACAAAAAATGACTTTTGATAGCTATCTCTACAAAACTGTCGTTCCTGCTAATCCTTTAACGCAAATGAAGGTAACAGCTAAAACTCTTGGTAGTTTACTTAGAGGCAATGCTTTAGCACCCTAAGTAATCAATAATCATTTACTAATCAATTTATAAACAGCATCAGATTATTTAGTCTGGTGCTTTTCTTATGCTTAATTAATAAATTAGGAAATATCTTAATCTCTTTGTGTCTCTGCGCCTTTGCGCGAGATAATAGTCTCAACCTTTACTTCTGCCATACTAACTTACTTGAATGACTGATTCTATCCAAGAACAACTAAAAGAACTAAATACCGTAGCCGTAAAGGCGATCGCCTCAAGCAATAGCTTAGAAGAGCTTGAACAACTAAGAATCAAGTATCTAGGCAAAAAAGGTCAACTATCTCAAATTCTCAGGGGAATGGGCAAGTTATCCGCTGAAGAACGCCCTGCGGTTGGTTCGCAAGCTAACGTAGTTAAACAAGAAGTTCAAACTGGTATAGAACAACGTAAGCAAGCCTTGCAACAGGCAAAAATTGAAGCGCAAATCAAAGCCGAAACCATAGATGTGACTATGCCAGGAGTGAATCGTCCTTTAGGTCGAGTACATCCTCTTAATGGTGTAGTAGACAATATCTTAGATATCTTTGTTGGTTTAGGCTATACCGTTGCCACTGGTCCTCAGATAGAAACCGACTATTACAATTTTGAGGCTCTTAATACTCCCCCAGATCATCCCGCGAGAGATATGCAGGATACCTTTTATTTACCAGGGGGGAATTTATTACGTACTCAGACTTCTTCGGTACAAATTCGCTATATGGAAAATCATGAACCCCCCATCAGGATTATTGCTCCTGGTCGAGTTTATCGTCGGGATACGGTAGATGCTACCCATTCAGCAGTATTTCATCAGGTAGAAATATTAGCAATTGATAAGGGTATAAAATTTACCGATCTCAAAGGCACTATCAAAGAATTTTTACAGCGGATGTTTGGCGATGAACTCCCCGTACAGTTTCGGACTAGCTACTTTCCCTTTACCGAACCTTCAGCCGAAGTAGATGTGCAGTGGAAAGGCAAATGGTTGGAAGTGATGGGTTGCGGGATGGTCGATCCCAACGTTCTTGAAGCCGTTGGCTACGATCCCGAAGTATATACTGGTTTTGCAGCAGGTTTCGGGGTAGAAAGATTTGCCATGGTATTGCACCAAATTGATGATATTCGCCGTTTATACAATAGTGATCTACGCTTTTTAAATCAGTTTTAGTTATCAAAGCTATAAGACAACGTTAAGCTAGCATTATGACCAATAGGAGATAATAATAAAACGATTATGATGATATTGACAATGAAAGTATTTTATTATGCTTTGCTGTCTTTTCTAGGTCATAAGAGTATATGTCAGATTTTAGTAACTACCTAAGTTAAAATGCTCAATTTTTACAGAAACAAAACCCATAAAAACATATATAATATTCGAGCTAATTAACAATCTTTCTAAATTACAACGTTTTAAATGGAAAGTTCATCTAGCGTGCTTTTGACTTCTGAAGTCGAATTGCTGATATTGTTGCTTATCGCCTGTTTAGGAGCCGTTACTTTTGAAAAATTTAATATTCCTTATACAGTCGGCTTAGTCATAGTTGGTTTGGGGTTAGGATTTCTCACTCCTCTGTTTTTTGCTGTGGATCCTTTGAGTTCTCTGACTCTATCTCCGAATGTAATTCTGTATGTTTTTGTTCCACCACTAATTTTTGAATCGTCAATCAATCTCGATAATCAGCTTCTGTTCGAGACACTAACTCCTTCATTAATCTTAGCTGGACTGGGACTGTTGGTTTCGGCAGGCGTTGTCGGGGGCTTAATGGTTTGGCTGACACCTTTATCTCTTAGTGGCGCTTTCGTGTTTGGATCTTTGATTTCCGCTACAGATCCAGTTGCGGTGATTGCCTTATTCAAAGAACTAGGCGTTCCCAAACGTCTAACAATGGTGGTAGAAGGCGAAAGTATGCTCAATGATGCTACTGCGATCGTCCTCTTCGATGTAGTCATGGCAATAATTGCTAGTGGTACGGTTGGTGTAGCAACTCTTGGAGATGCTTCAGTTAACGTTTTTGTAGTGTTGTTTGGCGGAATTTTGGTCGGCGTAGTTATTGCTGTAATTATTTTTGGTTACTCCATTAACCTAGCCAAAAATAATGCGTTAATTCAAACCACTGTAACTATTATTATTGCCTACGCAGCTTTCATGGTTTCCCAACGCTATCTGCAATGGTCTGGAGTGATTGCAGTAATGTCAGCGGGATTGGTGGTTGGTTGGTATCTCAACCATAAAGTCAATTTAGAGGTGAGAACATACCTGCGGGAGTTTTGGGACTATGGAGCATTTATTGCTAACAGCTTAATCTTCTTACTAGTAGGGCTAACAACTAGCAGCTTTATTCTCCGACTTGGTACTGAAACTCCGAGATTTTGGATTGCTATTATCTGGGCGATCATCGCCACGCTTATAGCCCGTGCAGTGGCAGTTTTTGGCTTGGTACCATTTTCCAACTGGTTACAAAAATCCGAGCCATTTGGCTGGCGTTATCAGATGGTAACTTTTTGGGGTGGACTACGGGGAGCGGTTGCTTTAGCCTTGGCACTAAGCCTCGATCGCTCGTTTCCCAATCGAGATTTAATTATCGCTATGACTCTAGGGGTAGCATTATTTACTATTTTGATTGCTGGGACAACCACAGGAAAACTAATTAGCTGGCTCAAAATAGATGAACCGCCAGTTTTAGAGCGGTTGGGAAAAGCCCAAGCGACTATTCTAGCTAAACGCGAAGCCCTAAAATTGCTGCATAAGCTAGGTTTGATGGGGCTGTTTGATAGCGAAGTTATTGTAGAAATAGAAGAAGATTATTATCGGGTTCTCAATACAGCAGAAACTGCCGTAACCGAGATCTGGGATGAACTGAAGCTCGATCCAGGATTGGCGCGTCAGATTTTATGGTTACAAATACTCAGAATTGAACATCAGGCTCATGTTGATTTATACGATCGTGGGCTTTTGTTAGAAAGTGCTATGCGCAAGCTAGAACTTATGGTTGAGGCTAAGCGAGATAGCGTTTTAAATCGTCAGATACCTCCTCCAGTACCAGCCTTGTGGTCGCTAGAAACTCCTCTAGAAAAGCTGATTTTCAAACAACTACGGCATTTTTTCCGTCACCATCAGTTTTTTGGACAACGTCGCGGACATGTAGCAGCAATTCGTTACGAATACGATGCTGTAACGGCATATGTGAGTCAAAAAATTGTCAAACAGGTAAAACAATTGGTTGCAGCCAATGCAGTTGAATTAGCAGTAGCTCAAGACTGTATTACTTTTTATCAGCAAGCAAGTAAAGGAGCTTTAAGGCGAGTGCAGGCAATGGGAGCTAGCCGACATGAATTGGCGATCGCTCTTCAGAAAGAGGTAGCTACTCATGCTGCTCGTACTAGTGAAGGAGAAGTTATTGAGCAGCTTGTAGCAGAAGGTGTAATTCCCGAAAATGCCCTAGATCGAATTCAAGATTTAATTGCCAAAGAAAATATTTAGCATTAAGTTAAGAAGTTGTATAAACAAATACAGGTACTCGTTTAAAAGCTGGAGTTCCACAGCGGGACTCTAAGGGGGCATTAAAAATTACGTTAACTTCGGGGTAGAACATCAAAGCAGCACCTTGACGCACTTCACCATAGATAATCTCGATATTGTCCAACTGACTAGCATTTCCTTTGACAGTTACCCGTTGGTGTTCTTCTAAACCTGCACTTTCTGCATCAGCACGATTCATTAAAATGCAGTGTCGATGAGTTATTCCCCGATACTTATCTTCAGTTTTATAAACCACCGTGTTGTGTTGAGAATAACTACGCCCCGTTATCAATGCCACGACAATACCGTGAGTATGGTTAGTTACATCAAACTCTTGAGCTAGAGGAAGGGATAATTGAGGCAATGGGGTAACAAACATCTTTGCTTTGCCAGAGGGAGTAGGAAAATGAGGCTGCTCAAAAATTCGTCCGCCAATGGTAAACTCTTCTTTTGTTGCGTCAATCTCGCCTATTTTCTCGTAGCCAGGAATAGTTTGAGCAATTAACTGTCGCACATATTTAGTATCTTGAAGCTTGCGCCAGTCGATAGGATTATCTCCATGCAGACGATGGGCAAGTTCGGTTAGAAAATTAACCTCAGCAATTAAATCAGAATCTTGGAGATGGGTTTGACCTTCATCGTTAAGACGCACAAAGTTATTACCAGACTCTACCGTAGTCTTATGAGGATTTTCAAAACGATTAAAAACGGGAATGACAATTGTTTGTTGTGCCAAACCATGAAAATGTCCTAAATTGGGTTTGGTAGCTACATAAATAATAGTTTTGATTTTGCCCAACGCCCGCTTGACTTTGTTGCTATCTGGATTTGCTCCATATAAGTTTCCGCCTAAACAAATTAGAGTTTCTACTTTGCCTGCATCTGCCGCTTCAATTAAAGCTTGAGTGTCATATCCTGGTACACGACTAAGAGAGCGTCCTAAAAGTTTTTCTAAAGACTGTTGAATTTCCTTTTTAAGCCTGACTGTAACTCCCATCGAACCAAAGCCCTGAACATTGGAATGTCCCCGCACAGGCATCAATCCAGCCCCAAACTTACCCACGTTTCCAGTAAGCAAAGCAGTGTTGGCAATACTGCTTACATTATCGACACCGTTTTGCTGTTGCGTAATTCCCATCGCCCAAGCAAAGACGACTTTTGGTGATGAACCAATAATTTGAGCAGCAGCTTCAATTTCTGCCTGAGAAACGCCACAGGTTTCGGTAATTGTCTCCCAGGGCGTAGAATTAGCATAAGATACAACTTCTGCCCAATTTTCAGCGTGTGCCTGTAAAAATTCTCGGTCAATTTTTCCCTGTTCGATTAAAGATTTTTGAATACCCACAAAGAGAGCGACATCACTTCCAGGAATGGGCTGAAGATAAATAGAAGCAATATCTGAACCTGCTAACAAAGATTTTATAAATGCAGGAGAAGCAAACTTAACTAATCCTCTTTCTTTAACTGGATTAATAACGACAACTTTTCCACCACGTTTTCGTAGCTTAATCAATTCATTCATCAGACGAGGATGGTTATAGGAAGCGTTAGAACCAGCCAGCACAACACAATCGGTTTCTTTTAAGCCCTTTAGACTAACCATTGATGTACCTGTGCCAAAGATCTGTTTGAGTCCAAAAGTCGAGGGTGCATGACAAAGATCGGAACAGTCTGCCAAGTTATTAGAACCCAAAGCACGCATCATTAGCTGTAATAAAAAGGCTGCTTCGTTAGAAGAACGACCCGAACTATATGATGCTACCTTTTCTGGTGTAGCCTTAAAAGCGGTTTCTGCCAGTTGATAAATTTCATCCCAGCTAATTTTTTGATAGTGAGTACTGCCTTCAGAGAGAATTACAGGAAAACCCCATCTGCCTAGCTTATCTGCTTCTAAAGATGTAAGCTGCTGAAGTTGCTTTATGCTTTGAGTGTCAAAGAAATTAGTCTTAATTGCTGGCTGAATTTCGGCAGATATAGCCTCAACGCTTTTCATACAGCGTTGTAACTTCTCTCCTTCCTCATTGGTAAATCCTCCTTTTTGTCCCCCTGTTCCCCAAGAACATGATAAGCAAGCACTTTTATGTAATAAGGTTTTCCAAAGCTTTATGCCTTCTGGGGACAGCGTATGTTCAGCCCAGTATTCGATTACTGGCAAGCCTCCTCCCGCATCGGGTAAGTTTTTGTCCTCTGAATCCAATGCTGAAGTGCTTTGATGCTGCTTATTCTCTTCCACGCTGCTTGCCTCTCTATTGATAAATATTCAGTATGGGAAGGAATGTAGATATCTCAACCCAGACTTTCTGACTCATTTCATTAATTTTAGGCAATTAATTTGAGGTTTATCAATATTAAGTTTAATTATAGCGATCGCCTTGACTATAAATCCCGAATAACATTTTTAGAAAAAGTATTAGTTTTTGCATTAATTAGCTTCTAAAGTTCATATCCTCTCATCCAAAATACTGATATTAACAAAAACAGCACAGTCAAAATAATCGTCACGCCCATCGCCATCCAAGCTTGATTGGGAAATTGACCTACCAAAGTTGCTGTAGCATCATTTTGTAATGCCCATACAGTATAAGGCTTAATCTGCTGTAATTGAGGATTAAAATTTAAACCCGCACCGCCAAAAACAACAAAAAGTGCGATCGCGCTGACGGCTCTAATTTGATTAAAAATAACCCCTAGCATCAGGGTCAATGCCAAAGTAAACAGCATCACTAGGTAAACCATCAAGACACTTATAAGGTAATTAAATAGAGAGATCTGTGCAGGTAATCCAACTACAAGTGCTGCAATATACATAAAGATGCCAGGCACTCCCAAAGCAATTACACCAATGAAAACTGAATAAGCTGCAAATTTCCCTAAGATAAATCCAGCAGTTGACAAGGGCTTAGAATAGATCCACAGCAGAGTTTGGGTTAGCTTTTCCTCAATAATTGCGCCTTGAGTCAAAATGATTGTGCCGATAGGTATCAAAGTACTGCCCAGCCAGAGAAACAAAGTTAAAAATGAAATTCCGCGATCGCCTGCATTACTTGGGGTCATCCAAATTGCGGGCAAAGCTGTAAGTGACATCCAAATAATGAGTTGAGAGATCCAGCGACGAGGGTTAAACCAGTAAGCAATTTCTTTGTGATAGATAGGGCGAAAACCCCGTAACCAACTCCGAGAAACACGCTGCAATTGTGATTCGTCAACAAGATTTTGACTGCTCATATTATGATTTTTGAATTAAATTTACAAAGACATCTTCAAGCTCATAAGATGAGCGTTCAAATTGGGTCACAACAACTTGAGGATTTTCTAGTACAAGCCTCAGTAGTTCGCTTTGGGCAGCGTTTGGATTGTTAACCTGGATTTGTAATTTAGTAGTCTGAGTATTTTTTAGATCTGGCATCCCTGTCTCAACTGTAATCTTCTCGATCCAAGGTATTTGCTGCAAGCGATCTTGAACCGCCAATCCGTCTCCGCATACCGTAACGCGAAACAAACTGCGATCGCCTGATAGCAGTTGCTCAATATTTCCTTGAGCTAGCAACTTGCCCTGTTCGAGAATCACAACCATGTCGCTAACTCGTTGTACATCATCGAGAATATGAGTGGAGTAGAAAACTGTACTTTGTTGCCCAAAACTCTTGATGATTTGTAATACATCTCGTCTTCCTATGGGATCGAGTGCCGAGGCTGGTTCATCTAAAATTAGCAAGTCGGGATTATTAATCGCTGCTGTAGCAATACCCAGACGCTGACGTTCACCACCCGAAAATTCCCGCACTGGACGATCTGCTTTTCCGCTTAAGCCAACCAGTTCGATCAGTTCCTCTATGCGAGCTTTAATTGCACTCTTCGATCTTGTGAAGAAAAATGAGGCGACAAACTGTAAAGTCTCGCGAGCAGTTAAATGTCCATAGAAGCGAAGTTCCTGTGGCAAAAAACCAACTCGCTCCCGAATCGCAATACTATCTCGTATAATGCTTTTGCCAAAAATTGTCCCTACTCCTTCAGAAGGCTTCACAAGTCCGAGCAAAAGTTTGATTGTAGTACTTTTTCCTGCCCCGTTTGAACCGAGAAAACCGCAGATAGAGCCTCGTGGCACAGCCAGATTCAACTTATTTACAACGTGCTTTTGACTATAAGTCTTAGTTAGATTTTTAGTAGAGATAATGAGATCGGACTCAATCGTCATAGCGCAACAGGCAGTGATTGTTTTCTACTGCATTGTAACCGCTCGATTTTATCTCATAATTCTTAGAAATAGGATGATCGCTTAAAAACTAAAGATTTCCTAAAAATTACTTTGCTTCTTTAGTTGGTTCTTGTTTCTTTTCCGTTTTAGCTGGCTGACCACCTTCCTGCTGTTTAATTATTTGTAAAATACCCGCATATTCTTTTTGCTCTGGATAATATTTAGCCAGTTTTTCTAAAGTAGGTATAGCTTTTTTGGGATCTGTTTGCATATATATTTGAGCTAATCCTTGAAGGGCGGTAACATTTTTAGGTTCTCGTTCTAATACTTTTTTGTACCCCTCAATCTGCATCTGCATTTGTTTTTCTGCCAAGGCAGGATCTTCGGTATTTTGTGGATTTGAGGCGGTAGAATTATTTTGACTAAAAACACTAGCTAAAGCGATCGCTAGTGTCGAACCAGCAAACCCTAAACCCATTACCAAAGTTACAACACGCAGCAAAGTCTTACTTTTTTTCTCTTGCTTTTTTTTCTTCTCCATATTTTCACCTGTAGAGACAATAACCTAATTAATTCCTTATTCGCGGTCCTTTCATGCTTTATCCTAAAGCTTATCTCCAGGTATGAAACGCCAGTACTCCTCCTGCAAATCCTAACAAACAGAAGATAGTTAAAATCAATGTACCAAGCCAACGATTGTATCCTGCTAACTGTAGATCTAGCTTAAATAACAAGGCTGCTGCTACAAATACTAAAAATCTGGCAAAGTAATCTACTCGCTGCACAATTAGAGCAAACGTTAATGCTCCTAGCAAAATTGACATAAAAGCTCTAGTGTCAGATTTTAACCAGCCATCGAGACTACTAGCGATCAAAGATATAGGGGAGATAAAAAGAACCACCAAAAATAAAATATTGATGATCGCCGCACCATAGATCAGGACAAGGTGAATGTCTTCAGTAAGCATACTAAGTATAGCTCCTCGCTCAAGCATTTTGTCGATCCATGAGCTATACATCCATCCTTCTACACCGTAAATTAATAGTAATATTACTAGAGAAAGCTTAGGGATTTTTTTTGACCAAGCCATTAAAAATAATTAAAGGTAATTGACAGTCGATTATCGTGCCGATAACACATTATAGTGCAACCACACAATTACCAATTACCAATTACCTATTTAGTATTAATTAACACTAAATAAAGGGACTTCGTCCCAGCTAAAGGCTTTTTTAGATAAAAGCCGAGAAAATCAAGCCATGTTTTGAATAATGTAGTCAAAGTAAGGGCTGGCTTCTTGAGCGTCTTCTTTGCCTAAAAGATCGAGGGATGCCTTTTTGAGACAGCGAATAGCATCAATCATTCCAGGTACAGGGACTTCAAGGGAGTTGTACATTTCTCTAACTCCAATCAAACCAGACTTCTCAATCGGGCCTTTGTCTCCTGCCATCACACCATAGGTAACTAGGCGTAGATACCAGCCAAAATCTCTGAGACACTGGTTGTATTGTTTTTGTCCAGAGGCATTACCACCTTGAGAACGATATTCAGGATGTAACTTAAAAAGCTCTTTTCCTGCCTTATCGACAATTTTCTTTTCGCTATTGGCTAAAGTTTCAGCGATACGGACACGCTTTTCACCTGTAGTTAAAAAGTTTTTGATGCCTTCTAGCTCACCGCTACTGGGGTAGCGTAGTTCATCATCTGCTTTTAAGATGACTTGACTAACTATGCTCATAATATCTGAATAGATTTAATTAACTTTAATATCTTTAGTATCTCAATAAAGAGAAATCATTGGCAGGAGGAAATGCTGGGATTTTCCTAGCTTATTTCGACTCCCGTGTTGGCAATAATATCTTGCCATTCCTTGGTAGACAAAGGTTGATTTACTATATTAATCTTAAAAGTTGCCTTTGCTGCCTCGGTTAAGTTATGTATTATTTTAACAGCAGAGCAGTTGTTTTGATGTCTGGTTGACCGATCTTCTAAAGATGGGAAAACCTCCAATAAATTTTCTGACAAAGGGCTGGTAAAGACCTGTTTGTATAGCTTGGGGTCTGTATTGAGGATCATTGAGCCGTGTTGCAAAACGGTCTTGCCACGACGCAATTGCGCGCTACCAATTACCTTGTTTCCTGTGGACGTGACCAAATCTGAACCTGTCGCTGTAGCAAAACAATTTTGTTGCTGAATGTATTCTTTAGTTGCCGTACCGTAATCTAAGTTTACACCAAGCGATCGCCAGCCAGCAATTAAAAACTCACAAATTTGTTGATATACTTCTAACCGTTTACCAGGAGGAATAGAAGTCACTACCATATAGGTTAAATCTCCCTGATGTAGCACTGCCCTACCGCCTGTGGGACGACGGACAATATCGAGAGATTTTCCTTGCCAGGTCAAATCATTCCACCTGGTAGGATAATCTTTTTGGTGATAACCCAAAGAAATAGCAGCAGGTTGCCAAGTATAAAAGCGCAACACTCCGTTGTAGAAAGTGTTGCAAGAGCGAATTGGAGGATGCTTATTTTGGCGATGCTGTTCTAACAAATAGCGATCA
The DNA here is from genome assembly GCA_965218645.1 of Waterburya sp. GTDB lineage: Bacteria > Cyanobacteriota > Cyanobacteriia > Cyanobacteriales > Xenococcaceae > Waterburya. The sequence continues at coordinate 1,811,927 of OZ244627.1, read as the reverse complement.
ATTGCCATCTGCGTCTCTCCTGATGCCACCATAGGAGGTATAAAGCGCCAAGTATTCATACAGGAGGTCTATTTTACTTGGTAAAGAAAACTATGAACCACCAAATTCTTCTTTGAGAATTTCATCATTGTCATCGGCAATATTAGCAACCAGGGTAACTAAACGCGAAATTTCTCCAGGATACATATCCGCAACCGTACGTTGAGCAGAAGCCATGACTTTATTATCATGAATACTAAAGCAAGTTTCAAAAGTACCTGTCCAATTCATTTCTAAAAGACGACGCATTAATCCAGGTTCATCTTTAGCGGGTAAATTTAGCAAACTAGACCAAACGGTTAAAAGATCTTCATCACTTTCTCCTGTAAGCTGAACAAATACCTCGACACTGCCGTAATTAAATTTCCACAGACTTCCTTCGGTGGTGTGATTTACCATTGCTGTATTGTCCTGATCGAGGCTAGAAATCACAGTTTCGATAACTTCTTTATGACTAGATTTTTCTTCCATCAAATCACCCACAGCTTTGGCGGTGTCTACTTCTAAATTGGAAATTTGCTCGATCATGATAGCTTTCCTAATGTTTTGATTAATGCCGACATCGTGAATCTAGCATCAAGTATTGATAATTGCTAATTTTGGATCTCTTTATTGCCATGAAATGTAGTAATATCTCTCATTGTACTCATATTTACATCAAGCGTATAATAAGAGTCTGATTCTATAGATAGATGTTTACTTAATACCTTAGCCATAATGCTAGATTAAGAAGTATAAATGCTTAGTTGCGCTAACTTTAAGAAACTAAAACTTTTTTCACAGCTAGAAGTTAAGCAATTACTGCAACTGAATAGGTAGCCGTGGCATAATACAAATTTAAATTGAAATAAGAGGACTCATATGAGCGATATACAAGAACAAATACAAAGAGAAAGAGAATCTGCTAGGCAAGTTTGCAGCACTGAAGGAGATACTTCAGGAGAATGCGCTGCTGCTTGGGATACGGTAGAAGAGCTATCAGCCGAAGCATCCCACAGAAAGCAAAAAGTTCCCCAAAAAAGCTCTCTAGAGCAGTATTGTGATGATAACCCTGATGCTTTAGAATGCCGAGTTTATGAAGACTAGTAATATAGTCTACTTTGGGTCAACTTAGAGTCTAAGGTTGAATAATTATTGATTAAATTGGGTGAGAATACGATCTATTCTCATCTTTATTTTTGGCTATATATCTGAATTACAAAAAGCAAGATTGTTTCTCTGTAAGGTAACGTTGACTTTGAGCGATTGTTGATGCACTCTTAGAAATAATCTGGAGTTGTTTTAAGCTCAAGCGCAAATAAATAGTAATAGACACAATTTCGGCAGAACAATAATGGATATTTGGTTTAGACCTTTAGTATGGATGGACTATCGCCTGGGAGTATTACTGGCGGTAATTGTTCCTTTTGTGCTGTTAATTTGGGCTTTGTTCCAGAAACAAGAAGCCATGCAAAGATTACTGATTATCTATTGGCGAGTTGCTAGCTTGTTGATAATTACAGTTTATTTATTAATTCCTGATTGGAAAATTGGGTTTATCAGTGGTTTTGCTGCCCGTGTTCTAATCCCTATTTCTTTGTGGTTTTGGGTAGATTTAAATGAAGAAATTCGCGACATACCTCAAAGTCTCCTTAAGCTAGTTTTCACTTCCTGGCGTTGGGCAATGACTGGCTATTGTGTTTTAGGTGCGATCGCCAAAGCTTTTTTTCTCCCCTGTGGTATATCTGATACTAGAATGAATACTTCTTTCTGCCAAGTTTGGTTGGAAGCACCTCAAGCCTATCGCGACTTTTTTCATACTAAGTCTGGAAATGAAGGTTTTCTTGGCTTTTTGGGCGCAGTTGGTTTAGTAATTTATATTATTTACCTAGCTTATTTTGTGCTTATTCGTTTAGGTAAACAAGGACGATCTGCATTAGAACAATAATAATTAAGAAAGTTGTACTTAAAAGCTTAGAGCTGCACGCTGCGGTAGCAGCGAGTCACGTCCAGCGACGCTCTGGGCGCATAGCGCTGCGCTTAAGGCTTAAAGCTATATTTATGTCTGAATCTATTGGTCTACGCCTAGAAAAATATACCCTCAAGCAAAAACAAGAAGTGTTGCTGGTCAACTTAGAAACAGCTTTTGGTGAGCCAGATCTAGTGATGATCTTTGCTGGTTTTTCTAGTTCTTTGATGAGAGATACTGCTTTTGATCCTGATGTTCCCGTAATTGCTGCCGATTCTAAAATTATTTCTGTAGATCGTCTGGTTGCGCCCTACAACCCAGATAACCCTCAATACATTGCCACTGGATTAACCTGGGAAGCGATGCAGAATATTTTAGAGAAAATTAATTTTTAAAAACTCTAGCGTATTTTTGAAAAGTAATACAACGTGCTTTTGCTTGAGAAAATTTTACTGTATCGTTGAGTTTTATATGCCAAATCTTTATGAACAGTTCACTGAACATTTACACCTAAAGTAAAAAATTTAACCCAAAATTTTAGTTTATCTCTTACTTTATAGAATAAACCCGATCGCTAAAGGCAAAAATTAGACCAAATAAATTTTTGCCAACTTATAAATTTTTTTCATAGAACAAAGCTACTATTATTTGCTATTTAGGAGTACATTTGGTGTGAGTAATTTTGCCAAAACTATATTAGATACAAGTCAGTTACCCCAAACACCTTTATTTGGTACAGATGGAATTCGTGGCAGAGCAGGAGATATTTTAAACGCGCCTTTTACACTTCAATTGGGTTATTGGGCAGGAAAAGTACTAGAAGAAGCTGCCAAAAACAAAGGTCCAATAATAATTGGACAAGACTCTCGTAATTCTAGCGATATGCTATCGAGTGCGATCGCAGCAGGATTGACTTCTGCGGGATTAGAAGTCTGGCAATTAGGCTTATGTCCTACTCCCTGTGTTGCTACTTTGACCAGCCAAAGCGAAGCGGTAGGAGGAATTATGATCTCTGCTAGCCATAATCCGCCTCAAGATAACGGGATTAAATTTTTTGGCAGAGAAGGAACGAAATTGGCTGATAGCTTGACCCAAAAAATAGAAACTCACCTCAGAAAAAATCATTTGCAGGATGAGGTAAACGTAACCTGGGGGAAAACTTACTATCGCCCAGAATTAGTTAAGCAATATGCTCAAGTACTTAAAACATCTTTACCAAAAAATTTAAATTTTCAGGGAATGCGAATTGTCTTAGATTTAGCTTGGGGGGCATCTGTGGAAGTTGCTCCCGCTATATTCCAGGAATTAGGGGCAGAGGTGATTAGTCTTCATTCCTTAGCCGATGGCGATCGCATTAACGTCAACTGTGGTTCAACTCATTTAGACAGACTTAAGCTGGCAGTTAAAGAGCATCAAGCTGATTTAGGATTTGCCTTTGATGGAGATGCCGATCGAGTAATGGCAATTGATAGCCGAGGCAGAATAATTGATGGGGATTATATCCTCTATTTATGGGGCGATAAACTCAAGCAACAACAGCAGCTACCAGATGATTTAATTGTGGCAACCGTGATGGCAAATCTTGGCTTTGAGCGCGCTTGGCAAGCTAAAGGGGGCAAAATGCAGCGAACGGCGGTAGGCGATCGCCATGTGCAAGCTGCTATGTGGCTTACAGGAGCAATGCTGGGGGGAGAACAGTCAGGACATATTCTTTGTCATCATCATGGTGTTTCGGGTGATGGGATTCAAACCGCATTACATTTAACTTCTTTGGTATGCCAATCAAATACGTCTTTAGCCAATTTAGTAGATAACAGCTTCCAAACCTATCCCCAAATTTTGCGTAACGTAATAGTTGAAGATCGTGAACGTAGGAGTAAATGGCAAGAATGCGAACCCGTGCAACAGGCGATCGCTCAAGCAGAGATAGCTATGGGAAAACAAGGACGCATCTTAGTTCGTGCTTCGGGAACAGAGCCTTTGATTCGCGTGATGGTAGAAGCTGTTGATCGCAAGTTAACTAGTTATTGGACAGATGAACTAGTAAAAGTTGTAGAACAAAATTTAGCAGCGACTTAACTAATAAAATAAAACAGCTTGCCTATGGCGCGATCGCAAAACCTACAAATTATCCGAAATATATAAAAAAATAATACAAATTAGATGACGGGGTGACGGGAGTAGTAAGGTTTTTACTCTACCTCCACCATCTTCACCATCTTCTCTATCTCTCCAAGTCCCCAACGGTGAGCGTTCCCTTGCGTCTTACGCCGACGCGGGGTCGCACCGCAAGTCCATCAACCGTAGCAAATATTTAAGTATTTCATATATAGCATTTCTCAGTTTACTGAAGTACATCTAACTTCTGCCTAGCTGCGGCGAACAAGCCTTGCTGCCTAGCTGCCTTAAAACAATTTACTTTGTACCTGACCAATTTGAGAACCGCTATATTCTTTTCCTGAAGCAATATTTGATAATGTTGCTTCAATTGCACTTAAGACTAGGTTCAGGAATATCAGTTGATTTAGTTTCTTCCAAGCTATCAATTACTTCTAGCATTTCTCTCTCAAAGCTTACCTGCGCTCGATTGGTTTTTGCACCGAAGAAAAAGCTCTTGTCTTGTTCTAACGCCCATACTTGAGAATGGGAAAAGTAACTCATAACTACACCAATCATTAGTAAAGCAAAGCCTGTGTAAACAACAGGGACACCAGGATCGGCTTTAATCTGTAAACCAGTGCTGCCAATGATATTAATCAGCTTAATATTAATACCGTCAACATCTACACTTTGACCAATACGAATCGCGCTAGTTAAGTCTCCCTGTTGGTTATAAATTAAAGCTGTTCCCTGCATATCCTTGATTAGCATAGAAACGCCAGAACTCATGTCTGGTTTGGTAGGAATCCAGGTTCCCCAAATATTTCCTGCGCCCAAAGTATCTAACTTAGCTACTGGTATCTGAAAAATAGGACTGTTGTTTAACTGAACTTGAGCAGCAGCAATACTCCAGTTAGTTTGATAAAGGGTAACGCCGTCATAACGCAGAGGTTTATTGACGTGGATAGTTTCCCGCTTCAATTCCTCACCGCGATCGCTCACCACTGACAAATCAGAGTAGAATTGATCTATGTCTCCATTTTGGGTATAGTCAATCCAAAATCGATTCACCTTAACTGACCAATCATCGGGAATATGAGAAGCAGATAAAGGGCCTAATTCGATAAAATTCTGAATCTTAAAAGTATTGCCACTGGCGACCATTTCCTGAGCAAAGAAGCCCGTAAAAATGCCCCAAACTCCTCCAAGCAATACAATTAACATCCCCGCGTGGACGACAATAGGACCAATACGACCAATAATGCCTTTGCGGGCATAAAGAGCATTATCTTGTTGCCAGACTCGAAAGTTTTGCTGTTCTAATAAAGGCGTTAAAGACTTGACTGAACCTTGATTTAATTCGGCACTGAGAGCTAATTTCTCAAACTGCTTTGGCTTTTCATAGTATTTCCATTTACGGGCAGCTTTTAAGGCGGGTAGCTGACGGGTAAAGGTACAGGCAGTCAAACTTGCACCAAAAAGAATTAATAAAGAGAGATACCACCAGGTACTATAAACATGATTTAGACCCCAGGCGAGAATAACTTTCCAGGTCAAAAAACCATATAAAGCAGGAGACTCAGGATAGTTTTGTTGATAAAAAGAGAGAGTTTCTGCCTGCTCAATTACTGTACCTGAAATACTGACTACGGCGATCGCTAGCAACAAAATAATTGCTAATCTTAAATTGGTAATGACGCCGACAAAGCGACGAAATATTGAGCCTGGTTTGAGAAGGAAATTCATTATTTATATTATGGATCAAAAATTAGAGGTAACCAATTTCTTGAGGATGACTTTTATTATGAAATATGATGTAGCGTTTAATTCAACGCTTGCATTTCGGATAATAGCAGCGCCTTGAAAAGCATCTGTCGATGTTCAAAGCTAAGATGTTTTAAAATTGTTGGTGAGAGCAAAATCTCGAGCAGATTCTTGATTCTAAACTAAAGTTGAACTCAAAAGTTGATAAAGTAAGCTTATGCAAGACTCTAGACAAGAAATAAATGCCAGAGCTTCTATAGATTTGGAACAGCGGAGGAATTGGTATTCTCCTGTTGCTGATATTTATTACAACGCCAGACCGCAATATCCGAAGGAACTTATTGATCGCTCTGTAGTTTTAGCTCAACTTTCATCAGATGCGTCAATTCTTGAGGTCGGTTGTGGTCCGGGAAATGCAACGGTGGCTTTTGCTCAACTTAATTTTTCAATGACGTGTATTGAGCCAAACCCGAATTTTTATCATTTGGCGCAACGTAACTGTACGCCATATCCAAATGTTGCAATCCACAACACTTCATTTGAAGAGTGGGAACTAGAAGCAAAACAGTTCAATACTATTCTATCTGCCAATGCCTTTCACTGGATATCGCCAGAGATTCGGTATACCAAGGCAGCAGCGGCATTACGCGATAATGGGTTTCTCATTCTGCTCTGGAATCTAACTCCTGAACCAAAATACGAAGTCTACCAAGCGATCGAGGAAGTGTATCAAGCTTATGCTCCCTCATTTGTCCGATATGAAGGTGCGGAAATTCAAGCGGAGATTTTGCGGGGATTTGGACAAGAAGTTTTAGACTCTGGTTATTTTAAGGAGTTGGTCGTCGAGCAAACCGCGTGTGAAGTCACCTATAGCATTGATGATTACCTCAAGCTTTTAAGTACCCATCGGGGATTAGAGCCACAAGCGGAAGAGCTACTATTTGCAGGATTGCGGAAGAAGCTAGAAAAAGTTGGAGATAGTGTGCAACTGTCGTTTCTTTCCGCTGTTCATGTAGCCCGCAAAGACGGCTAAAACGTTGAGGTCGTTGCATGATAACGTGGCAGAACAACCCTGTTGAAGCAAACGTGCAAAGTCTCTTCGTCTATCGTTCAAGTTGGTTGAGCGACGATCAACCAACTTGAACGATATATTAGGAGAAAGTAGTGGCACGTAAAATATTTAGATTCACGTTTATATATTTGCATACGTTCCAGACTTATGTATTTTGATAGAGGAACGCCTAAATCCAGCTTTTGATTCTTTACTTTAATTGCAATTTCCCAAATAGCCATTGCCGATGTGATATCATTTTTTGACCGCTCCATATCTTCAATTGTGATCTTTGCTTTCGCAGATAATTTATCAGGGTCAAGACTCCACCATAGCAGGGCGCAGGTGTCTAGAATAATAGTCAAATATCTCTCCATTCTTTGGTTGTGGTCGCCGTCGGATCTTTTAGGTATGTGACTCTACCCCGCAGATCTTTAAATAGCTCTTTCGTTGGTGGGGCTTTGCTGAACTTCGAGATTATAGCTACAGGTCTACCACGGTCTGTAACTATAATTTCCTGGTTGTCAGATTCAACCAATATTAAGATTTCTAGTAGTTTACTTTTGAGCTTGCTTTTAGAAATATTCATAGCTTTATAACTATAGTCATAACTATGGTTATATAGTAACGATAATTTGACCAGTGCTAAGTGAAAGTCAGAGATTAGACCTCTTGCAAAAATAAATTAGGAATTGAAATTAATCCTTTTTACCTTTCCCCCAAACTTAACCGAAATTTATGGGACTTATGCAAGCGGTTTATTCTTACAACTAGCATTTTCTACTATATCTAGTTTTTGCAATACAACCCTAAAGCCTATAGCTTATAGCTGGCAAACGAGATAACAAAGAAAAAATGCCAAATCCTAGCAATAAAGCACCACTGACGGGATTAATCCAGCTAGACCAACGACGCAACTCTAGAATCTTTTTAATTGAGGCGGTAAAAGTCCCGGCGATAACTAAAGGCGTGACGTAACCGATCGCATAAGCAATCAATAAACCGCCACCTAAAATTAAATTCTGCGTTGTCGCTACCCAGGTCAATAATGTTGCTAAAACAGGGGTACTGCAAGGAGAGGCTATCAAACCAAAGGTTAAACCTAATAAATAAGAACGCAGTCCACGAGGTAAATCATCGCTAATCCATTCTGTTGCCCCCAGAGACGGAAAGCGTAATGGTAATATTTCTAATAAGTTTAGTCCCATAGCGATCGCAATTAAGCTAACGACAATAGGTAAACCAATTCCAATCTGTCCGTACACCTTACCTATAGATGTAGCGACAATACCCAATATGGCTAAGGTGGTGGCTAAACCCAACGCAAACCAGCTAGACTGTGCTGCTGCCTGTAATCTTCCCTCAGATTCATAACCGCCAATATAGCCGACGGTAATGGGCAACATCGACAGCATACAGGGAGTCAGACTGGTAACAAGACCTGCTAAAAATATTACTCCTACACTAACTGGGCTGAGGTGAGTCAACTGAGTCGAAACCAAGCGATCGGCAAATCTCTCTAATAAAAATAACTGCGTTTGTAAAAATTCCAGCATCTAAAAAATATTATTTACGGCTTTAGCTATAGGCTTGTCCTTTCAGCAATTCTATCAAAATAGATAATTTTCTAGGTATTGAAACAAAAAAGACAATAACATTAGCGAAAGTGTTATGACAATGAAAGAACCAGATCGAGGAATCGCAAGTCAATATGTTCAATAAAGACACATTTTTCTTAGTTTTATTAGTGTTTATCCCCATTTCGATTGCTGCACATTTTTTAGAATGGGGAGAATCCGTCGTATTCATCACGGCAGGCTTAGGCATTGTGCCTTTAGCTTCTTATATGGGTACTGCTACCGAAGAAATCGCTGTAGTCACGGGACCGAGTATTGGTGGACTGCTTAATGCTACCTTTGGCAACGCCACAGAATTAATTCTGGCTTTTATTGCCCTCAAGGCTGGCTTGATTGGCGTAGTTAAAGCTACTATTACAGGCTCAATTGTCAGTAACTTGCTTTTGGTAATGGGATTTTCCATGCTGCTAGGTGGTTTAAAATTTAAAGTGCAGAAATTTGAGCCTACCGTAGCCCGTCTCAATGCTTCGACGATGAACCTAGCTGTAATTGCGCTGCTTCTACCTACAGCAGTTCAGTATACATCTACAGGTATTGAAGAACAAACGCTACAAAACTTATCTGTAGCTGTGGCGGGGATTTTAATTTTAGTTTACGGGCTGACTTTACTTTTTTCGATGAAAACTCACGCCTATCTTTGTGATGTAGGAGATGTCGATCTAGATGAAGGGGGAGAAGGTGAACCTGAAGTCAACTTACCTTTTTGGATCTTTATTTTGCTAGCTGTCACTTTAGCTGTGGCAGTTGAATCAGAACTGCTGGTCGATTCTTTAGAAGTGGCAACTACTCAACTAGGTTTAAGTGCTTTATTTACTGGGGTTATCTTGCTGCCCATTATTGGTAACGCAGCAGAACACGCTACGGCTGTAACTGTAGCCATGAAAGACAAGATGGATCTTTCCGTATCCGTGGCAATGGGTTCAAGTATGCAGATTGCTTTATTTGTCGCCCCAGTGTTAGTAATTGCTGGCTGGATTATTGGTCAACCAATGGATCTTAACTTCAATCCTTTTGAACTTGTGGCAGTTAGCGTTGCCGTCTTGATTGCCAACTCTATTAGTTCTGATGGCGAATCTAATTGGCTAGAGGGTAGTTTGTTAGTAGCAACTTATGCCGTAGTTGCGATCGCCTTTTTCTTCCATCCCGTAGTCGAAGGCATGATCTAGATAATAATACTTTATTCTCAGAAATTAAAACGCTAACTCATTGCAGTCCCCCAAAATTAATTGAATTGGGGGATTTTGGAAAAATTGCCAGAATCAAAGTCTATCTTTGTAGTTTAGTTCTGCAAATGTAATTCTAACTTCAGTTCCATTATCGTTGGTCATTTCTATTTTTCCCTCTAGTTGTTCTACTAAAGTAAAAACAAGTTCCAAGCCTAATGATTCGCTATAATAAAAGTTTTTATACTCAGGAAATCCAATGCCGTCATCCTTGATTATCAAAGTAAATTGATGGTTAATTTGCGTAAACTCCAGGCTAATATTGCCTTGATTTCGCTCTTTAAAAGCGTGTTCAACCGCATTAGAAATTAATTCATTAATAATCAATCCGCAAGAATTAGCAGTTTCTATATTTAAATAAACCTGCTGAATATTAGCACTAAAATTAATAGTGTTGGTTAAATAAGAATCAATTAAATAGTCAGTTAATGTAGTCAAGTATTGCTGAAAGTCAATCTGACATAAACTTTTACCAGAGTGGAGTTGTTCGTGAATCAAAGCCATTGAGGTAATGCGGTTTTGACTATTACTCAGCATTTTAAGTGCTTGAGGATTATCAATATATTCTGCCTGAGACTCCAAAAGACTAGAAACAATAAAAAGATTATTCTTAACTCGGTGATGAATTTCCTTAAGCAGCAACTCTTTTTCCTGAAGAGATTGTTTGAGTTTCCTTTCTGCTTGTTGACGTTCTATAATCTCTGCCTGTAACTTAGTTTCTACTGAGCGGCGATTTTCTACCTCAGCCATGAGAGACTGATTAACACTAGTAAGCCGTTCATTTGTATCTAATAAAGAAATTTCTACTTCATATTTTTTGTTAATTTGATGTTGCAATAAATCATTTTGCTTTTCTAAGGTTTGGCGTAAATTTAGTAACTCTAGCTGATATTCGACCCTAGCCATTAACTCGGCTTTTTGAAAAGGTTTAGTAATATAGTCACTTGCGCCCAATTTAAAAGCTTTAACCTTTCTTTCTGTTTCTGCTAAAGCAGTCATAAAAATAATCGGAATATCACAAGTAATAGGATCTTCTTTGAGCAAGCGACAAGTTTCAAACCCATCGAGGTTAGGCATCATCCCATCTAATAAGATTAGTTCTGGGGGGTTTAATTTAACTTGATTAATAGCATCAATGCCATCTAGTGCCGTAGAAATTTTTAAGTTAGCTTTAGCTAAAATTTTACAGACTAGATCTAAATTATAAGTATTATCATCAACAACCAAAATGTGAGGTAAAGCTTGCGTTATGGACATATAGCAGTACGTCAATTGTTTAGGACATGAAGGTTACTGGCTCAAAAGTAGCAAGTAGCAAGTAGCAAGTAGCAATTTTAAGAATGTTCTAAACATCTCAGGCAATGCTATGACTTTAATTATTTGAACTCTGATAACTAGACTTTGCGTAAGACAAGACTAGTAGACGCGGGCATAAATGGACTAACCATTTAAAATCAGTAGCGATATCTTGCTTACTACCTACTACTCAAGCAAAGCGATACTAGTATTGTTCATCACTAATTTTTGAAATTCTTTGGCTGCCAAGGGACGACTAAACAAAAAGCCTTGAATTTCATCACATTGACACTGCTGAAGATAGTTTAATTCTGCCTTTTTTTCTACACCTTCAGCTACTACTTTTAAACCCAATTGATGTGCCAGCTCAATAGTATTTTTAGTGATTACAGCATTAATTTTATTACTATCAATATTGCGAATAAAACAAGAATCGATCTTTAGAATATCAAAGGGAAACTGTTGTAAATAGCCTAAAGAAGAATATCCAGTGCCAAAATCATCTAATGCTATTTGGATTCCTAACCTCTTTAGTAAATTCAATCTTTGAATATTCGTTTTAATATTGTCTACTAAAATCGTTTCCGTCACCTCTAGCTCTAAGTACTGAGGATTTAAAGATGTTTTAAACAAAATTTGAGTAACTTGATGAAATAAATCTGATTGTCTAAATTGAAATCCTGATAAATTGACGGCAATTCTGAGAAAATCAAATCCAGCATTGTGCCATTCATTCATTTGTTTGCAAGCGCAGTGCATAATCCACTCACTGATTGGTCTAATCAAACCGTTTTCTTCAGCTAGAGGGATAAATTTGTCTGCCGTAATTCTCCCCATCACAGGATGATTCCAGCGTACCAAGGCTTCTGCTCCTACAATAGAATTGTTTTTCGGATTAATCTTAGGCTGATAATATAACTCTAGTTCTTCCCTTTCTAAAGCGCGATGTAAATCAGCTTCGATGGTCAAACTTTCCGAGGCTCTAGAATTTTTAACGTTAAAAGCAAAAGTAAATAACTGACAGCGATTTCTTCCCTGACTTGTCGCATAATCTCTAGCTTTGTGACTCTGCTCCAATAACTCTTCAACATCCGTACTGTCGAGGGGGAAAAAAGCAATGCCAATGCTAGTAGGGAGAAATATTTCTTGGTTATCAACATTAAAAGCCCGTCGTAGTTGATTAATAATTTCTTGTCCGTAGTTTTGTGCCGTTTGTTTTTGATCCAAAGCCACCATCACCACATAGTTATCTGGCTCTAAATACACTATCGTTCCATTGTAATCAAAACTGCCGACGCAGTTGCCCAGACGTTGTGCTATTTCTTTAACTAAAGTATCTTGCTGTTCTTTGGTCAAAAAACTGCTTACTTTTTGTAGTCTATCAAGGCTGATGTTAAATACAGCTAATAATTCTGATAGTGGCTGTTGTGAGTCCCGATTTTCTGCTATTACTAAATTATTATGGCGATCGCTTTGATTTATTAGCTCAACAGACGATCCTAGTGTAGATGATAAGTAATCAAATAAATCTCTTAAAAATAGCTTGTTAGGCAAATTAGTCAGACTATTTTTGTAAATATCATCGTAACGTGATGAATAATCATTTACAGTAGATTGCAAAGCTTTTTGAATTGTAGATTGCTCTTGATATTTACTCAGAGCTATTTTAACCGTAGCCTGCAATTCTCTATCTCTAAAAGGCTTAATTAAATAACCATAGCAGCCTGTCTTGGAAGCTCTTTCTAAAGTTTCATCACTGGCATAGGCTGTTAGAAATATCAAGGGAATATCAGCTATTTCTTTGATTTCTTCTGCTGTTTCGATACCATCAATTTCTCCTTTAATGACAATGTCCATTAAAATTAAATCTGGGCGATCGCTGATAATATAATCAATAGCTGCTTGCCCAGAAGAAACAATTTTAGAGACTTGATAACCCGAAGCTTCTAGTTTATTGGCTATATTTTTAGCAATTATTAATTCGTCTTCTACTATTAAGATATTAATTTTGTTCATCGTGTTTCGGAACTAAATATTTTAGTCACAATGAACCAAAATATTTTATACTTAATTTCAGAAAAAATAGTGTATTCAACTAAACCCAAAGTAACAATTGAAATCGATATTGTAAATACCTAAATTTTCAGTCGTATAATTACGGATCACAAGCAATAAATAATAAATCTATATACATGAACAAATGGCTAACCCTTTGATCCCTTAATCCTTTTGAACTTGTAGCAGTTACCGTTGCTGTTCTGTTAACGTTTGTGAACACGGTTTTGGATAACAAACCGCAGTAGGTACAAAAAAACAGCGATATTAACCATAAACACCGCCAATTTTAGTAAGGTAATTCCTTTGGTCAGTTCGTAAATTTCTAGGGGAATACTCAAACCTATTAATATTAAAACCAAAAATTTAGCCCAAACTTTTTGATACCAAAGTCCAATAATTTCTACTGCCGTAACTAAAGCATAAACTCCCGCTAAGATTGCACTATTGCGAATCGTATTTGGCTGTTGAGCAAAGAATTTATTGATAACTGCTTCGACAAATTCTTCAATCAAAGATAATTTACTCTCTAGAAGATAACTTTCTGAAAATGCAGCTAGGCGAGAATGATTGTTCAAAGCTAACAGTAATACAACAACAGTAAGAATTAGCAGCAAGAAAAGGACAGCTTTATAGGCAACAATAATTTTTAAGCCGATAGGACGCTTGCGCTTCATAGGAAGTGGAGAAACAAAACAATCATTTGTAAAACCATATAGCATTTCTCAGTTTACTGAAGTACATCTAACTTCTGCCTAGCTGCGGCGAACAAGCCTTGCTGCCCTCTGCCTTGAAACGATTTACTTTGTACCTGACTAATTTGAGAACCGTTATAAAACACTAGTAGTAATATATCGTAATGACATCGACCAATCAACTGATTCAAATCAGATCGAGCATCCAAGACAATCGCTATCTTAGTTACTGGCTAAATCTTCCAAAGAATCTGACTTGTCATGTATCGCTAGCTTATCGACCAGAGTAGCACTAGCTTCGTTTAGACCTACTACTTCGACTTCTGAACCATTACGGCGGAAATTAATCACTACTTTATCTAGTGCTGCGATCGCCGATTGATCCCATAGATGAGCGTGAGTTAGATCTATTTTGACGAAATTGACATTTTCTTTGAAGTCAAACGCATTTAAAAATTCGTTGACTGAGACAAAAAATATTTGACCTGCAACATTATAGGTGCGTTTTTCGCCTTGAGAATCAATCAGGCTATCTACAAATACCAGTTGAGCAATTTTGCCAGAAAACAGCAGCGCGTTTAATGCTACTCCGCTTAAAACTCCAATAGCCAAATTATGGGAAAAGACCGTCAGGACTACAGTTGTGATCATTACTGCGGTTTCACTGCGGGGAATTTTGCGAATTTGCCGAAGAGAAGACCAGTTAAAAGTGCCAATAGACACCATGATCATAATTGCCACTAAGACCGCCATGGGAATCTTTTCTACCTGTGTCCCTAAAAACAGCATCAACAGCAAGAGAAAGACTCCTGCGCTGAGGGTAGAAAGACGAGTTCTGCCTCCTGACTTAATATTAATTACCGACTGTCCAATCATGGCGCAACCAGCCATCCCTCCAAACAAACCACTGACAAAGTTAGCAATTCCCTGACCAAATGCCTCTTTATTTTTGTTGCTAGAAGTATCAGTCAGGTCATCTACTACATTTGCGGTCAAAAAAGACTCTAATAAACCAACCAGAGAAATAGCAACTGCATAAGGAAAAATAATCTGTAGCGTCTCAAAGGTAAAAGGCACTTGGGGAATACCGAAGCTAGGCAAGGTAGAGGGAAGTTCACCGCGATCGCCAACGGTAGGGACACCTGTATTAGCGACTACTGCAAAGACTGTAACCACAATGATTGCTACCAAAGGCGAAGGTATAACCGTAGTTAGTCGGGGTAACAGATAAATAATTGCCAAAGCAGCAGCAACCATAGCATACACCATGAGCCAGTTTGCTCCAAAATCAGTCAATTCGGCAATGTTTAATTCAGGCAACTGCGCCATAAAAATCAAAATTGCTAAGGCGTTGACAAAGCCAATCATTACGGCGCGAGAAACAAACTTTAGCTGTTTGGCAAGTTTCATTGCCGACCAAAATAGCTGAATAATTCCTGCCAAAATTGAAGCTGCAAGTAAATATTGCAATCCATCCCCGCCGCTTTTGGTTACGGATGACACTAAAGGATACATCAATAAAGCGGTGGCAGCGGTGGCAGCGGAAATCATTCCTGGACGACCGCCGAAAATAGCCGTCATAATGGCAATAATAAATGAAGCATAAAGTCCCACCTTGGGATCGACTCCTGCAATAATAGAAAAAGAAATAGCTTCAGGAATTAAAGCTAAAGCGACCAGCACTCCTGCCAATAAGTCTCTTTGATAATTTCCCGTCCACTCTTTCGGTTTGAATAACTGCAATTGTTTTTCTCCTAGTCTTGCGCGCAATTTAAGGTAGTTCAATCAGTAAAAGCATTAAACTATAAGCCTGCTTTAGGGACGGGCTTAGTAAACGCGATAATCCTTGAAATAAAAATAAAGCTCTAAGGTAACAGTTTACATTTGTTTACTCGATACTGCACTTTTTTCTAGTAGGCGCGAACAGGGGTAGATGTATCGTGTCTTTAATTTAAACTGACGTTACCTAGATTGATACTCAACTAGCTGCCAATAGCGATCGTCTCCAGGAAATTTAGCTACTACTGCCGTATTGCCAGATTGAATATCGACATGACCTGAAAAATAGTTACCGTATCCATTAAGAGGAGTCCATTGTTTTGTTTTAGCATTAATAACCTGAACATCGATCGCCTGGGGAACTACTAAATTAAAGTAAGTTGACCAATTAGGTTTTAATTCCGCCGTTAAGGGTTCAACTAAACTAGCCTGATATTGATTAAAATGATCGTATATCTTAGGTAAGCCTGCAACAGAGTTATTAGCATTAACTTGATAGTTAATTATTTCTCCATATTCTCCTGGGTCATCTTTTTTCTTGGCATATATGGTTAAGTCATAAGTACCTAGCATCGGCGGAGCAACGCTAATAATTAAGTTGTCATTTTGGCGGTTAACTAGGACGGAAGTTTCTGGTAGTTCTTGAGTTCCTTGTTTGAGGTTCGCTACCGCTACTACATCTGAAGGAGCTTTTAGTTTAATATCTATGCGACCTGAAGCAGTGATTTGATAGTTGCGATGAGTTACTAGACTTAAGCCTAAATTATAAAAACGAGCATAAATATCAGGTAGGTTATCAAATTGGGATCTGGTGTATGTTTGAGCTAGAAGTTGCCACCCCCGATCTTTGGGAAAATGATGATTAATAAGTTCATCTGGTGCAGTGGCAAAATAATAGGGTTTATAATCAGCCTCAAACTGTCCATCTCTAACTGAACCTGCACCCCAAGTTGCATCTAATAAATACCAGCCATCTTCGAGCTCGATCGCATTCCAAGCATGATTGACATCTTGGAATTTTTCATCCTTGGGAGTTGCTCCTTTGCCGTAACCAACAACAATCACTGACTTTAAATTCATAGCTTCGGCTAAAGCTTGATAGAGATTACTGTATCCTGAACAAATTGTAGTGCGATCGCGTAATACTTTTTCGGCATCCACATCAGGGTAGTTATTGTTATCTACCGCCTCTCTAAAGGCAACAACATCGTAGGTAATATGCTGCGCTACCCAGGCATAGATCATTCTGGCTTTCTCCGTATCTGTGGTGGCATTTTTGCTTAAAAGATTAGCTAATTCGGGAATTGATGAACCTGAGTAATTTAGTTTTCTAGCAAGGCGATCAATTTGCGAAAAATTCTGTTGAGCAATTTTTTTAGTTGAACCTAGCTGAATTGGTTGATATTCGCTACTAGGAAAATTATCTGACTGGAGGCTGATTAATGGCTGCTTATTACCTTGAGAGAGCAACAGAAATACTCCCAAGGCTGCTCCTGCTATCCATCTTATCCATCTACCAGTTTCGTTTTTCTTTTTTTTGAAGAAATATTGTTTAGCAGCCATGAATTTAGTTTCAACTAAGCGAGAAAAGCGTTAATTTTCTCAGAATAAGTTGAACTATAGTCATCTCTGTGTGATCGAAATTACTAGCTAGATGTGAGATTTGAAGATACTAAAATTAAAAATTAAATAAAACAATCTATATAAATATGGCACGCAATATTATAAATTAGAATATTATTTTAAATTAGAAAAAATAGTGTATAAAATAGATATCAAAGCAGTTCATAATTAATAATTTACCAACCTACTAAGTAGAGCGATATAATTAAACCGAAAATAGATTCTCCTAGTCTCCAGTCCCCTAGTGTCCCAGTCAATCTATACCAAGGTTTATTGTTTCCTGCCTACTTATTTATGGCAAGTTATTAGTTATTATTATCGCCGATAGATTGCTAAACAAATAATAATTTATTAATTGGGTGATGTTATTTATAGATAGTTCACAGAGCTTGGAAATGCAAAAGCGATCGCACTATATACGAATGTTTAATTACTTTTTTCTGGCAAATTTTAGGCTAATTTAATTCAAATTCTATAAAGAAATAGTTTTATCTTTACGTAGTTGTAATTGACGACTGAAAAATATAAAGTGAGTTATTTTCTCAACAATTTTCGCTCATCTTCTTGAAAACTTCTGTTAATTAGTTTTGAACCTCCGTTTAATAAGAAATTAGAAGGTGGTTGAAATAAAATTCAACGCTAAAATTGTTGACTATAGCTATAGGTTTGACAGTCAACAAAATTAGATCAAAATGCCAAAATATTACCTTGTCAGATATGCCCCAATTTTTAGATACAAAAATTGCTGTTGCTACGTCAACCAAGTACTCAGCCAAATAGCAATGGTGCTTAAACTTACTCCCACTACAACTGCTAAAGGCAAAATAATTCCTGTGCCAGTCATCTTAATTATAGGAATAGAAATAGCCATCATCCCCGTTGCTAGACTCCAAATAATAGCTGTACTACCAATTTTTACGCCTTGACCTTCCATCATTTTTCTTCCTCAACTCTCTAGTCTTTTATTTATTAAGTCACAAATTGAGCCAATAATGTATGCTATATGGCTAAAACTATATATTTTACTTTTCGTATCTTTCATATGCAGCTACGATTTTCTGAACTAGAGGATGGCGCACAACATCTGCTTGAGTTAGTTCGCAAAAAGCAACCTCCTTAACATTACGCAAAATTCTACGAGAAACAATTAAGCCAGAGTCCTGGTTAGCAGGCAAATCTGTTTGGGTGATATCTCCTGTCACCACCATCTTTGAACCAAAGCCTAAACGAGTCAACACCATTTTTAGCTGTGCAGGAGTTGTGTTTTGCGCCTCGTCTACAATGACAAATGCGTTTGATAAAGTACGTCCCCGCATATAGGCTAGAGGAGCAACCTCGATTTTTCCTCTTTCCATTAAGTCGGGGATTTTTTCCGCATCAATAAATTCATAGAGAGCGTCATATAAAGGACGTAAAAAAGGGTTGACTTTCTCCTGTAAATCTCCTGGCAAAAATCCTAGTTTTTCTCCTGCTTCTACTGCTGGGCGAGTAAGGATAATTCTTTGACACTCATCGCTAAGTAAAGCCTTTACTGCCAATACCGCAGCTAAAAAAGTTTTACCTGTTCCCGCTGGCCCAATTCCAAAAGTTATATCGTGTTTTTGGATCGCCTTGATATACTGTTTTTGTTTAAAAGTCTTGGCTCTAATTACCTCACCCTTTTTGGTTCGAGCGAGAACATTTTTTTGCAGTTCGCTGTATTCCTCAGTTCTATCAGTATCGATCGCCTGAAATGCGGTAATGATATCAGGCTCATATAATGGCTTGCCCAACGACCATAAAGGCTCTAAAGTTCTGATAGCTTTGGCACATCTGGCTACGGCTTTCTCTTGACCCTGAAGCAGTAAATCTTGTCCTCGCAAAACTATAGTAATTCCTGTATGACGGGATAAAAAGTTAAGATTTTGCTCATTGCTTCCTGCAAGGGCGATCGCGCTTTCGCTATTGGGTAATTGAATAGTTTGAGACGTTGCTGGCATTTACAGATATTAGGCTTTAATTTTTATCTTACAATTTCTGATCCAAAAAAAGCATCATTCCCAAAGTAGAATCATGCCTAAAACTAGAAAATCACTTTTAGGCATGATTGAACTGATTGAATTTAATGTCAAAATTTAGTAACAATATTTCTAGAGAGTCAATTAGACCAAGCAATTCATAGTAATATAATTTAGTTCCAGATCTAGCAAATCCAAGTTCTACATACTCAGATTGCTGTTGATGACTAATCATTATCTTTATTGATGTTAGTAATGCACTTTGTGCCTGATGATGGTTCTAAGTTACGGCTGTTAAAAAACATCGCTCAACGTTTAAAACCAGGAGCAGAATTGATTTTAGCCGATCTGTATGGAGATCCATCATTACCTTACTTTGCTAAATTTAGACTAGCTTGGCAAGCTTTATATTTTAGTAAGTTAAACGATGAAGCTAGAGCTAAAGCCGAGTCAAACTTTCAAACCTCTATCGATAATTCAGTATATTTCGTAACTGAGGAAAGAATTATCGAACTGCTACAAATCGCAGGATTCAATCAAGTAAACAAATTCTATAATGCTTTCTTATTTGGTGGCTGGACTGCTAAGTTTACAGGTGGCTAATTTTTAAACTATCTCAATATTTCACTTACTCACACAAAAATCTATCATGGCTGAACCAATTCGCATTTTAATGTGCGCTCCCGATCACTACGACGTAGACTACGTAATCAATCCCTGGATGGAAGGAAATATTCATAAATCCTCACAAGAGCGAGCCACAGAACAGTGGTCTAAACTAAATTTTGTCCTCAATGATTTAGCGAAAGTGGATTTAGTTCAGGGACAGCCAGGAGTGCCTGATATGGTATTTACCGCCAATGCAGGTTTAGTATTAGGAGACAATGTAGTTCTTAGTCGCTTCTTTCATCCCGAACGTCAAGGAGAAGAACCCTATTTTAAAAAATGGTTCGAGGACAATGGCTTTAATGTTTTTGAGTTACCTAAAGACTTGCCCTTTGAAGGTGCTGGAGATGCTTTATTAGACCGTGAGGGGCGTTGGCTGTGGGCTGGCTATGGTTTTCGTTCTGAATTAGATTCTCATCCATATATCGCTAAATGGTTAGACATTGAGGTGCTATCTCTGCGTCTAATTGACGATCGCTTTTATCATCTTGACACTTGTTTTTGTCCTTTAACGGGAGGCTATTTACTTTATTACCCTGGGGCATTTGATTCCTATTCCAATCACATCATTGAAGATCGTGTGCCAGTTGAAAAGCGAATTGCGATCGCTGAAGCCGATGCAATTAACTTTGCCTGCAATACAGTTAACGTCGAAAATACGGTAGTGATGAACAAGGCTAGCGATGGTCTTAAACAAAGTTTGGGCGATGCAGGTTTTAGCGTCATTGAAACCCCTCTAACAGAGTTCCTCAAGGCTGGTGGTGCAGCAAAATGTTTAACCCTGAGAATTAATGAGCCTGTATTACCAAACGTCCATGGTAGTAGCCCTGTAGAGAGCAGAGTACTGCATATGGAGGGACATCTTTTGGATGCAGGAATTATGAACCGTTCTCTCGATCTAGTAGTCGATAACGGCGGTAGTTTTAAAGTACTTAACTTCAATTTAGGTGTAGAAAGACAAAGCACCTCTAATGCAGATGTCCGCATCTCTGCTCCTGACCATAAGATTATGGAAAAAATCATGAGTCAGCTAATTGAAGTTGGGGCAGTCGTTGCCGATCATGATGGCAAAAATGCGGTCACTGAAGCCTGTGACATGGCTGGGGTTGCTCCTGATGACTTTTATGTCTCTAATATTTATCCCACCGAAGTTAGAGTTGACGATCGCTGGATCAGAGTGCAAAAGCAACGCATGGACGGGGCAATTGTCATCGGCGATGATTCTGGAAAGGTAACTGCTGAATGTAAAATATTACGGGATTTAGCTCAAGGCGATCTCGTTGTGGTCGGCGTAGAGGGTATTCGTACCGTTCGCAAAAAGTCTAATCGAGAACTAAAAGCCAAAGAAGAATTTAGCTTTATGGGTGCAGGGGTATCCAGCGAAAGAAGAGTAGAACTAGTAGTCGAACAAATTGCTTGGGAACTACGGCAGATTCGCGATCGCGGTGGCAAAGTTGTTGTTACCGCAGGCCCTGTGGTGATCCATACAGGAGGAGCAAAACATCTTTCTAGCTTGGTACGAGATGGTTATGTTCAAGGCTTATTAGGCGGAAATGCGATCGCCGTTCATGACATCGAACAGTCGCTAATGGGAACATCTTTGGGAGTAGATATGCAAAAAGGTACTCCCGTCCACGGCGGACATCGCCACCACCTCAAGGTAATTAACTCAGTCCGTCGTTACGGTAGCATCGCTAAAGCAGTAGAAGAGGGAGTGATTACCAAAGGCATTATGTATGAATGCGTTAAACATAATATACCCTTTGCCCTAGCTGGCTCAATTCGCGACGATGGTCCTTTACCCGATACCCAAATGGATTTAATTAAGGCACAAGAAGAATATGCCAAGCTGCTTGAAGGGACAGATCTGGTTCTTATGCTGTCTACTATGCTGCACTCTATCGGCGTGGGCAATATGACTCCTGCGGGAGTGAAAATGGTCTGTGTAGATATTAATCCTGCTGTAGTTACCAAATTGAGCGATCGCGGTTCAGTAGAATCAGTTGGTGTAGTCACAGATGTCGGCTTGTTCCTCAGTCTATTGGTAAATCAATTAGACAAGTTAACTAGTCCTTATCAAACTGTTTGAAATTATTAGGGTGTGGTTATCAAATGCACCCTGATAATTTATTATTGTAAGCTTAAATCACCTTAGTTAATTACAATTTAAAATATATAGCGCATTTCTGCACCGAGGTAACTATGTTACGCGATCTCACCGTTAAAAACTATCGTTGCTTTGAAGATTTTCAGATTGATGGTTTAGAACGAGTTAATCTTTTTGTTGGTAATAATAATAGTGGCAAAACCAGTTTATTAGAAGCTATTTATTTATTAGTTAATCCCCAAAAAATACATAGTTTATTTTGCATATTTCAAGATAGAAATTATTTTGAGAATAGCATTGATAAGTCTAATTTAATGAACATTTTTCTTACTCAAGAATCGATAAAACATTTTTTTTACAAGCATAATATATCAAGTAATTATAATATTAAAATCAAATCAAAACTAACTATTCCAGTCGAAATACCTCAATTATTGGAGCCATCAGAGCATCGCGAATATATATTTTTATCTATTTCTCCTAGAGTATTTGGTAATTACGAACAAATCGATGTAGATTTTAAATTTTTCGATCCATACAATAAAAAAGAGAGGCAGGAAAAATTCCTGATTTACAATAACGAAAATGAAAATTCAACATCTAGTGATTTTTTGGAGCAAGTAGATATTCAGCTTATAAATTCGTATTCTACTAATACAAATTATAAATTTGTTTCACAAAAAAAGCAGAATGTAGCTTCCTTGAAAAACATATGGAAAGCAGTCTATCTAACTGAGAAAGAAAATAAAGTCGAGCAAGCACTTCAAATTATTGAGCCAAATATTCAACGTATTGGTTTTGCCATTGACGAAAATTACAATATTATCCAATTAAAAGTAAATGGACATAGTGAACCAATTCCCTTAAGCATTATGGGAGAGGGAATGCATCGTATTCTTGCTTTGGCTATGTCACTTGTAACATCTGAAAATGGAGTTCTGTTAGTAGATGAAATAGAAACGGGACTGCATTATGAAGCGCAAACGGATATGTGGCGTTTGATTCTAGAAACTGCAAAAGAATTAAATGTACAAGTGTTTGCCACGACTCATAGCTGGGATTGTATTGCTGCTTTTCAAGAAGCATTGTCTCAGGTAGAAGATCAATCTATAGGCAAGCTGTTTCGTTTGGATAGTAAATATGGCAAACTTCGGGCTGTTGAATACAATGCAGAAGATTTAGAAATAGCTACCCGTGAAGGTATTGAGGTTCGTTAATGGCAAGATCTCGCCAGTCAAAACCCAAGCCAAAACAATTGTTAGTTGAAGGAAATTCTGACAAACGAGTTATTGAAGCATTGTGCAAAAAACATTTTATATCGGCTTTATTCTCTTACGCTTTTCCTAGTGAGGGCGGTATCGAGAATTTAATTTCATCTCTACCAGTAAAATTAGACGAAGAAAACTTGGAAACTTTGGGCATAGTGATTGATGCTGATCGGGATATTGCTGCGCGATGGCAAGCCGTAACTAATAAATTGCGGTATTTTGGTTATCAAGATATTCCTAAAATACCGCCTGAGACTGGTTGGATTGATATTCAGCCAGAAAAACCTAAAATCGGTGTATGGGTAATGCCTGATAATCAATTACCAGGAATGCTAGAAAATTTTGTGGCTTATCTTATTCCTGCTGAGGATAAGTTGAAATTAAAGGCTGAAAATATCTTGCAAGAAATCGAGTCAGAGAAGCTAAATGTTTATTCTTCTACTAGTCGTCAAAAAGCTTTTATTCATACTTGGTTAGCATGGCAAGAGAAACCAGGGATGCCAATGGGTCAAGCTATCATTGCTAAAGCTTTATCCAATGATAGCCCCGTAGTAAATGTTTTTATTACCTGGCTAAATGATCTGTTTGAAATTAATCAATAATAGCGATCGCCATTCTATTGAAGTCTTGAGTACAGTTACTAATATTTGACATCAGATAATGTTAAGGCGATCGCGTTGTGGTCAGCGTAGACGGTATTCTTACTGTTCGCAAAAAATCTAATCGAGATACTCTGATAGCTAAAAGCTTACCGCGAAGCGGGTTTAATCAGAACGGTTTAAAACGCACTCTACCAAAGGCTTGAACGTGGGGATGAGTTCCCTACGGGATAGCCCTAAACTAGGAATAGAAACTTTGCCGTAATTCTGACCAGCCTGAAGAGGCAAAATTGAACTATCTTCCAGAAATACAAAATCTCCGCCAGCAGCTTTGATAATTGTCCACACCGCAGCGATATCCCATATCTTAGGAGTAGCTTCTACTCCACCAACTGCCACTCCTGAAGCGACCAACAGCAAGTTATAGCTGGCGACACCAAGCATTCTGATTTTGCAGGGAAAAGGGTTTCTGAAAATAGCTTTACTACGAGCGCAGAGATTAAATAGCTGGCTACCGCTAGGATCATCAGTGCGAGTATATATCGGCTGATTATTCAAGTAAGCACCCGTATAACCAGACAAGCCTGAATCACCATACCAATAGCCATGAAACGTTTGTTTTAGAGGTGGTACGTAGACAAAGCCAAATACAGGGTTTCCCTTATAGAATAGTCCCAGAGAAATCGCCCAAATAGGTAGACCACGAGTAAAGTTAGTCGTGCCGTCAATTGGGTCAACTATCCAGCACCAATCGTTTTCAGGAAATATGTGCATGGTTTCTTCGGTTAGAACTCCATGTTCGGGAAAAGTTTCGGCGATCGCATCTCTTATTTGCTGATCTGACCACCGATCGGCTTGGGTAACTAAACTACCGTCTTCCTTTTGACTTGCCTGTATTTTACCAAAATCTTTCATCAGGCGATCGCCGATTGTAGCAGTAGTCTGAACACAAAACTCAAGCACCCGATCCCAAAATTCATTCATTAGCTGTTGTTAATTATTAACTTATTAATTGTCTATTGTCTGTTGTTTTAAGGGGATTAAATAATTGATTTATCTAATGGATTGTTGATTATTGTTGATTTGCCCAACCTTTAAGCTAACCTACTACAATTTAAAATAATGCTGTAGGATCTTGAAATCAATATGTTTACTACCGCTAAACAACTTATAACTGATACTTGGATAAGTGCAACCTGAGATGAATACGTTAAAAATATTGAACATTCTGCTGGCAGAAAAGCCAAAGGCTATTATCACAATAGTCAATACAGAATTGAAATAACACCTATCGGTAACGAACATTCTCAAGATCATTCCATTATTAATCATGCAGTTTATCTTTATGCTACTCTTCAAGGCATTTTTTTAACAGGAAAAGACAATTGTAGTTATCGTCCAGCTGGCTTGAGAGAATTTCAACCCGACTTATCAT
This sequence comes from Waterburya sp., assembly GCA_965218645.1. Taxonomy (GTDB): domain Bacteria; phylum Cyanobacteriota; class Cyanobacteriia; order Cyanobacteriales; family Xenococcaceae; genus Waterburya. Next base: position 1,786,645 of record OZ244627.1, on the reverse strand, counting down.
ATTACTCAAAAGATAATGCTAATGCTATTTCTTGGGGGGTAGGGATAGTTGATTTAGATGAATATCCTGCGCCTAATTTAGTCATTGAAGTTTCTAATACATCTTTGTCCGATGACTTGGGGAGAAAAAGATTAATGTATGAAGACTTGCAGGTTGCTGAATACTGGGTAATAGATATAAAAGATATCAAAGTAATTGCCTTTGCTATAGAAAATAGCAGCAGCAAAAGAATTGCTGAGTCTCAGGTTTTGATAGGATTAAAATTAAATATTTTAACTGAAGCACTACAACGAAGTCGAAACAATAATCATACAAAAGTAGGCAGATGGTTGATGCAGCAATTTCAAAAGAAAGAAAATCAAGAGGAGTGAACAGCTTTAATAAATAGGTATCGATTAGCTACCAAGGTGATCGCTCTATTGTTCTATTTACAAATAGACTTTAAATGAGGGTAGAAAACTGGCACAAATTAAAGTTATGACTACCAATCGTTTATTCCATATCAAAATATATTTTAACGTTACTTTCGGGTTAAGACAATTAAATGGTTAGGGTAGCTATAAGCTCTAAGCTCTAAGTTTTAAGCCTTTAAATGATTTTCTGACCAGCTAGATTAAAAAATTTGCTCAGAAAAAATAATTTTCTAATTAACCCATGGGCAAAGGTTTAAGCTTATCTCGAACTCAAGTTATTTTATGTTATCATAACGATATATCGCGATACATCAATAAATAACAATTCAAAAACGATAATTATGAGGTCAACTATGTTTGAATACTTCGATCCGCGCTTTTCGCCAGCATGGGCTGGAGAAAATTGTGACATTCAGTTTTTCGCCAGTGAGAAATTTGGAGGAAGACGAAGATTTAGTGGCAGGTGGAGGAATGAGCCTCGTACCCGTCGTGGTGAAATAAAGTTTATTTTGCTTAGCTTGCTATCTGAACGACCCCAGCACGGTTATGAACTGATCAAAGAGTTAGAAAATCGTCGCGGTGGTTTTCGTCGCCTTAGTCCAGGATCGGTGTATCCAAAGCTGCAAATGCTAGAAGAAAAGGGTTATTTAACTAGCGAGCAAATCGATGACAAACGTGTTTACACCATTACAGACAGTGGTAGACAGCTATTGAATGAGCGCGAACAACAGTTTGGTTCAGAAAACGCTTACGGTGACTCTACAGCAAGGGAGTCTTCTGAATTAATTGAGTTGCGGCGTACTTTGACAGAGTTGAATGACGTTGTTACACACGTTGCTCGAAGTGGTAACTCCGAACAGACAAATCAAGTGCGCGATCTTCTGGTTCAGGTTAAGCGTGAAATTTACAGGCTTCTTGCACAGATGTAGAGGAAACAATGGATGGAACGGCGATCGCTTTTTCGTTTAGGAGTCCGCGTTGCCTGAGCGAGAGGGGTGGCGAGGTTTCCTCGCCATACCCAATCGAAGCTTTGGGGTTTCCCCAGGCATTTATGAGCGTGGGCTAGGCGGAACTTGGTTTCGCATCTAAAACCACGCTGTTGAGGAACGACCCCGCGTCGCCGTCAGGCGCAAGGGAATGCGCTCCGATGTCGGACGTGGCGGAGTAATCTGGATTGTCTGCGGATACAACTTTATTGACGAATTTGATGGTTGGCGTGAGGATTTCAAGAATCTACTCGCTCAATCCAAATCAACTAAATAAGCTGCCTCTCATAAGAATAGATAATATGCGATCGCAACATTGGCAGAAACAAAACAGACTCAATTTAGCTTATTATTCCCAGCTATTAGCAAGTAAGCAAAAGATACTCTAAAAATTATTGTCTTTTAAAGCATCTTTTCTTAATCAAAAAGCTCATAGCTATTAAATTAGTTACGTACTTGTTTCTGCTTGGGTGTGGAAAAGTAGAGGACAACTGCCAGCAAAACTAAGGCAATGATCGAAGCATAGCCCCTTGGCAGTGATAAACCACCTTTTGCCACTGGTTTAGTCAGAAAGTCGCCAAAAGTAGCTCCAAATGGGCGGGTAAAAATGAATGCGAGCCAAAATAGAAAAACATCGTTTATCTTGGATACGTAGTGAAGAGCGATGACAACACCAATAACGGTAGCCGTTACCAATGCACCCTGGATATAGCTTAGTCCCATGTTGTCGGTCAGAAAGTCACCAAAAGCTGTTCCCAAACTATTAGAAAATACCACTGCTAGCCAATAGGTAGTCTCGGCATCTTTCTTGATAATAGGGTAAACGCTCAAATCGCGATCGCGATAGTACCAGACGGTCAGAGTGGTCAAAAGACAGGCTACTAGAATCAGAGAACCCACTGCGTAGCCCAGACCAAGAGAGCGATCCATAAGGTCTGAAACTTCTGTTCCTGCTGTGGTTGTGGCGATGATAGCTGCCCAAAAAAGGGCGGGACGATATCTGTCGCCTTGAATTTGAAAAAATAGGATAATTGCCAGGATTGCGATCGTTATGGCGAAGCCTACGTAATACCCTAGCCCCAAAGACATGGAGATAAAGTCACCTGCGGTTTCCCCCAGGGTCGTGGCAATAATCTTCATGATCCAGAAGAAAATCGTCACTTGTGCAACCTTGTTGGCAACTCTGTTCGTTTCAACTTTGTTCATCGATTTTCTCCTAAAAATTTGAATTTTGACGTTTTTTTACACCCAAACTTTAGAAAATAAATGTCAGGAACTTTGCAAGATCTCGAAAGATAGCTACTTTTTTTTTGGCAAGGGAGGCAAGGGATCGGCTTCCAAGGAAACTTCATAACAGCTTTTAACTGCACCAGTATTGTTCCAAGGAGGATGCCAGTAACTTTCTTGAATAACTATTTTAGTAGTTGACCAGCGAAACCTGACCAAACTGAGGTTATTTCTGCCGATAACTTCTGAACCCTCCTGTAACCAAGAATTGCGCCATAGCCAAAAAATTAACTGATCTATAAACTTCTGCCAAAGACTAGGAGCAAGACTACGAGAACTATATCCTTTAGGAGTAAGTTTTTCCTGGGACTGTTGCCAAGATAATGATTGGGCTGGCTGTCTTTTGCACCATTCAATACGATATTGCCAATCAGGAAGTGAATTTGAGTCATCTAAATACTGTTGCTTTTGTTTCCAGCTAGAGGGGGAAATTTTTTTCAGCTTTAAAGGGTTATTCCATCCCAACCAGCTTTTGGTTTTTTCAGGAAATAAAGATTTAAGTTTGGTATGCACCACGCGAGTAGCCATCTCGGAATTTTTAATCGCGCTGGAGGTAAGTTGGACTAATACAGAACCTTCAGGTGCATTATAAAACCAATGAGAAAAACGTACTGCACAACTGTAGTGAATATCTCCTGAGAGAATAATTACTCGCTGACGTTGTTGACAAAGAGTAAGTAATAGCTTGGCGAAAGCGGAGGTGTGAAAATTCCAGGAATCTCCCACATCACTATGAAATACGCGATCGCGACTTAATTCAAATTGCTGAATGCGATCGATAATGCCCAAGGCAACTAAGTTTGTCGGTAGAATAATTATAGTTGCTTCAATTTCTGGTTTACTTTGGCTCAAAGGGCTTTCTAGCTGTTGTTTAAAAGCTCTAGGGCAGAGTAACATAGGCGGTTCTAGCCCTTTGTCTTCTTCAGGAGGGTAACCGCGCCAAGTACGGGTGTCTAGCACAATCACCTCATGTTTATGACTGGTGACGCTATAGTGCCAGGGAATAGCTTCCCTGTCTCTCGCCAGGATAACCACGTCTGCGTCGGTTTCTAATTGAGGTAATCCCGTTGAGGGGTCAGTAGCAGGAATGCCTAAATAGCGATCGCATTCTTGCTTTGCCGACACATCTTGACCTTTTGAAGCTGACCACTTAGAGGCTAGTTGCAGTAGCTTTTCTCCTGCTGTTGCCTCGGCAAACTTTTGGGGTGTGTTGCCCCAAGCTTGAAACAAACCATAAGCCAATAAACCATTCTGGACGATTCTTTTACCTAAAGGTTTGCCTAAAACGCGATCGCACCATTGCCGATTCAGATACCAATCATCACTAATATCATGGTCATCGCAAATAGTATATACGGGAATATTGGCTAATGCTCGCCTGACATAGTTTGAATCCCTGACAAAGCTATTTATATCTTCAAGTTCTTGTTGCCAATGATGTGACTTCTTGCTGTCTTTGAATAAACTTTTGCCAGAGGGAAAATCTACAGGCATCAACACTGGCGACCAAGCCAACAAATAAGCAGCAGCATATTCACCAAAGCTAAATAAATGGCTTTTAGCTTCTTGGGGTGTATTTTCTAGCATGGCAGTCAATCCTCCTTCAATACGGGCAATCTCTGCGCGTTTGCCTGGAGTTATCTCGTTAGCCGAGATTGTTCCTTCTATTAGAGGTAACTCTTCTGACCAACCAAACAAAAGTTGACTAATACCTTGAGCTAGCCAAAGAATAGGATCGGCAACATCATCACCGTATATTTGATCTCCTGTGAGAAATAGCTGATGAGGTCTTGCGGTTGCTAAATGTGCTGATTCTAGAATTAAATTGTCTAAATAAGATAGGGTGTCTTTACCACCACCATGAGGCTTACGACAAGAGCCATGAACTATTTTTAGCTGGTTCAAATCAGCGGGTGGTAGAGAAAAAGTAGGAAGCTGATGGGAAAAATAACTCAGGCTATAGCTGCTGGTTTGGATATCGTCGAGTAGGCTGTAGCCATTACCATCGCAGTAAACATTATAAGCATAAATTTTGCCTGGTTGAAGGGATTTGTCGCCCGTGGCTTTGGCGGTGATGGCAACTATATGGAGATGTTCACCTAATTGGATTGTGTCGCGCTGACCTTGGAATATTAGTTCGCCAATGGCTTGACCTTCGTTTTCTGTCTCATATACTTGCAATAAAAGCGATCGCGCTTTTTTTAATGCTAACCAAACAGTAACGCTATCTGCTTCTGTGCGTCGTAAAATTGGACCAGCTATAATTAGTGGCAGATCTTTAATATCTGGTAAATATTCAAAAACAAGCTGTGAATTCAATGTTTAAAAAGATATTTTAATTTAAAAAGGCTTGATGTCGTCTTTGAGTATCATATCAAACACCTTACTAAAAAATGCTTTAACTGCTACATCTGCCAATAAAAAAGGCTTGGCTAATCCAAACCTTCTCATAAATTAGGTAAGTAAAAATAAAAATTACTAATTACAGCGGTTTACATAACTAATTCGTACAGTAGCAACAATGGGCAAACCAGTTCCGAAAATGCTCTGGGTTAGATAGCTATAAGGGCTATTTTTAATAATTGACCTTACGCATCACAACGACTCTTACTCCTGTCTGTTCATCCCAATATTCACAATACTCTGAGAGAGTCTAGTCTGAATACTGTCGAACCATTTCAATCAGCTTTGTTTCTTGTCCTGCTAAGTGACCCAATTTCCTCTTTTTGGTAGCTGGGAACGAATATCTCTTTCTCGTTTAAGTTTGATTGGATTCCACACTGTCCCAGTGCTTACCCTAAATTGTTTTGCCAGTTTTCGTATCGATGTTCCCTCTTCGTGACTGGCAATTATTTTTTCTCTCAAATCCAATGAGTATGCTCTCATCCTACTTTTTTAGTATTTTTCTTCGATTATTGTCTCAAATTGATGTGCAAACCACTTTATCTCTGGCTAACTTGTGAAATGCTATAGTTTCCTAAAGATATTGTTTCACCTTTAGGTTTTTTTGCTGTCCACCCTTGAGGTGGTTGGGGTAAATGCTCAATTAGTTCTTTAAATGAAACTTTTACAGGTTCTCTATCAGCTATTTTTGGCTGGATATCTTTAGTGTTTTGACTCAACTTTAAAGCTTTATGAATAGCTCTTGAAGGATTTTGTTGAATCTTAATTTTTTTGTCGGCTTCTAATGTTTTAGACTGAGAATCATTACCAATACAAGCAGCTACTATGCTAAAGACTAAAACTAACAAGAGCATTTTAGTAATAATGTTTTTCATAACTTTGTAAAAGAACACAAAATAAGTCGAGTTAGTATATATGACTAATATTTATAATTTTAGCCAGTCGGATGGTATTTTGCTCTAGCTAGGCGATTTTAAATGATATATGTTTATGTTTGAATTAGACCAGCCTAAACAATATTTAGATTGGTAGCTATTAATCATTTTAATAACTGTTATTTTTTACTTTTTAATTTTATTTATTCTAATGTTATGAGCCAAAAAAAAGAAACTACGGTTTTACTATTGACATTATTAATTACTATCAGCGCAATAGGTGGTGGTTTGTGGTGGCTGACTAAAGATAAACAGTTTTCAAACCCAACAAAAACTATTGAATCTGCTAACCAAACTCAATCTACTAAATCGACTTTTGGTCGAGAACAAATTAGCACAGGAGACAAACTTTTAATTAGTCAAGATACTACTCCTCAAAAGCAAAAAGCAGTACAGGCGATCGCAAATGCTGATTATCCTCAAGCAGTATCTCAATTAGAGCAATCTTTAAAAGTAGAGCGCAACGATCCCGAAGCACTTATTTATCTTAATAATGCCCGTATTGGTAACAATAAAGCCTATAGTATTGCTATACCTGTTCCAGTAGGCACGGAAATGACTACAGCCAAAGAAATACTTAGAGGTGTGGCGCAGGCACAGGATGAAATTAATCAGCAAAGAGGAATTAACGGTGTTCCTTTGAAAGTAGTTATTGTCAATGATGATGATAATCCTGAGTCAGCTAGGGAAATTGCCCAAAACTTGGTCAAAAACAGAGATATTTTGGGGGTAGTAGGACATTTTTCCAGTGGAGTTACTTTAGCTGCTGCACCAATTTACCAAAAAAACGGCTTGGTTGCTGTTTCTCCTACTAGTACTTCAGTTGCTTTATCTGATATAGGTAATTACATCTTTCGTACTGTACCAAGCGATCGCTTTAGTAGCAATAGTCTGTCTAGATATATGCTGGAAAAACTCAACCAGTCTAAGGCTGCGGTAATTTATAATTCTCAAAGTGCCTACAGCAGATCCCTCAGAGATGCTTTTACTACTAATGCTGTTGGCGATGGAGGTGAAATTGTTACCGAAACTGATTTATCTCAAGGAAATTTTAATCCTGTCGAAACTTTGCAGTCAGCAATAAGCAATGGTGCCGAGGTATTAGTCTTTCTCAATGATTCTACGACACTAGACGAAGCATTTTTGTTAATGCAGCTAAACAATCGTCAATTGCCAATGTTAGCAGGAGATAGCTTTTATAAACCTCAAACCTTACAAATTCTAGGCAAAAAGGCAGAAGGTTTAGTTGTAAGCGTACCTTGGCACATTTTAGTTGATAATAACTCCAATTTTCCTGATGCTGCCAGTCGTCTATGGGGAGGAGATGTTAGCTGGCGAACAGCTATGGCTTATGATGCCACCAAAGCCTTAGCTGCGGGTTTGACTAAAAGTCCTAGTCGCCAAGGAATACAGCAAACTTTATCTCAGTCAGAATTTTCTTTTAATGGTGCATCGGGTAAAGTAAGATTCTTGCCATCGGGCGATCGCAATTCGGCAGTACAGTTAGTTAAGGTGCAGCCTGGAAATCGTTCATCCTATGGTTATGATTTTGTACCCATAGATTAACTACCTCCAATTCCTTTCGCCTATTTATTATTCTATATAAAAAAAAAAGAGAAGCATTAGTGATGACTATCGCTCCTCAATTTCAGACGAACTGGCTTATTAGACTTCTTTCTTGCACAAATCGTTATTAACTACCTTACTAAGAGGTAAAAGGGGAAAAGTATTAATCTATTATTCATGCAAGAGGTCTATTGCACAAGAGTTGCTTCTTTAGGTGAAAGCTTGACTAATGCTGCACTGGATTCCCAAAGTTCGGTTGCTTTCTTCTCATCGTAGGATTCAGCAGAAGATTGAATTTCCTCCAGTCCATCAAAATATTTACCTGTAACTTGATTCAGTGAGGGATCGAGGATAAGTCTGGCAAGAGCGCTGCCCATTGCTTTAGAGTCTTTAGCGTTCTCCAAAACAGACTGTGAAATGGTTGTACTTAAAGCAGAGAGTTCTGCTTCGCTATAGTCTCTAGCCAACTTTGTGTCGAGCATTAAACCTGGGTTGAAAGCATTCACCGTAATATTCGACTGTTGCTTTTGCAAACGACACGAAAGCTCGTAAGTACAGAAAATATTGCAGAGTTTGGAAGTGGTATAGCGTCTTCGCCCCGTGTTCCCAATATCTGTGTCATTGTCATTATTGTCAGGGAATGCAAGAAGTTTCGCCTCTTGGTATTGCGGGTTTGGCATTGCCGTGTTTGCATCTGGATTATGTGTATCGCTGCTGACAAATACAATACGAGAGCGATCGCCCAAATGTGGCAAAAGTAGATTGACGAGTAGAAAGTGTCCTAAATGGTTCACGCCAAATGTCATCTCAAACCCATCTTCTGTGTAGAGCGTATCTGAAACGATTTGAACTCCTGCATTACAAACGATCGCCTGTAAAGGCGGACGTTCTCTAGTTATGAAATCCTGTGCGAACTGACGAACAGATACCAGCGATGCCAAATCGAGAGCCATTCCCTCAATATGTAGATATTCAGTTTTAGCTATCAAGGTACGAACAGCTTCTTCAACTCTGGGCAGATTTCGACTAGCGATAATGATGTGCCAGTCTTGCCCAGATCTGGCGATCGCCTCAGCGCAGTAATAGCCAAGACCACTGTTTGCGCCAGTAATGATCACTGTTTTTCTTGCTTGGGTTAGATTTTGCATAGTGTTTAGTCTGTAAATTTGAGAACTATGCTAATCTTAAAGTGTGGAGTATACTCCAATGTCAAGGAATAATTTCAAACTCCTTAACCTGAGCGTTTTATGTTGATTAGTGAACTCTCCCAGAAAACAGGAGTATCGAAAGACACGCTTCGTTTTTACGAGAAAGCTGGACTCCTAAACTCCAACAACAAGCGTAGAGAAAATAACTATCGGAACTACGATGATGAAGATGTATCGCGTTTAGAATTTGTCAAGCATGGAAAAGCCCTGGGATTTACGCTCAGGGAAATTAAGAAAGCGATGGATGAGTGGGACTTACTTTCACCCAAAGATAAAGCTCGGCTTACTCGCAACAAAATCGCCGAAATGGATGAGAAGATTAGTCAACTGCAAGAGTTTAGGTGCCATCTTGTCGATAAGCTAAAATGGTTGGAAAACATGGGCTAAGAAATAGTTAGACTGAATCGGTCAAAGTTAAAATTTGCTATTAAGAACTGAAAAAACAAGATTCTTTAAAATATTTAGAGAATATATTTGTGGTTTTTTAATTACAATATTGCTAATTTTAATTTTATTGACTAAACCTCTTGATTAATTACAAATAAATACAATAAGGCAATACAATCATCGGCATAGTAAATTGAGAAGAAGATTTAATTATCGAGATGAATATTGATTTAGAACCATGAACCTGACACCCATTTGGGGTTGCCTCACCATTTTTATTGTCTGTCCATTATTAGGCGGAATCCCTCTGATCGACTGGATTACATACACAATAACTGGTCGTCAGCTAAGAAAACTGGGAACTGGTAATATCTCAGTATCAGCAGCTTTTTATCATGGCGGTAAACTAGCAGGAATCTTGGCTATACTCTCCGAAGCAGCAAAGGGAATTATGGCAGTATTGTTAGCCAGAATTTTTTTTCCTGTTGGTTCAGTGTGGGAGATTGTAGCGATAATTGCTTTAGTGATGGGGCGTTACTGGATTGGCAAAAGCGCGGGGACAACTAATGCCGTCTGGGGAATTGTGGCACACGATCCAATTGCTGCGGGGCTAACATGGTTGATTAGTCTAGTTAGCTTTACCATAATTCGCGATCGCACTGCGGGTAAATATGGTGCATTAGTTTTACTGGTGGTAATTATTGGCTTACGCAATCCCAATCACATAGAGTATGCGGTGGCTACCTTGGCTTTGGCTAGTTTGTTAGCTTGGATTTATCAAAATATACCAGATGACCTAGATTTGACCGACACTACCGCACAAGCTAGCACTAATAAAATGTTTCGTTTTTTTCAGGGAGACACCAGTATTATTAATCTCAACAGCCGATTAAATGCCCATCAAGTAGGTGCAAAAGCAGCTAATCTTTCCTGGCTTAAAAGAAAAGGATATCCCGTTGTCGATGGCTGGGTATTGCGTCCAGGAGACAATCTAGAAGCTTTGGTGGCTGCCCTTGAGCCGTCGCCCCAATCTCCTTTAATTGTGCGCTCTTCAGCGGTGGGGGAAGACTCGGCAACCGCTTCGGCGGCAGGACAGTATTTAAGTATTTTAAATGTTACTAGTAAAGAAAAATTACGTTCGGCTATTATTAATTGTCAAACTTCTTATTCCCATAGCAATGCTGTAGAGTATCGTCGCCATAATCGACAATCAAACGAGTCGATGGCGGTTTTAATTCAAAAGCAGATTGAAGGAATATATAGCGGAGTGGCTTTTAGTCGCGATCCTGTAGATCGGCTCAGCGATACCGTAGCCGTAGAAGCCCTGTCAGGTAAAGCTACCAAAATTGTTTCTGGCAGGTTTACGCCTCAAAGATATCGTGTAGCGATTCCTGAAGCTTCTTTGAGCGATGCAGCCGTAAGCATAACCGCAGAAAATGTCCAGGATGATGGGATAGTTATTCCCGCAGATATTATTGAATCAGCAGCACTTTTGGCAAGAGAAATGGAAGATCTTTTTGAAGGTATTCCCCAAGATCTTGAATGGACTTACGACGGGAATAAGCTGTGGCTGTTACAGGTGCGTCCCATTACTACCCTCCAGCCGATTTGGACAAGACGGATTGCCGCTGAGGTTATTCCTGGCAAGATTCGCCCTCTTACTTGGTCAATCAACCAACCTTTAACCTGCGGTGTGTGGGGTAAACTATTTACAATTGTTTTAGGCGATCGCGCTAAAGATTTAAACTTTGAAGAGACTGCCACTCTGCACTTTGCCAGTGCTTATTTTAATGTAACCCTATTAGGGACTATTTTTCGTCGCATGGGTTTGCCTCCAGAAAGTTTAGAATTTCTGACCAGAGGCGCAAAGTTTAGTAAACCTCCTTTAATGTCTACGATTAAGAATCTGCCTGGGCTATGGCGACTGTTTAAGCGAGAGTGGAATTTGAGTAAAAGCTTTAATGGCGATCGCCTTAAGTTTGAGCCGATTTTATCGGTGATTGAAACACAACCCGCTAATGAGTTGTCCCCAGCCGAACTTATTGACCGAATCAACACTATTTTAGGGTTACTGGATAAAGTTACCTACTACAATATTCTTGCACCTTTGAGTTTGGCAATACGTCAAGCAATTTTCAAAGTAAATGAAGCCGAATTAGATAACAGTCAAACACCAGAAGTTAAAGCCGTCAAAACTTTGGCGGAGGTTGCTACCCAAACTCGCAAATTGTTAACCGCAGAAAAAATTACCTTTGACTCTAGCGCATCTTTATTTGCTCATATTGCCGAGAATCCAGAGGGAGGCAGCATTATAGACCGATTTAACCTTTGGCTGTTTGAATATGGCTATCTTAGTGAAGTAGCCACAGATATCGCCGTTCCTCGTTGGCGAGACAAACCCAGTATCCCCAGGCAAATGTTTACGCGATTTTTCTTTGATGCTCAAGGAGCAAAACAGGTTCAATCATCAGTAATTCTTCAGCAGTCTTGGAAAGCTAAGTTAATCCAAAAAAGATTAAATCTAAAAGCCATAGTCGCAAAGACATATAACAAGCTGTTGGCAAATCTACGCTGGAGCTTTCTAGCATTAGAGCAACAATGGTTAGATCGAGGTTTAATTGACAATTCAGGAGATATATTTCTACTCAAGCTTGAAGAGATTGTTTCTCTTGTTGAACAAGATACTCCGACAACTGGGCAGCTATCTAAGTTAGTTAAGCAAAGAAAACAACAGTGGCAGCAAAACAAAAAATTAACTTCCATGCCGCAACTTATTTATGGCAAGCCCGAAGATTCAGTTTTAACAACATCTGCAATTTCTAATTCACAACGAAAGTTTCAAGGAATTGGCACTAGTGTTGGTCAGGTAGAAGGAGTGATTAAAATTGTGTCCAGCCTCGAACAAATAACCAAGATTGACGGTCAGACTATTTTGGTCGTCCCCTATACTGATGCTGGTTGGTCGCCCCTTTTAGCCCGTGCAGGGGGACTGATCTCAGAAGTTGGTGGTCGTTTATCTCATGGGGCAATTGTTGCTAGGGAATACAAGATTCCTGCGGTGATGGATCTGGCTAATGCTACTAATCTGCTTCAAGATGGTCAAAGGGTAAGAATAAATGGTCAGACAGGAACTGTTGAATTGCTGGAATAATTAATCATGTTTATTTTGGCTTTTAGATTATATTAGAATTAACAATTAATTTTTTATATGCTTGCTCTGATTATTGTCGTTGCCATAGTTATACTTGGTTCGGCTATTTGTTCGGGAACGGAAACGGCACTATTAACCATTTCCCCCATTAAAGTTAGACAACTGGCTCAAACTAAGAAGCCCGCAGCCTTAGCCTTGGCAAGCATTCGTCTCAAGATAAATCGACCTCTCGCCACAATTGTAATTCTCAACAATATTTTTAATATCGTCGGCAGTATTTTTATTGGTAATCTGACTACTAAAGTTCTGGGAGATGCTTGGTTAGGTGTTTTTTCAGGGATTTTTACTTTTTTGATTATAGTTTTTGGTGAAATCGCACCTAAAACAATCTGTCAACGCTACGCTGAACCAATTTGTTTATTTATGGCAATTCCTGTTAAATATTTAACGGTAATTTTTACGCCTATAGTCATGTTAGTTGAATACGCTACTGCGCCATTTACCCAAGGGAATAGCCTTCCCACTACCGATGAAGCAGAAATTAAGTTTTTAACTAATATTGGTTTTCAAGAAGGGGTAATTGAAGACGATGAAGCAGAGATGATTCAAAGGGTATTTCAGCTAAACGACCTCAATGCCTCAGATTTGATGACCCCGCGAATTATTATTACCTACCTAAAAGGCGATCAATCTTTGGATGAATCCCAGCAGGATATTATTAAATCTCAGCATACTCGTATTCTAGTCATTGATGACACGATTGATAATGTAACAGGCTTGGTGCTAAAGGACGAACTATTAACCGCTATGATTACAGGCAATGGCGATCGCCAAATTAATACCCTCAAGCGTCCTGTTCATTTTGTCCCCGAAACTAATCGCGCTGACAAACTTCTCAAAGTATTTCAAGAAAACCGCGAACACTTAGCAGTAGTATTAGACGAATATGGTGGCGTGGCAGGAGTAGTTACCCTAGAGGATGTTTTGGAAGTTCTCACTGGAGAAATTGTCGATGAAACCGATCGCAATGTAGACCTACAGGAAATTGCCCGTAAAAAGCGTTTGCGCCTCCTTCGGTCTAGAGGAATTAACATTAACAACGAGAATGAATAGTTAGACCAGAGGCAACCAACGTAAGGCGGGACAAAAAGAAGAGTTAGTTCGCGGGTCATAATCGAGAACTAAGATTTTTTCTTCTCTTCTAGGTCGGAGTATAAATCTGACCAACTGTCTCTCAGGGCATCAATTGATTTTTGAAGTTCATCAATTTGATTTCTTCTAATCACCATCATCACTCCTTGAATGTGAGACTCTGTCCCAGCAGCACCTAGATGCTGATAACGAGAAAGTTTAGCTGACTCTTTTTTTGAAGGAAAAATTGCTTCTTTTGCTTGTAATTTATAGTACCAGTAAGCTTTGTACTGTCCTCTGGCTTGATAACGAGCCAAATGGCAGCCAGTCGGAGCTACTTCTCCTGAAGCTTCGATATCTTTAATCTGCTGCTCCAAAGCAGCAATGGTGGTTAATAATCTTTCAGCACGATTTATTTTGTCTAATTGGTTTGCCTCTTTAGTTTTGGCAGACATGATTGAAATGGGGTTAGGACAACTAATATAATCTTAGTATTGTTCGCGAGTTACAGTCGCGAACAATACTAACTCTAGTCTATCTCACCATGAATTTAAGAGAACGTTGTCAAACTGTATTTAAAGCAGGATATCAGTTTAGCTGCAATTCATTCTGCGCCATAGCACAGGAAACTGACCTCTCCAAGAGTAGTGTACACCGACTCTATCATCGAATAGTAAATCGAAATCAACATCCAGAATCTTCTTTATGGGAAAGTTCAGAGGGGCAGGAGTGGCTTCGTCTATTGGTTTTAGCTAGTATTTTGATCTTTGCCCTTCAAGGAGGAATCGGTTGTGAGAGACTTTCAAGGTTCTTTCATTTACTACGTTTAGAGCATCATATTGTCGTTTCACCTACAGCATTACGAAGTTTACGCGCCCGAATGGAATCAGCAATAATTGAATATCAACAACAGCAAAATGAAGTGATTAGCAAAATCTCGTCTCAGGTGGAAGTTTGTTTGGCAGCAGACGAAACTTTTTTGACCAAGTAATCCTGGTGATGCTGGATTTGCCGTCGGGCTATATTTTTGTCGAAGAAATGACGGAAAATTGTCAGTATGAGACTTGGCACTCACGAGTAGTTGAAGCTTTCAAACCATTGGGCTTAAAAGTCAAATATTTGGTGAGTGAGCGAGCCAAAGCTATTATCAAACTCGCTTTGAACGACCTAGGAACTGATTCAATTTCTGATTTATTTCATGTACTGTATGACTTAAATCGAAGCATTGGCTTTGAACTTAATTGCTTGGCTACTCGTTTAGAAAAACAAATTTCAAAAGCTTTGCTCAACCAGAGTAAACCAGAAATTATCAAACAACTCAAAGTTAAAAAACAAATACTACAGAAATCAAAAATAATCTACAATCATTGCTGTTACAGTATTAGCACTTGTTTGCATCCGTTTGATATTAACCACAATACAGTTCAAACTACCAAGTTGGTCGAATTTAAGCTAGAAGATATTCAAGCCACTCTTCAAAATATCTATACTACTCACAGGTTGCAAGACCCTCGTAATGGTGTCAGAAAATTGAAAAACCAAATTCAATCTCTATCAGCAATCGTCGATCTTTGGTGGTTTTGGGTTGACCAATGTTTAGCTGACAACCAGCATGAAGCGAATGTGATTCTCTGGGTTAAAGAGTCTTTGCTTCGAGCAGTTTATTGGCAAGAGCAAAGTCAACGTACCAAAAATCCTAATCTAAGAAATGACTATAATACAGCTTACATCAAAGCTTTAGCATTTCTTGAACAACATCCAGTTACGATTGACCTAAGTAAGTTAGATCGAGAACAATGGTGGAATTGGGCGATTTGGATGGTGAGTAAGTTTCAACGTTCTTCCTCGGTGGTGGAAGGACGTAATGGATATTTATCTCAAATTCATCACAACCGACGAGGATTATCCAGTAAGCGATTACAAGTCTCAACTATCATCCATAATTTCTCTCTTAAACGGAATGATGGCACAACTGCTGCCCAGAGATTATTTGGTCAACAATTTCCCGATTTGTTTGAGTATCTTGTTGAAAGTATCGGTGAGTTACCTCAACCGAGGAAGTCGAGAAAATCATCTAAGACTCAAACTTTTACCCTGCCTACTGTCCCGTCTTAAGTTGATTGTCGGTTCGACTAATCCATATAGATAAAAGTTGTCTCTTGCCCAACCCATGATTCCTTGAGGTTTAATCCCTTGTAAAGTAATAATTTTCCCCGTTAATGTCTTTAGCCCCAGACGGCTTTCATCTTGACACCAGTAACGAACTGGTTGACCCGTCCCCAAATAGTCGATTAGTACTTTAATTATGGTTTTTAGTTTTCTTGCTCCGTCCCTATGTCTGAGGAAACCTCAGACGGGGCGGTGCGCTTTTTTAAAGGCATTTTGAACTTGAGGTTTGGCTTTGGGACTTTGTGGACGTGGTATTTTCAGTTTGGCTTTCAGTTTGTAGCGAACAATTTTGTGTACGCTTTTATAAGCAAGATCTACACCAAACCTTTGATTCAGCCAGTTTTGAATTTCTCCATAGCTTTTAAATCCTTGAGGTTGATTCAAACGTTCTTTTAACTGATTCATTTCTTGTGCGGAAATTTTGCTTTTTTTACCTGGAGGAGTTTTTACATCAAGTAAATCTGGAAGACCTCCTTGACGGTATCTCTTCAGCCATCGATATATTGAGGAAGGAAGCTCGGTGAGGTTTCCTCACCTTGAGCAAGTCTTCCTTGTTGATTCATCTCTGCCCAATTTTTGAGATAGTTCTTTTCTCGTGGCGATCGCATCTTGTTTGAGCCAATACAGCATCTGCAATCTTTCTTTGCTGCTAGCAGTAACCGCATGATGCAATCGATGTTTCAATTCTTCAGGACTTTCGTTAACTTCTACCTCAAACTTATTCCCCATTTTTCCGTACCGTATCATTATTATTAATTTAGTGCATCTTCATGGAGAATTGGTATTAGACCCTCTAGCTTGGAGCTTATAGCTTTTTGATAAAAGCCACGGTCTAATAAAAGTAGGGTATTAACTGTTACTAAACTTAAAATATCTTCTTCTAATTTGGTATCGTTAGTCCTAGGATTTTCTTTGAACCAGATTTCAACTGGCAATCGGGTTACCAAATCGATTACTACACCAATTTTGCCTCCCAATTGCCCTTTTGGAGCATCTTCTAAACTTTTTAGTTTTTTAAATAATGCTTCTAATACCGAGCTATCTACTATCCAAATTTTCTCGAACTTTGACAGTGTATATTGAACACTCTCAGGTAATGGTCGGCGTTTTCTTTTCGACCAAGATGATTTCAAATTCGGCAACAAATCCTTAAATACTCTTTCAAATAATTCGGCTGGGAATGAGAGAAATCGATTAGATACTGCCTGTTGGCTGATTTGAGGAGGATTACACCACAAGAATCCTTCCCTCGCTAAAATTCTCGTTAACTCTGTAACTCCTGGCACATCTCGCCACAGCAAAGTTAACACCGCAGCTACCATCAAAGGTAGATTTAGTATTCTGTCTCTCAGTCCTAGTTGACGATAATAATTTTCTTGAGCCGTGATAACTGGTGTTGGTAATGCTTTAAGTTGATTAGCTATCACCTCATCTTCCATCATTGGACGTTGAGTTTTTTTAGCATGGTCGCGGTTGAGTTTCTTGCTCTTACTCATAGAACAACTGAATCGCACGGGTTGCTTGTCAGTCCTAAGTTTTGCACAATTTTACAGTTCGATTGGCTTTTTTCTGATTTCCTTAAGTTGTGACCAATGCCTGTATGTTTAGTAAAAATCCAAATAATAGAACGCCCAACATCACGAATAGTCTTAATCTTCTCTGGCTTTCTGCTAGTTGCCAGTGAGATGGGAGTATAGATAATTCCTTGGCTGCCTAAAACTATAAAAGCGATCGCTTTAGCTCTGGGCATATGAAAATCAGAAGTAATCAGGTAAATATGCTGAATATGTCTTTTTTTAAAATCGGCAACTAAGGTAGTAAAGTTAGTTACAGTATCTGTAGCACGGCGATCTAGATATATCTGACGATTATTATCTGTACCTGCCTCGTGAAAGATTTCTCTAGCTCTGGTTATTTCGCTGCCAGTAGAAACCCAAATAGGTAAATGAGGTTTAGATTAGACCTCTTGCATGAATCATGCGATCGCTAAATCAAGTCCACGATTATACAAACCAGATATAAGATTAAATCGACGACGACGGTTACGGTAGGGTTGAGCTAAAATTTGAAAAATCTTGAGACAATGGATAACGTGTTCGATATAGATTCGATGCTTGGCTAATTCGCGATTGTATTCTTTTTGAAGAGAACTGAGAACTTTCTTCTTCGGCTTCTTAATAGGTACATAACTGAAACCATGAATTTTATTTATTCCCTGATACCCCTTGTCTGCCAATACTTCAATTGATTCAATTGGTTTTACTTTACTACGTTTAAATAGTTGAAAATCATGCTCTTTTCCCGTTCCGTGTGCAGTGCAAATGATCCTCAAACTTTGAGTTCAATCACTATTTGAGATTTTAAGGTGTGCCTTTTCTTTCTTGATGCAGTCGCTCATAGGGGAAAGCCAAGGCGCGTTTTGAGTGGGAAGCTTCCTACTCAAAAGCCGCCGTCCCAAGACCGCGCTGCATCGCTTTTTCCACTGTAATAATTCCGTTGTTTTTTTTGGGACGTTCAATGGGACTCTCTCCTGCATCAACGATAACTACCTCCCACTGTGTGTTGGGAAGTGCAAGTGCTTTTTTACCTGGCAAACTAAATTTTTTTGATTTAATCAATTTATCTTCTACTTGATGAACTATTCTACAAACTGTGGACTCATGAATTCCCCATGACTTGGAAATATGAAAATAGGTACGATATTCGCGCCAGTATTGCAAAGAAATCAGCAATCTATCTTCTACAGTTAGTTTTGGCTGACCCCCTCTCTGTCTAGGTTTTGGCAATTCCTGTTTCAAAATACCCACCATTTCATCAAACAGCTTTGGTTTGACCCCACATAGACGCTTAAATTCTTTTTCTTTCAAATTTTTGATCTGTTCGTAGGTCATGACTTTGTTCGCGATCGCTCTTTTTATTTTACTTTTCTCATTTTCTAGCTATTCATGCAAGAGGTCTATTAAGCAAATTCTGCGGTAAATACTTCTCTTTGATGCCCACCACCAAGAGTAAGAATGGCTTGGGGAATGGGTGCTTGGTAATGGGCGATCGCTAATTTGATAGGAATGATGCTGATTGATATACTAACCAGGGGGAAAGCATCTAAATTTCTAAAAGCAGACAGCAAAAGGATTAGAAGAACTCCAAAATCTCAAATAAGATTAAATATGTGCATTAACTTTTGGTAAATGCTCGATATGACTTACTTTTTCCTTAATGTAGATAAGTCAAGATACAACAAAAGAAGAAGAGTTGTGGCTCTTCTTGATTTCGGGCTGAATTTAAGGTACATATTCTTAATAAAGCAATAATTCTCGAAGGTAATTATTATCCCAACCAGCTCGTTTTCGCCTGCCTTTAATACTGCCAGAGGATGTTTTACCTTGCTTTAGTAAATTCAGAGCGATGTGTCTCATAACCGCTAAGTTTTCGGGCGCATTATCTTTTCTAATTCGTGAATTGTCTTTATTAAAATCTACATCTAATATCCAATGAAGTTGATTCTCAACACTCCAATGACCTCGAATATAATCAGCTAATTCTTCAGCATTTTTAGACAAACTGGTGATACAATATCCACTTTCAAGACTAGTTTTACCATTTTTTAATTGACGAAGATAGGAGACACGAACAACTGAATTAAGATTTGACCATTTGTGTTTAGCATCTACTAAATTAGAAACGTTGTTCAATACCTGATAACGTCTATTATCAGTTCGCACATGCTCATGTTCGTATTTATCGTAAACACTGTATTCGTATCTATGATCTACATGAGACAAGGCATCTTTGAACAGCTTATCTACAGCACAATATAAGCCACTTTGGTTCTTTTTCAGGGTAATCAAATAATCTGCTTCTTGTTCAACAATTTGATTGACAATCTTTTTCTGACATCCCATGGCATCTAGAGTTATAATTGCTCCAGATAATTCTAAAACTTTTAATAATTCAGGTATTGCTGTAATTTCGTGGGATTTTTTGGCGACTTTCTTTTGTGCCAATACTAATCCACTATTTTTAGCCCAAGCACTTACCATTACTATGGCTTTTTGTTGACCATCATCAGCAGATGAATGACGTAAAGTTTTGCCATCAATTACAATCTGTTCTCCTGGTAGTAAATCACTTATTGATTTAACCCAATCACTAAAACATTTTTCTAATTGCTGAGGGTCTAAACGAGCAAATACTCGATTAAAAGTGTCATGAGATGGAATTCCATTTGCTAGTTCCAGAAATGATTTGAACCATTCGTATTTACAATTATCGAATAACTCTATATCCTCCCATGTCTCGGCTCCACTAATTACTGCACACAGAGCAATAGTAATTAGACCTTATCGGAATTAAGTATGTAAAATGAGTAGCAAGAAGTTGAGTAAGAGAGGTAGAGAGTGAAAGTCAACTATGCAGAGCTACAGAATAGACCTCGAACTCTACAGAGCTTAACAGGATTAAAAATCGAAGAATTTGAAGCTTTATTAGCTAGCTTTGAACCTGCATGGTCAAAGTTCATAGAAGAAAATTTTAAGCGAGGAAACAGACACAGAGCATTCGGAGGTGGCAGGAAAGCGAGGCTTGAGAAACTGGAAGATAAGTTGCTATTTATTTTGATTTACTTTCGACTTTATCCAACCCAAGAAGTACAAGGATTTTTATTTGGAATGAGCCAAGCCCAGGCAAATGAATGGGTACACAGACTAACAAAAGTACTCAATCAAGCTTTGAAAAGGGAGAAACAATTACCAGAACGTGAACCTGCAAAGCTAGAAGATTTACTGAACACCTGCCCCAGTTTAGAATTTATGATTGATGGGACGGAGCGAGCGATCAATCGACCACAAGATAAGGAAGAGCGTAAAACTTTCTATAGTGGAAAGAAGAAAGCTCACATGGTTAAAAATAATGTGGTGAGTGAGCGAGGAGGAAAAGTGTTGTTCTTAAGTGACACTTATGAAGGCAAAAAACATGACAAGAAAATTGCCGACGAAGAAGACTATCATTTTCCCAAAGGGAGTATTCTGTGGCAAGATACAGGATTTCAAGGATTTGCACCATCGGGAGTTAGGATTAAACAACCGACGAAGAAGCTTCCTAAAGCAGAATTAACTGATCATGAAAAAGAGAAAAATCGAGAAATTGCGAAGATAAGAGTTGAGATAGAACACCAGATCTGCGGAATCAAACGATGTCAGATCGTGGTTCAGAAATTTCGTAATTGGGTCGATCACTATATTGATGATGTGATGGAAACAGCTTGTGGACTGCATAATCTTCGTCTTAGTCATCGTCAGAAAAGAGATATTAGATACATAAAATTCTCCTAATTTTAAGAAGAGAAGAGAAGAAACTAGTTCTTCGAGCTTTTCGACTTATTTCCGATAAAGTCTATTATATCAATTAGTTTATGCTGCTTAGTTCTCAATACTGTTCGGTTAAGCTAGAAATATGAGTTAATGAGAGTATCCGTAAGCAAAAGACCATGGAATTCACACCTTTAACTTTTATTGCTCCAAAAATCCAAGTCAATGAGATATTTCCTGCATTAGAATTAATTATGTCTCACCAAGCAATTAGTGAGTCAATCGTCGAAACGAACAGTCAAGAAAAGCGTAACCGTCTATTGCCGACACATCTGATTATTGCTTTAGTAATTGTACTTAACTTGTGGTCAAAAGACTCGGTTGTGGATGTTTTCAAGAATTTAGTCCAAGGTCTTAACGCCTCATGGATTCCCAAAGGAATTAAATGGAAAACGCCAAGTAAATCATCAATTAGCGAAGCCCGTCACAGAGTAGGTTGTGCGGTAATGACACGACTATTTGAAAAACTAACTCGACCGATAGCAACGATGGAAACCCCATCAGCCTTTCTCAAAGGATTACGGTGGATGGCAATCGACGGAACAGTTTTTGATATTCCTGATACGGAAGAAAATGGACGAGTTTTTGGTTATCCAGGAAGCAGAAAAGGAACAAAGGAGGCTTTTGCTTAAGCGCGATTAGTCATTTTGGTAGAGTTAGGAACTCATCTAATTACAGATGCTTTGATTAGTCCTTATCGAATTGGAGAGAGAGTTAGAGCAATCAAACTATTGCGTTCTGTTGAATCACGAATGCTGCTAACTTGGGATAGAGGACTTCATTCATTCAAAATGGTTCAAGCTGCTCTCAACCAACAATGTCATATTTTAGGTCGTCTTCCTAAAAATGTTAAATTTGCTTCTATTCAAGAATTACCTGATGGGTCTTATTTATCTTGGATTAATCCCGATCGTAAATCGATTGAATAAGGAGCAAGTCGAATTAAAGTTTGAGTGATTGAGTATCTAATTCTGGAAAAGGGTGAAGAAGTAGTTTACCGTTTAATTACTAACTTGATAGATTCTGAGATGTTCCCGTCTTTGCTTTTAGCTGATGAATATCATTGGCGTTGGGAAGTAGAAAACTCTCTTTCGGAATTTAAAACTCATCTTAATGGTCGAAAAACCCCGATTCGCTCGAAAAAGCCCAAATTAGTCGTTCAAGAAATTTATGGCTGGTTGCTAGCCCATTGGGCAGTGCGTTCTCTAATTTTTCGGGCTTCTACTACTACCGACAAATCTCCGCTAAGATTCAGTTTTACTGGTACTTTACGCATTCTGCGTCGGGCTATCTCAAGGTTTCAACAAGCTTTGCCTTCTTCGCTGCCTTACTTCTACGATTGGTTAATCTCCGAAATTGCCGAACAAATCATTCCGACTCGCCAAGGTCGGACTAATCCCAGAGTAGTCAAGAAACCTCGCTCTAAATTTAAAGCAAGAAAGCCTGTTCATCGAACTGGTTTTACTCAACTTCAGCCACTCACTTTTGCTGTTGCTCCTCCTGCTGCTTAGTCTTTAACCGAACAGTA
Source organism: Waterburya sp. (assembly GCA_965218645.1). Taxonomy (GTDB): domain Bacteria; phylum Cyanobacteriota; class Cyanobacteriia; order Cyanobacteriales; family Xenococcaceae; genus Waterburya. Next base: position 1,764,115 of record OZ244627.1, on the reverse strand, counting down.
TTGGCTTAGTTCTATCTATTCTGGGGTCTTTTATCGCTGAAAAATGTTCCGAGATTGTGGTTTTAGGGCGTAATTTCACTACAAGATTAAAAACCCCGATCTTTCGATAATTATAGTCATCATACCATCCATCATTAAGATAAATTTTCTCAGCTCATTTTAATTTAAGTCATTCTAAAGAAGCTTTGAATACTACTTCTCTTCTTTCTTGACTTTTTTGGCTCTTTTTCAGAATCACTAATTACCGCTTATTTTAAGATGCGTTCCCCCTGAGGTTTGCTTTTTTCTTCCATGCCCATACCTTGAAGACAAAATTTAACAACATTGTTGCTTGGGTTGAATTCCATAATTATTTTGTCTCCTAATTATCGTAATATCGCCGTATTCTAGACATTACTAGACAGTAAGTGGCGAGTTGTTAAGTATTGAAACATACAAAAAACTTGGCGACGGATTCAACTTTTACCCGATAGGACTGGCGATTTCGACGACAACTCCGTTTAAATCTTGAACGTATGCGACGGTTTGACCCCAAGGTTTGGTTTTGGGTTCGCTGACGGCAACTGCACCAGCAGAAACAGCTTGCTCAAAAGCTGCGGGAACGTCATCGGATATGAAGGCAATCTCAAAACCAGGCGGCGTTTGTCCAGCTTGATTCTTGACATAATTCCCGCTTAAGTTCATCTCGCCCAACGCATCAGACGCGAAAGCAAGGGCGGTTGAGCCAGTTTCAAGTTCCGCATATTGACCACTTTCGTGGACGAAGCGGCGACTCAAACCGAAAACACGCTCATAAAATGAGACCGTTTGTTCGACATCGGAAACGTAAATGATTGTATAACCGAATTCCATATTTATGATTATAACAAAAGCAGCAGAGTCGCGCGCCGCAGCATAACTATTTATTATACGGAAACTTTCTGGATATTAACCTTGTATGGACTTTAAAACAGAAGCTTTCCGTATATTCGCCCTATATAGAATGATATCGAGAATTTTTCTGGATATTATTCCATGGAAAAACTCTCTAAAAAGCTCTTTGAAGTTAGCGATATCATTCGTTTGAAGCATTATTCTTACAAAATTGCAAAAAGCTAAGTTAACGTGAGTTCGACGAAAATTTTGAGATTTAAAAAACGGCTGAGTAATATCCCTCTTTTGTCACTTTCCGAATTAAAGGAAGTAACAAATAATCAAAATTATCCTGAAAGAGTCAATGATTGAATTTGATTCATAATAGCAATTAAACGATGGAATCCCAGAAGCAAATCAGAATTAGGAAAAATCTCCAACAAAGGAAAAATCAACCACAACAAAATGCTTGGTTGAATAACAATCGCGAAAATTATTCAAGACATTTTTCCATCCTGCTTGATGATTCCATTGAGGATGAGAAGAAAGATCATTACCTTGATGAGATATTTGATAATTACTATTCTCAGATGGATTTAAAGAGAGAAAAACTTGTGTATTTAGACTAATCATTAAATAAGCACTCATGATAATTTCCCACCACTTCTCAATATGCTTGAAATTAGTAAACCTATAATTTGTCCAGCCTAGTTCTTGTTTACACTGGCGAAAGCTATATTCCACCCATGTTCTTAAGCCGTAAAGGTTGCCTAAAGTTTTCTTTAAGTTACTTCTTTTGTCTTGAATGTTGGTCATGATCGAAGAGGTGGAATTTTCGGGCATCGTTTTGGGGTCAGTAATTGTTTCCCAATAAGTTCTTTCTTTTCTCTTCCCAAAGATAATTTCTCTAATGTATCTAATTTCAGATTTTTGATTACTAAAAGTTCTCTGGAATTTGCACCATTTGTTAGCTCTAACCTTCTGCTCCCGTGGTAGCCAGACTCCATGATTACTTCTAATTGCCACAACCCATGGTAATTTGTGATTCTCTAATGTTCTGATGAAGGAACTAGCTTCACCATACAAACTATCTGCTAAGACTAATTTAATCTTGAATCCAAAGTCTATCAACTCTGTAATAATAGATGATGCTAACTCAATATTGATCGATGAGGGTAACAGTTGGTCGAGCATCTCTTTTTAAATGTTTGAGGCGAGGAAATGCTCCCGTCTAGGGAGCTTATTCCACTCGCCTGTTGAGGATTTGTAATTCTACATCTACCACCCTGTCTACCTCTCAGCTACTCGTCAACTTATTCTATTGTAGTTTAATTCTCGGAAAGTGACAGAATAGGGATATGCCGAATACTTAGACCACTGACGACCCATAAAAGCTTCATGTCTGAAGGGTTTGGTAATTTTTTTTTCACCATTGGCAAGCCAAATCTCGGCATACATACCAACAATCTTTGCATCTTTTGCATTTCCCTGACGTTCCACAATTAAAAAAGCGTAGTTATTCTCAACTGTGGCTGCGGAATCTCGATTGTGTTTTCTGCCTGATTCTGAGCGTATCGTTGGGCATTTTTCATATCTTTGCGCGGATACCAGCTACGACAGTCGTGACAAATTTTACCTTCCCAGCAACATTTTTACTTGGCGATCGCTGGGATAATAATCCCGCCCAATATTGGTTAAACTAATTCATATAGTGAATATGATATCTATCAACACGCTTTCATATCAGTTACAAAGCTTCTTGGATAAACATTAAGTAGGTGTGGGTGTCTTCTAGTTTGCTTATCGAACTAATGAATAAATCTTAGCCAAAGCTTCATCGATAACGCCAAATTCTGCTTGTTCGACAAACTTAGCTTTTCTCGCCTGCCAGTCCAATACGCGAATTTGGTCGGTCAAAACTACGCCCGAAGTTTGCATTGACTGCGGTAAAACTACCTCAAAACGCCAACCTTTAATCGTGTTGGTAATCGGACAAGCCAATACAAAGTGGGATAGTCGGTTGTAGGCTGGCGGAGAAATAACTAATGCGGGCCGATATCCCGCCTGTTCTCTACCTACTTGGGGGCTAAATGATAGCTTGATGATGTCGCCGCGATTGGGAATGTATGTCTTTACCACTGTTCTTTACCAACAGGTTTGCCCCAGTCGATTTCTGAATGCAAATGTTCTTCACCCATTCCTTCTAGCAACTGTTCGAGAGTGTATCTCGGTTTCTGAGGCGTAATTATGATGCGATTGTCTTCGGTAGCAATTTCAATTTCATCACCATCACTCAAACCTGATTCTTCGGCTATTGACTTGGGAATTCTAACTCCTAAACTGTTACCCCACTTGGCGATCTTGATATTCATTGACGGAGTATTCTTTTTAAAGTATATACATAATTATACCATGTGTATACTTGAGCTGCTCAAAAAAGCATACATTACAGTCACATGAGCAAACGCAAAAGCTAAGAGTTTCGGGAGCGCAGTGCAGGGAAACCAGCATGCTGCGATCTAAATGGGAGGGGCGAAAGTTAATACTTTCTCTCGACTCTACCAAGCAGAAAGCCAAGAAAAAATCACAAGGGGATGGTTTCGTAGTTGATAACTTCTTCCGTAATTTGATTTGGTTGTTCTGAAGCTGATTGCTGGAGTAGCTAACCTTTAAGCCAGCTTTTGGTATCCCGTTGATGCTCCTTAACTTTATTGCTAATCTCTGACCCATTTTTGATAATCAATTGAGCGAAATTATCTTTAGTAGGCTCGACAAAGCCATCAGTCATTACGGCAAAAGAACTCTGACCGTTAACGTTAGAGGTAACTTTCTTCCTCACCAGCTTAGGCTGATAGACTGCATGAGCATAAAAAACCTCATTTTTGTCAATTGCGCGATCGCCAGTTAAGGATTTATAGGTTGCCAAAAACTGTTTGCAGAAGGAATCAGCTACGTTGTAGTAAGAGTAACTCTGAAGGAAGGTCAAGCCACTAAAGCCACTGCACTTAAGCCTAAAGGGAAGTTCGGAAAGAGGTTTGTTATTATCGTCTAAAAACCAAACTACGACGTAGCTGAATGCTTTATAACCTTCAGCATCATGCTTTTTCTTGTCGTAAGTAATAGTCTCAGTCTCATTGCTCATCATGGCTTGAGAACGATTAAGGACGAGTAATTTGGGCTTTTGAGTGATGAGAAGGGTTTCTTGTGAGTTATCGGCAAATTCATGCTCGATCGTTCGCCAACTATCAATCAACTCGAACTTGGCTAGTTCGGCATTAGCTGATGTAATGGCAATGCCAAAGTTTTTAGTCGAAGCATTTAAAAATTGTGCATAGGGAATTAAAGATAATTCTCCGAGAAATTCGTCACGATTGAAGCCGAAATCTTGATTGTTTTGCATGGTTTTTACTGGAAACTATATTAATACTATTGTACTATTAAAACGATTAATTAGAGCCACGAAGTCTACGCCTTACAGTTGGCGATTTGGGTAGCTCACAGGAGGCAATGAGCGCATCGATCTCATCTCCAGGTAAAACTTGAACATTGAACAGCAGAGGATGACGATAGTTAGAACCAAGATGAATAATCGCCTCAATTATTACGGATTTGAGCAGTTCGAGATTCGAGCCTAAATAGAAGTTATTTGAATCGCTAAAAGCAGTGAGAGTAGAAAGTTGAGTAGAATCAAAACCAGGATTATCCATAGTTTTGATTTCGACGACTAGAATACGTTCGGGCTGATTCATGATGCCCCCAGATATTGGTTAATCAAAGAAGGCAAGGAAATAGAGCGTTGGGAACAACTTCCCAACTTGAGACGAATATTCTCTTGTTGTAATTTTTCAAAATCTACTCGTAACCGCTTATAATCATCGGCTAAGTTCATATAGTCTTCGTAATGATTAACGGCTAAGATAGCAGTGCGACCCCGCAGCTTTTTAAGCTGCCAGGAAACGCGCACCAAGACAGCTGCCTTGTCTGGATGCCGTTGAAGATAGAGAGTAAGGGTAAAAATGGCGAACTCTCGTTCGAGATTGTGTTCTGGTAGAGGCATGATGATTACTGGGTAAAGATTATAGGAATGTTGAGGGCGATCGCATTATCCCAAGAGCGATCGCCGATAAATTAGCTAAAAAATGTCTTCAGTGGAGATGTTGTGAGCCATGTCAAATTGACAGATTTCATCCTCTCTGACCCAGAGTGATTTACTGATGGTACTTGCATCAATATGACTGACCAATCGATAGTACCATTGAGGTTCATTGAGATAGGACCATTGGTCACAACTTAAGGAAATCAGAAAAAAGCCAATCGAACTGTAAAATTGTGCAAAACTTAGGACTGACAAGCAACCCGTGCGATTCAGTTGTTCTATGAGTAAGAGCAAGAAACTCAACCGCGACCATGCTAAAAAAACTCAACGTCCAATGATGGAAGATGAGGTGATAGCTAATCAACTTAAAGCATTACTAACACCAGTTATCACGGCTCAAGAAAATTATTATCGTCAACTAGGACTGAGAGACAGAATACTAAATCTACCTTTGATGGTAGCTGCGGTGTTAACTTTGCTGTGGAGAGATGTGCCAGGAGTTACAGAGTTAACGGGAATTTTAGCGAGGGAAGGATTCTTGTGGTGTAATCCTCCTCAAATCAGCCAACAGGCAGTATCTAATCGATTTCTCTCATTCCCAGCCGAATTATTTGAAAGAGTATTTAAGGATTTGTTGCCGAATTTGAAATCATCTTGGTCGAAAAGAAAACGCCGACCATTACCTGAGAGTGTTCAATATACACTGTCAAAGTTCGAGAAAATTTGGATAGTAGATAGCTCGGTATTAGAAGCATTATTTAAAAAACTAAAAAGTTTAGAAGATGCTCCAAAAGGGCAATTGGGAGGCAAAATTGGTGTAGTAATCGATTTGGTAACCCGATTGCCAGTTGAAATCTGGTTCAAAGAAAATCCTAGGACTAACGATACCAAATTAAAAGAAGATATTTTAAGTTTAGTAACAGTTAATACCCTACTTTTATTAGACCGTGGCTTTTATCAAAAAGCTATAAGCTCTAAGCTAGAGGGTCTAAGACTGCGGAATGCAGTGGCGGAAGCTCTCGGATTTTAAATCCGAGAGACGCGCCACCCCTACCAAACTACATTTGGTAGTCTTCACCCTCGGCAATAGCTATATCGGGGGAACCCCTCAACCGCTCCGCTTTGCCTGGCAATTAGGGGAGGTTAAAAACCTCTTCTAATTGGCTTATAGCTGCACGCTGCGATCGCAGCGAGTCGCGTCAAGCGACGCTCTGGGCGTGGAAGCGCCCTGCGCTTATAGCTTATAGCTACGGCGAAGCCGTTTATCATTTTAGTTTCTGGCTACAATTAATCGAACAAAAAGTTCACTTTATTACTCGTCTGAAAAAAGGTGCATCAATTAAGGTAGAAGCAGTCTTTACTGATAGTTATTCACCGAAGCGATCGCCTGATTATTCTTGGTTCTGGAACTAAACGCACTCCCTATGTTCGAGTTCGTCTGGTTGAAATTCGTTCTGGTAAAACTTGGCATTCGTACCTCACCAGCGTTCTGGAGCCAACTATCCTACCGCCTTATGTCGTAGCTGATTTATATCGTCAAAGATGGCGTATTGAACAAGCTTTTAACACTGTCAAAAGATAACTTAGTCTAAGTTATCTGTGGACTGGTGAGCCACTGCGTTGGGCGGGTTCCCCGACTTGAAGCAAGTGGCGTTCGATTAATGGTATTAAGCTCCCTGTGGGGGCAACATGGTTGTTTTATGCTGTTTTGATGGATTTGGGAGATGCTATCGCTGATGAATTAGCATTACCTGTTGACCGTATTTCTCTTGAAATGATTTATCGCGGTCTCTACCATTTTTCTGTTGCTCATCAAAAAGGTTTTACTGATAATCCCCTCAAGTATTTTACTGCACCAGAGAATCAAGATTTAGGAATAGTTAAATCCCTCCGAAAACCTCCGATTCGTCTCATTATTGCTCCATTCCCTGAACGACAGAAAAACTCTCCCGACTTCTTTTTTTCGGCTAGTTCTCAAACTTGCTTGACAACCGCTCTTCAAGCTTAAGTTGTGACCAATGGGAGTGGGCAAGGAGAGACTCGAACTCTCACGATTTCTCGCCACATTTTGAGTGTGGTGCGTCTACCGATTCCGCCACTCGCCCGTGAGTGAACTTTCATCAGTATAGTCTATGTTGGGTAATTGATACAAGCTATTTTGAACAAGCAAATTTTTTGGATTCGAGATATTTCAAAGAAACGCATTTAGACAACAGAAGTCATTAAGAATTGCCAAAATAGAAACATAGTTAATAATTATTATGAGTCATGGCGATCGCCTTTGCGTATGAATCTTTCTAATCAGTTTTCCAAATCTCAGCCAACCATCATACGCCTAGAAGCAGTAGAAAAAGTTTACGGTAGTGGCAATACAGCAGTTCATGCCTTAGATAAGATCGATCTTACTATCCATCAGGGGGAATACTGCTCAATAATGGGTGCGTCTGGTTCAGGCAAATCTACCGTGATGAATATAATTGGCTGTTTGGATCGACCAACCGCAGGAAAATATTATTTAGACAATATAGCAGTAGCAGGATTAGCTGATGAAGATTTAGCAGAAATTCGCAACCGCAAAATTGGCTTTGTGTTTCAGCAGTTTCATTTATTGCCTCAAGTTAGTGCCTTAGAAAATGTTATGTTGCCCATGGTCTATGCTGGAATACCTAGCAAGGAAAGGCAGGAAAGAGCAGCCGTAGCATTAGACAAAGTTGGTTTAAGCAATAGAATTCACAATCGACCTAATCAGCTTTCTGGAGGACAACAGCAGCGAGTTGCGATCGCCAGAGCTATTGTTAACGAACCATTATTATTATTGGCAGATGAACCCACTGGAGCATTGGATTCCCATACAACCAAGGAAGTATTGGCAATTTTTGGCGATCTGCATCGTAGTGGCATTACCGTCGTCATGGTTACTCACGAGTCTGAAGTAGCCAAGCTAACCGAAAGAATTGTCTGGTTTAAAGACGGTCAAATAGTTCACTCTCACCTCACTCCCGAAGAAATGATTGCCGTAGCGGTGGCTACTTGACCTTTTTACATATAGGTACTTGTACAAAATCAATTATCTGTCTGACGTTACGCATTTTATCTAACTGCGGTGACGGAGTGACTGAGTGACGGGAGTGTTTGGGGCAATAAAGTTTCTATTCCATCCTCGACTCCTCTCCACCTCCATTACTTCCCCAAGTCCCCAACGGTGCGCGTTCCCTTGCGCCTGGCGGCGACGCGGTGAAGCAGTCCGTTGGGCGGGTTTCCCGACTTGAAACAAAGGACTTGTCCGCATACACTGCTGAACCCTTTAGGGGATCGCACCGCAAGTCCTCAAGTCTCCAAGCCCCTAAGATCGATGAGTGCGTAACATCAGTTATCTATCTTGAAAATAAGCAGAGGATAACAAATAGCTGTATCTATTACCAAAATATGTAAATAAATTTGCTTACCTACATATTTATTTTGTTTAACTGCTACGGCGAATTGTAAACTAAAAGATAGTCTAGTGCTAAGTAAAATGTAGTTTTGTATACTATTATAATTAATAGCAATCACATCACATATTGCTTGGAATGCAAAAAGTGAGAATTAATTAAGTCGGTAGACAAAGGTGAATTTCAAGAGCGAAAAGCATTTATCTGTGCGTCCTGGCGTTCAGCAAGCAACAATGGATTATTCTCAGCTAGAACCTAGTCATTCTTTACGCTATGATGCCCAAGCGATCGCGTCTCAGTATCGTCGGCGACCCTGGCAGGTAATTTGGCGGGCGATCGCCGTTATGTGGCTCTTTGGCAATTTTGCCCTGCATCTGTTATTAGATAAATGGACAAATAGAGTAGAAAAGAATCGTCAAAAGCGAGCTATTGAACTGCGCCGAGTCTTAACGAAACTTGGTCCTACATACATCAAGGTAGGGCAGGCTCTTTCTACCAGACCTGATTTGATTCGCAAGGATTTTTTAGATGAGTTGATTAAGCTTCAGGATCAGCTTCCAGCTTTTGATAACCGAATTGCTTTTAATATTGTTGAATTAGAGTTAGAACGTTCTATCGAAGAAGCCTATCGAGAAATTTCCTCTAACCCCGTGGCTGCTGCCAGCTTAGGTCAAGTATATAAGGCGGTGCTGCATACTGGCGAAGATGTGGCTGTAAAAGTTCAGCGTCCCAATTTACGTCCCACGCTCAATCTCGATCTTTATTTAATGAGACGTTTAGCGGTTTGGGTAGAGCCTTGGCTACCGTTAAACTTGGGTCATGACTTAGCTCTAATCGTTGATGAATTTGGGATGAAACTATTTGAAGAAATAGATTATTATCACGAGGCAAGAAACGCCAAACAGTTTGCTCTCAATTTCGATGGCGATCCTGATGTCAAGGTGCCAGTTATTTATAACCAATTTAGTAGCGGTAAGGTTCTAACTCTAGAGTGGATTGACGGCATCAAGTTAACTGACTTAGATAAATTAGCAGCAGCAGGTTTGGATGCAGACAATCTGATTAAAATTGGTGTAACTTCAGGCTTGCGTCAGCTATTAGAATATGGCTTTTTCCATGCCGATCCTCATCCTGGTAATCTCTTTGCTACCCCTGATGGTCGCATGGCTTATATCGACTTTGGCATGATGGATCAGCTTAGTGAGTCGATGAAAGAAACTATAGCCAGTGCTGTAGTGCAGCTAATTAACCGTGACTATCAAAGTTTGGCAAGAGATTTTGTCAGCTTGGGGTTTTTGACTCCTGAGACGGATATTCAGCCTATTGTCCCTGCATTAGAAAAAGTTTTGGGTAATGCCATCGGTGAAAGCGTTGGTGATTTTAACTTTAAGACTATTACCGACGAGTTTTCTGAACTAATGTACGAGTATCCTTTCCGTTTACCTGCTAAATTTGCCCTGATTATTCGCTCTTTGATTACCCAAGAAGGATTAGCACTTAGCCTTAACCCCGACTTCAAAATTGTCGAGGTATCTTATCCCTATGTATCTCAAAGACTATTGACAGGTGAATCACCTCAGCTAAGACGGCGTTTACTAGATGTCTTAATTCAGGACGGCAAATTCCAGTGGACTAGACTGGAAAATATGATTGCGATCGCCAGTGCTGATGATAACTTCGATCTATTACCTACAGCCCGTTTAGGCTTGCAGTATATTCTTTCAGAAGAAGGTCAATATTTGCGCCAGCAGCTACTTATTGCTTTAACTGAAGGCGATCGCCTGCATACTGATGAAGTAAAAAGACTTTGGAGCTTAATTCAAGACGATATTAAACCGCAAAAGATATTTGACCTAGCTTTTAATACTTTTCGTCAGATTTCTGCTGATAGCGTCGCTGCGATTATTCCTTCTACTGCCACTTCAAGATAAAGTAATAAAGCATTCAATCTAAGGTTCCCAAATTAATTGATAATTTCATGTATTATTTCCCCCAGCCCCCTTTTCTTGCCGCCCTGATTGGCTTATTTATTGCTTTTACCTTTGGTTTAGTGTTTGAAAATTTAATCGAACAAAAATTACGGGAATCGTATAGAAATTCTGAAGCAGAAAATTCTTTTAAATTGGATAATCCCATCATAGTTGCTAGTTATTTCGGAACTTGTTTTGGATCTTGGCTGTTTCTGGGAGGAGGCTTTTTGATCTTTAGTTTTGGGGTTATTCCCGCCTATGGTGTTGCTTTATTGCTCACTATTATTACTGGATCGTTGATTTGGCAACAATTAGGTGAAGTTTTGTTACAGATAAAAGCAGACGGTCCTGAGTCATTGAGCCTAGATTGATCTGACAACGATAAACAGTATTAAAGATAGGCAAAACTTATTCTAATTAACTAACTCTTGTCGTCAAATCCAGAGAATGCAAGAATAAGAGAAGTTATTAAAAAAAATAAAAGTAATAGATAATTAGTAACTTAACCAACAGTCAGTGCAGGCTTCGTCCGTCTAGGGCGGTGTAATCTCTGACCAATAACTTTATCAAATTAAGTTCAGGAGATAATCCTAATGGCTGAAGAAAATAAAACCAGCAGTACTCAGGCAAATGAAACTAACGCCAAAACCACAGCTACTAAGAGTCGAACCGAAACTAAAGCCAAAACTACTAAGACAGACGATAAAGCCTTAACCTTATCGGTTCAGCCTAGGGAAATGCTACCTCAAAATAGACCAGTCGAACCAAGCCACATAGAAATAGTTCACACATATTCTTCTGTCGGCTCGGATCGCCCAGTTTCCAAAGGTACTGTTAAATTTAGTAGTACTCTAGCCATATCAGGAAATCGTCCTATTGCTGCTAGCACGCTTCAAATCAGCGACACTTATATTATGGGAAAACGACCCATAGCATCTAATGAATCAGATGATACTGCTAGTCTTATGGGATATCTAGACTAATTACCTGCTTTAATCATGAGCAAAAAAACGAGGAAAGTAAAGCCTGAAACAATAACGTATAGCTTTACTCTCCTCGTTTTATTTTACGTTTTTTAGATGGAATTGCTCTACCTAACGTGAGTTCGGGATAAGCTGAAACCTTTATTAGATAGGTATTTTCAAAATGCTATTTTTCGTTAAATCTTCTTTTCAAGACAATTAAACAATACTTCAAAAGCTTAAAGCTAAGAGCAAGCGAGCTTAAAGCTACCTAAACAGATCAATCTTGTTAACCCGAACTCACGTTACCTAGCAAAAAAATATCAACCCTTTTGTTGAAGGATTGAATATTGATAAGTATTTAGAACAACGATCGCCTTAACCAAGATTTGTTAGGGCGATCGCTATATTTTTAGACTGTCAATTTCGATTTTGACCAAATGCCATTTTCGTCTTCGTCGTATTTGTCTTTAATGGTTGCCCAAGCTTTATGCTCTGCTTGAGTCTCATTATTTGTTTCTTCAAACGTAGCATTATAACTGGCGATAAAGTCTTGCTGTGCTGCCTCGCTTAGATGAGAGCGAATTTCAGGCGATAAATCTTCTGTTCCTTCGCAGCGACCAGGACAAGGACGGGGCAAGGTAGAATCATTAATGTGAATTTCTTCTCCCCCTGCGCTTTCAATTAATAGCTGATACTCTCCAGATTTATTAGCTGGAACTTCCGCCATCAATAAATACTCACCCGCCTTGACGCGAGTCTCGTAAACCGCAGCCTTTTCCTTGGGCATTCCCAAAGTAGCTAGAGCCGAAGCCAAGCTCGCGCCCGCGCCTCCAGCGATCGCGCCAGTGGCAGCACCTAGAAGTACAGACGTGATTGGTCCTGCGGCTACAACCGAACCAATAAAGGGAATAAATAGTACGCCGATACCAGTAAATAAACTCAAAAGAGAACCAAATAGAGAGCCAAAGACAGCACCAGTACGCAAGCCACCCAGCACAACGTCTTTTTTACTGATAAATCCAGTAATGCGAGTTTGAGATTGAAAGTTTTGCCCCATTACCGAAATGTGGTCTTGAGGTACGCCACGATCGATCAAACGACGGACAATATTATCTATTTGTTCTTCTTCTTTTAATACTGCGGTGATAGTACGTTCGGCTGTATAGTCTGCCATCTTCTCTTAAATCCTCCTCAAAATGCTTTTGTTTATGCTTTCTGACTAGACAAAATCTATCTAGGCATTAACAGTTGGTTTAGTCTCTGCTTCAGGGCGATCGCCACTAGGTTCTAGCTCTTCACCTTCTAAGAAGGAACGTAGCATCCAAGCCATTTCTTCGTGCTGTTCCATCAATCCTGTGAGGAAATCAGCCGTGCCTTCGTCGTGAAACTGTTCGCCACACTTGTCGATATCTTCTCGTAAATCGCGAATAACTAGCTCGTGATCCTGTACTAAACGGCTTACCATCTCATTAGCGTTGGGTAAATCGTTAGCGTGTTCTGAAATAGTACCGTACTGAATAAATCCTGCTGCTGTGCCTATAGGATAACCACCCAAGGCGCGTACTCTTTCGGCTGTTGCGTCTATGTTGAGAGTTAAAGCCTCGTATTGTTCTTCCCAAAGGGTATGTAAAGTACGAAATTGAGGACCAATAACATCCCAATGATACTTTTTAGTTTTAATGATAAGTAGGTATTGATTGGCTAAATCCCGATTCAAGAGTTCCATTACGCCATGTCGCTGTTCTTCTGTTAGACCAATATTTAACTTTCGCATGAGTATAATAAGATAATTGCTTGTGTGTCTTCATATTTATTAGAGCAATATTTCAAGCGATCGCACATCTACATATGGAAAGATTTTCAGCGAGCAATATCTAACCAGAGAGATAGACAATAGGGTTTATATATGTCTACCTTGAGAATGATAAATACCAAAAAAATTTCACCTAAGCTAACCTATAAATTATTGCTACTAGTAATAATTTGATGCTTTGTAATTAATAATTTGATGCTTTGTAATCAAAATTTACAGGCTGAACGAGATCTATAACCTAACCATGAACGTATGCCAGGCAATCCAAAGCTTACTCAAGAAGAACTCAGATTACAAGAAGATAGAGAGCGTAAAGCATACTGGCGCAGATGGGGATGTTATTTAAGCGATCGCCAGTGGGGAACTGTACGGGAAGACTATAGTGCTGACGGTTCGGCTTGGGATTACTTTGATTTTGAACAGTCTCACTATCGGGCATATCGTTGGGGAGAAGATGGTATTGCGGGTATTTCTGATAATCATCAAAGGTTATGTTTCTCTCTGTCGCTTTGGAATGGAAATGACCCTTTTTTGAAAGAAAGATTTTATGGTCTAACCAACTCCCAGGGCAATCATGGTGAGGATGTTAAAGAGTATTATTTTCACCTCGATAATACTCCTACCCATTCTTATATGAAGTTTCTTTACAAGTATCCTCAAGCAGCTTTTCCCTATGATGAGTTGGAACAAAAGAATAAAGAAAGAGATTTATCTGATAGAGAGTTTGAATTAATCGAAACAGGAGTTTTTGAGTCAGACAAATATTTCGATGTTACCGTTGAATACGCCAAAGCTAGCGATGAAGATATTTTAATTTATATTCAGGTTGCCAATCGCGCAGCAGTCAGTGCAACCATCCATTTATTGCCTACCCTTTGGTTTCGTAATATTTGGTCTTGGGGTTATGAAGTCGAGAAACCAAAATTAAAAATATACGATCGCACCGAAAACTATAGCGTTATCGAAACCCAACATCCTGATTTGGGTAAACGATGGCTGTACTGCGCCCACGATGACAATACGCCTCTATTATTTACGGAAAATAACACTAATTATCAAAGATTATCGCAGACAAAAAATGATTTCCCTTACGTCAAAGATGCCTTTAATAGCTATGTGGTAGACAAAAAAGAAGACGCAGTTAATCCTGAGAATGTTGGTACCAAATTCGCTATTCATCACGTCTTAGAATTAGGTGCGAAGGAAACCACGGGTATACAGCTAAGACTATGTAATCAGCCAGATTTAAAAACACCTTTTGGGCAAACTTTTAACGACACCTTTCAAGTACGTCAACAAGAAGCCGACGAATTTTATCAGCGCGTATCTCCCCATAAAAAAAGCTTAGAATTACAAAACATTGAACGCCAGGCATTTGCGGGGATGCTCTGGAACAAACAATATTACTATTATGTAGTTGATACTTGGTTAAAAGGCGATCCGTCTCACCCCAAACCGCCAGAAAAAAGGAAGCAAGGCACAAATAGTAACTGGATACATCTGCACAGTGATGATGTCATATCTATGCCTGACAAATGGGAGTATCCTTATTTTGCAGCTTGGGATTTAGCTTTTCATATGATTCCCCTAGCAGCGATCGACCCTGAGTTTGCCAAAAAGCAGCTACAAAGACTTACTCGTGAATGGTATATGCACCCCAACGGAAAAATGCCTTCCTATGAATGGGATTTTAGCGGGGTCAACCCCCCTGTTCATGCTTGGGCTGTATGGCAGGTATACAAAATTGAACAAAAGATATATGGGCGTTCGGACAAGAAGTTTTTAGAGAGAGTTTTCCAAAAGCTATTGCTTAACTTTACCTGGTGGGTAAATCAAAATGATGACGAAAACAATAATATCTTCCAAGGTGGGTTTTTAGGTTTAGATAACATTGGTGTATTTAATCGTGGTGACTTGCCCACAGGTGGCAGACTATCCCAGTCTGACGGTACTAGCTGGATGGCAATGTATTGTCTAGACTTACTAACTATTGCCCTAGAGTTGGCACAGGATAACGATATTTACGAGGACATCGCCAGTAAATTTTTTGAACACTTTCTCTATATTGTCGATGCCATGAACCATATAGGTACAGAAGGCGCAGACTTATGGAATGAAGAAGATGGTTTTTATTATGATGTTTTGCATCTTCCCAATGGTGAAAATATCGATTTAAAAGTGCGATCGCTCGTCGGTTTAATTCCTCTACTTGCTGTAACTACTATTCAACAAGAGACTTTAGAAAAACTACCCAACTTTAAAAGCCGTATTGATTGGTTTATCAACGAACGTCCTCAGCTTAGTCGCAATCTCGCCTGTATGGAAGGATGCGACAATGATTCTAGTCGTCTATTGGCAGTTGTTAATGAGGAAAGGCTGCGTCTTTTATTAAAGAAAATGCTAGATGAAACTGAATTTCTCAGTGATTATGGCATTCGTTCGGTATCTAAATATCATCAAGAACATCCCTACATCTTTGAGACTGATGAAAAAGAATATGACGTAACTTATGAACCAGCCGAGTCGGCGATCAAAATGTTTGGGGGGAATTCTAACTGGCGAGGACCTATTTGGTTTCCCATAAACTATCTTTTAATAGAATCTTTGCAAAGATTTGACTACTATTATGACGGTAACTTTAAAGTAGAATGCCCCACAGGTTCAGATACAATGCTAAGTCTTAAAGAAATAGCATCAGAATTAGAAAAGAGATTAATCAATATTTTTCTACCCAAAAATAGCGGAGAAAGACCAGTATATGGAGATTTTTCCAAATTTAAGGACGATCCTCACTGGCAAAACTTGATTCTATTTCATGAGTATTTTCATGGCGATAATGGCGCAGGTTTGGGTGCATCTCATCAGACTGGCTGGACTGGTTTAATCGCTGAGTTGATTATGCAAAAAAGTGAGAATGAGAGCCAAGATTGATTATGCCTGACAGCGATCGCCCCACTAAGCTTAACAGAGAAAAGTACTATGAAAAGTTGCTCTTAGGCTACGGGTTATGGCAAAATCGTTGCTAATTTTCGGTAATTACTACTCTAGATAGAGTCAGGTCTTCTTAAACTTTGTTTACAATATATATAAGTTAAGTAAAGAGGGCAACAGTCATGAATAGATTAGAAAATAGCCTTTCTGTCGAACAAGAATTCAATCATAAGGTATTTGAAAGTCGAGTTAAGCAGCTATCCCGTGAGGAATCCCAAGAGCTACTCGTACAAATGCACAAGCAAATGCTTTATAAAGAAAATCTTTACAAAGAATTGTTTATTAGCCAAGAAAAAGATATCGTTGATTCTTTGTTTGGAGTAAAAAACAAGTAAGCACTTAATTGCAGTCTAACTACAAAGACTTCTTTCAATAGTGGGGAGAAGTTTTTTAGTTTACTGCTTTAGAAGGATGTGTATCTCAACCAGAAATTGATATACGTAAAACAAGTAAGAGAAAATTTACGGTATAGCACGATTCAATTTTTAGAGAAAGTAGCCAATTTTCCCGCAAGATTAACATTCTCAAAAGTAAAATGAAATCGAATTAAAGCACCTGTCAAGTTTTTTTACATAAATTAAGTAAAGATCGAAAACTATAAAACTAATCTAAACAGCTAAAAATGAATTCAAGTAATACTATTGCCAAATATCTAAAAGAAATTGGACGTACCCCTCTACTAAAAGCAGAAGAAGAGGTTGAGCTTGCAAATCAAATTCAGGCGATGATGCCCTTATTAGAGCAAAATAATTTGACTCCTCAAGAAGAAGCGATTGTTCATAAAGGACAACGAGCCAAACAAAAAATGGCTAGAGCAAATTTACGTTTAGTAGTTTCCGTTGCCAAAAAATACCAAAATCGAGGTTTGTCCTTTCTTGATTTGATTCAAGAAGGCAGTATCGGTGTAATGAGGGCAGCAGAAAAATTTGACCCAAGCAAAGGATATAAATTTTCTACCTACAGCTATTGGTGGATTAGACAAGCTATGACAAGGGCGATCGCGAATCAGGCTCGTACTATTCGTTTGCCGATTCACATTACTCAAGACCTAAACAAAATAAAAAAAGTAACTCGTCAACTGTCTCAGGAATTGGGTAGAAAACCCAGCGAAGATGAATTAATTGCTGAACTTGATATTAGCCAAAAAAAATTTAGATCTATCCTTAGAGCTTCGCAAGTCACTAAGCCAAGAAGCCTTAACGTAACTATCGATGATAATAAAACTGAGTTAGGGCAAATATTAGCAGACGATTCAGCTTCACCTACGGACTTTATTTATGAAAAAGAATTAAGTTCTCAGGTTGGAGATCTATTAGATACTTTGTCTCCTAAGCAACGAGATGTAATTACCCTTCGCTTTGGTTTGAAAAATGGGGAAATAATGACCTATGAACAAATAGGCAATCAGTGCGGTATCAGCAGGGAAAGAGTAAGACAAATCAAGAATAGAGCTTTGAGGTTGTTAAAGCAAAGAGCAAGCGTGCTTTCTCAGCAAGCAGGATAGAAAATCCCAAGGATAAGGTTATTTGGTTTCAAAAAACTTATTTTAGATAGATAAGTTAACATATTTAGGCTTTATGAAGGTTTATATCAATATACCTGTGCCAAGATAAAGTTGAACTTTTTTCTTGATTGATAAAATACAACCAAAGATCATGACCCAGCCCTTTCACTTTTCTAATGGTCAACTAGCCCATAATGCCGATGACCTATTGCAATTGTGTCAACAATTTCCTGACGATGGTACTAATTATTTAGTTAGAGAAGATTTAGAAAAATGGCTTTTTTACATCGGCAAAGATGACATAGCTCAGTGCGCTACTAATGCACGTCAAACAGCTTTAGAAGATCGTCAAAAACTCGAAGAGTTCCTCGATAAGTGCCATGCCTTATCATCTCCAACAATAGAGCATTCAGCATCTGAAACCTTTACGGACTCAGAAGAAGTAGCTAATGAGACTAATGTAGCTGAAATAGAGTCAGAAGTAACTTCAAAACCACAACAAGTTGATGTTGTAAAAGAATCACAAAACAAAGAACAAGAACCTTCAATATCTCCTACTGCTAATGAACGTAAGCCTAGTTTTTTTAGAGTTATTGCTAGGCTAATCGTCAACGTTTTATATCGGCATAAAAATTAATTTCAAAAGTGAGCAAATTGATTCAATCAATTTGCTCATCTTATTCTGTGGAAACAATAACAGGGCTAAGGAAAATGGTATCAGAAAACCCTAAATAGAAGAATTAGGCAAGAGCGATCGCATTTTTACAGGGCAAAAATTAAAAAGAGTAGCAAAAGTTTCAAGAAAAGCTTATTGCCCTCTGCTAAAACTCTCGTTAAGCAAGATAATACCAATAACAGTAGTTAGTACATAAATTGTGTTATATGCAAATTGAGAGCAGTTTGTGGTTGGATAGTTGGCGTAGATTCAAACGAGATAAGCCTGCTATTTTTGGCTCAATAGTAATTCTAATTATTGTTTTGGCGATTGTTTTTGCTCCTTTTATCTATACTAATTCTGCTGATAAAATAGATTTTCTTGCTTCTTCCGCGCCTCCTAGCTGGCAACATCCTTTTGGTACAAATGATTTAGGGCAAGATCAATTAGCGAGAATTTTGCAGGGAGGTAGAGTATCTTTAACCGTGGGTATTGCTTCGATGCTGGTAGCGATATTTCTAGGTACAATTGTGGGTGCGATCGCAGGTTTTTATGGCGGTATTATTGATGGGGTTTTGATGCGAATTACCGATCTGTTTTTGGCATTACCTCAATTACCTTTATTACTTTTAATTGTTTATTTGTTTCGCGATTCGATTAAAAAAGTTGCAGGGGCAGAACTAGGCATATTTATTTTAATTGTCTTGCTAATAGGTGGATTAAATTGGATGTCGGTAGCTAGATTAGTTAGAGCAGATTTTCTCAAACTCAAAGAGTTAGAATTTGTCAGCGCAGCCAGAGCGATTGGTGCAAAACCAAGTCGGCTTATATGGACACATTTATTTCCTAATGTTTTAAGCGTCATTATTGTGGCTGCTACCTTATCAGTTGGTAACGCCATTATTACCGAATCTACCTTAAGTTTTCTAGGTTTAGGTTTTCCTCCTGATGTGCCAACTTGGGGGCGAATGTTATTTGAGGCAAAAGATTATTTGACTTCTGCTCCTTATATGGCAATTTTTCCTGGCATGGCAATATTTTTTACCGTATTAAGTATTAACTATATTGGTGATGGGCTTAGGGATGCTCTCGATCCGAAAAGATAAGTAGCAAGTAGCGCGTTCTGGAGAACGCCGACATCGCTTCGCGATGGCGACACGCTCCAGCGTGTGCAGATAGCAAGTAATAAGTAATAAGTAGCAAGTTAGATATAGTCAAGGTTTGAGGTTAACTAAATGGTGTCTTCACTTATGCTCATGTCTACTAGTATTCTACATTTGAAATTTATAGAGGCTAAAATGGCGGAATCTTCACGCTCTATTTTAAAACTTATGAAACCTCAATTATTATCTATAATCGTTATTTCAACAACTATTGCTTTATCTTTACCTGCTCAATCCGAAAGTTTAACTGATTTAAATCAACTTTTAAGTACTAAAAAGTGTTCTCAATGTGACCTAAATAGCTCTGGATTAGTACAGGCAGATTTGAAGGGGGCGGACTTGCTTCAGGCGGATCTAACGGGGGCAAATTTAAGTCAGGCAAATTTAACAGGCGCAAATTTAAGTCAGGCAAATTTAACAGGCGCATCCCTAAATGGAGCAAATCTAACGGGGGCAAATTTAACGGGCGCAAATTTGGCTGGTACAGATCTCAGAAATGCTTATGTAGGCAACACTAATTTAACCGAAGTCGATCTTGATTCTGCTCATTTAGAAGGAATTAAAGGTTTATCTGAGACGGCTGCATCGGCAGAACAGTTTCACCGTTGGGGAGTAAGAGAAGCCGAGCGGGGAAATTATAATGCGGCGATCGCCAATTACCGTAAAGCAATTAAAATAGATCCTGAATTAGCTCCATCTTACCTGGGATTAGCCATTATTGAATATAACTTTGATCGACGAGCAGAAGCTAAAAAAAATACGGCGATCGCAGCTAAGTTATTTAAAAAGCAAGAACATCAACTAGGCTATAAAACTGCTATGGATTTCCAGCAAAAAATGGCTTTAATTCAGCAAGCAGAAGATAATACAACTAAGCAAGAAGGAGGAATGGGTAACGTGGGTAAATTTATAGGCAGTATTGGTTCATTATTGTTGCAATTTTTACTTTAGTCCGAAATTACTCCGCCTAAAAGGTCAGAGCAGGATTTTCAAGCTGCTCAAGCAAGTGAGCTTTACAGATTAAAACCCTAAATCTGCTTTAGCAACTTCTGCTGCTGCATATACCTGTTCATTGGGCATTTCTTCCCAGTCGGTACAGCCAATCTCGCGATAGAATTGAGCATCGTAAGCGCGAGTTCTCACTACTACAGGCATTGGTACGGCATGACCTAAAATCAAAGCTTGTTGCTTGGAGTCTAGTTTAGCTAATACTGACTTTAAATTAGCTCCTCCAGAAACACCTGTAAAGATCGCCTCGATATCTTTTTCGTCATTTAGTAAGCAGGTAACGCGAGTACCAATCTGGGACATGACTTCGTTGTCAATTCCTGATGGACGCTGATCTACCACCAAAAGAGTAACAAAATACTTGCGCATTTCGCGGGCAATCGTACCAAAGATGGTTTGGTGGACAATACTCGAATCAAGGAAACGGTGCGCTTCTTCAATGGTAATTACTAGCTGGCGGGGTTTATCGAGGGGGTTTTTGGTTTGTAAAAAGCGATCGGCTTTTTTGACGTAGCTGGAGTGAATACGACGGGTAATCATATTTGTTGCCAGCATATAGGACAGCATATTAGACTGAGAACCAAATTCGATGATGATATTTTTCCCTGCATCTAAAGCCTGAATCAATTGGTCGATATAGTTGTGGGGACAGGCTGAACGAATGTATTTTAGGCTATCTAGACGCATCAATTTACGCTGCAAAGAAGAAATTGAACCTTGATGTCCTTGTTTGGCTTCACAGAACATTTTAATATCTTCGTTGGTCATGTTTACCAGGCGCATGATCCAAGACTTGCCATATTCGTTATATAAAATATTGGCGTTATCCATTGCTGCTTCAGATAGACCTAATTCGGAAGAGACTAACTTTAGGTCTTCAATTTCAATTTGATCGTAGCTGAGATAAAGTTCTTGAGCATCCCTAACGCCTCTGCGCTTGGTAGATTCGGGATCGAGAGTATACATTTCTACTTTGCCTGGGAAAAGCTGACGCAAACCTTTGACGGTGCTTACCTGCTTTCCTTCTTTCATTGCTTCCCAGCCATATTCTGAGTGCATATCAAACATTAGATTGACTGCTGCATCCTTGCGAATCACTCCAGATAGTAAAAGACGAGTGAGAAAGGATTTACCAGTTCCAGATTTACCGAAGATTCCATTACTACGTTCTACAAAGCGATCGAGATCGATACAGACAGGCACATTCATATCTAAAGGTTCACCAATAGAAAAATTGCGACGAAAAGGATCGTCTTCCCAACCAAAGACGCTGCGGAAATCATGTTCGGTAGCTTCGTAGACTTGACTAAAGTGGGCAGGAATTGTCTTAACAGGTAATAATTCCATATCAATGCTAGTTTGAGCTTGCAGAGAACCCAAACTTGTATCCTTATCTGGATCTATAGGTAAACTAGGAAAATCGCTGTTAGTGGCTGTAGGGGTAAACATCAGCATGGGGGAAAGAGCAACAGTACCATAAGTACCGCTTCCTGCTAAGACATCCCGTAAAAAAGTATCTTCAATAGGCGGGGGATTGGCAATAATGCGATCGCTCGAACACCCAAGAGATACATCAGTTAACAGGCAAAAGAAACGTGATCTTGTTCCCTGAATTACTAGAAATTTACCGACTCGCATATCTTCAACTGATACATCAGGATGTAATCTTACTTCTAGACCTTTGGTTAAGGAACCTTGAATGACTGAACCTAAAGGGATTTGCGAGTCCATATTTTACCTTTTGTCAGGAGTTTCTAGGGGGATAAAGCCAACTTAACAGTATTGATATCAAGTTCTGATTTTTGGCAAATAACTGATATTTTTCTGGTAACTTAGGCTTATTCCGCTAATTTTAGCCGATTTTATTTTTATATCCTATCAAATTAAAATAAAGAGTTATTATGTCAACTACTAAAAAACTGATTTTTCCCGCGATGGGTTGCGGGACTTGGGCGTGGGGAAACCGCCTGCTGTGGGGTTACGACGAAAGTATGAATAATCAGCTACAGGAAGTATTTAATCTCTGCGTGAATCGCGGCGTTACTTTGTTTGACACTGGAGATTCTTACGGTACGGGTAAGTTTAATGGTCAGAGTGAAAAGCTACTAGGGAAATTTGCCCAGGAATATACAGGGTTGAATAAAAATGATATCTGTCTGGCGACGAAACTGGCTGCATATCCCTGGCGATTAACTAGAGGTTCAATGGTAGCTGCGGGGAAAGCTTCAATACAACGCATGGGTAGGGTTGATTTAGCGCAGATGCACTGGTCAACGGCTAATTACTTTCCTTGGCAAGAATGGCAGATTTTAGACGGCTTGGCAGACCTATACGAACAAGGATTGATTAAAGGAGTGGGACTATCTAACTATGGGACAAAGAGATTGAAGAAGGTAGCTGAGAAATTTAGTAGTCGCAACATTCCCATTGCAACTTTACAGGTGCAGTATTCTCTGCTTTCAACTTATCCTGTAACGAAACTAGATATCAAAGCCACCTGTGACGAACTGGGTATCAAGTTAATTGCCTATAGTCCCCTGTGTCTGGGTATTCTAACAGGAAAATATACTGACCCTTCTACCTATCCCAAAGGCTTACGAGGCTTACTGTTTAAAAGATTAGTTCCCGAAGCAAAACCACTTTTAGACTGTATAAGTGCGATCGCACTATACCGCCAGAAAACCATGTCTCAAGTAGCCATTAACTGGTGCATTGCTAAAGGTACAATTCCCATTCCTGGGGCAAAAAATATCAAACAAGCTCAAGAAAACATCACTGCCAAAGACTGGCAACTAGACGCAGGAGAAGTAGCAGAATTAGATCGTGCAGCAGCGAAAATAGACAAGCCAATGGTACAGAATGTCTTCCAAACTCGGTAAGCGATCAATAAAACAATATTACTTGCTCCATAATTTTTCGTCGAACTCACGTTCTGATGATTAACCGATGTTACGCAACACAAAGATAAATCAGTACTTTCAACAAGCGCGTCGAATAAGCTGCTTGCAAAGCAGCATTTCCGCGCTTCAATCAACTACTAAAACAGAAAAATGAAACCTTTACCCTTTACCCTTTAACCAGTCTTAACTAATCAATTAGTGCGTAACATCAGTGATTAAAATAAAGGCAATAGCAAAGAAAAAATAACTGCACCTAAAACCGCTGCTACAGGTAGGGTAATTACCCAAGCCAAAACTACAGACTTGATAGTTGACCAACGTACCTCTTGATTAGTAGAAATTAAACCAATGCCGATAACGCTACCAACCAAGGCATGGGAAGTAGAAACGGGTAGACCAATACGAGAGGCAAGTAAAATTGTAGTTGCAGTGGCAATTTCAGCGCAGAAACCAGTACTAGGCACTAGGGTAATAATATTTTCGCCAACTGTAGCTATCACGTTTTTTCCCTGTACGGCTAATCCCGCCACGATACCCAAACCCCCCAAGACCAAAATCCAGACAGGAATTTCCAAACTATTAATTGGTACTTTGTTGGTATGAAAAATATAAACTATGGCTGCTAAAGGCGCGATCGCATTGCCTACATCATTTGAACCATGAGCAAAAGCCACAAAACAGGCACTAAGCACCTGAAACTTACCCATGATTTTTTCTAAAACTGAAGTCTCAAACCACTGTTTTTGATATTTGTCTAGGCGATTCCAGCTATACAAAGTAATTCCTGTAGTGGCTATTAAGCCAATACCCAAACTAATAGTTTGCTCTGGTAGCACAAGATAATTAAAAACTGGTAGCTGTACAACCGTAGGCAAAACAATAATGCCAAAAATGCTAATCAAAGCTGTGCTTAACCAGGGAATCCATTCTCTTAACTGCTTTAGGGTATCTTTCCGTTCAAATAACCAGTAGCGCAACAGACTATATAAACCTGCTGCCACAATGGCACTGATTATAGGAGTTACAATCCAACCCAAACAGATTAAGCCGATATTATCCCAGGCGATCGCTTCTTTACCAATAGCTATCCAGCTAAATCCTGCGATCGCACCTACGACTGCATGGGAAGAAGCCACGGGTAGACCTTTACTTGTAGCAACCTGTAACCAAATACCACAGGAAAGCAAAACCGCAATCATGCCTACTAAAAACGTTTGAGGAGTATCAATAAATAAACTAGGATTTGCCACCTTGGTGGCTAAAGTAGCGGAGACTTGTTTACCAAATATTACCGCTCCCGTGAACTCTAAAATTCCAGCGATGATTACCGCTTGAGTCAGGGTAATCGCTTTTGAACCGACGGATGTTCCCATAGAGTTCGCCACATCATTTGCACCCAAATTCCAGGCGACATAAGCAGCAAGTAGGGATATTAAAACTAGAGCAACAATGTTTATGGACAAAGGACTGTAAAATTCAATTTATTTAGTGGTTGAAAACTAGGATACTTGGTAAGAGATAAGAAGATATGATTTTAAAGTGACTTCATACCCAGCAAAATTATGAACACCATAAATATCTCCAAAGCGGTCGCCCAGCAGGGTAATATTAGTACTGAAGCAGCACTACAACTCTTTGATGACTTAGATCCTGTAGACATAGAATTCATGATTGGTAAATGGAAGGGATCTGGTTTTCATACCAATCATCAGATGGATGGTTTATTAGAAGTTTTCAGTTGGTATGGCAAAGAATTTATCTCAGCAGATAGCGTCCATCCTTTACTATTTTCAGATGGTAATAGTATTTTCAAGGTAGATCCAAATCCTACCATAATCAATCTTGGACTTAGTTTACCTATTCCCAAAAATGAGGCAATGAAACCTCTTTATATCCAGATGAATAAGATATTCAAAACTGAAGAGAGTAAAGCTAGAGTTCGCATGATGGAATATAGAGATAAAGTCAGCGCGACCATGATTTACGATTACTTGCCTATTAATGATGTTTTCAGAAAAGTAGATAATAATACCGTATTAGGATTGATGGATTTCAAAAGAATATCCCAGCCATTCTTTTTTCTCTTGAATCGAGTGTAGTAGTTCCAATACCACTGGGTTAAGCATTAAGCACAATTAAAATAGTTATCAATTCCTAACTTTTCTAGTATTTATTATCTCCCTATTGCGCTTAGATATAAATAGGTCACTTTAGATATCAAAATTAGATTAAATTAAACATTGTAAAAAATGTATCAGCCCCTAGAATGCCGTCCAGATAGTTATTCCGAATGGTATCGACAAGGTAATCAGCTACGTTTAGAAGGCTATTATCAAGAAGCATTGACTAGCTACGATCGCGCCATAAACTACAAACCTCTAGATTACTGGTCATGGTATCGCAAAGGTGCGGTTTTAGAGGCTTTGGGAGAATATTCTGAGGCGATAGATTGTTATGACTATGCTACCAAAATAGAGCCAAATAACTACTGGGCATGGTACGAACAAGGCTATATTTATTTTGTCGAACTAAACCAATATGATCGGGCGATCGCTTGTTTTACTAAAGCTCTAGCTGCCCATCCCCAAGATTACTGGGCAATTTACCGTGTTGCCGAAGCTTGGCGTAAGTTAGAAGATTATGAACAGGCAATATCATACTATAATCAGGCTTTAGAGTTGCGTCCTCAAGACTTTTGGTCTTTTTATCGTCGTGGAGAAGCACAACAGCACTGGGGTAAATTAGAACTGGCTTTGCAAAGCTACGATCGAGCTTTGGATATTGAGGCTAATGATTACTGGACTTGGTATCAAAAAGGCAGGGTTTTACAGCAGAAGGAGCAATATCAGCAGGCTATTTACAATTACAATCAAGCTCTAGAACTCGACGATCGCTTCGATCCAGCTTGGTATCAGCTTGCTTGTTGCTATGCTCAACAGCATAATCATAATTGGGCAATTATGAGTTTAGAAAAAGCGGTCGACCTCGATCCAAAAAAATATTTAGAGTTAGCTACTGACGATCTTATTTGGCAGGAATTCCGTCGGCAAAGAGGGTTTCAACTGCTAATCATCAACAAGAGCGATCGCTATGGTTATTAATTTTAAGCTTATTTTAGCGATACTGTTAAGTAGGTAGGGCAAAATAAAGTTAAACGTGAAGATTGGAAGTTAAAAGTCAGTCAGCTTTCTTAACTGCCTCCCTCGCGCGTTTCCTTGCTAGGGCAGCATTCCCAAGTCCATGTCGCCGGGGGAGACCCCAGGCGTTTATACTGGACGTTTGCGCCTGACGGCGACGCAGGGTTGCTCGTCTAACTGCCCAGTACAAACAAGGCATGTCTTGTCTCTATCCTAACTGCCCTAGATAAAAACAAAAATTAATCAATACGTTTGCAGGAACTGCGATACCCTAGATCGGGTGATTTATTAGATTTTTTTAAGATACTCCTTATGACATCCTCAATTGAAACTTCTAAACGCACTGTGCGCATCGGCACACGGAAAAGCCAGCTTGCTTTGGTGCAAACTTACTGGGTAAAAGCCGAATTAGAAAAGCATTTTCCCAATCTTGAATTTGAAGTCGAAAAAATGAGTACTCAAGGGGATAAAATTCTGGATGTTCCTTTGGCAAAAATCGGCGACAAGGGTTTGTTTACTAAAGAGCTAGAAACTGGAATGCTCAATAATCAAACGGATTTTGCGGTACATTCCCTCAAGGATCTGCCGACTAATTTACCAGAAGGATTGATGCTAGGTTGTATAACCAAAAGAGAAGATCCTGCCGATGCTTTAGCAGTTAATGAAAAAAACAAGGATAAAAAGCTAGAAACTCTTCCTGCTGGTGCGGTAATTGGAACGTCTTCCCTCAGGCGTTTGGCACAGCTACGACACAACTATCCCCATTTAGAATTTAAGGATATTCGCGGCAACGTCAATACTCGTTTAGCCAAATTAGACGCGGGAGAGTATGACGGAATAATTTTGGCTGTGGCTGGTTTGCAGCGATTAGATATGAGCGATCGCATTCACCAAATCATTTCCCCTGAAATTTCGCTTCATGCAGTAGGACAAGGGGCATTGGGCATTGAATGTCGTACAGGCGACGAAGAAATTCTGAAAATTTTAAAGGTATTAGAAGATGCCGACAGTCGCGATCGCACCTTGGCAGAAAGATCGTTTTTAAGAGAGCTAGAAGGCGGTTGCCAAGTGCCTATTGGCGTTAATACTAGCATTGAAAATAATAATTTAACTATCAAAGGAATGGTAGCTAGTCTAGATGGATTGAGACTGATTAAGGACACCGTAAGCGGTGAGCGTCACAATTGCGAGCAACTGGGTAAAGACTTGGCAGCTAAATTGCGAGAACAAGGAGCAGGTGATATACTGGCGGAAATTTTTGCTGAGGTTGGACGAGCTTAAATCAGCCCAACAACAAAAATTTAATCTTCCTTTGACTCTATAGGAATTATCGAGTATCACTTAAGTTGTCTAGTAATTTTTTTTGTATTAAATTATGAATATTAAAACTATCGCCATTCCCATGTTTGTTGCTCTATCTTTGTTATTTGGAGCTTGTGCAGACAAAACAGAATCCCCTAATGGGGTAGACGGTGCAGCGCCAGACGCTGGAGGTGCCGTAAATGATGCTGGCGATGCCACTGGAGATGCGGTAAATGATGCTGGCGATGCCACTGGAGATGCGGTAAACGATGCTGGCGATGCCACTGGAGATGCGGTAAACGATGCTGGAGGTGCTATGAAAGATGGTGCAAATGACGCTGGAGATGCTATGAAAGATACTGGAAATGATATGAAAGATAATACTGGAGATGCTATGGAAGATACTGGAGGTGCCATGAAAGATACTGGAAATGATATGAAAAATGATGGCAGCAATTAAAGTACGAGCGATGCTAGTAATGCTATCAAAGATTTAGGAGACAAAGTTCCTGGAAGTAAAAGCAAATAAATCCTAATTGTCTAATAATTTTTAGTTGATTTCAAATAATCTGAGCATCGAACTGATATTATTTCCATATCAAGATAAGTAGGTATCGACTAGCTAAGGCTATCGATGCCTATTTTTTATCTTGTAGCTCTAGACTATATCTACCAGATTATTTAATAACCTAATATGACATTACCAACTGATATTTTCTTTTATGCCAAATGGTCAGGCATTGTGACCATTATTAGCCTTCTGGTGGCGATTGTATCCTTTGTCGTCGGTTGGGGGTTTCGCTTTCGTCTTGTAGGTGTAACCAGCTTTATGGGAGTTCTCACGGCTGGGATATTTGCCCTGGGTTTAGGTTTATTTCCCCATGCAAAAATTTCTGGTGCAGTACGTTATTCCTTAATTTACGATAATGGAGCAAATCAAGCTGTAGTAGCCGTAGCTCCAGATATAGAAAAATCTGCTATTGAACCGACTTTGCTTCAGGCAGCCTCAGATCTATATTCTTATGGTAGGACTGGCGTAAATGGCAATAACCAATTTACAATCAAATTGAGAACTGTTTTACATCCCCAGGCGGGTATTTCTCAGCCTCTGTTTTTAGGAGAAGCAAAGCGATCGCTAATTACTAGAGAAGACGAAGATATTAAAATTGAAGTGTTCCCAGAGAATTTGGATAAGCTACCTACATCTAAAAATACTTAATCGAAGCAGACTGACTAATTGAGCAGATATGAGCAACACCGCAGCGGCAAATAAAACTACTAGCTATACTCCTTTAGCTATCTCTCCTGCAAGGGTGTTGCGGGGTGAAAATTGTTTGGCAAACTCAGGACAAGAAATTGCTAAATTGGGTGTGCGTCCTTTGGTGGTAGGCGGTAATAATACCTTAAACGCCATCAAGCCTTTTTTAGAGCCTGTGCTGAAGGCTGAGAAATTAGTTAGCCAATCTGCAAGCTATAGTCCAGATTGTGCCGAGTCTTCACTGCTTAAATTAAAGAATCTAGTCAAAGAACATCAAGCCGATCTAGTGATTGGTGTTGGTGGTGGCAAAGCTTTGGATACAGCAAAACTTTTGGCTCATCAGTGTAGTTTACCAATAGTTACTATTCCCACTTCTGGAGCTACTTGTGCAGCCTGGACGGCTTTATCTAATATTTATTCTGAAGCGGGAGCGTTTGAGTATGATGTAACTCTCAGCCACTGTCCTGAGCTTTTGATTCTGGACTATAGTTTGGTGCGTACCGCTCCCCAAAGAACTTTAGTTGCAGGCATTGGCGACGCGATCGCTAAATGGTATGAGGCTTCAGTCAGTAGTGGAGAATCTTCTGCTACTCTGTTAATTTCGGCGGTGCAGCAGGCGCGAATCCTACGAGATATTTTATTCCAAAAATCGGCGATCGCTTTACAAAAACCTGATAGTAATGAATGGCGCGAAGTAGTTGATGCGACGGTTTTACTGGCAGGGGTAATCGGCGGTATTGGAGGAGCAGAATGCCGAACCGTAGCTGCTCATGCGGTGCATAATGGCTTGACTCATCTGGTAGAAGCTCATGACGTACTTCACGGCGAAAAGGTAGCCTACGGTATTTTAGTCCAGTTACGTTTAGAAGAAATGGTGCAGGGTAATCTTTTGGCAGCATCATCTAGACAACAGCTAATTAAGTTTTATACAGAAATTGGTCTGCCAAAAACTTTAGAAGATTTAGGATTAAGTAACGTTAGTTTGGCTCAACTACGAAAGGTAGCAATTATCGCCACTCAGCCCCAATCAGATATTCACCGATTACCTTTTAGCGTATCTGCTGAACAATTAATAGCAGCAATGGTTTCAACTACGGTAGAAATTACTAAAGCTAAAAGGTAAAAATATTGGGCATTAAGCATCGAAGCACTGAACTTTTCGTTTTAAACAAATGATAATTGATAAATGAAATGACCGTATCTCATCCCGTAGATTTTCAAGATGCTTTTGACATTATCGTCGTCGGTGGTGGACATTCAGGCTGTGAAGCTGCCTTAGCAGCAGCTAGGTTAGGCTGTCGTACCTTAATGTTGACCCTCAATTTAGATAGAATTGCCTGGCAGCCCTGTAATCCTGCGGTGGGTGGTCCAGCTAAGTCTCAGTTAACCCACGAGATTGATGCTTTGGGAGGAGAAATCGGCAAGGTCAGCGATCGCACCTATCTGCAAAAAAGGGTGCTTAACGCTTCTCGTGGTCCTGCGGTCTGGGCATTACGGGCGCAAACCGATAAGCGCGAATATGCTGCGGTGATGAAGCAAATTGTGGAGAATCAAGAAAATTTGAGCATTCGCGAGGGTATGGTTACAGATTTGGTACTGGGTAAAAATGATGAAATAATTGGGATTGAGACTTACTTTGGTACTTGTTTTGCTGCTAAAGCCGTCATTCTCACCACAGGCACATTTTTAGGCGGCAAGATTTGGGTGGGCAATAAATCGATGGATGCAGGACGTTCAGGGGAATTTGCCGTTACGGGTCTAACCCAAACTTTAAATCAATTGGGTTTTGAAACCAGCAGACTAAAAACTGGAACTCCCGCTAGGGTTGATCGGCGATCGGTAGACTATGGCAAAATGCAGGCGCAGCCAGGAGATGAGATAGTGCGCTGGTTTAGTTTTGACCCCACAGCCTGGGTAGAAAGAGAGCAAATGAACTGCTATCTAACTCGTACCACCGCCGAAACTCATAAAATCATTCGCGATAATTTGCATCTGTCTCCTGTATATGGTGGTTGGGTGGATGCGAAAGGTCCTCGTTACTGTCCTAGTATTGAAGACAAAATTGTTCGTTTTGCCGATAAAGAAAGCCATCAGATTTTTATTGAGCCAGAAGGCAGAGATATCCCTGAACTATATATCCAAGGATTTTCTACAGGACTGCCTGAAAAATTGCAGTTAGCAATGTTAAGAACTTTACCTGGACTAGAAAACTGCGCCATGCTACGTCCTGCCTATGCGGTGGAATATGATTTTTTACCCGCTACCCAGTGTTATCCTACCCTGATGACCAAAAGAGTTGAGGGCTTGTTTAGCGCGGGACAAATTAACGGCACCACAGGCTATGAAGAAGCAGCAGCACAGGGTTTGGTTGCGGGTATCAACGCTGTCAAATTTGTTAGAGGTGAACCAGAGGTAATTTTCTCTAGGGAACAAAGTTATCTGGGTACGCTGATTGACGATCTGTGTACTAAAGATCTCCGTGAACCCTATCGGATGTTAACTAGTCGTTCAGAATATCGTCTGATTTTGCGTTCTGATAATGCCGATCGCCGTTTAACTCCTTTAGGTAGAGAAATAGGCTTAATTGACGATCGCCGCTGGCAGCTATACGCTGACAAACAAGAGAAAATCATAGCCGAAAAAGAAAGGCTAGAGGTTACTCGCATTAAAGAACAAGATGCAGTAGGAATTGCGATCGCCAGCGAAACTCAACAAAATATCAAAGGCTCGATTACCCTAGCTGAGTTGTTGCGCCGTCCCAAGTTTCATTATGCCGATTTGCAAAACTATGGGCTAGATAATGCTGGACTAAATATAGCCGAGACAGAAGGGGCAGAAATTGACATTAAATATTCTGGCTATATCAAACGTCAACAAACCCAAATCGAACAAATTAGCCGTCATACCCAGCGCAGATTACCCCAAGATTTAGACTATCTCACGGTGGAGACTTTACGAATGGAGGCAAGGGAAAAACTTAATCAAGTCAAGCCTTTGACCATTGGTCAGGCAACCCGCATTGGTGGTGTTAATCCAGCGGATGTCAATGCTCTATTGGTTTATCTAGAAATGCGATCGCAACAGCAAGCAAAAGCTTTAGCTAATAGGTAAGTTATACTGAATCCTCTTGGCGTAGGTTACTTAACTGTTGGATTAGGTAGTTTGTAGTTTTCTTTGACTACAAACTACAAACTAATCTAGACGTAGCAAATAGGTACAACATCAAGAAATCTTTTTTCTTCCATAGCTAAACGTAAAGGACAGTCTTTAGTTGGCCAGTGGCTACGATCTTCGTAGACATATAGCTGATGTTTGGCGGGTAAGGCATCGGAGTTAATTCGCTCGACTATGCTAAAGTAAGCTTCGTAGCGTTCAAAGTATTCCAGACCAGGGGCGCGGACATGATATTCCTCTTTGGGGTTAGGTTCTGGATATTCAATAGTTTGCTCTGCCACTAAAGGTACAGGTAATATGGCGATTCCCTTGGGCTTTAAAATACGATGAATTTCGGCGATCGCTTTTAAATCGTCAGGAATATGTTCTAAAACATGAGAAGCAAAAACAAAATCGTAGCTTTGATCGGCAAAGGGAAGATTTTGTATATCCACCTGATGATCTACCTCTGGCATATACAGATCGGCTGTTTCGTATCTGCCAAATTGATCGGCAAAGTAACCTCGGAAAAAATTCTCAGGAGCAAAATGAAGCATACTCAAGCCAGAAGTATCGAGCTTTGATAACAACTGCTCAACCACCAAATATTGAAGGCGATG
Organism: Waterburya sp.; assembly: GCA_965218645.1. Lineage (GTDB taxonomy): Bacteria > Cyanobacteriota > Cyanobacteriia > Cyanobacteriales > Xenococcaceae > Waterburya. The sequence goes on along the minus strand of OZ244627.1, from coordinate 1,731,297 downwards.
TCTTTCTAAGGCTCTACATTTGGGACATTGAGCGTGTTTGCGCCAAGCAGTAGTAGCTTTCAAATCTTTAAAAGCACCAGTATAGTTGCAGACTGGACAATTAAATTGTTCTTTGTTGAGATTTTGTAATTTAAAGACCCAAGATTTAACTTCTTTTTTTAATTCTCTTGCTTGGTTTTTGGGATTCATGGTCTTGGCAAGTCGCAAATTTCAGTTAATAGTAATTTACGCTATTTCTACCTGATATACGAATCTAAATTCGTGTTCTCGCTCACGTTAATTTAGCCTTTTAATCGATACTATAGTCATTCCAATTAATTTCCTCATGATTGGCTGGTTAGGGGTCAGAGGTCAGAAGAATTTGAGGTATGGCAACCGAACTATAGATTAAGACATTTAAAATATCTCTTAAATCTCTTAAATCTCTTTGTGTCTGTCTTGGTGCGCGTACATGCGGCTAAAGCCTTTGTCTTGCACCTTACGTCGAAGCGGTGAGACAGTTGCGGTGGACGGTTTCACCGGCATAAGCAAACTGTCTCACCCTTTAGGGGGTCGCACCGCTTTGCGTCTCTGCGCGAAACAAATAATAGTTGTCTTAACCTTTGCTTCGACTGTATACTTACAAAATTTTTCGTATGGTTTCTATTTGCGAGTCAGCGCGTTGCGGAGGGGCTGTGGGCGTGATTGTATCGCGCCCTTTACAAAGGGCTTGCCCGCATGTAGCCCCATGGTCTATGACCCATTAAAGCGACTGGCGAGGGTGAAATAACTATCAATAGCCAGCAGCAGAGACAACCATCGGATAGGGATCGAAATTACAAAGTAAAACTTGAAAAAATAGAAACTAGACGTAAGCAAGCTAGAAAATAAAAGCTTAATCAAATTGTTGAGGATAAAGCACTACATTGATATCTACAAAAGTCACTAATTCTTCTTGTACCATTTGATCAACGTCAGAAAAAGAGCGATCGCCTCTTGCCGATCAATGATTCTAATTGAAATTAGAATTAATAAACATAATTTATCGTTTTAATAAAAAAGAATATTTGTTTTTATGATTAGTATTTTTTAAAGTGAAGTTGTTCATACATAAACTGAGAATGAAACATTTGTTCGAGCAACTTTTGGCGATCGCTACAACACTTTTATTATTTATCCTTTTATACGCTTCAACTGCCACAAATATTTCTAAAAAACAGTTTAAGGCAAAGACTCAGCTAGGTTCAGACATCACTGTTACAGTAGTTCGCCAATTTAGCGACGATGGACAAATGGCTACAACCTACTAGCCTCAATAAAAACTATTTCCTTAACTATTCAATTCTTCAATACTGCTGTAATCGTGAAACCAAATCAGAAAAATCGTCGGCTATCTAACAACTCAAAAAAGAAGCAGCAACAAAGTTGGTTATACCAATTAGGAGCAGGAATAATCCTAACCTCTGGTTTAGCATTGTTAGCGACTTTTTTGCATACTCTACCAGGGTTAAAACTATTTAGCCCTTTAATTCTGGCAATACTTCTCGGTATTTTAGTTCGCAACACTGTAGGAACTCCCCAAGTTTGTCAGTTGGGAATTACCTTCTCACTCAAGCGAATTCTCAAGTTGGCAATTATTCTACTGGGCTTACAGCTTAGTTTGGAACAGGTGATTGACGTAGGTGTAGTAGGGCTGTCAATTGTCACCCTTACTCTAATAGCTACTTTTGTCTTCACCTGCTGGCTAGGTAAACGCTTAGGTGTGAATCGCAAACTTGCACAACTTATTGCTGCGGGGGCTTCTATCTGTGGAGCTTCGGCAGTAATTGCTACCAATGTGGTAGTCGATGGTCATGATGAGGATGTTGCTTACGCAGTGGCAATGGTAACGGTTTTTGGTACTGCTTCGATGTTGCTCTATCCCCTATTACCAGGACTATTTGCTCTTACCCCCCAAGCATTCGGGCTTTGGTGCGGTGCTTCAATTCACGAAGTGGCGCAAGTTATCGCTGCTGCTTTTCAAGATGGTAAAGTTAGCGGTGAGATTGCAACCATCTCCAAATTATCACGGGTTATGCTACTAGCTCCCATGGTGATGGGATTGGGATTAATATCTGCTCGCAAGCAACAAAATGGAAAAAAACTAAATCTGCGCCAGATGCCAATTCCCTGGTTTGTGCTGTACTTTTTAGGAATGATTATTCTTAACAGCTTAAACATTTTCCCCGAAGGTGCAAAAGCAGTAGTCATACAGATCGACCAATTTTTATTAGCAATTTCTTTAGCAGCGATGGGACTAGAAACCAGTCTGTTAAAGCTCAAGCAAGCGGGAATCAAACCTTTATATTTAGGGGCTGCTTCTTGGCTGTTTGTCTCTATCTTTAGTTTGGCTTTAGTAAAAATCTTTTATCAGTAATGAATATGTGGCAACGTATTTTAGTCGCAAACGGAACAGAATTAGCTCAACTAGCTGTCGATGAAGCGATCCGACGCTCTACTACCTTTCCCTTATAAAGATTATATATTTATTTTATTCTTTTTACTCCAATTACACACCTCTCTAGCAATTTTATTTCCTGCTTCGGCTGCCTCTTGAGCTTGTTGTAAAAACAAGTCAATAGATTGAGTTGGTTGACCTGGTTTTGATTTAACTATAGCGTGTATAACCTGATTTCTTGAAAATCGCCATTGATCGACTGCTTCTATCAAGTTGTCATAACTACCTGATGAAAGTCCATTGGGACATTCTGAACGCCATTTTTTAATTAGCTCATTCAATAACGGAAACCGACCATGTTTTAAGGACGGAGTAGTTTCTTGTGAGCGATACAGATAACTTAAAAGGCGATCAGAAATAATACTTTCCTGAATTGCAATAGCCTCCAAATAGAAACCATTTTCTTGAGCCAATTTAATTCGTGACCATGCTTCGCGATATGAATAGTATTTACTTGCATTTCCAGCTATTGTTTTCTGCAAAATTCTGCTTTTCCTTATAGTCATAAATCTATAAATGTAATTTTTTACTGATCGCTGTATTTCCAACATTGTTCAGTATCTTTGCTTCCAGAAGCTTTGATAATCTTTTTACAAGCTATGCGCGCTTGCTGTAATTGTTCTCTAGTTATTGTTTGACCAGAATCTGTAACAATATAATTTGATCTAGAAGATGGGCTAGAAGAAGTTGAAGGTACAGGTGTCCTAAGAAACAACGAACAAGCTGCCAGAGAGCCAACAATAGCAACAGTTACAGCAATTGTTTTTTCTAACTTAGTTTTATTTTTGGTAAGTTTTATAGCTCCAAATAAGGCTGCTGGAGTAATAATTATCTGAGGAGCAGCTACTAAAATTTCTTGTAGTGCAACTAATGCAATTAATCCTAAGACGATTTTTCCACTAGTAGTTGTCGGCAGAAAAGATTTTTGAGGTATCTGATTACCTTCTACGGTTTTTGTAGTTGTTATAATTTGTCCGTTGAGTTTTTCAAGCGTAGTAATTGTTGTTGTATCGCTATCGTAATCGTAGTTATAAGATTCTTTAGGTTTAGCCATCTTAATCGTGTCTGTAATAGTTCAACATCAAGATAACTGTTTGATTAGTAACCAAGTGTGATCATAATCAATTCCTAACTTAAGAAGATCCGCTTAATCGAAAACAATTATTTGACAATTAAGACAATCGCTACAATGTGCGATCGCACTAATATCTTGTTGCAAAGCGATCGCCTTTTGAGAGCATATTAGAGATAAAGGTAAGATAGCCGATAACGAGTAAAATAAGCCTGGTTGCAGCGATCGCTTTGTTTCTAACCGACGAGCAAAAGACCGATCTTGTTTTTTCAAAGAAGGTTATAAGCGATCGCCATAAATAAACAGCAGATGTATGCCCTTGAGAATTCAAATAACCCCAATTATTGTTTATCATCAAAACAATAACTTAAATTTATCCAAATTCTGGTAAATAGTATTTCCAAAACCCGATGGCAGAAATAACCCTCGACCAGATCCGAATTTTTTTAGCAGTAGCAAAACACCAGCACTTTACCAATGCAGCCGAAGAACTCCATGTTACTCAACCTGCGGTGAGTGCAGCAATTCAAAACATCGAAAAACAATACGGAGTCAAACTATTTCATCGAATTGGTCGTCGCATAGAAATTGCTGAGGCAGGAAAGTTTTTGCAAGTAGAAGCCCAAAACATTCTCAATCGCGTTAGTCTGACTGAAAGAGGTTTACGAGAACTCAACAATCTGCAACGGGGCGAACTCAGGCTAGGAGCAAGTCAGACTATCGGCAACTATTGGCTCTCTCCCATAATTAGTCAGTTCCAACAAAAATATCCTGGTATTGAGATTAGCTGCATTTTAAATAATACAGAAGCGATCGCTTCTGGTGTAGCAAGAGGAGAGTTTGATTTAGGATTAGTTGAAGGAGAAATAGAATTATCTGTCCTCCATTGTTTGGAACAACAAAAAATAGGCAGGGATTATTTACAAATTGTAGTGGGGCGAAATCATCCTTGGTTCGAGCAGGTTGCTGTATCCGTAACTGAACTTGCCGAAACAACCTGGATTATGCGGGAGTCTGGTTCGGGAACTCGTCAATGGTTCGAGCAGGCTTTGCATACCTGGGGAATCGACCAGAGCAAATTAAAGGTAGTATTAGAAATGAACAGTGGTGAAATGGTTAAAGCATTAGTCGAAAATGGAGTTGGTGCGACAGCAATTTCTAAACTAACGATCGCTAAAGAGCTACAGCTTGGTCTGCTACGCCCGATAGAAGTAATTGGTTCGGTAGGTCATCCAGCGATCTTAAATCAAATTGAACGACCTTTTTGGCTACTCAAGCATCAGGAACGCTTTCAAACTAAAAGTTCTGGCGTTTTTGAAGAAATATTATTAGCACAAGTTCGGTAAATATTATAGTTTAATACCACCATAATAAAGCGATGTCTTCGACTAGCTTCGCAATCGCCCTAGTACCCAAGCCAAAATCCCTTCATCCCTTATTATAATCAAATCATCTCTGCGGAATGCGACGCCTTTGAGCTTATTGGTTTTGCTTTTTTCTTATCTGAACTCACGTTAAACTAACCTGATGATGACTATGTAGTTTTACGGAAAAAAAGTGGTAACTGTATTTCAAAGCATATTATGGGTTATTCTGGGAATCCTAATCTACCGCCAAAAAACTGTTAGCGATCGAGTACCAAAACTTCTGGGAAAAACCTTGTATTGGATCGGCGTACCATTACAGATTTTGTCTCTGGCTCGAAAATCTAATTTTGAACAAATCGTTTGGCTGCCAATTGCCGTCACCGTAACCGTTCTGTTGTTAGGTTTGGCATTAACCTTACTGATTCTTCGTATACACAAAAATAGGTATATCAACAGCCACTATATGTCAGTTGTGTCGAATCATCCACAAGATTCTACTAGCGAGGCTAGATATTTCTCCTATTCTAATAGCGCAATTGACCTAGACTTATTACCTTTTACCAATGCTGGAAGAGGAAGTTTTATTATCACCTCAATTTTGGGTAACACGGGCTTCATTGGTTTAGCTTTAGTGCCGCATTTTGTAGATCAAAGCTATTGGAGTTGGATTGTCTTATATGGAATCGCTCATAATGTTTTAGGAAGCTATGGATTGGGTGTGTTAGTAGCAGATCGATATAGCTGTTTGAAAGAACAAAGCGATTGGTTGAATCAATTGAGCAGTATAGTACTTTTACCTTCTTTATGGGCTTTTGTCTTTGGCTATCTCAGCCAAGGCTTAACTCTTCCTGACTTGGTTGAAAAAGGAATTTCCCTAGGAACTATAGCTGTTTTACCTGGAGCTTTTGTCTTAATTGGAATGCAATTGGGTATGTCCCAACAATGGCAAAATTTGAAAACGGGAGTTTTTTCCACGCTAATTAAAATGCTGGTTTTGCCAGGCATAACTGGATTGGCATTAACTTTTTTTGGTTTTGAGGGTGATGATCGTTTAGTATTAGTTTTGATGTCTGGTATGCCTACAGCTTTTGCTTGCGTTATTCTAGCAGAAGCCTATGATTTAAATCGAAACGTGGCTGCTAGCAGTATTATATTGAGTACCTTACTTTTACCCATAGTTCTCTTTGGGTGGCTAAAAGTTTTCTGATTTTGCTTTTGCGGTTTTGTTACTGGGTTGAGAGGTATTAATGTATTTGAAATCATATCCCGTACCAGAGGATGTGCCTGGTTGTATCTTGACTATAGCTGCTTTTACTAAGCGATCGCCAGAGCGTTGAAAAGTAATATTGCCTAAAGCTCCAGAAGCGGAAAAGCCTGAATTAGTCAATATTGTTTGTAATTGTTGCCGAGTAGCCACACTACTAGAATCATCGATTCTGCTCAAACCAGCAATTAAGGCTTTCGCTGCGTCATAAGCTGTAGCGGTGCGCCAGCTTCCAGCCATACCCCAAAGCTTCTTAGCCTCTATGTTAAACGAAGAATCGGCTGTAGAATCAGGATGCCAAGCAACAGGCAGAATCATGCCGTTGGTATCAGAGCCGCCAACCTTCAAAGTTTCGTAGCCGTACATCGAATGATTACCCAATAAAGTCAAACGATTTTGATTAGATTGAGCTACTTCCAAAGCCTGGTTAATTTTATCTACCGAAGGAATAAGTAAGAGAGCCTCTGCCCCGTCAGCGATCGCCTTTCCAGGAATTTCGTCAGAATTAAAATTATCGCTGCCAAAATCGCACTCAGTAGCAGTAATTTCTCCATCTAGCTCAAATATAGACAAAGAAAAGTCCTCTCTAAATGAACTGCTAGCAGAATCTTCTGAATCAAAACAAACGGCTATCTTCTGTCGATGCAGTTTCTCTATCGTATACTCTGCTAGGGTCTGCGCTAATATTCTAGTAGTAGGTGTAGTTCGGAATATATAGTTTCCTACCTGAGATAGTTCTGTGGCAACGCTGGTAGGAGAAATCATTACCAAGCCACCCTGTTGATATATTGGTGCTGCTGCGATCGAAGCACTACTAGAATTATGACCGATCACGACCTCCACTTGAGGATTATCGACAAACTCAGTAGCAATTTGCTGGGCAACTTCAGGATCATTATCATCATTGGCAATGATGATTTGCAGCAGATCATTCCTGCCGCTATTAGCGATGCCGTTTTTTGCATTGATTTCGTTTTGCGCCTGAGCTACTCCACGTAATATTTCCTTGGCAACGTCTAAACTTCCACCAATCGGTACGCTTACACCAATTGTGATCGCATTTGGATCGATTGCCGCGATCGCATTGTTCAGATAAATCAATGCCTCTGGATCGTTTGGATGAGTTTCTAAAGATTTCTCAAATTTACTTATTGCCTCACCAAAATCTTGTTTTGCATACATTTGTACTGCTAATTGCTTATCAGGATTGTCATCCGCACCAATTAAAATTTTTTCCCCCAAACTAAATCTTTTTTCAGCTTTAAAATTACTTTCTTTTTGGTTTGCCTGTCCATTGGCGTTAAAAGCTGTCAAGCTTTTTTGACTGCTATCGCTTTGATTTTGAAATGTGCTTGTCTGTTGACGAACGACCAGCCAAATAGCTAATGAAATAATAGCAAGAATCGAGAAAATCGTGATTCCTTGATTTTTTTTATTCATGATAATAATACGGAAGTAGTTTTTCTCATTTCTTCCTTATTTATGCAAGAGGTCTAATATGAAAGACAACTTTGCCAGTATGCTAAAGCTAGTTAATCGATAAAAGCGTGGCAGAAAGCTAAGGTCTTGATTTAAAGCAAACATAAACAAATAAATGGAAACTTTAAGACGCTAGATTAAATATGGACTACTTGTCAAAAGTTTTGATAATCTTTTTCTATTGCCATTGGCTAAAACAAAATTCAATCTACCCTTGTTGTGAAAATTAAGCTCCAGTCTAATTTTGGTAGTCCTCTTGTTTCTATAATTGGTGCATACGCCACAAGATAAGATGAACCACCTATTGTTTCTACGTCTACTGATAATGATTTGTTTTGACGCAGAATACGAGAAACAAAAGAACGATCAATAGACTGGTTCAAGTTTTCTGTATTTTCAGTAGCAATAATTCGTCCAATTCCGTTGACGAGGAGAAAACCAAGAGATTGACCAACGCTCAGAGTAGGCTCCGTCGTCTTACGGCGGAGTAATCTCTGACTTGAATCACCAACAATCAAACTTAAATTGCTTAAATCAGTAGCTATTTGTTTTTGCACCTCATCAAATCTGATTCGAGTTCGAGTGACAAATAATAGTTTTCCTGCTTCATCAAAAGAAGGAGCTGCCATATACATATAGGCAATTCCTGTTTTGGTCGATTTTCGGTAAGGAATGATAACTGGCTTTTTAAATTTAACTACTTGCTGGAAGTAATCTATGTCTTTGCTGTTGTTAGTTCCTGTTCTTGTCCCACCGCTAAAAATTGTGTCTCCAGTTTGAGCATCAATAACCAGATAGCTATCTATACCGTCTGAATTCGCTAAAAAATTATTCTGAAAATACTCTTGCTTGCGCTCAATAGACCAAGCCGACCAAACAGAGTGATTAGTGAGGAAAAGACTCGCAGCCATTTCTTGAACCTGAAGGTATTGTGTGCCAACAAATTGCTCTAAATTACGAGCAGCTATTACTGCTTTAGTCTTCATTTCTACTTGGCTTCTTGCTAACTCTTGCTGTGCTGAATTTTTTTGCACTACGTAGTAAGCAACACCAGAAAACAAGATTGCACCAGAGAGGATGGCAAAGGTCAAAATTGTCCGAGTAGAATTTGAAAAATTTTTCTTAACGCTAAAGTATGGACGCTTTTTATTAACTATTTTTCTGGTATCAGATTCTTCTGAATCTAACGCTTTTACGTTTATGGTTAGTACTTGACCACATTTTATGCAGAGATTATCTGATAGGGAATTATACATATAGAGACAACAAGGGCAAACCACATTTTGACCCCAAGTAATATTTCTTAAGGGAGGCCGATCTTGAGTAGACATAGGCTTTGGCAAATCTAGTTCTATGTATTGTAAACATTCAGGATTGAAGTACTAAATTGTTACTTTACCGATTTGTGTGAAAGTTATAATTTATTGGTTTTATTTAAGATTATCGTGTCAAAAGACTAAAAACAAGCACTAGCTTTTTTTGTTAATTGACGTTAATTTTTCTGACATTAAACTTAAAATAAGCCGAATTTGTTATGATAGGATTTCTAACCTAGTTTAGATGACAGCAATTTAATGATGCTAGCTGTATAGTTGTGAATGAAGAGAATAGAATATAGGAATTAAATCTTTGTAGCGATCGCCAAATACTTTAAACGCATCCAAATTGATTAACAAAAAGTCAATGACCAAATTTACATAGATGCAGGGAACTACTGCGATTTCTGTGATTACTTCCTTGGCATTGCCACTATATTGTTATTGTCTTCAGACTAGTTTAATTTCAAAAAATTGTAAACGGCAGCAAAAAATAAAGAATACAATAAAACTGCTTAAAGAGCGTTTTCTGTGTTGTATCTTAGCTTTTTTAGGCATTGCTAAATCAGGATACGGTTTGATACGTCACCATGAGGTGAATTTCTAAGGCAGTTTCTTCAATGGATGGAAGCATTGAGGGAACTTGCCTTTTGTGCCTTCGGACGATATTACCCTACTTGCTAGGACGTGAGGTCACCTGATGAAATTAGCAACGCCCTTTTTTGATTATTTTGCTAAGTTCATAGAATGCTCCTCAAGAACTTCTAAGGGAACGTAATTTAGCATTGACTCATGGGTAGCTTCTAAGTTAATTGGTGGGGCAAAACCCGCATCTAAAGCTTCTTTCCAGCGCAATGCACATAAACACCAGCAATCCCCTGGTTTGAGTCCAGGAAAATTATACATTGGCATAGGAGTAGTAAGATCGTTGCCTCTTTCTTTGCTGAAAGCCAAAAACTTAGCGGTAACTTCGGTGCAAATTACGTGAACGCCTTGGTCTTGAGGACCTGTTTCACATTTTCCTGTGCGATAAAATCCTGTCATGGGCGATGTGCAACAAACTTTAAGTTTTCCACCCAAAACATTCTTAGCTGATGTCATATCTTATTTTTCGGGGAAATTTTGAGACAGCAATTAAATTCTAGCTAAAGTGAGCAAAAAATAGCGATTGTGCTAAGAAGATGCTCAACTAATATGAATTCCAAAGAAGAATGATACGAATCAGGTGACGGGGTGACGAGGAGACAAGGGGCAATTACGCAGGTAGCAAATTCTTTCCCCTATTCCCCAAGTCCCCAAGTCCATAAATTATCATTCGTAGCAAACATTTAAGTATTTCATATAAGAACGCCTGAAGATAATTAAGTATCAATAAGCAATTGTTTAATCAGGAACTAGTAAAACTTATACATCTGCCCTCTAAATCTCTCAATTATGGGGGCAGGGGGGCGAAATTAATATCGCTGAGTAAGTCCTCACTAAGTATCTCCAGCTTTGGCAATAATTTCTTGCAAAACAGGAGAGAGATTTTCGTTTAATTTTCCTGCTCGAATAAACTCAGCGTAGGTATCAGCTTCAATATCTAAAAGCTGTTCGTTTAGCTGTTCCATAGTTAAAGCGCGGAGGTTGTCATTTCCTCGCTGCATCTTATCAATTTTGTCTTCAATATTTTGCAGTTGTCCTTTTACCAGTCCATGTTGATAACGATAGTATTCAGGATCAATTTCTGAGGCGAGTTCATTATTGTTTAAATAGTCAAGAACGCGATTCATGGCTACTTTGCGCGCTAATAATTCTGAGTATTCCTGACGCAAAGGCTGATCGCCAATTAGATTTAGGGTGCTTAACAACCACTTAGTACTCAACCCTTGTATCAAGAGAGTAAATAAAACCACCCCAAAAACTGTATTAATGATTTCTTGTCTTCCTGTAAGAACTACAGGGACGCTTAAAGCTACGGCAATAGAAACCGAACCCCTTAAGCCACCCCACCAAAGGACAGTTTGTTCTCGCAGGTTGATTTTAGTTTTGCTAACTAAATTACTAAGATTGCCTAAGCCAAAAATAACGATCGCTCTGGTAACTAATACTGATGCGATCGCTACTATAATTAAATCAAAACTACTACGTAGACTGGCAAAGTTGATTTGATCGCCAATCAGCAAGAAAACAATAGAATTAACAAAAAATGCCAGAAAATCCCAGAACTCGGAAACCAAGAGTCTTGTACGAGGATTCATGCCAATTCGTGAGCCAAAATTACCCAGGATAATTCCCACCGTAACAACTCCAATTACTCCAGAACCGCCTAGTTCTTCGGTAATTAAATATGTACCATAAGCTGAAACTAAAGTTAAAGATTGCTCTACCAAAGGCAAATCGAATCTTTGAGTTAGATAAGAAATTCCAAAGCCAACTAGACTGCCAATACCTAAGCCAATACCGACAAAGGTTAGGAAGCGAATCATGATAGTTGAAATCCCAAACTCGCCATTGCCCAAGGGAATATCGACTAACAGCAAAAATGCCACTACCGCCACGCCATCATTAAAAAGACTTTCTCCTTCCATGAGGATAGTTAGGCGTTTACTTGCTCCCAATTCTCGAAATAATGCCACCACCGAAACAGGATCGGTAGCAGACAAGCTGGCACCTACTAAAAGTGCCGTAGCCAAAGACATATCTGTAAAATAGCTCAAAGGCAAGGCTACCCCAACCACAGAGATAACTACTCCCACAATGGCAAACAGACTAACTGGAAATAAACTATCTTTAAGGCTACGCCAACGGATATTCCAAGCTGCTTCAAATAGCAGAGGGGGTAAAAAAATCTCTAGAATTAGCTCTGGAGAAAGCGTTACTAAGCGAATATCCACAAAAGCTAAACCTAGTCCGACAATTACTAAAAGCAACGTATAGGGTATTTGTCGAAACCAGCTAAAAATTCTGGAAATTGTTGCCACGCTCAAGGATACAGACAAAACTATTAAAAACTGCTCCAGATTTCCTTTGATGGAAATTTCAGCTACACTCGGTTCTACAGATAAAAAAATTGTTTCCATAAAGTCAGCAAAATAAGGCTTTAAGTACATTCCACATTATTGTCGTGGATTTATATAATCTGATGGCAAAGGCGAAATACCTAAATTAACTCAGTTTATTTTTGAATTGTACCTTCCCTATCTACATACTTATAAGTTGAGTCTTAATTGATTCAATTAGCAGTGTAATGTAGACTATCTTTTAAGCAATTGGATAACTAAATATTTTTCATCGTTTAAAAACAATATAAATTAGTCGCTTTTGGGAATTTTTAATATTTTGACAATTAATACTGAAATTTAATTTGCCTACATTAGCCATATAAAATAGCTTAATTACATTTTGATAAACTAATTTTTACAATCTGATTCAAGAATTATATTTTTGTAGTAATATAAGTTACATAGGTATATTTAATGATTAATATTTTATTAGTAGACGATCAGACTCTTTTATGTGAAGTTTTAAAAACTTGGCTTGATATTGAGGAAGATCTTCAGGTGATAGGAGTTGCTTATAATGGTCAAGAAGCGATCGCTAAAGTAGAGGAGTTGCGACCTAATATCGTCTTGATGGATATTGATATGCCTAAAATGGACGGCTTGAACGCAACCAGCATTATTTGTCAGCGTTTCCCCAATACCAAAATAATTGTTTTAAGCGGTTATGATGATACTTACCTAGGAAAATCCCTGCAAGCAGGAGCAAAGAGTTACTTACTCAAAAACACCACAGCCGAAGAACTAGTTCTTGAAATTCGCTCAGTTTACAATAAGATTAATTTACTTGAACCTGTTGCTGAAAATGTTGATTTAGATTCTTTAAAAGCTCAGCTAGATGAATTATTAGAAACTTATCGTCACAAACTTCAAAATCAAATTCAAGAACATGAATCTTTATGTGATACTAATTTTTTACAACAGTTAGAACAAAAGTTTGAACAACGTAGTATTGAACTTGAAAACAAGTTTAATACTAGCCAAACCAATAAAATTAGCGAACTAGAACATAAAAATCAATCTAGCTGGGAATCGGTACGCAAGGAGCTTATTAATGCTAACGGTCAATTTAATCAAGCAAATCGTAATTTGAGTGCGCAGTTTAATCAACAAATTAATAACCTTAAACAAGACTTAGATAATAAGCTGTCTGGCGCACTAGATGATTGGTCTCGTCAAAGAGCGGCACTACAAGAATGGGCAGTACAACGAGATGAAATGCGCCCTTCAATGGAAGAATATGAAGCCAAAAATCGCCAGGAGCTAATGTCTGTTATCGATCCAATAAGATCTTCTTTTAGAGATGTAAGGAAACAGATAACAACTACTAGACGTTGGGCAATTATTAGCGGATTAGCTGCGGTTATTGCTTTAGGTTTTTCTGGCTATCTTTTATTCTCCCAAACCATACCCAATAACTCAGGAGTTTCTTCTATTGACAAGATTCTTAAATAAACCAGTGTAAGAGACTGTTTGTAAAAAGAAAATCAATTTTTCCTGCTGTTGAGTAGGGTTGTATTTGGGGTATTTGGGGTAGTGAGGTGATTAAGGCATTTGAAGTAGTGAAGTTTCTACTTTATCTTCCCTACCTCCATTATCTTCACTACTTTTCTATCCCCTTAACATTTACTTTACAAACAGTTTCTAATGTAGTTGGCACAAAAGATAATAAATAAATTTGTTTGAGCATCCTTAAAAATAATTAATCAGATTGGAGTATAGGGCAAAAATGGATGGAAACTATTGAGGAACTAGGTTTGGAAGTTAGAACTATTAAAAGTGCGATCGCCCGTGAAAAAAGAAATAGCGCAATTTTACTCTATATCTAAATATTAGTGTTAATATTTAGACTGAGAATCAAGAGATTAACGATTAAGTTTGTATCCAGTATCTAAAGGTCTTTTCCGTAGAGTATTGCGCTATTTCTTTTCCTATAATCTTGTCTCTCTAACACACAACACTCATTGAGTAGACAATTAAAAGTATGTCAATTTACGTAGGCAACCTATCTTACGAAGTAAATCAAGAAGATTTAAGCGAAGTCTTTACAGAATATGGAACTGTTAAACGGGTTCATATTCCTACCGACCGCGAAACAGATCGTCCTAGAGGATTTGCTTTTGTAGAAATGGAGTCAGAAGCTAATGAAGATAAAGCTATTGAAGCTTTAGATGGAGCAGAATGGATGGATCGTCAGCTTAAAGTCAATAAAGCTAGACCCCGCGAAGATAATAGAAATAGCGGTGGTCGTCGAAACAACCGTTTCTAAGCATATTCGCTAAATTAAGAAACCAACACTTTTAGGAATTAAGTAAATTAATTCTTGGTTATTTGCTCTAGAGATAATTCGTTTCTAAATCAGCAATAGTAGAGTGTTGAAAATTAAGATTTAAAGCATTCGCTTTATAAACCAGAGCAGAAAAAATAACCTATTTTGCTCTGGTTTTATTTTGACATTCAGGGTAGTAAAAGAGCGAAAAGGACGCTACATGACACGCCCATACACAAATATCATCGGCTAGAGGTTAATTATCAATCGCATTCATATCTTCAGTTAAAACTTTCAGACGTACAATTTGCTCTCCTTCTTCATCCAAAGGTACTTCGATAATATCGCCAGTTAGAGTTTCTAAGCAGGTTAAAAGCGATCGCAAATGAGGATTAGATGCCCCCGTTTCTACATAAAGGCGATCGGCAACGTTGCCCATGCGTTTCCAGGTAGTATAGAGTTTGCCTACAGTTTGCTCTAAAGTGGTAGCTTGTTTAACTAAGTCTGCAGCAGTATTAATACAGTCTAGCCTAGAAGCCTCTTCTAGTGCCATCTCCATATCTACCGCCTTATCTCGCAGGGTTTGCACCTGGGCAGCAGCATCAAGATATTTGGCTAAATTCTTGGCTTCGGTGGTCATCAGCTTGACCGTATCAATATCAGGACTTTCGGCAATTTCCTTTTTAATTTCTACTAGATGAGAATCGGGTAACTTTTCCATTTCCCGCACCAAAGGAGCAAGATGACGGGCGGGTAAAGTTCCTTCTGCTGCTTTTTCTTTGATCTCATCGGGGAGTAATTCCGAACTCATGGCAGTCCACTCATCAGAAAGCTGCTTTACTTCACGGCGAGTAATGCGATCGCCTTTTTGAGCAGCTTCGCTTACCAACTGCTGAACTTCAGGGGCAGATTTGGCGGTTTCTACAAATGCCCGCTTACTAAAATTATTAATGCTTTCTAGGTCTAACTGTCCATCTGCTAAAAGAGTATCAGCACTATTTGCCAATTGAATCAAAGCATAAGCCTGAGATTTGGTAATTTCGCGGTCTTTGAGCCAGTTGATAAATCCTGCCCCTCTACCTTCACCGCCTTTTTTTTCCCTGTCTCTAACCGAGCGTAAAATACGTCCGCGCCAGATGTCTGTTTGCAGATCAAAGCGATCGCAAATCTTCCAGATCGTATCTAATTGATGTTGAAAATCTGATTCACCAATTGCTTCATCTTCAGGATCGGGCAAATCAAAATTAAAATCTGCGGGAATCTCCAAAGCAGCAACGATTTCTTCGTTTGATACGCCATTTCCATTAACCAGGGTAGCTTCACTCATGCGGGGCAAAATATAACAGTAAAAAGCAGGTTAGCACAGATCGAGATTGCAGAAATTTCAGAATCTTTGTCTAAGTCATTATGCCAAACAGGAGATCGCTTTATCAATAAGCACCTTTGAAGTACAAAAGACAAAACCTATACACTAAGATATTTTGAGGTATTTGTGTCAGGTAGTCAGGTCTGTCTGTATCCATTATTTTGGCGTAGCTTCCTGGAAGTAACCGTAGGGCATCTCTTACAATTGTAAGATACCCTAGATTTTATAAATGTTTCAGGCTACTCAAGTTAAACATAAAGTGAAATATATCAAGCATAACCTGAGAGGATATCTGAGAAGTCTGATTGGCTACTTCCGATCCTTCTAAATCTCTTTTACGAAGGGAGACTTTATACTTAATCCCACCCTGCCTCCCTTACAAAGGGAGGTGCCGAAGGCGGAGGGATAGGGGTTAGGAGTTAGGGGGGATCTTAATAACATAGACTTACTTTTCAGACATCCTCTGAGAAAGCGATCGCCTGAAATGACCGTTTCAAGATGTTTGAAGAAGTCAACCAAAGCTAAAATAGTGCAATAATTGCTGTAAATAATACTCTATATCTATCTAAAATAAAACTATTTGAAAAACAAAAAAATTATCTGCGTTCATCTGTAGACTAATATATCAAACCAATATTGACGGCTTAGTAAGGCGAGGTATAGTACACCCCACCTTACTTTTATTCAATGAAACTGCCAAACTATGACTTAAATCATGCCGAACTGTTCGCCTGTAACTAGATCGGCAGTATCGCCACCAGTGATATTAACATTGTCTAGAGTAACTTGCTGACCGAAAATATCTGTCACCAACAAATCTTGTGATCCAGATATGCCAGAGCCACTATTAAACACAAAACGGTTATCCGCACCTCGTGTCATTGATTTAGTATCACCATCTTCTGTCAATATATCCACGCTTTCAACTGGATAACGATGGTTGTTTAACCTAATTGCGGCATACCAAGGGTTAGATCCAGAAATACCTTCAGCTACAATCCCTTGACCGATTGTGTGACCATAAGGGGTTTTGAAGCCGTCTCCAGGCCCAATTAGTTCGTAATCAATATTTACTATGCCGTCAACAGGATCGGCAACCTTAGCAAAAGCTTCGGCACTCAAATCCAAACCATCGGCACGTTCGTACAAATAATCGGCAATCTGAACTACAATAGGTTCGGCGCCTTCTCTTTGTTTTGGCCCAGACACTTTTAAGAAACCACCACTGGCTTCAGAGTTATCCCACTGCACGTTATTGATGGCAGTAATTCCCGCCAAAGCACCTCCAGAAAGATTATCATAACCAGAAGCACCTTTGCCACCAGCAGGGTTAGCTGCATCGTAAAAGGTTGCCCGTCCTTGATAAGTCTCACCCAACGATAAATCAGAACTTATGTTGGCATTAGAAGTGCTGTAGAGACTATCGCTGATACTAGGACTATCAAAGCTCGACCCTTCTACATCAAAATTCTGCGGTTTACCATTGCCATTAGCAGTAAAACCAAAGGTTATTGTTTCGCCAGCAGCAATTTCACGATTCCACGAAGCATTTTCAATGGTGTAATGCCCGTTGTCTTTTTCTGCTATTTCAGCATCCCAAATCTTAGTAATTTCAGCGGGTAAATTAAACTCAAGATTCCAATTAACTAAGTTGCTATCACCGTTGTTAGCGATAGATATTTCTCCTTGAAAAACATTACCCCAGTCTTGTACCTGAGAATAGTTTACGTCTATAGATTCATTCGGCATTTAGTCAAACTCCCATGATGAAGTAAGCCGATACACTCTAAGCACTTAAGAAACGGCCAAGTAAGCTTAAGTCGTTAGCTGTGGATCGAACAACTTTATTTTGTTTTATGTTAACGGTTTGCACCGTAACAAGGATATGTAAATTTCTTGTAAAGCTACAAAATAAAATATTTTATCTAGGTGAATGCTATTGTTGTCGAAAAAACAGCTCAAACACTTTAAAACCACGGTTTACCTGATGGTTATGAAGCTAGATCGGATTGTTCCCTTGGGGCGATCGCCGAGCCAGCAGCTTATTTTATTCAGCTTCTAAAGGAAAATTGTGCTGAGGAGAAAAAACTAACGGTAGATTTTGTTGATTCAGCTAAAGATTCTCAAGCCAAATTTAACCAATGGGTAGAATTTGCCAGAGAAGTTGTTTTTTGTTCTGGTTATGAGAGTATTAATAAACAGATAATTGTCAACATGAATGGGGTAAAAGAAACTTGGGAAAGTTCTTTTAATCGTGGTTACAACCTTGAATACTTTAAGAAAATGATAAGGAAAAAATGATGATTTATGGCTGACCATGCTGACTATACATCGTTAACTAAAAAGAATTAGTTGAAGCACTTTCTGAAGTATTTTTTGACTTCGGTAATATTGTTTTGGCTCAACATACACTGTTCAAATAACTTAATATCTAGACCAGGTAGCAAAACGCTTGTTTGAGACTGAAAGTATTTATTGTCAGTAAGACTATAAATATAAAGGCGATCGCCTTTCCAAAACCAAACTTCAGGTACTTTTAAAGAGGTATAAATTTCTAAATCGTCTAATCCCCCACTACTAAACACTATTTCAATAGCCAAATCGGGTACATCTTTATCCGTACCAATACAGTAGCTTTGATCTGGCTCTTTACCTGCTCTTGGCTTTTGCTCAAAGGTAGGTAAAGAGCCTAAAGGGAAGTAGGCGTATGACCCTTTAATTCACGAATCGTGGTCATACGCCTTAATCGACTGTTTAAAATACAGACCGAGTTTTTTCAAAAAAGCGGATGAACCCAATGATGCTGATTACTGTTGAAGATGTATTTGATTTAGGCAACCGTCTCGTTCTAGTACCAGGAGTAGATAGTTCTATAGCGGATACTTTCAAAGAGATAACTGCCATTAAACTTATATTTCCTAATGGTTCTTCTCGCAAGGTCGATATTTACGGAATAGAACTACTTACTCCAAACCCGCAAAGAATTTATCCAATTGCTATCTGCAAAAGTTTAGAAAAGAATCAAATACCTATCGGCACGCAGGTATGGACAATTGATAATCTTATTGATTAAGTAGTACGATAAGAACCATTGTTGTGTAGGCTTTTGAGGTCTATTTCAAAAGGCATTTGAATAAAAAAACAACAAAGCAACTTAATTCATTGAATCACTTGTGTCAGCGATTAACCATTTGCCTTTTTCTCTATTTATTTCAAAGCCAAACAGTTCCCCTAGCTTGGCAGCCACAAGCTCGATTTGACCACCCTTGTTGCTTGAAGCAGAAAATAACTCTTCAAAGACAGCTAATGCAATTGTTCTATCATAAATTTTATCACTTGTAACAGTGCTTGATACTCCGCCATTGTCTATTTCTTTGGCAATCTTTAGTACACGCTCGGCGATCGCGATCGGTACTCTTATTGTTTGCGAAAATCATTTGCTTCATAGCGATCGCGCAGTGCTTGAAGGCGATCACTATTGTAGAATAAATAATAAAATTCAATACCTTTTCTACTTGCAACTACTAAAATTGCCAGTAGTTTGTTTATACTTACGACTCTTGCGTTTTCTATCGGGAACAATCATAGAGTATCTCTCAATTATATGAGATACTCTATGATTATCTACTATTTCAGCTTATGAATAAATAAGTTTCAACATATGCTTTAAAATTTCACTTTATGCTTAAACCGACAAGAATTAAATATCTAAATCATCTAGATTTAACTTGGGTGCGTTGGCTTCGATAAACTCTCGTCTGGGAGCAACGCGATCGCCCATCAGGACAGTAAACATCCGATCTGCTTCGGCTGCATCATCAATTTCTACTCGTTTCATAGCGCGGGTTTCAGGATTCATTGTTGTGTCCCAAAGCTGTTGGGGCATCATTTCACCTAGCCCTTTGAATCGCTGAATAGTATAGTTAGCATTGGCGGGAAACTCAGCAATACGCTCTTGTAATTCGCGATCGCTATAGCAGTATTGATGGTTGCGTCCTCGTTCTAGTTTATACAAAGGAGGACAGGCAATATAGATGTAGCCTTGGTCAACCAAATCTCTTTGATAGCGATAAAAGAACGTCAGCAACAATGTTCTAATATGCGCCCCATCAACATCAGCATCCGTCATAATCACAATGCGATGATAGCGCAATTGAGTTGAATCAAAATCATCCCCTTTGATGCCTAACCCCAAAGCAGTAATCATTGACTGAATCTCATTATTCTTGTAGATTTTGCTGTCATCAGTCTTTTCAATGTTGATGATTTTACCTCTAAGGGGTAAAATTGCCTGAAATCTTCTATCCCTGCCTTGCTTTGCTGAACCTCCCGCAGAATCCCCCTCGACGAGGAAAATTTCTGATTCTTCAGGATCGCGAGTACTACAGTCGGCAAGTTTTCCAGGTAAAGGAGAAGACTCTAAAACAGATTTACGGCGAACTAATTCTCGCGCATGACGGGCTGCTTCGGCTGCTTTAAAAGACTGGACGGCTTTTTCGATAATGGCATCGCCAACATTAAGATTGAATTCTAGGTAGTCGTTTAAAACTTCTCCCACCAAAGAATCAACAATCCCGCGAACTTCAGTGTTGCCCAGCTTGGTTTTAGTCTGTCCTTCAAACTCAGGATCGGGTACTTTAACCGATACAACTCCAGTCAAACCCTCACGGACATTCTCACCACCAAGGTTAGATTCATTTTCTTTAATTTTGTTCCGCTTACGGGCAAAGGTATTCATTGTCCGAGTTAGGACAGTTTTTAAACCTTCTAGATGAGTACCGCCATCAATGGTACGGATATTGTTGGCAAAACCTAATAAATTATCGCTATAGGAATCAATACACCACTGCAAAGCAACTTCTACAGTTACGCCATTTTTCTCTTTGTTGACATAAATAATATCTTGATGCAGAGGATCTTTTTCCAGCGTCATGTATTCAACATATTCTTTGATGCCACCTTCGTAACAAAACACATCCTGGCGTAGTTCTTCTGGGCGATGGTCGCTAAACGTAATTTTGATGCCCGCATTGAGATATGCCAACTCTTTTAACCGTTTTGCCAAAATATCGTATTCAAAAGTGGTTGTTTCACTAAAGATAGTCTCATCAGGAATAAAATGAACCGAAGTTCCTGTGCGCTTAGGCTGATCTTTATTTGGTTCTACAGCTAATTGTCCTTGTGCCTTTCCTTTCTTGTAGCGTTGGAGATAAACTTTTTCGTCTCGCCAAACCGTAACCTCTACCAATTTTGAGAGGGCGTTGACTACCGATACACCTACCCCGTGTAAACCACCCGAAACCTTATAACCGCTTCCGTCACCACCAAATTTACCCCCAGCGTGCAAAACAGTCATTACTGTTTCCAAAGCCGACTTGCCTGTTTTAGAATGGATGCCTGTGGGAATACCTCGTCCATCATCGGTAACGGTGACTGAACCATCAGGATTAATATCAACTTCTATATGAGTACAAAAACCTGCAAGTGCTTCGTCAATAGAATTGTCTACTACCTCGTATACTAGGTGATGCAGTCCTTTTGGTCCTGTCGAACCAATATACATCCCTGGACGTTTGCGTACTGCCTCCAGACCTTCTAAAACCTGAATTTGATCTGCATCATAAGTGCTAGCCATGTAGTTTCTCCGAAAAATGCCTGATTAGCTTTGTATTTATTACTTAATGAAAAAATACTCAAAAATTCTAACACAAAAGCTTTATTGACCGCCTCAAAGCTTTCTGCAATGGTTTTTGACTATAGGTTGAATCCCTTGTTTAAAGCTGATTTGATTTGGCGATCGCCATTTAGTTATAAATAAAAATTTCTGTTTTTTCCCAAATGATTGTTATCAGGGATAGCCAATTAATAGTGCCAAACTAATTTGATTTTTTGTTCAATATAGTTTTATTGTACTATAAAGCGAGTTACAGATTAGCTAAATAGGAAAATATAGCTAGAGCAATTTTCGGAAAATAGCAATGGGTAGTCGTATCATAAAAGAGGCTTTATTCTTAACAGAATTAGCATCTGCAACATTATTTGCCGATCCAGCCAGATCTCAATCAGTTGACGGCGTAAATAATACAATTCAAAATTCAGGTCAAACATCTCTTCAATACAATGATATTAGACCAGTTAGACAACCAAACTTCTTGATTAACTCGGATAGTAGCTCTCAGCAGTTTTTTCAACAAGGAAAAAAACAACTTTATTTCTTACCAGAAAAGAAAGCAAAACCAATCGTAAAGATAGACAAGACTGTCAAAGCTGATGGAGTAAATTATGAAGACCTGCAACCCATGCCTAATAAAAAATAAATTCAGCTTAAATTGACAATGACAAAAACATATTTAATTACGGGAACAAATAGAGGCATCGGCTTAGAGTATTGTCGGCAGCTAAAAGAGCAAGGACATGAGGTAGTTGCTGTATGCAGATCGCCTTCACAGGAGTTAGAAGCTTTGGAGGTACAGATAGAAAAGGATGTAGATCTTACTTCTAAACAAGCAGTTAATAGTTTAGTTGCCAGGCTGAAGGGAAAAAAGATTGATGTTTTGATTAATAATGCGGGAATAGTAGAGCGAAACACCTTAGAAGATCTTGATTTTGATAGTATTCGTCGGCAATTTGAGGTAAATGCGATCGCACCATTACGATTTACCAAAGCACTTTTATCTAATTTAGATAATGGCTCAAAAGTTGTTTTGATGACTAGTCGTATGGGTTCAATTGAGGACAATACATCTGGTGGCTCATACGGTTATCGAATGTCCAAGGTGGCTTTATCGATGGCAGGTAAATCTTTATCTCATGATTTAAAGCCTAAAGGTATTGCGATGGCTATTTTACATCCAGGGTTGGTTAAAACTCGCATGACTAATTTTACCGATTCAGGAATTACTACCGAAACTTCGGTCAAAGGTTTACTGACTCGTATTGAAGAATTAGATCTCAACAATACAGGAACTTTTTGGCATTCTAATGGGGAGATTTTACCTTGGTAATAAATAAGTACCCAGATAATTTAATCTAGTCAAGATTCTGCTTCAACAGACAATTAGAGCAATTCTAACCAGGAGATACAGAATGCCCAGAGCCAAGATTGGTAATATTGAGATGTACTATGAGGTTCACGGCAGTGGTGAACCCGTAGTTTTGATTCACGGCTTGAGCATGGATAGCAGCACATGGTTCAACCAAGTTCCTGTACTCTCTCAGAAATATCAAGTTATCGTGTTTGATAATCGTGGTGTTGGACAAACTGATGCTCCTCAAGAAGATTACTTAACCGAGATGATGGCGGATGATGTTGTTGCCTTATTAGAATTTTTGAATGTGGATAATGCTCATATTGTAGGCTTTTCAATGGGTGGTATGATTGCCCAAGCCATTGCCTTGAAATATCCTAAGTTGGTAAAAAGCTTACTGCTAAACGCAACAGCCACTCAGTTTCCTGCTAGAGCAAAACATTTAGTTCAGACCTGGATAAGAATGCTCAACGAAAATGTGTCTACAGAAACCTGGATGAGAGATATCTGCTTGTGGGTTTACACAAATGAGTTTTTTGAAGATGACGAAACTGTGACGGCTTTAGTCAATCTTGCACTCAATAATCCTTATCCACAATCTACTCAAGGTTTTGCAGGACAGGTTGCTGCGCTGATGCAACATGACACGCGATCGCAAATCAGCCAAATCTCAGTTCCGACCTTGGTGTTGATTGGTAGAGATGAAATCTTTATTCCTGTAAAATATTCAGAAGAACTTGCTGCCAAGATCCCCAAAGCTAAGTTAGTGATATTAGAGCGAGGCGGACATAATAGTTTGATAGAATTTCCTGAGCAGTTTAATCAAGCTGTAATGCAATTTTTAGACGGAGTGGCATAGAGCATAGATCGTAGGAGTAAAATAAATTTAATAGGCTTTTCAGCAATTTTTATAAATTCATTGGCAAATACTTCCTGAGAAACGTTAACATAAGTTAACAAGGTTAAAATTTAAAAGAGTAATCAAGGCTGGATTTTTAGATCCTTGCAGATAATAATCTGTAAATGTTGGTCAAATCCGATGATATCAGTGTATTCAGCTTATAATTATCTAAATAATCTTTAACAAAGAGCAACAAAGTAGAAATCATTAAAATTAAAGTAAAAGGATTCCTAATCTTCAGCGCAGGGAGGCTGTCAGAGTGAGTAAAGATAACAATAAAAAATGGCGCAATGCAGGACTGTATGTTTTGTTAGCTATTGTAGTGGTAGCGTTAGGTACGGCATTTTTAGATAAGCAACCTCAAACTCGTCAAACTTGGGCGTACAGCAAATTAATAGACGAAGTTCAAAACCATAAGGTAGAAACAGTTAAGATTAGTGCAGATCGCACTAAAGCGCAAGTTATTGACCGTGAAGGCACACCTATAACTGTTAACCTACCTAACGATCCTCAATTAATTGATATTTTGAGTGATAATGGTGTTGATATTGCTGTTCTGCCTCAAAGTGATGAAGGATGGCTGTTTAGAGCTTTGAGCAGTCTTTTATTCCCCATATTATTATTAGTTGGATTGTTTTTCCTTCTTAGAAGAGCGCAAAGTGGTCCAGGCTCACAGGCTATGAACTTTGGTAAGTCTAAAGCCAGAGTGCAGATGGAGCCAAAAACTCAAGTAACTTTTGGCGATGTAGCAGGTATCGAGCAAGCCAAGCTAGAGCTTACTGAGGTAGTAGACTTTCTCAAAAATGCCGATCGCTTTACCGCTATTGGCGCAAAAATTCCCAAGGGTGTATTACTTGTCGGACCTCCAGGGACAGGTAAAACCTTACTAGCCAAAGCGGTAGCTGGTGAAGCTGGCGTACCTTTCTTTAGTATTTCTGGTTCAGAGTTCGTCGAAATGTTTGTGGGTGTGGGTGCTTCTCGTGTCCGCGACCTGTTTGAGCAAGCTAAGGCTAATGCACCCTGTATCGTCTTTATCGATGAGATTGATGCCGTTGGTCGTCAGCGTGGTGCTGGTTTAGGGGGTGGTAACGATGAGCGTGAACAGACTCTTAACCAACTGCTAACCGAGATGGATGGTTTTGAAGGCAATACAGGCATTATCTTGATTGCTGCTACCAACCGTCCTGATGTATTAGACTCCGCTTTAATGCGTCCAGGTCGCTTTGACCGTCAGGTAGTAGTAGATCGTCCTGACTATGCAGGTCGTCAAGAAATCCTCAACGTTCATGCTCGCGGTAAAACTTTAGCTAAAGACGTAGACCTAAATAAAGTTGCCCGTCGTACCCCTGGCTTTACTGGTGCTGACTTAGCAAACTTACTCAACGAAGCAGCAATTCTAGCAGCTCGTCGCAGTTTAACTGAAATCTCAATGGATGAAGTCAACGACGCAATCGATCGCGTCATGGCAGGACCAGAGAAGAAAAACCGCGTCATGAGCGAAAAACGCAAAGAACTAGTAGCTTATCATGAGGCTGGTCACGCTTTAGTTGGTGCATTGATGCCTGACTACGATCCCGTACAGAAAATAAGCATTATTCCTCGTGGTCGTGCTGGTGGTTTAACTTGGTTTACCCCTAGTGAAGATCGCATGGAGTCTGGCTTATATTCTCGTTCTTATCTTCAAAACCAAATGGCTGTAGCCCTTGGTGGTCGTTTAGCTGAAGAGATTATCTATGGCGAAGAAGAGGTTACTACTGGTGCTTCTAATGATTTACAGCAGGTAACTAAAGTAGCGCGTCAGATGGTAACTCGCTTTGGAATGAGCGATCGCCTGGGTCCTGTAGCTTTGGGTCGTTCAAATGGTAATGTCTTTATGGGTCGCGATATTGCCTCAGACCGCGATTTCTCCAATGAAACCGCAGCAGCGATCGATGAAGAGGTTCGTAATTATGTCGATCAAGCCTATGGTCGTGCAAAAAAGGTCTTGCAAGAAAATCGTCACATTCTTGATCGTTTAGCCGCAATGCTAATTGAGAAAGAAACAGTGGAAGCAGATGAACTACAAGATGTTTTATCCAACAATGATGTAAAAATGGCATCTTTAGCTTAAGTTCAGTTTAGTCTGGTTAACGTAAGCTTAACGAAATTTTTGTAAACAAAAAAAAGGCTAAGATTTATGCTAAATTGACGTTTTTAAACATTAGTTAACGGCGATCGCTAGCGAAAAACTGATACATTCATGAAATTAAAAATTCCCGCCCTAATTTGCTTCTTCAGCACATTTTTGGCGGGATTTATTTTGTTTCAATACCCAAATCAGCCGACTATTACTGCACAGGCTATAGAGATTATCAGTGAACAGAAAATTAATCAACTCAAACGGCATGACGTAATTTATTTAGGAGAAAATCACGATCGCCCTAAAGACCATATAGCAGAGTTAGAAATTATTACTCAACTTTATCAGGCTCAAGCAAATTCTAATCCAAAACTAGCAATTGGCTTAGAAATGTTTCAGCGTCCTTTTCAACCAATCTTAGATCGTTATTTATCAGGAGAAATTAGCGAGGCTGAGTTAAGAGAGCAAACTGAATACGATACTCGCTGGGGTTTTGACTGGGAATTTTATGCTCCTATTTTACGCTTTGCTCAAAAACATCAAATTCCCCTAATTGCTCTTAATACTCCCGCAGAAGTTACGCAAAAGGTAGCCCAAACAGGCTTAAATAGCTTAAAAGACGGCGATTTTCGCTACATTCCACCTCTAACGGAAATTAAGCTAGATAATCAAGAATATCGTCAGAAAATGGCACAAGTCTATCAAGCACACGCTCAAAATGGACAGGGAAATAGCAGCGATCGTGAAAATTTCTTTGCAGCACAAGTACTTTGGGATGAAACTATGGCAGATGCGATCGCTCGTTACTATCAAAAACACCCTCAGACGCAGATAGTTGTCCTGGTAGGTAAAGCTCACGTCATGGATAATTACGCAATTCTTGATCGTGTAAACAGACGTATCAAAGACAAGTCTTTTAGCCAAACAAGCTTTTTGTTAGAAGAATAATATCCAAAAATATATGTATATAATTGTTTGCTCTAGTGAAAACCGCTTTTTAAAATTGTGTACCAATGTTGAACAAACAAGTTATTGTGGATTGACTATAAGGAGGATATAATTCGATGTGCCTTCACTCTCTTGAAGTACTAGAGAAGTAATAAGAATTTTATGTATCTAGCTTACTTTGATGAGAATAAGTTCAGTGAACAATGTCCTTTTTTCTACATTGGTGGAATTATTCTTGACGGCTCGAAAATCATAAACTACGAAAAGACACTTACTCAAATACAGTACAATTTTTTTGGAACAAGTATTCTTAATAAAGATACAGAAATACATGGAAAAGACATTTTTCACGGGAAAGGCATAATGAAAAAGAGGTCTATGAAAGATAGGCTAAACCTTTTTCGGGATATTGCTACTTTTCTTACGACTAACAAAATTGCGATTAGATTAGTTGAAATTGACGTTAACTGGCATCGGAATAAATATTCATATCCAGAGCCAGAATATAGATTAGGACTACAACTTATTCTTGAGAGATTCTGTGATTTTCTGGATGAGAAAGAAGACTTAGGATTAGTTTTCTGTGACTACGAAAAAGATGAAGTTGCTAGATCTATTTTGGATTTTTCTCAATTCAAACAAAACAAGAAAACTCCAATGCTTAATGGAAGACCTTTAGGCAGAATTATTGACACTATTTACTTTACTCAATCCCACCATAGCCGTTTTCTTCAAGTAGCTGACGTAGTGTGCTATCTAGCTCAAAGATTTGAAAAATTAGAAGAGATTCCTGAAAAATGGCGTGAAATTCAAGGCTACGAACTTTGGAAGTCTATCAAAAATAATACTGACGTAAAAATCCAAAAGTGGGGAAAATAGTTGGAACGACTAGACTCCACAATGGAGAAGACTCGCTTATAAGGAACGAACCATTTCTAGTCGCATACTTACATTATACGCAGCTTTGTAAAATAATAGTACTAAAATTTTTTATGAAGGGAACAATAATTTTTACTTCTTACTAATTGATTCTGGAGACTCATCCCGCCAAAAAACAATGGTGTCATCCAATGGTTTAATCTTAGTCTGGGGATAATAGAAAGCTAAGATGCGCTCTGCTGACCAACCTAGATTTGCTAAGTTATAAGAACCATATTGGCTCATGCCTACGCCATGACCAAAGCCACCACCAATAAAGTCATAAGCCTGTAGCTGCTTTTGTTTATTGTAAATAGGCTGGAGATAAAAGAAGGTACTGCGGGGAGGTTCTAAGGCACTACGAATTTCGTTTTTATGTAGCTCTAGTTTGCCCTTGTCAGTTTCGATAGCCAAAGTCAACATTCTGCCAGAGCGCGATCGCTCTTGAACCTCCATTGATTTAATAGTATTAAAATCAGCCAGAGGATGATGAGTTTTTTGCAGGTATGTACGCAGATCTTGATTCAAGTCAGCAATGCTTCTGGTTTTGTGCCAGCGAAATACGCCTTGTCTCCCTGTTTCATTAAACCCCTGAGTCATTTTAAGAAAGTGACGAAAGTTTCGTTCATCATTCAAGGGATGTTTTACCAGATCCCAAAGGGGACGAGGAGAATCAATTACAGGCTGAAGGTATGGACGTTCTGCACCATTCCAAGTGTCTGCAAAACTAGCCGTCACCCCGCCAGTAGTAGAAGAATAAAGAGCATCAATTAGTTCATTGTCGTAGGTAAGAACCAAACCCGCGGTTTTAGCGATCGCTTTGTCACTGATAGGATTAGCATCGTTTAAACCTTTATATACTTGACAGTGAACGGTGGCGCAAAGTTGATAATTATCTACCTTAAAACGTCGTAGATTACGCAAGGCATAGGTACGGGCAATAATTGTCTGTGCGGCAACCGCTTGAGCAGGAGCGTTTGCGCCAATTTCATAAGGGACAACTCCCCGCAGATAAATTTCTAGGGGAACATGATTAACTAAGCTAAACTCCCCATAAGCGTTAGGTTGCAGCTTGAGACTGCCTCCATAGGTACGAGCGGACTGAGAATTATCGGTAGTGTTAACCTCAATTAAATTTTTGCTGCTGGTAATTTCTACTTCATCTTGGTTGTATTCTGTTTCACCAATTTTTAAGACAATATTGGGCTTTTTAGACAAAACTTCCGTATCAAGATAGGGACTATCGTAACCATTGGCTTCTAGACTATAAAGCAGCCAGCGACGAACCAAAGGAGTACTGTAAACATCCCGTTTTGCCCAGACTTGCCAGCGTCCAGGTTGAGCCACTTCTACCTCAATCCCCAGTTTTTGCCAAGATTTGGCACTATCTTCAGCAGTTTCAAAGGTAGAGCGATCGCTCAGGATTAGCTTTTCTTCTAGTTTAGGTTTAGTCAGAGGAGTAGAATCTACTTTTAACACAACTTCTTTCGTTTCAATCGCCGAAGTAGACGCTTGACCAGGAAAACTAACTTTTAAGGAATCGCCAGGAGTACTATTGATCTTAACTTGTTTGATCGACGGATCTCCATCAATCATTGGTTTAGCACCTAAACGCTGAATAATCCCAATTTCCAAATCAATCTTTTGAGCTCTAGCTTCAGCAGCAGTTGTAAACTTTATTCCCCATAGGCTTGATATCCAAAAAACACTTAAAAAAACTGTAGCTTTTATCATTTCCAACCCTGCTTGTTTTCTACGAATACAGCAAAAAATAATCTTTCAAGTAAGGTGGGCAAACTAGATATTAAATTGCACAATGTTTTAAAAGTCCAAGTTTGCCCACTCTACCTTTGTATGGGCGAACGGTCGTTTGCCCCTAACTGATTATTTGTGATTTACCTAGTCTTCGTCCTTACTTTCAATTAACATTTCCCCATCTATCATTCTTTTAGCTGCTTTTAATAGATCATCTTCTACATAGGGTTTGACAAAATAGCCATTTGCCCCGCGAGACGCTGCTATATTACGCATTTTTTTCGCTCCACGGGAAGTTAGCATGGCGATCGGTAAAGATGATAGTTTTTCGTCTTGTTGCAGTTGAGACAGCAGTTCTAAACCGTTCATGCGAGGCATTTCGATATCACAAAAAGCAATGTCACACTCTAAACCATCACTTAGTTTTTCCCAGGCTTCTTGACCATCTCGTGCTTGTTCGACACGATAACCAGCTTTTTTAAAAGTCATGGATAATAGCTCTCGTACCGTTACAGAGTCATCAATAATAAGGACTAGAGGCGCATTTTCAAATTCCGCTTCTGCCAGATTGTTTTTAACTCGATTAAAGTTAACGGTGACGGATTCAGCTTCTTTATTTGCTCGATTGATGTCAATTAAGTGTTGCGCCACATCCATTAGCTCTTTTTCAGTGTAGGGCTTAGTTAAATAAGCTTTTGCACCCAAGTCATTAGCTATTTGTCGATGTTTATCGGCGCCACGAGAAGTCAACATAGCAACAGGAATAGATCTAAGGGATTGATCCTTATGCAGATTAGACAGCAGTTCTAAACCATTCATGCGAGGCATTTCAATATCGCTAAAGATCATGTCGCAAACTAAACCACCCCGTAGCTTATCCCAAGCTTCTTGACCGTCTCTGGCTTGCTCAACTCGATAGCCCAGCTTATTAAAACTCATTGATAGTAGCTCTCGAACCGTAATCGAGTCATCAACTACCAATACCATTGGCTCTTGCTGAATACTTTCAGCCTGGGACTGTTTTCTGGCAGCTTCACCAGCCAGGACATCAAAGCCAATTTCAATAGTTCTCTTACCTTGAGCAATTTCAATTAGCTCTAGTACGTCACCAATCGGCATGATTGTACCATCACCTAGAACTGTAGCTCCTGCTATACCTGGTGGTTTCGGGATTGCGCCATCAATTTGTTTAATTACGATTTCTTGTTCGGCTTTAACTTCGTCTACTTCAACTGCTAACAAATTATCTAAACTACGCAGAATAATTACAGAAATAGTATCGTCGTTGTTTTGATTTGCATTATATATTCCAGCCCTACGAATTTTGCGATTGTAATTAAGTAGAGTCTTGAGAGGTCTTAACGGTAACAAGGTATTTTTCCAGGTAATACAGCGAACACCGTTGGCATTAGTTGTAATATCACTGGGCAAATATTCTTTGGTGTCTTCTACCCCGTCAATGGGAAAAGCAATCTTTGTATTATCGTCTACACAGGTTAAAGCTTTGCAGATACTTAAAACAAGGGGTAAGCGAATCGTAAAAGTTGTACCTTTGCCAACTTCTGATTCAGTGCTTACCGAGCCACGAATTTTTTTGAGGTCGGTATTAACTACATCCATGCCTACGCCACGACCAGCAAAGTCATCAGCCTGGTTTTTAGTACTAAAGCCTGGATGGAATAGCAGTTCATAAACCTGTTGTTCTGTCAAATTTTGTGCTGTCGCCCAAGTGATGAGATTTTTCTCAACCGCTTTTTGCTTGACAATTTCAAGATCGATTCCCGCCCCATCATCACGAACGGTAATTACGGTCTGATTCCCTTGAATAAAGGCACGAATATTAATATTTCCTACTTCTGGTTTACCTTTTTTCAGTCTTTCTTCTGGCTTTTCAATCCCATGAGAGATGGCATTGTTTACCAAGTGAGTCATGGGATTATAGAGATGCTCGACGATCATTTTATCGATTAGTACATCTTTACCTTCTACATAAAGTTGAGTTTGTTTTTTTTGCTTACGAGAAATATCTCTAATTGCTCTGGGTAGTCGGTCAGCCGTTTGTCCAAAAGCAATCATCCGCGAAGAGTTCATGCCGTCTTGCAACTGGCTGGTTACCTGACGGAAAGTTTGAGCAACCTTGTCAGTTTCATCTACCACAAACTGAATATCTGATGCAGCTTCTCTAACTCGGACAATTAGCTCAATAATGTCTTGAGAAACTAAATGGAAGCCGTTAAAGCGATCCATCTCCAGCGCGTCTAATCCTTCTGCTTGAGCTTCTCTAGTGCTACCAAAACCAGAGCCACCAACAGCCACCGCTGAGTTAACACGGGACTGGCGACTAGCGATTAATGCTCCTTCTAAAAGCGATCGCTCGTATATATCGTGCATTTTAGCTCCAGCTTCCCCTAGAGACTGCACATGACCCAGTAAGTTATCTAAAAAGCGACGCAATCTTTCTTGGTCGTCTTCTAAACGATTACGTTTAACTACTAATTCCCCGATTAAGTTATTGAGATCATCCAGCTTCTTAACCGAAACCCTCATTGTTTGGTCAAAACCTTGGGGTTTATTGACTGGGGAATCCTCTACATTACTACTTGCTTCAACAGTTGCTGGTGCAAAACTAATCTTGGGTTGATCAAATGCAGTAGGTACAATCTCTGGCAATGAATCAACCTCATCTCCAAGCAAGGAGTCTAAGGATGATAGTTTTAAATCAGAATCTAAGGAATTTTCTATTGTTTCTAAATCAGACGTAGATTCTAGCACTAAAGAATCTAAAGACTCTATTTCTGTGTCTAAATCTAATGTGCCGTCAAGATTATTATCCAATCCTTCTACCGTCGGCGAATCTAGATTGTTTAAACCCTCAAAATTATTAAGCTCAAGACTATCAAGCTGTAAATCTTCAGAACTATCTAAGTCTAAAGCTGATTCATCTGAAATATCTAGGCTAATCTCGTCTAAATTATTCTCCTCAGCATATTTGGCTGTCAATAATTCAAACTCGCCCAAATCATCAAGCTCAAGATCTTCTGAATTTTCTAAATCAAATAGTGCTTCGGCTAAAGACTCTAAGTCATCAAGTTCTAGATCTGCCGAACTATCTAAATCAGTTTCTCTGACAATATTTTCTTGAAGGTCTGCTTCAACTAGATCTATTTGTTGAGAATCGTTGGTGATGAGTTCGTTTACTTCATCTACTTCATCTATTTCATCTACTTCTTGGCTTGATTCAGTCTGCTCAATCGAATCATCTAAAACTAAATTTGAACCTAATGTATTTTCATTCTCAGCCAATAGTGGATCGCGAAAATCCCAATTATCAAAATCGGCATCTGACAAAACTTTCTTTTTGGTCTGGTCAGCTTTTTCTGCTGTTAAAGACTCTTCAGAATCTAAAGTTTCGGCAGATATAAATTCTGTTACTATCTCAAAATCATCGTCTTCTGTCCATAAATCTGCTGAACCTTCAGAAGCTTTTGAAGGTTCATTTAGATTGTCATTTGTTTCTAAAGACTTGTCTTGACTGCTCATAATAGTTATTTTTGACCGAATATTACTTTGTTGCTCAACTTTGAACCAGGAAAGGTAAATTTAATTTTGCCTCAAGAGATTGTCAAAGATGATTTATCTGGAGTCTGGAATTTTTAGAATATGTATGTATAAATTTGTAATAGCATTATCTACCGTATTTAAAAGATGCGCTTCAAGTTAAATCTTAAAGCTATAAGAAAAATAAATATATCTACTTAAATTAATTATATGGTTGGCTACATAATTTTAGTTTGCCCAAAAATAGAGTATCAAATTAAGTTTGACTAAAAAAAATACTGAGGTCTTAAATAATTAAGAGTATATTGTGATTTTTCACTTCAGGTAAACATCATTTTTAGTCATTGTAAAAAATATTATTTGCTGAACATAGATGAGCGAACCTACCGCAACTTTACTAATTTCTTGTCCTGATAGCCCTGGATTGGTTGCTAAGATTGCCAACTTTATTTACGCTAACGGGGGTAATATAATTCATGCCGATCAGCATACGGATTTCGCTACAAGTTTATTCCTGATTCGTATAAAATGGCAACTTGAATGCTTTAATTTACCTCGTAAAGCAATAGCTACAGCTTTTAAGGCGATCGCCAAACCTCTAAATGCCACTTGGCAACTACATTTTTCTGACACTTTACCAGAGATTGCACTATGGGTCACCAAACAAGAACATTGTCTTTTAGATTTGCTTTGGCGTAATCAAACTAAGGAATTACCAGGAACTATTGCTTTAATTATCAGTAATCATGCTAATTTGAAAGCGATCGCCCAGCAGTTTGGCATCGATTTTCATTATTTACCGATTACCAAAGAAAATAAACAGGAGGCTATTACGCCAAAGCCGAGGTTTTACAAGAAATTATTGATAACGCTTTTCCTCGTGCTTTGAGAAATGCTGCCTTAGAAGCTTTTGGTGGTGCTTACCAGGAAGAAGAGCTATTAAAAATGATTAGTCGAACGACAACCAACTTAAGACGGGACAGTAGGCAGGGTAAAAGTTTGAGCCTTAGATGATTTTCTCGACTTCCTCGGTTGAGGTAACTCACCGATACTTTCAACAAGATACTCAAACAAATCGGGAAATTGTTGACCAAATAATCTCTGGGCAGCAGTTGTGCCATCATTCCGTTTAAGAGAGAAATTATGGATGATAGTTGAGACTTGTAATCGCTTACTGGATAATCCTCGTCGGTTGTGATGAATTTGAGATAAATATCCATTACGTCCTTCCACCACCGAGGAAGAACGTTGAAACTTACTCACCATCCAAATCGCCCAATTCCACCATTGTTCTCGATCTAACTTACTTAGGTCAATCGTAACTGGATGTTGTTCAAGAAATGCTAAAGCTTTGATGTAAGCTGTATTATAGTCATTTCTTAGATTAGGATTTTTGGTACGTTGACTTTGCTCTTGCCAATAAACTGCTCGAAGCAAAGACTCTTTAACCCAGAGAATCACATTCGCTTCATGCTGGTTGTCAGCTAAACATTGGTCAACCCAAAACCACCAAAGATCGACGATTGCTGATAGAGATTGAATTTGGTTTTTCAATTTTCTGACACCATTACGAGGGTCTTGCAACCTGTGAGTAGTATAGATATTTTGAAGAGTGGCTTGAATATCTTCTAGCTTAAATTCGACCAACTTGGTAGTTTGAACTGTATTGTGGTTAATATCAAACGGATGCAAACAAATGCTAATACTGTAACAGCAATGATTGTAGATTATTTTTGATTTCTGTAGTATTTGTTTTTTAACTTTGAGTTGTTTGATAATTTCTGGTTTACTCTGGTTGAGCAAAGCTTTTGAAATTTGTTTTTCTAAACGAGTAGCCAAGCAATTAAGTTCAAAGCCAATGCTTCGATTTAAGTCATACAGTACATGAAATAAATCAGAAATTGAATCAGTTCCTAGGTCGTTCAAAGCGAGTTTGATAATAGCTTTGGCTCGCTCACTCACCAAATATTTGACTTTTAAGCCCAATGGTTTGAAAGCTTCAACTACTCGTGAGTGCCAAGTCTCATACTGACAATTTTCCGTCATTTCTTCGACAAAAATATAGCCCGACGGCAAATCCAGCATCACCAGGATTACTTGGTCAAAAAAAGTTTCGTCTGCTGCCAAACAAACTTCCACCTGAGACGAGATTTTGCTAATCACTTCATTTTGCTGTTGTTGATATTCAATTATTGCTGATTCCATTCGGGCGCGTAAACTTCGTAATGCTGTAGGTGAAACGACAATATGATGCTCTAAACGTAGTAAATGAAAGAACCTTGAAAGTCTCTCACAACCGATTCCTCCTTGAAGGGCAAAGATCAAAATACTAGCTAAAACCAATAGACGAAGCCACTCCTGCCCCTCTGAACTTTCCCATAAAGAAGATTCTGGATGTTGATTTCGATTTACTATTCGATGATAGAGTCGGTGTACACTACTCTTGGAGAGGTCAGTTTCCTGTGCTATGGCGCAGAATGAATTGCAGCTAAACTGATATCCTGCTTTAAATACAGTTTGACAACGTTCTCTTAAATTCATGGTGAGATAGACTAGAGTTAGTATTGTTCGCGACTGTAACTCGCGAACAATACTAAGATTATATTAGTTGTCCTAACCCCATTTCAATCATGTCTGCCAAAACTAAAGAGGCAAACCAATTAGACAAAATAAATCGTGCTGAAAGATTATTAACCACCATTGCTGCTTTGGAGCAGCAGATTAAAGATATCGAAGCTTCAGGAGAAGTAGCTCCGACTGGCTGCCATTTGGCTCGTTATCAAGCCAGAGGACAGTACAAAGCTTACTGGTACTATAAATTACAAGCAAAAGAAGCAATTTTTCCTTCAAAAAAAGAGTCAGCTAAACTTTCTCGTTATCAGCATCTAGGTGCTGCTGGGACAGAGTCTCACATTCAAGGAGTGATGATGGTGATTAGAAGAAATCAAATTGATGAACTTCAAAAATCAATTGATGCCCTGAGAGACAGTTGGTCAGATTTATACTCCGACCTAGAAGAGAAGAAAAAATCTTAGTTCTCGATTATGACCCGCGAACTAACTCTTCTTTTTGTCCCGCCTTACGTTGGTTGCCGTCGAACCTATGAGTGGAGAAAGTTTCTTTTGGGAATTTTCCCATCTCGATAGTCTTTGTTTTCAGAATTTCTTGGATTTATTTTCCCAAGGATACCCTGATAGCTTAAATTTAATTCAAATGGATAATGGTAGTTTTCATAAATCTCAAGACTTAAAATGGGCAGATAACATCATTCCCATTTTTCAACCCCCATATAGTCCTGAACTTAATCCTATTGAACGCTTATGGGAACACATTAAAAGTAAATTAGCTTGGGAATATTGTGATAGCTTAAGCCAATTAAGAACAAAACTAAAGCAGGTTCTCGATTCCATTTCTGAAGACACGATTGCCTCTATTTGCGGATGGGACTATATTACATCCGCTTTATTTAGTGCAACTTCATAGAGAATTGGTATCAACAAAAAAATCTATCTGATTCTAGGATTTATCAAAAAGCTTTGTTCTGGAAACAGAAAAAAGCAGAATTACTAGCCAAACAATCAAAAGAAGTTTGGAATGTATTTTGGTCAACTTATGGAGAAATTAATAATCAAAAGCCTGAAACTGTAACAGCTTTTAAAAATGCTCAGTTAAAATCCGAAACATATATAGAATCTGCTGCACAAAATTTACATTCCCTGGCTGACATAGTATGTCAAATTATCAATCAGACAGTGCTACAATCTCAGTTTGATGAGGGTGAGGTAAGCAGAAAGACAATAATTAGAGAACTGCAAAATGATCATAGTAAAAAAGATATAGAGACTGCTTTGGAACAGTTACGAGATTCTTATGAGTTTAAATATATTTCAGCATTTGTAAATACAATCAAGCATCGAAGGCTATTAAATACAGATTATTATGCCGAGTTTGGTCAGGGGAAAACTAATACTATGGGTATCCGATTTTTAAGTTTTGAGTATGGAAAAGAAAACAATTTACAAAAGTATAACGATACTTCTGCTGAAATAATTTTAAATAATTACATGAAATGTATATTCGATTGTATTGATAAAATTGGTCATGCCATTGATAGTTACATTTAGATTTTCATCTTTATATGCAATAGGCAATTGATGTACCGAGCTTATGAAAGAACTGATTTTGGAAGTTAGTAGCGGAGCTTGTGGGTTGGATTAAAGCACGAAACCATACATAAACAATCTGTATCTGACAAACGTTCGCACTGTAGATTTTCGGGTGGCGCGGTTGTATTCTTTAGTAAGAAATAAATTATCAAAAAAATTTTCAGTAAAATTACTGTTTACTTTAAAATAAATTCAAAGATAAGTTAATTATCAATAATTTATTCGTGCCTTCTCAATATGATTTTTACAAAAATTATTACCTCTGACTCTGAAACATATCAGGTGGAAGTGAACGGTAAAGATATTGGAACTGTGTTTAAAGATAAACAAAAAGAAAGATGGGCAGCACTTACTCCAAATTCACAGTTTAGAGAGCCACAAGTATTTAAAACGAAAGAATTGGCTGCTGAACATTTAGCTGAAAAAGCTGAATCAATTTGAATCTTCTTAACTTTGAAATCTATCTTCAACCTCAAACTTACCCATAAATTCAAATTTGGATTTAGTAAAAATGTCTTTAGACATATATGACAATAATTATCAAAACAATAATATCGAAGATGAATCTAATTTAGAAGATAAGCTAAAATCTATAGCTAAAGCTGCTCGTCGAGAGGTAATAGATACTGCAATAAGAAATAAGATAGAAGGTGCTTCTTCAAGAAATACGCATACAACAAAAGCTTATGACTATGCAAAAAATTTTAATGTTTTTGGAATCGATGATTGGTTAAAAGATGGTAGTCAAGTCTTGGGAAGAGAAGAAATTGAAAAGTGGGCTAATAATCTGCCTTATCCTCTTGATGATGTTTATTATTTAAATTAACACTATGTTTTTGTTTTATTTAGATCGGCTCATAAGTGTAAAATGGCATTATTTAATTTTGGATAACCATTGAGCTAATGTAATTTGTCCTGGTGTATTTTCCAAAGAAATGATTTGATGATTAGGATTGATGTTTATTGCTGCTTCAGGCATTTGGAAAGTAGTTTTTTGACGAATAGGGTGACAGCACTCATCTGGTAATTGTACTGCTGTATCTCCACCACTATTTTTGATTTTGTTTAATCCATCTGCCCCATCTGCATCCAAGCCACAAATAATTAAACCAGCAATTTTATTTAATTTATTGTAACTGTTAGCTATATCCTCCATAACTTTATCAATATCTGGTAAATACCAAGGATTTCTTGGATTACCAAAAGCATAATTTGGATTTTGGCTAATCCATGTATTTAGTAATTGATAAGATATTTGTGAAGTTGGTATTTCTATAATAGGTATATTTACTTGATTTACAGAAAAATGAGCATATAACCAATGTCCTTGATTGTACATACCTGAATCTGGAAGTATATACACACAGTTTTTTTGTATTGAATATTTTTGTTGACTATCAATAAAAATAATGTTGATACCAGACCATTCACTAATTATGTTATTTTTATAAACTTGAATACTGTTTTTAAGATTACTTAGCTTAAAATAACTATCTATGATTTACAAAAAGGACTGCCCATTTCTCTAAAAAATTAGTTTTTTTCAGCGCATCTCTAATTTTGCTGGATGTGTGAGGATTAAATGTAGAACCACCAATACAAAGAATTTTGTTTGCTATTTGAGAATTAGGAGATGTCATAATTTTTATTCTTTGTCCTTAATCTTTTTGGCAATTGTTGTTGGATATAAATTTTAGATGCTACATAAAACTAAGTTATAGCTGTATTTCTAAGGCATTCGCCAAATTTTGACAGAAGCGGATCTGTTCCAATCAGAAGAACTACCAACCAAACCACTGCTAACTAAAGTTTGACCATCTGGACTAATGGCAAGTGAATCGATACCCGTAGTAAAACCACCAATTAGAGTATGCTTTAGTTTTCCTGTATCTAAATCCCAAATTTTGATAGTTGCAGATTTGTTCTCAGATCCTCTAAGTCCTTGATCTCCACTGACCAAGATTTGACCATCTGGACTAATAGCAAGTGAACGAACCTCTCTAGTATGTCCAATTAGATTATGTTTTAGTTTTCCTGTGTCCAAATCCCAAATTTTAATGTGACCATAAGCAAGACCACTAACTAAAGTTTGACCATCTGGACTTATAGCAAGTGAGTCAATTGAATTGCCTGAATCAGTTATTTTGAAAGTACGTTTTAGTCTTCCTGTATCTAAATCCCAAATTTTGATGGTGTAGAAATCTGCGCTGACTACCGTTTTTCCGTCAGGAGTAATAACAACTGAAACAATCCACTCATCATGATCAGTCAAATTATTTACAGTTCTCGTTTGTAAATTCCAAATTGTGACGGTTTCGTCCCAGCTACCACTAACTATTCGTGTTCCATCGGGACTAATAGCAATATCACTAATGTTGTTATGACCAGTTAAATTATATATTGGCTTGCCTGTCTGAAGATTCCAGACCTTAAGAATTCCATCATTAACTTTTCCTCTACTAACAAGGGTTTTTCCATCGGGACTGATGGCAAACCAAGGACTTGTAGTGCCACTAGTAGAATTATAATCAGTCTCAATACTGTATTTTAATTTTTTTGTCTCCAAATTCCAGACTTTGAAGTTTCCATCATCGTTTTTTTCTCCAGTAACTAAGGTTTTTCCATCAGGAGTGATGGCAACTGGAGAGGCTATTCCTTTCAAAGTATATTTTAAAAGAATCTTACTACGCAGGCTAGTAATCAGAAAGATTTGACTAAAAGGAGACAATTCATACTTACTAAATCCATAGATTTGAGTTACTGACAGTAAAAACAAAATAGCTCCAGTACCACCAGCCAGCAATTTTTTCTTAAAACTGAATTTAAATTTACCTGAAGTTGCAGGTTTTGTAGTTGACTGAGGTACAGAAGCTAAGTTAGTAAGTACTTGCCTGGGTGGTGGTGAGTTATTAGAAGTAGGTTTTGCTAGTGTGTGAGGGGATGAGGAATTTAGTTGTTTTGAGCTTTGGCTTGAGGATTTTGAAACTGGAATAGTTTGAGTAGCGGCTAGAAGTATTTTAGCTTTCCTCGCAACACCAGGAAAAATATCTACACCAAGAGTTGCTGCCCGATCGCACCAGCAACATGTACCATAAGTCTTACTATAATGATGACTATCTACTCGGCTACAGACGGTTAACTGATTAACTGCAACTTCTAAAGCGTTATGCCAATTTTGAGCAGTAGGGCGTAAATTGGGTTGAGTATGTCCTTGGTTGAAGCATTTTAGAAACAGCTTTTTAAGTTCTGGATGAACAACATCAAGAGGAATAGTAGTTTTGCTGGCGTGGATAGGACTATTATGACCACCATACCAATAACCTTGCTTGATTAATTCGGTTTGTTCGGGAGATTCCCCTACACCAGTCCAGTTTCCCGAAAAAGGATGATAGCCAAATAGTAGATAGTGAATTAATACTCCCAGGCGAAAGCGATCGTGTATTTCGGTTTGATTGGTGGTGTCAAAGTCTTTGCCCAAAAGTTCGGGAGGGGTAAAGCCTTCTGAACCCACGGTACAACGATAAACTCGATCAGATTGGGAATCTCGCACCTGAAAGGAATCAGTATCAATTACCGCAGTCATGGCGCGATCGTTTACAAGAATGTTCTCTAGCTTGATGTCTCCCAAGACATAACCTTTGGCGTGAATCTCTTGAATAATCCAAGCAGTATTTAAAGCCGTGACGTGGAGATAATACCAGTTAAAGCCAGGGGCGACTTTTTTACGTCGGCGAGGATTATAAATACTAGAAAGCTGTTTGCTATCTGCGATCGTTGGCATCAAAAAGCCGAGATATTTGCCATTACTATCTTTAAGTAAATCCGATACCCAAGCGATCGAGACATGGTTGTGACTCAACATCGGATCGGCTGGTGGGTTAGCCAGCATTACCTTTAGCTTGGCAATTCTGGCTGGTGTGGGATCAAATTTTTGCCAGATAGCCTTCAAGATTAGTTGACCAAACTTGTCCTTCACCACTATCAGCAATCTGCTTGGTTAAAGATACAGGCTGATTATTACTGTGACGGGTGAGAAGTACTATCATACTAAACACAAAAATAAAGTCTTATCGTCGTCGGTACGGGCGTTTAGCCTCTCTGAATTAAGGAAACTCAACAAGTATTCGTCTGACTCTTCCAAGTTGTCAGTTTCCCGCAGGTATTGTTCTAATGGTTGAAAGAACGGAGTAAAGGGTGTCCAGTCGCTGATGCGAATTGCTAGTCTTTCTAGTCCATCAGTAGAAGCACAAATAAATTCTGGCTGTCCAGGCTGCACTACTACCCTCATGTCTTTTAAGGCATTAGTAGAAGTAACAAAAGTAGTCTCGTTGACGTATTCCCCTTTGTCTGGAGGAAAAAGTAATTGTGGTTCTTGTTCAGGATAACGGACAGTAATAAAACCATCCCCAATCTGCATTGCAGCTATTCCGGCAGGAGTTGCAATAACAATTAGCAAAGTACAGGCTAGATCGTCGATAGAGTAATCATTACTTTGCGCTTGGGTTGATAAAGCAGATACTACTTGCTTGACAATTTTGCTAAAAAACCGATTGACTTTTTGTTTAGAGTCAGATTGCACAACAGCTATAGCAGCCTCACTATCTTTATTATTATTGGTTAATAAGCTCAAAGGCTTCCAAAAAGGTTTGAATTTCTCTGCTTCGTTGACGCGATCGCCATTACATAACCCTGTAATAATATAAATATCTTGCTCTGTAATTATTTTTAGAACCGTATTTACAGCCAATTGTGCGCCAAGATCGCTATATTTAGCACTACCAGCCCATCTGCTACAACACCGATAATTGCGTCATTAATAATTTTATAATCGCCATAATCCTGACAAGGTAGTTGTTGTTTTTCATGACTCGTTCCAGTTGCCGAACGAGCGATCGCTTTCCAATTCATCTTTTACTCCTATGTAGTAATTTGACCCCAACCAACCGCAGGTAAAGCCACCATCGAACCACCTACCTTACTACCTGAAACTCGTTTCATAGAGGTAGATAACCATTGGAACATCGAGGTGAAATCCAAACCATTAAGCAGTACGGGAGGTCGATCTGGTAAAGCAATTTGTCGCAACTTATTCATGTCTGCCCCTGCTACACCGACAGCAAAAAACAACATTCGGCGTTGTGCTTCCATCTCTCTGATTCTTTGTGCTGCATTTTGCCAACTATCGGTAGGTGCGCCATCAGTGATTAAGAATACCCAAGGGCGATAATATTGAACCCCATTGTTTTTATAGGTTTCTTTACGCTGTTCCATCAAATCTAAAGCGTATTCGATCGCTTCCCCCATAGGAGTAACACCGTCTGCGGTTAGTTTGGGTGGTGTAAACTCATCAATAGTGACAAAATCTTGAGTCAAGCGCACAGGACCGAAAGTAACTAGGGCAACTTCTACTCTCAAAGATGCTATTTCGTCTTTATATACATCTTTTTGGAAAGCTGCTAAACCTGTATTTAAGGCATTTATTGGTTCACCCGACATCGAGCCAGATGTATCGCATAACAAGATTACTGGGCAACGTGGTTCGGGATTTTCTACAAACTCTGGTAATCCAATCGGCATTGTTTAATTCTCCGTAGTCTAAAATCAAGAATTTTATTAAGGCTGAGATGTTTTGCATTTCTCATCACTTATAGTTAGGATGCCCAAATAATTGAGAAAATTTTCAGGTTTTGCAGTCAAAAAATCCTAATTAATCAAGCTTCAAGCACTTTTAATCTGGAAAGCCCTTGAGAAAACATTTTTTTGTTTATGTAGAATAATCGAAAAGCTTAGAGTCTAAAGCTTAAAACACCAATACTTAAAAACTTATAAATCAAATTAATAATTAAATGACTATTGAAGATATTTCTGAATCTAATACTATTGCTCGTCCCAAGCGACAGATAGGAATGCTAACCATCTTTCGTCTGGGTTTATTTAATCTGGGATTGGGATTAATGGCGGTATTAACCTTAGCCGTCTTAAATCGGGTGATGATTAGTGAGCTTGCTATTCCAGCAACTATCACAGGTGGAATTTTAGCTACGTCTTTATTCGTTGCTCCGGCGAGAGTGTGGTTTGGACAGCTATCAGATAGCAAGCCATTACTAGGCAAACATCGAACTAATTATGTTCTTGTGGGAACAGTTATTTTTGGTCTGGCAGTATGGTTAGCTGTACAGATAATGTGGCAATTGGGGGCGGTGGTTGAAAAGAGTGGAGGTTGGCTTTGGAATACGCAAACTATTGGCTGGAGCGCCTTATTAGCTTTGGTAATGGGCGTTTATGGTTTGGGGATTAGCTGTAGTTCAACACCTTTTACGGCATTACTGGTTGATATTACCGAAGAAGAGAGGCGTTCTAAATTAATAGCGGTAGTTTGGTCAATGTTGATGGTAGGTATAGTCATTGGTGGAATTACAGGCAGCGTCGTCTTTAAAAAGATTGAAACAGAAGGAATCGCAGCAGGTAATATTCCTCTAGAAACACTACAGCCACCGATTAATTCTGTCTTTAGTTTTGTTCCCTTTTTGGTTGTGGCGTTAGCTTTGATTGCCACTTGGAGAGTAGAAAAGAAATATTCACGCTTTACTGGCAATACTGCAACTAACAAAGAAGACAACATCACTATTGGTAGAGCAATTAAAGTTTTAACTACCAGCCGTCAAACGGGCATTTTCTTCGCTTTTTTGTCTATTCTGACAATTGGTTTATTTATGCAGGAAGCAATACTTGAACCCTATGGCGGGGAAGTATTTGGTATGAGTATCGGCGAAACGACTAAATTAAATTCTTTTTGGGGTATAGGAATTTTACTTGGTTATGGAGTTACAGGGTTTTTTATTGTTCCGAAACTGGGCAAAAAGCTAACTACTAAGATTGGCTGTATTGGAGTTGCTATCTGTTTTGCTTTGATTATTATGGCAGGCTTTACCCAAGAACCT
Source organism: Waterburya sp. (assembly GCA_965218645.1). GTDB lineage: Bacteria > Cyanobacteriota > Cyanobacteriia > Cyanobacteriales > Xenococcaceae > Waterburya. The sequence continues at coordinate 1,687,313 of OZ244627.1, read as the reverse complement.
AAAATATTGCAATTGGGGATGGTATTGTTTGGTATTGCTGCGGGAATATCTACCGTAGGTGGTATTAGCTTAATGTTGGATTTAACCGCTGCCGAAACTGCTGGTACTTTTATTGGTGCTTGGGGATTGGCTCAAGCAATGTCTAGAGGTTTGGCTACTTTTGTTGGTGGGGTTGTTTTAGATCTTGGTAAAAGCCTTTTTGCTACGCCTCTTTTAGCTTACAGTTTGGTATTTACGATCCAAGCAGTATTTATGATTTTAGCAATAGTTATTTTGGCAAACGTTGATGTCAACGAATTTAAAGAAACCACAACCAAAGCTTTATCAACCGCTATGGAAGGTGAGTTAGACGGTTAAATCATATTAGAGATAGATGGAATGAAATAGACAATATCGCTGTTTAAAGCTGCGAGATATTTACAAAAATACCCTCTAATCAATAAAAAGTGAAGAACCTACTTGAGATTCCTGCCATATGCTGTACAGCAGATATTCGTCACCAAGACCAAGTTTGCAGACAAAGATACCTTCTTCACTATTTTCACTTTGGCTTACCCAAGTGCCAGGCACAATAACTTCTAAGTATTCTTCATCACAGGGAAATACTTCTATTAGCTGTTTTGCTTCTAGTTTAGCTATGTCTACCAAATAACGGCTATCTATTGGAATTACTAGGCAAGCAGTACTAGATTCTACAAAAATGTTTATTCCTGCACGTAAACTAACTAGTATTCTATTGACTTTCCAGGCTTCAATAGATTCTTCTAAATATTTGAGGTAAATTCCTTCTTCTAAATAAGTGATCTTTAACATGAGATATTCTGCTCCCTCAGCATATAATCTTTGTTTAATAATTGATTTAAGTTTTTTTAATATTCATTTGGTTTAAGTCCATACTTAAATGTTGACTATTTTTGTGGTATTGACATTGACACAAATCACCATTAAATTGTTCATTTTGTTGAAAGCAAATTTGAGCAATAAAAAACCCCGCCAGCATAAATCTGTTAGCGACAAATGTAAATTTTTGTAAATGTACAGTCTATTCTAATAGGGCTATTAAGTGCGAATTTACCCCGCTATCTAGTTTTGGTTCTAATTGCCAATAATTTTTTTAAGCGGCGATACTTGACATTTTGTCGGCTACAAGCTTTTATATGTTTGGGATTTAGAGGATATGCAAAGTTCTCTTCTGGTAGCGTAAAAGAGTTGATAGTAGAGATCGCAACCTAATCTACACAAAGGCACGATATATCAGCTATATTAAAGATCCGCTCAAAAAGAGATAATAAGAACCTTAAATTTCTCGAAAAACTTTGCAAACTGGGTTTTTAATACTACACTTATAGTACCGTGTATATCTAGTATCTAGAGGAAAAAAAATGCGAACCCTAACTCGCACATCTACAACTGAAATGGAAGTTACCAGTATTCGCTTGGAGCGTAGCCTCAAAGACAAGCTGAAAGAATTATCTGGTAATCAAGGTTATCAAGCTTTAATAAGAGATATTCTTTGGAACTATGTTCATCAGAAATCTGGTGATTATCGTCCTCAGTTTGCTCGTTCCGATATTCGCGCTACCGTTGAAGCAACTGCCCGCAAAGATGAAAGTTGCGCCCTCACAGGTAAGCTAATTCAAGAGAATGAACCTATGCTGCTTGGGTTTACTATTTATGGCGATTTAGTACCATTAAGCGTTAATAGCGTCGCCGAATAGAAGTTTTAGGGTGGAAAACTAGATTAAGGTTATTTAAACTCAGCGTTAAAATGTGCTTGATTTTTAGTTTTCCACCTGGTAATTACTTAAAAATTCTAGATACACTGGCATTATATTACCGAGTTATCATTACATTAGAGTCGTAAACAGTAAAAGAAATTAAAACAAAAAATATACAAATTTCTTAGTAATTTTGGCAACTGGATAAAATTACTCATTTTACTGATTTACATAAGCATATAAGGAGTTATCAGCACAGATGACAGAAGCTACTAAAACGATTGAAAGAGGCATTCAATTAACCCCAATTGCTTTTAAGCATATCAAAATGCTTCAGGAGCAACAGGGACGAGAATTGTGTCTGCGGGTAGGAGTTCGCCAAGGTGGTTGCTCAGGAATGTCTTACATGATGGACTTTGAAGAACCAGACAAGATTCAAAATGGCGATGAAGTCTTTGATTATGACGGATTCAGAATCGTCTGCGATCCAAAGAGCCTTTTGTATTTATATGGCTTGGTTTTAGATTACAGCAACGCCATGATTGGTGGCGGTTTCGAGTTTACTAATCCTAATGCTGCTCAAACCTGTGGCTGTGGCAAGTCTTTTGGTGTATAGAAACAAATAGACGTATAAGCCAAGTGAATAATTTTCCAAGGCAGACTGGATGTATCTAGTCTGCCTTTTGTTAGCAAATTTTTAGATGCTGATTATACGGACATTTTGCAGATAGGTCAGCAAATTAAATTAATACTTTTAATTTCTCGTAGCGGTTAATCGTTCGAGAGTGCGATTGTTTTCTGCGCAAGTACCAATAGTAATGCGTAAACCTCCTCCTGTATGCCGAATTAAAGTCCCTTTAGCTTTTAGTTTACTGGTGATTTGCGCTAAAGCATTTTCATGCTTGTCAGAAGATATATCTTGAAAACGGAGATACAAAAAGTTAGCCTTACTTTGCCAGACTTGCAGTTTGCTTTCCTCTTTGAGAATTGAATATACTCGCTCTCTTTCTTTGATGATTTCTGTCACTAAGGGCAATAGTAACTGCCTTTGCTGCAAGGCTAACTTGGCTGCTGTCTGAGAGAAGCTAGGCAGATTATAGGGCAAGCGCACCTTTTCTAATACTTGAATTAAATCAGGATTAGCGATCGCATATCCCACACGATGAGCAGCTAGCCTAAAGGCTTTGGAAAAGGTGCGTAACACCACCCAGTTATGACGCTTAGTCAATTCAGCAACTACGGATGTCTGACTAAATTCAAAATAGGCTTCATCTATAACTACTAAGATATTCTCTGGTAGACTTCTTAGCCAATCTAATTCTTTGGCAGCTAAGGCATTACCAGTAGGAGAATTAGGATGCACCACAAACACTACTCGTATAGGTGGACTATCGGTGTAGGCGATCGCCTGCTGGGCCATTTCTAAATCTAACGCAAAATCTGATTCTTGTCGGTCAATGCTGACAACAGGAATACCTAAAGTTCGAGCCAAGATTCCGTACATCGAAAAGGTAGGAGTTGCTACGAGAATAGATCCTTCTCCCCCTAGGCAAGTAGCAATTAACAACGAGCGAATAAGCTCATCAGAACCATTGCCTACGGAAACATTAGCAGTAGTTAGATTTTGAGTAAGGTTAGCCGACTCGGTTGCATATTCAGCGATCGCTTTTTTTAATTCTTCGTGACTTCCCTCTGGGTAGCGATTAGCTTCTATTGACTGTTGATATGCCCAAGCCAGCTTAGATTTAATTTCAGATGGTAAATCTAGAGGACTTTCATTTGTATCCAGACGATCTATAGATGCAGGAGTTTCGCCTCCTGGGTGGGGTGTGTAGGCAGCTAAGCTTAGTAGGTCAGATCGGATAAAAGAAGGGCGATCGCTCATGATGTTTTAGAGGCTTTGGGGCGATATAAATTATAAAATATCTAGCCTTAGTTTATCTAAAGCACAACAAATATTTAACCCACAAACAAGACGCTTTTGCCTATTTATTGTTTTTAAAGAAAGCTTTTGACCTGCTTGACTCTTTAATTGTTGCTTTCGATTAATTGGTTAACAATCTTTTTATTCTGTTTACGGAATAGTTCTTTGTAGTAGTTCTCTTTAAACAGTGTGTGCTTATGAAATTTAATTAATAGTTCTTTTGTTTCTTCACAAGATAGATTTTGGATCTTGTCAACAAAAACTTCGTGGGTAAATTCTTGTTCTAAAGACAACTGATTTGACTCAAGGTTCATCGTATAAGCTCCTGGTGACGAGAGATAGAAAGGTAAAAACAAATATGAAGTTAAGAATAAGAAATACTTTACAAAGCGAGGAATAAGATTTATTGTCTGTTCAAAGCATTAGCAAATTAATACCGCTAAAAACTGTCATGCTGTTTATCTTAAGACCTTCTTAAAGAGATATTAAACCATGATTCTCGGCTATGTGTAAACTTCTAACCGATCGACTATTAAATTTTTAACTTATGTTTGCATTTAGTAATAGTCTCCGAAAAATCGCTGCTTGAGAGGAGATAAGCAAGATACAATACTGAGTCGGGAGTAATATTTAAAATAATTTATGAAGACAGCAGATAAACAAAACGATAAAGCCATTGTCAAAGATTATTTTAACCAGACGGGATTTGATCGCTGGCGCAGAATCTACGGCAAAACAGAAGATGTTAACAAGGTTCAAAAAAAGATCCGCCAAGGACATCAGCAAACTATCGATACTGTGCTTGGCTGGCTAGAAGATGATGATAATTTAGCTAATATCTCAATTTGTGATGCGGGGTGTGGTGTAGGTAGCCTGAGTATTCCCTTGGCAAAAGCTGGTGCGACTGTTTCTGCCAGCGATATCTCTGAAAAAATGGTAGGAGAAGCCCAAGAAAAGGCAAAATCAGAGTTGAGCGATTATAGTCAGATTAATTTTACAGTCTCAGATCTAGAAACCTTGACTGGTAACTTTCATACTGTTATCTGTCTAGATGTCTTAATTCACTATCCTACGGTCGATGCTGCCAAAATGATTGCTCATCTGGCATCTTTGGCAGAGTCTCGTTTAATTCTTAGCTTTGCCCCTAAAACTTGTTTCTTGTATGTATTAAAGAAAATTGGGGAGTTCTTTCCAGGACCTTCCAAAACTACTAGAGCTTATCAACATAAAGAATCAGAAATTATTGCCGTTTTACAGGACAATGGTTTTGTAGTTGAGCGCGCGGGAATGACTAGCATTAGCTTTTACTACTCTCGCATCTTAGAAGCAGTTAAAGTAAGAGATAAAGAATGAGGAATAAGGGATGAGAAAGGTAGCAACTTAGTTGGATTAAGTGCTACTTTCCTCAGATATTCGATTTAAATACTAGATTTTGAGTTTACTTGATTAATTCAGTAATGAAAGTAGATACATCCATCATTTTAATTTTCAAAATTTCCAAAGGATTAAATTGGCTTTTAAGTTCTAAATTATTATATTTGCCTGTTAAATCTATAAAAGAAAATGATTCAACTTCGTTCTTTTCAATTAAAAACTGTGAATAAGGTAAGGCATATATTTTAGCCCCTACAGCTTTGGCAAAATATACGGCAAAAGGAAAAATTAGAGTCGGTTCATAATTGGGAGTATGCTGCCAAATTGATTGGCTAAAGTCATCTCCTCCTATCCAGCCTCCAACTCGAACTTTGTCAAATAAACGAATCAAATCAATCGTAATTCCCTTGAGGGTATGATCGCCATCGATATAAGCAAAGTCCAGAGCATTATTGGGAATTTTGTCAATTACCTCCGTTGTTTTACCACGTAAGATTACTGTTTTATTAGCTGCAAAATTAGTTTTTTCCTTTGTTTCTGAGAGAAATTTTTCAAAGGTATTGTTATTTTTGTTTGCTGGTTTACTCCAGTCTTCTAGGTGTCGCCAGGGATCGATCATAAAATATTTTTCGATTGAATTACACTTTTCGAGTAGTCGATAAGCGAAATCACCTTTGTAAACTCCTACCTCTGCGATACTTTTTACCTTGTAAGAGTCTACTAGACGAATCCATAGATCGAATCTAGAGTCAGATTTTTCTACACATTGTTTAACAATCTGTTTTGGAATATTCATTAACTCTTCATAATGCAGCTTTCGTTTACTATATGACAATAGAAGTTAATATATTGTTAAAGCGTGGTCTATTGCAAATATTTTTACATTTCTAATTTTATTGAAGATTGATTTAGCAATATATTTTTAAATGAATAATCTAAATAAGTTTATTCAAACAGAAACATTAGTAAATAAAGGAGAGGCAGGTGAGAAGTTAGTTTGGGATAGCGTTAAAAGAGCTTTTGAATTGCGAAGCTGCATTGCTTATTGGCGTTACCCTATTTTTTCTCAGGTTGGCAAGTTTCGGAAAGAGCCTGATATTTTGATTGCTGATTATAGACTAGGTTTAATTGTTATTGAAATCAAAGCGATTAGAATTGAGCAGTTAGTTAATCTTCAGGGTCATCGTTGGGAATATCTAAATTTTTATACTAAATTTGGAAATCCATATCAACAGGCAGAAAATCAATTATTTGCTTTATTAGAGTATAGCGATCGCGAACCTTTATTAAGAAAAAAAATTACTGCAAGAGCAATTGTCGCCTTACCCTATATTACCAAAATTCAATGGCAAGAAAAAGGTTTTGACAAACTCCCTTATTCTCCTCCAATATTGTTTTCAGAACATCTGGTCTTATCACAATCAATTATAGAATTAATTATCAATACAAATCCCGTTATTGCAGGAGATAGTTTAACCTTTACTCAATGGGAATTACTGTTAGCTGTTTTAGGCGGTACACCAATTTATACCACAGCCTATCAGCATTTGCCTTGTTCCTCTCATAGCCGTAAGCAAATTTTGCAACAGGTGCGATCGCGTCTAAATCAGTTAGATTTACAACAGGAAAAGATTGCCAAACAAATTCCGACGGGTATGCAAAGAATTAGAGGAATTGCTGGTTCGGGAAAGACTATTTTACTCTGTCAAAAAGCAGCTTTGATGACCGTTAAATATCCAGAATGGCAGATCGCTTTAGTCTTTTTTTCGCGAAGTTTGTATGAGTCTATTACTCAACAAGTTAATAAATGGATACAACATTTTACTCAAGAGCAATTAAATTATAATCCAGAAAAATCTAATTTAAAAATACTTCATGCTTGGGGAGGTAAACAACAGCCTGGTTTTTATAGCACTGTTTGTAAAGCTACAGGTACTTTACCTCTCGCTGTGCCTTTTACTAGTAGTAAAAAACCGAATGAAGCATTGGCAGAAGCTTGTGTACAGTTACTAGAAAATAAAACAATTCCTCAGCTATTTGATGCAGTTTTGATTGACGAAGGACAGGATTTAATTGTTAACAATTGGAAATATCAAAATAAACAACCTTTTTATTGGTTAGCATATCAATCTTTGCGTCCCGTTAATCCAATTTATCCTCAGCAACGACGACTGATTTGGGCTTATGATGAACTACAAAGCTTGGATAGTCTGAATATTCCTGAACCCGTAGAATTGTTTGGTGAGAAATTAGGGCATTTAGTGACGGGGCAATACAATCAGCAAATAAATAAAACGGAAATAATCTCCCGTTGTTATCGTACACCCCAACAGATCATAATTATCGCTCATGCGATCGTTATGGGATTATTAAGAACTAAAGGTATACTAACAGGCTCTAGCTGTGCTGAGGAATGGCAAGCATTAGGATATCGGGTAACTGGTGATTGGCAGCTTGGAAACACCATTACTCTGCAAAGAGAACATAATCCACCTAATATTATTAATGAGCTATGGCAAGGAGAAATGATTAGCTTTGATAGCTTTTCTTCTCGTCAACAAGAATTAACTACCTTAGCTTGTAAAATTAAACACAATATAACTCAAGATAATTTACAGCCAGATCGAGAAATTCTAATTATAGTTTTGGGTAATTCTTATGATGTTTCTTCCTTGGTAAAACAAACTGCAATCTTTTTAATTAACCAGGGAATAAATATCTATCTACCCACCCAAAGCACAGTCAACCGTTTAGATACTCCCGCCGAACAACGTAATGCAAATCAGTTTTGGCATTCAGGGGCAGTTACTATTTCAACTATTCATCGTGCAAAAGGACAAGAAGCGGATTTTGTTTATTTGATTGGCTTAGATCGGATTGCTCAAGATGAAGGTAATATATTTTTACGTAACCAGTTATTCGTCGCCTTGACTCGTACTAGAGCCTGGGTAAATATTAGCGGTATCAGCGATTATGCTCTTTATCAAGAGTTATGGCAATTAATTAAGCGTAAAAACAAAATAACCTTCACGGTAAAAAGTTTACCTCAAAGAGAATTAAGAATAAGCGATCGCGCTAATTTAATCCAAGGATACGCTTTGGGTAGAACTAATTTTCGCAACGCCAATTTACGTAACGCAGATTTATCTAACCTTAATTTAGTTAACGTCAACCTAATTGAAGCAGACTTAAGTTATGCCAACTTAGCAGGGACAAATCTGACTAATGCCAAATTGATTGCAGCCAATTTAAGCAACGCCAATTTAGCTAATGCTAACTTAACCAATGCTAAATTAATTGGTGCTAATTTACTCAGTGCCAACCTAACTCATACCGACTTAAGCAACGCTAATTTAATCAACACAATATTAGCAACTGAAGAATAAACAGTAAATACCTAATGGTAAATGGGAACAATAACTTGAGACTGTAGTTTTTGGACAAATTATCATGGGAAAATTACAAAATATCAGCTTAGCTGCTGTTTCAATCTTAGGTTTAAGCACTATCAAAATTTCTAATATTGATGCCTCGACTTCTGATAACAAGCTCAAGCTTTTATCTTCGGTAAACAGTGTAAAAAATACAGTAAAGTTGGCACAAAAACCAGCAACTTCAACTGATGAAAGTTCTCCTCAAACGGATGATGAGATGATTGATGCCTTACAAAATAGACAAGAAAAACTGGAAAATCTTAATAAACTTCAGAAGTTAAAGGAAAAAGACAATTCTGAAAATTTATCTAGCGATCCATCTTTAGAATTATCACAGCCTTCAGCATTTAAAGTGCTGACGATTGGTTTGCCAGCAACTCTTTTAGTCATACTTGTAAGCATTCCTTTGGTTAAAGGATTGAGAGAAGTATTTAAAAGTAATGTCAAAGAAAAATTTAGTAAGCCTAAAGTTCCTGAAGGTTCAGTTATATTGCACAATCGCGCTTTCAAAGAAATTACTGTTATTGGCAATAATGCCAATAAAATCAATGATTAAAAATTTGGTAATGAAGAGTTTAAACAATTAATTATGTTTAATATTAATGTTGCCAAAAAAACTGAAGGTTATCCAGAGCTTAATAACAGTGTTGAACTGCTCAAAGCAGCGATTATTGCCCAAAAAAGTTTCTTAAAACTAGAATCAACAGAATTACGTTATCGTAGCCGTAAACAACAATAATTTTATAATTACATTGCTAAAAATTTAGTAGAAGACATTGATAAAGAAGCTTTTGCGAAACAAGTTAAAAAGAAACAGGCAGAAGTTTTGCCTTTAATCAATACCGAAGAAGGGAGAGAGGCAATTGATGCTTATGTTAAAGAAATCAATGTTCTAAGTCAGTATAATTTGGGTTTAAAACTTTTAGCACTGTTTAAACAATATAACCTACAAGATTTTTCGATATTAAAAAAAGTATCTGATGTAATAGAAAGTCTTCAAGCAAAAGAACTTTTATCACCTAAAGATCTAATTTCTTCAGTTTTAGAACATTACGAATCTTTTGAAAAACTTGCTCCTATTCTTGGTATTTCTGAAGCAGAAAGTACTGCTACGGCTTATGCACGAGTTCTACAAATACTTGGTCTAATGAATCGACATGGAAAATCTTATATTCAGTTTGAGCAATTAGTTGAACTGCTGAAAAAGTGGGAGAAAACTTACAAAAATATTGCTATGGTACGCCAAGAATATACATCAGACCAATATCAAATACCCCAAGAATTTAAAGAAGATATACCTGGAATAAATGGTTATCGAAAATATGCTAAATATCTACCCGATCTTTAAATTTTCAAGACTTTGTTAAGATACCCCTACTGAAAAATCTCTAATTATTACCTACAGCGAAGCAATATTTTTTCGTTCGGCAGCCCGTTGGAGTAAGTTTTGCACCTCTGCATCAGTCGTTTGTAAAAAATTTTCATACCAAAGTCCGACAGAATTAAAAGGGCTGGGAGTTGACCCACAAATAATCTCGTCTACTTCAAGTTGAAACTCGTGGCAGATTTTGGGAGCGGATACTGGTACGGCAGCAATAATGTGTTTAGGATGTTTTTGCCTAACTGCTACAGCAGCAGCCAGCATAGTAGCACCAGTGGCAATGCCGTCATCGACTAAAATCACGGTGCGATCGCTCAAATCTAGGAAAGGGCGATCGCCCCGATAAGCATATTCGCGACGTGATAACTCTCGCTGTTCTTGGGCAGCAGCACGGGCGATCGCCTCTTCGGATATATTTCGCTTTTCGATTATTTTCTGATTGAGAATACGAACGCCACAAGATGCGATCGCTCCCATAGCAAATTCTGCTCGTCCAGGGACACCTAATTTGCGTACTAGAAACACATCTAGAGGCGCATCAAGAGTCATTGCCACTTCAAAAGCTACAGGAACACCACCACGAGGTAATCCTAGCACCAGAACATCAGGGAGATTGGCATAAGCTGTTAATTTCTGCGCCAGTTTTTTACCAGCTTCGGTTCGATCTTGAAATAACATTTTTCGACTCTCTCGATTTAATGTTTGGCTTTTAGAAGATAGCCAAATTTTACCTTTCAATTTTTTGCCTTAACATAATTAAAATATGAAGAGTGACGCTGTTTTTCAAAGAGAAAGGCTCTCGGTCAGAGAGCATCTCTAATCGAGGTGTTGACGACAAGATTCTGCACAACGCCGACAGGATTCGGCACAGCGTTTACAGTGTCGCTACCATGACTGCCACACTCTTCAGCACAGCGATCGCACGCTTCTGCACAAACGCTACACATCTGAGCGTGAATACTAGAGGAGCGCATCATCAAACGAGCGCACAGATCACAAGTATCAGAACAGTCACGGCACAGTTCAATACATTTGGACATCATCTGTACCATATCGCTGTTGAGACAGGCGCTAGCGCAGTTCTCGCAATCTTTTAGACAATCAAGGCAAGCCTGAATGCAAGAATCTAAATTGGATGATTGAGTTTGGGTAGCTGTTATAATTTTGCTTTCCTAATAATAAATCAAAACGAGTTTATTTGTCTTCAAGTTATAGATTACAAATAAGCAAACATGATTTCATCTAACCAAGGAAACAGTTTTAATTCATTATTATTGACACACTCAAATTTCATGCTGATTTAATATTTTTTTGTTAAACAATTAATGTTGTTTAATAGATTTTAAAACAGGGTAAAGTTTCTAATTCAAATTAAAGAGCTGAAAATTGCTATTCTAATAGCAAAATAATCTCTACTCTTTAAGTGATTTAATGTAAAAATGCACTAAAAGCGGTGGTTAAAATCTCGCTCAAAAAAGTCTAACTTTATTAATTCGTCCAATCGTATATCAATCACTTAATACAAGGTTCGCCTTGACATTGGTTAACTTCCACCAGTACATGAGTAAGAGAAGATATTCCACTGAGCAAGCTTTTGTAGTGTTCGGGCGATCGCGGAAAATGTGTGACCAGGGAAATGGTTGCAGCCAAACGATTTTCACCGACACACCAGACGTGTAGGTCAGCGATCCGATTATCGGCATCGGCTTCAATAGCAGTCATGATATCTAACTTAGTTTGTTTATCAATTGCCCCATCGAGCAAAATAGCACCTGTATCTTGAACTAAATTATAAGACCATTTAGATATAACTCCCGCACCGACTAATCCCATGACTGCATCTAACCAAATCCAACCAAGATACTTGCCAGCAAATAAAGCGATAATTGCCAAAATCGAAGTTAGGGCATCGGTAATAACGTGAATATAAGCAGCCCGAAGGTTGCTATCATGATGGTGATGAGAATGATCGTGGTGATCGTGGTGATGGTCTTGTAATAACCAAGCACTTGCTAGATTGACGACTAAACCTAAAACGGCGACGGCGATCGCTTCGTTAAATTGAATGGCTTCAGGTTGGAAAAAACGAGTTACAGACTCAACAGCAATAGTTAAAGCCGTTACTGCTAATGCCACAGCACTTGTATAACCGCCGAGGACTGTGACTTTTCCCGTACCAAAGGTATATTTGGAGTTATTGACATTACGGCGAGAATAACGATACGCAAAAACGGCAATGCCAAAAGCTGCTACATGAGTTGCCATATGCCAACCGTCGGCTAGCAAAGACATCGAACCGAAGAAACTCCCCGCTACAATTTCCACCACCATAGTTATGGCGGTAAGCCACATTACAGTGGTGGTATTTTTTTCAGCGCGATCGCGATTGACCAAAAAATCGTGAGAATGTTGCCACTGTTCTAATCTATCTTTGTGCATAAAAATTTTCTTAATTAACCAGCTTTAATTATTTTAGAAAATAAATCAGCTTTCATGGCTCTTCGGCTTTGATTACGCCTCGATACATATTCATCCCGCAGGTAAAGGTATATTCTCCTGGTTTTTCTGGTACTATTTCCACAGAAGTAGTTTGATTCAAGGTCAAATCCAATGCCTTATTAAAGTCGGGTAGTAAGACTTGTTCTAAACAACTACTAGGATCTTGGCGGTAAAAATTCAATCTAACTGGTTCACCAGCAGTCACTTCAATTCTATCGGGCGTATAGCCACCATCGACTACTATATCAACCGATTGAATTCCCTGTTCTACCCGTGCCTTTTGGGATTTAGTTTTGCTAAACATAAACCACCAAAGTTCTGCACCAATTAAACCCAAACCACCTACAGCAACGGCAAGCTTTAAGCTTAAAGGCTGTTCTATCTTTTGAAACTGGCTCGTTTGTTCCCCAGCCGAAGCAGGCATTTCTACTTCAGTTTTCTTTTGTGCCAATACACTGTTTGTAGTTAAAGCTAGGAAAAAGCCTAATCCTGCTAAACTGCTAACAAATTTGTTTTTATTGAACATGATAACTTCTTTTTTTTTGGTTAAGAGCGGAATTTGGATGGACTAAAATTACGCAAGCGTAAAGCATTTGTCACCACCGAAACCGAACTAAATGCCATTGCACCCCCTGCAATAATTGGATTGAGCAACCAGCCCAAGAAAGGAAATAAAATTCCTGCTGCAATGGGAATACCGATAACGTTATAAACAAAGGCAAAGAAAAGATTTTGACGGATATTATTAATCGTCGCTTTACTTAATTCAATGGCAGTCACAATGCCCTGTAACTCTCCCGAAATGAGGGTAATATCACTAGCTGCGATCGCCACATCCGTTCCCGTACCAATCGCAATACCTACATCTGCTTGAGCCAGTGCAGGCGCATCATTAATACCGTCGCCTACCATCGCTACGGTTTTACCTTCTTGCTGTAGTTCCCTTACCTTAGCTGCTTTTTGGTCGGGACGTACCTCCGCTTCTACTCTAACTATACCCACCTGACGGGCGATCGCTTCGGCGGTTTTTTGGTTATCTCCTGTTAACATTACTACTTCTAAATCTAGATTGCGTAATGCTCTAACTGCTGTGGTGGAAGATGGTTTAACCGCATCGGCAATACCCATAATTCCTTCTAGTTCGCCATCTATGGCAATTAGCACTACGGTTTTTGCTTCTCCTTCCCAGATATCCTTTTGTTTCTGCAAGATATCGGTTTTAATCCCTAACTCAGATATCCAGCGTTGAGTACCGATCTGAACTTGACGATCTGATACTGTTCCCTGTACCCCACTACCTGCTACTGCTTCAAACTCATCACTTTCTGGTAGATCTATCTGCTGTGACTGGGCATATTTAACCACCGCTTCAGCTAAAGGATGTTCGGAATTACGTTCGACTGCTGCAACTAAACGCAATAAGTGTAACTCTGCATTGTTACCACTACCTTTGACAGTCTGATAATCAGTAACGGTAGGTTTCCCCTCTGTAATCGTGCCAGTCTTATCAAGGACAATAGTTTGCAGTTTATGCGCCAGTTCTAAACTCTCTGCACCTTTAATCAGAATACCGTTTTCTGCACCTTTCCCCGTACCTACCATGACTGAAGTGGGCGTAGCCAAACCCAAAGCACAGGGACAGGCAATAATTAATACGCCGACAGTAGTAATTAAAGCTAGGGAGACATTACCCATGATGGTAAACCAGAGGACAAAAGTAGCAAGGGCGATCGCAATGACTACAGGGACAAACCAGCCTGTAACTTGGTCTGCTAGTCTTTGTATGGGGGCTTTTGAACCTTGGGCATCTTGTACTAACTGAACAATCTGCGCTAAAACCGTATTTGTGCCAACTCTAGTAGCTTTGAATTTAAAACTACCTGTCTTATTAATGGTTGCACCGATTACTTCATCCCCTGGCTGTTTTTTTACAGGGATACTTTCCCCCGTTACCATTGCTTCGTCGATAGTAGAATTTCCACTAATAATTTCTCCATCGACGGGAATTTTTTCACCGGGGCGTACTAAGATGGTGTCGTCAATCTGCACTTCATTAACAGGAACATCTATTTCTTGTCCGTCACGAATTACTCTGGCATCTTTAGCCTGTAAACCCATCATTTTACGAATGGCATCTGAGGTTTGCCCCTTGGCTCTATTCTCAAACCATTGTCCGAGTAAGATTAAGGTAATAACTACGGCTGCGGTTTCGTAGTAGACTTCAGGCATCAAGCCCTGACTGAGAAAGAAATTAGGAAATATGGTAGCGAATAACGAATAGAAATAAGCTGCACTCGTTCCTAAAGCTATTAACGTATCCATCGTCGCAGCATGACGTTTAAAAGCTTTCCACGCGCCGACATAAAACCTGTAACCACACCAAAACTGTACTGGCGCAGTCAAGATCAATTGTAACCAAGGGTTGTGCAACCATGCAGGAATAAAAGGTAAATTCAACCCCAGCATCATTGGTAAAGAACCAATAATTAGAATGATGCTGATGATACCACCAACAATCATTTTACGAATCAAATCGCGAGATTCGGCTTTGCGGGCTGCTTTTTCTCGGTCATCCTCTCCCGTAACCATTTCTTGTTTTTGAAGAGAATAAGCCGAGTATCCTGCCTCTTCTACTGCCTCTTGGATATCCTCAATACTTGTTCTTCGAGGATTATATGCGATCGCAGCTTGTTCTGCCCCGAAATTGACGTTACATGACTCTACCCCAGGTACTGAGCTAATTGCCTCTTCAATACTGCTAGCGCAGGAGGCACAACTCATCCCCCTGAGTTTGAGATTTATCTTTTCTGTATTTGTTGCGGTGTTCATAATTGCTACTTAAAAAAGTTAGTGGGGCGATATATTTGTTCAGTGATTGAAAAACTCAAAGGGCAATTCCCCCAGTCCCCTAGTCCCTTAGTCGCCCCGTCACGCTTTACCATCTAATTAATGGCACAACGCCAGTCGATCTAAGCAGGGGGATAGCCTGCTGCTGCGATCGCTTCACGTACAGATAATTCATCCGCGTTGCTTTCTACTATTACCTGTTTGGTTTGAGGATCGGCTCTGACACTGGCTTTGGGATCTATGTCAATAACTGCTTGGGTAATAGTTTTAGCACAAGCACCACAAGCCATATTCGGAACTTTGAGTTGGATAGTCATATTGTTTAATTACCTTATTTATTTGCTTCTAAGATTAGTTTAAACTCTCTAGTCGGCTATAGAGTCAAGCAGAATCTGACAATAGGTTGGAAATTAGCAACGCAATAAATCACTTGCGATCGTTTTTTGCTGGTAATATAGCTTCGGCTATCATAAAGCCCCAAATTATTCCAAAACGAAATTTAGTCTTACGGCTAACTTCAAAACCTGACGTAATTAATAAATCATGAAATTCTTTCTGGGTGTAGCACTGTTGATAGGCTGAATCGAAAACTTTCAATCCTAAATCTAATATTTGAGTACTCCAATAATCTTTACACCAATCGAGAATTACTACTCTGCCATCAGATTTAAGTACACGCTTTATTTCTGTAAGAGAAGCAATAGGATCGTCAAAATAATGAAAGGAACTAGCACAGACAACTACGTCGTAGCTGCGATCGCCAAAAGGTAACTCTGAAACACTAGCCTTTTTCCAAAATACTTGAGGATATGCCAATAATTTCTGCTTTGCTATTTTTAGCATCTGTTCAGAAATATCTATCCCCGTTATTCTTTGCTGAGGATTATCTTGTAACAAGAGTCTTTCTAATTCCCCTGTACCGCAAGCAACATCAAGCACACTTTCAGAGGGGGAAATCTGCGCCCAAGATCTTAGCAATGAGAGGGTTTTAATTAAATAATCACTCCAACGGCGATCGTATGTATTGGCACTTTCGTTATATTGTTCTCGAACTGTAGTTTCTTTCATTCTTCTGATTGACATATAAGATTACTATTTTTACTGTCCGCTACTGCTAACAAAAAAAGTAGCAATAATCCCTCCAGCCAGCCAAATATAAGATAAGATAGCTAGCCAATACAGCAGCGTTTCCGTAAATCCTTGTTTGCCTCCACTATGATCGTGTCCACTATGACCTTCGTGTTCTTTATGGTCGTGGTTATCTTGTCCTTGATGTTCTTGATGCTGATTTTGCTCGTGCTGTTTTTTACTACCACTACCAAAGCGCAACCAGGCTAGGACTCCTGTAGCTGCCAAAAACGCCAAATTGAGCCAGAAGGTATAGTCGATCGCAAAACGTTCGGTTGACTGAGAATTACTAGCTGCTGCACTTTTAGGTAAAACGCCAAACAAAGAAAAGCCATAGTGCATCAAAATTGCCGTTGCTACCAAGGCTGCAAAAAATACGCCGACAATATACAAAGCAACTTTCCAACCATAATATTTAGCATTGACGCGAATCACGGGGAACACGACTAAATCGCTAAAAATAAAAGCCATTACCCCCGCAAAGCTAACGCCATTATTAAATAGGATAGCTGCAAGGGGAATATTACCCATCGAACCGATAAAGGTAAAAAAGGCTGCTATTGGTCCGACGACTGCATTTTCTAAAACGGCGAAAAAGCTAGGATTTTGCGTACCCGCACCTATAAATAGAGTTTGGAAAAAAGAACGGGGTACAAATGCCGCAATAATTCCCGCTATAGTAAAGCCAAAGGTTACATCTTTCCAGACCATGCCCCATTCCATAAAGTATTTTTTGGCTACCTGTTGCCATCCTTGTTTGCTGGTAATTTTATCTTTCCAGTCAGGGGCATTTTTATCTTGTTTGTCTTCCCCTTCTTGGTCGTTTAAGCGTCTTCTGGCTTTTCTGATTAACTCTTTAGGACGAGTATAGTTAACAATTAGCCAGGTAAAAAGGATTAAGAAAATTCCACCAAGGTATTCACCGACGACAAATTGCCAGCCAAGAAAGATAGCAATAATAAAGCCAAGTTCGATTACGAGATTGGTTGAAGCTAATAAAAAAGCCAAAGAAGGAACAAATCCCGCACCTTTTTTGAATAAAGATTTGGTGGTAGATAAAGCTGCAAAGCTACAGGAACTAGAAAGAAAACCAAAGAAAGTACCGATCGCAATACTTTTTTTGCCCGCTTTTCCCATAGTTTTCTGCATTCGTTCGCGAGTAACAAATACCTGGATCGCACTACTGATAATATAGCCAACAACAAATGCCCATAACGCCTTCCAAAAGAAGCTCAAGGAAGTAAGTACGGCTTCGCTGTAAAGCTGCCAAAAATTAGCGTCATTCATAGCTTTACTTTATTTATTTGGTTATAAAGTTAGCTTAAACTCTCTAGTTGGCTGTAGAGTCAAGAGAAATTGGAAAATTTATTTAGATCTGAACAATAGGTGGGAAATTGGCTACGTAGAAAACCACTCTACAGACATTCTTGTCGAAATCTTTATAGTCATAGTCTATAAAATACAGCAATATATTGAAAGCAATCTTTTTATCAAAAAGTAACTATCGAGAGAATGATATTGCAAAATTTAAAATCCATAAATCTTATTGTTAAATCTGTATTTTTCCATCGTCAACAATCCTGGCTATTTTCTGGGCTTGTTTGGTTCTTATTCGTTTTACCTGCTCAGGCAGTAGAGTTAAGAGTCGCAGTTCAAAAAGAAGTTGATAGCCTAAAAGTCGGCAGTTCTACAACGGCTATTGTTAAAGATGGCGCAGGCAAACAGATTGGTCAGCTAAATCCAATGTCTTCTTTGGCTGCTCAACCAAAGGATAACGGGATTACGATTAATAACCGTGTCGATGGAGAGGAATTAATTATTGAACCTCAAGACAATGGTTATGTTTGGATTGGCGATCGCTGGTATCGTGGACGAACTCATATAATTCGTCAGGGAGATAGCTTAACAGCAGTCAATTACGTTGATTTAGAACAGTATCTATACAGTGTCGTAGGGGCAGAAGCGGTTTCTAGTTGGCCTATTGAAGCTTTAAAAGCCCAGGCGGTTGCTGCTCGTTCCTATGCTTTATATAAACGCAATACAGGGGCTAATAGTATCTACGATCTAGACACAACCGTTGGCACTCAAGTATATAAGGGTTTAGATACCGAATATACTACTACTCATGAGGCAGTTGACGATACTCATGGTCAGATTATGACTTACCAGAATAAGGTTATTTTAGCTGCTTTTCATTCTTCTTCTGGCGGATACACAGAAAACGTGGAGGATGTTTGGAGTTCTCCTTTGCCCTATCTGAGAGGAGTAGTAGATTACGATCAGCAATCTCCTGTATTTCAATGGCAAGAAACAGTTCCTGTAAGCAAAATTCAGACTTTAGTTGCTAGTGTGGGCAACATTAAAGGTTTACAGCCCGAAAAAATGACTCCCCATGGTCGGATAATTACCATGAAAGTTACAGGCGATCGCGGTACTCAAGACGTAAGTGGCAAGGATTTACGTGCAGCTTTAGATCTTCGCAGCACTTTGTTTAGAGTCTCTACCGAAGGGAATAATCTTCTAGTCAGAGGTCGCGGTTTTGGTCATGGATTAGGCTTAAGTCAATGGGGTGCTTATTTTTTAGCCAAACAAGGAGTTGATTATCGTCGGATTCTGGCTCACTATTATCAAAATGCCAGTTTGACACAGTTAAAATAGTAATTCTGTATTAATAGATTGTGAGGATGCCACTCAAAAAAGTTCGGTTAAAATAGATTTGGTTATTGTTAATTATTTATTTTTGACTAGCAATAAAGCTTAAAATTGCCTTGTTTAACTATGACCAAGCTTTGGATTAGATAGCTTAAAGTTTCCTAGTGCATTAATTAACAATGTGCAATGTAACTAGGTCTATATTCCTTAATTTTAATTATTTACTGTTGAGATTTACCTATGTTTATTAGTTCTCCTTTGGATACAGATAAATTAGAATCGCCTCGTATTCTAATTGTTTCTGTTCGTGGATACCGATTTCAAGCAGCAAATTGCTGTATCTATGAGTTTGAAGATTTACTAAGAGATTTAGAGTCTGCTCAACTGTATGAACCTAAAAAAGAGGTTAATTTTGCCAGAAAAATCTACCGTACAGCAAAATATGCTGGTCTTTCTAATAGTTTTGCTGCCAAAGTAGCTCGTTTTCCCAAGGATTTAACTCTAGATCGTGAATACGATTTACTATTTGCCATACTAGATAATCCTTGGCAAATGCACCTATTAGAATCTATCAAAGGGTGGCAGGATAAATGCCTTCATAAAGCCTGTTTTATTGCTGAAATGTGGGAACCTGATTTACAAAACTGGCGACTATTTAAAGAGCCTTGGTCAAGTTTCGATCATGTGTTTTTAGGAGTAACTCGGTGTCTTGAAGGTTTGAGCAAATTAATTGAACCTCCTGTAACTTATATTCCGCCAGCAGTTGATACCCTAAGATTTTCTCCCTATCCTAATCCTCCCCAGCGTTCAATTGACGTATCTTATGTAGGCAGGCGATCGCCTATTATCCACGACGCTTTGATAGAAAAAGCAGAAAAAGATAATTTCTTTTACTATTACGATACCGTTAGAGGCAAGCTAGAAATTGGCAATCCTAGAGAACACCGCCTTTTGTTAGCCAATCTATTTCAAAGAAGCCGTTACAACATTACCAACTACGCTAAGTTTAATGAGGCAGCAG
This sequence comes from Waterburya sp., assembly GCA_965218645.1. GTDB lineage: Bacteria > Cyanobacteriota > Cyanobacteriia > Cyanobacteriales > Xenococcaceae > Waterburya. The sequence continues at coordinate 1,667,335 of OZ244627.1, read as the reverse complement.
AAACTGGAGGAACTCAGGAAATCGGCTACCGCTTTTTTGAAGGTGCAGCAGCGGGAACGGTAATGGTAGGTATGCCCCCAGCAGGAGATGCTTTCCCTTATTATTTTGATTGGGAAGATGCCATTATCAAAGTAGATTTTTCAGGCACAGACGTAGTTGAGACAATTGCTGAACTAGATGCTCAACCCGAAAGACTAGAACGAATTAGTCGTAACAACGTTGCCAATTCTTTACTTAAGCATGATTGGGCATATCGCTGGCGAGATATGCTTAAGGTATTAGGTCTTGAACCTAGTTCTGCTATGGTAGCCAGAGAGAAATACTTAAAGGAACTAGCTCACAGTATTTTGGATCAGGTAAGGGTTTAATAATTTACCAGCAATCTAATAACTGTAAGCTGTCTAGCTTATTTTTGTTGAGCAGGTGCGATCGCGCCTGTCAACTCCTATCACTTATGTAGGTGAAGAGTCAAAAGCTTTATATAGCGGTTCTCAAATTAGTCAGGTACAAAGTAAATCGTTTTAAGGCAGAAGGCAGCAAGGCTTGTTCGTCGCAGCTAGGCAGAAGTTAGATGTACTTCAGTAAACTGAGAAATGCTATATCTTTCAAGAATTGTTATTTGGATGAATTATCCCAGGAAAATCTCCGCCCGATAGCCATCCATATAAAAAGACTATTCCAACCCCTATAAGCATCCAAAGTAAAAATGCACGGCAAAAACTAGTAAAACCAGGCTTACCTACTCCACAAGCACTGACGATCAAAACAATTATATTAACTATAGGAATTGAAAGAAGCAACAACAGCCCAAACCATTCCCAAAATCCTACTGGTTCCATAATTATTCCCTATATTTTCTACTTTTAATTAGATGACACGCGCTATTTTTTTGAACACTTGTCTTGAGAACTACTGATTTTAAATTAGAAGAAGTTTAAATATACTTTTATAATTCCCAAATACTTTCTTTTTCTGCTTAATTTATTTATATTGCTTGAATAATTTTAGTTGATTAATTTTTATGAAAAAATATGTATTTATCTAAAGGTAAGTAACATATTGATTTCTTGTGAGGTTAAATTACGCCATTGTCCAGACTGTAAGCCTGTTAAATTGACTTGTTGAGAATTGTTACCCAGAGAAACTCTAACTAATCTAAGAGTTGGAAAGCCTACCGCTGCCGTCATGCGTCGCACTTGACGATTACGTCCTTCTGTAAGGGTGATTTTTAACCAGCAGGTAGGTATGTTTTGGCGATCGCGAATTGGCGGAATGCGAGGAGGAAAATCAGGTTCTTCTGATAGTATACGTACTTTTGCTTTATGGGTAAGATAGTTTTTAATCTTGATTCCGTGCCGTAGTTTATTCAAAGCCGATTCATCGGGAATACGTTCTACCTGAACATAGTAAGTGCGGGGATGGGCAAATTTAGGATTAGCAAGACGATTTTGCAGTTGTCCATTGTCAGTCAATAATAATAATCCTTCGCTATCTAAATCTAATCTACCTACAGGATAAACATTAGAGATTGGAATGTAGTCTTTGAGAAGGGGTCGTTTTTGCTCGCTGCTATTATCCGTAAACTGGCACAAAACTCCGTAGGGTTTATTAAATAAAATATATTGCATAGAAAAATATAAATTCTACAAATAAGCAGCTTTTTATTCATTTTAAGAAAAAACATTGTTGCTGCTAATTTTTAATTCCCGTTGAACCAATGCCCTGAATCAATTGTTTTTGACCAATCAAAAATAGTATTAATACGGGAATGGTTGCAATAACTACTGCCGCCATTAAAAGTGACCAATCACTAGTAAACTGTTCTTGAAACTCCGATAAAGCTAACTGAACTGTTTTTAATTCTGGACGAGTAGTAAACACCAAAGGTTTAAATAAATCATTCCATTCCCCAATAAAAGTAAAGAGAAACAAAGTTACTAAAGCAGGACGAGATAGTGGCAGCATAATACGCATTAAAATTTGTAAACGGTTAGCTCCATCTAATGCAGCAGCTTCTTCTAATTCAACAGGAATGCTGGCAAAATATTGACGCATTAAAAAAATACCAAATCCATTGGCTGCGGTTGGTAAGATCAATGACCAATAGCTGTTGATTAAATGCGCCCATTTTAAAATTACAAATACAGGTATTACTAATAGCTGAAAAGGAATAACTAAAGTAGCTAAAATTATTAATAATACTGCCTGTTGTCCTTTAAACTTTAACCTAGCTAAAGCATATCCTGCCAAAGCAGAAGTAACTATTTGCAAAGCAGTTACCCCCAAAGCTACTAGAGTAGAATTAGCAAAAGCTAATAAAAAATTACCCCGATGCCAAGCTGCTTGATAATTAGCAAAAGTAAAGCTATCTTTAGGTGAGGTAAAAGAGCTTTTTAAAACAACTATCAAGGGAAATAAAACAACTATTGCCCCAACAGATAAAATAAATAAAATCAATAGCTTGGTAACAGATAAACTTGTTAAAGAAAATATTGATGTAGCTTTGTCTAAATTAGGCGATCTCTGCTTCATAAATAAACTAAATTGAAAAATTCGTAATTAATTTAAAAAATGGTTTGGGCAAGTAATAAATAATTGTTATTTCCTTGATGCTTTATTTCTTATCCTTTCATAAGTCAGTCATCTAAAATCGTGTAATACTAATCTCCATAAGTAAATCCCGCTCTTATAAGCATAAAAGAGGGCATATTTTATGGCAATTTTCTACTGAACATGAGTAAACAGCGAGTCTTATCTGGAATTCAAACTACTGGTAACCTACATCTAGGCAATTATTTGGGTGCAATCCGCAACTGGGTCGAAATACAGCAGGACTATGATAACTTCTTCTTTTTTGCCGATCTTCACGCTATTACCGTACCCCATGATGCCAAAATTCTAGCAGAAAACACCTTTAATTTAGCAGCAGTATATCTAGCTTGCGGTATCGATTTAAACTGCTCAACCATTTTTGTGCAGTCTCATGTATCTGCTCACAGTGAACTTGCCTGGCTGCTTAACTGTGTTACTCCGCTTAACTGGTTAGAAAGAATGATTCAGTTTAAGGAAAAAGCTGTGAAACAGGGAGAAAATGTAGGCGTAGGTTTATTAGACTATCCTGTGCTTATGGCAGCAGATATCTTACTTTACGATGCGGACAAAGTGCCTGTAGGCGAAGATCAAAAGCAGCACTTGGAGTTAACCAGAGACATTGCAGGTAGGGTTAACGATCAATTCGGTAAGAAGAAGCAGCCCGTTTTAAAAGTACCCGAACCTATGATTCGTCAAGAAGGCGCAAGGGTAATGAGTCTTACGGATGGGACAAAAAAAATGTCCAAGTCCGATCCTTCAGAATTAAGCCGTATTGATTTGCTCGATCCACCTGATGCGATCGCCAGAAAAATCAAAAAGTGCAAAACAGATACCGTAAAGGGATTGGTATTTGATAATCCAGAGCGTCCTGAGTGTCACAATCTGCTCACTCTATATCAACTTTTGGGCAATAAAACTAAACAAGAGGTGGCAGCAGAATGTCAGGATATGGGATGGGGTCAATTTAAACCCTTGCTAACAGAAACTGCCGTTGAAGCTCTTAAACCAATTCAAGACAAATATAATGAATTGATGGATAATCAAGATTACCTCAATTCTGTTTTGCGAGACGGTGCAGCCAAAGCCAGTAACGTAGCTAACCAAACTCTAACTAGAGTCAAAAATGCTATGGGTTTTTTACCTCCTATGTAGACGTAAATAATTAAACCGTTTAGAATACCAAAATCAAAAGTCACCAATTCTAATGACGAGTAATCTCCAGCAAGCCGTACTCAATAAAAATTTTTTAGTCACCGCCGAAGTTGCTCCTCCAAAAGGGGGAAACCCTGCCAGAATGTTAGAGGTGGCAGAAAAACTAAAAGGTAGAGTTCATGCAGTCAATGTTACTGATGGTAGTCGTGCCGTACTAAGAATGTCTTCTGTGGCTGCTTCGGTTATTCTGCAACAGAATGGTATTGAACCAGTATGTCAGGTAGCCTGTCGCGATCGCAACTGTATTGGCTTGCAGGCAGATCTAATGGGCGCCTATGCTCTGGGTGTCCGCAATGTCTTGGCACTTACTGGAGATCCGATCAAGGCTGGCGATCACACAAAATCTAGGGGAGTTTTTGAATTAGAATCGGTCAGGCTACTGAAATTAATTAGTAAGCTAAACAGTGGATTTGACTTTAACGACAAAACAATGCCAGATGAACCTTTGGATCTGTTTCCTGGGGCTGCTGTCGATCCGCAGTTAAAAAGCGTATCTGGTTTACAAAAAAGATTTGAAAAGAAATTAGAGGCTGGGGCAGAATTTTTTCAAAGTCAAATGATTACGGACTTTGACAAGTTAGATAAATTTATGAGCCAGATTGCCTGTGTGAGCAATAAGCCCATCTTGGCTGGCATATTTCTCTTAAAATCTGCTAAAAATGCCCAATTTATCAATAAATATGTGCCAGGAGTAGATATACCCGAATCTACTATTGATCGCTTAGGTAATGCCGATAATCCCCTTGAAGAAGGTGTCAAAATTGCAGCCGAACAGGTCAAGATAGCCAAAACTATCTGCCAAGGAGTTCACATGATGGCAGTGAAGCGAGAAGACTTAATTCCTGAAATACTAAGTCTGGCAGGAATTGAACCCATGGCGGTAAAATAGGTCGCTTGGCTTATTTTTGCCGCTAATCGTAACTTTCGTATCGTTTATAAGACTTTTATTGAGCGAACAAATAAATCTTGCATATCACTAGAATCAAATATTTTTTTGTTGGTTGCCAATTAGAGCGATCGCTTTTAGTAATCAAATGTTGGTCACAGTTAAGTTAAGTCAATAAATTTCCCAAAAATAATGACAAATCAAAAAAAGTGTGCGATACACGAAAGACAAATATAACAAAATGCGATCAAAATAGTTTTTATTAGCTATGCAAGTACGTTTTTTAAGCAAGATGCCATTGTTTTTGGCAATCTTCGTCTTACCACAATTTATTCCCACCACTTCCACTTCTCAATCCCTACTCTGTTCGGCTGTACTGGCAGCAGATATCCAGGATTTGGGCGAAAGTGGAGATAATGGAGAAGAGGGAGTAAAGGGTAATAATGGTCGCAATGGCGATAATTTAACTGTGTTTGCCGACGGCACATTCATGACTTTAGATTTAACAGGTGGTGGCGGTGCTGCAGGACAACAAGGAATCCAAGGATATGATGCTTTGTGCGAGCAACAAGGCGACAAAATAGGCAAAAACCTACGGGGGGCAAATGGCGGTGACGGAGGCGATGGAGGCGACGGCGGAATCGGCGGCAATGGTGGCTCTTTGACTGTCTACACCACTAACAAAGAAAACTTAAAGCAGGTCTATGTAATTGCTGCGGGGGGAGAAGGAGGCGCATCAGGAAAAGCGGGAGTAGGGGGAGAAGGCTGTCAATGCGATCGCCCTTATTGGAATGAAGAAACCTGCTTTGGCGATCCTGGAAGCTCTGACTATAGCTGCACTACCGAAGAATTTCAATGTACCGACGGTGAATCAGGCAGAAAAGGACGCACTGGTGTCAAAGGTAGAGACGGTAAAATTGGCAATCTGACTTTAATTAATTTGGATAAGTCTCTCGATCCAGATTTACCAGAAGTTACCGCGCCGATTAGCGAGTTAAAAGGAAGGGGCTATACTTTATCAAAAAATATTTGGCAGAACAAAAACAATGCTGCTTCTTTACTTGCCCCTGGTTCAGTTATTGCTAACAAATACAAAGAACTAGTAGCTCGTCACGAACATACAGTACTGATAGTTTGGGATGCACCCCAGCCAGCCGAAAATTTTGACGATCAGAACATGACTCTAGCTATTAAGGGAGAAAATGACGCTGATATCTTTTTGCCTAAAGACTTATGGTTAGAAACCAAAACAGAAAAACAGAATAAGGTAACCGAACTGCATATTTTTAATGCCGTTCGCACTAAAGATGTTGACGATCTAACCATAGATGGTCTATTTGGACAAGGAGCAGGTTTAGAGCTAGATGTCTTTGACGAAGCCGAACAGTCTAATTTGATTAGCACCGACTTTACGATTAGATACAGCGTGGGCGAAAAGTCCGAAGAGAAAAACTTTTTTGGTGGTAGTACTACCAAATATAAAACTAAATATGAAGGAGCAGTTCCAACTCAAGCGATCGCCAAAAACGGCAATTTATTTACCTTAGAGTTAGGCAAGTTACCTATTCCGCCTGAATATCTCCAGCCAGGATTAAAAGTAGAAATAGAAGTAGCTGCCAAACGCTCTTTAGGAGAAAATTCCCTAATCAAAAAACTGTCTACCCGTACTGAGATTGAACAACAATCACGATCTTAAGAATAGCTTTTAGCTATCAAAACAAAATTAGTAATCTGGAGAATAAATGGCAATAAAAAATTTAAACAAGATTGACCAGTGTTTCAACCGCTACTTTAATGGCTCGCTCAACGGTTTGATCTTTATCGGCAATTATTATATTCTCAGTCTCGGTACGTTGTGCCACTACCGCACAGACACAAGCAGCAGCAAAACCATAGACTCCAGCCATCTTAAATAGAGTTCCTGCTTCCATTTCATAATTCAAAATATTGAGATGACGATAGGTAGCAGTAATTTCCTTAAGCCAAGGTTGGAGATGGGGATTAGCCGAAGATTCGGTTCTTTCCTGTCCTTCATAAAAGGTATCTACTGAAGCGGTAATACCCAAGTTACAGTCAATTTTTAAACGCCGAGCCGTTTCTACTAGAGCCACTGTTAAATAAGGATCGCCAACGGCAGGGTATTCCACAGGGGCAATATCTAAAGCTGCACCTTGACGACATAAAGCTGCTTGAGATACAACAAGGCTACCAACTTTTACAGTGGGCTGAATCGAACCACAAGTACCAACTCGAATAAACTGTTTGATGCCGACTTTAACTAGTTCATTTACTACAATACTTAAAGAAGAGGCCCCCATTCCGCTAGTAGCGATTAAGATGGGTCTACCATTAGGCAGATTACCTAAATAACTATGAAGTCCTCGATATTCTGAAAGAAGTTTAACGTTTTGTAAATAAGCGTGAGCGATGTATTGCGATCGCTCTGGTTCTCCAGATAATAGTACAGTCTGGGGCGCGTCAAGACCAAGATCTGACTGGCTAAAGCCAATATGATAAAGTTTCATTTTAAAATCTAGACTATAAACTTAAAACTATTAATAATTAGCAAGCTTCACGTCAGATTAACACTGATTGTTGATTACTAATTACTATTGACTGATACTAAACGATGGTAACTCTCGAAAAATATTCCGTAATTGTCTCTAGCTGTAAAAATAGTCCCATAGGGAAACATTTGCCTAATGCGCTGTATGTTCATACTGCTGCTTTATCTAAACTCGATCCTTTTTTAAAAGATTATGAGCATCAGGCAAGAGGCTTAATAGAAAATACCGATAAAGCTACCATCATTAAATTTGGTATTGATCGTCCTAAAATATCTTATTTATATTATCCAGACTTTGACCTCGATCCTCATCCTCAACTACACCAAAGTGTTGTAGTTGATTTAATCACCGAACAGGTAACGGTTCGACAGTATCATAATTCTCATAATCCGCCAATTCTCCATCGCAAAGAAACCTTTGTTACCGACGAGTATCCTAGTTATCAAACCTTCGCTGAATTGACTGAAGCAGAAGTGGCTTTAGGCTTATTAGACAACTCCCGTCACATTGGTACTTTACAGGAATGGACACGTTTATTACTACAACAGGGAATATGTATAGTGAATCATCATCTGGCTTGTCCCATAGACTCTCCCCTTGCCAATCAGCAAACTGTCTTAATTGAAAGGCATAAAGCAGCTTTAAAACGTTCAGAATTATCTCGTCCTGTGAGGGTTGCCTTAGAAGCAGATTTATTTACGGTTGGTACTACCTTTTTTGATTATGGCTGTGGTTGTGGAGAGGACATAAAACGTATTAGTGAAATGGGTTATGACAGTTCTGGCTGGGATCCTTATTATCGCCCTAATAGCAAAATCAACTCGGCTGACGTTGTAAATCTAGGCTATATCATTAACGTTATCGAGGATATTGCCGAACGACGAGAAGTTCTAATCAAAGCTTGGGAATTGGCACAGCAGGTCTTGATTGTCTCGGCTCAAGTCCTAGTAGACGATCGCCGTCGTGGTCTAATTGCCTATGGCGATGGCGTAGTTACTAACCGTAATACCTTCCAAAAATATTACGAACAGGAAGAGCTAAAGCTGTATATAGAACAGGTCTTAGGAGTTGAAGCAATTCCTGCGGGCTTGGGTATTTATCTTGTATTTCGCAACGAAGCTCAAGCCGAGACTTTTCGCGCCTTCCGCGTTTATTCCCACCTTAGTACTCCTAGAGTTCAAGCTCAAGTTAGAAATTTTGATGACTATCGAGAATTGCTAACTCCCTTAATGGATTTTTATACTAAAAGGGGTCGCTTACCAGTTAAGGGGGAAATTGATTCAGAAACTGAGATCAAAGCCGAATTTCGTAGCTATCAGCGGGCATTCAAGGTAATCTTACAGGCTACAGATAGAAAAGAATGGGAGGCGATCGCCGAAAAACGTCGCCAAGATCTTTTAGTCTATTTAGCATTAGGCAAGTTTAGCGGTCGCCCTACCATTAGAAAGCTAGCACCTGAAGTTAAAGCCGATGTCAAAGCTTTGTTTGGTAACTACAAACAAGCCTGTACCCTAGCCGATCTTTTACTAGTTCAAGTAGGAGATATGAAGAAAATTGCCAACCTCTGTAAAACCAGCAACATTGGCAAACAGCTAAATGATGCGATCGCAGTTCACGTTAGCGCACTCGAAAAACTGCCTCCTTTGCTACGACTATATGAAGGCTGTGCTAGCCGCAATTTCTACCGCTTGGAAAATGCCAACATTGTCAAACTATACTACAACAAGCCAAAAATAACCTACCTAGTCTATCCAGAATTCGATACTCAAGCTCATCCTGCTTTACAGGCAACAATGGAAGTAGATTTACACAATCTATCTGTCACCTATCATGATATTTCTGATGAGACTAACCCGCTAATTCTGCATCAAAAAGACACCTTGGTTGCGCCAGACTATCCTAGCTACAACAAATTCGTTCGACTAACTAAAAAAGAACAAAAATCAGGCTTGCTAGAAAATAAAGATGCCATTCGTCGCCTTCATGGCTGGATGCGCTGTCTTAGGGAACATGAGGTAAAAATTGAAGGACACAAACTCAGTAATCAATGATTAATGATTCTGTTTAGTCTGGTGAGCATGAGCGATCGCCCACATAACTGTTGGTGAGTCGATGTACCAAGAAAATCGCTTCAATTCCTTTTCCACTCATTTCCTAAAGACAATGACGCTCTCTTTTACCCCGATAGACTACACGGCATTAAACAGTCGCCAGAAAGAAAACTACAACTTTCAGAAGGTTTCGGCTGTTCTCGCTGATTATGGTTTCACCACAATTCGACTGTCTGATGACTGGCAGGGTGCCGACTTTATCGCCATACACGTTCACTGCCAAGAGATTTTACGAGTTCAGCTAAAGGGGCGATGTACATTCGCTCGTAAATACCAAGCCAAAAACCTGTTCATTTCCTTTCCGAACAAATCTGATTGGTATCTTTACCCGCACGACGTTGTTCTCGATCGCTGGCTTGCTATCAAGAATAACGCTAAGACTAAATCGTGGATCGAAGGTGAGTATTCCTACCCGTCGCTCAGTAAAGAATTGCTCGAATTGCTTGCTCCGTATCGAATTGCCAGTAATACTGCTGGGATTGACGCTGATGCTAGCGTTTGACGTAACTTCTAATGCAGATAACCACCAAAAGTGCTTGAGCAGGCAAGTCATTTTTTGATGCTTGCTTTACTCCGCCCACCTAGGGATTCGGAGCGTTACCTTTCAGTTGGTGGCACTAGTTTAAGAGTTACTCGTTTTCTCAGAAAGCGTATTGACAATGTAAATACGTTTTACCTATAATACAAAGTATGGATGTGTATTTCGTGCTGAATGGCATCACTTTTGTTTGGAACGACCAGAAGGAATAAAGCAACCTTGGTAAACATAATGGAATTACGTTCCAGCAAGCTGCGGAAGCCTCTTTTGACCCCTTTCTTATTGTAGTTGATGCAAGTCGCAACAATCAAACAAGAGAAGCGGTAATTAGTATGGATCGCCAATGGAATTTGTTGTACGTGGTTCATATTGAAAGCAAGGAAAGTGTCATTCGGATTGTCTCTGCCCGTAAAGCAACCCCACAGGAGCGAAAAGACTATGAAGATTGAAGCATTGAAAAAGCGATTAGGCAAAAACCGTCCGATGACGAGTGTAACGATTCGGATTCCTGAAGATGTAGTAGAAGATTTAAAGCGGATTGCGCCGTTATTGGGCTTTTCAGGTTACCAGCCGTTGATTCGTGCTTACGTTGGTCAGGGATTGCGAACCGATTTAGAGCGATTCGAGAGCGAGACAGTAACAGCGTTAATCGCCAGCTTAAAGCGACGGGGTGTGAGCGAAGAAGTCATTGACCAAGCGTTGAGTGAAATTGTTCACAGCTAGTCAAAGTAATTCGCTGTATGACGACAAGTCTGTTCATTGATAATCAATTTTATTACCTCCTCATCCTTTATCCCTTATCCCTCAAAAGCTACCACTGGGGCAAACTAGCAATCAAAGCTTCTGCTTGTTGATGGTTCAATGGTCTAGAGAAGAAAAAACCCTGTCCATACTCGCATTCTAGTAATCTTAGCTGTGCCAACTGAGAAGTGGTTTCAATTCCTTCGGCGATAACGTCCATCTTTAACATATGAGCCAGAGTAATGATCGCTTTGACAATGGCTGAGTTTTCGCCGTTAGCCTGCATCTGGCTGACAAAAGAACGGTCTATTTTGATTGTATCTACAGGAAAACGGTGTAAATAGCTAAGGGATGAATATCCTGTGCCAAAATCATCGATACTAAACTGAATTTGCCTTTTTCTCAGGGTTAAAATAATATCTGTGACTGTTTCTAAATTATCAATTAAAATACTTTCGGTAATTTCTAACTTAAGAAACTTTCCTTCTAAACCAGTTTCTTTGAGAATGCGCTCGATTTCTTCAATTAACTGTGGCTCACGAAACTGCTGACCAGAAAGATTAACGCTCATCCTAATTGTAGGATGTTCAGGATATTTCAACTGCCAATCTCTCGCAGCCTGGCAAGCTTGCTGAAGCAACCAGTTACCTAGAGGCACAATTAAACCAGTTTCCTCGCAGATAGGAATAAAATTGTCTGGTTTAATCCGACCTTTTGTCGGATGATTCCAGCGAGCAAGTGCCTCAAAGCCAGATAATATTCCTAGTCTTAAAGAAGTGATTGGCTGATAGTAAACTTCAAATTCTCCTCGCTCTAACGCCCGTCTGAGGTCGGTTTCCAGCTCTAATCTTTTTACGGCGCGATCGCGCAGGGAATTATCAAAGATTTCATAACGTGCTTTGCCCTGTTCTTTGGCACTATACATCGTCAGATCCGCATCTCGTAAAATATCTTCTGGTTTTTCATATCCTTGGGAAGATAGAGCAATTCCAATACTAGCGGTAGTAAATAGCTCATAACCTTCAATGTTGAACGAGAAAGTTAAAGTTTGATAAATACTTTCAGCCACCAAAGTAGCCTCAGATTTGCTGGCAATATTTTCCAGCAGAATAGTAAATTCATCTCCTCCCAAACGAGCCACGGTATCTGTTGGCGCGATCGAGCCTTCCAAACGACGACCAATTTCAATTAATAATTTGTCCCCAACCAAATGACCAACGCTATCATTGACCACTTTAAAGCGATCAAGATCGAGAAACAGTACAGCAAACAAATAGTCTTTTTGATTTTGGCTTCTTTTAAGCTGTTGTTCTAAGCGATCCATAAACAAAGCTCGGTTAGGTAATCCTGTCAGCGCATCATGGAGAGCATCGTGAAGTAATTGCTGCTCCATATATTTGCGTTCGGTAATATCGACGATCTGATTGTTAAAATGTAGGGGACGATCATCGGCATCAAGAACAACTAATACTTTTAGCAAAGTATCAACTATCCGACCATTTTTGGCAATAAAACGTTTTTCTATTTGAAAGTCTGACTCTTTACCCTTAATTAATTGCTGTTCTAAGCTACGATGTATTTGCAAGTCTTCAGGATGGCTAATTTCCGCAAACGATAATTCTAACAATTCCTTTTGGGTATATCCTAAAGCATCACATAAAGCCTGGTTAACCCTTTGAAACCTGCCCTTTAGGCTACTAATAGCCATGCCAATCGGAGCCATTTCAAAGGTAAGACGAAACTGTTCTTCACTCTTTTTTAAAGCTTCTTCTGCTTCTCTGCGTTTAGTAATATCTTCAGCAATACCCACAAAGCGATTTACTTTGCCCATTACATCGCGAACAGGAAAAGCTCTAACCCTTACCCAGCATATAGATTTGTCAGGACGAATAATTCGATATTCTTCTTCAAAATCGTCTCCTGTTCTAAATTGAGTTTCAATTGTGGCGATCGCTTTATAAGAATCTTCTGGATGAATTGCCAATAACCAAGATTGAGGATCTTCATACAAACTCTGACAGCTACGACCCCATACTGTTTCGTAAGTAGGGCTTATATATAGTATTTCGTCAGTCTTAGCAGAGATTACAAAAAAGACCTCGCGGACATTTTCCGCAATTTGTCGAAAACGTTCCTCCCTCTCTTTCAACTCCTGTAATTCTATTCTCAATCGTTGATTTTCAGCCAAGACTGCTTCAATTCGGTTTAAAAGAGAATTCTGCTGCTGTACAATTTCTACTATTTTCCGATCGGACATCTAATTGGCTACAATTGCAAAAATTACAACCCTATAATGCCCAGATAAAATTTAAAAGCAACATTCTTTTAAGTGATGAGCAGTAACTAGCCAGTAGGGTGCATTAAGGAAATCTAACGCACTCAATTAAAGCTTATATTCATTGAAATAACTGTACAAAAAAAGCCCTGCTAAAAAACAGGACTTAAAAGTTTGACAGATAATCAAAATCAATTATTTTAACGAACAGTATCAGCTAATTGATCTACACGGATTGGCTTGATAAAGTACATTTTGATAAGCTGCGTACCATTAGAAATATAGTGAGGAAGCTTACGTAGAAGCTTAATAGGTGTGGGAGAATTTGAACTAGCAATTTTGGTCAATTTCTCGTTATTGATTATGCACTTTTCTAAACGGCTATAGAAATCAGGATGTTCAACATCTAATACTACAGGAAATACTCTACCTGCGGTTTCGTTAGTCTTTTCAATGACGTGCTTGTCATATTCTCTAGCATCCAAGCCCAAAGATTCATAAAAACCAGCGCGTTGTACATCATTGAGATACATAGTCGCAAACACTGACAGCAAGAAGAAACGACTCCATAGTCTTGCTTTTAAGTCATTAAGAAACTGAGGCTGAGACTTCATAATTGCATCGAAGAAGTCACCGTGGCGGTTCTCATCCTGACACCAATTTTCAAAGAAGCTAAAAATAGGATAAATTTCGTTTTCAGGATGCTGCTGTAGATGACGAAAAATTGTAATATAACGCCAGTAACCAATCTTCTCAGAAAGATAGGTTGCATAGAAGATAAACTTAGGCTTAAAAAAAGTGTATTTACGACTTTTGGTTAGAAATCCTAGGTCAAGTGAAAGATTAAAGTCAGATAGGGCTTTATTCAAGAAACCTGCATGACGAGCTTCGTCTCGCGACATGAGGGTAAAAATTTCTGCCAATACTGGGCTTTTTCCTTTTAAACGTCTACCTAATTCTTTGTAAAGTAGAAAGCCAGAAAATTCAGCCGTACAGGAACGTTCGAGAAATTCAATAAAGAGCTTGCGAGTTTCGCCGCTAATGCTATCCCAAGATTTTTGAAACTGCTCATCTCTGACAAAATGATGGCGATTATAGTCAATGCGGAACTCTTCTAAGATTGCCCTTAATTCATCTTCATTAACAGAGATGTCCATCTTAGCCATCTCGTCAAAATCGGTTGTATAAAAGCGAGGAGTGAGAATAGTTTCTGACGCAGGAGACTTAACTCCAGGGCGTACTTCCTCAAACTGTGGTTTTTTAAGGCTATCTACCATTATTTTAAATACTTAACTTCTTTTTCTATTGAACAAACTGACTCTGTACAGTTGCCATCACTTAGGTGCTTGTAGATTAATATTCTCTAATAGTTACGTTATTCTGTGGCAGTTTGTTAACGAATATTAATCAGTTATTTGAAAGTTATTAGCCATTAGCTTTTATTTTTATCAAAATTAAATCTGATTTACCTAGAGCGATCGCAATTTGGCTCAGGTGACCTTACTAGAAACTGAATATCTGTGCTGCTGTCAATGATAGTTGTGTAAGAACGTTTGAATCGATCGCCCGATCTTTTTCAAATACTGTTTCTTCATATAAACCATCTACCAAAGATAAAATTGTAATCTTGTTAATCTGAGGATCGACAATCCAATATTCTAAAATACCTCTAGCAGCATACTCAGATCGCTTGTATCTATAATCCCGATCTTCGCTTGCTTTGCCAAGCGATACAACTTCGACAACTAAAACAGGAGATGGCATATCAGAGGTAATAGTAGCACGTCTACCACCAAGTGCTGTTAACAATTCCTCAGTTAAGATCATTAAATCGGGAATTCTGACTTTAGTACGATTGCCTGTAACTACAATTTCTGTGTCTTTATGGCGGATGAGTTGAATCGGAATAAGTTTAAGAAACTCTGTAAGTAAATATAAAGCAATTAAATTATTGCGATCGCTTTCTGGAGGCATTAATACTAATTTTCCGTCTACCAGTTCGTAGCGATTATCTGTACCGTCATCGTAGAGCAGATATTTTTTGAGAGTCAACAAAGTTGTGGTACTCATTGCCTTAAACCATCAAATTTTCATTTAGATATGCGGATATATAGACATACTGATATGTAGACGTGTTTATATTGTACTGCTCAGACTATTTATACTGCCAACATCAATTATCCAACTACAAAAAGAAGCTAATCGACTCAAATGATTTAGCTATTTACTCAAGGTGATTACGGCGTTTTGCCCACCGAAGCCAAAACTAAAGCACATTGCATATTTAACCGTGGCATTTCGTAGATGAGTGACAAAATCAAGATCAAATTCGGTATTTTTTAAACCTACACACAGAGGTAAGCAATCATTTTGTAACGCCATCAAGGTTAAAGCGGTACTAATTACCCCTGATGCGCCCAAAGTATGACCTGTTGCGCCTTTGGTAGAGCTTACGGCAACTCTTTGAGAAAATATATGTTTAATTAGCTGTGCCTCATGGCGATCGTTTAGAGTCGTACTAGTACCGTGAGCATGAATATAGTCGATCGCCTGAACTTCTAAATTACTTCGCTCTAAAGCTTGTTTTATCGCTCTGGCTGCACTACCATTGGTCGTCTTGGGTGCGCTAATATGGTAGGCATCACAGGTTAATCCAAAGCCTAGTATTTTGCCGTAAATCTTTGCCTGACGGCGAGTTGCTAGCTCTGCTGTTTCTAAAACAAACATTGCTCCTCCTTCTGCTAAAACCAGTCCTTCTCGCTTTAAGTCAAAAGGATAACAGCCTGTAGTTGCTAATGCTCCCATGCGCTCAAAAGCAGCCAGAGTCAGTGGCGTAATTGGAGCTTCAACTGCACCAGCAATTACTCTTTCACATCGACCAGTTTTGATTAATTCATAGCCTCTGGCTAATGCCCAAATACCTGTGGCGCAAGCAGCCGTTGGAGCTAAAACTGGAGCGGTAGTCTGAATATGTTTAGCAGTTGCGATCGCACTTTGATGAGGTAAAGTTTCTAGCCAATTAGGAATGCAACTATTTTTTTGAGCTATTGCTTCTTCCCAGGTTGCCTGACAACTACGACTTGAACCTATAACTACTCCACATTTAGGCAAAGGAACTTGTAACTCAGCGTCTTTGAGGGCAGCAAGCAGAATTTTCTGAGTTAGATTATCTATTTTGTACGGTTGAGCGTCAACTAAGCCCAAAGGATAAACTGAGAGTTCAGCGAAAGGCTGCTGGGGTTTGATTCCTGATTTCCCCTGCAAAATACTTGACCAAGTAGCCTGGAGTGAGCCGAGACAAGATTCTAATCCTATTCCTGTAACTACAACTTCCATATTGTTCAATAACTCGATTGGGTATGCGCGGGAGACCCACGCATTCCTCTCGCTCAAATTACGAGCGGCAAGCCTGTAATATTTAAATTTAGTTAAATTTAAAACTGGCAGCTCATAATTTAAATTTGACTTATTTTTTAAGGTTTTCTGAGCCTTCGATTACTTTGGCACTAGTAATGCGATCGCCTTGCTTAATTTTATCAACTACATCCATTCCTTCAATAACTTTACCAAATACGGCATAGTCGCCATCGAGGGAAGGTAAATCTTCTAAAGCGATATAAAACTGTGAAGAAGCAGAATCAGGCATAGCCGAGCGAGCCATCGCAACTGCACCGCGATCGTGTTTGAGAACGACATCAGAACCAGAAAGTTTAGCTTTACCATAGGTGGGCTTGTCGTCGCCTTTTAGCTTAATCTCAAGAGGAATACGACGCTCTGAACCTGTGCTTGGATCTGTATAACCGCCTGTACCTAATTGCCCAGCAAAATTAGGATCTTTTCCTTGAGGATCTCCACCTTGAGCTACAAATCCAGGAATAACACGGTGAAATGCTAATCCGTCGTAAACTCCTTGAGAGACTAAATCAACAAAATTTCCTGCCGTTGTTGGAGCTTCTTTACCGTTTATTTCCATGATTATTGGTGAACCATTAACCTGAAATTCGACTTTCGCCATCCCCTCTAGTTGGGGCAAATTATTACTCATTTCTTTATTACTATTTTTGTCTTTGGCGATCGCCGTTTGTGCTTGATTAGTTGTCAGATTATCAGATGATGAGGTTGATTGGGAAATATCTGTCGCTGAGGTAGAACAGCCCCCTAAGATCAGGCTACCAAATATTAATAACAAAGATACTTTAATTGCCCACCCATTTTGTTTTTTAGTCATATCTCTAAGCTTCAATTGTTTATCATTCATTGACGTTGACTTTTTTAGCTTAATTTTTGGCGGAGTGGTTTTATTTCGATTTTCTGCTAATATTTTTAGCGTTGCATAGCTGCACAAAGGAGCCTGGTTTGCCGCATATATGATTATGAACAAAGAAGATTAATGATTCCCCAAGTCCCCTAATCCCCCAGTCAACTTCTACCATCCCTTGAAGGTGCAGCACCATATTTTTTACCTTACAGTCCTTCTAAAGGAACTTCTAAAAATCTTGCCAATTCCGCACCCTGGTTTTCTAATGTAGAGAGCGCAATAGGTTCGCCAACACGAGTCAAAGGAACATCTCTTCTTTTTTTAGAACGCAAATATAAAGCGCGTTTGGGGCTTAAACCTTCTCTAATTTCGGCTCGGATGGATTGAACCTCAGCAATAGGTATTTCTACTTCCACTTGACGATTTTTGCCTGGATATCCCCAACGGGAAATTGTTATCTTTTTTGTTTCTTTACTAAATTCGTTGTAGCCTCCACCTACATTCCACACTAAGAGTAGCCACAGATAGCTAGCCAAAAGCAAACCAGCAACGCCATAAAATGTAAGAGCAATTCCTTGAGGAATAAACTGTAATTCACTAGCATCAGAGACGATTAGCAAATTAGTTTTGAGATAACTAGATAATCCTGCTAACAAAAATCCGACTCCACCCATGGATACTATACCTGCCCATAAGAAGTTGCTAAATCTGCGAGAGCCTAAAATGTCTTGTCTAAGCGTTTGTTGTTTGGTTTTATTAGTGGTCATTATTAATCGTTATAGTTTGATTAGTATGTTGAAGCTTAATAAATAAAATCTGAGTCATGACCTTTAAAGGAAGGGGCGAAAGCAAAATCAAAGTTCCAAACTTTGATTTTGCTCAGGGATTTATGTGTCATTTTGTAAAATTTTTGCTAATAATTATGCAAAGGCTATAACTAGTTTAAGACCATTGAGTTTTAAAATTGAACAATTGTCTTCAATTACCTGTACACAGTGATTTTGTGCTATTTTAATTACGTTACCCTAATGTAATTTTAAAGGCTGTAATTTTAAAGGCATTTTTGTAATAACATCTTAAAGATTATCTCATCTCGAAACAGGAGATGTTAGCAGGTAATCTGCTAAAGTTTTATAAAACTTGGCACTTCTCAACATTTTGTTAAGCTAGTGTCAAAGGCATGATACAAAAGTACATTTTGACGAGCGTTCCCTTGCGCCTTTCGGCGACGCGGGAGCGCGCAAGTTTGATAAATCTTGCAGTTTACTCATTTAAGCAAGAGGATTAAAAAATATGACAATAGCAGTAGGACGCGCGCCGTCACAACAGGGCATCTTTGATGCAGTTGATGACTGGCTAAAACGCGATCGCTTTGTATTCGTAGGCTGGTCGGGTATTTTACTATTCCCCTGTGCCTACATGGCAATTGGTGGCTGGCTGACCTGCACCACTTTCGTAACAAGCTGGTATACCCACGGTTTAGCAAGCTCATACCTTGAAGGATGCAACTTCTTGACCGTAGCAGCATCAACCCCAGCAGACAGCATGGGTCACTCCCTGCTGTTCCTTTGGGGACCAGAAGCAGGCTGGAGCTTCACCCGCTGGTGTCAAATCGGTGGACTGTGGGCGTTTGTGGCACTTCATGGAGCATTTGCCCTCATCGGCTTCATGCTGCGTCAGTTTGAGATTTCGCGTCTAGTCGGGATTCGTCCTTACAACGCGATCGCTTTTTCGGGACCCATCGCCGTATTCGTCTCAGTATTCTTGCTCTATCCTTTAGGACAATCTAGCTGGTTCTTTGCACCCAGCTTAGGTGTAGCGGGAATCTTCCGTTTCATCCTGTTTGTTCAAGGATTCCACAACTTTACCCTCAATCCCTTCCACATGATGGGAGTAGCGGGAGTACTGGGTGGAGCATTACTCTGTGCGATTCATGGAGCAACAGTTGAAAACACCCTGTTTGATGACGGTGGCGAAGCAGATACCTTTAGAGCTTTTGAGCCGACCCAAGCAGAAGAAACCTATAGTATGGTCACAGCCAACCGATTCTGGTCACAGATATTCGGGATTGCCTTTTCCAACAAACGTTGGTTGCACTTCTTTATGTTATTCGTACCCGTAACTGGACTATGGATGGCAAGTATCGGCATCATCGGTATTGCTTTGAACTTAAGAGCTTATGACTTCGTCTCTCAAGAATTGAGAGCAGCAGAAGATCCTGAGTTTGAAACGTTTTACACCAAAAACATCTTGCTCAACGAAGGTCTAAGAGCATGGATGGCATCACAAGACCAACCACATCAAAACTTTGAATTCCCAGAGGAGGTTCTACCACGTGGTAACGCTCTCTAATCCTGCTGTCAGTGGCGCAGGTCGCGACATTAATTCCACCGGCTTTGCCTGGTGGGCGGGCAATGCTCGTTTAATCAATCTTTCCGGTAAGCTTCTGGGCGCGCACGTCGCTCACGCTGGCTTAATTGTCTTCTGGACTGGTGCGATGACTATCTATGAAGTTGCACACTATGTTCCTGACAAGCCTATGTATGAACAGGGCATGATTCTCATTCCTCACCTAGCCACATTAGGCTGGGGCGTAGGTCCTGGTGGTGAAGTAATTAATACTTACCCCTATTTCGTAGTTGGTGTTTTACACCTAATCTCTTCGGCTGTTCTTGGTTTGGGTGGTATTTACCATGCACTGCGTGGTCCAGAGAAACTAGAAGAATATTCAAACTTCTTCAGTCAAGACTGGAAAGACAAAAACCAAATGACCAATATCATTGGTTATCACCTAATTCTGCTGGGAATTGGTGCATTTCTATTGGTCTTTAAGGCGATGTTCTTTGGCGGTGTATATGACTCGTGGGCTCCTGGTGGTGGAGATGTTCGTCTCATTACTAACCCCACTCTCAACCCTGGCACAATCTTTGGCTATTTAGCGTCTTCTCCTTTTGGTGGCGAGGGCTGGATTGTTGGTGTTAACAACATGGAAGACATCATCGGTGGTCATATATGGGTTGGCTTGATCTGTATTGCTGGCGGTGTCTTCCATATTTTGACTAAGCCTTTTGGTTGGGCGCGTCGTGCTTTGATTTGGAATGGCGAGGCTTATCTTTCCTATAGTCTTGCTGCTGTATCCATGATGTCCTTCATCGCTGCTTGCTATATCTGGTTTAATAACACTGCTTATCCCAGTGAGTTTTACGGTCCTACAAATGCCGAAGCCTCTCAAGCACAAGCCTTTACTTTCTTAGCTCGTGACCAACAAATGGGTGCGAACATTGGTTCATCTCAAGGTCCTACAGGCTTGGGTAAATACCTAATGCGCTCTCCTACTGGTGAAATCATTCTTGGTGGAGAAACAATGCGTTTTTGGGATTTCCGCGGTCCTTGGTTAGAGCCTATGCGTGGTCCTAACGGTATTGACCTCGACAAAATTAGAAATGACATTCAGCCTTGGCAATTACGTCGTGCTGCTGAGTACATGACTCATGCTCCTAATGCTTCGATCAACTCTGTTGGTGGTATTATTACCGAGTCAAACTCTTTTAACTTCGTAAATATTCGTCAGTGGTTGGCTTCATTCCAATTTGTTATGGCTTTCTTCTTCCTAGTGGGTCACTGGTGGCACGCAGGTAGAGCAAGAGCCACTGCTGGTGGTTTTGAAAAAGGTATCGAACGGGAAACCGAACCTACATTATTTATGCCTGACTTAGACTAATTAATTACTGAATTAGACAATTGAGTAGTTGAACTATAGTCTATATAATAAACAAGCCTTTGCAAAATTGCAGAGGCTTGTTTATTTCTTTTATAGCAATACGAGGCTATGTTAGGATACTCCCTGCGGTGGGTACACCTTTGCTACTTTTTACTTTCTTGGTGCGCGTACATGCGGGCAAGCCCTTTGTCTTGCTAAGTTCAGTATTACCTTGCTAGGGCAGCATTCCCTTGCGCCTAAAGGCGACGCGGTGAGACAATTGCGGTGGACGGGTTTCCCAGCATAAGCAAACTGTCGAATCCTTTAGGGGGTCGCACCGCTTTTTACTTACGAGCAATTAAATTTTCTGTCCTAGCCGATTAACGT
Source organism: Waterburya sp. (assembly GCA_965218645.1). Taxonomy (GTDB): domain Bacteria; phylum Cyanobacteriota; class Cyanobacteriia; order Cyanobacteriales; family Xenococcaceae; genus Waterburya. The sequence goes on along the minus strand of OZ244627.1, from coordinate 1,646,068 downwards.
ACTGCGATATGTCACTCTCAGAGTATTAAAATGAAAGAGTAAAAGGTAGTCTATCAATTGTTAGAACAATAACTAAATCCTGAAAGTTAGCGACTCCTTTAGTGACAATTTGCTGAATTTCAAAAAAATCACTCCAGCGATCGCGAATATAGGCTTCAGTGTGATAGCAGTTTTGATAAAATTCTGGTAGTCCGCTGGTGCCATCACCTACTAAGTAATAAAAACCGTTATGAGCAAATTCAGCTTTTGCTTCTTCTGTCTTCACAGGAAAACAATGCGCTCCATGAACCGTCAACAGTAAATACGCCCCTTTTCTGCAAACTCTATTTAGTTCTTTGAGCCAGACAAACTGCATCTCTTCGGGTAAATGAGTAAATATAGAAATAGAGTATACCAGATCGAAAAAATCATCGGCAAAGGGTAATGGCGTTAGATTTTTATTTACCAAAAGTTCCCCTCGATTTGCCAGATTTGACTGACACCAAGCTATGGCTTCGCCGTCTATATCAGTTCCGTAAAACTTACTCTGGGGATAGAGATTTTGAAACCAGGTAACAATTCGATCACAACCACAACCAAAGTCGAGGATATTACTGCGATCGCCAAGCTGAATACGATGAGAATAACCCTCTTCTGTCACTTTCCGAGAATTAAACTACAATAGAACAAGTTGATGAGTAGCTGAGAGGTAGACAGGGTGGTAGATGTAGAATTACAAATCCTCAACAGGCGAGTGGAATAAGCTCCCTAGACGGGAGCATTTCCTCGTCTCAAACATTTAAAAAGAGATGCTCGACCAACTGTTACCCTCATCGATCAATATTGAGTTAGCATCATCTATTATTACAGAGTTGATAGACTTTGGATTCAAGATTAAATTAGTCTTAGCAGATAGTTTGTATGGTGAAGCTAGTTCCTTCATCAGAAGATTAGAGAATCACAAATTACCCTGGGTTGTAGCAATTAGAAGTAATCATGGAGTCTGGCTACCACGGGAGCAGAAGGTTAGAGTTAATAAATGGTGCAAATTCCAGAGAACTTTTAGTAATCAAAAAGCGGTGCGACCCCGCGCCGACGTAAGGCGCTTTGGGTAGCGCACCAAGACAGCTAAAATTAGATACGTTAGAGAAATTATCTTTGGGAAAAGAAAAGAAAGAACTTATTGGGAAACAATTACTGACCCCAAAACGATGCCCGAAAATTCCACCTCTTCGATCATGACCAACATTCAAGACAAAAGAAGTAACTTAAAGAAAACTTTAGGCAACCTTTACGGCTTAAGAACATGGGTGGAATATAGCTTTCGCCAGTGTAAACAAGAACTAGGCTGGACAAATTATAGGTTTACTAATTTCAAGCATATTAAGAAGTGGTGGGAAATTATCATGAGTGCTTATTTAATGATTAGTCTAAATACACAAGTTTTTCTCTCTTTAAATCCATCTGAGAATAGTAATTATCAAATATCTCATCAAGGTAATAATCTTTCTTCTCATCCTCAATGGAATCATCAAGCAGGATGGAAAAATGTCTTGAATAATTTTCGCGATTGTTATTCAACCAAGCATTTTGTTGTGGTTGATTTTTCCTTTGTTGGAGATTTTTCCTAATTCTGATTTGCTTCTGGGATTCCATCGTTTAATTGCTATTATGAATCAAATTCAATCATTGACTCTTTCAGGATAATTTTGATTATTTGTTACTTCTTTAATTCGGAAAGTGACAGAAGAGGGATATAATGCAGCTTAATAAATTTCTTCTTCCGTTGTCTTCCGTATTGTTGTCGTAGCTTGCCTATTCTTGCTCTTGACAAAACGGTTGTAACTAAATTTATCGTATTGGTCATTATGAAAAATTCAATTCCATGCAAGATTAAAAATCGATTTTGATTTTGGAAGCAGGATTATTTGACTGAGAATTGAGAATATGGGTATAGATAGCAGTAGTTTTAGGATCGCTATGTCCCAAAAAATCCTGAACCTCCCTTAGAGAAGAACCATTTTGCAGGCTTAATGTACCTGCGGTGTGACGTAAACTATGAGGAGAAAGATTTCGTTCTAGATCGCTATGTTTTAGATCGCACTTAGATAGATAGCCATCAACGACATGACCTATACCGCTTCTTGATAAGCGTTGACCGTAACGGCGATTTGATAGTGAGATAAAAAAGGGAGACGATGAAGTTAGCTTCTCTTTAGTCGATTTGCGTGCTTGACAATACTGAGCTATTTCTGACTCTAAATCGGGTCGTAAAATGATACTTCGGATGCTGCTTTTACCATCTAGCTTAAAATAATGCTGACCTACTGAAGAGCTAATATCTCCTAAATTAGCCCGATACATTTCGATACTGCGACATCCTTGAAGGGCCATACAGCCCAACAAAATGCGATCGCGTAATACTTGTACTTTGGTAGTATTCTCCCCGCGAATCTTATAGGTAGGTAAAACACTGTCAATTAACTGTTGTAGTTCCTCCTGGGTTAGATAATTAATCGTGCTACCGACCTCGCGCTTCTTCCGTGGTGCTTTCACCCCTATGACTGGATTGTCTTTGACCAATTTTTCTGCCAAACAAGCCGTGTGAAAATGCTTAATAGCGAGTAAAGACAAACGAATCGTCGGGGATGTTTTCTCACCATCAACCAAGTGTTTACGGTATTCTTTGATATTCTCGTTTGTAGTCAACGCAGGATAAAGTTCTCTCTCTTTACACCAACAGAGAAATTGATGAACCCGACTGCGATAGGTTTTAACTGTATCGTTACTCGCTGACCATCAGCAATTGTTAGGTTAAGATATCTCTCAAAACAGTCCCGCATCGCCTTAACTGTAGGTAAAGTAGAGACAGTAGCACGGGCGAGATCGCCTCGCTCAAATCTATCTTTATTTAACCGTCGAATTGCCATCCCTTTCCCCATTTCCCAAATACGAAGCGATCTAAAAGCCTGTTAAAAGTTTACAGGATAGAAGTACTGTTATTTGCACTAAAAATTATAAAATTAGTGAGTAATTGAAATAAGTCAGGGCATATTTCAGATTGTATATTTTATCACCACATGAAGCGAAATTAAGAGATAAATTAGAGCAACAGGTACTCACTAGGTTTGTGTTACGTGGTCAGGCTTTGAGAATTATTAAACGGTTAAAATTATATCGCGATAACTATGATAGTTTTGCCGAATATTGTGATGCTGTTTTCGGATTTACGATGCTTTATATCGAGCGATGTATGAGTGCTGCCGAAACTTATTATCAAATACCGAGTACTTGAAGACCCAGGGTCTAAACAAGCCTTATCCGAACAAACAGAAGCAATTGAGACCAATTTTTCAAGCTCATTTAAGTCCCATTGAAGCTGATGAAGTTTGGGTGATGGCAGTAGGGATTGCTCATGGGTTAGTACCTTCTTATTCAATGGTGAAAACAGCAGTCAAAGCTTATTTACAGCAAAAATATCCGCTCGTTAATCCCTATGAGTCGGGTCAAATATGGGCTCTTGCACTCTTTTGGTGATCCGAAAAAAAGGGCGATTACTATCTAAAAGTAAGGTTAATGGAGAAAGATTTTGTGAGTAATGTAATATTAAAGCCAAAAGAGTGGTGATTTATGTTCGAAATTAAGACTCATGATAATTCTTCCTTCTTCTCAAAGAACAACATTCCGACCTCAATACGGTCATTTCCTTGGCAATGGATTTCGCAGATTTAGTACGTCGAAAAGCGTTGCGACCCCCTAAAGGGTTCGACAATTTGCTTATGCCGGGGAACCCGTCCACCGCAACTGTCTCACCGCGTCGGCGTAAGATGCAAGGGAACGCGCACCAAGAAATCAGATAAATTAGCAGAATGGTTAAAAAATGCAGAGGGAAGTCAAATAAGAGCCATTACTGGTTTTGCTGCCAAATTGAAAGATGATTTAGATGCAGTCAGAAATGGAGTAACTTATCAGTGGAGTAATGGGCAGGTTGAGGGTCAAGTCAATCGACTTAAAATGCAAAGAGCGTCAGATGTGATGTATGGTCGTGCCAGTCATGATTTGCTGAAAAAAAGATTTTTGTGTCCTGTTTAAGCGGTAGCGATCGCCCTTTCTCTCGGATCACCAAAAGAGTGCAAGACCCTACTTTAATTAATAATCAATTTTAATGCTTGAATAAAAGATTGAGCTGCTTTTGCTGGTGTGTGATCGATCATTATTTCTGCAGATTTTTTCCCCATAGAGTCAATTAAATGAGGATTTTCTAAAAACTGACCCATATACTCAGCTAGTTTTGACGATTGTCCTGGCTCGAAAACAAAGCCGTTTTCACCGTTAACAATCATTTCTACAGCTTTAGCACCTTGAGAACAAATAACTGGTTTACCAAAAGCCATTGCCTCTGTCAACACCATTCCCCATATATCTTCATAAGTTGGGAAAACAAAAATATCTGCTGCCTGAAAATAAGTACCTAAATATTTATAGGGAATTTGTCCTACCCACTTAATCTGTTTGTCCAGGTTTTTGCTAGAGGCAAAAGCTTCTAATTCCTGACGCTGATCGCCATCACCAACTATTAACAGTGTATAATCATGGTATTCCCAGTTTTGCAAAATTAGGCACGCATCCAACAATACTTTCAATCCTTTTCTGGGAACAATTTGTCCGACATAAAGAAAGATCGGCTTATCAGTTGCCAGATCGATTTGAGGCGGTTCATTTTCGGGATATTGAAGCAAAGCCTTGACGCTAGGCACGAGAAACGGTCTAGCAAAAACTTTTTCTGAAGTCGCTGCTAAAACCTCTACCAAGTATTCTTGCGCCAAAAGACCATTTGCCACATAGGCATCTGCTAATTTCACCAGCCAACGGCGCGATCGCAAACGTAAAGGAGAATTGCGGTAGTCTATACCTGGAGATCCGCCTTCATAAACAATAATTACTTTCCAGCCAAACAAAAACTTTAGGGCGATCGCCATTGCCGTCCAGACGGTAAAAGCATTAGCAAAAACAACGTCTGGTTTGAATTTAATTAGATGCCCAATAATACTAGGAGAAGCGTAAGAAAATCCCAGATTATAACCTTGAGCAGTTTTTGCCAACTCGATAAATTTAGTCGCACCGACTTCTCGAACTTGAAAACTATTTTCAAATCCAGCAGCATAGCCGGGCCATTGTCCTGTAAATACGATGGTTTCAGGAAATTCTTGGGTAAACTCGCTGAGGATATGTTGAAAAGAAATTCCACCTGTTCCCATGGCAGGAAGTAGCCAGGCAGCACGTAATTGAGCTAATTTTTTTGATTTATTCAAAGTTTAGAAATTCCTCTATTAGTTATCTTTGATAAGGAAGTATCCATTGAATACCTGGTAGAAATAAAACAAGTTCTAATAAGCTTTGCATAACATTTGGTGGCGAATTATGTTCTTTTAAATACTTATAAAGCCATCGATATTCAGAGGAATTCTTATCAAAGTTTTTCAATCTTTTAAGAGTTTTTACCCAAGTTCTTTCTCGATACCATTCTTTACGGCTTCTAAAGAGATGATCGTGAAGACAAACGATATCTTTAAAGCTTCTCATCCTCTGGGATTCGATAATTGGATTATGAGAATGAATTGGATAATTATAGCTAGGAGAAAATTGCCATATTTTATTTGTTTTGGCGCAAATAGTTGCTGATAAGGCTGATTGTTCATAATAAAAATTTTTACTATCAATCATCGAACCTGCTGCTAATAACTTTTCAAAAGTTTCTTGCCAAGCGGTAAAAATACCAGCACTTCTTCTAACAGCAACTACTCCTGAATTCCAAAAAGCCCTAATTTTTTGGCGATCAACCGTAGTGGTGACAAACATTTCTTTATCTCCGACACCAGCTAATTGATAAAGATGTTGCCAATATTCATCATTAGGATCGTCTTCTCCTTTAGAACCGATCATTTTTTCGTGTTCGGGACGAATGCCAACATCATATTCAGCAGTCAGCAAAAATTCTTTGGGTTCTGAGAAGAAAACTAAATCACTATCTAAAAACACCAAAATTTCTGCATCGATGTTTTGTTCGGCATAAGCACATAGTAAGGGCTTATTAGCTAAAGGATAATCGGGATATTTGTGATTGAGAACAACTTTTTGATGTTTGACTCCAAAAGATTCTAATGCTTTTAAAGTGGGGGTAGAAACATCATTTTTATCTCTGACTTGAAAGCTATAAATAGGAGTATCTTTCAAGCCGCCGCCAAATCGACGGAAACTCTCGACCATCAACAAGGACTCCCGTTCGAGTTGTCCACTTTCGGTACACATAATAAAGGCGAGGCGCATGGATTCAGACATTAATATATTTCTTAAAATAAGTTGGGGTAATTTTTGCTTGATAAATGTTCATATATTTTATTTGAGCGAAATATAGCTAGCTTACTGATAGTTTTTAAACATTGCTTTAATTTTTAGTACATTTAATTTAAATTTACGATAATAATAGTCTTAACTATTTGCACAATACCAAGATTAATAAACATATTACATTAATTGACACATAAAATAATACCATAAAATACTTAACGGTCTTATAAGTAAAGATTATTTTTTATCTTTCATTATTTTAAACATTATCAAAAATTAGATGAGTGTAATGTTCTACTGAATGCTGTTGGCAAAATTCCTTCATTTTTGCGCGATCGCCTGAACTATCGAAAGACAATAAATAATGAGTCATTCCTTTAGCAATTTCATCTGGTATGGTTGAATCAATTGTATGCCCAAGTTGATAATTTCTAACCATTTCTCCCATCAGTCCATAATTAGAACTTAAGACGGGTTTACCCGCAGCAGCAGCAAGTAATAAAATACCGCTCATGCCTGCGTGTTTTTGATAGGGAGCAAGTACCAGATCTGCAAGTTGAAAATAAGCTGTCACATCTGCTTCAGAAATGAACTGATAACGTTGAATTATTTGGATTGGTTTGTGTTGACAAATAGTCTTTACTTGGGCTTCAATCTGAGCTTGCTCCACGGCATTAGTTCCTCCCACTAATAACAAACAAAGCTGTTGACAAAGCTCATCAGGTAAAAGGGAAACAGCATCTAATAGTTTATAAATGCCTTTGCGGCCATCCAACGCTCCAAATAGTAGAAATACTCGTCTATGAGGTTCAATATCTAAATTGGTTTTAATTGCTCTAAGATTAGGATGATCAATACAATCTATTTCTACTGGATCCGGTAGATAAACAACTTTTGCTTGACTAGAAAACTGCTTAATATGTTTAATCGCAAAAGGATCTAAACAAAAAAGCGTTTTAAGCTTGGGGTGCTGCAAAATTCGCCAGAGGGTTAATTGTTCTCTGATTTGCTGTAGCTTATCTTTCCCAGACCACTGATAACCAGGAAAATAGCGATAGTGAAAGGTCGGTCTAAAGTAAATTCCCGAAAAGAGACAGGGTGAAGATTTACCTACAAACAAGGGAATTTCGCAAGTATCTAAGTACATGATTAGACTTTGAGTTGCCTGTAATAAACTGGCATAGCGACAATACAAATCCCACTCTTGAAAATTGCGAACAACTCTACTCAATCCTGATTTGCGAGAATTTAAAGTTTTTGTTTCTGCTTCAGTAATTGAGATTAATTTAATTTTTGGATGTCTAGATTGAGCAATAGCTTTGGTTAAGTCAGCATGAACCTCTAAAAATTGTGGTAGTACGACAATATCTAAGCTTCCCGACAAATTATGTTCGCACCAATAGTCAATTAAATACCTGATATAGTTGCCATGATGACCGCCCAGAGCCAGATCGAATAGCATTAATCGGCGATCGCTATTGTTTGTTTGAATTTGGGTTGGCTTTTCCATATTTGCTACTTAACTTAAAGAGGTTACTTTTTCTTTTTGCTTAGTCAAAATCTTTTCAAAAAGAGACAGATAACGATTTGCTTGAACTGATTCAGCATATTCTCGTTCTGCTTTTTGACGAGCCTGAGCGCGAAGTTGTTGATGACGTTCTTTGTCCTCTATTACCCAAACAATTCCTCTGGCTAAATCTTCCGTATCACCATAGTTAGCAATATAGCCATTGCGATCGCGATCAACTATATCTGCCAACCCAGTGCGGTCAAACACGACTATTGGAGTACCGCAGGCTAAAGACTCGGAGGCTGTCTGTCCAAAGGCTTCCTGTAATGAAGGGGCTACCATCACATCGGCTGCTGAATAAGCTAATCTAAGCTGAGTGTCGTCTAAATGCCCTAAGTAATGGACTGGGAAACCAAAATCGATTGGTTTTTCTGGTTGAGAAGCCCCAAAAATAACCAGTTCGATTTGTTCTTGTCGTGAGGACTGACTTAATTGTTTTAAAGCTTGCTGAAGCAGGTGAGAACCTTTACGGGTATCTCCCGTAGCATCAATAGCACCAAAAAGAACTAGCTGTTTATCTGAGGATAGTTTTAGCTCTTGTCTGGCTTGTTTTGAGTCATAGGGAGTAAACTTAGCTGTATCTAAGCCAAAGGGAATAATCTCAATCGGCAATTCTCGAAACAGAGAAGAACGAGCGCATTCAGCCATCCAAGAACTAGGAGTAACAATAGTAAGATTGAGATTTTGCCAGGCTTTTAGTTTGCGCTGCCATATCCAACGGGATAAATCACGATCGCGATCGCTTTGGAGTTGAGGACAATTACCGCAATTATCTTGATAGCGATCGCACCCTAAAGTATAGTGACATCCCCCTGTAAACGCCCACATATCCTGTAAAGTCCAGACCAAAGGCTGCTTAAACTTAGCAAGGGCTTCTATGGGTACAAAACCATTACAAACCCAATTAAGATTGATAATGTCGGGAGCAAATCGAACAACGCTTTTGGGTAAAGCATCGGGACACCATTGAGGCGAGAACATTTGTTGGCGATGGGGGTAAAAATTAATGGGAATAGAATCTGCCAGCGATCGCAATTTGGCATATACTTTAGGTTCAGCAGTAGCAACGGTGCGATCGCTACTCTGCTTGTGCTGAACTACCAATTGGGAGTCTATACCAATATCGAGCATACCCTGGTGAATTCGGTAAGCTGCTCGTGCAGCCCCACCAGCAAGATCGAAAGCACTTAAATGTAAGACTTTCATAAAACTAATTATTTAAATATTTTTAGAGTTAAGAATTTTTTGTAGTTTAATTTTCAATATTTCCAATTTACTAAAATCGAAGAGATTATTTTGCAGATATCGATCCGCCTCCGCATCTCGAATGGTAAAAGGTGGATGTTCTAAAGGAAAATCCATAGCTTCACAAGGCAAATTAGCCCACGGCGACTTTAAATTTTGAGTATGGGTAGCATCAGCAGCAAAACCGATATTAGAAACTAAATTTACATTGGGCATAATTGCCAGTCCGCTTTGAATCCAGCAGGAAAAAAACCATTGAAAGTCCCATGTATAAGTCTGTCGGTAACAACCTTGAAAATTTCTAGTCCAAACATATCTTTCTCTTTGATTGAGAAAATTATTAAACCAGCTATCCTCCAAAATCTCTGGTAAACAACTCATTTTAAAATCATAGTGCTTCCAAGCTCTACGCCATGTAGCCCAACCCCAGATCAGAGGATAGCGGGAAAAACGATAGCTGTATTTAGATCGAGACTTATTGTACTTAAGTAAATGATAGTTACCTGAGATGTGCATAATTCTTGAATCATCTCTATATTTGGCTAGCAATTCATGGCAAAAAGGGAAAAAATCAGGGTGAGGCAGACAATCATCTTCAAGAATAATTGCTGACTCTACTTGTTCAAACACCCAATCAATGCCAGAAGATACTCGCAATCCACATCCCAAATTAAGATCTGAATAATTTTTCAGCACTTGGCAATTCCAATCAACAAGGTCAATAATGGCACGAGTAGCCGCGCACTTTTCGAGGTCATCAGAGCGATCTGCACGAGGTCCATCAGCAATTACAAGTAATTTAGATGGTTTTACTTGACGAAGGACTTCAAATACTTTTCGGGTATTTTCTGGTCGATTAAAGATTATCAAAACCACAGGAGTTTGTATCATTATTTAAATTATTTTGGAATCCCCAGTACTATCTCTTGATAACTACCCGACTTAACTATTTGACCTTGTTCGAGCATATAAATAAGATCGCAATGCTCCAGCGTTGATAAACGGTGAGCAATAATAATCATCGTTTTTTTACCACTCAAAGATTTAATTGCTTCGGTGACTAGACCTTCGGTTTCGTTATCTAGTGCTGCTGTGGCTTCATCAAATACTAGAACTTCTCGTTCGTGATAAAGAGCGCGGGCAATACCAACTCGCTGGCGTTGTCCTCCAGATAGCATCACACCGCGTTCGCCAACCATAGTTTGTAGCCCTTGGGGTAAACTTTCGACTAGTTCGTTTAACTGGGCTGCTGCGATCGCTCGATCTAGTCTGGCAAAATCAATTAATTCGTCATCAACCCCAAAGGCGATATTTCTCTGCAAACTGTCATCTGTCAAGAAAATTGATTGGGGAACGTAGCCAATTAAATTGCGCCAAGAATTTATATCTTTGTATATAGAAACGCCATCAACTTTGATGTCTCCTTGTTGTGGTGTCAAAAGTCCTAAGATTACATCAACTAAAGTTGTTTTGCCTGCTCCAGATTTACCAATTAAACCAATTGACTGACCTTTTTCGATTGCTAAAGAAATTTCTTGCAGAGAACTTTTTGCAACATTAGGATATGTATAGCTCACCTTCTCTAGGGTAATGCGATCGCCAAAAGGTATCGTCAAGCGATCGCTATTTTGAGCTTTTAAAACATTAATTTTATTGAATTTAGATCTTGTCTTTTTTGATGTGGTTACTGTTTCCATTTCTTTTAAATCTAAATAAAGCTTATCAACTGTATAAGCATGATATTTAAGACCATTAATAGCAGAAATCAAATTTCCTGCTGCTGGTAGTAGACGAATTGAAGCCAGAGCAAAAATTCCCAATACTGAGCTTAAATTTTGTGTATTTCCGCGATTAATTGTGATAAACAACAAAGTAAAACCAATCAAAAAAGTAATTAAAAATGCTTCTACCACATAACGAGGTAAATTAGAAAATATCAATGCAGAACTAATACTTATGGCAAATTTTGTAATTTGAACCTGCATTTTCTCTTCAAAATAAAATTCACAGCCGATAACTTTGGTTTCTTTTAATCCTCCTAAACTATGATTAATCAGGCGAATCATCTCGGTGCGAGATTCAGAACTTTCTTCTCCCCAACGACCGAACTTGTCCTTGAAACGATAAAATAATGCCACCGAAATTACCAAGATTCCCCCAATAATTACTACAGCCATGATATCTGTTGCTATTAATAACGAAACCAATGCCAAAACAACTATCATGTTAGAAAAACAAGTTAGCAAAGGCATCATGAACCCATTGGCAAATCGCTCTGTTTCATTAATAATATTTTGAATTAGATCGGCACTATTTCTATTTAAATGAAAGGTATAAGGGGCGGATAAATAAGCCCGCATTAATTGAGCAGACAATTCTCCTTGTTGATTGTATCCAAATCGAAAAATATATTTTTGAGCATTAAAGCTTAAAAACGATTTCACATAAAAGATAACAATTACGAAAGCTCCAACTAGTGGCAAAACTTGACTATCAGCAGTAAAATTAAACCAGCTATAGACTGAAGCAAGCCATGTGTTTTTTTGGATTGAATCTGGATTAAGAGCTAAATTAATAAATGGCCCAATCAAGCCAATTCCGAGCATTTCCAAGGACGAAATTAATAGAAATAGCAAAATCATCAAGACAAGACTTTTTTCTTTGCCTCTATTTAAATATAAAAATCTACGTATATATTGCATTAGTTAATTGGAAAATTAATTTTATTATTGATAGCGTCAAATAATCTGGCTTGATAACAGTATTTTATAGTAAAAATTAACCTCCAATAATTATGGTTTTTTAGTATACATTGCTGGGGTCGAAATACTTTCTCCAAGTTGATTAAAAGCAGCCACAGTGTAAGTAGAATTCGGAGCAGCTTTTGTATCTTTAAACTCTAGTTTAATATTGACAGGTTCTGGGGCATCGCTAAAATTATGGCTTTGTCCTTGCAGAGTTTGAATAAGTGAGTTGTTACGATAAATGCGAAAAGAGGGTAATCCATTTTCTAAATCAGGGGTATAGCTCCAGGTTATTAAAATTGCTTTTGGATTGATTTTGGTAGCACGTACATTATTTGGTGCAGCAGGTTTACGAGTTGCGGAAATCTCGCCAGTTGTAACATATTCCTGCCATTTACGTGCTGTTTCCTGATTAGGAAGCCAAGCTGCCTGTAGCGGGTTTCCTTCAAACTTATCGATGGGCGCAATTTCATCAGTAACAGGATCACCTAACCAACCTTGAGATCGATCGATTGGGAACAGTTGGTTGCTGTCTTTTTTAAGCCGTGCGGTTATGATAGCGTCAAAATAAGGAATAGCTAATAATCTTGTATCTCTAGTTTCATGACTAGTATTAGCTTCTAATGCCACTGCCCAAAGAGCCTTCTCTTTTCTATAACGAGAAAAGATCCTTTGGGGTAAATCTCGACACTCATTTACAAGAGTATTCTCTTTCTCTCCTACAGCAAATAAGACTGGTACTCCAAATAATTTTGAATCGATTTGGTCAGGAAATGTTGCTGCACCGCAACGAGTTGCAACTACAGCAATAGTTCGCTTTCGATGTTTACGAAGCATTTGTGCTGCCCAATCTGCTCCACCAGAATGACCCCATAGCACCCAAGGTACTTTATCTAGTTCTGAGTGATTACTTTTTTGGGCAAAAATATGAAGAGCTCGCAGAAAAGCACGATCAGAACCACTGTTTAGAAGAGCCCAATTCTCACACATTTCATTGCTTGTTGAATATTTAGCACCTAGAAGAGCAAATTGCTGCTTTAACGCTAATGCTTGCCATTGAAGATCGTTAGCATGATCCAATCCAGTAGCTGCCGCAGCATCACCACAGCCATGTTGTTTGACAATTAATCCGCGAATTAGTTTTACACCTTGGGGAATCCAAATTCGATAATCTGCGGATAAATACTTATCTGTTTTTTGAGGTGAAATGGATACTTCGTAATAAGTTCCATGGTCGAGACCATCATTTACGTTGACAGCCAAAGTCGGATTTGTAGGTAATGATTCAGGAACAGTTACTAGCCATTGTTTCCAGCCAAAATACAACAAAACTAAAGTAAAAGGTATCAAGAAAAAGCTAAACTTGTAACTTTGTTGATTTTTAAACATAACTATCTGGTTTCAGCTACAGTGATCCTATTTATACAGTCTTTGATTCTGTTTGCTAAAACAGGTGACTGCATCAAAGAAAGATGATGTCCTGGAATTTGGTACTTTTCGACTCCTTCTTGAGCAATTTTACCCCAGCCTAATTGGGCATCTCGTTGGTAACCTGGAGGGCATTCTTGCGCCATAAAAAGCACTATTTTTCCAGAGTAGGGCTTAGGTTGATAGTTTTGATGGACTTGTTGATAAAATTCTTCTAACGCTATTAAATTTTGGGATATTGAATCCGAGCTATTTTTTAATTGAGCCGAAGGATTAAAAAACGCCCAGGGCGATCGCTCTAGGACGTACGCACTAAATTTGTTCATCCAGTCTACTAAGAAATTATTTTTGGGTTCTGAAAATTTGCTAGTTAAAGCTTTAGATTTTTGGGCAGATGAAACTTTTGCAGCTAAACTAGTCGGACTTGAGTTGCTTATTTTGTCTGTTTTTTGTTTAATTGCTTTTAATAAAGAGAAATCCGATCGCACTGTTTTGAGCAGCCAACGAAAACTGCTATATCGCAGCAGGTAATAAACTGAAGATAAAAATCGAGGAGTCAGAGGTAGCAGCTTGATTCCTTCTGGACCCTGGCTATCAAACATGGCTAGTAGACCTACTTGATGTCCTTTATCTTTAAGTTGTTGAGCCATTTCTAAGGCAATATTGCCTCCATTGGATAGTCCTGCCAAAAAATAAGGGCCTTCGGGTTGAACTTTTTGAATCTCTCGAATATAGTCTTGGGCAATTGCCTCAATTTGATCTAGCCAAGCGCGATCGCTCTTAAGTCCTCTAGCCTGTAAGCCATAGACTGGATAATCTGAACCAAGTTTAATAGCTAAGTCGCGATAAACCAACACATTAAAACCACCTCCATGAATGCAGAATAAAGGCGGTTTAGAACCTTGGGGCTGGATTTCGACTAGAGGCAACCAGTCTTGAGATATTTTTTCTTGTCGTATAACAGTGGCAAGCTCTTGAATAGTAGGAGCTTTGAGTAAGATTGATAGAGGCAAAACTTTACCGATTTTTTCTTCTATTTGAGCAAAGGTTTTTACAGCTAATAAAGAGTTTCCTCCCAATTCAAAAAAGTTGTCTCGAATGCCGATCAGGTCAATTCCTAAAACATCTTGCCAAATTCTCCTCAATTTGGATTCGATATTGTCCAAAATCTCGGAACTTGTTTCAGTTGAGGTCTGAATCTCCATATCCTCTGGCTCAGAGAAATCAAGGCAGCTTTGAGGCAATTCTTCTCCAGGGGCAAGCATTGGCAAATCTTGAAGACAACAATCTGGATCGTTAACTATGCCTTTAAGTAGATTGTGGAAATGCTCCAACATTTTTTCGATAGTGCTGGCATTGAAAATATCGGCATTATAGTCAAAAACCATGCCTAACCCTTCATCTTGTTCTCGCATGACTAATGTAAGGTCGTATTTGGTTTTGCCGTGATAGATATAGCCGAATAAAGAGGTGAAAGTTACATCTGGCAGTTTTACAGATGCCATACCTCTACCTTCAGACCAAGGAGGATTTAAGGCAAATTTTACCTGAAATAAAGGCGATCGCTCTTGTCTAGTATTGGGTCGAAGTTCTTCAATTAGCTTTTCAAAAGGAAGATCTTGGTGGGCGTAAGCCTCCAATGAAGCTTGACGGACTCTTGCCAATGCTTCTTTAAAAGTGAGCTTGTCTGTCAAATTGGTACGAAGCATCAGGGTATTGGAGAAAAAACCAATTAGTCGCTCAGTTTCTACTTGTCCCCTGCTAGCACTAGCAAAACTGAGCAGGATATCTTCCTGTTGGCAATAGCGGTAGAGTAAAATCTCAAATACCGCTAGCAAAGTCATAAATAAGGTAGCACCTAGTTTTTGACTAAGCCGATCTAGCTCGGTGTTGAGAGTTTTGGGCAGCATTAAAGCTGCGCGATCGCCTTTATAGGTTAGAACACCCTTGGGATGAGGGCGATCAAACGGTAATTTTAAAGCAGGAGGTAAATTATCTAATTGTTGCTTCCAGTAGCTAAGTTGAGATGCTAGAACCTCCCCTTGCAACCATTGACGTTGCCAATGAGCAAAATCTACATACTGAATCGTTAGTTTTGATAAAGGAGAAGGTTTGCCTGCCACAAAAGCAGTATAAATTGCGGTCAAGTCTTGATAAAAGACATCAGAAGACGCTCCATCACAGACGATACAGTGTAAATTCCAAAGCAAGAGATGTTCGTCGTCCTGTAAACGAAATAGCTTAACTCGTAACATTAATTCATTGGCTAAATCAAAGGGTTTATGAGCTTCTTCAGTAGCCAGACGAAAAGCCTTAGCATCTCGCTCATCTTTTGATAAGTCTCGCAGATCGATTAACGGTAAGCTGAAAGGTTGAGCAGGAGCAATTACTAGTTGAGGTTTTCCTTGTTTAGATGGAAAGGTGGTTCTAAGTACTTCGTGACGAGCGACTACCTCAGAAATACTGCGCTCTAAAACATTAATATCTAGTAAACCTGTAATTTGTACTACCACAGGCATATTATTAGAAGAACTTTCGGGTTCAAACTGATGGAGAAACCAAAGTCTTTGTTGAGCAAAAGAAAGAGATAGCTGAGCATCGCGGTCAATTTTTACAATGGTTGGTAGCTGAGTACTAGTGATCTCAGCTGCTGATTGTAGAAAAGCAATGATATTTGCCTTGTGTTCTTTTACCTGAGACAAAAGCCCTGGAGTCAAAGCATTTTTAGGAGCTTTGTAACGCAGGCGATCGCCTTCTAGCCACAATTTAATTTTTCTTTGACTGAGTTCGAGCAATAACTGGTCGATGTTTTCCGTAGTTGTTTTCATAATTCTCCCTCTTCGTAATCTTCATCTACTTCTTGGCTAGATAATTGGCTTTGAGCAGCCCAACGTAAAGCCGAAATGCGTGTAGCCAAATCAGCTACGGTAGGTAATTCAAATAAATTGGGTAAAAGAATTTCGATCTGTAAACTTTGTCGTAAGCGAGAAACAATTTGAATCGCTAAAAGAGAGTAACCACCTAGTTCAAAGAAATTATCATAAATCCCCACTCGCTCTAGCTCAAGAACTTCAACCCAAATATCGGCAATTTGTGATTCTAGCTCGTTACGAGGAGCTACATAATTAGCTATTAGTGCTGCTCGATAATTATCAGGTTTTGGTAAGGCTTGGCGATCAACCTTGCCATTGGGTGTTAGTGGCATAGCATCCAACGCCACAAATTGCGTCGGTACCATATAGTCGGGCAATCTCTCTTTGAGGAAAAGACGTAGTTCGGAAATATGTTCGCCAGCAGCATTGTCATTATTGGCAACAAAATAGCCTACCAATAATTTTGCTCCTGGCGTATCTTCTCTTGCGATCGCCACAGCTTCTTTGATGGCTGGATATTGAGCCATTATTGCTTCAATTTCCCCTAACTCGATGCGGAAGCCTCGAACTTTTACTTGGTAGTCAATCCTACCCAAACACTCAATCTGTCCATCGGCTAAGAATCTGGCTAAGTCACCAGTTTTATACAACCTACTTTGGGTATCTGAACTAAAAGGGTTAGGAATAAACTTGGCTGCGGTAAGATCGCGGCGATCAAGGTATCCTCTTGCTACACCTACTCCACCGATATGCAATTCTCCTGGTACACCCCTGGGAACAGTTTGTAAGTTACCATCTAAAATGTATGCTTGAGTATTGGCAATGGGATGTCCGATATTTATTTTTTGCTCGTTGCTTACAATATGAGAACTAGTTGACCAAATAGTTGTTTCTGTAGGTCCATAAAAATTCCACAGTTCGACATTCATCGACAGCAATTTTTTGGCTAACTCTTGAGGTAAAGCTTCACCACCAGAGATTATTTTTAGCTGATTTTTAAACGAACCCTTTTCAGCAACCAATAATTGCCAAGTTACTGGCGTTGCCTGCATAAAAGTAGTTTCATATCTATCAATAGCTTGTCTAAGCTTTGCTCCATCAGAGGCAGTTTCTCGGCTGGCTACTACTAATTGCGCGCCGACGATTAGAGGTGTAAAAATTTCTAATACAGAAATATCAAAAGAAATAGTAGTAACCGCCAGCAGGACATCTTCTGCTGTTAAACCTGGTTTTTGTTGAATACTGCTTAAAAGATTGACAGCATTGCCGTGAGAAATTAAAACTCCTTTAGGTTTACCTGTAGAACCAGAAGTATAAATAACGTAGGCTAAATTATCGGGTTTAATATCAACAGAAGTGGCTTTACTATTAGTAATATTTTCCCAATCGGCATCTAGGCAAACAACCTTTGCTCTATGTGGCAGTTGAGATGTTAAAGAAGCTTGAGTAACTAAAACGGGAACTTGAGCATCTTCTAGTAAAAAAGAAATTCGTTCTGGGGGATAAGTAGGATCGATAGGAACATAAGCACCACCTGCTTTGAGAATGCCCAGTAGCCCAACTACCATTTCTAGGGATCTCTCTACACAAAAACCTACTTTAACCTCTGGTTTTACTCCCAAGCTAACCAGATAAGCAGCTAACCGATTAGCTCTTTGATCTAGTTCTTGATAAGTAATTTGCCGATCTTCAAAAACAACTGCGACTTTTTCTGGAGTTTTGGCTACTTGAGCTTCTACTAATTGATGGATACATAAGTTTTGAGGATAGTCCGTTTCAGTTTGATTCCACCGTTCTAGTAATTGCCGTTCTGCTTCTGGCAGTAAGCCAATAGTGGCAATTATTTCATCGGGATTGGCAACAATATTG
Organism: Waterburya sp.; assembly: GCA_965218645.1. Lineage (GTDB taxonomy): Bacteria > Cyanobacteriota > Cyanobacteriia > Cyanobacteriales > Xenococcaceae > Waterburya. The sequence continues at coordinate 1,628,012 of OZ244627.1, read as the reverse complement.
GTTAATAAAGTTTCAAATTCTGCTAAACGACGACAAATAGTATCGCGGTCAAATAAATTTGTATTATATTGACACTCTAAGGTCAGCTTGCCGTGTAATTCAGTGGCATTAATAAATATTTCAAAGTTTTCGTAAACACGAGGATTTGAAGAGAATTCGACTTCTAATCCATCAAAATTTAAAGTGTTAGTATCTAAACCTTGATCGATATTAAAAATAATCGGCACTAAAGGAATACGGCTAGAATCACGAGGCAAAGCTAATTTTTGCAGCAGACTACCAAAAGTAAACTGTTGGTGATCGTAAGCATCTAAAACACTTGTCTTGCGCTTTTGAAGATAGTTACTAAATGACTCTTGAGAATTTATCTGAGTACGCAGAGGCAGTAAATTAACGCAATGCCCAACCAAATTATAATTACCTGTTGCTGCTTGTCCTGCTGCGGAGACACCAACTACCAAATCTGCTTGCCCAGTCAGACGATGAAGAAAAACTTCAAAACCAGACAATAGAGTCGTCATGAAACTGCAACCGAATTTTGTCCCCAGTTGTTTAAGGGCAGTAACCAACGTTTCTGAAACTTGCCAATCTTCGCGCTGAGAATTAAAAGTTCGCAGCGGTGGACGAGGACGATCTGTCGGAAAATCTACCGTAGGAACAGAACCAGAAAATTGTTGTACCCAATATTCTTCTGTAGCAATGGCTTCTGGGTCATTTGCTGTTTCTTCCAGCATCAGAGCATAATCACTAAAGCGATCGCTTTCTTCTAATTCTGCTGTATTTCCTTGTTTTAATGCCGAATATATTTTACCTAGATCGGTAACTATTACTGCCCAAGACCAACCATCACAGATAATATGATGCGCGCTAAGAATAATTAAATGTTGAGGTTGTAAACTCAGTATTTGAACCCGAAACAGAGGTCCATGTTCTAGATCGAATGGTTCTTCTACAGACTGTTGACGTAGTTTAGCAATCTGCTGTTGCCGTTCTTGTTGGCTTAATTCAGACAGATTTATTAGAGAAATGTCTATTGTTGCTGAATCAGTAATACAAAGATTATTGCCATCTGGACTAAAGGTAGTTCTTAATGCTTCGTGTCTTTGAATTAATTGCTGGAATGACTCTTTTAGAGCTTTTAAATCGAGTTCTCCTGTCAACTTTAGCGTGACAGATTCATTGTAGGCACAGTTAGCCTCGCTACCCATTTGTACTGATGCCCAAATTTCTTTTTGAGACTCAGTTGCCAAAGCTGTTAATAAAACTTCTCCTTCGGCAAAAGGGTCAAAATCGACTGATATAATTTCCGATTGAGAATTAAAGTAGGTTGAATTCATAAAAATTTATTATTTAATATTAATAGTTGTTTCTCGTACTTAAAACTATTTGCCAACTAATCTTGTTATTTGTTTCATCGATTCTTTAAAGCGCATAACACCAGAAAAAACTACATCGTTTTTAATGTCAGGCTTACTTTTAACAAATGCGCCCATTGCCATCATTTTTAAGCGATCTTTTGCTATAGATTGACCTGGTGGTGTGGGATTTATTCCCAACTTTCTTAAAAAATGATTGACTTGATAAACTCTGGCATTTAAATCGATTGAACGCATACAAAAGTTGATGCTTAAAGAAACAGAAACCTGACTGCCATTTTTAACCCAATGAGGAGCTAAAGATGGATGATGAACTGCTTTACCTGGAGTTAAATGATATACAAATGTTTTTTCTTGAGTTTCTTGTTTGTAAGTAGCTGCTTCTAAATTAAAAGCAAAATACTCTTCAATTTCTGATTCGGTTAAGATCGAGCGATCGCTGGGATCGAAAAGATGAACGTCTTTTTCTCCTTTGATTTGAAACAGAAAATTTGATTCGTGGTCAATGTGATATGGAGTAATTGAATTGGGAGAGGAAATAAAAATGTATGTTTCTGGCCAAGTAATTTCTTTTGATAAAGGAACACCTGTAAACTCCTCAAGTTCAGTTAATATCTGATTCATCAGAACGCCGTAATCTGGATCTAGATGTGCGCTTTTAATTATTACTAAAGAACCAGATTCCTCAATGTGAGAAATTGTTTCTTCAACCTGCTCTATCTGGGTCATATCGGACCATTTTCGGTCTGGTGGTATATTACTTGCTAGACAGACTACTTTTCTGGGATCGGATTCAAGCGCAATTGTATTAGCAAGTTCTACTAAACGCGGAATTTTAAATAAAGGATGTTCGGCTAAATTATGTGAAAATTCAAATGGCTTATGATTGAACTTTTCGGCAAATTCTTTTCCCTCCTCCTTGATGATCTGACTGGGTAAATTTGCTGAAATTTTAGTACGACTAGGTAGTAAAGACATGAAAATTAAATGTTTAATTTGAAGTAAGCAAAAAATTATTGACTAGAAGAGATTGAAGCAGTTATGGCTTGTTTGGTTTAGTTGATTTATCAAGATTTAGAGCGAAGATTTTTAACTTCTCTTTTGAGTCTACGCCATAATCTTTGTAAAACTGTGTGTTTATATCCAGACCAATCTGTCATTCGCAGATAATGGAAAAATAAGTCACTTTCAGAAGTTTTTTCGATCGCCACCCAAGGTTTTGACTTAGACATAAAGTGAAGGATAAAGGCTTCTTTGACTTCTTCTAGAGAAGCATTTCTTCCCTTATAAAAATTCCACTTAAAATCAACTTCTCCCCACTGATGTTTGATAATGGCGTGTAAAACATCGCTATCATGCCAGCGAATATACTGTTGGTTATTTACTAAGTAGTCCATTGCCTTGGTACACATATCATCGGCTCTCCACCTTTCCAGATTGAATACCAAAACTCCTGCAGAAAATTTGCGATCATCCGCAGAAAATCCTAATTCTTTCCAATTCAATAAACCTGAATCAGGATGAGAAATTGTATGAAAGTTCGCATTTCTGGCAGCCAAAATATAATTATCTTTGATATCAATTGACCAAAGTTTCTCCAGACTTGCATTAACGGCTATATCACAATCCATGTAGATTGCTTTTTTAAATTGTTTGGGTAAAAGTTCTGGAAGCAGCAATCTGTAAAATGTAGCATTCGGAACCGATTGAGAGCTGGGTAATCGGTCTGATAAGATAACATCGTCATCAAAAACTTCAGGTTTAGGTAACCATCTAATCTCAAATTGACTTGATGTGAGCATTTCCGAATTCAGCGATTTTAATATTCTATTTTTATTACGTTTTGTGATCCCACCATCTATCACAAACCAGAGAAGTTTTCGACTACTGTTAAAGTTTTCCATTGCCGAACGAATAGTTACCCCCAGTGGCATTGAATAGTTATTATCGGCAGCACAGACAACTACAATTGGGTTTTGTTTAAGAGTAGATAAACTGGTTTTGTTTAATAGGTTATTAGTTTCCATAAATTTCTCGTCTAGATCTTTGATGTTCGTCAAACGCCTCCAACTTGTAAATACTTCCCAGGACGCTCTGAATCGGGAATATACCAAGCAGGATTACCTTGAGGATCTTTACCTAAACGCGCACCTAGTTGAGGAGGCAGATTGCGTTCAATTCCATTGCCATTAGCTTGAGCAGCTTTACCAGGCAATAATTCCATTCCCTGCAGTTCGGCAACACTATCTTTAAATGCCCGTGCCACAAAATCAATATCTTCATCTGTGTGTGCCAGAGTAAAGAAACAAGGACGATATTCCCAAATGTGAACTCCTTTTTCTCGCAACAAATAAAATAGCAAACCGCCGTAAGTTACTTCAGGAGCATATGTGACATAGAAGAAAGAACTGAAATAATCTATATTAATCGGTGCGCCAACGTGCTTAAAATGTTGTCTCATCTGTTTGACAAATTTCTCTACCTTGACGCTAAGAGACTGCTGGAGTTCTACTCCACCTTCTTTAAGTTTTAGTAAAACAGCTTCTGCTGCTGCCAGTGCCATCGGGTGACGGACAAAAGTGCCAGCAAAGAAGGTGACGCCGATCTCAGGAATGGAGTTGTCTCCAAATTGCCAGAAGCCTCCATCTAGTGCATCCATATATTCTGCTTTACCAGCCACAATTCCAATGGGTATACCGCCACCGACGACTTTTCCGTAAGTTGCCAAGTCGGCTCTTATATTAAAGTAAGCCTGCGCGCCACCAGGATGAACCCGAAATCCCGTTACTACCTCATCAAAAATAAATGCCGTTTCTGATTTTTTGGTTAACTCTCGCAAATCCCGTAAAAATTCGACTGGCTGTAATCCTGGTTTACGACTCTGAACGGGTTCTACCATGATCGCTGCTAAGTCATCGGCTTGGTTACGTAAAATCTCCAAAGATTTATTAGTACCGTAATCTAGCACTAAAACATTTTCAAACATCGAAGACATAATCCCTGGGGCAGCAGGTAAGGATTTGAGATTAGCACCACTGCGAACAATTACTTCATCAAACGTGCCGTGATAGCCACCGTTAAAAATAGCTATCGTATTACGTCCAGTGACGGTACGAGCTAGACGTAAAGCAGCCATTACTGCTTCTGAACCCGTATTACAAAATGCCACCCGTTCCATGCCTGTAAATTCGGTAACCATCTTGGCAACTTTACCTGCTAGGGGGGATTGGGGTCCAATTTCGATTCCCTTGTCCATCTGGGCGATAACCGCTTGCTTGACAAATTCTGGTGACCAACCAAAGAAATTGAGTCCAAAACCATTAGTCAAATCGATATATTCGTTACCGTCTACATCCCAAAGACGAGAACCAGCAGAGCGATCAGTGACGATCGGATAAACCATCTCTTTTAAGAGAGGACTAAAACCAGAAACTGTCCGTGGATCTGACAGGTAAGGACGATGTTCTTGAGTTTGACGTTTAGATTCTTGAGTGCGCTTCGTATAGCGATCAATAAGGCGATCAATTGCCTGTTGTTGTTCTGAGCTTAAGGAAGTATCTTTTGATTTCTGGATTTTAGCCCCAGGTCCGTGCATTTTTGCTGGCTTTTCTGCTTCGGGAGTAGTTTTAACCGTTGGGACAACAGGAATTGCAGGAATACTTGGTGCTATTGAAGTTGGTTGAGAAATAGTTGAAGGTGGAACATTCCCACCACCCTGACGCAGAAGCTCTAGCTGCTGATTCATAATCTGTAACTGTTGAGCAACTACGGCTTCAATTCCATTTGATATAGGATTAGCAATTAGCTCTGGTTTGACTTCATAGTTGCCGTTACTATTGCTGCTATTAGTAAATTCAGAAGATGTATTCATGGTTAATACTGGAGTGGATGCAGGTTGTTCGGCAGCTACTTCTGCGGCATGAAAAGCTTCTGCTGGCAAGGTTCGATCTAAAAATGCTGCTAGTGTATCTAGATTAGGATAGTCTTCTAATAAGTTACGGAAAGCAATTTTTACTTTGAACTTTTTCTTTAAAGCGATCGCCACCTGAGTCAGAGATAGGGAATCTAGTCCCATCTCCAAAAAAGTAATCGACTCGTCAACATTAGCTAGTTCTAGACCAGAGGTTGCTTCTAGAACTTCTTGCAAAATTGGAATTAGACGTTGCTTACGAGGGTTAGACATAACAATAGTTGATTCTTTTGATATAGGAATTAAATTTTCTTGAGTAATTTCTACTGCGTTGGTAGTATTTATATTTGCGATCGCTGGTTGAGGATCGATCCAATAGCGTTGCCGTTCAAAAGGATAGGTTGGTAAAGGCAGGCGATCGCGTTTTTGGTTGGCATAAAAACTTCCCCAGTCAAGGGATACACCTGATAACCATAGTTGCCCCAAAGCCTGCAAAAGTGCTGCCCATTCTAAGTCATCTTCAGCTTTGTTACCTAAAGAAGAAATGGCAATTTGCTGCTTTAAATCCTTTGCTTGTTGACGGGCTAAGGTAGCAGTAGTGGTACGAGGTCCAACTTCTAGCAATACTCGTTCTGGTTGCTGCCAGAGAGTTTGTATACCTTCGGCGAACCTGACGGTTGCTCTTAAATGACTTGCCCAGTAGCTGGGATCTGTTGCTTGAGACTCGGTAATCCAATCGGCGGTAACGCTAGAAATAAATGGCATCCCAGGAGGAGAGAGCTTGACCGTGCGAACTACTTGGGCAAATGGTTCAATGATCGCATCCATCATTGGAGAATGAAAAGCGTGAGAGGTGTGCAGAAGTTTACAAACAACTTCTTTAGCTTGCAGTTGCTGCTGTAGTCTGGCAATTGGCTCGTTTGCTCCTGAAACTACACATAAAGATGGTCCATTGACTGCTGCGATCGCCAGATCGGCACTTAGCATTGGTTCGACTTGCGAAGCCCGAAGTCTTACACAAAGCATTGCTCCTGGTGGTAAAGACCACATCATTTTGGCTCTAGTTGCCACTAGCTTAAGGGCATCTTCTAAAGAAAACACTCCTGCCAGACAAGCCGAAACAAACTCACCAATACTATGTCCGATTGTGGCTACAGGTTCAATTCCCCAACTCAGCCATAGTTGCGCTAGAGCATATTCAATTGTAAATAGGGCTGGTTGAGCATAAATTGTCTGTTTTAGCAGGTTTGCTGATTCTTCATTTTCTTGGCTGGGATAGAGAATTTCTCGCAAATCTCGCTCTAAAAGCGGTTGCAGAATTTGAGCGCAGCGATCAACTACGTTACGAAATACGGGTTCATCCCGATAAAGATTAGCTCCCATATTTACATACTGCGAACCCTGACCTGGAAACATAAAAACTACTTCAGGGTTACGTTTTTCTGTATAGCGAGTAGCAGTAAAATTAGGCGGTAAGGTTTCTAGAGCAGTTACCGCTTCTTGCTGCTGACAGACGACAAACCGCCTGTAGTTAAAAGCCTGTCTACCCTTTTGCAGAGTATATGCCACATCTGCCAGATTAAGATTGGGGTTCTGATGTAGATGAGTTTTTAACTGTACGGTTTTTTGCTGCAAAGCAGCTTCAGTTTTTCCCGAAACAATTAGCAAACTGTATTTTCCTGGCTTCTTCTGCAATCTTTGTTTTGACTGCAAAGGTGCTTCTTCTAAAATAATGTGAGCATTAGTTCCACCAACTCCAAAAGAACTAACCCCTGCACGACGGTGATTATCTTTCTTTTTCCAGTCAACTAGCTGGTTGTTGACATAAAAAGGACTGTTGGTAAAATCAATTTCGGGGTTGGGAGACTCAAAATTAAGACTGGGGGGAATTTGCTGGTTATAAAGAGCCAAAGCTGTTTTAATGACTCCTGTAACTCCTGCTGCCGCCACCAAATGCCCGACATTACTCTTTACCGAACCGATCGCGCAAAATTGTGTAGCATTTGTTTGAGTTTGAAATGCTTGGGTTAAAGCTTCTAGTTCAATAGGATCTCCTAAATGGGTAGCTGTACCATGAGTTTCAATATAATCGATGGTTTCTAGATTGATTCCCGCACTATGCTGCGCTGCTAAAATGGCATTCATTTGTCCGTTGACGCTAGGGGCGGTAAAGCTAACTTTATCCGCACCATCATTATTCATGCCTACACCACGGATTATCGCATAGATGCGATCGCCATCTTCTTGGGCATCTTCGATTCTTTTTAAGACGACAATGCCTGCTCCATTATTAAACAAAGTACCGTTACCATTAGCGTCAAAGGGACGGCAACGTCCATCGGGGGAAAGCATTCCCCCTTCTTGATACAGATAACCCCGATTTTGAGGCGTATTGAGAGAAATTCCCCCTGCTAGTGCCATGTCGCACTGACGAGTTTTTAATCCTTGAAAAGCTTGAATGATAGCTACCAATGAAGTAGAGCAAGCAGTGTTGATACTAATACTCGGTCCAGTAAGGTTTAGCTTATAAGAGATACGGGTAGTAAGGAAGTCTTTTTCGTTGGCTAGCATTGTCTGGAAAGCACCCAGGCGATCAATTATTTCTTTTCTTCCGCAAAGATGGTTTTCAAAATAGGTATTGTGTCCCGATCCTGCATATAGTCCGATTTTTCCTGCAAATGATTCGGCTGTATATCCAGTATTTTCTAAAGCTTCATATGCCAGCTCTAAAAAAACTCGTGCTTGGGGATCCATAACTTCGGCTTCTCTAGGAGAAATGTTAAAGAAGTTGGCATCAAATAATTCTGCCCCTTCAATAATGCCTCTAGCGCGAATATAGTTAGGATCGTCTAATAATTCACGCTCGACACTAGGATCGATTTGTTCATCTGTGAAAAAAGTACTTGATTCAACACCCTGGCAAAGATTCTGCCAAAACTGATCTACATTGCCTGCACCAGGGAATCTTCCTACCATGCCAACAATGGCAATTCCTTCGCAAAGCTTAGTTGATTTATTTTGAGTTGGCTGTAGCGGGGTTTTAACTTGGGTCGATCCCTTTTCAATTTGCTGAGTTATATATTGAGCTAGCTTGCAAATACTTGGATAGTGATAAAGCTTGACTCCACGTAGCTTAATATTAAAGCTTTTTTGAATTCGGGCAATTAACTGCAAACCCAGCAAAGATGTACCACCTAGATCGAAGAAGTTGTCTTCTACACCAATTTGATTTAGTCCTAAAACTTCGCTCCAGATTTGGACAAGGTTTTTTTCAATTTCTGTGTTTGTAACTGTAAAATTTTGGCTAGATATTTGCTGGATAGGCATTGGTAAAGCTTGACGATCTACCTTGCCGTTGACTGTCAAGGGAATCTTTTTAATTAACGTTATGGTCGTAGGTACCATATAGTCTGGTAGCTTGGAGTGCAAATAGTCTTTTAACTCCTTGACGTTTATTTCTTGGCTATCTTCAGATGTTATGTATGCAGCTAAATACTTATTGTCTGGATTGTCTTCTCGACAAATAACTACCGCATCTCTAATAGTATTGTTTTGAGTTAAAGCTATTTCAATTTCACTTAGTTCTATGCGATAGCCTCTAAGCTTGACTTGGTTATCTAAACGTCCGATAAATTCGAGATTACCATCTGCTAAATAGCGTACTTCATCGCCCGTTTTATACAGTTTAGCTGCGGAATTTTCTTCAAAAGGATGAGGAATAAACTTAGCTGCTGTCAAATCAGGACGGTTTAGATAACCTTTTGCTAATCCATCCCCACCGATATAGAGTTCGCCTGCCTCACCTATTGATACTGGTTGTAAATTGCGATCAAGAATATAGATTTCAGTATTAGCGATCGCTTTGCCAATGGGAATTGAAGTTAAGTTATCTTTTAAAGGGTTGGGGATGCGATAGCAGCAGGTAAAGGTAGTATTTTCTGTTGGTCCATAACCATTAATCAACTGAGTATTTGGCAGCAGTTGTTGTGCTTTCTTTATATGAGCTACTGATAAAGCTTCACCACCAGTTAGTATTTCTTTGACACCCTTTAGAGACTCTGGGGCTTCGGTAATCAGAGTATTAAATAAGGCAGCTGTCAGCCAGATGGTAGTTACATTGTAGTCTTTGATTACTCTACCTAAAGTTTGCGGATCGGGCAGTCCGTTATCTGGATATAATACACAGCAGCCTCCGTGGAGTAATGCACCCCAGATCTCAAAAGTGGCAGCATCAAAAGAGATGGGAGCAAGCTGCAATAGAGTTTGGTTGCCGTCTAAAGGAGTAAAGTCGGTTCCAAATACTAATCTAACTACGCCACGATGAGGAATTGTCACTCCTTTTGGTTTGCCTGTAGAACCAGAGGTGTAATTGATATAAGCTAAGCTAGTAGAATCTAGCTCGATTGATGGTAAGGCAGCATCTAGTTCTAGATCTTTACCCCAGTCTCGATCTAAACAGATAATTTCTGCCTCGTTAAAAGGGAGACTAGTAATAAGATCGGATTGAGTAAGAATAATTGGCGATTGAGAATCTTCTAACATCCATGCCAAACGTTCTTGAGGATAAGATGGAGCTAAAGGAACATAAACTCCTCCTGCTTTAAGAATGCCTAGGATGGCGACGATCACTTCGATCGATCTATTCATCATTAAGGCAATCGATGTACCTGGCAGAACATTTTGCCTTTGTAAAATATCAGCTAAAACATTTGCACGGCGATCGAGTTCGTGGTAATTGATTTGACTAGTTTTTTTTGATTCATCATCAGGTAATATGACAGCAACTTTATGGGGTGTTTCTATTGCTTGTTCTGCAAATAACTGGTGAATACATTTTTGTTGAGGATAATTTACTTTATTTCTTGACCACTCTGACAACAGAAGATATTGCTTTTCTGTTAATAAATTTTGCTGATTATAAGAGGTTGCCATTTTTTCATTCTTAAAACTCAAATTAAAACTTAAATTAAATCATAAGTTATTGATATAAAAATCTAAACATCTTCATCAATACTTTTTATTTGCTTTATCTAAGCCACAAACCTTTGCGTCGCCAGTATTGTTCCATAAGAGCCATTCTTATTTGCTTTTTGGATACCATGTTGGACTCGATCAAAATTTCGCCTATTTTCTGGTTTTTATGCTTTTGCAACCCAATAACTGCATTGATTTTTGCTAAAGTAATTACTTTTTGTTCGACTAAGATTTCTCCTAGCTTGACTCTTTGATTTTTGAGATAATACCGAAGCTGAGTAACAGAAATCAAGTCTTTTTTTACTAAAAGTTCACCAAGTTTTAAACAGGGGTTTTGTGCTTGCTCTAATAAAACTTTGTCTAATATTTCTTGAGTCAGCAAATCCTGCCTTACCAAAATTTCACCGAGTAAAATTGGTGAATTATTCAAGCTAGTAATATCTACTATCTTGTTCATGTTGTCATCAACAAAAGTTCGACGAACTCTTTCGAGATTATCTTCGCAGGGAATCAGCAATTGTCGAATTGCCAGATATAAAAAAGGAGGAATGGTTTTACCGTAGCGATACCAGAGCCTTCGAGGTTCTTGAAGCAAACGATACAACCATTCTAGTCCTGCTTTTTGAAGCCAATTAGGAGCTCGAGGATTTAAACCCGCATACATTGAAAAAACCGCACCAACTCCAATCATGACTGCATTAATTTTTCCTTGGTATTGGTTCATCCAAATTTCTTGTTTGGGACACCCAAGACAAATAAAAACTATTCCCGCCCCGCTTTTATTAATGCGATCAATTAAAGGATCGTCTACGTCTTTGACAATTTCTTCAATAGTAATCTGCGGTAAAGTTTCCATTCCAGCGATTTGTAATACCGGATATTCTTCTTCCAGCCGATGCTTCATTTTGACTAGAACTTCAGGTTGTGAACCAACACAATAAACTTTTATTCGACATTGTTGTGCTAGTTCACAGAGGTTAACAAAGACATCTAATCCTGCCACTCGATTTTGGTTGTATATTCCTAGTTTTTGTAACATCCAAACTAAAGGCATTCCATCAGGAGTTACCATATCTGCTTCTTCAAGAACCCCAGCAAAATTTCTATCCCAGTGGGCTTCCATCAGCATATGAACATTAGCCAAGCAAATAGTTTTACTCTCTCTCATTCTTGCCCATCGAAGCATTAACATAATTTGCTCTTCAAAGGTGAGACAAGTTATAGGAGTGTTTAATAAATATTGAATGGGTATGGAAACTTGCATTATGATATAAAAAGAATTTGGCTCAGTTCTTGAATCTAATCTCGAAGAAAAAGCTCGCTCAGGAAAACCTAACTACGACTTTGTAAAAATGAATTACTTTTACAAAGCTGCCATTAAACTTAATCTTTTTCTCTAAAAAATAGAGTATCTGTATTTCCGAAATACAATCTTCAACTCATTTGATGGCGATGTAAACTTTATAAAAATTAAGGCGGTCGCTATTAGTAATTAAGCCAGTATTATCTTTTGAAAGTTTCATAGATCTATTATTAAATCTATGAAGTTTTATTAGTTTTAGTTATGTTTTTTTATGCATAAACTAAAAAAAACCATATTAATATAATGATAATACAGACATGAGTTACTAATGTCAATAAATTTGGTAAATTCAAATAGCCAAAGTACCTGCAGTTGAAAAAACTGTATTGTATTGTTGCATTTTTGAATATTTAAAAGCGTCAAAATAAAGTTTTAAATTCATCCATTATTAAGAAAAACAAACATTATTGCTAAATCTATATCCATTTGAGAATTATTGATTCTGCTTTTCTTAATCAAAGTTAATTTTTTTAGCGATCGCACTATTAAGAAAATGGCGTTTCCAAATAATATAAATTCCAAAAAAGAATGATACGAATCAGGTGACGAGGAGACAGAGAGAACCTTTAGTTTTGCCGATATCTTCAAGTCCGATAGTCCCCAATACTGTTCGGTTAGTCTTTCAAGTTATTTCGTTCGCCCCCTAAATCCCCAAGATTGGGGGACTTTAACGAATCTTACTCCTCCAAATTTGGGGGCTGGGGGGCTTAACCGAACGGTCTTGCGATAGTCCCATAGTCCCATAGTCCCATAGTCCCATATCCATAAATTATCATTCGTAGCAAACATTTAAGTATTTTATATATAGCGGTTCTCAAATTAGTCAGGTACAAAGTAAATCGTTTTAAGGCAGAGGGCATCGGCAGCAAGGCTTGTTCGCCACAGCTAGGCAGAAGTTAGATGTACTTCAGTAAACTGAGAAATGCTATAAGTAAATAAAAAACTTATATAACATTGCAATTCAACAACACTTAGAAAATTATTAGGCTGTTAGGCATTTAAACTACACTTATTTTTGCTAGTTTCATTTCGTTAATTCATTGACAACTATGCCAAGAACGGGAATGTTAGATACATTTAATCGGTTCATAGCTTCTTTTAGATTTGTGTTTTGCAACTTACCCAATCCTGTCACTAAAACAACACCGTCAGTTTTTGTAGCTAACAAACTGACATCTGCATACTTAACAATTGAAGCTACATCATAAATAACTAAATCGAAAATTTGTTCGGCTGTTTTCATCACCTCTGTAATTTTTTTTGATACAAATAATTTTCCTGGATCGGTAGTCATAGCTTGACTACCACTAGAAAGAATAAATAAATTTTCTTCTAAAAAAGATTTTTGGACGACATCATGCAAATTTAAGTTTGGTTTTAAGACGAGATCTGTCAAACCGAAGTTGTTAGCTAAAGGGATACTCGTACTAATTCGGCTAATACTCCGCATATCTGTATCTACAAGCAAGACACGCTTACCCATGATGGCGGCAGTTTTAGCTAGATTGAGCGCAACGGTGGACTTTCCTTCTCCAGGCATAGCAGAGGTAATTATGAAAGAACGAAGAGTACTCTCTGCTGCAAATAAACCTAAATTAGCACCAAAAAACCGAAAAGGTTCGATTGATAAAGTTAAAATACTAGATAAAGCAGAATTTTTGTCGTATATTTGTATGTTCGATTTATCTGCTTTGTTATCTGGCTTCATTAATAAGCTCATTTCTTGTTCAAGAGATGATTTTGTTGAAGATCGATCGAAAGGAATCATTCCTAGTATTGGCAGATCGGTAACTTGTCTAACTTGAGATGAGGTATGGACAATATTTTGATATTTATCCAAAGCGATCGCCAGACCTACACCTACTAATAAACCGAAAAGCGTACCTAAAATAACGAAATTAACTTTACTTGCCGAATCAGTTTGCGGATCTCCTACGGCGGTCAACAATCTCCAGGGAGCTTCTTTTTGAGCGGACTCGATTTTTAAAGATTCTCTTTGAATTAAAAGTTCATTAAGCTGTTTAACGGTAATAGTTATTTGCCTCTGAACTTCTTCGTAGTCTTGAGTAACTCCCGACCAGTCTTTGATTTCTTGTTTTAGATTTACAATGTCTTGAGTGGTAACTCTACTTTGCTCTTCTAAAACAGAAATTTGATTAGCTAGTTTTTGTTCGACAACTTTTCCTTCTCGATCGATTAAAGAGAGAATTTCTTTTTTTTCCGCAAACAATACCTGTAATTCCTCGCTACCATTGGTAAAAATTGCCGATTTGTTAGCTATTTGACGATCTACTCCTCGCAAATCCTCTAATAATTTGTTGTAACGATCGGTACCAGACTGCATTGCTGTAGTTGCCTTGGTTGGTTCTCGTGCTACTTCTTGTTGAACAACACTGGCATTCCATTTTGCTTTATTTAATTGTGATTTATTGAGTAGCTGCTCTTGCGTGAGATTCTCAAGTCTAAGCGATAAGTTCTCTCCTTGAATTTCTGGTTTGATAAAGTTATGTTTTTGTCTTATTTGTTGTATTTGTAAATTGAGCCGGTCGACTTTTGCCTGTAAGATGGGAATTTGCTGATCTAAAAATTCTAGACCTCGACTCACGCCAGACTGCCGTCTTTGTAGACTATAATCCAAATAAACCGTTGCCAAGCTATCTAAGACATCTTTGACGAGTTTACTATCTGGATGCTTGTAGGTAACTTCTAAAACAGTTTCTTCTTCGTTGGTGGTTTTAAGATCTAAGGTACCAACAATTGAACCATAATTAATATCAGGATGCGCTGGTTGCAGTTGCTCGACAACAGAATCAATTATTCTGGGGCTTTTGAGAGTTTTTATTTGTACGTCATCTAATTTTACTGACGTTATTGCTTCGGTTGTTTCTCTGGACTGAGAACCTGAAGAACTTACCTTAGTTTCGATGGTTACAGGTTCGGAGAGAATTTCAAAACCAGCTTGGTAAGTGGGAGTACGATTTAGAGCCTGCACAAAAGCCAAAGACGATACAATTGCTGTAACACCCGCGATTAAGGGCAATTTCCGCCACAGGATTTCTTTAAGCGCGCCTAAGTTCATCCCTCCTTCTTCTACTTCATACAGCTCATGTAATTGAGCATTTTGAGCAATATCAGTGGCTTTAGTGGGATAATTTGTATTCATACGAAGGATCCTAATATTTTAAATTGTTTTTTACAAACAAAAATTTCGTTTAAATTTAATAGTTAAAGAGTAATATTTATGTAATTTAATTATTGTATGACAATTTTAGAAGATATGAGAAAAAATATAAAAGTAGCTGTAAATTAGGCGTTGCCGAATAATATTACGTCCGATCGGCAAAGGCTATGCAAAATCAATTATTTGGGAATTATTAATTTCTTTCAAGTCGATTGCTAGTATTACGAGCTTGGATGGTGTCATTGGTAACAATCAAGTGCAGAATGCCAATCAAAGGGATATTCTGAAACCAAGAAATTTTATTTACTGTATTTTGAAAATAGAAGATTTTCTGCCCATAATAAGGTTTAGAACAAAAAAAGTTATCAGAGAATAGATTAACAATCACCTTGTTGATTAAATGCTTTGGATCATAGCGTTAGTGCCTATCAGCTTGTTAATCTATTTTGTTACCAACGGTAAACCAAAATCGAACATTGTATATTGATTATTGTAGTATAAAATTAAATTTTGAATGTAAGCTGCTTAAGACAATTGTATCACTTGAGCTATATTTATCAGTTAATAGCTTTAGTGAGTGAAATAAAACATCACTTTAGATAAATTAAGAATTAAGGAAAAAAATCTTTGGAGCAAGAAAAAAAGTTAGTCAAGCGAATTGCGATCGCCCGTAGAGAAAGAGGCAATGCTTTGAGCATGGATGTGTATGCCGATAATTTGATCGCTGGGTTGAGAACCATTCGTCCCCATTGGGAGATTATGGAAATCGCGCCTCAACCCTGGAGTAACGATTCTGAAGATTCATGGCATTCTGGCAATCCTTTACAGAAATATTACGAACGTTTTTGGCGACATCCTCTGGCTGTTAGCCGCACGAAAGTAGATTTATTTCACATCATTGACCACACAGATGGACATATAGCTCGTTGGTTGACCAAACTAGGTAAGCCAATTGCAATCACTTGTCATGACTTAGTTCAATACGTCTATCCTGAGATTTTAAAAGATCAGTCTCGTTTGCCAGCTTTAAGTATGGCATCTTGGCGTTATTCAGTAGGAGGAATGAAATTAGCAGATTGTATTATTGCTGTATCAAGTAATACAAAAAAAGATGTTATCTCTATGTTAAATACAAGTAGCGACAAAGTAACGACAATACCCAACGGAGTTGATGCTCAATTTCGGGTCATAAAGGGCGATCGCATCTGGGAACGAAAACACCAACATACAGCCTCTTCAGAGGAAATCTGTTTGCTTAATGTCGGCTCAACTCATCAGCGTAAAAATATTTTTACTATTTTGAAGGTCTTAGAAACTTTAATGAAAAAGGGACTACCTGTTCGTTTATGGAAAGTTGGCAGTGATTTTACCGCCGAACAACAAGCCTATATTGGCGATCGCCAACTCGAATCACAGATAACTTGCTTCGGGTATCCCGATCGAGAAACTCTGATCGAATTGTATAATGCTGCCGATTTATTGTTAGCTCCTTCACTATACGAGGGATTTGGGCTAACTATTTTAGAAGCGATGGCTTGTGGAACGCCCGTAGTTACTTCCAATGTTTCTTCCGTGCCAGAAGTAGTTGGCGATGCAGCTATCTCCCTCGATCCTATGGATATAAAAGCCATAACTGAGTCAATCTTGCAGCTTCAAAATAATAATTATCGCCAAGACTTAGTACAAAAAGGTTTGGCAAGAGCAAAACAATTTACTTGGAAACAAACTGCTGAGAATACAGCTTCTGTCTACGAGCAACTTTTATTCTGACTATATCTATATATAGATTAACTATTACTCATGAAAATTCTTATATCTGCATATTCTTGCCAACCTGGACAAGGTTCAGAACAAGGAGTAGGTTGGAATGTGGCACAGGCAGTGGCTAAATACCACGATGTTTGGGTGTTGACTAGACCTGATGAAGGAAAAGAAGCGATCGAAGCAGAGCTAGCTGATAACCCAGCTCTCAAATTGCATTTTGTCTATTTTACTTTGCCAATTTGGGGAGGGGGTTGGAAATGGAAATTTGGCTCGATGCAGCTTCACTATTATCTCTGGCAAATTCAAGCCTATTTTGTAGCCCGCAATCTTCACCGTCAAATTGGTTTCGACCTGACTCATCATGTCACTTTTGTTAAATATTCAAGACCTAGTTTTTTATCTTTACTGCCCATTCCCTTTGTCTGGGGACCCGTTGGCGGTGGCGAGTTTGCACCAAAAGCTTTTTGGCAAGATTTTAGTTTAAGCAACAAAATTCACGAACTCGCACGCCTGTTTGCCTGTTGGATTTTTGAACTCGATCCCTTTGTAGGGATGACTGCTAGACGTTGCGCGGTGGCTAAAGCAACTACTGAAGACACTGCTATAAAAGTTCGTAACTTAAAAGCTTCTAAGGTGGATATCGAACTAGCAATCGGTTTGTCCGAGCAAGAAATTGCCTGGTTAGCTCAAAATCTTCAAGCACCTAGTTCTAAGATCAGATTTCTCTCTGTTGGTAGACTACTGCATTGGAAAGGTTTTTATTTGGGGTTACAAGCATTTGCTAGAGCAAATTTAACTGATGGTGAATACTGGATCATCGGCGATGGTCCAGAAATAAATAAACTAGAGCAACTAGCTGCAAATTTAGGAATTGCTCGACAAGTAAAATTCTGGAAAAATTTACCACGAGAAGAGACACTGTTGCAATTAAGCAAATGTACGGCATTAGTTCACCCCAGCTTACACGATTCAGGGGCAGGAGTTTGCTTAGAAGCTATGGCGGCAGGTTTACCTGTTCTCTGCTTAAATTTAGGAGGACCCGCAGTTCAAGTGACCGAACAAACTGGTTTTAAAATTCCTGCTGATAATCCCCAACAAACAGTAGAAGATCTGGCGAAGGCTATGATTAAACTCGCGCAAAATCCCCAGTTGGCGATCGCTCTAGGCGAAGCAGGACGCAAAAGAGTCCTTGAATGCTTTTCTTGGGAGGTAAAGGGACGCTCTTTAGCAAAGCTTTACGAACAAATAGTAATTCAATAATCAGATTTTATTTTTTGTAATCAAGACTTATGAGAATATAATACATATTAACTTTTTAGGACATTACGTAAATGCAACCAAATATTTATTATCAAGAACACGGATATGTCGTTCTGCGTAATTTAATCCCTACTCAACTTATCGATCAATTATTAGAATTTTATGCTCAACAAATAGTCCCCTCTAAACAACCTTTTTTTCGGCAAAGTACCAACAAATACGAACCAAATCAGCTTAACGAATATGGTCATGTCAAAGAGTCTTTTTTAGATATTCATGATTACCAAAAATATCCCAAGTTTAGCAACCTTGCTAAAGAAATTTATTGTCATGAATCAATTCAAAATGCACTCAAGCAAATAACTGGGTTTGATGCTTTTAATTTGATGCAAACCATGCTTTTTGATAAAAATACAGAGACACAACCCCATCAAGACTGGTGGTATTTAGATTCTGTTCCCAACGGAAACTTAATTGCTGCTTGGATTGCTTTGGAGGATATTGACGAAAAAGCAGGTAGATTTTATGTCTTACCAAAGTCTAATCTCAATCCTGATTTTCATAGCGACAATGCTAATTTATCTCATAGTCAATGGTTACAACGAATTAGTCAACATACAGAAAAGTATAAAGATGAAATTACTGCTCCTGCTCTAAATCAAGGAGATGTTTTGTTTTGGAACTCGAAAACTATTCATGGTGCTTTACCGACTATAAATCCTAGTTTTTCGAGGAAATCGCTAACCGCCCATTATATTCCTTCTACTTATGAATTTGGTAATCTTTTTACGACTAAAAATTATATTACCTACAAAAATTATCAAGGCGTAAATTTCTATCGTAATCAACCAGATTACTCTTTACTTAACAACCTTAAATTTAAAGTAAAAACCTCAGTTTACGATTCTCCCATTCTCTTAAAACTAATGCGTAGCATCCAGACAAAAATTAGCAGCCCATAATTATCATGCACGTTTTGATTGCTGCATTACATAGACCAATCAAGCCCACTGGGGTTTGCAGACACGCCGTTAATTTGGCACAGTGTCTTGCCAATACCAACGAAGTAGATCGAGTAACTCTCGTAATTGGAGCATGGCAACTAGATTATTTTAAAACATCTTTTGTATTGGACTCACCAAAGATCGATCTAGTCAGTATCGAGCTTAAAAATAGTTCTTTATCCCGAAATATTTGGTTTGCCTGGGGATTGTCCAAACTAACGAATCAACTCTGCCCCGATTTAGTTCATTTATCATTTCCGATTCCCTTTTGGCGATCTTTGTTTTCTTGTCCTGTAGTGAGTACTATTCATGATTTTTATCCCTACGAATGTCCAGAAAACTTTGGTTATCCTAATGTCTGGTTTAATCGTTGGTTTCTCAAGCAATGTCTTAAAAATAGCAATGGTCTGAGTTGTGTTTCACAAATTACTTTGAAAAATCTAGATCGATACCTGCCAAAAATTAGTTCGCAAAAACTTACTACCGTAATTTATAACTGTGTAGATTTTTCTCAAGTTACCCCAGCTATTCCTAAAAATATTGATTCAAAGTATCACGACTCTTTTTTACTGTGTGTAGGACAGCATCGGCAAAACAAAAATTTAGATCTTCTGATTAAAGCCTATGTTAAGCTCAGAAATAGTAGTCAGATAACAGCCCAAACTAAACTAATTATTATTGGTGCTACAGGACCAGAAACAGAAAAGCTTCATAGTTTAATTGCTCGCTTTGCCCTACAAGAATTCGTATTGTTAGAATCATCAATCAACGACAGTGGCTTGACTTGGTTATATAAAAACTGCGAACTGTTTGTGATTCCATCGTCTACTGAAGGATTTTGTTTGCCTTTAGCAGAAGCTATTTATTTTGCCTCAAAAGTGGTTTGTACTGACATTCCTATTTTTCGCGAAGTTGGTGCTGAAAGTTCTACGTATTTTCAGCTAAAAGGGGATTCTGTAGCGAATTTATCAGAGGCGATCGCTAGTACTTTAAATCAATCTCGTGCCGATTGTAATTTAAATAATTATCGTTTTAGTAAATCAAAAATAGCCCAGCAATATGTTAATTTTTATACTCAATTAATTTAACAATTTTATTTATGAAAACAAAACAAAGGCTATTAGGAATTGATCTATGTCGAGGTATAGCTGCTTACGCAGTTATCTTAGTTCATTCAGGAGATGAAACTTGGGGCATTCCCGTAGATCGATTGGCAGCAGAATTTAGGCATCTTTTTTATTTTGCTGTTCCTTTTTTTTTAGCAACATCTTTTTATTTTACAACTTCAAAATCAACCATAAATGTTTCTAAATCTTTTTGGTTATCTAGAATTGAACGTATCTTAATTCCTTATACAGTTTGGAGTCTATTTTACTTAATTTTTAAAACTATTATTTTTTCCTTAACCAATCGATTTGAAATTATTAATAATCTTCTACAAGATCCCTTAGCAATTATTTTTTTTGGAGGCGTTTCCTACCATTTATATTTTCTGCCTTTATTGTTTTCAGGATATTTCAGCTTATTTTTCGGAAAATATCTCAAAAATAGAAATATAGATATCAACAGGTTAGTTGCTTTGTCAATAGGAAGCATCATAATCTATCATTTAATGCTAGTTAATAATAATTCATTTATTCTAGGTCCTGATATTGCCTTTCCAGAAATTTTAGAATTATTTTCTGCTCAAGAAACAAATTATGCAGTCGCCAGATTAATTCTTGTAGAATTAGCTTGGATTTTAAGATGCTTGCCTTATTTGTTGGTAGCAGTGTGTATAAATTACTGGCTTTCTAACATACCAGAGAGAATTATTAATAAGACAACGACAATTATTTTAGTTTTTCTAGTTTTTATTTTAGCCAACGTTATGGCTCAAAACTTCTTTTCTGAAGCTTTAATAGAAATTATCAGGGCTTATTCTCTGTTATTATTTGCTATAGCCATATCAGGAAAAATCAAAGAACGTATCTTAATAGTTAATTTGGGAGCTTGTTCTTTTGGTATTTACCTGATCCACCCTTTAGTTAAAAGCTTGATTGAAATAATTATTGCTCAAGTTTTACCGAGTTTAACAGAACGAGTTTCGATTTTATCAATGTTAGTTTATTCTGGACTAACTTTTGTCATTAGCTGGTGGATTGTAACTCAGTTAAGCCGACAAAAATTAATTGCTAAATATATGTTTGGTGTTTAAGGAGGTAATTGATGTCTTTAGCCAAATTGAAGAAAATAATACCCTGGTTTTTATTAGGTATATTGATAATTTTTCTAGCTAAGTTTGCTTGGATAAAAATTACTCAGACAATTCAACCAGCTTTAGCAAATAGTGAAATAGAATTTCCCGCCAGTAGCGATATAATAAATGTTAAAGATTTTGGAGCGACAGGTGATGGCATCACTGATGATACTCTTGCTCTGCAAAAAGCGATCGATTCTACCAGTCGAGATTTTCAAGTAGTTTATTTTCCTCAAGGAACTTATTTAGTCAGCGATACGATTCAAATAGGTCGATTAAAAACAATTCAAGGAGCAGATAAAAATAAAACAGTTATTCGTTTAAAAGATGGAAGCGTAGCATTTACTCAAGCTTCTAAACCATTGCTTCACAGTATGTATAACAACAATCAGACGTTTGGCGTTTATATAAGAGATTTAACTGTTGATACTGGCAAAAAGAACACAAAGGCAATTGGAATTCAATACAATACTCATAATAATGGTGCGATCGACAACGTTGTGATCAAATCTGAAGATTTGGCTGGCACTATAGGACTAGATTTATCAGAAACAGAATTTGGGCCTGGTGCGATCGCCAATCTAACCATAGAAGGCTTTGATACTGGTATCAAAACTCCTGGCGCACCTTCTAATGCTGTCTTTCATAACATCAGTTTAAAACAACAAAATATAGTTGGACTAGAAAACAATCAGCCCGTTTCTATTGAAGGCTTAATCAGCGAAAATAAAGTTCCAGCGATCCGCACCACTTCTTATCCTTTAGCTCATCTAATATTGATTGATGCTAGTTTGAATGGTCTTTCTGGGATGCCTCCTGGTTCAGCAGCAATTGAAGCAGATAGTTCCTATTATTTACGCCAAATCAAAACTGATGGCAATTATGCTGCTGCTCTTAAAGAAAAAGGTGAATTAGTTGCTGGCAAGCTAATAGATGAGCGATGGAGTAGTTTTTCTCAAGTTGTACCTCCAAGTCAACAGGGACATTTAAAATTAAAAATCGAACAGCCTCCTGCGCCTTATTTAGAACCAGCTACAAATTGGCTAATTCCTGACGGTTCTCAAGAAGACGACACCCAAGCAGTACAAAATGCTATGAATTCAGGTGCCAAAACGATCTTTTTTCCAGGCAATGTCACCTATAAAATTGCCGATAGCATCGAAGTCCCTGCAACCGTCAAGAGAATTGTGGCACACAAAAATCCTGATGGAAATCTTACGGTTCCTGATTTTATGCTCGACCGCTTTGGCGATAAACCAATGTTGCGTCTAACAGGCAAGTCTAAAGATTCACTGGAAATTGAAGGCTTAATGTTATCTGCTTGGCCCCGTCAACCTAATGGTATAGAAGTGGCAACCAACCGTTCAGTATATGTGAAGTATTCAGAAAGCATAGTTCGCGGTAAAATTAGCACTACTAATGATTGGTCGGGAAAAATTTATGTTGATGAATGGCTCGGTGAAGTGCAATTAAAGGGCAAAGGCTCTGCTTGGCTGCGACAATGGAATCCAGAAAATAATCCTTTTACTCCAGGAAAATCAGACTCCCAAGTTACCTATGGAACAAATAATGGTGCTAAATTGTGGGTGTTAGGCATGAAAACCGAAGCACCTGCAATTCACGTTCTTACTGAAAACCAAGGACAAACCGAAATTCTGGGCGGTTTTTTCCGCGATCATTTTGGTTCTGATGAGTATCAACCAGCCGTACCTTATTTTATTACCAAAAATTCTTCTTTATCAGCTTCCTATGTTCAGTATGCTTGGGCATCAGGCAAAGCCAGACGATTGCAGGCACTTGAAATTCACAACGCCCAAAAACAAGAACTAGTGACTCCTCCCGAGTTGTTTACTATGGAGCTTTATCATTCAACAATTAATGAGAGTAAAAAGTAAACTACTTAAATTTCATTTAAGGTTACGTTTCACAGGTTTTAGTTGACTTGTAAAAATAAAATTTGTCCAAAAGTTTTTTTGAGATTTTCATTATGAGCCTTTTAAAAGAAAGAATATACAAAGCTTTAAACGAAAAAAATGCCGTTCAACGTTATCTTAGTCGAAAGTTTTTTACTTCTTTAGAAAGTTTAGGCTTTCATGTCTTAGGCGATCATTTTTATGAACCAATTCCCAATATAGAAGAAATTGCCCAAAACTATGAAGACAAACCACGGTCTTGTCATCAAATTAATTTCAACTTTGACCGCGCCCAACAAAAGATGGCGCAACTATTAAAAAAATGGGGAGGTGATTTTTTTGAATCTGCCAGCAAATATGGATATCAGGAAATCAATTACTATTTTAAAGGGCTTGACGCTGTTTTCTTATACTGTTTTTTGCGCGAGATTCAGCCCAAATCCTTAGTTGAAGTAGGACAAGGAGTTTCTACCAGTATTGCCTTAGCTGCTTTAGAAGATAACTACAAAGCAACTGGAATTAAAACTAACTTTATTTCGATAGATCCTTATAATCGCTTTGATTTTCAAAATAAAATAATAGAAGGGATCGATTTAGAAGCGATGCCTATAAGTCTACAAGATGTATCTTTAAGTTTATTTTCTAACCTCAAAGAATCAGATTTATTATTTGTTGATTCTAGCCACGTTTATAAATTTGGCAGCGACGTAGAATATCTATTTGAAGAAATATATCCCAATATAGGTCGGGGGGTTTACATTCACGTACATGATATTTGCTCTCCCTACCATTATCCCTTGGACTGGTATATAAACGAAAAAAGATTTTGGAATGAGCAATATTATTTAGAAAATTTATTGCGATTCAACACAGTATTTACCGTAGAAATGCCAATTTATTATCTAATTAAAAAATCAAGCCTTATAATTGAAGCTTACAATTCTATTTATAAACATCAAGACTTTAAACCGAATGGTTATTCTTTTTATATGCAGAGATTATGAATAAAATAATCTGCAAGATGTATAGTCATTCCAATTAATTTCCTTATGATTGGCTGGTCAGAGGTCAGAGGTCAGAGGTCAGAGGTCAGAGGTCAGAGGTCAGAGGTCAGAGGTCAGAGGTCAGAAGAATTTGAGGTACTTACAAAATTTTTTCTTTTTCGTATGGTTTCTATTTGAAATGACTATATTATGCTTACTCATAAAAAAAAGCAAAGTTCCCTGGCAATATCAACGCTTATTTTATTATCTTTTGCCACTGCTTTCTATCCCCGTATAATCCAAGCAATAGGATTTCCTTCAGTAATAAATTTTCTTCACTTTATTACTGTTCCATTTACTTTATTAATTGCTTTAACTCATACAAAAGTTAAAATTCCTAAGCATATTATTATTTCTCAAAAGCTTGTTGTCGGTCTATTCTTTTTTCTGATGGCAGTTATTATTAGTGGATTGGTAAATGAGGCTGGTGCTATTAATGTAATTGTAGATTATATTCTACTTGCCGAACCCTTTATGCTGCTCTTGGCAATAGTCTCTATACCTATGTCAATAGCCAAAATTGAATTTTTTCAACGCTTTCTGTTTATATCTGCTTCGATTAATATGGTGCTAGCTTTGATTCAAAAACCATTAATTGATTCTGGCTATCTCTATGCAGATGGTTTTGATGGAACCGATGGCTCTCAAGGAGTTTTTTTTGTATCAGGAGCTGGCAACTATGTTTCTACATCTGTTTCCATAAAATTTGCCTTATATTATTTGTTTTTCTACAAAAAAGCACCTCTTTGGTTTCGATTGGCTTGGTTGGGAACTGCCTTTGCTCAACTGATAATTTCTGATTCTAAACAAATACTTATCTGTAGTGGACTAGCTTTTATTGTTTTAACTTTTATTAATCTTAAAGATCTGCGAAAAACTTTAGGTTATTTATCCGGTCTAATTGTTCTCCTAATTATTTTCTCTTGGTGTGTAGAAAATGTAGCGGCTTTTAGTGCATTTCAAAATGGAATGGATAAGTTTAGTGAATGGGGTCCTGGTGGAGCAGCCAGAGAAATCAAAACGGCACCCTTTAGAATTGCAATTTCTTACTATAAATCTATCTTAAACTGGCTTTTTGGTCTTGGTCCAGGTCATACTTTTGGTAGGCTAGCAGCCTGGTTTCTCAAAGATTACTCGACTATATTTGTTCCTTTACACGCTACAAGTCATCCTGCAACCACAGATGCTTGGGATGCTTATTATAGCAGTTGGATTGCTTTGGAATCTACTCTATATCATCCTTTTTTTAGCTGGGTTGGTATTTGGGGAGATTTGGGATTGGTAGGATTGGGTTCATATTTATATTTAGCTTTTATCGTTTGGCATAATATCTGTTCCAATGAACTATCAAAATTTTTTATGTTAGTTGTTTTTGCTGTTGGTCTGATTTTTACTCAAATGGAAGAACCTGGCTATATGCTGTTTACTGCCATGCTGATTGGTTTACAGTGGCAGAAAGACAATATTCAGAAAACGGTTCGCTAGACTGGTTACCAACGATGCTTTTTTGGATGAAATTTAGAAAAAACTTGAAGCCTATATAGAATAAAAATTACATCAATAAGTAAATAAGTTTTTTATTAAAAATAGACCAGTATTTAGGTAGCCATCTAAAGAGATTACAATAGGCTCAATCTGAGCAAAAGCTATCTTTAAAAGCAAAGAGAAAACCTATCTAATAGTTTATTTAAATTATTACCTTAAGTAACAAACTATATTAATCAAGCTAGTAAATATTAGGAAAAAATTCAGTTATTAAAACTGATTAATAAATAAAATAGCCAAAAAATAATCCAGACTGTAACTTGATAGGATAATAAATAAGTGGAAAAATAAACCAGTAGATCGACTTTTGCACTAATAAATCTGCTTCCTCTCTTAATGTGCTAGTGATGAACATTTGAGGATTATTAAATAAGTTCACGTAATGAATGAAAAAAATTTTTGTTGTAGATACTAATGTCATACTTCACGATCCCACAGCTATTTTACGTTTTGAAGATAACGAAATAGTATTACCGATCGCCGTTATCGAAGAACTAGATCGCTTTAAAAAACAGCCAGAAATGACTGGTCGTAATGCCAGAGAAGTGTCTCGTACTTTAGATAATTTGCGCCAGCAGGGTCATCTAACTACAGGGGTAAAATTAAGCAACGGGGGAACTTTACGAGTGGCTTTGAGCGATCGCCATACCCTTAAAGAATTACCCCCTGAATTGGATGGTGGTGTTGCCGATAATTCTATTCTAGCTGTAGGGATGCAGTGTAAACAAAGGTGTCAATGTCCTGTGATAGTAGTCAGCAAAGATACAAATCTACGGATCAAAGCCGATGCTCTAGGGCTAAATGCGGAAGACTATGAAACCGACAAAGTAGATGTAGATGAGCTTTATACTGGTAGTATAGAGGTATTAGTCAATTCGGAGCAAATCGGTGAATTTTTTCAAGCTGGCTCATTAACTTTGGCAGGAGAATTTTTGCCCAATCAAGACATTACCTTAGTAGATAATACTAATCCTTCCCATACAGCGTTAGGAATGGTAGAAGGCAAAAGTAATAAAATTATTCATTTAGCTGCTTTACCTAAGCTAGGGGTATCGCGGATTCAACCCCGCAACCGAGAACAAAGATTTGCCCTAAATTTACTCTTACAGGATTCGATTAAATTAGTTACTTTAGTAGGCAAGGCAGGAACAGGCAAAACTTTACTAGCGATCGCCGCAGGTCTACAAAAGGTCGCCGACGAAAAACTCTATACTCGTTTGCTGATCTCCCGTCCAGTAGTACCCATGGGAAAAGATATTGGCTTTCTGCCTGGAGACATCAATGAAAAGCTTACTCCCTGGATGCAGCCTCTTTACGATAATTTTGACCTCATATTTGGTACACAAGAAAACGCTGTCAAGGCTGGACATTGGCGCAGAGGACACGAAGAATTAATTGAAATGGGCATATTGCAGATCGAACCTTTAACCTATATTCGTGGACGCACTATTCCTCAGCAGTTTTTAATCATTGACGAAGCTCAAAACCTGACTCCTCATGAGGTAAAAACTATTATTACTCGCGCAGGAGAAGGAACTAAAGTAGTTCTGACTGGCGACCCCGATCAGATTGATAATCCCTATATTGATGCTGCTAGTAATGGGCTAACCTATGTTGTTGAAAGATTTAAACATGAACCTCTAGCTGGTCACATTACTTTAACCAAAGGAGAGCGATCGAGTTTGGCAGAGAGAGCAACCGCTCTACTTTGATGTTTTGGGTATAGAGGGGCGTTTCGCGAAAGCGGTGCAACTCCGCAACGGACTGGCTTGGGAACGCTCACCAAGACACGCCCTTACAAGGTTTAGGCTATTTGTGAGATAGGTAGAGCGATAGCAAAACCCATCTATCAACAGGTGCAGACATTAAACTTAGTTTTGCAGCTTCAGCAAAACATTTTGCACCTGTTGATAAAAATCTTCTTGGCGATCATAATAAGTTTTCAGCTCATTAAAACGATTAGTGCTGAGATTGTTCTGTCGTACAATTTGCTGAGATTGACTGCAATAGCGATCGGCAATTTGACGTATAGTCAAATTCAAATTTGCCAAGGTTTCTTCTTGGTCGCAAACTATGTTTGGTGGTGGCTGATTAATTTTAGTTTTAATTTCTTTGTAGACTTGTCTTCTGAGTAACTCTATTTGATAACCTGCTTTAGCATAGTTTGTTGTTTCTTCAGGAGTAAATTGTTGAGCAAATGCCCGATTAGAAAACGAAATAGAAGGCGATCGCCATCCGTTACCGTTTTCATAACTCCTAGATATTTCAGGAGCAACGCCACCTATTAGGCTAATAGTGGCTAGTAGACTACTGCTTACAATACGAATAAATATTTTATTTAATTTAGATGAACTGAAGTCAACATTTAGCATAATCAAGAACAAATAACTAGTACCAAAAAGATTGCTATTTAACTGGAGTTAATTTTTGGGAGATAAGTTCCTGTTTTAGCAATTATTTAACTAAAACTAAAGTCACCACATCGAAATCGTCGTCGTCTAGCGCGGATTACGTTTCAATCTTAATGCTTCCTTATATAATCATAGAATCCAATTGGCGATGCCCTTTATACAAGAGGTCTAATAAAACAAAGCTGATTTATTCTTGTATTAGATACATAAACGGGTGTTTAAATAAAAATTAATCAGAGGAGGTTAAGCATGAACGCATCGGAAAGAGCTAAAGGTTTAAATATCACGACAAAAATTGCCTCTGTAGTTACTTTATTTAAGACACAGTTTCCTGATGCCAAAGCCGATCTCAAACCTTGGACAAATGATCCTGACACTCTTGAGCTTGTCGATCCTGACTCTATTGATATCGGGTTTCATTTTCCTGGCTGGAGTAGACGTTATCAAAGCAACAGCATTTTGGTTCAGATTCGCTTTTACAAAGATCCCACTGAAGAGAAGGAAAAGTTTATTGGCATCGAAACCAGTGGCTTTAGTTATCTTGGTGAAGCCTGGAAATTTTCCACGGTGGATAGTTGGGAATGTGTTGGTCAATGCCAGCCAGCAGAAGATGCTGAACAACAGCTTAAGCTATTCTGCCGTCAGGTGTTTGAGTTATTTAATTAACAGTTAGAGCAGTTAGAGAAGAGACAAGGCATGCCTTGTCTGTACTGGGTAGTTAGACAAGCGACCCCCTAAACCCAACCGAAATTTATGGGACTTATGCAAGAGGTCTACTATAGTTATAAGTATGGCGATCTAAGAAAGAGATAAAGTGTTGTTTATCATTCTTTCTAAAGCAAGGCGAAGGCGATCGCGACTATTAAAGCCATCTAACTTTTCTACTAATTCACCGTTATCAAACAGCATAATAGTCGGCAAGCTTTTCAGGCGATAGAAATTGGCTAATTTGAAATTTTCGTCAGCATTTATAGCAACTAATTTAACTACTTGATCACTGTCTCCCTGAATTGTTTCTAGCATCGGCTTAATTAGTTTACACAAACCGCACCAAGGAGTCCAAAAATGTACCAAAACAGGACGTGAAGCCTCTAAAACCTCTTGTTGAAAATTAGTTTCACTAACTACGGATGGCATAAGTTTATAAAGGGTTTTAAAACTTGACTCGATCTACTTTGAGCTATGCTACATCTAATTGGGATCGACTGAAAAGCCAAGAAAGAAAATTTTTTAAAATTGTTTGAATAATATTTTTAATAATATTACCAATAAGCCCTAGAAGTTATCTGCATCAGCCAGGGATGCCCCCACCAAACCAGCAGTACAAAAGCCGTAACTCCTACATAAGCAGGGCGGAGGAATTCTTGCCACTTGAGAGCTTGACGACCATCAATTACTGCTAAAAAAGGAATTACCGAAGTTCTGGCTTTTACCACTTCAAAAGCTTCCCCATATCTTTTTGCCAAACGGCGATCGCCATGCCACACAGCAAATAGATGATGGGCAATTAAGCCGATGGATGTGACGATAGTAAAAGTTGTTCCCAGCCATAGTGTATGTGCCACACACCAAATTACCTGTCCTACCATTTGAGGATGGCGAGTGATGCGAATGATTCCTGTTTCAAATAGATACACTTGAGGCTTTTGGACGGCAGCAATTTCGAGGAGGTTAAAAGTAGCAGGATAAAGGAACAAAAAAGAAATAAAAGACAGTATCCACACCGTAGACCGAACTCCTGGTATTCCCTGCACGTGCCATAATTGCAGCCCGTCATAGCGATGATTAAAGAAATAAATAATTAAAATGGTGGCAAAAGGAATACTTACCAAAGCAAAAAATACTCGATAGAGCCTAGCACCAATTTTACTCTCAGCCCAAGGACGTAAAGCAGCCAAACCACTATGGGCGATCGCAAAACCCAATAGTAAAGCTACCATAATCAAGTGGCTTGTTGTCAGCCAGCTAATGTTAAACATAGAGATAATCATATATGTATTATTTATCATTAGCGATAGTAACAATAATTCAAAGCTAATTAGCTACTCCGCTCATGCTACTGTGCAGATATAAGAACACGAAAATTATTAAAGGTTAAGCACTATTAATAATACGTTTAAATAAGACACTCATTGCCAAAAAATTTTTACAAAATCGTTACTGGAATTTTATGTCAGATATTCCTTTTACCCTAGATCAACTCCGTATACTCAAGGCAATCTCTACTGAGGGAAGCTTTAAGCGGGCTGCTGACAGTCTTTATGTTTCTCAACCTGCTGTCAGTCTTCAAGTACAAAACTTAGAGAAACAGTTAAATGTACCTTTATTCGATCGTGGTGGACGCAGAGCGCAGTTGACCGAGGCAGGACATTTGTTACTTAGCTACGGAGAACGAGTAATATCTTTGTGTCAAGAAACCTGTCGAGCAATTGAAGATTTACAAAACCTTCAGGGTGGTACTTTAATTGTCGGCGCATCTCAGACTACGGGTACATATTTGATCCCGCGCATGATTGGATTATTTCGTCAAAAATATTCTGATGTTTCGGTACAGCTTCAGGTGCATTCTACCCGTCGCACTTCCTGGGCAGTAGCTAATGGTCAGGTAGATTTGGCAATTATTGGTGGAGAAGTACCCACAGAATTACGAGAAGTATTAAACGTTATTCCTTATGCAGATGACGAATTTGCTTTGATTTTGCCTCCCTCTCACATTTTGGCTCAAGAAGCAGCGATTTACAAAGAAGATCTGTATAAACTCAACTTTATTAGCCTAGATTCTCAATCCACGATTCGCAAGGTGATCGATCAGGTACTTACCCGTTATGGAATTGACCCCAAACGACTCAAAATTGAGATGGAGTTAAATTCTATCGAAGCCATAAAAAATGCCGTCCAGTCGGGCTTAGGTTCAGCTTTTGTTTCGACTACGGCGATCGAGAAAGAGCTAGAAATGGGAGTTTTACACCAAGCCAAAATAAAAGAGGTTGATATCGGGCGTACTTTAGCAGTAATTGTTAATCCTAATCGCTATTGTTCTAAGGCAGCAGAAGCATTTAGTAAAGAAATATTACCGATGTTTGCTACCAGGGAAGAATTTAAAACTTTAGATACTTTATATCAGCACACTGTTAGTCTAAAATAAATTGATGATTCAGGCGATAAGCCTACGGCATGGCTTAGTCTAACGGTTTGCTTGGCAACCGCTACGCAATTATGTTTAACTCTCTTTAAACATTTTAGCGATTTAGAAACGACAAAAGTACAATAAGTTCATAATTGCTGCCGAGATTGTATGGAAATTATATGTACTCGTCCTGGTTGTCTTAACCCTCTTAATTTATTTGGAGATCTAGACAACGAAGCCAAAATCAGAACTGTGCAGCAAAGGTATTGTTCTACCTGCGGTATGCCTTTACTTTTAGCCGATCGCTATATTCCCTCTAAACTACTTGGTCAAGGCGGTTTTGGAGCAGCATTTCTAGCACGCGATCGCTATAAACCAAAAATGCCTCAGTGTGTGGTCAAGCTGTTTCAACCTTCTAGGAATCTTAATGCTCACGAATTGGCGATCGCTCAAAACTTATTTGAGAGAGAAGCAGTAGTTTTAGAAGAGTTGGGGCGAAAACATAGCCAACTCCCCGATTTATATGCTTTTTTTACACCTATAGTCAATAATTCTCGCGGCACTGGGTCAGAACAGTATTTTTATCTAGCTCAAGAATTTATTGATGGGCAAGATTTGGAAAAGGAATTAGCAAGCAAAGGAAAATTTAGCGAGGCAGAAGTTACTGAAGTTTTGACAGAAATCCTCAAGGTATTACAGTTCATTCACGATCACAACACCATTCATCGAGATATCAAGCCTTCTAATATTATGCGTAACCAGGAAGGAAAACTATATCTTCTTGATTTTGGTGCCGTGAAACAAATAGCAGCAGGAGGAGGTAAGCCGCAAAAATCTACAGGCATCTATTCAGAGGGTTTTGCTCCTTCAGAACAAACATCTGGCTCGCAAGTATATCCCTCTACGGATATCTATGCGTTGGCAGTTACCTGTATTACTCTCTTAACAGGAAAGCCCGCAGAAGAACTTTATGATTCATTTAACCGCAGTTGGCATTGGCAAAGCTATGCTCCTAAAATTAGCGATAGGTTGATTGATACTCTCAACAAAATGCTGTTGCCAACTCCCGCCCAACGTTTTCAATCGGCATCAGCAGCTTTGGCTGCCCTAGCGGTTAATTCATCTTCCCCAGTTTCTAATTCGCGTAGGGGCGTTTCACGAAAGCGAAGTCGCACCGCTTTCGCGAAAGGCGCACCAAGACACGCACCTGCGTCATCTGCAAAAAATTCAAGCAAAAATGTTCCGCCCAACTCGCCAATTATATCGACGATCTCTATCTCTCCCAGCTTTCCTTGTACCCCTATTCCTGCTGCTAAATCAATCCCTCCAACACCTGCTGTTCCTTCTTCTCCACCAATAAGAACTAAACGCAGCTTTTCTCTGGTAGAAGTTTTGGGTAGTGCAGCTTTTACAGGCTTTGAAGGAGCTTTATTTTATATAGGTTTGACTAGTGCTTTATCGATTTCAGGCGTTAGTTTAGCTATTTTTGGTATGGTAATGGGAGGCTTGATTTTTACCCTAAACCGTCGCGTCATTGAAAAAATTGACCTGTTGATTTTCGCCAGCATTACAGTGGCATTAATTTTTTTCGTTCCAGCTTTTCAAGGCGCGTTAGGTGTCCAATCGGTACTTATTATTGCTGCCATGTCTGCTGCAGGGGCGATCGCTATAACAGCATTTTTCAGACTAATCCATCAATTACTATCTCGTTTTCTATAACACTTTGAGCAAGGAAGCGCGCCTTTCTTGCTATTGTACGTTATACATAAAATAACTAACGCCAAATTATCCTTCAGATTGAGCAGTTTTGATTACGGGTAGATGACTAAGAGGTACCGCAAAAGTTACCGTAGATCCTAAGCCTTCTCCCATACTGTAAAAAGAAATATTGCCCCCCATTGCTTCTACTAGTTTTTGAGAAATAGCCAAACCTAAGCCAGTTCCACCATAGGATTTAGTACGAGAACCATCTACCTGATAGAAGTTTTCAAACAGCTTATTTTGCTTTTCTAGAGAAACTCCTATACCTGTATCAGCAACGCTAATTTTAGCCATGCCAGGAAATTCTTGACCATGCAAGACAACTTTTTTATTATTTACTTCAGCACTAATCACCACCCCTCCTTCTCTGGTAAATTTAATCGCATTACCTACTAAATTTAGCATGACCTGAAGCAACCGCTGGTAGTTACCACAAAGAATTACAGGGGTAAGGGTAGCAGGAGATTTTATTTGCAAATAAAGATTTTTTTGCTCTGCTTGAGTTTGAATTAAATTTTCTACATTCTGCAAAAGTTCTTTTAATTCAATTTCAGACAATTCTAGTTCCATTTTGCCCGCTTCAATTTTGGCAATATCAAGAATGTCATTAATTAAATTGAGCAGATGAATCGAAGACCGATAGGCTTCTTCAATAAACTCCCGTTGCTCTTCAGGATTATCTGCCATTCCCTCTAATAGCAATTTGAGAAAACCTATAATGCCGTTGAGGGGGGTACGTAATTCATGAGAAGTATTAGCCAAAAAATCGCTTTTAAGACGGTTGGCTTCTTCAGCTTGGATGCTTGCCTGCTCTACTTCACGGTAAAGTTTAGCCAGAGATACTGCTGCTTCTACCTGTTCAGTAATCTCTTTTAGCATTTCCATTTCTGCGGTTGTCCAATGACGATAGCGATCGCATTGTTGCAGACAGATTAAAACTCGATCCTCATCATTAGGATTACTAGACATTAATAAACAAGATTTGCGCTGCAATATATCTTGTTGCCTAAAATCTACGCTCAAGGGATAGTTAGACTCTAATGCTTGCTGTAGATAAATTTCCTTATGCCAATCAATTTGATATTCTGTAATCGATTTATATTCTGCCTGATAATATTCAGCAGCCACAGATAATTGAGTAATATTATTTTGATTAGTCAAGATTAGGCAGCGACTAGCAGCAAAAGTTAAGCCTATATTATTAACTGTTTGTTGATAAATAGTTTCTAAATTTAAACTGCGACGGATTTGGGTAACAACCTGATTTAACAGTTTTTGATAGCTATAAATAGCTGCTGGGATTTCATCAGGGGCAAAAGAAAACATTTCTGCTTCTTCCAGCAAATGTCCCATCACCAAAACGGCTTTTGATTTCCCCACGGTAGGAAGTATGGGACTAATCACCAGTTCAAAAGAATATGAGGTTTCTGCACACTGAAACAGACAACAGCATTGTTCTGGTAGACGACGTTTAATTACTCGTTGAATTTTCTCCAGGTAAGCTTGGGGATCGACAGGACTGAAAATTTGATTTTCTAAACTAGAATGGTTGCTAAAATCTTGTAGAAGCTGATTACTTAATCCATGTTTTGCCGCTTTTGCCCACCAAAAAGAAAGATAATTACCAGCAACATCTTGAGTAAAAACCAATTCTGCTCCCAACTGCTGCCATCTTATCTCATTGGCTGACATAGTAAACTTACTGTTCGAGAATTCTGGGTCAAATCTTGGGAGCATGGGCAAAAAATTTCAACTTGAATAAAGCTTCAACGGAAAAATTGGGCTTCATCCTGAAACTATAACCTATAGATATCTGAGGTAGCGATCGGCTTGAGCAAGCTATAAATGCCTCTTCGCTTGCTCTAACTATTTATAGTTGGTACAAAATTACTTATTCCTCATCTTTCATCCTTTCAATCATTCCATTCCCCTTGAGGTGGGACAGGGGGATTACGCTGAA
This sequence comes from Waterburya sp., assembly GCA_965218645.1. GTDB lineage: Bacteria > Cyanobacteriota > Cyanobacteriia > Cyanobacteriales > Xenococcaceae > Waterburya. The sequence continues at coordinate 1,593,181 of OZ244627.1, read as the reverse complement.
AAGTACGAGTTAAGTCCGTTTCACCATCTCTTTCTCCATTAAGCCATTGCTTAATAGCTGTTTCAATTACTTTATTCGGATTATTGGTAAGATGCTTAATCTGCTTTAAAACTTCTGGATCTAGATCGATAGATACTCGAATCCTGTCTGAAGTTATTGTCTCGCGAGCAGAATTAGCCTCTAGTGGGGAAATACCAGATTGCTCTGATGTGGGCAAATCATCATTCATGAATTTTATAGATTGGTTTATTCTCATTTTACCTGTTGAACCAAAACTTCAGCACAAAACAGACTAAACTTTAGGTAAATCCGTAATCCGATTAGAAAATAGGTAAAAATGAACATTACAATAGAGTTGTGATTCTGCTGCTGTTTTAGTAGGCAAAAATGCGTACCTAATAATAACAATACTAACTTTTAAAGATTATCAATCTAATAAATTTTTATGACTGACGTTCCCGTCTCTCGTATTCGTAACTTCTCAATTATTGCTCATATCGATCACGGAAAGTCTACACTTGCAGATCGAATGTTGCAGAATACTGGTACTGTGGCACAAAGACAGATGAAAGAACAATTTCTCGACAACATGGACTTAGAACGAGAACGAGGAATAACCATCAAGCTACAGGCAGCCAGGATGAATTACACTGCCAAAGATGGGCAAAAATATGTTTTAAATCTGATTGACACTCCTGGTCACGTAGATTTTACCTATGAGGTATCTCGTTCTCTAGCAGCTTGTGAAGGAGCATTATTAGTTGTAGACGCTTCTCAAGGAGTTGAAGCACAAACTTTAGCCAACGTCTATTTAGCCTTAGAAAACGACTTAGAAATTATTCCTGTACTCAACAAAATTGACTTGCCAGGTGCGGAACCAGAAAGAGTTGCCGAAGAAATTGAAGAGGTAGTGGGTTTAGACTGCACCGATATCATCCAAGCCTCGGCAAAAATAGGTTTAGGAGTCGATGCCATTTTAGAATCAATCGTTCAAAAAGTTCCACCACCACAAGATACAATAGACCAACCTCTACGCGCTTTAATTTTTGATAGTTACTACGATGCTTATCGTGGGGTAATAGTCTATTTCCGCGTCATGGACGGCAAAGTCAAAAAAGGTGACTTAGTTCGTCTGATGGCATCAGAAAAAGAATATGTAATTGATGAACTTGGTGTTCTTTCTCCGACTCAGGTAGAAGTAGACGAGCTTCATGCAGGGGAAGTAGGTTATTTTGCTGCTGCTATTAAAGCGGTAGGAGATGCCCGTGTTGGCGATACTATTACGCTAGTTGAAGAGATGGCGGACAAACCTTTGCCTGGCTATACCGAAGCAAAACCGATGGTTTTCTGTGGCTTGTTTCCCACGGACTCCGATCAATATCCCGATTTGAAGGATGCCTTAGATAAGCTTAAGCTGAATGATGCTGCTCTTTCCTATGAACCAGAAACTTCTAGTGCGATGGGTTTTGGTTTCCGCTGTGGTTTTTTGGGCTTACTGCACATGGAAATTGTCCAAGAAAGACTAGAGCGAGAATATGACTTAGAACTAATTACCACTGCTCCTTCGGTAATTTATCGCGTTACGACAATAGAAGGAGAAGTAATAGAAATAGACAACCCTAGCCTTTTACCAGATCCTCAAAAACGGGAAAAAATTGAAGAACCTTATATCAAGGTAGAAATAATTACTCCTGAAAACTACGTCGGTACTTTGATGGATTTATGTCAAACCAGACGGGGAATATTCAAGGATATGAAATATTTTGTCCAGAATCGCACTTGCGTAGTCTATGAGCTACCTTTGGCTGAGGTGGTTACCGACTTTTTCGATCAAATGAAGTCAAGAACAAAGGGTTATGCCAGCATGGAATATCAAATGTTGGGCTATCGCGCCGATCATTTGGTCAAACTGGATATTTTGGTAAACAAAGATCCTGTAGACGCTTTGTCTACTATTGTTCATCGAGATAAAGCTTACTATGTTGGTCGAGCATTAACCGAAAAACTTAAAGAGTTAATTCCTCGCCACCAGTTCAAAGTACCTATTCAAGCTTCAATTGGCGCAAAAGTGATTGCTAGTGAACACATTCCTGCTTTGCGTAAAGATGTTTTAGCCAAATGTTATGGCGGGGATATTTCTCGTAAGAAAAAACTGCTGCAAAAACAAGCTAAGGGTAAAAAGCGGATGAAAGCTATTGGTACGGTAGATGTACCTCAAGAAGCTTTTATGGCAGTTTTGAAATTAGGCAAGGAGTAATCTGTAATTAACGAGCGAATAAAAAGCGATCGCTTTTTATTCGCGGACATGGTTTTACTTAAAACACACTATATTTTTGGTATTGGGTTAGAGTTAAATTCAGCTTAATACCGATTTCTTAATGGCTAAAAATGATTTTTTACAAGATATAATTAATTTTTAATTAATCAGGAGAAACTAAAATGAATAAGAGATTACTTACCGCTCTTGGTTGTTCTGGTGTAGCCTTAAGTTTGCTTTCGGCTAACTCTGCCAGTGCCAAAGAATATGTTTTTACTGCCCCTGAAACAGATAGCGAGGTTGCAGATATTCCCGAAAGAAAAACCGACTATCCGTTTGTTGACTGTAGCTGTAATAAAAATGATGCTGGCACAGCAGCTAACTCTGATCGTGTAGGAGAAAAAGCAATTCAACTATACGGTTGTGACTGTCCTGCCTGTAGAAATTTAGTTGTCAGTCTTGCGTCTAAATAGTAAGTAATAGCTAACAATTTTAGTAATGCTACGCTTGGTTGAAAAAATTATTTCTAAGGATCACAAGACAACAAAGCAATCAACTGCTCCTTAGAAATTTATCTTCCCAAGGTCAACTCTTCTTTCTTGCCTAAAATTCCCTGAGGTCGCCAAATCATTAGGATCATGAGAATTAAGCCAATTACCATGACGCGAAATGCCCCTTCTTCTGAGCTATTAAACCAGCCCAGTTTAGGTAAGTAAAACCTAGTTAGAGCATCATAAGCCCAGAAGATAATCGCTCCTAAAATTGCTCCAGGATTTTTACCTGCACCACCTAAAACTACCATCGTCCAGACATTAAAGGTCACTAAAGTTTCAAAATTACTAGGGTAGATAGTTGTAAGCTGCCAAGCATAAAATGCTCCTGCTAATCCAGCGATCGCACCACCGAGCATAAACGCCTGTAACTTATACCAGAAGACGTTTTTACCCAAAGCTGTTGCTATTTCTTCATCTTCTCTAATCGCTTTTAGCACTCGACCCCAAGGAGATTTAACCAATAGTTCTAAACCCCAATAAACCACCGCCACAGCAATTAAAACCAGCAACATTAAACCTGCTTTGTAGTTATAGTCTAATAGCGCAGCGCAACCATTGATATACACGGTCAAAATCAAACCTATACCGACTATACCCCAAGCAATTAAGCCAATTAATTTAGTTGGCTGATAGCTTTTGCCTTGAATTTCCTTACCTTCCCGCCATTGCGATCGCAAACCACTCCATAGTTGCCAAGCAGCAAAAACTCCCAAGCAAGTCAAAATACCAATTAAGATATATTTCTGAAATAGATTAGGGTCAAAGCGATCTACAGGCAAAGGGAAACCGCGAACGCCAAAAGAACCCTTAGTCAGCCATTCTTCATTGAGGGCAATTAAGCGCAGCATCTCCGAAACGCCAATCGTCACAATTGCCAGATAATCTTCCCGCAGTCTGAGAGTAGACATCCCAATTAATAATCCTAATAAGGCGGCGATCGCTATGCCGATAATGACGGCTATAATTAACGGTACACCTTGAGAACCGAGCAAAACTGTTGCGTATGCTCCCACAGTCATAAAGGCTACGTGACCAAAATTAATTAGCCCTGCATATCCCCACTGTAAATTCAAGCCCAAGGCGAATAAGGCATACAACCCTACGTAGATTGTTAAAAAAACTAGATAACCAACCATAGAAGTTTTAAACGCTGCTAATTGCATTCTTGCAGCAGATTGTAACCCATACCATTGTCGATTATCTTAAAAATTTGATACTGCTAGCAAATCAACAAAAAATAAGTTAACTTGATGAGACACAAAACCGCCAGATAATTAATACAAAAGGTTTATTGCACAAATTAGGGTTAAATGCTTTTATCGAAGGGTTGATTTTTTGTTCGTGCAAAAGGTTTAGGCTAACTTAAGAGTGTTGGTCAGGTTTCCCGCCGTAAGACGACGGGGCTTGCCTGACCGTTGGTCAGATTTAACCTGAACGTTAGTTAGTTACCATAATGAAATTGATATGAAATTAGCTCAAACATTTCAAGCTATAGAAGAAACACAGTTTTTAAAACAATTGTCATCTCAAAATCGATTGTTTTTTGTGGGCGAGACTGAGATATTGCAATACCTTCAAGAGTTTTTTCAAAATCATCAGCAGGTAGATAATAACTATTACTGTGATTTATCTATTGGTAACTTAGATGACATATTTACTCAAGAAACTGAAGTAGATAAATATCAAGCAATTATTGTGGCATCTTTTAAAAATGAAGCTGCTTTGTTTGAGCGAGTAAAGCAAAAAGCGATTGAATTTAAAATAAAGGTAACTCCATTACGACTTTTTGCAGATGTCTTTATCAACCTTATTTGCAAAAGACAGCTATTACAACCTTCATCTGAACAGATTATTAAGCCTAAAGTAACTTACGCAATTGTAACTTCTCCTCGCTCTGGTTCAACCTATTTTTGCGATCTACTAGAATCTACAGGAATTGCTGGCTATCCGACAGAACATTTGAGGCTTGCTGCTCAAGAGTTAGCACGATATTGTGATTTTGATTATTTAAGATTGCTTCATAACTTATTACAATACCGTACTACAGATAATGGAGTTTTTGGTACTAAATTAATATCGCATTTTTTATTTGAATTTAAACAAAGCAGGTTTGATTTTAAGCAGATATTTAGTTCTTTAGATAAATTTATTTTTCTGACTAGAAGAGATAAGCTGGCACAAGCAGTATCATTGATTTTAGCTCAAAAAACCGATATTTGGCATATTCGCGATGTCGCCAATAATATTAACTATCAGGCAAAATTAAAAGATATTGATATTAATGATGACCTACTGAAAAATGTTGAACAAAAACTTGATTTTATTAATCATCAAGAAGCCCGTTTGAAAAAGATATTAGCAGATAACAAAGTAGAACCTTTAATATTGGTCTACGAAGATATTGTCGAAGATGCAGAATCACAAATAAATCAGGTTCTAGAATTTCTAGAAATAGAAAAGCCTCTCCATTGCATAATTAACGTTGACTCTAAAATAAAAAAAATGCCTTCTAATATTTCTCAAGAAATCATAAATATATTTCAAAAAAGAAGAAACACTGTATGTTAACGTTAATCAAAAAAAAGCTGGTGTTGTTTTAATATTAGCGATCGCTCTATATGTCAATTAAACTCTTCTTTTATTTTGTTTGGCGAACTCTAAAGTGTAAATAAGATTAATCCTATAGCGTCGCTATCACTATCGGTTTTCTACTCTAAATTAGCAATCTTTTAAATTTTATTAGCTTGACGCAGAGATTTAATTGTAGCGATCGCAATTTCTCCCGCGGTCTTAATTTCCTCGGTCGTATTAAACCTACCAATACCAAAGCGCAAGGAGGCATGGGCAAGTTTTTCGTCCCGTCCCAAAGCAGTTAAAACATGGGAAGGGGCAGTAGAAGTAGAAGAACAAGCTGAACCAGAGGATACAGCGATCGCTGACTGTATTCCCAATAATAAAGCTGAACCATCAACTCCTTCAATACTTAGATTCAGATTACCAGTCAGGCTATGGGTAAAGCTGCCGTTAAGATGAATACCCTCCATGGTTTCAAACATCGACCAAAGCTGCTTTTTTAACTTTAGTAAACGGACTGACTCAGATTCCCTAGACTCCATAGCGATTTCCAAGGATTGAGCAAAGCCAACTATCTGCGGTGTATACAGTGTGCCTGAACGCCGACCTCTTTCTTGTCCTCCGCCTTGGATTTGGGAAGCTAGCTTGACTCTGGGGTCACGGCGACGCACATACAAAGCCCCAATTCCTTTTGGTCCATATACTTTGTGAGCAGTCAAAGACATCAAATCAATGTTCATTGCTACCACATCTAAAGGTATTTTGGCGATCGCTTGTGCTGCATCAGTATGAAATAGTACCCCGTGACCATGACATATTTTGCCAATTTTTGCTAATGGTTGCAATACACCAATTTCGTTGTTAGCTGCCATCACCGATACCAAAATAGTATCCTCGCGAATTGCTGCTTCTAGCTGCTTTAGATCTAACAAACCATCAGGCTGCACAGGGAGATAAGTAACTTCAAAGCCCAAAGTTTCCAGATAAGCACAGGGATCTAATACGGCACGGTGTTCCGTGGCAACGGTAATAATATGCTTACCCTGATTAAAATAGGCTTCGGCGACCCCCTTGATTGCTAGGTTATTGGCTTCGGTTGCGCCACTGGTAAAGACGATTTCTTCGGGGGTAGCGTTGATTATAGCAGCGATCGCTTCTCTGGCACTTTTTACTGCTGCACTAGCCTCCCAGCCATAAACGTGAGTGTTAGTAGAGGGGTTGCCAAAATGCTCGGTAAAGTAGGGCAACATCGCTGTCAACACTCTTTCATCCATAGGTGTAGTTGCCTGGGCATCAAGATATATGGGTCGTTGAGACATTTGAGCAAAACCTATCCGAACTTTACAACTGAGGTTAAAATCTTTTTTGATTTGCTTATAGCTTATAGCTTATAGCTATTATCTCCAGGTTACTAAAATTACGCCAAAAATAATAAATCCCAAACCCAAACCTCTAGATATAGGAATAGCTTCTTTAAACAAAAAATAACCTAATAAAACTGAAAACACATACACTAAAGAAACCGCAGGAGCAGCCATACTCAAGTCTACTTTGGTTAATAGTAAAATATAGGCGATCGCGCCTAACCCATAACAACCTAAACCAATAATAAGTTCTGGGGTTAAGAATATTTCTACGATCCTACTGATAATACTTGAAGCGGATATTTTGGCTAATTTAACCGCACCCAATTTTAAGAATATCTGTCCAGCAACGCTAAATAAAATCGACAAAAAAAGATAGCCAAATTCTTTTAAACCCATACTATGTAAAATATTATAAAAAATTATCGCTGATGAACATAAGCTCAACAAGCTGCCAAGTTATGATAGCAAATACAGCTTTTAAAATAATGGCACACTAAAGCTTGGTGAGAAAGCTTCACGTTTTTGCGTTTTCAAACACTTTCAATAACCAGGTTTAGTTTTAGTTCTTCAGAACCTAAACTTCCCCGATCTTGGTCAAGCGACTATCCTCCAGATGAATAATTTGATCGGCTGTGTCTAAAATACGATTATCATGAGTTACCAACAGGATCGTCGAGTTTTTTTCTTTAATTAAGCGACGCATTATATTGACACTTGTAAAAAGCTAAAGACTTTATTGATGGCAGGAGTTAGGAATTAGGCAATTGTGACAAGTCAAGAGACTACGCTGTTTGTCAAATGGATATTATCTGGCTTGCTTTAAGCTTTTGAGGAATTTTTAGAGAACAAACTTAGAAAAGGCGCGATCGCTAATTAATTGATTATCGTTCTATATTTGGTGCTAAATAATAATTAAATCACTATATGTAGTGCTTGAGTTTTTGTTCTTTTGCTCAACTTATCACAAATAAAAATTAAGCTGTAATATGAAACAAAAGAAACTAATGGGACACATTTCGTAAAGACGAATCGCGACGCTAAGCTAGTCCTTTAGGGCGATTCACCCTTATCTAAAAATCATTTGCAAACATTATTTGGTTTTATGGGAGATATGGAGAAAATAAAAGTTTTGAGTCTTTTACTTTTTAAATAGGTTGTCTCAGTTAATAATGACTACCTGACTTGCGATGTTGAATTGCCGTAATCCCAAAGGTCAAAAGAGCTAAAACAGTATACAAATCGACTCTAGCTGCACAAAATTTATTTTTATATTCTTAAAAATTTTATGTGTTTTTGAATACGAATTAAGTATAAATATTTGTACAAATAAAATCCAATTCTTATTGAGACAAATAAAGCTTATTGATTGATAAAAACAAAAAACTTTAATAGCTAAAATATAGAACAAAAGATTTAAATTTATACTATTTTTACTATCGATATTTGTCAATTAAAACTATTCATTCGAGCATCTCAATCTTTCTAATAAGAAAATATTGAGAATCAGATGAGTAATTTTTATAATACCAACTGCTAATTTTTTGAGTTTTTGGGGTATTATCTTTTTATAGACACAACTCAATGATTTATTTATAAGGATTTACTTTAGTCTATGAAAAGATAACAAATTGTATATAACTTGTTATAGCAATTTAACTTATGTGGCAGCCAAAGAGCATATAGGCTAAGCTACCAGGAGATTTTATGAATCAGTTTTCTCGCAGAAAATTTTTATATACGGCTGGCGTATCTGCTGCCAGTGCGGTATTACTCAATGCTTGTCTGGGCAATCCTCCTGAACTTGGGGGTGAAGCAACTACAGAAGAAACCAAGCCAATCGATCTTAGTCCTGAAATGACCCCTGAAACTACTAAAGTTGTTTTGGGGTATATTCCAATCATCGAGTCTACGCCCTTAATTATTGCTAAGGAAAAAGGCTTTTTTGCCAAATATGGCATGACCGATGTTGAAGTGGCCAAACAGGCAAGCTGGGCATCAGCCAGAGATAACGTCATCATTGGTTCTGAAGGTGGTGGTATTGATGGAGGTCAATGGCAAATGCCCATGCCTCATTTAATTACTGAAGGAATTATTACTAATGGTAATAAACTGCCAATGTATTTATTGGCGCAACTAATTACTCAAGGCAATGGCATTGCGACCTCTGGTAAAAACCAAGGCAAGGGACTGGGTTTAGATATATCTAGTGCAGCCGACTATGTTAAAAGTTATGCCAAAAGCCAAGGCAGAAAATTTAAAGCCGCCCATACTTTTCCTCAAGTTAACCAAGACTTTTGGATTCGTTATTGGTTTGCTGCTGGTGGTGTTGACCCAGATAAAGACATCGATCTTTTAGCAGTACCGTCAGCGGAAACAGTGCAGGGGATGCGGAACGGAACGATGGATGCCTTTGGCAACCAACGTAAGGCGGGACAAAAAGAAGAGTTAGTTCGCGGGTCATAATCGAGAACTAAGATTTTTTCTTCTCTTCTAGGTCGGAGTATAAATCTGACCAACTGTCTCTCAGGGCATCAATTGATTTTTGAAGTTCATCAATTTGATTTCTTCTAATCACCATCATCACTCCTTGAATGTGAGACTCTGTCCCAGCAGCACCTAGATGCTGATAACGAGAAAGTTTAGCTGACTCTTTTTTTGAAGGAAAAATTGCTTCTTTTGCTTGTAATTTATAGTACCAGTAAGCTTTGTACTGTCCTCTGGCTTGATAACGAGCCAAATGGCAGCCAGTCGGAGCTACTTCTCCTGAAGCTTCGATATCTTTAATCTGCTGCTCCAAAGCAGCAATGGTGGTTAATAATCTTTCAGCACGATTTATTTTGTCTAATTGGTTTGCCTCTTTAGTTTTGGCAGACATGATTGAAATGGGGTTAGGACAACTAATATAATCTTAGTATTGTTCGCGAGTTACAGTCGCGAACAATACTAACTCTAGTCTATCTCACCATGAATTTAAGAGAACGTTGTCAAACTGTATTTAAAGCAGGATATCAGTTTAGCTGCAATTCATTCTGCGCCATAGCACAGGAAACTGACCTCTCCAAGAGTAGTGTACACCGACTCTATCATCGAATAGTAAATCGAAATCAACATCCAGAATCTTCTTTATGGGAAAGTTCAGAGGGGCAGGAGTGGCTTCGTCTATTGGTTTTAGCTAGTATTTTGATCTTTGCCCTTCAAGGAGGAATCGGTTGTGAGAGACTTTCAAGGTTCTTTCATTTACTACGTTTAGAGCATCATATTGTCGTTTCACCTACAGCATTACGAAGTTTACGCGCCCGAATGGAATCAGCAATAATTGAATATCAACAACAGCAAAATGAAGTGATTAGCAAAATCTCGTCTCAGGTGGAAGTTTGTTTGGCAGCAGACGAAACTTTTTTTGACCAAGTAATCCTGGTGATGCTGGATTTGCCGTCGGGCTATATTTTTGTCGAAGAAATGACGGAAAATTGTCAGTATGAGACTTGGCACTCACGAGTAGTTGAAGCTTTCAAACCATTGGGCTTAAAAGTCAAATATTTGGTGAGTGAGCGAGCCAAAGCTATTATCAAACTCGCTTTGAACGACCTAGGAACTGATTCAATTTCTGATTTATTTCATGTACTGTATGACTTAAATCGAAGCATTGGCTTTGAACTTAATTGCTTGGCTACTCGTTTAGAAAAACAAATTTCAAAAGCTTTGCTCAACCAGAGTAAACCAGAAATTATCAAACAACTCAAAGTTAAAAAACAAATACTACAGAAATCAAAAATAATCTACAATCATTGCTGTTACAGTATTAGCACTTGTTTGCATCCGTTTGATATTAACCACAATACAGTTCAAACTACCAAGTTGGTCGAATTTAAGCTAGAAGATATTCAAGCCACTCTTCAAAATATCTATACTACTCACAGGTTGCAAGACCCTCGTAATGGTGTCAGAAAATTGAAAAACCAAATTCAATCTCTATCAGCAATCGTCGATCTTTGGTGGTTTTGGGTTGACCAATGTTTAGCTGACAACCAGCATGAAGCGAATGTGATTCTCTGGGTTAAAGAGTCTTTGCTTCGAGCAGTTTATTGGCAAGAGCAAAGTCAACGTACCAAAAATCCTAATCTAAGAAATGACTATAATACAGCTTACATCAAAGCTTTAGCATTTCTTGAACAACATCCAGTTACGATTGACCTAAGTAAGTTAGATCGAGAACAATGGTGGAATTGGGCGATTTGGATGGTGAGTAAGTTTCAACGTTCTTCCTCGGTGGTGGAAGGACGTAATGGATATTTATCTCAAATTCATCACAACCGACGAGGATTATCCAGTAAGCGATTACAAGTCTCAACTATCATCCATAATTTCTCTCTTAAACGGAATGATGGCACAACTGCTGCCCAGAGATTATTTGGTCAACAATTTCCCGATTTGTTTGAGTATCTTGTTGAAAGTATCGGTGAGTTACCTCAACCGAGGAAGTCGAGAAAATCATCTAAGGCTCAAACTTTTACCCTGCCTACTGTCCCGTCTTAAGTTGGTTGTCGCAGCAATACTCGGTCGTGGAGGTCAGATTGCCACGGAAGAATATAACCATGCCTATCAGGGACTAGATAGCCAAGGAAATTCTTTACGTCAAAGACAGTCGGGAAAAAAATATAATCCAGGCAGAGATATCACTTTATCTGCTCCTAAATCAGTAACTCTACTCGGTCTAGTAAAAGAAGAATCCGCAGTAATTAATGCTCATCAACAAGCAGTAAAAACTACTCTTGACTATATAGAGCAAAACTGTATTTTTACCAGAACGGGAAAAGGTGGTGTGAATCATCTTCAGACAGATAACGCCTTATTCGCTGTCTTTCAACACGATGATAATCGCAACCTGGATCCTCAACTCCATAGCCACTGTGTGATTTTTAATCAGACACAAGGAGAAGATGGTAAATGGCGTTCTATGGATAACCGCCAGCTTTACCAGCAGAAGATGACGATTGGCATGGTTTATCATCACGAGCTTGGTAGAAGACTACAAACTCTAGGATACGAACTGGACTGGAATCGCGATGGCACGTTTGATGTCATGGGATACAGCCAATTACAGTTAAAAGAATTTAGTACTCGCCAACAAGAAATAGAACAAGCAGTAGGGCATGAAGCTAATGCAGCAGCTAAGGCTAAAGCTTGTACCAAGACTCGCCAAGATAAAGTACATCAAGCGAAGGAAGAAAGAGAGGAGCTAAAACAAACATGGCAGCAGAGATCTGAGTCAATAGGTATCAGCCATCCCCAACCCAATTATCAATACAAACAGCTTACTAATCTAAAAGACCAAAGGGAGTTACTAAAAGAAGCTACCGAAGTGGTTACAGAAAAACAGGTAGCTTTTCCCAGACATATACTCCTCAAAGAGTCACTCAAACAATCTCAAGGAAAATTTAGTCTCGAAGACTTAGAAAAAGAAATTAACCAAAGTAAGAGCTTAATCCAAACCAAGGATGGAAGATTAACAATCCAAGCTGCCATCAACCGAGAAAAGAGAATCATAAGTCTGGCACAAAACGGCAAAGATAAATATCTTTCTCTAGCAGATATGGAGACTGCCAATCAACAAGCTCAAAGACTAGGACTAAATAAAGCTCAAGCAAATGCTCTGACTCATTTTGCTAATAATCGCGATGGGGTAATACTCTGTCAGGGAGATGCGGGAGTTGGCAAAACTTACACTGTTAAAGCTTTAAAAGAAACTATCTCTTCTGATATTTCAATCAGGGGTTTGGCTCCCAGTGCTGCTGCTGCGGTAGGGCTGTTTCATTCTAGAGTTAGATCATGTAAATTGGTTTAAAAACCTAATTTAACCGCTCAATGAATTCAAAAGACCTAAATTACAGTTTAATCGACTATCTAAAACAAATACCTGATGAACGAAAATCTGGTGGTAGAAGACATTCTCTGTGGCTAATCTTATTAATTATGATTTTAGGAATCATGAGCGGTTACTGGGGATACAGAGGTTTGGGCAGATTTGTCGAGCGACATCGTCGTCAATTAATCAAAACTCTTGAAATCCCACAAGCAAGAGTGGGATCTTACTCAACCATTAGAAGAGTAATGATGAGCTTGGACTATGAGGCAGTAGCAATTGTATTTAATGACTGGGCATCTCAATATACTCATAATAGTCAAGGTCAATGGATTGCTATCGATGGCAAAAGCTTGAAAAATACTGTTAATGACTGTTATGGTAAACAGCAAAATTTTGTCATGATGGTTTCTGCTTTTACTCATGAGCGTGGCGAAATCTTAGGATTGAAAGTCATGGAAAATAAGAAACAGAGTGAAATTGTCGCGGTACAAGACTTATTGGAATTATTAGACTTAAAAGGAGTCGTGTTCACAATGGATGCTTTACATTGCCAAAAAAAACCATCTCTACAATTATCGCCAGTAAAAATAATTATTTAATTGTAGTTAAAAAAAATCAAAAAACACTGCATTTCTCTAATCAAGTCTCAAACACTCAATACAAGTGCAATTAATTGTTTTGAGCAGACTGAGAAAACTAGAAATCGACTAACACATCGAACTGTAGAAGTGTTTTCTCCTCCATTGGATCTTGACGAGCGTGGGACTAAAGTTGGTAGTATCGTTAAAGTTTTCCGTTCGCGAACAAGAGGCAATCACGATTATGAATCTGATTCGGCGACTTATTATATTAGTTCTTTAGCACCAACTTCTGCACTAATACCTCAAGGTATTCGACGACATTGGAGTATCGAGAATCGTCTGCATTGGGTCAAAGATGTCGTAACTCAAGAAGATACTAGCCCTCAGCTTCAGGGCAAAGCCGCGACTAATATTTCTTTGATTAAAAGTTGGGTTCTTAACTTACTAAGAGTTCATGGTTTTGATTCAATGACCGAGGCTTTAGATTATATGAGCAATAATTTATCATTATTACTATCTTTCTGCCATTAATCGAGTTATTAAGTATTTTATTCTCGATTGCATCCCTTCAATTGAGAATGAAACAGCCCTACCCCAAGATTGGGGGACTTTAACGAATCTTACTCCTCCAAATTTGGGGGCTGGGGGGCTTAACCGAACGGTATTGCTCCCTGCGGTGGGTACACCTTGGATACTCCCCGCGGCGAGTACCCCTTGGCTACTTTTTACTTTTTAAGTAACTTTGCTTACTCTTCTGGCGATCGATAACAATTGAATCTACGCACTTTTCCAGTTAATATAGGGCAGCTTTGCTGCTGTGGCTTTAATGCTTTGAGCATTACCAACCAACTGTCCACAGTTATCCCATGTACCTTCAAGAAACATTTGCCTTGAGCCTTCATTCATTTCAACTGGGACTGAAAAATTATCGCTCTTGACTTCCATTGTTTCCAAACTAAGGGTTAAATTAGCTTGAGGATTTTCGTTAATTAATGTCTGCAACCGTTTAATTTCTTCAGAGGAAGCGATCGCACAAGGAACACCTATCGCTACGCAGTTACCAAAAAAAATCTCGGCAAAACTTTGACCGACGATCGCCTTAATCCCCCATTTAGCTAAAGCTTGGGGCGCGTGTTCACGGGATGATCCACAGCCGAAGTTATTATTTACAACTAAAATAGTGGCATTCTGATCTTGAGGTTGATCAAAAGGATGTTTGCCCTCAGTCTGAGCGCGATCGTCAGCAAAAGCGTGTTCTCCCAAACCATCAAAAGTCACACAGCGCAGAAAACGGGCGGGAATTATTCGATCTGTGTCTATGTCATCTCCTACCACTGCGATCGCCTTTCCAGATATTTCTTTAATTTGGCTCATATTTTAATTATTTGTACGGGCGAACGATCATTCACCCCTAACTGATTGATTATCTCGATGCTGCTTAAAGCTCACCAATTACTATACTACGGTGGGCATTTATGAATATATTTTTTGATAAACAAAATTTTATTTCATGCCCACCCTACTTAATGATTTTATGAGCCTGATTCTAATTCTTTTTGCCAATCTCGGTCTATTTTGTCAGCATTTCTAATATTTTGATCGAGAAGATCGTCTTCAGTAGTGTAGGCAAGATCGCGATCGCTTATTACTTTTTGTTGAGCAAACTGACTGGCATAGGCTAGTTTCTGACGTAGAGATTGACTTGGTTGATTAAGAGCGATCGCTCTTTGTTCACGAGATTGATTGCGCTGAATAATCTTCGGGTTGCGCCCTTGAATCCAAAAATAACGCACCAGAGGAATTAATAAATACAGTACGCCGTAGCCAAATAATAGCACTAAAATTGACTGTATAAAAGCTACTATGCCACCCAATTGTGCTGCGATCATACCATCCTGTAAAAGATTACCTAAGACCAAAGCCAAAACAATGTTTAATACACCCAAGCCAGCAGCCATCGCAATTTGACCACTACTAGCCTGACTAAAACGCCAAGGTTTTTCCTCCAGATAACCCGCAGCAGAGATTTGTTCTAATTGTCTATCTTTTGCCGTTACTTGAAGTTCGGGGAAATAGTAGATTATTTCTCCTTGAGGTGAAACTTCAGGATAACCATTAAAGCGACTAAGCACAGGTATCATATAGTCTTCATCCCGATCCATCTTGTCCACATAGGGCGCAATTTGTTCTCCTGCTACTGCACCTCTCTGGCTACGAATTACCGAACCAATAGTTTGCCAGCGATGTTCTTCTAGATCGGCATTGGGGTTTCCATCTCCAAACAAAAAGGAAAAAACTGATTCTAAAAAATTCATTTGATAATTACTTGTCTGTCTTCTGCGCTGGCGACGACGACGATTATAGCCAGGATCGAACAACCAAAAAATATCGCCAAACCAAAAATGGGGTACAAAAAAGCCTCCTCCGAAACCTCCGCCATAGCCTCTATTACTACCACCTTCTCTGTCGTCGTTACTCGAATTTGCAGCGACTAGAATGGCAACAATTGCTACTGCCATTAATAAAATTGAAGCAATTAAAATAATTCCAAAAGAAATCCGAATTATATAAAATAAAACCCGCCAAATTTTCGACCAAGCTTTTTGCCAGCGCAGTCGCCAATATTTGTTACGCAAAATTCCTTGAAAGTTTTTGGGAAACAGATAAACTACGTCTCCCGACTCTGCTACCTGGAGATGTCCCCCAGCCTCACTTGCCAGGGCTAACAATCCTTGCTGGGCAAAATTTAGTTCTAACCCTGCCTGCGCTGCTACATCACCAACGGTAACACGATAATCTAGCTTTTCAATTGATTGAACAATTTTGGGATTGGGGGTCATTATTTATTGGTCACGAGAATAGTAATACTTGCTTTCTCTATATTTTATCGTTTAAATTTTTTCTCTTGGATAAGCTTTGAGCAGAAGACAGCAAAAAGACTAAATGCTATTTTTTAAGTATCAAAAACATTTAGCCCAAGATGAATTTTGTTTAACTAGTGCTGGTGTTGCCCAGAAAGATAAAGCTAGCGTAAAAAACAGCTTACTAGCCAAAATAGACATAAAGTTACCGCTGAAGCAAATTGATCTACACCCAGAACAGCTACACCACCCTGACCAAAAATCAGGTTAGCCAAGCCAGTACCAAGAGCAATACCGACAAATAGAGCAATAAAACTGATTAAAAATGCGCGCCCCGATCGCCCCTCTTTGCGATTGAGAAAGTAGATATTGGCAATAAAGCCTAAAGCCATCAAGAGAGGAACAAGAGAGGCTGCTGAATTCTGAGAAAAAACGGCGACCGCTGATAGGGTCAAGAAAACGCCTGTAGGCCAAAGAATATCAGCTTGAGAAGGGGTGTCTATTAGCTCTTGCAGCCAAACACCAGAGTCTTGCTTGACTATTTGAGGTACTTTAAAAGATTTCTCTAAACTACGCTCAGGAAAGCGAATTTTCTCAGGTACTTTGATTTTACCTTCTTGACGTAAACGTAAGCGATCCATAATGATCGAGTCGTAAGCAATTTCTACTTGTTCTACGACAGTACTATCATTACCATGCTGCTCAAACAGTCTTTTTTTAGCAGCCTGTATTTCTTCAAAAGAAGAATTTTCTGTGACCCCAAGTTGTTCATAGGGATTTTGTTCGCTCATCTCTTAACCTGCCCTTTATTTGTCTATCTTTATTTTAGTTCTTAAAATTTTGCCAGAGGCTTTTTCTAATAAACTTCCCAGAAACCAAATGCTGGTCCAATAAATCTGACGGTAAACCAGACAGCAATCATTATACTTATACCTATCCAAGCACCTTTGCTAGTTAGTTTAATAAATTTTTCTGATTGAGCTTTGGTAATTGGTATGCCAGGCAAAATTCTTTCGGAGTTTTGTCCATATTGCTTTCCTAGCGATTCTTTACGACGTTTTGATTCTCCCATAATATTAACTATTGATTGTTAATTAGTCAGTCATAGGTCGATCATAACGTTTTCTGGTCAAGCAAGAAACCAGTTTAAGTCCTACTTTTTGTTAATAATAATGAAACCTTCTAGAGTTGTTTTCTGTGATTTTGATGGCACAATTACCACCGAGGATACTTTTGTTAAAATGCTAGAAAAATTTGCTCCCGAAGTATCCGCTGAACTTCTACCTATAATATACAGCCGTGAAATAACTCTAATTGAGGGAATACGGCAAACTGTAGGCTCAATTCCTGCCATATATTATCCCCAAATTATTGAATATATTGCTTACCGTCCAGTGCGTCCTGGACTAAAAGAATTGATAGATTTTCTTAATTATTGTGAAGTGCCTTTTGTAGTTGTTTCAGGTGGACTAACAGATATAGTCAAAGCAGTATTAAAACATCAGCAGCTAATCAATGACGTAACCGCAATTTATGCAGGAGATGTTGACATTACAGGCGAATATCTGCGAGTTTATTCGGCAATTGGCAGTAAAACTGAATTAGTTGCCAAAGCAGAGGTAATGAAAAAATATCCAGCAGCAGAAAAAATTGTCATTGGTGATTCTGTCACAGATATTAGTATGTCATTAGCTGCGGATTTAGTTTTTGCTCGCGATCGCCTGAGCGGATATTTAGATGAAGAAAATAAGCCCTACGTCCCTTGGCAAGATTTCTTTGAGGTGCGGGACTACTTGGCTGAGCGTTGGTCAATATTTAAGCAAAACTTGAGCTAAAAAACTTGTATTTACCGTTCGTTTCCAGTAACATCATATGTTTGTTGTTTTTTTACTTAATTAACTTAATTTACATCAAAATCATCAAAATAGGCGAGTAAGCCTTTTTAGCTGCTTTGAACCTCAGTATCTCAAACTATCAAATTAATTAGAACCCAAAAACCATTAGGCAGAAAATATGAGAAATTATTATGGCTAAATTTGTATTTATTACTGGTGGTGTCGTTTCCAGTATTGGGAAAGGAATTGTAGCAGCTAGTCTAGGCAGATTATTAAAGTCGCGGGACTATTCTGTGTCTATTTTAAAATTAGATCCTTATATCAACGTTGATCCTGGCACCATGAGTCCCTATCAACATGGAGAAGTATTTGTAACTGATGATGGTGCAGAAACAGATTTAGATCTAGGACACTATGAGCGTTTTACTGATACTTCCATGTCTCGCCTCAATAGCGTAACCACGGGAGCGATTTATCAGGCGGTAATTAACAAAGAAAGACGAGGTGACTATGAAGGAGGTACTGTTCAGGTAATTCCCCATATTACTAATGAGATCAAAGAAAGAATCCATCGTGTCGCTAATAATACCAATTCAGATGTGGTGATTGTTGAAATTGGCGGTACAGTAGGAGATATTGAATCGTTGCCGTTTATGGAGGCAATTAGACAGTTTCGTAAGGATGTAGGCAAAAATAATGCTGTCTATATGCACGTTACACTGATTCCCTGGATCACCGCAGCAGGAGAAATGAAAACCAAACCTACCCAACACTCTGTCAAAGAATTACGCTCAATTGGTATTCAGCCAGATGTCTTAGTATGTCGTAGCGATCGCCCATTGATCCCAGGAATAAAAGAAAAAATAGCCGAATTTTGTGATGTAGACGTAAATTCTGTAGTTACTTCCCTTGATGCCAGTACAATCTATGAAGTTCCTTTGATTCTCGAAAAAGAAGGATTGGCACAACAAACTCTAGAGTTATTGCAGCTAGAACAACGTCAGCCCGATCTCCAAAAATGGCGCGACTTGGTTACTAAACTGAACTCTACGCGCCCGAAAGTTGATATCGCTATTGTCGGCAAATATATTCAACTGAGTGATGCCTATTTGTCTGTAGTGGAGGCTTTAGGACATAGTGCGATCGCTGCTGATTGTGAAGTTAATATACGTTGGGTAAGTGCCGAAGATATTGAAACTCATGATGCAGCCAAATATTTACATGACGTTAATGGGGTAATTGTCCCTGGAGGCTTTGGTATTCGTGGCGTAGACGGTAAGGTGGCGACGATTGAATATGCTCGTACTGCTAAGATTCCCTTCTTGGGTCTATGTTTAGGAATGCAGTGCAGCGCGATCGAGTGGGCGCGTAACGTTGCTAAATTAGAGGATGCTAATAGTTCCGAATTCGCTCCAAACACTCCTAATCCAATTATTAATATCTTGCCAGAACAACAGGATGTAATTGACTTAGGAGGTACGATGCGCCTAGGCACTTATCCTTGTCGTTTACAATCTGGCACTATAGCCTTTTCTTTGTATGAAAATGAAGTGATTTATGAGCGTCATCGTCACCGATATGAATTTAACAATGCCTATCGTAGTTTGTTGCTAGAAACAGGTTACGAGATTAGCGGCACTTCTCCTGATGGACGTTTGGTAGAAATCATTGAACTGCCAGATCATCCATTCTTTGTTGCTACTCAGTTTCATCCTGAATTTCGTTCTCGTCCCAATAATCCCCATCCATTATTTTTAGGATTTGTGCGTGCAGCTTTTAAAAAAACTAATCCATTTGCAGACGAATCTATTCTTGCTTCTACACAATCTAAATTTCAAGATAACTAAATCCTAAACTAGCACAGTCATAATTAAAGCGATCGCACTAACATATTCTTAAATCAAAATAAATCCCTAAATTGCCCCTTGATGCAAAAAGTTCAACTTACCGATACAGATCGAGGTATTGACTGTACCTTATTTAGAGTCAGAATAGCTATAGTTTGGTAAGAACAGAAAATTATATATATCGATAAGTTGGAAAGAGGCATGATGGGCGAATCAAATGTAGCAGAAGTTTTAGTTAGATGTTTAGAAAATGAAGAGGTAGAATACGTCTTTGGTTTACCAGGAGAAGAAAATCTTCATATCCTAGAAGCTTTGAGAGATTCTCCCATCCAGTTTATTACTACCCGTCATGAACAGGGTGCTGCGTTTATGGCAGATGTCTATGGTCGCTTGACAGGTAAAGCAGGTGTCTGCTTGTCTACTTTGGGACCTGGAGCAACCAACCTCATGACAGGTGTAGCTGACGCTAATCTTGATGGTGCGCCCCTAGTAGCAATTACAGGACAAGTGGGTACAGACAGAATGCACATTGATTCCCATCAGTATCTCGATTTAGTTGCATTGTTCGCCCCAATAACTAAATGGAATGCGCAAATTGTCCGCCCTGATACTACCCCCGAAATCATTCGCAAAGCCTTTAAAGTCGCCCAATCAGAAAAGCCTGGTGCAGTTCATATCGATCTGCCAGAAAATATTGCTGCCATGCCTCTTCAAGGCAATCCTCTTCATCGTGATAACCGAGAAAAAACCTACGCCTCAACCCGTAGCCTAAATGCTGCTGCCGTTGCTATATCTAAAGCCAAAAACCCTTTGCTCCTGGCGGGAAATGGTGTAATTCGTGGTTGTGCCAGTGAAGCATTGACAGAATTCGCTACTCAGCTAAATATTCCTGTTGCCAACACCTTTATGGGCAAAGGAGCAATTCCCTATACCCATCCCTTATCTTTATGGACAGTTGGACTACAGCAGCGAGATTTAATTAGCTGTGCTTTTGATGAAGCGGATCTAGTCATTGCTGTAGGTTATGACCTAGTTGAATATTCCCCTAAGAAATGGAATCCTGATGGCGATAAGCAAATTATTCATATTGATGAAAGCAGATCGGAAATTGATAGCAGCTATATTCCAGAAGTGGAGATATTTGGCGATATTTCTGACTCTCTAAATGAGATAGTCAAACGTTGCGATCGCGAAGCTTATCCTGGGAATAATCGCAACGGGAAAGAAGCTACTTCTGCGGTAAGCTTGCGACATCAAATCAAAGAAGATTACGAACAGTATGCCAATGACGATGGTTTTCCAGTAAAACCCCAAAAAATTATCTACGATCTTCGTCAGGTGATGGCACCAGAAGATATAGTTATTTCTGATGTGGGAGCGCATAAAATGTGGATGGCGCGTCACTATCACTCTGATTGCCCAAATACCTGTATTATCTCTAATGGCTTTGCCGCTATGGGCATTGCTATTCCTGGGGCAATGGCAGCTAAATTAGTCCACCCAGATCGCAAAGTTGTGGCAGTAACTGGGGACGGTGGCTTTATGATGAACTGTCAAGAATTAGAAACTGCCTTAAGAGTCAACACTCCTTTTGTTACTTTGATTTTTAATGACAATGGCTATGGCTTAATTGAGTGGAAGCAAATTAGTCAATTTGGTCACTCTACTTCAGTTGATTTTGGCAATCCAGACTTTGTTAAGTTCGCTGAAAGTATGGGACTAAAAGGTTATCGAGTCGAATCAGCAGCAGACTTGATTCCCACCTTGAAGAAGGCTTTAACTGATGATGTGCCAGCAGTTATTGATTGTCCTGTAGACTACAAGGAAAACTTACGCTTTTCGCAAAAATCAGGAGATCTTAGCTGTCAAATTCCTATCTAGCCCAAAAAAAGCAGAGCAATAGCTGCTTGTTGGTAAAAACGCTGGCGCTATAGGCTACAAAGGCGTTTCTGAATTAGAACGTTCATCAAAATAATTAATTTGAGGTGTCTTGTGAACAAGCCAAAAGCTAGCAACCTTACCGTTATGAGTTTTACATTTTAATCTAGCAACGCTGTTAAAACTATATTTAACTTATAGTTTTTGATTGGCGTTTGGGGTTAATATCAAAAATAACTATAATTAATTAACTTTAAAATTTTCTATGCCACGTACCCAAAGAAACGATAACTTTGTAGACAAGACCTTTACCGTCATGGCAGATATCATCCTCAAAGCTTTGCCGACCAATAAAAAAGCTAAAGAAGCTTTTGCCTATTATCGTGATGGTATGTCTGCTCAAGGAGATGGAGAATATGCAGAAGCTTTAGAAAACTATGAAGAGGCATTAACCCTCGAAGAAGATCCTAACGATCGCAGCTATATTCTCTATAATATGGGCTTGATCTATGCCAGCAATGGAAATATCGACAAGGCGATGGAGCTTTATAATCAATCTATCGATCTTAACCCCAGAATGCCCCAAGCATTGAATAACATTGCGGTTATCTATCACTATGAAGGGGAAAAAGCCAAGGAAGCAGGGGATGTAGAAAAAGCAGAGTCTTATTACGATAAAGCTGCCGAATACTGGAAGCAAGCGATTAGAATTGCACCCAACAATTACCTGGAAGCTCAAAATTGGCTCAAAATTACGGGGCGTTCGGAAATGGATGTATTCTTTTAACAACGATCGATAGACCAACGATCATCGATCGATTGTAGGGTGGGCATGAAATACAATTTCGTTCATTACCAAAAAATATTTATTAATGCCCACAAGGTAAACAGCACATAGTAATCAAATATGATCGATCGCCAAGAAGTAAGAAAAGTTGCCAATTTAGCCAGACTCAAGATTACCGAAGCAGAAGAAGAAGAATTTACCACCCAGCTTAATAGTATTCTTGAATACTTCGATCAGTTGAGTGAGCTAGATACTGCTGATGTTTCGCCAACTACTAGAGCCATTGAGACTAGCAATATTACTCGCGCTGATGAGCTAAGTCCTTTCCCCGCTAAAGAAGAGTTATTAAAGGCTGCTCCCGAACAACAGGGAGAATTTTTTAGAGTACCTAAAATCATTAGCACAGATGAAGAATGAAAGGAATAATTTAGCTTTGATTTTAGATTGTCTCTCAATTTTTGAGAGGCAATTTTTTTAGGTGATTTTATCAAAGAGTTAGTAGTTCGTAGTCTGTCGTTTGTAGTCGGATAGAAACTACCTATTACCTGCTAACTACTAACGACGAACTTTTTATCCAACCTGTTGAGTAAACTTTGAGACAGTTTTATTGATAATAAATAAAGTTTTGATGAACTTAAAATACAAAGTTTTATATCTACTAAATCTAAAAACGTTGATGTTAAAAGAAACGTAGTTACTTTAGACTACTTTTGTTAATCTTTTTTACCAAAGCCATAAGTTGCTATTGATTGAGTAAATGTATAGTATAAGTGTAATCTCTTAGGAGAAAATACTGAAGAACATTTTCTCAGTTCAATTAAATATGTCTTTTGCCATCACTAAAAAAATCACCAATTTTCTGCCCGCATTTTTGCCTTTTATCTGTTTAGCAGGAATTGTAGTCTTACAGGCTCAAGAATATAAATATTCAGTTCAGAAACTAGATCGAGCTAATTATTTTAGTCAAGAAGAGGAACAAGCAAGACTAATTGAATTTCAAAAAGAAACGCCTTTTCTTGGGTTTGATAATATGATGGCTGATTGGTCGTATTTAAATTTTGTTCAGTATTTTGGCGATCGCCATGCTAGAGAGACAATTGGTTATAAATTAGTTCCAAATTATTTTGAAACCATTAGTCAGATCGATCCTCGCTTTACTCAGGCACATCTTAGACTATCAATTGCTAATTCCATGTATGCAGGAAATCCCGAACAAACTATTGCTTTAATGGAACAAGTTTTGGCTGCTGTAGAGCCAGATTCGGATCGGGCTGCATTACTTTGGACTTCTAAAGGTTTAGATGAACTATTGTTTTTGGGAGATAAAGAAGCAGCCATTAAATCCTATAAAACAGCAGCCAAATGGGCAGCTTTAGAACCAAGTAGTCCTGATAGTTTAACGATTAAAGACTTAGAAGCAGCTTTAAAATCAACCGATGAAATAGATTTAAAAGAAGCGCAAATTAGAGCCTGGTCTAGTGTTTTGGTTTATATTAAAGACAATCAGCGATCGCAAGAGATTGTTGCTAAAATCGAGCGTCTTCAAGCAGAACTTTTGACCTTGGAACAAAAAGCAAAACTACCAGCACAATCAATTACCCCACCTGCAAAGAAATAGGGTAATTGACTCAATAATTATTCAGCCCCTTCAATAGGAGCAAAGCCCTGACGCTGAATATTTTCTGTAACCACTCGCGGATCTAAAAACTGGAGTAGATAATCCGATCCTCCTGCTTTTGAGCCAACTCCAGAAAGCTTAAAGCCTCCAAAGGCTTGACGAGCCACGATCGCGCCAGTAATGTTGCGATTGATATAAAGGTTTCCTACTTCAAACTCCCTAGATGCTTGCTCAATATGGCTAGGAGTACGGGAATATAAGCCACCTGTAAGAGCATAATCTGTACCGTTAGCAATAGATATTGCCTCATCAAAGCTATCAGACTTAATTACCGCCAAAACAGGACCAAAGATTTCCTCTTGGGCAATAGTATGATCTGCTGCCACATTGCTAAAAATTGTGGGCGAAACATAGTAACCGCCATCGGGAATAGGCATTTCTAAAGCCAGTTCACTTTGTTGTTTACCTTGAGCAATATATTCTAAAATGCGATCGCGTGCTTGAGGATCGATTACTGGACCCATTTGGATATTTGGATCGTCCGTAGCACCAACATTCAAAGATTTAGTGGCTTCAACTAATCTATCTAAAAAAGCTCCATAAACAGAGGCTGCAACGATTACCCGTGAGCAAGCCGAACACTTTTGTCCGCTATAGCCAAAAGCTGACTGCACTACCCCAACTACCGCCTGATCTAAGTCAGCACTTTCATCGACGATGATGGCGTTTTTGCCTCCCATCTCGGCAATGACTCGCTTGAGGTGCTTTTGTCCTGGCTTTAATTTTGCTGCTTCTGCATAGATACGACAGCCGACTTCCCTAGAACCAGTAAAGGCAATTACGTGGGTGTCTTTGTGTTCGACTAAATAGGAACCTACTTCTGAACCCTTACCAGGAACGTATTGGAATACCCCTTTGGGAATACCCGCTTCAACTAGAAATTCCGTCAACTTGGCAGCAATCACTGAAGATGTAGCAGCAGGTTTTAGGAGAGTACAGTTACCCGTAACCAGGGCAGCGACGGTCATCCCCGTGGCGATCGCAAACGGAAAATTCCAGGGAGAAATTACCACCGCAATACCTTTGGGCTGATAGAAGTAACGGTTGTTTTCCCCTGCTATGTCGTAAGTTTTGCCAGCAGCAAGTCTTTCCATCTCTGAGGCGTAGTAGCGACAGAAATCGATCGCTTCAGATACTTCCCCATCAGCCTGGGGAATAATTTTACCTACCTCTAAACAGATCCAGGCATTTAATTCATGTCGTCGCCGTTCCATAATATCGGCAGCTTTACGCAGGATGTTTGCTCTGTCTGTTGCTGAGGTTGCTTTCCAAGAGTTAAAAGCTTCTTTAGCAGCATTCATTGCTTGCTCTGCCTGTTCAACAGATATTTGTCCTACTTTCCCTACTAGCTCAGTTTCCCTAGATGGATTAAGAGAGTCAAGATAATTAGAGGTTTCAATATATTCACCGTTAATCAGAGGTAAATAAGTTTTGCCCAATTCTTGCTTGATTTTAGCTAATGCTTGTTCTGCTTTAGTCCGCTTCTCTGTATCGGCGTAATCCGTATCTGGGGCATAAATAAATTGGGTATTATCCGTAGGGGCGAACTGCCGTTCGTCCCTACGGTCGTTGTCATCAACAACAGGAGGCGCAATTAATTCTTCAATGGGTTTTTCTTCCTGATTTTGCTTGATAAAAGAACTATTTGCCGTATTTTCTAATAGTC
Organism: Waterburya sp.; assembly: GCA_965218645.1. Classification (GTDB taxonomy): domain Bacteria; phylum Cyanobacteriota; class Cyanobacteriia; order Cyanobacteriales; family Xenococcaceae; genus Waterburya. Next base: position 1,567,430 of record OZ244627.1, on the reverse strand, counting down.
TACGGATTAGATAAGCCATCCCTGGCAGCAATTTGCCGTAGGGAGAATAGACTCTTACCCGATGACCTCGCTTAACTAAAGCCTGAGCAAGTTTATCTCCCATGCCGTACAAAACCTGCATTTCAAAGCGACGGGGGGGAATATTTAAAGTTTCGGCGATCGCACAAGCTAAAGCCTGAGAGCGAACATTATGACTACCTATAGCAGTGTAGAGATATTCATGATTTTCTAGCAAAAGTTGCGTCATACGCTCATAATTTATATCTGTGGCAGCTTTTTGGTTGTATACGGGCTGATGCCAATGATTTTGCTTAGATTTAATTGTTTCTTGATCCCAATACGCTCCCTTAACTAATCGCACCGTCAAAGGATGACCTCTTTCTTTCGCCCATTCAATAATGCCCTGCAAGTCTTGATAAGAATCTCTTAGGTAAGCTTGCAGGGTAATACCCAAATCTGTACGGCTACGAAATTCCTCTTCTATTAGTAACTCTTTAAGTATCTGTAGCGTTAAATCTTTATAGCGATACTGTTCCATATCAAAATGGATTGCTGCCCCTAATTCTGCTGCCTTGCGTAGTAAAATTCTAAGGCGATCGCAAACGACCTCTTTACTACCTACAGGATTTAATGGATCGAACTGTGAATAAAATGCAGTAAGTTTAACTGATACCTGTACCTGGGGTAACTCTTCTCCATCCGCTAAATCGATCCCTTCTTGGCGTTTCCAATCTTTAGCCTGTTGGGTAAGTTGCTCGATTAGATCAATGTAGCGTTGTAGATAATCTTCTGCTTCGGTTTCGGTAATTACCGCTTCACCTAATAAGTCTATACTGTAGGTCATCCCATCTTTACGCAGACGAGCGATCGTTTTCATCACCTGATTAATATTTTCCCCTGCAATATACTTATATGCGAGGGTTTCTACTGCCTTGGTAATCGTAGCTGCTGCGGTTTGAGCAGGAAAAGAATCAGCATCACTAAAGTTTAAAATGCCTTTGAGAGCATTCGGTAACTCAACTTCCTCTGTACTCATGTATTGCTGGAAGTGATTAGCAATTTCAGTTTTACTCTGGAGGGCAGGAATAGTATCAATAAAGCGGAACATCTGTACTCGCAGTCCTGGGTTAGCCATAGTCCAATCTAAAACTTTATCGTCCCAGCGCATCTGATCCCGCATTCGACTAAAAATATTGCTTTTATCTCTAGTGTTTTTAATTAATTCTTGAGCAATCTCCTGGGTTTTTGCTTCGTAGAGATCGCTTACTTCTACTTTGTTTGCTTGGACTACCACTGTCTACGTTAACTCCTGGTGATAATTATCGATCTTTATTGGTGGGCAAAATCGGGCTTGTTGATTTTATGGTCAACTAAATTGTTTTCTTTGCCTACCCTACAGGTAATTAAAGATCCTAATATAATTTTCGGACAAATAAAAACCTCTGACCTTATTTATAATCTGCTAATGTCACCATTTACAGATATTTGATTTGGAGAGAAGGGCGATTGCAAAACGAAATTCAGCAGAATTAATCAACCCAGTTGTCTAAATGTAAATTTGGTACGCGACTAAACTCTTTGGCATTATTAGTAACTAAAGTAACCTCTAAACTAATAGCATGAGCAGCGATTAAAGTATCTAAAGAACCAATAGGCTTTCTTTGCTTTTCTAACCTTGCTCGAATATCTCCATAAACAATAGCAGCAGCGCGATCAAAATCTACGATAGTTAATGATAAAAGAAATTGCGTTAATGCTTGTTGATTTTTAGTAGGAAATTGACTTTTTTGAACACCAAATTCAAGTTCTGCAACTGTAATAGAAGAAACACCAATATCGCCGACTTGATAAATATTAAATTTCTGCAATACTTCTGGCGGTTTTTGCTTGATGATATAGATACAGATATTGGTATCGAGTAAAAACTTCATTCAAAGGCACTTGCCCTTTCTTGAGATTCTGGTTGCTGGCGGTCTTCCATAAAATCGTCAGAAAATTTTTCTAGACTCTCAAATAGTGTTTCCCAAGAATCTTCACAAGGTAATAACACTACTGCATTACCTACCCGCTTGATAATTACTTTATCTCCATCAAAACGATACTTTTTCGGCAGCCTAACGGCTTGACTCTGACCATTTTGAAATAGTTTAGCGGTTTCCATGATGATTAAAGATTAAATATATATTTTAAGTATATACCTTTTGAACTGAGAGATCGAAAAGCGATATATAGTTTTAGTTAAAAGATTTAGTTTCAATTTACAACAGCTACGTAATTAAACTAGTTGCATTAAGCTTTGTATTCAATTAGTCGAATGTTTTGGTTTGCTCAATAATATAATCAACCACTTCTTCAAAGCTGCTATTTTTCTCATATACTTCTAGCTGTCGCTGTGCGCCATTTCCCCGTTCGAGTATCTTGTGTACTGAAGCAGAAATAGTCTCCCAATCGCCAAACTTTTCTAAAGCTGGACGCAAATAACCTAAAAACTGAATAACTAAGTCTTTAGCTGGAACTTGAGATTTATCAACAACATCAATTAAGCTATCTGTTAAACCATAGCGCGCTGCATTCCATTGAGCAGCCTTCAATATTTCTGAACGTACAGGATTTAGAGGGAGGTCATTAACTACTTCTTGATAACCAGTCCAAACCAAAGCGCGGACTAAACCAGTAATAGTTATAGCTTCTTCTACCGTCATGCAAATATCGGTAACGCGAAATTCGATAGTCGGAAACTTCTCTGATAAACGAATGTCCCAGTAGATATTGGTCGCATCTCGAATTACGCCGACAGAGATCAAATCCTCAACTACGGTTTGATATTCTTTCTCATCTGAAAAGATCGGTGGTTGTCCCGTCATGGGTAATCTAGTCCACATTTCGGTACGATAGCTAGCATAGCCTGTTGTTTGACCCAACCAAAAAGGAGAATTAGCAGAAAGTGCCAGCAGTATAGGTAGCCAGATACGAACGCGATTAATTACCTGTAAGGCGATCGCGCGATCGCTCAAGCCAATATGAACATGATTACCAAAAATAATCAATTCACGGATAAGCTGCTTATATTCTGACTCTAAATTTTGATAGCGAGTCTTGGGAGTAATTTCTTGTTCGCGCCAATCAGAAAAAGGATGAGTCCCCGCAGCAGCGATCGCTTTACCTGAAGCATCCGCAGCATCTATTACAGCTTGGCGACAGCGAGTTAATTCTTGATGCGCTTGGGATAAAGATTGACATACCACAGTAGCAATTTCGACCTGAGAGCGATACATTTCTGGCTGAATGACTTCTTTTTCTAACTCTAAATTATCTCTAACATAACCAATTATTTGCTCCGACCTATCACAAAGCTCTCTAGTTTGAGGATCGATAATTTGATATTCTTCTTCAATGCCTACAGTAAATTCTTCAGATTCATTCATTTAGTTTCTATTAGAAATGGCCACGTATCTAAAGTTTAATAATTTGTGTGCTAAAAAAAGCTAAATATCAGGATAGGATTACATATTGAGTCTTCTCCTATGAGCGATAATATTTCCCAAGATAGATTTACATTTCTTAAATTGAGTTGATTATTTGATTTTTATAGCTAAATATCTATCGTTACTTTTTTATTTTGTTTAATTTTGATAGCTTTGTATTATGGTATTGATAGCAAAAGAAAGCATTGAACAGCAGGCAAATCGGCTTTTAGAAGAATCGATTATTTATTATAATCAGCACCGTGTGGGAGTAGTAGCAGCTACAGATTCAGAAAGAGAAGCACTAAATTACGACCAGTGTTTTATTCGCGATTTTATCCCCGCAGCCTTGGTATTTCTAATTCAAGGCAAAACAGAGATTGTTTATAACTTTCTGATTGAAACTGTCGGTTTGCAAAAGCAAAAGAGGCGAGTTGACTGTTATCAGCCACCCACAGGCTTAATGCCAGCTAGCTTTAAAGTCGAATCTCAGGGAAATAGCCAATACCTTCATGCTGACTTTGGTGATAAGGCAATCGGTCGAGTCACTCCTATTGATTCTTGCTTGTGGTGGATTATATTATTGCGAGCTTATGTCAAAGCAACAGGCGATCGAGCTTTAGCACACAGCAGCAGTTTTCAGGAAGCTTTGACCTTTATTTTAGAAATTTGCCTGGGTCCTCAATTTGAAATGACTCCTACTCTTCTTGTCCCTGATGGTGCGTGCATGATTGATCGCCCGATGGGACTAAGCGGACATCCTTTGGAAATACAGTCTCTATTTTATATGGCACTGCGGGCTGCCCGTGAAATGCTGGTTAAAAACGCAGCAGGTCGGGCTTTAGTTGACAGTATTAATAATCGTCTCGGCAGCTTGAATTTTCATCTGCGAGATTATTATTGGCTCGATCTTAAAAAACTAAATCAAATTCACCGTTATCGTGCAGAGCAGTTTGGCGAGTCGGTGGTTAATAAATTTAATATATACCCTGAATCAATTCCTTACTGGTTAACCGAATGGATACCCGACCGAGGAGGCTACTTAGCAGGAAATTTGGGACCTGGAAAAATGGATTTCCGCTTTTTTGCTCTGGGCAACCTGGCAGCAATTATGGGATCGCTGACTACTGAACATCAATCCCAAGAAATATTAAACTTAATTGAGCATCGGTGGTCTGATTTAGTGAGTAAAATGCCCATAAAACTCTGTTATCCTGCCATAGAAGGGCTAACTTGGAAAATTATTACTGGCTGCGATCCCAAAAATACTCCTTGGTCTTACCACAACGGCGGTAGCTGGCCTGTATTGTTGTGGATGATGATGGCTGCCTGTCAAAAAATGGGTCGGGAAGATCTGGCAGATCGAGCAATGGCGATCGCGGAAATGCGCCTGATGAATGATGAATGGCCTGAATATTATGATGGTAAAAATGGTCGTTTAATTGGTAAATCTTCCCGCAAATTTCAAACTTGGACGGTTGCAGGATGGCTATTAGCAAAATTATTAAGAGAGAATCCTGACTGTTTAAATTATGTTTGTTTTGAAGAAGATACAGAAGCGATCGCCTGCACTATATAACTATCACTATCACCCTGAAAAATACATCTTTTTTTAAGTTATTGATAATTAGGCGATCGCTATTAAGTAGAACGTTAACACTACTTTTTCTTTGCAGATTTAATAAATTTATCTCAATTGCTTGCTAGTAAATTTACTCTTTGTTAGCTAGATTACAATTGGCGTATGTAAAAAAATCTTGCGTGAGCAAATTAGGTTGTTATCCAGGTTTTTTTTGTTTTAAACTGGTATGTGTGTGAAATATACCTAAATTAAATTTTATTCTGGTAGTACCCTGTAGAAATTAACGCTTATTAGCTGATTTCTATTTAATAATATTTGGTCGTAGTTATTGCTACTGGTTTATTCATTTAAGCGTTATGGCGTAATTTAATGTTATGGCTGTTGGTTGCGCTGCCAATTTTAGTAGGGGCGTTTCGCGAAACGCCCTTACAAATATATTTAAGTTTTTATAGGTAAAAATTATATGGAATCTCATAACAAGTACTTGAGAGACCGTCTATCTATATTTGTAGACGGCAACAATATGTTTTATGCTCAACAGAAAAATGGCTGGTTTTTTGACCCTAGAAGAGTATTAGAATACTTTACTAAAGATCCTACTGTGGTTTTAATTAACGCTTTTTGGTACACGGGGCTAAAAGATGCTCAAGATCAACGTGGCTTTAGAGATGCCTTAATTAGTTTGGGCTATACGGTTAGAACTAAAATTCTTAAGGAATATTATGATGATGCCTCTGGTCGTTATTCTCAAAAAGCCAATCTGGATATCGAAATTGTGGTCGATATGTTTAACACCGTAGAACAATACGATCGCGTAATCTTATTTAGTGGTGACGGAGATTTTGAAAGGGCGATCGAACTTTTGCGCTCAAAAAGTACTCACATTACCGTAGTCTCAACCGAAGGCATGATCGCCAGAGAACTACGTAATGCTACAGACCGCTATATAGATCTTAATGACGTTCGTGGTTATATAGAAAAAAGCGATTTTTAGCTCAATTGATAACTACTTGCTTTTATCCTTATTCATTATTCAATAATACCTAGTTTTATCAGTCGGGATGCTGTCAAAAACCTGACTGATAAATTGACAATCAAAAAAAGGCGATTAATAATAATCTGTGACCGTTGACCGCCTTCCTCGGTCAATAATTGCAAAAGCGATCGCAACGGTAAACTTTATGGAACAGGAACAAGCTTATTGGTTAGCATGGTCGCAAATTAAAGGTATTGGGGCGGTTTCTTTAAAAAAGATTTATCAGCATTTTGGTTCCCTCGAAGAGGCTTGGCACGCCTCAGCGACAGCTTTTGGTGAGATTGACGGCTTAAATAGTCAGTTTTTTAATGCTTTAAATCAGGGACGAGCAAAATTTGATTCAGTAGAACTTATATCTGAACATAAGCAGCAAAATCCTCAGTTTTGGATACCGGCAGAAGCAGCATATCCCAGACTGCTGTTAGAAACTCCTAGTCCGCCACCATTACTATATTATTTAGGCGTAGTTGATTCTACCGAAAACCAGGGCATTAAGCCGATGATCGCTATTGTCGGCACTCGCAATCCCACTGAATACGGTAAACGCTGGACTAATAAAATTACCCAAGCTTTGATAAATCACGGTTTTGGTATTGTTTCAGGCATGGCAGCAGGGATTGACGCAGTAGCTCATCATAGTTGCTTAGAAGTCAACGGTAGAACCATTGCTGTTTTAGGTACAGGAGTGGATACAATTTATCCTTACAGTAATCGCTCTCTGTATCAGCTTATAAAAACTCAAGGCTTGATCGTTAGCGAATATTCAGCCCAAACCAAGCCAGATCGCAATCATTTTCCTGCACGTAATAGAATCATTGCAGGTTTATGTCGGGCTGTAATTATTATCGAAGCCCCAGAACGCTCTGGGGCATTAATTACGGCTCGCTTTGCTAATGATTTTGGTCGTGATGTATATGTGTTACCAGGCTCTTTAGATAATAGCCAATCTTTGGGCTGCTTAGGTTTACTTAATTCTGGGGCGCACGTCATTTTGAGTGTAGAACACCTGCTAGAAATGCTGGGGACAATGCCCTGTTTAGATCGTATCGCGTCCATACCCAAATCAATACCTGATTTAGAACCAGAGCTAAAACAAGTCTATAGTTTGCTCACTCATGAATCAATATCATTAGACGCGATCGTTGAACAAACAGAACTAGATACTAGTAAAATTTTGGCAATTTTGTCCCAGCTAGAAATAATGGATCTCGTTTCTCAGCTACCAGGAATGCGCTATCAAATTAATGAGTAAGTATTTACAACCATAAACTTTGGCTCACTTTTGCGTGTATTCAACAACTTTTTGCTTTTTACGTTATTTACTAAGTATTTTTGGGAACGTTAGAGAAACGGCTCTCTTGGAAAATACTTATAAATTATGATGTTTACTCCAGGTACTTTTGGGTGTTTAGCATTAAATCTATTTGATCTCAAGAATATAAATCGATATACGTCTTATTTATTAGTCTTTCTTCTCACCTCGACAATAACCTTAAGATTGCGATCGGCAAATGCGGTCGAAATTAGCCCAACTGCAAAAGTCACAAAAAATAATTCAGAACTTTTAACAGTCTCTTTACCAGGGCTAGAGCAAACAACTAAGGCTTTAGAAAGCGATCGACAAAAAACTACTGGTGATTTATCCTCTTTGCTATCTCAAGCACAATCATCACCTGAAGTTAATAATCAGGAATTATTTACCGCCAAAAAATCTGATGTTCCCAAGCAAATTGTGGTCAAGAAATTTCAGGTAGTTGGCAGTAGTGTGTTTAGTCAAGCTGAATTGAATCGGGCAATTAAATCTTATCGCGATCGCCCTTTGACTCTGCCAGAGCTATTTCAAGCCCGTAGTAAGATTACAAAGCTTTATACTGACCAAGGGTACGTCAATTCAGGTGCTTATATTCCGCCTCAAGAACTAAATAATGGCACGGTAAAAATTGCAGTTTTAGAAGGAAAACTAGCAGGAATCAACGTCTCTGGTACAAAACATCTGTCGGACAAATATATTTCTTCTCGAATTAAAACCGCTGCTGGTACGCCAGTTAATGTGGAGTCTCTTTTGTCTGCTTTACAGCTACTCCGTCTCGATCCTTTGGTAGAAAATGTTTCAGCCGAACTATCGGCAGGAATTCGTCCAGGAACAAGCTTGCTAGATATTAAGATTACTGAAGCAGATGCGTTCAATGTTTCTACTAGTTTTAATAACAACAGATCTCCTAGCGTTGGCTCAAACCAACGTTCGGTAGGTTTAAACGACGGTAATTTGTTAGGATTTGGCGATCGCTTTAACTTTAATTACACTAATACTAGCGGTAGCAGTAGTTTTGATCTGGCTTATGCCCTACCTATAAACTCCAAAAACGGTACGATTAAGGCGGGATTTGGTACTAACTCTAATGATATTATTGAAGAACCTTTCAACGTCTTAGATATTCAGTCAAAATCCCGTTACTACGAGTTAAATTTGCGCCAGCCTTTAATACTTAAACCTAACCAAGAATTTGCCATTGGCTTGAGTCTTGCCCGTACTGAAAGTGAGACTTCTTTACGGGATAATAATTTTCAGCTATCTCGTGGTGCCGATAAAGATGGGGAAACAAAAATTAGTGCGATTAGATTATTTCAAGAGTATGTTAATCGCAATGATAAAAAAGTTTTAGCGTTGCGATCGCAATTTAGCTTTGGCGTAGGTGCTCTTAATGCCACAATTAATGATAATGGTGAACCCGACAGTACCTTTTTTGCTTGGCGTGGGCAAAGCCAATGGGTAAGAAAGCTGGGTGAAGATTTTCTATTCCTGCTGCGAGGGGATATTCAGCTATCAGGAGGTGCTTTAGTACCTTTTGAGCAGTTTCGAGTAGGTGGTGTTAACAGTGTCAGAGGCTATCGCCAAGACTTGATTTTAGGAGACAATGGTATATTTACCTCCGCCGAGTTAAAAATACCCGTATTACGATTTAAAAAGATTGATGGTTTAGTTCAAATTGCCCCTTTCTTTGACTTCGGCACGGTTTGGAACAGTGATGAGCTTAAGGTTAGCAATTCTGCTTTACCCTCTATAGGAGTTGGCTTAAACTTTTCTACTGGCACTAACTTTAATGCCCGTTTAGACTGGGGTATTCCTTTAGTCAATGTGGAGACTGAGGGAAATTCTCTACAGGAAGATGGGATTTACTTTTCTCTAGACTATAATTTTCTCTGAGCAAAAAAAGAAGCTTGAAGATTGCAAACTTCTTTTTTTAATTGCTCTATTTTAATCTTTCCACGTCTTTGCGCTTGTCAGCACATATGCAGCACCTCAATAACACCGCCCTTTGCCAATTACACCAGAAGTCAAAACTATTTATCCCCTAGCTTTATCCCCACTGGAATTGATGTCAGAAGCTCCAGTTTGACTAGAATTATTGTCATTAGTCTTGTTCTCAGAATCTTGATTATTTTGATTAGACCATCTTCTGCCGCCTTTTTTGGAGTACCGAGAGGTTGGCTTGCGATACTTGCGAGCGTTAATTTTATTACGAGCAGCTTTTTCTTTCTTAGCGTTACGGCGTTTTGCCATCTGTATAATAATCTCCATTTAAACAACAAAAACGCTTCAGGGAAAAGCCTGTGGAATTAATCCTCTCCCAGAAGCGTAATTAAATTTCAGTCTAAGCCCAATGCTAAATCTAAAGCTTAAAAACGATTATTACGGCTGTCACCGCTAAAAGAATTTCTGTTCTCACGAGGTCTTGCTTTGTTGACCTTGAGATTTCTTTCCATCCATTCAGCACCATCTAAAGCTTCAATAGCTTTGTCTTCGTCTGATTCTGATTCCATTTCTACAAAAGCAAAGCCGCGAACCCGTCCTGTTTCACGGTCAGTGGGAATGTGAACTCGTTTTACGGTTCCATACTCTGCAAAGACTTCACTCAAGTCTTCTTGGTTAATTTCGTAGGATAAATTGCCCACATAAATTGACATAAATTGATTGTCTCCTTGTTGAATGTTGCGCTGAGAGACGATAATTAGAAGAGAGCTAAATCAATACATTGCGGCTAAACCCTGCAATACTGAATACAAATTCTATCTTTCATATCTTTTTCTCAGCATTTATATTAACACCTTTATAAATTTTTGAATTAACATAATTAAGTTATGTATAAGCGATCGCCAAGCATTTTAACCAGAAAAATAGCATATTTCTGGCAATTTTTATTAGCTTGCTTAGTTACTATAGCTATTACTAATAGAATTAATCCTCAAGTTCAAGCTGCTCAATCTCCTGATGGAACGGTAGGATTTGACTCTGCTGTCTTACTAGTTGATAGTCATACTACTTTTAGTAGCGTTAGAATTAGACAGGCAACTTACTATTTCGATCTCGAATTACCCAAGAATGCAGGAGAATCTCTGCAAAAGGTGACAATTAAACAGCGAACAGGGAGCGATGAGATAAGATTTAGGCTGGATAAAACCAAAGCTTACCTCGGAAATCACAACGATAAACAAAAGCAGCTTGAAGTGACTACTGCTCAAGATGAAACAACAGGGACAATTACAGTCCAACTCAAGCAAGCCATCCCACCTGGCAACAAGCTAACCATTGGCTTAAAACCTAAAAGCAATCCCGACTTCGCTGGAGCATATTTATTTGGCGTTACGGCTTTTCCTACTGGCAGCAAGGCACAAGGTTTATATCTGGGTGCAGGAAGGTTAGAATTCTATCAAAATAGCGATTCTCTATTTTGAAAAAGAGGGTAATTTCCGACCGTATACCGACCAAAAACTTAAAAAACCTAACGGCTAATAGTGCTACACTATATAGGCTTTAAAAATTCACACATTCAGGATTTCGGGTGTTTTCGCATCGAGAAAATGTCCCTGGATGGAGGATTAACCCGAAAAAGGAGTAAAAATAAGATGCCAGTAGTTTCTCTCGCAGAACTTTTAGAATCTGGGGTTCACTTTGGACACCAAACCCGTCGTTGGAATCCCCGAATGTCCCAGTACATTTATACCGCTCGTAACGGTGTTCATATCATCGACCTAGTGCAAACAGCACAGTTAATGGAAGAAGCTTATGAATATATGCGTTCTTCTTCCGAACAAGGCAGACGAGTATTGTTTGTAGGTACAAAACGCCAAGCAGCAGGAATTATTGCTCAAGAAGCCTCTCGCTGTGGAGCTTTCTACGTTAACCAAAGATGGTTGGGCGGTATGCTAACTAATTGGGAAACCATCAAAACTAGAGTGGAAAGACTCAAAGAACTTGAGTATTTAGAAGAAAGTGGTGCGCTTGACAAGCGACCAAAAAAAGAAGGTTCAGTATTACGTCGCGAGATGGGTAAGCTGCAAAAATATCTAGGTGGCATTAAATCAATGCGTAAAGTTCCTGATATCGTAGTTATTATCGATCAAAAACGCGAACATAATGCGATCGCCGAATGTCAGAAATTAGGTATCACCGTAGTTTCTATCTTAGATACTAATTGCGATCCTTTGGTTGCTGATGTACCAATTCCTGCAAATGATGATGCTATTCGTTCAATCAAGCTGATTGTGGGTAAGCTAGCTGATGCAATCTATGAAGGTCGTCATGGTCAACCAGACAATCAAGATGACTATGATGAACTAAATGAAGGCATTGAAGAGGATGATTATCCTACCGCTGAAGAAGAAGCAGTAGCCGAAGAAGTTCCTGAATCTGAGTCTGGAGACGACAGCGAAGAATAGAATCTTGCTTTACTAAATACGATAAGTCGGGGGCAAAGTTTTAAGCCCCCGCAAACATAATTTAAAATTATTTTGTCGTCACTAAGTTAATCAAAATTAAAACGAAAAGAATATGGCAGGTATCTCGGCAAAATTAGTCAAGGAACTCCGCGAAAAAACTGGCGCGGGGATGATGGATTGTAAAAAAGCTCTGACAGAAAATGATGGCGACATGACTAAAGCCACAGAATGGCTGCGCCAAAAAGGAACTATTTCTGCTGACAAAAAACAAGGTCGGGTAGCAGCAGAAGGATTAGTTGAAAGCTATATTCACACTGGTGGACGTATTGGGGTGTTGGTTGAGGTAAACTGCGAAACAGATTTCGTAGCTCGTCGCGAAGAGTTTCAAGAATTGGTAAAAAATATTGCCATGCAGATTGCAGCTTGCCCTAACATAGAATTTGTTAGGATAGACGATATCCCCAAAGCAACAGTTGCCAAGGAAAAAGAAATTGAAATGGGTCGAGACGACCTAGATGGTAAACCAGACAACATCAAAGAAAAAATTGTTTCTGGTAGAATTGACAAGCGTTTAAACGAAATAGCTCTGCTACCTCAGCCCTATATCCGCGATCAAACTATAACCGTTGAAGACTTAGTAAAGCAAAGCGTTGCCAAACTGGGAGAAAATATTCAGGTTCGCCGTTTTGTACGCTTTGTTCTTGGGGAGGGAATCGAGAAAGAAGAATCTAACTTTGCTGATGAAGTAGCTGCTCAAACAGGTCAAAAATAGCATTGATTAGTAGATTGAAAACTAGATTCGTCGTAGATTGCACTGTACTTAACAACTAGATTGTTAAAGTTTAACAAGTGCATCTATGGCTCTTTTAATAACCTTGCTGCTCTATAATTTTTGCTTTTTTAAAAAGATAGAATTAAGATGAACTAACTATGTGCTAGGAGATTTTCCCTAAGTCCTAAGCCAATGTCCCGACGGATAACTGAATATAGGATGACAAAATCGATTCAGCAAATTAAACAAGACCTCAACAATTTAGAATCAACTACAGCCAAAATAGCGGTTGAACTTGAAAATCTATACGAAAATTACTTAAATTCCCTCAGCCATTCAGCCAAACAACAGCTAGTCTTAGCCAGTTATCAAATTTGTACTCAGTTTTATCCCCAATCATTTCTAAGGTTATCTTTGAGCAATCGGCAAAACCTACAGCAAGCTTTGAGAAAAATTGGCATTGAGATTGAACCAGCTCTGTCTCTTATTATTGAGCAGAAAGAACTAGACCCACAGCCACAAGAGTTAAATTTGATGGCAGAATTAATCAAAAATTTGCCTAAACCTAAACGCAGAAAAGAAGAAAAGGAAGACAGCGTTAGTGAAGAGAACGAAAACAAGATAGCAGAAGTTGATTTTGCCTCAATTAAGGCTGAATTAGAGAAAATTGAGTTTATTGAATTAGAAGCTTCTTCAGAAGACGAATTAGAGCCAGAAAATACTTCTTCACAAAAACTACCGAAGCAAGAGATTGACCTTAAAAATCCAGAACATCTCGTCTTGTGGCATAAGCAAATTGAACGAACTGTAAAAAAGACATTAGACTACACTTCTCAAAAAGCTAATCGATGTTTGCAGGATTCAGGAATTATACCCGATCGCATACCCAGCAAAATTATTGATGTGGCAATTCAGGCAGATAGTAACAAAGGAGGAAGAGGCAGTAAATTAAAAAATTCTCCTAATATTATTCACCTAGCAATTGAAAGTGAGCAAGACAAGAATAAGTCTAAATCTCCTAAGAATATAGCTCAGGTAAGCCTATTACGTTTGCGTATAGCTGAACTTGAGTTTGGCGATCCTTTACTTAATGCTCAAAGAGGAAAACTGCGTAATTTAATGGGCGAAATTAGTAAACTAAATAGTCAGTATCAAATCATTAAGCAAGAATCTGATGTCGCAGAAGCCCAAGCTGCCTGGCGTTCAAGTTGGTATGAAGATTAATCGATCGTGCTAAGGCTGAGATAGAAGGAATTGTTGACATCGTAGCAACTAGCAGCCAGAAAAGTAATGGCAAAAGATTATAAGCAAGTGATTGATTTTTTTAATCTCCGAACCGTATACGATTATAAGCATTTTTGCTTACCATGTTAAATTCACTATATTTTACATTGAACATTTATAAATGTTCAATTTTTGATCTGGTGTGTATTTTTTGGCAATGTGATCTAGCTCGAAGTCCATAGATCACGCTGATTTTAGGTATAAAGTCGCTATGGATACTGTCAGCAACCTATAGCTATTAGCTTTCGGTTGAATGCTTAAGCTTCAGATAATTTTGATATCCAAATAAATCAATTAGCAAAATTGCTAGCTTTAAGCGTTGATACTTGTAAGACTTTTTCAACTTAGGCTCATATAAAATTGCTTGTCTTTGAAAGCGTTTAGCATTTGTATAGTTATAGTTTGATTTTTGAAGAGTATACCAGGCAAGTTGCAAATATATTTGGGCATAACTATAAGACTTTAAATATTGTAAGTTTGCAGGAGCAGAATCAAACGCCGACTTAAGCACATGATTATATGATTGTTCCATATTCTCTATATAATTATCTGTTTTAGCGCGGGACAAGCTGGAGGGAATGGAGCGATAATCCACAAGAACCTCTTTAACTACCTTGAAATGATATTTTGCTGAAATTCGCAGCCAAAAATCCCAATCTTCGCAGCCAAAAACGATTCTAAATAAACCAACTTCCTTAATACAACTTCGTCGAATCATGGGAACACTACCACAGGCAATGATATTTCCCATCACCAACTTAGCCCATACATTTCCTTCGAGACTGGTTTTCCATACTTTTCCTAAAAACTGTTCCTTGTCATCTATCAGTTTGACCCAAGTGTATACTAAGCCTACCTCTGGATTTTTCTCCAAAACTTGAACTTGTTTAGCTAATTTACTTCTTTCCCAAAGATCGTCAGAGTCTAGAAAAGCAATGTATTCTCCTTGGCTATGAGCAATTCCCGTGTTGCGGGCAATAGATAAACCTTGATTTGCTTGAGCAATAAACTTCACTCTTGAATCTAAAATCGTCTTAGCCCACTCTTTAATTCCATCAGAACTACCATCATCGACAATTATTACTTCATAATTGTGAAAAGTTTGCTGAAAAACATTATCAAGTGTTTTAGGAAGAAAAGACATTGAGTTATATGCTGGAATAATAATTGAAACTTTTGGCGTTTTTAAATGACTCATAAAAAAATTTCCCTCAGAAAGTAATTGAAATATTAAAACAGTTCTCAACTAAATGTATTTTTTGGCATTTCTAAGATTGTTAATAACCAAAGGGCTAATCAGGGGCAGCTTTGGCATTAAGTCGGGGCGTAAAACATATTTTCTTTGATAATCATCATAATTTAGCTCGGAAGCTTTAACTATTCTCTCTTGCCATTCATTGTGAACAGATCTAACAATTGATGGGACATCACCAGATGATTCAGTAGAACTATTAAAATCTTTTCTTCTACTTGATTGAGCTTCGTGGGGAAAATAAATAGATCCTCTTTCTCTAGCTTTTAAACGAACTTCGATCCGTCTTTGGATTTGTTGAGGAGAACGATATTGATAATGTTTTAACCAAATTCTGACTGGGTAAACAGCACCAATATAAGGCCAAGCGCGATGCCGAGCCCAAATCAACTTTTCGTCATATCTAAAAAAACGTGCCTCAGACCAATTGTTGAGATAGTAACGACATTTTTTTTCTACAGGAACATCATCTCCATATAGGGACGGATCTTGGTTATAGTGTTCGAGATCGCGATCGCTAAAATAATATTGAAAGCTAGCATTCCAAACATTTTGATATTGTTTAGGGATCTTAGCTAAGAAAACTCTAGGATCATCAATGTAAATTTCATCTGCGTCTACTTTACACCACCAATCTCCTGCTTTGCTACGCTCTCTATAATGATTAAAAACCTTTTGTCTCAGGCTATCTTGGAAAACACAGTCATCTTGCTTATAGGGAATAATCTGTTTATAGTTTTGAGATAGGGCTAAAATCTTTTCCCAAGTTCCATCGGTGCTGCCATTATCAAAAACATAGATAAAATCACACCATCTTATAGCAGCTTCTAAAGTTTGGCTGATAATATCAGCCTCGTCTTTAACCAAACATATACCGTGAATTTTCATATTCAAATCACATGTTAATAAACATCTAATTGGCTATTACCTTTATTTAAGAACGTGCAAATGACAATAATTCTCGCGGTAAAGATCTAACGCTTGCATTAAATGCAAACAATAGCCCAAAGCTAATAACCAAGAGACCAAAGCTAGGCAGCGGAGGCAGCCAGATTGTGCTGATCAAAACAGGACAAGCAGCTAAAACAATCCAAAATGCGCTCCAGTAGTTGGGAGAACCGCAAAATTTTACTAAAGAACGATGAATTAAATAATAGCTTGGTAATGCCAACAGTTCTGCTATTCCATATCCCCAAAGACCTATTAGAGGAATAAAAATCCAGCAGCATAACCATAACAGTCCCACATAAGCAAGATATAAAATACCTACAGCATTATTATGTCCTGCTGCATGGAGGGTTGCCTTGTGAAGATCGAACACTGTTGTTACCGATGCTGATATAGCAAGTAGAGAAAAGATTTGAGTGCTAACTAGCCATTTTTCGCCAACGGCGATAGGAACAATCCAGGAAGCAACACAGGCAAACAGCGCGCAGGTAATGCTCATCATCAAGCATAAATAAGCCATTCCGCGGCTTAATGAGCGTCGCAAGGCTTCGGGATCATTGATTAGCTTGGACATAACGCTAATTGACATACGACCCATAACGTCTCTGATTAAAGATAACCTTTCAACCAATCGCAGGGCAAAACTAGCAATACCCACAGCTTCAATTCCTGCCAAACGGCTAATGATCAACGGGATGGTGAGTCCTTTGAGGGTAAAAAACCAGTTAGCACAAAAAAAAGATATACCATAGGCAAGGGCGGGCTTAAGATCTTTCCAATTCCATTGCCATCCCCAGGAAAAACGATAAAAATAATAGGCTATGCCAGTAGTGAGTAATACTTGAAAAGCCATCCCCACAATTGGTCCCCAGTAGCTTTGCCAAATTAGAATTATAGGAACCGATATTAAGTAATTGAATATCTGAGCCACAGCATCGATAATTCCAATTAAGTCAAACCTAAGATCTCGCTCTAACATAGCTGTCGACACACCACCAATCATGTCTACCCATAGCAGTGGCATCAACCACTGTAATAAGCGAGTAATCTCCCCATTACCAGTCCACCAACCAAATGCAGGGGTCGTCAGCCACAAGACTAAACACATTAAAATACCAGCGGTATTATAAAAAGCTACTATTTGATTTACATCTTTATCAGATAAATCAGGTTGGCAAATTAGATAAGCGTCCATACCTAGACGAATTAACCATTTAAAAAAATAATAAATTCCTATAGAGGTGGCTACAATTCCATAGTTTTTAGGTCCTAACACTCGTGCAATTACTAATGTGCTAATTAAGGCTAATCCAGCAGACAAAAGCTGTCTTAGGGTTAAAAAGATACCTCCTTTGATAACTTTGCTCTTAAAATTTTTAGGGGCTTTCATAGATTTTGTTTATGTATAGTAAAAAAGCAAAAAGTCAAAATCAATCTCAGTAGATATCAATTGAATTGTTGAGCGGCTATTTTTTGAGAAATAGGCATTGAACATCAAATCAATGTATTTAATAAGTAGAAATTTGTTGCAAAGGATATACAATACTATGTTTTAATGTGTAGAATATTTGTCTTGCTTTGTTATAGCTGTTCAGACCTAGTATTTTTACTAGTAACATGGCAAAGCTCAAACGCAGATATTCTTTTGAGCGACGTATCTGGGGATAATAATTAGCTGCATGGGAGCGATATTGCACTACTCTTTGATAATCTTCGCCAGGGGTTTGCAGAATTTTCCAACAGACAGTGAGATAAGCGAAACTATAACAACGCCCTTTAAGATGCTGTAAGTTTTGTGGTGCATTAGCAAAAGCCTTCTCGATGATAATCTGATAGCTTTGTTCCGTGGCTCGCCAGTTTTTAGACAAGCTATTAGGAGTATCGCGATAATAAACTAGAGGTTCTAGAATCGCCTGGAAGCGGTATTGAGCAGCGATTCGTAACCACATATCCCAGTCTTCAGCATAGGAAGAAGCAAGGGTACAGTCATATAATCCTACAGATTGGTAACAGCTATGACGAACCATAGCTACGCTACCAGATTCGACAATATTGTGTTCTAAAAGTTTTTTCCAAACATTACCCTCTTCGCTGTTACACAAAATTTTTCCTTTAGATTTACCGTCAGTATCGATCACGCTTACCCAGGTATAAACCAAACCAACTTCTGGATTTTCATCTAAAACATTAACCTGTTTTTCTAGCTTAGTTGACTCCCAAAGATCGTCATCATCTAGAAAAGCAATATATTCTCCCTGAGCATTGCCAATTCCAGTATTTCGCGCTCCCGCCAAGCCTTTATTTTCTTGAGAAACGAGTTTGACTCGCGGATCTTCAATCTGAGAAACCCACTGTTCAGTTTTATCAGTGCTACCATCATTAACTACTATTACTTCAAAATCTCGATAAGTTTGATTGAAAACGCTGTTCAAGGCTTCTGGAAGAAAAGCCATTGCATTATATGCAGGAATGACGACTGATACTTTTGGCATAATTTTCTCTATAAAAAATAATAGTAATTGAGAGTTTTAATGACAATCGCACAAGTAAAAAGATATACCTAAAAAAGATATACCTAAAGACTTTCCAGGATCTGCGACATTTTAGAACCAATTGCTTTCCAGTTAAGCTGGGTTTCTACTCTAGATCTGGCATTTTTTGACATTTCCTCCAAAGTGTCGAGATCGCCTAGTAAATCAATAATTTTGCTAGCCAATAGATTGAGATTTTGCGGCTCTAAAACAATGCCATTTACTTGATGTTCAATAATTTCTGGCATTCCATCTTGAGCTGTGACTATACAGGGAATTCCATAATTCATTGCCTCAATCAAAAAATGTCCTAATGGTTCGCAGCGGGCGGGGGAAACTACTAAGTCAGTTTCTAGAAAAAGTCTTTCCATTTCTAAAGGCCACGACACATAACCTAGACTTGAAACGCCGTCTTCAAGAGTCGGCAGTTTATTGCCTACTATCACTAATTTAGCCTCAGGAATAGCCTGCCTGACTATCCTAAAGGCACTTAATAGAATATCTCCACCTTTTCTTTCAAAATGAGAGCCGTTAAACAGAATTTGTTTACTACCAAAGCTTTTTTTTCTGTGATCGGGTTCTCGAAACTGACCAGAGGGGGTTACAACTGATATATTTTGTGGTTCGATGCCGTAGTCTTCAATTAAAGAGGACTTGACGCAGCTACTAAAAGTAAAAAGATGCCGGGCATTTTGGTAAGCTTTACGTTCGCAGTCTATCCACAAATTATATTCTGATTGAGATTTGAAAGGTGCCCAAGAAGACCAATTTGTCTTGGCTAAAGCCATAGTATAGTCGAGGTAATGCAAATAAGGAATATCATATTTTTGCCAGAAAGGACAATACATTCCAAAAAGTTGAAAAACTAAATCTGGAGTATATTTTGATTTTCTAATTTTCTGCTCTACAAGACATGATTGCTCAATATATTTGCGATGATTTTTGCGTAATGAGCTTGCTGGTTTAATTGGAAGTATTGGAAACTTGGTATGAATATTCTTGACAAAATTTTTGAGTATATTTGAGTTAAGTATGCTGTTGTGGTCAACTGGCAAATAATCTATAGTTTCGTAATAAGAAGCTAATGCTTCAAACAAAAAACGATGGCGGGGAAACATATTTTTATCGCCAGTCACCAAGATCTTATTTATTTTCATATTTTTAATTTTTGAGAGAATGAAAAAATTTATTAGATTAATCTTTTACCGCAAAGCAATGCGATCGCTGCCAGAAACTGTCAAAATAAAACTGTCAGTTTAAGAAGCTTCTTTCACTGGTTATAAATCTCCTAGTTGTATTGTTTTTTAAGATTTAATTTCAAATTTTTGCGAAAAGTGACTATAGTTTATGTTTGCTTTCTAAGGAAAAGCTGTAAATCTCTTGGTTCACGATGTCTGAGGCATATCCCAATCCCAACCGATAATTGCTAGCAAGGTTGACCAATAAAAAAAGAGAGTTGTATGACTCCAGACGTTTTCGGTAATCATGCCGACAATCATTGCCAATAAAATAGCCAACAAAATTAGGCAAAGACTTCGGCGATCGCTTTCTTTAGGGGAAGATAATAAATATGTAACCAGCCTTAAAAAATAAGCTCCAAGCAACCCCATAAAAGCTAAAAATCCCACAACACCTCCTTCTACTAATGCTCGAACGTAATCATTGTGAGCATAGGCGCGAATATAGCCAAGATAACCAGCCGTTCCAATGCCGTAACCCAAGAACGGGGATTCTTTCCACATTTGAAGCAGATTAGTCCATTGGGCAAGTCGCCAGTTAAAGCTATTACCGTCTAGTTTGGAAAGAAGAATGGCTTGAGATACATTTATATTTGGATTGAGCAGAGGAGTACTAGCAATGGAGGCAAGGCGTTCTTGTCCAAACCCTGTACTAGAGAACAATCCAATTAGTATTATGAATATAAATATACCGCCAACTAACTTAAGTGGAGTTATTTTAGACAAAATGATCGCCAAAATAAGAATTGCAGTCATTACCAAACCAACTAAAGCTTTTGTACTGACAATAAAAAAAGCCAGGATACTTAGTAAGATTAGCCAAGGCAAACGAACCTGGGAACAATCTAATTTCCAGTAGGTTATACCCAGAAAAAATACCAGGAAAGTAGAAAATGTATTAGGATGACCTAAAGTTCCGTTGATTCTTGAAGCTCCTTCAATATTGCTCCAAATAGCTCCATGAGTCGCCACTAGAAAAGAAGGCAATATCGAAGACGGCAAAACGGACTGAAGCAACCCTACGCTTAGAGGTATTACAAGACTCAAAAGTAAAATATCAATAATCTTGTTAGGGGCAACACGACCTTTTAGCTGCATAATCAAGAGGTATACCATTAGCCAAGAAAACAAACGCACCCATTCACGAATGCTAACTGGTAAATAGGAAGCATCTAATCCTAATCCCCCCAAAAACATCAGCACCAGCCATAGACCCTGTAGCCCTACCCAACTGGCGAAAAACCACCAAAATTTGTCGATTTGTACCCATTGACCTGTTAATAACATTAGAACGACATAGATTATGGTTAAGGCATCAAGACCAACGGCAAAGACAGAAGGAATTTGTTGAGCCGAGAATATATCTAGAGAACTGCGTAAGATTAATAATCCCAGTACTGTCTGTTCAAAATAAGTAAAAAAACAGATAACTAAAACAATTGTAAAAACTGCTAAACACAATAAAAGAGGTTGAAGTCCCGCTAGTATGCCGATAATCAAACCAAAGCCAGCACCAATAATGCCAACAATTAAAGATAAATAGGAAGCAGAATACCAAGAATTATTGATCTTCATGATTTATGAATCTCCTCAGCATCCTTACGAGAATTTTTAGTTGGCTTTGAACTAGGTAAAACAAGCAACTCACGAGCATTATCTTGAAGACTGTCATCTAATTTTTGCGGTTGCTTGGCTGCATTGTTAATCACAAAGCCAAGAATTGCAGCATTGCTTTTTTGTAAATCGATTACGGTCTTTTCTAAAGCATTTTTAATAGTGTGGAAAGGTCGCGTTACCATCACTATTCCATTGCTATATTTACTTAACGTATAGGCATCACAACTACTGCTTACTGCTGGCGTATCAATAATTACCAGATCGTATTGCTCCGCAGCCTCTTGTAAAATATTTTTAGTCGCTGCTGACTCTAGAATTGTCCAGGAATTGGCAGTAGGAGTTCCAGAAGTTAAAACTGAAAGATTCTTAATCTTAGTCGGCTGTACTATGATTGCCAGATTTGAACTATACTTCACTATTTCTCTTAATCCAGGCTGAAGTTGGAGCTCGAATAAACTATGCTGTGTTGGTTGATGTAGATGAGCATCAATAATTAAAGTTCTTTTAGATAGCATTGCTGATACTACACCTAAATGACAGGCAATCTCTGATTTACCCTCATCGGCGATCGCACTAGTGACAACAACTACTTTCAATTGATTTTGCCTTTGAGATTCTAAGCTTTTAAGCAGAAAACGATAGGGTTCGTAGAGATTGCTATCGTTCAAAAATGCTCTAATTCGGCTTAAATTTTTGGTGCTATAGGGAAGATAGGGTAAAGTAGCCAAAAAAGGAATATGTAGTTTCTGCTCTACTTCTTTGCCATCGTACAAAGTACGGTCAATCTTTTCCAACAGCAAGATAATTCCCGCCATCAAAATAGTAGCAATGACTATGGCGATCGCTAATACCACAGGAATATTAGGAGAACTAGGAGAATCTGGCTGGCTGGCTGGCTCGACAATTTGAAAGTTACTTATCAATTGTGCTTCGGTAATTCTAGCTTCTTCTAATTTGCGCTGGAGAAACTGAAGACTTTCATTAGCTTGTTCTTGCTGACGGACTAATTCGGTAAGTGATTGAACTTTGTCAGGTAATAAAGAAATTTGTTTGTTTATTTTCTCTTTTTCAGTTTGTATAGCTGCGAGTTTATCTTTATTTGCCTCTAGTTGAGTTTGATTAGTAATTAGCTCACTGAAAACTTCTTGACCCAAGCCATTTTCTGTTTGACCCAGACTATTTCCGTTAGCCACAGATGAAGGTGTTGTTCTTGGTTCACCCGAAACTTCACCAACTTTTTGTCGATATAGTGCCAGAATTTTTTCTTTTTTTTCTTGAAGAGCAACTACTGTAGGATTATTATCGGTAAAATTAGATTTAGCAGCAGCTAATTGTGCCTCAACATCTGTCAACTGATTTCTCAAGGTTTCTAGCTGCTGGTCTTGACCAATTCTACCTGCAACATAAGCAGATTTAGCATCATCTACGTTTGCTAGCTGTTGAAGGTTATTAATTTTCGCTTCTTCTTCTTTTATTTGAGTTGATATATTTTGCTCCTGAGTTGCTAGGTTATTTAAGCTGTTTACTAGATTAGCAGTCTGACTATCAAGAGAAACAAGACTTTGCTGTTCTCGATAACTATTTTCTGCTTTTGCTGCCTGAGCGACTTTATCTGTCCGTTCTCTTACTTTGGTTTCTAAAAATTGCCTAACCGAACTTGCCTCAGAACGAATATTATCAGTATTTTTGGCGATAACTGCCTTAATAATTCCATTTAATACAACTGATGCTAACTCTGGATCGGCATTTATATAGCTTATTTTGATGATATTAGTATTAGGAAGGATTGTTATGTTTAAATTTTCCTTGATTTGCTCGGCAGAGATATTTTCTAAGGAATAGCCTTTTTTTTCTTGGGCAATATTTTTAAGGGTGCTGTTTAAAACCGATTTTGATTTAATCAACTCGACTTGACTAGCCAGAGGACTATATTCGTTGCTACCGACAATACTGCTCAAATCCTTGCCCAATTCTGAAATACTTTCTTGACGATCTTGCAAAATTATTGAGGCAGTAGCCTGATAAGTTCTTTTAGCAAAAATTAAATATAAAACTGCGCCTAACAAAACACCAAAAAATCCCATCAAAGCGGGAGGATAGCGACGCTTTAGAATAAAAAGTAAAGTAGAAAAGTTAAACTCTGGCTGCGATCTGGCCGTTTGATTGATTCTTTTTGGAAAATAGGCATCATTTTCTGCCATTTCATTGGCATTTATTAGCTTAGGAAGTGCGAATTTTGCTCGCTGATTGTTATTCTCAATACCACTGCCGTTTAGCCTATGTGTCTTATGTTTGGCAAACTTATTACCTTCGTAAACTAAATGAATTGTGTTGACAATTTCTTGGACATCAGCGCTTTTGAGCAAATAGCCTTTAGCACCTGCATTTAGAGCCTGAAACAATAGTTGATCTCGGTCTTGAATAGTTAAGATTATGACGTTCAAGTCTGGATTTCGCTGACTTATTACTTTAGTTGCAGCCAAGCCATTTAGCTTGGGCATTTCTAAATCCATTAGAACAACGTCAGGAACTAAAGTTGCTGCCAGCTTAATTCCCCCATAACCATCTTGAGCAACCCCAACTATTTCCAAGTCTGGTTCTGCTTCTAACATGGACTTGATATTTTCTCTGACGCTTTTCTGGTCGTCTACGATTAAAATACGAATCATTTTAAATGGGTTTATAATAGTATTTCTAATTATTCTTTGTGGTTATTTCTTGTTGCTTGTGGCGATCGCTAACTGCATTATTTTGCTGTTTATTATTTAAGAGTTTAGACAATTTAGTATACAAAACCAAATTTTCATAGCTGACTTTTTTCCAACTGTAGTTGGCTTGAACATATTCCTGAGCTTTTTTTGCTCTAATACTTAACTCTGTTGGTTGAGATAAAACTTGCTTTAGTTTAGTTATCAAAGATTGCAGATTTCCTGCTTTGAACAGCGAACCTCTATCTTGACCAATTAGTTGGCAATGGGGGGGAATGTCACTGGCTAACACAGGAATTCCTTCTCGCATAGCTTCTAAGACTACCAGTGGCAATCCTTCTAAGTCAGAAGGCAGTACAAATAAGCCAGCACCGCGAACAATTTCTGATAATTTAGTGCCTGTAAGTGTATTGGTAAAGATGATCTTGTCATTTTTATTTTTGGTTAATTCTGACTTAAATTCATCAGTTCCACTAGTATCGCCCACAAAAACTAGTTTCCATCTTTGGGGATCGAGCAATTTAAAAGCCTCTAACAACAGTTCTGGACGTTTTTCTGGTACAAGTCTGCCCAGAAAAATAATATAGTTTTTCGGTTCTAATCCAAGAGAATTGACGTAAGTAGAATTGGCATCTGAATCAGAGTACTTAGCTGGTGCAGTGGGTATATAAGCAGAATCTATCCCGTATTTTTTTTGAAAATAAGTTTGCAGATACTGAGAAACCACGATCAATTTATCAGCATTGGCAACTGCCGTTTGCTCTCCTCGATAAATAATTGAGCTAGCAAATTTGCTCCATTTAGATCTTTGCCAATCTAGTCCATGACAAGTAACAACTATTTTTGCTGAAGATAATAAGCGAGGTATCCAGCAAAATAAGGATGGTCCCATGGCGTGAAAATGAATAATATCGTATCTTTTAAGACTGGAAACAAAAGCTGCAAAAAATGAATTAACCAGGGCATCGCCACTTTCCACGGGTATAGAAGGCAGAGAAATAACTTTTACTCCATTGCACATATGGCACGAGAAGCCATCTACTTTGGTATAGTCTGAACGAGCATACAAATCGACGTTATGACCTTGCAGCGTAATATCTTTGTAAAGTTCTTGACAATAATGTTCGATTCCACCTTGTTTAGCAGGTATACC
This sequence comes from Waterburya sp., assembly GCA_965218645.1. Classification (GTDB taxonomy): domain Bacteria; phylum Cyanobacteriota; class Cyanobacteriia; order Cyanobacteriales; family Xenococcaceae; genus Waterburya. The sequence continues at coordinate 1,542,127 of OZ244627.1, read as the reverse complement.
TTTAACACCAATTACAGCTATTTTCATTACTTTTTACCAAGTTTTTAAAGTTCAAATTTAAATTCGAGCTATAGAAACAGATGAAGAATTTTGGTGTGACCAATGTTGCCACATTTGCTCAAAAACATTTTCCACAATTGTTCTGGCTGCATAAGGTCGAGCAACACGAATGCAGGCTTCTCTCGAATAGTTTTGTGGCTGTGCTAATATTTTCTGAATAGCATTAGCGATCGCTTCTGGGGTTCTAGCTTGAGTAATAACGCCACTATTAGCAGTTAAAAAGTTAGGAATATCTCCTACTTTGGTAGTTACTATCGGTGTGCCACAAGCAAGAGCTTCTAAGACGACTATGGGCAAACCTTCATAAATACTTGTGAGGACAAACACGCTCGATATCCGATATAGTTCTGCCAGCTTTTGCCGATCTACTGAACCAAGCATCGTTACCTGTTGTGATAGCCCCAGAGAGATAATTTCAGTCTGTACTTCCTCAGCTAATTCTCCATTCCCTGCTATTAACAAATGAACATTGTCAGTTTTTAAAGTAGCAAAAGAACGAATTAATAAAATTGGATCTTTTTGGGGATGTAGACGACCAGCAAAAAGAATGAAGTGAGTATCTTCTGACAAACCGTGTTGTTGGGCAAAATATTTTCTTTTCTCTTCTTTTTCCTCGGAAGTTAAAGGATAAAAGAAATCAAAATCTACAGCGTTTTTGATATATTCAATGCGCTCGGCTATTTCAGCATATCGTTGTTGATAAAATTTTAACGACTCAGTATTGCAGACATAAATTTGACTAAACTTTTTAACAGCTATATTTTCTAGAGCAAAATAGCCAGCAGGAAAATATTTCCAGAGAATAGCATTTTTGTTTGAAGCACTAATTAGTTGTTGAATATCGTTATGAACAAATAATGTTTTTACTCCAGACCAGTTCAAGGCTGAGAGAATTGGCTCTAATCGATGAAAATGCATAAAGTCAGAAGACAAGTTTCGTCCAAAAAGAGCAATGGTATACTTGACGCTAGTGGGAATAATATTTCTCACATCGTCATCTTCGATAGCAACTAGAGGCATAAAATCAATTTCTTTGCCAGCGTAATCTGCTTTTTGCCACGTCCCTATAGAAGATCCTGGCTTTCCAATTCCGACTAGTCTGACTCTAAATTCATCAGGGGCATATTTAATAAAGTATTTTATTACAGACTGTATTCCACCTATGCTGCTCTGCCAGGGATTAAATTGGTAGAAGAGGGTCAAAACTGGCTGACGCATTGTAAATTATAATAGTAAATTAACTGCTTACTTTAACAGATTATTTACATAGTAAAATAAATTTACAAAAGCTAGTGTTATTTAAAACACAAAAAATCAATTTAAATTTGTTGATAATTCCTTAATATAGAAAAATTCCTTACGTGAGCTAGGTTTCATAGTGCGCTCTCTAAGTTAAACGCCCGAAATATTTTCAAGAATCGAGTTAAAGCATTCTGTTCTCAAAATCGTGCTAAAACCTTTCATAATGAAATGAGTTTTTACAATTAAGATAGCTAGTTTACGAACTCTAAATTTTAGGTTACTTTAGGTATTTTATAGTACCGTCAAAATTCTTAAAAGGCTAAAAGCTAAAAGCTAACCTCGGTGCGGTTTAACCGTATAGCCACGAACAGTATCACTTTCGACTTCATAACTTTACTATGAGGCGCATTTCCTTGTACCCAACAGTTTGGTTCTATAAGCTTGGATTTCCCAAGCATAGCCCAAGCTCAAAATGACGGGCATAAACGTCTTGCGCGGGGTTACCTCATGAAATCTAGCAACGCCTAAATATTAAGCCTATGTTCAGTCTGCTCATTAGCATATTCAATCTCAGTCTTCTCATTAGTATATTCAATCTAGGATTTAACCCTGCAATTATTCAAAAAACTAATTTGAGTAGTTTACAGTCTAGACTATTTTGGGTTGATAATCCTCAAAATTCTCACAATCTAAAAGTGCAAACAATAGCTGAAGCAAATACTTCCAAAACAGAAAAAGAATTTTGGCAACCTCTCAAAGAGCCTGGTGTTGGTGGCTGGATCTCATCAGTGGCAATAAGTCCCCACGATCGCAATTTACTAGTAGTTGGTGGTGATATGTTAGGGGTAACAGTTTCCTCTGATGGTGGCAAGAACTGGATTAATGGACGGGGTCTAAAAAGCTGGGAAATTGAGGAAATTACCTTCGATCCCAAGTTGCCGAACAAGATCTGGCTGGCTACTAAAAGTGGCCCTTACGTTTCTTTAGATTATGGTCAAACCTGGCATGAAAAACGTAGCGGTTTTCCCAACTTTGAATGGGGAAAATATGCTGCACCAGTTCAGCAAATTTTAATCGATCCTGCAAAACCCAAACGCCTACTGGCGTTTACAGGTAATCAAAGAATGTCTAATTCAACTAATTCTCATCAAGGAGAAGTTTATGAAAGTGTCGATAATGGAGAAAACTGGAAGCAAATTTCTAGCATTGGCACAAACAAAGACGATGGGAATAACATTTTGGATGTAAGTTTTGCTGGGGCATCTTCTACTCGGCTTTTTGCTGCCACCGAAGAGGGACTTTTTCGCAGTGACGATTCTGGTCATACTTGGCATACTCCAGCGGGTAACCTGCCGTTAGGAAATCAAAAGACTGTGGCAACCCATCCGACAAATCCAGATATTGTTTTGGCAACGGTAGACGGGCATGGAATATACCGCTCTATGGATGGAGGAAAAACATTTAATTTAAGCGTTAAGGGTATTGATGAGATATCTAACGAAATATCTTTTGACCATATACGATTTGCTCCTTCTAATCCCGATATCGTTTTGGTTGGCGTTTCTCGTCCCAACGACACATTTATGAGTCATGATGGAGGAAAAACCTGGAGTAAGACAACAGGATATCAAAATACCGCTTATCCTATGCAAAGCAGATATTTTCGAGCTTTGGCAATCGATCCCCATGATTCTGCACACATAGTGGGCGGAACTGATGTTTCTCTCTGGCAAAGCTATGATGGCTCAAGCACGTGGCAGGATATTTCCAGTACCCAGGTTGATTATGGTGCCTGGGAGGGTAATGGTTACTCTGGTCTATTTGTACTTAATATTCGTTGGGATAATTATCACCTCAAACATTCGGCTGTAGCCGCTATGGATGCTGGTAAGTGGATCAGTCGCAACGACATGAAAAGCTGGAGGTGGGCTGGAAGCAAGCGAGGTAATGGTATATCTGATTGGGGTGGATGGGGAGATGTTTCTTTTACCAATACTCCAGCTAAGAGACAAGTGATCTATGCTACTGAAGGTCAATCTGAAGATTCTCAAGCTAAGGGAGCGGGAGTTTATCGTTCAGCAGATGGAGGGAAAACCTGGGAATTTAAGGGACATCCAGATGCCGAGGGAGCCCAGCCCTTTCGGATTATTGCTCATCCAAAACAGACCAACAAAGTTTGGTTGATTTGGGGTAATAAACTTTATTTTTCTCAAGACTCTGGTAACACTTGGACTCATAAACTAAATAATGCTGGTGAAATCTACGAATTAATTGAAAATGATAAAACTCCAGAATTCGATCTTTATGTAGGATCTCAGAAGGGCTTGTGGTTATCTAAAGATTTAAAAGGTAACAATTATTCTCTAATACCAGGCTCAGATACTGCTTCCCGCGCCATTACGAGAATGGATTTTGTAGACGGCGATACATTCTATAGCGTTAACCAGAAAAACGATAATTATTCTGAGAAGGGCATTTGGATGTATGGTGCCAAAAAGTGGATTCAATTAACTAATAATAAAAATGATGGCTCGACTCCCTTTCATTGGGTATCAGATATTGCAGTTGACCCTCGTAATCCCCAGAGATTAATGGCTGCAACCGACCAGGATCCGTTTTTATCCGTGTCCGAAGCTACTGGTGTTTGGAAATCAGAAGATGGCGGTAAAACTTGGCAGCAATTCAACGATGGTTTATCAATGTTGCGCGTTAAAAATATTCAGTTTAAGCCCGACTCTTCTGGTACGATAGTGATTGGGACTACTGGCGGAGGTAGCTATATCGGTCACTTGCCTTGAAGTCAGAGATTACTCCGTCACGTCGGATATAAACGCCTGAAGTTCTCCCACCGCAAGCGTGAAAGCAAGGGATTAGCCACAGCTAGCTGCTTCGCTTTTCGCGCTGATGTGAACGTTGGTCAATTTAGTAAATGTACGTTTAGTGTGAGCTAGCATTTCAACAGCGTGCTTGGATAAGCGGCTTGGCTTGGTAACGTTCTCCATGCTCAGACTGAGTAAGATTTGTACTGAAATAAAGGCAAGAAACACTCGTCAAGAAGCGACCTTCAAATTTAGTAGTTTTGGGCTATTACCTACAGAGGAAACTTGAGTTGTTTAGCTACTAAGAAAAAACAGAATTAGCTTTTTAGTTTATATCAAGATTTCGCGATCTTAATTCTGTATCATGCCGATCTATTCAACTGTTTGGTAAATTCTTCGCGACTAACTAAAATAGAAAAGTATTTATCCATGCTAGTTAATTCAAACAAAATTTTAATTTGTTCATTAATTGAGCATATAAAAAGATTGACATTAGCAGCTTCCAATGTCTTTAAAGCTTTGACCAAAGCTCCTAAACCAGAACTATCCATAAACGTAACTTCCTTAAAGTCAATTAGAATAGTGTGTACACCACTTTCTATACTTTGGTTAATTTGGTGTTGAAAATTTGCTGCTTTGGTGCCGTCTAAAATACCTATAGGTTCAATTATTTGAACAATAGAATTCATATATCAAAAAGTAATTTAATCTTGTCAAGACAAAAGTAAGTATAACAAAATAATCGACCAATATTTATGACGAAATATACCTAAGTAAATTAGCAGCAGATAAAAATTAAATATGCAATACGTAAAATGATTGATTTGAATTTAGGCTTTTCTGTTTAATACTAGAGATTGATTGTACAGATCATCCCTGATTACCTTGATAATAGGTAATTAAAAGAAAATTTAGACAAAAAAGGAATTATAAACTTAATGGAAGCGTATGATGCGATCGCCATTGGTGCTGGTCATAATGGATTAGTATGTGCTGCGTACTTACTAAATGCTGGTTACAGCGTCCTCTTACTAGAGAAGCGTCCTGTACCTGGAGGGGCAGCAACTACAGAAGAAGCAATACCCGAAGAAGCTCCAGGATTTAAGTTTAATTTGTGTGCCATTGACCATGAGTTTATTTTTCTTGGTCCTATTATTGAAGAATTGCAGCTAAATAAATATGGCTTGAAGTATCTTAGCTGCGATCCTCATACTTTTTGTCCTCACCCAGACGGTAAATACTTTTTGGCACATCAATCTCTGGAAAGAACCCAAGCTGCGATCGCCCGCTATAGCGAACGGGATGCAGCTAAATACGTTGAGTTTATCGGCTATTGGTCAAAATTAATGAGTGCGATCGCGCCTTTTTTTAATGCTCCACCTCAGTCTATTTTCGGTATTGCTAAAGGCTATAGAGGCAAAAACTTAGCGGATGTTTTGGCGATTGCAGGCTCTAAAGATAAGGCATTAAACTTTATCCGCACCATGATTACCGCACCAGAGGATCTGCTCAATGAATACTTTGATACGGAGTTAGTTAAAGCTCCCTTGGCTAGGTTGGCAGCCGAAATTGGCGCACCTCCTTCTCAAAAAGGCATTACCGCAGGTTTAATGATGTTGGCGATGCGTCATCACCCAGGCATGGCTCGCCCTCAAGGTGGCACAGGAGCATTGACACAGGCATTAGTTAAATTAGTTCAGGCAAAGGGTGGCAAGATTTTAACCGAACAAATGGTCAAAGAGGTGATCGTCGAAGATAACCGCGCTGTTGGGGTGAAAGTAGCTGGTGGCAAGGAATATCGAGCTAATAAAGCCGTAATTTCTAATATTGATGTCCGTCGGCTGTTTTTACAGTTAATCGATCGAGATGCAGTTAAGCCAGATTTAAGAGAAAAAGTCGATCGCCGTATTACCAATAACAACGAAACCATACTCAAGATTGACTGTGCTTTATCTGAAGCTCCCCATTTTACAGCCTATCAAGACGAAAACAATGAGCATTTAATCGGCACTGTATTAATTGCCGATTCTGTTGCCCATGTCGAACAGGCACACTCTTTAGCCACCATGGGACAAATTCCTGATGCTAATCCGTCAATGTATTTAGATATTCCCTCCATCTTAGATCCTACTCTCGCCCCAGAAGGTAAGCATACTCTTTGGATTGAATTTTTTGCACCCTATCAGATAGCAGGAAAAGAAGGTACGGGATTATACGGTACTGGCTGGACAGATGAGCTAAAAAACCAGGTAGCAGATAATGTTATAAATAAACTTGCTGACTATGCCCCCAATATCAAAGATTCAATTATTGCCCGTCGGGTAGAAAGCCCCGCCGAGTTGGGAGAAAGATTAGGTTCATACAAGGGCAATTATTATCATTTAGATATGACCTTGGATCAAATGATCTTCTTACGTCCTCTGCCAGAAATTGCCAACTATACTACCCCAATCAAAAACCTTTATCTTACAGGGGCGGGGACTCATCCAGGCGGTTCGATTTCGGGAATGCCTGGACGTAATTGCGCCCGCGTATTTCTCAATCAGCAACAGCCTATAGTTAAAGCACAACAGTCGGTTAATTCTCTGTGGCGATCGCTTTTAGGCATTAATGAAACCTAAAAAAGTTAGTAATTAGTAGTTAGTAGTCAATCAAATATACTTTATAGCTTTTTTAAACATTATCTAAAATAATCATCACGGTATATACCTAAATAGATATTCAAAAAATACTTATGATAAGTTCATCTAAACTCTTTTCTCGACGAAAATTTAAGAGAATTTCCTTAGCTACGGCTACTTTAGGTTTTGCGATCGCCCTCAATAGCTGCGGAACACAACAATCAGATCAATATGAGGCAACCGCCACATCTAAAATTACTTGGGTAGTAAACTACAGCGATCCATTGGAGGGTAAGCGACCTAAAATTGAGAAGTTTGAGTCGGTTTCTTTAGTTAACCGTAACGGAGAAAAGCCAGACGGCGCAGTATATCAAGATGACAAAGGCATTTGGTGGCCCAAAGAACCTCCTAAACCTACTCTTGATGAAATAGAAGCAAAAAAAAGACCCTCTGAGAAAATTGGCAAACCCGAACGACTGCGAGAGGTCGAATATCGAGTCAAATTCAACAAAGATGGGGAGAGATTGAACTTACCAACTAATTATGATGTTTATCGACAGGTAGTCAAAGCTTATCCTGATACGCCTTTAACTTTTACTATGGGACTCAATAACGGTTCGGTAACCAAAGCTACTCCTCAGTAACAGAATTGATAATTTATAACATTGGTGGCATTGTTAAACCTTGAAGCGATCGCTCTTTGTCCACTAAATTTTTACTCTGAATTAATACTCCAAAACCACCCAAACCCGTAGGAGCGATTAATTGGTGTAGAGCATCACGGCGTTTAAATATTTGCGTAACGTCATATTTACCGCTAGAAAGATCATTTAGGCGATCGCCCAAACCTAATGCCATCAAAAATAATCCCTGTTGAGTAAAGCCTAAAGTTTTTAGATTACACAACTTTCCTTGGCGTTGTAAGGCGGTAAAATCTACATGAGCCGTAATGTCTTGATGACCTAAATTAGCGTAAGGATTGTTGTGACGACGATGTTGATAATAACACTGGAGAGTACCTTGAGTACGAGCAGGGCGATAATATTTATCTGCGGTATAGCCATAATCCACAGTCAAGATATATCCTCGTTTTAGTTTAGCTGCTATTGTTTTTAGCCAGTCAAGAGCCTGGAGATTAATTTCAGTGTGATAGTCCTGGGGATATGATGATTTTAATAAATTGATATTTACTAAATCTAGATATTCAGCTAATCTGGCTGTAGAGAGAGAATCAATAGTTTCGGTTAGTCGATCTCGCTCTAAGCTTAGATATACTTCCTGTAATTGATTTTGACTTTTGCTTATTCGATGTACGGGAAAAGCATCTACTAATTCATTGGCAAAAAAGCATCCCGTAATACTCTCACTGCTGATATCTGACCAATTTTGCCAACTAAGTTGAGTAAAGCTATTTTCAGCCAAACGTTTTTGCTGTACCTTAGTCAAGGCAGTGGATTGTTCGACAATAATATATCTTAAAGTCTTAGTGAAATCAGCTTCAGCTTCTTGAAGATAAAGCAGAATATCCTGAGCAAGTTCGCCATTACCTGCGCCCATTTCTACGAGATAAAAGGGATCGGGACAGCCTAAGTTTGTCCACATCTGCTTGAATTGAATTGCCAATAGCTCGCCAAAATCTTTGCCTAAAGAAGAGGATGTAAAGAAATCTCCTTTGGCTCCAATGGTTATTGTTCCCGAATTATAGTAACCATACTGCTGATGATATAAAGCCAACCCCATATATTCAGCAAAAGTGATTTGTTGTTTTGGGGAACTTTTAATTTTGTCAACAAGAATCTCGCGTAATTCTTGAGAAATCATGAGTGATCGCTAATCATTAATCAGACTATTATCAAGGTGTCACAATCATACTCGGTTTTGCTTTTGATTGATGTAAGCTGTGGAGGAATTTGTATCATTATCTGACAAAATCGCCCTTTGAGTAACATATACTCGCATTTTGAATAAATAGGATATGGTGTAAATTGATTTTAAACAATCAAAAGTGAATGAGTGGTTTAAAAAATAAGATTAAAGCAGCTACCCTAGTCGATATCCTCCGTAATCAGGCTGACGAAAAGCCTCATCAAACTGTATATAATTATCTAATTGATGGAGAAACAGAAAAAGCTAGCCTTACCTATGGTCAGCTAGAAAAAAAGGCAAAAGCGATCGCTGCCTATCTTCAATCTGTATGTTCTCCTCAAGATCGGGTTTTATTGCTATACCCCTCTAGCTTAGACTATATTACTGCTTTTTTTGGTTGTCTTTATGCTGGAGTAATTGCTATTCCCGCTTATCCTCCCAGACCTAACCGTTCCTTAAACCGCATTCATAATATTCTGCAAAACGCCCAGACTAATCTGGCTTTGACCAATACCGAAACACTATACGGTCTTCAGCGTCAATTAGAAAATACTACAGAACTACAAAGCTTACACTGGATCGCGACAGATACAATCAACCATGATCTAGGGCAACATTGGCGCGAACCAAATATTTCTGAAGAGAGCATCGCTTTTTTACAATATACCTCTGGTTCAACGGCAGAACCAAAAGGGGTCAAGATTGCTTATCGAAACTTGCTGCACAACATGGAGGCAATCCATCGCTGCTTTAGGCACTCTCCCGAAAGCAATGGGGTAATTTGGCTGCCTCCCTATCATGATATGGGTCTAATTGGCGGTATTCTCCAGCCTCTTTATGGCGATTTTCCTGTAACCTTAATGTCGCCATTGATGTTTTTACAAAATCCTCTACGCTGGCTAAAAGCAATTTCTCGCTGTAAAGCTACCACTAGTGGCGGTCCTAATTTTGCCTACGATCTTTGTGTACGCAAATTTAAACCAGAACAGTTAACGAACTTAGATCTTAGTAGTTGGCAAGTAGCATTTAATGGTGCAGAGCCAATCAATCATGAAACTCTCAATAAATTTGCCGCTACTTTTGCGCCCTATGGTTTTAAATATTCTGCTTTTTATCCTTGCTATGGCATGGCAGAAGCCACTTTAATTATCTCGGGTGGTTCAAAAAACGCAGCAGTAGTAACAAAAACTGTGCAAGGAAAAGCTTTAGAACAAAATCAAATTGTGCTTGCCGATATTAACGAACTACATCCCCATACTTTAGTAAGCTGTGGGATGGGTTTAAACGATCAAAAAATTGCGATCGCCAATCCTGAAACCATGGTTAGCTGTCAGCCAGGAGAAGTAGGGGAAATTTGGGTATCTGGCTCTAGTATTGCCCAAGGCTATTGGCGACAACCCCAAATAACTAAAGAAACTTTTGGAGCCTACCTTCAAGATACTAGAGAAGGGCCTTTCTTACGTACTGGTGATTTAGGCTTTATCGATCGAGGGGAATTATTTTTTACTGGTCGTCTCAAAGATATGATTGTGATCAAAGGTCGCAATCATTATCCCCAAGACATAGAAAAAACCGTTGAAGATACTAACTCTTGGATAAGACCAAGCTGCGTTGCTAGTTTTTCTGTCAATATTCAAGGAGAAGAGAAACTAATTGTTTTAGCTGAGGTTGAGCGTCGTTACTGGAGTAGCAATCGCTCGGTTAAAACTGCTTCTAATGGTAGTTCTTCGGCTAACGAAATAATTAATGTTAAAGATTTAATCCAAATTATTCGACGAGAGATTTCCAAAAATCACGATTTGCAGGTACACACTATCCTGTTACTCAAGCCTGGTAGTCTACCAAAAACTTCTAGCGGTAAAATTCAACGTCATGCTTGTCGTACAGAATTTATGGCTAATACTATAGAGGGTTTGCCCGTTTAGACTACTTAACGTGAGTTCGGGTTAACAAAATTGGTCTGTTTAGGTAGCTATAAGCTCGCTTGCTCTTAGCTTTAAGCTTTTGAAGTATTGTTTAATTGTCTTGAAGAGAAGATTTAACGAAAAATAGCATTTTGAAAATACTTATTTAATAAAGGTTTCAGCTTATCCCGAACTCACGTTACTTAATAATGCGTTCCTGATTTACGGTGATGAATTGCTGTTACAGCCTCGGACTGGAGTACTTTTCCTTGTTCGGCAACAGCATAAATTAACCAATGATCTCCACATTCCATACGATTAGCAACCTGACACTCCACATAAGCTAGAGCATCAGTCAAAATAGGACAGCCATTATTAGCTTCTTCTGTGGCTATACCTTCAAAACGATCTTCTCCTGGAGCAAAAGGCTTAAGAAAGTGTTTCATTAAGCTGATATGTTTTCCTTCTGGTAAAACATTTAAGACAAAACTATTGCCCGTATACAGCAAAGATTCGATCGCTCTTTCTTTGGCTACAGCAATGGTCAAACCAGGAGGATTAAAGGTAGCTTGAGATACCCAAGAGGCTAACATTGCCCCCGATACTTCTTCTTTTTTGGTAGTGACAATACACATTGAGCCTACCAGCCTACCTACAGCTTGTTCTGTGCGATCGACATCGGCGGTAATTCCCTGAGTTTGTCTAACTTTTTGGCGATCGCGCTTGGCTTTTTTCAAAGCTTGAGCAAAATCTGTTCCTGCTTCTTCACAGGTTTTTAAAACGGCATCAGTGGGGGTAAATTTAACTCGAATAGGTTCAAAACCAAACTTGTAGCCAGCGTTGCGAAATTTGGTTTCTAATAAGTCTACAGCTTCTCCACTCCAGCCAAAAGAACCAAATGCTCCTGCTAGCTGAGTTTTATCGGCATTTGCCAGGACGATACCTAAAGCTGACTGTATTTGAGTAGGAGCGTGTCCTCCTAAAGTAGGCGAACCCATAATAAAGCCCGTGGATTTGTCTATCGCCGATTTTATTTCCTCTGCTTGGGCAGATTCGGCATTGATCGATTCTACCGCTACTCCTGCTTTAGTAATGCCTTTGGCGATCGCACCAGCAATAGTAGCAGTGTTACCATAAGCAGAAGCATAAATTAGAGCTACGTTTAGTTCCAGTTCGTTTTGCTGTTGCGCCCAGGTACGATAATCCTCCGTCAATTCCATCAGGCTATACCTGACCAATGAGCCGTGAGCGGTTGCGTAGACACGGGCAGGTTTATCGGCAATTTTATCTAAGCTGGCAATAACTTGACGAGCATGGGGAGCCATTAGACAATCAAAGTAATAACGGCGATCTTCTAAATCTACTGCCCAACCCTCATCAAAAACGCGATCGCCACATACATGACAGCCAAACAGCTTATCAGTATAAAGAACTTCCGTTACGCGATCGTAAGTACAAAGATGGTCAGGATAACGAGGGTTTTGGGTCGGGATAAATTCTAAAATATGCCCTTGACCAAGATCTAAAGTCTCTTCGCCTTTAATGACCTTGAACTTTAATCCTTGCTCTTCTGCCCAGATTTTACGTAGAGATATTGCCCCAGGATTAGAACAGACAATAGTAATTTGGGGAGCAATTTTTAATAAAGCCTTGAGGGTGCTGGCGCGATTTGGGTTGATATGCCCTAAGATGACATAATCAATTGTTTTCGGGTTAATTCTTGCCTGTAAGGCATCAAGAAAAATAGTGGTAAAAGATTCCCCTGGCGGATCGAATAAAGCCGTTTTATCCCCTTCTACTAGATAGGAGTTAGCAGTAGTTCCTTTTTGCAGAGCGTATTCTATTTCAAACTTCAGACGCTCCCAAGTACGCGATCGCAATACACGGGTATCCGCAGCAATGGGAAATACCTGAACATCCTTGGCTTTATTTACAGAGGACATAGCTTATTTATGATGTTTTTATTCTTAACTTTAGTCTACCAAGATATGTCTTTAACTATTCTGACCACAGACGGCGACGCTCTTTACCTTTCAACTGTTGATGAGTATCGCGCAATAATCTAGGAATATCTAATTGTTCTGGACAACGGGGCAAACAATCACCACAGTCAGTACATTTATTGCCTTTGTTTCCTGGAAACCAATGTCCCGCATTTTCTAGCATTCGGTAACGGTATTGCCCATAGTCCTGCATATCGTAAGCAGTAGTTAAGTTACGCAATCTCAAGATCTCAGGAATATTAATTGTTTCAGGACAAGGTAGACATTGATAACATTGGCTACACAAATCTGTAGCTAAAGTATCTAACTCTTGTTCTAGCTTGCTAAATACTGCTGTTTCTGACTTTGTTAAAGAATGATCGGCATCAGCCACTTGCAGAGGAGTAACTAATTCTTCTGGAGTGGCAGCACCAAGGCTGAGGGTTGTGATACGGCGATCGCTCAATAAAAAACGATAGTTTAATTCTAAAGGAGTAAAGGGAGAACATAATTTTTTTAGCTTTTGAGGAGGAGTATATAACTTGCCTCCTTTGTCAGCAGGAGAAATAATAAATACGCCCATGTTCTTGGCTGCTGCTAAAGCGATCGCCTTTTTATTCCTTTGAAAAAAGTAATAGTAGTGCAGGTTAACAAACTCAAATAAATCTGTCTCAATTGCTGCAAGGATCAAGTCTAGACTGCCATGAGTCGAAAAGCCTAAATGTCTAATTTTTCCCTGTTTAATTGCCGTCTGTATCGCCGAGAGACAACCATCAGGGTTTGTTACCCATTTTAAATGTTCCCAGGTGTTAATACCGTGAATTGCCAGACAGTCTATATAATCAACTTGCAGCCTAGCTAATGAGCGGTCGATCTCCAGCTTTGTTTTTTCTTTGTCCGTAGAGGGAGATAACTTAGTGGTGAGATAAATTTGCTTACGAGGAATAGCTAAATCTTGTAATGCTTGACCCAGGTAAACCTCGCTTTGACCGTATCCCCTGGCAGTTTCTAGATGATTTATTCCCAAAGAAATCGCCTTAGCAATAGTTTGACGGCTGGTTTGGGGAGAAGCCAAACGCATTGTCCCCAAAGAAAAAACCGATAAATTGAGATTAGTTTTACCAAACCGTCGCTGTCGCATAGGTATAACTTGCTACTCGCTACTTTAGCGAAGCGATATCAATGTTGTTCTTCATAACCACCTTTTTTAATAAGTTGATCTGGACTAAGGCTAGAAATAAATTTTCTAAAGGCTTGTCTTTCTGCATCATCAGCATCAGTATCTACGGGAATAGAAGCATCGGCAATGACTTCTTCTAACACCCAAATAGGGCTATTGGTACGTAAAGCGATCGCCACGGCATCACTAGGACGACAATCAATTTCTTTTTTGATTCCATTAAACTTGATGCAAAGCACTGCATAAAAAATATCATCGGTAAGAGAATGAATAATTACTTTCTCTAGCTTGACGTTACAGTCGTTCAAAATGTTGGCAAATAAATCATGAGTCAGAGGACGAGATGGGCGATGTCCTTCTAAAACTTCAATAATCGCGTCAGCTTGGGCTTGTCCAATAAAAATTGGTAACGCTCTACGCTCTGAACTGTCCTTGAGTAGAATCATAGGACAGCGACTAGCAGCATTTAAAACAATGCCTGCAACTTTCATTTCAATCATGGTTTTGTCCTCTGAGGTAGTAGATCGGCAGGAGTTAATAGCTAAGAGAAATAGATAAGAAATCTAAATGTATCTACTGTTAATACTTTAGATATGTTTTAAGACTCTTTCAACCTTATTCAGGAAAAAACTAGAACAGAAAGTCTTAAATGTTAATGTTTGATCACAGTATGCCTTAATTTTTTTCTGTTGCCTGTAGCATTCAAGAAAAAATAATAGTTAAGTTATTTAAAGTTACAGATTTACACATAATTATAATGTTTACAGGTTTAATACGATCATTAGGCTCAATTGAGAGCCACAGCCAAGATTCTTTTGAGGTTTCAATTGTCGGCAATGGCTATAAAACAATTATTTCAGATTTGGCAATTGGCGATAGCGTCGCTGTTGATGGGGTATGTCTAACGGTAGAAACAATTTTAGATCGGGGCTTTATTGCTACGGCATCTCCTGAAACTTTAGAAAGAACAACTTTAGGCGATCGAGAGAACGCTGCTAAATACGTTAACCTAGAAACCTCTCTGCGTATGGGCAGCAAAATTGGCGGACATTTTGTTACAGGACATATTGACGGTGTGGGCTGCTTGATAGAATCAGTCTCTACTGCTACCTCCTGGGAGATTCGCTTTGGTATGCCCACAGGCATGAGTGAACAATGGCAAGAGAGAATAGGACGTTATTTAGTTTCTAAAGGCAGTATTGCCGTTAACGGTATTAGTCTTACCATAGCTGATTGCGCATCTGATGGGAGTTGGTTTAGCGCAGCCGTAATTCCCCATACCTATGCCCAGACAAATTTAAGCTGTTTGCGATCGGGCAATTTGGTTAACCTTGAAAGCGATATCTTAGGCAAATATGTTGATCGATTAATCTCTCACCGTTTACCCGATCATCAGCAAGAAGAAATTAGTTTATCTTTTCTGGCTCAACATGGCTATGGATGATCCGAAAATAGTAGTAATTGTCTTGAATCTTAAATAATTTGAGTCTGAAGAGGTGATCGCTTTCTAGATTGTCGGAGGTGGAGAAAAAAGATTAGCTGCCAAACTAGCTGATGGTATTACAGGTAAAAGAAAACTTCAGCTAGAACCTCAAGGTGCAGAACAGTTAACTCAATTGCTCAATGGGTTTTTAGCGGCTGAGATTCCTACTGTCAATAACCCAAAAGAATTAGCGCAGAGAATGGCAAAGCAAGCGCAGCTAATTCGGGATTTGATAAACAATGCACTTAAAGAGGATAAAGAGAGTAGTAAATTACGTGGTCAGTTAGAAAGTTTTAGAAAAGTCTTACTGAGAGATTTAACTAATGAGCAGTTCGCTGATATGTATGCTCAAACTATTACCTACGGGATGTTTACGGCTCGCTATAACACTAATAACATTCAAGGATTTAGTCGCCAGTCTGCTGCTCACGAACTACCAAAAACCAATCCTTTCTTACGTCAAACTTTTGGTCATATTGCAGGTTTTGACCTAGATGACCGCATTGCTTGGATTGTAGACGATTTGGCGGAAATGCTGCGACGCAGCGATATGGCTAGCATTCTGCAAGATTTTGGAAAAAAGACTCGTACAGAAGATCCTATAGTTTATTTTTATGAAAACTTTTTAGCCGAATATGACTCAAAGTTACGCAAATCTAGAGGGGTATATTTTACACCTGAACCTGTTGTTTCTTATTTAGTTCGCAGTGTTGACCATATTCTTAAACAAGATTTTGGTGTTTCCAAGGGTTTAGCAGATGATAGCAAAGTAGAAATACCACATCCTAATGGAAAAAGGACGCTAGAAAGCCACAAGGTTTTGATTTTAGATCCAGCGATCGGCACTGGCACGTTTTTGGCAAAAGTTATTGACCAAGTCTTCGCATCTTTTGGCAAAAATAAAGGAATTTGGTCTAGTTATGTAAAACAACACCTATTACCTCGACTATTCGGCTTTGAGTTGATGATGGCTCCCTATACAGTGGCGCATTTGAAGCTTGGATTAAAGCTAAAGGAACTTGGTTATCAATTTGATAGCGATGAAAGATTAGAAGTTTTCCTTACTAACACTTTACAAGAAGGGTTTCAGATTCCTGTCGCAGATGGCTTTACCCAATGGATCAAAGATGAATTTGATGCAGCCAAGGAAATCAAGCAAGATTCCCCCGTAATGGTAATTATGGGCAATCCTCCCTACTCTGGCAACTCCAAAAATACAGGCGAATGGATTACAAATCTGTTGCGAGGGAAAGATACCATTAACGAACAAACCACCAGCAATTATTTTGAAGTTGATGGCAAACCTTTAGGCGAAAAGAATCCTAAATATCTTAATGACGACTATGTAAAATTTATTCGGTTTGCTCAGTGGCGGATCGAACAAACAGGTCATGGAGTTTTGGCTTTTGTTACTAATCATAGTTATTTAGATAATCCGACTTTTCGCGGAATGCGCCTTGGAAAGTAACAGATATTATGACTGTGAATGTATTAGGTTTTCAAACTCATCGAGATCACTTTGCCGTTGACTTTGACAAAAAGAACCTATATGAAAAAATATCTTCCTTGTACAAAAATGAATTAACTGATAATGAGTTACGTAAAAAATTTAATTTAAAAAAATGGAACGTTCAAAAAGCAAGAACTATTTTACGAAATGATAAAAATTGGGATGCTGCATTTACAAAATGTTTGTATCGACCTTTTGATAGACGAGAATGTTACTTTAGTAATGCTGTAATGGATCGTCCGCGACGCGAACTATTAAATCATGTTGCAGGAAAAAGTAATTTGTGTCTAAATACTGTTCGACAAACAAAATTGGATTCTTGGCAGCATTCAATAATATCTGATACGCCAACTCCAGCAGTTTTTGTAGAAGTGAAAGATGGCTCGAATGTTTTTCCTCTCTATCTATATCCAACTGAGAAAAAACCTACACTATTCGATCTAGAAAAAACTAAAAATACTCCTGGCGATCGCCGTCCAAATCTTTCAGATAAATTTATCCAGGATTTTGCTCAACGTTTGAAACTCGAATTTATTCCTGATGGTAAAGGAGACAGGATTAAAACTTTTGCACCAGAAGATATTTTTGCCTATATGTATGCGGTTTTTCATTCACCTACTTATCGCGATCGCTATTCAGAATTTCTTAAAACAGACTTTCCTCGATTACCTTTAACTAGCCAACCCAAATTATTCAAACAGCTTTGTGATTTAGGCGATAGACTAATCGAATTACACTTGATGGAAAAGCATGGTGATGAGATTACCAGCTATCCAATAGAGGGTGACAACATAGTAGACAAAGTTCGTTACTCTGAACCCAAACAAAAAGAATTAGGCAAAGTTTGGATTAATGAAACCCAGTATTTTGAAGGCGTACCGCCAGAAGTTTGGGATTTTTATATTGGCGGTTATCAGGTGTGCCACAAGTGGCTCAAAGATCGCAAAGGAAGAACATTAAGTTATGAAGACTTGATGGAAAAGATTGATCGTACTATCGATAATTTTGGTGGTTTTCCAATCAAATAATTTTAACTACCTGCGCATTGTCTATCCAACTATTTTTTCTAAAACTACTCTAGATGAATAACAAGACTTACAAATTAATCCCTTTGCGTCTTTGCGTCTTTGCGCGAAACATCAAACCAACTCCAATTCAGGTAAAGCCTTGTGGATTGTACCCAACCAGTCAATTAAATTATCTAACTGCTTTTGAGGTTTAACAATACCCAAACCGCGCACGATGACTTTTTTTGGCGCATAGACAAAACGCGATCGCAAGTGCTTAGGCAGATTTTGCGCTAACAAATTCCAAGCAGGTTCAGCCATTGGAGTTTCTAAGACAATATTTGTTTGTCCTTCAGGCTTTATACGGGAAAAGCCGATCGCCTTGGCTATTTGCTTTAACTCCATTACCTGTATTAGCTGTTGAGTCGGCGAGGGAATAGCACCATAGCGATCTTCCCATTCGGCTGCAATCTGTACCAGTTCTTTTTTCGAGGATGCAGTGGCGATCGCCCGATAGGCATCCATTTTTTGTCCAGGATCGGCGATATAGCTGGCAGGAATAAAAGAGGTAAGCTTTAGATCTATTTGGGTATCTTCCACCTTGGGTATTTCTTGTCCTTGAATTTCTTGGATTGCTTCTTGCAGCATTTCCATATAGAGTTCAAAGCCAATATTAGTTATTTGTCCAGATTGTTCTGCACCCAAAAGACTACCCACACCGCGTATTTCCATATCCCGTGTTGCTAATTGATAGCCTGAACCCAACTGGCTAAATTCTTGTAAAGCGCGGAGTCTTTTACGGGCGGTATCAGACAAGGTTTGTTTGCTGGGGTACAGTAACCATGCGTGTGCCTGAATCCCCGCTCGTCCTACCCTACCTCTTAACTGGTAAAGTTGAGATAAGCCGAATCTTTGGGAATCTTCAACGATAATTGTGTTGACGCGAGGGATATCTAAACCAGACTCGATGATAGTGGTGCAAAGTAGTAAGTCTGCTTCGCCGTTACTAAAGGTAAGCATGGTTGACTCTAATTCCGTCTCAGGCATTTGTCCGTGGGCGATCGCAATTTTGATATTGGGAATCATTTCTCGTAACTGCGCGCTAACCTCTTCTATGCCTTCGACTCTGGGAACAACGTAGAATGCCTGTCCACCCCGATCTAACTCATTACGAATAGCATTGCGAATTACTTCAGGGTTGTAGGGTGAAAGATGGGTTTTAATCGGGCGGCGAGATGGCGGAGGAGTAGTAATTAAGCTCATTTCCCTAATTCCCGACAGGGACATATACAGAGTACGGGGAATAGGTGTGGCAGAAAGAGTTAGGACATCTACCTGTGCCTTAAACGCCTTGATTTTTTCTTTTTGGTTGACCCCAAACCGTTGTTCTTCATCCACCACCAGCATTCCCAAATCTTTAAACTTGACATCTTTATTTAATAGCTGCTGTGTACCAACTACGAGATCTAATTCTCCTGTTGCCAGCCTTTGCATGATTTCCTTTTTCTCAGAAGCAGTGCGGAAACGATTTAGTAAGCCAACATTGATCGGATAAGGCGCAAATCTTTCTTTGAGGGTATGATAGTGCTGCTGCGTCAGAATGGTTGTAGGTGCAAGAAACGCTACTTGTTTATTACCACTGGTAATCACTTTAAAAATTGCTCTAATTGCCACTTCCGTTTTACCAAAGCCCACGTCACCACATACAAGCCGATCCATCGGGCGATCGCTTTCTAAATCTATTTTGATATCTTGGGTAGCTTTGAGTTGATCTGGGGTGGGTTGATAGGGAAAAGAATCTTCAAGCTCCTGTTGCCAAGGATTATCAGGGGGATAGGCAAAACCTTCTAGTTTTGAGCGTTTAGCATAAAGTTTTAATAAATCTACTGCCAATCTTTTAATATTCTTTTTAACTTTAGTCTTAGTTTTTGACCAAGACTGAGTTGCCATTTTATTTAATTCTGGTGGACGCTTACCTGTTTGTCGAAACCGCGTCAGCATATCTAAAGAATCAGCAGGAACTCTTAAAGTTCCATCGGCATATTGAACTACTAAATATTCACGGTGAGCTAAAGTTTCCAACTCTATAAATTTCCCTAAGCCACTGTGTTTATGCACCACATAATCCCCAGGACGTAATTTATTTAAATCGACTTTTTTAGAAGTAGCTCGGCGACGCTTACGGATATAGCCAGATGTGGCTAAAATTTGCTGTCCAAAAAATTCTTTATCTGTAACAATAACAATTCGATAAGTCGGTAAAATAAAGCCTTCTAGTTCTGCTAAACCTGAATATTTTACTGCTACAGCTGTACTTTGAATCTGAGCTTTTTCTATTGCTCTAAAGTCTTGAGGATTGGGAACAAACTGTACAGGACAATCATGTTCTTGTAATAGAGAAGCCGAACGACTAGGCTGTGCCGAAATCAACCAAGTCTGATATTTTTCTAACGTCATTCCGCTATATATTTCTCTTTTACCTCTAAGGATACTAGCCAACTTAGCAAACTGATTCGGTGTAGTAGGAATCGGACGTGCTTGTAAATTATGTACCGATACCGAGTCAGGATTTGCAATATCTAAACGGGGTTTTTCTTCGGCAATTTCAGACAAATAAATACAGTTAAACTTATCAGTTTTGGCTAAACAACTTTGGAACTCAGCGTGAATTTTGGGTAGACTTGGTTCTAAACTTTGCCATTGAAATTCTGCTAGTTCGCTCCAGCGATCGCTATGGGCATTACACTGTTCTAATTCGTCGATAGCTATTAAAGTATTTTCGGGTAAATAATCTAAAATTGAAGCTGGTTGATTAAAGGCGATTCCCAAAAATCGCCTCATCCCCTCTGGCGGATTGCCCTCAAGTAAAGCTTCTAACTCTTCATCATCTAAATAGCTTTCAATACTCTTACCGTTCTCTAAAATACTGTTAGCAATTATGTTACTAAAGGTCGTTGGTGTTAATAACAACTGCTCCAGTTTATCTAAAGATCTTTGAGTGGCAGGATCGAACTCCTTTAACTTTTCCAACTCATCCCCAAACCACTCCAGCCTTACAGGTAATTCTGCCGAAACTGGGAAGATATCGACAATATCGCCTCTTCTACTCCATTGCCCTTCTGTTTCTACCAATGCTACTCGCTCATAACCCAATTTAGCCAAAGATTCATCTAGCTGGTTCGAGGTCAATTCCATACCCTGCTTTAGTGTCAGACAATAAGACTGAAATACCTCTGGGGGTGGCAAATGAGGCTGAAGCGATCGCTCTGTAGCCACAATTGCTCTTGGTTTATAATCATCTTTTTCATTAATAATTGATAATTGATCATTGATTATTGAAAGAACCTGCATCTGTCCCCAGGTTATCTCTGATTCGGGGTCAAATGGGTCATAGGGACTTGCTTCGGAGGTAGGATAAAAATTTACTGTCTGCCACCCCATCGCCTCCAATTGAGCAGCCCAGCGTCCAGCCTCTTCTAAGGTAGGACAAACTAGAAATAAGTTTTTGTCTTTGGCTTTTGCCAAACTAGAGCTAACAATTCCCTTTGGTAAGCGAGGAATACCATTGAGCAGTAACGACTGCCCTTTATCGAGTTTTGTTAGTAATTCTCTGGTTAAAGGCGATTTTTCTATTGTCCGTACTACCGATGCAAAAGCCATAATTTGAAGGGATGAGGGATGAGGGATAAAAGATACTTCTTTTCTACCTTAAAAAAAGATAGCGAAAAATAAGACTGATTAGTGCAAGTATATTAGACTTATTGCTGATTATTTACCCTCAGTTTCAGAGGATTTTCTTTATTCTTGACTTTCTGCAAAATTCTGGAACTTATCACCAATAAACATCTAAAAGGATGACTTTAGCTCGGCTGTCTATCCGTTAGGAAGCCTTAAATACTGTTTGTAAAGTAAATGTTAAGAGGATAGAAAAGTAGTGAAGATGATGGAGGTAGGAAAGATAATGTAGAAACTTCAATACTTCAAACACCTCAATCACCTCACTACCCCAAATACCCCTGTAATATCTTGATTTTTCGTTTCACTGCGTAAGTCCTGAGTACTATTAGCGCATTTTTGCTACACATAAGCTTCTCTTTTTGGGGATAAAACCATAATGCCAAGGTCGTTTTGCAAATACAGTTATCTGAGAAAACGCTGAGTTTTAGATGAGACTTTTCAATCCATAGATTTAGGAAATTTATAGATTAAATTCAGATAAGTTTCATTTAAAGTCAGCATACTTAAGTTAGTCAAAAGGTCAAAAGCCATTTAGGTTAAGCAATTTAACTATTTATCTCTCAAGTTCAATCTACAATTTGGATGACAACAATTATGAATATGAATCAGAAAATTATTGGTTTAGTCACTACCTTAACTCTAGTTGGTAGCCTCGCTTCTTGCTCTAGTGCTTCCACACCAGAGAGTCAGCAACCAAAACCTGCTACAAGTGCCGAAAACACTACACAACCCGACACGATGAAAGAAGACGGCGACGCTATGCAACAGGGTGACACGATGAAAGAAGATGGCGACGCTATGCAGCAGGGTGACACGATGAAAGAAGACGGCGACGCTATGCAACAGGGTGACACGATGAAAGAAGACGGCGACGCTATGCAACAGGGTGACACGATGAAAGAAGACGGCGACGCTATGCAACAGGGTGACACGATGAAAGAAGACGGCGACGCTATGCAACAGGGTGACACGATGAAAGAAGACGGCGACGCTATGCAACAGGGTGACACGATGAAAAAATAAACACCCACTAATCCCTATTTGCTTTATCGGCATTGGTGAATCAAAGTATGAAATATTAAGAAATTAATTTAATGTACATCTTTAAGAAGCTAAAAGCTATGAACCGTATCACTGTCAGTTTCATACCTGTCTTGAACGAGTCGCTCATGGGGGAAAGCCAAGGCGCGTTTTAAGTAGGAAGCTTCCTACTCAAAAGCCGCCGTCCCAAGACAGCGCTTGTTCGCTAAATCACCAACGCCACTTTACCTTTTATCCGAACAACTTTCATTGATCGAGTTCTTATACGTTAAACCAAATTAGTTGACAATTATGCAAGTAGTCGATTTGTAGCTCATTTTGTAAAACTATCATGGACAAAGTTTCTCGTCAGCGTCGTCAAGTTTTATTCTATATGGGTCTGGGTGTAGTTGGAGCAGGCGTAACGGCTGCTCTTGGGGCAAGCAGACAGCAAAGTAATTCTATCGCAACGACTTCACCCACTCCTGCTGCGACCAAACCCAAAACTACTACCCTGGCTGCTGCTGGAAAACCACTCCCCGATTTTCAGGGTATTCAGCAGTGGTTAAATTCAGACCCTTTAAGTACCGCCGATCTCAAAGGCAATGTTGTTTTAATTCAGTTTTGGACGTTTGCCTGCATCAATTGCCAGCGCACCCTGCCTTATATTGTCAAATGGCACAGCAAGTATGCAGCGCAGGGGCTTAGAGTAGTTGGCATTCACACGCCAGAATTTGCGTTTGAGCGTGAGCCGAACAACATCAAACGCGCCTTAGAACAGCATCAAATTACCTATCCTGTGCCAATCGACAACGAATATAAAACCTGGAAGGCTTACAGCAATGAATATTGGCCTCACCTATTTTTGGCAGATCGAGGTGGCTTAATGCGCTACGACCATATTGGAGAAGGAGCTTATGATACGACTGAGCAGACTATTGAGCAGCTATTGAAAGAAACTTAACCTGACAATACCTGACAATATGCACCCAAGTTTTCTTCTGCCATGAATCCATCTACCCTTTCTTTTCAAATTGCGGTTCTCGCTGGTATTTTGACCGTTTTATCCCCTTGTGTGTTGCCAATTCTTCCAGTGTTGGTAGGTCGATCGCTCCAGTCTCATCGCTATGGTCCAGTTGCCCTAGTCGTTGGATTAGTCAGTGGCTTTGCGGTTGCGGGGAGTTTGTTAGGCATTAGTGCAAGCTGGTTGACGAATTTGACTAGTTTTTTAAGATATAGCGCGATCGCAATTCTTCTAATCTTGGGCATACTAGCGTTATTTCCCAGCTTGAGTTATAAATTATTCAGCTACTTGCCAATCCAGCAATGGACAAAAGAACGTCCTCGAATTGGACTGTGGGGAGAGTTTTGCTTAGGGACTCAATTGGGACTGCTGTGGACACCCTGCGCGGGACCCGTTTTGGGTGGAATTCTAGTCCTGGCAGCCGTCAATCATCAAGGGTTAAGTGCTTTTGGTTTACTGATGGCTTATGGGTTTGGGGCAGCGTTACCGCTTATTGCACTCTCTTATGGTGGGCGTAAAATTAGTCGGCGATTGCTCAATTTGCGTCGTCACAGTGTAGTTTTACAAAAAGCTGGCGGTGTGATCGTAATTGTGAGCGCGATCGCAATTCTGTTAGGTTGGGATGTCCAAATTCAGCTTTGGCTAGCTCCATTTTTTCCGACATTTTCAATTTAGAATGAGGAACTTTAATTATGAATTCTGCAATGCCTGCCAAACGTCGAAAATCTAAGCCGTCTCCATCTCAAACCCTCCTCTCAAAAATCTTTCACTGGACAAATTTGATTAGTCTGTTTGTGATGCTTTTTAGTGGATTGCAAATCTACAACGCCAATCCAGTTTTTGGCGGACGTGGAGGGTGGAATTTTCCCAGTTTTTTAACCCTAGGCGGATGGTTGGCAGGCGGACGGCATTGGCATTTTACGGCGATGTGGTTTTATGCGCTGAATCTTCTATGGTATGGATTGTATGTGTTGATTTCACGCCGTTGGGAGAAACGATTTGTCAGTGAAAGTGATATTAAGGCATTGCGAGTGAGTCAGAATCCCAAGCGCAAAAATTACGCACTCCATCGATTAATTTATACAGCAATTCTGCCAATTTTACTCTTGTCGATCGCGTCTGGTTTGGCAATGTACAAACCCGCTTCGTTTCATTGGTTATCCAGCTTATTTATCAATTGGCAGACGCTTCGTACTATTCATTTTCTTGCCGTGCCTATTGTTATCTTATTTACATTCGTTCACTCATTATTGGCTTTAAGAGTCGGTAGTATTCGCCTCATAAAATCTATGTTTATTTGAAGATAATTATTTATTTTTTAGAAAAATGTCTAAATTTATTTCTCGTCGTCAACTGTTGCAGTGGTCTGGATTGTCCAGTGCTACTTTACTGCTTAATAGCTGCGGTTCGAGTTTAGGGTCGATGGAAGTCGGACAAGCTTTTGAGCCACTTAACCAAGCATCGCAAGCCTTGTTTCTGACCCATAAAGCCGTCCCTGAATTTCCAGTTAGCGCAATCGAGCCTGATAAACTTCTAATCAACACCTTCGATCAAACGCCACAAATCGATCCTGCACAATATCGCCTACAGATTGAAGGTGAAGTAAATCACCCGATGCAGCTAAGTTTGACAGACCTTCAGGCACTACCCTTAACGTCAATGGTTATTCAGCACGTATGTGTCGAAGGCTGGGCAGCGATCGTACAATGGGGCGGAGTGCGACTATACGAATTGCTTCGATTGGCTCAACCTAAATCAAATGCCCGTTATGTCTATTTTAAATCTGCCGATGGTTACTACGAAAGCTGGGATTTAGCCTCGGCAACACATCCTCAAACGCTGATGGCATATCAGAAAAATGGACAGCCTTTGTCGGTTGATAATGGTGCGCCTCTGCGTCTGGCTTCCCCAATTAAGTTGGGCTACAAACAAAGTAAGTGGGTAACTCAAATTGTGCTAACAAATCAGTTGATGCCAACTACAGGATATTGGGAAGATTTGGGATACGAGTGGTTTGGAGGATTGTAATTTTGCTGCTTTTATGCAGAAGCATTAAGCTATTTTAGGGATGAATATTTACTAACCCCAAACGCGATCGCTTTTTTTGAGTATTAAGAGCATTAAATTCTAATAATAAGATAACAACGCCACCGAAAACAATACTTGAGCTTGTTAACGGTTAAGATGTTGGTTGCCTATTATCTGGATATGCTAAATTTTAATATTTGTTATAGAAAAAAAACGATTAATACTCTATGTCGTATAAACTTACGAATCTTACTTGCTCTGCTTTTATAGCTCTTGCACTACTTCTGCTGCCCACAGTAACCAAAGCTAGTTTTGAACAGGCGATCGCTCAATCTAATTATTTAAAGCTTAATAACCTGTTACTTAAGGGTAAACAATATGTAGAAAGACAAAATTACGATCGGGCTTTAAAAACTTACGAGCAAGCAGCTAGTTTAGATCGGCATAATTCGCAAATTTTTTCTGGTATTGGTTATGTACAGACTCAAAGAGCAGAATATGATGCAGCAGCAAAAGCTTATCAACAGGCGATCGCTTTATCTCCTAACGATCCTAAACTTTACTATGCCTTAGGCTTTTGCCTGGGTAATGCAGGAGAAAACCCTGAAGCAGCAGTAGCCTATAAAAAAGCCATTGAACTAGAGCCAGACAACATTCAAAACCATCTTGGTTTGGGAGTAATCTTGCTGCGAGAAAAGGAATACGATCGCGCACTTGAGACTTATAATCGTATTTTGGCGATCGCTCCTGACAACGAACAGGCTTATAGCGTTATTGCTCGCATTTTAATTGAGCAAGACAAATCTGCCCAAGCTATTTCTTTAGTGCAAAAAGCAATTGGGCAACATCCTCAATTAGCTGATTTACAAATTCAGTTAGCTACCGCTCTGTTGAGTAAAAATGACCCTACATCAGCATTAAAAGCGTTAAATGCAGCCAAACAAAATGACCCTTATGACCATTTAATTTATTTGCGTACAGGAGACGTACTGTATCAACAACAAAAATTCGATGCGGCTTTAATTGAGTATCAACAAGCGGCTCGACTAAAGCTTAATTCCGCCGAAGCTATTGAAGGTATTGGTAAAGTTTACTTAGCCAAGCATAACTATTTTCGTTCTACCTCTGAGTTTAGACGTTTGACTAGAATTTCGGCTGATAACCCTTCTGGATTTCGCTATTTAGGCATTTCTTTGAGAGCTAGGAAAAGGTACGATGAGGCGATCGCTGCCTTTAATCAAGCTCTAAAATTATATCAAAGCGCAGGTAATACCCAAGAAGCAGATAAAGTTGTTGTATTTATTGACGAGCTTAATGGCAAGCTTAATTTAAATTAATTCACCGCATAAATCTTGAGAATTAAAAGATGGAGATATTATTGAAGTAGAAGTAGCAGGGCAAATTATACAAGTATAGTTATGAGAACGCTTTACAAATGGTCAGTTGAGGACTATCACCAAATAATTAAATCTGGTGTTTTAGAAGGCAAATCTGTTGAGCTTTTAGAAGGTGAAATTGTTACCATAAGTCCTGAAAAGCCAATTCATAGCTCTAAAATTGATGCTGTAGCTGACTACTTACGAAATCTTTTGCGTGGAATAGCAAAAGTTAGAGAAGCTCATCCAATTACCCTGGATACTTCCGAACCTGAACCTGATATCGCTATAGTTCAATTTAATGATAACAATTATAGCGATCGCCATCCCAATCCTCAAGATATTTATTGGTTAGTCGAAGTATTTAACAAAACTCTAACCAAAGATTTAGAAGAGAAATTCGTTATCTATGCCCGTAACAGTATTTCTGAATATTGGGTCATCGATCTAGTTAGTAACAAATTATGGATATTAACTCAACCTCAGGCTAACAGCTATTTAAATAAGCGGGAAGCTACAGGTAATATTCAGCCTTTGGCTTTTCCTCAGATTGATATTAACGTGGAAAAATTATTATCTACCAACAGATAATGTGACTATATTTTATTGACAAAATAATCAGCGCGTTTAAATTAGCAACGCCATTTATGACATTTCCAACATTCTTTGAATAGGTTTTAATGCTCTGGTACGAATATCTTCAGGTAAAGTAATTTCTGGAGTTTTATTTTTCATCGCCAAATAAAGCTTCTCTAGGGTATTCAGGCGCATATAAGGACATTCATTACAGGCACAGTTATTCATGGCTGGAGCAGGAATAAAATACTTATTAGGTGCAGCTTTTTTCATCTGATGAATTATTCCAGGTTCAGTAGAGACGATAAACTCATCACTACTACTTGTCTGACAATATTTTAATAAAGCCGTAGTTGAACCAATAAAGTCGGCATGGCGCAATACAGGAGGTTCACATTCTGGGTGAGCAATCATTTCGGCGTTGGGATGCTCAACCTTTAATTCAATAATTCTCTTTTCTGAGAAAGTTTCGTGAACAATACAGCTACCTTCCCATAAAACTAAGTCTCTACCAGTTTGTTGGCTAACGTAACGACCTAAATTTTTGTCTGGGGCAAAAATAATTGGCTGATTTTCTGGAATTTGATTGACTATTTTTACCGCATTAGAACTAGTACAAATAATATCGCTTAGAGCTTTGATTTCGGCAGTACAGTTAATGTAAGAAATAACTATATGATCTGGGTGCGCATCTTTAAAAGCCTTAAATTCTTTTGGTGGACAACTATCAGCTAAAGAACAACCAGCTTCAAGATCGGGTAATAAAACCAATTTATTAGGATTAAGTATTTTGGCGGTTTCTGCCATAAAATGCACCCCCGCGAATACAATTACCTCCGCATCAGTATTGGCAGCCTGCTGAGATAAACCCAAAGAATCACCTAAATAATCAGCAATATCCTGAATATCTGCTTCTTGATAATAATGAGCCAAAATTACGGCATTTAGCTCTTGCTTTAGCTCGTTAATTGCGCCAAACAAATCATTAGGAATCTCGTAAAGGTTTGCTTTAGGTTTAGCTGCTGTAAACATATTAGTTAGTGTTGGTTAATCTAAAATTTAGCTTAATCGGCAATTATAGTAATTTTTACTATAAATACATTATAGTTTATTTAACCAATATTTGCAGAGTGAATCATCTAAGCCTGAAACTTTACCGTGTAATAAATGGGTTTAAAGCCCCGCACTTTAGGGCGATTAAGTAGCAGATACCAGATAGCAATTAGCAATTGGGATATTTTCTTAATTACTACTTGCTACTTGCTACTTAAGAATCACCGATCATTTATGACGGTGAGCAGTCAATTTACCTGGGCTACCGCCTTCAGTTGATTAAAACCGACCTTCCCCATTGACAAACTAGACTATTTTACTGACTTGGGTATTAATGCCGTTGAACAGTAAGAGTTTTTCGCCAAAAACCCTTATGATGTATGTATTAAGTGAGGCTGTCCAATTTAGTAGTAATCGCTATGAAGTTACCAAGTTACCAAGTTACCAAGTCACCAAGTCCCCAAGTCACCACGTCACTCCGTCACCCTGTCACAGCAGTTAGATTAAATGCGCCTCAGTTCAGTTGATTAAACCTGAGTTTGGGATAAGAAAAGGGAGTAGTAAAGCACAATTATCAAGAAGCTATTGCTATTGCTATGTCGGTTAGAGGTCAGACACCCTGTTAAAACCATGTCAAACTTTTAATTACAGATTACCAATCTCCTTCGGAGTTAAGTAGCAATCCGCTATGCGGATTCGACGTTCCAAGGGAACGGCGGCGAACTCCAGTTCGCGCAAGTAACGAGTAGTAAGTAAGAAAACTCCGAAGTTGGTCTGAAGCCTCGTCTTTAAAGACGAAAAGAAACAAAAACATATTCAATTGTTGAATCCTCTACCCTTTAGGGAGAGGTAAAACTTGCTACTTGCTACTTGAGCGCAAAGCGCGCTACTTGTGAATTTGTCCTAAACGGTCAAGCAAGGCTTTTGAAAACTGCTGTAATTTCATCATTAAGGTGCCTGTATATTTCTTAATTAATTGCAGTTCAATAGAGTGCAATGCTGACAAAAACGACCAAACACAGTAGGAAAATAGGTTTTCTCTATTTTGAATAATCCTCAAAACAATCACATACTATCAGCATTACCAAAAAAAGAATATCAACGTTTCAGTGCTTATCTCGAACCAGTTCAACTTTCTTTAAATAACGTTTTGTTGAAACCCGATCAAAAAAGTGAATTGTTATATTTTCCTACTAAAGGAATTGTATCTTTAATGTCAGTGCTAGATGCTAGTTCAACCACAGAAATTGGGTTGATTGGTCGAGAGGGAATGGTGGGAACATTACCATTTTTGGGCAAAGGAACATCTTATAGCCAGTCTATCGTTCAATCTCCAGGATGGGCAATGAAAGTTGAGGTAGAGGCACTGCAAGCAGAATACGATCGCGGTGAGGTACTACAAAAACTACTGCTGCGCTATGCTTTAAAACTGTTCAATCAGGTAAGCCAATGTTCTGCCTGTAATAATCACCATACCGTCCAGCAGCGAATTGCTCGTTGGTTGCTGATGCTCGACGACCGCAGTGACCAAGACACACTATTAATGACTCACCAATTACTCGCCAAGATGTTGGGAGTCAGACGTACTGGAGTTACCGAAGTCGCTAAGCAATTTCAGCGACAGGAAATTATTGACTATCAGCGAGGAAAAATTAAAATTCTAGATCGCCAAGCATTAGAAACGATTGCTTGTGAATGCTATCAAATTCTCAAAGACTGGTCTTCTATTTGATTAGATTCGATAATTGTTAAAAATTATTTATTTATGTCGGGCAGCGGACAAAAAAAATTTTAAATTATTAGTATTCTTAAGATGGTGCAATTTATCTTAAAATTCTGCATCAATAATTTCTAGGTTATTGAAGCGGAAATTTTTAGCTGGACTGTATTTAAATTTTGATAGATAAATATATTCAAAGTGCCTTTACAAAACTCAGAAGAGAGGCCAATCAATCGGCTTCTAGCTGCCCTGCCTCAAGAAGATTATCAACGCCTTTGTCGTTATTTAGAATTTGTAGAGCTTCCTCAGCATAAAGTTCTTTTTCATGCTGGAGAACATTATAAATATGCTTACTTTCCCTCCCACTCGATTGTTTCTAGCGTTGCGATCATGGAAAATGGTTCTACTACAGAAATTGGAGTTATTGGTAATGAGGGCATGGTGGGATTGCCCATCATTTTAGATACCAGCTACACAAATTCTACGGCGATCGTTCAGGTGGGTGGCAATGGTTATCGAATTACTGCCCAACGACTACAAGAAGAGTTAAATCGCCAGGGAGCTTTTAGAATACTGCTACTGCGCTATGTTCAAGCTCGAATAATTCAGCTTGGTCAAACTGCTGCCTGTAATCGCTATCATAATCTCGAACAGCGATTTGCGCGTTGGTTGCTTACGGTACGAGACAATATACAAAGAGATGAATATCAGCTAACTCAAGAATTTATTTCTCAGATGTTGGGGGTGCGCCGTACTGGAGTTACCGAAGTAGCCAGCAAATTTCAAGAAGCAGGAATAATTCACTATAAACGTGGTCTGATAAAAATTGACTCTAAACAGAAGCTAGAGGATAATGCTTGCGAATGTTATTGGCTGATTGCCAAAGAATACTCTCGGTTACTCGATTCATTAGACCTCTAGCTTGGGAATTAATCATAAAGCCTAAAAATTGCCATCTAATAAATGGGTTTAAAGCCGCGTCCTTAACGACGATTAAGCTATTAGCTTTTAATTAAAAACCTGCGTAGCTATTTAAAACCAACCAAACTATGCTATATCCGAAGGTAGCTAAGAGCTAACACTAAATCCGATTCTGAAAACCTACTTTTAAATTAGAAATTCAGAACGAGATTAAAACCATCTGCCATCTGCCCTCTGCCCTCTGCTTTCACACAACTTTTAAATGATGTATTTCAACAGGATTTAGTATAGGAGCTAGAATCACCGATCCTAAAGGGTGTTGAGCAGTCAATAATCAAATAAATACGGCACTTTTTCAAGTACCAATTTAAAACCTTAGCTGTAAATTAAGCTTGAAGTACAACTTGTTATTATTCTCTATGATAATTTTTCCGTATCTGTGTCTTGTTGTCGAAGGAGTATCTAGCTTAATATTTTTGAATAAAAACGACTTCAAACTCTCTAGATCTATAATATGGAATGCAACTTGTTCACCAGATTCTTTAACTACAATAATTCCATTTGCTTCGTAACTACCATCCCATTTGCTTCCCGCAAAAAGCCCCAATAAGGTATCAACCAGCAGCTTTTTGACTTTACTAACTAAAAAGTCTTTATCTTCATACTGAATTTTGCTAATTAAATCAGTGTTGTTATGGAGATGGTCAATGATTTGGGAGATAAAATTAATTCTATACTTATAAAAGGTAAGTAAAATGTTGCCAATAACTTGAGGCATTAAAGAATCAACCATTTTTAGATTGTATTCCATCGTTTTTTTCTCTGGAGCAATATATTTAAAATTGCCTCCATATTGCTCAATCGCTTGGATTCGATCTTTCAATTTAGTTCTACTATTAATAGCATTTATTATATCTACTTTGTCTTTGGCTAAATTTTCGATCTCAAATATAAAATTTGTATTTCCCGAAGCATTTAATAAAGTTGGCTTACTGCCCAAATAAGACTTAATCCCAAATCCCTCATTCTCCTTAGTCAAAATCTCATTATGAATATCCAGAAAAATATCTGCTTTTTGAGAGCTTGTGCCACCTTTGATTAAAGTTAGTCCTAGAGTATTCTGAATAACTTCAAACTCAGGAATTATAAAAGTACTTTTTCCAGTTTTGACTTGAGTAACTAAATTATTTAAGATTTTTCTATTAATTAATTTTTCAATCTGTATTGTTTTAATTGCCGCTGTATCTTTATTGATTATTGTTACTTGATTTTGATTAGTAAGTAAAAACTCTAAATTAATATTTTTACCAGTAATTTTGCTGACTTTAAAATAGTTACCAGTTGAATTTAAGTTCACATCAGAGAGCAAAATATGCTGATCTAGTAAAATTCTGATAAAAGTTAATAATTCAGACCATTCACCTTTATTTTTGGTTTTCTTCATTCCTGTTTTCTTACTTTCTAAACTATTCATATAGGTAATAACATTCTTACCAACGACTCTAACGGCATTTACTGCTACACTATTACCTAATTGTTTGATAGCTTGAGTAGAGCTAACAGGAAATTCAAAGTGATCGGGAAATCCCTGCATTTTTCTAGCTTCAGCATAAGTTATTTGTTTTACTTTGCCATCAACTAAATATGAATCCCAATTACGGCGATCGCTAATATTTGAACCACGACCACCAACTCTTAGAGTAAAGCCAATTTCTCGACTACAAACTCCACCCCAAACATCACTCATGTTGAATTCTAAAGGCAAGCTTTCGGGAAAATTAAAGCCTTTAAAAAATTCTTCATCGCGAAACCCAACCATAAAAGTTCTTGGTCTTAATTGAGGCAATCCATAATCTGAAGCTTTGACAATTTGATAATAAAATGAATAACCTAAATCCATTTCTAAAACTTTACGAATTAGCTTAAAAGTTCTTCCCCGATCGTGATTAACTAATCCTTGAACATTTTCTAAGAAATATGCCTTTGGTCGTTTAACTTCTAATATATCGGCAATATTAAAAAAGAGATTGCCACGTTCTGAATTATGAGTATCATCAAATCCTCTTTTATAACCAGCTTGACTAAAAGGCTGGCAAGGAAAACCAGCACACAATAAATCGAAATCAGGGATTTCATCGGCAACAATATTTCTAATGTCCTCATTAAAAAGATCTTCTTCAAATAGTTGAGAAGAAATTTTTTTAAAGTTATGAATATAGGTTTTTCTGGCATAGCGATCTATTTCAGAAGCAAAAACGCATTCACCACCTAATTTGTGCATTGCCAAATGAAACCCACCAATTCCTGCAAATAAATCAATGAATTTAAACTTTTTCTGTTTCACTAATTATTATCAAATTAATAAATTCCGCTGCCAACAAATTTTTTTAAACTAAGATTTTAGCACTGCCAAATTCCTACTATTAACTGATTGTGCCAGTCAAAGGAGAACTAGCAGTAGCATATTGCTTGACGGGAATCCTGCCTGATAGATAAGCTAGCCTACCTGCTTCTGCTGCCAAACCCATTGCCCTTGCCATGGCTGCGGGGTTTTGTGCTAGAGCGATCGCACTATTAACTAGCAAAGCATCTGCACCCATTTCCATTGCCAAAGCAGCTTCGCTAGGTGTGCCTATACCTGCATCGACCACCACTGGAACATTGGCTTCTTCGATGATAATAGCGATATTAGCTGCGTTGTTAATTCCTTGTCCTGAACCAATTGGTGAACCCAGAGGCATAACTGTGACACAGCCAGCTTCCTCTAAACGTTTGGCTAAAAGCGGATCGGCATTGATATAAGGTAAAACAGCAAAGCCTTCTTTAACTAACTGTTCTGCTGCTTCAAGAGTACCGATAGGATCGGGTAACAGGTATTTGGCATCGGGAATGACCTCTAGCTTAATAAAATTATTGTCTTCCTGTCCTAGTAATTTCGCCATCTCTCTACCAAGGCGAGCAACTCGCACGGCTTCCTCAGCAGTTTTGCATCCTGCGGTGTTGGGCAACATCCAGATTCTATCCCAGTCTAAAGCTTCAGCTAAACCTTCATGTCCTGGAGCTTTGGTTTGGACTCTTCTCACCGCTACGGTGACTATTTGACAACCGCTTGCAGCTACACTTTGCTGCATCGCCTCGATACTAGAATATTTACCCGTACCAGTCATTAGACGAGAATTAAAAGTACGTCCAGCAATAGTTAGCTGATTTAGATCTTCAACAATTGTTTGATTGGGTAAAGCCGAAGCAGGAGGCAAGGGAGCTTGAGGTGATGCTATCTGAAAAGATTTTTGAGGACTATTGCTCAAGTTGCTAAAAGAAGTCATGCTGATTGAATTGTAAAAACGCTGATAGCTAAATTCTGCCAAGAGAGGGTCAGATTTTTGTTCGAGAATTAAATCGCTAAGCAGAGAAGCGGTGACGGGAGCAAGTAAAATACCATTGCGATAATGTCCTGTTGCCAAATATAGATTATCACAGGCACTACGACCCAAAATGGGCAATTGATCAGGAGTACCAGGACGAAAACCCCACCAAAATTCTTCAATCTGCCAATCTGCGATCGCAGGATATAGTTCAGTAGCTCGATCTAACAAACTTTGAACACCTTTAGGAGTATTAAAAGGAGTCCATTCTACTTCTTCTACCGTTGCACCGATAACCAGTCTACCGTCTTGTCTCGGCACAAGATAAATATCCTCCCCGTATAAGACTCGCTGGAGAGGAAAAGGCTGATGTGGCTTTTGAGGCATCCTAAGAGACAACATTTGTCCTTTAACTGGACGCACTGGCAATGGTAATAGTTGACTAGACCATGAACCCGCAGCTAGAACGTATTCCTCTGCTTCTAGCTGTCCTGTATCGGTTAAAACCCCGTTTACCCTGCCCTGCTTTTGCTGTATTGCTTTGACTGCAACTCCTTCTTTAATCTCTACTCCTAAAGTTTGAGCAGCCTGCAACAGCGATCGCATTAAACAGCGATTATCTACCTGACCGTCTTCAGGATACCACCAACCGCCCATCACGCGATCGCTCAATCCTGGTTGATAAAGGTGAATTGCCTGTTTGTCTAACCAAACTACGCTGTTATCTGTTTCGGCGAACGATTTTGGTTGAGCGTAAACAGGGGCAAGAATACCACAGGATAGATAGCCAGTGTCTACTCCTGTTAACCCTTCCAACTTTTGTGTCCACTCAGGATATAGCCAACGGGATCTAGAGCATAAGTCAAACATGGCAGCAGAAGTTAGTTTTTCTGCCATTGGTGCTAACATTCCTGCTGCTGCATGAGACGCTGCCTGCATAAAATCTTTGCTAACTACAGTAACTTTTGCTCCCTGGCGTTTTAACTCAATAGCGATCGATAGACTTATTATGCCACCGCCAATAATCAGAATATTTTTGGTTGTTTTCATCTCCTTGACCCCCATGCCTATAACTTTACCGCGAAACCCCCCTTAACTTTAGTATGGGATATATCCCTAAAAAAAAGTATGCGATCGCCATCCAGCCTTAAAACTTGGCAACAACCATCAGCTAAAGAAGTACAGGTTTATATTGCCCAAGCTCACTCGTTTTTTATCCAGCATCAACAAGAGCTTTTACCCGATTGGGATCTCTCCCCAGCTAACTTAATTCTATTTTTACAGCGATCGTCTATTTCTCTCCAAGAATCTAGTCTAGAAGTTGCTCAGGAAAAAGATATCTTGAGACAGGAATTTATTCGTCTTGGCTGCAATTTGATTTTTGCTTTACAGGATCGAGGCTACAAAAGCGATCTTTTCGATCCTCGTACTGGTTATCCTCTGTTGACTTGTCCAGGGTCATTAAAGCTAGATGATAATGCGGTAGTCAAAGCACTACTAAATTATCCCGTAATTAGCTATAAAAGTTGCTCTTTAATCGTTCATCCGCTTTGGGGTAATTGTGTTTACCCTTCGACGATAGTTTCTTCTGCTCCTCACAGTTTAATAGAGTCCATAATTAATGTCTAAACCGCGATCGCCATTGTAGTTAGTTTTTGCGATCGCATCTTTTATTTACCAACTCCGAAGGCGGCGAACTCCAGTTCGCGCAGATAACAGATAGCAATTAAGTAACTCCGAAGTTGGTCTAAAGCGCAGAGCCTGAAAGGCTCAGATCGTCTCGGCGGCTTTTCGGTAGGAATCTTCCCACCGAAAACGCGCCGATGTCTTCGACGACTGGCGACGCTTGCGCGTTGCGCTCTTTAAAGACGAAAAAAAAATAAAACACATTTCTTTGTTTCAATCCTCTTGTTTTAACGAGAGGTAAAATTGCTACTTGCTACTTGCTACTTGTGAAAGAATATATTTTGACAATATATAAAATCCATAACAGCAACTAGCCAAAGTATAAACTTTTACCTTTATTTTTTATCTGACCAAAGAAAGATTAAATCAATATTTTTAGCTGATACTTTTTATCTATAAGCCTGACAACTATTTAATAATTTGACGTGCTATATAAGTGACATTTATTAAATAGTTTATTCGTTTAAGTCTCTCTTAATAAAAGATGTTTAAAATGAATAAGTTCTGTTTGGGGCAGCTTTTTAAAATGTCTTTCTATCAAACTTTAAAGACTAAGTAGGTACTAACCAATTGAGTTTAGTAATGACTGATTCGCAAGCAGCAAATAGCTAATGATTTGAATATTGCATAGTTAATAGCATTTATTTTTACTGTGCAACGCACTTGATTAAATAGACTTTATCGGAAATAAGTCGAAAAGCTCGAAGAACTAGTTTCTTCTCTTCTCTTCTTAAAATTAGGAGAATTTTATGTATCTAATATCTCTTTTCTGACGATGACTAAGACGAAGATTATGCAGTCCACAAGCTGTTTCCATCACATCATCAATATAGTGATCGACCCAATTACGAAATTTCTGAACCACGATCTGACATCGTTTGATTCCGCAGATCTGGTGTTCTATCTCAACTCTTATCTTCGCAATTTCTCGATTTTTCTCTTTTTCATGATCAGTTAATTCTGCTTTAGGAAGCTTCTTCGTCGGTTGTTTAATCCTAACTCCCGATGGTGCAAATCCTTGAAATCCTGTATCTTGCCACAGAATACTCCCTTTGGGAAAATGATAGTCTTCTTCGTCGGCAATTTTCTTGTCATGTTTTTTGCCTTCATAAGTGTCACTTAAGAACAACACTTTTCCTCCTCGCTCACTCACCACATTATTTTTAACCATGTGAGCTTTCTTCTTTCCACTATAGAAAGTTTTACGCTCTTCCTTATCTTGTGGTCGATTGATCGCTCGCTCCGTCCCATCAATCATAAATTCTAAACTGGGGCAGGTGTTCAGTAAATCTTCTAGCTTTGCAGGTTCACGTTCTGGTAATTGTTTCTCCCTTTTCAAAGCTTGATTGAGTACTTTTGTTAGTCTGTGTACCCATTCATTTGCCTGGGCTTGGCTCATTCCAAATAAAAATCCTTGTACTTCTTGGGTTGGATAAAGTCGAAAGTAAATCAAAATAAATAGCAACTTATCTTCCAGTTTCTCAAGCCTCGCTTTCCTGCCACCTCCGAATGCTCTGTGTCTGTTTCCTCGCTTAAAATTTTCTTCTATGAACTTTGACCATGCAGGTTCAAAGCTAGCTAATAAAGCTTCAAATTCTTCGATTTTTAATCCTGTTAAGCTCTGTAGAGTTCGAGGTCTATTCTGTAGCTCTGCATAGTTGACTTTCACTCTCTACCTCTCTTACTCAACTTCTTGCTACTCATTTTACATACTTAATTCCGATAAGGTCTAATAAAATTGTCTGGCTAATTGATCGCCTTAGCAATGATTAGCCAGACAACACTAGTGAATTCATCATATTCAAACGCGATCGCTCTATTCTTTTCAAAAAAACTCTGCTTGATGCCTCAATCAAAAATGAGTTTGGCTTTCAAGAACAAGATATTTTACCTTTGTTTCTAAAATACCAAAGTAAGCGACAAATTCTAATTAATCTTGTCAGTTTTATGACTTACGTGGTTCAATTACCGACTCAGCTTTATTTACGGCGTTTGCAAAGAGGCAATACTGTTTATCAACCAAGAACTCGATTTAGCTGGTTTAAAGTAGGTAGATCTAAATCTTAAGCAACATCAAAATTAGATGGCTTATTGCGATTCAAAATAAACCAGCCGACTGCTATAGATAGAATACCCGTACCGATAAAACTTAAATCCCAGGCGAGTTGATGCGCTCCTGGTTTGACATGGTGAATCTGAAAAACATGATGGTCAAGGACACCTTCGACTACATTAAACATACCCGCACCGATACAAAAAGCACCAATCAAAACCGATGTAGATAGTAATACATCATCGCGCTTAACTGCTAGCCATAAGGTTATTATGCCAGCCAGAGTTATCAGCCAGTCTGCCAAATGAAATAAACCATCACCTAAAGTATTTAATTCCAAACCTGCAACAGTATTACCACTTTCAATATTGGTAAACATATGATGCCACTGTAGCAGTTGATGAAAAAAAATCCCGTCAAAAAAACCAGCTTGTCCTAAACCGAGTAGAATTCCCGCAACAATTAAAGAGCGATTTTTATTAATAGTATTGGTTGTAGACATAAAAGTTGTTTGAATGTGTAATTAGTATTATTTAAGCAATAAATTTGGGCTGCTATTTAATCCAAATAAAATGGAATTGTAGTAGCTTTTTGTTGCTACCAATTTGAAGATTAAGACAATAGCGATCGCCTGTACAACTTACAAATAGTTTTTTGGACACGAAAACAAGATCCAAAAAGCGCGATCCATAAATCACTTTTGGCAATCCGAGAACTACAGCAGTTTAGATCGTAGTTGAGGTAACAAAGCTCATATATCTCATCAAAAAAGTAGTCCATCATTAGAAGGATATTTGTACATATTTACTATTGGTATTAAAAGCCAAAAATAGCGAAAAAAACATCTACTAATTTGAAGATTAATAAAAGCCACAATTAATGATATAAGTCTATCTTTATGAAGAACAAAGCAAGATACAAGTTAGCAAAAATGTAATTATCTCACTACATAAGAAAAAAATTAATGCTACAAATTGCTGCTGTAAATCTGCTTCAGCCTCTAGCAGAACAGATAGACTATGGTGCAGATTTACAATCATTAGTCAGTCGATCGCCTTTAATTAGCTGTGAAGTTTGCATAATCGTTCCCGTGCGGGATGAAGCAGAAAATATTGAAGCTACGCTTTTGTCCTTGACAAATCAAGTAGATTTAACTAATAAGCCGTTAGATAAAAACCGCTACGAAATTATTGTTCTGGCTAATAACTGTACCGATAATTCCGCAGAAGTGATTAGGCATTTTGCTCAAAATCACTCAAGTTTGATACTTCATATTGTGGAAATGACTATAGAAAGCGATCGCGCTCACATTGGCTGGGTACGAAAACTTTTGATGGATGAGGCATACAGACGATTAAAATCGCTCGGACGCGACTTTGGTGTAATTGCCTCTACCGATGGAGATACGCAAGTTTCTTCTACATGGATTGCTGCAACTCTAGCTGAAGTCAAGGCTGGGGCTGATGCTGTTGGCGGTCGCATCGTTACCAACAATAGAGAAAGAAGTAAACTAGACAAGATTACCAGACTATATTTTCTGCGTTATCTGCGTTATAACTATTTAACCTCACAGCTAGAAGCTTTTCTCGATCCCTATTTCGATCCACTTCCCCGACATCATTATCATTACGGCGCAAGTTTTGCCGTAACTGCGCGAATGTACGCTAAAGTTGGAGGTTTGCCCCCTTTACCTTCCTCTGAAGATTTGGCTCTTTACAATGCTTTGATGCGCGCCGATGCTTGTTTTCGCCACAGTCCAGCAGTGCGGGTAGTTACTAGTGCAAGAGATTTAGGAAGGGCAAAAGCTGGGCTAGCAGATCGATTGTCTCAGTTAAAGACTATAGGGCAAAAGCAACAGTGTTTGTGGGTCGAGTCGGCTTTGACCACCGAAGCCCGTTTTCGTCTACGTCGTCAGCTACGTTATTTATGGCAAAGAACTTTGATGGGTAAGACTTCGGCAGTTAAAATGGCAATCGTGGCTCAAAAGTTAGGCATAAATAAAGATTTACTGGAAGAAATTATATTGCGATCGCCTACTTTTGGACTGGTTGTCGAGCAAATTGGACAATATCAAGAACAAAATGCCGATTTATACCATACATATCCACAAAAAGTCACGATTCAACAGGCAATTGTGGATTTACAGGCTTTAGTGAACCAAGCTTACATCAATCGCCATCATTTAAGAAAGCGAACTAATTATGATTCAAATCTCAACTCGCTCGAACAAATCGAGCCGATATCGCTCCTCCCGCAGTCCTTTTAAATGTTTTAAACCAGTAAGTCGTAGAAAAGAATCGTGAACTTCATCGCCTGTAAGGGGATAATCTTTGGCAAACAGCGTCCAGTGAACTAATAAAAGATGTCCTTCTACATGGAGATGTTCAATAATTAACTGTTGAGTTTTTTTGAGATCGTCCCAACTTAAGTAATAGCCTACCTCCGACAATAAAGTTAGATCGAACATTTCGTCTGGATAAGCTTGTGGCACTTGAACAATTTTAAAGCGTACCTGAGATAAATTTTGACAACGGGCGATCGCCTTTTGCTGTGCTGTTTTTGAAACATCAATCGAAAGTAGAGAGTCGCAGCGTTGAGCTAGCAAAGCCGTTAGTACCCCAATCGAGCCACCTATTTCTAGGGCATTGCTGTAATGATTGTGGGGTAGAGAGTTAAGCGTAGTTTGATATTTTTTGGCTTCATAATCGCTGCTTTCAAAATCCCAAGGATCGGGATTATCTCGATACATATCTTCAAAATAATTCGGCGGTAAAGAATTTTTAGGCTGATTCATAATTTAACTTCTAAATATATTTCCCAAGGTTGAGTAAAATTTTGCAGCATTTCAGGTGTTAAACGGAAACCTTCGGGGTCATCGTCGATTAAATCGCTAATTTGAGAACGATATTGAGCGATCGCCTGTCGCTTCAATTCCAAAACGCTATTAATATCCAATCGCCAAGCATTAATTGAGTCAACAAAATTACCTCTTTGCTTAGTATCCCAGTCCCAAATAGGATATTCAATGATCCGTGGAGGGTGAGTCAAATTCTGAGTAGCGGTGGCAAACAGTTGCCAGCTTGCACGATGATCTGGGTGAGGATCTTTGCGCCAAGGTAGAAAAATTATTGATGGTGTTAAATTAGTTAAGTATTGAGAGATAAGCGCGATCGCATCGCGATATTCTAGTATTTTCTTGTTTACCTTGCCGTCACCTTGTCCCCCCGTCACCCCCTCAGTCTCCATCGGTACTGCACCGTCAGGCATACCCAAAAAAGTAACTGCTTCGGGTGCAACTCCCAAAACAGCCAAAGCAGCCAGACTTTCTTGTTCTCGTACTTTCTTAAGTACAGGAGGAGGATAAGCTAAAGAGTTAGGATGAGATTTAGTACCATCGCTAACCACTAATACTTTTACAGCTACATTTAATCGACGCAGGTAAGCGATCGCTCCACCACAGCCAAGAGTTTCATCATCGGGATGGGGAGCGACTATTAGGATAGATTTATGGGTAG
Organism: Waterburya sp.; assembly: GCA_965218645.1. Lineage (GTDB taxonomy): Bacteria > Cyanobacteriota > Cyanobacteriia > Cyanobacteriales > Xenococcaceae > Waterburya. The sequence goes on along the minus strand of OZ244627.1, from coordinate 1,500,378 downwards.
ATCGAGCGACCAGAGTTTTAATGTCTAAAAGTGGTAAAGACTCTGGTGAGTTAAAAAAGCGATCGCCCTTACCAAAGTTTATCGGCATTATCTGTTTCTGAAAGAACATACTTTCCGACATCTGTAATAGCCACATCAAAGGCTGGTTGACGCAGATACAAACTCAAATCTCTAATTATGCGTTCCATTGGTTCGGGTGGTAGTAAGCCTAAAGTACCGATAGAACGTTGACTTAACTGAACTGTATCTAAACATATTTGTTCGATCGCCGTTCGCACCATATTGGCATAAGCTACCAGTTTGGGGGCTTGTTCTTGGTTATCTTCGGGATAACCGCCAAACACGGGGGCATAATTATCGACTAACTGCGCTGCACCTTTTAGCCAAAGGCTGCCACTTTCAATGGCGATCGCCATTTTGCCCAAACGTTCCTGCTGATGGAGATGTTCACAGCGATTTTGCTTCTGTAAATATTGACGAGTAGCGTTAAATAAAGCTTCAGCACCGCCAAGCTGTACCGCAGCAAAGCGAATTACACCACCGCTTAACCAAGGCTGACGAAAATAGTCTCCAGGTTGAGCCAGCAAAGATCTTGATTCTACTTCTACGCCCGTAAAGTCTACTTTATAGCTGACTGTAGCCCGCATTGCCGATGGTTGCCACCAGTCAGGGTTTACTACTGTTTCAATTTCATCCATCGGCACAATACACATTTGCCAACTGCCGTCGGGTAATTTACCATTAACAAAAGGACGCTCTACATAGCCACAGCCAGTACAAAAGGTTTTGCTCCCTTCTAAGCGATACTTGCCATTATTTAGAGGAACAATATTTACTCCGTCTTTCGCTTCAGCATTCCAGACTCCAAATATTTTGTGTTGTCTGGCATCGGCAGCATAGGTTTCTATTTGCTCTGACGTACCAAAGGTTTGGATCAGCTGTAAAGCATTGACGTGACCTTCATAAATACGTCCGACAACTAAATTTCCACGTCCAATTTCTTTGAGAAGCATCAATAACTCCTCAGTGTGACCTGTTTCAAAGCCCAACCCTAGTCCACCCAAACGACTGCTTAAAGGCGCAGTTAATAAACCTGCTGCTGCTATTTGTTGGAATTCTTCGACGGGAAAGATGCCTTGTCGATCAAGTGATGAGGCATTGGCTGCTGCTAAATTAGCAATTTCATGTGTCTGTTTGACGATGCCTTTGGCTAGCTTCGCGATCGCATCTAGTGATATCTGCGTTGAAGCTAAGTTGGGGAAAAGCTGGCTAGTAATATCCTTTCTCCTTATTCAATCATTAAATCTAATTAAATTGTCTCTATAGAGGTTGCGTTCGTGCTTCTATCTAAAGAGTTAAAAATAGAGTCCTGCGATCGCGTTGAACATAAAACAGTCAAGAGCGATCGCTAATTATCTAGATCGCTCTTGACTGATAAATATTGTTAGGCACTAATTTGGTCGGTCGAAGTTGTTTGTTCTTTGCCTAAAAAGCCATAGTAACCAGCGATCGCACCACTTAGCCCATTAAACCAAACGTTGTTACCAAAAATGGGCATAATCCCAAAGAAAGTTTTGGTTAAGGGTATCAAACCCATTGCAAAAATTAAAGCATAGCTAATTGCAAAACCTCGGTTATAAAGCTTGGCATTGCCAGTGGTAGCAGCAGCAATACCTAAAATACCAACAGAAAGATGAACGAGATTATGAATAAAATTGGTGGGAAAAGCACCAAACAGCAAGCTAAATCCTTTGGCATAGATAGTGTCGGCATTCAAAGGAACACCAGAATTAAAACTTTCTCCAGGCAGGGTAGTAAAGCCAGGAATAAATCCAGCTATGCCTAAAAGTAGGAAAATAATACCTAAAGCTAAAGCGCAATTACGTTGCATAATGTATACCTTTGTTGTGTTTGTTGTTAGTTTGTTTGATTTTGAATTAATGAGCGACTCACTTTTGCGAACTGCAAACCGCCCCAACTATTAATTTTTAAATAGCAAAGCTAAAAGCTGATAGCTAAGAGCTTTCTTATTGCTGTTTCCCTGTACTGTGAAATCTGGGATCGGGTGCTGGAGGATCGGGCATTTCAGACTCGCCTTGAGGATTTTCCAGATATTCAAATTCTCCTTTACCATCGGGGGCTAGTCCTTTAGCCCAACGTCCTTCTTTACTCTCTGCCCCTTCAGATAAGTTCCAGAATTGATAGGAAGCGTGTTGCTTTTCTTGCTCTTGAGGAAAAGAACTAGGAATGGGTAAATCTTCCAAACCATCAGCTTTTAATTCTTCAATTGCTGCTATCCATTGATTCTGATGCATGGTATCGCGGGCAATCATATAAGCAAGAGTATCTTTTACCCCAGGATCTTTTGCCATTTCGTATATCCTGACCGCCTGCAAGCGTCCTTGTGCTTCTGCCTGAACGTTGGAATAAAAATCAGCCATCAGGTTGCCAGAAGCAGCTACATAGCGACCATTCCAAGGATAGCCCATACTATCGGCAGGTAGCGCACCACCACCTGTGACTGTGGCGTGTTGGGGATTCATGCTAGCCATAATGATATCTTCGGCTTTCATTCCACCCATAACGCCCTGCATGATGGGGTCTTTTACTGCTTCATCTTTTTGTTCGACAGGCGCATTGTCTAATAGATAAGCCATGGTAGTTGCCAACATCTCAATATGTCCGATTTCTTCGGTAGCAATATCGAGCATCATGTCTTTGTATTTAGCAGGACCACGACAGTTCCAGCCTTGGAAGAAATACTGCATCATTACAGTCATTTCCCCAAAAGGTTCCCCGATTAATTCCTGCATTTTTTTAGCCAGGATCGGATCGGGTTTTTCTGGTTTGGTGAAATACTGTAGCCTTTTTTTTGTGATAAAACATATAATTCTTTTGAGATTGAAAGATCTTAACGAGCGACCCTGCGTCGTCTTACGGCGCAAAGGAACGCGCGAGTTCACTTGGGTAGGAAATAGTGGTTGTCCAGACTCCTATCCTCCCAAGTTTGGTCAGAAGAACAATTAGTAATGCTGCTCTGACCAAACTAAAAAGGGTAAGAATAAATTTCTTGGTATTAGATTTATTTAAAAATGGCGTTGGCGATTAAACTAACGCCATAAAACAGCTTCAAAAAGATTTATTTAAGCTTTTAATCATCGTCGTCATCATCGCGATCGCGGTAACTGCGTTCGTCATCGTCGCGGTAGCTACGGAGGTCATCATCTTCGTCATCATCGCGCTGGCGGTAACGGCGTTCATCATCATCGCGATAACTACGTCTTTCATCGTCATTATGGTCGCGATCGCCACCAACTTTTCGCTCTATACCGCGTTGAATTCCATCAAATACATCTTTGATTCTCATTTGAATCCTCCTTTAATTGGCTTTCCAATTTATTAGCTCTTATTTTTAGCTTCGCAAATCGCTTGAATTGATGTCTCTTCTAACAGGTAGATATGCACTAAGTCTTTTGAGGTATATTTTTAAAACTATGGTTTGAGAACTACTTTGGTACAGTTATCTTCTTTGTTGCGAAACATTTTGTAGCCTTTGGGTGCATCGTCAATACTCATGTGGTGAGAAATAACATAAGAAGGATCGATTTCTCCCTGCTGGATACGTTCGAGTAGAGGCTGAAGATATTTATGAACGTGAGTTTGCCCCGATCGCAACGTCAATCCTTTATTAACAATTGCGCCTAACGGTACTTTATCGACAAAACCGCCATAAACCCCAGGAATAGAAACCGTTCCTCCCTTGCGACAAGCGACTATCGCCTGTCTTAAAGCTGTAGGTCTACCTGTTTCTAGCTTGACTCCCTGTTTGATCTGATCGTAAACTGCCATCGCATTTGTACCGTGAGCCTCCATACCCACTGCATCAATACAGCGATCGGGTCCTCTACCGCCAGTCATTTCTTTTAGGGCTTCTCCTGGATCGATTTTTTCGTAGTTAATAATTTCCGCATTACCCTGTTCTTTTGCCATCTGTAATCGTTCTGCAAAGCGATCGATGGCAATTACTCGTTCTGCACCCAACATATAGGCACTTCTAATGGCAAACTGACCTACTGGACCACAACCCCAAACCGCTACGGTATCTCCTGGTTCGATATCGGCATTTTCGGCTGCCATATAGCCAGTAGGAAAAATATCAGTCAAGAATAAAACTTTGTCGTCTTCTAAACCATCAGGTATTTTTAAAGGACCAACATCAGCATAAGGAATGCGGACATATTCAGCCTGTCCTCCTGCATAACCTCCTAGCAAATGAGAATAACCATAAATACCAGAGGGAGAATGCCCGTAAAATTTTTCTGCCATCCAAGCATTAGGATTAGAGTTATCACACAGCGACCATAGGTCTTTGTTGCAAAAGAAACAGCCACCACAGGCAATGGTAAAAGGGACAACAACGCGATCGCCTTTTTGCAGATTCTTTATTTCCTTGCCAGTTTCGACAACTTCCCCCATAAATTCGTGACCTAAGATATCTCCAGACTCCATTGTCGGGATATTACCTTCGTATAGGTGCAAATCTGAACCGCAAATCGCAGTGGAAGATACTTTGATAATGGCATCGCGGGGATTGATAATTTTCGGATCTGGTACGGTTTCAACTCGTACATCTTGTGCGCTATGCCAACATACAGCTTTCATAATTAATTTTGTTTTAAAGAAGTGGAGATTTGATCTGTGCTATCGATGTCTAATAACAAGGCTAGTTATCAGATAGCCTGGAATAGCCAAATTAAATTCTAGAACTGGTTTTTCGGTGAAGAGAAAGCGATAGACAGTTGTAAAATCTGATTTGCTAATATTTTAGTTTAGCAAATTTGCTTTAGAGCTTTATAGCAGCAACTATAAATCGTGTGCAGATTTTTGCCAAACAAAATCCAATTGCTGCTACATTTATTTATACTTCTAGTTAGTGTTAGTTGTTCGGCTAATGTGACTAACTAAAAATAGATTGGTTGGAAACGCGAGAGAATTAATTACATATTGTCTCGCGGTTCGACCACAATTACATCAGCATCGCTGTCTGTAGTAGTAGTGCGATCGCTTGTACGGATAGTTGGATCGATAGCACCGGTACGAGTACCCGTCACTTTATCTGTAGTAGTGGGTTCGACCACAATTACATCAGCATCGCTGTCTGTAGTAGTGCGATCGCCTGTACGGATAGTTGGATCGATAGCATCGCTACGAGTACCCATCACCTGACCTGTAGTATTGGGTTCGATCACTCCAGAGCGATCTATATCTCCCATACTAGTTACAGACTGGTTAGTATTTACTTGATTGGTACTAAGGGTTCTATTGTATATGTCATCGTCAATGTCATGAGCATCGTATACGCCGTACTCTTCAATACCACTGCTGTGTAGAATTTTTTCAGCGCGGCTGATATCATCACTCGTACCGTTAACCATAACTAAATAACTTCCACCAGCAACGCGATCGCTGTAAATTTTGGCTCTGTCTTCGGGAATACCCATACCGACTAAACCGCCAATAATACCACCTGCTACTGCGCCAACCCCAGCACCAGCTAGAGTAGTTGCAATAGTAGTGGCTGCTTGTCCAGCCACAATGATAGGACCAACACCAGGAATAGCTAGAGTACCTAAGCCTACTAGTAAACCACCAATACCACCTAATACAGTTCCCGTAGTAGCACCAGCACCAGCACCCTCGGCTGCATTGTTACCTTCATCGTAAGCTGTATCTACCCCAGCCGATTGAGTTACTTCGTCTGCATCTTTGGCAACAACGTTGACTCGATTCATGTCAAAACCGTCGTCTTTAAGAGCGCGCAAAGCTTTTTCTGCTTCATCGCGACTATAGAATAAACCTACTGAACGTTTGTACGTATTCATTATTTCCTGTTGATAAACGACACTTATATTCTTGAATCCATCTCATATTTATTCATCACCCAAAAGTCATAGGTGTTGCTCAATATTTGACTTTTTATAATTAAGAACCTTTGGGCTGTCCTTGAGTGGTAGCAATTTCACCAGTTTCCATTAGCTGTTTAAAACGATTTAGTTCATCGCCAATTTGCTCTTGGGGTGATTCACCAAAAAGCTTGGCGATCGCATCAGTTAGCGCGCCTCCTGGTGGCTGATATTCCAAGACTACTTTTACCTGAGTACCGCGATCGCCAGTGGCGGGTTGAAAACGCACAAAACCACAGTTATCGATGTCTGCATTTTCAAGAGCATTCCAGGCAATTAAGCGATCGCTTTCGTCCTTGATGATCTCGGCATCCCATTCAATCCAAAGACCTAAAGGTGCGTTAGCTACCCAGTGAGATGTTTTACCCTCTTCATCTTTGTTCGTCACCGACTTTAAATGCTTCATAAAGTTGGGTAAGTTGGTCAAGTTGCGCCAATAACTGTATAGTTCGGATGCAGGGCGATCGATTGTCACGGTTTTTTCTACCTGAATATTGGGTGTTAAACCAATGGCTTCTGTGGCGCGATCGATTAAACTTTTTTCTGAACGCTGATGGCGATCGCTATAGTCAGCTAAAACCTCTTTTAAAGAATGCTGCTGCAAGTTTCTGATTACCAATGGACTATTGATAATTTCCTGGCTGGTAATTGCTTCATTGACTGAGTTTGTCCGCTCAACTCTTTCCATAATATTTATCTGTGCTAAAAATGTACCCAAACCCACTTATCTTAATAAGATTGCAATAGCTATAAAATTATCTTTCAACAATTTGCTTTATTTTGCTTCAATCTAAAGACAGAGCTTGGATATTAAAAATTGAGGCGTTGCTGATTTAAGGTATGAAACTGAAAGTAATACTGTTCGTAGCTCTTAGCTATCAGCTATTAGCTTTTGTAGTCCTCGTCAATAAGTCTGAAATCTAAAAATCATACTCCGATTCAGCAACGCCAGAATTAAAAATCACAAGTGAGTTAGGATAATCATGAAAATTGCTAAAATATTAATAGCTATAAACAACGGTATTTTGTAAATTATCACTCAAATCAGCAACGCCAACAGAGGATTAATAATTTAGTAGCTAAAATCATTGAACGCTGAAATTTTATAGCTAAATATAGATACACCCGATTAATCTTTTTAATTATCCTAGTAAAAGGAAGATTAATTCGGCAGTATTAACTCTGGTTACACAATCAAAAAAGTGACTAGACAATGCTCAATGATAAATGTTTATTGTTCAATATAAAAAATGGCTGCAACCGACTTTAAAGACTATTACCAAGTACTAGGTATAAGTAAAGACGCTTCTGCTGAGGAGATTAAAAAAGCCTATCGTAAACTGGCGCGAAAATATCATCCCGACCTCAACCCAGGAGATGAAAAAGCCGAAGCCCGCTTTAAAGAAATAAATGAGGCGCAAGAAATATTATCCGATCCTGAAAAACGCGCCAAATACGATCGATACGGACAATATTGGCAGCAAGCAGGACAAGGAGGCACTCCACCGCCAGGAAGTACCAGTACGAGAGTCAATGTAGATGTAGGCGGTTTTGATTCTAGTCAATATGGAAACTTTGAAGATTTTATTAATGATATATTAGGTCGCACTGCTAGCAGCCAAGGTAAAAACAGCTATAGCTATCGGACTTCTCCTGGTGGTTTTGATGGTTTTGCTGATGGCTACAGTGAAATGCCAGCCCAAGATAGTGAAGCGGGAATTGTTCTTACTTTCTTTGAAGCCTTTAATGGGACACAAAAACAGTTTCGCATTGGCAATGAAACAGTCAAAGTTCGCATTCCCGCTGGGGCTAAAGCAGGTAGTCGTTTACGAATCAAAGGTAAAGGACAACCCAGTCCTTTTTTAGGACAGCGAGGAGACTTATATCTTAATATTGAACTGCAACCCCATCCCTTATTTAAGTTCAAAGGTGATAATTTAATTGCCGAAATCCCGATTACGCCTGAAGAAGCTGTATTGGGTACAGATATTATTGTTCCTACTCCAGATGGTAAAGTAACGATGAAAGTTCCAACAGGAGTAGATTCAGGACAATCTTTGAGACTAAAAGGTAAAGGCTGGCGCAAGCCTAATAAACAGCGTAGCGATTTGATGGTGAAATTAAAAATTGTTACTCCCAAAAATATCAGCGATACAGAAAGAGAATATTATCAGAAGATTCAGCAAGCTAGCAGCTATAGCCCTCGCAAAAGTTTGGAGAATATTAAATTATGAGTAGTTTGTCCCGCGATGTGATTTCCCAACAGGGCGATACTTTAATTAGTTTTGAGCGCGTCGCTACTATTACCAAAACTTCGGTTACTACAATTCAGTGTTTTATTCGGCTGGGAGTAATTGAACCAGAAGGCTCAATGTTAAGACAAGAAGATACCCTGCGAGTGATGAAAATTATGCGTCTGCGAAGAGACTTAGGATTAAATTTAGTAGGTGCAGCAATGGTATTAGAGCTTACAGAAGAAAATCACCGCTTGCGATCGCAATTAAATGCTTTACGTCAGCCTTAAGAAGTATTTGTGATTAGAATAGCCAGATGCTCTGTGAAATATACAATCTGGATTTTTGACTACAAATAAAGATCTGTCCTTTGCTGGATAAAAAAACCTTAAAAAATGAAGAAGATAGATTATTAGTTCTCATTTCTTGAGAGTGCTTTTAGATTAGGCAAAAATAAATATGACAGAACATCAAAGAGCAATTGGCATCTTTGAGAATGCTTTAGATACTGAAGCTGCACTAAAAGAGCTAGACAAATCCCACTTTTCTCTAGAGCAAGTTTTTGTAATTGCTCACAATACAGAGAGAGAAGAGGAAATAGTAAATACTCAATTATGCGAATCATTACGCACTCGCTTTGATACCCGTATTAGTAGCGTTGCGCAAGACTCGAAGGTCACTAAGGATGAAGCTGGAATTAGTTTAACTAACGCTTTAATTCATCTAGATATCCCTGTTGATACGGCGCGACTGTATAACGATTTGGTTGCTCAAGGTGAGTATTTAATCATGGTTGAAGGGAACACAGCAGATCTATTAGGTGCAGAAAAGATCTTAAATGGTTGTGGTGTTCGAGAGTGGGTTATTTACAAAATTGTTTCGGAACATCCCGAAGTAATTATTGTCGACCGCCGTACTCATCACTCATAAAAATTATCGCGATTAAAATTGCTTCAATATTTAAACTGCCATTTTTACAGCTTTAATTTTTAAAAAGATTATCAAACTTTCTTATTACTACTTAATCTTTACTACATACACAAAAACTTCTTGTAGTTAAATAAGGGTAATTAAAAAAGCAGATAATCAACAATTTTAAACTGGTGTGAGAATGTCTTTTAATTATCTCAACCAAACAAAATTCAACATAAGGAACAAATTATTATGGCTTATACAGATCCAGTGGGAAACAGAAATACAGTACTAGAAACATTTACTGTAGCTGACGATCGAGATCGAATTAGATGGGGACCAATTATTGCTGGGATTTTCGTCGCGATCGCCACGCAATTGATTCTTAGTGCTTTAGGTGCGGCGATCGGTTTAACTATTGGCGCATCTGGAAATGATGCTGGTGCAGTTGGCATTGGCGTAGGTATTTGGGCGGTGGTTAGTTTATTGATTGCCTTGTTTATTGGTAGTTGGGTAACTGCTGCTGGCTGTAGTCCTATGAACGGTAAAACAGCAATGCTGCACGGATTTATTCTCTGGGCGACAACTTTAGCTCTTAGTGCTTGGTTACTCGCTAGTGGAGTATCAGGAGCTTTTGGGCTGGCAGCTTCTAATGCAGGAGAAGTTTTAAATCAGGTACAGCAGCCAGGTGGGCCAAACATTCCTAACCAAGTCCCTACTGTACCAACAGACAAGTTACAGCAGGTGGCAGGAAATTCTGCCAAAGCAGCTTGGTACTTCATTATTGGCTCATTGCTAGGGCTAGCTGCATCTTTGATCGGTGCTTCTGTTGGTGCCAAAAAACCTAGACCTGTTCGCACAGGAACAGTTGCTGAACCTCAAGCACCCGAAAATCTAGCTAGATAAATATTGCGGGGGCTGCTAGCAAACAGCCCCTAGATAATCCTGATGCTATAAATCAGCACCCAATATTTCAATCATCTTTTCTGATAAATAGAGGTCTCAAAAGGCTTTAATGTTTTGGGTAAGTTCATCAGCAGATTGGGTTCATAATCAGTAGATAAAAGCACCTGCCAATTTTCAAGTTCAATAGGTTCATCTAGCTTAAATTCCTTTTCATGAGAGAAGTTAATCACAACCAGCACTTGTTCTACTTCAGTTTCTCTCACATAAGCTAAATGTTCATATGGGTAGTCAATTAGAGTTCTCCAGTTACCATGCCGTAAGGACTTACTTTGCTTCTTAAGGCAAATTAAAGCTTTATAAAAATTTAAAATAGAGTCTGGATCTTTAAATTCAGTAGCTACGTTAACTTTTGCATAGTTGTCGTTAACTGGTAGCCAAGGTTCAACATCTCTACCAAAGCTAAACCCAGCCTGAACAGAGTCATTCCACTGCATAGGTGTACGAGCCTTGTCTCTAGAAGCTGATTCTCCTTCCTGTTTGATGCTAACGCGATCGCGCAATTTTTGCGCAGGAATATTTTCATGATCGACCATACCAATTTCCTGTCCATAATATAAAACAGGAGTGCCTTTAACGGTCAGCAAAATAGTTGCAGCAGCCTTAGCAATGCCTACTGGATTATCGCAGAGGCTACAGTCAATCCAGCGAGATAAATGACGAGAAAAATCGTGATTATCTAAGAAGTACACTGACCAAGCATCATCAGGAGTCATCAATTCTTTTTTGATTATTTCCTTTTGCAGATGACCTGGATACCAGGGACTAAAGGGAAATTCAAAGGTAAATGGTAAATGTAGCTCATCGTTATGAAACCCACGAAAAATAACTGACTCATACAGTCCACTATCAATAAAAGTTTCACCGAGCAAAACGCAATCATCATATTCGTCAATAATGGCTCTAATTTCCTTTATTATTTGATGATTTTCTGGCAGGTCTTTATCGTATAAATGATGCTGACTCTCAAAATCTTCAGGGTTTTTTGCACCTATCTTCAAAGGATTATCACGATAGTCTTTGTCTTTACTATAAACGCTAGAAGCATCTAGTCTAAAACCATCAACTCCTTTATCTAACCAAAAGCGAATCATTTCATAAATTGCCTGTTTGACTTCAGGATTTCGCCAGTTTAAATCTGGCTGATGCCGATCAAATGTACTATAAAAGTATTGTTGTCTGGTTTGGCAATAAGTCCATGCTGTGCCTCCATAGTAGGATAGCCAATTGTTAGGAACATCATTCTTATCCAGAGGATCTTGCCAATGATACCAATCGCTTTTAGGATTATCTTTGCCAGAACAAGACTCAATAAACCAAGGATGTTTGTCGGAAGTGTGGTTAATCACCAAGTCGAGAATTATTTTGATGCCTCTTTGATGAGCTTCGACAACTAGAGTCTCAAAGTCTCTAAAAGTACCAAATATAGGATCGATCTCACAATAGTTGCTAACATCATAGCCACTGTCATACATAGGAGATTTGTTGATCGGCGAAAGCCAAATAGCATCAATATGTAAGGAGGTTTCGCTGTTGATATCTCCGTCATTGAGATAGTCTAATTTCTGAATAATTCCCTGAAGATCGCCACTACCATCGCCATTAGCGTCAGCAAAAGTTAGCGTAAAAATCTGATAAATAACGCCGTTTTTCCACCATTCCTCAGATTTTTGGGATTTGTTGTCGATAGTATTGTTTTTGGTCATGATGTCATTGTAAAACGCTGGCTAAGATTAATTTTCAGCTATTTATCTGGCTGACGATTACCTCAGTTTAATTAGATTAGAAAAAGTTGACAAATGTACAGTTTGCAAGCAATATTTTTAGAGCGATCGCCTTTGTAAAAAGAAAAGAAAATTCTCCTGCTGTTGGGTAGTGAGGTATTTGGGGTAATGAGGTGATTGGGATGTTTGAAGTAGTATAAGTTTCTACGCCTTTCTTCTCTACCTCCATCATCTTCACCATCTTCACTACTTCCCTACCTCTCTATCTCCACCACTTCTCCATCCTTAATTTTTACTTTACAAACATTTTCTAAGAGAAGATAATATCATTACAATAATGGTTACTGTGAAAACTTGACGATTTTAATTGGCATTAAACTTATGACAGATACTATTTTCGGTAAGATTATTCGTCGTGAGATTTCTGCCGATATTGTCTATGAAGATGATTTAGCTTTGGCGTTTAAAGACGTTAATCCTCAAGCACCAACCCATATTTTAGTAATTCCCAAAAAGCCTATCTCCCAACTGTCAGCAGCGAGTCAGGAAGATGCAGTACTAATGGGACACTTATTAATGACGGTCAAAAAAGTTGCTGAACAAGCAAATCTAAACAATGGCTATCGGGTAGTCATCAATAATGGTGTAGACGCAGGACAAAGTGTAGATCATTTACATCTGCATATTTTAGGCGATCGCACTATGAACTGGCCACCAGGGTAAGTAAAAAGCGGTGCGACCCCGCGTCGCCGTCAGGCGCAAGGGAACGCGCACCAAGAAAGTAAAAATTCACTTTCTAGATCCCTTATCTTTCATTTCTCAGGGATTTGGAGGTATGGGGGGATTGGAAAAAGGATCGACGCTGCCTGGTAATCCTGGTAAGGCGGGATTGACTCCTGGAGTGGGTGGGACTGTGGGTGCTTCTGAACCTTCGGGTAAAGTAGCTAAAGCAACGCGATCGCCTCCTACTTCACGGAGTATATCTAATACTTCTACTACCTCTCTATAGGTTGAATTTTTAGCTGCATAAAGAGTCATCAAGCCATCAGGATTAGCCTGATTATATTTTTTGATTTCCCAGACTAAATTACTACGACTAACGAGGTTGCGATCAACATATAGCTGACCAATATCATCAATGGTCACAATCAAAATATTTTGTAACTGAGGCGCACCTGTTTTGGCTTTGGGTAAATCTAAGCTGATTGCCTGTTGACGAGAAAAGCTGACCGCAGCCAAGATAAAAAAGGTTAAAATACAGAATATAACGTCAATCAAGGGCAGAATTTGAATATTTGCGTCACTGGCTTCACTATCGTCTTCCCAGAGCTTAAAAGGTTGTAAAGGCTTTGGCTGATAGTTTCTTTTACGACTCATAAAAATATAATTACTGATAATTGTTCATTGTTCATTGATTCCAGGTGGTTTAATATTAACAAAAGAATATCCTTCATTATCTACCACAATATTTTTAGGTTCATCATCGTCTTGCTGCATCCAGCGATCGCGATACATTACTTCCAAACGACTACCAGTACGGCGCAATACTCTAATTTGATTTGACCAAAAAGCCTGAAACAAACGATAAAAACTTAAGCTAATAATGGCGATCATAAGTCCTACGGCAGTAGAAATCAAAGATTCACCAATACCTAAAGTTACTCCAGATGTATCGGCTGTGCCTAAATCGCTAATTTTAATCGAACTCAATGCTTGAATTAGACCCCAAACCGTGCCAAATAAGCCAAGTAGAGGTGAAAGAGCAATAATTGCCTCTAATAATTTGTCTCCTTTGCGCATCCGCGCTAGCTGTTCTTCGGCTGCCGATTCCAGGGCAATATGAAACATATCAGGGTCAGGATTAGATAATCTGAAAGGAGAATAAACAAAATTTCCCAAAGGATGGTTAATATGTTCCTGAGCAATTTTGCCGACTAGATCCCAATTGCGATCGGCAGCTTCCATCAGGCGATTAAATATTTTTTTCTCTTTAAAAACTACCCCAGACCAAAACCAAAGTCGCTCTAGAATTGTCGCAATAGATAGCACTGACAACAAAAGCAGGGGATACATGGATGGACCACCCTTATCAATAATCTCTAGAAAGTTCACGGTAGCTAATTACCTCCAATAGAATTTTTAATTAAAATTAACTTACAAACAGCTTCGGTTATTTTGGTTTCAATATATAGATATAGATAACACAGGTTCGAGCAAAATCTAAGTTAATGAAATTTTTCTAGCAGGGGTTTGAATCAATGTCCAAAATTAGCGAATTAGCTAAAGTTAGACAATTAGATATTTACCCTCTAAAAAGGAATTGCACTCGTCGGGATAGATATCTATCCCGACACACACATTGTGGTTAAGAGGATGTTTGAAAAGTAAGTCTATGTTATGAAAATTCCCCCTAACCCCCTATCTCTCTGCCTTCGGCACCTCCCTTTTTAAGGGAGACAGGGTGGGATTGAGTATAAAGTCTCCCTTTGTAAGGGAGATTTAGAGGGATCGAAGGTAGCCAATCAGACTTCTCAGATAACCTCTGAGACACTTTTCTTGATAATCTGACTTTTCTTGATAATCTATATGAAAAAAATTCTTTTATGCACCGATGGTTCTGCATATTCTCAAGTAAGCTATGAGTATGCAGCATGGCTGGCACAACGCAAGCCATTTGCTATTGAAATCCTTTATGTAACCGATCGCCGTGGAGAAAAAGCGACCCAGGCTGCTGATTTCTCTGGTAGTATTGGTGTTGATTCCTATCAGCAGCTTTTGAGTGAGCTGGTAGAGTTAGAATCAGCTAGAGCTAAGGTTAACCATCAAAGAGCGAAAATTATCCTCGAAGAGGCCAAACAGTTTTTTGGCGATCGCCATATTGATGAGGTTAAACTGACTCACGAAACAGGTTTTTTGGTTGATTTATTTCACAAACTAGAAACTAATAGTGATTTAATTATCTTAGGCAAGCGGGGAGAAAACGCTAATTTTGCCACCGAACACCTAGGCGCAAACATGGAACGCATTGTGCGCGCCAGCCATAAACCCTGCTTAGTTACTCCTAGAGAATTTAAACCAATTAAGCGCATTTTATTGGCTTACGATGGCGGAAAAAGCTGTCAAAAAGCTGTTGATTATTTAGCTAAAATGTCTGAGTTTAGCGACTTAGAATTACATATAATTTGTGTGACTAAGCGCGACGAACAAACCGCCAGCAAACACTTATTAACCGCCTCAGAAATAGTTAAGGCAGGAGGATTTAATCCTATATGTGAAGTGTTAGAAGGCAACCCAGAACCAGAAATGGAAAAGTATGTCGCCGAGAAAAATATTGATTTTCTTTTAATGGGTGCTTATGGTCATAGTCGTATTCGTCATTTGGTTATTGGCAGCACTACGGCTCAAATGCTTCGCAGTTCCCATATACCTGTTGTTCTATTTAGATAATTTTTAGATAATTTAATTTTTTACAAAAATCTAACCCTGCTTAATGCTCTAAAAATATATCTGAGTGAGTAGTGTAAAATCGCCTTGACAAGGGAAAATAAGATTAAGCTAACGACTTGGGCAGCATAACTCAGCAAAATTAAGAGTAGATTTAAGTATAAATATAAACACCATAACTGTATGCAGATTTATTTAGACAACAGCGCGACAACTAAACCGCGTCCAGAAGCGATCGCCCTGGCACAAACTGTATTACAGCGGCAATGGGGTAATCCTTCTAGTCTGCATAGTTGGGGACAAAGAGCCGCCACAGTTATCGAAACAGCTAGATTACAGGTAGCTAGCTTACTTAATGCTCTTTATCCAGAATCGATTGTTTTTACCTCTGGAGGAACAGAAGCAGATAATTTAGCTATCTTAGGGGTTGCTAGACAATATTCTACTCCCCAGCATCTAATAATTTCTAGCGTTGAACATTCAGCAATTAATGAACCTGCAAAGCTTCTAGAGAAATGGGGTTGGCAGATAACAAGATTACCCGTTAACCAATATGGTAGAGTCAATCCCCTAGATTTACAGGCTTCTCTGCAAAAAAATACAGTTTTAGTCTCAATTATCTATGGACAAAGTGAAGTTGGTACGCTGCAACCGATAGAACGATTAGCCAAAATAACGAGAGAACACGACAGCTTGTTTCATACTGATGCAGTGCAGGTTGCAGGGCGTTTACCAATTGACGTAGATCGCTTAGGAGTAGATTTATTATCTCTTTCCTCTCATAAAATCTATGGTATTCAGGGTGCAGGGGCGTTATATGTTCGTCCTGGTATTCAGCTTGTACCTTTATTGGGTGGTGGGGGACAAGAAAAGAATATTCGTTCGGGAACTCAGGCTTTACCGGCGATCGGCGCTTTAGGAATTGCAGCAGAATTAGCAGCAGCAGAAATGTCCGTAGAAATTTCTCGTTTACAGAGATTACGCGATCGTCTATTCGACTTATTGGCTGACTATCCTTGCCTAGAAATTACAGGGGATAGACTATACAGGCTGCCTCACCATGTCAGCTTGATTTTAAGCGATCGCTTTGCTGCCCAAGCCAAAGACGTAACGGGAAAAACAATTGTGCGTCAGCTAAACATGGCAGGAATTGGGATTAGCGCAGGTTCTGCTTGTCATAGTGGCAAACTTAATCCCAGTCCCATTTTATTAGCTATGGGTTACGATGCTGCTGCTGCCAAAAGAGGCATCCGTTTAACCTTGGGCAAAGATACCACTGAGGCAGATATCGACTGGACAGCAATGGTTTTAAAACAAGTTATTTGCCGTCTGATGCCGTCTTTAGTGTGCTGCTAATATAAGTAAAATTTAGGTGCGATCGCCTTACAATCAAACTCAATTTGACCAGGAAATGACGCTATGGTTACAACTCCCTCTAAACCCATCACTTTAGAAGAGTTTTTGGCATTACCAGAAACTAAGCCTGCAAAAGAATATATCGACGGTAAAATTTTTCAAAAACCAATGCCTAAGGGAAAACACAGTACAATCCAAGGAGAACTTACAACCACTATAAATAGCGTACTGAAACCCCAAAAGATTGCTAGAGCCTTTCCCGAATTAAGATGTACATTTGCTGGGCGTTCTACTTTACCAGACGTAACTGTATTTACTTGGAATAGAATTCCTCGCGATGATAATGGTGAAATAAGCGATTCTTTTTTAGCTGCGCCAGATTGGACAATCGAAATTTTATCTCCTGGTCAAAGTCATACAAAAGTAATCAAAAATATTCTTCATTGTTTGGATAACGGTACACAGTTGGGTTGGTTAATCGATCCTGACGAGCAGTTAATCTTAGTCTATTTTCCCCAGCAAAAGCCCGCATTTTTTGAAGCAGCAACAGACGTTTTACCCGTACCAGATTTTGCCGAAGCTTTTGAGCTAACTTTAGGAGAATTATTTAGCTGGCTAATGGAATAGAGTATAAGTATTTTGCCAACTGGATTTTTTGCCAAAGCTGTTAAAGTGATCAACAATGCTGATTTAACAAAGATGTGACTAAGTCAAAACCATTAGACTGAGTTTGGACTGCATAAGCTTCTTTTTCTACAGCTTGACTATAAGTATCAACGTATCTCTTAAAAAAGGGTTGAGCTTGTTTGATAGGTTCAATATCCAAGCCAATAGGTTGTATGTTGCCATTTCCCGCGCAAAATTGTGCAGCATGAGTAGCTTCATGAATCAAAACCCGATTGCTAATGCCTAAGTCAAAGACGATTGGGTTGATCCAAATAGATTTATTAGCAGCATTTAATACACCATAGGGTTTTCTCAGTCTTCGCCTCTGAAAGTCTATTTGCTGATTAGGTAGCCTGAAACTGGGTGGAATAGCTAGATTAACTTTAAATCCATAGCTTTCTAACTGGGTCTTTAGCTGGATAAATTGATGATCGGGTTTGGGTAACTGAGCAATGAAAATTGTAGAACTAAGTAATATAGATTCAAGCATTGATTATTATGATTTACGTAAGCGTATGAATCAAAAATTTATTCTAACTTCGCGCTGCCTGAAGGTTGGTCAATATAAAAAATCGAGGTTATCTTTTGTAAAAAACAATTAATTTAACCGATGAGCATCAGTAGCTTAGAATTCGAGTTCGATCTCTTATGGTCAGAATTATTTCCCGATTTAGATTTGGAAACGGAAGTACGGCTAATTCCCAAGCGTCGCTTTAAGTTTGATTATGTTAATTTCTCTGCCAAGGTAGCAATCGAAATTAATGGACAAATTTGGCATCAAGGTGGACACACTACAGGCAAAAGCCTTATGCGAGATTATGAAAAGCTCAATTTAGCGCAGCAACAAGGCTATTGTGTATTTCAACTATCAAAGGAAATGATTACCGAAACTTGGCTACAAGCGATCGCTGATACCATTCGCGAGCGCCTTAGTCAGCCAGCCTGATATTTTTTAGCTAACTCTACTAAGCTATGGCAAGGAATGATAACTAGTAATTAATCACTGACTTTCGTGGTAAAACAATAAAGTTCTCTACAATAAAGTTTAATTGCCATGACTAAAATTGACTACGATGCCATCGCTAAACTTTCTTTGGCAGGAGAGTTAATCGATCGCACCACTGCCAAAAGCATTCTAACAGCCCCAGATTGGGTTTTATTAGAGCAACTAGCAGCAGCTTATCAGGTTCGTCATCATTATTGGTCAAATCGCGTCAGACTCCACTTTTTACTTAATGCTCAAAGTGGTTTATGTCCCGAAGACTGCAACTACTGTTCTCAATCAAAAATTTCGACCGCCGAGATTGAGAAATATCCTTTGATAGCCCAAGCAAGAATTGTCCAAGCAGCAGATAAGGCAGCAGATTTAAAAGCAGGTACATTTTGCATGGCTATTTCAGGGCGATCGCCTTCGGAATCTGTCTTTAGTAATGTGTTGGATGCTTTTAAAGCCGTCAAAGAGAAACACGACTTAAAGATCTGTGCCTGTTTGGGCCTACTCGATGAATCTCAAACCCAACGTTTAGCTGAAGTGGGAGTAGATCGAGTTAACCATAATCTCAATACTTCAGAAAATCACCACGAGAATATTTGTAGCACTCATACTTTTCGCGATCGCGTGGCAACAATCAAAAACGTTCAAAAGGCAGGTATTACTACCTGTTCAGGAGGTATCCTGGGCATGAATGAAACCGATGAAGATATTATCGACTTGGCTTATTCCCTGCGAGAGTTAGACGTTACCAGCGTGCCAATCAACTTTTTAATTCCCATTGCTGGCACACCTTTAAACGACGTTAATCAGCTAAATCCCCGTCGCTGTTTACGAATCTTAAACCTATTTAGATTTATTCTGCCTAAGCAAGAAATCAGAATTGCGGGGGGGAGAGAAGTCCACTTGCGATCGCTACAGGTAATGGGTTTATATCCTGCTAACTCTATTTTTGTTGGCGACTATCTTACCACCACTGGACAATCAGAAGACGCTGATTTGGCTATGATTCGCGATGGGGGATTTGTCTTAGAAAACCCTGATGGTTCGCGATTTTAAACGTAGAAGACGACATCATCTTAACCCGTTAACCCGAACTGACGTTAAAAACTATTAGAAAGTTAATTTGTAAATCTATTGCAACAAAAATTTATATTAATTACAATAGTAAGTGACATATCTTAACAAGGTCACAACTAATGGAAAACCAAGAAAATAAATTCGGCTTTACTAAATTCGCAGAAGACTGGAATGGTCGCCTAGCTATGTTAGGCTTTGTCGTTGGTGTTGCTGTAGAGTACTTTACTGGTCAGGGAATTCTTAGCCAAATTGGAATCATGTAGTTCTCTTTAGAGACTATCAACTGCAATCATACATAAATTAAGATAGATTCTAGTCACTAAAGGAGTTTGGTACAACAATTGCTTGTTGTACTAAACTCCTTTATTTTGCTGGCTGAAGTTAATACCATTTATCATTAGTAGCGAGAGACTTGACCCTGATTGACTGACAAAACTTTCAGCAGACATTGTAGGAATAGGTTTGAACTTGAAACTCTAATTGGTAGAGTCGTTGCTCATATTGTTTGAGTGATGCGATCGCAGGAGTAGGGTCGTGATGACTAGAAAAGGTGACAGAGTAGATTAACTTCCAGCCATTAAGGAGTGCTGCTTTGACCCAATCCCAGCCTATCCGAAAATAGCTATTACCGCCAAACCAGTGAGTATCAACCCATCGTCGTTCAGTACTTGTCCCAGAATAGAGAAGTATCAAAAGTCAAAAAAATACTTTCTTCTTTCCACCCTGCTAAAGCAGCCTTAATCAGTGGTTTGTAGATTCGATGAACGCTAATGCGAGAATTATTGAGCCTGCGTTGAATACGTCTTTGTCTACTCTGAGCAAATATACCTCGACAGGGTATGTACATTGACCATTTAGTAAGATTTACACTACCTGTATGTATTAAAGCAATTATCTTCCAGATGCAGGTTTTGAGATGGCCTAGATCTGACCAATCTGCTGGTTGACTCATCCATTGATTCAAGGCATGATAAAGACGGGAGTTTTTTTCCTAGTATTCTGAAATTGTGAGTGGAATCTAATCTCACAATGCTGACTCCCTCATACTTTGGTCAACCCTCTTAATCCTCTGACTACTCTTCCTTTTAGCTGTCTTAACTTCAATTTTTGTCAGTCAACCAGGTTCGTAGCTGTAAGCTCTAAGCTTTAAGCTTTTAAGAAATCATCACTACTTAATAAATAAGCTAAATATACTTTTAGCATTACACATTCAGCAACGCCATAATATGAAATACTGGCGTTGCATAGCTGCGAGATGATTATAAACAAAGAAAATTAATGATTCCCCTAGTCTCCTAGTCCCCCAGTCCCAACGGCGCGCGTTCCCTTGCGCCTTACGTCGACGCGGGGTCGCACCGCTAGTCGGCCTCTACCATCCCATGAAGGTGCAACGCCCTATAGGTTTTTAGATTATGACACTATTCAATTGAACCCCATGCCATAATGTCTGCAAACAGATTTTGATAGCCATTTACGTTAGGATGCAAACCGTCATCTCCTATCTGAGTGTCGATCCAGTTTGTCTTTCTTGATAGCCAAATATCAAAAATATCTAGATAGGGAATATTTCGCTGTTGACAAGCCTGTAAAGTTGCTTCTTTGTAACGGTATTGATCGAAGTGATTGTAGTATAAACAATCCATAAAGGGCATTTTTGTCTCATCAACTGGAGTCATACCAATAAACAATACAGGGCAGAGGTTTTGCGAAACATCAAGTAAATATGCCATCTGTTGCTTAAAATCTTCAAAATTAGTGTAAAGCTTGCCGTTTGGCTTGCCCACACGAGCAGAATCGTTAAGACCAACTGAAAGTAGAATCAAGTCGGGAACACAATTACGTAATTCTCCACGACAGTTGAATTCTTGCTCCAAACGTTGGGCAACTTGGTGCGTGCGATCGCCTCTTACTCCTAAATTATATAATACGTGACCTTCTCCCTGGGGAGACATCCACTGACGACGTAGCCGTTCTACCCAGCCACCTCCCACAAAATCTCCGTAGCCATAAATTAGACTATCTCCCAAAGCAATAACTTTTAGTGGCTGCTGTGTCTGTAATTTTTGCTGTAAAACTCTATTATTACTGGCGGTAAAAGTAGAGTTAAGAGAAAGAATAGCCTGCATAAAAAATAATCTAAAACAAAAGTATTTTATTAAAAGGTATTTATACTTAGAAACAATAATACACAATTAAGTGATTATTTAAGAGATTATTATTAAAAATAAAGTATAGTCGATCCCCAAAAAACCTTTATTAATAGTTGTTTATAGACTCGTGTTCAATGTCTTTCCCACCAGTCTAAAATCCGATTCCATGCCCACCAACAGTCGCGATCGCTATGGGCTTTTTGACAGGCTAAACTACTTATATAGCCTACGTGTCCCCCAAATTTTGTGAGCCATAAATCTAACGCTTGATTATGCTGGCAAACTTCTTTTAGATCGCCAATAACTTCAGGCGCAAACATCGGATCATCTGCTGCATAAAGAATCAAAGTTGGCTTGTTAATTTTAGGCAAAATCCGCAACGGACTACTAGCACTAAAATATTCTTCTACTGAAGCAAATCCCAACCGAGGAATTACTAGTTCATGGTCAAATCTCCAGATAGTATTGGCTCGTTCAATTGCTGCGAGATCGATCTCCTCAGGATGATAAGAGTGAAGCTTAAGAGCCAGCTTTTTTAGTTCCTTGGCGATCGCTTTTTCGATATATTTACCAGTTGGATGCTTTATTAAGTAAGGTAAGGAGCGATTAGAATCTATATTCGGGCAGATAACTGCTCCTCCTGCCACATCAGAAGCACTTAAGCCTTTTGTCTCTATAAATTGGGAATAATAAACCCCCCACAAAGCTAGTTGCCCTCCCAAAGAATAGCCCGTAAACCAAAATGGCGCAGGACAACCCATTGCTTTACTCTCGGCGGCAACATCTACAAAGTCTTTTCCTTCATTAATGCCATCAGAAGTCAGTGCAGAAGATAACTTAGCTGATTCTCCATGAGCGCGCCAATCAAACAAAACTACAGCATAATTTTGAGCATAGGCTTTTCTGCCTATTATCTGTAGAAACCACTGATTATCTAAAGTTCCAGTTATGCCATAAGTCCCAACAATTGTTCCTTGTGGATTATTAGGAATTGCTACCCAGCCAAAAAGAGGAACTTCTCCCCTGGTAAACTGCACTTTTTGGTACTCAGGCTGAGATTCTACTAGAGTTTCTGTCCATTTATTAGAGCGTAATGCACTATATAAGGTCATTGACAGCCCGTTGTCGAGCAACCAAGGTGGAGAAAATAAACTATTCATTTCTATTTTGCGATCGAGATTTATTTTAAATCTTTTTTGCCTCAATAATAATTTTTCGCATAAATGTTGAATTTAGATATTATCTGGCTATAACTTTGCGATTGTTTGAGCGATAGTTTCAACAAAAGTATTAGTAACACCACGAGAAGACTGAAGATTAATACTCCATGCTATAACTTTTATTTTACCAAATAGATATCCTTGGTAGATTTCAGATAATAATTTACCTTCTTCTAGTTTGATATGTTTGCTGAGGTTGCATTCAAAAGCAACTTGAAATTCATTAATGACTGAACGTCCATTTAGCAATAAAATCTCAATATTTTCGTTAGTTAATTGTTTGCTTAAAAAATTTCTATCTCGTTTGATAAGAATTGTTTTTATTTCTTCTGGAATACTTCCCCAAACTGGATCGGTTGCCCATTGAACAAGATCAAGATGGCAAGCAGTACTGGAGTAGTAAGATACTTCAAAATGTTTAAGAACTTTTTCTAATTTATTGAACCAAGAGTATGGTCTATTATCAAAATAATTATTACAACTGTTTAACGTCTGTTTAACTTGCCAATTACTTATATTTTTTCTATTTTTTATTTCTAGTGAGTTAAGAGTTTCCAGACGACGCTCAGACCCAGTTAGTTCAATTCCATTCTTATCTAAAAATTCGTATTTACTAGGATTTAAACCAAGTGTTGCTACACGAGATATTTGTGCATTTCCAAAGGCTACAACTGGAGTAGAACCACTAACAATATTCATATTAGGTAGTGGTATTTCTCTAATACGCTTTTCAACATAAGATGAAATTTTACAATTCATGCAACCAAGCCCCCTCAAACTAATCATCGCTGCCAATTCGCTCATTTTGCCAATGATTCGCTTTCCATAACGAGCTAGAAACTAAATTGGTAATAATATGAGCAGCTACAGGCACAGCTAAATTTCCTGTAACTAAGGCGCAGTAACCCAAGGCAAAACCGATGATCGTTGCCCAGACTACATAGGGCCATTGTCCTGAGCCACTTAAATGCAAAACTCCAAAGAGAATACTAGAGATAGCTACCGCAGCTACATTTAAACCCAAAGCTGGTAACATCACTCCTCGAAATAATAGTTCTTCGCTCAGTCCAGGCAACAGTCCAAGCCAAATTAAATCAGTCCATACTAGGGGCTTAATCACTAATTCTAAGTAGACATCAGCACTATGACGATAGCCTGGCCACAATTGGTAAATTAGACCACTGGTAAGAGTAATGCCAATTGCCAGCCCTAAACTCCACAACAGAGCTTGAGTATTAAACTGGATCGAAAGCATTTGAACTGCTCCCAACTTTTGCCAAATCTTAGCGACTGCTAACAAAATAATGGCAGTAATACCCATAAACACTAGGATCTGGGTACGGCTAAGGGGTTCGAGTTCGGGATTATTAGGATTTGCCACTGGTTTTTATACTATACAACGAAGAGAAGATAAATTAGGGTCTAAAACTTGATAATCTACCCCCGCTCGACGAGCAACTAAAACACCCAAAGCTTCTAAATAAGAATTAACTTTAGTGACTTTAATGCCCAAAGGTTCTGGAGGTACTTGAATATGAGTTAAATTGTTGGCTACAGCTATAATTTCGGTTTGAGCATTGCTAAAGCTAAGAATTGCACTACCACCACAAGCACTATAGGGAACGATCGCCACATCTACTGATTCTACCCAAATACTATCTGAAGTTAAAGGTTTAGCCTCGGTAATAAATTGGGGGGCGCGACTCAAACCGACTAAAACACAGGGAAGAAAAGTATAGCCTAATTCCTCGGCGGCAGCACGGGGATGTACATCAGCATCAACAGCTAAAGGCTGGAGAGCGGGAGCGTGTGCCGCAGGTATTTGAAAATGACGCACGATCAGGTGGGAAATAACTGCTTCTGCCCCTGCTAGGTGATCTACTCCTTCTCCATGACGATAATTTTGTAGTTCTGTACTTTCATCATCAGGAAAACGAGCGACGACGGCGATTGCTTCTGCACCTCCTTGTTTAATTAGCTTTTCGGCTGCCCTAAGCAAACTGCCAGGGTTACCAATTGTTCCCCAACTAGCCCCAGAATCGGCAGTACGCAACTCAACTTCTAAAGGAGCATCGGTAATTACATAATCGGTTAAACTTAGCCCTAAAGTTGCTCTAGCAGCATCAGCAGCCTGAATATGTCGTAGACGCAATTCAGGTTCAATTCCTCGATCTAATAATAGCCCGACTTTATTTTGTCTGACAGGACGTAATCCCCATTGATTAGCAGCAAAACGATCCAAACCATAACCTTCGACGTAATAAGTATTGTCTAAAGACCAATAAAGCTGCGCGCCATTAAGAACATTAGGATGGGTAATCAGGCGATCGCAAGTTTGGGCGATCGCTTTAGCTACAGGCAGGGCATCTCCCGCGTAACCACCGATAGCTGCACCCACTCCTGTGGGAATAATAAGAACAACTGTAAACGGGGACATAAAATTTTAATCTTTAATCTAGTCTGAAAACTTAGTTTTCCTTGGTAACGATAGCTTCTACTGTCGCTGTTTGTTTCTCTTTATTTACCTGAGTCACAGCCCAACGTAAAGGCTTACCCTCTTTTTCTAGTTGAGATTCAATTTCTTGCTGAAGTTGCAGGGTAGTTTCCTGAAGGTTTATTTCGGCGGTAATAAAATGCGTAGTCATTATTTTTACTTTAATTATTAGTTAACATTTTGCAATTTAAAATGTACAAATTATAAAATAAAAGGTAATAGTTAATATTTTTTGATTATTTATTTTACTTCTTTTGTATTTTTTGCAACATTTTTCAACATTTAATAGTCAAATTATTAGATACGCCTGATATGGATTAGCTTCGTTCTAGTTTACTAGTTTTTAGCTTCTTGCTCAATAAAGGACTTGTCCGCATATAGCTCAACGGGAGAAAGGGCTTGCCCGCATCTGACCCCCGCAACGCTTTTTCGCGCTCTTAGCTTTTAAGAAAACTCAGAAATTTAAGTTTTTGAGTTAGATAGACAGAAAAATCTCATAAGAACGTATTTAAAGGATTTTAAGATTTTTTAATTCACATTAGATGTTAGATATATCGAATTTCTGCTTTAAACAATAATCAATTTTTATTAATCAGCATTGCTGAACTTTGATGGCAAGAAACTTGTTGATATTTATGTACAAAAATAAAAGCATTTTAAACTACGAGGTATTTTAATGAAATTTCTAAACTTATATTTAATAATTTTAAATATTTTAATTTTTCCGACGATTACTTTGGCAGACTCTGCCACAGACAGCAAAATTAATCAGACAAATACAATTAACCTGGTAAAATCAGAGTCAAATGATCCTAAGACTCCTGTCAAGGATACATCAACCGAAGATTTAAAAAAGCCAGAAACTCAGCAACAAACATCAACCGAAGATGCTGAAATAGACAAGACCGAAGCAGATACTTCAGCAGAAAAGTCCGAGCCAGAAACTACCGATCAAGATAGATCGCCAGAAGACGAGTCAGAAGCTAAAGATAAAGTCAAAAAACCAACTCCTGAAGAAATTGCGCGCTTAAAAAAATTAGCCACAGCAGATAAGCTATATCTGGCAGGAAATAAAGCTGCTGCTGTCAAACTATATCGCGAGGCTAAAGAAGTCTGGCCAATTGAAAAGGAAAGAGCCACAGAAAATAAAGAACAGGTGGCAACTTTTGATGATCCTGAGCAATTAAGCCCCGCAGGTCAAGTATTTTGGCGCAATTATCAACAAGGAGAAAAACAAGGGCTAGAAACTAAAGTTATTGCTTCGTTAAAGCTGTTAACCACCAGAGAGCCTCAGTTTATTAGTGGTCACATTCGCTATGCAGAGGTACTAAAAGAACATGAAAGAGAGGAAGAATCTCTGCAAGTTTTAAATCAGGCAGTTAGTCTTTATCCTAATGAACCAAAGTTACTAAAAGCCAAAATGAATACCGATATTGCTGAGGACAAATGGCTTGATGCCTCAATTATGGCGCGTCAGTTTGCTTTATTTAATCCTAATTTACCCGAAGCAGAGGAATTTAATCAATTAGCAGATCAATATTTAGCTAAGTATCAAAGCAATTTACGCTCTTCAATTACTTGGAATGCTATCGGCAATGCGATCGCTGGTACAGTTGGTTTTGCTCTGACGGGTAATTTATTTGGTCCTCTTTCTGCCTTACAAACTTCCTCTTTGTTGCTAAAAGGAGAGTCGGCGGTAGGAGAAAGTTCCGTTAAACAAATTAAAAAACAGCTACCTCTACTTGAAGATAAACAAGCGACTCAATATGTAAATGAAATTGGTCAAAAAGTTGCTGCTGCATCTGGAAGAGATGAATTTAAATATGAATTTTATTTGGTCATGGATAATCAACTTAACGCTTTTGCCCTACCTGGAGGAAAAGTATTTGTTAATGCGGGGGCAATTATGAACACGGATTCTGAGGCTGAATTAGCTGGCTTGTTGGCACACGAAATTTCTCATGCTGCTTTATCTCATGGCTTTCAATTAGCTGCCAAAGGCAATTTGACCGCCAATATTATTAGCTACGTCCCCTATGTGGGCAGTACTGCCAGTAGCCTAATCGTGCTTAACTACAGTCGAGGGATGGAAAAACAAGCAGATCTCTTTGGCACTAGAATCTTAGTCAACGCTGGCTATGCAGCAGATGGAGTCAGGAATTTGATGGCAAAACTCGATAAAGCTAATCGAGACGAAGAAAATTCAGAGCCTCCTGCTTGGCTATCAACCCATCCCAACAGCAAACAAAGGATTGAGTACATGGAAGAATTGATTGTGGATAACAATCTTAATCGCTACGCTTACGAAGGAGTAGCTCGACACCAAAAAATTAAAAAGCTCGTAACTGCTGAGTGGCAAGAGTACGAAAAATGTGCTAAAGATATCAAAACTATTGAAGAAGCCAAGAAATGTGCAGGGAATGTAAAGCCAGAAAAATCTAAAG
This sequence comes from Waterburya sp., assembly GCA_965218645.1. Classification (GTDB taxonomy): domain Bacteria; phylum Cyanobacteriota; class Cyanobacteriia; order Cyanobacteriales; family Xenococcaceae; genus Waterburya. Next base: position 1,472,737 of record OZ244627.1, on the reverse strand, counting down.
ACAAACCCCAGACAAGTAACGAAACAGACGAAAAAAAAGTTGAAAATAGCGATTAGCGATCCAAGAGGCGCGATCGCTAATCTAAATCAGAATCAAACCTAGAAACTAAAAATAAAGATAAAATTAGAGAGAGCTTACCACCAAAAACTTCAATCATTTTGAATATCTCGAACATCGCTGCTAAAACCATCACCTATCCCATTGTAGAAACTTTTCATTCTGTTCAAGGGGAGGGTTATTGGACTGGGGTAAACGCTTTTTTTATTCGTTTAGGTGGTTGTGATGTTCACTGTCCTTGGTGCGATACTAAGCATTCTTGGAATTCTCAACATCATCCTCAACAGTCTACGGTCGAGTTAGCTCGTGCAGCAAAAGCGGTTAGTCCTGCCATCGTTATTATTACGGGAGGTGAACCCCTAATGCACGATTTAGCTCCTCTGACTGAAGTACTCAAAAAAGCAGGATTGCAAGTTCATTTAGAGACTTCTGGCGCACATCCTGTTAGCGGTAATTTTGATTGGGTAACTTTTTCTCCCAAACAGTTTAAAGCACCTCACAGTAGTGTTTATGAGCGTGCAAATGAATTGAAAGTGGTGGTGACTAATGAATACGACTTAAAATGGGCAGAACAACAGGCAGCCTTAGTTCCTAAAACTGCCTTATATTATTTACAGCCAGAGTGGAATTCTCCTTTAAGTAAAGACTTAATTTTCCAATATGTTCTTCAGCATCCAAAATGGCGCATCAGTTTGCAAACTCATAAACTGTTGAAAATTCAATAGAATATCGGCTATGAGAGAGTTATTTTGAAAAAGTTTTAAGCTCAATTTTTTGGCAAAAGAATAATTAGACCTCTTGCATAAGTCCCATAAATTTTGGTTGGGTTTAGGGAAAAGGGGTTAATTTTAATTCCTAATTTATTTTTATAAAAGAATAATTGCTTGATAAATATTTAGGCTGCATTGATGTAAATATTAACTATCAGCAGTATTTAAGATGAAATCAAAATTTATTAAGACAATAATTCAAAGCAACGACATTAAGCTGTTGTCAGACTTCAGACCGTCTTGGCAAAATAAATGTACCAATTATTATGAGTGTAAAAGTGGACGAATTGGAAATTTTGCCTTACAAAACATAGAATAGCAACCATCAAATTAACTAAATATATTCTCAAACTTTGCTTTTAAGTAATTCTATGGAAATGCTGGGGTAAAGACAATCTCCTTCATAGATTATTCGCCCTATTTTTGCCAGTTTGTCAAAGCTTATGATTGTCTCGCAATTGTGTATTTATCCCCTAAAATCTTGTCAAGGAATTGAGTTACAGCAAACGCAGATTAAGACTAAAGGATTTTTGTTTGATCGTGAAATGATGCTCGTCTCTGGTAGCGGCAAATTTATCACTCAAAGACAATTTCCTCAATTGGCTAAAGTGATAGTTGAACTGGACGAGAATCAGATTACTTTGAGGCTGTCAGACGAAACTTTGCCTCCTTTGATTTTTACCCCCACTCTGACAGGAACAACCATAGAAGTAGAAATTTGGCGCGATCGCATTTTAGCAATCGATCAGGGAAATGAGGTAGCTCAATGGTTTCATCAATTATTAAATCTAGAGCTTGGCAAAGTCTGCCGTTTGGTTAGGCAGTCTGGCGAACAGACTCGCCTACTAGATAAAAAATATTCTAGCGATCGCGACAACCCTCTCAGCTTTGCTGATAATTATCCCATAATGCTGACGGCAACAGCTTCTTTAGTGGAGTTGAACCAAAGAATTATTGAAATTCATCAGCAACAAAAACAGGCTATTCCCATGGATCGTTTTCGCCCAAATATAGTAATAGAGACTATAGAGCCTTTTATTGAAGATATTTGGAGCGTGATTCAAATTGGCGAGATTAAATTTACAGTAGCCAAACCCTGTAGTCGCTGTATTATGACTACCATTGACCAAACAAGTGGAGACAAAAATCAATTAAAAGAACCCCTTAATACACTGGGAACTTTTAGACAGTTAAGTGAACAAGGGGTAATGTTTGGTGTTAATATGATTCCCCAAAATGAGGGAATTATCAAAGTAGGCGATCGCCTACAGGTTCTAGAAATTAGAAACTAAATTCTCAGTTTTCTGTGTTATTTACGATTGGGGTACTTCTGATACTGATACAGGTTCGGCTGCGGCATTTTGGGCAGCAATAATAGCACGTTTTTTGGGCTTGAGGGTAAGATAGCGAATAGTGTCTTCACTCAAGCGCATCATCCTTTCTAAGGGTGCTATCTGCGTTCCATCAGCTTGATAATTCATCTGTACATAAATACCGTCTAAATACTTACCTACAGTATAAGCAAGTCTTCTTTTGCCCTTGATTTGAACCTCAAGGTTTTCAGCACCGTTTTCATTGAGAAAAGTCTGATATTTACTTACTGCTTCTCCCACCTGATCTTCTGACAAATCAGGACGAAGAATGTACATCATTTCATAAGTGTTGCTCATTTTAATTGTTCTCCTTATGGACAGTATGGCTTTTGGGAATTGACTCGATTCAAGCGCGGTTTGCGCTTTTTAGCCATCACAAAAGCAAGGAATTACAATCTTACTATTACTTGATGATTAATTACCAGTACTTTGATTTTCCATGGACAAATTAACTTAAAATTGATCTAGCTTAAAACAGCACTATTTTTGAGTTAGATAGTGAATTTTATATGATTAATTTTTAACTTGGTTTTGTTATGGCACAACGCTATGTTCGCATTAAAACTAATCGTGACCAGATTTACTATGGTTTGTTACAGCCCAATCGAAGCGTATCTATATACGATGCTCCCCCTTGGTTGGGAGGGCAAGCAACGGATCTTGAACAAGATGTAGACACCTATGAATTACTTGCTCCTTGTGTACCCTCAAAAATTGTGGCAGTAGGCAAAAATTACATCCAACACGCAGCCGAAATGGGTACGACCGTACCAAAAGAACCATTGTTGTTTCTTAAGCCTTCGACAACTATAATTGCCGATGGTCAAAATATCCATTATCCCCCTCAGTCTCAACGGGTTGATTACGAAGGGGAGTTAGCTTTAGTGATTGGCGATCGCTGTAGTCATGCCACCCCAAAGCAAGCAGCCAAAAGCATTTGGGGTTATACTATTGCCAACGACGTTACAGCTAGAGATCTACAGAAAAAAGACGGACAGTGGACAAGAGCCAAGGGATTTGACACTTTTTGCCCTCTAGGACCCTGGATTGTCCGAGAATTGAGCGTCGAAGCAAAAATACAGACTTTCCTTAACAATGGAGATAAACCCCACCAATCTGCTTCTATTACTAATATGGTATTCAACCCTGATGTGCTTGTAGCTTATATTTCTCAGGTGATGACTCTAACCCCAGGAGACGTTATTTTGACAGGCACACCTGAGGGAATTGGCTCAATGAACCCAGGAGATACAGTCAGAATAGAAATCGAAGGTATTGGCTGTATTTCCAATCAGGTTGTAGCAGCCTAAAATTAATCATAAAATATCAAAATTTTAAGTCTGTTTTTATCTGGAGATGAAATTATAGACAAAATGAGAGAAAGAAGGAATTTCAGGACGACGACCCAAGAGGCACTGCACCATACAATAAAAACAAACGCCAATTGCCACTAGAGAAATTACGCTACCAACCAAAACTAATGCTGGTATAGTCTGCAAGATAATTTGAATTAAAGATAGAGCAATACCTAGCAAAATTGACTGCATGGCACTAAAACGAATAAAAAAGGAAATATTATTATTTTGGACTACCGCTAAGTACAAAACAAAAAAGACAATTAAACTACCCAACCCCAGGGGAATCAATCCATAAAGCCAAGAAATAGGAAGTAAGAGTATTTGTATCAGTTGAAATAGTGGACGTAGGGCAGGAATAGTCAATAAAGCAACCCCCAAAACTACGGCATCGTATAGAGCAAAAAGATAGACAGCTGCCCCAAAAAAACGATCTTTATAATCAGCATAACCACTTCCCATAAAATATCTCCTTAATTATCAATTAAACGCTTTGTTGCATGGCAATGCGTAGTACTTGCCCAGCCGTGTCTAGCAACCTTCGCAAATGCTTCTTAATGCCAGATTCTCAAGCACTATAACTTGATTCTCTTTAACTATCCTTGACGATAGCTGGCGATAAAAATTTTCTCTGCAAAAATAATCTTAATTTATGTATTTTAGCTACTTTTACTCTAGATTTATTTTTGGCTATCTAAGTTGGTAGTTTTCTCTTTCATCGGCTTGAGTTTTGTGATTCAATATAAATCTGCGCCTTTATTTTAAAAACTACTCTATGTGTGCCGAAAGAACCTTACCTAAATTTGATACTGCTGCTGTCAAAATTACCAAAGAAGAAGGACTGATTCTATATGAAGATATGGTTTTGGGACGCTTATTTGAAGACAAGTGTGCTGAGATGTATTATCGAGGCAAAATGTTTGGTTTTGTCCATCTCTATAATGGTCAAGAAGCAGTTTCTTCTGGCATAGTTAAGGCTTTGCGCGCCAAGGGAGACTACGTTTGCAGTACTTATCGCGATCATGTTCATGCTTTGAGTGCAGGTGTTCCTGCCAAAGAAGTAATGGCAGAGCTTTTTGGCAAAGAAACTGGATGTAGTAAGGGTCGAGGTGGTTCAATGCATATGTTTTCTGCTGAACATGGACTCTTGGGAGGTTACGCTTTTGTAGCCGAAGGAATTCCTGTAGCTACTGGTGCAGCTTTTCAAAGTAAATATCGCCGTGAAGCAATGGGCGACGATAGTTCAGATAGTGTTACGGTTTGCTTTTTTGGGGATGGAGCAAGTAATAATGGTCAATTTTTTGAGTGTTTGAACATGGCAGCCCTCTGGAAGCTTCCAATTATATACGTAGTTGAAAATAATAAGTGGGCAATTGGCATGGCTCACGACCGAGCTACTTCTCAACCCGAAATTTACAAAAAAGCCAGCGTGTTTAACATGGCAGGTTATGAAGTTGATGGTATGGACGTGTTGGCAGTTAACACCTTGGCAAAAGAAGCTGTTGCCCGCGCTCGTGCTGGAGAGGGACCTACCCTGATCGAAGCCTTGACCTATCGTTTTAGAGGTCATTCTCTAGCCGATCCAGATGAGATGCGAGATCCTGCCGAAAAAGAATTCTGGGGTCAACGAGATCCGATTAAGAAATTCGCGACATATATGATTGAACAAAATTTGGCTACCGCAGACGAGCTTAAGGAAATTAACCATAAGATATCGGCAACAGTAAATGAGGCGGTTAAATTGGCTGAAAGCAGTCCTGAACCTAATCCTAGCGATTTACGTCGTTATATTTTTGCGGAAGATTAGTAAATTAGAACTTACGCAGTAGAATCAACTTTGCCCCTTAGCCCCCAAGTCTGGGGGAACAGGAATCGAAAGTCCTATAGATAATATTTAATCTTTTAGCGTGGCGATTTTAGTTTTCAACAAGTCGCTCAAAGAGGCTTTTGATCGCAAAGCCTCTTTAAACTTTAATTTCCCGCTTATTGCTAATAAATCAGCTTGAGCGATCGCCTGTTGTTCTCCCGATGCTAACCATTTTAAGTTTACTGTTTGGTTTTCCGCCTCAGCGTCTCCTAGAATTAGGCAAGCAACTGCGCCACTGCGATCTGCTCGTTTAAACTGTTTCCCAAAGGCACTGCCGCTGAGGTCTAGCTCGACACCCAAGCCAGCACTACGTAATTTCTGCGCCAGAATCAGACTTTGAGCTCCGGCAACTTCTCCACGAGAAACAACATATAAATCGGGATTATTTACGGGGTTAGACCGCAGTTTTTGCAGCAACAACACCAGTCTTTCCATGCCGATCGCCCAACCTACAGCTTGAGTCTGGGGACCGCCTAATTCTTCAACTAAGCCATCATAGCGTCCACCACCACATACAGTTGCCTGTGCGCCCAAATCATCAGACTTGATTTCAAAAGCCGTGTGGGTATAGTAATCCAAACCCCTAACCAAGCAGTGATTTACTTGGTATTTGATATTCAAATCAGTCAATAATTGCAGCACAGTATCAAAGTGTTTTTTTGATGCAGCACTAAGATGTTCGGTAATTTTGGGTGCGTTTTGAGCAATTTTTTGGGTTTGAGGATCTTTGCTATCTAATATTCTTAGGGGATTGCGAGTTAAACGGTCTTGAGAATCTCGATCCAAATCATCCTTGTAAGGTTCAAGATAACTAACTAATGCCTCTCGATAGTTGGCGCGATCGCTACGGTTGCCAACCGAGTTTATATCTAGTTCTAAATTTTTTAAACCCAAAGTTTGCAAAATATCAGTCGCTAAGGCAATCACCTCCACATCTGCACGGGGAGCATCACTACCGAGTAACTCTAAACCAACCTGATGAAACTGACGCTGACGACCCGCTTGAGGACGTTCATAACGAAACATTGCTCCAGTATACCAAAGACGCTGGACTCCTCCTTGAGCATAAAGCTTATTACTAATATAAGCTCGTACTACTCCTGCTGTACCTTCTGGACGCAGTGTTAAAGAGCGATCGCCCCTATCTTTAAAGGTATACATTTCTTTGCCTACCACGTCTGTAGCTTCCCCAATCCCCCGCTCGAATAACGTAGTTTGCTCAAAAATTGGCGCCCGAATCTCTTGGTACATCGCTCGACCTAGTATTTCTTTGACCGTGACTTCAATTAACTGCCAGTAACCGACTTCCTCTGGCAGAATATCTCTTGTTCCTCTGAGTGCTTGAATCATTTATGAGTTATTAACTAAGCTGTTATCAATTATCAGTTATTACTGAACACTTATCAATTATTCAGTCAAAGCTAATTACATCCACATCGGACAATATAGCTGATGGCTGAAAACTAATTATTTTGACCAACGGTCAGAGCAGGCTTCGTCCGTTTATATCAGACGTGGCAAAGTAATCTCTGAGCAAGATTATCTAATATCAGTTTATATATCTAAATAGTGCTAGTTTTAAAAAGTTTATCTCTTCTTCATTTATTGTCGATAACTTTATCAAGAAATTAAGAAACAATTACCAAAGATAATGCTATTGTTTTCCCAAGCCTTTTATTTAGATTGTTGATAAAAACTTGATTCAAGCTTTAAACAAATAAATAAAATTAATAGCTAAAATGATTAATATCGTTGTTGTTCTCTAGCTGTTCAGTCTCTTGAAGAGTTTTCCATCCAGATAGCCAGAGAGAATCATCCTTGAGTTGGGAGGCATTTAACCAAAAACGAGTTTGGGAATCACAAGATGCTACCATTTCGGCAAATATCCACTTACCATGGTTTTTGCGGTTAATTACTTGAAAATGTCTCCATCCCCAAGTTTTTTGTTTAGCTGTCCACTTTGAACCAATTAAATAAGGGAACTTCTGTTTTCTTTTTTTCGACATTTTAACTTCAAGAGATAATAATGATAGTCTAGTCGCAATAATCAATCTTTTTTCATTGTGATATTATTTATGAAAACTAAATCTGTTTCGTATCAATTAATTTTAGAACGAGTTAATAAACATAGTGCAATTCTCTTAGCTTTTGGTTTGGCATTGGCAGCCGCGCCAGCGATCGCTCAAGACAACACCATAAAGTTGCAGGATGCAGGTTCAGGAGAATCAAAAACTCCGAACCAACCAATTAATTATCGAGATTTACCTCCTTTAGAAGGTCAAACTGTTCCTCCGTCGATTCCTGGTAGTAATGTTCCTCCTATTCCGGCAGAAAACATCAATTTTGCTACAGATGAAACTGATTATACTCTTGGTGCTGGAGATCAAATTAAACTAGACATTTTTCAAGTAGACGAATATAGCGGAGAATATCCCGTATTAGTTGATGGTACAATTAGTCTTCCTTTAGTTGGACGAGTCGATGTTCGGGGATTGACTTTAAAAGAGACTTCGGAAAAAGTTTCTAAAAAATATTCTACTTACCTCAAAAGACCTATTATTACCGTCGGTTTAGTTGCTCCTCGTCCTCTGAAAATTGGCGTTTCTGGAGAAGTAGATAACCCTGGTTCTTATCAAGTCGCTATCACTGCTGAGAATCCTCAGTTTCCTACTGTTACTGATTTATTGGAGCAGGCTGGTGGTATAAATACTATTGCTGATGTACGCAATGTTAGAGTTACACGAGACACGAATGGCAAAGAGATTGTCTATAACTCTAACCTATGGGATTTGCTGACAAAGGGTCAAATCAAACAAGATATTTCCTTAAGAGATGGAGACACTATTTTTGTACCTACTACTGACCAAATTAATACCGCTGAGTTAAACAAACTAGCCACCGCCAGCTATGGTCTACAAACAGATAAGCCGATCCAAGTAGGAGTAGTTGGAGAAGTTAATCGTCCTGGTTCTCACTTTATTCAGCCAGAGCAATTGGCAAATAATAACGGCGGTAGGGCAAATGAAGGCAAACAAGAGTCCAGTCCTCCCAGACTTACTCAAGCCATAGGTGCTGCTAAGGGGATTAAGCCTTTAGCAGACGTTAGACATATAAAAGTCAAACGCACGGCTTGGGATGGTTCAGAAAAAGTTATTGATGTAAATTTGTGGGATTTAATTCAATCTGGAGATACTAACCAAGATCTTATTCTCCAAGATGGAGACAAGATTGTTATTGCTAAAGCAAATAATTTAACCGAAGAAGATAGGCGGACAACTGCTTCAGGTAGTTTTAATCAACCGATTACAGTTAATGTTGTTGGCGAAGTTGTTACTCCTGGACCAGTGACAGTAGAACCTAATACTCCTCTTAACCAAGCTATTTTAGCTGCTGGTGGCTTTGATGCCACCCGTGCTAATAGCAATAAAGTACAGCTAGTTAGTCTAAAGCCCGATGGCACGGTAGATAAACGCCAAATCGAGGTTGACTTAGGCTCGGAAGTTAATGAAGAGACAAACCCTGTTCTCAATGAAAATGATGTGGTTATTGTTGGTCGCTCTGGTTCAACAAAAGCTTCTGATAGTGTAGGTAAGTTCCTTGGCCCACTTGGTGCATTTGGTGGCATACTAAATCTCATCTTCTAAGCCTCAAACACAAATAACAGTAGTCTATTGCTTTGGCGTGCATTAGTAATGGACTACTATCAGGACTGCTTATAAAAAATAATCCGTGTTGTGAGGATTGATAAAATAATGCCCGATAGAAGTTCAGATTATTCTACTTATCTCCCCTCAAGAAATGGAAACGGCAAGGGAATTAACAATGAAAATGGAAATGGAAATAATAACTATGTTTATTCCTTACCTATTGTTAATCAACCAGAAAAAAAAGCCGATGGAGATAGTATCGATCTGCGTCATCTGGCGAGCATAATCAAACATCGCTTGCGCCTCATTGCTGCTGTAACTCTTGGTGTCACCACCACTGTGGTAATACTAACATTTACTCAAAAACCAAAATATGAAGGCAGTTTTCAGCTTTTAGTTGAACCTGTTTCCGAGGAGCAAGATAGTCCTTTTGGTGAAAACCCCTTATCTATCTTGCAACAAAATCTTGGTGGTTTAGATTACGATTCTCAAATAGAAGTACTACGTAGCCCTCGTGTTTTAAAACCGATCATCACAAGTCTCGCCAGTAAATATCCCGAAATTGAATACGAGCAATTAATCAAACTCAAAAAATCTCCCCTCAAAATTGATCGCTTAGACGAAACAAAAATTTTAGAGGTTTCTTACGTCGATCCTGACCCCCAAAAAATTCAATTCGTCCTAGATAATTTAGCCCAGGCGTATCTAAAATACTCTTTAGAAGAAAAAAGAGCCAAAGTACAGCAAGGAATAGACTTCGTTGAACAGCAACTACCCGAAGTGAGAGGACGAGTCGATCGCTTGCAGGGTGAAGTACAAAGATTTCGTCAAGTTCATAATTTGCTCGACCCAGAACAACAGGCAAAAATACTGGCAGGGCAACAAGTTGACTTTGAGCAAAAGCTATTTGACACTCAAGCTAAAACTAAAGAAACAAAATCTTTATATACTCTGCTGCAAAAGCAATTAGGATTGAAACCACAACAGGCATTAGCAGCTAGCTATTTAAGTGAATCCCCACGCTATCAAAACTTGCTGGACGAACTACAAAAGGTAGAAGTACAGTTAGCTACAGAATCTACTCGCTTTTCAGCCGAAAATCCAACCGTTCAAGCTTTAGAAGAGAAAAGAGCAAATTTAACTAATCTACTTCAAAAAGAAGCTGGCGGAGTATTAGGAAACAATTTATCTAACTCCGTAGAAAATAAGCCAAATAATACCTCTCCAAGCTCTTTACGTTTGGAACTAAATCAGCAATATGTTCAGGCAGCCAACGAGCTAGAAATATTAAAAATTCGCGAACAGGCTCTTAAGGGAGGATTGGCGAAAATTAACAAATATACTAAGCAAATGCCTGTAATTGCTCGCCAATATGCAGATTTGATGCGACAGTTAAGAGTAGCAACGCAAAGCCTAACTCGTTTCTTAACTGCTCAAGAAGAATTGCAGCTACAGGGAGCGCAACAAGCCTTGCCCTGGCAAACAATTTCTCAGCCGGCTTTGTTAAAAAAGCCTATCTCCCCTAACCCTCCTCGTAATCTTATTTTAGGTCTGTTTTCTGGCGTTCTTTTGGGTATTGGTGCAGCATTACTAGCTGAACGCCTTGACCCTGTTTTCCATTCGGCAGAAGAATTAAAAGAGAGCATTAATTTACCTCTGCTGGGTCAAATCCCCATTGAAAAAGATTTAAAGCCTTTAGATGAACTAGAAACAACGCCTAAAAAAAATAAATTTAGCCTACCTCAACTACACATAGGAAATACACCATTCAACATCAGTCAATTAACGCCAGCGTCAACTATAAATAGTGATCAAAAATGGTATGGTGCTACTCCTTTTCTAGAATCATTTCGCTCTCTCAATACTAATATCAAGCTTTTGGGTTCTGATACTTCAATTCGCACATTCGCGATCAGTTCATCTATTCCATCTGAAGGAAAGTCAACTGTCTCTTGTCATTTGGCTCAGGCCGCAGCAGTAATGGGACAAAAGGTACTGATAATTGATGCTGATTTGCGTCGTCCTCAAGTTCATCATTGGATTGGTGTCAAAAATAAAGATGGTTTGAGTAACGTTTTGGCTACTGGTTTAGATATAGAATCAGCAATTATTGAAGTTCCTCAGTGGGAGAATTTATCTGTCATTCCCGCAGGAGATATTCCGCCCGATCCTACCCGTCTACTTTCTTCTCAAAAAATGTATGCTTTAATGGAGCATCTAAAAGCAAGTAAGCAATACGATTTAATTATTTATGATACTCCACCCATATTAGAGTTTGCCGATGGTCGAATTCTCTCAAGCCATACTGATGGAGTTGTACTAGTAGTGAAAATTGGTAAAACAGATCGCTTTTTATTAAAGCAAAATATTGACAATATTAGAATGTCCAAGGTTGTCAATATTTTAGGAGTCATAGCTAATCAGGTAAATCGCTCTAGTTCTTATAACTATTACAGTCATTATTATGCTAATAGGAAATAGACTATATTCTTTGTAGACTTAATCTTGATAATCCAACCAAATTTAATCAGCGTGAATCTGCCAATTATTTCCTCAACTTTTCTTTTAACCCTATTGATGATGATTGGGTTGTTCTTCTTTATTCGTGCTTCAGTTAAAGACCGTACCAAACAAATTCAACTTGTTCCTGATGAATCAGAGGATATTTTAATTAAAGAGTTGCAGGAGTATTTTGAAACACGAGCCTATCAAATGATTGCTGTCGATCCAGAAAGCAAACAGATTACTTTTAAAGGCTTTGTGCAGCCTAGTCTATTTCTGGCTATATTGCTCACCTTTTTAGCTTTGGTTGGCTTTTCTTGCTTGGCTTTAATTTTGTTTCTTTTGTTTCCTAATGTCAGAGGTGTATTTTGGCTTTTGCTTTTACTCTCTCCCGCAGCAGGTGCTTTTTATTGGCGTAAAGCAGGACGTTGGGAACAAATACTACTTCAGGTTGTGTCTAAAACTGATAGTCCTAATTTAGTTAGCGTCATTGCCCATAGAGATGAATTGATTCAACTACAGGAAAATTTATCTGTGCAAACAATAGATTAAATTTGTGGCGTTGCATCCTTACGAGATAATTTAAATTTTATAGTCATTCCAATTAATTTCCTCATGATTGGCTAGTCAGAGGTCAGAAGAATTTGAGGTACTTACAAAATTTTTCTTTTTTCGTATGGTTTCTATTTGAAATGACTATAATTAGTAATTTCCTGATGTGAAACGGTATCTACATTAGACATCCTTGAAAGTTAGTCTAATGTAGATAGAGAGATAGCAAATTAGCTATACTCTTTATTCTTCGCCCCTCATCACTTAAACCGTGTCTATTATTGCTGTCCAAAACCTCAGTAAAATTTACCCTGTAGCGATCAAAAAGCCAGGACTCAAGGGAACTTTAACCCACTTTTTTCGCCGTACCTATCGCCAAATCAAAGCCGTACAAAATGTATCTTTCCAGATTCAGCCAGGGGAAGTAGTCGGATTTTTGGGTGCTAATGGTGCAGGCAAAACCACCACTTTAAAGATGCTAACGGGTTTGATCCATCCCTCTGAAGGTGAAGTAATAGTAGCAGATCATATTCCTTTTCGCCGTCAGCCTGAATTTTTACATAAAACTAGCCTAGTGATGGGGCAAAAGCAGCAATTACTTTGGGATTTACCTGCTCTTGATTCTTTACGCATCAATGCTGCTGTTTACAATATTCCCGACCAGATTTTTAAACAGCGTCTGGGCGAACTGGCAACTATGTTGGACGTTACCGATAAGCTTAATCAGCCAGTGCGAAAGCTTTCTTTAGGAGAAAGAATGAAGGCTGAGTTATTAGCTGCTTTGCTACATCACCCTCAGGTATTGTTTCTCGATGAGCCGACTTTGGGTTTAGACGTTAATGCTCAAGCAGCAGTCAGAAAATTTCTGCAAGAATATAATCAACGCTATGGGGCAACAATTTTGCTGACTAGTCACTACATGGCAGATATTACGGCATTGTGCGATCGCGTTTTGTTAATTCATCAGGGACAATTAATCTATGACGGCTTACTTGATGGTTTACTTGACCGCTTTGCTCCCTATCGTCAGGTAAAAGTGGTATTAGCACAGCCAGTCTCGGAGGCAGAATTAAAAGAGTTTGGGGAGATTGAATCTATTCAAGGACAAGAAGTTAAATTTTTAATCCCTAGAGAAAAACTAACCTCCACTATTTCTCGGATTTTGGCTCAATTGCAAATACAAGATTTAAACGTCAACGATCCACCGATTGAAGAAATTATTGGCCGTCTATTTCAAGCAGGAAAAATTTCTTGACTTCTTACTTCTCTAAAGCCCGATCGATAACTTAAACCAAAAGAATGTAGTTGATTAAGTTCAGGTTTAATTTTAGAATTAACTCTTCTCATCTCAGCTTAAATCTTACACTTTCTTACTCACCATCAAATTTTGGCAATATGAAAAAGCTTAAAGGAAGAGATCTGCTTGGCACTGCCGATTTAAACGCCGAAGAAACTCTGAGTTTATTAGAATTAGCTCGTAAACTAAAAAATCAAGAACTAGTTATTCAATGCAATAAAGTTTTAGGTTTACTATTTTATAAAGCCTCAACTCGTACCAGAGTATCTTTTAGCGTGGCAATGTATCAGCTAGGGGGACAGGTAATCGATCTTAATCCTAGCTTGACTCAGGTTGGTCGTGGTGAACCAATTGAAGATACTGCTAGGGTATTAGACCGCTACCTTGATATCCTGGCTATACGCACCTTTGCTCAAGCAGATCTCCAAACCTTTGCTAATTATGCTCAAATTCCGATTATTAATGCTTTAACTGATTTAGAGCATCCCTGTCAGATTTTGGCTGATTTACTAACGGTACAAGAGTGCTTTGGCTCATTAGTGGGCAAAACCCTAACTTATTTAGGAGATGGGAATAATATGGCTAACTCTCTGCTGTTAGGAGGTGCTTTGACTGGTCTAAATATCAGAGTTGCTGCTCCCCTAGGTTATGAACCAGACCCCGACATTGTGCAGCGCGCTCAAAAAATTGCTGCGGGTAAGTCTGAGATTGTAGTTACTCAAGACCCCATTGCTGCCGTAGAAGGAGCGCAGGTAGTTTATACAGACGTTTGGGCAAGTATGGGACAAGAAGACTCCGCCGATCAAAGGATTCCTGTTTTTCAACCCTATCAGGTAAACCAACAGCTTATTAATCATGCCGATGCCCAGGCTATTATCCTCCATTGCTTACCTGCCCATCGAGGAGAAGAAATTACTACTGAGGCGATCGAGAGTGAGCGATCGCGTGTATGGGATCAGGCAGAAAATAGAATGCACGCCCAAAAAGCCTTGTTAGCTAGCTTATTAGGTTGGGAATAGTTAGAAAATAAGAGGGATAAAGGAAATCTTTTATTCCTTATCCCTCATCCTTTATCCCTTCAAAAGCTACTGCGGATCGCCTAAATTAAATAAGAAGGGAATACCGCCTTGAGAATCACCACTGGTAACTAATACTCTGGGCATCTGCGCTCCACCTTCTCGCCAAGCTTCGATCGCTTCTTTTTTCAATACTAGTTCTCCACCCTGAGCTTTAAGCGTTTCTGCTAGCAGTCTTTGAGCCTCGGCTTTACCCTTTGCCCGATTTATATCAGCCTGAGCCTCTTGCTCTGCTTCTCTAGCTACATATACTGCTCTTTGGGATTTTTGTTCGGCAATTTGCTTTTCTTCGACTGCTCTAGCAAATTCAGGAGAAAAACTAAGATCGACCACGCTTGTATCTAAGATAATAATGCCGTATTTGTCCAAACGTTCGCCAAGAGCATTATCAAAGTCTTCTTTAAGCTCATTCCTCTTAGTAATTGCCTCTTCAACCGTTCTTCTGGCTGCTGCAATTTTAAATGATTCTTGGGTTTGAGGAGCAATAATTTTTGAGACAATATTTTGCAATGTTCCCTGTTTTCTTCTAATTTCTACTACTTGAATCGGATCGAGACGGAAGTTGATTGCAAAGCTAGCTCTAAGATCTTGTAAATCTTTAGTAGAGCTTTCGGCAGGTACTTCAAATTTTTGTACCGTTAAATCGTAAATATCTACATTAGATACTAACGGTGGACGAAAATGGAGTCCTTCAAGCAATACGCCATCTTGAGCCTTGCCTAAAACACTTAAAACTCCAGCCTGACCTGGATTGAGAATGACAAATGAATTGAAAGCAAGCAAAGCTACTAAAGCAGCAACGATACCACCCAGCAAAGGCTGCCAACTATTTGATGACTGAGTATTCAAACTATTATCTCCTCTATTGTATACAAAATAAATTTGTTATCAGTATTTGAAAGTCTATCGTATTTGAAGGTTTAGCACTAATTAAGAGTATTAGAGATTATGGTCAAATCGATTAACGCCTTATAGATTCAAGTCAACAGACTTTTGAGATAATTTAACTGTTATGCAGCAGATTTCGTTCAAAATAGTCTATTTTTTGAGTTAATGCAGGATGCTTGTAACTTTTACTTTATTTATGGCAGTTTTCAATTTTTATGCCTTTAACAACAAAGAATAAAGTTTAAACAAGCTCAAATTACTGTACACAACGAGTTATTCAACTACTATGCACCATTCATGAAGCTCAAAATCTACGCAATTGTTAGCAATCAAGGGATCTTGAGCGACTATAGTTTGTGCTTCTTGGAGAGAACTAGCTTCAAAAATCAGCATTCCTCCTCCTAATCCTTGCCAATAGCCTGTTCTCGCTTTGTGTCCTTGGGTAATAAGTTGGCGTACGTATTTTTTGTGTGCAGGAACATATCGATCAAAAGCAATTTTGTTGACTATTCCCTTTTCTATTTTGACGAAAGTAGGCATAAGCAAAAATTAGATTCATTCTAAACAAGATAACGATAACTATACTAGACATGACAATAAGATTATCTTTATCTATAATTAGTTGATCATTTTTATTATTAAAACTTAAATGTTTATCAAAAAAGTACTAGGTATAAAAAAGCCTAAGATAAATATTTCTATTGTTGGCGGTTCTAATTCAGTAATGAGAAAAGGTTATGCTAAATATCTAAATACTTACATTGGGAATAAAATATCTTTAGAAACATTACTAAAATATTATTCTTTAGGTGGTGTACCTAACATTTTTGGCATTATTCAAGAATACAGATACAACATAAGTGCTAATAGCGATATTATCTTCTTTGAATGTTGTGTAAACGATCGCCATGCCATTGAAATAGACCAGTATTCTTTAGAATTGGTAGGAAAAGCTTTAGAGGGATTCATTAGAAAGGTAAACAAATCAAATCCTAACTGCTTAATAGTCATCCTTATTTTCGGAATTAATTTGGATAATTTTTATAATAGTCATTGTCATTTATCAGAGCTTTATCAAAAAATAGGCGATCATTACGGTTTGCCAACAATTGATATTACTAAAATATTAAGCAATACTCATAATTTAGAGTACGTTAAATCTTTGTATAACGATAAAGATCATGCTCACTATACTAGACCTCAAGGAGTACAAATTGTTGCTCAGACAATTGTAGAAGAGCTACAAAGGCTTGGAGCGTTTACTACTCTAATAAATAAAAGCAAAAGAAAACAAGCCGAGCAGTTGCAAATTCCTCCTATTTATCATGATAATTTTGAGCAGTTGGCTTTTCTTGATAATTTTGCCAATGGCAAATACTTTTCAAAGCCTCCTAAAATATCAGTTTACCAAAACACAGTTTTTAGGGAGAAAAATCTTACTATTTATCAGGGTAATTCATTAAAGTTTCTTTTAAAAGGGAAACTAATGGCCATTTTTATTAAATCCGATCTCAATGATGGTTTTATTACTATCGAATTTGATAAACAACGTATTGTTACTAGCTCTTATTCTTCTTGGGTCAATAACATTAAACCTCAAAACGTTATTAATTTAATTACTTTATCTTTACGCCGATTTTTAGCATCTCAGGACTTTGCGATCGTATCTATCTGTTTATGTCCAGAATATCCCCATGATTTTGAGTTAGATTTTAATAAAACTGTTCCGACTAAAAAAGATCCCCAAAAATGGAAACTGAGTATTATTGGTATTGCATATATCGGTGAAATAAAACCGTTAAATTAATTAACCCGAACTGATACCAAATCAATAAATGTTGGTGATATAGCGGTTCTCAAATTAGTCAGGTACAAAGTAAATCGTTTTAAGGCAAAAGGCAGAAGGCAGCAAGGCTTGTTCGCCGCAGCTAGGCAGAAGTTAGATGTACTTCAGTAAACTGAGAAATGCTATAGACAGAACCTCAAGAATAAAAAAGTATCTACTGTTAGCTATTTAAGAATGCGATCAAGGAATAAATGTAGCTTATCCAAGGTAGAAAACAGTCCCCATTTTGCTCTGGTTACGCCAGCTTTCAACTTCAGCCTGTAGGTAGAGTCGAGGGAGATTATTATATCTCGCCTCTCTCTTTTAGATCTGTACGTGAAGCTTTCGCTTCATACAGCTCCCGAAACTTTTAGCTTCTGCTTTTGCTCATGTGAATATAATCATGACAAGATTCGTGTACTGCTACAAGATTGTCATGACTCCAGTTGTTATGATTTCCATCGACATGGTGTAGATGTACTTTTTCATTTCCTGTGAGTTTTAATTTACAGGTTGCACATGAATGGTGTTGCCTTTTAAGGGCTTTAAAGGTTTCTCCGCTATAGAGCTTGCTGTTACGCTTGCTCCAGTATATAAGGTCGTTGTCGTAGGGTGATTTTTCCCCTTTGACATTGACGAATCTATTTTCGGAGTAGTGGACTGATGGAAACGCTTGTTTTAGTAATTTCTTACTGGTATAGCGATTTTGTTTTGTCTCCTTATTAAATACCTTGAACGCTCTTTTGCGAATGAAATTGAGGTTATTTCTAGCCCCATCCATTTTGCAGTAGCGGTGGTACTTTTTCCATCCTCTAACAACGGGGGCTAATTTGTCAGCTTTTGTCGTTGCTCCATAATTCGAGCAGTTGATGATGGTTTTTACTTTCTTACGGAAGGTTTTAAAATTATCCACTGAGGGACGACTTCTAAACTTTCCGTTTTTCTGGACTCGGAAGTTCCAACCCAGGAAATCAAACCCATCTGTCATTGCTGTTAGCTTGGTCTTATGTTCGCTGATTTCCATCCCTCGTGCAGCTAAAAATTTTTTAACTTTCTCAAGTATTTTGTTCGCGTTATCTTTGGGTTTGAGGATAAATACCATATCATCGGCGTACCGAACAGAGGTATGAATATTTTCTATCCCATTGAGGGCGATGTTAGCTAAAAGTGGGCTTGCCACGCCACCTTGTGGTGTTCCTTGTTCTGGAAATCCTACATTTGTTCCTGCTTTGAGACATCTGAAGATACCAAGCTTCAGCCCTGATGGGGCGATTAGGTTTTCCATTATTGAGGAGTGACTTATTCTGTCGAAGCATTTCTTGATATCCAGTTCGATGACTCGTTTCTGTATACCATTGCTTTGAGAATTCAAGTTATGGAACAGAACTTTCTGAGCATCGTGCGTCGAGCGTCCTGTTCTAAACCCATAACTTCTGGCATGAAATGTTGCTTCGTGGGATGCTTCTAGGGCGTACTTTGCGAGGCATTGCCAAGCTCTGTCACTAATTGTCGGGACTTTTAGAATGCGTTTTGTTCCATCCTTTTTGGGAATGGGAATTTCGCGCAACCCTTTGTGTTTCCATCCATTAGCTTCTAACCTCAGTTTTTCTTCGAGTTCAAACCTTTCCTTAAATGTAAGGGCTAGTTTTCCGTCGATTCCCGCCGTTTTTTTGCCGTTATTTAGCTCAGTTACTTGACGTATTGCCAAGAATCTTGCTGCTTGAGAACGTAGAATCAGTTTTTGCAGTGACCTTGCTTTTGCTTTATCTCCTGCTCGAACCGCTTTATACACTCGTTTTTGTAGGCGGAGAAGATTCACCTGAAATTTCTTCCAGGGTAAAAATTCCCAAGATTCACTACTAATCTGATTAGTGTGTCCAATTATGCTTTCCTCCAATTTGTGTGTTCTAAGTTCCTCAGACCAGTTACGGTCTGTCCTACCCGAATCAAAGGAATTAATCCTCTCGTCTGGTCTACCGTAAATACAACCTATTTACAGACCTCCGATCTGTTGATTGATTGTTCTTTTAGGCGTAGCCATTTCAACCACCTGAATCCCATACTCTTTGCCAATGTCGAATCCATAACTTGGCGGGATACGTAGCTCAGGTAAGATAGGATTAAGATTTACATCTTTGGTTGTCACATCCTTCTAACTCTAGGTTGCTTTTTTAGGCTCTGTTTCACCGTGAGAACTCCCCGTTAGCGTCAGTGTGCGCTGTGAATACGCTCTGGTTACGCCCTATTCCCAGCTTCGACCTCCCGAATTCCGAGTCGGGTCATCGTGGGTAGATTGGGAGTCACTTGTGAGTTTCAAGGGAGGGGTTTTCACCCTCATCAACTAATCAGTTATCATCTAATTTGTTAGTTAGAAGCCATGATTTATGTAGGTTTTTGCCTACTTTCGTCATGAACGAACCGCACGGTTTCTGAGTCTGTTGTTGATTTTACTTTTCATCCGCAATGGTCTGACAAGCAAGGATGGAAGACTACTTTAAACAACTTTCGTTTAATCATTAATTCTATTCTGGATAATTACTCCTTGGCTAGAGATTTTTCCTAATCGTTCTTGATTACTTGGTTTTCACAAGCTAATTGCCGTAATGAATCAATTTTATTTCTCTGTTCCTGATCGATAAATCCGGTTTCTGCTACTCTTGAATCTCGGAAACTGACAGAAGAGGGTTATATCAAGTACGGATAATCAATTAAAATAAGACCGCATCCATTCAAATGAAGCAGCAATGCCAAAAAAAGTTTCCCTAAGTCAGCATTTAAGTACACAAGAACTATTAAACAGGTATCGTAATGCGAGTAAGATAATCGAGAAAAGTCATTATCAAGTAATTTGGTTGCTATCGACAGGTAAAACGATAAAACAAGTAGCCGAAACAACTAACTATACTCAGACCTGGATTTATCAGTTAATCAATCGGTATAATGAGCAAGGAGAAGAGGGACTAGGAGACTTGAGAGCTTCAAATCTAGGGAAAGAGGCATTACTAAATGATCTAGAGCAGGCACAATTACATCAGGTGTTAACCAATCCTGCTGCCGATGGAGGCTTATGGAATGGTCGAAAAGTTGCCGAATGGATGAGTGAAGTAACAGGGAAGAAAGTTAGTCGAATGAGGGGATGGGAATATCTTAAGCAAATGGAATATTCCCTCAAAGTACCAAGACCAGAACATGATGAAATCTCTTTAGCAGAACAACAAAGCTGGAAAAAAAACTAAGTTCAAAACTGTCTTAGCTTCAGGCTCAATATCCAGAAGCAGATATCGAAGTCTGGTGTGAAGATGAACATCGTTTGGGACTACAACCAATTTTACGTCGTATCTGGACACCAATTGGAGAACCACCGATTGCCAAAGTTAAGACTAAGTATGAGTGGGTGTGGTTATATGGATTTGTTCACCCAGAATCGGGAGAAAATAAGGCGTGGATACTGCCATATACAAATACCGAACTATTCAATCGAGTTTTAGCCGACTTTGCCCGTGAATTTCAACTCAATCGAAATAAGAAAGTGTTGTTAGTGCTAGACCAAGCAGGATGGCATATTTCAGCTCAATTAAAATTACCCGAAGGATTAGACCTCTATTTTTTGCCAGCATACTCCCCCGAATTGCAGCCCGCAGAGAGACTATGGCCATTGACAAACGAAGTCATTGCCAATCATAGTCCGCGATCGCTTTGTGAGCTAGAAGAGCTACTTGTAGTTCGGTGCCGAAAATTATTACAAGAACATGATTTAATCAAGGGCTTAACTTGTTATCACTGGTGGCTGATGACAAGACCAGTTTAATTCAACTGTTTATCCGTACTTGATATTAGTTGGTGCAGAAGAGTTCATTACTACAGAGAAACCTACTAAACCTATGTATCGGATAACTGATATTAAGGTAGTTTCTCTTTTTGATTGATGCTTGTTGTTAGTAAAGAAACGCAGCATCGATAAAGCTCTGGCACACCTCAGTCATAAACTTTATCTATTTTAGTTTAGTTGCCGATGACTTCGTGGAAAGTTGCCACCGCAGTTTCTAATAAGATGGCGACCAATTTTACAAGGCTAAATATTGAGAACTACCACAAGGTGTCAAGCCCGATAGTCCAGCAGCTAGAATCACCGCAGTTGCTGAGTCGGCAGCGACGACTAGATGACGCGAAGATTCAAAAACGGCAAAAATATTGAACATCTGCTTAGTTGCTCAAATATTTATGGTGGAATGCTTCAGCCTTTTTTGACTTTTTTATTTTGTTTTTACTAATTAGCGTGAACTACAAAACATTTGTAATTTATGTAGAAATCATTTATAATTGCATTCAGATTCAAAAAATCGGTTGTCTAAATTAAGAATAATTTGCGCACCTCATAATTCTTTTAGATGAAGGCAAGATTTATCTCCAATCATCTCTAACCAACTTTATTTATTATGGTAAATACCTTTAATCAAAAATTACCTACTCTCTGGCAAAAACCAGTTTTTAAACAAACGCTTAGTGATTTTAGCCAGACAGTCTTTAGTTCAACTCAGTTTGCTTCTGCCCAACAGAATGTAGCCCCTGTAAAAACATTTGCAGAAGCAAGCTATAGTGAGCTGGTTATCGAAACTGAACCTAAAGTTGTAATTATGGGCTATGCCGAATTTGGCGATAGTTTAACTATGTATAATAGTCTATGACTTCAAAAGGCTTACAAATTAAAATCTACAACGCTAACGCTCGATCTAAGTCCAATACAAGATTTCTCCTTGAGGAAAATTGGTAATAATTTGCGTTTGAATAAATTCTTTAAGTTCTGTCATAGTGTCGTGATCGTAGACATACTTTACACCACCAAACTTGTTGCGCTTTTGAGCGCGTCGCGAAGCCATGCCGTTAGGCTTATCGCCTTCTTCTAAATCTAGCGTGCTACTGGGATACCATGTCTGCAAAACTTCTTTTGATTTAGGAGTAAAGCGATGAGTAATTAATTCAAAAGTAAGATCGCATTCAAAATCCAAAGCCTGACGAATCTTAGCAAACAAGTTCTCATAATGCTGCTGCCAATCTGCGATCGCCATAATTGGCGCAACGACAATGCCCACAGGATAACCACTCAAAGCTAGCTTACGTAATCCCTGTAGCCTTGCTTCTACGGTAGCCGTACCTCCCTCCATGAAATGACTAACAGGATCGGCATTGACGCTGACACGACAGCGAGTATGTCCGTTATGAGGTAAATCCAATAGCTGATCGACATGATCGAACTTGGTTACCCAACGTAGATAGGAAGATTTCCTGGTACCAAAATAGCGAATACATTCAGCTAAACTACCAGTCAAATGTTCTATGCCCAAAGGATCTGTATAACAGCTAACCTCATAAGTTGTATCTTTATCTTCTTGTTCGTAATTGCTCAAATTTGCCAGAATTTGCGGTAAATTCCCATAGGCTTTAACTACAGGTACTCCTGATAGACTTCCTGCCAAATAACAATACTGACAGTGTGCAGGACAACCTTGTGCCAAATGAAATTGCCAATCAGCCGATGGCGGAATAGGTGTGAGTTTAAGTTGACTGGGTGGTGCGTTGACTATAGCTAAAGTATTTTTGGCGATCGCATAAGTCTCTTTTTCAGTCTTACCACGTAATCGGGTTATTCTATTTTGCGACAGCTTTTGAACGGGAATATCTAAGTTTTTTACTCTGGCAATAATTTGTTGTCCCCAGGGTTCAGCTTCAGCAGCAGGAGTTATTAATACCTGCTTTGGAAGCCAAAGTCTTCTGGTTTTAGAAGAAATAACATTGTTAGATTGTGTAGGATTTATTGGTGCTGAAACAGCAGATTTGTTCATAAAATTATCTCAATATATAATAAATGAGGCGATTATCAATAATCTTGATATAGCAATACCAACTGAGCTTAGAATAATATAAATTGTCAAGGCAAACGGTTGGTTGCCCTTACAAAAACCTGATGTAATAACTGGATATAAATATTTACTAACAGTCTATAAATCACGCAATCAAGTTAAAAGCTACTAGCATCTTTAAACATTTGCCTGATTCTTTCTAAAAGTTTGGCATCAGGGTCACTGCGATCAATAATTGGCTGTTTCTGAGCAGGAATTTGAGCAGGATCTAATACTACTTGCTGCGTTTTAGGACTAACAAAATCATCAACACTTTTCGATGATTTTGCTTTTTTCGAGTCGGAATAAAGCAACCCTACTTTTCGTATACCATTAGTAAAGTCTAATTTATCAGAAACTTTGTTTATGTCTTTATTGGTACAGGCGGTAGTTATAAGTAAAAATATTCCTAATAAAAACGCTGTAGCAATTTTACCAATCTTGAGCTTTCTTAGCATATTCATAAGTATTACTTAGCGATGATATTATTGTTGTGTAGAACCACAAGGTTAAAAACTTTTTATTATTTATAATTTATCTATCTTCTGGCAAAATAACTTCCTACCTAAGTTATATTAAAGCGTATTTAACCAAAGCTTGGTTTTAAAGATGAACTTCAAATACAACGGCAAGATTAAATTTTCTTAAATCTACACTAGACGTATTAAATAATTTAAAAAGTGTGTCCCATTAAAAATCAACATCTCAAGAAAATGAATTATATACAAGGACACACACTACAGCTTTTTAGCCCAAACTATCTTTAATATGATCGCTTACTCTTAAGGCATTTGCCACGATAGTTAGGGTAGGATTTACCGCACCCATGCTAGGAAAGAAGCTAGCATCAGCGACATAAAGATTTTCAACATCATGAGTACGACAGTTGAGATCGAGGACGTTGGTTTTAGGGTCTGAACCAAATCTACAGGTACCTACCTGATGCCATACTGCGCTTAAGGGTACTTCCGTCACCATAAACATGAAAAAACCAACTTTGCGTAGGTATCCCTGCCACATATCAAGAAACTCCTGGTGAGCTTTCGTGTTGTTGCGAGTAAAGTCTACCTTTATTTTTCCTGCTTCTGTAAGGGAGACACGGTTATCAGGATTAGGTAAGTCTTCGCTGGTTAGCCACCAATCTACGGCATGGTCTGCAATATATTCTAAAGTTGCTTGAGGTACTGAGTCAGGAGAAAAAGTTGCTAATCGATTCCATTTAGATTTACCCGTCATTTGAATTTGTCCCAAAGGATAGTCATGTTCGGGACTGCCAAAATAAAAGTCATTAAAACCAAGAGTTTTTTGGAATTTAGTTGGATTAGGCTTATCGGCGATCGCCATTATGGCAGAATGGTTGTGTAACATTAGGTTGCGTCCTACCATGCCCGAAGAGTTTGCCAAACCTTCAGGATACTGCTCATTAGCAGATCTTAGGAGTAAGGCAGCGGAGTTAATTGCCCCAGCAGAAAGCACAAAAGTATCGGCAGAATATTGTTCTTTATTGCCGTCAACTTTTACTTCTACAGCTTTTATTTTTTTGCCACTATCATCGGTAATTAACCTGGTAACCAGAGTATTTATTTTTAACTCTATATTGTCGTATTCTGTAGCAGGATCGACACAGGCTATTTGAGCATCAAGCTTGGCATCAATTTTACAGGGATAAGGATCGCAGGTAGCACAGCGAATACACTTACTATTTTCAGGGTCTTCAACGTTGCGGTCTACTGCTAGGGTTAAATGATGAGGATGCAAACCCAATTTTTGTAAATCATTAGCTACCTCCTCCATACGTGGTTCGTGGGGTAGAGGCGGGAAAGGATATTCTGCGGACATAGGCGGTTCGGTAATATCTTCTCCTTTCTGTCCGTGTATTTTAAAAATGCTCTCGGCACGGGTATAGTAAGTCTCTAAGTCTTGATAGCTTAATTCCCAAGCAGGAGATATACCACCTTGGTGCTTTACTTCGCCAAAGTCGGCTTCACGCATTCTCTGTAAAGCTGCGCCATAAACTTTAGTATTACCGCCAACATTATAAAAAGCTTGGGGTACAAAACTATTGTTGTCCTTATCAAACCATTTTTCTGTTACCTGATATTTTTTATCCTGAAAAATTGCCTCAGGATTCCAATTATCGTCTTCTTTTGGTAAATATCCTCCTCTTTCAATAATTAAAATGCGTTTTCCCGTAGGCGCAAGAGAATAAGCTACTGTTCCGCCACCGGCACCCGCACCGATAATAATAATGTCGTAATGATTCATATTTTTAGTTGATTAATTTTTAACTGTATTGATGTTTTTTTGATGCACATCAAATAAAATTTTGGCTTTTTGAAGGGATGATTTTTAGGACAAGATCTGTATAATCTGTTGCCCCTCAAATGACCCCGCGGCATACTGCCTTGGTTAACTTTTAACTAATTAAATCAAATCAATCCAGTTAATTTCAGTATTTTTTATTTCATTAGCGTCTGGCATTTTTTGCCGACGCATCAGTTCAGAAATAACTGCAATATCCTTGTCCCTATTTACCCCTGCGACTGCCATTACCTTGTTGTTCTGCAAATAGAATGCCAGAAATTCCAACTCATCTAGACTTTCACTAGACTCGCCAAGTTCTCCATCAATTTTGATTTCATCCCATGATTGGGCGTGTCCCACATAACGTAGTTTTAAGTCATATTGACCAGACCAGAAAAAAGGAACAATATCGTCAGCTTTTGCTAACTTACTTTTTTCTAGCATATTAATTGCTGCAATCTTCCCGTGCTGTGCTGCTAGTCGCCAGTGTTCGATGCGGGTTGCCTCTGCCATAGGTTGATAGGGGAAAGAGGCAATATCTCCCGCTGCGTAGATGTCTTTTATTTCAGTTTGCAGATATTCATTGACAGGAATACTCTGATCTTTCTCGTTAAGCTCAATCCCCTCTAAGTAACCAGTGTTGGGTTGAACACCAATACCAACAATAACTAAGTCGATAGCTATTTTTTCGCCATTTTCTAAAACAGCATATTCAACTTTGCCATCGCCACCAAATTCAGTTGCTTTAGTTCCAGACTTAAAAGTTACGCCGTTTTGCTCATGAAGCTTTTGGAACATCTTGCCTACTCGATCGCCTAATATCTTTTTAAAAGGGACATCACTAGGAGAAACTACAACAACTTCTAAACCTTGCTGATTTAAACTAGCTGTTGCTTCCATACCAATAAAGCTTGAACCAATTATCAAAGCTTTTTTCGCTTTTTTTATCTCCGCCAGAATAGAGTTAACATCTTCTGTATTCCTTAAGGTAAAGATGTTGGCTAGATTTGACCCTGGCACATCCATTTTTTTGGCTTGTCCTCCTGTGGCAAGCAGCAAGGAATCATACTCAAGGGTAGAACTATCTGCAAAAGTAATTAACTTATTTAGGGCATCTACCTTAGTGACTGCCTGACCGAAGCGCAACTCTATATTGTGCTGGTCGTAAAATTCACAGCTACGTAAAGGTAAAGAATCTTCTTCAGCTTTACCTTGAAGATAGTTTTTACTTAACTTAGTACGGTCATAGGGTAGCTTTTGTTCGGCACTAACTAAGATAACCTGTCCTTGAAAACCTTGCTGCCGTAGAGTTTCTACGGCAATAGTTCCTGCTGCCCCTGCCCCCAAAACCACAAAGGTACGCTGGTCTACTTTAGGTTCATACCTTGCCATTTCTAAGGTTCGCTGCTGAGGTACATCCTCTGGCAGCTTTACTAATATTTGTTCTCCCTCTATTCTGACAGGAAAATGTGTGAGAGAATCTAAGGCTGGAGGTTCTTCCTGTTGTCCTGCGATCGCATTAAAACAGGCATTATGCCACGGACAAACAATTCTTTCATTACATAAAATTCCTTTGGCTAAAGGTGCGCCATAATGGGTGCAAAATGCTCCTGTAGCGTAAAATTGACCGTCAATCTTAGATAATAATATTTGGTCGTCACCTACAGCTATTTGCTGCATTTGACCGTCTTGTAGTTCACTGACTTGGGCTACAGCTATTTCCTTCATATACTTATGATGCTGACTATATTTGGACAAAAGTTATCTGTTAATAACTGAATTTACTCAGAACGCCTAGAATATTTGGTAGCGATCGCAACTTTAACTTAATATTTATTAACATTTATTTTCCAATAAATTAAATCTTGTTTGTATCTGACAATAGTATTAGATTGATTTCAAAATTTATGCTTATATCAGCATTTGATGCTCTAATAGTTAAAATACTGTCTTTAATCATCTATCAAAGGTTGTAAAAACTTTTTATATTGCTTGAAAAAATACAGCCAATACAATCGACCTTAAAAACATATTCTATAGAAGTTATATTGACTGCTATTTTAGTTCGTTAATATATTTCAATAATTCAACTGAAGCTTTAAACCACTCGCCCCTAATATGACAATACCGTTCGGTTAAGCCCCCCAGCCCCCAAATTTGGAGGAGTAAGATTCGTTAAAGTCCCCCAATCTTGGGGGATTTAGGGGGCGAACGAAATAACTTGAAAGACTAACCGAACAGTATTGCCTAATATGATACTTGTCAAATGTTTGATGCAGAGATGATTCTAATTTTCTAGCTTTGTTAACACTTTCAGTTTTTATTATGCTTAACAGTTTAAGTTCAGAAGGAGAACTAGTTTGTAAACTAGCTAATCTACCTTTAACGTTCTTTGCTATACCAATTTTAATAGCTTCACTATCATAGTTAAGAACAAAGTAGATAAAGCACGGTGGTTTTCCAGTTTCCTTATCTAAAGTAATAGTTCTTTTACCAGGAGTAATAATTTTGGCATCTTCCTCAGCCCAATTGCGTACAAAATTTAGAACTGCATCAATAGTTAGCTTTTTCTGAGCTACTAAGTCAATTACTTTATAATGACTGTAAACTTTGAAACGTCTTTTATTACGCCCTCCAAACCCATAAGGATTATCGCAATAAGTGGCAAATTTACCTTCGGAACCATAAACATACATTCGACCACCATATCCAGCAGGTTGATAATTTGGTCTTATACCAATGCTTTCAGCAATTTCTCTATCAATAACGATGTATCCCATACCTTTCTTAGGTTCGGCAGGATATTGTGGTGTAAAAAATACTTGTTGTTTCAAATTACAGTATAAAACATGATGTTTTTTTTATATTAATACGGAAAAGGCGATATCTTGGACTGGTTCGGCGATCGCCATCGTTTAAAGATAAATGTCTTTGCGTAAGACTCAACAAAACCATAAAAGTGCAAAAATAAATAATATACAGTAAATTGCATCTATCTAAACTACTATGGTCGATTTCCCACACCTAAGCGGTAGCGACATCCGCGACAAGTTTTTAAAATTTTACGAATCCAGACAGCATAAAATATTGCCTAGCGCGTCTTTAATACCTGAAGATCCGACGGTAATGCTTACCATTGCGGGAATGCTACCTTTTAAACCAATATTTTTGGGACAGCGCAAAGCACCTCAACCTCGCGCTACTACATCTCAAAAGTGTATTCGTACCAATGATATTGAGAATGTAGGACGTACCGCCAGACATCATACTTTCTTTGAGATGCTGGGTAACTTTAGCTTTGGCGATTATTTTAAAGAACAGGCTATAAAATGGGCGTGGGAACTTTCTACTCAGGTGTATGAATTACCAGCAGATAGAATCATTCCTAGCGTTTATCATGATGATGAAGAGGCTTTTGCTATTTGGCGCGACAGCATAGGTATTCCCGAACACCGTATTCAACGTCTGGGAGAAGAAGATAACTTTTGGAAATCTGGTATTACTGGTCCTTGTGGTCCTTGTTCGGAGTTATATTATGATTTTCATTCAGAATTAGGCGATGAAAATATCGATTTAGAAGACGACAGCAGATTTATCGAGTTCTATAACTTGGTATTTATGCAGTATAATCGCGATGCAGAAGGAAACCTGACACCTTTAGCCAACAAAAATATTGATACAGGTTTGGGTTTAGAGAGGATGGCGCAAATCCTCCAGCAAGTACCAAATAATTATGAAACTGATTTAATTTTGCCCATTGTTAATACTGCTGCTGAGATTGCAGCCCTAGATTATGCCCAAGCCGATGAGAAAACTAAAACTTCTCTCAAGGTAATTGGCGATCATGTACGGGCAGTAATTCACATGATTGCAGACGGGGTAACTGCATCTAATACCGATCGCGGTTATATTCTACGTCGTCTAATTCGTCGGGTGATTCGTCACGGCAGATTGATTGGCATTGAAGGTAGTTTTATCAATCAAGTTGCTGAAAGTGCGATCGCCTTATCTGAATCAGCTTATCCTAACGTTAGAGAAAGGGAAGAGTTTATCAAAAGTCAGCTACAAAGGGAAGAATCACAATTTCTCAAGACATTAGCCAGAGGAGAGAAAATACTGGCAGATATTATTGCTGATGCAGCTAATTTTGGTGAAAAACAAATATCGGGCAAAGATGCTTTTGAACTCTATGACACCTATGGTTTTCCTTTAGAATTAACCCAGGAGATCGCTGAAGAACAAGGATTGACGGTCGATCTCGAAGGTTTTGAACAGGAAATGGAGTCGCAAAAAACTCGTTCTAAAGATTCCCATGAGGCGATCGACTTAATGACTCAAAACGCTCTGGGCGAAATAGTCAAAGACAGTAATGAAACTAGCTTTTTGGGTTATTCTCAGCTTGCAGTACAATCTCAGATTATGGGAATTGTGGTTAACAATAATGATCCAGGTAAGGGCGATTTGCCCTTCGGGTTCGACAGTTTGCTCAACGGGGGGAACCCCTCGGCGGCTTTTGGGACAGAATCTTCTGACCCAAAACGCGCCGAACGCAACGCAACTGTCTCACGAAACGCCCCTACGGCAACTGCGGGTGATACGGTTCAAATCATTCTCGATCAAACCCCTTTTTATGGAGAATCTGGAGGGCAAATTGGCGATCGCGGTTATCTGTCTGGGGATGATGTCCTAATCCGCATCGAAGACGTACAAAAAGACGGCAATATCTTTATCCACAAAGGCAAAGTCGAGCGGGGTACGATAAATCTAGGAGACGTAGTTAACTCAACTATAGACCGCGCCTGTCGTCGTCGAGTTCAGGCAAATCATACCGCAACCCATTTACTCCAGGCTGCCCTCAAGAAAATAGTCGATGATTCTGTGTCACAAGCTGGTTCATTAGTTAGCTTTGATCGCTTGCGCTTTGATTTTAATTCTCCTCGCGCTTTAACCTCAGAAGATGTGCAGCAAGTAGAAGATTTAGTTAATACCTGGATCTCTGAGGCGCACGAAGCCGATGTGAACGTGATGCCTATCAAAGAAGCTAAAGCCAAAGGCGCAACGGCTATGTTTGGCGAAAAATATGGCGATGAAGTAAGAGTTATTGACTTCCCTGGAGTCTCTATGGAACTTTGTGGCGGTACTCATGTAACTAATACCGCAGAAATCGGCGTATTTAAAATAATCTCCGAAACTGGTATTGCTTCTGGAGTCAGAAGAATTGAAGCGGTAGCGGGGGCAGCTATTTTAGACTATCTAAACATTAGAGACAAGGTAGTTAAAGAATTAAGCGACAGGTTTAAAGTTAAGCCAGAGGAGATAAGCGATCGCGTCTTGAGTTTGCAAGCAGAACTCAAAACTACTCAAAAGGAACTAGAAGCAGCAAAACAAGAACTGGCACTGGCTAAATCTGATAGTTTATTGTCTCAGGCTGAAACAGTAGGTGAATATAAAGTTTTAGTGGCAAATATGGGGGGGATTGATGCCAAATCCTTGCAGTCTGCTGCTGAAAGATTACAGCAAAAATTAGGCGAATCAGCCGTAGTTGTTGCTTCTATTCCCTCAGAAGATAAAGTTAGTTTGGTAGCTGCTTTCAGTCAGCAGGTTATTCAAGCCAAACAACTACAGGCAGGTAAATTCATCGGTGGTATTGCCAAAATCTGCGGTGGTGGAGGCGGTGGCAGACCAAATTTGGCACAGGCTGGAGGCAGAGATGCTAGTAGAATAGATGAAGCTTTGGATACTGCTAGGCAGCAGTTAATTGCGGAGTTAAGTTGAATATGCTGGGATAGAAGCTCGTTTATTTTGGGTAAATTAATTAAGAAGGGGTTAGCAGTGCCAATTTGAAATGTTGACTCCCAAATCAGCCTGAAAAATAGTTGTGCTAAGAAGGTTTTATTTATTAAAGAACCAAATCCTAATTAGTCAGTATAAATAGCAAAAAATTAGTTACCGAAAATATGGAAACTACCAATCAACCTTTAACTTCTCAACAGTGGTGTTTAATTACAGTACGCCAATGGAAGCGTGACGCTTTTTTAAAGTATTTAGATAATGATATTAGCAGAAAACATCTACAAGAATTAATTTTAGAGATTATCGAGTTAAAAGAGTCTGTTTATGAAAATATGGTACTGCTGCGTATTAGTAATTACGCAGAAGCGAGAAATAAATTACAACAAATAGAGCATTTTCAAAATATTCAAAGATTAAAGCCCAATGAAGCAAATAGGATGTTAAATAAATAAAAACTAGCTTTAATTACTAGATTTTACCAGCCAATAAGATAACGGCTATTCTTTTTGAAGATAGCTTTAATACTGTAGG
The DNA here is from genome assembly GCA_965218645.1 of Waterburya sp. Classification (GTDB taxonomy): domain Bacteria; phylum Cyanobacteriota; class Cyanobacteriia; order Cyanobacteriales; family Xenococcaceae; genus Waterburya. Next base: position 1,441,003 of record OZ244627.1, on the reverse strand, counting down.
CGATCGCCATAGAAATAATAACTATTAAAAAAGTTGCCAATACCAAGGTAAAAAAGTTTCCTTGATAACTTAAATTTAAATTTAATTTCTTAGCAATGCTAGCAATAGCGCTAATTAAAAATGGATGAATAAAGTAAATAGCAAAACTAGTTTCTGCCGTCTTTTTCATGCTGCTAATATTAGCATTTTCATAGCGATCGAGAATAGACATAAACAGAAAACAGAGCAAAATTTTCTGAAGTAAATTGACATCAGGAACCGTAATCGACCAAAATTCTTTGCTAAAGTTACCTGAATTGTGGAGTACAAAAACTTGAATTAGACCCAGAGCGATTGCCAGTAATACAATTACTGCCTTTTTCTTATTATCTTTTAGATAAGCGTAGATCTTTTTATTATTAATTGAACTCCAGATTCCCATCAAATATACTGGCAAAAAGTAAATTACAGAATGAAGGGTATTTATACCATCATTTGGTCGATGAACAATCAATGAAATAGGTAAAAAAAAGGCAATTGCTAATAATATTTTATTTGACCTGATAATCCAGTTAATTAGAGGAGAAATAGCAAATAAAATCATTACCATGGGAATATACCAATAGGCAAAATTAATTCTACCTGTAACTAAAAACCAAATAATTGCTAAAAATGGTCGTCCTCTCAAGCTATCGGGGAAAAATTTTCCACCGTCACCTACAAATACAGTAAGTAATATAGGAACTAACGAACAAAACAAATAAGGCAAAAGCACAAACTGTGCCTTTTTCTTCATAAACTTTTTGTATTCAAATTTATGGTAAAAAATATGATTGTACAAAAACCCCGAAATAAATACAAAATAAACGCTTCCATCTGAAATCAGAGAATGAATCAGCTTTTCGACATTTGTTGATGTATCCCAACCACCTAAACCTTGACAATGACCTAACACAATTATAATAATTGCTATTCCTCGAAAATAATTAATTGAATTGAGAAATTTTTTCTTTGTAGGTTGAGACTTTACTACCATTTTCTACCTTTAAAACGGATTGTTTTATTTGATTGAATTTAAAATAACTTGAGCTTGGAATTTAGCCAAAAGAATAGAAAACAACTAATTGGATTTTATTTTTTATCATGCTCATCGATCACATGAACAATCACAAACTTTTTGCTTTAATTACTAACATTTTGTTGCCACCTGGTTGAAGTTCATAAGGTACTAATTTAATTGCTACAGAATATTCCCAGTTGCTAAATTCAGTCAGAATAAAATTTAAATAGGGAGAAGTTTTTTGCATTAATGTCAACAGCGGAAATATTCTTACTTCTTGGCTGACCCTGAGTATTTCTTTAATTGAAGCCAGATGAAAATTGCGATCGCAATGCTCAGAATATAAAAACAAAAAATGAGAGCATAATGCTAAGTCGAAGCTTTGATCGGCAAAATCTAAATGAGGTAATTCTTGATTGAGATATCTTTTGTCTTGTTTTCCCTGGCTATAATCCTGTAAAAAAAGCTCAAGGCTTTCGATGCGACTTTTCTTTAAGGCTTGGGGTGATGAATGATATTGCCACACCCAATTATTGGGGGTAGAGATTACCTGATCGATAATATTATCCACCACCTCATCGAATCGCTGCTTAATTTCTGCGCCATCAAACTGATAAATAGGATCTACAGAAGTAATATTCACTCCTGCCTTTGTCCCTTCGGCATTAAAGCTTGCTGGACCATCTCCTACACCTAGAATCCTTTGTTGTAGATCTTTTGGGGAAAGATCGAACATTTTGGTATATTCATCGAGCGATCGCCCAAAAGGAACAACTTTTTCTAATTTCATTACCATAATGCAAACTATTTTTTAATATTTCTAAACAGCACATGGTTGAGATTTATTAACTTTATCAAGTTGTCTACTGCCTTTTGGTGGCATTGAAAGATTATAACTATTGTGAAAATCCTGCTGTACCTTATAGGTCAAACGAGGGGAAACTTGACGAACAATTTGCCCCAAAAGGCGATCGCCTGTAGATTGAATTAAAGACGAGGAAATTTTAGCCATAAATTGAGGAAATTCTACCTCAACGCCTAAATCCAAGCTCCATCTGACTTCAGTAATACGGCTTGGTAATGTAGGCCTCTTAGAAAATAAGCCACTTTTCAAGGTATCTTCTCGATCTACAGCCACCTCAGTTAATTCCATCGATGCCCGATAATTAACATCATATCCAGAACGATCACACTCAGGAATAGCAATGGTGTGCATCTCATAAATATTGCCTACTGGTGGATTTAAAACCACGCCTATTTTTGGCTCTACTTCGTAACCAAAAGCACCATATTGTCCTACGGTCAAAACATAACCATTGTTCCCCAAAGGTTCAACTTTCATTGGTTGAGCGCAGCGGCAAAACCAACCTTCATGAGCATTAAGATATTCAGCCACCGTATCTACATCGCTATACATATCCATTCGTCCCATAAAGCTGACATCAAAGACAAATGTTTTTGGCTGTTCAAGAGAATTAGTGTAAGTAAGCTGCATAGAATCAGAAGAAGATCCTGGTGAAAATGAATTTTGCGGGTGATTAATAAATTTGGACTGCATACTATTTATTTAAACTACCGTTTTAGAACATTCCCTTACTGTTAAGATGATTACAATAAAGGTGTTAATTATCAGCAAAACACTTTTTTTTGAAGACAGGTGTGATTTAGATTTCTATGGACATATTTGTTGCAGGAGCTACTGGACAAACTGGCAAACTCATTGTTAGACAGCTATTGGCAAAAAACGTTTCTGTAAAAGCACTAGTTCGCGATCTTGAACAAGCTCAGACAGTAATTCCTGAAGCAACAGAACTAATACAAGGAGATGTCTTAGAACCAACAACTTTTGAATCGGCTCTTTCTGATTGTAACGTTTTAATCTGTGCTACTGGGGCTAGTCCTAGTTTAGATCCTACTGGACCATATCAGGTTGATTATCAAGGCACGAAGAATTTAGTAGATACAGCCAAGGCTCAAGGTGTTGAGCATCTAATTTTAGTTTCATCTTTGTGTGTGTCTAAATTTTTTCACCCTTTAAATTTGTTTTGGCTAGTTCTGTACTGGAAAAAGCAGGCTGAATCCTATATTCAAGCTAGCGGTATCCCCTACACGATTGTCAGACCAGGAGGATTAAAAAATGAAAATAATTCTGAGCCAGTTTTGATGTCTGCTGCTGATACTTTATTTGAAGGTAGCATTCCTCGTGAAAAAGTTGCCCAGGTATGCGTAGAGGCGACATTTCAGCCTGCTGCAAAATCAAAAATTGTCGAAATTATTACTTCTCCCACAGCCGAAGAAAAGACCTGGTCACAGCTATTTAGCGATATTTCTTAAAGTTTGGCAGCAAGATTTATAATTTTTTCTTTTTTATCACCAAACTGTTTAATCAAGCGACCTGAAATGCAACTAGGTAACAAAGCCAAGTTTCTTTATCTTGGATGTTTAATCTTAATTTTATTTAAGTTAAGAGGACACATTAGCAAGTCTCAAGCCGATGCTCATTGGCAAGCTTCTAGACAGTTATTTTCTCAGCTTTCCCCAAATTGGCGTGATAGAAACTCGCATCAAGCACCTTACACAAATAATATAAGTTTGTATAGTACGCAGCCTTTAATGATGGCAGGAGAAGATCCTTACATACGAGCCTTAATGCGAACTATTACAGCTAGCGAAGCTAACGTCAAACGACCTTACAATGTAATTTATGGTGGTCAGTATGTTGACGATCTTAGCCGTCACCCTGAAGTCTGTGCGCCAATTATCGCTGGATCAAATGTAGGACAATGTAGCACCGCTGCTGGGCGTTATCAAATGCTTGATTTCACCTGGAGTAAACAGGCTCAACTATATCATCCTCGCCCATCGGGTATTTGGCGTTGGAAAACCTATAGCTTTGAAGCAAAATATCAAGATGCAGTAGTTTACGAGTGGTTAAGTGATTCTAACGCTTGGGGAACAGATATTCGGCAACTTTTGCGACAGGGCAAAATAACTCAAATATTAAAGCTGCTTTCAGGTACTTGGACTAGCCTGGGCATATGGCATAGAAACCAACTCGATGAGTGAATATTTGCCAAGAATATATCAAAATATGTTGCAGGAAGAACTCAGCTAGTACCTCTGCGCGGAAGTAGTAGGTAGCCAAGGATTACCTCCCGTAGGGATAGGGCTGTTTCATTCTAAATCAAAGTCATGTAGATTAAAGTAAAAGCTTGATTTAGATCTGTAAAGGCGACAAAGAAGCTGCAAACTAAACAGACAAAGAGATTGAAGAAAAGGATCTAATTACTTTTTAAAAGACAATTTTGAAATTTAAATTTCAGAATGCAGCTAACAAAAACTGTCAAATCAACTTTTAAAGATGCAGCTAGAAAACTCACAGGCAATTGGAAACGAGATTTTATGGCAAAGGTCTGAAACTCTACCACAATGGGATATCATCATCATTCCTTCTTAGTTGGTAACTTTTTTATCTGCAAGTCCCTAAAAGGAAAACTGTAGTTTTTTAAAGAGCGATTTTACTAAACAATGAAATCTAAATATTTTCTGCTATTGGGACTAATTTTAGGCACGTTGTTACCTCGCTCTATTCAGGCTCAACCTTATAGAATTCCAGAGAAAACCGTAGAATGCGAGATATTAATTGTAGGTGGAGGATTGGCAGGAACTGCTGCAATACTGTTCGGTTAGTCTTTCAAGTTATTTCGTTCGCCCCCTAAATCCCCCAATCTTGGGGTAGGGCTGTTTCATTCTCAATTGAAGGGATGCAATCGAGAATAAAATACTTAATAACTCGATTAATGGCAGAAAGATAGTAATAATGATAAATTATTGCTCATATAATCTAAAGCCTCGGTCATTGAATCAAAACCATGAACTCTTAGTAAGTTAAGAACCCAACTTTTAATCAAAGAAATATTAGTCGCGGCTTTGCCCTGAAGCTGAGGGCTAGTATCTTCTTGAGTTACGACATCTTTGACCCAATGCAGACGATTCTCGATACTCCAATGTCGTCGAATACCTTGAGGTATTAGTGCAGAAGTTGGTGCTAAAGAACTAATATAATAAGTCGCCGAATCAGATTCATAATCGTGATTGCCTCTTGTTCGCGAACGGAAAACTTTAACGATACTACCAACTTTAGTCCCACGCTCGTCAAGATCCAATGGAGGAGAAAACACTTCTACAGTTCGATGTGTTAGTCGATTTCTAGTTTTCTCAGTCTGCTCAAAACAATTAATTGCACTTGTATTGAGTGTTTGAGACTTGATTAGAGAAATGCAGTGTTTTTTGATTTTTTTTAACTACAATTAAATAATTATTTTTACTGGCGATAATTGTAGAGATGGTTTTTTTTGGCAATGTAAAGCATCCATTGTGAACACGACTCCTTTTAAGTCTAATAATTCCAATAAGTCTTGTACCGCGACAATTTCACTCTGTTTCTTATTTTCCATGACTTTCAATCCTAAGATTTCGCCACGCTCATGAGTAAAAGCAGAAACCATCATGACAAAATTTTGCTGTTTACCATAACAGTCATTAACAGTATTTTTCAAGCTTTTGCCATCGATAGCAATCCATTGACCTTGACTATTATGAGTATATTGAGATGCCCAGTCATTAAATACAATTGCTACTGTCTCATAGTCCAAGCTCATCATTACTCTTCTAATGGTTGAGTAAGATCCCACTCTTGCTTGTGGGATTTCAAGAGTTTTGATTAATTGACGACGATGTCGCTCGACAAATCTGCCCAAACCTCTGTATCCCCAGTAACCGCTCATGATTCCTAAAATCATAATTAATAAGATTAGCCACAGAGAATGTCTTCTACCACCAGATTTTCGTTCATCAGGTATTTGTTTTAGATAGTCGATTAAACTGTAATTTAGGTCTTTTGAATTCATTGAGCGGTTAAATTAGGTTTTTAAACCAATTTACATGATCTAACTCTAGAATGAAACAGCCCTACCCCAGGCTTGGGGGACTTTAACGAATCTTACTCCTCCAAATTTGGGGGCTGGGGGGCTTAACCGAACGGTATTGGGAACTGCTGCTGCTTATGAAAGCTTACTAGCAGGAAAAACCGTTTGCCTGACCGAAATTACTGACTGGCTAGGGGGACAAATTTCGGCTCAAGGAACTTCAGCACTAGACGAGAAAGGAACTCAGAGATCGCTTTTATTTTATCCTCGTGGTTATTTAGAACTGCGACAGCGCATCAAAAATTTTTATGGCAAGCTCAATCCTGGTAACTGTTGGGTTAGCGAATCTTGTTTTTTACCACAAGACGCTTATACTATACTTCAAGAGCAATTACAGGCTGCTGCTGAAAAAGGTAATGGCAAGCTGAAGTGGTTTCCCGCTACGCTTATTAAAGAGTTAGAGATAGAACCTGTCGGACAAGCAAAGAGCAAGCAGATTGAGAAGGCGATCGCGATTCAACGCCGTCCCGCCCTCGGCGCACCTCCCCTCAATACCACCCCTCTATCCAGTGTTATCGAAGATGCTTATCGCTATGAAGATTCGCCTCGCTTCAACAAACAAATTATTCGCTTTATCCCTAAAAAATCCGCCCGTAAGCAACCAGCAGACTGGTATGTGATTGAAGCCACGGAGAGAGAAATTATTGCCTTGGCTGATGTTCCCTATCGTTTGGGAATTGACCCTCGTTCTTATCTCAATCCTTCTTCTTCGAGCGTTACGGGCGATCCTTACTGCACCCAAGGTTTTACCGATACTTTTGCCTTAGAAAAGACGAAAAAACGCCAATACAATTTTATGCCTTTGTTTTATTCCGAATATGAGCCTTACTATAGTTATGAACTAGAACGTCTCTGGCTAACTTCAATCTAGTTTTTACCTATCGACATACTTCAATTTTTAATCAATCCTGGGTTAATTGGAAATAACTTTGGTTTGCTGAAACATTTGCGATCGCCATAGCTTAATTTTTAAGGCTGATTAATTTTAATTGTCTAGCAAAATTTAGATGATTGACATATAAGTGACACTTGTTTGTCATTGGCAATTCTTAAACTAAAAATAGAAAGTAAAGTATTAAATTATTTTGAAAAATCATGAATAGAATAATAAAAGTCTTAGCCTTACCCGTTATTCTTGCTGTTAGCACTTTATGCGCTACCAAACCTGCAAGTGCCAATGTTTTAAAAGATCTGGGAGTGGGTGCTGGTAGCAACGTCATCTCTGGTAAAATCTTGCACAATGGTTCTGCTGTTGGTAATGCTGCCAGCGGTGCAGCGACTGGCGCTGTGGTTCATGCAACTCACAAAAATTTGCTACAGGATAGTGCTGTAGGTGCAGCAACAAACACGGTGACAGGTGCCATTATAGGCAACGGTCATACTGGCAAGAATGCCATCTCAGGTGCGGCTGACGGGGCATTAGTAAATATTCTCAAGTAATGTGACAAATAAACCTTATCCGTTTAGGATTTAAGCTCAGGGTTTTTTTGTATTTATAGACTGGTCTTACAAACAGACAAAAATAAAGTAAAGTAGGTCAAATACAGTAAGTCAAAGTTTTTTAGTGGGCAAAGCGAAAAGAGAAGAGATTAAGTCAGCAGCCAGTCAACTATCTGCTCTGTGTTCGATAAGGTCAAAACCAAGAAAAGTTTGGCAAGCTTCTTTTATAGCTTTGTTTAGCTGTAGTTTTCTAAATTCCGTCTGGATTTTACCTGCTGTAAGTGCCGAACGCATTGCCTTTGACTATGGAATTTTGGGCGAGTTTTATATTTCTATTGCCGATCTTGAAGCATTTGCCAAAGAAGGTAAAATCACTCCTGGTTTTGCTTATTATGCCGATCGCTTTAGTCCAGAAGATTTAGCGGAACTAAAAAATTTACTTAATCGCAGCTTTAAAATCAGCGTTGTGACAACAAGCACTTTTGTCAATTTACCGATTGGCAAACAATTGCTCAGAGAAATCGGCTTAATCATAGATTCTCCTGAGAGAGTAAGCCAGCCAGCTTTGCGAGCCTCTTTGATCTTAGCTGCTGCTGAACCCGACGGGCTAACAATTCTTAGTGTTCTGCGTCACTACACCACCAAAACGCTGAAATTAAATACCGATCGCATTTTTGAAGCTGCCAATGAAGCGACAAAACTTTTGTCAGATACAGAACAAGTTTTCCAAACATTAGGACAAGAGGCAGAAAATCGGGTAGCAACTGGTAATTCTCTCGATTTAAATACTTTTGCAGATCTTGGCAACTCAGGGTCAAAGAAGTGGCGCAAAGAATATCTAACTGTTAAGTCAGATAGCGATCGCCAGATTGAGGGAGTAGTTTATTTACCTATAGCTACCGACAAACCTGCCCCTGTAGTTGTTATTGCTCCTGGACTAAATACCAATTGGCAAAACTTTACCTACATAGCCGAGCATCTGGCTGACTATGGCTTCGGGGTAGCTGCGGTCAATTTTCCTGGTACTAATGCCCGACGAGTAAACGCAGTCTTGAATGGTTTAGATACTCCTCCCAAGGATAATCAATGGATAGAGCAACCCAAGATCGTTACTCGATTGTTAGATGAGATGGAGCGTAAGTCCCAAAATGAGGAATCATGGCGGGGTAAGCTCGATTTACAAAGAGTCGGGATTATCGGTCAATCTCTAGGTGGCTATACGGCAATGGCGATCGCTGGGGCGAAGGTGGACTGGCAACATCTGCAAAAAGAATGTCAAAAAATAGGCAGCCCAGAACAAATCGACCTAAATCCCGCGCTATTTTGGCAATGCCAGAGTGCAGATAATTCTTCTCCCAACACCGATTTGCGAGATCGAAGAATAGTGGCGGCGATCGCTATTAATCCCGTGGCTAATCCAGTTTTTAGCCAGTCAGGAATGAGCCAGTTTGATTCTCCCTTATTGATCATCGCTGGAGATAAAGATATATTTGCTCCTGCTTTAGATGAACAGCTAGTTCCTTTTACCTGGTTGCCAAAAAACAATAAATATCTGGTTTTAGTCAAAAACAGTACTCATTTTTCCTTTATTGATGAAGGAGATTCAGATGAATTTGAATTGCCTGTAAATATAACGGGTTTTAACCCTGCCGTAGCTCGTTCGTATTTAAAAGTTCTTAGTGTAGCTTTTTTTAAAACTCACCTAGCACAACAAAATGAATTCAAATTTTATCTAACAGAATCTTATATTGAACGCATAAGTAAGCCACCACTAACTATCAATTTACTCCGCTCTTTAGATGCCAGTCAATTAAACAAGCTAATTGAAAAATAGAGAATCAATTTTTAGTTACCCTACTGCGTTTACGACCCAAGCTGGCAGCGAACACACCACCAATAAGCCCAAACAAATGTGCCTGCCAAGATATATTAGGGCTAGATGGTAATATGCCCCAGAGCGTCCCACTATAAAGAAAACCCACTATTAAAGAAATCAAGATTGCACCTATACTGCGAGCGAATAAACCACGCAATAATAAAAAACCCAAATAACCAAAGATAACTCCAGAAGCTCCCACAGTAACTACATTTTCTGGACTAAATAACCAAACTCCCAAGCCACTAAATAACGTGGATATAATTGTAACTAGCCAGAATATTCTTATGCCTTGGAGCGAAACTAAGCCACCAAAAATTAACCACGGTGGCGTATTAGCAATCAAGTGCGCCCAAGAACCGTGAAGCAAAGGGGCAATGATGATTCCTGGCAGCCAACTAATATCTCTGGGGCGAATTCCGTAATTGTCAAGCTGTAACTGCGGAAGCGACCAATTAAATAGCTCTAGCAACCACATCAAAACTAATAAGCTGACCAAGCTCATGATACTGACTGCTGTAGAATCAGATTTTTGGTTGTTCTTTTTCTGGCGCATAAATTTTCAATATAGCGTAATTAATTTTATATTTTTAAATTTAACTATTACAAAAGATTTTGGTTAAGCTAATCAAAAAAAACATAAATCTTGAATATAGAAAAAATGCCCCATAAAACTAGTTTAAATAGGACATTTATAGGTGTGTGAGAATAAAACTATAAATTTGAATTTACTGGTTAGTAAAAATGAGAAAGCTTTTTTAAGCTTCACGTCTAAGGTCATAAACTACTTTGTCTAAATACCAACTTTCAGATTGACCTGGATGTTTGATTTTTTCTAAATTAACTAGTCGCTGTGCAGTGTCAGACTGACCATGAACCAGAGTCATCAGTTCTTGATGTAGTTTACCAGAGCGATCGGCTTCACGATATTGCTGCCACCAGTTATGCAAAATATTATTAGTCATTTCGTTGTCTTCTTTTATTCACTGGTTTTAATATAATGATTTCAAGTGACAGATCTATGACGCATCGGTGTCATCTTTATGTAGATTTTCCAGTAGTTTATCTGGTATCTTGCCAATAAGAATTTTGAGTTCACCAAAGCTTCAGGCGGAATTTTAAAACAATAACTTGCCAAAACCGAGCTTTTAATTAGCTATAATCAAAAGCTCGGTTTTTTATGAGCAGTCTTTTTCAGGTTGTTCTAAAAAGCATTCTGCAATTGTGGAGTGAGTAAAAATTTGAGCAAGTTATTGAAATTTAAATACTTACTGTGTTTTGGTCTCAGCTTGGTTTTTTTTATATCTACTGCTGTTATACTCTTGACAACACAAGCCATCCCAGTAACTAATCCGCCCAATATTCTATTTGTTTTGACCGATGATTTAGATAATGTTGAGGTTGACTATATGCCCCAGGTAAAGTCATTCATGGCTGATGGGGGAGTTAGTTTTAGCAACTATTTTGTTAATATTTCACTTTGTTGTCCCTCTAGGGCAACCATGCTACGTGGACAATACGCTCACAATACAGGAGTTTATACCAATAAAAAGCAAGATGGTAGCTTTATCTACCTTTATCGACATGGTTTAGAGAAATCGACTATTGCCACTTGGCTAAAGCAAAAAGGTTATCGTAATGCTTACTTAGGCAAATACTTTAACGGCTATCCGCGACACGCACCAAAAAACTATGTGCCTCCTGGTTGGGATGAATGGGCTAGTCCAATCTTCGATAGTGGTTATGTGGGATTTAACTATACCTTGAATGAAAACGGTAATTTTGTTGAATACGGCGATCGCCCTGAAGACTATACTAGTGATGTCTATACAGCTAAGGCGCAAAAGTTTATCAACCAAGCAGCTAAAGACAAACAACCCTTTTTTCTCTATATTTCTTATTTTCCCCCCCATCAACCAGCAATTCCCGCACCCCGTCACAGCAAGCTATTTCCCAATGCTTTTCAACCCCGCACCCCTTCTTTTAATGAAGCAGACGTTAGCGATAAACCTGAATATATCCGTAATTTACCTTTATTGAGCCAGCAGGAGAAAGATGAGATTGACGATCTTTATCAAAAAAGATTGCGATCGCTTCAGTCAGTAGATGAAGGCTTATTGACCTTGGTTGATACCCTTAAAGCTAATGGTCAGTTAGACAATACCTATTTCATTTTCACTTCAGACAATGGGTTCCATCTTGGTCAACATCGCCTGCCTCCCGAAAAAGAGACAGCCTATGAAGAAGATATTCACTTACCTCTTTATGTAAGAGGACCAGATGTGCCGGCGGGCAAAATTATGGATCAGATTGTTAGTAATGTCGATCTAGCACCTACCTTCGCCGATCTAGCAGGGGCGAATATTCCAAATTTTGTTGATGGTCGCTCTTTTGTCGGTTTATTTCGTCGTAACTTTGCTATACCCACTTCTTGGCGACAGGTCTTTTTTCTCCAGCATCGATTAAATCGGAAAACAACCCCTTTAATTCCTAGTTTTAGAGGTTTACGAACTGACCACTGCACTTATGTTAAATACATTACTGGTGAGGAAGAACTATATGACAGCAGACAAGACCCTTATCAACTACAAAATTTGGCTAAGGTAATTCAACCCCAAGTAATCAAGAAATATGCCAAACGTATGATCGATCTTAGTAAATGTAAAGGGAAAACTTGTCGAGAGCGAGAACTTAAACCTTTACCAGACTGTGCAACAGAAAAGACGGAAGCGGTTAATTATACCAATTCTCGAAAGTAACAATAGATTTAGTAAAGGTCAGAATAAACGCCTAGTGTGAATTAGGAAAAAAGGAGGAAAAGACAGAAGATGAAAGTTACCAAGCTGTCCATCTAAATATCTTTCCTCATGAATAGCATAGACTTTGAAAGCCTGTTAGTCATAGTTTTTGTCCTTGTAGATGACTGGTATCAGCTAGAGAGAAAATCGTCAAAACCCAGTGTTTCAGGGGCAAAACCAAAAATGAGTAATAGTGAAATTATGACTTTGGCTTTGATGATGGACTATTTACCATTTCCAGGAGAAACTCAGTTTATCGGTTTTATTCGTGCCAATTATGGAGAATGGTTTCCTAATTTGTTAGAGCGGAGTCAATTTAATAGACGCTTACGAAAATTGGGAGATGAAATAGAAACTCTCAGAAGGAGATGGGTCAAACAGCTAGGAGTTGAGGCTGCCAATAGTTTTGTTATTGACACTAAACCGATACCTGTAGTCGGTTACAAAAGAAGCAAAAGACATAGTGACTTTGATGGTAGTGCCAATTATGGCTATTGTGCAGCAAGGAAGATGAAATATTTCGGCTACAAACTAGTAGTTCTTTCAACTCTGGGGGGGATACCTGTGGCTTATGAACTGGTTTCGGCTAACACTGATGAGCGTAAAGCTGTTGAAGGAGTCCTTCAGATGGTTCATGGTAGCGATATCTATGGAGATAAGGGGTTTATTGGTCAAGAGTGGCAATCAGAGATAACTAAGGCTACTGCTAATCGTATTTGGACGATACAGCGAGAAAATCAACATCAACAAGTAAGTTCTGCTTTAAAACATTTGATTAGCCGAGTAAGACAAAGAATTGAAGGAGTTTTCAATGAAATTCAAAATACTGGTCGTAATCCAGAGCGATTACTCAACAAAACTGTTGGTGGACTAGCTACTCATATGGCACTCAAAATGACCTCTCATACTTTGCGACTTTTCCTGCGCCATCATTTTGAGATTGATGTTTTGACTTTTCAATCCTCATTTACTTTCTAAAATTTAATTCACACTAGGCGTAATAAATAAAACATTAGTGATACCGATTTAAATTTAAAATATGACAGATGATTTGTGTAGGGGTTATTCGCGAATAGCCCTTACGAGATATAGATAGCAGAAACCAATACAGCCGCTCGCATCTGCTTTGACATCGGGCAATGTTTTAAAATAGGCGATCATAGCTTGAATATCGCTGAATATTTCTCGATACTTAACTTGTTGATAATATTGCAAACCAAGTTGATAGGCTTCGGGACTATAAGCGAGATCTTTGGGACTAAGATTTAGCCACGGCATCTGACTTGTTAAACAATTCACGGGATAGACGATGTACAAGGCTTGAAGAAACATAGAGTAACGTAAATCCAATCAGAGGATGGAGTACCTCTAGGTGTAAAGGAGTCTTAAGATGAATGCTGCAAAATTGTAGTCCCAGCAGCACTGGTAAACTGGCAGCAAGAGAACGAATTCTATCTGAGAAAGTCGCGATCGCCGTTCCTCCTAGTATTATTAACGATAGCCCACTGTATCCTCGCACCAGCCAAACATGGATATTCCACCAAGCAGGATCGTTGAAGTAGGCAACTCCAACCGTTAACAATTGGGCAATTAAGCAGAGGTTAAAAATAACTGAAGTCGCAAACAAGCCGATTTGCATCCAGTGTAGGGGAGTGCGATCGCGATCTCCTTCTAAATTTATAGTCATGTCAAACTGCCTTCTTTATTTTTGAATAGTGTTTCTGTGGCATATAACATTGCTTTATTCGTTAAATCGGCTCCCGCTTTCTCTGGTGAACCGACATCAAAAGGTGGGGCGGGATCGTACTCCATCAAAAGTTGAGTAATCTTAGCAACTTCCTCGCCATAAAGTGCAGCAGCAACTACTAAAGCAAAATCAATACCTGCTGTCACTCCTCCGCCAGTGTAGCGATTTCGGTCAACCACGACTCGCTCGGTTCCAACCTCAACTCCCAACTCTGCTAGTTGTTTTCGTGCCATCCAGTGAGTCGCAGCCCGATATCCTTGAAGCAGTCCTGCCTTAGCTAGAAACTCCGAACCGCCACATACAGATGTGATAAATTTTACTTTACTCTGCCGACGGAAAAAATCAATCACCTCATCATCTTCTACGACTGCCATCTGCCCTAAGCCACCGCCGACACAAATCACGTCCAAAGGCGGACAATTGGCAAAAGTTGTATCGGGTAAAATCATCATTCCGTCATCGGTTTTGACTGCATCTAGGGTTTTCCAAATTCGATGAATCTCGACATTGGGAAGTCCGCTAAAAACTTGCTGTGGACCGATAATATCAAGTGCCGTCATGCCAGGATATATTACTAAGCCGACGATCTGCTTTGAGTTACTCATGAATCAATTCTCCTAATGTACTTGCCATAAAATCTATCCTTTATACTAAGGGGAACAACCCTCCTCGCCCAGTCCCCGATCGGGTACTCTTTAAAACAAAACGATGTCTTCCTTGCAGCTTTTATTTGCAGAAATTTATCAGGCAAAGAATGAAAATGACTTGCGATCGCACCTAGCACCAAAAATTGGTGAGTATTTTGCAGCCAAGCGATCGGGGTTCTTTTTCTTTGATCGACTTTTAAGCGATCCTAAATTTCAAAAAATTCTAAACGTTGCTCTATCTACTAAACATAATCCCGTGGCGCGTTATATAGCCGAACGCCATACGCCTGTCCATGAAGGACTGGTGACATCACCAAAAGCTTGGACAACAATTTGTCCTCGTCCTGACCATTGGCACGTGATGGCAGGACCAATCGTCAATCGCGGTGAATTAATAGGTGTGGTGGGCTGTACCCGTGAAAAGTCGATGCCTGCCTTTAATACACAAAATTTAGCCGATCTCAGTGCCGTCTGCCTGCATTTATCTGTTTGGGCTGCAACAGTAAAATCCCAGCACCAACCTGATAAAACCGCTCTTTTAACGCCTCGTGAATTAGAAATTGCCCAATTGGTTGCATTGGGAAGAACAAATGCAGAAATTGGTGATGAACTTTGGATTACGAAGAATTCAGTCAAGCAGGCTTTAAAGCGAATGTTCCGTAAACTTAGAGTTTCTTCTCGTGCAGAAATGGTTGCACAACTTTTCGCCATCAAACACTATGCGCCAGAGAAAACGCTATCTCCAGACACTCCTTTAGATTAAAAATACCAAACTTCTGAATGACCCCGACGACGACCCATAATTTTGCCAGCATTCAGATTATTTTCCTTTTCTGTAACTAACAATAGATATTTACCTTGTTGAAACAACTTCTGGCAATAACGTCGGGCAATTTGATTTGAGTCAAACAACTCTTGATTAAAATAGCTATAAATAGTTAAATCTCCCAGCCAACGATGATGCCAAGCATTACGAGCAACTAAAGTAATTTTATCGAGTGAAAATTCTGCTTCTTGTAGATCTTCAATTGCTACTTTGGCATCTCGATGATGGGCGAACACTCCTACTTCATGAGTTATGCCAGCATTATTATTAGTGGGAAAATCGTTGCTACTATGAACTTCTGCTTTAACAATGTTGGAGAATAATGCTTTTGGATGTATTAGGGTTTTCATAGTCTTATCTATCTAAGTCTAAGTAAAAGCTTTAATATTTTTAGGTTAATAATTTGCTGTGTCGTTGCTGTGACGCATTTATGACAATTTCTAGGTTTTGGTCGTTTGACGATTCCATCGCTGCTTCAATTCATACCATCCCAACAATAAAATCGAAACAGCCAAAGGCAGAAAATAGTAAATACCCCGATATGCCAAAAGAGATCCCAATAATTGACTAGAAGGAATTGGCGGAGAAAGTAACAAAATCAGAATAGTTTCAAATACCCCTAGTCCTCCAGGAACATTGCTAATAATTCCAGCAATTTGACCCAAAAGATAAATGCCAAAAAAGCCAAAAAACGAAAAATGTTTAGGTACTGGCAGTAGAACATAAAGCACCGCAGCAGCAAACATCCAATCTAGTGAGGTTAAAGCTACCTGTGCTAAAGAAAGCTTAAAGGGAAGATGAGGAAGTATCCAATTTCTTATTCTCAAAGGCTTTTGGCTCAATCCACTCCAAAGTAAGTAAGCAATAATAATTGCCAGGAAAACAAACCCAAGAGGACGCACCGACAGAAACGGTAGATTAAGCTGTTTAGGTATTTCTAAAGGCGTAAGAGCAAACACAGTACCGCCGACGGCAAATAACCCTAGCCAAAAACTAAGGTTGCAAAAAGTAATTATCTGAGCAATCTTAATAGCAGAATATCCCCACGCAGAGTAAAATTTATAGCGGATAGCACTACCGCTAAGAAGGGCAAAACCAACGCTATTGCTAATTCCATAGCTAATAACTGCCACCAAAGCAGTTCGTTTATATGCCAGAGATTGATTTATATATTTTACTGCCAGGGTATCGTATCCCGTCAGCAAAAGGTAATTAACCATGGTTAAAGCGATCGCCAGCAGCAAATATTGATTAGGAATGGCGTTGAGACTATTAAATACATCTTTTGGACTATACTTGCGTAACTCAGTCGCGATCGCCCAAAGAGAAAGACCAAAAAGTAAAACGCTCAGAAATATAGGTGCAATCCGACTCAAACTTTTAGCCAAACCAGTAACTGCGGTACTTAAGAACCGCGTGCCTATATAGTCCTGTAGGCGATCGCCTGAATCCACTCTGACCAATGCCACTACTATTTCTGGCAGGGCTGCAAACTGAGGATAAACTAAATAGCGCGATTTCCACTGAGGATGAAATTTATCTTTGTATGCCCTTAATCCCTGAAAATTATAAAATTGATTTAGATGTTCATAAAGATAGCGCATTCCCCTTTCCATACGAGAAGACCCAGCCGTCTTTCCTACTCCCGAAAGAGCAGCTAAACCTAAATTAAAGCTGTCGTAACCTTGTTGCTTGAAGTGTTCAAACAGCGAAATAAACAAAAAATCCATCGTTCCGTTTTCTATCTCTGGCAAGTGGCGCATTAGGTCAATGGTAATTTCGTTACGCTGATACTCAGGTACGATATTAGCGAAGGCGATCGCATTTCCCTGGGAATTATTAACTACAGCAATTTCGCAGTCCTGGAGATAATCATCGTCAAACCAGCCAACGGAGAACTTTTTCTCTGAACCTGCCATGTGTGCCAGCCACTCATTACTAATGACTCTTAACTCTTGTAACAAATCATCAGCAATTGGTGGGACATAAAATTGAATTGAATAACCTAGCTTCTTAAACTTGTTAATTGCTGGACGTAAGCTTTTTCCTGCCTTTCCTTGGAGAGTAAAAGTCTGAAGATCTACTATCGCCTCTTCCCCAATTTTGAGAGTTTTGAAACCAAGAGACTGATACACTTCCAGGTCGTCGGGTAAAGTCTGATAGAAAGCGGGTTGCCAGTCATTGAGATCGCAGAATTGCTTAAAACTGGCGATCGCCTCACTGCGGTCTTCTATTGCACCTATAGGATCTCCTAGAGCGATCGCGCCTCTGCCTTTTGGCACATAGGCAATAACGCTCTGACCAGAAGGACTAAAGTAATAAGATTTATCATCTAGTAAAGCAAATCGTGCCAAGGAAGAGCTTCCGTATCTGGCGACAATTTCTTTTGCTCGCTGCCTTTCTTCAGGCATTGCTTCTATGTGAATCAATACTGGACGCAGCAGCATCCACAAAGCATAAAACACAGTTACTGCGCCAATAATGTAAATTGAATTGACAAAAAAGCGTCCAAAGCGTGAAGTGGCTTGTAGTCCTAAGTTATCATTGGTAAAAAATATTGCTAGAGTTTGCCTGATGGCTCCTCCCAAGCGAAAAGTAGTCGAGTAATGGCGGTCTAGCCAGAAGAAACCCAGAGTACCGTATGCCAAGGTAAATATTAAGGCAAAGACTAATACGCGAATCCCTTGAATAATTGAAGGACGATCTGAACGGGCGGTAAAAACTCGTCCCATCCATAAAAGCTGCCCTAATAACAAAGCAGAGAGCAAGCTTTCTTCATAATCCCAACCTTTGATTAAGTTACTGAGAATCGAGACGAATAGTAAACCAATCGTCAGCAGCCAAGCCAAGCGTTTACGGCGTAACAAATTAGCTGCCAAGACCAAGAGAAAAAAACCGCTAATAACCGCGAATAAATGCGCTCCTGCCCTAACCTCAAAGGGAAAGATCTGTTTTAACCAGTTTACTCGTTCGGGTAAGCTTGGTGTTACTGCCGAGAGCAAGTTTACTATTCCTACTGCACCTGTCATTAAGGCAGCTATCCACAGTCCAATTTTTGTTCTTTGCCTGAGCATTAATATTTATTTAATTCAGTACTATTTAGGCTACTATTTATAGCTCTGTTTAGGTAGTGAAGCAAATGTAACAGAAGTGATTATCAGCATAAAATTAATCGCGACAAGTCTAACGGCATGGCGACTCTACCCTAAAATTTTGCCAAGTTCTTGATGCTTCTTATAATTAAAGCGTATCAAAAAATAATCAGGCAACTTTTACCTAAAAAACTCTAGAGGTGCAGTTCGCTCTAAACCTGAGCTTTGATAGTATAAATGGTTCTACCTTATCAAAGCGAAATTATGTTCGAGAATAAATTTCCACGGTGGTTATTTTGGGGTTTGACGATCTCTTTTGTGGTCTTCAATGGTTATTTTTTATTTCCTGTATTCCAATATTTACGACCCACGTTGATTTTAATAGTGACAGCAGCACTATTTGCTTTTCTCTTAAATTATCCTGTGAACCTGCTTATATCGTGGAAATTTAAACGCGGTTATGCTGTTGCCGTCGTGTTTTTGTTAACATTGGTTATTTTGGGTGCAATCACTCTGACATTAGTGCCTCTTCTACTTCAACAGCTAAATGAATTTACCAGTCGTCTACCAAGCTGGATCGATTCTGGATCGGTGCAGTTGCAAAATTTTGAAACCTGGGCGATAGACAAAAATCTTTCCTTTGATGTTAGTGCTTTAATAGCTCAATTAGAAGAGCGTTTTGCTAGAGAAGTAGAATCTTTACCCGCTCAGGTAATTAATTTTTTAATTGAAGCATTTGATAGCAGCTTAGAATTATTAGTCACAGTAGTCTTAACTTTCTATCTGCTGCTTCATGGTGAAAATTTTTGGTCGGGAATCTGGCAGTGGTTGCCCGACAATTGGGGAGATCGTATTCAGTTTTCTCTCAAACAGAGTTTTCAAAGTTACTTTATCGGTCAAGCTGCGATCGCCTTATTAATGAGCCTAGCTATTACTACAGCATTCTTATTACTGAAAGTACCTTTTGGCTTATTATTCGGTCTGGCAATTGGAGTTTTGGTGTTAATTCCCCTGGGCGATATTTTGGGTATCGTCAGCGTTAGTTTACTGACGGGTCTTAAAAGTGTTGGTTTAGGAGTAGAAGTGTTAATAGTGGCAGCTACAATCGACCAGGCGATCGACAATGTTCTTGCACCCCGTATCTTTGGTGATTTAGTTGGACTCAACCCCGTTTGGATTATCATTTCTTTGTTGTTGGCGGCTAAATTAGGCGGAGTTTTAGGTTTGATTTTAGCCGTACCTTTAGCAGGAGCAATTAAAAGAATTGCTGACAGCTTGAGAGTTTCACAGCCTGACCCAAACTGGGAGGATAAATCTTCATGACTACGAGTTATCTAAAATATGGCAATGATTTAATAATATAAAACCACTTTAGCGATCGCCAATTAGTCCAGAAAAATATCAACTTATAGCTCTTTTGAGGTAGTGAAGCAAATGTAACGGAATTGCTGGTTATAACCAACGGTCACAGCAGGCTCCGTCCGTTTAGGAGTCCGTGTCGCCTGGGGTTTCCCCAGGCGTTTATATCGGACGTGGCGGAGTAATCTGTGACTTTTCAATATTTTGAATATTCTGCTGAATTTCTGACCACTGGCGGGGGAATTTGTCTTTGGTGTAAACGATCAAGGCTTTATTTAAAAAGGCGATCGCCTGTTGTTTATTCTCTGCTGCATTGCCTTTGAAACGATAACGATAAGCACCGCCCAAATTGTTATTCAGCATTGCCCAATTGTAGGGAAATTTTTCTAAGTTATGAATTGATAAAGCGTTGCCATAGTGTGAAATTGCCCGTTCAATATTGCTACTTTTGTCGCCATTGATGCGAGATTGAAAAGCATTACCCAAATTATTTTGCAACATTGCCCAGCGATGAGGATTAGACGAGAGGGTAAATATCTCTAAAGCCTGTTCTAAATGATTAATTGCCGTTTCGATATTAGCTGCTTTGTCGCCTTTGATGCGCTTAGAATAAACATCCCCTAAATTATTGTGAGATCCTGCCCAATCTTGGGGATATTTTGCCAAAGTGTAGATAAATAAGGTTCGTTTATAGCAAATAATCGCCTGTTCAATATTATTAGAGCGTTCTCCTTTAAGTCTATAGTTATGGGCAATGCCTAGATTACGCTGAGTATTTGCCCATAAATAAGGATATTTTTCTTGAGTAATTACTTCTAAAGCCAGTTGATAGGTAGCTAGTGCCTGTTCGACGTTTGCTTGACGATCGCCTAAAACGCGATCGCGCCAAGCATTAGCTAAATTTGACTGAATTATCGCCCAATCTTTGGGAAAATCTGTGGGCTGATAGGCTTTAAGAGCAGCCTGAAAGCTAACAATTGCTAGTTCTATGTTGTTGGCTTTATCCCCTGCGGGATAGGCACTAATTAAATTTCCTAAGTTGACCAGATCGTTGGCGATCGCTCTTTTTTGCTGTGAGCTTACGGACGAAATAGTTTCATTTGCCCAGTATTTCAAAATATTCGTGGATTGTCGATCTAGCTTGCCCTGATTTTCGCGAATTAGAGTATAAATTTTACCTGAGGCAACTTGATTAGACACCTGCTGCAAAAGAGTCATCAAAAACTGAAAACATTCTCGCCGTTGATTAGGAGTAGAATTAGGATTTTCTAGCTGTAATAATTTCCCTGCCAAATTAATCAGACGCTCGGCGGGGGGAATTTCGCCAGATCGTCTCAATCTCTCTCCCACCGACATTAAACAGCTAATAAACTCTCGATCTACCAATTTTTGATTAGCGTTGAGAATATTCATCTCTTGCTCTGGCGGGTTGCTTAGTAAAACATCAATTAGTTTTAGGTAGGGACGTTCTAATTTACTCATGACAATAGTGGGAGACTACAGGCAAAAATCAGCTTTAACCGCGGAATGCGGTCAGCGCAGGCACCGTCATTCTACGGCGGTGTAACGCTGACTCATAACCGTATAATGTATCGAACTCTATTTCTAATATCTGTATCCAGTGACTGCAAATAAAAAATCATCACCGAGCGTTGGGAATATTGCCAAAATTGTCGCGATCGCAACTTTGGTTAGTAAACTGTTTGGCTTTATACGCGAGATAGTGGTTAATACAGCTTTTGGTCTTGGCTCAGTTAAAAATGCTTATGCCTATGCCTATACTATCCCAGGTTTTCTTTTCATTCTCATCGGTGGAATTAATGGTCCTTTTCATAGTGCGTTGCTCAGTGTATTAGCTAAAAAAGATAGATCCGAAGCTGCACCCATCGTCGAAACAGTTTCAACTTTAGTTAGTATTTTCCTTCTCTTGGTCACAATTATAATCGTTATCTTGGCGGGCAGTTTGATCGATCTTTTAGGTCCTGAATTAGCTTTAGAAACCAAACAGCTAGCTACTCTTCAACTCAGAATCATGGCACCAATGGCTTTACTGGCAGGGCTAATCGGCATTGGCTTTGGTACACTCAATGCAGCCAATAGTTATTTGCTTCCCAGCATTAGTCCTTTGTTTTCTAGTGTCGTAATTGCTACTGGAGTTGCAGTAGCTTTATTAAAATTTGGCGAACAGTTAAACACACCCCAATACTTTGAGATTGGGGCAACTGTCTTAGCAGGGGCAACTTTGGGTGGAGCAGTTTTACAGTGGTTGGCACAGCTAATTGTTCAGTGGCGTGCAGGGATGGGGACGCTAAAGTTGCGGTTTGATTTAAACACTCCTGGAGTAATAGAAGTCTTCAAAGTTATGATCCCCGCTACTTTTTCCTCAGGGATGCTGTATGTAAATCTAAACGTAGATCAGTTTTTTGTATCGGGTATACCAGGTGCAGCAGCAGCACTTCAGAGTGCCACCTTTATTTTTATTACTCCTTTAGGCATTATTTCCAATGCCATCTTAGTACCTTTTTATCCTATTTTTTCTAGAGCAGCAGCCCCCGAAAACTGGCAGGAATTAAAAGTCAGAATCCGCCAGGGAATATTCCTCGGTGCGCTAAGTATGTTGCCCTTCACGGCGATTTTTATGTCTCTTTCTCTGCCTATTGTGAAGCTGGCGTTTGAGCGAGGACAATTTGACTCAGAAGACGCTCAGTTTGTCGCTTCCTTGCTAGTAGTTTATGGCTTGGGAATGTTTTTTTATATGGGTAGAGATGTATTGATCAGGGTATTTTATGCCTTAGGAGATGGACAAACACCTTTTAAAATTAGCCTTGTCAATATTTTTATCAATGCAGTTTTAGATTACTTTTTAGTGGCAACTTTTGGCGCGCCAGGTTTGATTATGGCAACTGTAGGGGTAAATATTACCTCAATGGTAATTTTTGTTTGGATCTTGCACCGTCGCCTAAATGGTTTACCTTTATGGTCATGGGGAAAAGGTATTTTAGGTTTATTTGTCGCTGCTGCTGCGTCAGGATTTGCTAGTTATGGAGTTAGCCAAGGTTTAGAAAGAACAATTGGTAACGACAATTTATTTTTGCTATTAATAGAATTAAGTGCTGCTAGTGGAGTAGCAATTATTATTTTTGGCGCGATCGCAGCACAATTGAGATTGCCTGAATTAGATCTGTTAACTAGCAGAATTAGACAGAAGTTGGGCAGATGAAAACTTGATGATCTGCTAAGTCTCTGCCCTAATAGATAATGATTGATTATTTATTTTCTTGGAGATAATTCTCTGCCATCAATTTCAGGCGATCGCCTTCAAAGATATAATTATCAATTAGCTCTCGCATTTTAATATAGGGCTGTTTGGCTTTATTTTGTTGATTTCTTTCCCTACGTTCAGCTTGATTTCCCTGTCTATTTACCTGATTGGCTATACGATGTTGCCCAAAAATATGTAAGCCAATTGATGCAGCTTCGTCGATACCAAATGACTCAACGGGCTGATTTATTGACTTTAATTCGGTATTTACCTCGCCTTTTAGCTGGCGCAGTTCTTTTTGTGCTTGATTGATTCGCTGTAGCTGTTTTTTGACGGACTGGGGATTGTCTAAATTGAGATAGAGTTTAGCAGCAGCTTGCTTGATCTGGTTTTGGTTAGCCATATTGATAACGTTAGCTAGAGATGCAAATTAATCGCTTTTATTCTATTCAAAAGTCATAATAATTGCGACAAAAAAAATGCTTGTTCTAATTTAATTTTGAGATTATGGAAAATAAGAATATCAATCAAAGCCAAAGTTCATCAGATTACTCAGCCAATAGGCAATTAGTTCAAGAACTAACTACAGCTTGCGAAGGCTTACTTTGGTTTAGCGAGGCTGAGTATCCTTGGCAAATTATTTATTGGCACGATCTTAAAAGTTGGAATCTAGATACCTTACTAGAACAAGAAAGTATTCCTGCTGATACCAAAGTCGAAATACAAGATTTGTTGACTTTTTTTGATTCAGCAATTACTGAACAAGAATGGCACAACGAGTTAGAAAAAGCGGAAGTAAAACGCTATCAGGCTTTAATGAATGTATTAGATAGCAATCTGCAAAATATTCAAGTTTATCTGTTAGGAGAAATAGAAATCGATGTTTATATTTTGGGGACGATAAATGAAAATGCGATCGCTGGTTTGAAAACCAAAGTTGTGGCTACATAATTTAGGACTTATTTAATTTCGGTCTCAAGCCATAGTGCCGATAATTCCAATAATCTTCCATAATACGGTCATGATCGAAGCAAAGATTTTGAGGCAGATCCCATTGATGGAACACGCCTAAATTTTTCGCATCATCAGCAGCGACAGGTTCACCTTTAGCTGTAGCAATAAAGGCGATCGCCAGAGTATGTTGACGAGAGTCTCGCTGAGGATCGGAATAAACGTAAAACTGCTCTACAAGCTTTACTTTTAAGCTTACTTCTTCCTCTGCTTCTCTAATGGCTGCGGTTTCAATTGATTCACCATAATCAACAAATCCCCCTGGAATTGCCCAGCCGAAGGGTTCGTTTTGTCTTTCAATCAAAACAATTGGTCGTCCAGGTCGATCTATTAGCTCAATAATAATATCTACAGTTGGTGCAGGATTGCGATCGCTCACGTCAAATAGTGGATAAATAAATTACCACTAAGTTTAAAACAAACATCTGAGGGTGTGGCAATATTATTTACTGTCGTTTTACTTAGATGAAGATTGTAAGCTATTTGGCGATAAAACCAGAACGTTATAATAAAGTAATTTTACAGCGGTTGTCATTGGACAACCTACACCAACTACAATCTAGATTGTAAACGTGAAAAAACATCCAAACAAAAATATAAACTCAGATGAAGATTTGAAGCAAAAAGCTCGTGCATTAGCTGATTAATAGTTTTCTGAGTGTACATCTCAGCCTTTCTTTTCTCTCTATTTTTTGTTGAACTGACGTTGGGCAGTATACATCTGCGCTTCTCTTTTAAAATTTATTACCAGGAAATAGGGAAATAGGATTTTTTTAAACCCCTAATATTCCCTACTTATTACTTATTACTTTCTAATTAGCTTCCTGGTAACTGCTGTGGTTGTGCGGGAGAGATTTGATCGCGTCCCAAAGTTGCGCTCATGGGTGTAAAACGACTGGGTTGAACGCAGGGTGCATTATCTAGTTCGTCTTTGAGTTTGGACGCAAAGGTTTCAAACATATCTGATAGAGTTTGGCGATCGCTCAAGCATCCTTGTAACGCAGTCAGTTGTTCTAGCGTCCAGTTGTAAAGCTGAGTATCTCCCTGTTCGATGCGTAAATAAAGCTGGGTTTCAAACTGTCCCAAGCGGGAGTAGAAGTTATTGACCTCGGCTTTAATAGTCTGCATATCCATAAAGAACTGCTGTTTCTTAATATCGGATAAAACGGTAGTTTTTATCGAGTCGGTGTAGTTTTGGTTGAGTTCGTTCTTGACGATGGAAGTGACATCATCGCGGAAGCTGAGGATTTTGTTTTCCAGTTTGACATTAATGCGATCGTCTACGTTATTAATCACGTTGTTTACTACTACCTGGACGCTATTGTCAGTTTTATTTTCTACTGCTGTATTGATGCGTCTGTCTATGTCAGTTTGTAGCTGCTGCACAACTAAGTTCTTAATGTTCTGAGTCTGATTTTCTAACTTCAAGTCAACTGTAGAGTTAACCCGTTTATCGAGATCTTCCTGCAATTTATTGGTTACAGAATTGTCAATTTCTAATGTTTGGTCTGCCAGTTTAAGGTTTACCACCGAATCAATGCGTTTATCCACATCCGCCTGTAGCTGCTGGATCACCAGATTCTTAATATTCGGCGTTTGGTCGGTGACTTTGAGGTTTACTACCGCCTCAATCCGCTTATCCATGTCTGACTGGATCTGTTTAATTACCTGACTATTGATATCTTGTGCCTGATTTTCTACCTTAAGATTTACGGTAGTATTAATCCGTCGTTCCATTTCATCCTGCAACCGTTGAACGACAAGGTTGTTAATTTCTTCGGCTTGGTTATCGACTTTGAGGTTAACCACCGTACTAATGCGTTTGTCGATATCGCCCTGTAACTGTTCGACAACCTGATTCTTAATTTCCGTAGAGCGATCGCTAATCTTTAGATTAACTACTGACTCTACCCGCTTATCAATATCTGATTGTAGCTGTTGAATGACTTGGTTCTTAATTTCGGTAGTGCGATCGCTAAGTTTGAGATTGACCTGTTCTTCAACCATCGAGGTCATTCTAGTATCGATCAGTTCATTCAACCGACTATCGAAGTAACTAGACCAACCCTGGAAGTTTTGATTAAAGCTGACTTCCATCTGTTGAGTGATGGACTTCATCATAAACTCTAACCGCGCTACCTGGATAGCTAAGTCTCTAGCTTGGGTTTGATAACCTTTGAGAATCCACTTTTCTAGATTGTCCCAGTAGTAGGCTTCTTTTTTCTCATCCTGTTCGTCGGTAACAGTTACCGAAGTTTCGATTTTGGCTGCCATTTGCTGCCACATCTGTTCCATTTCAGCTTCATCAAAGCGGAAGTTAAAGCTAGTCCCGTTACCGACTTTAACCTGTTGCGATGTCTTGCCACCATTAGTTGCCGAAACGCTGGTGGTTTGAGTATCTTTTTGAGTAGTGCTGGTGCTACTACTACTGCTGCTGCCTCCAGAAGCGGTAACAGTTACTCTTTCTGTACTTTTATTAGTTCCAGCATTGGATGCAGAAACGCTAACTCGTTCAGTGCTTTTGATAGTTCCAACGGTGGCTACAGCCTGCTGCTGTTGATACTTTTTAGCTATCTCCTCTGTACTTACGGGTTCAATAGCAATAATAATTTGTCCTTCGTTATCTTCTTTATAAGTATCGAAAAACAAGCCCGATAGGGTAGTTTTAGCTTTTACTTCTAAAATAAGTTCGTCTTGGAATCCATTTAAGGAACACCAAGTTTCACTTACTTCAATTCCTGTTAGTTTGGGAACAACTTTACCCGCCTTAATCCAGATTAAAGCCCAGGGTTCTAGCTTGAATTTTTTCTCGTCTGACCAATAGCTAGCATTACCTTCGCGTATTTTGACCCGATAGTTACCAGGTTCTAGTTCAATAAAGTTTTGTTTCCACTGTTTAAGGCTAGATAAATATTTTTCGTTGAGTATATAGCTGTTATTCTGGCTATTAACAGTTAATTCTTGAGTTTGGGAATTGCCTTTAATCGCTAGCTTAACCGAACCACTATTGGATCGATTACTTAGATTGAAAAACAAAGCACACAATATTGCTTGTCCTTTTACTTCTAGCTGTAATTTTTGGTTGTATCCGTTTAAAGTCGTCCAAGTAGCACCCGTTTCTACTCCTGTTTCTTGATTAATAAACGTACTACCTTCAGTTCCATAGATCCACAGCAATACAAAGGGTTCTCCTTCATCATTGCCATAGCTATAACGTCCATCGCTAATCTGAATTTCAAAAATGCCCTGATCTAGCGTTAGTTTGCTAGCAACATTTTCTTGCAAGCCGTTCATGCCTTCAGGATCGATTACGTAGCAGTTGTTTTTGGTGTCGATAGTTAATAGCTGCATATTTTCCTCCACTATGGTTTGATTTTGCTTTGAGTTATTAGAAGCGGTTGCTGTTGTTACTGTCGCTGGTTGATAAACAGTCATACCCGCCCAACGTCCAATAGGACTGGTTTTGGTAACGAAACTACCTTTGCCTGTCTTGGTATCGATGCGGATTAATTGCCCGTCTTTGCCTAAGTTAAAAAAGTTGCCCGTTACGCCATAGAGAACACCGTTAATAAATTCCATGCTGGCAAGATCGGGAAAACCAATATTACCAATGACGTTAACTTTCCCACTGTCTAGATCGCAGACTGCTAATTGTTTCTTTTTGTCAGTGCCAAGTAAAGTAACGTAGGCTTGACCTGAACTATCAAACGCAACTTCTCTACAACCTCGCTTGTCTTTACTAACGGTTATTGCAGATTTGCCTTTACCAGTTTCAAGATTGATCGCAATTAATTGTTTGGCAGCAGAAGCATAAAGAATATCGCGCTGGTTGTTATACGCCAAGCCCACTACGTCAAACCCAATATCGCCGATTGCTGTAGCTTTTCCCGTAGGGCGATCTATTGTGACTAAGTTAGTAGTTTTATTACCCTGCTGTAATCCGTATAGTTGCGAACCGACAAAAGCCAGATCGTAAACATCGGTAGCAATTGAACCTACTAAATCCGCTTTACCTGTTTGAAGATTGAGAGTGTAGAGCTTACTGTCTTTACCAGCAACATAATCTTGAATATATACCGTTGTAGGTTCGATGTTAATATCTGTTCCAACAGTACGACTAGAGCAAATAACTTTCTCTAATACTGCACTAAATCCTGCGATCGCATCTTTATCTGTAAAAGCCTGTCCTCCTGTATCGGTTGCGAGTCTAGCGTATTCAGAGGCAATTCCCTGACGGTGTTTGCTCTTAGAAGTACCAAAATAGCTATATATTTTGACTCCTTCTGTTCGGGCTTTGGCGATCGTCATATCAGCAGATTCAATATCTACCCGTTCGGTTTTTGAACCACCGCCATCAAGGGCTTCATCACCCAGATAAAATATGGCTTTGGTCGTGCCTTCTCGCCAGTTAAAGAAGTTTGTCAGATCTTCAATTGCCCGCGCCCCGTCTTCTTGCGCCCCTGCTGACTCTAATTCACCACGTTTGCGTCCTCTAAAAGAGGATTCATCAGCTTTGCACTCTTTAGTTAAATAACCCCTGACTGTTTGGTCAAACTTCGTTCCTTTCCAAGTTCCTTCAATCCCCAACCAGGTTACTCGTAAATCGGATGGACAGCTAGATTTAGAAGCGTTAATGGCTGCTTGGGCTGCTTTACTTAAAGCCTGTGCCTCATCCTTCATCGAAGGACTGGTATCGATAACGATAACCAAATCCACGCTGGGAATATTACCAATCGAGCGATCGTTCATTTGTTTAGGTTTCCTTTGTTGAAAAAAAGAAAATATTTTAGGCAGAGAAAACATAGTCGAATCAGACTTGCTCTATTGTGAATAAATAAAACCTACAGCAGATGCTAATTAAACAATAGATAACTGGTAATTTTTGTCGCTAAAAAGAAAGATTGAATATTAATGTCCACAAACATTAAGTTACCTATTTCAGTTTTGATAAATCATTCAACTTTTATTACTTTAAAAAATTGACGTTCATATTTATACACCGCAGCATAGTAAGAGTCACAACAAAAAGATGTTGCTTGTGAGTAATCGTGTAAATATCTTAAGAACTAATTTTATATTACTATTTAAACGATTAATCTAAACGTTTAATGTTAACTTTGCTGCTTACTTTAGATAAAATTAAGATTTGCTAAAAATGAAAAAACATAACTTAACGTGAGTTTGGTTTGAGTTATGGTGGATTTTCAGGCTGGTCGAATCAACAAAGCCGATTCCTGTACTATAGTCATTCAAATTAATTTCCTCATGATTGGCTGGTCAGAGGTTAGAGGTTAGAGGTTAGAGGTTAGAGGTCAGAAGAATTTGAGGTATTTACAAAATTTTTCCTTTTTTGTATGGATTCCATTTGCGAGTGACAGATTACTCTGCCACGTCCGACATAAACGCCTGGGGAGACCCCAGGCGACGCGGACTCCTAAACGGACGGAACCTGCTGTCACCGTTGGTCAGCGCGTTGTGGAGGGGCTTATAAATCCCGTAGCAAAGCTACGGGATTTATAAGCCCCATGGTCTATGACCCATTAAAGCGACTGGCGAGGGTGAAATGACTATAGTTCCCAAACGAGAATAGACCTCTTACATGAATAATAAATTAATACTTTTTACTTTTTCGCTTTTACCTTTCCCCTTTTACCTCTTGGTAAAGTAGTTAATAACGATTTGTGCAAGAAGTCTAATAAAGATATGCCATCAAAGGAACAACAGTACTAGGTAGCCATTAGATAAATCGATGATAATTAATTAAGTTAGGAAAAGCAGCTTCCTTATTTTTCTGGTTATCTAGCAGTAATGGCAATGGGATTTTTCCTAATTGAATTTAGTCCGCCTTTGGCTCGAAGACTGCGTAAAGAATTTAATCACCTGTGGATTGTTGCTGAGATCTTATTGTTTGTCTTGATGGGAGCAACAATTCAACTAAAAACATTAGAAAATGTCTTGCTACCAGGAATATTATTACTGGCACTGGGATTGCTTCTTGGTCGAACAGTTGGCTGGTATTTAGCTACAGTCGGCAGTAATTGGACTTGGCGAGAGAAACTATTTTTATTACCAGGAAACTCAGCTAAAGCAACGGTACAGGCAGCAATTGGCGCGATTCCTTTGAGAATGGGCATTCCAGGAGGAGACGTTATTCTGGCGATCGCGGCCCTATCAATCCTCATTACTGCACCATTAGGAGCATGGGCAATACCCACCTTTGCCCCCAAATTATTTACCCGCGATCGGGTAGATCCTAGCAAAACTGATTTAGCAACCTCTACCGTCATCTTAGGAGCGATTGATTTTGATTTTGGTGCAGCGTTAATTTTAACTAAAGTTGCCGATTTTGCTCGCCGAACAGATGGAGAAGCCGTTATTGTCTGCGCTATTAATAACTCTAGCGAATCAGATAGCTTAAAGCTGAAATTATTAGCAGCTAAATTACTTTTAGATATTCCCTACAGGCTAATAAATATTCAGGGAGATGTTTTAGGGGAAATACTGCGTCAAGCTCAGGAATATGAGGCTACGGTAATCATATTGGCACAACAATCCATAAACCCTGATGCTATTTCCCAATCAGTGCTGGAAAATAATCTAAATATTCCCGTGATGTTAGTTAATAGTAAAAACGTTTCCTAAAAACCCTAAAACCTTTTGAGAAATAAATTGAATTTAGTCAGGTTATGGAAAAAATTATAATTGTTACAGGAGGTGGTCGTGGTATTGGTGCTGCTACTGCTTATCTTGCTGCCCAACAAGGTTATGCTATTGGCGTTAACTACATTCCTATATATAGACAAAAAGTTCCCAAGAAATACTATAGCTGTTTCTTGGGGACTTTTGGTATTTTGATTTGATTATTCTAGAATTAACCAACTCTTTTTTTCTTAGAGTGTAAGCTTGCTAGATAATCTCCATAAAAGAGACTAAACTGCCAAAATTTCTGAAACCATAACAGAACTTTATTGTCATGATAGACAACTTTATTCTCAGCGGTATTCGATATTTTAGTATTTGATTGGGAATAAATCATTTTTTTCTCCTAAGTGATAATTTTTGAATTTTTTGGGACTACCTTTATTGGCTTAAAGCCCAGAGCTTAAAGCTTAAAGCTATTTGCCAAGTGGTTTTAAACGCTGTGATAACGATTTTCAATCCAGACTCTTACATCTCGATCTGAATCAAATTCATAAGTTTTGTTGGTGGCAAAATCTTGTACCTGCCAATATAAATTGCCGTAGCGATCGCACTTTTGCATAATCTGAGGCTCATTTTTTTGAGTTACTAAGTTGCGTCCGATGTTTTTGAAGAGATTGCCAATTGAAGTAATTATGTTCAGGATTTTAGTTTCTGGCTGTAAGAGAACTTTCATCTTTTGCCTCCGTTTTTCTTTTCTATATATCAACTGTAGCTATCGCATTTAAAGGAAACAAAACAAAGCGTGCATAGTAAACATGAATAAAACTAATAGTTAAATAGCTGGTCTAGAGATAGCTTGTAGAATAGTTTGTAGCAAGAGCGCAATCATATATTCCGTAGAGATTAATAACTAAGCTTATGAGTGGGATCGATCCATACAAAATAAAAATCTCACAGCTACGAATACTGGTTGCAGTGGCAGACTACAGCAATTTTAGTGAGGCTGCTTTACAGCTAGAGATTTCCCAGTCAGCAGTCAGTCATGCGATCGCTGCTTTGGAAACAGAATTGGGGGTAATTTTATTTCATCGAGGACGTAACGGGGCAGATCTTACCCCTGTTGGAGAACAGTTAATCTCACCAACCAGACAGATCCTAGAGTTGTTACAGAAGATGGCAACCGAAGCCAATCGAGCCAAAGGTTTGAAAGGAGGAAATGTTAGACTGGTGGCTTTTCGCAGTGCAGCGACTCATATATTACCGGCATTAATTGCTCAGTTTCGCCGTCAGTTTCCTTTGATTAAGGTAGGTGTTATCGATGTTGAGGAACACTTTGAGATTGAAAATATTTTGCGTTCGGGTCAAGGAGATATTGGGATAATCGATGGACCTTGTTCTAAGGAGTTTGAAGCCTGGGAAATTTATCGAGATGAATATGTGGTGCTGTTGCCCCGCAGTCTAAAATTAAACCAAACCCAATTAACTGGGGAACAATTAGCAACCTATCCTTTAATTATTTCAGCTAACAATAGCTGTTCTCTAGAAATTCGTCAATATTTACGGCGATTGCTAAAACCAGTAGATATTGCCTATGAAATGAAACAGGACTCAGCTATGACCAGTATGGCAATGCAAGGTTTGGGTGCAGCGATTATGCCCAGGCTTGCTGCTGAACCTCTTCCCAGCGAACTACAAGTTTATTCTTTGCCAGTTCCTTTAGAGAGAAGTATCAAAGCAGCGGTTGTCAAAAATGCCCTACATACTCCAGCAGTTTTTGCCTTTTTAGATGTTCTCAAAAACTACCAAGTGTCTACAACGACACGTTTAGTTTGAAGAAAGCTTTAATTTAAAACTATAGGCGTTTAGTCATTATTCTATTTGCAAAACCGTTGATAAAATATTACCTAATATAGTTAGATAAAGTACTTAATTTAATCAACAAAAAAACCTACTCTAAAGAATGTAACATTTGTTAGATCAATAAATATGGTTTTAATTCAAGAACAAATTGTCGTAATTACAGGTGCCAGTAGTGGTATTGGCGCGGCTTGTGCCAAAGTGTTTGCCAAAGAAGGTGCAGCGTTGATTTTAGCTGCACGCAGGAAAGAAAAGCTAGAAGCAGTAGCAGCAGAATTAAAGCAAACTTATGATAGTAAAATTCATTTATTAGAACTGGATGTTAGCGATCGCAATGCGGTAAAAACAGCTTTTGCATCTTTGCCCGAACCTTGGTGTAACGTCGATATCTTAGTCAATAATGCAGGATTAAGCCGTGGCTTAGAAAAGCTTCAGTCAGGAGATATTCAAAACTGGGAAGAAATGATCGATACCAACGTTAAAGGTTTACTATACGTAACGCGATCGCTTTTACCAAGAATGGTCGAACGAAACCAAGGGCATATTATCAATATTGGCTCAATTGCAGGACATCAAAGCTATCCTGGAGGCAACGTTTATTGTGCCACCAAAGCAGCAGTTAGAGCTTTATCAACAGGGTTGAAGATGGATTTATTAGGTACTCCCATTCGCGTAAGTTGTGTCGATCCTGGTACGGTAGAAACCGATTTTAGTAAGGTGCGCTTTCGGGGAGATATAGAAAAAGCTAGCAAAGTATATCAAGGCATGAATCCCCTAACTCCTAATGATATTGCTGAAATTGTGGTTTTCTGCGCCACTCGCCCAGCCAACGTCAATATGAGCGAGGTATTGGTGTTAGCTACAGATCAATCCAGCGCAACTATGATTAATCGACAAAGTTAAGAATTTATTGACATTAAAAGCCAAATGTTTACGATGAACAAACAATCGCGAGCAGCTTTTATATAGTTTAGGAAACCAATAACAATGAGTAGCGTTCCTCAACCAACCAAACTTAAGTTCGATCTCTCTGCTTCTCGGCATTTAATTTGTGTAGAAGAAGCTGCAATAAATTTAGTTTATAACAGACTAAATACGCTCGAACATATTCCAGCAAATCTCCAGATTTTGTATCTAGGAAAAATAGCAATAGAAAGAAAAGACTTAGACATAAAGCAATTTGATTCAGCAGAAAATTTAGAAGCTAGGTTGCAGAAAATTTTGGAACAGGCATATATGGGAACAAGGTTTTATGCGGTTGGATCTGAACAATTTGTGCAAAATCTTAGAGGTTTGGCTCGCAGTTTCGGAATGTTAGAAGAGGAAATTAATTTAGAAATAGTTAATCGAAAAGCTAT
Organism: Waterburya sp.; assembly: GCA_965218645.1. Taxonomy (GTDB): domain Bacteria; phylum Cyanobacteriota; class Cyanobacteriia; order Cyanobacteriales; family Xenococcaceae; genus Waterburya. The sequence goes on along the minus strand of OZ244627.1, from coordinate 1,407,061 downwards.
AAATATTTACTGCTCTACCTGTCACAGGATCAATCCACAAGTTCAAACTAATATTATTACCTGCTCTGGTTGTGGCATCAAACTAGAAGTCTGGGAGCATTTTTCTCGGTTAAAAAATGCCTATCTGGGTGTCTGTGCTGATGCTGAATGCACTTTGACAGAAATAAAAATGAGCAATAGTAAATAGTATTGAAGCAATTAGTTATGAACCTGGCAAGCTCAGTCTAACTTAACTTGAGTTCGAGATAAGCTGAAACCCTTGCCAATATGTTGATTGGAAAATTATTTTTTCTGAGCAAATTTCTTAATCTAGCTGGTCAGAAGATCTTTTAAATTAAAACTTAAAGCTTAGAGCTTATAGCTACCCTAACCGCTTAATTGAGCGAGGAAGTGCGCTGAGTTCATTTCAGCAAGTGCAAGTCTCGCTTGTCTTAACCCGAAAGTAGCGTTAACTTAGAACAACCCGACATCAGTAATAAATATACTTTCAGTAGAAGTCTTTGAGAAATTCATGACATTAAATCTGAAATGTTTGCCATAAACAAAAAGACTCGACCAAATTCTATAAGCTTTAGCTATTAGATTCTATTGCAGCTCAGATTGATCACTCACTTTAGTACGGATTTTATTGCCGTGTTCTACCAGCATTCCCTTTGCGATAATAATACTCCCCTACGATTGTCCATCAAGCATGGCAGACTGCACAAGCACTTGATTAATAGAAGTGGTGTTGGTTCTCCTAACTATATTTAATATATGTTTTGGCTCTAGATAGATACAGTTTTCTTAGAGCAGAAGTAAATAGTATTTTCGGTGATTGCCGTAATTTCGCTCCTTTATTTTATATAGGAATCCCAGACCTAAGAACAATTTATGCTGGCGTATTTTCAAAATCGCTGTGGCGTTTGGCGAAATATTTCTTCAGGCGATCGCTTAAAGATTTGAATAACCACTAAACTATTAATAGGAAGTAATGCAATGTTAGATTTAGATCGTTCTGATGAGCTTTTAGCTAAATCAGGAGAAGAATCACCTGAGTCTGAAACCTCTCTAACACAGATGGATGTCGAATCTTTATGGCATCCAATGGTGCAGCACAAAAAATACGAACGCAACCCACCCAAGCGTATGGATAAAGCCGAAGGTTGCTATGTTACCGATAGCGAAGGCAAAGAATATTTGGATGGAGTGTCGGGATTATGGTGTGTTAATGTGGGCTACGGGCGTAAGGAATTGGCAGATGCGGTACACGAACAGTTAATTGAACTGTCTTATTTTCCCTTGGTGATGAGCCATTCACCAGCAATTAAGCTGGCAGCCAAATTGATAGAGCTTTTAGGATTTGAAGGCAAGGTTCACTTTTCTAATAGCGGTTCAGAAGCCAATGAGACTGCATTTAAAATGGCGCGTCAATATCATTCCCAAACAGGCGGTACTAGACGTTATAAAATTATTTCCCGCTATCGAGCCTATCACGGCAATACTATGGGTGCATTGAGTGCCACTGCTCAAGCCGAAAGACGTGCCAAATACGATCCTCTCGTACCTGGCTTTCTTCATGTTCATCCACAACAGTCACCCAACAGCATATCTTTGAAGCTTTCTTGGATGAAAGCGATCCTACTTCCCATTTTCGCCATATCAATACCTATGGAGGCAATCCAGCCTCTACTGCTCTATCTTTAAAAAACATCGAGATTATCGAGACAGAACAGCTAGCAGAACAAGCAGCTAAGATGGGGGCATATTTAAGAGCAGAACTATCTAACTTGGAAGATCATCCCAACGTTGGCGATATACGAGGTAAAGGATTGCTGTTAGGAATTGAATTAGTAGCAGACAAGGAAACTAAAGAACCCCTAGCAGGAGAAAAGGTAGGTGCAATTGTGGCTCGCTGCTTAGAACTAGGTACAATCATTGGACGCAATGCTAGTACTATCCCAGGGCTTTCTAACGTTCTGATTATTGCTCCTCCTTTAATTTTGACTAAAGCAGATGCAAATTTGATAGTAGATAGTTTAAAGCAAGCTTTAGATAGCTAGGTTTAAAGGTATAAGAGATGTCTTTCGTAGGGGTGATTCGCGAATCGCCTTGACAGAGATATAAAGTAATTTACAAAAAGGAAATTAATTATGCAAGTCGGCGTACCAAAGGAAACTAAAGATCGAGAATTTAGAGTAGGATTATCTCCTGCCAGTGTTAGAGTTTTGACCGATAAAGGTCATAATGTATCTGTAGAAACTTCGGCTGGAGTTGGTTCGGGATTTAGCGATCGCGATTATCAACAGGCTGGGGCAAAAATTGTGGCTGAGGCGAAAGATGCTTGGAATCAGGAGTTAGTTATTAAAGTTAAAGAGCCTTTAGCAACGGAATATCAGTCGATCCAACCAGGACAAATACTATTTACCTATCTGCATTTAGCAGCGAATAAACCCCTAACCGAACGTCTAATTGAATCTGGAGTAACGGCGATCGCCTATGAAACGGTAGAATTAAATCGCACATTGCCTTTACTGATGCCCATGAGCGTCATTGCAGGTAGGCTGGCAGTACAGTTTGGCGCACACTTTTTAGAACGGCAACAGGGAGGCAGAGGGGTTTTATTAGGCGGTATCCCAGGAGTATCTCCAGGCAAAGTCACAATCTTAGGTGGTGGTGTTGTTGGTACTGAAGCAGCCAAAATTGCCGTGGGCATGGGTGCAAAAGTCCAGATTTTTGATATCAGCGTCGAGCGGTTATCTTATCTAGAAACCCTGTTTGGTTCTAGAGTAGAACTACTCTATAGTACTACTGTCGCCATTGAAACTGCTGTCCCTGATGCCGACTTACTCATTGGGGCAGTGTTAATCCCAGGCAAAAAAGCACCGACTTTAGTTGATCGTACTTTAGTGGCGCGGATGCGCCCTGGTTCGGTAATTGTTGATGTAGCCGTAGATCAAGGAGGATGTATTGAAACATTGCGTCCCACCTCTCACTCTCAGCCCGTCTATGTTGAAGAGGGAGTTGTTCATTATGGCGTACCTAATATGCCTGGAGCCGTACCCTGGACTGCAACTCAAGCCCTAAACAACAGCACTTTACCCTATGTAGTTAAGCTGGCTGATTTGGGAATTAAAGCCTTAGAAAATGATCCTGCTTTAGCGATGGGATTAAACGTTGATAATCATCAGTTAGTACATCCTGTAGTCAGAGAAGTATTCAAAGATTTAGTTGCTCGTAGTGCCGAATTTTCTCTAGCTTAAGTTATTTTGGCGTTGGAGATGCGATTTATTAAATCGAATTGATTACTACTTTTCTAAACAATTATGTTATGAAAACGATCTCCATCAAAAAGATTGAACAATCTGATTGGTTCTCGACCTGGAAGATTATTAGACTTTATCGGAAATAAGTCGAAAAGCTCGAAGAACTAGTTTCTTCTCTTCTCTTCTTAAAATTAGGAGAATTTTATGTATCTAATATCTCTTTTCTGACGATGACTAAGACGAAGATTATGCAGTCCACAAGCTGTTTCCATCACATCATCAATATAGTGATCGACCCAATTACGAAATTTCTAAACCACGATCTGACATCGTTTGATTCCGCAGATCTGGTGTTCTATCTCAACTCTTATCTTCGCAATTTCTCGATTTTTCTCTTTTTCATGATCAGTTAATTCTGCTTTAGGAAGCTTCTTCGTCGGTTGTTTAATCCTAACTCCCGATGGTGCAAATCCTTGAAATCCTGTATCTTGCCACAGAATACTCCCTTTGGGAAAATGATAGTCTTCTTCGTCGGCAATTTTCTTGTCATGTTTTTTGCCTTCATAAGTGTCACTTAAGAACAACACTTTTCCTCCTCGCTCACTCACCACATTATTTTTAACCATGTGAGCTTTCTTCTTTCCACTATAGAAAGTTTTACGCTCTTCCTTATCTTGTGGTCGATTGATCGCTCGCTCCGTCCCATCAATCATAAATTCTAAACTGGGGCAGGTGTTCAGTAAATCTTCTAGCTTTGCAGGTTCACGTTCTGGTAATTGTTTCTCCCTTTTCAAAGCTTGATTGAGTACTTTTGTTAGTCTGTGTACCCATTCATTTGCCTGGGCTTGGCTCATTCCAAATAAAAATCCTTGTACTTCTTGGGTTGGATAAAGTCGAAAGTAAATCAAAATAAATAGCAACTTATCTTCCAGTTTCTCAAGCCTCGCTTTCCTGCCACCTCCGAATGCTCTGTGTCTGTTTCCTCGCTTAAAATTTTCTTCTATGAACTTTGACCATGCAGGTTCAAAGCTAGCTAATAAAGCTTCAAATTCTTCGATTTTTAATCCTGTTAAGCTCTGTAGAGTTCGAGGTCTATTCTGTAGCTCTGCATAGTTGACTTTCACTCTCTACCTCTCTTACTCAACTTCTTGCTACTCATTTTACATACTTAATTCCGATAAGGTCTATTGAACCAGTATTTCTTGCGGGTGAAACTTATCCCTTTTCACGCGATATCTCGGAAACCGAGGCGCATAAAGTTTGGGTTGAGATACCAATTGCCACTTATGTAGCATTAGCAAATGGCGATCGCGAGAGAATGTACTTGGGACTTATTATATCAAGCCAAATCAGCCAGCTTTAGGTTCTCATGTTTGAACTGTGGCTATATCGTTGGTGAGTCAGCCAGAGGAAAAGGAGTAGCATCATTAATGTGCCAACATTCTCAGCAAGAGGCAAAACGATTAGGTTTTCGGGCAATGCAATTCAACTTAGTTGTCTCAACCAATAAAGTTGCTGTTCGTTTATGGCAAAAGTGTGGTTTTGAAATAGTAGGTATATTAACTGGTGCGTTTAAGCACTCAAGATATGGTTTTGTTGATGCTTTTGTGATGTATAAGCAGCTTGAAACATAGCAAAATGTTAAAACTATTATTAAAGTTTTTTTGGCGATTTTAAAGATTTATTTGCTGCAATATTTTTTTAAAGTAATAATATTTACTCGTAATAAAACATTTTTGAAACGATCAAATATTTAACAAAAAAGAATATTAAACAGTCAGAAAATATTAGTTTTTCTGATAATTATAAATTATTTTTTACTTTTAAAAACTTCTAGTATATTCAATTACAGTTTTTTAAAACAAATAATCGCAAACTTAAGCTGGTAAATAAATATTGTGCTGTATAAATGCTTCGTTATTTATTGAAAACATCTAACAAACAGCATAGATTTTACTATGCAAATATTCAAATAAATCTATCATTCGAGCAAGTAAGACTATGAAGCAAATATTGTTTAGATATAAAAAATATTTTTGGTTTTTCGTTCTATTTATAGTTTTAATACCTCAAATTGCTTTGGCTCAAGATAAAGCAAGTTCCGAAGGTATAGGAGGAGCATTTGAAGCAATATTTCAGAGAGTTATTGATGTTCTAAATCTTTTTCTCTACTTCAAAATTGGTGGTGAAAACGGGATGCCATTGATTGTTCTTTGGCTTATTCTTGGGGGAATATTTTTTACCCTGCGAATGAAATTTATTAATATTCGGGCATTTAAACACGCCATCGATGTAGTGCAGGGAAAATACGACGATCCTCATGACGAAGGAGATGTATCCCACTTTCAGGCTCTGGCAGCAGCACTTTCTGGAACAGTAGGGATTGGCAACATCGCAGGGGTGGCGATCGCAATTCGCATGGGTGGACCAGGAGCAGCCTTTTGGATGACTATGGCTGGCTTTCTGGGGATGTCGAGTAAGTTCGCAGAATGTACTCTCGGTCAAAAATATCGCATCATTAAGCCCGATGGTACTGTGGGAGGAGGTCCAATGTATTATTTGTCTCGTGGTTTAGCAGCAAATGGCATGGCTCATTTGGGTAAAGCTTTGTCAGTAATTTTTGCAGTATGTTGCGCGATCGCTACCATGGGTGCGGGCAATATGTTTCAGGCAAATCAAGCTTATTCTGCTGTGGCTAATGTCATCCCCTTTTTTGAGAATTATAGCTGGCTGTTTGGGATTATTTTGGTAGCTATGGTGGGGCTGGTGATTCTAGGTGGTATCGAACGCATCGGCTCAGTAGCAGGGGTTTTAGTCCCGGCAATGGCGATAATTTATACTCTTGCCTGTGTTTGGGTAATGCTAGTCAAATTTACTTCCATACCAGGGGCAATTATCACGATTATTACTACAGCCTTCAACCCTCAAGCAGTTGCAGGAGGAGCTGTTGGTGCAATTGTGATTGGATTTCAACGGGCGGTTTTTTCCAATGAAGCTGGCATTGGTTCGGCGGCGAGCTCACTCAGCTGCTCGTACTGATGAGCCTGTAAGAGAGGGAATCGTAGCGTTATTAGAGCCGTTTATCGACACCATGTTTATTTGTAATATGACGGCAATTGTAATTGTGTTGACTGGGGTTTATGCCGATCCTGCTGCTGCCGATCTTGATGGAGCAAAACTTTCGGCTACTTCATTTGCAACTATTATTAGCTGGTTTCCCTATGTAATTGCGATCGCGGGCTTTTTGTTTGCTATTTCGACTATGATTTCATGGAGCTATTACGGGCAGCAATCTTGGGCATATTTGTTTGGCGATAAAACTGTCAATATCTATAAAGTATTATTTCTCATCTGTGGATTTATTGGCGCAGTAATTAATCTCGATCTTGTCCTCGAATTTAGTGATATCGTGCTGTTGGCGATGTCTTTACCCAATCTATTAGGCTGTTTTCTGCTTTCTGGTGTGGTTGCTAGAGAGCTAAACAGCTATATGTCTCGCCTAAAATCTGGAGCAATGCTGGCAGAAATTAATGAGATTAAAGAACCTGTTTTAAAGTAAAAAGTAAGCGGAGATAAATTATGAGTTGGCTTAAAAAGAAATCTGTTCTAATTCCGATCGATTTTTCGGAGTGGTCTTATGAAGCGATCGCACCAGCTAGAGAATACGTTGCAGATGAATCAGCTTTAAAGCTAATTCACGTCCTAACTCCTCTGCATCCTGCCGATCCAGCAGCCATGTGGAATACCCTAGACAATGAACAAAGAAAACAAAAGGTCAAAAGCTTTTTGGGAGCAAAGCTGGATGAAATGGGATATCAGGAAATTCAAATTGAGGTGGCAATTGGCGACCCCAGTACACAAATTGTTGACTACGCCAAAGAGATCGAGGCAGATTTAATCGTCATGCCTTCCCACGGACGCAAGGGAGTGAGCCGTTTTTTACTTGGTTCGGTAGCAGAAAGGGTGGTAAGACTGTCTCCCTGTCCAGTGTTAGTTCTAAAATAAATGGAGCTAGATGGAAGCAAATGAGTCTAGGATGACACCAAAATCTGAAATTCCTTTTTCTGATTTTCTCAAAGTAGATATTCGAGTAGGTCAGATCATTGAAGTCCAAGATAATATTAAAGCTAGACAACCAGCCTATATACTCACTATTGATTTTGGAGAACTTGGTAACAAAATTAGTTCTGCTCAGATTACCGAAAATTATTCAAAAGAAGAGCTAATTGGTAAGCAAATTGTTGCTGTGGTAAACTTCACGACTAAAAAAGTGGCTGGTGTCAAATCTGAGGTCTTGGTGTTAGGTGCTGTCTGCCAAAATCGTGGACTAGTTTTAGTGCAGCCGACTCTGGATGTAGAAAATGGTTCTCCTATTGCCTAAAAGCTTTTGATAGTTATGTATTGCTATATATTTTGGTAGATTTAACCAATCTCTCTATTGTGTGCGGATTCTAAAATAAATGGAGCTATACGGAAACGAATATTTGCTAGTTGCTGGTATTATCTTTCTGGCAGCTTTGACTCAAAGCATAACTGGATTTGGCTTTTCGGTCGTTTCTATGTCTTTTTTGCCCCAAGTTGTCGGCTTGCAAACCGCAGTGCCATTAGTTACTTTGGTAAGTATTATTAGCAATATCGTCATTTGGTATCATTACCGCCGTAACTGTAGCCTAAAAGCAGTCAAAAATTTGGCAATCGCAGCTTTAATAGCCACACCTATCGGTACTTTGTTACTCGACCGCATTCCTGAAGCGATCGCTCTTAAAGGATTAGGCATTTTAATTATTAGCTATGTTGTTTATGATTTCCTAAATTTATCTTTACCTCGCTTAAAATCGTCTATTTGGGCTTATATATTTGGTGGAGCGTCAGGAATTCTCAACGGAGCATATACCGTTGGCGGTCCTCCTGTGATTGTCTATGCTAACTGTCGCGGTTGGACTCCCGAAGAATTTAAAGGCAATCTGACGGCTATATTTTTCTTTAGTTCTTTATTAGCAGCGATCGCACATGGCTGGCAAGGAAACATAACTATTTCTGTTGGTCAGCTTGCCGTTTATAGTCTTCCTGGTTTTGCTCTTGGCTTGTGGCTGGGGATAATTTTGTCTACAAAAATAAATCCCCTAACATTTAAGCGTATTACTTTAGCCTTCTTGATGGTTACAGGTTTGAGATTGCTGGTTTGAAATGAAAGGGCTTCGCCTCAACTATAAACGCAGGGCTATGCGCCCAGAGCGTCGCTTGACGCGACTCGCTGCTCCGCAGCGTGCAGCGCGAACTGGAGTTCGCCGACTGCGCTCCCAGCGCAGGCGAGGCTTTCCAAAGCCTGCTGTAAGCCAATTAGACAAGGTATTAGACCTCGCCTGATTGTAGAAAGGCGTAAGCTTGCCCGCAAGCTTAGAGCCTAGAGCTTAAAGCTTTTTAGTAAACCGAACTCGCGCTACTCAAAAGCAATCTATAGATCTTCAGTGGTATCAGGGGAAATTTCTCTTACTTTTCTATTCGTTTTAGCAACCTGTTGATCGGTAATTAGATCATCTAATTCGTTGATGTTTACACCTATTTGCTCACAGGCTTGATGTAAATTTTCGATAAATAAATCGGTGTTTTTCTCGTATCCAGAGTTTTTAGCAGCGACCTCAATTCCTTGCTTGGCATTCGCCTTGGCACAGTCGATTAGTTCTATTCCTTGAAGCATAGTCTTTATCTTAACTGGATAATTATTTTTACATCTCAAGTTTACCTACTAAATTGCCAATTACATCTTTCTAAAGATCTATCTCAATTGGCTAGCGTACTTAAATCTTGAGCTATCTGAACTCGATCGCTGGCTTCATTCTTATCTATGTGCTTTTCTAATATTTCCAAGTTGCGCATATTTGCCTTGAAATAGGCATCAAAAATGTCACCAGCTAAAGGTACAGAGCCTACTGCTGTCTCTATTGCCACATTTTTAATCATTTTAAATATTTCTGCTCGTTCTAGCCCAAAACGAGTAGCCAAATAAATCATGTAGGCAGAGATACCAGCCGAAATTAGATCTCCTCCTCCTGGAATTAAACCCAATATAGGATCTAGACCAAAACGAATTTTAGTCCCAGGAATACCAATGGCTGTATCTAAAAGCTTGGCTATTTTACGAATTTTCTGGAGATTTTTTAGCTGTTGAATCTTATCCATTGATTTTGTACACAAAAATATAATTGCTTTATTTTATAGCGATCGCTAAATAGTTTCTTCTCTCTATAGTTATAAATTTTATTTAACAAAGCTAATAACCGAACACGAAGCGTTTTAATGTCGTTATTAATTACAAAAAACCTTTTTTCTTCTTTTTCTTAGTTTTAGCTTTAGTTTTCTGCACTTGTGCTACGGCTGCTTCAAAGAGATTATTAAGATGTATGGGAACGCTGGCGATCGCTGGCAGTTTGGGAGTCGATGACTTATTATGTTTAAGTAATAATTGCTCTAAATCTGTTTCCAAATCAAAATTATCTTTATTGCTATAATTTTGTAACAGTTTCGTTAGCGATTGAGGATACTCTTGTTTTAGCTGCTGCCAAACATAGTAGTTTGTTTCAGGCTGTTCTAAATATCGGCGAACATATAAATTACCAGTTTCAGAATCTTCTAAATTTTCATTGGCTAATAAACTGGTAAACTTCTCGTAGGTAGGTAAAAACATTTGCCCCCAGCGCGGATGAGAAAAGACGGTGACTGCTTCTGCTTGTTTAATATCGGCTGGTAGATCGATTTTGGGTGTTACCATCGACAGCTTATCTTTATTCTGAGTTATCTTAGCCACTGTTTCTGTCTCTATTCCTAAGTCTGTGGCAGCTTTAGTAAAATCAGACTCACTTTTACCTGATTCTGCTAGCAGTTGGGATAGAGATTTTGAATCATCAATACCTGCTTCAGCCAGTTTTTTCTGGCTCATTATCTGCTGAAGTTCAGCAATTTTCTGATTTAATTTGTAGCCAGGCAAAGTTAAATTGTCCTTACCCATATAGTCAACAAACTCTTGATGATATACTGCTACAGAATCCCAAGCTTGTTCTAATAATTTTGGTGCATCGGCATAGAGAAAATCAGGGTAATTATCGCGAAACTCGCCAACAGCTACAGCTAATTTTGGCTGACTTAATCTGCCTTTAATAATGCGATCGCCAAAAAAGAACCACTCGCGATCGTTTATAGGTGCAATAATAGTTAAAATGATTTCTCCTGGCTGCCATCTATTCTTCTCCTTATCTGGTATACCAGAGTGACCATAAACTTGATAGGTTTTAGCGGTCAACCAGTTCATTAACTGATAAGAATCGTCGGCAATTGCTTGAATTTCAAACAAACCAATAAAATTATGCTTCCACAGCTTAATTATTTCTATGTCATCGGCTTTTAGATCCTGAGCTTGTGCTAAAAATAGATCCAAAGGAGTTTGAGCCTGTATTTTTCCCTCGCTTAGAAATAAATCGATAGTTAAATTTTGCTGTTTAATACCGTAGCTATTCTTTTTAGCTTTTTGTGCTGCGTAGGTTTCTAGAGCGATCGCCATTTCGCCTTCTGCATCATAAACGAAATCTACTACCGTCTGCTTGAGTTGAATAGCTTTTTCTAGATGATCTTGCATAAATATTTTGTAAAATACCCAGGCTATATGCTAACTTGAATCGGCAAATTTTTCTTTTAGCTAAAGTTTAATACCTAATTCTGGGGTCAATATAGGCATTGATAATATCGATCGCAATACTGGCAATCACTACAATAACACCAAAGAATACCATTACCCCTTGCACAGTAGGGTAATCCCGCAGAGAAATAGCCTCGTATAGTCGATTGCCCAAACCTGGCCAAGAAAAGGTTACTTCAGTCAATACAGCACCCCCTAGCAATGCTGCAAAGGTTAAACCTAGTACTGTAATAACAGGAATTAGGGCGTTTTTCATAGCGTGAGAAACTAAGATAGTGCCTTCAGGAATACCTCTAGCTCTAGCTGCCTCAACATAATCGGCCTGTAAAGTTTGCTTAAGATTGACCCTAACAATACGTTCAAAAATACCGCTTAACAATAAACCTAAAGTCAGACTAGGCAGTGCCAGATAATGTATGGTGTGGAGTAACATTCCCATATCTCCTGCTAGCAAACTGTCAATTAAATACAGCCCCGTTACCTGAGGCGGAGTGGGAGAACTAATTGGAAAGCGAGTACCCAGGGGAAACCAGCCTAAATTGACCGCAAAGATTAGCTGTAAGACCATGCCTACCCAAAACAAAGGCAGTGAATAGGTAATAATCCCAAACAAACGACCTCCCGCATCAAGAAACTTACGATCTGAGGAAGCAGAAACCATACCTACTAAAACCCCTACAAATACAGCAATAATCATGCTGCAAAAAGAAAGTTCGACGGTGGCGGGAAAATAGTCTCTAATTACTGACCAAACTGATAAACCACGACTAGAAAGAGAGCTTCCTAAATCAAAACTGAGTAAATTTTTGAGGTAATCAAAATACTGTTGCCAGAGAGGATCTGTTAAACCTAATTGCGATCGCAATGCTGCTTTGGCTGCTTCTGGGGCGCGTGTTCCTAAAATTGCATCGGCAGGATCTCCAGGAGTTGCCCTAAGAAGTAAAAATACCACAGTAGCGATGGTCAACAACATTAAAGGAGCAAGAAGCAAACGAACTAGGATATATGATTGCAGAGCTTTAGAGCGAGACATTATTTAACTGTAGCTATAGTTTATAGTCTTACTAGTTATAGCAGCAGTCTTGATTGAAAATACTATTGTCTTTTATATGCGCTTACTGCTTGTCGTCATCGCTTTGTCCGATTCCTAATTCTTTTTTACTCTTTTTTAATTCTTTCCACAAAGACTTGATTTTTTTATAAGCTTGTTCTGGTGCTAGTTTACCCCCCGTTTCCAAGTTGCAAACATAACTGATTTTTTGAGCAAACTCTTGTAAATTAGAATTGAAGATCAAATTTTCGGGTTTAACCTTGCCATGATAAGGATGGCGGGGATAGATGAAATCGTTGGTTTTTTTATCAGATGACATGGGACTTATAAAGATTTGTGAACTTATTTGTAGCAATTTTGTATATAGTCTGGTAATATCGTCACAATTTTTAACAATTATTTTTTTGACAAGATACAAACACAAAAGTTACTTGATGACGCTACTATAAACAGGGCTTTATTTTAGATGTTAACAAAACATTTAGGTTTTGTTAACTTCCCCTTAACCTAAGTTTTCAATCCAATTTTTTATTGACCTATATTTTAGGCAATTTATTTAAAGATGTCTCAGCCAGAAAAACTGTATGAAGGCAAAGCAAAAATCCTTTATGCTACCGATAATCCAGAGATACTGCTCGCAGTGTATAAAGATGACGCTACGGCTTTTAATGCTCAAAAACGAGGACAAATAAAAGGGAAAGGACAAATAAACTGTCAGATTACCGCAGCTTTATTTACCTGGTTAGGCTCAATGGATATACCGACTCACTATATAGATACTCCCCAACCAAACCAGATGAGAGTCAAAGCCGTGACGATTGTGCCAATTGAAGTTGTGGTCAGAAACATTGCTGCGGGGAGCCTGTGTCGCCAAACAGATTTACCAGAAGGAAAAGTCTTGCCTTCTGCCTTAGTAGAGTATTACTACAAAAGCGATCAATTGAGCGATCCTTTATTAACGCGCGATCGCATATTTCTGATGGATATAACAACGCCTCAAAGGCTTAAAGAAATAGAGAATATGGCTCGTAAAATTAACAAAAACCTCCAAAGCTTTTTTGATAAATGCGACATTACTCTGGTAGATTTTAAATTAGAATTTGGTCTTGATGCCCAACAAAATTTGTTGTTAGCAGATGAAATTAGTCCCGACACTTGTCGTCTTTGGAATAAAAATGATGCCGATCCCCAATCAAGAGTTATGGACAAAGACCGCTTTCGCAAAGATTTGGGTCAGATAGAATCTGCTTATCAACAAGTTCAACAGCGAGTTTTGGCGCAACTAAAAAATAGTTAAGTGTATCTTATCTCCATTAATTGCTTTTACCAACTATTTAACTTTAATGCTCCACTCTAATAAAAATAGCCAATTAATAAAAAATGGAAACATTGAAGTAAAACAAATGGTCATATATCTCCGATATTTAACCATCAAATTAAAGATAATTAATCTTCAGCAAAATCAGCCAAGATTGATTGAATATCTATTTTACAAGTCAGAGGCGAGACAACAACTAAATAAAATGGTTAACTTGTTGAATGCTCTGTTTGGTGTGTGGAAGTGTTAACAGGATTAAAAAACGTGCGTCTATCTCCTACTCTAATTACAGTTTTGGCTACAACCCTAGCTCTAGGGATATCTTTACCTACTAGAGCAGAAACTAAAAATTTCAATCAACTCTCAGATAAGGTCATCGTTAGCAATGGTGCAACCCTGCTCAAAAATATTAATTCGACTAAAATAGCTCAAACTCCTAATCGCCCATCTTCATTACCATCACAGCCTAATTCTGATACCCAAGTAAACCCAAATATTAAGCTGCCCAAATTTCAACCACCCTCGCCAGGGGGAGCATCACAGTCCGAGCCTAATAAACCATCGCCACAAGAACCTCGTGTGCTAGTAGCAGAAGTAGCAGTTGAAGGAGCAAACAAAGAACTTCAAGATATTGTTTATGCAACTATTGGCACTGAGCCTGGCAGAACCACTACTAGAACTCAACTTCAAGCAGATGTCAACGCTATTTATGCAACTGGCTATTTTCAAAATGTGGAGGTAACTCCAGGAGATACCCCTTTAGGAGTAAGAATTACTTTTGCAGTTCAACCCAATCCAGTTCTCAACAAGGTAGAAGTGCAAACTGTTCCCAAAGGAGAACCAGGGGTTTTGCCTCCAGAAAAAGTCCAGGAGTTCTTTGGAAGCAACTATGGTCAAATTCTTAATCTAAGGAAATTACAGCAAGGTATCATCCAAGTAAATGAGTGGTATAGCAAAAATGGCTATGAACTAGCTCAGGTAGTTGGTTCGCCGAAGGTTAGTCCTGATGGAAAAGTTACTTTGATTGTAGCAGAAGGGGTGATTGAAGACATCAAGGTTAGATACCTAGATGAAGATAATAAGCCAGCCAAAGGCAAAACTCGTGAATTTATTGTGACGCGAGAAGTAGAGCTAAAGCCAGGAGATGTGTTTAAACGGGATACGGCTCAACGAGATCTACAGCGCGTTTTTGGTTTAGGAATCTTTGAAGATGCCCGTTTTTCTTTTAGTCCTGGTAAAGATCCTAGCAAGGTAGTAGTTAATATTGATGTTGTCGAAGGAAGCAGTGGTTCAGTTGCTGCAGGGGCAGGATATAGCTCTTCTAGCGGTTTATTTGGTACAGTTAGCTATCAGCAGAAAAACTTAGGCGGGAATAACCAGACTTTAGGCACAGAAATACAGGTCGGTGACGATAGTCTTCTATTCGATCTCAGCTTTACCGATCCTTGGATTGCCACTAGTAAAAGTCGCACTTCTTACACCGTTGATGCTTTTCGTCGTCGTTCGATTTCCCTAGTATTTAATGGTAATGACGATATTCAAACTGTTAACGGAAATGATTCTCCGCGTATAGTCCGTACAGGAGGCGGTATCAACTTTGCTCGTCCTTTACCTGCCGATCCTTTTGCACGGCGAGAATGGACACTATCGACTGGTTTTGAATATCAACGGGTACAAGCAAAAAATAGTGACGGCGATTCTGCTCCTTTAGGTGCTATAAACGGAATTAATAACATCCCTCTCGCCTTTAGTGACAGTGGTACTGACGATCTATTTAGCTTAAGTTTTGGAGCAACTCGCGATCGCCGTAACAATGCTTTACAACCTACGAAAGGTTCAGTACTGAGATTAGGAACAGAACAAACCATTCCCATTGGTTCAGGCAATATCTTATTTAATCGGATTCGAGCCAACTATAGCCGTTATTTTCCCATCAATATAGTTCGCTTTAACGATGGACCAGAAACATTGGCTTTTAATTTTCAAGCAGGAACAATTGTGGGCGACTTGCCACCCTATGAAGCCTTTATTTTAGGCGGTAGTAATTCTGTCAGAGGTTATGGTGACGGTGAAGTTGGCAGTGGAAAAAGTTATCTCCAAGCTACTGTTGAATATCGCTTTCCTATTTTCAAAATTGTTGGTGGCGCACTCTTTTTTGATTACGGCACAACTTTAGGTACAGAAACTGAGGTTCCTGGCTCACCATCAATTGCCAGAGGACTACCTGGCAGTGGTTATGGTTATGGTGGAGGAGTTAGGGTACAGTCTCCCTTGGGACCAATTCGAGTTGATTATGGCATTAATAATAATGGCGGTAATGAGATTCAATTTGGGATCGGGGAGAAATTTTAATCTGTAGGGGTAAACGGCTGTTTACCAAGGGAAATCAATGGGCAGTACGCTAAAATCTGAATTTGAATTATCGGGGGTAGGATTGCACTGTGGGGTGCATACTACCGTAAAAGTCTTACCTGCCAATTCTGGAAAAGGGCGTTATTTTGTGCGGGTGGATTTGCCAGAAAAACCGATAATTCCTGCTCAAGTTCAGGCGGTAGGACAAACAACCCTGTCTACGGAATTAGCAGCAGGAAATGTCAAAATAAGAACGGTAGAACATTTACTTGCTTCCTTGATAGCCAATGGTGTGGATGATGCTCGCATTGAAATTGATGGCGAAGAAGTTCCACTATTAGATGGTTCGGCTAAAAACTGGTGTGAAGCAATTACCTCGGTAGGTATTACCGATAACAACTTCTTGACTCAGACTGCAATTATTCTGACTGAGGCAATCTGGATTAGAGAACAAGATTCTTTTGTGGCTGCCTTACCTGCATCCCAAACTCGTTTTACCTGTGGCATAGATTTTGCCTACAAAGCGATCGGCAATCAGTGGCATAGCTGGAATCCTGCTCAAGAAAGTTTTGCCAATGACATTGCTCCTGCTCGTACTTTTGGTTTTGCCGAACAAATAGAACAGTTACAAAAGGCTGGTTTAATTCAAGGAGGAAGTTTAGATAACGCCCTAGTTTGTAGCGATACAGGGTGGATTAATCCACCCCTGAGATTTACGAATGAACCAGCCCGTCATAAACTATTAGATTTAGTAGGAGATATTAGTTTATTGGGTCAGTTTCCCACTGCTCACTTAATTGCTTATAAGGCTAGTCACAAGCTACATATTCAATTAGCAGCTAAATTATCTGAGCTTAGTAATCAATTATAGGGTGAGCAATAACAATAATTTTGCGCGCTATATATAATAAACTTCTATTGCCCACCAAAAGCAATCAGTAATCATCATAATGTCAACTGTAGAAAACTCTATTTTAAAAACTACCGCTCAAGATATTAAGACAACCTTTAATATTCAAGAAATACATCAGCTATTGCCCCATCGCTATCCTTTTTCCTTGGTAGACCGCATTATTGACTATGTACCTGGAGAAAAAGCCATCGGCATCAAAAATGTGACCTTTAATGAGCCGTTTTTTCCTGGGCATATTCCTGATTTTCCCTTGATGCCTGGAGTGTTAATGGTAGAGGCAATGGCACAGGTAGGAGGAATTGTACTAGTGCAGTTACCAGGAATGGCTGGCAAGTTTTTTGCTTTCGCAGGAATAGATAAAATTCGTTTTCGGCGTCCCGTAGTTCCTGGCGATCGCCTGACTATGACTGTAGAACTTTTAACATTAAAACAAAACCGTATTGCCAAAATGCAGGGCAGAGCCGAAGTAGATGGAGAGCTTGCGGTTAAAGGAGAAATGATGTTTTCTTTGATTGATAAGTAAAATTAGTCCCTAGGTCAAAACCAAGAAAAATATTTATAATTACCATCAAACGAATAACCAGAGGTTATTTTAGTTATGTTGTTGAACGTATATTGCTTCTATATGGCAACTTAAATTTTGTCCAACATAAGATAAGCTATAGCCCCTAAGCGAATTGCTCGTGAGAACTTTAATTCATCCGACTGCTGTTATTGATGACCATGCTCAAATACATCCAACGGTTCGTATTGAACCCTATGCGGTAATTGGTAGCCAAGTTACTATTGGTGCAGATACAGTGGTGGGTAGCCATGTCATCATTGATGGACTAACTACAATTGGTAAAGACAATCAAATTTTTCCTGGTGCAGCTATTGGCTTAGAACCTCAAGATCTAAAATACAAAGGCGCAAACAGTCAGGTAATAATTGGCGATCGCAATCGTATTCGTGAGTATGTGACCATTAACCGCGCCACCGAATCAGGAGAGGCTACTGTTATCGGCGATGATAACCTGCTGATGGCATATAGTCATGTGGGGCATAACTGCGTTATTGGCAATGAAGTGGTGATTGCCAACAGTGTGGCGATCGCGGGTCATGTTCACATCGAATCAATGGCAATCATTAGCGGTGTTTTAGGTATTCATCAGTTCGTTCATATCGGCACTATGGCAATGGTGGGAGGAATGAGCCGTATTAGTCGAGATGTTCCTCCTTACATGATGGTTGAAGGCAATCCTGCTAGAGTGCGATCGCTTAACCTAACAGGATTAAAAAGACGTGGCTTTGACCAGAACGAAGTTCGCGAACTAAAAAAAGCATTTCGCATTTTGTATCTTCAGCCTATTTCTCTAACAGAGGCGATCGCGCAATTAGATCGGCTACCAGACAATAAACATATTCGACATCTACAGGATTTCGTACAACAATCTAGCTCTTCGGGGAGACGAGGACTGATTATGAGCAGAAAATAGATATATATTTTGCCATTTCTTGCTCCTTATCCTTCATCCTTCTGACGACAGGGATGACCAAACCAGCTAGAGTCTTTCTTGCCATCATATTTTTCTTGTAGCACCTTAGCTACATCTTCCATCGTGCCATCAGCAGCAACCCAACCGCCGTCAATATCAGGAAAATCTATCTGGCAATTGGCACATTTTTTGTTGTCATAAAAGCGGATTGGACACCAAAATGACTCAACGTTACGCAGCATTTCTGTACCTAAAGACCACACTCCAGTCATCCAATCGCAATATAAACACCAAATCAAATCATAGCCAATTAAGCCCTCAAACTTGTGTCGAGAGACATTAACCCACTCTTTAGCTTCATATTTTGGCAAGCCAATCAGCTTGGTTAAAGGAGGATACACAATTAATTCTGCAAAACGAACAATCCAAAATACGGGGATTGCCAAAGCAGTAATCCAAACCGCGAGATGATTGCGCCATCTGCCCACAATGCTACTTAAAGTACGAAAAATCTGACCTTTTTGCTTTACATCTCGATGAGCAAATTCGTGAGCCAAAATCCAAGCCCATAAAACAGTCAATTCAGCTATAAAAGCAACTCCCGCACCAGTCAAACCTGATACTAAAGAGCCAATAGCTATTGGCAGCAGCATAAAATACGCCAAGATTAAATCAATACCTGGAGCATGACAGCAAAAATCGGCAATATCTTTACCTAATTTACCTAGACGGGAAAGACTATGCAAAGCAATGACACCAATAATTAAAGCAAGGCATAAATAAGCATATAGTCGGATATTTGCGTCCAATTTTCTAAATCCTCATACTTTCTTTATGGATTAATTAGCAAAAAAGTTTTTGACTAATCCTATTTATGTTACCGAAAATGATAAAAGCGCGTTTGCAAAGCTTAAACCAAATCAAGTTGAATTGCTCTAACTGTCCTAACTGTTGGTCTAAGATTGACGTTATTTAGCTGGTTCAAAGTCTGATTTAGTTGCCCCACAAACCGGGCATACCCAATCTTCTGGTATATCCTCAAAAGCTGTCCCAGGCTCAATACCACCATCTGGATCGCCTACTTCTGGATCGTATTCATAATTACAAACCGAGCAAATATATTTCATAAACTTTAATAATATAAATATATAAGTAGCTTACCTACTCTTTTCCTGAGAATTAGAACAACTAGATTTTATTTTAATTCATGTCAAACTTACCAACCATAAACACGGATACAATTTGGGCAATCCTTCAAGACAAAATAAGCGATGAGGTGGTCAATCAGCTAGTTTGGAGTTGCTTGGGCTACATTTATGATGAAACAAAACAAGCTTGGGATATTAGTAAAGTTGTAGAGGATTGGGGTAAAAAATATCCCGAACCACCAGATTTTATTGCTAATCGACCACCAACCGTAAAGCTAACTCGTTCAATTCCCCAAGAAAATAAGCAGCTACTCAAAGAAAAGTTAGGTTTTAAAGGTTACAAGCTGGGGGAATTTGGTCCTAGAGAAACCCGTAGAGCAACCACAGCTAATTGGCTATTGAGTTATCTCGAAACTCATTAATTCTTGGGAGACTTATGGTATAAATTAGCGATCTTGTTTAATTTATTTCTGTCTACTTAACTGATAACTTCTTTGTTGCGCATTTGTTTTCCTTCCTTTAAGGTATTAAAGGTTTTAAAACAATATTTTTAAAGGTAGTTTGGTATGTTTGACTGTATTATTGTGGGTGCTGGTCCTGCTGGAGGTAGTGCTGCTTATCATCTAGCTAAGAAAGGACATTCAGTTTTAGTGCTAGAAAAACTTTCTTTTCCCCGCACCAAGTCTTGCGGTGGTGGCGTGTCTCCCGCGATCGCGCAATGGTTTGATTTTGACTTTTCGACCATAGTACAAAATCATGTTTCTCAGGTCAAATATACTTTTAAGATGAGCGACCCTGCTGAGGTTGAGCTAAAAAACGTTACTCCAATGTGGATGGTACAAAGGGATCAGTTTGATAGCTTTTTGATGGAGCAAGCCATAGGTCAAGGAGTTGAGTTTAAAGCTGATACAGAAGTAACAGGAGTTAGTTTGCAGGGAGATACGTGGCAAGTTGAAGCTAATAATGGTGCATTTGAAAGCAAATATTTAATCGCCGCCGATGGTGCTAATAGTATCGTGGCAAAATTATTAAGTTTTACTGAGACTCAAAAGATCGCCGCAGCTAGTTTGCAAATTTCTGGAGGAGTAAGCGACAGGCGTAAAATGACGGCATTCTTTGACTTTGGCTCGCTAAAAAACGGCTTTATGTGGTGCTTTCCCAAAGCCGATGGTTATTCACTTAGTGCTGCTTATGTACGGAATCCTCAAGGTAAACCTGACGAACTAAAAAAACAGCTAACCAAATATGCTGAACTATTCGATTTAGATGCTAGTCAGGGAGAATATAGAGAACACTCTCTCAATTTATGGCAGAAAGATCGTCCTTTACACGGCGATCGCATTTTACTCGTTGGCGAAGCAGCAGGAATGGTCGATCCGCTCATAGGCGAAGGTATTCGTCCTGCAATGTTTACAGGAGTCCAAGCAGCAGCAGCAGTTAGCAATGCGTTTCAAGGTGATGCTAATGCTTTAGCCAACTATACAGAAACAATTAATCAGGAATGGGGAGCAAATTTAGCCAAAGCAGACTTCTTAGCTAATTTGTTTTATAAAGCTCCTAAGATTGCCTATAAGCTAGGAGTAAAGCGTCCTGCTGCGGGTCAGTTGATGGGTAAAATTCTATGTGGCGAATTAAGTTATTCTCAAGTTGCTGATAAAGCAACACAGAAGTTGAAGTTTATTCCAGGGATAGGGTGAATAGAGGAATGAGAGTTAAGGGCAGAAGGACAAGGTGTTTTAAAATGCTCAATGTTTAATGTCAAAGTCCCAAATATTCTTTTAGAAAGTATTTGTAAAAATAGACATTAACGGCTTGGGCTTCAGCGGTGGCACAAGTCTTTGAGACATCACCAGAGTGTTGAGTCCATCCGCTGCAAGCCCAAGTTAGGCGTATATGCAAGGTGATTAGTCCCTTAATAATGCTCGAAATCCTGCCTGCTGAAAATGGGTATCGGCAGTCAGTGCATCAGTGATTCCTCTATCTTGCATCACGATGAATGATATACAGTCAACTAAACCCCATTCTTTGTCTTCTCGTTGCTTAAACAAATTGAATGCTGATTTGTATAGGCTATTGGTGAATAAAACGATTTCGACACTAGGATCAGTTTCTAGAGATTCCAAAAGTTGGATTGCTGCCGTTCTATATTTTTGCTTAGAAAGCGCATTACCTATTTCTAGCAAGACCGCCTGAGTTGTCACCAAATGGGTTCTGTTAGTCTCAATTTGACTAGCAAGCTTAACAGACCGCAGATGATTTTGATCGGTGACAGAAGATAACGCTATCGCAAAAGAAGTATCTAAAAAGACTTCAGTCATTATCAGAAAGAGTTTTCCCATATAAATATTGATCAATTTTTTCTGACCAATCAGGTTCACCCTGCAATTTTAAAGACTGAGCAGTTTTAAGAAACGTTTTAGGTGGTTTTACTTTGTTGGGCAAAACATTTTCAACAACAATCCGCACCCTTGTACCTACGGCTAGGTTTAAGGGTGCTTCTAGTTGAAGGGCTTTCCCATCAAATACGGCTTCGAGTTCTTGAGGTATCATTCTCTAAAGGCTAAGGACTATTTTCAGTATAGCCTGACCATTACCTTTAGCCGTCAAGCGTGGCAACAGCCCTAATAATAGCGAGCAGTAGCTGAAAAAGGTGCGTTATATTTCATTAACGCGCCCTATAAAACCAGTAATCACGATATGTTTGCCAACTTGCAAGAGTAGTGTAGCCTGAACAGTTCCAAGAGCCGTTCAATCTACGATTACAAATGCGCGCTTTGAGCACTCGCTCTGCAAAACTCAGAACTATGTCAAGGCGTAATACATTTCCTGTCGGATCGTAGAGCTTTACATCTGTTTTATTTTTATCTAGACGGTATACTCCAATGATTGCTCCGATAGCGGCTCCCTCTGTAGAGCTATTTTCAACAGGATCTTCTAGATAAAAAACACCTGCTACTTTCACTCCACCAGAAACGAAAGCATATGGAATAGGAATTGACTTGATTTGGGCTTCAGCCTTGTATTTTTCCCAAGCTGCTAATTCTTCAGCAGAAGCTTCAACCGTTCGAGTTTCACCAGTGTTTTCGACTTGCATGTTGTTTACTCTATGAAATGTTATGAGCTGAGATGCCTAACGACCCTGCTCACCGGACGCAAGCAACCTTTGCATCTCACCAATCGCTTAGATTCGTTCCGGTGCAGCAGGATTGTTAGACCGTTCGCGTCACAACTGAATGTACATTAAATTACACGAGCAAGACTGAATATTGCAGAACTACCAGCTACCTGCAACTCAAAGAGAGCAACATTCTGCTGCGGAGAAAGTCTAAATTCTCCACTGGCAACACACTGATCAGCAGGTAATTTATCATCAGTCAATTTATCAATTGGACCACGTGGTTGAGGTTCACCTGCAATTTGAACAAAAAGACGAATCAGATACTTTTTAACGCACTTTGAAGTTTGCTTAGTTGTAAATTTCAATGAATCTCCTGAGTAGACCTTGGCATTGGGCTGAGAGTCTGTTTCATCTGTTCCGTCATCAAATATGAATCCACATGTTCCAAAAATGTAAGCATTCCATGCAGAAGGAAGTTCGTTGTACACAAAAATATTGCAACTAGCAAATAATTCAGGTTCAGGAAGGACAAAATCTGCAAAAAGCTTGTCTGTCAATTCGGCTGGAATCTCGTTGGTAAAACCTGCTGTTCCTACCCCTGCATTCACCCTAATGTAGCAACCCTTTAGATCAGGAATGTTGACTCT
Source organism: Waterburya sp. (assembly GCA_965218645.1). Lineage (GTDB taxonomy): Bacteria > Cyanobacteriota > Cyanobacteriia > Cyanobacteriales > Xenococcaceae > Waterburya. The sequence continues at coordinate 1,384,101 of OZ244627.1, read as the reverse complement.
ATCCAAAGTGACGTACTGACCCAGTTCAGGAATTCCTACTGTTACCTGGAAAGAAAATGTTCTTACACATTCCCCTTTCTCTGCCTGCACAACAGCGGTGGCTCCTGGCAAAGTATTAGGAGTTGGCTCAGATGTAGCTGTTCTCTTTGGGTTCCCTAAAGTATCAACATAGTTCCACTCACAAAGAACCTTCGTGATTCTTATAGGAGGATTTGTGAGTGGAGCATTGTTCTTAATATTTAGAGTTAAAACTTCATTAGGGTTAGCGAAGAAAACGTCAAATGGAAGAAAGATTGAGGAATCTTCATTCTCAAGGCTCTTCAAAATCTCTAGTGCTTTTGTGCTCTCAGTATTCTCTAACATCCTTACTCTTCAGTAACTAAAAATTCTACCAATGTCTACACACGAAGCTTCTCTAAATCAGGACAGACTACCTTGATTTTCTAAAACGGTTGTTTGTTTACCAGTATCTCTACACCAACCCCTCAGACGTGTTCTAAATCCGAAGGAGATATATAGCTACTTGGACATCGCACCCTACAGATAACCTTTGGCTGCACCATCACCGAAATCCAGCGGTCTAACTATTTATTAGACCTTATCGGAATTAAGTATGTAAAATGAGTAGCAAGAAGTTGAGTAAGAGAGGTAGAGAGTGAAAGTCAACTATGCAGAGCTACAGAATAGACCTCGAACTCTACAGAGCTTAACAGGATTAAAAATCGAAGAATTTGAAGCTTTATTAGCTAGCTTTGAACCTGCATGGTCAAAGTTCATAGAAGAAAATTTTAAGCGAGGAAACAGACACAGAGCATTCGGAGGTGGCAGGAAAGCGAGGCTTGAGAAACTGGAAGATAAGTTGCTATTTATTTTGATTTACTTTCGACTTTATCCAACCCAAGAAGTACAAGGATTTTTATTTGGAATGAGCCAAGCCCAGGCAAATGAATGGGTACACAGACTAACAAAAGTACTCAATCAAGCTTTGAAAAGGGAGAAACAATTACCAGAACGTGAACCTGCAAAGCTAGAAGATTTACTGAACACCTGCCCCAGTTTAGAATTTATGATTGATGGGACGGAGCGAGCGATCAATCGACCACAAGATAAGGAAGAGCGTAAAACTTTCTATAGTGGAAAGAAGAAAGCTCACATGGTTAAAAATAATGTGGTGAGTGAGCGAGGAGGAAAAGTGTTGTTCTTAAGTGACACTTATGAAGGCAAAAAACATGACAAGAAAATTGCCGACGAAGAAGACTATCATTTTCCCAAAGGGAGTATTCTGTGGCAAGATACAGGATTTCAAGGATTTGCACCATCGGGAGTTAGGATTAAACAACCGACGAAGAAGCTTCCTAAAGCAGAATTAACTGATCATGAAAAAGAGAAAAATCGAGAAATTGCGAAGATAAGAGTTGAGATAGAACACCAGATCTGCGGAATCAAACGATGTCAGATCGTGGTTTAGAAATTTCGTAATTGGGTCGATCACTATATTGATGATGTGATGGAAACAGCTTGTGGACTGCATAATCTTCGTCTTAGTCATCGTCAGAAAAGAGATATTAGATACATAAAATTCTCCTAATTTTAAGAAGAGAAGAGAAGAAACTAGTTCTTCGAGCTTTTCGACTTATTTCCGATAAAGTCTAATATAGCGTTTCTCGTACTTGTGAGGTACACCTTGGTTGTGTTTGGGAAAAGGACAAAGGGAAAAGGGAAAAATACTGTACCTCATGACCCTGAGAGTTGCCATATACCATGATTGTTAACTAGAGTTTCAAGCATCTCTTTTGTTTTGAGCTATAGCTATATTCAACTGTATTTTTATCAACTAACTATAATTTGGGAACATTTACAAGATCTTAAAAGGGCTGGTCTTAGTTATATTGCTAGCGAATCTTAAGAAACATTAGTTAAATTTTTATTTAGAAAATCAATAGTTTCTGTCCAGGCTTTTTCCGCAGCTTCAGGGGCATAGTTTTGACCAGAAGGATTAGCAAAAGCATGACCTGCATTGTCATAAATTTGGATATCTGCCTCTTTACCCAGTTTATTTAAAGTAGATTCTAGTTTTTTTACTTTGGCTACGGGAATTGACTCATCTTCTGCCCCAAATATACCTAAAATAGGCATTTCTAAGGTTGCTAATTGTTTTTTGGTAGCTGTACCAATCTCTCCACCATAGTAAATCACCGCTGCATCAAGGTTTTGGGGAAATAGCAAAGCGGTTTCTAATGACCAACTACCACCAAAACACCAGCCAATAGAAGCAATTTTGGGTGCTTGCTTTTCCTTTGCCAAAAAATTGTAGGCTTTGGTAATATTTGCCTCTGCACCTAAAGGATTGCCCGTTACCTCAAGTACTAATTGTGTTGCTTTTTCTGGAGTTTTTGCTATTTGACCGTTATACAAATCTACCGCCAAAACCTGATAACCTTCTCCTGCTAACCTTCGCGTCATTGCCTTAATGTTTTCGTTTAATCCCCACCATTCATGAATAGCTAGGATTCCAGGTAGAGGCTTAGTGGTATTTTGAGGATAGGCGTAATAGCCGTTAATAGCCTTGCCGTCTATGGTGACATATTCTACGGTTTTTGCGACTACAGGTGCTTTTGGCTCAACCATGGCGATCGCTGTAGGACTAGGATAGTCATGGCGATGAGCGGCTAGAAGCGCGTTTGGCTTAACTAAGTTTAGCCCTAAACTTATAAGTAACGCGGCTAAAAAAATTACTCTTAGAACCAACTTCTGCTGACTAAATCTGCCCATAGTTTTTTCTTGTACACAAACATGATTATGTTATCTACTTTTCTAACTAGAAACAAATAAATTTTATAGATACGAAAATATTAGCAGCAGTAATCGCGTCATTAATTTAACGATTAATACCAAATTAAATAGCTTTCCTTACATATAAATCGTCAGGGCGAATTGCCCTAAAGGGTTCAGCAGTTGCTCCTCAACGACAAAGGACTTGTCCGCATGTAAGGCTTTAGCCGCATCTGCCGCCAAGAACGCACTGCTTCACCATTCGCCCCTACAAAAATGATTTGTCATATTTTAAATTTAAAATGGTATAACTTGACTATCTGAATAGCGATCGCCTGCTGCAACTCCTTGGCAACGGCTTCAATTTGCTCTGTTTCTATAATAAGCCAATGTGAAAAGCTAGACGGCGATAATAAATTTAACTCAAGATCGAGATATTCAAAACTTGCTCAAATAAGATTTTGACAAAGGTTTGCATCGGCAAAACTGATTTAGTAACTTTAGCTTGCAAAATAGCTCCTTCCCAACTAGACAAGATAAACTTAGCCAGAGTCTCAAAATTGCTGCTGTTCTCGATTTCGCCAGCTTCATAAGCTGCTTTTAAACACCGAATAAAATACTGTTCCCATTCAGCAAATATCTGTTTGAGGCGATCGCGAAATAATTCATTTTGCGTTGATAATTCTTGAGCAAGATTACCAATTAAGCAACCATCGTTACATTGATGAGCTTCCATCTCAGCAATTTTAAATTCAAAATAGTTACGTAATCGTGTCAATGGAGAACACTGTTCGTCTTCTAAAAAAGTTTTAAACCTGTCGCGATATTCCTGGGCAAAATCATCAACAATCGCTAGCCCAAAATCTTCTTTGCTGGAAAAATAATAGTAAAATGAACCCTTGGGAACGCCAGCTTTAGTTAATACATCATTGAGACTTGTTCCCTTAAATCCTTGCTGGAGGACAATTGCCTTGCCGACTTGGATTAGTTCATTGCGTTTGCTAGCACGTTTCATACCTCAATTATAGTTGACCAGTCATCTATAAAAATTAAACAACCAAAATCAGAGGCAAACTGATTTTGAACAGCAACCAGTTGACTTTGACTATTGTTTATTAGCATTATGAACAATGGCTATCTGCAAAAAGAGATAATCATCATATATGCTTATACAAAAAAAGCCTCGATATTAAATTTTGCCCAACGCTGTTATTAAAAAGAACCTGTAGCGTGGCGGTAATTCTCTTTATTCCATTGGGTTTATAATATTTTTTTGTTGATGGATTTTTTCTGGTACGGGCTGTGCGTTACTGCTAAAAGGCGAATATGATGCAATCATGACAATAGGTAAGGTCAAAGTTACTATCGCAACTCCAGTACCTAAAACACCTGCCCACCTATGACCAGGAGGATCTTCGACTTTTCCTGGGCGTTGGCTAACTTCCATATGTAAATATGATAAATCTAGCTTTATCTTAGTGAATGGTTAAGGAAAGTAGAATTTAAAGACAATCTTTATCTACTGTTTTTATTATAGCCATAAATCTCAATTATGTTGGTATCTTAGTTGACTTAAGTTATAAAATTTTAATTAAGCTATTTTGGAGATTAATTAATGGAAGCACAGATAAACACTTTTAGTCATCGTTCTGTGCTGAGTCGAGAATTAATAGCAGGCTTAAATATTAATCCACAAGGGCATTACTTAGATGCAACCGTTGGTGGTGGCGGACACAGCGAACTAATTTTAGATCACGGAGAAAATATCAGGCTGTTGGCAATAGATCGCGACGAGACGGCGATCTCTGCTACTAAAGTCAGATTAGCACGTTACTATCCTCAACAGCTAGATTTTTGGCAGGGAAATTTTGCTGACTATCAGCCTGGCAATTTGTTATTTGAGGGAATTGTTGCCGATTTGGGCGTTAGTTCTCCTCAGCTAGACGTTCCAGAACGAGGATTCAGCTTTCGTAATGCTGCTCCTTTAGATATGCGTATGGATCGTTCAGACGGTATTACCGCAGCGGAGATTGTTAACCACTGGCAAGAAGTTTCTCTAGCTGATTTGATTTATGAATATGGAGAGGAAAGATTTTCCCGTCGGATTGCTAAGAAAATTGTGCAGCAACGTCCTTTTCAAACCACTACGGATTTAGCCACGGCGATCGCCTCTACTGTACCAGGAAAATATCGTCATGGCAGAATTCACCCTGCTACCCGTACTTTTCAAGCTCTGCGGATTGAGGTTAATCAGGAGTTAAAGTCATTAGAAAAATTTATCGACCATGCACCTGGTTGGCTCAAGCCTGGAGGGATTATTGGTATTATCAGCTTTCATAGTCTAGAGGATCGTATTGTTAAACATCGCTTTCGAGGCAGCGAACTATTAGAAGTAATTAGCAAAAAGCCAATTACGGCTCAACCAAACGAACAACAAGCCAACCCGCGATCGAGATCGGCTAAGTTAAGATTTGCGCAAAAAACCAGCAAATAAGCCAAATCTCAGTCGCTTTCTGTCATTGTTTCGATACAAAGAGCGTTAGCTTCTGGTTTAGATAAAGTCAAAATTTTATCTTGCAACATAATTTGCGCGCCTCCTTGAGCCACAGAAAAATCTAACACCACAAAAGCCGTACCAGGAATTAGCCCTTTAGAAATCAACTTGCCTATATAACCACCATAAACTCTGTTATAGCCAATAACGATCGCTGCCGAACCCAAAGATAATTCAAAGATATTAATAGTTATTCTCATAAACCCTCTTTAGCTGGCAAAAGTAACCATGATTTTTTGAGCAATTTCTGAGCCAATACCAATCAGCTTGTCCTCAAAGCTGAGAATTACTGAACCATTATTAGTTTTGCTGATTAACTGCACTACTTGCCCTGGTTTTAACTGTAAATTTCGTAATTGGCGAGTGACTTTGCCTGAAGTATAAAGCTTGGTAATTAACCAGGAGTTTTCTGTAGGTATCTGATGCAAAAAATGGCAGTTGGAATTAGGATCTAGCTGTTTTACTGGCTCTAAAGTCGATTTAAAAGACATATCGCCAATAAAAGTAAATTCCTGAAATCCTTTAGATTCCTTAGCATTTGAAGATTGAATATCTACAGAGTGAGTCATGACCAAATTTATTGAGAGAAATTGCTATTTATTTTCTATAATATAGATATAGCGCGATTTGGTCTTGTTGACAATTATTTTTAAGTAGATTTATTTTATTCGTGGCGATCAAAAACTTTAAGCTCTAGATTATCTGTAGAGATGCGATCGCCTTAAGAATTATCAGCTTCTCTGAGTTCCCAAGTTTCATCTTCTCGCATTTCTAATATTCGACTGTGATACTGTGCCAAACTAGGGCGATGACCAACGCTAACAAAGGTAATATTGGCTTTGAGCAGATGTCGATAAAGACTGTCCTCATTTTTGATATCCAAAGCACTAGTAGCTTCGTCAAGAATTACGTAACTGGGTTGATGAATTATAATTCTGGCAAACGCTAGTCTCTGCTGTTCTCCTAAAGACAAAACCTCATCCCAATCTTTTTCTACATCAAAACCACCAGAACGTTCAGCCAGATCGGCTAAATTAACGCTAGATAGAGCAGCGTTTAGCTCTAGCTCTGGAGTTTTAAGATCATCGTAGGGATAGCTTAGTTGACTACGAAGACTGCCTAAGATCATGTATGGCTTTTGGGGCAAAAAGAGCATTTGGGCTAGATGAGGTCGATATATTGCCCCCTTGCCAGAATTCCACAAGCCAGCGATCGCTCTTAACAGAGAACTTTTACCACAGCCACTAGCTCCGACGATCAGCAAACCTTCACCTTTGGGTACATTGACAGATAAATTCTTAACTAAAGTTCTTCTATAGTTGGGGGTTTGTAGAGTTATATTTTCTAAAGCTAGTCTGTTTTGATAAACTGTGCTGATGTTAGGGCGATCTATTACACTGCGATCTAAAGTTAATTGAGGGCGATCTAAATAATTTTCAAAGACATACAAACGGTCAACACTGGCAGCAAAAGAGGTCAAGGATTGGAATTGATCGACAATGAAATTTAGCGAGCTAAATATTACGGCAAAAGCACCTGCGGCTTCGGTAACTTTTCCCACCTCTAGTTCCCCAGAGAGAACTTTTGGAGCAATAATAATTGCGGGCAAAATATAGGGGAAGAAATCGTAGGCATGAGTAAATAAACCTAAATATATTTCTTGCCAGAGGACTAATAAATTGAAGTTTGTAAAAGCCTCATTAAACCTGCGTTTAAGACTTTGATTTTCTTGAGATTCTCCTTGATAAAAAGCGATGGATTCAGAATTTTCTCTAATCCTAACCAATCCAAAGCGAAAATTAGCCTCTTTTTTGATTTGATTAAAGTTAATTTTGACTAGTTTTATACCGTACACGCCGACTACAATTAACGTACCGACAAAGGAATATAAAACTAATATATAAACCAACGTATTGGAAATTTTCCACAAAGCAAAGCTAAAGGCAATTACCTGAAAGAGGGAACTTACTAAAGACAACAGAAAACTAAGAGAATCAACGGTAAAGCCTCTTATATCTTCGGAAATTCGCTGGTCGGGGTTATCAATATCAGTGTTTAAATTACCTAACTTATAAAAGGCGCGTTGGCTAAAATAGCGGTTAAGGAAATGATTTGTCAGCCATCTACGCCAGAAGTTACCTAATATTCCCTGAACGTAGCGAAAACCAGAAAACAGCGGTACATAAATAATTAAAATAATAAAAAAAGCTTTAATTGTTTCATAGAATCGAGCAACCTCTTTAGCTGAAAGAGAAGAGATAATATCACCCTGTTGCCGATTTAACAAAACACTAAGTTGAGTGTATGCTACAAGTAAAACAAACAACAGAGCTAGTAGAGTTAAAGCTCCTTTTTTTTCATTTCCTGTCCAATACAGCTTAGCAAGTGACCAAAATTTCTTTAATACTTTTAAATTAAATCGATTCATTTTGTTTGTATTAACTATAAGAATAATGCTCGGCAAATATCTGGCATCAAGCTAACTCATAGCCTGATGTTTTTCCAAATTCACTACGTAATCTAATAAACCCGCACAAGCATCAAATAGCAATTCAATTACATAATCAAAACCATCTTGACCACCGTAATAAGGATCGGGAATTTCTCGCTCATTTCGCTCAGTAGCAAAGTCACACATCAAGCGCACTCTGGATTCATATTTTCCTTCTCGATCTAAATACAAAATATCCTGGTAATTTTCTCGATCCATGGCTAAAATCAGGTCAAACTGCTGCAAGTCTGAAGGTTTTAATTTGCGGGATTTTCCCTGTAGCTCAATCCCTTTTGTGATAGCAGCAGCGTTCATACGCCGATCTGGAGATGCACCGATATGATACCCCGAAGTTCCAGCCGAATCACAGATAATTTTGTCGGACATCCCAGCTTCTTTTATAAGGTGATTCATAATGTTTTCTGCTGATGGAGAACGACAAATATTACCCAGGCAAACAAATAACAATTTATAGGTCATGAACAATTGAAGGTAATTTACTGTACTAAGTATTTTTATTGTTTATGGAGGGATTTTGTACCGCTTGCGGTAACTACTTAAACTGGATTAATTGCCAGAACTTAAAATAAGATAGTAAGTTTTTGTTTCTAAGATCGATATTCACTTTGTAAATGTACCACAGAGTTAACAAAACAGACTGGTAAGGAAAATTTCTAATAAAATTAGAGACCGATAATGCCTATCTATTTCTAGCTATTTTTATCGTTTATCAATACATATAGACAGTAAAGTAATTTTATGTTCAAGACTAAAACCAGAGAAAGAAGAATTTTTTCCCATCGTCAGCAGAAACGTCGTCGTTTTTCGCTCTTTTCGGCGATCGCATCTTTGGCTCTATTTTTGCTAATCTTAGAATTGTTAACTCGCATCTTTGTCGATCTTTCAGGCAATAGAGATAAGTTTGCTCAAGGCAAGACTGGTTCGGAAATAATTCAGTCTTATCAGCTTAAGTTTGTCCCCAGTGAATCTCAAGTAGATCGAACTAAAGAGCAGCAGGCACTGTTGGCTCAACCTGCTTTATCAGTTGGTTATCAGCTAGTAGGCAATCAAGAAAGCAAATATTGGCAAATCAATTCTCAAGGATTTCGCGATCGCGATGCTGTACCATTAGTTAAACCCAAGGATGAGATTAGAATATTTATTTTGGGTAGCTCAACTGCCTTTGGCTACGGCAGTCGTGAGAATGGAGCTACGATTAGCGATCAGCTAGAACAACGTCTGGAAGAACGTCTGCAACAGCAAAAAACTTCGCCTCAGCTATACAAAAGCGATTTGCTGCCTATTGAGCAACCAAAGAAGCAAAAATCTCCAGCCAAACCAGCTAAAATCAAGCCTGGAAATTATCGTGTTATTAACGCTGCTGTTCCTGGCTATGCTTCGGGTAACGAATTGGCTCAGTTGGCTTTACAAGTTTTAAAATATAAGCCAGATCTGATTATTATCATGGATGGCTATGAGGACTTTATGCTTCCTAGCAATGAAGATGCTACCCAAGTTCCTCAGCTCAAAAATTATCTTGAGGATCGGCAAACTGGGTTTAAGGGCTATATTAACCAGTTAATTGAGCCAATAAAAAATAAAAGTTATTTAGTTAAAATAGCTCAGGAACGTTGGTTAAATAGTAAACAAGCTCACGAAAAAGCTGATTTTATTCTTGATGAACAAACCTCTAAACTCGTTCAACATTTACCTCAAAATCAAAAGGAACTTCAAGCTAGGATAGATCGGTATGTAGAACATCAAAAACAAATGCTTAATCTTAGTACAGCATCTCTTGTTCCTTTAATAGTAGCAGTGCAGCCAGAAATTACTGGACGCAACCCTGCTCAACTAACCGATGCTGAGGGAACAATTACTACTGAGCTTGGCAGAACCTATATCGAGCGGATGAGAGATGAATATCCAGCTTTAATCGCAGCAACACAGCAGCTAGCTAAAGCCTTTCCCCAAAATTTAAAAGCCGTTGATTTATATGAGTTAAGCGAACAATATCCTTCCCCCAGCTTTATCGATCCCATTCATCTCAACGAAGCAGCTAATCAAAAAGTAGCCGAACAGCTTTACTACGCTATTTCTGGCTTTTCTAAGATGCAGGTTACACCCAAACAAGCACCCACCCCAAAACCCGTAGATCGAAATCGATGAAGGAAAAAGTTTTACAGCTTGATGATGATATAAACACCGATGACATTATTCCTGCACATCGGACGACTAACCCAGATCCAGAACATCTAAAGCATTATGTTCTAGAACACATAATCGGCATCGATACTTTATTAGGGTACGACTTAATAGAAGCAGGAGAGAACTTCGGCTGTGGTTCAAGTCGAGAATATGCACCCGTTGCTATCAAAGCTGCGGGAATCAAGCTTGTTCGCGCTCATTCTTTTGCCGAAATTTTTTGGCGCAATAGTATTAATATTGGCTTAGATTTAGCAATAATTGGTGACACTCAAGATAATCCCCTAGTTAGAGCTATTTCCGCAGCAGGAGGATTGACAGCTTTTAATCAACAACGGTTACAAAATAAAATATCTGTCCCCAAGAACAATACTGCACCTTGTCCGATGACAATGGCAGAAAAGATGCTAGCCAAAGCTTCGGGGAATGACTATGTAAAGCCTGGAGAGGTAGTGTTTGCCAAGGTAGATTTGGCGATGTCCCATGATGCGATCGCAGCACCCGTATTTCGGCTTTTTCATGATTATTTCGGTCAAAATGCCCAGATTTGGGATTCTAGCAAAGTAGTTTTGGTAGCCGATCATTTTATTCAAGTCAATGATATTAGAGTAGATCCTCAAGCGATCGAGCTTTACCAGGATATGATTGATTTTGCTCATCAACATGGCTGTAAGCTATTTGACCTGGTGTCCCCTGGGGAAGCATCAGGAATTTGTCATGTTTTGTTACCAGAACAAGGTTTAATTCGTCCAGGCATGATTATTGCGGGGACAGATTCCCATAGCTGCACCTATGGCGCATTTGGTAGTTTTTCCACTGGTGTAGGCACTACCGACATGGCAAATATTTTAGCTACAGGAGATATGTGGATTCGTGTTCCTGGGACAATTGTTTTTGAGCTTTCTGGAATACTACCCGAATATCTTAGTGCTAAAGACATCATGCTGTTTATTCTAGGCAAAATTGGCTGTCAAGGTGCAATAGGCAAGGTAATGGAGTTTCGGGGAAGCGTTATCGAACAGCTATCTATTGACGAACGAATGACTCTGAGTAACATGGCGGTTGAGTGTGGCGCAGTGTGTGGTTTGATTGCCCCTGATACTGTAACTGTTGAATATCTAAAAGACAAAAGTGAGTTGAAGTTTGACACTGTAGTCGGTGACAATGATGCAAAATATGACCATGTATATCAGTTTGATCTGAGTAAGCTTGAGCCACAAATAGCCTGTCCTCCAAAACCAGATCGAGTGTTAAATATTAGTGAATTACCTGAAACACCAATTACTCTAGCTTTTGTTGGTTCATGTACAGGAGGTAAGCTTGCAGATTTAGCTCAAGTGGCAGAGGTATTAGCCAAGCAGCAAATTAACTCAAATGTGCAGATGTATGTTGTCCCTGCTTCGCAGTTGGTTCGTCAACAAGCAGAAGAATTAGGCTACTTTGATATTTTTAGACAGGCTGGGGTACAAATTCTCAAGTCTGGTTGTGGTGCCTGTATTAATTCTGGAAAGGGAGTTTTAGGCAAAGAAGAAACAGGAGTTTACGCTACTAATCGTAATTTTACAGGGCGTACTGGCGATCCAACTGGTAAAAATTATCTAGCTTCCCCCAGAATAGTTAGCATTTCGGCTATCAACGGCAAAATTAGTGATAAATTACTTTAATTTGCTTGAACCAAATTCTCAATTAAATTGTTAAGATCTTTGGTTGTTATTTTTCAATTATTAGTAAGCAGCACTATTCAATTTATGCTTAATAACTTTAGGTCGATCAATTTTATGTTTAATTATCTTATTAGGTTTAAAAACAACAGCTTTTTATTTAAACTTATCGCTTTATTAATTATTAGTTCGGGAATGAGTTTTACTGCATTAGCTCAAGACATGTTTAATGAGATAAAACTATCTCCTCAAGAGCAAACTAACTTAAATCAAGGTCAAGTAGTACTTAAAGGCAGCAAAGGGAAATATGTCGGCGAAGTAATTGCCACGGGCAATGTGAATACTGCTTGGGAAGTATTGACTGACTACAATAATTTTCGTAATTTTCTACCAAACGTTTCTGCAAGTAGAATAGTTAAAAGTAATGGCGATCGCAAAATATTTGAACAGGTAAACAAGGTTGATTTATTCTTTTATACTGAAGAGTTTACGGTACAGATCGAGTCATCGGAAATAAAGCCACAAAAGATAAGTTTTAAACTGTATAAAGGAGACTTAAAACATTTATCAGGAAGTTGGCAGATTAAAAAAATTAATGCCAATAAAATTATGGTTATTCATACTGTTGATGTTGTACCTAAAACTACTACAGAAAAGGCTTTCTTTTATGGAATTTACGAAAGCTCTATCGAAAAAACATTAGCAGCGATCTCCACAGAAATTACCAAGCGTTCTAGAATATAGTATTTTTAACTTTACCAGTTGAAATTATTCAATTCTTCTTTTAATAATTCTGCTGCTTCTGCTTCTGATAAGTTCTCAACTTGAGTTAAATCACTATTGATATTGGTAGTTTTTTGAACTACGTTATTTTTGAACATGGTTGTTAATAAATAATCAGCTAACGTTTTTATATTAGAATAGTCAAAAACAACCGTAGAAGACAATTTTAAATCGTAATTAGACTGGAGTTTATTTCTCAGTTCAACCGAACCTAGAGAGTCTAATCCTAATTCAGAAAAACCTAATTCTAAATCAATTTGCTTTATATCTTTAATTCCTAGTATATTTCTTACCTGCTGGCTAATCTGTTCAATTAATAAAGCTCTACGCTGTGTAGTTTCTACATTTAATAACTGATGTTTAAAATCGAGATTGGCTATAAATTCGTCTTGAGCAATAAGTAAATGATCGTAAAAAGGTGTTACAGGATTATTTTTGCTCCAGATCTTCCAATCAACAGGAACTACACCAATTTGTACTGGAGAATGTAATAGTAATTGCTCTAATATTTCAATTCCCTCAGTTGGTTTAATACTGTCAATTCCCTTTTGTTTTAAAGTTGCTGTTATCTCAGTATTAGCTGCTAATCCTGTATTTTGCCAAGCAGCCCAGTTAATTGCGATCGCAGGTAATCTTTGAGCGCGACGACCATGAGCTAAAGCATCGAGAAAAGCATTAGCAGCACAATAATTGGCTTGTCCTGGCGAACCGACTAGAGAGCTAGCTGAAGAAAATAAAATAAAGCTTTCTAAGTCATATTTTTGCGTTAAAAGGTGTAAATTCCATGCTCCTTGGACTTTAGGCGCGAGAACTTTGCTAAAGCTTGACCAATCTTGTTTTAAAATAGTGCGATCGCTTGTTACTCCAGCACAGTGAATGACTCCTCGCAGGGGAGGTAGTGTTGATTCGATTTGTGATAAAGCCTGTGCCAGTTGATTTGTATCAGCAATATCTGCTTTAATAAGATTAACTTGGGCATCTTCTTGTATTTTTTGCAGCTTGCTCTGTAATTCAGGTTTTACTGCGCTACGTCCAAGTAAAACAATGTTTTTTATTCCTTTGGTTATTAACCATTGGGCTACCTCTAAACCAATTGCACCCAAACCACCCGTAATTAAATATGTGCCGTCGAAATGAGGTGACGGGGTGATGGGGTGACGGGATGACGGGGTGATTATAATTTTCCCCTGGTGTTTCCCCTGCTGCATATAGCGAAAAGCATTAACAATTTTCTGGCTAGAGAATACAGTGTAGGGTAAGGGTTTTAAGTTTCCTTTGGTAAATTGCGATCCGTAGGCTACGCGAAAGCGTAATCGCAATTCGCTAAGCATCTGTTGAATTAATTCAGGCCGATCTTGGGTAATTCGCCACAGATCGACAATGGAGTAATTAATATTTGGCTTAACTTCAGCCACATCTTGCTTAGACCAAATACCCTGCTTACCTATTTCGATAAAACGCCCGCGATCGTTTAACACGGACACACTTTTAGGGATAAACTCAGCCGAGAGAGAATTAAGCACCACGTCTACACCTTTACCATCGGTGGCAGATACAATTTCCTCAGCAAAATCCAGACTGCGGGAGTTCATAATATTTTTTACTCCCATTGACCTAAGCAATCCCCATTTGGGAGTTGAGGCAGTAGCAAATATTTCTGCGCCTTGCTGTTGGGCTATCTGTATCGCAGCCAAACCAACACCACCTGCTGCTGAGTGAATTAAGACTTTTTCCCCTGGCTGTATTCGCGCCAAACAGATAAGAGTATAGTAGGCAGTAAGGAAAGTTACGGGAATAGTTGCAGCCTCTTCATAGCTGAGAGATTCTGGTTTAGGGATAGCCAGCAGAGAGTTAACGGTAAGATACCGACTAAAGCTATTATCTGAAATAGCAATTACTGCATCTCCAAGTTTAAAATCGTTTACCTTTTTACCTAATGCGGTAACTATTCCTGCACATTCTAAGCCCAAGAATTTCGTCTCGTCGGGATATAAATCTAAAGCAACCATCACATCACGGAAGTTTAAACCAGTTGCTTTAACTTCTATTTCTATTTCACGATCTTGAGGCTGTTGTCGGCTAATTGATTTCCACTGTAAGCTATCCAAATTACCAGGATCATTAATCTCTAACTGCAAATTAAATTCAGTAGAGTTTTCTCTCCTTGTCTCCTTATCTCCTTGTCTCCTTATCTCCCAGTCTCCTAGTCTCCTAGTCTCCTTATCTCCCAGTCTCCCAGACTCCCAGTCAAATCTAACCAACCTAGCTACATAACGCTGATTATTTCTATAGCCAACCTGTTCATTTTCTAGCGCGCAGATTTCCTGGAAGATAGTCTCTGCTTCGTTGTTTGTAGAATCGAGATCGAGATCTATCCCTACACATAATAACTCAGGATGTTCTAGTGCGATCGCTTTTTGCATCCCCCAAAGACAAGACTGTTTTATTGCCGATGTCATTTGATAGTTATCTACGGGTTGAGCATTACGGGTAATAAACCACAGAGGAGGATTATTATCATTGCGTTGTATTAAAGCCTGTACCAGATATAAATAACTCTTACACTCTTGCCCATCTTCTACCTCTTCTAAACTCCAAAGATAGATAACTCCTGCTATATCTTCGTGTTGCTGTATTAAAGCCTGAAAAGATTTAGGGTTATCGGTAACAGTTTCACGGGTAACAAGATGACATTGTTGCTGCTGTAATTCTAAAAGCGCAAGTAACTTTTTACCTATACCTGTACTGTCGGCAAAAATCAACCACGTACCAGTTTTGATAGCCAGAGAAGATTTAAATGATAAAGGCTGCTGTATCCACTGCTGCTGATATAGCCAATTTTGCCAACGAGGTTGGGAATTTATTGCTTGAGATTTCAAGCCTGTGAGTTTGGCAATCAAATCGCCGTAATCGTTATATAGCTGGATTTTGGCTGACAAGCCTGTGTTATATTTACTGTCTTGTTCTAATTCTAGATAACTCCAGACTTTATCCCCTGGCAGACTATACAAATCCAATTTATCCAAGCCGACAGGAATATAGGTTGTGGTAGACAACTCGCTTGGCAAAGCTGCAAATAATATGTGTAGACAAGAATCTAATAGTGCAGGATGGAAATAATACTCATTGCTGTTTAAATGATTTGGTAGTTCAATTAATCCTAAAGCCTCATTTTCATTTGCCCATAATTGTTTTATTCCCTGGAAGCTTTTACCGTAACTAATTCCTCGTTGCTGACATTGTTGATAATACTGAGTCACGTCTAACTCTAAATTTTTAAATTGAGATTTAATAGCTTCTAACTGTATATTTTCTGTAGCTTCTAGAGGTAAAACTTGACCAGAACTATTTAATTGCCATTGTTCATTATCATTATCAAAACTGTAAACTTCACAGGTTGCAGTATCTTGTTCGGGAGACAAAATTAACTGAATTTCAGGTACATGACTTTCTTTTATACAGAGAGGGGAATCAATAGCTACATCTTTAATAGTTAGTCGCTTAGTTTTAAACTGAAATACTCCAGATGCTATGATCATTTCTAAATAAGCAGTACCAGGAAGGACAGGCTTGTTAGCCAAACAGTGATCTTGCAGCCAAGTAATACTATTAGACTGGAGGTGAGATTGAAATATTGTTTGTTTTAAAGGAGAAGATAAAGGCTTTCCTAATAAAGGGTGAGTAGTCTGTAGCGTATTATTTTTATATTGCCTAATAATGTCTGGTTTAGGGATGTCAAACCAGCATCTTTGTCTTTGAAAAGGGTAAGTAGGTAAAGATATTTTTTTACCGTTATAGTTTTTGCTGACTTGTGACCAATTAATATCTACTCCTGCAATATATAACTGTGATAATGCCTCTAATATTTGTAGCCAGTCATCATGTTTAGGATTAAGACTATGCAAAAATAGTTTATTATCTGAAATACTTTGCGCCATTGCTGTCAAAGTTTGTTTTGTGCCGACTTCTAGAAATATATTTACCTGCCGATCTAAATATTTGATACTTTTGGCAAATTGAACTGGCTTTAAAATATGATCTATCCAATAAGCAGGAGTGCTTACAGTTTCGTTAGCCAATTCTCCAGTCAAGTTAGAAATAATTGGTACTTGCGGTAAAGAATAAGTAATTGTTTCAGCAACTTTGGTAAATTCTTTAATAACAGGCTGCGTCAAAGGAGAATGAAAAGCATGAGTTACATTTAATAATTGCGTTTTTATTTTTGATGACTCTAACTTTTTAGCAATATGATTAATATCATCTTGTAAACCAGACAAGACTATATGCGATCCATTGTAGGCAGCAATATTTATATTTTTATTTAAGACAAAATCTATTTTTTCTTGATCGCAAAAAACAGCCAGCATCGCGCCATTTTCAAGTATATCTTGCATCAGCTTACCTCTAGCCGAAACTAGCTTTAAAGCATCTTCTAAACTAAATACTTCTGCAATACAAGCAGCTACATATTCACCGATGCTATGTCCCATTACTACATCAGGTTTGATACCCCAAGATAGCCACATTTGCGCCAGGGAATATTCAATGGTGAATAATAAAGGTTGGGTGTATTGGGTTCGATCAATATTAAAATCAAATTCCTGTAGGGGCGATTCCTGATTCTCCCCTACAATAGATTTATCAAGATAGGATTGTAAAA
Organism: Waterburya sp.; assembly: GCA_965218645.1. GTDB lineage: Bacteria > Cyanobacteriota > Cyanobacteriia > Cyanobacteriales > Xenococcaceae > Waterburya. The sequence goes on along the minus strand of OZ244627.1, from coordinate 1,366,978 downwards.
TTTTAAAACAGCGATCGCAATTCTCTCTAAAAACAGTTTGAATATCATACAATTGTTGTGCCATGCCAACATATTGCGAACCTTGTCCTGTAAACAGAAAAGCTATTTTATTATTCTGTCGAAATTGATTTTTTATAGATATCTGGTTTAACTTATCGGCTAATTCTTGTTTATCTCTGGCAACGATACCTAGTCGATAATCAAAGTGATGTCTACCAATATTACTGGTAAAACATATATCCCGTAAAGGCGAACGGAGAGACACTTTCGTTGGGCGGGTTTCCCGACTTGAGAAAAGTGTCGAACCCGAAGGGCTGTTCGCCCTTACATAATCCTGATAGCTTTTTACTAACTGCTTTAAAGCAGGTTCAGTTTTCGCGGATAGGGTTAATAAATATCCTGGAAGCTGTTGCTTATTGCTTGGTTTAACAGTAAACTCTTCTAAAATTAAGTGAGCATTAGTACCACCAATACCCAGAGAATTTACCCCAGCGCGACGGGGATAGTTATCAGTTTTCCAGTCTTGTAACTGAGTATTAATATAAAAAGGACTGCGCTCAAAATCTATCTGGGGATTAGGATTATTAAAGTGTAGGCTAGGAGGTATTTTCTGGTGATATAAACAAAGGGTAGTTTTGATTAAGCCAACTATCCCCGATGCCATCTGTAAATGTCCCACATTGGTTTTAACAGAACCTACGGCGCAATAACCTGTTTTTCTGGTATCATCATGATATGCTTGGGATAGTGCCTTGATTTCAATGGGATCGCCTAGCTTTGTTCCCGTACCGTGTGCTTCAATATAGCTAACAGATTGAGGTGGTATGTCTGCATAAGCCAAAGCTTCGGCTACTACTCTAGTTTGCCCATCTACATTGGGAGCAAAATAACCGACTTTTGTGCCACCATCATTATTAACTGCCGATCCTTTTATTATTCCATAAATGCGATCGCCATCTTCTATTGCTTTATCTAATAGCTTCAGCACTACCATCCCCGCGCCGCTACCAAAGATCGTCCCACTTGCTGATTCATCAAAAGCGCGACAGTGACCATCAGGAGATAAAATCATTCCTTCTTGATGTAAATAGCCCATTTTCTGCGGAGAGTGAACAGAAACTCCTCCCGCTAGGGCTAGATCACATTCGGAGTTGATTAAGCTCTGACAAGCTAAGTGAACTGTAACTAAGGATGTAGAACAAGCGGTTTGCACATTTACACTAGAACCTGTAAGATTTAATTTATAGGATACTCTAGTAGTAAGATAGTCCTTGTCGTTTGCAGTACTGGCTTGAAAGCCTCCCATCGAGCTTAGATTTATTACCTTTAGGTCATCTTGCTCATCAATGGTATGACGGTTGGGATATATGTTATTTAACAGATAGGTATTTGTTGCTGCACCACCGTAAAGCGCGATCTCTCCTTTGTAAGTAAAAGGATCGTACCCTGCATCTTCTAAACTTGACCAAGAGCATTCGAGGAATAAACGCTGCTGCGGATCTAATAGTTGTGCCTCTTTGGGACTATAGCCCCAAAAATCCGCATCAAAACCTGCTATGTCGTCGAGAATTGGACTAGCTTTTACGTAGTTGGGATTATTGAGTAATTCAGCATTAACTCCAGAGTCGAGAATTTCTGCATCTTCAAAAAAGCTAATGGACTCTACGCCATTGCAAAGATTATGCCAAAACTCATCTATATTATTTGCCCCAGGAAAACGACAGGACATCCCAATAATTGCCACGTCTTTATTGACTGTAGCTTGACGACGTAATTCTCCCCGACGTTTACCCTGCTGTACTGCAACAGACTCTTGATCGCAGTTAAGATAATTAGCTAAAGCAAAAATAGTAGGATATTGAAACAACGTTACCGCAGATAGATGATTATATTCAGGTGTTAATTTGCTCAATACCTGCATTAATAATAGAGAATTACCGCCTAACTCAAAAAAGTTATCGTTTACGCTTACGGTAGCCAAATTTAAAACTTCTTTCCATACTTTAAGGAGTTGTTGCTCGATCGCATTACTAGGCAACTCCTGCTGACTTAAATCTCTTTGGTTAAATGACTCGGCAACTTCTTCTACTACCTCATTAAATTCTCCTGTTGCAAATCTTTTACCAAGCTGGGATCTTTGAATTTTACCGATCGCCGTTTTGGGAATAGCATCTTTGGTAACGGGGATAATATAGGCTGGTGCGACTCCTATCTGTTCAAAGATTGCTTTACGTATTTGATTGATTAATTCTCTTAGCTTGTCTTCCTTCTGGTTGGTATTAAAAAAGATTGCTATTTGTTCTTGTTCGTTACTGTCTTTTACGCCACAAGCAGCCGTATAAGAAATAGTAACATTGGCGATCGCTTCGACTACAGTTTCGATATCATGGTTGTAATAGTTAACCCCGTTAATAATCATCACGTCTTTTTGACGACCAGTAATCGTCAGTCGTCCTGCGGTCAAAAAGCCTAAGTCTCCCGTATTGAACCAGCCATCAGCAGTAAATATCTCTTCGTTTAATTCTGGCTGCTGATAATACCCCGCCGTAACCGTTTCGCCCTTTACCTGTAACAAGCCTATTTTTCCTTCGGGGACAAGCTCATTTTTCTCATCCACAATTCTGAGAGATATTCCAGGGATAGGTGCGCCTACTTGCACAAACTGCCGATTCATATTAGGATAAAAGTCGTTAGAATGGGTTATTCCTGATGTCGTTTCTGACATTCCATAGCCAGGACTAACTACAGAAGACTTTAAGCCATAGGGTGCAAGCAATTCTAAAAAACGCTGAGTAGTTTGACCCACAACCGCTTCTGCACCATTGCCCATCCAGCGCAAACAGGACAAATCCCAGTTATGTTCTGCTGTAGATGCCAGATTTTCATTAACTAAGTTATAGGCAAAATTTGGACTCCAGGTAGCGGTAACGCGATATTGATCGATCAAATTCAACCATTGCAACGGATTTTGGAGAATCAATTCGCTTTTGACCTGAATTTGCCCACATCCAAGGTAAATCTCAGTCAAATGAAACATTACCAAACTAGCAACGTGTTCTATGGGCATCCAATTTAAAGTAATATCCTGTTGAGATAGATTATTTACTTTCGCCATGCCGTAAACACTAGCCAAAAGATTACGCGCCGACAACATTACTCCTTTTGGCTTTCCCGTACTACCAGAGGTAAATAGCAACAAAGCTAAGTCGTCTAGCTGAGCGCAATGCCAATTACCGTCAGGTTCGTTAGCCAATAAGCTCTTGAGTGCGATCGCTTTTAAATCTTTGATGTCGCTGTCGGTAATAATTAGAGGAGACTCGCATAGTTCCCACGTTTGATGTAATTTGCTGCTATTAAAATTCAAATCCACACTTAAGGGAATTGGCACAAATCCCCCCAAAAAACAGCCCCACAAACCAGCAAAAAAACATCGAGGATCTCGCAGATACAAAATCACCCGATCCTGTGGCTGTAAACCTTTTTGACGCAATCCGCTTAAAATAGCTTCAGCATCTTGGAGTAAATCGCTGTAAGATAAAAAAACTTCTGTCTTACGGTCACTTTTAATCGTGATTCCTGTTTCGTAAGCTGCCGCGCGCACAAGAATTTCTGATAACGAATTCATCGTTAAAACAGAACTTGGTAAAGCATCCCCGTGACTAATAGACAGATTAGCTGACTCTTGTTCTGACGACTGATTCATAAACACACCAAACTCACTCACTACCGATTTATCAAATTTAAAGTTACTTTATAGCAAATTGTTGTGATTGAAGGTAAGTTTCCAATCAGAGTGTATTTAATTTAATAAATTCGCATATTTTGTATTACTACTGTGATAATCTTTGGTGATGAAAACGGTTACACTCACTATTTTTGATGAAACTCTAAGAGATGGCGAACAACAGGTTGGCATCTTTTTTGATGAAAAAATTAAGCGCACTCTAGCTGACTTAATTATTAAAACAGGAGTACATCATTTGGCTTTAATGCCAGCCATTCATCATACAGAAGCAAAATTAGCCAAAAGCTTAATCGATCAAGGATTTAACCAAACTCTCACCGCCTCAACGATGATGAGAGAAAGTTATATTGATGAGTCAAAAGAGTGTGGTTTTGAAACAATTATTCTTTTCAATGCAGTCAGCGATCGCCTATTATGTTTAAGAGATCCTCAGTTGCGCTATCAAACTATAAGCCAGGATCTAGATCCCGCAACAATTCATCAAATCCGCCAACGAATGCTAGACAAAGTTTTAGCACATCTAAAATACGCTGCTGCTAAAGGTTTAAAAATATGTTTTGCAGCCGAAGACGCTAGTCGTGCTGATTTTGACTTTTTGGTAGAGTGTATTACAAAATTTCAGCCTTATATTAAGCAATTCCTACTCTGCGATACCGTCGGCATTCTTACCCCTGAAAATACTAAGCTTTGGATCAGAAATTTAATCGAGTTTACTGGCAACCAAACCTCTTTGTCTGTCCATTTTCACAACGATCGCGGTTTAGCTTTAGAAAATACTATTCAAGCAGTTTTAGCTGGTGCTACAGGCATTTCGGGGACGTTTAATGGCATTGGCGAAAGAGCGGGAAATGTGGCACTAGAACAAGTTTTAAATGGCTTAAAACTGCGCTATGGTTGGCAGGTAGCAGGAATAAACTACGATGCTTTTACCAAAGTGACTGACTATCTATCCAGTCAGGGATTTACTGCCAATACTCCTTATTCCCCCGCCAGCTTACGCTATGAAACAGGAATTCATGTAGATTCCTTATTTTCTGACTCCACTAGCTACTATCTTTTCCCTCATGGTCAACCTGAAATCTGGTTTGGCAAATTCAGTGGTGCGAGTAACTTTAAATATCTTTTTGAGCATCATCTAAACCAGCCTCTAACCAAAGAAAAATATCAAGAGTTTAGGGAAAAAATAAAAAATCTTGCTATTCAACAAAAACGCTCTTTTTCTGCAGAAGAGATATTAAAATATCTAATAACCGAATAATCATCAGCATTTTTAGGGGCAAACGACCGTTTGCCCCTAAGTTATTGGTTAAGCTTATCATAGTAATTAATAAATAGTAATTTACAAAGTATTGGTTTTAATCTATAGTACTTTTTAGAATAAATTTAAGTAAAGTACTTAATTTTCAACCAGCAGTTAATAACAGCATTATTGATTATGCAGATATTTAGTGAAAGTATCTGGCTAGTACCTTGCTATGCACTAGTCGGGACGACATTAGCCTTAATGTGGTCGCCAGGAATTATTAAAAAAACTGGCTCTAGACCAGCAGGATATATTAATTTAGTTATAACCTGCGTGGCATTTGCCCACAGCATCTTGGCTTTACAAGCAGTTTGGCAGCAACCAGTCCAAGAAATAAGATTTCCTTGGCTAACCGCAGCGGGTTTGTATATCTCCTTTGATATCAAAATCTCTGCAATTACCGTGGGGGCATTAGTTTTAATCACGGGATTAAACATTCTGGCACAGCTATATGCCGTTGGTTATATGGAGATGGACTGGGGCTGGGGGCGATTTTATGCCTTGATGGGCTTCTTTGAAGCGGGTTTATGTGGTCTGGCTTTATGTAACACTCTCTTTTTTAGCTATGTGTTTTTGGAATTGCTTACCTTAGCTACCTATTTAATTGTCGGCTTTTGGTTTGCTCAACCTCTGGTAGTTACAGGGGCGAGAGATGCCTTTTGGACAAAGCGAGTAGGAGATTTATTGCTACTGATCGGCATAATATCCCTCTGGTCTTTTACAGGTACTCTGAACTATGACGATTTGGCAGAGTGGTCAAAGGTGGCTAACTTAAGTCCATTGACGGCTAATTTACTTTGTTTGGCTTTGATTTCTGGACCTTTAGCTAAATGCGCTCAGTTTCCCTTACAGCTATGGCTAGATGAAGCGATGGAAGGACCAGTTCCCGCCTCCATGCTACGTAACTCGATTGTAGTCGCAACGGGTGCTTATGTGTTGATTCAACTACAGCCTGTATTGGCACAGTCGGCTATTTCCAATTTAGTAATGATCGGCGTTGGTTCATTTACAGCCATTAGCGCGTCTCTAATTGCGATCGCCCAAGTAGATTTTAAACGCACTTTGTCTTATTCGGTCAGTGCCTATATGGGCTTTGTCTTCATTGCCGTAGCAGTAGGGGCAAACCATGCAGCCTTACTATTGATTTTGATTCATGCTGTGGCAATGACTTTGTTATATATGAGTGCTGGCTCGATCATCATCAGCAACATTACCCAAGATATTACGCTGTTGGGCGGTATATTTGGTCGTCGTCCCGTGAGTGGAATTACATTTCTAGTTGGAGCTGCTAGCTTGATTGCCATTCCTCCTTTAGGTGGTTTTTGGGCGTTGCTGGAATTAGGGGATTATTTATTGGATGTGCAGCCTATCTTGTTAGGGGTGTTGGTATTAGTAGACGGTTTAACTGCGTTTAATTTAATGCGGGTATTTGGCTTAGTCTTTGGGGGTAAAGTTCAAGCGATGAGCAAACGTTGTCCCGAAGTTTTGTGGGCAATAATCTTGCCGATGACTATCTTAACGGGAGTTGCCCTGCATTTTCCTTTTATCTTGCAGCAGTTTGACTTATTACCAACCTGGGCTAATCTAGATCAAAACGTAGCGTTACTTTTGATTGGTTCAAGCCTTACGGGTCTTAGCTTGGCTGCATTTTTATATCTAAGAGACAGCAAGAACAAACCTGTAGAGTTGGTTCCCTCGTTCCTGCAAAAATTGCTGGCTAACGATCTTTATATTCAAGATATATATCGTTTAACAATTGTCAGTTTAATTGGGATAACTTCTAAAGTTGTGGCGTGGTGCGATCGCTATATTGTCGATGGAGTAGTCAACCTAGTGGGAGTCGGTACTTTGTTTAGCGGTCAGGCTCTTCGGTACAGCACTTCTGGTCAGTCACAGTTTTATTTTCTTTCCATTGTGCTGGGAACTATCTTGCTTGGCTTAATGTTTGCTTTGACACTTTAAAACTATTAATTTTCTAAAAACATGAAAGACAATTTTTCAACCTCTAGAAGAAAACTATTACAATACGGAGCGATCGCTTTAGGAACAACAGTTGTAGCCAAGAGCTTTATCGACAATTCAGTTCTTGCTGAGTCAGGCAACGACACGCCAAAGGCTACTAACGAAGATATTACTCCTGATGAAGCATTAAATATGTTGCTCGCAGGCAATAAAAGATTTGTGACTAATCGACGTCAAAATCCCGACCAAGATGCCAAACGTATAGCTGAAGTCGCTAAAGGGCAATTTCCTTTTGCCTCGGTTCTTGGTTGCGCTGATTCTCGTGTTCCTGTAGAAATCCTTTTCGACCAAGGATTTGGCGATATTTTTGTGGTTCGCAATGCAGGAAATGTAGTAACCCCCGAAGAAACTGGCAGTTTGGAATATGGTAGTGCTATAGCGGGCGGCAAGTTAATTTTAGTGCTTGGTCATGAAAAATGTGGTGCTGTAACAGCAGCCGTTGCAGGTAAACCAGTCCCAGGAAGTATTGGCAGTATTTTGGCAGCAATTCAACCAGCCATGAAAGAAGGAGATAAAACCGATCAAAACTATCTAACGGAAACTATTAAAAATAACGTTCTAGTCCAAATTAATAACTTAAAGTCATCCCCATTACTCTCACAATTAATTGAGGAAAACAAATTAAAAATTGTTGGTGGTTATTACGATTTGGATACAGCTCAAGTGCAAATAATTACTTGAGTCATTAATTATTCAATTTATTGTCAACACTTTAACTCATGCTTAGTTTATTGGTTTGGTTACCTATAGCAGGTGCATTGCTCGTTGCTTGTTTACCTAACAAAAATCCACAATCAACACGGACAACAAGTTTAGTAATCAGTGTTGTGGCATTTTTGCTTTCTTTGTCATTAATCTTTCGCTATGACTTCCAAATTCAAGGTATACAATCAACCGAATTCTTACCTTGGATTGAGGTTTTAGGACTTAATTATAATTTAGGAATTGATGGCTTATCTCTCCCCTTAATCGTCCTTAATAACTTATTAATTTCTTTAGCTATTTACAGTAGTGATTTAGCTCTAAAAGATGAAAAAAGTTTTGCTAGACCCAAACTTTTTTACAGTCTAATCCTAATTTTAGCAGGCTGTATTAATGGGGCATTATTATCACAAAACCTGCTATTGTTTTTTCTCTTCTACGAAATCAAGCTAATTCCTACCTATCTCTTAATTAATATTTGGGGAGGAAAAAATCGTGGCTATGCAGGCACAAAGTATCTGCTTTATACAGCATTGTCTGGTATTTTTATTCTGGCTGGATTTTTAGGAATTGCCTTTTTGACTGACAGCAGCTTTGATTATGAGATGGTTCAAACTCAAATATTACCCTATGGCAAACAGCTAATTCTTTTAATCACCTTGATTATCGGTTTTGCCATCAAAATTCCTCTTGTTCCTCTACATACTTGGTTGCCCGATGCTTATACAGAATCCCCAACGCCAGTGTCGATGATTTTAGCTGGGATACTTTCCAAACTAGGGACTTATGGCTTAATCCGCTTTGGTTTGGGGTTGTTTCCTCAACTATGGAATGATGTTGCTTTTTGGTTAGCTGCGATCGCTACTGTTAGTGCTTTATACGCTTCGTTTGTGGCTATTTCTCAAACTGACATCAAAAAAATGGTGGCGTATAGTTCCATTGCCCATATCGCCTTTGTAGTTTTAGCAACGGCAGCAGGTACTTCTATTGCCATATCAGGAGCAATTTGCCAGATGTTTGCCCACGGGTTAATTGTGGCACTCTTATTTTACTTAGTCGGGGTTGTAGAAAACAAAACTGGCGATCGCGATCTCAGCGTTCTTAATGGGTTGATGAATCCGCAACGAGGTCTACCCGTCATTGGTGGTCTGATGATTCTTTCCGTCATGGCAAGCGCGGGTATTCCTGGTATGGTCGGTTTTATTGGCGAATATATTTCTTTTCAAGGAAGCTTTACCGTATTTCCTACTTTCACGATACTTTGCTTGATTGCTACTGGTCTAACTTCGGTTTACTTTGTCATTTTGCTTAACAAAGCTTTTTTCGGCAAAATTGACTGTCGCCAAACGACCGTTGTTTATCCCAAAGTAAGATTAACCGAACGTTTGCCCGCATTTATTTTGGCTTTCTTGATTGTCATCTTGGGAATACAGCCAGCCTGGCTAACGAACCTCACCGAATTTAGCATTATTGCTAGTCATCCAATCAATACAACTATTGTGGCAGTGGACAATGAACAATTAACAATGAACAATTAACAATTACGATACTCTCTACTTCCGAACCAATAACTTTACTGTTCTAACTAATCAACTGCGATCGCCATGACTCAAACACAAACCAAACTACCACCTTTAAAACATCCCTTTGCCGATGTAATCCAGCGTTTAGAGGCGGGGGGTTCGATGCTGCCTGAAACTCCCGAAAACTTGATGCAAATTATTGGTATCTATAAAGCCTACGCTATCCCGATGGATTTTTATTGGCGAGATCTACTTTATATTGCCGAACGAGTTTTCTTGAACCCTCTGCCTTTTTTCAAATACTTTTTGCCCCAAAAATATCTAGACTTACCCAATCACTATGCAGGAAGGGATGCAGATCTTCGAGTTTGGCGAGGTGAAGCATCGGCACACCCAGAATTATTAGAGTTTATCGCCCAGGGTGAAACGGGGAAAATGCCCAAGCTACTGCATCATCTCAACCACGATCGCATTAACATGGAGTTTGCTGAAGCCTGTATGCGGGCAATGTTCTGGCATGAGGATACAAATCCTCGGTTCAACGCTTATTTAGATAGCGATGAATATAAAGCCAATGCAGATCGGGCAATTAAGGCATACTTTAAAAACAATCCTGTAATGTTGGGAATGTATAAGCTCTTTCCTAATATGTTTCTCGAACAGGTGCGACAGCTATCTTACTATTCTAATTTGGGACTATTTTGGGAAGTGATGTGTCCTGTGTTTCTGGAAATGTCCGATCTCTACGACGAAGGTAAAATGACCACCGTCAAAGAGGCAATGGAGTTTTTAGTTAACGGCATCTTTGCAGTAGCAGGTAGACCTATCTACCATCATGTCTATATTGGAGATGAATGCTTTGAAATTATTCCCAAATCCCAAGGCTTTACCTGGTTATATGAGGCTGCATTGCCTTATGTAGAAACTGTTTTTTATCGCACTTCTCCTTTCCGTGGCACAAAATCTTATAATGCCCAAGCCAAGCAAATACCAGAAAATCAAGCAGAATTTCACTATGGCATTCTCTATGCCGATGTCTTACCTGTGGGCATGGCGGGAATCCCCCCTACACTGCTAATGGATGATATGTGGCATTTTCTACCCGACTATCTGGTGGATTACTACAAACAACATTGTCGTGGTGAAGACGATATGCTGGTGCAGTTAGGAATTACTTTTCAGCGATCGATGTACAATGTTACTTCGGCGGTAATTCAAGCTTTGCGTCAAGCTTTGCTCTACCCTCTAGACGATACTAATCCCGAACATTTAGCCAAGAATCGGGCGTTTTTTACGGCTCAAATAGATCGGTTTCTCCGTGATGAAGCTCGTTTACAAGATATTCAAAGTTCTGAGTATCGTTAAGAATATTTGCTTGAAGATTAAGTTAAAGTAATGATTTTCGGCGTTGCTGATTTAGCGAACGAGCGCGGTCTTTGCGAGAGGAAATGCTGCTTGCGAAGCAGCTTATTCCACTCTCGCGGTGAAGGTTTCCATCAAAGAGCGACTCGTTTAAGACAGGTATAATACTAAATCCGATTTATAAAGTGTGTAAACAACAAGTATTTTTTAGCCAATGATAGTTAGTCAATTTACGAACTTCATCTTTCATTTCACTGACTACGCAACAACGCTCAACTAAAACATTTTCTATCTCATTAATAGTTTCAAAATATTGATTTACCAGAGGTTCATCTACTAACTGCCACAACCTTTCGGCTGGCTGTAACTCTGGAGAATAAGCTGGTAAAAATTCAATCTTTATTCCCGAGGGAATAATTGCCTTTTTACTACGATGCCCCATACGCATTTTCTTCTACTAGAAGAATTTTTTTTGATTACTGACTCCAGCATCAATAACAAACTGTTGATAAACAACATTTAACCATGACGTATTAACTCTGGGAATTAAATACCATAAAGTTTCTCCAGTTTTTGGCTTGACAAATCCGTAAACGTACAACCATTCGTAGCGATGCTGTACGACCGCATAGGAGTCGATGACCGACTTTCGACCAAACCTTTCTAAGTATTGGTTTTAATCCTACTCTATGCTCGTCAAAGAACCACAGTTCTACTTCCACATCTGGATTTTCTCGTTTGAATTTTTTTAATTTCAATGGCAAGTTATTTTTAAATATTTCCTGCTCCAACTTATCCGCTTTTTTAGGTGCTGGTCTTGGACTCAGCAAGCGAGTAGTTGCACTTTTTTAAGTAGTCCCATCCTCTGTGATTCCAGACTTTCTCTCTCGCCGTTTCTTTTTCCATCCAGCGAGCTACCTTTTCCCGTCCAGATTCTGCCGTCCGGTGGCTTTTTCTCGATCGCTCTTGTGAGTTTTTCTAACTGTGGTTGTGATAGTAATCTTTTTTTTCCTCGAACATGATTGCTGGTCTTATTTCGGCGATTTCTAACACCTTCTTTTCCATTTTGGTTGTACCGATTGATAATCTTTTGAGCATCAGGATAAGAACACCCTATTGCGAGCGCACTATTTTTAATCGTCCACCCCTGAGATACTTTCCATAGTAGATGCCATCTTCTAGCTTCTACGGAGTCTTTACTTTTAAGATATTTTTCTTTAAGTTCACCCGAACTAAAATGATTGGCTAAATAAGCTGTTTTTGGCATTCAATTTCTTTCTCTTCTCTAGCTTCATTTTACACATACTTTGGTAATTGGATTTAGTATTAGTTGGTCATAATAAACCCTGTTATCAAATAAATGATTATCTTTGGGGCTACAGTCGAATACTATTGTGGTATTCGGAATTTTATCAGCAATATCAAAGAAGCGAGTTTGATTATGTTGAACATTTTACATTAATTATTAGTCATTTATTGAGTAATTGTATTAATGCAGGTAACAATCAACACCGAGAATATCAAAGAAATGCTTTTCTATCTTTAATCTATTTACTAACATTTCGAGAATTTGATTCGCAATTTTGCACTTTAGAATCCAAAGAATATCAAATAGCAAAAAAAGTTTTAGATAAATTTCAAAGTTATCCCGTAAAATTAAAAGCCATATCAGCAGATAAATCTTTAAATGAATACTTTGAAGAGTTATTAAATCGTAATAGTTCTCTAGAAGCTATTAGAGGTATTCTTAAGGCTGATTAGCGATCAAGTTTTTTAATGGAAATAGTTAATCATTATTTAGCGAACCTAAATAAATAATCTTGGGCAATTTTGACAATTCTCTCTGAAGCCTGACCATCACCGAAAGGATTAATCGCTGTTGCCATTTGCTGATAAATAGCTTGGTTTTCTAACAATTCGGCAGTGTAATCTAAAATTGCTTGAGGATCTGTGCCAATTAGCTTTGCAGTACCAGCTTCAACAGCTTCTGGTCTTTCTGTAGTTTCTCGTAAAACTAATACAGGCTTGCCTAAACTAGGAGCTTCTTCTTGTAATCCTCCTGAATCTGTCAGTAGCATATGACAGCCAGAAATTGCTCCCACTAATTCTGTATAGTCTAAAGGTTCGGTCAAAAATACTCTAGGGCGATCGCCCAATGCAGCTATAATAGGTTCACGTACTGTAGGATTGCGATGCAAAGGCAGAAGTAATGCTGTATCGGGAAAGCGATCTAAGATAGCGTTAAATCCCTGCAAAATGTCTTGTAAAGGTTTGCCCCAATTTTCTCGACGGTGTACCGTTGCTAGTAAAACACGGTGTTTAGACCAGTCTAGATCAGGTATTCGACATTCAGGTTTATTATTCGCTACAGTCAAAAGAGTATCTATCACGGTGTTCCCCGTATGGTGAATTTCTCCTGTCACCCCAGATTTGTGTAAATTTTTGACGGCTAATTCTGTTGGTGCAAAGTGAAATTGAGCAATTTGTGAGATTAAACGACGATTAGCCTCTTCTGGATAAGGATTATACAGATTATCAGTCCGCAAACCAGCCTCAACATGACCTACTGGAATCTGATGATAGAATGCTGCCAATGCAGCAGAAAAAGCAGTAGTTGTATCTCCTTGTACAAAGACTAGTTTAGGTTCAATTGCTGTAAAAATTTTTTCTAATCCCAGCAAACTATCACAGGTAATACTAGTTAATGTCTGTTTTGGCTTCATGATTGCTAAATCATGGTCTGCATCTAAGCCAAATAACTCCATGACTCGATCTACCATTTCTCTATGTTGTCCTGTAAGAATAAGATGAGTTTTAATTTGAGCAACAGAATTAAGCTGTTTAATAACTGGAGCTAGTTTGATTGCTTCGGGACGAGTTCCTAAAATTACCCCGACAGAAATAGTTGGTGTAGTCATATTTATTTAATAAAAAAGCAAAAACTAGATTGGAAATAATTAGCAACAGTGCCGATTATGAACACAGAAAAACCCAGTATACACTGGGCTTTATTCCTGAGCATTTATTCTGGTTAGCTAAAGCTGATGTTTATTGTTGATACTTTAGCTATCTTTCAAATGTAAACAACTATAAAAAAGACGAGGACTAGAATAGGCTCTAATCCTCGTCATCTATAATTCATTGTTTTAAATTTAATGATTGTTATCAAACTGGCAAGTCAAAGGACAAGACGCATAAACTGGCAGATTAACTAAATCTTTTTGTCCGTGTAGCCAACTCAACCAGCTTACTTCTTCAGGATGGATTCCTTTAAAAGAAAGAACTGCTGCACTAGCTAAAACTACGGCAATATTTAAGCCAAAAATACCAGCCGTAACGACCAAAACCGCACTGGCAGGAATAACAGTTTGCAAAATGATGGTAGCCAAAATACCAATTGTAACGATTAAAGCTCCTACAGGAAATCCAACTACTAACAAGCATACCGTTAAGGTAAAGCTCCAAATTAAGAAGCTTTTAACTAAACCAAAATAACTATTCTTTCGTACTAATTCCATTTTTTTAAGACTAAACAACAACAACTTATGGCGATAATTATGAGCTACTGCTAGCTCTTTTTACTCGTTAAGAATAAGTATAAAAAGCTTTAATCAATAAAATTCATTTTTTAAATATAATTTTACAATTTGCCTAAAGATAAAATGCAGCTTAAGTATAGATTTTTAGTACTGCTGACTATTGATCCCTAGTTATTTGTTGACCTTAACAACCAATATTGTAGCTAATCTTATAGATATAAAAGTTGTATTTATGTTTTATAAAATATATAAATTGTAAGCAAATTACTTAAAACAAGTATTTATACTCAGTATTTTTGAAAGCTTAATTTGACCAATGGTCACAGTAGCGCAGTTCGAGGGTTCTCCTCGTTATGTGGCTGCTTCAAAAAGCCGTTGCGGGGGTTTCCCTCATTGATGCTTCATACTCAAGAAAGCTCCGTCCGTTTAGGAGTCCGTGTTGCCTGAGCAAGAGGGGTGGCGAGGTTGTCTTGGAGGACATTCCCTTGCGGAGTGGCTGTCGCCTGTAGTCTCCCAGGCGTTTATACGCCACGTCCTGACGGCGACGCGGGCTTCCTCCGCTTCCTCGCCATACCCGCCCTCGACAGTCGCTTCAAGCGGGATTTCCCCAAATGTATATATCGGACGTGGCGGAGTAATCTGTGACTAAACATATCTTAATTATTCAAATTAATAATTAAGAAAATTAAAGCTTATTAACAATAAAGTATGTCCCACCAGACTAAACTTTATAAACATATCAAAAAGTATTAAAAGCAAAAAATAGTCTCGATTAATTAATAACCCAAATTGCTAATTATTTCAGAGCGATCGCCTTAAACCTTTAATTCGGCAATAAAAGCATCTTTTTATTAATTCTGAACGCTCTTGGCAATTTGTGGGTTGATTGATCGCAACTATTCAACTAACTAAGATTTAAAAATCTCTCTAACGCTTGAACCATTGTGGGGGGCCAACGACGAATGTTTTTAATCCATTCAAGATCTTGATAGCGGTTATCCAGACCCACTGCTGCAACCCAATTACTTTCGGCTTCTCCTTGTTGTCCTTCTACCCACAAAGCAGCAGCTAAGGCTGCACGCATATCAGAATACAGAGGATACTTGCGAACTAAGTTACGCATATTGCGAATAGCTTCAGGGCGATCGCCTATTTGATACATAATCAAAGAAGCATTCCCTCGCGCCATAGGAAAAGTAGGCGCAAGATCGGCAGCTTCTTGATAGTCTTGTAAAGCTGTTTGCCACTTCTGTTGACCTGCTTTGGCATTTCCTCTGTTATTTAATGCCACTGGATCTTGAGGACTAATTTTTAGTACATGATTATAATCAGCGATCGCTTTTTCCCAGAGTCTTTTTCCTTCGTAAGCAATACCCCGATTAAGGTAGGCATCAGGATATTCAGGGGCAATTTCAATAGAACGATCAAAGTCAGCGATCGCATCAGTAAGCTTGTACTGACCGAGACGGACATTACCCCGATTACTCCAGACCGCAGGATTGTCAGGAAATTTATTAATTAATTCTGTCCAGTAAATTTCTGATAGAGCAAAATCGCCCTTCTCCGCAGCATGAATTGCTTTCTTGGCAATTTTGTCTCCCTGATTGATTTGTTGAGCAGTAAAATTAGCAGTCTGATTGCCTATAGCGATCGCCACCTCAGTAAAACCACTTCCAATCCAAAAAGAAAATATTAAAAATAAACTTATTAACCAACGGCTCATTATAACCACACTTTTTTAAGACTTCATACCTAAAGATTATGATACTGGGATCGTCAATCAAAAGCGATCGAAAATCCTACATCCAGAGAATTAAAGAAATGCAGATCTAAATAATTATAGCTTATGTATTAAGTCAAGTTTTCCTGAGATACATAAGATTTGTCTACAATTAGGGTGTTTGCCAATTTTAATTTTTAGTAACTTATTATTTATCTCTAATGACTTTGATTCGTATCCCTCAATCATGGGAAATATCAGAAAACCAAATTACGCCTCCCAGACTTTATTACAATCGGCGTAGCTTTATTAAAACTCTTATTGGTGCAGGTATTGGTGCTAGCCTTTTACCTCTGACAGGATGCCAATCTGGCTTAAATGTAGGCAAGTCTGCATCGGCAATTGCCCTCGAAAAAAGTCTCAATCAACCAGAAATAGAATCATTTACCAAGAATCCCGATTTTACCAAAGTCGATCGACCAATAGCTGACCAAAAAGTTGCGGGACAATATAATAATTTCTACGAGTTTGGTGGTACGAAGGGAATTTGGCTAGACGCTCAAAAGCTGCCTACAGAAAACTGGAAAGTCGAGGTTGCAGGACTTGTACAAAATCCTCGTATCTATGACATTGATGAGCTAAAACAAAAGTTTCCCTTAGAAGAAAGGGTATACAGATTTCGCTGTGTAGAGGCTTGGTCTATGGTCTTGCCTTGGCTGGGTTTTCCGATGCGCGCTTTATTGCAGGATGTCGAACCGACTGCAAAAGCAAAGTATGTGCGATTTACATCTTTTTACGATCCTAATATTACCAAAGGACCAGGATTTCATATTGGCTCTTTACCTTGGCCCTATACAGAAGGTTTAAGAATCGAAGAAATGGCGAATGAGCTTGCTTTTTTTGCTGTGGGTATTTATGGTCATGATTTACCCAAGCAGCATGGCGCACCATTGCGGATGGTTACTCCTTGGAAATATGGTTTTAAAGGTGCAAAATCAATTGTCAAAATAGAATTTGTGGAGGATCAGCCTGCTACCTACTGGAATACTCTCGATTCTAATGAATACAAGTTTGAAGCTAACGTGAATCCTAATGTGCCTCATCCTCGCTGGTCACAGGCAACAGAGAAGTTTATTAGCAAAGGACCTGGTCTATCTTGGGAAATTAAGGAGACTCTTCCCTATAACGGTTATGGGGAATATGTAGGCAATTTATATGCCTGAAAGGAAGGGATGAGAAATGAGTATTAACGAAATACAGCACAATACTAAATTCTATTCGTATAGGTAATTTATTTGTTTTGGAAGTCAGTAAATCGATCGTTACCTTTATCAATCGGATTTAGCGAAACTCTTATTCTCTGTTGTTCTTGAATTTTCGGTATCCTATGCCAAAATCAATAACTAAATACTGGATATCTACAACAATAATGAGAAAATTAATTTCTACTTTATGTGTGGGATTAAGTATCAGCCTAGTTACCTCTTGGGGACAAATTGCTAATGCTAATCCTCTGCAACCTGTACCGTTGTCAAAGCTCAAATTTGTTGGTTTAGATAGTAAATTAGGCGATCGCCTGGTTAATACGGAAAAAAAAATTATTCATTGCTGGCAGACTAATCATAGCTGTCTTGCCAAACCCAAAACCAAGGAAAATATTGGCTGGAATCAATCTCAACGCCAGGCTTTAGCACAGGCAGTAGATCACAGTCTTTATTATTTAAGTACTCCTAAAGCTGCTCAAAGCTATCGCCAGTATGCTAATTCCACATTTAGTTTAGAGCATACAAAGCGATCGCTCTGGCGATTTAAAGAACTTTTATTAACTACCGAATCTCCCGCAGCTTTGGAAAAGGCAGTCAAGCAGGAATTTACTTTTTATCAATCTGTTGGCAACAATCGGCGAGGTAAGGTTGAATTTACAGGCTACTTTGAACCTACCTATACTGCCAGCCGAGTTCGTACTGCTGAGTATCGCTATCCTTTATACCGTCAGCCTGCTAGTTTTGGGAGTTGGTCAACCCCTCATCCTACCCGTGTCCAGCTAGAGGGGAAAGATGGTCTAGGCAGCAGCAAAAGCATTTTAAAGGGTCAAGAGCTAGTTTGGTTGAGCGATCGCCTAGAAGCCTTTTTAGTTCAGGTACAGGGATCTGCTAGGCTCAAAATGACCGATGGTACAACTATGAGCGTTGGTTACGACGGCACAACTAATTATCCCTACGTGAGTGTAGGTGGAGAAATGGTAAAAGATGGAGTGTTTAACAAAGACGAGTTAAGCCTGCCTAAGCTACTAGATTATTTTGTTGCTAACCCCAGGCAACTAGATAAATATCTACCCCGTAATAATCGCTTTGTCTTCTTTAAAGAAACCGATGGCAAACCCCCTACTGGTAGTACGGGTAGTGCAATTAAAGGCGCAGGCAGAGTAGATATTTTCTTGGGTAGCGGTGAAGTAGCAGGCAAAAGAGCAGGATTGTTAAACGGTAGCGGTAGTTTGTTTTATTTACTGCTCAAAGAATAGAGATCAAATAATTTTTGCTTCGTAAGGCGATCTCTACGTGTTATTTCGATTCTTTCGCTAAAATGTAGTTCAACAATTAACGCAGGCTAAATTAGAAACAACCTTCATTTCGATGGGTAAGTAGTCTACAACTTCACCATCCACCACTAAAATACCCTTGTCAGTTAACGGCTCAAGCCGAAAAGCACTAACTTTGTAGTATTCCATGTGGGGTAAGTTAAGATGTTGACCTTTACCGCAACGTAACAAGGCTTTGAGTAGTTCTAGACGGGATGTTTCTTGACGCATAATTAGCACATCCATCGCCCCATCGTTTAATTGGGCATAGGGTGTAACGTTCATATCCTCGGCTGCCCAAGGCACATTCATTGCCCAAAGAAAGATAAAATCAGCTTCAATTACGCGCCATTCTCCTTGACTAGAGATATTCTTGTCTGAGGAAACATTGCATTCTGGATGAGGAATAAAGGAAAATCTGCCTTTATAGGTGCGTAATAAACTAATTAGCATCAAGGCATATATATCGAACCTTAGAGATCCCAAATACTTAAGCTTTTCTGACTCAATATCAGCATCGCTAATTAATCCCCAAGCCAGGGAAAGAAAGCTATGATATTCTTTGCCATTTTGCTTGACCGTAGCCAGATCGAAGCTTTGCTGTCTACCTTTAGCAACCAAAAAAGCAGCGTTTAAGGGATGATAAGCTTCTTTAGACATTTCCAATAGAGTTTTACAAAAGCCATTGCCTGTACCTCCAGGAATGATACCTAAAGGCAGTTTAATTGCCGTTTCCCAATCTGGACGACTCATCAAACCAGCGATCGCATCATGAATTGTGCCGTCTCCTCCCACAATAACTAGTCCGTCTGTATCTGACAAGTTTAAGTTGTGAACTAAGTTTTTGGTATCTGCTGCACTACGGGTTTTGGTAACGGTATATTCTAGGTTGCTCTTGTCAAAAAGAGGGCGTACCTGCTTAAATATCTGAGTCGCTTTGTTTTTACCGCTTGAGGGGTTAATAATAACCTGTAAATGTCGAGGTTTAAGGATGGCATCGACAGGCTTTCCTCTTAGTGTATTGATAATCGCCCTGTGCCATTGCGATCGCACTTTTAAATTTGGACAAGCAAAACAGTATTCACGCAACGCTCTTTGCTGTCTTCTAGCTGAATGACCAGTCTTGGCTAAAGGATAGCTGTGTATTAATATACAGGGAAAATTTATTTTTTCTTGCTCTACTAAAGAAACACCCACCACGTTTTGAAGAGATAACTGTTTTTTTTGACCGTTTTGCAACCAAAACAAGGTGTCTTTGGTTAAAAATGCAGGTTCTTCCGAATTTTCTGTCACAAAAGCCAGCTTTTGTTCAAATATGACAGTATTTTTCATTTAAGTTAATTTTAGATTAAAAAGAATTTAATTTCTCTGAAACTAAAGATTAACAAAAAAAGTTGCACTTATTTATTTATAGTCATCAATTAAGAACATATTTTTAATTTTAGTAAAGCTGAAAAGTTAAGCAACAAAGTCTATTTAAACTAAGAGTTACAGTTGGTTTTCCTGTCTTTTTATTTTTATATTGTCTGTCTGGATGCTCAATTATTTCGATATCTCAGAAGTAAAAATTGGTTTTTTAGAATAAGAATTATTAATGTTTCAATAAGCCCTCTTTAAATCTAGTTTAAATATCAATTTATTAACCAAAACATAAAGCAGTCTACTAGCTACATCTGCTAAAAGATAAGGTTTCTCAGCTATCTGTTGATAAATTATCAGTATTTTTTTGCTCTTGATATTTTCCAACAAATGATGATAAGCCAATCTTCTTTCAAAAGCTGATAAATTTTGAGCTAAAGCCTCGAGCAATTTGCTATCTGTAGAGATACAGCTTTCTTGATTGATAAAGCGTTGAGTTATTTCACAAGACTGAGTTAGATATTCTGTAGATTTTCTAGTAGATAGAGAAAGAGAGCGAGTTTGATAATAGTAGTAGGCTTCAGGAATAAGATAAAAACGTCCTTGATGTCTTAAGCATTCCCAGTAAAGACTAAAATCTTCGCCAACGTTTAAGGCTTCATCGTACCAAATATTGTTTTTAACCAAAAATTCTTTTCTAATTAGAGGTTTTAAATAACCAAGACTCCAGTTGCGTTTAGCACCAATCAAAGGTGGGCGGTCGCTTGTCACAAATTCTACAGCATTAATCAGTTTTGCAGAAGATAGATCCTGTGCGTTTTCTTGCAAAAGAGTACTCCAATACATTGTTGTTTGCTCTTGAATAAGTAACAAATTATCGGCAATCAAGTCTACACAGCGTTTTTTGGCTACAGACAATAACCTTTCAAGTCGCTGAGGTGCATACCAATCATCAGAATCCAAAAGTGCAATCCACTGTCCTTTTGCTTGTTTGATGCCACAGTTGCGTCCATAACTCACGCCACGATTATGTTTATTGGCAATTATCTTTAGCCTTTTATCGTTAAAGCTACGGGCAATATCCACTGTAGAGTCGCTTGAGGCATCATCAATCAATATTATTTCAAAATTGCTGTAGGTTTGATTAAAGACAGATTTTAAAGCTTTAGCAATATAATTCTCGCTATTGTAAGTAGGTATGATTACCGATACTTCTGGATTCATAGATCTAATTAATTTTAAGTTGGGTATTTTTTTTCTAGATTGATGTAGTCGATTGTGATTGTATTATGCGCGAGACTATTGCTTGAAAATTTTTAGATTTGGATAAAATAGCGCAAGATAATATCATTTTCATGAAAATGATGCTATCTTACTAAAAGATTAATTTCAGCAAAATTTTTACTTATCTAACTTGTAGTATAACTTGTTGCGTATTAAGCTTTGTCAATTTTTAATGAAGAGTTGGGCAAAAAAAGAACAAGATATGACTAAGTTTCGGCTTTTATACCAATAAATCCAGTCATATCAAGGATTTTGAGACTTGAACTCAATTTATACCTTTTTGAATGGCTAAAATTTTTACCCAAGTTATGGGTTTAAAGTAATTTGCTTCTAAAGCTATTTCATTCTCACTAGCCTAGATCAACATTTCTTTACTTTTTTAGTGCCTAATTGCTCTTAATTCAAGGAGACTGAAAATAAGTTAAATAGCGACTTGAGGACTTAAAGATAATTTATCGCCTACTCGATCCTTATTTAAAGTCCTCCATCAGGTACAATTAAATGTCGATCTCTAAGCAAGTATTTTTAGCTTCATGATTTCTAGTAATGACTTTCGCACAGGGGTTAGTGTTGAGCTTGATGGCTCTGTCTGGCGAGTAGTAGAATTTCTTCACGTCAAACCAGGCAAAGGCTCTGCTTTTGTCAGAACTAAGCTCAAAAATGTGCAAACGGGTAACACGGTAGAAAAAACCTTTCGCGCTGGTGAAACTGTTCCCCAAGCAAATTTAGAAAAGCGCACCATGCAGTATACCTATAAAGATGGAGAAGAATTTGTCTTTATGGATATGCAAACCTACGAAGAATCGCGCCTGAATGAAGAAAACTTAGGCGATCGCATCAATTTTCTTAAAGAAGAAATGGAGGTTAACGTTATTTTCTGGGACGAAAAAGTATTGGAGATCGAGTTACCTACTTCGGTAGTCTTAGAAATTACCGATACCGATCCTGGAGTTAAAGGAGATACTGCCACAGGAGGTACAAAACCTGCCATCGTTGAAACTGGAGCACAGGTAATGGTACCTTTATTTATCTCTATCGGTGAAAAAATTAAAGTTGATACTCGTGATGGTTCTTACTTGGGTAGAGAAAATTAATCCCCTCCTGAATTGAGCAACGGGTTTCTCAATCTCTTAGATATGTAATACTACACAGCTATCTTGGAGATCTGGCAAAATTACTAGAATAATGGTTGTATAGTTTGTGTCTATAAATTTTCAAGAACTTCGTGATTTGCTAAGGGCGATCTCTCAAACTGATATTACGGAATTAACTCTCAAAAATAGCGATTTTGAATTAGTTGTCAGAAAACAAACAGGACAAAGTACAGTTTCTATTCCTCAAGCTACCGTCGTACCTCCCACTACTGTTGAGACAACAAATATCCCTGGAGCGATCGCTAGCCAATCTGTGGCTACCCCAGAAGTAGCATTTACTACTCCTATAGTAGATGACAAAAAATGGGTAGATATTACATCGCCTATGGTAGGAACATTTTATTCTGCCCCTGCTCCAGATGAAGACCCCTTTGCTGCGGTAGGCGATCGCATTAACAAAGGAGATACGGTCTGTATTATTGAAGCGATGAAGCTAATGAACGAAATAGAAGGAGAAGTATCAGGACAAGTTATGGAAATATTTGTCCAAAGTGGTGAACCAGTGGAGTTTGGGCAAGTTTTGATGAGAGTCAATCCAGAATAAACAAGAGATGAGAAATAAGGATTAAGCAATATTCTTGCTTTTTAAGTTTAATCTCTAGTTGAGTACTTACTGCCCGAACTGCTTCACCCTTTAGGGGGGTCGCTCGTCTAACTGCTCTAACTGTTAATATCTCTATGGAAATTCTGACAATAGTGCTATCTGGGTTGCTGTCTCTCACATCAATTGGAGGCACAGTTTTGGATTCTGTAGCTGCTCATCGAATTAGCTCCCAAATTATTAGTGTCCAAAAGCAAGCAATTAGAATTGATAATACTCCTAGTTATCAGATTGCCCAGGGAAAATTAGCTAAAGTCAGAATTGCTGCTAGGGACATAAAGATAAAGCCTAATCTAAAAATTGCAGTTTTAGAATTAGAAACAGATCCCTTAGATGTTGATTTAGCAAAATTAAATTTTCATAACATCAATGAACTAAGAGAGTCTTTAAAGCAGCCTTTACAGGGAGCGGGAAAACTAATCTTAACCGAAGCTAATCTGAATCAAGCTCTAGAATCTCCTGAGATTTTGGCACAATTGTCAAAAAACCTCAATCGCCTTATATCTCGCCGGGCTGGTTCAACAAATATTGCCTATCAATTACGAGATGTTCGAGTGACATTACACCCTGCAAATCGCTTAGGAGTTAACTTTAAATTAAAAAGACCCATAAATAATTTTGAGGTCGATAAAGCTGAAACTGCTAAAAGTTCTCTTTCTAGTCCTAGTAAACAAATAGCGATCGCTTTGGAATTAAAAATCAGAGTTTTTCAGGGTAAAACAATTCGTATTACCGAGCCACAAGGAACTGTAAACGGTCGTCCTATGTCATCCAGGCTACTTAATGGTTTTGCCGAAGGTATTAGCGATCGCCTTAATTTAGACTCTCTACGAGCAGACGGAATCCTGGCTCGTGTCTTACAATTAGAGATCGACGAGGATAAACTAAAGTTAGTTGGCTTCCTCAAACTGGAAACAAAAGGATCACAATTGTCTTCAAAAGAGATAAAAGCAATTCCCTAACTTAAAACTTGTTTTTTTGTCTTTTACCTATTTCTTTTAAGCAGGAGTATTATCCATGCGGGATCAAAATAAAAATCGCTTTTCTCTGCCTGTGGTAGCAGTAATCACGGGGATTATTCTGGCTGCGGGGGGAGGTGCTGCTTGGTGGGCAAAATCTTCTTTAGAGCGAGATGCTAGTAAAACTCAGCCCCATCCTTCTCCTATAGTTGAGGAACAAACACCAAGCGCGCCCAAACCAATCACTCAAGAAAAAGTTGTCCAGATTTGCTGGCTCAATCCCCAAGGAAACAAGATTGAATTGGTTTCTAAGACAATGACTTTTGAAAAGTCGGTCAAATCTGAGCGAGTCTTAGAAACTGCTCTTGAAACTTTGTTATCTAGCCCACCTGAAGACTCTCAATACACTACAGCTATTCCTCCAGGAACTAAGTTATTGGGTTTAACTGTAGATAAAAAAGGCATTGACCTGAACTTATCTAAAGAATTTGTTTCTGGTGGCGGTAGTGCCTCTATGAGCAGTAGATTAGCTCAAATTATTTACACGGCCACTAGCTCAAATCCTGATGTTCCTGTTTGGATTAATATTGAAGGAAAACCACTTAAAACTTTAGGGCAAGAAGGATTGATAATTAATCAACCTATGACTAGACTAGATTTTGAAAATAACTTTGCTCTGTAAAATTGTTTTTTTACTCTCACATTTACTCTTATTTCTCACACTCTTAATACTAGTAGATAGAATTTCATCTATTAGTCAATTTTCTAAGCTCAGTAATTATTAATTATTTATCAGGCAAATATAAATATTTAGCATAGCTTCCTAATTATTTGAAGCTATGCTTTTTTATAGCCCGATTTTGAAAATCATCGCCATAGTTATCGACAACTAACGCGGTTTAGATCTTATACGTAATAAACTCAGTGATATTGCTTTCCTAGAAAATCCTAATCGGCTTTGATCACAATTAGATAACGAAGAAAATTTAGAGGTTGTAAAAACTATTCAAACTGTTGCCAAACATACAAGAGTTTCAGCAAAATAGACTAAGAAGCTGTAGCAAATTTTGGTCTAACTACAGCATTAATACCAGCTACTTTTATTAACCGGTATTAATTTAGCTTTAAAGATTAGCAACCGATAATTTAATTTGGGATGGATAATCAGCACCAGAATGAATTGACAGAGTAATTATCTGCATATCTATCAGACGAGATTCATGGGGTAGCTTACCCGTACCAGGATTAACAGGGTAGGCAGGAAAACAGGCAGCACTAAGACTTAAGCGTAGGCTTTGAGCTTGGTTGATGCACATACAGGTAGCCTGAAGAGGAATAGAAACCATATTAGTATTTTGAGCGCAAGAAGCTACCCGAAGATAACCTTGGGTAAAATTAAATACCCTATCATTCCCATCAACTGTTGACAGTACCACACACAGATCGAAACTGGGATGTTCTACAGTACAGTAAACTTCCAAAGTTATTGCTCCAGCAATGTGTAAATCTGCCTCTAAGGGTGCAGAAGTATAGGTAAGAATATCAGAACGACAGTCCAAACCTGAACGCTCACAAGAGCCACCAGGATAACTAGCGTGTCCTCCTAATGCGGGTACTGGTCGCCAAGGATCATGAACTAAAATATCGGTATTATTATCAAATTCTGTCTCTTGTTCAGTTAAGTTAGTTTCTAATAATCCACTGGGAGAAATAGATTCTGTGACCGCTTCTTCGTATTCCCAAAGTATTCCGCTGTCTTCTCGCATACTTGCTAAACCATCGCTAGCTAAGTAATATATTTTCAAGTTATCAGCAAAATAATCAAATTCGCGCCATTGATTACTACCCATTTCAAATAGGGAAATAGGCGACTCTTCCAATAGTCCTGTGTCTTTGCCTTTGAGCCAATGGTCAAACCAGCGTATTTGAATTTCATCAATGGGGTTTTGAGCTTCGATGCCGTAATTTACCGCCCCTAGTTTTTTTCCCCAGGGAAGATGCGCCCAAGGTCCTACTAAAAGATGCTGTGGTTGTTTACTTTTAGCTGTCATGGCTCGATACAGATTTAATGTACCCCGTAGGTAAGGATCGAACCAACCGCCAACGTGCAGCATGGGAATGTTTACGTTTTCTAGAAGATATTTAGGCGACAGGCTATGCCAATATTCTGCCTTGGAATCGGGGTAGTTTAACCATTGATGATAAAATGAATCTGGTGCCAACTCGTGCATTATTTCGGGGTTAGCAGGAATAGAATCATTCAGAGGCAGGTTACAAGATGCCCTGTATAGCTTGAGATAAGCTGCTCGATCTCCTTTAAGACGTGCCGTTTCTCCCGCTAGCTGAATTGCCCAGGCTAAATTGGCATACAGACAAAATGCTCCGTTTTCGTAAGCCCAATCAGTGTAAAGATCGTAAGCCACCATAGCAGGTGCGATCGCCTTTAAACATTCTGGCTGATGCACAGCAGTATATAGCTGCGTCATCCCCTGATAGGAAAAACCATACATCCCCACTTTTGTTGTACTATTTGATAACTGCGATACCCAGTTGATCGTATCTAAGCCATCAGCGACTTCATGGGTAAACAGATCGAACTCGCCTTGGGATGTTCCTCTACCTCGCACATCTTGAATAACCACTATGTAGCCTTGTGCAGCATACCAACGGGGATGAGCATAAACTACGGTAGAGGCAATTTCTCTACCATAGGGCTGGCGCATCAATAAAATAGGTAACTTCTCGTCGGTATCGGGACGATAGATATCTGCATCCAATCTTACCTTGTCACGAGTTTGCATTGATGCTGTTTGTTTAATTATTTTAACCATAATTTATGTAAATCAAAGTTTGAGTCATGGTGCTTACAGAAGAACAGTTTGAGAAATGCTGCGATCTCCTTAAACTATCTGAACAAACAAGAGAAATTGTAGCCAAGATTCTTACTTATGAACCAGTCAGAAAAGTTCAGGGTACTGCTAGGAATTTGCATGGATCTTACGCCAGCAAAAAATGGGTAGAACTATTCAGTTTGAATCTCATACCTTAGAACTTCCTGCTCTTACTTCTTTCTACGAATACGATGATGATGTATTGGAGTACTGGGATCAACCGTACCAGCTTACCTTAATTCGATATAATGTATCTTTTTTAACGTAATTTCGGGCTAAGACGATTTCGAGGGTGATTTTACTAAGTAATAGTATTTTCAGCCAACGAAAAAACAAGGATTTGGGCTTATCGCGAACTCAGGTTTTTTTGAGAATGTTGGCTGATTCGGCGATCGCTCTATATTGTAGATTTAATGGTCTTGCTGTTTAAAATTACAGAATTGCCCAACAAACTAGTTTAGGATCTAACGTAGAGATTCATATAAACATAATACCAGGAATGAGTTTACTTTATATACTTTTAGGGGCTTTCGCTGGAGCTTTAAGCGGATTGATTGGAATTGGCGGAGGTGTAATTATCGTTCCTTCTTTGATTTTTTTATTTGGATTTTCCCAGCCAGAGGCACAAGGAACGACTTTGGGGCTGTTAGTTCCGCCGATTGGAATTTTGGCAGCGTGGACTTACTATCAACAAGGATATGTAAATTTAAAAGTGGCAGCTTTAATTTGCCTCGGTTTTGTTTTAGGAGGTTTTTTAGGAGCAAAATTGGCAATTAAATTACCGAGCAACATTTTAGAAAAGGTTTTTGGTATTGTATTGCTATCGATCGCTTTAAAAATGATTTTTAGCAATCCAAGTAGTGGTAGTTAATTTTTGCAATAGTATTTCAGGTAGATGAACAATTTGTATTTTTAGGTTATTTGATTACCTAAAAAGCGATCGCATTATCTAGATCTGCTTTGTTATCTACCATTTCTGGCAAGAAAGCCTGACGAGTCAGTACATCTTTTAAGCTGAGAGAGTTTCATTAATTGCTCGACGGTGTTTCTATGCTGTTCTTAGATTATCAATTAAGCAACGGCAAGAGAAAATCGAAAAGTACTTCCTTGACCCAGTTGGCTCTCAACTTCTATTTGACCACCCTGTAGTTCTACTAAACGACGAGAAATAGCCAAACCAATACCGCTACCTCGGCTATTGCGATCGTTTGCTAGACCAGAACGCCAAAAACGCTCAAATACATGAGGTAAATCTTCAGGAGCAATTCCTTGTCCTGTATCACTTACAGCCAGCCATACTCGATTTGACTTTTGCCAAATCCGCAGAGTAATTGTACCTTTTTCTGTGTAGGATACAGCATTACCGAGTAAGTTGATTAAAACCTGTTCCAAACGGTCTAAATCCGCTAAAACTAAGGGTAGATTAGTGGGATATTTTAAATCAATTGTCAATTCATCCAATAACTGAGCCTCAAACTTTTTCACTAAGGTAGATAATAAGGGATACAGCTTAACAGGTGCCAAATGAATAGATAAATATCCTGCCTCGGCTTTAGATAGTTCCTGTAAATCATTAACCAATCGCTGCAACCTTCTAGTTTCCTTCATTAGTCGCTCGTAAACTTCTGGAGTGGCTTCAATATTACTGGCGGTAATTCCTTCTAAATAGCCGTAAATTATAGTTAGTGGAGTTCGCAATTCGTGAGTAAGATCGCTTACCAATTCTCGACGACGTTGTTCTATTCTCTCTATGCTGCTAGCCATATTGTTAAAGCTAGCACTGAGTCGATTTAGCTCTGGTATATCGCTAGGAGGCAATCTCTCGCTTAGCTTACCTCTAGCAAACTGCTGCGTCACTCGTTCAATTCTCAGCATAGGTCTGGTAATTCGGCGAGTAACCCATAAACTTAACCCTGCCGCTGTTGTCGTACCGATGATTACTGACCATAGAGTGCTACTATGCCAAGCACTGTCAAAACCTTCAATGACATCAGCACGGGAGTCTTTAAAATCAAATCCCTCATTCTCAATTCTTTCTATGTGTCGTGCAAATAAAATTGGCGAGGCAGTTTTGCCGACAATCACCAGAAAACTGACTGCCACGATCATTACTATTAGATGAGAAAAAAATAAGCGCGTCGCCAAAGATAAGGGTTTGCGCCTCAAAGAATTAACTATTATAGACTCGTTTTTATTTTTAGACAAAATGTTTATTAGGTTTCATCAGCTTCAAATTTGTATCTTACTCTCAATTATCTTTCAGCAAAGCAAACTTGACAAAATGAGGACTATGTGTCACATTTGTTTGTAGGCAATTTAACAAATAGCAAGTAAAAGCAAAACAATTATCTCTATTTTCATTAAAGAGAAAAAAATTTGCACCAACAGTAAAAAAAGCCAAATTAGGACGTTACGAAAGATTACAGAGGGAATTAGAGGAAAATGATGACAATCCTTATAAAATCTATGTAGATGTCCAAAAACCCGATCAACCTTCTCTAAAATACAATTTTTTAGATTTATTCAGCGGTGCAGGTGGAATTACGCAAGGCTTATCAGAAGCAGGGTTTAAAGCAGTTGCTAGTGTTGAAATTAATCCTATAGCATCAGCAACCCATAATAGAAATTTTCCGAACTGTCATCATTTTTGCGGAGATATACAAGAATTTAAGTCTGAGGAGTGGTTAAAACAAATCGATCATAATTCAATACATATTATTTCTGGCGGACCTCCGTGTCAAGATTTTTCCGTAGCAGGAAAAAGAGATCCAAACGATCCTAGAAACCGCCTATTTTACGAATTTATCAGAGTAGTTGCAGAAGTAAAACCTTGGTACATAGTTATGGAAAATGTACCAAGGTTTTACTTACTCTAAAAAAAGGCAAAGTTAAACAATCCATATTTGATGCTTTTGAGTCCATCGGCTATTCTGCATCTGTAGCCATACTAGAGTCTGCTGCTTACAAAGTTCCACAAATTCGTCCTAGAGCTATTTTCATAGCAAATCGATTTGATCTTAAAAATCCTTATCCACAACCTCAATTACTACCTGAACAATACCTATCGATAGAATCAGCTATTTGCGATCTGCCTAAATATTCTCGTATTCCAGAAATTAACCACGAGTGGACTCGCCACTCTAAAGAATACATGGAAAGAATAGCTAAAGTGCCTCCTGGCGGCTCTCTGTATGAAACCTATGCAGATGCCTTTAAACGGCAGTATCCAGAAAAACCTAGTATGACAGTAAAAGAAAATCATGGTGGTACTCATATTCACCCATATCTAAATCGTGTGATTTCAGCAAGAGAAATGGCAAGATTACAAACTTTTCCCGACTCTTTTATTTTTGAAAGTTCTATGAAAAAAGCAATGTGGCAAATTGGCAATGCTGTTCCACCATTGCTAGCCAAAAATATTGGTTATGGTTTAATTCCTTACTTAAATCAGGTTGCTGCCAATCAAAAAATTAATACTGACTAATCATGTTTGCTTTCTTCCAATTTATATAGTTGTTCATTTAGTTTTTTCCTCCAAATATCAAAATCATACCAACCACAACCAACACATCCTTGCTCTGCTTCAGTACCAAGCTGATAATTAGAAGCCCATGTTTCATTTCCTTCCAAAACTCTACGCCTAAAGGAGTTCCTCTTTTTCCTTCTTTGATGCAACGTTCGCAAGCTCTCGATTTTAAAAGGTTATGATTACCTGAAGTATCTTTTTTAAGTAACTGAAATTTTTTGATATTTCGTTTTCACTCATATCTATCTTGAGACTTTCTTCAGTACTACCCCATCTTTCCATAGGAAAACGATGATCTATGACTAATTCATGTGCTGCTCTCTGTCTTTGCTCAATAATATCCGTGTATGAATAAAAATTTAAGATTTTTTGAATTAACTTTTTAGAAATATTAGCAGCAGCGTTAGCTTGCTTTATCGCTCCTGTCCAACAATCCCATGTCGTTTTTTTCTGGCATTGAGAACAAGATTTAACTTTTGAAGTAATAACTAATCCAGGACGACTTTTGATGCCTCTCTCTAAACCTTGTATTCCTCCGCCTCCTGCATACTGTCCTGAAGCTATACTTTTGCCTTCGCAGTTACGACAGTGCCATTGTTGATCGGACAGTAACCCAAATACCCTACGTTGTATTGCATTAGGTTTTATCCGTGACAAAATTTCTGCTGCTAAGTCATCGTTACTCATTTAAACTAATTACTTCCGCTTCCAAATCTTTGAGTAATTCAGACACAGTGATACCTAAACCTCTAGCTAGACTAACAAGAGCCGTTAGAGATGGATTTCTAGTTCCACGTTCTACACCAGAAATGTATGTACGATCTAAATTAGAAAGAAATCCAAGTTGTTCTTGAGATAATTTCTGAGCTTTTCTTTTATGCTTGATTAGCTTTCCTAAAGATAGAAGAATGGGTTCTTTGGTCTGACTCATAAGTCTATTTCAGTCTTTTGTAGACTATGTGTCTATAGACTATGTGTCACATTTATATTGGTAAAGATATCAATTAGCTTTTTCGTCTTCAAATTTATACCCCACTCCCAATACCGTCGTAACAAATTGAGGATGAGCCGTATCAGGCTCAATTTTCTTGCGTAATCTGGCTACATGAGTATCTACTACGCGCTCATCTCCATAAAAGTCGTCTCCCCACAGACGATCAATTAGCTGAGTGCGATTCCAAACGCGGTTAGGTTGACTGGCAAAAGTATTGAGTAAATCAAATTCAATTGTAGTTAAATTTAGCTGCTGCTCTTTACCGTCATCAATTTTAAAAGCGGTGCGCTGGGTTTCATTAACTATAAAATGCTGAGTACAGTGTCGTAAATCTTTTGTATTAATGTTTCGGAGGCTGCGTCTGAGTAAGGCACGAATCCTCGCTATTAACTCTGGCGCACTAAAGGGTTTAACTAGATAATCGTCCGCCCCTGTAGATAAGCCTACTACTCGATCTATTTCTTCTCCCTTTGCCGTTAACATAAGGATAAAAGGATCTTTGCCGACGGTTTGACGGCGAATACGGGTACATACTTCCAATCCATTTAAGCCTGGCATCATCAAATCCAGAACAATTACATCTGGCTGCTGCTCTTTAAATGCTTCTAAGGCCGCTATCCCATCGCGACAGTGGGAGCAATCAAATCCCTCTTTTTCTAGATTGATAGTAATTAAACGAGCAATTTCTGTCTCATCTTCGACAATTAATACTTTATGAGTCATTGGCGATCGCTCTTGCTTTATGATCGAATACTATGGCAAGCAAAATTATTATATCAAAACAAATGTTTTGTCAAGCGACTTACTATCGTCACATTTGTGCCATACTACTATGCTAAATTTTAAATATTAATTTGTATAGAAAAACACAATAACGTTTGCTCGAAAACCCTAGATAATGGAATCAATACTAACTGATGCTTTTGAAGCATTTAATGAATACAGTGGTTGGATTGTCTGGAATTTGTTTTTAGCCTTTATTCCTTTATTTCTCAGCTTTTGGTTGTTTCTTAGACGTACCAAAAAACGATCTCTACTTTGGTGGATTGGTTTTGTTGCTTTTATTTCTTTTTTACCCAATGCCTCATATGTATTAACTGATATTATTCATTTAATCGACGCAATCCGAGCTAACTATTCTATTTGGATTACCACTTTGATTTTTATTCCTTTACATATATTAGCGATCGCCCTCGGTTGGGAGGCCTATGTAGTTTCTCTTATTAATCAAGGTTATTATCTTAAGAAACAGGGTGCTAGTAAATTTATCTTCAGCAGCGAATTAATGATTCATGTTCTAAGTGCAGTAGGCATTTTTCTGGGTAGGTTTCGCCGTTTTAATAGCTGGGATTTAGTTACTAAACCAAATATTTTGCTGACTTCAGCAGTAGATGATTTGAATAGCAAAGAGCCTTTATTAGTCATCGCAATTACCTTTATTATTTTAACTACTCTCTATTGGTTAACCAAACAAGTTACTTTGGGAACTATATTAAGAATGAAGCAGTTTTTATATAGTATAGATTCTCAAAATAAGCCGTAATAAAAGAAAAGTAAATAATTTTATCGCAAATCTCGATCGCTATCGGGAAACAGAAAGGTGATAATCAATAAAGCTAACAAAATAGGTAAAGGTAGAAAGATTAAGAAAAAGAAAGGTAATAACATAGCTTGTAACTCACACTATAGATTGATTTAAATAAAAGTTGAATTAAATAAGAGTAAGCTGAATTTATAAAACTAAAAAACTATGCCAATTTATAACTTTACTGTCTAAACTGTATATATTTGTCTTATTCTTAATGCTGTTTATACTGACAATCAGCTTATTTTTACTTCAGATTTAAATACAATAAAAAGTTGATGTGTCGTTGATGTGTCAGTGGAATAACAAAACAATGAAACGATTTAAAAGCGATCGCCCGATCTTTGTTATCATCAACGGATATCTGGATATCTACAAATAAAAATAGGTTTATGAACCAAAAAAGACCGCCTTCACTGGTAGATAAGCTAACTCAAGGTGCGCCGTTGGCAGTCTTACTGGTACTGTCTCTTTTGATTTTGTATCAACTGCGATCGGTTTTAGAGTTAATTGCGATCGCCATCTTACTTTCGTTAATTTTACAAACCCTGTTGCATCAGCTAGAAAAACTGATTAAGCTGCGTTGGTTAGCGGTTTTGGTTTTAGTTATTGTTATTCTCGGCTTAACTATACTCTTGCCTATTGTTATCCTGCCCGATCTTTTAAATGAGTTTCAAAAACTTACCTCCAAGCTACCAGAATATTTAAGCAGTTTGACTGAAGAGTCTCAAAATCTTCATGCTAGATATAGTTTTATTCCTGATATCTCCCAAGAGATTGCCAAACTAAATAATTTTCTTTATGGTCTTTTAAAATCGTTTCCTGTTCTATTAGAAAAAGCTTTCGGAATCACTATAGAAGCTTTTGCGATCGTTATTTTGGCTCTTTATATTACATATGACTCTGGCTTTTTTACTGAAGGCTTATTACGCTTAATTCCTCGTCGTCATCATCATCAACTGAGACATATTCTCAAAACCATGACATTGCGACTTCAAGGCTGGATGAGCGGTACTTTTCTAGCAATGCTGTTTCTGGGTGTGGGAGTAGGCATCGGACTTTGGCTGCTGGGTATTCCTTTGTCTTTTCCTTTTGCCATCATTGCCGCTTTATTTGAGGTAATTCCCATTATTGGCAGTTTTGTCGGCGGTTTTTTACCTGCCTTAGTAGCTTTGACTATCTCACCGCTAAAGCTTATATTAGTGCTGGTTTTATTTTTACTTATCAACCAGATAGACACGCATATTTTTCAACCTATTGTAGTTGGACAACAGGTTAACTTACATCCAATTACCGTTATTATTGCCGTTTTAATCATGAGCGAACTGCTAGGAATTATTGGTTTGATCTTCGCTATTCCTACTGCGGTAGTAATTACAACTCTGTTTGCTGAATTTACTGCCAAGCCAAGTCCTTTAGAATCTCCTGTAGTTGAGTCTTCAGAATCATAATAATACCTTGTCTAAATATATTTTATTTAATTAAGAGCGATCGCAACATGCGTTAGTCTCTTACTCAAAGCGATCGCTATTTTCTCATCTTTTTATGAGTTAAAGATTCTTCAAATACAGTAAATCCTAATTTTTCGTATAATTTCTCCGCAGGATTACCTTTGACGATTTTTAACCACAGTTCTTTGTTTTGTAATTGTGCTTGTTTAATAATTGATTGGATCAGATTCGTTCCTATTCCTTGTTTTTGATGTTGTCTATCAATCTGAATCTCTGCTAAATAAATATCTGTTTTTGAAGTAACAATTTTGATAAAGCCCAAGATTTGTCTTTTCTTTTCAATTACTTGGTAATCTTCTGGAATGAAACAAACGCGAAAAAGCTGGGGATTCCAAGGATAAACTTTTTCAACATAATTTTGCATATTTTCAGCGTGGATTTTATCTAATACTTCGATATCATCTGCTCTAGCTTGACGAATTATATACCGTTTAGAATTATCAGACTGATTGTTTACGCTCATCTGCTGAGTATAAATATATTTGATTGAATTAAGAGCGATCAATTGTAAGGGTGAACGGTCGTTCGCCCCTTACTAACTACCAACTAAGCTAAATAGCCAAAAATCATACCTGCCAACAAAATAAAACCTAACCAGACATTTTGTTTTAAAACCTTGCCATAAACTGAACGAGGTATATTCGGCTGACGTAATTTTAAATACTGCCATGTCCAGCCAGCAAAAGCTAAAGCTAGACTTACCCAGAAAGCCAAACCCAAAGCTAGCATCAAGCCTAAGCAAGCCAATAAACCTACTGTAATAGCATAAAAAATAGCGATCGCGCCTGGGGTATATCTACCAAAAAAGATAGCACTAGAATTGATGCCAACTTTTAAATCATCTTCTCGATCGGATAGGGCATAACCTGTATCAAAACCCATCGTCCAGGCTACGGTTGCACCCCAAAGCAACCAGGTAGCAGGTTCAATAGTTGCCGTAACAGCAGTCCAGCTAATTAACACGGCAAAACCCCAAGCTAAGGATAAAACTAGCTGTGGCAGAGGAAATACACGCTTTGCCAAAGGATAGAAAATAATCAAAGGAACAGCAGTCACACAGAGAATAAAGCTGAGAGGATTGAGATAAATGGCTAGTATAGCAGCGCAGATTAAAGCAATCAGAAAAATAGCAATTCCCACTTTGACTGACAGGGCGCGGGATGCTAATGGGCGAGATTTTGTTCTAGCTACCTGGGGGTCAATATTTTTATCCCAGAGATCGTTAACTACACACCCTGCTGCACTAGTGGCTAAAGTACCTAAAATTATTACGCCCACCAAAGGAAAAGGAGGTGTTCCTTTAGCAGCCAAAAACACAGCCCACAGGGCAGGAATCATCAAAATTAGTCTTCCTGCTGGTTTGTCCCAACGCAAGAGACGTATTACCTTCTGCCAAGTTGGTTCGCTCTTAATTTGCTCCTGAGTCATATGTTTCTCAGTTCGGATTACGAGAATTGGATGGTTCAGATAGCTCTAAACGATCGCCATTGACAACCAGATTCTGTTCAATAAACTTTTGACAGCGATTGTTTTC
The DNA here is from genome assembly GCA_965218645.1 of Waterburya sp. Lineage (GTDB taxonomy): Bacteria > Cyanobacteriota > Cyanobacteriia > Cyanobacteriales > Xenococcaceae > Waterburya. The sequence goes on along the minus strand of OZ244627.1, from coordinate 1,331,086 downwards.
GTCAGCCACAATCACCTTTGCCTGATGTCCACTACTCATAACCTTAGCTCGATCGCAATATTCATAGGCAATAATAATCAAGAGATCTCCAGGTTTACATAGCAAGGCTGCACCACCATTAGGGCAGATTTCTCCTGTACCTGCTTCTCCGGCGATCGCATAGGTAGACCAGCGTTTACCATTGTCTAGGTTAATTACATCTACTTCTTCTAAAGGCAGAATGCCAACTTTGTCCATTAAGTCTCGATCAATAGTGATACTGCCAACATAATTTACATTAGCTTCGGTAACCGTCACGCGATGAAGCTTACCGTGCATTAACTTAATTTGAGTCATCAATCTCCTTTTAACCCGCTCTTTTTATCATAGACTGCAAAGCTAGATTAGAAGTTATCCACAGATATTTTTCAAACCGCTAATTAATCGTTTAATTCCCGCTTCAGCAGTAGACAGTTGCAGACTACCATAAGCAACTCTGAGATAACAGCCATTTTCCATACCAAAAGTGCTACCAGGGATTACCGCTACCTGGTGTTTTTCGACTAGCTGCCTAACTAAGTCTAGGTCATTGAGATCGGTATTGATTTTCAAAAAGAAATAAAACGCGCCATCTCCAGTGGTAACGTTACAGATCTCTGGAATTGACTTTAGCTGTTTGGTAAAAATAGCTCTCACTTTGGCAATCTCTAGTAAATGTTGTTGACAATAGCTAATTCCTGTTTGCAATGCACCCAAGGCGGCATATTGAGAAACCACTGGAGGACAAATTAAATTGGTATCCTGTATTTTTTTTATTGGCATTAACAAGTGTTGAGGAATAACCATATAGCCGATGCGCCAGCTAGCGAAGCCATAGGCTTTGGAGAGGCTAAAAAGAGAAATAGTATGGGCTTGACTATCTGTAAAAGCACCAGGAGAAGTATGCTTAACTCCATCGTAGGTAAAGTATTCATAAGCCTCATCGCTAATATGATAGATACCGCGATCGCGACAGAGATTATTAACTGCTTTTAAGCTATGCTCAGTATATACTGCTCCCGTTGGATTGTTGGGCGAAATAGTCACAATCGCCATGGTTTTTGGTGTAATTGCTTTTGATATAGCCTCAATATCTAGCTGATATTGTGCATCGGTGCTAACTAATACGGGATGACAATTAGCCATGGTAATTGCCATCTCATGGTTAAAGTAATAGGGAGTATTAAGGATAATCTCGTCTCCTGCCTTGGTAATCCCTAGGACTGCATTCATAAATGCCATATTGCTGCCAGCAGTCACGACAATGCAGTGTCGATCACCAACTTTGATTTTGTTATCCTGAGCAAGTTTTATTTTAATTGCTTCTACTAAAGGTTCAATTCCTGTGACGGCTTGGTATAGATGATTGTCTGGTTGAGCTAAAAATGATTGCAAAGCTGCGATCGCCTTGGGTGGTGGCGGATAAGCAACTACGCCTTGTCCTAAAGATATTGTGCCTGGATTGCGCCGAATTAATTCACTCACAAAAGGAATTAGCGGTAGCTGTACCCGATCCATGCGCGAGTTGAAATTTTGGGTGGCGAATGACATTTCAAGTTTAGTACTTTAAATAATTATTTAGAGAATAATAGCTGAGATGCGATCGCATCTATCAATCCAATCAAGTAACTGTCACCTAACTGTAGTCTTAGAAAAACGGACTTTTATAAAATATTTGGTAATTAAACTTTGTCTGTGGAGCAAGTTATGGTGATGAGCAGAAAATCAATTAATCAAGATCATAGTTCAGCATGGGTAATTCAAACTTGGTTATCTTTTGTTCTTTCTATTTCGGCTACGGCGATAGGAATATTATACTTACCCGTAGATGGTTGGGTCAAAGGTTTTATGGGCATGGGATTGACCTTTACCGTTGGTTCAACTATTAGCCTAACTAAAACTCAAAGAGACATTCATGAAGGGAAAAAATTGACCACCAGAATTGAAGAAGCAAGGGTAGAGAGAATTTTGACCGAACACGATAGTCTAAAATGATGAATGGTTAATGAAGTCGCGATCGCCTACATTTATCCGCTTAGAGTTTACTGATACCGAGTTACATTTAAATGTATATTTATCTTCTTTGCGCCTTTGCGTCTGTCTTGGTGAGCGTTCCTTTGCGTCTTTCGCCGACGCGGGATCTCACCGCTTTGCGCGAGATAATTTTAGTAGACTATATATCTAACAAAAGCATCAATTTAAATTTTTTTATCATCTTTATAATTTATGAGCGTGACTGCAACAATCACTCCTACTACAGCTTATGATGTGGTAGTTATTGGTTCTGGCATTGGGGGTTTAGTTACGGCTACCCAATTAGCAGCCAAAGGAGCAAAAGTATTAGTTTTAGAAAGTTATTTGATTCCTGGTGGTAGTGGCGGCTATTTTGAGAGAGAAGGCTATCGCTTTGATGTCGGTGCATCAATGATTTTTGGTTTAGGCGACAAAGGAACAACCAATTTACTGACTCGCGCTTTAGATGCGGTAGATATGAAGCTTGAAGCCATTGCCGATCCAGTTCAAATTCATTACCATTTACCAGATGATTTAGAACTCAAGGTTCATCGCGACTACGAAGAATTTTTACAAGAACTAATTGCTATTTTTCCCCACGAAGAAGAAGGTATTCGCGGTTTCTATGGCGAATGTTGGAATGTGTTTAATTACCTCAACTCAATGGAGTTACTTTCTTTAGAAGAACCTCGCTATTTGATGCGGGTGTTTTTCCAGAAGCCATTATCCTGTTTGAGTTTAGCAAAGTATTTACCTATTAATGCGGGAGATATTGCTCGTAAACATATTAGCGATCCTCAACTACTTAAGTTTATTGACATGGAATGCTATTGCTGGTCAGTTGTCCCTGCTGCGAAGACTCCTATGATTAATGCGGGAATGGTATTTAGCGATCGCCATTATGGAGGCATTAACTACCCCAAAGGCGGCGTTGGGCAAATTGCTCAAAAGCTGGTTGAGGGATTAATTAAGGCAGGTGGGGAAATTAAATACAAAACTAGAGTTACTAATATTTTGCTCGAAAATGGTAAAGCAGTGGGGGTCAAAACCGCACAAGGTAAGGAATATTACGCTAAAAAAGTTGTTTCCAACGCTACTAGATGGGATACTTTTGGTAAACTTGTTCCTTCAGCAAATACTCCCAAAAAAGAACAAAAGTGGCAACAAAGATATAAAAAATCTCCTAGCTTTCTCAGTTTGCACTTAGGGGTTGATGCCAAAGTTTTACCTGAAGGTACAGAATGTCATCATATTATCCTCGAAAATTGGGACAAGCTCGAAGATAGCCAAGGAACTATTTTTGTCTCTATTCCTACTCTGTTTGAACCTAGTTTAGCTCCAGAGGGACATCATATTATTCATAGCTTTACGCCTAGCTGGATTGAAGAGTGGCAAGGATTAACGCCTTATGAGTATCAAGCTAAAAAAGAAAAAGCTGCCGTCAGTCTAATAAAAAGACTCGAAACAATATTTCCTGGAATATCAGCAGCATTAGATTATCAAGAAGTTGGCACACCTCGTACTCATCGCCGTTTCTTGGGCAGAGAAGATGGCACTTATGGTCCTATTCCTCGTCGTAAGCTGGCTGGTTTACTGGGGATGCCTTTTAATCGTACTAAGATCTCAGGGTTGTATTGCGTTGGGGACAGTACTTTTCCTGGTCAAGGTTTAAATGCTGTTGCTTTTTCGGGTATGAGCTGTGGGCATCGCGTCGCAGTCGATTTAGGACTATAACCAACGCTTACAGGACAAAAGCGCATTTTTGCAATACCTACAATTAATTTTTAGATACCTAAAAAAATGGGTCATACAACATACTCAAATTAAACAAATATGGGAAAGCGATCGCAACTGATAAAGCATTGGGTAAACAAGTATTATCAAATTATCGCCAGATGAATAATAGCATCACCCTGATTAACTAAAGGATTTTGAATATGGCTAATAACCATACCTTCAACGCCAGCTCTGACTGCAACTCGTCTTTCTCCAAAAGCGTTAGTAATATAGCCTAGCTCTTGTCTTCTAGTAACTTTCTCGCCCAGGTTGATTTCAAGATGAAAAATACCCCCACAAGAAGCCCGAATCCACTTGCTGTTTTTAGTTTCCCAAGAATCGGAGACTGTTGAAAGCAGATCGTCTTGATACATTTCCAAGCAATTCATCACCTGTAAAATTCCCTTAACTCCTACTTCAATTGCCAAAGGGTCAAAACGTAAAGCCTCTCCTGCTTCATACAGTAAAACAGGAATACCTTTTCTCGTGGCTGCATGGCGCAAAGAGCCATCCCTAGTAGAAGCGTGCATCATTACAGGTGCGCCAAAGGCTTTAGCACAACGATAAGTAGTTTCATCTTTCAAGTTAGCGCGGATTTGAGGCAAGTTAATACGATGAACTGCTGCGGTGTGTAAATCGATACCGTGAGTGCTACGCTGAACAATTTCACGCATAAACAAATTAGCTAATTGAGAAGCCAAAGAACCACTTTCTGAACCAGGAAAAGAACGGTTCAAGTCTCTTCGGTCGGGAAGATAGCGCGATTGTTCAATAAAGCCAAATACATTGACAATGGAAACAGCAATAATAGTACCCCGCAGCTTTTGGGGATTGATTCTGCCTAATATTTGAGCAATAATTTCTACACCATTAATTTCATCCCCATGAATGGCTGCGCTTAACCATAACTTTGGACCTGGCTCAACGCCGTTAACCACGGTAACAGGCAGAGAAAGTAAAGTTTGAGTGGCTAATCGGCTTACAGGAAGTTCAAAACGCCTTAATTTTCCTGCTGCAATTGTTTCCTTGGCAATTTCAAACGTATTTTCTGACACTTAATTTTATACTTAATATTTAATGCGATCGCAAAACGTACCTGAAGAGCAATCGCTATTGTCCACTTCAGAGGCATTGTTAACAACAAACTCTATTATTTTACCTGCTACGTCTACCTCTGTTGTCTTTTCAATTCCTTCTAGCCCAGGAGAAGAATTAATCCCCATGACTACAGAACCAGGATCACAACGCAGTAAATCGACTTAGCCTAGCGATCGCTCCTTGGGTCACCAAAAGGCTATCAGAAGCACAGATAACAACTACTCTTTCTCCTGGTAAAGATAGATCGAACAGCTTTTTATAACTAGAAATATGATCCACTCCTGCATTAGTGCGAGAGTTTCTAGCCATAACTATGCCAAATTGATTGATGATTCCTAGACAATAGGTCATTGGGTAATTATATTATCCCGCTTGACGGGAATGATTACTAATCTTCCTTAGTATTTATCGCTTATTGATTCTAAATAATTAGCGATCGCTTTGGCAATCTCCTCCTTGCCAACTGCTTTTTGGGGCAGTTGGTTTTTTGTTACCAGATAAGCCACCTGTGCGCCTGTAGCTTGATGTTCTTCTCCACGGTTGGCTACCACCATCTGATAACCCTGTTGCAATCTGGTTTCGGCGATATTGATTAATTCTTCATGGGAGATGTTTTCTTGATACTTAAAAGCGATCATGCCCAAGCTAGGATATTTAGCTCTTACCTCCCCGATTACCTTTTGAGTGGATACCAACTCAATTTTAGACAATGCCCCACCGCTAGGGATTTTGCCAGGAAATACTTGAGCAGGTTTATAGTCAGCAACCGCAGCCGAGAAGATTCCATAACGATAATTCTTTTGTAATTCTGTCATTACTTCTAAGCGATATTCATCGTAGCTATTAACTATTTTGTGGGGGAGATAGCCTGGAGGAATATAGCTGCCTTGTCCATGAATTAATTTTACTCTTGTACCTCGAAAATACAATTCTTCAGCAATACAACTGCCTAACCTGCCTGTAAAGCGATTAGTAAGACGACGTATATTGTCGATCGCTACAGGGGTAGGACCTCCCGTAACTAGGATAGGTATATCTTTAAGAGATGATGAACTAACTGCGCGACATACAGTAAGGGCGATCGCTTTTTCTTCGGGCAGATTGTTTTTGCCATTAGCAATTTTTGGCGGGATAATCTTTACTCCCATTTGATTTAGCTGCTGTAGGGATTTAGTCAAAATAGAGTTGTGCAAACTACCGTGCATTGTCGGCGCAATCAGAATTTGAGCTTTACCTCTTTCCATTCTGCCAATAGCCGAAGCTAAAGTAGAAGCAATGACACCATCGGCAATACCCAACGCCATTTTATTGATGGTGTTATAGGTTGCGGGGGCGACTAAATAGGCAGCAAAAGGATTATCATCGCTGAGGTGTTCGGCATTCGCTGTTAGTTTAGTAACCACAGCATTAGTAGTACTCCATTCCAAAGCATCAATAGTAGTATATCTAAGAGCGTCCTTAGAAACAAAAGCAACCACCTCAGCACCCTGACGGCGAAGAGTACGAGCAATCAAAGGAGCTTTCAAGGCTGCAATGCTACCCGTAACTAACAGGGCAATACGCTTATTTTGTAGATGATTTGATTCCAAAGCAACTTGGCGATCTGTAGGGTACGCGATCGCGTAATCACCTAATTCTGATTCTGGTGGCGGTTGAAAATCCCAATCATTCATATACTACTTTGGAGTAAATATGCGGTGCGTTCAACGCTATTTGCTCTTGGCTTTTAATCTCTTAAAATATTATCTCAATCTGTTACTTATTAAAGATTCAGTTTTGTGGGCAAAGGTTTTTACTTGAATCTTTTTTTGCTCTGAATTTTATTTTGCCCATCCTACAAAAGCTTATTACCTATTACCTATTAAAGATTCAGCCTTCCTGTCATAAATAGCTGATATCCCCCTGTAAAACTAGCCGAGGAAAGAACGAACGACTAGTCGGTTGTAAAATGGCTTTACTGCTGAAGAACACGGCAACAATACCAATAGCGATCGCAATTCCTGCCCAACTTTTAATACCGCGAGGTAATACAAAAAACATTAACACTCCTGCGGTGAGAAATAGAATAGACGTATCGGCAGCGACTCCCCGCCACCAGTAAGAATAAATGTTATTAGTAAAGTAAATATTTTGTCCTAAGAAATAAACCCCTAATAGCAATGAACCTAATCCAAGCAATCTAGCAAATAATCTCATATCAATTGTGATAGAACTCTAGTTCTAGGTTGCCCAAGTTATGAGCTAAAGTTTTGTACCTTGATGCTGCAACAACAAAACAATAAGTACAAATGAATTAGTTAGCTGTTACTCTCTACAACTTAACAATTGCCAATTTTAGTAACATAAATTAATCTTTTTAGTCTTCCTTCTCAAAAAAATTAGGTTAAATTTAGAGGTATCTTTTGAGGGATTGTTCAATGAACTCTACACCATCTCCGCGCAAAAATAATTTAACTAAATCCGAAGACCCGAATATGATATTTTTCGACCCTACTTTGATCAATGCAGCTAGAAACATTTATCGAAATTACTATAGTCTCGGTGTGCCAGCTAACAACCAACCTCTGGGAATAGTAATTAATCGAGATAGCCATAGAGGACAGCTAGCATTTAAACATAAGCCAGTACTGTTACCAAGAGAATGTTTTATCCCTATTAAGCAAATCGAAGCCAACGGCTATTAAAACTAGTATTTCTTAACATTGCTTATATTTCTAATAATTTATTTACTTTTATTGTTAAATTATGGAAACGCTGGCTACAGCGATGCCTTCGGCTAGCTATGCGATCGCATTTAGTCTTGCTTTTACTTTTGGTGCCTGTATTGGCAGTTTCCTAAACGTAGTTATCTACCGTGTTCCTGCGGGAATATCTTTAATACATCCCCCTTCTCGCTGTCCTAGTTGTTTGCATCAGCTAGGTATAACAGAAAATGTTCCCGTCCTTGGCTGGTTATGGCTTCGGGGGCGTTGTCGTTGGTGTAAAACTAAAATTTCTAGCCGTTATCCAATCATTGAAGCCACTACAGGACTAATCTTTGCTTTGGTTTTCTGGCGGTTTGGCTACAGTATCCAAACCGTTGGCTATTGTGCTTTTTTAGCTTGGCTGCTAGCTTTATCTTTGATTGATTTAGACACCATGACTTTGCCTGCCCCCTTAACTAAATCGGGATTGGTTTTGGGGTTGATATTTCAAGGGATTTTGGGCTGGCATCTGGCACAAGGGCAAGGAGTCGCCAATCGACTAATGTTTGGGGTTGGTGGGGCGACTACAGGTATCTGGCTACTAGAAATTATTGCTTTGTTGGGTGCAATCATGCTGGGACAGCAGGCAATGGGCGATGGAGATGGTAAGCTAATGGCAACTATTGGGGCTTGGATTGGCTGGAAGTATGTTTTAGTCTCTAGCTTTATCGCCTGTGGAGTAGGTTCAATTATTGGCGGTGGCGCGATCGCTTTGGGTATTATTAGCAAGAAACAACCCATGCCTTTTGGTCCTTTTTTGGCTTTGGGTGGTGCATTAAGTCTCTTTTTTGGCGAGGCAATTATTAATGCTTACGTCAATGCTTTTTTTAATTTTTAGCTATACTAGCATCAGCTTCTAACCTAACCATGGAAACATGGGCAAGTCCCTGAGAGTCTAGAGGATTTTGGTCTAGAAAATAATTTACAAACTGGGCAATAAAATCATCACGCTTATCTTCTGGTACACATTTAGTAAAAGGCATCCAGGTTGTGCGTATCCATCCTGCTAACCCCTCTTTCCCTTTGTGAGTCATATCTTTTGGCACTAATTCTAGACGCTCGATCTTAAAGCCAGATTTTTCTAGCCAGATCTGATAATCTTGAAGTCCATGAAAAAAATAGGGATTGTGAAAATCTTTAAAGTAAGCACTCCAGCTATCAGAAGTTGTCAATTCGGCAAAAACTTGCAAAACCTCAGCAGCAGTTCCTTCTCCTCCAGAAATAATCAATTTTCCTCCATCTTGTAAAGCTAGATTTGCTCCTTTGAGAAATGCTTGGTGATTGTCTACCCAGTGCAGGGCAGCATTAGAAAAAATGAGATCGAATTCTTGCTTAAATAAAAGCGATCGCGCATCGACACAATCAAAAGTAAGATTAGGATATTGACTGGTAGGATATTTGTTTGTGGCATAAGCAATCATCTCAGGAGAGCTATCTGTTCCCATCACTTTACTTTGTGGCACGGTTGCAGCAAAGTCAGCCGTAATTTTTCCATCACCACAGCCCACATCTCAAATGGATTTATAATTTTGTAGATCGATGTTCTTTTTTAACTCTTGCGCCCATTTCAATTGTGCATCTGAGTTTTTAGCGTAGTCTTCTGGATTCCACATGAAATAGATTTTAGTCCCTCTTATTGATTTTCTTCAATGACTTGTTTTAAGATGCGTTCTTGTTCTTCAACTGAAGTATTTGCTGAAATAGTAATCACATTTTGTTTTGGTCTTGATTTAAGTTCCCTCAAAGCTTCTTTGTCATGTCGATTATCCAAAAGATGTTTTTTTAGCTGACTTTTAGACATTGACTTATATTTCGTCTCCAATTTGTACCTCCACTCTTAAATATTCAACGTTTATAGGAGTAAATCCTCAATATCTTCTACCTCAGTTGGCAACTGCGCAGTTAAAACCTCTGAACCAGAATCAGTTACCAAAACATCATCTTCAATGCGTATACCTCTTACATCACTAAACTGTGCCAAACGTTCCCAGTCAACTACATCTTGATATTTGGTACGAAAATCAGAATGATTCAAAATTGCAGGGACTTGATAAAAACCTGGTTCAATAGTGACTAACATCCCTGATTCTAAGGGGCGATTTAATCTAAGATAGCCTAGCCCAAAGCGATCGCTCCTTTCTCTCCCTGCTGCATATCCCGCTAAGTCTCCTAAATCTTCCATGTCATGGACATCTAGACCTAGTAAATGTCCGACACCGTGAGGGAAAAATAGAGCGTGAGCATCCATATCTACTAAATCTTGAGGATTGCCTTTGAGAATGCCCAAACTTACCAAACCTTCGGCAATTATTTCAGCAGCTAATAAATGAATATCCTGATACTCTGCGCCAGGGCATATTTTAGCAATACAGCGATCGTGTGCAGCTAAAACTATTTCATAAATGTCTTTTTGGGTGCTAGAAAACTTGCCTGATGCCCAGGTACGGGTAATATCTGCTGCCCAGCCATTAGGGGTTTCTGCACCGACATCGGCTAAGATTAGATCTCCTGGCTGTAGCTTATTGTGATAGGACTCGTTATGTAAAACTTCTCCATGCACGGTAACAATGCTGTTGTAAGCGCAACTCATATTGTGGGCAATAATTACTCTTTCCATTGCCCCTCGTATCTCTGCTTCAGTAGAAGAATGTCTGGTGGCTTGAATTCCTGCTTTGTGTGCTTGGATTGATACAGCAGCAGAGTATCGTAATTCCTGTAATGCTAAAGTGTCGTGATACGATCGCAATTTAACTATAGCTCGTGCTAATTCTAAATCAATTCCTGAAGCGCGATCGGATAATGCTAAGGGACGATTTAATAGTTTACACTGCTGCTGATAGGTGATTTGCTCCTGTACGGCTATAGTTGCAGCAGCTTTTGTTTTGTTAGCTAACTCAGCTAAAGGATAAACTAGATCTGCACCAATCATTGCGCCTATTTCTTCCCTTCGAGGCATTGCACCATGCCAGATTGCTTGAGAAGGTGAATTATTATTCATAAATAGCTCTAGTTTGCCACCTTCTATGCGGATAGCAGCATCAGCTAAGGATAATCCCGCAAAATACAAAAAGTGGCTACTAGCGCGAAAAGGATATTTATTGGCAAAAAAGTTGCGACTGATAGGGCTACTAGACCATAAGATAACTGGATGTTGAATCAGTTGCCCTAATTTAACTCTTCTTTGTTTTAAGATTGTAACTAAATTGTTCGTATCCATCAAAAAGTGATTCATTAAACCTCTGACGAGAATAAAATATTAAGCTTTTGGGTATTTAATAAACGATGACGCGCCCCGGGGACGAGATCTTCTAGCAGGCAAGAAAAATTTGAAAGTACTGCCTACTCCTAACTGACTGATAACAGATATTTCTCCTCCATGGAGTTCTACCAAACGGCGAGAGATGGCTAAACCAATACCTGTACCACCATATTTCTGAGAGCGGGATTTTGACGATCGCCAGAAACGTCGAAACACATGAGCTAATTCTTCTTCGGGAATTCCAGAGCCAGTATCAGTCAGGGAAATCCAGACTCGATCAATATCAAACCAAGCTTTGAGGGTGATCTGACCTTGAGGAGTGTGGCGAATGGCGTTACTAAGTAAATTAACCAAAATCTGTTCTAAGCGATCGCTATCTGCCATGATGTAGGGCAAATGATTAGAACAGTCTAAACTTAAAGTGCGATCGCTATCTAATAACTGCTCGCTAAACTTTTCTACTAGGGGATTGAGAATAGAGCGCAGGTTTATCAGGCGCAATTTGATAGCTAGGTTTCCTGCTTCGGCTTGAGATAGTTCTTGCAAATCGTTAACCAAACGCTGAAGACGCTTGGTTTCACGAATTAGTCGAGTATAAATTGTCGAGTTGGCCAGAATAATACCGTCGGCAATCTCTTCTAAACGTCCATGAATTATGGTCAGAGGTGTTCGCAACTCATGGGTAAGGTCGTCAATAATTTCTCGCCTTCTTTGTTCTACATCCTCTAAACTAGCTGCCATACGATTAAAACCCATTGCCAAACGATCTAATTCAGGAATTTCTAAATGGGACATTCTCTCATCTAGCTTACCGTTGGCAAATTTATCAACAATACTTTCCATTTGGTTTAATGGCTGGACAATTCGCTTGGCAATCCAATAGCTGAGGATTCCTGCTGCCAAAGTACCGATTAAAAATGACCAAAAATTACCTCTAGCCCAAGCTGTTTTAAATACTTCTAAGAGCAAAGAATTGGCAGTATATATATTTAAGTCTTTTTCTTCTAAAGTTCTGACCTGAAATAAAAAAAATCGGGGGGAAAAAAAATTCCCCACTATCGAAGAGGCTGTCACCCCTACAACTGTTACCAAAATATGGGAGAAAAAAAGTCGTGCCTGTAAATTCAGCTTTCTCATTTTGCTCTGGCTAAAATGACTATAAGTCTTCAAATTTATAACCTACGCCGACAACAGTTTGAATGAAGATTGGTTTACTGGCATGGGGTTCAACTTTCTTGCGTAGTCTAGCTATATGAGTATCAATCACCCTTTCTTCTCCAAAGAAATCATCACCCCACAGCTTTTCGATTAGCTGTCCCCTTTCCCAAACTCTGCCTGGATGTTTGATAAACAAAGTCATGAGCTTAAATTCAGAAGAGGATAAATCTAGCTGTTCTGTTGATTCAGGATCTAAATGGCGATTGATACAGTGTTGTTCTAGGTCAATGGTAAAAGATTTTGTCTTAATTAATCCCAGGCGATCGCTTTCTCGCAAACGACGACGCAACAAAGCTCGCACCCTAGCAACTAATTCTCTGGGGCTAAAAGGTTTGATGTAATAATCATCCGCTCCTGTAGACAAACCAATGATGCGATCAATTTCTTCCCCTCTAGAAGTCAACATCAAAATATAGGGGTCATTGTCATTAGCCACTGATTTTTGGCGGATTTGGGTGCATACTTCTAAACCATCTATTCCTGGGAGTCTAATATCGAGAATAATTAAATCAGGCTGTAGTTCAGCAAAAAGCTGTAAAGCTGAATCACCGTCATGACAGACGCAACAAGAAAACCCTTCTGCTACCAAACATTCTTGAATAATTTCAGCTATCTCACGCTCGTCTTCAACGATTAAAATCTCCATAGGCAAATTACTTTTTTGATGATTTAAGCATTTGATATTTAATTGCACCTTCATACGTTATGTAATTTTATGATCTTTCCTAGAACAAGTAAAAAACACAATGCCAAAAAGCATTATAATTATCCTAAATTTTTAAAATATGATATGGCAGATATTGTTGATATTGCAGTGAATACAGAGGGTTTTAGTACATTAGTCGCTGCGGTCAAGGCAGCTAATTTAGTAGAAACTTTGAAAACGCCAGGACCATTTACCGTTTTCGCTCCTAACGATGCTGCCTTCGCCAAGCTGCCTCCAGGCACAGTTCAAACTTTAGTTCAAAATCCGCCTCAATTAGCCAGAATACTAACCTATCATGTGGTTGCAGGGAAATTAACCAAAGCAGATTTGAGTCAGGTAGATTCTGTAAATTCTGTAGAAGGTTCGCCAATTTCAATTAATTGTGCTGATGCTTTTGAAGTAAAAAATGCCACAGTAATTGCAGCAGATATTGAAGCCGATAATGGCATTATTCATGTAATTGATAACGTTATTTTGATGGGATAGTTTAATTAATGGACAATGGAACAATTAATTTAATTGTTATCGATCGCTGAAATATAGATTAAACGTCTCGTATCGCCTCAATAATTTGTTGTCGTAGCCATTGATGTGCCAGATTATTGGTATGACGCTGATGCCAAACCATAGATACAGTAAAGCCTTCAATAGGCATGGGTGGAGGTAAGATCTTTAAGTTCATCGCTTTGGCGCATTGTTGAGCCATCCGCCCAGGTAGCAATGCCACACAGTCGGAATTTGCTAGTAGGAAAGGGACTGTCATAAAATGGGTTGTAGACCAAATTACTTGGCGAGATTGTTGTTGTAGCTCTAAAATGCGATCGCCTTCTCCTTGGAAATCATCTCGCAGAGATACGAGAACGTGCGATCGCGCTAAATAATCCGCCAAAGATATCTCTGTTATTGAGTCGTCTCCTCGAAAGACACAAACAAATTCTTCCTGATATAAATCTTCCTGAACCTGCCAGCTTTTGAGGTTTAATTTAGGGTTAATTGCCAGATCGATTTCATTGTTATCCAAGGCATTCATGACGGTTGATTTTTCTAGGTGATTAATCCGAATCCGCATATTTGGTGCTTGAGCAACTAACTGCGGTAAAAGATTAACCCCGATTGTGGCTTCTACATAGTCACTCGTAGCAATTCTAAAAGTTTCCCTGCTGGTGGCGGGATTAAAAGTTTCTTTTTCTAGTAAAGTTGCTTGAATTTCTCCTAGAATTTGCCGAAGGCGATCGCTTATTTGCCTTGCATAAGGGGTAACTTCCATTTCTCTAGATGTGCGAATCAAAATATCATCATCCAAAATGGTTCGCAATTTCTTTAAAGAATAACTCATTGCTGACTGACTCAAATCGAGCCTTTCTGCTGCTTTAGTTACACTTGCTTCGGTAATCAAAATGTCCAGAGCAATTAACAAGTTGAGATCGAGTTGGCGAAGCCTAGAGTAATCAATATTCATGCAAATTAGTTTTGATATTGATAAAATTGATATATATTATTCATAACATTTATTTGACTAATATATTCAATTTTACTAATCTACAGATATCTATTTAAAAGTAATGATTTAGGTTTTAAGGCAAGATCACAAGGACTAAATTATGAATCGATTTACAGGAAAAGTTGCTTTAGTTACAGGTGGTGGTTCGGGTATTGGTCGCGCTACGGCACTTAAATTTGCGATCGAAGGTGCATCGGTAGTAATTGGTAATCGCAACGAAAAAGCAGGTCAAGAAACAGTAGATTTAATTGAAAAAGCTGGAGGAAAAGCTAGTTTCTATAAAACTGACGTTACCAAACTCGAAAACGTCCGAGATTTAATTAAATATACAGTTAATACCCATGGTGGCTTGCACGCTGCATTCAATAATGCAGGAGTTGACGATCCTCAAGCAATAACTGCTGAACAAACAGAAGATACTTTTGACCTGATGATGAATGTTAATGTCAAAGGAGTTTGGTATTCGATGAAATGCGAAATCGAACATATGTTAGCCAATGGCGGTGGAGCAATTGTTAATACTTCCTCTATTGCTGGTCTGCTTGGGTTTCCAGGTCATGCACCTTATGTAGCTTCTAAACACGCTGTTATGGGTTTGACTAAGACGGCTGCTTTAGAATACGCCAAACAAGGAATTCGTGTTAATGCAGTATGTCCTGGAGCAATTGAAACACCATTATTGGATAATTTTACTGGAGGAGATAGTGCAACTTTAGAGTATATAAAGTCTTTGCATCCCATCGGTAGATTGGGAAAACCAGAGGAAATTGCTGATGCGGTGGTTTGGCTTTGTTCTAATGAAGCTTCATTTGTCTTAGGACAAGGAATTACTGTAGATGGAGGATTTACAGCAATTTAACCTTTAAATCAGTTTATCTAAATCAAAATAAACACCAAAAATCATTATGAAGGTAGTCGTTATCGGTGCTAGCGGTACAATTGGTCGGGCTGTGGTTGATGAACTCTCCCCCAGACACGAAATTATTAAAGTCGGTCGTAAAAGTGGTGATGTTAATGTCGATATTACCTCTACTGAATCTATCACCAAAATGTATGAGGCGATTGGTTCTTTTGATGCTTTAGTGGCAACTACAGGTAATGTCCATTTTGGAGATCTCAACCAAATGAGCGAACAAGATTACTATATTGGTATCAAAGATAAATTGATGGGGCAAGTAAATCTTGTTTTAATTGGCAAAAACTACATTAACAACGGGGGTTCTTTTACCCTAACTAGCGGTGTAGTCAGTCACGATCCGATTAAATATGGTTCTTCTGCCAGTATGGTCAACGCTGCAGTTGATGGTTTTGTCATTGGTGCTGCAATTGAGTTACCCAAAGGAATTAGAATCAATTCAGTTAGTCCTGGTGTTGTCTTGGAATCGATGGATACTTATGCTGATTTTTTTCGCGGACACGAACCAGTTGCCGTAGCAAGAGTTGCTTTAGCTTTCAGTAAAAGCGTTGAAGGATTATTAAGCGGTAAAGTTTTTCGGGTGCTGTAGCTAAATTAATTTGCTAAAAATTCCCTAGTCGAAAAGCGATCGCCTGCAATTAGGAGATAACTATGAAAATTGGATTTATTGGTTACGGAAGTATGGCTGAAGCATTAGCCTCTAAATGGGTTAATAAGCACTCGCTCTTTATTGGTGGACGCAACCCAGAAAAAGCTAAAAATTTAGCTAAAAAACTAGGAACAACTGTTGAATTTGGCACAGAAGAGGAAGCTGCAACCTTTGGCGAAATTGTAGTTCTAGCAACTAGACACGAGGCTGTTTTCAAGGCGATCGATGCTGCTGGTGGCAATGATGCTTTAGCTGACAAAGTTTTACTTGATATTAAAGACCTTATCGGAATTAAGTATGTAAAATGAGTAGCAAGAAGTTGAGTAAGAGAGGTAGAGAGTGAAAGTCAACTATGCAGAGCTACAGAATAGACCTCGAACTCTACAGAGCTTAACAGGATTAAAAATCGAAGAATTTGAAGCTTTATTAGCTAGCTTTGAACCTGCATGGTCAAAGTTCATAGAAGAAAATTTTAAGCGAGGAAACAGACACAGAGCATTCGGAGGTGGCAGGAAAGCGAGGCTTGAGAAACTGGAAGATAAGTTGCTATTTATTTTGATTTACTTTCGACTTTATCCAACCCAAGAAGTACAAGGATTTTTATTTGGAATGAGCCAAGCCCAGGCAAATGAATGGGTACACAGACTAACAAAAGTACTCAATCAAGCTTTGAAAAGGGAGAAACAATTACCAGAACGTGAACCTGCAAAGCTAGAAGATTTACTGAACACCTGCCCCAGTTTAGAATTTATGATTGATGGGACGGAGCGAGCGATCAATCGACCACAAGATAAGGAAGAGCGTAAAACTTTCTATAGTGGAAAGAAGAAAGCTCACATGGTTAAAAATAATGTGGTGAGTGAGCGAGGAGGAAAAGTGTTGTTCTTAAGTGACACTTATGAAGGCAAAAAACATGACAAGAAAATTACCGACGAAGAAGACTATCATTTTCCCAAAGGGAGTATTCTGTGGCAAGATACAGGATTTCAAGGATTTGCACCATCGGGAGTTAGGATTAAACAACCGACGAAGAAGCTTCCTAAAGCAGAATTAACTGATCATGAAAAAGAGAAAAATCGAGAAATTGCGAAGATAAGAGTTGAGATAGAACACCAGATCTGCGGAATCAAACGATGTCAGATCGTGGTTCAGAAATTTCGTAATTGGGTCGATCACTATATTGATGATGTGATGGAAACAGCTTGTGGACTGCATAATCTTCGTCTTAGTCATCGTCAGAAAAGAGATATTAGATACATAAAATTCTCCTAATTTTAAGAAGAGAAGAGAAGAAACTAGTTCTTCGAGCTTTTCGACTTATTTCCGATAAAGTCTTAATAATCCAGTAGATACATCTAATTTTTTAGCAAAAACTTATGATGGTATTTCTTTAGCCGAAGAGATCGCTAGAGTTGTGCCTAATGCTCATGTTGTTAAAGCCTTTAATATGTGCCAAGCAAAAGTATGGCAAATGAATCCTTCAGTATTTGACGATCGCTCTTTAGTAGTAATGTATTGCGGAGATAACGACCCCGCTAAACAAAAAATTGCCGTTTTAATTAAAGATGTTGGTTGTGAAGCTAAAGATATTGGCGATTTAGAATATGCGCGAATGCTCGAACCTGCTGCTGCGATCATCATTAAATTGCTCTTCTTAGGACATAATGCTTATACGGTCCTCAATCTTATCGAGCCAGAAGTAAAAGCAATTTAAGCTAAATTAAACAGTAAAAATAATTAGTTTTGAGATAAAAATATGGAACGCGCTTCAATACCGTTCGGTTAAGCCCCCAGCCCCCAAATTTGGAGGAGTAAGATTTGTTAAAGTCCCCCAAGATTGGGGGATTTAGGGGGCGAACGAAATAACTTGAAAGACTAACCGAACAGTATTGGAACGCGCTTACGGATTAGAAATCCCACAAAACCTAGAGGAAGTATGTTCTCCAAACAAGATGGCATTGCTAGTTTACGATATGCAGGTTGGTATTATGAATCAGTTACCAACAGAAAAAACTAACCATATTACCAAACAAGTATTGCAAGTATTAGAAGCAGCTAGAAGAGGAGGCTTTCGAGTATTTTTTTCTCGTCATTTGTCTTTGCCTAAAGAAGCAGCAGGGATTTTTCAATTGCGTCAGGCAATGATGTGGCAGCGAACTAATAAGGTGGGTGAAATTAATTCTTGGTTTTCGCGAGATTCTGAGAGTTTTCAACTAATTCCTGAATTAGCTCCCCTTGATTCTGAAGTAATTTTTGACAAAATTACCATGTCAGCTTTTGAGGGAACATTTCTCGATATTGCTCTAAGAGATTGCGGAATTAACTCGTTTGCCATTGTCGGCATAGCCACAGAAATAGGCATAGAACCGACTATCCATCATGGCAGCGATCGCCATTTGAATAGTTTTCCCATTCCTGTTTTACCTTCAGCCAAATAGCATCGAGCCAAGTTTGGGAAACCCCAGGATAGCTATTTCCCTCGACAACGATTTCATAAATATCAGTGACGTTATCTGTTTCCCAGTTAGGAAGTTGCCGATCGTCTGGTTGAAGTTGAAATTTAGCTTCTTGACTAACAAACTCGTAACTAACAAACTCGTAACGATACAGTATAGGTTTCAATACCGTTCGGTTAAGCCCCCCAGCCCCCAAATTTGGAGGAGTAAGATTCGTTAAAGTCCTCCAATCTTGGGGTAGGGCTGTTTCATTCTCAATTGAAGGGATGCAATCGAGAATAAAATACTTAATAACTCGATTAATGGCAGAAAGATAGTAATAATGATAAATTATTGCTCATATAATCTAAAGCCTCGGTCATTGAATCAAAACCATGAACTCTTAGTAAGTTAAGAACCCAACTTTTAATCAAAGAAATATTAGTCGCGGCTTTGCCCTGAAGCTGAGGGCTAGTATCTTCTTGAGTTACGACATCTTTGACCCAATGCAGACGATTCTCGATACTCCAATGTCGTCGAATACCTTGAGGTATTAGTGCAGAAGTTGGTGCTAAAGAACTAATATAATAAGTCGCCGAATCAGATTCATAATCGTGATTGCCTCTTGTTCGCGAACGGAAAACTTTAACGATACTACCAACTTTAGTCCCACGCTCGTCAAGATCCAATGGAGGAGAAAACACTTCTACAGTTCGATGTGTTAGTCGATTTCTAGTTTTCTCAGTCTGCTCAAAACAATTAATTGCACTTGTATTGAGTGTTTGAGACTTGATTAGAGAAATGCAGTGTTTTTTGATTTTTTTTAACTACAATTAAATAATTATTTTTACTGGCGATAATTGTAGAGATGGTTTTTTTTGGCAATGTAAAGCATCCATTGTGAACACGACTCCTTTTAAGTCTAATAATTCCAATAAGTCTTGTACCGCGACAATTTCACTCTGTTTCTTATTTTCCATGACTTTCAATCCTAAGATTTCGCCACGCTCATGAGTAAAAGCAGAAACCATCATGACAAAATTTTGCTGTTTACCATAACAGTCATTAACAGTATTTTTCAAGCTTTTGCCATCGATAGCAATCCATTGACCTTGACTATTATGAGTATATTGAGATGCCCAGTCATTAAATACAATTGCTACTGTCTCATAGTCCAAGCTCATCATTACTCTTCTAATGGTTGAGTAAGATCCCACTCTTGCTTGTGGGATTTCAAGAGTTTTGATTAATTGACGACGATGTCGCTCGACAAATCTGCCCAAACCTCTGTATCCCCAGTAACCGCTCATGATTCCTAAAATCATAATTAATAAGATTAGCCACAGAGAATGTCTTCTACCACCAGATTTTCGTTCATCAGGTATTTGTTTTAGATAGTCGATTAAACTGTAATTTAGGTCTTTTGAATTCATTGAGCGGTTAAATTAGGTTTTTAAACCAATTTACATGATCTAACTCTAGAATGAAACAGCCCTACCCCAGGCTTGGGGGATTTAGGGGGCGAACGAAATAACTTGAAAGACTAACCGAACAGTATTGGTATAGGTTTAGCTTCTATATTTTCTGAAGGTTGTAGCCATAAGGGGATTAAATTATTATTTTCTAGTGCTTCAGAATCATGCGCTTGCTGTAGAAGTCGCTCGATGCTCGACTCCGATAAAAAATCCATGCCAAACTTTTGACGCAATAGTAAAGGCGATCGCTGCCTGACTTGAGTAGCGACAGAAAAATGTGATCGCATCCATTGCTGCGATGTTACCGCTTCTGGTTTTGCAAAGCTAGAGTTAATGGAAGTGCGGTTAAATGTTCCTGCTAGCTTGATGTGTAACTTCATATTAGAGATATCTCTCTTTCTCTTTGTAATTCAGGTTGGAATAGTAAATTTTGCATCAGGGATGGTTGGCTACTCCAAAGTTGGTAATCTCCAAATAGAATTAAATAGTCGCTAGCTCTAGTTAAAGCGATCGCTAAATCTGATACAGCAAGTTGTTGGGGATAACCCACACAGCTAATTAGCAAGATCTCGATCTCCTTTCCTACCCAGTCGGCAAACGAACCAATAAAAACTCGATACTCTGAAGCACAATTATTTTGTAACCAGGCTTTTTGTGCTTCTGTAAAGGCTAAAATCCCTATTTGCTTGGCTTTAGCTGCACCAAGTTCGGACATAAATTTTAAAAGTCGTTTACCTTCCCAAATATTTACTCCATCTACAGGTTTTCCGCGCACATCAATCATCTGCAAACGAGCTTGAGATAAACTTACCGTCTCTAATTTTGGTTGAGTGCGAATCCACTGACTATAGAGGACATCGAATATTGGTCGAGCAATAGTAAAATGAAGGCGAAACTGCTCGGTTAATTGATAACGATAAGTCGGTAACAAAAATTCTCCCAACCATTCTAAAGGAGAAGATTGGGTAAAATTTTATAGTCAATTCCGAAGATTTTAAATCGTGTAATTCAATAGTTAGACAATAATCTCCCCTAGTTAAATCTGTACATTTATCTAACCTGAATTCATAAACAAAATCTTGAAAAAAACTGGAATAGATACAGGCTGTTTATCTTCCAGTAAATAGTTACCATAATCTGGACTGGTCCTGATGGCTAAATTAGCCAGTGGCTTTAGATGTACCCCTTGAAAGCGCAACAAAGCAGCAGTCAAACAGAGATAAACCGTGTCTCCTAATAAATTATGACGATAACTCCAAAGTCGTTCTTTTTGCGATCGCCTGTAAATATAGTCTTGATAAGCTCGATAAAAGCTATTGTAAATAGGGTTTTGCAGTAAAACGTAGTTGGGTTTAGTCAACCTAAAGTGACGCACTGAAATATCTTTAATTAAAGGCGATCGATTAAAAATATCGATTGTTTGGCGTAACTTTCGTACAGCATCTAGATAAATTGTATCATTACTTTTTTCATAGCGAAAACATTCTAAATGTAGTAGTCTACCAGCAAAATAAATTAAAAATTTATTCTCAACGGTATGATAATTTTGCTCGCGCTTTACTCCCATTAGCTGCTGTTTTGCTCCCGCTTTTTCCTCTGGAGAAGATCCTGGGCGACGAATATAATCCCGCAGACAATAACTATCCATTTCTTGAATTCTGCTGATGGACATCAATTCTGCTTTTCTACGTAGCTGATGGCGCAGGCTGGGCGTAATTGTCCGTAGCTTGCGGGATAGTTCATACTGCTTTTCTAAGCTAATTATCAAAGGTAAGCTAGCTTCGCTAAGATCAAATTCAGCCAAATATTTTGGCAAATAATGTAAATTAATCCAGGCTGTATTTCCTTGGCGCAGACTCCATAAATCTTGATGACTAAATAAACCAGTAAAATTTTGTAGTAAGATTTCAATCGAAGTATCGAGCCGTTTTTCTTTGGGCGTACCCAACCATTCTTTTAATTTATTTTCGTCTTCAATTGCCTCTTCATCAATTACTTCATCAGTAATAAATAATGAATATTCTTGATCGCCTATTTCAATTTTTAATTCAGTCTGACAGCGATCGTCATGTTCTTCTAAATCTGTTGGTTTGAGATAGGGAAAACCAATTTCATAAACATCTTGGCTATGTTTAATTAACAAAGAATTACTAATATCCTCATTACCAATTAAAATTGGGCGATTGCATCCCTGCAATACGACATTTTCTGCTGCTAAACTATTGCCGTTAAGGTAGGCAAAAAGATTCTGATAAATTTTCACTTGCTACCCCACAACCGAACTTAAGACTACTTCTGATTCCTCTAAATAAACAAATCCCCGCCATTGGAATTGTCCGAAATGCCCGTCTTTGGCTATGGCAAAGGCTCTAATCAATGCTTCGTCACCAATCTCACTAATCAACCGAGAAAACTCTTCCAATTGCTCGTGACACTCATCAAGCATCAATCCCCGTAGTTTGGGCAATAGTTTTTGTCCAAATTGATCGGCTAAAGCAGCATTAAAAGCCGATGCATTTCCTTCTACAACCCCAGGATAATTAACTACATAATGAGTAATTGCCTGATAAACTCGATGGGCGAAAGGATGTCCTAACTTATCCATAATATTGTTAGCCCGATCTAAATAACCGCGAAGCTTTGTAACCTCCTCCGAATTAGGATCGGGCGATCGCATCCAGCCTTTGTATTGGGAATAAGAAACATAACCCCCAACAGATGATGCTGCACTTCTATTACCGTTGGCTTCTTCTCTTAGTTTTAACTGCTGTGGTTTGCCAAAAGTCAATACATTAGCCCGATCTAATACCTTATCCGATAAAGATTGAGTAGTTTCATCTTCATTCATTGTCCCCACAAACAAAAACTGCTGGGGAATAGCTAGTCTTCGCTCTTTTTCTGGTAACGGTAAACTACCAACATCCAAGTCTAAATAAGTTTTATCTTGAGAACGTCTGGATTCCAATTTGGAAAGAAAATCACTAAAATAATACTCTACTCGCGCTAAATTCATTTCATCCAATAAAACAATCACCAGGCGATCGCTCATATTAGAATCGTTTTGATATTGATATAATCCCCGCATCAAGTCTGTCGGCTTATATTTCTTCTCAATGTAGTTATAGAAACCTTGTAAATCCTGGGGTGAATCCCAACGAGGCTGTACTGCTAAAGTTAGCTGCTGTGCGCCAATGTATTCTGCATAACGTTGGGGTAATTCGCTTTTACCCGTACCGCTAATACCAGCCAAAATTACTAAAGCTGAAATGTCCTGTACTTTTAAAGAGGTGTGAAAAGCATTAATCACCCTCTGGGGAAAAGTAAGCCCCTGCTGTGTTAAATGATTGGCAAATCCTGAAATGAATTGTTGTTCTCCTGTAGCACTTGTATCGATTTGTCTGTTGGCTTGAGGAAGATCATTTTGTTCCCAAAGTTTTGTTCGCAAAGCTTGAAGTGCTAATGTTGCACTATTTTCGATTGCTTGTATTTCCCCTTTCAACCTTTTGAGTTGCCGTTCTAATTTATGATTGTCTTGTTCTAATCGAGCCTTCTCTTCCTCTGAAGAGGCAATAATACCCGTAACCTGCTTGGCTTCTCGTTCTAAATTACTAATTTCCCATTGCTGTTGTTTGATTTCCAACCTCAAACGATGAGATTCTTGTCTTTGCTGTTCTATCTGACGATATTTTTCTTCGCTCTCTTGAATCGCCTGCAAAATCTGCTGTTTTTGTACTTCCAATCCTGCGATTTCGGGGCTTAATTAATTTATCCTAGTTTCAAAGCCATCCTTCTCTGATGAGAGGGCATCATAAGTGACTCGTAACAGTTCTAATTCTGCTGCTTGTTTTTCTAATTCCTGAGTTTTAGACTGTAGAGTTTCTAATTGCTGTTGCAACAATTCTAGCTGAGGCTGTTTGGTTGCTAACTCTACCTTAATTGCTTCTAAAGCAGTTTGCTCTGACTTTAAAGAATTGACCTGTGCATCTAAACTGGTTCTCTGTAACCGAAGCTGTTCGGTTTCTGAATACAAGCGTTCGCGAACTGCTAAATCTGGATTTTGTTGATTAGTTATAGCAATTCTGCGTTCTAATTCATCTTTTGTTTTTGATAAATCAGCTATATCTTGTCTGACTACTTTTAGCGTTCCCTCTTTTTGGGATAGTTCGCCTTTGGTATGGTGTAATTGTTCTCGAAAATTACTTAGTTCTTTTTCATTGCTGCCAATATTATTTTTGAGTTCATTTTGCCGAGTAGTTAAAGTTTGAGTCTCAGCTTGTAGAGAAGGTAGTTTGGCTATTAATTCTTCTGCGTTTTTTAAGTGACGAAATCTATCCTTTAATACTTCCACTTCCGTAGCGCGACGATCGATAGCTTTCACGGAAACTATCGAAGTAATTCCCGCACCAATTGCAGCCCATGCGTTACCACGAGATAGCAAAAAAGTCATAATCGCGACTGCTGCTGCTGGAGCTACCAATATGAGGAAATTAGAATTGTTTAAAAAACTTTGCTGTTTCAAAATTAACCTGCCTTTTATGTGAGGAAAAAACTCAAAGAACAATGAACCTTAAATTTATGATTCTCAAATAAAATTTAAAATTCACTGTTTTCGCGTCAAAAAGACCCCATCGTAAAAGACGGGGTCTCTTTGACCGCATTTCGCGGTTGAGGATAAGCAAAATAATCCTTCCTAGAAGGATTGAGACAAATTTTAGATTGACGAAGAAGTTTTTATCAAGCCACAATATAGAGGACATTGATGCAGTGTACCACTGACAAACAACAAAGGATCGGTAATGCCGATCCTTTGTTAAGTACGCTAAGTTATCTGTTTTTGATTAAGAGCAAATTTTAAAAGCTGAAGTACTGTCAATCGCTAGTTTAAAACGACTCAATTATTTTAAGACGGAATAATTAACTATCCACAACAGCTTTAGGGAAAATTATTTTATGATTTCTTATTAATTAATAAATCTAGCTAACATTAGCTATCAAACTAAGATAGATAAGGTAGTAAGGTAGACAAGATTACTTAATGACGCTATTAAATTGTGAGCTTTTTTAGTAGCAAAAGTATTTACTAGATAAAGTAGTAGTTCAAATTTAGTCTGGCTTTGCTGATTTTTTCAGAAAGGCGGTTGACTGTAGCTATTTTTTGTTCAATTTGCTCAGATAGCTGTGAATTTTGGCTGTATTTTTTTTGATGATTTTGTAGTTTAGCTAAAGTTGTTTTTACGGTAGCCAATTCTTTTTCAATTTTGATTAATAAAATAATTAGTCTGGCTATTTTTACGGTTTTTTCCTCAGCCACAACTTCTTGTTGGATCGAGGTGATGTACTTACTAATGTCTTCCATGGATTTACTGATATATATTATTGATATGACAGAATAACAGGCGTTTTTTGTTTCTTAAACTCAGTATATCCGTGAATATGTGGGCATGGTATAAAGTTTCCGTAATTGTTGGAGTATTTTTGTAAATAATGTATGAATTTACTTAAATACCTCTCAAAAGCAAGCGATTGCAGGGGTTTCTGGTTCATAGCATCTGCGCTCTTTAACACCTTAATTGATATTTTACAGGTTTGAATACAACATTTCCATTGTTGTTGCTTAGTTAATTATACGTAGGGAAATATATCAAACTACAAATAGTGATGATCAAAAGCTAGTTATATGTCTAGCTAAAAATTTCGTTATTTGCCGTCAAGAATGTTAAAACATATGTCTGTATATGTTTATGAGTAGATAAGGTATGACTGAGATTCTCAATACTATTGCCAAAGCTCTGCTGAAATTACTAGATCAGGCGATCGGCGCTTTGCCAGGTATAATGTCGGCTTTGATCGTTTTGTTTTTGACTAAATATGCAGTGCAGGTGGCTCTAAAACTTGCCGACGAAACAGGTAGACGCACCCTCAAAAGTACTTCTTTACAGTTGCTACTCAGAAAAATTTGTCTTATCGGCGTATGGACAATTGGTATTTTGCTTGCCTGCATCATAGCTGTTCCTGGATTTAGCTTGGGAAATATTATCGCTACCTTGGGTCTAGGTTCGGTAGCTATTGGTTTTGCCTTCCAAGATATATTTAAAAACTTTTTGGCAGGGATTATTTTGTTAATCGAAGAGCCATTTCGGATTGGAGATGAAGTGGAGATTAATGACTACCAAGGAAAAGTAGAACATATTAGTATTCGCACCACCAAGATTCGCACTTATACTGGAGAAAAAATTTTACTGCCCAATTCTACTGTGTTTACTGATGCGGTAAAAGTAGTTACAGCCTATCCCTTTCGGAGAACAGATTTATCTGTGGGAGTGGACTACAATTCTTCTTTGCCAGAGGCTGCTAGAATTTTAGAACAAACTATCACAAGTGTGGCTGGAGTAATAGAAGACCCTGCACCTGAAATTGATGTAGTTAATTTTAATGACAGTTCTATTGATTTTGTAGTGCGTTACTGGACAGGCTCTCCCAAAAAGCAGCTACGCAACGTGCAAACTGTAGCAATGATCGCCATTAAAAAAGCTTTTGATGATGCTGAAATTAATATTCCCTACCCTATTCGTACCGTCTATCATTACAATCAGGAAAAATATAATGATTATTTTCCCGATCGCAATGTCAAACAAAATAATTAGATTGAGAAAAGTTAACTTTGTCCTAGTTGAGGAATAGTAACATCTACCAGATTTATTTCTTGTTCTAGGCTACTCAAAGGCGGTTTCATTGCCTGGCGATTACCTACTACTAAAGTAACTATCTGATTTGGTTGAAGATATTTTTGAGCCACCTTTAAAATATCTTCTTCATTTGTATTTTGCACCTTGTCCTGATATTCAAAGATAAAATCTTCTGGATAACCAAAGTATTCGTAACGGATTAGACGAGAAAGAGTCTGGTTGGGATTTTCAAAGTTAAACACAAAAGAGTTGAGAATTGATTCTTTGGCATTGGCTAGTTCTTTTTCTGTAACTAGACTATTACGTAGCTTTTTAATCTCACTGACAATAGCTTTAATAAAAGGAACAGTATTATTGGTTTGGGTTTGTCCTCCCGCAATAAATAAACCGTCATAGTCATAATTGGGACTCCAAGCTCCGTATACGCTGTATGCCAAACCCTGGCGCGATCGCACTTCGTTGAACAAGCGTCCTCCAAAACCATTTAAAACGCCATTTAAAACGCTTAATGCTGGATAATCTGGACTGTTAAGCTGCCCTCCAATATGACCCATTAAAACGTTGCTCTGAGTTACCTTGGGGCGATCAACCACAAAAATACCTCGATCTACTTCTTGGGTTGCTGCGGGTGCTTTTAAAGCTGGGAGGGAAGTATCAACCTGCCAGTCACCAAAAGCATTCTGCACTCGTTCGAGCATGGCATCAGAATCAAAATCCCCGACTATACCTAAAATTATGCTTTGGGGGCGAACATAGTTTTGATAAAAGCTAACTACATCTGGGCGAGAAATATTTGCCAAAGTAGCATATTCTTCGGTTCGAGCATAGGGGCTAGTTGCACCATAAATTAACTTATCAAATTCACGACTGGCAATATCTTGAGGATCGTCGTTACGGCGAGCAATTCCTCCTTCTTTCTGTTTTTTGGCGATCGCAAATTGAGCGGGAGCAAAAGCTGGTTGACGTAATACTTCGGTAAATAGAGAGAAAACTGTGTCTAAATCTTCAGTGAGGGTATTAAAGCTGGCACTACCTGAAGTATCACCAATACTAGTTTCGACGCTAGCTGCTTTTTGTTCTAAGATTAGATTTAATTTGGCTGCAGGATGGTTTTCTGTACCGCCACTACGCATTACAGCGCCTGTTAGGCTAGCTAAACCGACTTTACTGGCAGGTTCAAAGCGAGATCCAGTGCGAATCAAAGCCGTACCACTGATTAAGGGTAAATCTCGATCTTCAAGGAGATAAACCACCATGCCATTATCTAATTCATAACGTTCATATTCGGGTATCTGAATTTCTGGAAGGTTGGGAAATTCTAATTCTGTATAGTGTTTAGGAGTATCAGCGATCGCAGGAAGCCGAATTGCAAATGATAAGAAAATTGTCACAAACCCTAAACTCAACCAAGAAAGTAGTCTTCTACTCATACATATTTAATTTAAAAAGCCTTTCTATTGTATCGAGCCAGAATTAAACGCGGGATCAACCGTTCCCTGGCTTCCGCGGTAAGTTACACAGCCAAGCAGCTTGTCTAACCGCGCTGTTGAGCAACTGTCAGAGATTACCAATTGGTAAATTTCGCCCAGATTTTCATTATCTAAAAAAATTGAGCATAAACTAATTTAGCTTATGCTCAGTATATTAAGAAAGCAATTTAAATGGATTTACATCAATTCAAAATCACCATTATCATTTTGTTCCATGTCAATATCTGTAGAATCACCAATACTATTAAGATTAATTGCAACTTCCCCGTTAATAGATATTAAGCCATTTTTAGAGTTGAAAGATACTTCATCAACATCACTTGTACCTTTGATCACTAGGCTATCTTCACCTAAAGTAAAGTCTCCAACTCTATTAATAAAGGTGCCATCGAAATTTTGAGCATCAAATTCAAATAAATCATCTCCAGCATTACCAAAAAGCAAATCATTGCCAAGACCACCATTGATGGTGTCGTTGCCTTCACCACCTAAAATGGTATCATCGCCGAAACTGCCATAAAGATAATCATCACCACCTTCACCAAAGATAACGTCGTTGCCTTCACCACCATCAACTAGATCATTCCCGTCGCCAGTAAAAATAACATCACTACCACCTTGACCAAGAACTATATCGCTGCCGTCACCAGCCTCGACAAAATCTCCTCCAAGTCCGCCATCAATTAAATCGTTTCCAGCAGCACCACGTAAAAAGTCAGGCGCACCAAGTCCATCAATTAGATCGCCTTTATCTGAACCTACTAATGCGTTAAATCCGTCTGTTCCAATTAACTCTAAACCATCAGCTACAAAATCAGCGACGGCTGCGTCTATAGGACTAACAATTGAAGACATAACCCAAAACACTCCCTATTGAATAAACTTTCTCATTTATAAGTTCTTTCTCTAAATATGACAATAGTAAATTGCAGGTTTTAGATAAACAAATGATTTTTAGATCAAATTATCTATAGGTTAAAAGTGATTTTAAACACATTATTTTGCATATAAAGTAGCAAGTAATACTTTTCTATTTAAATTAAAGGACTGAATTAATTAGAAAATGGTTTGGGCAAGTAATAAATAATAAATAGTAAATAATAAGTAATAAATCAGCATAATTAATACAGCTAAATTATAGTTTGTTTTACAATTGTTTTCCTCTAAAAGGAAGAGTAGTCAGAGGATTAAGAGGGTTGACCAAAGTATGAGGGAGTCAGCATTGTGAGATTAGATTCCACTCACAATTTCAGAATACTAGGAAAAAAACTCCCGTCTTTACCATGCCTTGAATCAATGGATGAGTCAACCAGCAGATTGGTCAGATCTAGGCCATCTCAAAACCTGCATCTGGAAGATAATTGCTTTAATACATACAGGTAGTGTAAATCTTACTAAATGGTCAATGTACATACCCTGTCGAGGTATATTTGCTCAGAGTAGACAAAGACGTATTCAACGCCGGCTCAATAATTCTCGCATTAACGTTCATCGAATCTACAAACCACTGATTAAGGCTGCTTTAGCAGGGTGGAAAGAAGAAAGTATTTTTTTGACTTTTGATACTTCTCTATTCTGGGACAAGTACTGAACGACGATGGGTTGATACTCACTGGTTTGGCGGTAATAGCTATTTTCGGATAGGCTGGGATTGGGTCAAAGCAGCACTCCTTGATGGCTGGAAGTTAATCTACTCTGTCACCTTTTCTAGTCATCACGACCCTACTCCTGCGATCGCATCACTCAAACAATATGAGCAACGACTCTACCAATTAGAGTTTCAAGTTCAAACCTATTCCTACAATGTCTGCTGAAAGTTTTGTCAGTCAATCAGGCTACGAACAGTCATCCTTTGTATGACATTACTTGATCAGCAACGCCCATATTATTTATTTTTTGCAAGATCGGCACTCCATAGCATCCACTGTAAATTATCAGGTTGAGCCACAAATCCTAATTTATGATAAAAATCGACAATGTGAGGACTGGCAAATAAAGTAACATCTTTGATTTTTCTTTGATGCAATTGCTTAACCAAACTTTGAACAATCTTTTTGCCTATTCCTTGTCTTTGAAAGTTGGGATGAGTTACTATATCGAGCAATGTTGCTTGAAACACCCCATCAGAAATGGCTCTAGCAAATCCAATTAATTGTCGTCTGTCATCAACAAGATGCCAGGCGCATACATAACAAAAGCTATTGGCGATCGCTTGTTCTACTTTGTCTAAAGGACGGCGTGACCAGCCTACAGCAGCACATAAGTCTTCTAACTGATTTGGTAGAATCAGACAATTGGCTTGAAAAACAACTTTCCCAGAAATCAATTTAGCTTGGGGTCTGGGAATGCTAAGAGTGGTATATCTGGTCACTAATTCACTTTCTAGTTGGCTTTGACCAGAGGCAATTGTATGTTCTAATTGATTTTGCCGCAAAAGCAAGTTCTTAAGCTGCTGTAAAACCTCAGTCTGATTTGGCTGAATTTCCAAAACCATGTAGTAAATAATAATTGCGCCAATAGTTTGATGTTCGGTGGCTAAAATATTTGCCAGATGAACTAACTCTTGAGGCTTTGTCTGGAAAACAGTAAAAATCGAATTATGCTCACAAGACTTTATCAAGTAACGATAATGCTCAATCGATCGCTCTAAAGTATCCCTTTGTTTAAAAGCTGCGCCTAATTTTTGACAGACAAGCTGATCTTGGGGATCGAGTTGAATAGCATGAAAATAATTAGCGATCGCTTTGTCCCATTGACCTAACTTGCTCAAGGCATCCGCTAAATTGTACCAAGACCAAAAAAAGCTAGAGTCAAGTTCTACGGCACGATTATATGTTTCAACCGCCTCTTGCCATTGTTCTAACTTGCTCAAGGCATCCGCTAAATTATGCCAAGACCAAAAAAAACTAGGGTCAAGTTCTACGGCACGATTATAAGCCAGAACTGCCTCTTGCCACTGCCCAAGCTTACTCAAAGCATCTCCCAAATGATGATAAGACCAGAAAAAGTCAGCTTTTAGCTCAATGGCACGTTTCAAGGCTATTGTAGCTGTTTGCCACTGCTCTTGCTTTCTATAAATATTAGCCAAATCGTATACTTCAGACCAAATCTGACTACTGGCGATCGCTTTTAATTCTGCGGTCATTATTGTGATCGATTATTAATGTGCTGCGTTCAAATTTATTTGTTTTTAGAAGGCGCGTTTTGCGAAGCAGCGCGTTGCGGACGGCGGCTTTTGAGTGGGAAGCTTCCCACTCAAAACGCGCCTTGTCTGCGACCCGTTGAAGCGACTGCTGAGGGTATGTATGAAGCTAAGGCGGCTTTTGGGACAGAATCTTCTGACCCAAAACGCGCCGTTCATACACAAAAGCCGCCGCCTATTAGCTTTTACGTCTAAAAACAATTCAAATTAAGTTCTTACTGGTAGTTTACTCTCGGCGACGGTTGCAATTAGTTCTACGTCAAATTCTTCTTCAAAGAGTTCTTTTTTGTAGCTCAAGTTCCATAATTCCAGGCTGCATTTATCTCCTATTTCTACTGGCTCAATTTGGAAATCGAGAGAGTGATCGTGCTTATCGTATTCACAGTTTACACCCGCGATCGCGCCTTTGTTTCGTCGTTCTAAAGCTACTGCCAGTCTGAGGATGGCACTCAACTGCCTCACTATTAGCTGATACTGTTGATCGGGCAAACTATTGTATGGTTCATGTTTTTTCTTGGGCTTGCTTTTACGATGGTAGCGGGCAATACTCGCAATTAACTCTAATTCCAATTCAGTAAAACCTAATAATTCGGCATTACGAATTAGATAATAAGAATGCTTATGATGAGATGAATGACTAATGTATAGTCCACAGTTGTGTAAGATTGCTGCTGACCACAATAATTCTCTTTCTGCTATATTCCAAGAATGTAATTTACCTTTTAGCTGGTCAAAAATACTTAAGGCAAAGCCCGCTACTCTTTGACCGTAATCTAAATCCACATGATACTTTTGAGCAATTTTCAAAACGTTGCGCTTTTTAACTTCGTCTTGATAACGCAATCGACTGTTGATCAAGCCACGAGTTAACATCCAATCAACAATCATGCCTTCTCGCAATGCTCGTTCGCAAATCATGATTGAGTCTAGCTTGAGCATGGTCATTGCCTCAAGCAAAATAACCGCACCTGGGATAATAATTTCGGCTCGTTTTTCCGAAAGTCCTGATACTTCTAACCTTTCTTTGAAGCTCATTTTTGCCAGCTTCTTGACAATTTTTTCAATGTCCTTACGGCTGACTTCATAACCGTTGAGAGGATCGGGAACATAGCCTAATTCATCCTTAGCATGAATTGCTGCAATAGTTTCAATAGTGCCAGATGTACCAATAGTTCTGGGTGCTTCATTTAGCTGTAAATTACGCCAAATTTCATCTACAGGACGCTCTAGCATCCCTTTGACATAAGCTCCCAATACCTTTAATTCGCTATCGCTAATGGGGTCTGTGGTGACAAATTCTTTAGCTAAACGTACCGCACCGATTTTGGTACTGCTTAAAAAACGCGGTTCATGGATATCTGCTAACACTAATTCAGTTGAACCACCACCAATATCAATAATAATATGAGGCTGATCGTTAAAGTCCATTCCCGATAGGACTCCCAAATAGATTCGCCGAGCTTCTTCCTGACCAGAGATTAGATTAACTACAATACCTAATTCTGATTCAATTTGGCGTAAAAAAGCTTCTCCATTAGGTGCTTCTCTAGTTGCACTGGTTGCTACAGCAATAATTTGACTAGCATTTAAGCTATTGGCTAAGTCTCTACAGCGTCTTAGAGTGTCAAGAGAACGTTGAATTGCTTCAGGGGTTAACTTACCTGTTGCAGGGTCGCGATCGCCTAATCTTACCGTATCTTTTTCTTTGGCAATTACTGTAAAAGACGGCAAAGAAGGCTCTATTTTAACAATTACCATGTGAATTGAGTTAGTGCCGATATCGATCGCTGCAATAATCTGTTGGTTCATCGTAGCTGCTTGTGCTTTAAACTCGCTTTGAAAGACGATTTATGGATAAGATTAGTTTATGAAAACTCTTAACAAAAAGATAACTATTTTTTAGCAAATTATTAAGATATTTTTATAATCTCATGGATTTTGCGAACAAGACATAGATACACTTAATTTTTTTAAATATTTATCTACTTTAGGACTTTTACTGATAGCTAATAGGCGGCGACTTTTGTGTATGAACGGCGCGTTTTGGGTCAGAAGATTCTGTCCCAAAAGCCGCCGTCCGCAACGCGCTGCTTCGCAAAACGCGCCTTTTAGAAACCAATCACCAATTACTACAGAGTTATCTTCGCTTCTAAAGACTTGAGATATTCAGTATTTACCTTAGACTCTCTAATGAGGGCGATTTTACCAGTACGGGCAATTTCTCGTATGCCAAACTTGTTTAACATTTGAATAATGGCGACTATCTTGCCAGGATCGCCTACTACTTCAATGGTTAGAGCTTCTTCTGAGAGATCGACAATACGAGCGCGGAAAATTTGAGCCAACTGAATGACTTCCGCCCGATTAGATGCAGTGGCGTTGACTTTAATCAACATTAATTCTCGTTCGACGCTAGGCTGTTGGCTAATATCCTGTACCTTAAGTACGCTAATTAACTTGTAGAGTTGTTTGATTAGCTGCTCGATAATTTGTTCATCTCCAGGCACAACCATAGTAATACGAGAAACACCTAGCTGTTCGGCAGGTCCTACCGCCAAACTTTCAATATTAAAACCACGACGGGCAAATAATCCTGAAATGCGGGTCAAAACTCCCGCTTCGTCTTCTACTAAGACAGAAATGGTGTGTTTGATCATAGCTGAAATATTAGTCAGTTTTTATAGGGCTAATTTCCTATCATAAATTAAATTGGCTATCTAGATCGGGGTATAATCTAGACAAAATAGCGCTCGCTTAAGGTAACCATTGAGGACTAAAACCTACAAATGGTAGCTGTTCGGCGTTAAAATCGGCAGAATTAGACTTTTGGGAAGCTCGAATTAACAGCCAGATGCTTTTATCCTCTGTTGTCGAAGAATCGTTAATAGAAGAGGTATTATTTGGTGATCGCTCGAAGAGTATTCCTAGTCCATCTGGTGCAACACTAAGCTTACTGTCTTGATATTCTGCTAGAGATACCAAGGTTTTAACTTTGCTAGTTTTGAGATTAATTTCTGCTATGTAGGGTTTTTCAACATATTCTTTACCTTTGACCAACTTTGTCAGCCAGCAATATAAATAGGTTGCAGTCGGATCGAACTGGCAATTTTGGATTGAGCCTTCTGTATTTAAAAGTTCTTTTTGGACTCCTTGAGTATTGACATAAAAAAGCGATCGCGTGTAGCTTAACTTAGCATTATCGGTATTATAATTAATCATCGCTGCTCCCGTACCATCCGCAGTAAAATCGAGAACTTGACCAAATTTAGGGATAAAGTCTAGAGGTTTAGCATTGGTTTCTAAGGGCAACAAAGCGATACCTTCTCCTTGAGCAACTGCTACGGTTTGACTATCAGGAGCAATCATAAAATCGCCAATTTGAGCATCGGTTATTAGCTGCGGTGGTTTATCAGCAGTAATCATCCATAAGCCAAAGTTATTAGGATTATTACGGTTTAGCCTCTGTACCAAAATCTTCTTACCATCCTGCGCCAGATCGAATTTATTGTTCTGATATTCTTGATTATCTAAAATCAACTTTACTTGAGGATTTAAACCTGTAGTAACGCTATAAAGCTGTAAATTCAGAATCCCTTTAATTCCCAGCTTATTATCGGCAGCAGAAAACAGTAAGCGATCGCCCTGGGGATAAGGTTCAAAATCAAATACGGTTAGATAATCGGGAGTCAGAATTGTTTTTTTTTGCTGCGTCCAGTTAAATAAAATTAATTTACCTTTCTCTATCCCTTGCGTACCAATATAGGCAGAAGCGCGATCGCGACTGCGAAATTTGGCAGCAAAAGGTCTGATCTTGTTACCTACTTTTTCTTGGTTAGGAAATCTTTCTGTTGCCCCTGCCAGAGATACCTGATAATTTTCTCCATAGGGTGCGGGGGATTCTAATGTATAAGCCAATCTTAATCCCGACCAGCTAATTTTACCTGGTAGAGCAGGACTAATGGTTAAATTTTGCTCGACGCTGGTGCGATCTAGAGGACGATTGAAGTTTAAGATAAAAGCCCGATCTTCCCTGCCGATAGTTTTATTTTCCCAGTTAAAACCGTTGACTCTTGCCCCTGCATAAAATATACAGGTATCATCACAAACACTACCAACCCAAACTAACAAGCCGATAATTAATGCCAGCAAGATAACTAAGGCGATCGCTAGTCTGTCAATTGGTTGTAATAGCCTATTTGCGTTCATGCTTTTATTTGTAACTATAAGGATCTGCTGGAGTAGGAATTGATTTAATTGATTTGGCAGCCAAAACCAAGGAACGTTTTTCGGTAACGGCTTTGGAGTCTAGCTTATCTTTACTGGGTAAAGTTGCGGTGATCATTGCCCCCTGAATGTCTAACCAGGTATCGGCAGGATAATTGCTGCTGCTAGTTTTTAGTTTGACTGGAATACCGATGGGATATGCATCCACTGCACAACAGGTAATTACAAACCGAGACAGCATGAGGTAATTATCGGGAAGTTCTGGTAAGTGCAGCACAAAACCACTGACTTTGGCTGGTTGTCCACTATAAGCATCAGGTTCAGGATAGGCATTAATTGTCCTAATCCAGTCAATGAGCGATCGCTCTTCTGGCTTAGTTGCGGTACGGAAAGCTTGAGGCTGGTAACTAGTAAAAGAAACATCCCCAACTCCCCTGGCAATGGCAGTTTGGCTGGTTAAAACCGTGGGCGGAATCAGTAATCCAGCGATCGCAACTATTAATAATAGACCACTGCCAACCCCAGGAGGGAAAAGACTAATATGTTCCCTAGAATTGCTAGATCTACGAGTAAAAATTAATTTAACTTTGACTATGCCTAAACCCAGCAAAAGTATGCCGCTGCCTAATACCAATCCATAATAGTTGGGGTGAATTAACAGTTTATACTGTCCTGTTAAGGCATATTTTAGTAGTAAATTTCCCCAAGCCAATAAAGCTAATGCCTCGATCCAGGTTAATAAGTAACTATTTGGTTGAGGAGAATTTGAACGTAAGGGTTGATTAGGAATCATTATCTCGATCAGAAAAAATAACTGTAAGCTAAGGTAAAAATAAAAGTCAACTGAGCAATTAAGGTAAAAATATAAATAATTATTTTTGGTTTAAAAATTGATGCCATCAAGCCAATACTTTTAATATCTATCGTCGGTCCAAAGACCAAAAAAGCTAATAAAGAACCCCCTGTAAAAGTAGAAGCAAAAGACAGAGCAAAAAAAGAATCAACCGTGGAACAAATTGAGACAATTGCTGCCAATAGCATCATCGCCAAAATTGAGGTTACAGTATCTTGACCAAGACTCAAAATTAGTTCGCGGGGGACAAAAACTTGAATAGTTGCTGCGATCGCACTACCAAAAACTAGCATTGCTCCTAATTCACTAAATTCTTGTAGTACGTTGTCAATAAAAAGCTGCAATGATGATGCTTGCTTCTTAACTACGGCTGAGGAGAACGAACTATCCAAAGCCAAAGATTGACCTTGTTCAATCAAAAAGCTCCCTGACTGTAGCAATGGCGATATAGATTCAGCTTGTTCTAGCTGATAATAATTAACAGGTTTTAATCTTTTGGAAAATGATTCTTGTAACAAAAAGCGAACATCTTTTTGCACGCTAAAAATACAGCCAATTATTGTAGCAATTGCCAAAGAAAACAAGACTCGAAAGAATACGATACTTGGGCGATCGCTAAAAGCAACCCAAGTAGACCAAATCACAATTGGATTAATTGTTGGCGCTGCTAAAAGAAAAGATATGGCAACTGAAGGAGATACTCCCGTTAATAATAATCTTCTAGCTACGGGAACATTACCGCATTCACATACAGGAAATAAAAAGCCAATACAACTACCAACAACTGCACCTAAAAAGGGATTTTTGGGTAATCTAGCAATTAATTGTTTTTCATTAATTAAAAATAATAAAAAACTAGAAAGTAATACCCCTAATAATAGAAAAGGCATCGCTTCAACTAATAAACTCAAAAACAAAGTGAAGGCGTTGTGTAATTGATTCATTGAGAATGTTTTTGTTTTACTTAACTTGTCAATCGATTTTTTATCTGGGAAAATTTAAAATTTCTCCTTGTTTTCCCAACTCAGGATAAGATTTGCCCTGACGCTGACACATAGCAGCTAAATCAGGATAACTCCATTCAAAAACAGCTTGCCTATAAGTTTCTGGATTTAAGCGAACCCGATCGTATAAGCCAGCCTCTAAACGTTGACGTTGCGCCTCAAATAAAATTACGCCATTGGCGACAGATACATTGAGAGACTGCACCATCCCCTGCATAGGAATAACAATATGTCCGTCTACCAAATCCGCAGCTTCATCAGTAACGCCCCATTTTTCTGTACCCAGAAGAATAGCTGTTGGCTGAGTATAATCCACTTGACGATAATCGATGGCTGTATCGCTTAAATGAGCAGCATACACTTTATGATTCTTTTCTTGTAGAAGTTTAATAGCGGTTTTAATGTCAGGATGGGAATGTAGTTTAACCCATTTTTCACTTCCTTGAGCAACTTGTGAATACGTTGGGGTATTGTTGTCAAAGTTTACTGTGTGTACAGCAAAAACTCCGACCGCATCGCAGGTACGAATAATAGCCGAAAGATTATGGGGCTTATGGACATCTTCAGTTAAAACCGTTAGATCTGGCTGTCTTTTGTCAAGAACTTGCCTTAATTTTTTATATCGTCTGAGAATCATCTTTGAGGAAATGCTGAATTAGTGAGGACTTACGCAAAAATCATCTATGTATCTTCAATAAAATATTAATTCTGAAACATCCCATACAGTATACAAAATCATTTCCCAGCAAGATAAACAAATACGTACAAAACGTGAGTCGCTCATTTTATGGATTTGTATAGCGTCGAAACCTATCTGCGACCGAAATCATTAACTGAAGTATCAGATTGGCAACCAGACTGGAATTGGTTAGCTGGGGGAACCTGGATTTTTAACCAAGTCCAACCCCAGGTAAAAACCCTGGTAGATATGCAGCAGTTTGACTGGTCAGAAATAGAAGTTACCCCCCAAGGCTTATCTATTGGGACAACCTGTATTCAAAATGATTTGCTGGACTTTTCTTTTCCCAAACCTTGGTCGGCAACAGAAGCACTTAAAGATGCAGTCAGAGAACTAGCCTCGTTCAAGTTATCTCATGCTGCTACAGTGGGAGGTAATATTTGTTTGGCGTTAAGTGCCAGTACCTTCGCCCCTGCTATGGTTGCGTTAAATGCTAAATATGAAATTTGCCGATCGCATAACGAACCTTATTTTGTTGA
The DNA here is from genome assembly GCA_965218645.1 of Waterburya sp. Taxonomy (GTDB): domain Bacteria; phylum Cyanobacteriota; class Cyanobacteriia; order Cyanobacteriales; family Xenococcaceae; genus Waterburya. The sequence goes on along the minus strand of OZ244627.1, from coordinate 1,292,601 downwards.
TGCAGTTGATTTCCAAACCGCACCTCAACAAACGATCTTGCAGCCTGGGGAAGTATTACGCTCAATTAAAATTCCCATTTGGAATTTGGCGCAGTGGCAAACTAGCTTTAAACGGATGGCGGTGTGTACGGCGGGATATGCGATCGCCATTGTCGTAACGGCATATCATCCTCAAACTCGGCAAGTACGGTTTGGCATTGGCGGTAGTGTTAAAGCACCGCGTTTAATTGAATTTGATACTGTACCAACCCCCGAACAAATCGTCGGGGCGTGTCTTGGTGCGCCCCTACACACATACATTGACGACGAACGAGGTAGTGCGGCATATCGCCAACACATTACCCAGGTATTAATGCTGCGGGGAATTAACGAATTAACCGCAGGAATAAACGGAAAACGCCGTTATTAATCGTAGGGGCGGTTCGCGAACCGCCCCCACCATAAATTATCAAAAATTATGCCAGATTCATTAAATTTTCAGGTTAACAACCAATTCCATAACAGTAAATGTAACCCAGGAACGAGTTTATTAAGTTTACTGCGTTCTCTAGGATATGCGGGAGTGCATCGCGTTTGCGAGTCGGGAGACTGCGGTAGCTGTACGGTATGGCTGGATGATAAGCCCATTCATAGCTGCATTTGCCCTGCAATGCGGGCGGATAGTCAGCAGATAACTACTATCGAAGGATTAGAAAACGGTAGACTGTCGCCGATGCAGCAAGCTTTTATTGATAAGCAGGGTTTCCAGTGTGGTTACTGTACTCCTGGGATGATTATGACGGCTAGCAAGCTGAAGTATGAATCAGAAGCAGAATTAAAGGCAGAATTGGAAGGTAATCTCTGTCGCTGTACTGGCTATGAGGCAATTATCGATAGCGTTCTAGAATGCGGTAAAGAGAGTTCGGTTAAAGCCATAACCGCAAAAGAAGGTCAAGTAGGTCAAGACGTTCCCAAACAAGATGGTCCAGATCTAGTTACGGGTAAACCAGTATACACCGCCGACTGGTCGCCGACTGGATTATTACATCTTAAAGTATTGCGATCGCCCTATCCCCATGCCCATATTCGCCATATTGACACCACAAAAGCCGAAGCATTGCCAGGAGTTGAGGCAGTTTTTACCTATAAAGATATTACCCGTAAAGCTTACAGTACTGCAGGGCATGGCACACCAGCCCCCGATCCTTTAGACCATTATTTATTAGATAATAAAGTACGATTTATTGGCGATCGCGTTGCAGCAGTTGTTGCCGACACTGAAGCGATCGCAGCTAAAGCCTGTGAGTTAATTGAAGTTGATTATGAAATATTACCCCACGTAATTAATCCCGTAGAAGCGATAAAAGGAGAAATAATAATTCATGACGAACCAGAATCGAGTCAAATACACGATGCAGTCCATAATATTGCGGGGGAAATAGTTTTAAACAAAGGCGATTTAGATACGGGATTTGCCGAAGCTGATTTAATTGTCGAGAATACTTATATCTTACCCGCCGTGCAGCACGTTCACTTAGAACCCCACGCTAGTATTACTTGGTTTGATGAAAACGGTATTTTAGTAGTTCGTTCCAGTACTCAAGTACCATTTCACTGTCAAAGATTGCTATCTGAACTGTTCGACATACCGAAAGAAAAGCTGAGAGTCTATAAACCCCAGTTGGGAGGTGGTTTTGGTAATAAGCAGGAGATATTAACCGAAGACCTATGCGTATTGGCAACAATCAAAACAGGCAAACCCGTACAGTGGCAGTTTAACAGAGAAGAAGAATTTACCGCTACCAATAGTCGTCACGCCATGAATATCCGCCTGAAAACGGGAGTAAAAAAGGATGGTACCTTTGTGGCGCAAGAAATGGAGGCAATTTCTAATACGGGTGCTTATGGCAATCACGGCGAAACGGTAACTTTCTTGACTGGTTGTTTTCCCCTGGGCTTATATCGCTGTGATAATCAATCTTACAGAGGAACTGTAGTTTATACCAATACTATGCCCGCAGGTGCTTTTAGAGGTTATGGGGCGACTCAAGGCACTTTTGCCATGGAATCCCAACTCGATGAAATTGCTAAGAAATTAAACATCGATCCAATCGCGCTGCGCCAGCATAATCTTATTACCGCCGAGGATGAAATTCTTATCGGCAGAGAAGAACATTTTCATATTATTGGCAGCTATGCCCTCGATGAGTGTATCGAAAAAGTTACCCAGGCGTTAAAAAGCAATTCGGTAAAACAGCCTCAGGAAAAACATTTAAAGCGCGGTGTGGGTTTTGCTGCGACGATGCAAGCCAGTGGTTTAGCCAAGATTCATTTAGCCAGGGTCAAACTATCTCTACTGCCCGATGGCTACGAACTGCGAACGGGTTCGGTTGATGTGGGTACAGGTTCGGATACGTCTTTACGTCAGATAGCGGCACAGGTGTTAGGCACAACGGTAGAGAAAATTAAAATAGTTACTGCCGATACCCACAATACCCCATTTGATGCAGGTTCTTATGCTTCGGCTACAGCATTTATCACTGGACAAGCGGTAAATTTGGCAGCCCAAAAGTTGCGATCGCATCTCCTTAAAACCGCAGCCGAAATAATAGAGGTCGATCCAGATGAATTAGAACTAGACGAAGCTAAAATATATAGTCCTGATACAAAAATAACTCTCCAGCAATTGGCACAAGCAGCACAAGAAAAAGGAGAATTGTTATCAATAGAATTAGAACACACAAGCGATCGCGCTTCTCTTACCTTTGCCTTTTTGGGTGCGGAAGTAGAAGTAGACACCGAAACAGGAAGAATAACAGTCTTGCGCTGCGCCGAGGCGATCGATGTTGGTCAGGCAATCAATCCTCGCATCTGTCACGGACAGGCTACAGGCGGACTGGTAATGGGCTTAGGCTATGCTTTAAATGAAGAACTGCGCTTTAACGAACAAGGCAAAATACTTAATCCTAGCTTACGTACCTATCGTATTCCTGCTGCTACCGATGTTCCACCAATAGAAGTATTTTTAATCGAAAAACCCGATCCTTATGGTCCTTTTGGGGCTAAAGGTATTGGTGAAATTGGCACTAACTGTACTGCCCCAGCGATCGCTAATGCCGTTGCTAATGCTACAGGAGTACGTCTAAAACAATTACCAATGATTCCCGAACGAGTCTGGCAAGCAATTATCAATGAAAAATGAACAATTATCAATGAGCGATCGCAATTTTTATCAACAACTGAGAAGTATTTTAGAACGAGAATCAGAAGTTGTAGGGTGGGCAAGAAATTAACTATGCTACTCATCAAAATATTATTTTTGCCCACCGAAATTACCAGAGTCACAGTGTATACATCAATGAGCAATGAACAATGAGCGATCGCAATTTTTATCAACAACTGAGAAGTATTTTAGAACGAGAGGCGGTAGTATTAGCGACTATAGTTAAGGTAATTGGTTCTGCGCCAAGAGAAGTTGGGGCAAAGATGGCTGTATATCGTGACGGTAGCATTATCGGCACTATCGGCGGTGGTGCGGGGGAAGGGAAGGTGATTAATGAAGCATTAACGCTCTTAGAAATAGGAGAAAAGCAGCTTGTTGAGATAGATCTTACTGGTACGCCTGGAAAAGACGTTCAGGGTGTTTGTGGAGGAAAAGTACAGGTCTGGTTAGAAACCTGGAGAGTAGAAACAATCACCTTAATTGACCGAATTGTGGAATTATTTCAGATAGGACAATCAGGAAAACTAGTCACACCTTTTAATCAAGACACTCAACCTTATTTAATCTGCGATCGCGATTTTTCTCAAGAAATTCCTTACTCCTTACTCCAGTACGGACGTTTCGCCAACCGCCCCAACGTATTTATTGAAACAATCCAACCACCCCCCATTTTACTGATCATCGGCGGTGGTCATGTAGCCGTATCTTTGGCGCAAATTGCCAGCTTCGCAGGGTTTGAAATTGCCGTACAGGACGATCGCCCTGAATTTGTTACTCCCCAAAGATTTCCTCAAGCAGGGTTTCTGGCTCAATCTATTGAAAAAACTTTAGATAACTTTGCTACTCATCAGCAGCTTTATATTGCTTTAGTTACCAGAAGTTTAACCCAAGATCTTGCAGCATTGCAGGCTATTTTACAGAGGTCTTTAGCCTTTCAATATATTGGTGCGATCGGTAGTCAAAAACGCATTCGCATGATTCATCAAACACTACAACAGCAAGGTTTATCTTTAGAAGAATTACCCAATTTTTACGCGCCTATCGGTTTAGATATTGGCGCGTTAACTCCAGAAGAAATTGCCGTTAGTATCTGTGGGGAAATAATTAAAATGCGTCGTGGCGGTACAGGTTTATCGCTTTGCGAACGAGTACAGCATTCAAAATCAGCGAAAGTTCACATAGGAGAATTGCTGTATGCAAAACTGCTCTAATCAAAATTTCGCCATAATTTTAGCAGCAGGTTACTCTACCCGTATGGGAACTTGTAAAACCGCCTTACCCTGGCACAATAATCAAACTCTGCTTCGTTACCAGGCAGAACAATTTTTACAGGCTAACATTACACCAATTATTGTCCTTGGTTCTCATAATGCCCATAGGAGATCGGATTGCCCAGCTAGTAGTCAAGTTGTAGTCAATTTTAATTGCGATCGCGGTAAAACTAGCTCAATTTTGACTGGCTTAGAGTGTCTCCCTCAAGAATTTTCAACTATTACCATTTCTGCCGTCGATCAGCCTCGTTCTCTTTATATTTATCAGACTTTACTACAAACTTTTGATCGAGAAAAGGCTTTGATTACTGCGCCTTTTTGTCAGGGTAAATTAGGGCATCCACTATTATTCTCTAAGCAATTATTCCCCGAACTCAAAAAGATAAGTGAGTCGAGTTTTGGATTACGAAAAATTGTTAAGGAGTTTTATGATGACATCAAAAAAATAGCATTCGATCATCCTGAAGTTTTAAGCGATCTTAATCATAAAGTTACCTATCAATCTGTACTAAACCAATAGGACTTAATAAGTTTTTTGGTTTTTAAGTAGCTTAATATTATGAAACCTTTTCATATTAAGCATTGTTGCGTTCGCTATAATTGCCCCTGCTTATATGAAATATAAGAAAGAATGATACAAATTAGGTGACGGGGTAATTGGAGTGACGAAGTGACGGGGTATTTGAGGTGACGGGGTGATGAAGAGCAACTACGCGGGTGAGGGAAAGACGAGGCGACGGGGTGACGGAGTGACGGAGGGAACTTTCGGTTTTATCGATATCCAAGTCTCTAAGTCCCCAAGTCCCTAAGTCCCCAACGGTGCGCGTTCCCTTGCGCCTGACGGCGACGCGGGGTCGCACCGCAAGTCCCCAAGTCCCATAACCGTAGCGAATATTGAAGTATTTCATATTACTTAAAGCGGAGGATGATGTTTGAGCCAATGTTGAGCCAGATCCAAACGACGGCAAATCCAAACCTGCTCATGGCTTTGAACGTAATCAATAAACCGAGCTAAGGCTGCGATCCGTCCTGGTTTTCCTGCTAGCCTAGCGTGAAGCCCAACTGACATCATTTTAGGCGCGGTTTCTCCTTCAGTATACAAAACATCAAAAGCATCTTTGAGATAGGTATAGAAATCATTACCGCTATTGAAACCAGGGGCAACACAATATTTCATGTCATTGTTGTCTAAGGTGTAGGGAATTACTAAATGAGGTTTAGCTGCTACTTCTACCCAGTAAGGCAAATCGTCGTTATAGGCATCAGAGTCATATAAAAATCCACCTTCTTCAACTATTAAACGACGAGTATTTAAACTAGGTGCATAACGACAGTACCATCCTACAGGGCGATCGCCTGTAAGTTTTTTAAGCGAAGCTACTGCTTTTTTAATATGTTCTCTTTCTTCAGCTTCATCTAATAAATGGTAGCCAATCCACCGCCAACCATGACAGCAAATATCGTATCCTGCCTCGACAATTGTCTTTGCTGCCGTGGGATTTCTCTCTAATGCTAAAGCCGCGCCAAAAATAGTTACCTGAATATCTTTGGCTTTAAACAGGCGCATTAATCGCCAAAATCCTGCCCGACTGCCATATTCATAGACAGATTCCACCTGCAAGTCTCGCATTCCCTTGCCCATGCTTGAACCAGGAACTTCCCTAAGATATATTTCTGAAGTGTCATCCCCGTCAGGAATTGAATATTCAGAACCTTCCTCATAGTTGAGAACTATTTGTAAAGCTATTCTGGCATCTCCTGGCCATTTTGGATGGGGTGGATTTGCACCATAACCAACTAAATCTCTAGGATAGGACATATATCAAAAATTAATTATAAGTACCGTTGTCTGGTAGTTTTGGCTACCGATATTCAGAATAATCATTTATCAATCTTAGTTTTAGAGTACCTGTATACAGTATTCAACAGAATAAGGCTTAACAAACTCTTGTGAACCATATTGTAAAAGGCTTTTGCAGCTTAGTAATATTATGTACGGATGTTAACACCTTGGCTTTTATCTTTATCTCAAGCTAATATAAAAATATAAATAAACAGTATATTTCGCTACAGAAAGGAGAACAATATGTCTATCAACAGCAACGTAACATCCAACAATCAAAACTGGAATACAGCCAAGCTAATCGAGCTTAGTGGCAATTTAGGAAAAGCCTATGGCACTGGATTGAATAACTCTAAATCTGACAAAAAATCAGATGTTTGGACTACAGAAAAATTTATTAATATGAGCAGACATTTGAGTTCTGCCTATGGAATAGATTTCTAATCTAGGTTCAAATCGACAGCACATTCAATTATCTAAAGGAGGTAAATTAATGTCAAACAGTCAAAAAGTAGCTGCTAAAGAGCAAAACTGGAACAGCCAAGAGTTGATAAAGTTAAGCCAAACTTTAGGTGAAGCTTATCTTCCAGGATTAGATAATAATAAATCCAATCAAATAGATGATTGGACTATGAGCAAATTTATCGAGATGAATAAGCATCTAGACTCTAGCAAAAAATAAGAAAGTTAGATTTGAGAGCAAAATTTCTCATCTCTTATTACTTAATAACTGACGTTACGCATAATAACGAAAAGTAAGTAGTTTCAATTAGCTCAAAGAAAAGAACAACAAATTCTTTAATTTTTAACCTTTAACCTTTATCCCTTTCCCAATCCTCGCAGATCTATAAACGCGTAACCTCAGTTAATAATGGGATCTTGAGAGAAGGCCAAACGTATCTGTTCTAGTTGCCTAATCTTTTCGACGGCAGTTTGAATTTCTTGGTAATAGTATTTCATCAACTTTAAATCTGTGGCAGGATCGAGACTTTGTAATTGCTCTGCACAGTAAATCTGACGCTTTTGATAGTTTACCTGTTCTAATGAGGCGATCGCTTCTGCTACTCTTATATCGGCACGAAAAACATCTTCTTGAGTTTTTTCATCTAAATGAAACAGTTTTGCCACCATCATCATTTTTTTAGGAAAATCTAAACTACGGTTATGCAGTTCACTTAATAATGGATTAGCATTCTCTAATGATGGACTAGGCAGATTATCTTCGATCGCGATTATTTGTTGCCATAAAAACCGATGAGCAGCAATGCTAAACAATAAGTCTTTGCTTTCTAGCTGCTCGATAATCTGCTCTCGATATCGGGAATAATGAATGTAAATCCTGAGCAACAAGGTTTCTGCTTGTTCTAATAGTTCGCTCTCAGGTGGACTGGCGATCTCTAAAGGTTTGGCTGGGTTAAAATTATTTTTCTGCTGCTTAGTAGAATTTTCTTGATATCTAGGACGAGGCGATTTGATTTGTGACTTTAGGGTAGCCAGATTTTGTAAAACTAATCTGGCATCTCCCTGACTAAGAAGTTCGGCACATTGAGTTAAGTAATGGTTGCGTTGATTTGCATCCTGTAATTTATTAAGTAGCTTAATCATCCCTGCTGCTACCTGTTGAAACTGATCGGCAGCTTTCATGCTTTTATCTGCCATCAGCCGATTAATCAGCCAATCTAACCATAAAGGCGCAGTTTCCAAAGCCTGATGATATAATACTGCGCCATCTTCCCTGCTTTTGATAAATTCATCGGCATCCTTGCCATCAGGAAGATTGAGAATACGTAGCTGTACTACTCCGCCGTAGACTAAATCTTCGACTTCAGCGATCGCTCTTTCAGTAGCTTTTTTGCCAGCATCATCCGCATCAAAGTTAAGAATTACCTGTTTAGCAGGAGTAAAGCGCAGTAGCTGCTTGAGTTGATTTTGAGTAAAGGCTGTACCCAAAGATGCCACCACATTACCAATACCTGCTTCATAGAGTGCGATCGCATCAAAATAGCCTTCTACTACCACTGCACAGTCAGCCTGGCTGATATGAGTCTTAGCCCGATCTAAGGCAAACAAAGTTTTACTTTTATCAAATAGAGGCGTTTGGGGGGAGTTAAGATATTTTGGCTGATCTTCTTCTTTCAGACTCCGACTACCAAAGCCGATAATTCTGCCCTGGATGTCCATAATGGGAATCATCAGGCGATCGCGAAATACATCGTAATACCCACCACTTTTACGAGGTTTAATTAATCCTGCCTGTTCGACAAAATTAACGGGATAGCGTTTTTGCTCAACTAAATATCGATAAAGAGTTTCCCAACCCGCAGGGGCGTAGCCTAATTGAAACTTACTAATAGTAGTCTCTTCTATCTGTCTTTGATTGCGCAAATAGTTAAGAGCAAATTCTCCAAAAGACTGATGGAGAGCGTGCTGATAAAAGCTGGACGTGACTGCCAATATTCGATATAGTTCCTCTCTAATACCTAGCTGACGCTGAATTTCTTGTCTTTGTTCAGGCTCAACTGTTTTAACTTCTACCTGATAGCGACGTGCTAGATCTAAGACAACTTCTCCAAAAGACTGTTTGCCAATCTCCATCAAAAACTTATAGGCATTTCCGCCTGCACTACAGCCAAAACAATAATATAGTTGCTTATCCTGACTGACGCTAAAGCTAGGTGTCTTTTCGTTGTGAAAAGGACATAAACCCAGAAAATCTTTGCCTCGTTTGCGGAGAACAATATGCTCTGAGATGACATCAACAATATCAACTCGCTGCTGTACTTCTTCAATTGTATCTGGATGAAGTCGGGGAACTTTCACTCGTGTTTGGTAAACTTAAATAATTCGTAATCCTTATAATAATCAATTTCGAGTTACATAAAGAAACAAACTGTCTCTTATATTTTAATAATTACTATTGGTCACCATGAAAAAAGTTTCAGCTTTGGGGTTGGATGTTGGTAGAAAACGTATGGGAGTGGCTGGTTGTGATGGAACAGGCTTGATTGCCACTGGTCTAACTACTATTTATCGAACTTCTTTGGCTGAAGACATTCAGCAATTAAAAAAAATAATTGAAGAGAGAGAAGTTGAAACCCTGGTCGTTGGTCTACCCTATACCTTGGAAGGACATATTGGCTCACAAGCAAAGCAGGTGCAAAAATTTGCTGACAAAATAGGCAATATTCTTCAAATGCCTGTTGAATATGTTGATGAACGTCTAACCTCTGTCGAAGCAGAGGCTCAACTCAAAGCACAAAAGAAATTTTCAACCCGTAACAAAGGCGCGATTGACCGCCACGCAGCAGCTATAATTCTGCAACAGTGGCTTGATATTAGACGATCTAAAATAATGATGAAAGATGAAGACAAAAATTAGCAATTAATAGCAATTAATTTCCTCATCCCTGATTAAATTGGCATAGGATCTGAGATGCTAATATCTTTGATGGGTTGTTTAGTTAGACATTGCCAATGACAGGTAAACAGATCGGGCTGTTGGGTTTTAAGGGTTATTAGAGCAGGTGCAGCAGGGAAGGGCCATAATCGATCAAACACAATCTCTCCATTGTACAAACTAAACTGAAGTAGGTAGGTTGATGGTGGTGCGTCTAAATTCTCTAATAGCTTTCCTGCTAAACTATGAAGAGATTTAAGCTGGCGACTTGGTATTACCACAGGCTGCTCATAGGAGTTAGGCATTGAGCCTTCACCAATTATCTCTGCGTATAAAGGTTCGTCAGATAGAATTATTGGCAGCCATAGATGACCCAACCAAGAATCTCCTACGCTTGTTTTGAAGCCTAAATTTTTTTCTACCCAACGTCTTCTAGCATTAACGTCTTTACAGGCAGAGTATATTTGCTTTTGAGCAAAATCGAAATATTCTGGCACTTGAATGGTTAAAGGGCAATAAATCGTCTCTGGATTCTTATTTTTCTTGATAACTTTAGAGTTAGAGTTTTTAGACCAAAGAGTCGCAGCAGAAACAATCTCCACCACAGTTGATGGTAAAGAATGCTCGGCGATACTCCGCTGTAAAGCTTCAACCATTTTTTGTGTTACTGGCGACGCTGAAATTAGCTTTCCTTGTTCACTAACTTCGGCGTTGATAATAATTACAACTTTTTCCATTCCCCTTCCATCTTTATGAGATTTTGCTATAGCTGTCATGAGTCGAACAATATTTCCGAGATACTTGAATACTTGATGATTAAATTGTTAATATTACGCTTCTCGCTGAGTGAAAAAATAGTTCGTAATATTTGTAGGGCATAGTTGAATTATGAATCTATTTAGTTGGCAGTTGTGAACTAAAGCTAACTGTGACCAAAGCAGTAAACTTTAGGCGATACTAGAATACAGGTATAAAATACTGGTCGAAAGCCTCAACATAATGATCGTACTTGCTGTTTTTGAGTAATCGTTTACATCTAGATTTAGTCTAACTTTCAAGCAGTACTTATCATAGTTGCTTCTTGAATAAATTTTCAAGATTAGAGGCAAATAACTTAATAATGTAAACATAAGATAACAAAATAAATTGAGAACAACGAATTAGCTACCTTGGACAAAGTAAGTACGACAAATTAATTTAAGCTACTACTTTGCAAATATTATGCCCAACCCAAATCTAGTTCACAAATTACCGATTTACAATTAGGACATGGAACTACTAGAATATCAGGCTAAAGAATTGTTTAAGATGGTAGGTATTCCTATTTTACCTTCTCAGACTATCAAAGATTCTAGAAAAATCAAGCAACTGCACATTCCTTATCCAGTCGTTTTGAAGTCTCAGGTTAGATCGGGAGGGAGAGGCAAAGCGGGAGGCGTACGTTTTGCTGCTAATACCATTGATGCGATCGCGGCGGCTAGGATTATCTTTAATTTGTCTATTTTAAATGAATATCCTGAATTTATTTTAGCAGAAGCTCACTACAATGCTGAGAGAGAGTTTTTGCTGGCAATAGTTCTCGATTATGATTTACAACGCCCTGTGCTGCTTGGTTCGGCATTAGGAGGCATGAATGTAGATTCATTGTTGGCTAATTTGCAGCAGGTAGTAGTCGAGTCAGAATTTTCTTTATTCTATGCCCGTCGGCTGGTTGCCAATATGGGATTATCAGGTCAATTAATTTGCTCTGTTAGCGAGATTATTGCCAAAATGTATCGCTTGTTTGTTGAAAAAGATCTAGATTTAATTGAAATTAATCCTTTAGGGGTTAACAGCAAAGGGGAGTTGATGGCACTAGATGGAAAAATTACGATTAACGATCATGCTCTGGCAAGACAACCTATAGTTGAAACATTGAATTTTTCTCCATATCAAATACAAACTAATCAACACAATGTCGTCAAATCTAACCAAGATTTTGCTCAGGCTAGATGGCGTTGGTTAGATTGGCAAAATACCTCTGGTAAAATTGCCATAGTCTGCAACAGTTTTGATTTAGCGTTATTGACGTGGGACTTACTCGAGCAAAACAAAGTTGCTCCTGCCTGTGGTATTTTAATTGCCCAGAGCTTGAGCAGCACAGAAAATAACCCTGAATATCAAGAGCAAATAGCAGAAATTCTCGCCGAACTGGAGTCAATGCCTGGTATAAAAGCTATTTTAGTCAATATTTGGGATACAGAAGCAGTCAGCCGAGAAGTTATTGAGGCGATCGCTAATTATGCTCAGTCAATCGTTAAAGCCTCATCTGCTGATGAACAGCTAGCAGTCGAAAGCGATCAAGCAAATCAGCCTACATCTGCCAAGCAGACAAAATCTGTAACATCAGTTGAGGTCACTCAACCTCAGTTTATTTTACGACTATTGAATTACGATAACCTGAAAAATATAAAAATTACTGAGACTATGTATTTGTCTAGCAATTTAGAAGCAGCAATTGCCCAAGCAATAGCTGTGGTTAAATCAAATTAAAGGTTTTTTTGCTCAAGCTTGTTGAAAGTAAAGAAAAATATATTTCATAGCTGAGTCGATCAGTTTTGATTCTGATTTAAACCGCTCTAGTTTTTTTGATTTGTCTTCTTTTGTTCGATCTTTTAACCAATCTTTTGCTAACTCTTCATTAGAAATTTCTGCTATGAACTGGTTTTCACCCAATAAAGTCATTATCCAAGGAATTATGGAGTCTCAGGCTACTGTTTGTGCAGTGCAAATGAAAGCCTATGGCACTGAAATTGTAGCGGGAATCAGTCCTGGTAACGGAGGTAGTGAAGTTAGTGACATTCCTGTATTTAATTTAGTAGAGCAGGTGCTAAACCAAGTTGAGCAAATCGATATTAGCCTGATTTTTGTAGATCCCTTTCAAGTACTTGATGCAGCCAAAGAAGCGATCGCCGCAGGAATCAAGAAAATTGTTATTTTCACCGCCAAAGTACCTCCCTTAGATACGATCGAGCTTCTAAAATATGCCAAAGCTAAGGACGTGCTAGTTTTAGGTCCTGGTAGTCATGGAGTAGTGATTCCTCAACAAGTTTGGTTAGGTAAGTTACAGCCTCAGTTTTATCGCCCTGGAGAAGTGGGGTTGTTCACCACCAGCCAGCACCTGTCCTATGAGGTAGCAGCAGAATTAAATCAGGCAAATATGGGGCAGTCTATAGTTGTAAGTCTAGGGAAGGATCGCATTATTGGCTCTAATCTAACTCAATGGCTATCAATTTTGCAGTTAAACTCAAATACCAAAGCGATCGTTTCGATTTGTCAAAATATTAACAAAGCCGAAGAAATCATTACCTACTATAAAAATAATGACTATGATAAACCAATCATCATCTATGTTGCAGGACTAAAGGCACCTCAAGAAAAAGTGTTTCGCGATGCGGTAACGATTATTAGTAATCATTTATCTAGCTCTATTCCTGCTGCCAATCGCGATCGCCAAAAGATCGCCAAGCTTAAAAAAGCAGGTATCAAAGTAGCTACAAAACCTAGCGAAATTCCGACAATTATTCAAGAGGCATTGTCTACTACCGCCTAACTAATATAAAAATAAATGCTAAACATGGGTTTAGGTTAGTTGGTAGTTATATGAAATACTTAAATGTTTGCTACGAATGATTAATTTATGAGCTTGGAGACTTGAGGACTTAGGGACTTAGGGACTTGGAGATATCGGCAAAACTAAAGGTTCTCCCAGTCTCCCGTTCTCCCGTTCTCCCAGTCACCCCGTCACCTCGTCACCCCGTCACCTCGTCACCTCGTCACCTGATTCGTATCATTCATTCTTTTTTGGTCATATTATATTAGTAGTTAGCTCTTTTGTTGTTTATACAGTGCCTTGAACTGTCGTTGCTGAACTTTATGATCGACAATAGGTTGGGGGTAATCGTAACTAGCTCTTTCTAACTCAGGTATTTTACCCGTTACCAAATACTCTGTTTCCATGGAGCTTATTTCGGGCAGCCATTGACGGATGTATTCCCCATCTTGGTCAAATTTAGCTGCTTGAGAAGCAGGATTAAAGATGCGTAGAGGTTTAGGATCCATCCCGCTAGAAGCACTCCACTGCCAACCACCGTTGTTAGATGATAAATCACCATCGTATAGCTTCTGCATAAAATATTTTTCGCCCCAACGCCAGTCAATAATTAGATCTTTAGTTAGAAAGCTGGCAACAATCATCCGACAACGGTTGTGCATCCAGCCAGTCTCGTTTAGCTGTCGCATCGCGGCATCGACGATTGGATAACCCGTTTTTCCCTCACACCATGCCTGAAATTTAGTTTCGTCGTTTTCCCAGGGAAAATCTTTAAATTCATCGCGATATGAACCTTTTGCTAATTCAGGAAAGAAAAACATACAGTGCTGGTAAAATTCTCGCCAGGCTAGTTCTTTTTGCCAAGTAACTACGCCGTTTTTGGCTTCTTCGCTACGACAGTTGGCTAAAATATCTAAAGTTGCTTGCCATACAGTGCGAATACCCACTGCACCGAACTTTAAAGCTGCACTAAGAGTAGACGTACCATTTACATAGGGAAAATTGCGCTCTTCATCATAACAGTAGATAGCGCGATCGCAAAATTCTTCTAGCTTCTCTCTAGCTGCGGTTTCTCCTGGCTCAAGCATTAAAGGATTTTCCCACAGGTAGCCTAAATCTTGGGCAGTAGGTAAAGCGATCTCGCCAGCTTTATTGGCTATTTCTAATTCAGCTTTAGTTAAACCCGATAGCTTTTTTATCTCTGTAGGTGTTTTTTGTTTGTCCTCTTGATTCCAGCTACGCCAAAAAGGAGTGTAAACTTTATAGGGTTCATCAGAAGATTTAGTTAGCACATCTCCTGGGGCGTGTAATAGCTGATCCCAAAAGTTTTTCGTCTCGATACTCTTTTCTTTGAGCGTATCGGTTACAGTGCGATCGCGCTCTTGCGCATAAGGTTCGACATCTAAGTTCCAAAATACTGCCTTTGCCTTAAGTGCGATCGCTATCTGGGGAATAGCTTTTTGAGGTTTTCCTTGCACAATGATTAATTGACTACCAAGCTGCTGATAGTTTTGCTCCAACTCCCGTAAACAGCCAATCATATATGTGACGCGGGCAGGGGCAATATCATCGCGATCGAGAATATTAGAGTCTAGACAAAATAAACCGACTATTCTTGAAGTTTGCTCTGTTGCTGCTGCTAATCCAAGGTTATCAGAAATTCGTAAATCACGACGATGCCAAAAGAGTATTAAATCAGACATAGGTTACTCAATGCTTTTTCATTATTGAAATTTTCTTAAAGAGCGATCGCGCTTTTGGATTCTTCCTGCTGCATTTTCTTCTCGTTACTCTAGCTATCATTTAATTAGACCTGCAATAGTGGTCAAACTTTCAGTAAATCAATGGAAACTAGGAGAAAAAGGCAAATTTAATTTTTCGTAAATATTGCTAGACATGAAGTCTAAGTTTCGTTTTATTGGCTAAAAAGCGATCGCCTGAGCGTGAGCCAACATTTCTAAAAGCTGATAGCTATTCATAAAAGTTTATTATTTAATTTTACAATAACTCTCTTAATTATGATTTATCTTGATTCTGCTCTAATTGAAGAAGCTCAAGCAGCAGTGACAATGGGCTGGGTAAAAGGGATTACAACCAATCCAACTTTATTAAATCAAAGCGATCTAGCTCCTGAAAACTGTCTTCAACAATTGACGGCTATCAGTCCTGGAGAATTATATTATCAGCTATGTGCTACAGATTTTGAGGGAATGGTTATAGAAGCAAAAAAAGCCCAAGCGATTATTGGCGATAAGCTGGTCTTAAAAATTCCTGCTACTCCATTGGGGTTTCAGGTCACGGCTTATTTATCATCAGCAATAAATTGTTCGGTGACAGCAATTTATAGTCCTGCCCAAGCAGCAGTTGCTGCCCAAGCGGGAGCAAAATATGCGATCGCCTACGTAAATCGTGCCACCAGGCTTTTAGGAGATGGTTTAGCACTAGTTAGAGAAATGTCTGATGTACTCAAACATAGCAATACTGAAATTCTGGCAGCCAGCCTTAAGTCGCCTGAAGAAGCTGCTGCTACCCTGCTTGCAGGAGCGCATCATCTTACCGTTCCTATGTCAATCTTACAGGCAATGGCGACTCATAATTTATCAGATCAGACTGTAACTGAGTTTTTAGATAAGGGAATCGGTATTTCTATTTAGAGACAAAATTACAGCAATCGAAATTATAGATTAGAAGATCTTTAAATCTCTCTGCGCCTTTGCGCTTGTCAGCATTAGATGCGGCGATGCGGGGTCTCACCGCTTTGCGCGAGCATCATTGACCGTCTCAAGCTTCGCTTCGATTAGTATACAGGCGCGCTTGCGCACATAGTCGCGAAGGACTTGTCCGTTTATCCTCATGGAGAAAGGACGCGACCTCCGCATCTAAGACAAGTTTGAATATTTTATTTTCTAGAGTTACCTTACTTAGGAATAGCAACAGGAGCAGCGTCTTTGGTTTTGCTAATAAACTTATCTTGCAAAATTGCTACTGCTCTTGAATATTGAGGATCTGAGTCTGTACCAATCAGGCTAGGATTAATACTTAAATCAGTTTGCTGCTGACTATTTAAGTCAACTGTAACATCTGGAGCAATACCTTTTTTATTGATATCTACGCCATTAGGAGGATAGTAGTGAGCAATAGTTACTGCTAGACCAGAACCATCGGAAAGAGAATGAACTGACTGCACTGTACCCTTGCCATAGGTGCGACTACCTACAAGCTCGGCTCGTTTATTTTGTTTTAAAGCTCCTGCTAAAATCTCGCTGGCACTGGCAGAGTAGCCATCAACTAGCACTACTAAAGGCAGATTAGTTAATGCTTTGCCATTAGCTGAAAATTTATCGTTACCACCTTTGCGATCTATGGTAGAAACAATTGCTCCTTTTTCCATCCACAAACGGGCAATTTCTACACCAGAAAACAGTAAACCTCCTGGATTTCCCCGCAGATCTAAGACAAAGCCAGAGGCTTGCTTAGAACTCAAATCTTCGATCGCTTTCTGCATTTGTTCTGCTGCATGGGAGCTAAATTCGTCTAGCTTGATATACCCTACCTTTGAGCCTTGTTCTTGATTGAGAGCGTAGCTAACCGAAGGAAGTTCAATTTGCGCTCTGGCAATAGCTACATCAAAAGCTGGCTTGTCTTGACGAGCTATTTTCAATTTTACTTGCGTACCTACTTCACCCTTAATTTCTGCGGAGGCTTGCTCTAAAGACATTGACTCTGTTGACTTGCCATTAATGCTTTGTATGTAGTCTCCTGCTTTTAATCCCGCTTTACTTGCTGGTGAGTTAGGAATAGGTTCAACCACAACCAGCTTACTGGTTTTTTTATCCATTCCTAGACGAATACCAATACCTGACAATTCTCCTGAAGTTTGGCTAGTTAGCTCTGCATATTCCTCTGGATCTAAAAATCTAGTGTAGGGATCTCCTAAGCCTTTGAGAGATTTACGAATAGCCTGATAGGCAGCCTTTTGATTGCCATATTTATTGTTTAATAATTGTTGACGCTGAATTTTCCAGTCAACGTGGTTAAAGTCAGGATCTACATATTCGCTATTGATAATCTGCCATACTTCATCCACAACGGTTTTAGGGCTATCTTCCAAAGCGGCAGCTACAGGTGCAGTATTTTGGGGTATTAACAAAGAAACTGTTGTCAGAGCAGCACCTATTTTAATAGTTCTTGAACAGTTTTTTTTCAATCTTAATGAGCTTAAAATAAAACCAAAACGCTTAGAGGAATAGTTCATGAGCTAGCTAGAGTAAGAATATAATTTTGCTAAGTTATCGAGGGGGATTTTCTAAACTTTGGATAAAAGAGTATCTTAGTTAGTTGGCAGAAATAGTAAAAGTAGTAATGATAGATGACTAAGATTTTAAAATCAAAGCAACCTACTTTATATTTATATCAGTATAACTATTTCGCTGTTGTTACACAGTGAAAATAGTAGATTAGATATGCCTAATTTAAGATTGGACGGCAATAAAATCAAGTATGATTTGGCGATGGAGATCCCCTAAAGCTCTAAGTTCTTGATTTTTTGGCGAATACCCAAAACCATTTTTTATCTCTGCCAAAGTCAATAAGCCAAAATCATCCCCTTCATTAAGTTCTAAACTATCTGTTGTGACAGATAGGTGACAAGAAAAAACATGACGTGCGTATCTGTGGTCATTATAAGAATTAAACTTGGTTAATTGCTCAACGGAATAGTTAATCTCTTCGATTAATTCTCTTTTTAGTCCTGCTTCTGGATTTTCTCCAGGTTCTACGTGACCTCCAAATAGTCCCCATACTCCAGGGTAAATAATATCAGGGATATTATCTCGTAACTGCATTAAATACTTTCCATCTCGATGAATTATGGCGATCGCTATTGGTATTAGGTGCTGAAAAGAGCTTTGCGGATCTATGCCGTTGGGCTTATCGCTCATAAAATTTAGTTTATTGATAATTTACTCAAAAGTTTCTTTGGTAATTTTACTTTACAGTTATGGCATATACTATTGGCGATCGCTGCTTTTAGGTTCTAACTGTTCTAACTCAACCACATAAAAGTCTCCTAATTCTTGCTTGGCAAAGGGTAGACTTTGGTAATTAATTTTCCCCTTGATGCTAATTAGCTGATTTATCTTTGGGGGAGTTTGAGACGTAACGACCCAAACTTTACCAGTGGCATCTTCTATTTGATAGGCAGTTTGATCGATCAAAGGAGCCAAATGCACCACTTTTCCCGTCAAAAGTACAGTTTTGCCTATTTTCTTCACCGAAATTTCTTGAACAGAAATCAATGATGCTTGACAACCAATTAAGCTACCTAGCAATATAATCCCAAGGCTAAATTGCCTGAACCTATCTGCAATTAGTTTAGGTCTTAAATTGTCAACTAACATTTTTGTTCATCCATACAGATAATCAACATGGCGATTAGGTATGCTTCCTAAACGGAAGCACCCCTCGCCATCAAATCCCAGCTTAACTTTTTTGATTTTCATTTAATTTAAAAAATTAGCTTATGTCTGCTTCAAAAGTTCGTCTACTAGATGGTAAAGCCTTAGCCAAGAAAATTCAGTCAGAATTAAAAACAAAGATTGACCAGCTAAAGCTAAAAATTGGTCGTCCTCCAGGTTTAGCCGTATTGATGGTGGGAGACAATCCTGCTAGTGCTGTTTATGTTCGCAACAAAGAAAGAGCCTGTCAAAAAGTGGGCATTGTTTCATTAGGTCAACATTTTCCTGAAGACGCTACCCAAGCAGAATTAGAACAGGTAATTACTCAATTAAACCAAGATGAGCGAGTAGACGGTATTTTGGTGCAGCTTCCTTTACCAAAGCATCTAGACTCTATTGCTTTACTGCGCTGCATAGATCCTGATAAAGATGCTGATGGTTTACATGAGGTCAATTTGGGTAAATTGGTGCGTTCAGAGTCTAGTTTGCGTAGCTGCACTCCTGGGGGGGTGATGAGGATTTTAAAAGAATACGAGCTTAATCCTGCGGGCAAAAAAGCCGTGGTGATAGGTAGAAGTATTTTAGTAGGTAAGCCAGTGGCTTTGATGCTCTTAGAAGCAAACGCCACCGTTACTGTTGCTCACTCCCATACCCCAGACTTGGGCGCAGTATGTCGTGAAGCAGATATTTTGGTTGCAGCAGTAGGTAGACCAGAAATGATTACCCGTGATATGGTCAAGCCTGGGGCGATAGTTATTGATGTGGGTATTAACCGAGTAAAAACCACCGAAGGAAAATCAAAGTTAGTGGGTGATGTGGCTTTCGCTGAGGTGGCAGAACTAGCCAGCTATATAACTCCTGTCCCTGGAGGAATTGGCCCAATGACGGTGGCGATGCTGCTAAGTAATACGGTGAAAAGTTATGCTCAAAATGCTGGAGATTAGTTAGTTAATGTGAAAACGTGAATTCGTTTTGATGATATATTTGCGAATTGATATCCATGCCGAATCAAAACCAGAAAATTGTCACTTATACCAACTGATAAAGCTTAATACATAAATATATGACTGTTCAAGCTTTTTGGAAAGCCACTAAAGTCGAAAATGCTCAACCACCATACGATACAATACAACTCAAAGTATTTTATCCAGCATTAACTCCAGATAGTCAGCAAACGTTCTCTTCTTATCCTGCTGATCGAGCCGAAGCTCCTTTTCCAGTAGTAATTTTGTTTAGTGGTGTCAACTGTAATTTAGCAATGTACGAATGGTTGGCTTTCAAGTTGTCTACTCGCGGATTAGTAGTAATTTTATTCAACTGGCTAGCGGAAAATATTCCAGGTAACATTTCACTTACTCCTGGTGTCGATCTCGCTGCGCTCTCACCTGATGTCTATGGTACTGTACCTACTGCTTCGGCTTTACCTTCACTTTTAGCTGAATTAGAGCAATTAAACACATTCGGTATATTAGCAGGTCTATTAGATCTTCAAAAGATTATTTTAGGCGGGCATTCTGCTGGTGGAAGGGTAGCTTTAGAAAACGCTAACACTAAGTTTTTTAGCCAAGTAGCTGCTGTCTTTAGTTACGGAGCGCACACTGCTGCTCCAATACAAATAGGATACGAGTCTAATACTATTTTATCTTTGCCAAATTCTGTACCGATGTTGCTAATTGGAGGTACTCACGATGGAGTAATTGCTAAGAACAGCAGTATCTATGGTGTTGATGAATGGGCAACCGCAGCAACTCCAGTTATACGTACATTCAGAGAAGCTATTTCTAGAGAACAGGATGATTCTTATTTAGTCGTAATAGAAGGAGCAAATCATTTTTCTTTTGTCGATCGCCTTGATTCTACTTTGCAAGTTGCTGCTTTAGATTTTCTTTCTTCTCAACCACAAACTCAAATTCGCTCAATCATAGCGGAGGTAGTTGGTTTGTTTATCGATCTTCATGTCCGCCAACAATTAAAAGCATCTGAACAACTTGAAAGATTACTAAAAGATAATTCTCTAATTGCATCTTTTGAATACAAGTAAATTATTAATTAAGAGGGGTCTGACTCTGCGCGAGATAATTATTTATAGTCTTAACCTTTACTTAAACTGCTATAACTCCAACCAATGTTATGGTCATTCCAATTAATTTCCTCATGATTGGCTGGTCAGAGGTCAGAGGTCAGAAGAATTTGAGGTACTTACAAAATTTTTCCTTTTTCGTATGGTTTCTATTTGAAATGACTATAAATTGCTAGGCATCATTAATAACCAAATTATTACGATGCACTACCGTATCTGCACCATCATAACCCAAAATGTCAGCAATTTCAGTAGAATGATGTCCTTTTATTTGTCCAATCTCGCTACTGCTGTAGTTAACTAAGCCTCTGCCTAATTCCATACCTTCTTTGTTGCATAGCTGCACAGCATCAGAAGCAAAAAAATCTCCTTCCAGGGCGATAATACCCGCAGGTAATAAAGACGTTTTTTTGTTTGTAACTGCCTTGACTGCACCAGTATCTAAATACAGTTTGCCCATGGGAATTAAACCATAGGTGATCCAACGTTTACGGGCATTGTCTGTTTGCGGTTGGGGTTCAAACTGGGTTCCTATGTCTTCTCCCTGTAAGATTTTCAGAATGTTTTGGGGTTGCTTTCCTTGAGTAATAACGGTTCTAACTCCCGTACTGGTGGCAATCCTGGCTGCGGACAATTTGGTTGCCATTCCTCCTGTTCCCCACTGAGAACCACTAGAACCTGCATCTACCTGTAGCTGATTAAATTCGTTGCTGCTGACTAACTTAATCGGTTGAGCATTGGGGACGGTTTTGGGATCGGCAGAATACATTCTATCTACGTCAGTTAAAAGAAATAACCAATCTGCCTGAACTAAGCTGGCAACTAGGGCAGATAAGGTATCGTTGTCACCAAACTTTAATTCATCAACGGCAATAGTATCATTTTCATTGACAATCGGGATTACCCCCAAAGCTAATAGTTCTCTAAAAGTATTAGAAGCATTAACATAGGTATTACGCTCCATTAATTCGCGGCGAGTTAAAAGAACTTGAGCGATCGCCTGTTGTAAAGTACTAAATAAATCATCATAAATCCGCATTAGTCTTCCCTGTCCTACTGCAGCCACAGCCTGCTTTAACGCCATCTTGCGCGGTCTTTCGGCTAAATTGAGTCTGGCACAGCCTACCCCCACCGCACCAGAGGAAACTAAGACGATATGATGTCCCTGAGAACGTAAGTAGCTTAAAGTTTCAACCAAAGAAGCAATGGTCGCGATCGCAATTTCCCCTGTAGGCTGAGTCAAGCTAGAAGTACCTATTTTGATTACTATTGTCTGAGGCTTATTGAACATTGAGCATTAAGCATTGAGCATTAAGCATTGAGCATTAACTCACGATTTCTAGCTTACTTTCAATTATTTGATAAATGATAAATAGAAGTGACTAGTTGCGGACAAAATGATCTAAACGCATTGATTTGATTCTTTAAATACATGAACAACTAATTGTTAGTGGTCTATGCTACTAAATAACGATTAGAAATAACATAACAATAAAAGTAAGGTTCAGTTTTTACGTTTAATTGTTCCCAAAATAATTATAAGTGTGATGGCGATCGCGTGACCTATTTTAAATCAGAAGCAGTCAATAAATCAAAATCTCAATCACTGTCGGCGATCGGAAAAATTCTTGACTCAGCACAAAAAGCAGCACAAAAACAAGATTGGCTAAAAGTTAGCAACTGTCTAAAAGAATTACCTCAAAGCGAAGCTAAATTGCTTTTAGAGTCGGCACAATGGCAAACAGCATTCGATTTGGCATTAGAAATGTTGCTCAAAGCCGATTTTCAACATAAGTGGGAGATTAGCAAGCTATTGCCCAGCTTCGGAGAAAATTTAATTCCTCCCCTAGTTTCTTTGGTGCAGGATGAAACCACAGAAGCCGAGGTACGCTGGTTTATTTGTCAGATTTTGGGAAGTTTCCCCAATCAGGAAGTAGTCTTGACTTTAGTAGAACTACTCCAGCAAACTAGCGATGAAGAGTTAATGGCGATCGCTGGGAAAACTTTAACTAAAATTGGTAATCATGCTATTGATGCTCTAATAGATCTTTCCGCCCAGCCTAAATATCGCTTTTTGGCAGTGCAGTCTCTATATTATATCCGCACTGCCGAAACCATTGAGCCTCTACTTAAAATTACTCAAGATCCACAGCCAGAACTACGCAGTGTTGCCGTTAAAGCCTTAAGTAGCTTCCACGATCCCCGTATTTCTCCAGTTTTGATTAGGGCGTTAGAGGATACCGCCAGCAGCGTTAGAAAAGAAGCAGCGATCGCTTTAGGGTTTCGCTCAGATCTTTGTCAAGAATTGAGCTTAATAAATCATTTACAACCTCTTTTATTTGATTTAAATTTAGAGGTGTGCCGTCAAGCAGCAGTATCTTTGGGCAGAATGAAGACCCAAGAAGCAAATGCTGCCTTGTTCCAAGTATTGCAAATAGAAACTACCCCAGTTAGTTTAAAGCTAGACTTAATTAAAGCCTTGGGCTGGAGTAAAATAAGCTCGGCAATAGACTATTTAGACAAGGCACTGGCTAATAAGAGTGAATTAGTTCAGCAAGAAATTATTATTACTCTCGGTAGAATCACTGCCCAACAGTTACAGCAACAATCTGCTCAAGTATTAGTGAACTTTTGGCAACAGAATCAAGCAGTTTGTGACTCTGGGATCAAGCAGGCTTTAGCTACATCTCTGGGAGAATTACGCTGTAGTTGCGCTCAAATAACTTTAGAACAGCTTGCCACAGATAGCGATCGCAAAGTTAAGCTGCACGCCCTTTCTGCTTTGAAAAAGCTCTTTTTAACAATGAACAATGAACAATAAACAATGAACAATAAACAATGAACAATATTTATACTTAACAACCTTAATCATAAAATTTAGATATCTTCAGGAAAAGCATAGTAAGCAATTCCTTCAGATTGATAGTTAGGTAAGTTATCTTCAACAAAATCTCTTTCTGTAGCGGAAGGTGTATAAAAATGCGTTCCAGTTTCAGAACGTAAAAAACGATAGACAGGGATAGTTCCTGGCTGTTGTTCGGTGTAAGCAAAAAAAGATTCACTTTCTAAACTAAAGGTGTCTAAATTGTTGGCAATAAAATTTTTTTCTGTTGCCGAAATAGTATACAAGTACGTGCCTGTGTTTTGATTCAAAAAGCGGTAAACTTGTTGTGGTTGGGGGTTGCCCGTCAAAGAATCGACGCTAACATAAGAAGCACCTTCAGAAACGTAGTTCGGCAAGTTTTTGATAATAGAGTCCCGTTCGTCCAAAGAAGTAGTATATAAATGTGTTGATGTATTTTGATTTAAGAGACGATAAACGGGTGAACCTAGAACGTCTGGATTAAATTCTCGATCTGCCACCTTTACCTTAAAAGTGTCTTCAACCGAATCACCAAGTAAGTCTGTAGCCTTAATGTTAATATCTGCTGTACCGCTTTGATTATCTGCATAATCAAGCGTCAGTTCACCTTCGTTAATCGATACATTGACCAAATCAGGATTAGAATTGCTGGCAACTTCAAACTTAAGCTCATCTTGCTGAGATATAGAGATATTGCTATAGCGGGCTAAATTAGCATCACTTTCTACTACAGGATTGTTAGGATCTCCAGCAATTACGGGTAAATCAGTAAACGCGGAATTTGCATTGCTAGCATCAAAAATCGGCAAAGCAGCGATCGCATCTACAGGTTCTAAATCAGCATCGCTAAGCACCTCGCCAAAAACGGTAAATCCGCCATTTTGATTGTCTAAGTTGGCAGAATTATCAGCTAAATTAAAAAACCACTGATTGGTAGCACTGTTGGGATCATCACCCAATTTTGCCATCGCGATCGTACCTCGCAGGTTAGATCTATCTGCACTAAATTCATTGACTACAGGCGGATCGGCAGGAACTTGTCCTATCGCTAAGTCCTTGACTGTAAACCCTCCTCCTTGCACAATAAAGTTAGGTACATAACGATGGATAATAGAATTTACGTAATCACCATCCTCAACATAGTTGCTAAAATTAGCTACGGTTTTTGGCGCACCTTCACCAGCCTGATCGAATAAGAGGACATTGGTTACCCCGCCTCCTAAAGAACTATTAGCTAGTTGAAAACTAGCTACCTGTCCAGTGGTAAAAGGGTCATCAAAGTGTTGCGATAAATTAATGCTGGTATCTGTTTCATTTTTAAAAACGACCAGATCATCAAAGGATTGAGTAATAATGGGATTAGTAGTCATAAACAATTTTCCTCAGCGAAAATAATCATTGTGTCGCTACTAATCTAGACGAGCAAAAAGATAAACGCTAGACTATTTGTACAAAAGTGATTTCAAATTTATACATCTCTTAGATACTGGATAGAGGAGCAAAATAATTATGTCTGACTTAAATCGTGGAATTATGAAATTTGATGGTGCAGATAAACCTATCTTGGTTGCTGTATCCGCAGTTATTATTTTTGGTAGCATTATTGCTTTGATTTCTTGGGCATTAAACTCTGCTTACGCAGTCTAGATTTAGAGCGATCATCATCAATTGAAAACAGGGAAATAAGCTATTTTTCTGCCCTCGGCAAAAAACATCACAATCCTATGTTATGATTCTAAACTGTATTGTGGTGCATAAGGGTCGGTGCCCGAGCGGTTAATGGGGGCGGACTGTAAATCCGCTGGCTATGCCTACGTTGGTTCAAATCCAACTCGGCCCATACTATTTATATATAAAAAAGAGGCTCAAAGCCTCTTTTTTATTGTTTATCGGATTTTTTGACAGTTTTGTTAACGCTCCTAAAGAGGTTTAAAAACCGTTAGAAACGTGTAAGATTAAATCATTTTTAGCTCGCTTAGGCTGTGAATTACCAGCGTTTTACTTTTTACAATCCAGGAAGATTGGTCAAAAACAACTTAGAACTAGTATTGGTAAAAAAAATCTCTCCTGAAGTTAATGAAATAGCACCTGTTCCAGTCTATAAGTTTGAGATGAGGCTTAAAGGAACAAGACAAATAATGGGCTACATAAATTTTAGAGTCGATAATACTCAAGATATTGTTTTGTATGCTGGTCATTTTGGTTACGGAGTTATTGAAAAGCACCGAGGCGATAGATACGCTGCTAAAAGCTGTCAACTTTTATTTCCTCTAGCAAAAAAACATAAAATTAACCCTATTTGGATTACCTGTAATCCTGATAATATGGCATCCCGTAAAACTTGCGAAATTGCAGGGGGCAAATTAATTGAAATCGTCGATCTACCAAAGGATAACGATCAATATCTAGAAGGCGATCGCCACAAATGTCGTTACCGTTTTGATTTGTGAAATATTTTTGCCAAAAAATAAGATGAGACTTACCCACCTTACAAAAACGTTTATTTTTTTTGAATCTAGCGATCGACTGAACCCATAATAATGTCTACACTACCAAGAATAGGCATAATGTCTGCTAATTTAACTCCCTTGAGTATATTTGGCAAAATTTGTAGGTTATTAAAGTCAGGGGCGCGAATTTTCCAACGCCAAGGAAAGACATTATCATTGCCGACAATAAAGATTCCTAGTTCACCCTTGCCACTTTCTAGGCGAACATAGTGTTCTCCTTCAGGTATTTTGAACGTTGGCGCAACTTTTTTGGCTATATACTGGTACTCAAAATCGTTCCACTTAGATTTGCGTCCCTCGTCCATCCTGCGTGCTTCTAAGTTTTCATAAGCACCGCCTGGAATGCCTTTTAGAGCTTGACGAATAATTTTAATTGATTCGCGCATTTCACGGATACGCACCAAATAGCGGGCAAAACAATCTCCCGCAGTTTCCCAATGTATATCCCAGTCGAAGTCGTCATAGCATTCATAGTGATCTACTTTGCGTAAGTCCCACTTAACCCCAGAAGCTCTTAACATTGGTCCTGATAAACCCCAGTTAATGGCTTGCTCACGACTGATTGTTCCTACACCTTCAACGCGGCGACGAAAAATAGGATTATTGGTAATTAGCTTTTCATACTCATCAACCTTGGGATCGAAGTAGTCACAAAAATCTTCACATTTGTCGATCCAACCGTAGGGTAAATCAACTGATACTCCACCAATACGGAAGTAATTGTTGTTGATTAATCTTTGTCCAGTAGCAGCTTCCCACAAATCATAAATCAACTCCCGTTCACGGAAAATATAAAAGAAAGGAGTCTGTGCGCCCACATCTGCCATAAATGGACCTAACCACAGTAAATGATTAGCAATGCGGTTTAACTCTAGCATAATCACGCGAATATACTGGGCGCGCTTGGGTACTTCGATACCAGCTAGCTTTTCGGGGGCATTGACTGTAATTGCTTCATTAAACATCCCCGCAGCATAGTCCCAACGGCTTACATAAGGAACATACATAACGCTGGTGCGGTTTTCGGCAATCTTCTCCATACCTCGATGAAGATAACCGATTACGGGTTCACAATCGATTACATCTTCCCCATCAAGAGTTACAATCAGACGCAGAACGCCGTGCATTGAAGGATGATGAGGTCCCATGTTGAGAATCATGGGTTCGGTTCTAGTTTCTATCTGTGCCATAAATCAGCAATGTTTCTGTGATTAAGAAATGAATTAATTCTTACCTGCTACTATACAATTATCTATCTTATCTAGTTTCTGGGCGGGATAGGAACTTAAACTAAATTGTTTGAGCAAAAATTTGGTTAGATCGAGGTAGCTGTTTCCAGCATACCCCATTAGGCTTATTCACTGTTACTTACACCTTTAGCTTCAATACATTTGCCAGTCACGTCTGCTATCCTAGGCGTTACCTGTTAGTTCAGGTTAGGCATAGGCTTTTCTTTTTTTAAAAAAATACGGAGCGTAAAAAACGAATTAAATGTTGCCGTTATGATACCTCTACAAGTAATATCAAATACTTAAATGTTTGCTACGAATGATAATTTATGGACTATGGGACTATGGGACTATGGGACGTAAAGAAGATGGAGAGGTAGACAGAATCGAGAAGTAGACAGAATCGAGAAGTAGAGTAGAAACCTCACTACCCCAATTACCTCAATCACCCCGTCTCCTCGTCACACCGTCACCTGATTCGTATCATTCTTTTTTTGAATTCATATAACTACAGGCGCAAGGATGTATAAGAGTGAATTTGGCAAATTATTTTGATTACACAGCTACCTGCTGAAAACGAGACAGCTTAAATAAGCTAGTGTCATGTTGAGTTTTCCCTTCTAAAGCTAATTCAGCCAACATCTTTCCTGTCAGGGTGGTGAATTTAAAACCGTGTCCCGAAAAGCCCGCCCCAAATACTATGTGAGCATGATTAGGATGATGGTCTACTACGAAATGTTTATCAGGTGTCAGGGTATAAAGACAACGACGAGTAGAAATTGTTTTTCCTGCTGCACCAGGAATGTATTGACGGGAAAAGTTACGGATATACTCCACCCAATCTTCATTGGGAGTGTAGTCTACTTCACTGGGGCTGTCTACGGTTTGCCAGCCATAAAAAGTAGTTACCTTTACCCCAATACTTTCATCTTCGTGGGGAATACCATAGGGCATCTCACCGTATTCGCCGTTCATATGGGCAAAAAATACAGGAAAGTTTCCAGGCTTAAACGCTGCTGGTTTTTTTGGTTGGTAAAATCCTAATTGACAGGGCATAATTTTTAACGGTAGATTGATGCCCTGTTCGGCTAGCAAAGCTTTTGACCAACTACCTGCGGTGATTACTAGTCTATCTGCCAGATATGTTTCTGTTTCGGTATGTATTTCTACACTATTAGTATGGGGAATAATCTTAATTACAGGAGTGCGATCGCAAACTGTTGCTCCATGCTTTTGAGCCAAACGAATATGAGCCAGCACGCAGCGAGAAGCTCTGAGTAAACCTGTTTCCGCCTGATATAAAGCTGCCATACCATCATCGAGATTAAACTGGGGAAAGCGTTGACTAACCTCGTTTTTTTCTAAATACTCATAATTTAATCCCGCCCGATCCATGCTTTGCTTTAGCTTTTGGAATGTCTCTTCGGTAGGAAAGCCAAAATCTAACCCTCCTGTCTTCACATAAAGCTGTTCTCCAACTTCTTCTTCTAAGGCAAACCAAAGAGGATAGGCAGCTCGCATTAGCTCGATATAAATTGGATTATCGTAGGTGTAGCGAATTACTCGTGAGAAGCCATAGGAACTTCCTTTTTGATGGTTGAGTTCAAACTGTTCGAGTAATAAAACTTTTTGTCCTAATTTGGCAAGATAGTAAGCAGCAGCACTACCTACTCCACCAGCACCAAGAACGATCGCATCAAATTTTTGTATCATTACGAATCGATAATTTACAGTATTTATTCAGAAACCATTAAATCTTAAAATTACATCCTTAGATGCAATAAGCATTGTAAAAGGTTTGGAGACTTTTAAAAAATTTTTAACACTATCTTTTTGAGTCACCCACCAATAGCTATTTGCTGCTACGAGATCCAGCAAAGGCAGTCATCATACCCAGTCCAATAAATGCACCACCAGTTAAGTAACGTCCGAGTTGGCGAAATCCTTTTGCTCGTGCCAATGTTGGAGCAATAGAACCCGCAGCTAACGCATAGACTGTATCGGTCGTCGCTGCTATTGCCACGAATAGCGCACCAAGCGTTACGCTTTGCAGCATGGGCGTTGTTGCTCCCATAAATTGAGGCAGGAAAGCAGCAAAAAAAATGGCTGTTTTGGGATTGAGTAATGCCACCAGAAAACCATCCCGAACAATCCTCCAGGGTTTAACAGGCAGAGGGTTTTCTGTTCTTACTGTTGACTCAGGCGATAAGCCTGACGGACAGGGCGTTAGCCCAGATCGTCGTCTGGCGACGACTGGCGATGCCTCAGCATCGCGTGCTTCGCTACGCAGTGCCTGAATTCCAAGATAAATAAGATACAAGGCTCCTGCATACTTGACTATTGTGAACGCAACTGACGACACAGCAAATACAGTAGCGAGTCCCACCGATGCACCAATGGCATTGCCAAGGTTGCCAAGCGCAACCCCTACAACTGAAGCCAGCCCTGAGCGTTTGCCTTGAGTTAGGCTGCGAGTGACAATATACAAAACGCCAGGTCCAGGCGTTACGGCAAGAACGAAGCTGGCAGCCAAAAAAGCTGTAAGTAACGACCAAGGCGGTAAAAGTTCATTCATTATCATTACATGGCGATACGACTCTCTATTTATTTACAACCAGACTAGGTTCTACTTCCGTTGCTTTAAGTTCTTCTGCCTCTAGTATCGCCATTTCTTCATTTAAACCACGATAGAGACTAAAGCACATCACCAATAGCACCACAGCAAAAGGTAAGCCTGTAGTAATAGAAGCAGTTTGTAGAGCCTGTAAACCACCGCCTAAAAGCAAAGCTGCTGCTACAACCCCTTCGGTAACTGCCCAAAAAACCTTTTGAGGAGTAGGAGAATCTAATTTTCCTCCAGAGGTTATATTATCTACTACTAGCGAGCCTGAGTCGGAAGAGGTAACAAAAAATACGGCTACTAAGATAATGCCAATTAAAGAAGTGATGCCAGTTAGAGGTAACTGCTGCAACATTACAAACAGTGCCGTTGCTACATTATCCTCAACGGCTTGGGAAAGTGCTGTCCCCTGCTGACTTAGTTCAAAAAACAGTGCTGTCCCGCCAAAGATAGACATCCATAAAAAAGTAAGTATTGAAGGAAGCAGTAATACGCCTAAGATAAACTCCCGAATAGTTCTACCTTTGGAAATACGAGCGATAAAAATACCGACAAAAGGCGACCAAGATACCCACCAACCCCAGTAAAAGACAGTCCAGCTATTTTGCCAGTCGGTTTGCTCGAAAGTCTCTGTCCAAAGGCTTAAAGTGGGCAGCGAAGCAATATAGTAACCAAGGGTTTGCACAAATGAACCGAGAATGAATAATGTTGGTCCAGCTAAGAGAACAAATAGGGCAAACAAACCAGCCAGACACATGTTTAGTTCGCTCAAACGGCGCACGCCGCCATCTAACCCAGATACTACCGAAGCGGTGGCAAAACCAGTAATAATCGCAATCAAAGCTACTTGTACTGATATATTGTTCGCCAGTCCGAACAAAAAATTGAGTCCCGCATTAATTTGCTGTACCCCCAAACCCAAAGAAGTGGCTAACCCAAACAAAGTCGATGCCACTGCTAGAATATCAACCACGTTACCCCACCAACCATAAATGCGATCGCCTAATAGGGGATAAAATACAGAACGAATAGTTAAGGGTAATCCGCGATTGTAGGCAAAAAAGCCTAAAGCCAGACCAACCAGAGCATATACTCCCCAGGCATGAAGTCCCCAGTGAAAAAAGGTAATACCCAACGCTTCTTGTGCCGCTGCTGCTGTATCGGTCTTTACGCCACCAATCGGCGGAGTCTGAAAGTGAAAAATTGGTTCGGCAACGCTCCAAAACATTAGTCCAATTCCCATCCCTGCACTCATAAGCATGGCAAGCCAGGCAAAGGTAGGAAACTCTGGGCGAGCATCTTGTCCTCCAAGGCGGATTTTGCCAAACTTACTAAATGCCAGAATGACAACTACGCTTAAGTAGATACTAACCACCAAAATCATAAACCAACCCATGGCATTAGCGATAAAGGTTTGTAAGCTGCCAAAAGCTGCTTCTGCTGGCTTTTGAAAAATAAGCGTTACCAATACAAAAAGTAGAATTAGACCAGCCGAAACAAAAAATACTTCTGGGTGAATATCAAACCCCCATTTTTGTAGATTTCTATCTCCAGGAACTCGCTTTGAAGAATTAATGCTAGAATTTTTTCTCGAACGAGGCTCTTTTCCATTCATAATTTTTTCTCCTTGAACAAGATGTTATCAGCGCAAAATTTGAATAGCTATGAATTAAGAAATATCTTTAAAGTTTATTTTGATAACGCTAGATATTTCTTGTTTTTTAGTTATTTTGCCAAAAATAATTGTAATTGTTAGGTACTCAAGTTTTCTTAACTTAACGGTTTAAATATTTACTCGGACATTATTTTTGATATTGATCGCCAAAATCAAGTCTATGAGTACCCAGAACGCTCATTGAATTAAGCACAGTGTTGGAATAAACTCAAGATATCCTGACAAACGCTACCAGCATAGTTCTTTTAAGTCTAAGTATTTAAACTTGAATCACAAAGATTTAGTATTTTGGAACTAAAGTTTCGTATTGTTTATATCTTTTTACGCCTAATGCAATTTTAAAACTGTAAAAAAGCTTACATTTTTACAATAAAAAACAAAAGCTAAATTTGAGTTTTTGCACTTGTAATTACAAGTTAAATTAGTTAAGCTAATTTTACGTTATGTTTGCTGAAGTCTTGGGCTTATATTTTTATATCCAAAGACAACTATTGATATATTCTTTAATTACTAAAGACAGCTTACGTGCGGATTTTTATTGGTGAGATTATCACTGTTTAAGCATATTTATAGTTTTTGTCCGTGACGAGGTAAGTCATGACCGAGAAAGTGTTAGCGTGTCTAAGCGATGACCAAAATTCAAATAGCAACAAAATTGACAAGGCGATCGCGGTTGCGGATCAAGTCCGAAGGACTCAGTTAGCCGAAGACATCGCATCTTTAGATAATTCTACGGCTGATGCTGTTGGCTTACCTGCCAAGGCATATACTAGTGAAAGTTTTTTAGACCGCGAAAGACGCACCGTATTTACTAATCATTGGGTTTGCGTGGGTATAGGTTCAGATTTGCCCAATTCTGGGGATTTAGTTCCCGTAGAGGTGGCTCTAATGCCGATTGTGCTGGTACGCGATCGCTCTAGTAAAATCCGTGCTTTTCACAATATCTGTTCACATCGAGGTTTGCAGTTAGTCACCGAACCCTGTCAACAGCAAAAGCGAATACGCTGCCCCTATCATTCTTGGTCATACGATCTAGACGGTGAACTTAAATCTACGCCTCACTTTGGCGGTTATTGGCAGGATACCTATGAAGGATTTGATCGCGCTAGCAAAAATTTACAGTCGATTAGGTGCGAACAGTGGCTTGACCTCATTTTTATTAATTTGTCTGGCAATGCACCACCGTTAAAGGATTATTTACAGCCAGTTATCGATCGTTGGTCGGACTACGATTTAAGCTTACTGCGCCACGGACGGGATCTTAGTTTTGAGTTCGATGCTAACTGGAAACTAGCAGTAGAAAACTTTTCTGAAAGCTATCATTTACCCTGGGTTCATCCTCAATTAAACAACTGTTCTCGGATGGAAGATCATTTTGGTTTTGATGTAGGAGAGAATCATGTCGGTCAAGGTAGCAAACTTTATCGCATTGGTGCGATCGGCGATCTTACTTTGCCTGTATTTCCTAATCTAGCCGAAACAGGACGAGAAACCGTAGCCGAGTATATTTCTGTTTTTCCCAATCTAATGCTAGGCATTCACCCCGACTACTTTTTAGCTTTGACAGTTAATCCCCTCAGTCCCAGTCTTTCGGTAGAAAGAATGACATTTTATTTTATCGGCGACGGGGCAGACAATATCGAATATGAAGCTTTACGCCAGATTCCAATTGACCTGTGGAAAATTACTAACGATGAAGATTTAGAAACCATCGAACGCCTGCAAAAAGGCAGAAACTCACCTGCTTTTAACGGTGGCTGCTTCTCTCCTGCTTTGGAAACTACCGTTCATCAATTTCAACGTTTGGTCGCCAAGGCGATCGCCGAGTAGGGGCAAACGGTAAGGTAGCGCGGTCTTGTTGGTTTCCAGCAAAGAGCGAATACCGCACCCTTTAGGGTCGTTCGCCCCTATTGATTTCATATTTTAAATTTTACAACAATGGAAAATAAGGCAAAACTGGTAATTATCGGTGCGGGAATAGTTGGCTGTAGTACCGCCTATCATTTAGCAAAACTAGGCTGGCGCGATATTGTAGTTATCGATCGCGGTCCTCTATTTGCTACTGGGGGTTCTACTTCCCATGCCCCAGGTTTGATTTTTCAAACCAACTCTTCTCAAACCATGACCCGACTGGCAAAATACACAGTAGACCTTTACAGCCAGCTAGAAAGTAGTGAAGGTTCGGCTTTCTATGATGTGGGTAGTATTGAAGTGGCTTACACCGAGGCCCGTTGGCAAGAACTAAAGCGCAAGCTAGGATGGGCAAAATCCTGGGGCATTGAAGGTGCGATACTTACTCCTCAACAGGCAAAAGAAAAACTGCCCCTGCTTGATGAAACTAAAATAGTCGGTGCTTATTACGTTCCTACTGACGGTATTGCCAAGGCGGTAATAGCTGCCGAAGCTCTAGCTAAGTTTGCTATCAATTCCGATGCAGCTAGGTTTTATGGTGATACTCAGGTATTAGATATTGAAGTAGAACAGGGGCAAGTCAAGTCTGTTGTTACCGATAAAGGTAATATTGCCACCGATAAAGTTGTCGTTTGTGCTGGCATCTGGGGATCTCTTATTAGCGAGATGGTGGGAGAAGTGATTCCTTTAGTTCCCGTACAGCATCAGTATGTTAAAACTGCACCTCTATTAGAATTAAAAGGGGAAACTCGTGAAGTAGTGCATCCAATTCTGCGCCATCAGGATCGCTCGATGTATTTTCGTCAGCACTCCGACTGTTACGGTATTGGCTCTTACGATCACGAACCTTTATTAGTAGACCCCAAAAATATTCTGACTCACAAAGATTCACCCATGATGCCTTCGGTGAAGCAATTTACTGAATCACATTTTCAACCAGCATGGCAGTCTACAGTAGAATTGCTGCCGAGTTTGGCTGAGGCGGAGTTGCCTTATAAAATCAACGGCATGATGTCTTTTACCCCTGATGGATTCCCGATAATTGGCGAATCTGACCAAGTTAAAGGCTTTTGGGTAGCCGAAGCAGTTTGGGTAACTCATGGTGCTGGCGTGGGTAAAGTGGTAGCGGAATTATTAACTACAGGGATTCCCAGTCTTGATTTGCATGAGTGCGATATCAACCGTTTTCCTCAAGTAGCTCAAAGCCGTGAATATATTTGGGCAAGCGCAGCACAACAGTATCGAGAAGTTTACGATATCATTCATCCTCTAGCGCAACCAACCCATTCACGGCAACTGCGGGTGAGTCCTTTTTATCCACGCTTGCAGGAGTTGGGGGCAGTGTTCTTTACCAGTGCTGGCTGGGAACGTCCCCAATGGTTTGAATCTAATGCCAAGCTATTAGAGAAATATACTATTCCAGAACGTCAGGGCTGGTCGGCACAAAACTGGTCAACCATCCAGGGGGCAGAACATTTGGCAACTCGTGAAGGGGTTGCCATGTATGACCTGACAAGCTTTACTAAACTTGAAATAACGGGTGAGAAAGCTTCAGAATATCTGCAATACCTGTGTGCTAATCGAATTAGTCCTACTGCCGGCAAAGTAACCTACACCTCCATGCTGGATGTTAACGGTGGCATCATGTGCGATCTAACCATAACTTGTCTGGATAAAGATCGGTTTTGGGTAGTAACTGGGGGGGCAGTGGGCGGTCACGATTTAGCCTGGATGCGATCGCATTTGCCCCAAGACAATTCGGTAAACATTACCGATGTATCTTCTAGTTATTGCTGCCTGGGATTATGGGGATCATTAGCACCAAAGGTATTATCAGCAGTTATGGATGCGAATGTTTTAGATAAAGGTTTGACTTCCTTTACTGCCCGCCAGATTTATCTAGGCGCAATTCCCGCTTTAGCCGTGGGCGTATCCTATGTTGGAGAATCAGGCTGGGAAATCTATGTTCCTACTGAATCTGGATTAAAGCTATGGGATTTACTTTGGCAAGCTGGTCAACCCTACAATATCATTGCTGCTGGGGTAGGTGCGTTTGAGTCTCTACGCTTAGAAAAAGGCTATCTAGCTTGGGGTACGGATATTCATACCGAATACGACCCTTATGAGGCTGGTTTGGGTTTTGCTGTTAAGCTCAATAAAGGCGAATTTATCGGTCGAGATGATCTAATTCAGCGCAAAAAGTATCCAAGCCGTAAACTTTGTTATTTAACCTTAGACGACCCAAGCGTAGTGATTATGGGTAAAGAGCCAATCTTATCAGGAGAAAAAATATTAGGTTATGTTACCAGTGCGGGTTATGGTTACAGTCTAGGCAGATGTATTGTCTATGCCTACTTACCACTTGGTTACTCTTCCTTTGGAACTAAAGTTGAAGTAGAATATTTTGGCGATCGCTACTCAGCAACAGTAGAGGATCTAGGTTAATGATCAATTTACTATTTGCTATTTCCAATCAGGACGGCGAAAATCACTCATGTTTTTCAGATCAAGCTCCTGAAGCTGATTTTCAGGAAGATCGTCATTACCCCCAAGGAAGAGTAAATCAAGCTTATCGAGATTGAGTAACCCACTAACGTCATTAATTTGGTTGTCAGCCAACCCCAATTCCATCAGTTTTATTAAAGACTTTAAACAGTTTATATCTCGAACATTAGTGTGCCAGAGATAAAGGGAAGTTAGTTCTTTGAGATTGGCAATTGGGTGAAGGTCATAGAGCGGATTCTCGGAAAGATTTAATGTATTTAGTTTTGTAAGTAAGGATATCCAAGATAAATCTTGTATCTGGTTAGCACTCAAGTTAAGATTCCGTAAATTGAATAAGTTAGCAAGTTGCGAAGCGTCTTTAATCATGTTCCTGGAAAGATCGAGCGTATGCAATCTCGATAGTGTAAGACAAGGAAGCTCTGATATGAGGTTATCACACAAGATAAGCGAACGTAATCGTGTGAGTTCTATAAAAATGGATACATTCTCAAGAGAATTACTGCTAAGGTTGAGTTGTGTCAGATAGGGATGTGATTTTAGTGCAGAGACATCGCTAATATTATTGTGCGAAAGATTTAACCACGTTAACTTAGACTCATTAGCAAGTGATGAGAGATCGTGGATACGATTATGGCTGAGATCTAACGCAGGTAAAGCTGTGAGTGCATTGAGTGGCTTAAGTGACTCAATCTGATTGTGATTTAAGAACAAACCTGTAAGTTTCGTCAAAGATGCCAACGGTGTAAGGTCGTGGATCTGGTTGTGACCAAGGTGTAGTTTACGGAGATTTCTAAGGTTTTCGATCCCTGAAAGATCGCTTATTCCCTGCCGACACACATCAAGCTCAATAATTTCCTCACAGGAACTAACATTAAGTTGAGCAACAATTTTGGCTAGTTTTGAATCTGCAAAGGTTTGCATGACATAAATGTTTTCTATAGTTATTTGCCTCTTACTTGCACTTTACACCAGGTACTAAAGTTGAAGTAGAGAATATTCTGGCGATCGCGAAGCGCGGCCTGTAGGCATCGCTATTTGGCAACAATAGTTAATGTACTAATGCCAGCTTAAAAATTATCTGTATTTATTAATAATGTTAGGACATTCTTTTGGTAGATTTAAATTTTGCTTTTCTATATAGGCTGCTATCAATTAACTATTATTTACCCTTAAATAAACTATTTAAAATTCAAGTCAAAAGCCAAGACTTAGGAATTATCAGTTAAAGCCTTTACAAAGAACAAAATGATTATGGCATTTTTTGTAGAAAATGTTACCGCTTATCTTTTCATAAAACATAATAATTGAGCCAGCTTTGCTGATTAAAATAAAAATGCTTCTTTTATTTTAAAATTACGTGAATTATCCAAACACTACAGCAAAATTTTCATTGTAAAAAGATTATAAATACTATGAGAAATATTCAATGCTCGATCGCAAAGCTGAAAATGCAGCTTGTAAAACAATCATATAAATTCAAACATAAGTGGACATTATGTTTGGCTTTGGTCATA
This sequence comes from Waterburya sp., assembly GCA_965218645.1. GTDB lineage: Bacteria > Cyanobacteriota > Cyanobacteriia > Cyanobacteriales > Xenococcaceae > Waterburya. Next base: position 1,254,933 of record OZ244627.1, on the reverse strand, counting down.
GTATTTAGCTTTGCTCTGCCAAACGTAGCTCTAGCTGCGGAGTCAGAAGCACAGGGAGGCTTTATTAGCGCGCTTGACAGCGTTTTTTCCAAACTTGTTGATGTTTTAGATAAAGTACTCTTTTTTGAAATTGCTGGTTTTCCTCTGATTGTGCTGTGGTTGATCTGTGGCTCAATTTTCTTTACGCTGCGAATGGGATTTGTTAATATTCGTGGTTTAAAGCACGCTATCGATATTGTGCAGGGTAAATATGACGATCCTAACGATGCTGGTGAGGTATCTCACTTTCAGGCACTGGCAACGGCACTATCGGGAACAGTAGGATTAGGTAACATTGCAGGGGTAGCGATCGCCGTACAGACTGGAGGACCTGGGGCGGTACTGTGGATGACCCTGGGAGGCTTTTTTGGGATGTCCAGTAAGTTTACTGAGTGTAGCCTATCTCAGAAATATCGACGAGTTAAAGCAGATGGCTCGATAGCTGGCGGACCAATGTACTACATTTCTCGTCCCCTATCAGATATGGGCTTACGTCCTCTAGGCAAAGGTTTGGCAGCTTTGTTTGCCATCCTCTGTATTTGTGGCTCTTTCGGGGGAGGCAATATGTTCCAGGCAAACCAGTCTTATGTCGCTGTAGCCAATATTATTCCTAGTTTGCCTAGCTGGGTATTTGGTATAATCGTCGCTGCGTTGGTAGGAGTGGTAATTATTGGCGGTCTCACGCGCATTGCTTCGATTACGGGCAGTCTAGTTCCTCTGATGGCAATAATTTATATTGGTTCTTGTTTATGGATTATTTTGAGCAACTTTACCGAAATTCCCAGCGCGATCGCCACTATTTTCACAGAAGCATTTTCTCCCAAAGCAGTTGGTGGTGGCGTTATTGGGGTAATGGTGCAGGGAATTAGACGTAGTGCTTTTTCTAATGAAGCAGGAGTTGGCTCTGCGGCGATCGCTCATTCAGCAGCACGTACCGACGAACCTCTTAGAGAAGGCTTAGTAGCTTTATTAGAGCCTTTAATCGATACAATTATTATCTGTAATATGACCGCTTTAGTCATTGTCATTACCGGGACTTATAAAGATGCTTCTATAGATGATGGGGTGTTATTAACAACTGAATCTTTTGCTACTGTGGCTAATTGGTTTCCTGTAATTTTGGCGATCGCCGTAGCCTTGTTTGCTTTTTCTACCATGATTTCTTGGAGTTATTATGGCGAAAGAGCTTGGGAATATTTATTTGGCAATGGTAGTATCTTAGTCTACAAGGCTCTGTTTGTCTTTTTCGTATTTGTTGGCTCGGTAGTTAACCTGGGCGCAGTGCTAGATTTTAGTGACATGATGATTTTGGCAATGTCAATTCCTAATTTAATCGGCTGTTATATGCTGTCAGGAATGATAGCTTCAGAACTCAAAGACTATATGAAGCGTCTGAATTCGGGGCAAATGCTTACCTATGATGCTGAAGTTGCCAGGCGTAATCTAAGTCCAGAAGTAACTTCTAAACATTAAAGATGAAAGTTTAAATAAAAACTTTAGTTGCCAAAAACCCAGCCAAAGCAGAAGCTATAGCAGAAGAAAAGGAAATAGCGAAGATCCAGTAAGCAGCAGCAGCGATCGCTTTTCTGGCTACCTCTACTTGCTGTAAGGTTTGTTGTTTGAGATTTTGAGACCGTTCGTCAACCGTCATTTTAACGGTTTCAATTTGCTGGGCGACATAATCTTGTATTCCTTGAATTTGCTGCCAAGTTGAGTCGTGAAATAGCTCATTAGCGTCAGTAATTGTTGATAGAGTTTCGCGGCTTAATTGTTCTAAGCGATCGCCTAATTCTTCTAAAGGTATTTCTGCTATTGTTTTTTGCCACGAATCACTCAAAGATTGAAAGTCAAAATTAGCCAGGCTATCTTTAATGCTTTCATAATCAAGATGAAATAAATCGAGTGAACTGAGATATTCGCCAAGGCGATTTTGTAGATCTTCAATAAGCTCGTTAGTTTGCTCTTGCTCGGTTCTAATCTCTTGGGATAGTTGCTGAGTGATGGCTACAAAGCGATCGCTGATTTGTTCTATTTCAACGGCAGTAAGATCCTGTCGCTCAGAAAGAGACTTGGTAACACTTGCCATTGATTCGATCAGGCGATCGCCACCAGCGACAGCAGAATCAAGCTCTGAATCGAACTGTGTTTTTGAGCGATTGAAAATGCTTTTAAGCTTGTGTTCGAGGTGTTCTGAAGTAAATTCGACTTTATTACTGTGGCTAAAAAAATCTACCAGTTCATCAACTGCATTTTTAGCTTGTCCAGTAGTGCGAGTTGCCCAGCGTCTTGGAGTTTTTATCAGCTTACGAGTTGTTTCTCGTGCCTGTTTAATTGTCGTTTGGATTTTTGTTTCGCTATATTTTTGAGCTTGTTTGAGCTTTGCTTCAATCTCTTGCCAGTTTAATTGAGCCAGTTGCTGATTTACTAAAGTCTTTGTTTGCTCGCGATCGAGGTTTAATTGTGGTAGTAAATCTGCTTCAATTTCTGCCAGAGTTGAGTTTTGTTCGATTGCCTGATATAAATAATTGATTAAATTTTCACTTAATTCTGTAGATTTTGTTTGTAGCTGGGAAATTTCTGGAATTATAGAGTCGTTTGACTTTTGCCATTTGGTTTCTATTTGAGTAGTGACAGCCTCAACCAGATCTGCATCTATTCCTTTACGTTTTTCTAGTATCTTGGTCAACTCAGAGCGGTCTATATTTGGCAACTGCTGCTGCGCTGATTGCCAGAGTTGGTCTAACTTGGCATCGATCTTGGCTGGGGTTAAATGGTCTAAATTAGTGTAACGCAGATATGTTTCTAGTTTGTGCTGTAACTCCTTGGCAGTTGAGGCAATTTGAATTTGCCGATCTTTTACTTTTTCAAGTAAGCGATCGCCTATTATAGTCAACTGTTCTGTAGTTTGCTTGAGCTTCGTTGGCTCTAAATCTTGTCTTTGCTGTAACCAGGTGTGCCAATCTAGCTGCTGCCAATCATCTAAAAACTGAGTTAATACTTCTATAGTTACTCCCGATTTAGTTAGTAGCTGTTCGAGCTTGGATGGTAAATTATCCTCATGCAGTTCGGTTAGTTCTGCTTGTTGTAAGTAGTTTTTGAGAAGTTGGCTTAATTCCTGCTTTCGTTCTGATAATTCTGTCTGCTCGATTAAAGCCAAAACCTCTTGCCTTGATGCTTCTAGGTGTTCGACAATTTCATCGATCCTTGCTGCATCTAAGTCATCTCGTTGCTGGAGAATTTCGCTAAAATCTTGTGGCTGAACCTGTTCCAATTGAGAGCGAACCTGTGCTGAATCTGCTTGAGGATCGTAAATTACCTCCTTAAATTCTTGCCAACCTTTTTCACAATTCAAATACCAGGGTGAGGCGTGCCATAGAAAGTCTTCTACATCGTTTCTAATAATATTAAAAGACTGCTTCGACCCTAATTCTGATGAATTAATTTTCTGATACAGAGATTGCAGGCTATGCCAAACATCTTCCAACTCTACTTCTGAAAGATCGACTCTGTTGAGTAGTGCATTTTTAATTGCTCTCCAGTCTAGAGTATTCCAGCTTTTAACGATTGAACTAGGATTATCGTCTATGGCGACTTCATTTACTTCAGGCACTTCATCTACTTCAGGCGATCGCCGATCTGAATCGGCTGAATTATCCTGAGATTCTTTGCCTACTATCTCTTCTAAGCTTTTGGCTAGCTGCTCAAATTGCAGTTCTTCGGGATTGACCGACTGAAGAAATTGCAGCAACTTTCCATTCAAATCTTGCTTTTCATCCCTAGCTACGGCTTGTTGCCAAACCTCATCTAATCGATCGACAATTTGCTCAACAACTGGCTTAGGAAGATTTGTACGTTCATCTATTAAAGCAATAAAAGTTTGTCGATCTATTTTATTTAACAAGTTGGCATCGGCAAAAGATTCTAGGTTCAATTTGCTGAGTAAATCGCTAAATCCCTGACCAACTACGCTCAAATCTAGCTGAGGCGAAGGTATTGTCTTTAGATAATCATCAATGCTCTGTTGCAGGTCAAATTCACCCAAAGCAGCCTTTAGTTCTTGATGAATCAGGTCTGATGCTGCTGCTTCAGTCAAAAGGTCTGAAGTTGCTGATTTTGTTCCTGGAATCGCCAGCGCGATCGCTTTAATTAGTTGACGCAACTTTGTCCCTACCGAACCAAATACCCAACCCGTAACCGAACCTATGGCACTGTAGCTCGCCCAAATTAAAATCAGGAAGTAAATTGAGCAAATAATAATCCCTAAAGTTGCTCCCGAAATAGGATCTCTAGCAGTACTAAACCTGACGGCTAAAAAACAAGCAATAAATAAGACTGAGTTGAGGGTAAGTAAGATTCCCAATCCTGCAAAAAAACTGATGTTAACGTCGATTCCACCACTTTCGGACTCAGAGGATTCGGTGGCTTGTTTTGATGAAGCTTGAGGTAGATATTTAAGCAGCGAGATACCTAATGCCAATCCCAAATTAGTTAGCAAAAACTGAACGGTAAAAGCAATTAGTAATCCTACTATCACTGCCACTATAATCTGAGTCCCTACTGAAGCAGGAGGAATGTATGAAACTGTTAACCAGATCTGATGATACATGACTATACTCTCGATCAAACGGATGTGAGTCACAGATTACTCCTCAACTTTGAATTGATGGAAATATTGCAGGTAGAGGAGATGGAGAGGTAGGGAAGATAGAGAGGTGGTGAAGATGGAGAAGAAACTTCAAACACCCTAAATACCCCAGTACCCTAATTACTCCTCAAAACAATTTTGACGGACTAGTAGTAGGTAGTCAAAAAAGACTACAAACGACTAACTACAAACTTAATGTTTAAGATACTTTTTCCAATCGGATTTAGTATAACTATGATTTTGAAGACATTGCTTACTAGGTTATGCCACTAGAATTAGAATTAGGATAATATTAGCGAAAATCTTTATTCGGGATTTATTTTCTCTTAAGCAGCTTTGACACCAGCAACAAGATTAGTAGCGATTAATTCTTTAGCGATCGCCCTGTTATTTAAAGTTAGCAGATCCAACAATCAAACATCAACAATTGACAATATATCTTCATGCAGGTCTAATTAACAAAATCAATGAAAATAGCGATCGCACAACTCAACCCCACCATCGGCGATATAACCAATAACGCCCAACAAATAATTACTGCTGCTGATACCGCAGCTAAACAAAACGTGCGTTTGTTACTTACCCCTGAATTATCTCTGTGTGGCTATCCACCTAGAGACTTGTTGCTTTATTCTGGCTTTGTGGAGTTGATGGCGCAGGAGTTAAAGGCGATCGCCACGAAATTACCAGATGAGATTGCTGTCTTGGTTGGCACTGTAGAAACAAATCCTCATGCAGACTCCAAAGGACAAAAACCTTTATACAACAGCATGGCTTTATTGGCTGAGGGAGAAATAAAGCAGATTTTTCATAAGCGTTTGTTGCCTACCTATGATGTGTTTGATGAAGATCGTTATTTTGAACCTGGATATGAAGCCAATTATTTTACCTTGGACGATCTAAAGGTTGGCGTGAGCATCTGTGAAGACCTGTGGAATGATGAACAGTTTTGGGGGAAACGCAGCTATGAAGTTAATCCCATTGAAGAGTTAGCACAGTTAGGGGTAGATGTAATTGTTAACCTGTCAGCTTCTCCCTATAGCGTTGGTAAACAGAAGTTAAGAGAAGCGATGCTACATCATGCAGCTAAAGCCTATCAGAAGCCTATTTTGTATGCCAATCAGGTTGGGGGTAATGACGATCTGATTTTTGATGGTAATAGCGTGGTGTTTAATCGTGCAGGGGAATTAGTCAGTCATGCTCAAAGTTTTGATACAGACTTGGTGGTAGTGAAGTTGGATCGGTTGCTGTCTTCTTCTAAGGGAGACTGGGTGACTGGGAGACTGGGTGACAGAAATAGTAATGAAGAGATATTTTCCGCGTTGGTGTTGGGAGTCAAAGATTATGCCAGGAAATGTGGTTTTAGTCAGGCTGTTTTAGGCTTGAGTGGGGGTATAGATTCAGCTTTAGTAGCTGCGATCGCTTCTTCGGCTTTAGGTGCAGAAAATGTGTTCGGGGTACTAATGCCGTCTCCCTATAGTTCAGATCATTCCCTTAGCGATGCGATGGATTTGGTTAATAGTTTGGAGATAAAAAGCCAGCAGTTAGCCATTAAGCCAGGGATGGACGCTTATGATACTATTCTCGATCCTTTGTTTGCGGGGACAGAATTTGGCATTGCCGAAGAAAATATCCAGTCGCGGATACGGGGTAATTTGCTAATGGCGATCGCTAATAAGTTTGGTTATTTGCTACTTTCTACGGGTAACAAGTCAGAAATGGCTGTCGGTTACTGCACTCTTTATGGGGATATGAATGGAGGCTTGGCGGTAATTGCTGATGTGCCAAAAACACGGGTATTTGAACTGTGTCGCTGGCTCAATCGCGATTGCGAAGTAATCCCCGTCAATATTATCACTAAACCTCCTAGTGCCGAACTAAAGCCAGAACAAAAAGACTCTGATTCTTTGCCACCTTATGAGATACTAGACGATATACTTGAGCGCATTGTTTGCCAGCATCAATCATCCTCAGACATAGTTAAAGCTGGACACGACACAGAAACGGTAGCCAAAGTAATGAAATTAATTACCCGTGCAGAGTTTAAACGCCGTCAAGCCCCTCCAGGAATCAAGATTACCGATCGCGCCTTCGGTACTGGCTGGCGGATGCCCATTGCCAAGAGGTTGTCGGCGGTAAACTAACTTCTTTCAAGTTAATTTTTATCTTTTGAAGATTCACAGCTTATAATATTTGTCTGGTTTCTATTGGGAATGACTAGCGAGCGATCTATGAACCTGCAAAAATCACTGATTAAGCAACAAAAGCTAACTCCATACTTGTTTTTGTTACCGGCGATCGCTTTACTAGGATTAACGGTATTTTTGCCAGCCCTATTAGCCTTTGCCCTCAGCTTTACTCAGATGTACGATCTGACTCAATTTCCTGAGTGGATTGGTTTAGCTAATTTTCGCAAACTGTTGCAAGACAAAGTATTTTGGCAAATCGCTATTAATACATTGCTATATTTAGTAGGAGTAGTCCCAATTTTGGTAATTGCACCATTGGGGTTGGCAATTCTCGTCAATCAAAAATTGCGAGGCATAAATTGGTTTCGCACTGCTTTTTATGCTCCTGTGGTAATTTCGATGATTGTTGCTGGAATCGCTTGGAAAGCTCTTTATACGCAAAATGGATTGCTCAATCAGTTTCTTCAGCAGCTAGGCTTGCAAGAAGGTATTCCTTGGCTAACCGATCCCAAATTAGCCCTCTGGAGCGTTATGGTAGTAACTATTTGGAAAGGACTAGGTTACTACATGGTGATTTATTTGGCTGGATTACAGTCAATTTCAAGCGAATTATATGAAGCAGCAGCGATCGACGGCTCAGATAGCTGGAAAAAGCATTTAGATATTACGATTCCTTTGATGCGTCCCTATTTATTCTTAGTAGCAGTAATCTCAGCAATTTCAGCCACCAAGGTATTTGAAGAAATCTATGTTATGACCAAAGGTGGTCCAGGAAATAGCTCCAAAACCGTAGTTTACTATTTATACGACAAGGCATTTGGATATGACTATGATATCAGCTACGCTAATACAATTGGTTTAGTCTTGTTTTTAAGTATTTTAGGTTTATCTATAATTAATCTCAAGCTGACAAATAATTAATTACTAGACCTCTTGCATAAATAATAGGTTAATACTTTTTCCCTGTCTTGGTGCGCGTTCCCTTGCGTCTGTCGCCGACGCGGGGTCGCACCGCTGTCTCCTTTCCCCTTTTACCTCTTGGTAAAGTAGTTGATAACGATTTGTGCAACAAGTCTACTGATTATTGATTATCTCGTACAGTCTTAACAATTTAGCTTTTGAGGCAAAAATTATGAAAGCAGTTGGTTTAACCCAATACTTACCGATTGAAGACGATCGTAGCCTGCGAGATGTTGAAATCGATCGACCTGTAGCTTGGGAATATGACTTACTTGTAGAAGTCAAAGCGATTTCAGTTAACCCTGTTGATACTAAAGTTCGCAGTCCAAAAAATAAAGTCGAAGACCAGCCTCGAATTCTTGGTTGGGATGCAGCAGGTATAGTAGCGACAATAGGAGAAAAAGTAACCAAGTTCAAACCTGGTGATCAGGTCTATTATGCAGGGGATATTACCCGTCCTGGCAGCAACAGTAATTTTCAGTTGGTGGATGAGCGGATTGTTGGCTATAAACCAAAGAATTTAGAGTTTGCAGCTTCAGCAGCTTTACCATTGACCAGTATTACTGCTTGGGAAGCTCTGTTTGAAAGGTTAAACATCAGCAAAAATGGTGCAGATACAGGCAAATCAATCTTAATCATTAATGGTGCTGGAGGTGTAGGTTCTATTGCCATTCAGCTAGCCAAAAAATTAGCCAAGCTGAACGTCATTGCCACTGCTTCACGTCCAGAAACGATCGCCTGGTGTCAGAAACTTGGCGCAAATGCGATCGCCAATCATCGTCATAATCTGGCTGACGAAATTGCGAAATTAGGCTATGACACTGTGGATTATATTTTGTGCTTAAACGATACTGATGGGCATTGGCAGGCGATCGCTCAAGCAATTAAACCCCAGGGCATCATCTGTTCGGTTGTTGAAAATAAAAAACCACTGGAAATGGATGTCTTGAAAAATAAGAGTGCAGGTTTGATTTGGGAATTTATGTTTACCCGTTCTATGTACCAGACTGATGATATGGCAGAACAAGGTAAATTACTTAACAAAGTTAGTCAGCTTATCGAAGCTGGTGTAATTGTTACAACCTGCAACGATATAGTTAAGCCAATTAATGCCAAAAATCTAAGAAATGTTCATCAGCGTATTGAAAAGGGCAGTGCAATTGGCAAGATAGTGCTTGCTGATTGGAATTAGAAGTATCCCTCTTTTGTCACTTTTTGAGGATTAAAATTGAGGAGAAAGAGGAACAGTTTTGTAATAAAGATAATGAAGTAAAAGTTTAATTAATAATTGAAGCATTTCCTCGGATAATGTTTACGGACAATACCATTTTGATCGCCAACGATTTGGCAAAAGTCATCCCTCTAAAGACTTGAGCAATCTTATCACCTGAGCTTAGCAACCAAAATTTCTCCGCTGCTATACAAAAGCCTAAAACCCAAAATAAACAAGATCGGTAACTTTGATCACAAATGAGATCGCAGTTTTCTTACAAACTAAATACAAGTTTCGTAAGTGAAAAGACTAAAATTTAAATGAAAACTGCCAAATTATCTTCTAGTTATCGATATTCTTTACTGGTAGCTATCTTGACTGGATTAGCTTCATTAGTTGGCATACCAGATGCCAAATCACAATCTGTAGAAGATGATACGGTAGCAGATCATCTGGTCAAATCTACACCAGAAAATGTAATTTGGGGAAAATTATTTACATCTGATAGTAAGCCAATTTTACAGGTAAAATCTGGAGACGTTGTTACCGTTGAAACCATATCTCATGAGGGTATTTTACCCGACCAAGGTGATACGGTCGAGTTTTTTACTAAGGCAGGGATTGCCGAAGCAGACATTCTACCAGATCAGCTAGCGGTCAAAGAACAAATAGAAAGAACTGCGCCAGGACCTCATGTTATTACTGGTCCAATTTATATAAAAGGTGCTGAACCAGGGGATGTTTTAGAAATAAAAACCGTTGACATTGATTATCGCGTCCCTTATGGCGTGATTTCCAACCGTCATAGCAAAGGATCTTTACCTGATGAATATCCCCTTAACAATGCAGATATATATACCAAGGTTATTCCTCTCGATACTGAAAAAAACATAGGATTTTTTCGCCCTGCCAATGGAAGACCAAATATCGATCTTCCTCTTGAGCCTTTTATGGGCATCATGGGAGTAGCCCCAGCCGATGCTAAAGAAGCGGTAAACTCAGTACCGCCAGGTAACTATGGTGGTAACATCGATATCAAACGTCTAACTGCGGGTTCGAGTTTATATTTGCCAGTACAAGTTCCTGGTGCATTATTCTATTCTGGCGATCCTCACTGCGCCCAAGGAAATGGAGAAGTAGCCTTGACAGCTATTGAGTGTTCTTTAACTCCTACCTTTCAATTGATTGTTCATAAAAATAAAAAGCTAGAATCGCCAGTGGGAGAAACTGCCGACGCTTGGTTAGCAATTGGACTAGATGAAGATTTGGACGAGGCGATGAAAAAAGCCGTGCGGGAATCTCTACGAATTATGAATGAAGAATATGGTTTGACCAAGCAAGATGCTCTACTGTTTGGTAGTGCTGCTATTGATTATGAGGTTTCTCAGGTGGTGGATATAGTCAAGGGTGTTCATGGAGTTATTCCTAAAAATATACTGCAACCTTTAGAAGCAAAATAGGATTTTGTACAGAGTAAGTAGGTCAACCTAATTATTTGTAGGATGGATTGATCTGACAATAGCAGCGTTTGATTGTGAATGTCTTATGTCTAAGATCTTTCAACTCCTAAATCAGCAGTAACAGGATGTCTTTGCAGAACTTGTTTTAAATACTTTGCTGTATAAGAGTTTTTATTTTGGGCTACTTGTTCTGGTGTACCTGTGGCAATAATTTGTCCGCCTTTATCTCCTCCTTCAGGACCAAGATCGATAATCCAGTCCGAACAACGGATAACGTCTAAGTTATGTTCAATGACGATTAAGGAGTTGCCTTTATCTACAAGACGTTGCAGCACGTTTAAAAGATGATGTACATCATAAAAGGATAAGCCTGTAGTTGGTTCATCGATCAAATAAAGAGTTTTACCAGTAGCGCGACGGGATAACTCCGAAGCCAGTTTAACTCTTTGTGCCTCTCCTCCCGAAAGAGTGGGGGCTGGCTGTCCGAGTTTGACATAGCCCAAGCCCACATCCGTTAGGGTTTGCAGCCTATTAGCAGCACGAGGAATATTTTTAAAGATTTCTGATGCTTCTTCCACCGTCATGTCTAAGACATCAGCGATAGAATAGTTTTTATACTTGGCTTGGAGAGTTTCACGGTTATATCTTGCCCCTTTGCAGACATCACACTGTACATAGACATCGGGTAAGAAATTCATCTCAATCACGTTTACCCCTTGTCCACTACAGGCTTCACAGCGTCCACCTTTAACGTTAAAAGAAAACCGCCCTGCTTTGTAACCTCTAGCTTTGGCTTCAATGGTTTCGGCAAATATCATCCGAATGGCATCAAATACCCCTGTGTAGGTAGCAGTGTTAGAACGAGGAGTCCGACCAATAGGAGATTGATCTATGGTAATTACTTTATCGATCGCCTGTAAACCTTCAACTTCTCCTAGTTGCTTGGGGAAAGGAACTTTACGACTGAGATGATGTTTTAGGGCGGGATGGAGTATTTCATTAACTAGGGTAGATTTACCCGAACCTGATACCCCAGTGATGCAGACAAATTTACCTAAAGGAATATTTACGTCAAGATGCTGAAGATTATTTTGATGGCAGTCTTTAAGGGTAATGCCAACTGCTTTACCTCTTCTTCTCTCTTGAGGAGTAGCAATCACCCGTTTACCAGATAGATATGCCCCAGTTAAAGAAGCCTCTGAATTTAACAGGGTAGTTAAATCTCCCTGTGAGACAATTTTCCCACCATGTACCCCTGCTTTAGGACCAATATCCACAATACTATCCGCAGCGCGAATAGTGTCCTCATCATGTTCAACGACGATGAGAGTATTGCCCAAATCTCTGAGTTTTTTTAGTGTTCCTAGTAATTTGTCGTTGTCTCGTTGATGTAAACCAATACTAGGTTCATCTAGAACATATAATACTCCTGTTAATCCCGCACCGATTTGGGTAGCTAAGCGAATTCGCTGTGCTTCTCCCCCAGAAAGAGTCATAGCTGCACGATCTAGAGTCAAGTAGTCTAAACCCACATCTAGTAAAAACTGAAGACGGGATCTAATTTCTTTGAGTGCCAACTCGCCAATTAATGCTTGACGATTCGTAAGTTTGAGATTGTTTACTCGCTCTAAACACTCTCGAATTGGTACACCTGCCAAATCATTAATGCGGTATTGTCCTAAACTGACGGATAAAGATGCAGGTTTGAGACGTTGACCATCACAGGTTGCACAAGGCTGATTAACAAGATACTGTTCTAGCTTGCTCTTAATTGCATCAGAATTTGTTTCTTGATAGTTGCGCTGCAACATTTTTAACACACCTGAGTAGTGACGATGATAGCCTTTGGTCTGACCGTTGCGACTATCAGACTGGAAATAAACTGATTCTGCTGCACCAAAAAGAATAACGTCCTGCTGTTTTTCTGTCAGCTTTGACCATTGAGTCTGAATCTCAAAACCAAACGCCTGTCCCACTCCATGCAAGAGAGAGAGATAGTAAGAATTATCTTTGTCTGACCAAGGCGCGATCGCACTATATACTGGTTGATGAGGATCGGGAACAACCAATTCAGGGGCAAAAGTCTTATGGCTGCCTAAACCATGACAGTCAGGACAAGCACCATAGGGGGAATTAAAAGAAAACAAGCGAGGGGATAGTTCTTCTATTACTGCACCATGTTCGGGACAGGCAAAGTTTTCTGAAAAGACAATCTTCGACGGTTGTTTAGCATCAGCAGCAGGAATAATCTCAATTTCGGCAATGCCCTCAGATAAACGCAAACAAGTGCCTAAAGAATCTGCCAAACGCTCAATGATTCCTGGTTTTTTGATTAAACGATCTATAACTACTTCGATGTCATGCTTATAGTTTTTATCTAGTTTAATTTTATCGTCAAGCTGCTGAACTTCTCCATCTATTTTTACCCGTACAAAGCCTTGAGAAGCCAAACTAGACAATAATTGCTTATGTGTACCCTTATTACTTCGCACCACGGGGGCAAGAATAATAAACTTGGTTTGATCGGGCAGTTCCATGATGCGATCGCACATCTCATCAATGGTCTGTGGTACAATCGAGCGATCGCATTTAGGACAATGGGGTTCACCCGCCCTACCAAACAACAACCTTAAATAATCATATATCTCTGTAACTGTGCCAACAGTCGAACGAGGGTTATGAGAGGTAGACTTTTGATCGATAGAAATTGCAGGACTCAACCCTTCAATGGCATCAACATCGGGCTTGTCTAGCTGTCCTAAAAACTGACGGGCATAAGCACTAAGAGACTCCACATATCGCCTTTGTCCCTCGGCAAAAATAGTATCAAAAGCCAAGGAAGATTTACCCGAACCTGAAACTCCAGTAAAGACAATCAGCTTATTGCGAGGTAACTCTAAGTTGATATTTTTAAGATTATGTTGTCTTGCACCTTTGATACGAATGACATCTTCTGCTGAAGATTCTGGCTGAATTTTACCGTTGGGTTTTGTACCGTTGCTGGAGGAAGACATACAGTCAGTGCTTAACAATGCTTAAGAGTTCTTAATTATATTAGCGTTATATAGTGAGTCAGTTAAGTGTAGCGAGTTAAATAGTTTTGTTGAATTATTCTCAGTAAAGCGATCGCATTTGGATGTGTAGAGATTGGAAGGCGATCGTAACTAAAAGTATAAAATCTGTTTGATATAAGTTTCGCGCAGAGACGCAAAGCAATAAAGCGGTAAAGTAAAGCAAAGTAATTTAATTATTTTTTGGCAATCAAAGTAATTTTACCAATTGGCAATTTTAAATTCTGGTTAACGAGGAATTAGAAATAGATCTGGAGAATATAGCTATAAGATAGCGACTTAGAAAATAATTTGAGAGCAGATGGATGTGATTTGTAAGTAAGTGGTTGCAATTAAATATAAGATAGAAAAACAGAGTAATAAAAACAAATGCCCGCTCACAAATGGACGTTTGAATGAACAAAAAATATACCTGTAAATTTTAGAATTATTTGATGGAATTCTAATTTTGTTGCTGCTGTAATTTACACTGCTTATCAGAAAGTTATTTATTTAATTGACTTACCTCCAGTGCCACTGTTGCTGTTGCACCTGTTCTTGTCCTACCTCATCTGCTTCTGGAGTCATTTCTCTTTCAGCAATGCGATCGCCCAAAACCGCTTCTAAATCTTTAGTTAGATTGAGACAGGACATACCTTTAACTCCCCGTATCTCAATCTTTACCTGTCCGTCTTTCTCGATGAATACATCAATTTCCTGAAGTTCCATTGTTAAATATCTTCTACTAAACTGTACGTCGTAACACTAAATGAAGGCGATCGCCTTGTTGAGTTTCTTCACTAACTAGAGAAAATCCTTGTTCTTCTAATTTGGCTTTAGCTGCATGATAGGCATAGCGTTGAGAAACCTGCTGTAGAAACTGGTCTTGTTTAAGATCTTTGATTCCCCACCAGTCAGCAACAATTTCGTAGGCATTATTTGACTGGCGAAAACCGATATCGTAGCCTGTATTTTTGGTAGGGATTTTGATGGCTACAGGAGTTTGAATACCTTGATAACCGCGAATGTTTACATTGCCCTCTTGGTAGTTATGACCGAGTTCAAATAGAGCTTGTTTGAGATATTCTTGCTCGACAATTTTGGTTTTAATAGTAGTAAAGTGGGACATAGAGATTTTGGATACTTAGGTTAATTTAACTACTGGATAATCGCGATGGGTTACTTTTTGAGTTTTCAAGTCGCGCGAGGTCATAAGTAATCGTTTGTTGCCATCAATGGAGAATTCCACCTGAAATCTGGATTCTCCCTGATTCGCTGGAGGTTCGGCATTAAGAAAAGTGGGACTGCTTTCATTCATCCAGAAATGATGGCGATTGTCTTCATCTTCAGCAGTTACCGCTGATAAACGGGCTGCACCAGAGGGGTCAAAGACTAACTCCATTGCTGCAACATTATTGCTGCGCTGTCTGCTCTCTCCCATTTCAAACAATGCCAACCCCAATTGGCTTTGACCATCATAGGAAGCTTTTACTGTTAACCGTGCTAGGGTTTCTGCTGTAGGATAGGGCGTACCTTGTTTAACCAACACTCGGTAATCGTAATCGCCTTTCTGACGGTCGAGAAAGCGAATCGCATAATCGTGTTGGATGTGGTCGTAAAAATCTACTCCCGCTACAAACGCTGCTGCCCCTCTAGCTACAGCATCGAAAGGACGATTGAGCATTACTCTTTCTTTGCCAAAGATGCGTCTGACGGTACGCTGGATGGAGGGAATTTGACTGCTACCACCTACTAGTAATACTGCTTTAATATCTGATTCTTGATAACCTCGTTCGCGGGCAGAATTGAGGGCGCGACGGATGGTTGTATCTATTTGACTAAAGGCTTCATTATCATCGAGTAAATCTTCAAACTTGCTACGGGTAAACTCTGCCGATAAGACTGCACCTGTATTGGGATTCATCACCGTAACGTCAGCCCGTTCGTAGTTAGATAGTCTGACCTTAGCCCGTTCGCACTCTACTAATAAAGCCCTGCTTAGTTGACGCACTTCTTCGTCATAATCATCCCGTTCTATTTGTTTAAGTACATCTTGAAATAACCACTGGTCGATAGTCGAACCACCAATTTCTACTCCTGCTTTACCCAAGACCCGACAGCGACGACCCCCTTGAGATTGTTCTGATTCTTCAATGAGGACTACAGCCACATCTAATGTCCCGCCACCAAAATCAAAGATCAGATAAACATCTGCTGGTTGGATATGCGCCCCGTAACCCAAAGCAGCAGCCGAGGGTTCATCAATTAAGCGGAAGCGTCTAATGCCAGCAGCTTCGGCAACATTAGTTAGCCAGTTTTCGTAATGTTCATAAGATTCTACGGGTACGGTAAAGGCTACTTCTTCATCACCGATATTTAATTCTGTGGCAGCAAACAGCAATACGGTAGAGAGAAAATCTTGACCCGCATCAAAGTGAGAAATTTGCTTATCGTCAATCTTCCTTTTTACAGGGCTGCGGTTGGAAATGTAGCGTTTCATCCAGCGAAAAGTGCGATCGCTTTTAGTCAGATTCTGCTGTTCTACCTGATGACCCAGCCATCTTCTTTTATCGTTAGCGTAGTGGATTTGAGAAGGAATGACCGAGATTTTTTCGTTGTCATGTTGGTAGAAAGAACCATAATCGGGGATATGGAAAGGAATCCCCGTTTGCTGGGCTTCAGACCACAGAGCAACTACGGTATTGGATGTGCCAAAATCAATCGCTAATCTTCCTGGCATTTTTTTCTAAATTAACAAGCCTTCAATTTTAGAGTTCCCTGTAATTGAATAAAACTAACTTTTTACCTAGATTTTGTCATATATAAGCGACAAAATAACAGTAAGATCGTTACATGGAAAGCCGACCATGGGAAATTAAAAAGTACGTTACAACAGAAGGGGACTGTCCTTTCGATGAATGGTTCATTAAGCTCGATTCAAACTTACAAGCTAGGATTGATGTCCGACTTGACCGAGTACGTCTGGGCAATTTTGGGGACAGAAAAAGTCTCGAAGGAGGAATTTTCGAGCTTCGGTTTCAGTTTGGGGCTGGTTATCGAATTTATTTTGGACTTGAGGGTAATCAAATGGTTCTTTTACTTGTCGGTGGTTTAAAGAAGACTCAGAAGAAAGACATTAAAATAGCCCGTCGTCTCTGGAAAGCATATCAACAAGAACAAGGAGAAACTTAATCATGCCAACTAAAGATTATCAAATAGATTTACTCCAACGCTTAGCTAATCGTGAATACGCAGCACAGTATTTAAAAGCAGCATTTGACGAAACTCTCGCTGATGGCAACAAGGCAGCTTTTTTGTTGGCTTTGAAAAATGTAGTCGAGGCAACTGGAGCGATGCAAACAGTAGCAAATGAAGCTCATATTTCACGCCAGCATTTATATCGAATACTGAGTGAAGAAGGAAATCCGACTCTAGAAACATTAACCTCTGTACTTCAGGCAGTGGGAATGACCATTGATTTTAAACCTGTGGTTAGGTAGATAATTCCACCCCCGCCTTACGAATCACCTTACCCTGATAGGAAACACCTGTAAATCTCACCACTACCTCTGTACCTGGAGTGATAGAAGTGCTAGCACTTAAGGGTTCATGGAGATTAGAGTCAAAGGAGACAGTTTCGCTAACATAACTAACTACAGTTAAACCGTTATCTTCTAAAGTGCGGATTAAACGTTTAGCTACCAGCAACACATCTTTAGCCTGTACTGGTTTACCTTGTTCTAAAAGATGCGCCTGGGTGAGTAGTTGGGTGACAGGGGCAGCAGTATCGGTTAGCAATTGTTCGATTTGGTTTTGAACCGCAGAGTCAATGTTATTGTTTTCGCTAGTGCGTTGCTGTTCTAGCTGTTGTTTGAGTTTATCAATTAATTGGTCGCGTTCTGTTAGTTCTAATCGTAGATTTTGTATTTCTCTTTCTAGAGATAGTAATTTTTCATCTGATTGAGGTTGAGAAGTTGAAGCCTTTCCAAACCATTTTTTTAGGGTATTTAACATTTAAAATATTTCAGTAGATAAACTTTAATATATTTTTTATCAATAGGATTAATCTTATTCAATCAATTAATAGCAAGGACGACCTTGTATTCCTATGATGTTGCTATCATTATTATGGATAAAAACCTTGCCTAAACTCTGACCCTGAAAAATGTGTTTGTGCTGATACTGCGATTCCATAAACTCTCCATAACAGCAAATAATTAAGTCAGCATCATTTGCCCATTGATTTATATTGAGATTAAAGTGTTGACTAAGCGTTTGCATTTCTTGTTGAAAACTTATTATGTATTTTTGATACTGCTGAGGTAAAGCATTATGCTGTTGTAGTAACTCTTCAAGCTTTTGTCCAGGCGGTAAATTTTGTTCTACTTTTCTCAGTGGCTTGTAATGTGTAAGTAAAATCGTAAGTATTTGATTTTGTTTTATTTCTAGCCACTTAATTGGAAAATCTAGCTTAGTTGTTGCTTGAAACATAACCACATAATTTTCCAGATTACCAGTAAATCTTGAAGTATTAACATTAATATTTTGTCCATTTAGATTGAGAGATAATGGATTCCATTTTTTTACTTTCTCTAAATCTTGTGAACTATAGCAACGAAGTTTAATCAGCATTATTTAATTTTTTGCAAAATATAATATTGGTTAGTATTTGTTTGATTTAATTTAGAATGGCAGAACCAATACTATTTTTACTCTTATAAATAGCAGACAAAAACTAAGGTAAAGAGTCTGCCCATTCTAATGCTTTTTCTGATGACATCACATCTCGTCCTTCTTTAATCCAATCTTCTACTAAACCAGAGATTCCGTGTTGTTGACCATATTGTCGGGCAGCTTGGTTACATTGAACCATTTGAGAAGCTGGCATTCTATTTTTTATTACTTGCTTTATTAAATCTATTACTGTTTGACGATCCATTGTTTTTTCTCCTATATTAAAATTCTGAAATTAAATTAGAAAATATATTTTTTTATCCCTCAATTTCAATATCAAACTCAGCAGTACTAACCAATTGGGGCGCATCTTCCACCTGAACATCAAATCGCTGATGCCAATCCATCAATGCCTGCATAAATTCGAGCCAGTATTCTTCTTCTTGTGTAATTTTGTCGTTTTCTAACGTTTTTTTTACCCATTTCCTATTTTCCTTACATAATTGCTTAATAGGTAGGCAACTAAAACGAGGTAAATCTGATATCCATACTTTAATTTTCTTATGATCCCAGCTAATTAGAAACTGGCCGTCAGCACTAAAAGCCACACGCAGATCACTAGTATGTCCAGGGTATAAAGTGGATAAAAGTTGACCATTAGGCACTTGCCAAATTTTGATAGTCTTATCATCTTTTTCGGACCAGCTAACTAGAAACTGGCCATCAGGGCTAAAAGCCACACGCAGATCACCAGTATGTCCAGGGTATAAAGTGGATAAAAGTTGACCATTAGGCACTTGCCAGATTTTGATAGTTTTGTCTCTATAGCTAACTAAAAATTGGCCATTAGGGCTAAAGACCACACGCCGAGTGTGAGTATAAAAGCTTGTACGTTCAGGATATAAAGTGGATAAAAGTTGACCATTAGGCATTTGCCAGATTTGGATTGTATTGTTAGTTTGTGGTTCTGTCATTTTAGACCCGCTAACTAAAAATTGACTATCAGGGCTAAAGGCTACGCGCAGATTTTCATTATGTCTAGAGGGTAAAGTAGATAGAAGTTGACCATTAGGTACTTGCCAGATTTTGATGTCACTTGATAAGAAGTGTGAACCAAAGTTTCGATATCGGGACCAGCTCGCAAAAAATTGACCATTAGGGCTAAAGATCACACGCCGAACGCCAGTATGGTCAGGGGATAAAGTGGATAAAAGTTGACCATTAGGCATTTGCCATATTTTAATGTCACTTGAAAGGTACGCGGATGAATCTTAATACCAGCTTGCAAGAAATTGACCATCAGAGCTAAAGGTCACATACCGAGTGCCAGTATGTTTAGGGGTGGATAAAGTGGATAGAAGTTGACCATTAGGCATTTGCCATATTTTGATTGTATTATCATCTTTTTCGGACCAACTAACTAAAAATTGATTATCAGGGCTAAAGGCTACGCGCGCAGAACCAATATGTTCAGGGCAGATTACCTGAGAGCGCATCAGTCCTCCTGTTAGTGGTGGTTTTTCATTTAAACAATTTTGTGCAAACTCTATTAATTTTTCAAAACCTAGCTGCTCCTGCTCCGCTTCAGGCAGCCATGCTTGTTGCTTTAACTTGTGCAATAACTGCTTACTCCAAACAACAGGAGCTTTCTGTGATAGTTGCCACATTGACTCCCATTGTTTGTTGCTATTGAGAACTGTCAGTGTTGTTTTCCATTCGGCATTGGTCATTGCCTCTAATCCCTTCTCGTGACTTCCACTACTAATAATTTTTAGCCACTCAACACGACCTCTTTGCTTAAGCTTTTCTGTTATACGTTTACGTAATAGTTCATTTGCTAATTCGTAAGCTTTCTTCAATAAAGTTTGGTCAAAATCTAACCTTTCATATTTATCCCACTGTTCCGTCATAAAATAAAATAATGCTTTCTGAATAGAATCTTTAGGAAGATATTGACCATTAACAACAACTTGACGCGCAATCGGATGATTTTGTTCTGTGACTAAACGGTAAAGAGACTCTTGATATTCAGGTTTGTCTAATATAATCGCACATTTACTAGCCTGATTAGCAATATCAGAATCTCGATCTTTTAACGCGTTTAACAAAGGCTCAATAATTTCTTCTCCGCCGTTAGTAATAAATTTTAGCTGTTTTGTCTTTAAAGCACTTAATACTTTAATATTTGCTGGAGTGGAGGCCACCCATTTTTCTTTGAATAATAACTTTTCTAGATCCTTGTTTCGGGTATTAGCCCAAATTTTACATATAGCATTTATGGAGGATTGTTTTTCTATGTGTCCTAACCAATTTAAAACAAATGCTAAAGTCTGGTAATTTTGATAATTAGAGAATGATTTAACCAATAACTTTAATGATTGAGGTGAACCATCTTTGAGTAGCTTCAGAACTGCTTCTATTTGCAATAAATGTCCTATTATAGGTATTTGGAAATATAATCTTGTTGCTAATGTAGGTATGTTTTCATCAGATGATAGTATAATACAATACAAAATAATAAATGATACATATGATAAAAAAAAGCTAATTAACGGGATTAAAAAACCCGACAACGCAGCTAAATCCCAAATAATGATTGCAGCAGGAGAAAGTAACAGACCTAGGCCAGCGCAATCTACTAAATGCAAACGGAAGTCTCTAAAAGAGGCAAAAAATTCTCCAAAAAATCTTGGGATAGATTCTAAAACTCGAATTACATTAACGATTAGTAATCCCAACAGTTTAAATATTAATCCCAAATAATTGATTTGAAAACCTTTCATAGTCTTACTTCCCAATTTCCAACTGTAAAGGGACAAACTGTTGCTCTGCTTCTTTTATCTCCTCAAAAGATGCCGACTGCGCCCTGCCTTCTTTCAACCACCTACGTAACCCTGAAATAGTTTCCTGCTGAGAAACCGATAGGGGAACTTGACGCTTGAGGGCATGATCGAGGTCGCTGGTGGTAAACTCGCGCCCTTGATTAAATCCGACATACATCCCATCGATAATCGCCTGTTCGATTTCCGCCCCCACATATCCTTCAGACTGTCTGGCTAATCGTGCCACATCAAAATCTTGAGGTAAGCGGTTGCGCTTGCGTAAATGTACGGCAAAGATCTCCTGTCGCTCGGCTGCGGTGGGTAAGTCAAGGAAGAAAATTTCATCAAAGCGTCCTTTACGCAGTAATTCGGGAGGCAAACTAGAAATATCATTAGCGGTAGCGACTACAAAACAGGGTGCTGTCTTCTCCTGCATCCAGGTGAGAATCGTCCCAAATACCCGCTTACTCACCCCACCATCACTACCACCAAAGGCAAAAGCCTTTTCTATCTCATCAATCCAAAGGATACAGGGGGCTACGGTTTCGGCTAAGTGTAATGCCTTTTGGGTTCTTTCTTCTGATTCCCCAACCAAAGAACCAAATAACGAACCTACATCCAAACGGAGTAAAGGCAACTGCCACAAACCGCCAATCATTTTTGCCGTGAGACTTTTGCCCGTCCCTGGAATCCCAATTAGGGCAATACCTTTGGGGGCTGGTAAGCCATAGTTACGGGCTTCCTGGGAAAAAGCACGCTCCCGCAGTCGCAACCATTGCTTTAATACTTCCAAACCGCCCACATCTGCTGGTGTCTCGTGAACGGCATAAAACTCTAACGCCTGACTCTCGCGAATAATTTGTTTCTTCTCTTCGGTAACTAAATTAATATCGCGGTCATCTAATATTCCGTTACTGACAATTGCCTTGGCAAATACTCTTTGTGCCTGTGCCGAAGTTAAACCCAATGCTGCCTGTACCAGTTTTTCTCTGCCTAACTTAGTCAGGTTAACCTTGACTCCTGGGGTTTGGGTCAATCTTTGCAGTACGGTTTCTAATTGATCATTTTTGGGTAAGGGATATTCAACTATGACTGCTTCATCCTTTAACTCCACGGGAATCTTCGCTGAGGGTGCAGTAATCAAGATCGACTTTTTACTAAATTTGAGCCGTTGGGCGACGCTGCGGAGTTTGCGCTTAAATTGGGGATTACTCCAGCAGTCATGGAAATCTTTGAGGACAAATAAACCATCACCATCGGCTTTATCCACCTGTTCCAGTGCTGAAAGAGGATCGCGGGCTGAGGGCATTGAACCCGACCAATTAGTTACTGCTTGAAATCCATCGGCTACATCCCAACTGAGACAGGGACGTTGAGCTTTATCGCATACCTGTTTGACGCTTTGTAATGCCCGTTCTTCTTCTGGCGTGACCAAGATCATTAGGGTAAAACGCGATCGCAAATAAATGTCTAATTCCTGCTCAAACGCCATGCTCTACTCCCAGTGAGATTTCGCCATATCGGTATTTACCCGAATATAACTACTCGCTCCCAGGAACGTAAATTCGCGAAATTGCGGAAATATAAAGGAAAATTTAAAAGAGCAGTCCTCTGACTGTACCCTGTATTTATACGTTTTTTGATAATTTTTGGCTCGAATTCTTTTAAGGATGGAAAGGTGACTTTTTACTTAATACCAAAGCTATTTATAAACTTTAGCCATTATTTCTCATTATTCATTCTTTGTGGAATTAAATCTATTTGTTCCTAAAGTCCGATTCTCTCAAAGAAAAACAAAAATGCCTTATTCAGCAGCGTTGCTAAATCTAATTTGAATAGAAGAAAAAGCTTGTTGTAGAAAACATATACAAAGTTCAAATGTGATTATATATTAATATTTTAGCTATTTTGTAGCACACAACCTTGGCTTAACTTTAGTTAGTTTACTTTGGGACGAAGATACGGCAAAAATGACTCAGTTGTTTCTAGAATACGATCCTTTACCGCCTTTTAATGCTGGTACTCCAGATAAAGCAGAACAAACCATCGTCAAATCCTTGAGAGAGTTTGGAAAACCTGTGATTGAAGCCTTTTTAACTCAAGTTAAAAGCAGTCTCATCTGAAGTAAACAAAAAAAAGAGCCGAGTTAATAAACCTGACTCTTTGATCTTTTTTTTTTGATACCCCCAAGGGAATTTGAATCCCTGTCGCCTCCGTGAAAGGGAGGTGTCCTAGGCCACTAGACGATGGGGGCTTAGAGCTGTTTCTTGCTTTTGCACAGCGCAACTGACAACGTTTTCCAATATATCGAATATTGTTATAGCTGTCAATGTTTTTTGAAAAAATAGTCATTCAAACAAAAAAAGGATTATTGTATACCTCGCTGCATTTGCCTGAGACGTTTTTGCGCTGCGGGATCGAGGGTATTAAATAAAAAACGACCAGAAGGTTTGTTCTTGGTCTGTTTTTTGGTTCTACTTTTGATTTGGCAGTCGGCTCGTTTTACTTCTTTTTCTAGCATGGGAGCGGACAAACATTCTGCACCATATCCCACTACCGTAAGCTGTTGAGCGCGATCGCTCGTGGCAACAATTAACCGAGTAGACTCTTGCTGATATTTTTTTCTGCCAAATGTGGCGCAGAATTTTTCAATGTAGGTATCGGCAGTTTCAGCAAACGCTGTGTAATGAACTGATAAAGCAGCAGTATGATCTTCCACACTGCGGGGAGTATCTTGATAGTGAGCGTCGAAAACTATTTTAGTGCGGTAAGCAACCGCAGCAGTATAATTAATTAAGCATTCAACTAATTCATAACGAGCTGCTTCTAAACCGTGGCGATCGCGACTTTTTTTTAAGTCCGACCAGTCGCCGATGATATTGTAACCATCGACGAGTAGTATCGCCTGGTATGAGTGAGGTAACATTGTAGTAAATGGTTTTGTAGGGGAGTAGGTGTCGATCTAAATCCTATTCTAAGCAAAATTGTTAACAAAAAGTTAAACAAAATAGAATGTCGTTGCTGATTTAAACTGTTTGACGATTAATTTTATTGTTCTTAGCTTCTTGATTCAGTCGCTATGACACGCAAACCAAAGGCGACTTTTGGCTTTTAAAAGAAATTTATCACAACAAACGCAACTAATATAATTAATATAAAATTAGCATCAATTTATTATCTTTCTGTTGCCAGCAATTTTTCCTTAAGGCGTTGAGGATCTCCTTTTTCCATCACCTTTCCGCTCTCTAGCAGAAAAGCTCCGTCACAATAGTCTAATTCTTCTAGGCGATGAGTTACCCACAGAGCAGTAAGATTGCGCTGCTTGACCAAATTTTTGACCTGAGCTACTAATTCGAGTTGGGTATCAGGGTCTAGTAAAGCCGTGGGTTCGTCAAACAAAATGGTTTCACAGTTACGGGCAAGGGCACCGGCGATCGCAATTCTTTGTTTTTGTCCCCCACTGAGGGCGTGAATTGGTCGCCTTTGTAAATCCAATAGATTGACTGCATCTAGAGCTTCTCTAACTCTTTCTTTGACCTGAACTATAGACAATTTCTCACTCACCAAACCAAAAGCAATATCTGCACCAACAGTGGGCATAACTAGCTGATGGTCTGGGTTTTGAAAAACAAATCCTGTCTTATAAGGCATGACGATAGAGCCAGCATCAGGAATTAACAACCCTGCTAAAAGCCTTAATAAGGTAGATTTTCCGCTACCGTTATTACCCAGCAACATCCAGAATTCTCCTTGAGGAACTTCTAAGGAGCAATCATTTAGCACTATTGCCTCTGGCGACCAGCGAAAACATAAGTGGTTAACCTTAATAACTGATGATTTGTCCGACCTTTGCTCAGTAAGGTAGGTCATTATTCGCCAATGGCGGTAGCAGCAAAGAAACCAGGCACTCGACCTTCTGCCATACCGCCAGACTTTTTATTCATGTTGACAGCGCAGATCATATTACCTTTGACCGCTACTTTTTTCTGCTCATCTTTATCACAGGTAAGTTCGACGAGATCCGAACTACCTGAACGCATTACCTCAAGGATCTCCTGATAAAGGCTGTTTGCTGCTTCGGACTCTTTGCGATGTACAGAAATAGGTAAAGGAATGTCTTGTAAAACAATATCAATAGTGAACATAGAGCTTAAAAAAAGATTGCAACAGTTAAATTATCGTCTAAATTCCCAGAAATTCCCATCTTTAATTTGGTAGGCAAAAATGAGAGAAGATTCCCCAAAGGATTCTCCACGTTGAAACAAAATTTATCACTCTATTCTTTAGAAAATTTTAACTTTTTTTTGGGATTAGATCTGGAAATTTTAGTTACTTTATCTTATTATGTGTAATATAAGTAAAGAAAAGTTAACTTTTCTCACAATTGACTTGATGTATTTTCGTGTCAGGTCATTAAAAATTGTAATTATTCCAACGATCTTATTAAGCATAGTTTTGGAGATCTAATCTATATGACAATAGCAGTAGGACGCGCGCCGTCACAACAGGGCATCTTTGATGCAGTTGATGACTGGCTAAAACGCGATCGCTTTGTATTCGTAGGCTGGTCGGGTATTTTACTATTCCCCTGTGCCTACATGGCAATTGGTGGCTGGCTGACCTGCACCACTTTCGTAACAAGCTGGTATACCCACGGTTTAGCAAGCTCATACCTTGAAGGATGCAACTTCTTGACCGTAGCAGCATCAACCCCAGCAGACAGCATGGGTCACTCCCTGCTGTTCCTTTGGGGACCAGAAGCAGGCTGGAGCTTCACCCGCTGGTGTCAAATCGGTGGACTGTGGGCGTTTGTGGCACTTCATGGAGCATTTGCCCTCATCGGCTTCATGCTGCGTCAGTTTGAGATTTCGCGTCTAGTCGGGATTCGTCCTTACAACGCGATCGCTTTTTCGGGACCCATCGCCGTATTCGTCTCAGTATTCTTGCTCTATCCTTTAGGACAATCTAGCTGGTTCTTTGCACCCAGCTTAGGTGTAGCGGGAATCTTCCGTTTCATCCTGTTTGTTCAAGGATTCCACAACTTTACCCTCAATCCCTTCCACATGATGGGAGTAGCGGGAGTACTGGGTGGAGCATTACTCTGTGCGATTCATGGAGCAACAGTTGAAAACACCCTGTTTGATGACGGTGGCGAAGCAGATACCTTTAGAGCTTTTGAGCCGACCCAAGCAGAAGAAACCTATAGTATGGTCACAGCCAACCGATTCTGGTCACAGATATTCGGGATTGCCTTTTCCAACAAACGTTGGTTGCACTTCTTTATGTTATTCGTACCCGTAACTGGACTATGGATGGCAAGTATCGGCATCATCGGTATTGCTTTGAACTTAAGAGCTTATGACTTCGTCTCTCAAGAATTGAGAGCAGCAGAAGATCCTGAGTTTGAAACGTTTTACACCAAAAACATCTTGCTCAACGAAGGTCTAAGAGCATGGATGGCATCACAAGACCAACCACATCAAAACTTTGAATTCCCTGAAGAAGTATTACCTCGTGGTAACGCGCTGTAAGAAACGCCAGAAAATTTGTGCAGGTGAAGATAATATCATTCTCACTTATTAATGTGGACTATATTTGGTTTTAGGTAAACCCCTCGTTTTTGAGGGGTTTATTTTATAAATAGCTATGATGATTATCTAAATAACCTGAGTTCGGGTTAGGAAAATTAGATGATTAGGGTAGCTTAAAGCCAGAAAGGTGTACTCACCGCATCTAGCCATAAGCTTTAAGCCTTTTAATAAATTTCTGTGTCTCGTTAATTCTTAAATTGAACTGAAAAAATAGTTTTTCAATTGACAAAATAGCAGAAGATTCAGCTTATCCCGAATTCAGGTTAAATAATTAGATCCTGGTTCATCAACGGCGAAACACAATAAGGATTAAATAAAGGCTAAGATCTAGTAGGGTTCAAAGAACAAGGTTGGCAGGTTCTCTCATCAGGCAAAAGAAATTGCGATCACTTAATCGGATACTATATTTATAATTTGTATATTTTTCAACTCATTAGCAACACTAGCCAATTAAGTCTTAAAGTCCAGCAAAGTTAGGCTTGAGAACCTCAATATTTTTGTCTTATACATTCAGTCTAAATTCATCTGATTAAAACTCTTCTATCTTTACGAGATAGAAGAGACTTAGACCCGTTTAGCTAATAGCTAATAGCTTTTGTTAAAATTTAATATCAATGTTGAATCAATAATATGAATGATAATTTAGATAAATTACCGTTCTATTAAGAAAGAAACTAAGTTTTAAGTAGCATTTATTTAATGATCACTAATACTCGCTGGTTTAAGGCAATTCTTTTAGGAGTTTTAACCTTAATTACTATCATTGCCTGTAGCAGTCAGCCACAGGTTGAGACGAACCAAAATGCAGCCAATGCACCTGTGGCAGACTTAAAACAGTTGGAGTTCGGTGTGGGTCCCTATTTTCCAACTCCTAATGAGAACCGCAAGCAGTTCGATCCTCTATTTAAGGAACTAGCACGACAGGTAAATCTTCCAGCTAAGGTAACGGTTACCGATGACTGGATTGGAATTTCTGAAGCCTTGCGATCGCGTACCTTAGATGCAGCTTGGTTAGGACCGTGGGGATATGTGCTTGCCAATAATAATGAGCCTTCAATTCAGGCGATCGCCACAGTGAAGTACAAAGACAAACCTACTTACTATTCTGTTTTAATGGCTCGCGCTGATGCTCCATTCGATACCCTGGACGAGGCAATTGCTCAAAGTAAAGCTGGGTCAAAGCTAAAGCTGAGTCTTGCTGATGTTGGATCCACCTCTGGTTGGTTAATTCCTACTGGCGAATTTAAGCATCGTGGTATCGACCCCAAAAAAGTTTTTGACTATAGTGAGGGAGCCAGTCATGCAGCGCAAGCGATCGCCGTCATTAGTGGGCAGGTGGATATTGCCTCAGATTACGATCGCAACCTAGATGTGTTGGCAAGTGAAGGACGGATTGATAAATCCAAACTCAAGATTATTTGGCAATCTGAACCTCTACCCAATGATCCGATTGCGATTCGAGGCGGTTTGCCAGAAAAGATCAAAACTCAGCTACAGCAGGCATTGGTGAACCTATCTCCAGAACAGGCGAAAGAATTATTACCAGAAAATTATACGGGTTTTGTGGCATCCGACGGCAGTAATTATGAACCAATTCGAGAAACTGGTAAGTTGGTGGGCAAAATAAAATGACGGAACGAACGCCATCAATG
Source organism: Waterburya sp. (assembly GCA_965218645.1). Taxonomy (GTDB): domain Bacteria; phylum Cyanobacteriota; class Cyanobacteriia; order Cyanobacteriales; family Xenococcaceae; genus Waterburya. The sequence continues at coordinate 1,226,638 of OZ244627.1, read as the reverse complement.
GGCGAAAAGCCCTACCGGCATAATTACGAAAACATTTTACGAGCCGAACACAATAGACGCGGCGGACTGTGGCATCTATTACAACGGGGATTTTGGGGACTGTTAGGTTCAGCGGTTCTAGTCGCTAGTATCCAAACTACCGAAGTCTCTATTGAAAAATTCTGGCAAGGATTACCTCGCCTAGGGGATTGGCTAACAAGAATGTGGCCTCCTGATTTCTCCGAATTCCCGTTTTTTCTTGTAGCTACTTGGGAAACTTTAGCGATCGCCATTCTTGGTACGGTTGCAGCGATTATGGTTGCAGTTCCTTTAGCTATTCTGGTTGCCAGAAATATTACTCCCTTACCGTTATTAGCACTTCCACTGAGATTTTTTTTAAATCTCTTACGAGGCATTGATACGGCAATTTTCGCGCTGTTCTTTGTTTCCATTGTCGGCTTAGGGCCTTTTGCTGGCTTACTGGGAGTAGCATTTCACTCCACTGGTTCGATGGCAAAACTCTATGGGGAAGTCCTGGAAACCATCACCCCCGAACCAATCGAAGCAATTGAAGCTACAGGAACTGACCGCATCCGCACCTTTGCCTTTGCTGTCTTGCCTGAAGCAATGCCTGGACTAATTAGTATTAGTTTATATCTGTGGGAATTTAACGTTCGTTCTTCGGTAATTTTGGGTATTGTGGGGGCTGGAGGTATTGGTTACGAACTACTAGTTAGCTTGAAACTACTAGACTTTCCCCGTCTGGCTACCATTTTGATTTTGATTTTAGCGATGGTTAGTTTAATTGATGCCCTCAGTGCTTATCTGCGCAAAAGATTAGCCTGACTTCTCTCCGCCCTGAAAAAATTAGTGATTCTTAAGTAGCAATTAGCAATTAGCAGATATCAATTAAGGAAGATCCGAACTTGCTATTTGCCACTTTTACGCCTTGAACGGCGAAGCTTTAAACCCATTTATTAAGCGGTAAGTAGGTGAAGCAAAATAAAGTTGACTGCGATAACTTCTGACTTCACAAAGCTTTATTAGTTTTCTTGTTTTTGATTGTAGAAATTATGCTTACTGTCGAACATCTTACAAAGTCTTATGGCAAGACATTCGCCCTCAAAGATATCAACTTTAGGATCGAACCCCATACATTTACAGCAATTCTCGGCTCTTCTGGTGCGGGAAAAACCACGCTGCTGCGCTGTATTCTTCAACTAGTGCGACCCGACCAAGGAAGCATCTGGTTTCAAGGACAGGATTTAACCAATTGTTCTTCCCAAGAATTGCGTAACAGTCGTACCCAAATTTCTACAGTGGCACAACAATTTAACCTAGTGCGCCGTCGCAGTGCTTTAGAAAATTGCTTGGGGGGACGCTTGCAGGACTTGCCTTTATGGCGTTGTTTACTGGGGGTTTTTCCCCTCAGCTTGTTAAATGAAGCAATGGCTGCTCTAGAGCGAGTACAATTACTGGATGTAGCATTTCAACGCGCAGATCGCCTGTCTGGAGGGCAAAAGCAGCGTGTTGCGATCGCTCGTGCTTTAACCCAAAAGGCACGTCTAATTTTAGCAGATGAACCAATTGCTAGCCTTGACCCCCAAACGGCTCACGTTGTTTTGAGTTTATTGCGATCGCTGTGTACTCAAGAAGGACTAACGGTCATCTGCAATCTCCATCAGGTAGAATTGGCAACCCAATATAGCGATCGCCTTCTGGGTATTAAAGGCGGAAAACTCTTGCTAGATCTGCCAACCAGTAAATTGAGTACCTCGGATATTAACCGCATTTATCGCTGAAAAATAACGACTGCTAGCTTACTGTCTAAAAATTTTACTTTTATTCTCTCTTTAGATTCTCTTGACGAGTTAGCTCCAAGATAAGCAAACTAGACTATGATTTTTAACTGCTCCACGATAGGCTAGATAATAGTAATTTAAGAATTGATTATTATTAGCTGCAAATTTATTTTATAAAATTTAAAGGTTATCAATTTCAGTTTATGGTGATTGTAAATTTGCTATCGACCGTTAATTTTTAGCCCATAGCTTTGTTTAATTACGACCAGATTATTACACAGGATAGTTAGTTGTGCCAAAGCCAAAAGCCGGCATTGTTTATAACGATATCAAGCCAGTAGCTTGCAAAATTGCATCGGAAATAGAAGAAAAACTCACTGCTGCTGGCTGGGATGTATGTATGACAACAGGAGTAGGAGGCATACTGGAGTATTCAACTCCAGGGAGTCCTGTCTGTCATACCAAAATTGAACAATTGACCCCATCCAACTTTGCTCGAGATGTCAAATTTGCCGTGGTCTTAGGTGGAGATGGCACAGTCTTGTCGGCATTTAGGCAACTTGCTCCCTGTAGAATACCCTTGCTGACCGTGAATACTGGTCACATGGGTTTTTTGACCGAAACCTTTCTTAGTCATTTAGACGAAGCCATGGATAAGCTTTTGGCTCAAGACTACAAGATAGAGGAGCGTTCTATGCTCACGGTCAGAGTGTTTCGTAATAATGCTTTATTATGGGAAGCATTAAGCCTTAACGAGATGGTTTTGCATCGAGAGCCACTTACTAGTATGTGCCACTTTGAAATACAAATTGGTGAACACGCACCAGTAGATGTAGCAGCAGACGGCATTATAATTTCTACTCCTACAGGCTCTACCGCCTATTCCTTGAGTGCAGGAGGACCTGTAGTCACTCCTGAAGTTCCTGTCTTGCAGCTTGCGCCAATTTGCCCTCATTCTTTGGCTTCTAGAGCATTGGTATTTAGCGATCGCGAAGCTGTTAAAATATTCCCCGCCACTGCTAATCGCATGGTAATGGTGGTCGATGGTAACGGCGGATGCTATATTTTGCCTGACGATCGTATTCAAATTGAAAAATCAGTTTATCCTGCTCGTTTTATCCGTCTCCAATCCCCTGAGTTTTTCCGTGTCCTAAGAGAAAAGCTAGGCTGGGGACTGCCCCATATTGCCAAACCAACTTCAGTTGAGCTTCCTTGAACAAGCTTGATTACAGTTATTTGATAGTGCCTTTAAACAAACAGCGAGAAAAATATATTGCTAGCTGCTGAATAATTACCGATGATTCTTTCAACCTAGAATGGTAAACATATGACCACTAATACAGATCCATCGTTAATTCTCCTACTTACCGACAGTACTTTTGCTCACGCAGCTAGTCAGGATATTCAAGCTGTTGGTTATGCTGTCCTTGTCGAAAAGGTCACAAAAGGATGGTCAAAGCTGAGTCAGTACAAACCAGCTATGGTCATTTTTGACCAGGTTTTTACAGGACAACTGGGTCTTGATTTGTGTCGTCAATTAAGAAATACCCAAGAGCGAATACCTGTCTTGATGTTAGTCGAACAAGAAACCGTTGCTGAAAGAGTAGCTTGTTTAGAGGCTGGGGCAGATGATTACTTGCTCAAACCCTATCAACGAGACAAACTGTTAGAGCAGATTAATCTGTATCTCCAGCCAGAAGTTAATAGCTCCCAACAGTTGAGGTTTGGAGAATTAGTCTTGGATTTGAGTACTCGTCAGGTAGTTAGAAACGATCGGCTGATTGATTTAACTATGAAAGAGTTTGAGCTGCTCAAATATCTAATGTCAAATCCTCAACAGGTGATGACCAGAGAAGAAATAATTGAAAACGTTTGGGGATACGATTATCGCGGAGAATCTAACGTTATCGAAGTGTATATTCGCTATTTACGACTTAAAATAGAAAGCCAAAACCATAAAAGATTAATCCAAACAGTTAGAGGTATTGGTTATGTTTTACGAGAGCCTTAAATGATTAAACTAAAAATTAGCCTTATCTTCTTGATTTTATTATCTGGTTGTTCTTCCTTGGTTAATACCCAAAAAACTATAGCCAATGCTTCAGAGGAGATTCAACAGGGACAGATGTTACCAATTACTGCTGCTGCTGAGATGGCAGGAAAAACTATTCAATTAGAGGTCGCCCAAACTCCAGAGCAACAGGCTATTGGCTTAATGTTTCGCAAGTCTTTAGCAGCTAATCGGGGAATGTTATTTCCTTTTGCCCAAGAGCGCATAGCCAGCTTTTGGATGAAAAATGTATCTATATCTTTAGATATGATTTTTTTAAATGGCAACCAGATTGTGAGCATTGCTGCTGATGTACCTCCTTGCAAAGCTGAACCATGCCCTATATATGGATCTGGGGCTTTGGTGAATAAAGTAATTGAATTAAGAGGCGGAAGAGCCAAAGAGCTAGGAATCAAGGCAGGGGATAAAATAATGATTCGCAAATCAGATTCTTGAGTCGAAATCTAAAGTAAATCTAGTATTATAGAGCGATCGCCAACAATTAAGCTACTATTGAGCAACTTAATTGTTGGCGAGGAGATATTGCAATACCGTTCGGTTAAGCCCCCCAGCCCCCAAATTTGGAGGAGTAAGATTCGTTAAAGTCCCCCAATCTTGGGGGATTTAGGGGACGAACGAAATAACTTGAAAGACTAACCGAACAGTATTGGAAGATATTGTTTAGTAACGATTAATTTTGCTGGCAAGTTTATCACTTCAGACCAGATTTCTATCGATAGGTAGAGTGTAAAAAGAGGATTAAATATTATCTTTTTTATACTTGCTGAAATTAAGTGATATGACCGACCAATATATGTCATTATAGAAATTCTTCACTTGTTGAACCGTACAGAAATTAATTGCTAAGAAAATTGAAGTTTTAAGCGACTGTGATTTGAAACATGGGCAAGATTTTATTTATTTTCAACAATAGTAAGAATTAAGACTTAGTGCAGCTTAAGCTTAATTTTTGCTATTTAAGCAATACATTATATCTACAAATCAATCTGAAAACTTCAAATAAAAGATCAATAGCCATGAAACCAGCCATGTACACAAATTTTGTTAAATTTTTAAAAGAAGAATTATCTCTTTCCAGCGATTCTATTAATATTGTTCAACGCGCTGTAGAAGAGCAGCCCGCACCTATCCCCATGATTTTATGGCAGTATGGTTTAGTTACCTTGGAAGAGCTAGACCGTATTTATGATTGGCTTTACAGCAAAACTAAATTTGATATCAGCTAAAGGCATTGAATGATTGAAACGTTGAGCCAATGTTCAGCAAGTTAAATAACCTTTTACATGGCAAGGTTCATTTAACTTAATTTGCTGAACTGTAGCTTTTGCTTATTTTAATTTTTAACAAAGCTTTTGGGTTTAAGTCTCTTCTATCTCAAAGCGATAAAGAGTTTTAATTAATTAGTAGATTTAGAATACTAATTAACGCGAAGCGGTTCAATCATAGTTCTACGCAATAAATCGAGGGCAGAACAAGAACTCAGGTAACGAGTCAGTTCGCGCCCTCTTTGTTTGGCAAACTTATACTCTTGAATAATAGTCTTATTTTCTGGAGTGGCAAGACCGATATAAACTAAACCTACGGGTTTATTGGTTGTATCGCCTCCAGGTCCAGCTATACCAGTGATGCTAATACCCCAGTCGGTATGTAGCTGTTGCTTAACTCCTAAAGCCATTTGCTCGGCAACAGTTTCACTCACTGCCCCATACTTAACTAAATCTTGAGAATTGACGTTCAATAAACCTTCTTTGATCTGGTTAGCATAGGCAATTATTCCTCCTAAAAAATAGCTGGAGCTACCAGGAGTTTCTGTTAGCATAGATCCTAAGCCTCCTCCTGTACAAGATTCGGCAACGCTTAAAGTCTGCTGGGCAGCCTGTAATAGCTTCCCGACTACTGAAGCTAAAGTTTCTCCATTACTACCAAAATAATTGAGTCCAGCAATATTTTTTATTTCTGTAGCCACAGGCTCAATTATTGCCTGAGCTTGGGCTTGAGAAGCAGCTTTGGCTGAAACTCGTAGGCGAACTTCTCCCTTACCAGCATAGGGAGCAACGGTAGGGTTATCAGACTCAAACAGATGGTTTACCTGTTCTGCTAGCGCAGACTCGCCAATACCGCGAAAACGCATCATTTTGCTATAAATCATTTCTTTACCCCAACCTTGACTTTTCAAAAAGGGTACGGCAGTTTCGTGCCACATTCGGTGCATTTCTGAAGGAACTCCAGGAAAAGTCATAATGGTAATGCCGTCTTTTGGCTGCCAGATAATACCTGGAGCCGTTCCTGTAGGGTTAGGTAAAGTCTTTGCACCCTGGGGTACTAATGCCTGTTTGCGATTGCTGGGGGTCATCTCTCGCCCCACTGAAGCAAATTTGCTGGTAATGTCTTGAATTATCGCCCGATCTTCGACGAGGGGAGTATTAAAAAAGCTAGCAATTGTCTCGTTGGTCAAATCATCTGGCGTTGGTCCTAAACCACCAGTAAAAATTAAAATTGATGAGCGATCGCACGCAATATCTAATACTTGGTGAATCCGAGCTACATTATCACCAACTACTGTTTGATAGTAATGGGGAATACCCAAGCTGGCTAACTCTTTAGCTAGATACTGACAGTTGGTATTAAGAATATCGCCTAAAAGTAATTCTGTACCAATACAAATAATTTCTGCGCTCATTAATTTTATTTATTCAAAAACTGACTAAGAATTTTCGCTATCAAAATACTCGGCTAATTTCTCTGGTGCTAAAGCGGTAGTGTATTGTTGCGCTAATTCTGGAGTTGCTAGTTCGAGTAACACAGCATTTTCGATCCAAAACTCAATTACATCGAAGTACCCACGACTACAACGCAAGCAACGCCAGTTCTCACGAGTAGCAATAGAATCAATTTGCGAGCGATCGAGCGGGATGGAAATAGCAGCGTGAGTAGCAATAAATTGATTAATCGAATCGGGCTTTTGGTACTGTATCGGTTTATCCTCTTCTCCTGGAATCATTTCAGTGCCAAGAGGATAAACTTCAACCAGAGTTCCGAACTCATCACCAGCAAATGCTACATAGCTGTCTGGATGGGATGGAAAAGGAGCGCAATAACCTTTAAATAATTCAGCCAATACTCCAGCAACATGAAGTGGATTCTTAGCAGGGATGGAAATGTGATGAATCACTTTTTTAGAAACTCCTATAACTGCGGATAACTTTACTGATAGTAGACAGGTGACTATTCATCTTACCAATAAGATCGTTAACAGTGCTAAATAACTGACGATTACGCTGCGCGTAGCCTTCGGGTCGCCTTAACAAAAGCCAGATTGATAACACAATGAACTCCATAGATGGCAGCACGATTCAGAATCAAATTCTTTGGACGCTCACGTTACCTTTATCCACCCTATATTTATTATTTATGGCTGTGGCGCGATCGCCAAACTTGCCAAACTTGCCAAACCTGCCAGACTAATAACATTGTTGCACCAATAGCGTAGCCCCAGCCACTAGGAATATTAGAAAAACCTAGAGCCAAACTACCGACCCAAAAAGTCAGGGTGTAAATCAATAAAACAGTTTGACGTTGAGAGATGCCTGATTTGAGTAACCAGTGATGAAAATGGCTTTTATCGGCAACAAAAGGAGACTTACCTTTGCTAATTCGCGAAAGAATTACCGCAGACGCATCTAAAATAGGCACTGCCAAAATTAGATAAGGTAAGACAACAGCGGTGATGAAAGTGGTTTTAACCAAACCAATTATGCCCACTGCTGCTAGGGTAAAGCCCATAAAATACGCTCCCCCGTCTCCCATAAAAATTTGAGCAGGATTGAAGTTATAGCGCAAAAAACCCAAAGCCCCTCCCGCCAAAGCAGCAGCAACCAAGGCAGCAGCAGGCTGATTCATAAATAGGGTTACTACCAGCATCACAAAAGCAGCAATCCCTGAAACTCCTGCTGCTAGACCGTCAACGCCATCAATCCAGTTGATCGCGTTAGCCATGCCTACTAACCAAACTACGGTAATGGGCAAACTAAGCCAGTAAATCTTGATTAAAGAGTATACGGGAAAAGACAGAAATTCGATGCGAATTCCCAGATACCAGCAGCCAGTTGCCACAGCAATTTGCATCAACAGCCGTGAAATAGGAGTGAGATTGAATAGGTCATCGGCAAAACCAATCCCAAAGAAAAGAATGCTGCCAATAATAACAACCTTAATTTCACTTAACTTATGGGGAGCTAAGGCGGAAAATCCTCCCAAAAGCCAAACAATTAGTAAGGCAGTCATTGTTCCTGCGAAAATCGAAACCCCGCCAACGCGCACAACGGGGTCTTTATGAATTTTTCTAGCATTTGGTCGATCTACTATGCCCAACTTCAGACCCAAATTCTTAACGTCGGGTATAGTCCATAACACAAAAGTTACAGAAACCAGAAAAGCAATCAGATGATATAGTTCCATAGGCATCTGATAGGAGTTCTCGAACACCTAATAATAAGAGTACAAAGTAGACTTTAGGTAAGGACAAACACAATTATGACCAATGGTCACAGATTACTTCGTCTGTTTAGGAGTTGCCTCGCTTAGGAAAATCCCAGGCGTTTATCCTCATTAACAAAGTGACTTATCCTTCATTCGTCCCATCAAGTTCCCCTATTCGTCTCCCCATTCGAGGGCAAGCCGTCTACGCGGGATAACCAGGGTAAGCGACTATATTACCCCAATCGAGATCATCTATGACACTATAACAATACTTTCGTTTTCTTAACCTTTAATTTTGGTAGGTACAGGAATCTCCAAATAAGGATAAAGAGGAAAGCGATCGCATAATGCTGCTACCCGATTTAAACAATCACTTTGAGTAGCCTCGTTTTCGGGGCGGAGTAATTTGTCTGCGACAATATTAGCAATCTCTTGGAATTCTGTCTCCCCCATTCCTCTTGTTGTCATAGCGGGAGAACCTAAACGTAGCCCACTAGTCACAAAAGGAGATTCAGGATCGAAAGGAACAGTGTTTTTGTTGGCAGTAATATTAATTTGACTAACTAAAGCATCTGCTTTTTTGCCTGTCATGCCGATACTACGTAGATCGAGTAAAAGTAAATGATTGTCTGTACCATTAGACACTAGCTTGATGTTTCTCGCTCTAAAAGCTTCTCCCATTGCTTGAGCATTGGCAATTACTTGGGCGGAATACTCTTTAAACTCTGGCTTGAGTGCCTCGCCAAACGCCACTGCTTTAGCAGCGATCGCGTGTTCTAAGGGACCTCCTTGAGTACCAGGAAATACTGATTTGTTTAGTTTTTTCCCTAACTCAGGATCGCGAGTCAAAATCAGACCACCTCTAGGTCCTCTAAGGGTTTTATGGGTAGTGGTAGTTACTACATCACAATGAGGAACAGGATTGGGGTGATGTCCTGTAGCCACCAAACCAGCAATATGAGCAATATCTGCTAGTAAGTAAGCGTCAATCTCATCAGCAATTTCTCTAAATTTAGCAAAATCTATAGTGCGAGAATATGCCGAATAACCACAAATAATAAGTTTAGGGCGTTCTTTGAGAGCTAATTCTCTTATTTGCTCAAAGTCTAGCTGTTCTGTTTCTTTGTTTACGCCATACTGAACGACGTTAAACCACTTTCCTGAGAAGTTTACAGGTGAGCCGTGGGTTAGATGTCCACCGTGGGACAAGTCCATACCCATAATAGTGTCTCCAGGCTCTAGTAAAGTAAGAAACACGGCAAAATTTGCCTGTGCGCCAGAGTGAGGCTGTACATTTGCCATAGCTGCACCAAAGAGCTGCTTGGCACGGTCTATGGCTAACTGTTCGGCACGGTCAATAAACTCGCAACCGCCATAGTAGCGTTTGCCTGGTAAGCCTTCGGCGTACTTATTGGTCAGTACTGAACCCTGTGCCGCCAAAACTGCAGGAGAGGTAAAGTTTTCGCTCGCAATAAGCTCCAGGTGCGATCGCTGACGCTTTAATTCTAAATCGATAATTTCCGCAATGGCTGGGTCTGTTTGAGCAAGAAAATCTAAGTTAGTTTTAGTCACTGTTCTAATTCTGTATTTATTTTGATAAGTTACGATCTATGCTAGCCAATTTATTGTTCCTTCAAAAGCACCATCTCTAGGATAGCTAAACGATAAGCGATCGCCTAATACTAAAGCCAATCGCTTTTTAGTTTTATTACTATCAATAAAAGGGAATGGTAAACTACCATATCAAACTGCTTCTAAATTAGCATAGGCTTCCTCATCCAACGCCAATAAACACTCTAGTTCTATGCTGGTGCGATCGATCTTGATACTCCCAATCAGCACCCTCTACTCTACTATAGTTACTTGACCATTTTCTTCATTTAATTTGGGTAGATACTTTGCTTTGGTTTGGTTGACGATAAGTATGTAAAATCTGAAAAAATTTAGCAAAATCAAAGCTTCTAGGGTCAAATCTCTGACCAGATCGATCTACATTTTTGTGGGTAGTAATACGGTTATCTGGAATGTTGCTCAGGGATAATAGCCAAGCTAAGGCATTGTATTGAGCATCTGTATAACCACTATGGCTACGCTGATTTTTGCGTCCATCTAGTGGTGTTTCAAAAGATATATGATAGGCAAAATTATTTACCGATGGCGGTAAATCAATATTAGTCTTAACTGTTTCAATTTCCTGACTACTTTCAAATACTGAGTTTCCTGCCCCAAAAGCCCTTTTATCAGATGGGACAAGATAAATAATAATGCCATCGAGAGTAATTAAAGCATGGTAACTAACTTGCTTCCTAATATCATTATGAGGTGTTCTAAAAGTGTTAATCGCACTCATAGCCGAACCAACGGTTTCATGCAGCACGGCGATCGCTGAATTATTTACAGGATGACCATAAACGTCAGTGCTAAAGCGATCGCCGTAGTTACTAGGATCGGCAATAGCGATTGTATACTTAGGTTTATATTCTTTAAAGGCTTGAGTAGTCTTAAACGTAGCTGGGACGGCAGAAGGCACCTTGGGGTTTGCTTTTAAAGGAGGCTCAACCTTCTCCTTTGCTGGAGAAATTGGCTCGGCTATTTCTGGGGCTTGAAGAGGATGTTTGTTTTCTGGGGCAATGTTTTTTGTGGGAGCTATATTTGTATTCTGGCTAAGACATTGATTTGAGCTTGGGTAAACATATTTGTCTTTACAGGGATCAAACCTAGCAGTTCTATCCTGGTGTTGCAGCCATTGATTTAATCCAATTAACAAAATGGCGATCGCAGTTGAAATAATAATTACTGGCTTATGAGAGCGCAGATAAAAGAAAAATGAGTTTGCTTTCATAGATTGTAAGACGATGATTATTGCTAGTGTTCCCCTAAAGCAGCAAATAAGAAAAGTCCTGGCTAAAATTGAGCAGAACTTTTTCTAAAATGGAATCTATGTCTTTACAGATTGAATTTAACAAAGCTCACCAGGGAGCATCGTACTTTTTCGATTTATCTACTTGATTTATTAATTTCGTCTGACCAAATTTTAACTAAATTATTAATAGTTTGCTCCCAAGTCCATTGTTGAGCAAGTTCTTTTGCTTTTATCCCCATTGATTGACGCAAATCAACATTAGAGATTAACAAGTTTAGTTTATCCAAAAAATCCGCTTGATTCTGTGATTGATATAGAAAGCCAGTTTTCCCATCTTTAATGGTATCTATAACTCCTCCTGCTCGTGGCGCGATCGCAGGTATTCCCGCAGCGGCAGCCTCAATAACGGTCAAGCCTCTAGTTTCTTTTTCGGAATTAGTGATAAATAGATCGCTATTAGTTAGCAGCATAGGTACAGTTTTTGGTGCGCTTCTACCTAATAAATAGACATTAGGTGTTAGTTGTTTTAAAGATGCTTCTATTTCATCTTTAAGTGCGCCATCTCCAGCAATAATAATAGCAATCTTGTTTATAATATCAGGCGATAAATCAGCCAGAGATTTTAAAGTAAAATGCCAGCCTTTGTCGGGAGTCAAACGTCCCAAAAATATTAATTTTATTTTATTTTCTATATTATATATACTGTATTGTTCGCTAAAAAATTTTAAATTTTTACTATTAGCAAAATATTTTGGCTCGTATCCAAGTAAATCAGCACAATAAATATTTTTGATACCTTGTTTAGTAAGCTTTTGTCTAGTTATAGAACTAGATACCAAGGTTAAACCATAAGCATTATATATTTTGGTAAAGATCGAGGCTAACACCATTTTGATTAACTTGTTAATACCTAGTGGTAATTTAAAATAATCACCAAAATAATCACTATAGTTGGTATGAAACCAGGCTATACAGGGAACATTGTTTTGCCTAGCATACTTCACACCAGGTAGTTTTAGAAAGCAAAAACCTAATCTTTCTGCTTCATCAACATGAATAATATCTGGCTGAAACTCTTTTAATTCCTTAACTACTCTTTGATAGGATTTAATCGTGACATCTCTTTCAAAGTCTAAAGCGATAGATTTTGTGCTAGTAAGATTAATTACTTTCACATTAGGAAATATCTCACCAGTATATTTTTGATAGTCGGGATAAATATGCTTAATAGGTTGATAGTCTGGACAAAATACTAGTACTTGATGACCTAAAATACTAAGCTGCTTTAGCCTATTAAATACGGCAATAGTTACACCGTCTATTACAGGAAAAAAGCTGGAACATATAACTGCTATTTTCATTAAATTGCTGTAGTTGGATTTGTGAGTAAATTAAATAATACTGTTTTTAGCTATAGATTGTTTCTCTTGATGGCATTAGCTGCAAAATTAACTTCCCAAAGATCTAAGGTAAATTCATCAGCACTAAATACATGAGGTTTGTATACCTGATTAAAATTAACCTGCGTATTATCTTTTAATTTTTGCTTTAGCTGTAAAGATGGCTTTAAGACATATATGTTTTTAAAGCTTTTAATGTATTTATCTAAGTTTTCTCCCTGATTTATGACTTTATATTTAACCTGTGGAGATAAGGAATAGGCTAAAGAAAAAGCATCCATAGTACTACTATATTCCGCAACTAGTAAAGCTGAATTATGTTGATTTATTATTTGCGCGATCGCAGGATTATTAATATTTCGCCCTTTTTGATAAAATGGCGACAGGGTTAGGTTACGTATGCAGGAAAAAATACCCAACGTTAGAAAAGCTACAGCCACAAATTGCCAAAATTTTTGTCTTTGAATAGCTACAATTTTACTACCTAATGTATATGCAACTGCTATTAGAATTCCTAACTGTAACGGAATTAAATATCTGGATGCAGTTGAACTTTGCCCTTGATTGATAATATCAGTCAGTAGCAAAGGTACTGGTAGAGAAAGCATTAAAGTAATTATAAAAAGCCAGCGATCGCGTTTAGTATTTACTATCAAGTAGTATATAGAATAAACAGATAAGCTCAAAATACATAAAGCAACTAATGCGCCAATTATAGTTATCCAATCTAGATATATATAGTTAGACAGTAATAATATACTGCTAATAATAGTTAACCACAAATCAAATTTAGCTGGCTTTTTTTTCCAGGTTGAAGATACTTTTATTGCAGCAAAAGTAAAAATAGTAATCGTAATTAAAGCTCCTGCTGTGTGAATCGGATTAGAGTCTTGTGATATGGGTAAATCGCCAAATATTAATAGATTTGTACCAATATAAACAGCAATAAGATCGGGTATGCTGAAATTGCCTCTCATCCAGCTAGTATTTTTATGTAATAAATTTATATTATTAATAATTATTAATATCCAGGGAATAAAAGCTACGAGAGAAATAATAGAAAATAATACATAGTTTTTGCTGACTTTCAAACGCTTTTTAGATAAGGTAAGCAAATAAATACCTTGAAAAAAGGCTACATACAGAGAAAATAGGGAAGTATAAAAACCTATTATTAAACTAAAGCTGTATAGTATCCATGATTGCTTATTATTGAGTTTAATTGCCCTTAAAAAACTCGCACTCATTAATAATATAGCTACCGTCCACAAGCTATAGGGGCGGGCTTCTTGAGCATAAGCTACATAAAAAGGTGAAACGCTCATCAACATAATAGCTAACCAGCTAACTAACCGTCTGCCAAATAATTCCTGACATAGCCAGTACAAACTTGGGAAAACTAATAAGCTTATGCAAGCGGAAAAACTCCGTATAATAGATATGGAATCTCCCCATAAATGCATCCATACTCTGATTAATAAAAAATAAAGCGGAGCGTGTTCTGGACTTTTAGTTAAAGCATTAAAACTATCTCTAAAAGTTTTATCAGGACTTAATCTTTGATAAGAAAACAAAGCCTTGCGATCGACAATTCCCTGCTGGATTAAATCATTAGTAACCTCTGGAATAGTGTAGCCAGAAGCCCTAACTGCGGTAGAAACCTCATCTACCCAAAATACTTTGCTTTCTAAATTGGTAAAGCGAAAACAAAATCCTAGTAATAATATAATTACTAATAAAATTACCGTAGATGGATCAAAGATTTTTTGATACTTCTCAAAAGACATTTATCATCAAAAAAAGCTAATATAAACTGTGATTTAAAGAACTAAATAATGTTATCAATACTTTTGAGGCATAAAACCGCAGTTACAGAAAACAAAAATAACACTTATCATGGCATAATACTTTCATTGTCGGTGCTGTTTTTAATTTTGCGATCCGCAGGCTGCGCGACAGCGCAATCGCCCCAGGCAGATTCGACTCCAATTAAACGGCTTCAAGCTGATTCCCCTGCTGCTTTTGGCACTAAAGGACAAAAACACTGGTATATTCAGGGTGCAGTAGCAACTACCTTAGATAATAAAGAACCCGATCCTGCTCGGTTTGCCTTAGTTGGTGCAGGAATATCTAAATTTTTATTTAATGGTCATAGCATCAATCTAGAATTAAATACTATTTATTTCAATCAACCAGATAACGATGCTCTTGGACTTAATCTAGCCCTTTTGATGCGATGGCACTTTATTCGTAAACCCAATTGGTCGCTTTATGTTGATGCGGGTGCGGGAGTCCTAGGTACAACTAGCGATGTTCCCAGTAAAGGAGCGAGCTTTAACTTTACCCCCCAAGCTGGAGGTGGAGTAAGTTTTAAACTCAAGCATGAAAGAAGGCTGATGTTAGGATTGCGCTGGTATCATATTTCCCATGCAGACTTATTTGGAGCTAATCCTGGCAGAGATAGCATTATGGGCTATGTTGGCTTAAAGTTTTCTCGCTAATTTCTATAGGCGAAAACTAATTTAATATTTTTCTATATAGTAATTTGTGTAGGTAGTTCAAAAGCTTGGACTCGCCAACAGTATTACTATTGATTTATTACTATTAATCTCATGTCCAAAATCGGCAACGTCTTTTAGTTTGCTGGAATTAATTGTTCTAGTTTTTGTTGCCAAGATTGCCCAGAAAAATCAGGGCTTTGCTGTAAAAATAAGTAGCTGGCAGCCCCAAAAGTAACAATAAGTCCTAATGACACGATGCTGATGATGTTTCTATTTTTACTTTTCTTCTGACTGTTTGTAATTGAAGCCTGCCCAGTCGTATTAGATTTGGCTGTAGGCTGATCTAGAGCTTTAGTTTCAGCTATAGGTTTTTCTTTAACCATTACATTGGACTGGTCAAAACTTTTAGTAGAAGATAAATGATTATCATGACTACCAACTGCTGACTTCGATTTTGTTTTTTGCAGATTAGCCTTATCTAGGTCAACGTTACGAATATCTGCCCCTGTAAGATCGGTGTTAGTCAAATTAGCATTGGTCAAATTGCTATTGTTTAAAATCGCCTGAGTTAACTTAGCATTGCTTAAATTAGCTTTCTCGAAGTTAACTCCTTGCAGATTTGCCTGACTAAGATCCATGCCGCTCAAATTTCTGCCAACTGCACCCCGATTAACTATTTCCCAAACTGAGTACCATTTGAGATCCATCATAGTTTTGTGACTAAGTTTGGTTGTCTTTAAATTAGCAAACTTTAGTTCTGCATCTTTTAAATATGTACCACCACATGATGCTTTAGCTAAATTAGCATTAGTTAAGTTAGCTTGACTTAAATAAGCATTTTTTAAATCGGCATTTTGCAAATTGGCTTTAGTCAAATCTGCTCGATAAAGATAAGCATTGCTAAGATTTGCACTATTTAAATTAGCGTTAACTAATTTAGCATTGCTAAGATCGGCGTTATTTAAATCAGCACGAAATAAATTAGAATTGCTTAAATCAGCACCTGTAAAGTTTTTATTCTCTGCTGTATTGTTGACGATATCGTAAACACAACGGTTTTTATCGGCAATTATAGTTTTAGAATTTATTTTGGCTTGAGAAAAAATTACAAAGTCAAGACCTGCGCCTTTTAGATTAGCATCTTGTAAATTTGCTTTTAAAAGATTTGCTCCTTCCAAGTTGGCATTGTCTAGTTGAGCCTTACTCAGATCTGTATTGCTAAAGTTGGCAGATCTTAAGTCTGCCTTGTGAAGGTCGATACCGCTCAAGTTAATATTACTAAGATTGGCATTAGACAAGTCTGGAACTACCCTTTTATTTTTCTTATACCAGTTATTCCATACTGATACATCTTCTTTTATTAATGCCAAATGTTCCGTGTTTGCCATCTGAGATAATTTCCTAACTTTACTAATGTTTTCAAAGTGTTATACTGCCAAGTTAGTTTAGTGAAACGATAATAAAGCTCTTAAATATCGCCCAAGTTTCGTAGTATGACACCTTTATATTTGACACTATACGCAATTAGCTTAATTTTACAAACAAAATTTACCTGCTGGACGAAATAGATGAGAATGTTCAGGATGATATAGGCGAGAGCGAGTAGTTACGACTGATTGCAAAGCAGGACTTATTAAATACAGAGTAGTCCTAATAAGATTGTTCTTACGAGTAACCGCAGCCATCTCTGTTAAAGGAACTACCCAAATCTGTTCGTCTTGCCAACCAACGCGGTAACAAACTGCTACAGGAGTATCTTGAGGATAATGTTTTAATAGCTTGGCTTGTGCCTTCTCTATATGACGAGCAGCTAGATAAAGACATAAACTAGCCTTGTGTGCAGCTAAAGAACTTAGTTCCTCTGCTTCAGGCACAGACGAAGCCTCGCCGCTAATTCTGGTCAAGATAATTGTCTGAACCAGTTCAGGAATAGTTAATTCAGTACTAAGTTTGGCAGCGGCAGCCTGAAAAGCACTAATGCCAGGAATAAGTTCAAAAGGAATCTCCGCTTCGGTAAAAGCCTGCATTTGTTCGCCGATCGCACTATACAAGGTAAGATCGCCAGAATGCAGACGAACAACTGCTTTACCCTGTTTTACTCGTTTAATGGCTAGGGGGATTATTTGCTCTAGGGTTTTATTTCCTGTAGGAATTAATTCTGCATCAGCACGAACATCCTGCAATATTTGCTTAGGCACAAGGGAATCAGCATAAAGAATTACGTCTGCTTGAGCAAGAATTCTATAGGCTTTTAGAGTTAATAATTCTGGATCTCCAGGTCCTGCACCAATAATATAAACTGCAGGCTGGAGAGACGATTGAGTCAATGTCATTTTAATTGTGATTGTGTAGAAATTGATCGGTAATCAGTGTAGGGGCGAACGGCTGTTAGCTCTTACTACATCAGGTAAAGGACGCTTAAACCAATAAAGCCAGGCAAGAATCAATAATCCTAAAGCGATCGCGCTTAGGCTAACTACCTGAGCAATTTTGAACGGACCCAGCATTAAGCTGTCAGTACGCAACCATTCGATCCAAACTCGCCCTAAGCTATAGCTAATCAAATATACTGCTGCTAAAGTACCAGTTTTGAGACGATTATAATTTTTGAGTCCCCAGAAAAATAATGACAGTAGAAGAATAAAAACGCCAATATCCCACAGAGATTCGTACAAAAAAGTGGGATGAAAGTATGCAGAATCAAAAAACTCCACAGGACGATAGGGAGGTGCAATATAGAGCTTCCAAGGTAAATTTGTAGGTTTACCAAAGGCTTCGGAATTGAAAAAATTACCCCACCGTCCGATCGCCTGACCTAAGATCAAAGATGGTGCAATCAAGTCTAGTAATTGCCAAAAAGAAATACGATTTAATCGAGCAAAAAGAATTGTAGCTATCGTACCACCAATTATAGCTCCATGAATCGCAATGCCACCTTTCCAAATGGCGATAATATCTTCAGGGCGTTGAGCATATTCTTGCCATTCAAATAAAACATAATAAATTCTGGCACAGGGGATAGCTCCAATAACCAGCCAGATAGCCAAATCGGCTAGGGCATCTGGATTTACCCCACGACGTTTGGCTAAATATTGTGATAAACTAACGCCAATTAAAACCGCTGAAGCAATTAATAAGCCATACCAACGAATCACAATTGGTCCAACTTCAAAAATAATCGGACCAGGAGATTGAAACTGAAAAGCAAATAACATATTTATCTAAGTTGGCAAGATTTTACTAGAACTTTGGTTCTTATATCTTAATACTCGCTAATTATTATCTCAGGTTTCCGACGCTCCCTCAAACAAGCTCTAGTGATTTATCTATGGATTGTAACTATCGTGGAAATTGTGTCGGGTTTATCTGTGGCACGGGTATCTCAAGCAGTCGCAAATATCCTTAAATCAGCTAAAACTCTAAGTAATATTTGCCGTTTTCTATTTTGTAAAAAACAAGCTCATCTCTCCCATACTCAGTAAGGGTTTCTTGGGTAACAGGTTCGTATTTCTTAAGAAAGCCAGAGCTTTCCAACTTACCCTTAAGCCATATACCAAATATTTGTAGGCTGTTTTTAGAGCGAATATTCTTATTATTATCACCTTGAGTTCTCATGGGTATGATGTAGCCGTCGTCAGTGTATGCTTCAAAATCACCCTGAGGATAATACTCTTGTGAATTTAATCCTTATCGGCTATTAATTCAATTTCATACCAGGGGCGCGGTGTGATGATACCCGTCTTACTATTCAATCGACCCTTACTAAAATAAACATTTAAGTTTGACTGTTGTTTATCAACTACTCTCGATAAAGGAAAAACAAATTTGGGTAAATTATCTTTTGATATAGTTCTAGGATCGTATGTTGATAGACTATTCCACTGATTTTGAATCGTTGATAAAGTACTTTTCTTTTTAGTTGAAACGATGTTGCCAGCTTTATCTATGTTTATTGCATGTTCTTGTGAATATAATTCTTCTAGAAAACTTACGATTGCATCTTTTTGCTGGGGAATTATTACAGGTAGAGTACATTCAATGTTAGTTTTTGTCCCGCTAGTTGAAAAGTTAGAAGAACCTACATATATGCTTGATTTCGATTTTCTCTCAAAATAGTAAACCTTTCCGTGATAGCGTCTGCCATTCGTTAGATATACGCCTGAAGCATTACCATAGCTTTTAAGTATAGAATTAAGCTGGATAAGAGCATCGTATTTTTTCTGACTCAAGCCTTCGTAGAACGCCATTCCTAAAAGTAGGCGTGAGCTACCACCAGAATTGGCAATTCTGATAAAATCTGAAGTGTAAGTATTAATGATATCGAGCGATGTGTAACCAGAGGCTATAGTAACGTTTGTAGCTTTTCTGAACTCTACATCGAGTACATTATAAAAATTACCACCAAATGCCGCTAAATTGGTAAACATAATTCTGCCTTAACCGTCTCTAAATAAGGCTTGATAGCTTGTGCAAAAGATAATATGCCAACAGGAGGAACTGAATTGCCAATTTGTCTTCTTACCTCAGTGATTGTACCCTCAAAAATAAAATTATCAGGATAGCCAAAAAGTCTTGCTCTTTCGCGATTAGTCAATGGTCTAGGTTCAGAATAGTGGTAGCCCCAAGTACCACCTCCTCCAGCAGCGATAATTGTTGTAGAAGGTTTATCTGGATGTAAGCGTCGATAAACATGAGATATCATGCCCTTTACATAGTGAGGTGAATCTTTGGGAATATCTGTAAAGTTACCGCCAGCAGGAATAAGCTTTAGTTTCTCAACAGTGCTAGTCTGAATGTTTTGATGCTGATTGTTATGCTCTACTTTTTCAACGCCATAAAGTGCTTGCGAGGACGAAACATAGTTGTCAAGAGTATGTGTTGGTCTAGGAACTTCAAGAATTTGCTTTATGTCTTTTCTAACGCCAATAATTAAAACTCGCTTTCTTAGCTGAGGCGTTCCATAATCAGCAAAGTTTACTAAGTGAGGTGTAGTTGTGTAGCCATACTGACCCGTTGAAGAAAAGTCTTCAACAATTTGTTTAATAGCTTTGCCTTTATTGGCAGTCATTAAACCTTTAACGTTTTCAGCAATAAACATTAGTGGTTCTTTCAAAGCAACGATATCTACAAAGCTTTGATATAGATTGCCTCTTTCGGTTTTAATTCCGCCACGTTTCCATATCATGGAAAAATCTTGGCAAGGAAAACCTCCTAAAATCAAGTCTGCATCAGGTATTACAGAGTAATCGAGCTTTTGTATATCTCCATGAAAAATGTGCCTGCCTATATTTTTCTCGTATGTCTCACAAGCTTGTTTGTCGATATCGTTTGCCCAAAGAATATTGAATCCCGCTTGATGAAACCCTAAATCCATACCTCCACAACCTGAAAATAAAGAAATAACATCTATCTTTTGTTTAGACTTTGGTGTAGATATGGGTTCATTAAATATGTTTAATTGAGTCATTAATTGGCTAGCTTTTGGAAAAATATTGTTTAATTACTTTAATTGCAGTTTTTAGTATCATGCAAAATCTGGGATCGCTTATTCATTACCGATTATTTTTAACATATTTGATAACTACTCTACGCAAAGGGAATGTAGCCAATCTTAGTATCATCAGTAAATACCTATAAAATTAAGATGGTAAATAATTTAGAATTGAGCAAGCTCTATTTGGTGGGGACTCCCATTGGCAACTTAGAAGATATTACCCTGCGGGCAATTCGCACGCTGACAGAAGTTGATTTAATTGCAGCAGAAGATACACGCCGTACTGGCAAGTTATTACAGCACCTACAGATTAAGACACCTCAACTAAGCTACAACGAACATAATCATAACTCTCGCATCCAAGAGTTAATCAATCGTCTACAGCAGGGAGAAAGTATTGCTTTAGTTACAGATGCAGGAATGCCGAGTATTTCCGATCCTGGAGTTCAGTTAGTGCAAGTTGCGATCGCGCACAACATTACCGTTATTCCTATTCCTGGAGGCACAGCCGTTATCAGTGCCTTGGCTGCATCTGGTTTGCCCACCGACAAATTTGTTTTTGAGGGCTTTTTACCTCAGAAAGAAATAGAGCGTATTGCTCGATTAGAATTATTACGCAGCGAAACTCGCACCGTAGTTTTTTATGAAGCACCTCACCGAATTATTAAAACTTTAACCGACTTAGCTAAGACGGTAGGCGCAGAAAGAGAAATTGTCTTGGCGCGGGAATTAACCAAAATACACGAAGAGTTTTGGCGGGGAAGCATTTTTAAGGCGATCGCTTTATACACAAAACGTCAGCCCAAAGGAGAATATACTTTAGTTTTAAAAGGTGCAGCCGAAACTAATCTAATTATCTCAGAAGCTGAACTAAAGCTGGAATTGCAGCAGCTATTAGATCAGGGAATGACGCGATCGCAAGCTAGTCGTCATCTGGCAAAGCTAACCTCTCTATCGCGACGAGAAATTTATCAGCTAGATTTAAATTAAACCCTGTTCATATAGAAAACCGTAGTTTTATATTAGTGATGGAAATTTTATACTCGTTCCCCACAAAAAAAGGCAGCTAATTTTGCTACCTTTTCAATTCAATTAGACATTTAGGCTTGATTTATTGAAAACTGTTTCTTGGTTTATTAGCTAAATCTCAATTAGCAATCTTACCTATTTGCCAGCTTTTTAGTTTTCAACTTACGCAGACGGATAGATTCGGGAGTAACTTCTACTAGCTCATCTGAACCAATATATTCTAAAGCCCGTTCTAGACTCATTTCTGTAGGTGATTGAAGCTGAACTAGTTCGTCTCCGCTAGCTGCGCGGTGGTTAGTTAGCTGCTTGGCTTTGCAGACGTTGAGGTCTAAATCTTGAGAACGATTATGTTCACCAACAATCATGCCCTTGTATACTTTGGTACCAGGAGTGACAAAGAATACTCCTCGATCTTCAGCGTTTTTGAGTGCGTAAAATGTTGTCACACCTTCTTCAAAAGCAATAATTACGCCATTGTAGCGAGTTTCTAATTCTCCAGAAAAGTCGCGATACTCTAAGAAACTATGGTTCATGATTCCTTCGCCACGAGTCATGCGTACGAAATCCCCACGGAAACCAATTAAACCCCTGGCTGGAATAACAAACTCTAGCTGAGTACGTCCGCTGCTATTCTGCATATCTTTCATCTCGCCTTTACGCTGTCCCAGACGTTCAATACAGCTACCAACGGCAGCTTCGGGAACATCTAACACCAGATACTCAAAAGGCTCACAAGGCTTACCGTTGATTTCGCGATAGATTACCTGGGGTTGAGATACCTGAAACTCATATCCCTCTCGGCGCATGGTTTCAATTAAAATACCTAAATGTAGTTCACCTCTACCCGATACGAGAAATTGTTCGGCTGATTCTCCATCTTCTACACGCAAAGCCACGTTAGTTTCTAGTTCTCGCATCAGGCGATCGCGAATTTGTCTAGAAGTTACATAAGTTCCTTCTTGTCCTGCAAAAGGCGAATTGTTGACTAAGAAAGTCATTTGTAGAGTTGGTTCATCTACCTTAATCAAAGGCAGTGCTTGTGGCTCACTTGGACAAGTAATTGTCTCGCCGATATTGGCATCAGCAAAACCCGCCACCGCAACAATGTTACCAGCACTAGCTTCCTCTAATTCCACTCTGGCTAATCCTTTAAAGCCCATGAGCTTAGAAATTTTTGATTTAACAATTTTGCCGTCTTCTTTAATCAGCGCAGCTTGTTGTCCAGCTTTGAGGACACCGTTATGAATTCTACCAATCACAATCCGACCTAAATAATCAGAGTAATCGAGAGTAGTAACCTGTAGCTGTAAAGGCTTATCTGTGTCTCCTGCTGGTGGTGGAACATGATTGAGAATCGCTTCAAATAAAGGCTCCATGTCTACCCCTTCTGCTTCGAGGGTTTCTTTGACATAACCTTCCAATCCAGAAGCATAAAGAGTAGTAAAGTCGCACTGATCGTCGTCTGCACCCAATTCTACAAATAGATCGAATACTTTATCTACCGCACCATCAGGATGAGCGCGAGGACGATCGATTTTGTTGACCACCACAATAGGACGCAAGCCTTTTTCTAAGGCTTTTTTGAGTACAAATCGAGTTTGAGGCATTGGTCCTTCGTTGGCATCGACGATTAGCACACAGCCATCAACCATACCCAAAACTCGTTCTACTTCTCCACCAAAGTCAGCGTGTCCAGGAGTGTCAACAATATTAATTAAGGTATCTTTATAGCTAACGGCGGTATTTTTAGACAGAATCGTGATTCCTCGCTCTCTTTCGAGGTCATTGGAGTCCATGACACAATCTGGTACATCTTCCCCTTCGCGGAAAATTCCCGATTGTTTAAGTAATGCATCTACGAGAGTGGTTTTACCATGATCGACGTGGGCAATGATTGCAATGTTGCGAATGGGAAGAGACATATGGGTGGTCTATAGACTTTTGTATCGTTAGCTCAAAGTTTCTTAATAATTATAACTCAGTTCCGTTTTTATTTATATTTAGATGTTATGAGCAGTAAATTTATCAGGCGAAAACGCAGCTTTTGGCTAGTTGCTATTTTGGGTATAATTTTTGACCAAATAACTAAATATTTAGTAGTTCAGAATTTCACCAACGTCCGCGACAGTATTCCCTTATGGGAAGGCGTATTTCATCTGACTTACGTAATTAATACAGGAGCAGCTTTTAGCTTTTTTACAGGACAGGTAGATATATTGCGCTGGATTTCGCTAATTGTTAGCTTATTATTGGTTATTTTTGTTTGGTATACTCCAAGACTAACTTTGATTGAGCAATTGGGCTATGGATTTATTTTATCAGGGGCGGTAGGCAATGGTATTGACCGCTTTTTATTTGGTTATGTAGTCGATTTTATCGATTTTCGTTTAATTAACTTTCCCGTATTTAATGTCGCTGATGTAGCAATCAATCTTGGAGTATTATTATTGCTAATTGCCAGTTTCACTCCACCCTCTAAACCTAAAAAAAACACAGATAAAAAATCATCCCTGAACTAGATGCAAGTAATATTAGCCAGGGAGAATTGGAATTTTAATTTTATCTACGGTAAATAATTTGATTCAGCAATTATCAATTGTCCATTGTCAATTATTCATTCAATTACCTTGTTCTGTAAGTTCGATAATTTATGTTGGGGAAAATATTATCAATTTTCTCGACTTTTTCTAACCAACCAGAATCAACTTTGCCAATCAAAATATCATCGTAAATTTTATTAAAGCGAAGTAAATGCGATCGCGTTCTGCGAATAGCATAAGGTACCATCGTCCCTGTTCGCATAATAAAAGCCCAATCAGAAGACTGTGCCAACAGCACTTCTCTAGCAGCTTGATTTAAGGCGCGCCATTCCAATTCATCGGCAGGTTCACGATTGGCTAGCTGAATCATTCTTTCTGCTGCTTTGTGAAGATGGGGATAAACCCAGGCGTTCGTCTCATTTAACCAATACTCGTGGAATCCTTTATAGCCCCAGCTAGACTGAGAAGGGCGACAAACTTGTTGATTTGGTTGCTGCTGAAGATATTCAGACAGGTGAGTCATTTTGTAAGTATTCTGATCGTACCAACTCTTACGAAACAGAAAATCTATAAACTGAGGGCCTTCATACCACCAGTGACCAAATAATTCAGCATCATAAGGAGATACTACAATCGGTGGACGTTGCAGCATACTGTGCAGGTTGCCAATTTGTTGCTGCCGATTATACATAAAGTTAGCTGCGTGTTCGGCTGCTTTTTCTCTCGCCCAATAAGGATCATAAAGACCTTTTTCGGATAATCCTCCATCGCGACTAGTGATTTTATGATATTTGATGCCCGTATTTTTGCGTTGACCGTTGGGCATGATATAAGGCTTAATATACTCATATTCAGCTTCCCAACCCAAATCTTTATAAAATTCGCGATATTCTACTGCACCTGGATAACCTACTTTGGAAGACCACACCTGTTGCGAAGATTCATGATCGCGACCAAAAGCAGCTACTCCCGTTTCAGTATAAATGGGAGCGTAAGAGCCATGACGAGGACGAGGACGAGCATAGAGAATACCATGTCCGTCAGTTAAAAAATAGCGCAAGCCAGCATCGGCAAGCATTCTTTCTAAACCTTCATAATAAGCACATTCTGGTAGCCAGATTCCTTTTGGGGGACGACCAAAATTATCCTCATAATGTTCGCAAGCCACTTTGATTTGCGACCAGACGGCTTGAGGATACATCTTCATCAAAGGAAGATAACCGTGAGTAGCACCACAGGTAATAATATCGAGGTTGCCACTATCGAGAAACTGTTTAAATGCCTTGATGAGATCGCGATCGCAACTTAACCAAGTTTTGCGTATTTGGCTAAAAGAATTAGCATAATATTCAGCCAAGTAAAGCATATGACCATTATGCTGATGACGCTCAATTTCTTTGTCAATCAATTCTTGGAGTTGAGCGAGATGATCGTCATAACGGTCTTGCAATAATTCGTCTCGTAACATCGACACCAGAGGAGGTGTCATACTCATAGTCATTTTAAAATCGACCCCATCTCGCTTCAAGTTTTCAAATACCTGAAGCAAGGGAACATAGGTTTCGGTTATGGCTTCAAACAACCATTCTTCTTCCAAGACAAAATCGCTTTCTGGATGTCGAACGAAAGGTAAGTGAGCGTGTAAGACAAGAGCAAGGTAACCAAGAGCCATGATAATGTAATGTTTCTAAAAATTTTTTATTCAGAGGCTGTAAACTTTTAGCGTTAGACTTTAAGACTACCGTTAAATCGTTAGCTAGACGATTAACGATTTTTTGCTAATGATGAACGGTAACTCACCATTGATTTTCAGCCTAGAGCTTAAGGCTTAGAGCTTAAAGCTGTCGAAGACCTAAATTAGGGAACTAAGGCAATCTGGGTAAATTTTATGATATCTTACATAGTGTCTTTAGAAAAAGTTTAGCTTATAGATTGACTGCTTTTTAGTAGTGGAAGTTTCTGAGTAATTATTGCTTTTTGGCAGACCAAAAATCTTAAGATGACTACTATTTTATCAATGTTAGAAAACAATCATGTCTGTTGTCTTTTTAACCTATAAAAGTAGAGGCTTTCATAATATGTATTGGGTTTTCGTAATCTAGTGTTGCAATCTAATCAGCAATATTTTGACCATCAGGAGAATAGCGTTGAGGAACTATCGCTTCAACTATTATTGTTCGTAGATAAACGCTCATCTTCACAAAAGCAGGTGCGGAAAATTAGGACCTACTTAGAAAAATTAAGCTCTGAGTACTTTTTTAAGCTGGATGTAATTGAAATTGAAAAACAGCCACATCTAGTCGAATATTTAAAGCTAGTTGCTACTCCTGCTCTAGTAAAAATATCTCCTACACCAAGGCAAACCTTAGCTGGTGGTAACCTGATCGAGCAATTAGAGAAATGGTGGCCAAAATGGCAAGCTACTCAAGAGGAATTGAAGGTTAATAGTAGCAATAACTTGCTAGAAAGTATCTCTAAAGGCACAAATCAAAAAGCTAACTATGCAGAACAAATTCAGCTAAGAGATGAAATTTTTGCTCTAAAGCAGGACAAGGAAGAATTGGTGGCTCAACTGCGTTTTAAAGACCAAATTTTAGCCATATTAGCTCATGACCTGCGTACACCCCTAACAGCAGCCTCAATGGCAGTAGAAACCTTGGAATTATCAGAGCAGAATGAACAGTTAGAGGCGCAAAAGCGCAAATATCTGAAGCAAAAACTATTTAAACACGCCAAAAATCAGTTTGGCATTATGAATAGTATGATTAGCGAATTACTGCAAAGTTCTCAAAATATAAATGCCAAGCTAGATATAAATCCTAGCTCTTTAGACCTCAAACGACTGTGCCAAGAGGTTATTGCTCAGTTTGATTCTAGACTTTTAGAAAAGTCAATGATTTTAAAAAAAGATATTCCTCAAGATATTCCTTGTGTATATGCTGATGAAGAATTAATTCGACAACTGATTAGCAACCTCTTGGATAACGCTATTAAATACACTCCAGAAAGAGGTCAAATATCTTTATCTGTCTTGCATCGTACCAATCAAAAAGTTCATGTAAGTATATGCGATACTGGACCTGGCATTCCTCCAGAGACAAGGAAGCAAATATTTGAAGATAATTTTCGTTTGCAGCGCGATCGCGATCAAGAAGGCTACGGCATCGGTTTAGCAATGTGTCATCAAATTGTCTGTGTTCACCACGGTCAGATTTGGGTTGAAAGTTCCCCCGAAAATGGTAGCTGTTTTCAATTTACATTACTAGTGTATAAGTAGTTTTCTCGTCTCTGACTAGAAAAAGTCATCACTTTTTCTAGTTAATTCTACCTTTTATAATTCTGTGTAACTTTAATTTATGCAGTTTTTGATTTTTTACTTGCTATAATCCTTGCAGAATTTAGCTCAAAAATAATACTGCTATTTTTCATCAATCAAACTTACACAATTTTTATGTTAAATCAACAGCATATCTATGTCTTCAGCAACTTTTCAAAACAGACAAGTTAAATACTCTATCGTCATTCCCATTTTCAACGAAGAAGCAGTCTTACCTGAATTATGGCGACAGTTAAGCATAGTCATCAATCAGCTTGATGGTATATGCGAGGTCATTTTTGTAGATGATGGTAGTAGCGATAATTCCTATCAGATACTATCAGAATTACACCGTAGACATAGCGAAATTAAAATTCTTCGCCTTTCTAGGAATTTTGGGCATCAACCCGCTTTGACGGCAGGAATTAAAAACGCATCAGGTAATGCTGTGATTTTGATGGATGGAGATCTTCAAGATTCACCTCAGACAATTTTGAGATTTATCGATAAGTGGCGTGAAGGTTACGATGTTATTTATGCTGTACGGGAAAAACGCAAAGAATCTTGGTTAAAAAGATTAGCTTTTGTATCTTTTTATCGTCTGTTAAACTTCTTCTCAGGACAAAAACTGCCTTTAGACGCAGGTATTTTTTCCTTGATGGATCGTCAGGTAGTAGAAGCTTTATGTCAAATGCCTGAACGCAATCGCTATCTCAGTGGCTTAAGAGCTTATACAGGTTTTAAACAAACAGGAATTATGGTAGAAAGAGGATCTCGGTATAAAGGTCAGCCAAAAGTCACCATAACTAAGCTATTTAAATTAGCCTTTGATGGTATCTTTTCTTTCTCAATTATTCCTCTAAGAATCGCCACTATATTTGGTTTTGTCTCCGCCATTGTGGCTTTTGTTTTAGGGTTGATTGGTCTGTATTTTAAACTTATCTTGGGTAAGACCTTTTTGTCTTGGACTTATGGATTGACCACCACTTTTTTTATGGGTGGAATACAGCTAATCTTTCTAGGAATTATTGGGGAGTATATTGGTCGTATTTATGACGAGGTAAAGCAAAGACCTTATTACTTAATTAAAGAGACTCAGGGTTTTAGTAAATCGGAGCAAAGAATACATGAAGAAATTTCCCTTTAAACTATTGGTAATTATTCCACCTTTAATCTTAGGATTATTAGTTTGGAAATATGGGTTAAATATTCTATTTTGGGACGAATGGGATATATTTGGTGCGGATATAGTTGCACACAACTTAGGTACTCTTACCTGGAGTAATATGTTTGCCCAGCACAATGAAAGCCGTAATTTTTTTCCGCGCTTATTATCAGCTTATTTTTCTCGCTTTACTAGCTGGAATCCTTTCTACGGAATGACGACCAGCATTTTACTAGCCTGTCTTACTTCTTTTAATATTTATCATTTAAGCAAAATAACCTTAAACAGTACCTGGGCAAAAAGACTAATTCTTTTGGCTATGGCTAATTTGTTAATTTTTAGCCCTATGCAATGGGAAAATTGGCTTTGGGGGTTACAGTGGATTACATTTGTGCCTATTGCTACAATTACATCCGCCTTGGCGATTGTTTTTTCACAAAATTCTCTGTTTATCAAATTTTTCGGTAGCTTATTATTAGCGATATTTGCCACCTTTTCTTTTGCTAATGGCATGATTAGCTGGATTGTTATTTTTCCAGCCTTAATTTTAGTTGCGAGAAAAAATAAAGGCTCTTTAACTTTGATGACTGCTGGCTGGTTATTTTCGTCTGCTTTAGCTTTTGCAGTTTATTTTCACAACTATCATCGCCCAGCTAATAGTCCTAACCTTTTCGATGCTTTTACTCAACCTGTCAATGTCATACTCTATTTCTTAGCATTTCTTGGTGCTCCTTTGGGAGTTAATGACTTAGTTTCTAGCCAAATTATCGGACTTTGCATTCTGTTTCTAATTGCTTTGATATGTTTCTACCTAATTAAAATAAATCGTAGTCAAAAACTTTTATTACAGCTATTTCCCTGGTTGTGCATTGTTAGTTACACCTTGGGAAGCGCAATTTTGACTACTCTGGGCAGATTAGAACTGGGAATGGAATTTTCGCTTTCTTCTAGGTATGTAACCTTTTCTACCTATGCTATTGTTGGTCTAATTTATTTGTTAGCTATTTTGGCTGAAGATTTAAAGCCTCATTTAAATCTTCAAGGCAGTAGATATTTAAAAACGCTGAAAAGAATTATCACTGTATCAATGGTCGGTTTTTTGCTGCTTTATCCTGCCAATTTTACTTCAGGCGTTAGTGCAATGGTCGTCAATCATAGAAACAAGCTTTATGCCAAAGCCTGCTTAAGTATGATGTATTTTGTCAAAGATGAGGAATGTTTAAAACAATTTCTTTTTCCTGATCCTGTATTTTTAGCTGACAGGATAGTTGAACTTGATCGCTTGGGCATAATACAACCGCCTTTAATTCTCAGTAATACGATGCAAGGAATGACAAGTCCCAGCATTTTTGAGGCGATGAAATACGGTCAGTTTGATGGTATAACTAAAGGTGAAAATAATACCTACATAGCATCTGGATGGTCTATCATTCCTCAATATCGTACTGCTGCTCATGCTGTTATTTTGGCATATCAGACCCCAGATAATCGAGATTATCCTTTTGCTTTAGTACAACCTCAGATTGAAAGGTTAGATGTAGCGGCTGAAGTAGGGGACTCAAAATATAAAATTTCAGGATGGAGCAAGACTTTTTCTCAAGATTTGATTCCCAAGGAAGCAGTTGCAGTAAGTGCTTGGACTTATGATAGTAGAGTTGGCAGAGCTTACAAAATACAGCTTACCTATCCAGTTAATCCCCTTAAGTAGACTTTACTATTCATAATGAATGTAATGGCGATCGCAATTTGGTCTATAGAGCTAGTAAATCTCGCCTATTAGTTTTTGTCCTTTTCCTGCTCAAAAATATTGATACTTTGTTTTTTGAAGTTAAAAAGCGATCGCCTTTTTATATTTTACTTGGACGTAAGGCGATCGCAATATACCAAATCAGGCGCAGATAATTTTCTGGCGATCAACTTAACTTTTTGTAACACTCCGACACCTCCTAAACGCTGAACTAATTTTGCCATCCTATCGGCAAAATGAATAACGTAAGGGAGACGACTATAAGCATATGCACTCGCAGGGTTTAACATAGACAATCTATCAATTTGACGAGCTAAAATTTCTAAAGGAGCATCTCCATAATCTCTAACTACTTGCAAAGGACGCGCACTGCCTCCAGCTTTAGCTTCAGAAGTAACAATACGGAAATTATCACCATCAGCAGATAGTATTGCGGTTCCTGGGGAAGCATCAACTAATTCTGCTTGATAAGGCAGCACTGCCATTCTTCCTGCACCACTTTTCCTCACACTCAACACATCGACAGCAATCTTTGCTTGTCTCAACTCGGCAACTGTATCTAAAAATTCATCAGCCTGAACGATACCATCTCGGAGTAGCAGTATGCGTTTTGGCATTCTATTTTCTTGAGCATAAAATCGAGTAATAATATTGCTGACGGTACGCCAAACTACTTGACCACTTAATTTTTCTCCTCGTTGCGCTTCAGGAATTTCCCAACCTAAATTTTTCCCGTTGGCTAAGATAGCAAAAGCACTTGTACCGTAATACATTTCTCTATTTGTTCCCGCATCAAAACCAATCACTATTTCTGCTGCGTACTCATCTTGTATTGTTTCTAATCCTACTGGCTGCCATTTTGCTTTAAGCAATAGACCCAATACAATATTGGCAAGACGATAATCTTCAAGCTTAAACATAGGCTGCATAAATTGAAGTGCAATATTGGCTTCTAAAGCTTCTTGTTGAAATTGAGCTTTTACTGTATTTTCCAACCAAGGAGTAACAACTAAAATGGTCTGAGTCCCTTGTTCTGCCCAATGCTGCCAAAATTGCTTACGTAGTAGTGAACTATCTGATAAATCGGCTTTTTTCTGGGCAGGCTCCAATAAAATATCAACCTGGCTTTTTTTTGCTACGCTTTTCAGCTTATCGCTAACAAATTGTGACCAACCACCATTGTTCGTTAAATCTAAACAACCAAATTGTTGTTCGCCAACGCTAAAGCAACCTACATCTAAGCTTTTTTTCGGACGATCAACCTTAATTGATCTAGTCAATAGCAAAGGAGATTTATCTCTTAAAATAATTCCCTGAGCTTTTTGAGGCTGTATTTTAGCGTCAATTATTGTTTGCTCGACATTATAGATTTTTTTAGCTAGCCACTTAGCGGTGTCGTTACCTTTACTGAAGCGATATTGAACTGATTTGCGAGTTTGAGCAAATACTTTAGCAGCTTCTTTTGAACCTCTTTCTTTTAGTTTACTTAGTATTTCCATTGTGATACTCGGCTTAAGTCGAGTAGAAAGATGAGCTACTTCTTGACCTCTGCTATCAAGATAAACAACCTTAGCATTCTTAATTTCTTCTTCTGTCGCTGGCGTTTTCTCTAATTTTCGGTGATATTCAGCCAAACTTTGTCCTGTAGGTAGCATGACTGTTTCAGGATTTTCATCGCTAATGCGATTTAATTTCCAAGTGTATGAATTATAGGTATTACGTACCCAAGTTATAGATAAATCCTGATAATTTTGCAGCCATTGTTCTAATGTCCAAGGACAATAAAAACGATGATGAGTATCAATTTCTGCAAAGATGAATCCTAAATGATGTAGCTCAATATCTAGGCGAAGTCCTTTATGAACTTCCCAACCTAGATCCTGTAAAACCACTTCCTCTGCATCCCACCAAATAAATCCTCCTAAAGCCGCTTTTTCAACTCTTTTACTTGCAGATCTTTGTTTTATTTTTTTACCAATCCAACTTCTTTCTAATCTTTCTAAAGCTTGGTTTTCTGCAAGATTTCCGAGATTTAAAAGTTCTGTTCCTTGATGCTGCAAAGTCCAGTCTTTATTACTTAAATACTCGTCAGATATTTTCTCTTTAGTAATAATAGTTGAACCAAATCTTACTCCTGATGTGTAGCCGATTTTATAGGGAATACTATTCATTGCAGAATAATACTCTTTTCCAAGTTCTAAAGAAGATTTAAAATTACATTTATAAACTTGAACTTTTTTATCAGCTTTATTTAATTTTTTAAGAGGAAAGCGATTTAAATAAACTTCAGCAGTAGATTGTTTCATCCAATTAGTTCTTACAGTTTTTGATTCGTGGAAATAATTTGAAGCGCATAGCAAAAAAAATAGCCTGCCGAGACAGACTAAACATGAATAATTATCTAAGTAGATTAGCTGTTCAGATTATTTATTGATCAAATCTTCCACTGAAGAAACTTGAACTTTACTCTGGGGTATTTGCTGAGTAATAATAGCCGATCGCAATATAGGCGTACTAGCAACTGAATTACTGCTCAAGGTAAACAGAGGATTAGATAGAATTCCTGCCAGGGAGGTAATGACAGCAGAAGCGACAATTCCTACCTGTAAAGGGCGCATTCCAGGTAGTTTCCAGTTAATTGTGGGGTAGTTCTTAACTGATTCTGACATTTCTTGGGGTTCTTTGACTACCATCATTTTGACGACGCGAATGTAGTAGTAAATTGAAATGACGCTAGTAATTAAGCCCAATAGCACTAACCCATATAGCCCAGCTTGCCAACCAGCCCAGAAAAGATAAATCTTACCAAAGAAGCCAGCCATCGGCGGAATACCGCCCAAGGAGAGTAGGCAAATGCTTAGGCAAAGAGTCAGCAAGGGATCTTTTTGATACAAGCCTGCATATTCACTAATTTGGTCTGTACCTGTGCGCAGAGAGAATAGGATGATACAGGCAAACGCTCCCAGGTTCATAAATAGATAAATAAACAGATAAAAAATCATGCTGGAATAACCGTTATCAGTACCAGCAATCAAACCAATCATTACAAAGCCAGCTTGAGCAATAGAAGAGTATGCCAGCATTCGCTTAATGCTAGTTTGTGCTAAAGCTACTACATTACCCAAAATCAGGCTGAGAATTGCCAAAGCGGTAAAGATAAAGTGCCATTGATCGGTGAGGGAATCAAATGTCGTGACTAAGAGGCGAATTGCTAGAGCAAAACCTGCTGCCTTTGAACCTACAGATAAGAATGCCACAACGGGAGTGGGAGAACCTTCATAAACGTCTGGTGTCCACTGATGAAAAGGTACGGCAGAGATTTTAAAAGCAATTCCCGCAATGATAAATACCAGAGAAATGGCTAATCCTAAAGACTGTACGCCATTAATGGCTGTAACTTTAGCAGCGATCGCATTAAGATTTGTTTCGCCCCCAGACAAACCGTAAAGTAATGACATTCCGTAGAGAAAAATCGCCGAACTAGCAGCACCAATAAGCAAATATTTTAATGCAGCTTCATTAGAGCGAGGATCGCGCTTCATATAACCCGTCATCAGATACGAAGAAATACTCAGCATTTCTAAAGAAATAAACACCATGGTTAGCTCATTTGCCCCACAGAGGAACATACCTCCTAGGGTGGCGGTAAGCATAATGGCGATAAATTCTGCCAAAGATGTCCCTGACTGCTGAATATAGCGAACAGACATGGGGATAGTCACCATTGCTGAGAGGGCAACTATCCCCCGAAAGAGAATGCTGAGGTTGTCACCGTTAAATGAACCAAGGAAAGCGATCTCATTTGGGTTGCTCCACTGAAAATATAGAGCCACAAGGGTGTTAAACAAACCTGCGATCGCCAAATAGGGCAACCAACGAGAGGAACTACGCCCAAAGATTAAATCGCCGATTAAAACACTCATCAGAGTAATAATAACTATGCCTTCGGGCAAAATTGTCCCTGCATGAAGTTGAGAGGCTACACTGCTAGAAAAATCCATAGAGTTTTTTGGGTACTGTCAGATATAGATACAATTGAACAATTGCTAAAAAAGCGTTACAAAGGATTGTAATCCTCTATTTAGCTTCTTCTTAAGCTTATTATGTTTTTACTTTTTAGAAATTAAGGTGTTAACTCTTAGCCAATTTTGATTATGGTGAAATTAATTAAGCTTTAAGCTTCTAAGCTGACAACTGGATAATATTTTATACCATAGCTAATTAGTTGCATCTTACGAATAGTGAGCTATGGTTCATAAACAGCCCAAAGCAAATAAAATCTATGACTTGAGGCTATTTATTCAAATTAGATCAAAATGATATTTGTCGTTTGAGGGATTATAACTATAGATTAGTCAATATATCTCTATAAAAATCAACATCTGCTATTAAACCCGCATTAACTCCATTTATATGTCAACATTAGTTATTGTCGAATCTCCTACTAAAGCTCGTACTATTCGTAATTACCTACCTTCTGGCTATCAGGTTGAGGCTTCTATGGGTCATGTTCGAGACTTACCTCCTTCAGCCAAAGAAATTCCCCCTGCCTACAAAGATAAGGAGTGGAAAAATTTGGGCATCAACATCGAAGATGAGTTTCAACCAATTTATGTTGTTCCTGAGAAAAAGAGAAAGATAGTCAAAGAACTAAAAACTGCGCTGAAAGTAGCAGATGAACTGATTCTGGCAACTGACGAAGATCGTGAAGGAGAGAGCATTAGCTGGCATTTGTTGGAAATTCTCAAGCCTAAAGTGCCTGTAAAACGAATGGTGTTTCATGAGATTACCAAAGAGGCAATTCAAAAAGCTTTACAAGATTGTCGGGAAGTAGACCAAGATTTGGTTCATGCTCAAGAAACACGACGCATTTTAGATCGTTTGGTAGGCTATACCGTTTCTCCTCTGCTGTGGAATAAAATAGCCTGGGGTTTGTCCGCAGGACGAGTACAGTCGGTAGCAGTCCGTCTAACCGTCGTTAGAGAAAGAGAACGTCGGGCTTTCCAATCTGGGGGTTATTGGGATCTAAAAGCAGACTTGGAGCAAGCTAAACAACCTTTTGAAGCTAAGTTGATTACTCTTGATGGCAAAAGACTTGCTACGGGTAGCGACTTTGACCCCGACACAGGGAAAATTGCCGAAGGTAAAGACGTAGTATTGCTGAATGAAAATGAGGCAAACAAACTCAAAGAGCGTATTTTTGAGAAGACTTGGACAGTAGCCGATCGCCAAGAAAATGCTTCTAAACGCCGTCCTTCTCCACCCTTTACTACTTCTACTCTGCAACAGGAATCTAACCGCAAACTGGGCATTTCTGCTAGGGAAACAATGGGAGTAGCACAAAAACTCTATGAAAAGGGTTTTATTACCTATATGCGAACAGATTCGGTGCATTTATCCCAACAGGCGATCGCTGCTGCCCGTAATTGTGTAGAACATAAGTATGGTAAAGAATATTTGAGTCCCAAAGCCCGCCAATACAGCACTAAAAGTAAAGGCGCACAAGAAGCACACGAAGCTATTCGTCCTGCGGGGGAAACTTTCCGCGTTCCCAAAGAAACACGACTCAAAGACCGCGAATTTAAGCTTTACGATTTGATCTGGAAACGCACCATCGCCTGTCAAATGGCAGACGCTCAGTTAACTCAAATTGCGGTAGACGTGAGCGTCGAGAATGCTGTTTTCCGCGCCAATGGTAAACGTATTGAATTTCCTGGTTTTTTCCGCGCCTACGTAGAAGGGTCAGATAATCCTGATGCAGCCTTGGAAGACCAAGAAATACTCTTACCACCGCTTAAAAAAGGAGATAAACCAGACTGCAAAGAATTAGAGGCAATTGGACACGAAACCCAGCCTCCTGCTAGATACACTGAAGCGTCTTTGGTCAAAACCTTAGAAAAAGAAGGTATTGGTCGTCCTAGTACCTACGCTAGCGTTATCGGCACCATTGTCGATCGCGGTTATGTACAGATGCGTAGCAAAGCTTTAGTTCCTACCTTTACAGCCTTTGCGGTAACTGCCCTCTTAGAAGAACATTTCCCCGACTTAGTAGACACTGAGTTTACTTCCAAGATGGAGCAAACTTTAGATGAAATTGCTACAGGTGGTGCAGAGTGGATACCTTATCTTAAAAAGTTTTATCAGGGAAAAACAGGTTTAAAAACCCAAATAGATGTCAAAAATGACGAAATAGAGCCTGCGATCGCTAAAACTATTCATTTAGAAAACTTAGATGCTATAGTCCGCATCGGCAAATATGGTCCATATATTGAGATAAAAACCGAAGATGGAGAGACAGAAGTATTAAAAGTTTCTATTCCCGATGACTTAACTCCTGCTGACCTTAATCCAGAGCAAATAGAAGCTCTGATTCGTCAGAAGAAAGAAGGACCAGAAAAAGTTGGTATTCATCCTGCAACTGGTGAACCTATTTACTTTAAGGTCGGTAAATATGGTCCTTATGTTCAATTGGGAGATAAGACCGACGAAAATCCTAAGCCCAAAATGAGTTCGATTCCTAAACAAGATAGCAAAACCAACGCTACTAATGATGACGTAACTTTGGAAATGGCGGTCGGTCTGTTATCACTGCCTCGTTTATTAGGACAACACCCCGCTACAGGTGGCAAAATTAAGTCTGCCCTAGGTCGTTTTGGCCCCTATGTGGTTCATGAGTTCAAAGGACCAGAGGACACTAAACTACAGCGAGATTATCGATCGCTCAAGAAAGAAGATGATGTTTTAACGGTAACTTTAGAGCGTGCTTTAGAATTATTAGCTGAACCTAAACGCGGACGTGGTGGCAGTAAAAAAACGCCCCTACGAGAATTAGGCACCCATCCCGAAGACAAAGAGCCAGTCAATATCTATCAAGGTCCTTATGGAAACTATGTTAAGCACGGTAAGACTAATGCTGGTCTACCCAAAGATGAAACCGTAGAAGAAATAACCCTAGAAAAAGCTCTGGAGTTATTAGCAGAAAAAGCAGCAACCAAAAAGACTACCAGAAAGAAAACTACGGCTAAGAAAAAAACTACTATGGCTAAAAAGAAAACTAGCAAAAAAGCTACGACTAAAAAGGAAGCATCTTAGCTGCAGGTAGTTTATCTTCGATCGCGATCGCTTTTCATACAAGCGATCGCTTTTTGTTTAGAAGCAGATTGCTGAGTCACTTGGTTTAAATATAAATACCACTTGATAAAATAAACTTTCCCACGAATATTTAAAATTCTTCCGTATTGATAAAATTTACAACTTTTAGATCTGTTTAAGTCATAAAATAAGTTATAGCTGTATTGTCAAATCCACCTTTATTTTTATGTCCCTCAAAATTACGGCAAAGATTTTGCTAACTTTAACTAGTATAGAAATCGTCTTGCTGTTTAGTGCTTTAATTCCCATAGCCCAAGCGCAAAATATTTATTCGTCAGCCTCCATATCTGCTGAATCGGTTAAGACGGCGGCAGAATTATCTCAGCGTGGAAAAGCGAAACTAGAACAGGAAAACTATCGAGGCGCGATCGCTGATTTTAGTCAAGCAATACTGCTAAATCCTAACAATGGAGATTTTTATTATGAGCGGGGTTCAATTTTAGGAGAACTAGGGGACAAAGAAGGAGCTATTAGAGATTTTGACAATGCAATTCTGCGAAATCCTCATTATGCGCAAGCGTATCTAAAAAGAGGAGGAATGTCCATAGACTTAGGATTGAATCAGCGAGTTACAGATTCTAGAGGCGTATATTTTAGAACCGTAGATTTTAGAGTTAGAAATTCTAGAGCTATACTAGATTTACGAACTGCAAGAGACTTGTTTGCTCAACAAGGCGATCGCGAAGGATATCAAACGGCAAATAGTTTAATTCAACACTTTGCAGGTAGTTTAGAACCAGAAAAGAATCAAAAATTCTAGCTATCTTATTATTTGGGCAATTCGCGAGCTACCCTAAAAGAATCTGAGTTAGCTGTTAGTGTACATTAACTGATTAGAAGTACAGCTAAAACTAGGAGTGATTCAAACTTTACTTGAGCCAGGCGATCGCCTTCCCAATTTAGATGTCACCGTGTTGAATAAGCCCCATGCAGAACAGCACCCAACACCAGCCAAACTTTTCAGCCTCATCGATCCTTCTATGTTTACGCTTCAGAAAGCGAGTGCAATAAGCTGAGGAAACCTCGGCATTTCTTCGCTTAAAAGTAGACGCGGTTTAATTTCCCAATCCAAACGGCGATCGCAATATTCTTTTAATGAAGCAATAAAGATAGCAACATAATCCGTATCTGAACCTAGTAGTCTGCCAAATTAATTTTCACAGGTTGAATAAAAATTTGAGAGAATTAAGCAAAAATCTCTACTCAAATCATGTCAGGTAAATACACAGTTAATCTATCAGAATCAGAAATTAGCAGAGCGGTTAATCATCCATGAATTTTAAACGCTTTATATCCCTGGTAATTAGCGTCGCTATTTTGCTTTATATCTATACTCAAATTGATTTTGCTAATCTTTTGAAGGTTTTTCAGAATTGCGATCGCCTGATGTTGTTTATCAGTTTAGCAATGGTGATTCCTATTACTTTGATCACCTCATGGCGATTACAGCAGCTAGTACCACGACGTACTTTAGGTTTTTTGGAGGCTAACCGTTTGATTTTGGGTGCCAGCGTGCTGAATATGGTTTTACCCTCAAAGATGGGAGATCTTGCTAAGTCCTATTTCATGGCTGAACGCTCCCATATAAGTGGTAGCTTGGCTTTGTCCATTTCTATTTTTGAGAAGGCTTGTGACTTGCTTTCCCTGCTGCTGTGGTGCGTTTTTGGCTTAATTTTATATCCAGCCAAAGATAGTTTATTTTGGATCATGACCGCAGGTGTAGCGATCGGCTTAATCATGGGAATATTGCTGTTAAGCTCGCATCAATTTGCCTACTTATTTTTTACAATAGGTCTTAAAATTGCACCCAAGTCTATCAAAACTAAACTACAAAAAATGCAGTCTTCTTGGGGAGAAATGCACGGTTATTTTTGGCACGATCGCCAACAGCTATTATTAATTACTAGCACCTCTATTTTTATTTGGTTTTTACACCTATTACAAATTTGGCTATTTATCCTGGCTCTTAAAGCCTTTACTCCTTTTATTATTAGTTTGGCTCTTTCTCCTCTTTCAATTCTTGCAGGATTACTTCCCTTAACCTTTGCAGGAATTGGCACTCGTGATGCAGCCATAATTTACTTTTATCGAGATTACTTTAGTGAGGCAACAGGAGCAGCATTGGGCTTGCTGTGTACCTCTCGTTACTTTATTCCTGCTTTAATTGGACTCCCTTTTTTGGGGCAAATGCTTAGTGCAGTTAATCAGAAAACAAAG
The DNA here is from genome assembly GCA_965218645.1 of Waterburya sp. Taxonomy (GTDB): domain Bacteria; phylum Cyanobacteriota; class Cyanobacteriia; order Cyanobacteriales; family Xenococcaceae; genus Waterburya. The sequence continues at coordinate 1,186,883 of OZ244627.1, read as the reverse complement.
GATAAAGTGTTCTAGTCATTCTAAATTTGTACACAAGCGTTGCCTATCATACAGTTTCTAATTTGATCCTGGTTTTCTGAGTCAAATTGTGCTGCATAGTTAACATTTGTTTTCCCAAATATAGAACTAACGCCAGCATATATACAGTCAGAGACAGCCACAGTAGGTTAACGCTATTAAAATACCAAGCTGCGATAATAACGGGAAGAAATACTAAGAAAAAAGCAGTCAAAGACGCATTGCGTAAAACTGTCCCTGCTTTTAAACCAATAAAATAGGCTTCTAACATAAAGGCGATCGCCGTAAAGCTTAAAAGAGGCAACAGCCAAATACTATATTGAGTAATTGTTTGATTAATTTCACTATGGTTGGTCAACAGTCCAAATATGGCTTGAGGGAAAAACAGCGTAGTTAAGGAAAATATTAAAGCCAAGGGTAAACCGTTGATGATTGCCATGGTCATTAACGGCATCAATTTATTATTTTCTCCTTTGCCATTAAAATTACCCACCAGAGTTTGGGTAGTCATCCCTATTCCCTGGATCGTAAACTGACTTAGTAGTGCAATTTGCAGTAATAATCCATTCTCTGCCAGTAATTCGGTGCTAATTCCTGCACTAAGGTTAGTAAAAATAGAATATGCTGAAATTAAAGTCAAAAAACGAATTAAAATATTGACCTTAAGCTTGAGCGCACCTTGGAGTGCCTGACGATTCCAGACTTGAGGCAAAACATTACTCACATCCTGCCAATCGATAGTTATCAGTATAGCCATTAAGCCCACACTCAAGGCTAAATATTGACTCAGGGCAGTAGCTAAACCTGCACCCATACTTGACCAATGCCAACGGTAAATCATCAAATAATCGAGAAATATATTAGAGCCATTGGCGATCGCCGAAATCAATAATACAGTGCCATTTTTTTCTCTGCCTAGAAACCAACCCAACAGCACAAAATTAAGCAGTACCGCAGGTGCGCCCCAAATTCGAGCGTTAAAGTATTCTATGCCCGTTGATTCGATCTCCTGTGCGCCAGATAAGATGGCAAACCCCAATTTTTGGATCGGGTATTGTAATAAAAGAATCAGTAAAGCGATCGCGATCGCCATTAATCCACTCCGCAAGCCTGCCAGTAAAATTCCTTCAGGGTCGTTTTCTCCCGCTGCTTGAGCCGTCATTGCATTAGTACTATTGCGCAAAAACTTAAGAATGCGATACAGGTAATCAAACAAAATGCTTGCCAAGATCACCCCAGCTAAATGGCGTATATCCTGTAAATGCCCCAAAAAAGCAGTGTCACAAAGCCCCGCTAAAGGAATCATCATATTCGATAATACACTCACGCTTGCCAAGCGATAAAAGCGAGGTATAAAATTACGATCCTGATTTTCATTTTGAGCAGACATAGACTTGCAACTATTTTATTTAACTAGGGTAAAGTCCCCTGAAAAGCAAATATATCCTACTTTTAGATGCTAGGGTTAAGATTAAATTAAGCAAATATCAATATTTAATTAATATCAAGTTAATTTGGATAAAAATAGTTTATTAACCCCAGATAAAGATATAGATGCAGTTACGGAGGTAATCAACCAGCCAGAATCAACTACTAATATTTTAAGCCTGGGAATTCTATTTATAGCGATAGTTGCCTTAGCTTTTTCGCCCATATTCACCAAACTCAGCGAAATAGAACTTCTTACCCCAACAGCAATTGTCTTTAATCGCCTCTGGATTGCAACTATTATTATCAGTTGTTGGCAATTGATTAAGACTCCTCCAGAATTTAAGCAGGTTCAATTTCTCGAAAATATTCCTAACTATAAGGAACAAAGTTTACTTATTCTGGCTAGCGTTGCTGCTACAGCTTCATCTTTGTTGTGGGCAGTATCTTTTACTCAGACTAGCGTTGCTAGTTCTACAGTTTTGCGCAGTCTAACGCCTTTATTTATTAGCTTAGGTGCATGGCTAATCTTAAAACAGCAGTTTAACCGTCAGTTTGTTACGGGTATAGCAATATCTATACTTGGTGGGATGATAATTGGCTGGGATGATTTGCAGTTGGGGAGAGAGTATTTATCTGGTGACAGCATCGCTTTACTATCGGCTGCACTTCACGGAGTAAACTTACTTACAGTAGGGTATTTACGCGATCGCGGTTGTCAAACATCTAAAGTGCTATTTTGGCGATGTGGTTTTGGTGCTTTAATTATTTTGCCGATAGTTTACTTGACAGACACGCCAATGTTTCCTGTATCAACTCAAGGCTGGTTGACAGTTATTGCCCTGGCAGTTATTTGTCAGACTTTCGGACAAGGTTTGTTGATTTATAGTTTAAAGCAGTTCTCTTCCAGCTTTGTGGGCATATTTACTTTGCTCAAACCAATAATTACCGCCTTTCTTGCCTGGGTGATTTTTGCCGAGAATTTGAATTTAACTAGCTGTATTGCTGTAATTTTAATTTTATGTGGTATTTATCTAGCAAAATCAAGTAATTTAGCCATAGAAAATTAATTTGTAGTTTTTAGTTTTTGTTCATCAATCAATCTGTGAATATTTACGAGCTCGTACTTTTGAACCATACATCCGAGTATAAACATGAGTGAACTCTGCCCCAAATAAAATAATTTGAGCAGAATAGTATACCCATGCCAAAAAAACAATCAGCGAACCTGCTGCACCATAAGCTGAACCCAAGCTGCCTTTACTAATATACAAACCCAGCAAATACTTGCCAAACAGAAATAACAGTGCCGTAATTATTGAGCCGATAAAAACATCTTTCCAAGCAATTTTGACATCGGGAACATATTTAAACATCAAGCAAAACAAAAAGGTAATTAGCCCAAATGAGACAATGAAGTCTAGGTTTTCCCAGAGAACTTCTGAACCAGGCAAAAAATCTGTCCGATAACGGCTTAGAGTAGCAACAACAGCACTTAATACCAAAGATAAAATCAACAAAACCCCGATCGCCAACACCATTAGAAATGATGATAAACGTTTACGCAGAAACAGCATAACTCCTTGCCCTGGTTGGGGTTTTACTTTCCAAACTGTATTGAGAGCATCCTGTAGCTGGGCAAAAATACCTGATGCACCGATTATTAATACTGCAATACTAATTAAAGAGGCAAACCCCCTAATTTTAGGCTGGCTGATGTTGTTGAGTGCCTGCAAAATCGGTTTGACTCCATCTTGCCCTACCAAAGCAATTAGCTGATCGGTAATTTTTGCTTGAGCCGTCTGATCTCCAAAAACTGTCCCCGCAATGGCGATCGCAATCACTAGTAAAGGTGAAATTGAAAAAACTGTGTAATAGGCTAAAGCTGCTGCAATCAAAGGTGCTTTGTCTGCCTGCCATTCTTTAAAAGTTTCTTGAAACAGTCGTCCAATTTTACGTATATTCATTGATTTTAATTTTCATTTACCAAAAGTTTTTGCTGCCCTTTGAGCATTTTGTAAAGAATGTATCATCACGCATCTAGTTTTTATCAAGACTTGGCTAATTTGAGATTAGTATAATCTCTTAAGCAAAAATACGTAATAACATAGATGTATAAAAAAAGTTTCGGACAGCTATTTTGTAATGCAATTCCAGAATTTATTAAAAACTTTTACTTTTAGTGCTTTATTATCTACATTTACGTCAACTACGGTAAGCATTTGCCAAACTAGCCAGAATTCCCAAACTAGTCACCAAGAATCTTTAATCGCCACAGATAATCTAGATTTTCTTTATAGTCAAGCAATCAAGTATAGACTTGTTGGTTCAAAGATTGTTGCTCAGTTTGCTCCCAAAAACAGTCAAGGAAACAACATAAAACTCAATCAATTAGCGATCGCTCTAGGCTACGATCATTTTAATTGGGTAAATTATGTGGAAAAAGATCCTTATGGCATACAGGATAATAATGGACAACTCTTGACTACTCCCTATAATGATCCACCAATTGGAGGTTATCAATACGACGGGGCAGACAAACTTCCTTTCTACTGGGATTTAGTCAAATGCAATCTTTGTCAACAACGGAATCAATTCCAAGATCCAAATAATTCTGGGGAATTTGCCATAACCTTTCAAGATTCTCCCGCCGATTATCGCCTCAAGCCAGGAGAAGCCGTTGAGTTTATTACTAACTTGGTAGGGGTCAAAAATTATGACCCCCAGAAAAATACAGCAACATGGGAAGTTCTTTATACTTTTCGTTGGCAGCTAACCAATACTCGTAGCAACTACAGCCAGGTATCTTTAATTGATGCTAATGTTAGTTTGAGCGATATAGCTGATTCATTGTTAACGACAATGCAGCTAGATGGGGCAATATTTCCTGCCTCTAGTTCGGTAGCAAACTCTACGCCCGATCTAAATTAGCAAGAACATTAACTCTTCTAATAATACTATTAAGCATTGAACAACCGATTGAGGGTTATCAGCATTTACCTTGACTATTAAGGGTCTATTTGACTGCTTGATTAATCCCAGAGCGAAAGCTATATCTTCAGATTCCCAAGCTCTTTTACAGTCTGTATGAGTTAGACCGATAATCATGGGAATCTGCGCTCTGTGCTGCATAAAATTGAATATCTTACGCGCAGCATGAAAGTTTTCGGGACGATGAGCATCAATCAAAAGAATATAAGCTTGAACCCGATCGATTAGAATTTCCCACATGAAATCAAAGCGAAATTGTCCTGGTGTTCCATAAAGATATAAAACTTGTCCAGAATCTAAAGTTAGACGACCAAAATCAAAAGCTAAGATTGTAGTAGATTTGAGCAAAGAAGTTTTATCAGTAGCATGACGATCTGTATCAACTACATCTATTTCGCTAATAGTGCCAACAAAGCTAGTTTTACCCGTGCCAACAAATCTAGCTAGAGCAATTTATAATCTTTCCATCTACAATTTACTCCTTAAAAAATCAACCAGTTTTTTTAGCGATGTTTGACTCACTCTTGGTTTTTTGGATTGAGGTATTTCTCTGTTGGCGGGGAGGGAAGCTTTGAGTGTATAAATTTCGGTGTTATTTTGAATAGCGATCGCCAGTTCGCTAATGCTCGTGCGTGGAGGAATAAGGCTAGCGATCGCCGAAGAAGCTATTATGCGGGGAGTAGGCTTAAAGTTTGCCAGAGGAATTTCTTCTATTAATCTTGCCATCATCAAGCAAAAAGCAGCCTCCGAACTATATTCGCACGTATATAACTTGTTTACTATATATACGTCGCTACGGCTAATTTATGCTTGTTTAGAGTATATAGACTTGAAGGCTTTTTGTAAATTGCTTATTGGAAACGAATAAATATAGGACTTACGCAGTGAAACGAAAAATTAAGTTTAAAAAGGGGTAAAGGGGAAAGGACAAAGGGGACAAAAATTCGAGACCCCCTAAAAGGTTTAACAGTTTGCTTATGCCGGGGAACCCGTCCACCGCAACTGTCTCACCGCGTCGCCGAAGGGCGCAAGGGAATGCTCGAATTACTTTAACCCTTACCCTTTAACCTTTTCCCAATCATAACCGAAAATTGGGTGCGTAAGTCCTAAAATAGATAGCCTTTAAACAAAAATATTGTTCATATAAAAGCTTTTCAAATACTTTTGAGCAACTAAATATCTTACCCTAATTATTTAACTGCGTAACATCAGTTAAATAATTAGAATTGACAAAATTTAGTAATGATTGCCTACTTTGCGGTGATGGACTGCGGTTAAACCATCGGGGTTAGAAACCCGACCGAGATCGACGTGACTATAAACAATCCAGTGATCGTTACATTCCATCCTACTAGATACTTGACACTCTAGATATGCTAACGCGTCTGTCAAGATAGGTGAACCATTAGCTGCGGTTTGAGTTTTGATTCCTGCAAAACGATCTGCACCTGGCTTAAATCGTTTGAGAAAATGCTTCATCAATGGCTGATATTTGCCTTCTTCGAGAATATTTAAGACAAAGCGATCGCCTACCTGCATCAAGGACTCAATTGCCCGATCTTTGGCTACGGCGATCGTTAGTCCAGGTGGTTCAAAGCTAGCTTGAGAAACCCAAGAAGCTAACATAGCACTACTTACATCTCCTTTAGTGGCAGTAATAATGTAAAGTCCACCGCTCAAACGACCAATTGCTTTATCTAAGTCAGTATCGAGGGCTTTCATCTGCTGAATCAGTTCTTTGCGGGTTAGAAGCTGTCCTAAATCTGTTCCCGACTCTTCGCATAGCTGATAGTCAGCCTCCGTAGGAGTATCCTTGAGTTTAATTACGGGGAAAGCGGGTTTTAAGCCTGCTTCACGGAACTTAGTTAACATCGGGTCGATGGGTTCGTCATCGTCACCATAGGATTCAAACATACCAACTAGCTGCTTTTCTGTGGCTGCTGCTAAGACTGTTCCTAAGTTAGTCGTAATCTCTGCTTGGCTTTTACTATTTAAGGGAGGCATTCCTAAAACAATACCTACAGAACGATTGACTATCTCCTGAATTTCGGTGTTGTCAGCCAATCGCAAATCGACCATTTCTACTTCTACACCTGTTTTAGTAATTCCTTTAGCGATCGCTTGACTCAGGCGATCGCTATAGCCATAATCAGCAACATAAAATACGGCAACGCTTTTACCTGTCTTAGTTTGTGCCTTACTCCAGGTTCGGTAACGGTCTAATAGTTCCTGAAGGTTATGACGCAACACAGGACCATGACCGTTAGCCACGATCTTAATTTCACCTAGCTTGTCCATGCGCTTCATCGCCGAAAGCACAGAACGGGCATTAGGACCCATGAGACAATCATAATAAAAACGATAGTCTTTGGCGATCGCCTTTAAGTTTTCGTCATAGGTAGCATCATCACAGTAGTGCATCCCAAAAGCATCGCAGGTAAACAAGATACCTGTTTTATGGTCGTAGCTAAAAATAGTGTCGGGCCAATGTAAATTAGGCGCGTTAACAAACTCGATTACATGACCTTGACCTAAATCAATCGTCCCACCATTTTTAATTATTTGCTGCTTAAAAGGTTGATGAACTAAATCTTCTAAGAACTTAATCGCCATCTTAGACGCTACAACTGTTGCCTGGGGTGCAAGTTCTAAAAAGTCTTTGACTAGCCCACTATGGTCGGGTTCAGTGTGACTAACAATTAAGTAATCAATCTCCTTGGGATCGATTAAACCTTTTAATGTATCTAGATATAGCTGACGAAACTTAGCGTGGGAAGTATCAACCAAAGCAGTCTTATCTCCACGAATTAAATAAGAATTATAGGTTGTGCCGTTTTGTAAACCAAATTCAATGTCAAAGCGATCGCGATCCCAGTCTAGAGAACGAATTGCTGTAGTATCAGCAGTTATTGCAGCAGTCTGAATAGTTAACCTTGCTTGGGTTTTGATTGGTGTTGCGACCATAGCCCCTCTTTTAACTTTTATTAAATTTTTTATATTCTTCTTTATTGTGACACGACTTATAGCGGGTGAATATACTGCTTTAATTATGTGATTTTTTGGTTATTTATTACTCGCGATCGCAAGTTTAATATTTATGATGTTAATTTACTAAAGTGTTAGGTAAATCTTTGAAATTTTGGCAAGATTATGGCGGGACATAGTAAGTGGGCAAATATCAAAAGGCAAAAAGCGAGAGTGGATGCCAAAAAGGGCAAAACATTCACTCAACTGTCACGGGCGATTATTGTTGCTGCCCGCAATGGCATAGCCGATCCTGATGGTAATTTTCAGCTTCGCACCGCTATCGATAAAGCTAAAGCTGCGGGGGTTGCTAATGAAAGTATAGAGCGATCGCTAGCCAAAGGAGCAGGTACATATCAAGATGATGATGCTACTCTCGAAGAAATACGCTATGAAGGTTATGGTGCAGGGGGTGTAGCTGTGCTGGTTGAAGCCTTGACGGATAATCGCAACCGTACTGCTGCCTATCTTCGCTCGGCATTTACCAAAAACGGCGGTAACCTAGGAGAAACGGGTTGTGTTAGCTGGATGTTCGCTCAAAAAGGAGTAGTTACTCTAGAAGTTGCCGACGAGGAGAAGTTGCTGTCAGCTTCTATCGAAGCAGGAGCAGATACTTACGAAATAGACGATGACGATACCCTAGAAGTGTATACGACCGTGACTAACTTAGATAATTTAAATCAGACTTTGCTGCGGTATGATTTTGTGGTCAAAAATATGGAGTTACGCTGGATACCCAATAGTGATATTGAGGTTAGCGATGCAGAGCAAGGGCGATCGCTTTTAAAATTAATCGATACTTTAGAGTCATTGGATGACGTGCAAAACGTTACCGCTAATTTTGCTCTGGCTGAAGAATTAATGACCGTCATGAGCTAAAGACTAGTTGACAATTCTATTTTTTCAAGCTAAGACACTATGCGAAATAAAAGCGAAATTTTCTGAAGATGCAAAACTGTGGAGCAACCTGTAATATTCATCAAAAGCCTATGTTACCGTTTTTTGATCTACAGATCCAGAGGCAACTTAAACCAGTAAACTCTCTACCCATCGGTATCAAAATTAAATCTTATCAGCTCAAGGACATTAACATTTCTGGTTCATCTGCCAAAAAAACTTTAACCAGAAAAAGCATCCAGCTACCTAACTTTGTCCATTTAGATTCAAGCTCACTAAAGGTTGAAAGCCAACGGATTATTACCAAATCTTTCGATGTCGAGCAGACTGATTATTTGCCAAAAATCCCTAGGTTTAATTCTGGAAATTTGGGGGCAGCCTCTAAATTCTAGTGGGATTGGTTGTTGTCAGTCACTAGTGCAGTATTAATTTTAGTTTTGCCTATGTTATTTCAGTCTTCTTTTCAAGCAGATGACTTGTTAGATAAGGCAATGGTTTATCTAGAGTTGAGGCGATCGTTTATTGATTTTTTACTCAATCATTTCGTATGCTTGAAATTTAACCAGATCTAACCAAGAGTGGAAAACCTTATGGCAAAAGAGATTCGATTGAGCGAGGTAAAGATCGGCTTGTTTTGCTAGCTGTTCTGGAAAGTTAGGATGATTGCTTTGCACATAGTCCCTACCATTGGCTAGCCAATCTTGTAAAATTGCTCGGTTCACTTCAAAGTGACATTGAAATCCATAAATATTATCGTCAAGACGATACGCTTGGTTTTGGCAATTATCTCCCGTCATCAACAACTTTGCTCGATCTGGTAAATCAAAAGTGTCAAAGTGCCATTCCATGATGTGAACCGTATTAGAATCAGATGGCAATGCCGATTTTAACAAAGGATCGTCAGCGATCGCCGCAGGAATTATACGTAGTGGTGTAAATCCCAGTTCAACAACATCGTGCTGATATACTCGACTGCCAAAGGCTCTGGCAATCAACTGCGCTCCCAAACAAATGCCAAGAATTGGCTTATGCTCTGCGGCAAATAGTTGCACCAGACGAACCACGTCCATTAAGTGAGGATACTGTGCATCGTCTTCGGCATTCATGGGTCCACCTAAAATAATTAAACCACTGTAAGCAGTAGAAATAGGCAGTCTTTCACCAGCTAAGGGAGTCAAAATTTCTACTGAAATACTGCGATCGCGAATACATTGATCTAAAACACCTAGAGGTGCAGTAGGAGAGTTTTGAATTATTAAAAGCCTGTTAGTCATTACAATGGTTCGGACAAAATTTGATTGTTAACAAAATAATAGGTACTTGACCCTTATTTAAGATTAAAACAGCCAACGCTAAATTTGGGTTTTCAAGCTGCTCTAACTGCTCTAACTGTCCCAACTGCTCTAACTGTTATCATTAATTTCTAATTTTCTTTGATTACTTGGTAGCTTTTGCTGACACAAAATTAAGGAGCGATCGCACCATTTCATAAACTAATATAATGAGTAATAGGTGTCCTAAAAAAGAGTGCGTATCACTATAAAACAAATTAAAAAAGCGATCGCGAGATCGCCTTAACCATTTATGATTTAAGATTTAAGTTTAACTTGATTAATTAGCGATTTATTTAACCTCTACGAATTGTTTGGTCTCGCTCTAAACGAGATGAATAATAGTTTTGTCTATTGCTATTAGTTCTCCTGGCTACTTTTCTTAACGGAGTATATGTTTTTCGTCCCCAAGATACATTAGATTTGTTGTTTTGCAAATAAGCCTCGATCGCACCTGTACCAGAAATATAAGCCGACTGAGCCAAAGAGATAAAGCCAGTCAAAATTAAAACACTCATGACCGCAGGATCGGATTTTGAGGACTCGCTGCTTTTGATTTGGTAGCTAGCGTAAATAAACCAAAGAAAAATTAGAACAGTAAAAACTAGAAAAAGTATTAGCCAAAAAGGACTGTTGGCAAAAGTATACATTGGACCTTTGACCTCTAAAAACTCTTGTGACGTTTTAAAAGGACTGCTCATTTTATTGCTCCCTACTTGTTGATTGTTTAATTAGATATATAGCAATAGCAATACGCACTCTTTTTTAGAATGTTTATTACCCCCTGCGGGGCGTACCCCTTGGCTACCTACGAGCGATTAACTTTTCTGTCCTAATCAATTAATGTATTGCGATACTAAATTATGGGTAATTTACAGGGCGACTCACTGGAGTCGTATTGTGAGCGTTTAAATTTGACGATTGCCAAGCCGTGTTGTATTCTGGATAGCCTTCTACACCCATGTCAGCTATATCTAAACCTTCAATTTCTTCGGCACGAGAAACCCGCAATAAACCTAATTTTTTCAAGATAAAACTCGTTCCATATCCAGGAATAAAGCCCAAAATAATAATACAAATTAAGGTGGGAATAATCTGACCAATAGGATTGATCGCGGGTATTCCTTCAGCTTGAGGATAACCGTAGGCAAAAAATCCTGGTAGAATAGCTCCGAGCATACCGCAAAAACCGTGTACCGCAAATGCTCCTACCGCATCATCAATTCCTGCCTTTTCTACAGCAGCAGCAACTTTAGGTATCATAAAAGCTCCTGAAAACGCCAAAGGAATGACAATCAGAGGATGATATAAATCTAAGCCCCCGCCGACGGTAATGATACCCGCTAAACCACCAGAAATCGTAAAAAAGGGTTCGGATTTACTAGAAATGTAAGCTCCAATAATCCCGGCAGCTAAAGCCAAGGTAGTATTAACTCCAATCGAGGATAGAGTCATGGGTGTGCCATAAATGCTTGTCTCTACAGTTTGACCAGGAACAAAGATGACGCAAGCGGCTAAAAAGGCATAGAAGCCGACGAAAATTAGCATCAAACCCAACATAGTTAGAGGCAAATTGTGGGGCAAAATAGCTCTGGGTTTACCATTTTCGTCATATTTGCCTACTCTTGGTCCTAAGTTGATTAAAACTCCCAAAGCAAAAAAGCCAGAAACTCCATGAACTACTGCCGAACAGCCAAAGTCATGATACCCAAAAGATGTTAAGAACCAGCCTTTATAATGCCATCCCCAAGCTGCTGCTACTACCCAGGTGAACGAGCCTAAAACAACAGAAAGAACAACGTAAGCTCCTACCTTGATGCGCTCAATGACTGCACCAGAGAGAATTGATGCGGTGGTCATGGCAAATAAAGCAAAGGCAAAGAAAAACACCCCTGTTAAATTATCGGCGGTATTAGGTCCCATAGCTGCCGACCAAGGATAGGAAGCGTCTGCTAAAGGTTTCAATTCGCCAATTAGTTCGCTCGTCTGGGGGTTAGTCCAGGGACCAATAATTCCGCCCTCTACAGGAAATAAAGGGAAACCATTATAGACCCACCAGCCAAAGAGAAAGAAAGAAATTCCCACGCTGGATAAGGTAAGTAAATTCTTGACCATTGTTGCCAGCACGTTTTTACAGCGAGACGCGCCTCCTTCATATGCTAGAAAGCCAGCGTGAATAAGGAGCATGAACACAGATGCCCAATAGTAATAGGTTTCTGAGACAAATGTTCCTAAAAATTCTTGTGCTTCAGGGTTCATTTAATTTAAGTTTGGTAATGTTTAAATTCTAGATTTGTTCCCCAAAAGATTTGCGATTTTAAATTAATGTTTGCAGGGAATTGTACTTAATATGACAAGTTTGCAATTTATTACCATTTTCTTTTGTAATCTCGGCTACAAATCGATCAAGTTATTAGGAAAAATTTTAAAAGCTAGTAGTATTAATGGTTAATTAAAAAGTTTTTTATAACTTAAATAGAATTATTATGCTTATTTATTTGCTGATAAATACGAACGTGAATGGGAGTTAATCTATCTCCGTTGATCGAACTGATGTCGTCAGCACAGGATGAAGTAGCGCAAAGTAAATCGCGACAAGAGCGCAAAACAACGCAGTCACCCGATCGCGATCGCGACTTTTGAGCCGTAATTGCACCTTGAGGATCTACGCTGGTGTTATAAAAAAAATTAACCGCAGCCCATCCCTTTCTGGGTTTAATACCATAGGGTTTGAGTACCTGATTAAAATTTTCGCTACAGCTTGGATGTTGAGCATAGCCCAAATCTTCGTAATAGCTACTGGTACACGCAAGAAGCAAGCTGTCATGATAACCACAAGTATCTATAACTACCTGAGCCAGCGATCGCATTTTTTGCGAGTAAAAATAGCTGTTGTTGCCAACTTTAGGGACTGTAGTTTGATTAATCGTCCGAGTTACGGTATTGTCTATTGACTCTGCCAAATCTGAATTATTAAAGGCGATCCAGTCGGCACATTGAGAACCATTGACATCAATAATCTGAATATAGTGGTTCTTTTTGACCTGATAGGCGATCGCACTACCTGGATCGATGCGATACTCAGCAACCACCTCTCCTAAAGCTGGCGGTAGATCGGTATATTTTTCAGTTTTAACGAAAGTTTTCATGGCTGTTTAACGATTACGATACAAAGTAGAAAGCAAGAAAAACTTATTACTGTACGGGCGATTCGCGAATCGCCCCTACCTATTACTTAATTAACCCGACGTTACTAACACATCCTGCGCCGATTCTTGTTCTGCCAATTCTGCTAATAATTCTTCCGCCAATTGCTTTTTAGCTGCTGCATCCATTTTTTTTATCTCATTATGCAAGACTCGCTCATTTACTGATTGATTCCAGTAGTCGAGAGCTTCATAACCATCAAATAGAGCAAACTTGCCCACAAATTGCCGTAAAACCTCATTGGTAGGACCCATAACCCAGCCAGCTTTACCATCGCGCAAATATCTTTCAATGCCTAATTCTTTTTTAAATCCCGTTCCGCCACAGGCATGAAGCATTTTGTCCGTAACTTGCGCTACGTTTTTCGCTGCAATAAATTTAATCTGCCAATACCAATGCAGATAAGCTGAACGAGGATTAGCCGAAGTATCCTGATGGAGTGTCCAATCACAATTATCTGTCAAGTCGTCCATGAGCTTTGCCATTGAGAAGACAAAACTGCGAGACGCATTACTATCCATTACCGCTTCGCCAAAATAGTCTTGAATTGTGGGATAATCAGCCACCCGCATTCCCACATCAATATGCTTCTTCTTGGTAGTATGACGCTTGGCAATATCGATCGCTCCTAGGGCAATGCCATTCCAACAAGAGGAAGAACAAAGCAGGAAAAACGGATCGACTATCTCATCATTGGCGATCGCGCCTTCACCCGTTTCACCGATCATTCTTGATTGGGGAATTTTTACATTATCTACCAGCAAAGTTCCCGATTGATTACCCCGCAAACCAAGAGCATCCCATTTTTTGGGTTCAGCCTGTACTTCGTCTGCATAAACCAAAAAACAAGATAAATCAGAGTAGTCGCCATCAAAGTCGGGACTAGTAGTTTGCACCACGTACCAGTCAGCAAAACCCGCCGATGTAGTCCAAGAAGCTTTTTTGAGAACTTCCCATCCTCCTGCTACTTTTTTAGCTTTAGAAGAGAAGGGATACCAGAAGTGAGAACCAGTTTCAGGATCGGAAAAAGAAAGCGTGCCAATAAATACATCCGAGTCTAAACGCTGTAAAACCTGCTGTAGTTCCAAGTTGCGATTGGCTCGAAACAACGCTGTTGTTACTGCTCCTAAGTGCATCGTATAGCACATTGCCGTACTCGGACAACCATAGCGGGCGATCGTTTCGACTACCATTGCAGCACAAGTATGATTTTCACCTAAACCGCCCCATTCTCTAGGTACCAAAAGACCAAGCAAACCAAGAGAAGCTAGAGCTTCAAAATTCTTACGAGGATAAATAAGAGCAGCATCGGATTCTACGGCATTAGGACGTAAAGTAGTGGCGCAAAGCTCGATTAACTTAGTCTGTAATTCTTTTTGCTCTGGAGTTAAAAGCCACTGCGGATCGAGATCGTAGTTTAAACCCCAAAACGGCTCTTTATCCCAGATTTTGGTAGCGGACATAAATATATCTCCATTAAAAAGTTTTAAATAGGCTGTAGAGTATTGCTTTTTAATCAAGATAAAGGCAATCGAACTCGACAAAAGTATTATTTGGTACACTTGCTAAATCGAGTTATGACTTCCGCATTCTGTTTAGGGCGGAGTTTTGAAAAAGAATTGGCGATCTCTAACAATAAAGTAACGCTGCCTACTGTTTAACAAAGCTCTTTTTAATATGCTGCAATCGATACTAATCTCTTGTAAATGAGGTCAGAAAATGTCCCCAATTGGTACGGTTGAAAGTATCTGGCGTTACCCAGTTAAGAGTATGAGAGGAGAAACGCTTGATAAAATTTTTGTCTCTTTCGCGGGAATGATGGGCGATCGCGTCTACGGAATTGTTAATGGTGAGGGCAATCCCGCCTTTCCTTGGTTCACCATTCGAGACTACGAATCACTTTTACTGTATCAGCCTCGGTACAAAAATCATAGTGCCACTCTACAGCCAAAAGACTTAGCTCAAGCACACAAAATGCCCCCAGGCATCAATCCTCTCTATCCCGATGAAAATCAATTTAGCGTTGAAGTTGAAGCTCCAAATAGTGATGTTTACAGCCTCGATAATCATGATTTTTTAGAACATCTAAAATCTCTAACTGGCAATCATAATCTCAGTCTGCATTTTAGCCAAAGAAGTCAGTTCGATTGCCGACCTCTATCTATATTTTCTATGCAGATGCGAGATCTATTGACAGAAGAACTAAGTACAGAAATCGATAAACGGCAGTTTCGAGCTAATTTTTACGTTAAGTGGAACAATGAGCAAACAAAATATGAAAATGATTTAGTCGGTCATTGCTTGAAAATTGGCGCTCGCCTAGAAATCAACATACTCGAACGCGATCCAAGATGCAAAGTAATTACCGTCAATCCAGACACAGCAGCAGTAGATTCTAAATTGATTAAACATATTGCTCAGTCCCACGAAGGCTATGCGGGGGTATATGGTGCTGTGCTTGTCGAAGGTATGGTTAAAGCAGGCGATCCAATTGAACTTTTATCTAAATAACCATGAAACATCCCTAAACACTTGAAACACAATTAGTACTTATCTATGAGGTTTATTTAGCTTACTATTCTTATGAAATCTCAACTCTATCAGAAAAAAACTAAGTTCAAGATTAAAAATAGCCTGAGAGCATCTTTATGGTTGAAATTAGTCAAGAAACGCCAACCCAAACAGAAAATAGACTGTTAAAAGTCATCGCTCAAAGCCAATTCAGGATTTTTGCTGAAAGTTATACCTTTGAAGAATTTCCTCTCGATGATTTTCTTAACTTAGCTCGTCAAGATGCGATCGCTTTAGTCAGAGATAATGAAGTCTGGAGTCAGCTAATTCCTTGAATTATTAGGAATAATTCTGACCGCTCAGGTCAGTTATTATCCCTTCACAGTAAAGTGTTGAGATACTTTTCCTGGTGAAATAAAAGCAGAATCCCGTGATAAAGTTTAGATACCACTCTTAAACTAAATACACGGGATGTCAAATGCTATTGGCGGGGATTTCCCTGACCATATTTTACCGCATGAAACAAAATCTGAGTTAGATACAAACGAACTATGTTTACAAGAAGTCTCGCAAAGAGACAAGCCTTGAGACAAACATAGGAGCAACGCTGATAAAGCAGCCAATCATTATCGGAGAGATAAAGACTTTGATAAATATGCAACACGGATGGATTTTTGCTCTCAATTACTGGATTTTAAGCTAGTTCCAGAAGAGAGTGAGTATAAACTGAAGCTAGACACAGCAAGATTTTGTCGGGTTAGGCATTGTCCTGTCTGCCAGTGGCGTAGATCGTTAATGTCGAAAGCCAAAGCATTCAAGATACTTCCTATGGTTGTAGAAGCTTATCCAAAACATAGATGGCTATTTTTGACTCTGACAGTACGCAACTGCAAGATAACTGAGTTGCGAGACACATTGCAGTGGCTAAATCAATCTTGGCAGCGTATGAGCCAAAGAAAGAAATTTCCCGCGATTGGTTGGATTAGATCGACTGAGGTAACGAGAGGAAAAGATGGATTGGCTGATCCTCATTTTCACTGTCTACTTCTCGTAAAGCCTAGTTATTTCGGTAAGCACTATATGAAGCAAAACGAGTGGGTTGATTTGTGGCGTAGCTGCTTGAAAATTGACTACGAGCCCGTGTTAGATATTCGACCAATAAAGCAGGGAAGACAGCCAAAACTTGCTGTTACACGTGAAGCCTTTTTCCAAACCATTAAGAAGTATTAAAAAGAGGACGAGCAAGCTTTTGGGGTTCTCCGTTTTGAAAACGGAGAACCTGGGTCGCTTGGAGGTAGACCAGAAAAATTTGTTTACCTCACTGAAGATCAAGCCACGTTTTTGATGACCCTCTCAAGATAAGCTGAACGAGTATATTTTTGCGCTAACAGAAGAGAAAAGGCACAGTTTAATTCAAGAAGAAAAACATCAAATATTTTTGGCAGCTAGAGAAACTTTGACCAATCGTAGTTTACCTGACAATTAATAAGTAGTTTACTATGTTAGGCTACTTATAAAACTACTAGTAGTCTACTAATATGCCTACAGATAATCCAAAAATAAGTCTTTATGTACCTCAACAAATATACGATCGCTTTAAATCGTTTCAAGAAGAAAAAAAACTATCGATGTCTCAGGCTGGAATAGTAATTTTAGCTGAGTACTTTGGAATTGAGGAAACTATAAAGGAGATTACTGAGGGAACTACTATAGGTGGAGTTACCTTAGTTGAGTTTGAACAATTAAAACAAAGAGTAACGAAGTTAGAAATTATTGCTTCAGTAGATGGAGAAAATCAAGTAGAACAAAATGAATCTACTAGTAGTTTACAAATAAAAACTGAAGAAACTAATAAAGTAGACCAAGCAAAATCCACTAATAGTTTACCTAAAGAAGAACAGAAAAATGATAAACCGCAGTTGAAATTAACTAGTAAACTATTAGATTTTCGACCCATACCAGCAAATCATCTATGTCGAAAAAGATTTGGAATAGGGAAAGATACTCTTGCTTCTTACAAAAGGAAGCACACCTTAAAAGAATTAACTTTGTGGACAAGAGAAAAAGATCCTGACAATGTGGGCTGGGTTATTAGTTTGGATAAAAAAGGTTATATTCCTGAAAGTGGTATACTCGATGAACTACTAAGTAAAGTACAAAATTGGATAAAAGATAACTTTTAAAGCAAATTGAGATTCACATTTTAGACGCGCCCTAAATCGGGCGGTGTCAAAATGTGAAAGTGTTAGCGTTCTCAATTTGCACCCTGAGAATAGATTTTTTAGAGCTAGATCGATTTATATTTTTAGCGTAGCTCCGCCTTCACTTGATCTGCATATAAAAATTTCAAGACATTTTATGTAGAAATGGTTAGTCATTATTGGTGTCAAGCTTTCCCAAATTTAGTCAGTTACAATTGAGCATCTTTGATGCTCCCAGAGCGAAGCTCTGGACACACGAAGCGTGTGTGTTGAATGGCAACCAAGTACTTTAATTCCTTTAATGGCATATCTTCGCTCTCGTTTGGGGGCAAGCACGGGAATCGGCTTTATTGATTCTACAAGTATTAAAGTTTGTCACAATCGGCGCATCAAGCAGCATCGAGTTTTCAAAGCGATCGCGCTTTTGAGGAAAAACATCTGTAGATTGGTTCTATGGTTTCAAACTTCATCTAGCAATTAATCATCGAGGAGAATTGTTAAATGTGGCTTTGACTACGGGAAATATTGATGACCGAAAACCAGTTCCAGAATTACTTCAGGAGCAATATGGTCAGTTTTTTGGTGACAAAGGCTATATTTGTGCAGCTTTAGCTCGTGACTTGAGAGATTCTAACGTCATACTTGTGACCAAATTTAAGAAAAAAATGAAGAATAAATTAATGACGATGCTTGATAAACAACTATTACGTAAAAGAGCCATTGTTGAATCTGTCATTGAACAGCTAAAACATATTAGTCAGATAGAACATTCGCCTCATCGTTCCCCTACCAATTTTATAGTTAATTTATTAGCTGGCTTGATCGCTTATTGCCATCGTGATAAAAAGCCATCAATAGCAGTAGATGACTTGATTTTGTCTGCTTCTGCTTAACCCGAACTCACGTTATTCAAGCGGGAATAATTATTTTAAGTACTCTGGGAAAGCTTTATCTATCCAGGAAGCTTGAAGTAAGAAGCAATAGCAGTAAATTTCTTTGGTTAAGCGTTTTGTGCCTATTGTTTGGTGCAATTATTACTACACCCTATGGAGATTTTCGACAGCCAGAAACCGTGATTAGTTTTGGTTGGGGTATAGCGGTAATGGGGTTGGGCTTTATTTTTTCTTGGCAACTTAAATCTCTTTCACTTACTTGGTTTTGGTTCGTGGCGATCGCCACAAGATTGATTTTGCTGGCTATGTATCCTGGGGATGACATCTGGCGTTACATCTGGGAAGGCTATATTCAAAACCAAGGCTTTAGCCCCTACGATTTTGCTCCAAATGCCCCAGAACTAATTCCCTATCGTCTTCAATGGTGGTCACAAATTAATCATCAGCAGGTATCCGCAATTTATCCGCCCCTGACTCAATTAGGGTTTCGCGCTTTGGCTGCTATGTCTCCTAGCGTTATTTTATTTAAAAGCAGTTTTGCGATCGCCGATCTTTTAATTTGCTGGCTATTAACTAAAAAATTTAGCTATTTTGATACTACTCTTTACGCCTGGAATCCTTTAGTAATTTATTCTTTTGCGGGAGGAGGACATTATAATAGCTGGTTTATTTTACCTTTAGTAGCTGCCTGGGTTTTGTTGAGTAACAAAAAAAAGTTAACCTCTTTGTCTTTATTGATGAGTAGCTTGTTAGTTGGTATCAGTATTGCAATTAAATGGATCTCTTTACCTATTTTAGGTTTTCTCTGTTGGTCATCTGGTCGTAAGATAGGTCTAAAAACGTCAATTATTATTGCTATATGCGGTATTTTGCCCTTGTGTGTAACTGCACTAGCTTTTTGTAGTGCTGATACTTGTTCTCTTGTTCCTACTAGTTCTACCTTTGTCAGTCACGGACGCAGTGCAGAATTTTTACCCTATTTACTAGCAAAGGTTTGGTATCCACCCGTCAAAAGCAATAGTATTTTTGCTTTTCCTTTAGGAATCATAACTATATTTTTATTCTGGAAAGCTCGTAATTTCCAACAGTTTGCTTTCAGCTTTCTTGCCTCGTTGCTAATTATCTCTCCCATAGTTCACGGCTGGTATTTCACCTGGATAATTCCCTTTGCAGTAGGCACAAAAAACTGGGGAGTACGCCTGGTTAGTCTTTCGGCTTTTGTGTATTTTGTTTTGCCCTATCGTCAAGCATTGGGCGATCGCAGTTGGCATCTGACAAACACCGCAACTTGGCTGTTATGGCTACCTTTTATCTTAGGCTATGGCTGGAGTTTATGGCGATCGCAGACTAACCCAGATCTGACTTAGTTGCCAACTTTAACATTCCTTGAGTGATACCAGGAAACAAACGATTTAAAAATGCAGGCACTTTGGCAGAGCCAACTATTACCTCGGCTTGAGGGTGCTTAACTGCATTTAAAATAACTTTAGCCACATCTTTAGGTTGACTAGATAAAGGACTAGACATCATTTGCTTCATTTTTTGAGGATCGCTATCTTTAAATATTGCCCGCTCTAAAAAGTCCGTGTCGGTAACGCTGGGATGTACTCCCGAAACATGAATACCTTGAGGCTCTAATTCTAAACGTAGGGTTTCTGTTAAGCCGACAATAGCGTGTTTGGTGGTGCAGTATGCCGTCATTTTCGGTAGGGGTACTTTTCCTCCAAATGAACCGACATTGATAATATTTCCTTGCTTTCTAGCTAAAAAATGAGGCAAAAGGGCATTGATCGTGTAAATATAGCCCCAAAGATTAACGTCGATAATTCTTTCCCAATCTTCAATGGTAGTTTTTGCCATTGGTGCGCTCATACAGACACCTGCGTTATTAACTAAAACATCAATTTGAGAAAAACGTTCCAAACCCAAATTAATTAAAGCTTCTACGGCACTGCGATCGCTTGTGTCGGTAGTGATCGCTAGTGCTTGCCTGTCCAAACTTCTTATTTCTTCGGCAACAGACTCTAATTTATCTTTAGTGCGGGCAGTAATAATTAAATCGTAACCATTTTTAGCAAACAATAAGGCAGTAGCTTTACCGATGCCTTGAGATGCACCAGTGATAAAAGCAGTAGGAGACATAGTGTTTAGACAGAAAGTAATTAACGCTATTTATAATTTTACGAATTAATAGCTAGTTGAGACAACAACAAAAAGATATAAAAACCCTTAGAATCTCTGTGACCTCAGAAAAAGCCTGAAAATTGCCGTAATAACTTGCAAATCTATCTTTAGGAATAGCTAAAAACCTTTTATATTAGCGAGATTGCGTAACTTTTACAAATTGAATCAGGCTACCATTAAGTTAGGGGTTATTTACTCACTATTTGAATATCAAATTGAGCTAGCTAAGTAAATAGCACAATTAGCACTAGAAATTAAATATTAATAACCTGCAAATCTACGATTCTCAACGGTCGTTGAACTGTTATTTGTTCGTTAATACTACACTCGGACAAAGTTTGGATATTGAGAAACATAAATGAAAATAGCTATAAATAAACCAAAAAAGCGTCACAACATCTTCATCCCAGTTTTAGTAGCATTAGGCTTGATTTTACTTGGTTTTACTACTTACCGCCTTGTTAAAGGTTCTAAACCAGAAGTAGATATCAACGCTTTAACTGTTCCCGTAAAGAAAGAAGATTTAAATGTAGAAATTGCAGCTAGTGGCAGAGTCGAGCCGATCAAAAGCGTCAACGTAAGTCCAAAAGAACCTGCGCGGTTAATCAAACTACTAGTAGAGCAAGGCGATCGCGTTACCGCAGGACAAACCCTAGCCATCATGGAAAACGCCGAACTAGGAGTGGGAATCGATCAAGCAAGAGCCGATTTTAAACAAACCCGCGCTAGCCTTACCGAAGGAAAAGCCAAAGTAAACGCCGAAATTGCTCAAGCAGAAGCTAGGCTCAAACAAGCGCAAGCTAAATTAAGTCAAGCTCAAAATAGAATCCCTGCCGATATAGGGCAAACCCAGTCACAAATTGCTGCTGCCGAATCTCGTTTAAGACTTGGGCAAGAGCGACTTAAACGCAATAAATATCTTTTGCGACAAGGAGCTATTACTCAAGATGCCTTTGATGAAATTACCAATAACTATCAAAACGCCCAATCTGAGATTAAAGAGTTGCGCGAACGACTAGAACAGTTTAAGAGTACGGGAGGCTCTGAAGTTGAACAACTCAAAGCAGAAATAAATGAAGCTAAAATCTCTCTCCAACAAAAACAGGCAACTGCACCCGATGAGATAGCAGGATTAGAAGCATCCGCAGAAAAAGCAGAAGCATCTCTCAAGCAGTCAGAAATTAAATATGGCGACAGTATAGTCAAAGCTCCTTTTACAGGTGTAGTGACACAAAGATATGCTGTGGAGGGTTCTTTTGTTGCCCCAAGTACTTCTGGCTCTAGTACTGAGTCAGCTTCTGCCACCTCAATCTTGGCATTAGCCCAAGGATTGGAGGTAATTGCCCAAGTTCCCGAGTTAGATGTAGGTCAGCTACAGCCAGGACAAAAAGTTAAGATTGTCGCCGATGCTTACCCAGAGCAAGTATTTACGGGTGAAATCAAACGCATTGCCCCTGAAGCAATCATTGAAGAAGAGGTCACATCTTTTGAGGTACGAATTAAGCTACTTACAGGTGAGAATATACTGCGCTCTAAAATGAATGTTGACGTTACTTTTATTGGCAAAAAACTAAATAATAGCTTGGTAGTTCCCACTGTGGCTATATTTACCCAAAATGGAAAACAAGGGGTAATGATACCTGATGCTGAAAACAAGCCCAAATTTCAGCCTGTCAAAATAGGACTGTATTTAGGAGATAAAACGCAAATTATTGATGGAGTTGAGGCTAATCAAAAAGTGTTTATCGATCTCCCCAATCAAAAAAAGAAAGAAAAATAGCCGATCTAATATGAAATCTATAAAATGTTTGCTACGAATAGTTGAATGGAGGACTTAGGGGACTTGGGGACTTGGAGACGCATTTTCTACACGTGTAGTATCATCCCGTCACCCCGTCACCTAATTCGTATCATTCTTATTTGTTTTGTATTTCATCTAAAGTAGGTTGGATCTTAACTTTTAGCCACCTACGCGGAATTCAACTACATCTCCTTCTTGGACAACATAATCTTTACCTTCTAGCCGCAGTAAGCCCTTTTCTTTAGCACCATTTTTAGAACCCGTGGCGATTAAATCTTCATAGCTAATTGTTTCTGCTTTAATAAATTTCTTTTCAAAGTCCGTATGAATTACCGCTGCTGCTTGAGGTGCTTTTGTGCCTGCAATAATTGTCCAGGCGCGGGTTTCTTGCTCTCCTGTGGTGAGGTAAGTACGTAAGCCCAAAAGATCGTAGGTAGCACTAATCAGAGATTTTAATCCTCCCTCTTCTACTCCTAAAGCTTCCAAAAAATCTTTGGTTTCAGCTTCTGATAGTTCAACTAACTCCGACTCAACCTGAGCAGAAACTATCACTACCTTAGCTTCCTCATCTTTAGCAAACTCTCTGACTGATTCTACCCAAGCATTGCCCGTCGCCAAGTCATCCTCAGCAACATTGGTAGCGTAAATTATTGGTTTATTGGTCAGTAAGCCTAGTTGTTTAATTATTAATAAGTCATCTTCAGATAAATTCAGACTGCGAGCAGATTTACCATCATCTAAAACTTTACCAATCTTTTCTAGTAGCTCAACCTCGGCTTGAGCATTTTTATCATTCTTTGCCTGTTTACGTAGTCTGGTAATGCGCTTTTCTACCTGAGCCAAATCTGCCAAAATTAGCTCTAAATTAATAACTTGAATATCTCGTACAGGATCGACAGAGCCATCAACATGGATAATGTCGTCATCATCAAAGCAACGAACCATGTGAACAATAGCATCAACCTCACGAATATTAGCGAGAAATTGATTGCCTAACCCTTCTCCTTTGCTTGCACCCTTAACCAAACCAGCGATATCGACAAACTCGATTCTCGTTGGCACGATTTTTTGCGAGTTATTCAATTTGGCTAATACTTCTAAACGTGCATCAGGTACGGATACTACGCCAACATTGGGTTCAATAGTACAAAAAGGGAAATTAGCGGCTTCTGCCTTAGCGTTGGCAACTAAGGCATTAAACATAGTAGATTTACCTACGTTTGGTAATCCAACGATTCCTGCTCTTAACATGACGACTTATTTAGACTTATTGCTTTAGTCTGCTAATTTTACTGCATTACAACTAGATAACTCAAACATATAGCCTTTGCCCCAAACAGTTTTGATAAAGTTGCCATTAAGATCGCCAATTTTTTTACGAATTCGACCAATATGAATATCGACTTTGCGATCGTCTCCATCGTAGTCATCTTTATTCCAAATTGCAGAAACTAATTTGGCTCGCTCCCATACTCGATTAGGATTATTTGCCAAGAAATATAGTAAATCAAATTCTAAGGCGGTTAGAGGAATAATGCGCTTATTCAAAATAACTTCACGCCGATAAAAATCAATTTTTAAGTTGTCTAAAATTATCGAATTATTCAGAGTTGGCTGTAGGTCTTTTGTAGCTTCTCTTCTAAATAAAGCATCAATTCTAGCTTTGAGAATTTGCAGATCAAAAGGTTTATTAATGTAGTCATCTGCTCCTCTATAAAATGCTTCTAAAATATAGTTATTGTCTGTCATGGAACTTAGCATAATAATTATGACATTAGTTTTACGCATTTCTTCGCAGAGAGTTAATCCAGTATCATCAGGTAGATTGACATCTAGAATTACTAAGTCGGGCTGAAACTCTTGGAACTTTTCTCTGGCTATTCTACAATCAGAAGCAGTTTCAGTAAGATAATTATTGTAGCCAAGAAATCTATTCAGCAAATGCTGTAGAGCTGCATCATCATCCACAATCAGAATCTTTTTTTTTTGCTTTTCTACAATATTGTAATAGTTATTCAATAAATACACTTGTTATATATCCTTTCGGTTATTAATTTTGCTTTTTCAAAGAATATCAGAGTGAATACGCAATAAGCGACAGTAGAAGACGTTTTTTCACTGAATCTTTATATATGAAACAGACTGTATAAAGTTATGGTTAAACAATTATATTGCTCTGTAAAAACAGCAAGTTTAGCTAAATTAATCGAGAAAATAAAAAGCTTACTTTGCAAATAATTGATTTAATAATTTGAGCAATAGTCATTTTAATAAGGTAGGTTAATAGGGTACGGTCTTAATGCTCTGGTTTTGTTAATTAATGATAAATATTCGATGATAGAGACTCCTTTATTAAATGCTTTAAAAAAGTCTGCTCAAAAATCCCATGCAGCCTTTTATGCCCCTGGACATAAACAGGGCAAAGAAGTTAGCGATAATATTAAAGACTTAATAGGAAGTGCAGTATTTAAAGCAGATTTACCAGAGTTACCAGAATTAGATAACTTATTTGCTCCAGAAGGCGTAATTGATGAGGCACAGAAATTAGCAGCAAAGACTTTTGGCGCAGAGAAAACTTGGTTTCTAGTTAATGGCTCTACCTGTGGCATTATGGCGAGTATTTTAGCTACCTGTGGTGCAGGGGATAAGATTATCTTACCGAGAAATATCCATCAATCGGCGATCGCAGGTTTGGTTTTCTCAGGAGCAATACCGATATTTATTAATCCTGAATATGATGCCCAAGAAGGATTAGCCTTTAACGTGACTTCAGAAGCGGTTCTACAGGCTTTAAAAACACATCCTGATACTAAAGCCGTAATGATGCTTCATCCCACTTACCAAGGAGTTTGTACGGATTTA
Organism: Waterburya sp.; assembly: GCA_965218645.1. GTDB lineage: Bacteria > Cyanobacteriota > Cyanobacteriia > Cyanobacteriales > Xenococcaceae > Waterburya. Next base: position 1,161,535 of record OZ244627.1, on the reverse strand, counting down.
AAAGCGATCGCCGAAATTACCCATCAATATAATATTCCTCTATTAGTAGATGAGGCTCATGGCGCACACTTTGCCTTTGATGATAATTTGCCTCCTTCTGCCATGAGTGTTGATGCAGACTTAACGGTACAGTCTACTCATAAAGTCTTGAGTGCTATGACTCAGGCATCGATGCTGCACATCCAGGGCAAGAGAATTTGCGATCGCCGAATTAGCAAAGCCCTACAGTTAGTTCAATCTACAAGCCCTAGTTATCTTCTGCTTGCCTCTTTAGACGCAGCCAGACAACAAATGGCAACCAGAGGCAAAGAGCTAATGAGTCGCACTATCTCCTTAGCTACCGAAGCCAGAAATCAACTAGCCAAGATTCCGAACTTATCAGTATTCAAACCAAACATAAGTCTTGGCTGCCAACACTTTGACTGCACTCGACTAACCCTTGATATATCTCAACTGGGCATCACTGGCTTTGAAGCTGACGCAATACTCCACGAACAATTAGGAGTAACCTGCGAATTACCTTTGCTACATCACCTAACTTTTATTATCTCTCTGGGCAACAATTCTGAGGACATCCAAAAACTTCTTCAAGCCTGCACAACTCTTTCAAAATTAGCTAAGGGTATACCTACTCATCCCTCATCCTTCATCCCTCATCTTTCATCCCTCATCTTTCATCCCTTATCCCTTTCCCCAAAAGATTGCTACTTTGCTCCTACTCTAAGCGTACCTATTAAACAAGCAGGCGATCGCCTTTGTGGTGAATTAATTTGTCCCTATCCCCCAGGAATTCCTGTGTTAATGCCTGGAGAAAAAATTACCCCCCAAGCAATTGACTACTTACAACAGGTGCTAGCTGCGGGAGGAACTATTACGGGGTGTAACGATCCTACGCTTAAAACAATACAAGTACTGAAATAGAACTTAAGTAGATAAACTGATGACTAAAAACTAAAAACTAATTATGCTTTGGCCTTATAAAACCCCTGGTATTCCCGATAAATTATTTGAGCGTTTGCCTGGAATTCCTTTAAGTAAAAGAGAAGTACGCATTTTAATTATTTCCTCGCTGCGAATGAAGCCAGATTCAGTCCTGTGGGATATTGGTGCTGGGACAGGCACAATACCTGTAGAGATTGGTTTGCTTTGCCCTCAAGGACAAATTATTGCCATAGAAAGAGATGATGAAGTAGCAAAATTGATTAAGCGCAATTGCGATCGCTTTGAAGTTCATAATGTTAATGTAGTCCAAGGAAGTGCGCCCGAATGTCTAGAAAATATACAGCCAAAACCAGATCTGGTTTGTATTGAAGGAGGTAAACCCATTAAAGATATACTCAAGCAAACTTGGAAATACCTTCAGCCAGAGGGACGTATTGTTGCTACAGTAAGTAACTTAGAAAATCTATATATTATTTCTGAAGGTTTAGCAGAACTTCAGGCTCGCAATATTGAGGTTGTCCAGTCGGCAGTAAATCGTTTAGAAACAAGAGGAATTCATCAGACTTTTGCTGCGGTTAATCCGATGTTTATTCTCAGTGGCGAAAAACTATAAACCCTTTTTTGCCAACCTTTGAGCTACTGGAATAGAAAATTGATGGGTCTTGCCTTTAGCTTGACCCATCCTCTAAAAAATCATGTCAATATTAGACTTCTTGCACAAATCGTTATTAACTACTTTATCAAGAGGTAAAAGGGGAAAGGTGAAAGCGGTGCGACCCCCTAAAGGGTTCGACAGTTTGCTTATGCCGGTGAAACCGTCCACCGCAACTGTCTCACCGCGTCGGCGACAGACGCAAGGGAACGCGCACCAAGACAGGGAAAAAGTATTAATCTATTAGACTTTATCGGAAATAAGTCGAAAAGCTCGAAGAACTAGTTTCTTCTCTTCTCTTCTTAAAATTAGGAGAATTTTATGTATCTAATATCTCTTTTCTGACGATGACTAAGACGAAGATTATGCAGTCCACAAGCTGTTTCCATCACATCATCAATATAGTGATCGACCCAATTACGAAATTTCTAAACCACGATCTGACATCGTTTGATTCCGCAGATCTGGTGTTCTATCTCAACTCTTATCTTCGCAATTTCTCGATTTTTCTCTTTTTCATGATCAGTTAATTCTGCTTTAGGAAGCTTCTTCGTCGGTTGTTTAATCCTAACTCCCGATGGTGCAAATCCTTGAAATCCTGTATCTTGCCACAGAATACTCCCTTTGGGAAAATGATAGTCTTCTTCGTCGGCAATTTTCTTGTCATGTTTTTTGCCTTCATAAGTGTCACTTAAGAACAACACTTTTCCTCCTCGCTCACTCACCACATTATTTTTAACCATGTGAGCTTTCTTCTTTCCACTATAGAAAGTTTTACGCTCTTCCTTATCTTGTGGTCGATTGATCGCTCGCTCCGTCCCATCAATCATAAATTCTAAACTGGGGCAGGTGTTCAGTAAATCTTCTAGCTTTGCAGGTTCACGTTCTGGTAATTGTTTCTCCCTTTTCAAAGCTTGATTGAGTACTTTTGTTAGTCTGTGTACCCATTCATTTGCCTGGGCTTGGCTCATTCCAAATAAAAATCCTTGTACTTCTTGGGTTGGATAAAGTCGAAAGTAAATCAAAATAAATAGCAACTTATCTTCCAGTTTCTCAAGCCTCGCTTTCCTGCCACCTCCGAATGCTCTGTGTCTGTTTCCTCGCTTAAAATTTTCTTCTATGAACTTTGACCATGCAGGTTCAAAGCTAGCTAATAAAGCTTCAAATTCTTCGATTTTTAATCCTGTTAAGCTCTGTAGAGTTCGAGGTCTATTCTGTAGCTCTGCATAGTTGACTTTCACTCTCTACCTCTCTTACTCAACTTCTTGCTACTCATTTTACATACTTAATTCCGATAAGGTCTATTATTAATGCAAGAGGTCTATTGATTATCCGTTCGCATTCTTTGATGCTTTCCAGGCATCTTTAGTTCTGCCGAGGTTAATTTTAAACTCGTCAAACCCCATCAGAGTACCCGCACGATCTTCATCCCAACAGGCTGAAAAAAGACCGTAGCTTAAGCCTAAAACTCCTAAACCTAAAAAGCCAAAGGATACAGATATAGCAAGATAGGGAGGTAATTCGACAATCTCTTTTACCTTGAGCCAGTAGAAAATAAACAGGGAGGACATACCTAAAACAGAGGGAATACCGCAAAATACCGCCATACGTTTCCCCATACGTTTGCTGACTAGATCGGGAATTGCTGAGAGATTAGAGTTCGGACGAGAACTTCTAGAAGTCGATTTGGCTTTTTTGACCTGTACCCTTGCTGATTTAGGAGATGGGGATATAGAAGCTTTCTGGGGCTTGTTTACTGAGCTATTTTCCTTGGATGCAGCAGGCTTGTTTTTATTGTTTTTACGGGGTTCAAATGGTAGGCGACCCCGCTTAGAATCTGATGGCATGAGTTTTAATGATTAACGACGAATGCCGAGACGGGCAATCAGTTTTTGGTAGCGTTCAAAATCTTCCTTTTGGATGTATGCCAAAAGACCTTTACGACGACCAATCATTTTGAGCAGACCACGACGGGAAGAATGATCTTTTTTGTTGGCTCTTAAATGAGAAGTTAGTTGATTAATTCTTTCAGTTAGAACGGCAATTTGTAAATCGGCAGATCCAGTATCGGTTTCATGGATTTGATATTCTGCCATTAATTCCTGTTTGCGCTGTTGAGTCAAAGTCATGTTGGTTTAGTCTGGTATTCTCTCGTTATATTTAAACTGCAAACTATTATATTACCATCGATTTTTTAGATCTTTCATCCCGATCGCAACTGACAATCCTGGATACAATTACCAGTCAAGATTTTGATCTGTCATAATGAGCAGACCTTCTATTATATTGTAAGCATTTATTTATATTTAAAAGTGAAATCACCTTCTGATCCTAATTCTTTACCTACTGGATCTGATTCAGTAGGTAAAGCTACTGGCTTGGGTACATTTGGCGGTGTGTTTACTCCTTCGATTTTGACAATCTTGGGAGTGATTATGTACCTGCGTTTTGGCTGGGTAGTTGGCAATGCAGGATTGATAGGCACCCTGGCTATTGTGACTATTGCTACTTCAATTACCTTTTTAACGGCACTGTCAGTATGTGCGATCGCCACTGATAGAGTTGTGCGGGTCGGTGGTGCATACTATATGATCAGTCGCTCTTTGGGCATTGAAACAGGGGGAGCAGTAGGTATTTCGCTTTATTTTGCTCAAGCAATCTCCGTTGCTCTTTATACCATTGGTTTTGCTGAAAGTGTGGTTAATGCGAAGGTCAATATTTTCGGCAGAGGCATAAATCTGCAAAATTATGACTTAAATCAAACTTATGTGGCACTAGTTATTACGGTTTTAGTCGGTATTTTGGCAATTACCTCTGCTAGCTTGGCGATCAAGGCACAGTATTTTATTATGGCAGCGATCGCCATATCTCTTTTGATGTTTATCTTAGGCAGTCCTTTGCCCAACGTTGAACCACAGATGTTCTCTGCACCACCAAAAACCGCACTGCCTTTTTGGTCGGTGTTTGCCGTATTTTTTCCAGCGGTAACGGGAATTATGGCGGGAGTGAATATGTCAGGAGATTTAAAAGACCCAATTAAATCTTTACCGACAGGAACACTGGCAGCAGTAGGAACAGGATATGTAATTTACATGATCTTGCCTATTTTTATGGCAATGCGGGCAGATTCAGCCAGCTTGATTAATCCAGATGTCTTTGTGATGCAGGAAACTGCTCTAAAAGGCTTTGGTTTTACCATGTTGCTAGGAGTTTGGGGAGCAACTTTAAGTAGTGCGATCGGTAGTATTCTAGGCGCACCTCGTGTATTGCAGGCATTAGCTAGAGATGGAGTTTTACCGCCAATGCTCAGCTTTTTGGGTAAGGGACACGGTAGAGAAGATGAACCCCGTAACGGGACTCTAGTTAGTTTGGCAGTTGCGATCGCTGCTGTATGCGTAGGTGATTTGGATTTAATTGCTCCTGTGCTGTCGATGTTCTTTTTAACTACTTACTTGGTGTTAAATGTTTCGGCGGCGATCGAAGGTTTTTTACAGAGTCCTTCCTACCGTCCTAGCTTTCGGGTGCATTGGTCATTATCTCTGTTGGGTGCATTGGGCTGTCTGGGGGTAATGTTTTTGATCAATGCCATTGCTACTGTTTGTGCTGCGATAATTGTTTTGGGCATCTATCTTTGGCTACAGCGTCGAGAATTGCAAACGACTTGGGGTGATGTGCGTCGGGGAATGTGGATGGCGTTAATTAGTCAAGGAATCTTTCAAGTAGAACAAGAGGACCCCAAAAACTGGCGACCTCATATCTTGGTTTTATCTGGCGCACCCCAAAAACGCTGGTCGTTGATTGAATTAGCCGATGGCTTTAGCCATAATCGTAGCTTAATGACGGTTTCTAGCGTTTTGCCTAGTGGTTCAAGGGATCTCAAGCAGCAGCTCAAGTTAGAAAAAACCATCCGCGACTATATCCAAAAACGAGGAGTCAAAGCCTTGGTTAGAGTAGTGTCTGCTGACGATCCTTTTGATGGTGCGGTGCGTTTGGTAGAAACCTATGGTTTAGGACCACTTGTGCCTAATACTGTGGTTATGGGAGATAGCGAACAACCAGAAAGAAGAGAAGGTTTTTGTAATGCGATCGCCGAAATTCATGCTAGTCGTCGCAATGTAGTTATCTTTCATGAGAATATGCAGCAAGGATTTGGTTTTCGTCGTAGTATTGATGTCTGGTGGGGAGGTATACAGTCTAACGGTAGTTTAATGCTATTGCTAGCTTATTTACTTCGCACTGATATTAATTGGCGTAATGCAAGAATCTATCTTAAGCTAGTTGTAGCCGATCAGGCTGCTGCTGCTGCTGCCAAAGATAATCTTAATACCTTTAGCCAAAGCTTACGTATTGATGTAATCCCCAAGGTTATAATGGCTGAAGGTCGTTCTTTTGATGAAATTCTAAATTCATCTTCCCGCAATGCTGATTTAATTTTTTTGGGCATGGCTCAACCATCAGCAAAATTTATTGAGTATTATGAACAGCTACAAAATAGGGTAGCAGATTTACCCTCTGCGGTTTTTGTGTTGGCTGCTCCTGATTTTGCTTTTGGAGAAGTTTTGACAGAATAGATAAGAGATAATAAGAGACGAGGCATACCTTGTCTGTACAGTTAGGGGTGAACGGCCGTTCGCCCGTACTAGTGAAAAATTTGCAGTCTAAATTAAATTTACGATCGAGTCAATGGCAATGTGTTGCAGGCTGTGGTGCTTGTTGTAATTTGACTCCAGAAGATAGACCAGACCTAGATAAATACTTGTCTAGTGAGGAGTTAGAGCTATATATGAGTATGGTAGGAAAAGACGGCTGGTGTATTAATTACGATCGCGATAATCGCCAATGTCAGATATATGATGAGCGTCCTCGCTTTTGTCGAGTCAAGCCCAAGAACTTTGAGGAAATGTATGGGATAGAAGCAGCAGAATTTAATCAATTTGCGATCGCCTGTTGTCAGCAACAAATCGTTGGTGTATATGGCGAAAATAGCCAGGAACATGAACGCTATGATCGGGCTATAGTTTCTAACTAACTTCTAATTGCAGTCAATAATGCTAAAGTAAGAGTAAATTAGGTTAGAATTTTCCTATAGAGCGACTCAGATTTTTAACTTTAATTAGGAAGTATAGCTAATGACTACTTTAAGGTTGATCAAGCAAGATATCGTTAAAATGACCGAAGAAGACGTAGCGACAATAGCTAGTCGCTTAGAGCAAGATGAATATGATACTCCTTTTGCAGCTTTAGAGGACTGGCATTTACTTCGAGCGATCGCCTTTCAGAGAGAAGAATTAGCTGAACCCTATGTTCATCTATTGGATATAGAAGCCTACGACGAAGCCTAGAGCGATTCGCGATTCGCCCCTACTAGATCATGGCATCGTCGCAGAAGGCAAGATAAGGACACAAAGCGCATTTTTCTAGAGTCGGAGTAGCGGTATAGTTACCCTGATAAATTTGTTGTGCCAAATTGTTTGCCTCTGGGGCGATCGCAGCTAAATCATTCTTAGTAAAGCTGTAGATATGATCGTGGCGCAGATAGACTATATGCGCGTTAGAGTGTTTTAGGGCTTGGGCATATATCCAGAGTTGAAAACGATGATCTCCAGGCTGGATAGCGCGATCGCTTTTATAGTCTAATACCCAATCATTGCCCACCAGATCGACTACACCGTTAAAAGTTAGCTTGCCAAGCTGCAAACTTATTTGCTGTTCTTTGGCAACTGCGGTATCTCGAAAGTGCTTATATATAGGCAGTTGAAAGAATCTTTGCGCAAGAGCGATCGCCTGAGTAAATACTTCCTGTGACCAGTCGTCCTCGGCAAAGGGTAATAAAGCTTGAGCTTGGGTAATATTATGCTCTAAAGCTTTGTGTACCAAAGTCCCGATTTGCATTCCGTAAGCCAATCCTTCTCCCAAACCTGGATGTCCATCAATAAAGCGAAGCTTAAACCGTTGAGGGCATCTTGCATAGTCAGTTAATGCGGTCACGGGAAGTTCTGATAATCCTGAACCAACAGCGTTAAGTAATAAAGGTGGCAAATGCTCGACAATAGTAGGCATTTGAGGCAAAGGAGGTAAGGCTTTAGCGTCGGTGTAGGGAATGGTAAGAGTGGGAATAGATGCAGCCGTTAGACCCCGCTGAAGGCGATTTAATTCTCCTTTATAAGGTTCGGCAGCACTGAGAATTAAGTAATCTCTGGCTCTAGTTAGTGCCACGTATAATACTCTAACTGCTTCTTCTCTATCTTTTTGTTCTTGTAGATATGCTAGCCAGCTATACAGCACTGGTTTTTGCATTTCTCCTTGAGCATCCTTACTTTTAACTGCTACTCCCAATTGAGCATCAAAATAAACATTGGGCGAAAACTTAGGACGTTCTTTACTCAAGTCAGCAACTATAACCAAAGACCACTCTAAACCCTTGGAGGCAAAAATAGTCATCAAAGAAACAGCATTTGTTGCTGCAAGTACTGGGCGAGGTACTGCTACTTCTCGATCGTATAAACGTTTGAGGCGACGCACTACACCAAATAAATCGTAAGTACCCTGTTCCAAATCTTTAACTAGTTGCTGAAAACCCTGCCAGTCTGCTAGTCTGCGTTGACCCCCAGCAAGGTTGGCAATTACTGCCGTGTATCCCGTTAGGCGATCGCCTATCTGCAAAATCCGAGACGGTGTTTCAGATTGACGGCACTTTAATAACTGCTGCAATACTTTTACAGGATGCTCTAATTGAGGATGCTGAAATGTTTTTAGTTCATCCCACCAACAGCTATCCTGAGCGACTTTTGTAAATGAATTACGGATTTGAAATAAAAGGCGATCGCTCGTAGCAAAAAAGGGACTTCGCAACACCGCCACCAAAGCAATATCATCCCTTGGGTTAGCCAAAAAGCGTAACATTACGCTAGCGTCTTTGGCTTCTCTAGTAGCTAATAAATTTCCTCCTCCTGCTGGGGCAACGGCAATCCCCATAGAGGATAAAGCTTCACTATATATTTCTAAAGGTTGCCAAGTACGAGTCAGAATGGCAATGTCTTTTGGTTGAATGGGGCGAGTTCGTTTAGTTTGCTTATCAAAGACGGGAATTTTATGATCTAGCATCTGCTTGATTCTTTCTGCCAAACAAGATGCCTCGACTCGCTGACGTTGAGCTTTGTTTGGTTTAGGTGGCTTCTCTTCTCCCTCTTGATAAAATGGGTCGCCTATAGTTAATACTTGTAGATATTTATAGTTCTCTCCTTCACTTTGAATCGGAGTTTCCTGACGATAGGCATTTAAATCCTGATGATTTTCTGCTAGTAGAGGTGCAAAGATTTGATTAAAACTGCTAATCAAAGCTTGATGGGTACGAAAGCTAGTGCTGAGAATAACTTCCTTACCATTGTTGCTGAGAATGCGATCGCGAAACTGTTGAAAAACGCGAATATCTGCCCGTCGAAAGCCATAAATTGACTGTTTGATATCTCCGACTATAGTTAATTCTGCCTTGGCGGTTAGGGTAGTAAGTATCTCTGCCTGAGTAAGATTCGTATCCTGAAACTCGTCTACTAGGAATATTTGCCAACGTTGGTAATAATAGTCCTGTACCTGAATCTGTTCTAAAGCCCGTAACGCATATATTTCTAAATCGCTAAAGGTAAGTACCTTCTTTTGCAGCTTGAGGCGACTTAAATAACTTGTAACTTCTTGATAGGCTTCAGTCAAAGCAGGAAGCATTAGCTTCAATTGTTCATCACCATCCCTTAAGGCTAAATTTAGTAAACCTTGATTAATGATTCTTTTGACCAACTCTCGAAGAATTTTCAATGCTTCTTTAACTATCTTTTGATCATCATTTTGCCAATTGTTTTTACTGCCGACTCTTAGATTAACTTTATCAATAGTTTCAATGGCAGCATTAATATTTTCTTTTTCTTCAAGATCTTCCATCGCTTCGATAACAGACTGACGAATTACCTCTAGCCTGTCCCCTGCTTTTCCCCGATGCTGTTTTAGCGTTGTCCAAGTTTCTTGCCATGAGCGATCGCTAATAATCATTTTTACAGCCTTAGTTCGAGCATCTACAATTAGCTGTGACCAATCTTGGATACCCTGTCTCAAAGACTTATCAGCCGTATAAGGATCGTCTAAAAGTTTATTTAATACATCCTGCAACAAAGAGTAGGGAATTGCTTGAAAAATCTCTGGAGGTAATTGGGTTAGAGCATTTTGTAAAGCGTCTTTTAACCATACCTGCCCTTCTAAATCATCTAGTACCTGAAAATCTGCTGGGATATTTATTACCTGAAAGTGTTCTTGACAGACACGGGCAGAAAGAGCATGAATAGTGCTTATTTGAGCAGCTTCTAACTCAGCAATTAAATCTAAACGTTGAGGTAACTGTTGACTGACTAGAGTTCGGATACGCGATCGCAATTCTGTAGCAGCCTTTTCGGTAAAGGTAACAGTAACTATCTCTAAAGGTGATAAATTTCTTTCTCGCAGATAATAAAGATATCTTTCTGCCAACATATGTGTCTTTCCCGTACCCGCCCCCGCAGTAATCACCACGCTACAGTGTGCATAAGCTGCTGCTTGTTGTTCGTGGGTTAGATTAGACATGAGGAATAGTTTATAGCACTAAAGTTTAGATTATGGAAGAAGGTACTGGTCTGTGAGTAATAACGAAACATCAGGTTTGCTTGACTCCTCACCTACATAAATGAACGGTGATTCGTGAGTAAAGAGTAGCGGCTTTACTTTAAGCTTGTTACCTGTTACTTCACAATCGGCTTAAAAGCGCAACGCCCCTTCTGAAATTTCCCTCCAAATATTTACGGTGCAAGAAGCCGAAGTTTTAAACCCATCTATTAAATTGATAATTTTAGGCGATCGCTTTAAATATTTAATAGCTACTATTCTAGTCTTTTTTATTTTTCTCTAAAATATTATTTCTATACCTCTATTTTTCTATACCGTCGGCGTTTCCTCGTTTTTTCACAGCTAATATGGCTGTACTCTATCTAAATTTAATCCTCTAATCGTTTTTTAACGACAAAATTTGTATATATTTCTGTAGCTATTAAGTTTCTTTTTGAAGTTTTTAAGAAATATTTAAATTACATTTGTTTTGTTTTTTTATACCTGTCGTATTATTTTTCTTGCTTCTAATTCGATCTTCAAAATTGAATATCGTATCCCTGATTAAGAATAAATTCTCTTACTTGCTGTAAATTTTGCTCTGTGTATTCTAACTCTAGTCTTAACTGTTGGTTTTCCTTTAGCAGTTGAATGTTTTCTTGGGGTAAATTATCAAAAGACTTTTCTCTCTTGATAAAGCTTATATAGCATTTCTCAGTTTACTGAAGTACATCTAACTTCTGCCTAGCTGTGGCGAACAAGCCTTGCTGCCTTCTGCCTTAAAACGATTTACTTTGTACCTGACTAATTTGAGAACCGCTATATAGTCTCTTTAGCCGATCAATATGTTTTTATATAGCTAACAAAAAACTTTGCTTCTTTGGCAATCGAGTAAACAGTAATTTTTTGTTTTTCATCTATTAAATTAGCGATTGCTTTTTCTATTTTCAACAATGTTTCTTGCTTCTTTTTTTATTTAAATTGAACTAATGCTGTGTTTGTTTATCCAACATTTTTTCACCTGAATATAATGTAAACGATGTAGACCTTTTCAAGGCAGTACCGATAATTACTGTTATCGGTACTGCCTTGAACTGCCATACCTCAATCATCCCCAGCATACATCTCTCTACGATTTCCGTCGCCAAGTTTTAATCAAAGCTCTTAAAGACTATTTTGGAGAAAGGATAACTATACTTGGGAGAAAATGCAGGTATTCATGTTAATGGTAAAAATTAAAAAGGTTTTAATGGGTCACAAATAAGGAAGTGATACATTTCTACAAAAGAAAAGGTATTTTCATGAATGCAAAAGTAATCGCCGTAAGTCTTAGTACAACCCATTCATTTAGCAAAGCTAACCAAGAAAACATCAAACTGTTAGCAGGATTGGGTGTAGAGAGAGATTCTCATGCAGGAAAAACAGTTAAGCATAGATCCAGAGTAACTAAAGATGCCAGTCAACCTAATTTAAGACAGGTACATTTGATCCATGCAGAATTACATGATGAATTAAAAGCAAAAGGATTTAATATCTTCCCTGGTCAAATGGGAGAGAATATAACTACTGAGGGTATAGATTTACTAGGTTTACCTACAAATACAAAGCTATACATTGGAGAAAAAGCGGTAATTCAGGTAACTGGGTTACGAAATCCCTGCGCTCAACTAAACAGCTTTAAAACGGGCTTAATGGCTGCTGTGTTGGATAAAGATAGACAGGGTAATATTATTCGTAAAGCGGGCATTATGGGCATTGTGCTGGCGGATGGAGTAGTAAGCGCAGGAGATAGTATTCGTATTCAACTTCCACCTAAACCTTTTAGATCGCTTGAAAAAGTTTGAGACTGCATTTTAATAACAATTAAAAATGTTTCATTAGTTTAGTTTTGAAACAATTAAGCTAAAAAAGAGCCAAAACGCGAACGAGAATTAAATGAAGCGAAACAAGCAGAGTTTTCAAACTTGGAAATTCTCAATTTAGACGATTTTAAGGTAGGCGAAGGATTAAGATAATTATCAGAACATGAAGCGAGTTATGGCAGGGTTTAATGGCGATTAATTGGGTAAGGCTTGAACAAAATCAGCCTCGATAATTAAAGGGCTTTCCTTTAGTCCTCGGTTGATAAAATCAATCAAAAAAATAGAACTTAATTTAAGATAGGCGATAGCTATTCGATTCTTGAGTTAGGCGATCGTAATCTTCCCAAGTCATACCTGACAAGCTTAAGACTTGATCTTGTAGGGTTAAGCTATCCTGGTTAATTGATAAATTTAGTAAGTCTGTAAACATCTTTTGATTTACCTTAGTAAGATATTGATAGCGAGATGGATTTACTTTCAGCGACTAACAGCCAAAGCCTACTAATTAGTTTTTGTGTCAGAATTAGAATTTTGAAACATTTCATAATAGGGAATATTCTTTTTAATCGCGTAGTCAGTCTTAGAAGAGTAAAATTCTCCGTTGCGATCGTGAAAAGCCCAGGTAGTAGGAAACTGTATAATAGCCCCCATTGTTAAAGGAACACCTGATTCTTTAAGGGTTTTAATACGTCGATGCAAAGTGCTTCTAGATAAGCCAGTCTCTTCAATCAAGTGGCGGTAACTATATTTATTGCCGTTGATCAGCATAATGATTGTTTGAAATTTGATTTATTTGTATCAGGAGTTTAATTTTGACACACATTTAACTATATTGGTATTTAAAATGCTCTGTATGTTTTAAATCCTATTTACGGCAATAAATATGTTCAATAACTGGGATTTAGAAGAAAGATTTGATTGATAGACTAAAACTATATATCACGTGGTTGGAATAAAACGGTTTTGTTTCATTGTTTTAATTTTGAAACAAATATTACTAAAATACAGCTTATTTAGAATCACTTTTAATCTGTATCCTCATCCCTGAAAAACATGGCTTTACCCAGAATAAAAATAGCAAAAGACAAAGCTGAATTGGTTCAAAAATTATTGGATACAAAAGGAACAACTGGGGCATTTCAAACCTATGCAGACATTATTGCTTTTGCAGCAAGTTTAGGAGTCAAACATCAAAAAAGAGTCAAGTTGACGGAAATATCTCAAAGCGAACCCGCCCCAATCAGTTTAGAAGTATTTATCTCTCGTGGTTACGATCGCCTGATTAAACTTATTGCGGTTACCGAGACGCAAGATATCAAAATTCTCTCAACGGAGAATATAGCCATAGAAGCACAAAGAGTTATTATTTTTGAAGAATATGCCAACGGTGGTCTAGAAAAACTAAGCTATGAATTACGTGGGGCGGTAGATTATGCAGAAAGATTAGTTTTGATTCTTAATGCGGAGAGATTTAGTACTGAATGTAATGATGAAGAATTCGATCTGAGTAGATTTCTTTAGTAGCTATAATGTTTCAAAAATAAAATAATGACACATAAAAAAGTACTTAAAGATACCAAAATATGAATAAATAAAATGATTTTTCCAGTCAACAATTTTATTGGCGAAATAGCTGCTTTAAGTGCTGCTTTGCTTTGGGCGATCTCTTCGGTTGTCTACATTCATTTGGGGTTAAAAATTCCTCCGCTACAGCTTAATCTGTATAAAGGCATAATTGCGATCGCCTTAATCACTATAACTTTACTTATTCAAGGTGCAGCCTTTAGAGATTTATCACTGCCTACGTTATCTTTGCTGTTCCTTAGCGGTATTGTTGGCATTGGTTTAGGAGATACAGCTTATTTTGCAGCCTTAAATAGTTTAGGGGCAAGACGTACTCTTTTATTAGAAACTTTTTCGCCACCAATGGGTGCATTGCTGGCTTTGATTTTTATTGGTGAACAGTTAACTAAGAGTGCTTGGTGCGGTATTTTGTTGACTATCTTGGGGATAGCCTGGGTCATTAGCGAACGCAATCCTGTAGATAATATTAGTGTGTCACGGCAAGGTATGATTTGGGGAATCCTGGCTGCGATCGCTCAAGCAGTTGGCGCGGTTATCTCTCGTTTTGCTTTAATTCAGTCAGATATAACCTCTTTAGAAAGTACTTTAATCCGTTTGTTAGGTGGTACTGTGATTGTTTTAGGGTTAGTTTTTTTACCTGTCGCTCAAAAAACTAACGTTAAATGGCAGCTATCTTGGCATAGTCTAAAGATAATTGCGATCGCGGCTACGGGGAGTACCTATCTTGGCATCTGGCTACAGCAGACATCACTTAAGTTTGCCCCTACAGGAATTGCTCAAACCTTTTTAGCCACTAGTCCTTTATTTGTGATGCCCATAGTTGCCCTACAGGGAGAAAAGATTAGTTGGCGGGCAATGCTTGGGGTGATAGTCTCTTTGGGTGGAATTGCCCTTATATTTATTCGCTAAATACCGTTTAGGCAGAGGCATAAGGCTCACGCTTTTTGAATCTTTCTCGATATCAAAGGATCGAACTTAAATTATTTTCTCAAAGCGTTGGATTTTTATCTGCGTCTAAACCAAAAGCATATTTAAAGACAAATAGTTTAGATTTAGATGTAGTGGGCATTTAATTGAATTGAGCGAAGTTGAGATGTAAAACTGATTAAAATTTGCCCACCCTACGAATTAAAAGTACTGAGATTAGAGCGATCGCCTTGAAGTTAAACATTAAAATTAACCAGTTATTTACCTCAAATCGGCAATGCTATTTAGTAATGCTATAATGCTAAAGCAACATTTTGTTACATAAATTTTAATGTAGCGTTGCTAAAAATGTACTAGTTCGCTATGGCTCTATTGGCAGTGGAGCTAAAAATACTAGTAGTGGATGACAGTAAATTATGTAAATTAAGTAAATTAAGTCGGATAAACACTTACAGTATTTTATATTTAGCGTCATTGATGGCAAAAATATATAGCAATATCAAGCTATTAATGATCGATAAGGCAATTTAAAAGGATGCAATTAAAACACGGCGTTCTTAATTACCTGTGAAAAAGTGCAATTTTTATAGATAGTAGTTTGGCAAACAAGATCGAATAATAATGAATCCACCCTCAAATCGACTACGAGCAATAGTGACAGGTGCAAGTAGTGGTATTGGAAAAGCAACTGCTTTAGCCTTTGCTAGAGCGGGTATTGAGGTTGCTTTAGTAAGTCGTTCTGCAAAAAAGCTAGAAATCGTAGCTGACGAAATAAATGTAGGAACTCAAGCTAAAGCCAGCGTTTACCCTATAGATTTAGCAATTGTAGATCGAGTCAAGCTAAAGATTGCTGAAATTTGCGATCATTTTGGCTCTATTGATATTTTAGTCAATAATGCAGGAATAGGATATACCAACTCTTTAAGTAACACCACCTTGGAAGATTGGCAAAAAGTAATCGAGCTTAATCTAAATAGCCCTTTTCAATGTATACAAGGAGTTTTACCTCAAATGCGCGATCGCCGTAAAGGTACAATCATTAACGTTGCTTCCATTGCTGCGTTTAATGCCTTTCCTAATTGGGGTGCTTATAGTGTAAGCAAAGCTGCTTTAGTGGCGTTGGGCAAAGCTTTATCAGTAGAAGAAAGAGTCAATGGTATTCGCACAGTAACAATCTCTCCTGGTTCTGTTGATACTCCCATTTGGGATACAGATACCGTCCAGGCAGATTTTAATCGCGAAGCAATGCTGACTCCAGAGATTGTTGCCCAATCAATACTCCACACAGCTTTACTACCCGATTACGCAGTAGTAGAAGAGATGATTATTACGCCTAGCGGAGGGGCATTATAAGTAACGTTGATCGCGACGCGTTTTATACAGGAATCTTCATACATAAAGGCCACCTTACTAAATTTAGTAGCAAGACAGAGTTTTACTTTTATTAAATAATTATGACAAGAGTTTCTTCTAACGGTTCTAGTAATTCAGAATCTTTAAGCAATAATGCTTCAAACCCATTAAAATCAAGCTTGAGCGAGCAGATTTCTAGTAGACCAGATCGCAATACTCATAATGGCAAAGCTGCTCAAATCAAGGCGACTTCTGAAGCTGCCAAAGAGAAAATGATGGAAGCAGTTTATACAATGTTGGAGTCTGTAGGCGAAGATCCAGAGCGAGAAGGATTACTTAAAACTCCCAAACGAGTAGCAGAAGCAATGGAATACTTGACTAGTGGCTATAACCAGTCTTTAGAAACCATTGTTAATGATGCCATTTTTGACGAAGGACATAATGAAATGGTATTAGTTAGGGACATCAACTTCTTTAGTCTCTGCGAGCATCATATGCTGCCCTTCATGGGGAGAGCGCACGTAGCATATATTCCCAATCAAAAAGTAGTCGGTCTAAGCAAGCTTGCCCGTATTGTCGAAATGTATGCTCGTCGTTTACAGGTGCAAGAGCGTCTTACTCGCCAAATTGCTGAGGCAATTCAAGAAACATTAGAACCTCAGGGAGTTGCCGTCGTTATGGAAGCGACTCATATGTGTATGTCTATGCGTGGAGTGCAAAAGCCTGGTTCTTGGACTGTAACTAGCGCGATGCTAGGTGTGTTTCAAGATGAACAGAAAACTCGTGAAGAATTTCTTAATTTAATTCGTCATCGACCAAGCTTTATGTAAAAGCTTAGTATCAGCAAGTTCTTAGTTCATATAACCTGATAATCTGATGAGTGTTTTACCAATTCAAATTTGCTGTTGCTCAATTAATGTTGACGAAGAAACGCGCGAGTCGTGACCAGTATGGTAATTAGCACTTGGACTAGAAGACATATCCTGTCTTTAATTGATTTTACGGCAGCAGAATACGAGACTGTACTACAAACCGCAGCAAGCTTTCAAAAGGTACTCTCAGGGAGAACTAAAAAAGTTCCTGCACTTCAGGGTAGAGTTGTGGCAAATATGTTTTTTGAACCTTCTACCCGCACTCGCAGTAGTTTTGAATTGGCAGCCAAAAGGTTATCCGCAGATATTTTAAATTTTTCTCCTGGTAATTCTTCTCTTAGCAAAGGAGAAACAATCTTAGATACGGCAAAAACATATCTAGCAATGGGTGCGGACATCATGGTAATTCGTCATCAAGAAGCAGGTGTGCCTCAAGCGATCGCCACGGAAATGGAACGCCTAAATTCAGGGGTAACCATACTCAATGCGGGAGATGGTTTACATCAACATCCTTCCCAGGCTTTACTGGATCTATTTACCCTTACTTCTTTCTTAGATGCCGATAATCCTCGTTTAGAATTATTAGCAGGTAAAAAAATGGCGATCGTCGGTGATATTCTTCATTCTAGAGTAGCCCGTTCTAACATCTATAGCCTAACCGCAGCTGGGGTAGAAGTTCACTTAGCAGCACCTCCTACCCTTTTACCTAAAGGCTTCTTAGCCATGGTAAACCCACGTCAGGGTAAATTATTTCTCCATTGGGAATTAAACCCTGCCTTAGAAAACGCTGATTTTGTGATGACGTTGCGGTTACAAAAAGAACGAATGACGGCGAATTTTATTCCTAGCTTACGAGAATATCATCAACTGTTTGGAATTACCCGCGATCGCCTAAAAATATGTAACCCCAATGTTAAAGTACTTCATCCTGGTCCAACAAATCGCGGCGTAGAAATAACCTCAGACCTAATGGACGATCCTAGCTTGAGCCTCATTCCTCAACAGGTGACAAGCGGTGTTTCAACTCGTATGGCATTGCTATATTTGATCGGCATTAATAGCGAAAGTTAAAAGCTTAATGGGGGCAACACCAAGCAATAAACTGCTTTATAGCTATATGCTATCCGTCAAGAATTAAGCAAATCAGTGAATACTAAAGCTGGTTTAGTAAAAATTTTGTTTGAACTTATTAAAATGCTTTTTTATGAATTAACCAATGAGATTTGCAACAATAGAGATTAGAGAGAAATTTTAAGAGCCAGGGTGTATGAAACGGATTGTCTTGATTGCGGGATTTGAATCTTTTAACGCTAACCTGTATCGTCAGGCTGCGAAGATAGCTGTAGCGAGGTGTGAAGAGTTAGAAGTTATAGTTTTTAGCGATCGCGACATCACGACAGATCCTGCTCAAGTAGAGACTGCGCTACAGTCTGCCGATGTCTTTTTTGGTAGTTTGCTTTTTGATTATGACCAGGTAATGTGGCTTAAGCAAAGAGTTCAAGATATTTCTATCAGGCTTGTGTTTGAGTCAGCTTTAGAATTGATGAGTCTGACACAGTTGGGTAAATTTGCTATTGGCGATAAACCCAAGGGAATGCCCAAGCCTGTTAAATTTATCCTCAGTAAGTTTGGTAACGGCAAGGAAGAAGATAAGCTAGCTGGTTATATTAGCTTTTTGAAAACAGGTCCTAAATTACTAAAATATATTCCTGGGAAGAAAGTACAGGATTTACGCAACTGGCTAATTATTTACGGTTACTGGAATGCGGGAGGCACAGAGAATGTTGCTTCGATGTGTTGGACGCTGGCAGAAAAATATCTCGATCTGACCGTTGGCGATATTCCCCAACCAATTGAAACCCCCAACATGGGTTTATTGCATCCCGAATATCAAGGTTATTTTATCTCGCCACAAGACTATTTGGAATGGTATTACAACCACGTAAGTGCGTTTCGCGAACAGCCCTTACCAGTCATCGGCATATTGCTATATCGCAAACACGTAATTACCAAACAGCCTTATATACCCCAGTTAATTAAACATTTTGCATCCCAAGGATTAACCCCCTTACCCATATTTATTAATGGTGTTGAAGGTCATGTAGCGGTTAGAGACTGGATGACTACTACCTATGAACAAGAACAAAGACAGCAAGATAATAAAGAAATACTTTCGCTAAAAGATGATGCCGTAAAAGTCGATGCAATTGTTTCTACTATTGGTTTTCCCTTGGTCGGCGGACCCGCAGGATCGATGGAGGCTGGCAGACAGGTAGAAGTAGCTAAAAAAATACTCACTGCTAAGAATGTCCCTTATATAGTTGCTGCACCTTTACTCATTCAGGATATCCATTCCTGGACTCGTCAGGGTATTGGTGGTTTACAGAGTGTAGTGTTGTATTCCCTGCCTGAATTAGATGGTGCGATCGATACCATCCCTTTAGGTGGTTTAGTAGGAGAAGATATCTATCTTGTACCAGAAAGACTCCATCGCCTTACTGGTAGAATAAAAAACTGGATTAGTTTGCGACACACTCCTACTCCAGCCAGAAAAATTGCGGTGATCTTATATGGCTTCCCCCCTGGTTACGGCGCAACAGGTACAGCAGCACTATTAAATGTACCTAAAAGTTTATTGAACTTTCTCCAGGCACTCAAAGCTCAAGGTTATGACGTAGGCGAATTACTTGAAGATGGAGAAGAAATAATCAAGCAGGTAAAAGAAGCTGATGAATCTACCCCCCTTTCTAAGGGGGGAATGGGGGGATCTGTAAACGTCCGCACTTTAGAAAAATGGTTAGGCTATCTGCAAACTACCAGAGTCGAAAAGCAGTGGAAATCCTTAACAGGTACAGGACTTAAGACCTACGGGGATGAGTTTCAACTTGGAGGTATCGAGTTAGGTAATGTTTGGATAGGAGTACAGCCAACGTTAGGCATAGCAGGAGATCCTATGCGGTTGATGTTTGAAAAAGATTTAACTCCCCATCCCCAGTACACGGCTTTTTATAAATGGTTACAAAACGAATATCAGGCTGATGCGCTAGTTCACTTTGGGATGCACGGCACAGTAGAATGGCTTCCTGGTTCACCTTTGGGCAATACGGGTTATTCGTGGTCAGATATTTTGTTAGGTGATATTCCCAACTTATATATCTATGCAGCCAATAATCCCTCAGAATCAATTTTGGCGAAACGTCGGGGTTATGGCGTTTTAGTTTCTTATAATGTTCCTCCTTACGGACGAGCGGGTTTATATAAAGAATTAATTGCCTTGCGGGAATTAATTGGAGAGTATCGAGACAACACTGACAAGAATCATGCCTTGAGAGATATTATTTGTCAGAAGATTGTTGATACTGGCTTAGAAAAGGACTGTAAGTTTACAGAGGGTTCAAAACAAGGAATTAGTTTTACTGTCGAGAATGGGAAGTTATTTAGTAAAAATGTAATTAATCAATATTTTGTTCAGGTATATGAATACTTGCAGGTATTAGAGCAACGTTTGTTTTCTTCTGGACTGCACGTTTTGGGGGAAAAGCCTAGCAAAGAAGAGTTGAGGTCATATTTGGAGGCGTATTTTGACGGAGAGTTGTCGGGGAGTGAAATTGAGGGGATTATCTCGCGCCAAGATGATCCCCCCAACGCCCCTCACAGAGAGGGGCAAGCTAACGGCGAAAGCCTTTTACTTAAGTTAGAAGAAGCAGCAAAAATCAGGGACTTACTAGTGCAGAATACGGATGAGATGACTAACCTGTTGCGAGGTTTAAACGGTGAATATATACCCCCCGCGCCTGGAGGAGATTTATTACGGGATGGTAGCGGTGTGTTACCCACTGGCAGAAATATCCATGCTTTAGATCCTTATCGGATGCCTTCTCCTGCTGCTTATGAACGAGGAAAAGAGATTGCTAAAAAGATTATTCAGCAGAATTTAGAGGAAAAAGGTGCTTATCCTGAAACGGTAGCGGTCATGTTGTGGGGATTGGATTCAATTAAAACTAAAGGAGAATCTTTAGGTATTTTATTAGAGTTAGTCGGTGCTGAACCCGTGAAAGAAGGTACGGGGAGAATTGTCCGCTATGAATTGATCCCCTTAGAAAGATTAGGACATCCTCGCATTGATATTTTAGCTAACCTGTCAGGTATCTTCCGCGATACTTTTGTCAATATTATTGAATTGCTAGATGATTTATTCCGACGGGCAGCAGAAGCTGAGGAATCGGCGGACAATAACTATATTCGCAAGCATTGTTTGACATTAAAAGCCCAAGGTGTAGACAATACCAGTGCCAGAATGTTTTCTAATCCTGCTGGTGATTTTGGTTCTTTAGTCAACGACCAAGTGGTAGATAGTAATTGGGAATCTAGTGATGAACTTGCCGATACTTGGAAAAACCGTAATGTGTTTAGTTATGGACGCAAGGATAAAGGACAGGCTAGACCAGAAGTGTTATCGCAGTTATTAGAGACAAACAGTCAAATTATCCAAGAAATTGACTCTGTTGAATACGGCTTAACAGACATCCAGGAGTACTATGGCAACACTGGGGGCTTGAAACTAGCTGCTGAAAAACAAAGCGGGAAAGAAGTAGAAACCTCATTTGTCGAAAGCTTCTCTAAAGATACCAACCCCCGCAAGCTAAAAGACTTACTCCGCATGGAATATCGCACCAAATTACTTAATCCTAAATGGGCAGAAGCAATGGCGGATCAAGGTTCTGGTGGTGCGTATGAAATCTCTCAACGCATGACGGCTTTAATCGGTTGGGGTGGCACAGCCAATTTTAAAGATGATTGGGTATACGATCAAGCAGTTGATACCTATGCTTTAGATGCAGAGATGGCACAAAAGTTACGAGATGCCAATCCTGAAGCCTTTCGTAATATTGTCGCGCGATCGCTTGAAGCTCATGGACGAGGTTTATGGAATGCCGATGAAGAGAAGTTAGATAAGTTGAGAAAGTTATATGAGTCTACTGAAGATGAACTAGAAGGTGTAGTAGTGTAAATAACGTTTACATCATTTTCATACAATTGTACTATTATCCTACAGTATTAGAATTGGGGTATAAATAATTTGATGTCTAAATGGAGAAAAGTATCAAGCTGTTGCGAGTCAAAGATGATATTGCTGTTGATGCAAAATTATTAACATTAACAGACAAGCATTTAGATGACTTTGAAACGTTCTGGAAATCCAGATTGCAAGCTTCTAACGAAGAAGACGGGCATTGGAATTGGATAAAAAAAAATCAATTCACTTTATTTTCCTCCGATTATGAAAAGTATGCAGTTGAATGCGAACAAATTACTCAAGGATTAATGATGCTTGAAGTAAGTAACTACTACTCTAGAAATAATCCTCAGCAAAAAATAATCTATGTTGATTTCTTATCAACAGCACCTTGGAATCGGATTTCTCTCAAAAATCCTCCAGACTACAAAGGCGTAGGATTAACTTTATTATCTTTTGCAAAACAAAGAAGCAAACAACTTGGATATGAAGGAAGAGTCGGGTTACACGCGCTACCCAAAGCAGAAAACTTTTACAAGAGAAGAGGAATGATTAATTTTGGCTTTGATACAGAAAAAGAGGACTTAATTTATTTTGAATGGCTAAAAGTTTCGGCAGAATAAATTTTTCTTTTAAGTTTGTTACTTTAAGTTTGGAGAAGCAAAATAATGACACATATAAAATTTGACGAAAAATGGTTAAGAGAAGCAGTCACAATGGAAGATGAGGCTGATTGCGACATTCATGCTGGATTAGAATTAGGGCAAAACTTAGGCGAATATGTTAAAAATGCGAAGAGCTATATTAATCGTCAAAAGCTTATTTCAGTTTTGAAAGATGGATTTGGCGAGGTTTTATCCCCAACAGACATTGAAGAAATAGCAGACGAATTACAAAAAGAAGCCCAAGAAAAAGCTAGAAAAATAATTCAAGCAAAAAAAACTGCATGAAATAAAAATTATGTCTGAAGAGAGTCGTTTAAGCCAGCCTGTTTCCCTTAGCCAAGCCAAAAAAATTCGTCGAGACAATCAAAACAATAATAAAATTGAAGTTTCAGAAGCAAGACTTAGGACAATTATGTCTGAAGTTGTCAATGCAGAAGTCTCTTCAAAAATAATAAGACTTGAAAATAGCATTAATAGAATGGTTTCTCAATTTGAAGGAGTAAAAAATGGAAACTCTAATGATGCTGCCCTAAGAATAACAACTGACAGTGACGCTTCTGATTTAGCTCTAGTTAATGTCAATTTGCCTAAAGAAGAATTATATCCATATACCTGTGGAATTCTTGCAGATAAACTAGATCTACGTAAGCATGACGTTGTTCAAATGATCAAAAAGTTCAATTTGAGAAATGATGATAAATATCATTGCTCTTTTAAAACAGGTATTAAAAGCGAAGTACAGAAATGGTCTGAAGCTGCATATAAAAGATTGGAAAATGCTTTGGATTCAGAAGAATATCCTCGACCTATTGTTAATTAAATTACTATTACTGGTTTAAAATTAGCAATTATTGAAACTCAAACCACTAAAAAAGTTGCAGAAATTCAGAGAGTTATATGAGTCTACGGAAGATGAACTAGAAGAAGTTACCGTTTAATAAATGGGTTTCAGCTCACTTTTAACTAGATAACCTTTAAATTGTCTCAGCAAAACGCAACGCAGCCAAATCTAATGATAATAACTGTTCATAGGCGTTATCGATATAACCCATACCCCGTAAATAACCTGTATTTGCGCCTGGTAAAATATATTTAAGGGTATTTTGATTAAGGCGATCGCGTAATTTAGCGATATTATCTAACTGTCGCCACCAATGAAAAGTTTTAGCAGTGCGAAGAGGAGCAATTTCTGTTGGAGATTTTGGTAGTAAATGTCTGCCAGAAAATAGAACGCCCCCATGTAGAGAATAGTAAAGACAAGATGAGCCAGGAGAATGTCCAGAAGTCCAAATAAGCTCTAAATCTGGGCTTATAGTTAAATTATCAGCAAAAGAAATAACTTTGATTTCTGGTAGCAAATAAGCCTCCTGTTCTTGCACTGTTACCTGACAATTCAACTCTTGCTGTATCTGCATGATGCTCTTGCTAATTCCCCCTCGATGGGTAATGATTAGGTGTTTAATTCCGCCTTGAGACTGTAAAAATTTTTGATTAACTTCATTCCAAGCAGGACAATCGAGGAGAATATTGCCACTTTTATCTACAATTAAATAAGAGGTAGCACCTAAAGTATCTCTATTAGGCGCAAACGCAAATATTCCTGGCAAAATAAGACGAGGAGATTTAGCGTTACCAAGGCTTGCAGTAATTTCTGTAGAGTTTTGGGGCATTCTAGAGAATAAGGTTCTATGAATAATTGCCTAATGGCATCTTCTTTTTATATTTATATACTTAAATCCACAGTCCAAAATAGTTTTTTAAGCAAAGAATCCCCCATATAGATTCGGAACACTTTTTTATGAAATTCTGGTTAATATTAGTTGTACTCAGTCCAATTACTTATTTCATCGTTGATCGCAGCCTCAAAAACAAGACTACAGCACCCGTGTGGCTATGTTGGCTGATCATCATGTTGCCATCCTGCATTTGGACGATTTGGACTTATATTTTTGGGGAAGAACAGCCTTTGCCCATACCAGTTCTTTTATTTCCTCTAATTATATGTCCCTTACTGTACGGATGGCTAGTTCAGAGGGGAAGAATAGACAAACCAAAAGATGCTAAAGATTCTGTTGAAAAAAGCAATGATAATAAGAATATAGCGATGGCTCAACCTACTGCAAAAACTACCACGCCTCGCCCAATTGATCGCACCGAAGAAACTGCTCTACGCAACTGTTTTCCTTGGAACGTTTATTATTTACAAAATATTGATTATCGTCCTCAAGCAATTTTCTGTCGAGGGAAGCTTAAAACTATTCCCGAAAAAGCCTATAACGAAATAAAAAATAACGTCGAAAAGGCTTTTGGCGATCGCTTTTTTCTAATTTTTCAAGAGAGTTTTAAAGGCAAACCGTTTTTTGCCCTTGTGCCTAATCCTCAGGCAAAGGCAGAAGAAGAAAAAGAGGTGAAAAGCGATCGACGGGTGGTATTTGCCTTGGTAATGTTTGTGATTACTTTAATTACTGCCACCATCGCCGGAGCTACAATTAATGGCACTTCTTCAGAAGAATTGCTGTCTAATCCAAGCTTAGTAATACCAGGGTTAGTTTATAGCTTGCCTTTGCTATTAATCATTGCCTTGCAGAAGTTTAGTAATTATTTTGTAGCTGCTTACTATCAAGTTCGTACTACCCTGCCTTACTTTATTCCTTTTCCTTTTTTATTAGATAGTTTTTCTTTAGGAACTTTGGGAGCAATTTTGCAGAGGAAGTCGCCAATTCCCCATCGCAAAGCCTTATTTGATATCGCCATTGTTGGGTCTTTATTAGGATTGTTAGTGGTTGTTCCCACTTTAATCTGGGGTTTGTCCCTTTCTACGGTTGTTCCTCTAGACAAATCATCTGTATTTAACATTCAAGCTCAAGATCCGCGCTTATCTTTTCTACTTAGTCTTTTAGCCAAATTAGCTCTAGGCTCTTCTCTAACGGCAAAAATGGGGATTCAACTTCATCCTCTAGCAGTAGCAGGTTGTGTCGGCTTGTTTATCACGGCGATTAATTTGATGCCGATTGGACAGCTAGACGGAGGTCATATTGTCCACGCCGTGTTTGGACAAAAAATGGCGATCGCCATCGGACAAATCACCCGTATTTTAGCTTTATTATTTGCCTTGATCCATCCTTATTTTTGGATTTGGACAATTGTGATGTGGTTAATTCCTTTAATCGATCAACCTGCTCTTAATGATGTGACAGAGCTTGATAATAAACGAGATTTCTTGGGTTTACTAGCTATAGCTTTGTTAATCGTAATTGTGTTACCGCTTCCTGAGGCGATCGGTAGCTGGTTAAATATTTAGCAATATTTAATTATTATTTAAGAACAAAAAGCCAGTTACTAGCGACTCATTATAGTTTTATAGTCGCTAGCAATTGTTTACATAAAAATACTATTTGATTGTAGATTCGTGTTAATCTTCCAACTGTGAACGATCAAAATCACGGTCTGTCAGTGCTTCGGGAACAATTTGTTCAGCCACTGGTTCAGAAAAGACACTATGATAAGTCCATCCCGCTAAGAGCGCGCCTACAATGGGAGCTAGCCAGAATAACCATAGCTGAGCGATTAATTCTTTACCAGCCCATAAAGCAACCCCAGTACTACGTGCAGGGTTAACAGAAGTATTGGTTACAGGAATACTAATTAAGTGGATAAGAGTTAATCCAAGACCAATAGCAATAGGTGCAAATCCAGAAGGCGCACGTAAATCAGTTGCCCCTAGGATAATAAATAAAAACATAAAAGTCATTACGACTTCTGTAATTAAGCAGGTAAGAAGATTATAACCACCAGGAGAATGCTCGCCAAAACCGTTAGTGGCTAAGGGATTAGAACCTTCTATAGTGAAGTTGCCGTTACCACTAGCAATCAAATAAATAAAACCACCAGCCAACACTGCACCAATGACTTGCGCAATGATGTAGGGCAACAAATCTTTGCTAGAAAAGCGTTTTCCTGCCCACAAACCAAATGATACGGCGGGGTTAAGATGACATCCAGAAAGATGTCCAATAGCATAAGCCATAGTTAAAACAGTCAAACCGAAAGATAGAGCCACACCAAGAAATCCCAAGCCGATGTTAAAGAATCCCAAATCGTCTGAATTTCCTGTATAAACAGCAGCTAAGACAGCACTACCACAGCCACCAAGAACTAACCAAAAAGTCCCAATTAATTCAGCAATGTACTTTTTCATAATTCAATATTTTTAACTACCAAAAGCAATATTTTGTAATACATAAGATATTAATATTGCCAGCGCATTATACTCAAAATTGATATAAAAAAAATATGTTATATATTTAAATTAATGAACTATGGCAAATTGCCTTTGTATTGGCTGGCGATCGCCATAATCTTTAATTTTTATAGTAATTAATTAATATTTGCGCAAAATTAAACCCAACCAGAAAACTATCTGATTGGGTCTAATCTTCAAGGTTATTTTAATGGTTAAGCATCAATTACGATTGAACTAACAGGCTTGGAGCAACAGGTTAAAATTTCTCCAGGTTCTAAATCACTGAGGGCATCATAATCCTGTTCATAAGTTACCTCTCCCTTCAAGACGGTCGCGGTACAGGTGCCACAAGTACCTGCACGACAGCTACTTTCAATTTCTAAGCCTGCTTTTTCGGCTGCTTCCAAAATATATTCACCGTCAGAACAAGCTGCTTCTTTCCAAGAGTTAGCAAAAAATACTTTGGTAGTTGTACTATTTGTGTTATTTGCTGGCGATTTTTCTGAGTCAGATTTTGGCGTTTCTGCTATTTCTACTGTAGGTAAAGGTTCTTCGATAACTACATTATCTTTTAGCTTGGCATCAAACTTTTCAATCAATAAACTTCGCAACGTGGTTTTGAGATCTTCGCAGGCAATACCTTTGTTGATTTCTGTTCCTAATTCTGCACCATGACCAACCTTGCCTCCCGTAAATATTTTTGCTCCTTCTACAGCTTTACCGTCTTTACGTACCTTAGTCCCCATCAAGCCAATATCAGCTGCTTGAGGCTGTCCACAAGAGTTGGGGCATCCTGTCCAATGAAGACGTACACGGTTGGGAATATCTAGTTCTAGATCTAGTTCTTGAGCTAGTTTTAAGGCTCTTTGCTTAGTCTCAATTAAAGCAAAATTACAGTAACGCGCTCCTGTACAGGAAATAACTGAGCGAGTAAGAGTACTAGGACTAATTGTAAACTTTTCTAATAAAGGTTCACTTAAAAAAGTCTCGACATTTTCGTTAGCAATGTGAGGAATAATGGCGTTTTGTTCTACCGTCAAGCGAATTTCACCATTACCATATACCTCAGCTAATCTGGCTAATTCAAACATGGGTTCAGCGGTTAATCGCCCCATAGGAACGTGCAAACCAACATAGCTATAGCCTTCTTGCTTTTGAAGATGTACTCCTAAATGATCTTTTTTATCTTGGGTAATTTCGTCTTCGGGTGCAGCATCAGCCAATGTTTTACCAAATTCTTTGGCTATCTCTGCACGGAATTTTTCCATTCCCCAAGTTTCGATCAGCCACATCATACGGGCTTTAGGGCGACTAGCTCTTAGACCTTCTTTACCGCCGTTTTCGGTGTAGACAGTTAATACAGCGCGGGAAAATTCCACCACATCTTCATCATTTGCTGGAATCCAAACTCCCATCGGAATCGATTCAGCGCAGCGTTGAGCCGAAAGATATCCCCCTACCAAAACATTAAAGCCTAAAACATCATCTTTATAGGCTGGAATAAAGGCTAAATCATTTAATTCTGCATGAATGGAATTATCTCTGCCACCTTCGATCGCAATATTGAATTTACGGGGCAAATTACTAAAAGAATAGTTACCTTCACCACTGTTGGTAATCATATCCTGAACCTTTTGGTTCATGGTGCGAGTATCAACTAATTCATCGGGGTCAATTCCTGCTGTGGGCGAACCTGTAAGATTGCGGACATTATCCATCCCCGACTGAATGCTGGTTAGACCTACTTCTTTAAACTTACTAAAAATATCGGGAATGTCTTCTATTCTTACGCCTCGTAGCTGTATATTTTGACGAGTGGTAATATCTGCCGTACCTTCCTCACCATAGCGTTCAATTGCACCAGCCAATACTCGCATTTGCTCGCTAGTAACAAAGCCATTGGGAACGCGCATCCGCACCATAAACTGTCCTGGCGTAACGGGACGATAAAAAATCCCTAACCATTTAAGGCGTGTTTCTAAATCTGTTTTATCAACTGCCTCCCAGCCAATTTTAGCAAAATGCTCAAGCTCACCCTTTACATCTAGCCCGTCTTTAGCTGCTTTGGCTTTTTCTACTTTGTTGAGTTTGATTGTGGTATTAACTTCAGTACTCATAAATCTAAATCTTGGGTATTTACAAAGGATGAGGGATAAGGATGTATTTGACACCATTACTCACAAGATTATGAAGATTTCTTAGTATGATTTGTATCTTTGATTACGAAATAAAATTTGATATGCAATATTTGCATGAATTAAACTGTTTTTTTGCATAGAATATGTGCAGTCAAAGCCTTTGAAACCTATATATCATAGAGAAATAATCTATGCTGCTTGCTCTTTACTTGAGTTGTTAACCAATTTGCCGTCTTCTAAATGAATGATGCGATCGGCTATGTCCAATACCGTTTCTCTTTAAATTGGCGTGACTATAATTGACTGGGGGATTGGGGGACTGGGGGACTGGGAGACACGAAGACACGGAGATTTATGTATAGTGGTAATTTGGAGAATTGGTATAAGATACGATTATCGTCGACAAATAGTATAATAGTACTTCCTTTTTAGGCTAATTCAGGCATCAATCATAAGCAATAAGTGATAGCATCCTCAATATATTTCTCAATCTAAAATAGTTCTCTGACAAAATTTGATTATGTTTGGTACACAAAATATTTCTGTTTTTTTATTAGCAGCAATCTCCCTCAACTTATTGCCTGGTGCAGATACTTTGTATATTATTGCTCGCAGTATAGCCCAAGGACAAAAAGCTGGTATTGTATCAGTTTTGGGGATCAGTACAGGTTCATTATTACATACAACTGCTGCTGCATTTGGACTCTCAGCTATTTTAGCCACTAGTGCGATCGCCTTTGCGATCATAAAATGGATTGGTGCTGTGTATTTAGTGTATCTAGGTGTCCAAATGTTTATCAATAATAGTTCTCCAGATGATATTGATATTGCAACGGAAAGTCAAAGCTTATGGAATATTTATTCCCAAGGAATTTTGACCAATATTCTTAATCCGAAAGTTGCGCTATTCTTTCTAGCATTATTACCACAATTTGTCGCTCCAGCTAGCACCTATAAAATGGTTTCATTTTTCTTTCTTGGTTGTTTGTTTGTTACCACTGGTACTTTATGGTGTCTGTTTATTGCTTTATTAGCAGCTAAGGCTTCAAGTGTTGTGCGTTCCAAAACTCGCTTAATAAACATTGTCAGGCGAATAACAGGAGTAATTTTTATCAGCTTGGGAATCAAACTTGCTACTGAACAAGCAAAGTAGATTGCTCAAAGCTGCGATAATTTAGTATAGTTTTACATTGAAGAAAAACTGTTTACTAAGTTTTACTTGGTTAAAGAATGATTTAAGTTATGAATTAAAAATACTAGTTAATTTACTTGTTTGTTGCTCATAATTAATATGTGTAAGTAATTAAGGTTCTTCGATATGAAAGATGAATATTTATACATCGAATTTAAATTTTTTAGTTCTGCTAGATTTGCGAGCTTGCAAAAAATATTTGAGAAACTGAAGGAAGTTAAAAATGATTTGATGCAGGATTTATATCTAGAGCAAAGACAAAATAATTCAGATGACATCGATCCAGTTGATAATTTTCCTTGGAAAGATTATTTGGATGAAGAAGCTGTTGAGTGGTTTGCTAATACCTTCGATTTTGATAGTGAGGAAGGGATGATATATTGGCAACTTTTAGAATTAACTGAACCTAAAATTCGTATACAACATCCGTTTTTTAAAACTCCTGGTAACTGGTATTTTGAATCCATGTTAGATGCCATTTTTAATAGTGATTACTCTTTGATAGCTTTGGTCAAAGAGAAAGAAAATCAAGGCTGTTTATATTACAATCCTCGTGCATATCCTTTTGGTGGTTCTGATAGCTTAGTTGAATTAATTCAATCTTTTGGTAACAAGATAACCTATAACTCTTGGCATAAACATATTAATCCAATAATAAAATCAGAATGGAATTTTGAATTAGCCAGAGAACTAGTTAAAAAAGGCATCGGTTTTACTCCTGAGTTGTTACAAAATTAAAATATTTAACAGTGTAGCTATTAGTGAAAATAATCAAAATATAGGTTGATGAAATATTGGATTAATACAATTTCTAAAGATTATGTGATGTTAGGAAAAAAAGGTAATTTTGCACAAGCAGGACATGGTAAAGAAGCTTCTGTTAAAAAATTACAGCTAGACGATATCATGATTTTTTATTCTCCCAAAACATCATTACAAAATGGCAAACCAGTTCAAGCATTTACTGCAATAACCTGAGTTCGGGATAAGGAAAAGAGCAAGTAGTAAGCTGAAAATAACAACAAATTCAGAAACTTGCCCTATGTTTAGCAACGCTCAAGGCTTGTGAACCCGAATGCATTCGGGTTCATTCCTTGAGTTTAGATGCTTTATTTTGCGATGTAGATGATGTCTTGATTCAGTCGCTTCAAGTCGAGAAAGGCTTTAGCCGCATCTGACCCGCCCAACGCGCTGAATCGCTTTTTGTCAAAGCTTTGAGCCTCGATGGAAAACAAGATTATTGCATCATGGAGGAGTCAAAAGAATCAGAGCAAAAAGTCTTTGCCTAAGCGAGATTATGACAATTTTCATTGCTTTCCATCAGAACCATTATCGTACCCTCGTCAGTCGCTTCAACGGGTCACAGACCCGCAACGCGCTGACTCGCAATTTCAAGCATTTCTATCTCGATTATCTAAAACCACACTGGAACTGCGCATTTCCTGGACTTCCTAGTTATCAAAGATTTGTCGAATGGATTCCTTCAACTGTTGTTCCTCTATGTGTCTATCTCAAACATTGTTTTGGAAGCTCTACGGGTATTGGCTTTGTTGATGCAACTAGTCTGAAGGTCTGTCATAATCGTCGAATCAAACGTCATAAAGTCTTTGATGGTATAGCACAGAGGGGAAAAACATCGCTTGATTGGTTCTTTGGTTTCAAACTTCATTTGGTAGTAAATGAAGTCGGTCAACTATTGAATGCTCAACTTACTCCTGGTAATGTTGACGAGCGTCGTCCTATTCCCGACTTACTTCAAGGTCTTTTTGGTAAGTTTTTTGCAGATAGAGACTATGTTTCCCAAAAGCTTGCCAATCAATTACTCGAAGATTTTGGGATTCAATTTTTTGCTAAACCCAGACGCAATATGAAGAATAAGCTGATGCGACTTCACGACCAGCTTCTGTCTCGTCAACGTTTAATTATCGAAACGATTAATGACCAATTGAAAAACATTTCTCAGATCGAGCATTCTCGTCATTGATCGCCGATTAATTTCTGCGTTAATGTTCTATGTGGATTGATTGCTTACTGCCATCAACCCAAGAACCCCAGTCTGCGCCTTGACTGGCTTTTGCCCCAATCTGCTTAACCTGAACTCAGGTTAATTTAGAGAAGGAACTAGCGGTAGAAAGACAGAAAAACAAAAGCGAGAAGGAACGACACGAGCTTGAAATAAAAAATCTGAAATTAGAGTTGAAAGACAAATTAAATGGTTTTGAGATATCTATGCTAAGAATGAACTAAAATCAGCCAAATAGCAATAGCAACAGTATCTTAGGTTCTAACCTAAAAACAAAAACCTTTTACCTTCAGAGGATTAATTTGGGGCGGAATAGATGAACTAATATAGTATGGTTATTCAATGGTCTGAAGGTCTGAAGAAAATCAACTTTTTGGTTACAATTCCAGAGTTTAGCGATCGCTTAGGTTATGTAGAATTTCCAGACACCACGGCTAGCACTCAAATATTATTATTGATAAATAAATAAAGGTTAAAAAACAGACTATAGTTCAAAATTAGGCATCAATTGTAAAACTCCCATGCCTAATTCTGAACCTTTAATGGACTTCAATTCAAATAAAGCCAATATATCTTTTGCTTGAGGATTACCACGGTTAACTCCCGTCACTCCCATGGCAATTACCAAACTACAGTATCCTTTTGTTTGTTGGCAGCGTTGATGCCATTTTTCTAGGGCTTTAACCTGCTGCATTACATCATGAGAATATTCGGCAAATATAAATAGCTCATCACTTCCTGTTTGTAACATACCCAAATCATAAATTTCTCCGCTAAAAGGATCGTTACCAGGATTGAAGCAAACTGCTTTCAAGCCTCCAGCAGCGTGAATTTTGGTGATTAGTTCTTTGGCTTTAGGACGAGTAGTTTGAATAAAAATTGTCGGCAATGTTTTACCTTTAGATGCAACTCCCAAAGATTGATAGTAAGTTTTTGACTGATGTTTTGCTTGTTCAATTAGCTCCCCAGAAATACTAGCAAGGCTAATCAAAGCACCATCAGGGATTAAATCTTCTTGGATAGGAATATCTATTTCTTGGGTTGGGTTGCGATCGCTCGTACCCAGATTTAATAATTCTTCTGTCAGTTCTGGTAAGGTAGAAACTTTAGTGGATATAGTTTTTTTATCCTTAGCAAATTCTGGTAAAGATATGCGATAGGATTTCGATATCGCCTCAATTGGCTCTGCTTCGAGTGCTTGACGATTGTTTTTACAAAAGCGCAACAAAGATTCTAGAGCAATATAAACTATTTTTGCTTCTTCCTCATCCAAGAAAGGACGCATTCCCTCAAAAGGATGAAGGCTACCAAAAAAAGGTTCAATTTGAACAATGTCTAATGAGTCTTCTTCTTCTAACTCTACCTCTTCATAATTCAAAAACCAGCAGTCTTGAGCCAAGAAAGCCCGTTCTAATTCGGCTGCTGACTTGTTTTCTCCTAAAGCAGCAGAGCGAAAATTTTTCAGAGAATCTAAGGAGCGATATAGCAATACCCCGTATTCTGCTGACATCATGCCCATAATGCACAAATATACCCGCTCGATTTCACAATCTTTAAATTCAATCTGCACAATATCGCTATCGGCTAGTAACTCCCAAGGAGAATTTTGCCAAATTTTGTCAGCTACCGCTTCGATTGGCTCTGCGTATAGTTTTGGCAAAGTAGATAGTTGACTATCATCTATCTCTGAAAATCCCTCGAACAGCCGATCGATTAAAGGAAGCTGAGGAGAATATTCAATACTTATCTCTAAATCCTGTAATACACCCCGCAAGAAAAACTGAAGTTCGCGATCGCGCACGATAATTTTTTGGGGACGATTGGGTTGTCCAGGATGATGAGGAGATTCAATGGCTCGTAATAAGGTTCTGGCGATCGCCTCAATACCTGTATCTTCAGAAACGACATCCATGGCTCTAACTGCTCCTTCAGAGCCATCTACCCAAATTACGCACTCCTCATCGGCATTTTGATCGTTGTCTAAATGAAATGCCATATTTCCTAATGGACGACGATCGCCTTCCCAAACGCCTGGAACTTGGGCAATTTTTATTAGTCTACTTCTAGTTGTGGGAGGGAGAGTCGTCATAAATATTCTAAATTACCTTGCTTAATTAATAATACCTACTTTACTTTTCTGGGCAGCCTGCAATAATAAACCATACTCTATACCTTCGACTAGTGCCTGATAAGAAGCATCAAGAATATTTACCGACACGCCGATAGTTGTCCACCGTTCTACTCCATTACTTGATTCTACTAGTACACGGGTTTTAGCTGCTGTGCCTGCACTACCGTCCAAAATGCGCACTTTATAATCTGCTAAATAGCAGTCGGCAATCTGAGGATAAAACTTAACTAATGCTTTGCGCAAAGCACTATCTAAAGCAGCCACGGGTCCATTACCTTCTGCTACCTCTAATAATTTTTTACTATCTACTTCTACTTTTATGGTAGCTAAAGCTTTGCTAGCTAGGTTGTCTTCTTGATAAATATTGCAGTGAACCTGAAAACCCTTTAGCTGAAAAAGCTGTTTATGAGGATAAAGTATTGAACGCATCAGTAATTCAAAACTAGCCTCAGCAGCCTCAAACTGATATCCCTGGTTTTCTAAAGTTTTTAGCTTCTCTAAAATTTGACGACAGGTAACGTCCTGTTTACTAAGGTTAATGCCAAACTTAGCAGCATAATGCAAAACATTACTTAAGCCTGATTGATCGGAAATAACGATACGTCTTTGATTACCAATCAATTCGGGTTGAATATGTTCGTAAGTTAAAGGGTTTTTTTCGACGGCTGACACATGAACTCCTGCCTTGTGGGCAAATGCCGATCGCCCGACAAACGGCGCACAATCATCAGGAGCAAGATTGACTATCTCGCTAATATAACGACTGTTGGGACTTAGCTGTCCTAGCTGTCGATCTCCCAAACACTGATAGCCTAACTTTAGCTGTAGATTGGGAATTAGGGTGCAAAGATTGGCATTTCCGCATCTTTCACCATAACCGTTGATAGTTCCCTGTACCATGGTTGCCCCTGCCCTGACAGCAGCGATCGCATTGGCTACCGCCGTTCCTGAGTCATTGTGGGTATGAATACCAAGCTGGGCTACTTCACTATTTTTCAGTTCGGGAATTGCGCCTATTACCTCCGTTACAGTTTGACTAATTTCATGGGGTAAAGTGCCGCCGTTGGTATCGCACAAAACTAACCATTTTGCCCCAGCTTCTAAGGCTGTTCTCAAAGTTTTAAGGGCATACCGCTGGTTATGCTTATAGCCATCAAACCAATGTTCAGCGTCGTATATTACTTTTCTACCTTGGCTACGAAGATACCTAATTGAATCGCCGATCATAGCTAGATTTTCTTCGAGGCTAGTTTTCAAAGTTTCTTGAACATGGAGATCCCATGACTTACCAAAAATAGTCACCCAAGAAGTTCCCGCAGCTAAAATCGCCTGAAGCATCTTGTCTTCTGCTGCATCCAATTTAGGACGACGAGTAGAACAAAAAGCCACTATCTGCGAGTTTTTTAGTGGTTCTTCTTTTAATCGCCAAAAAAACTGCACATCTTTAGGATTTGCTCCTGGCCATCCTCCTTCAATAAAAGGAACTCCCATTCGATCAAGCCTGTGGGCAATTTTGAGCTTATCATCTAAAGACAGAGAAATCCCCTCTCCTTGAGAACCATCTCTTAAGGTGGTGTCGTAAATCCAAATTGGTGATTTTTGATTCATGAAGTCAATTATTACTCCAATCAGAGTTAAGAAATGTTAAATTACTCGGAGATAATCAGCAATTATAATGAATGCACATTTTTAAAATTTCTCCTATTATTCGTATCACTCTTTTATGTCTTTATATTGCTTTGATAGTTCCGTTACCTTTTTTAGCAGATTTTACAGATGCCCCTATTCCATCAAATGTCCTGTGGATTGGTATTATTATAGGTGCGATCGCTGTCTATGCTGCTCTTAGTGAAAGGGTAATTTTAGATGATGAGCAAATCAAAGTTGCTTATCCTCAGTGGGTACCTAGATTTTTTCGTAAGGGTTGGTCATTGACCTGGCAGGAAATCGACAATTTAAAAATGCGGACTACAGGACAAGGGGGACTAGTTTATTATTTCACCACTTGTTCAGCAGAAAAAGCCTATCTTCTGCCCATGCGGATTGCTGGATTTAATAAAATGGTTAATTTAGTTGCCGAGAAGACGGGTATTGATACCGCTGATGTTCGTCCTCTGGCTCAACCCTGGATGTACCTGATTTTGTTCGTCTGCACTATGTTTTTATGGCTCATTGATGGTTGGACAGTCTGGACTGCAACTCATTTTATTGTCTAGTATGGCAACTATTATTTATCCAGAAAAGAATGCAGAATTGAACCGTAATATCAGTTAAGGATTGACAGACTGAGTTGACCAAGTTTTCTGGTTTTCGAGAGTATATATACAGCGTTGTTGAGGATCACCTCGTAATTGTAGATGATCAATTTTATTGGGGATTAACAACAACAAACAAAAATTGTCTAAAGGGGTATTAGGATCTAAAGGCGATATGTCAAAGGCTGATTTATCTGCTACGGGTTGGGCTGGATCTGGCCAAGCAAATTGCGATCGCCCTGAATCGGAAATATCATACCAAGTAGCTTGACGTACTTGCTGTAAGTCAGTGTCGCTATCTTTAGAAGTAATTAAACGTAGATTCCCTGTAATCCGAAACTGTTCTCTGGTTTTGGTAAAATACCAGCAAATTTCACCAATTGCCTGATGTTCAATTTCTTGTATCTTGGCACTACGTAAATCAGTAATGATTTTTAGTGCGTTGTCTTCATCATCTAAAAAACCACGAAAAACTACTGTGCGATTAGCGGGATAACCTTGTGAGGTAACGGTAGCCAACTGAAAATAGCGAGAAAAAGGTTTAGAACGGTTGTGGTGTATGGCACTGGACAAAGGCGATCGCCAAGGAGCAAGCATAATCAATTAACAAATGATCGATTAACAACAATCAATTATCGGTTATTGGTAGGCTCACTATCAAAATCTTTTCAGTTATAGATAATATAAATACTGATGAGGCAATTGTTCCTCATTCCTTATTCCTCATCCTTTAAGAATATGTCTTTCTCTCAACTGTTTGCTCTTGCCAATCTTTATATTTTGCCGTTTTGGACAGTAATGATTTTGTTTCCTAAATGGGATGTTACCAAAAAGATAATGGGGTCTTATTTACCTTTTATTCCCTTGATTGGTGCATACATATATTTTTTAGTGGCTACATTTGACTCAGAATCGGCTGCTGCCTTGGCAAATCCTCAACTAGCAGATATTGCTCGCCTTTTCGGTGAAGAGGGTGCTGCGGGTGCAGGATGAGTTCACTTTTTAGTAATGGATTTGTTTTTAGGACGATGGATTTATCAGCAAGGACAAGAAAAGCAAATCTGGACAGTTCATTCTTTAATCTTATGTCTGTTTTTTGGTCCTGTAGGCTTGCTTTCTCACATTATTACCGACACTATCTTTGGTAGAAACGATCTAGATAAGGCTGCAACCGATACGGCGATTTCCTGAGTCGATCAAAGATAAGAGCGAGAATAGCCAAGTAAATAATATAAATCAATCGCAATTACAATTCCTTTTGTCCAGGGTGAATTAAGTAACCTGAGTTCGGGTTAAGCAGATTGGGGCAAAAGCCAATCAAGGCGGAGACTAGGCTTTTTAGACTGATGACAATAAGCAATATAGTTCCTTAAGGTCGAATAATCTATAGTTATTTTCAGAACATTTAGCTCTAATCAGTTTTTTCTTTTCCCATCTGCGTATAGTGTCAGGAGAAGCATCTAAAA
Organism: Waterburya sp.; assembly: GCA_965218645.1. GTDB lineage: Bacteria > Cyanobacteriota > Cyanobacteriia > Cyanobacteriales > Xenococcaceae > Waterburya. The sequence continues at coordinate 1,123,591 of OZ244627.1, read as the reverse complement.
TTTGAGCAGCTTCTTGAACTGTAACCTTTTCTTCAGCAGCCAATTTAGTATTTACCATGTACACCGTCACAAAAAAATATGACCATAATATTATGCAATGGTTACTAAAAAAAAGCTAGCGATTACTTTGAGCTTATTTTCATAAAAAACTAATGCAATTGCTCAATGACTTGTTTTTCTATTAAAGTATTTTTTATATTAAACACAACTTTGTTCTGATAAAAGTTGATATTTTTAGAGTTTTAATATGCAATTTTTGTCTTATCATATTGATTGAAGCAGCAATAGGCGATCGCAATAATTCAAAATCACTTTCAAGGGTGGTTAAGCTAATAAATTTTGCCAAAATAAATATTGTCAACTGCCTACCGATAAACCAAGCTGTTCAACATCTTCTGAACTCAGTTGCCAACCTATAGATCCTGTATTGTCCAAGGCTTGTTTAGCATTTTTTGCTCCAGGAATAGGAATTACGTTTCCTTGGGCTACTAACCAATTTAGAGCTACCTGTGCAGGGGTTTTTTGGTACTTTTCTCCAAGCTGTTTTAACTGGTTAATAACTGGTTCAATCTTACTCAATCCTTGAGTCGAAAATTTAGGATCTAGTTTTCTTGCACCCTGTACTTTTTCAGTGTTCTCTAGAGTATACTTACCAGTCAGTAGTCCTTGATCTAAGGGGCTATACGCCAGTATAGTAACTCCTAAGCTGCGAGCAGTAGCTAAAACACCATTTTGTTCAATCTTGCGAGTCAACAGAGAATAACGCACCTGATTTACTGCTAGAGGCACATCATACTTTGCCAACAAATCATGAGCCTGCTGCATTTGGGTGGCGGAGTAATTACTAACTCCCACCGTAAGAATGCGTCCTTGCTTTACTTCCTCTGCCAAAGCCTCCATTAAAGCAGCTTGTCCCATAAAAAAGTCGAAGGGCGAATGAACCTGATAAAGAGCAACTTGTTCAACCTGGAGTCGCTTAAGACTATCACTCAAGGCATCGGCTACCGATTGTTTGTTAAATCGCCAGGGTAAAGGAAAATATTTAGTCGCTATCTGTACTGGCTGACTAGTTTGCTTGAGAAATTGCCCAATTAGCTTTTCTGATTTTCCCAAACCATAAACTTCGGCAGTATCAAAAAAAGCTGCGCCATTGGCTACGGCTGTCTCAAAGGCTTGTTTTACCTCTGTTTCTCCGTAGTTTGAGCCATAACCCCAAAATAAACTATCGCCCCATGCCCATGTACCAATACCCAGAGGGGGAAAAGAAATATTGCCGACTGAAATCTTTGTTGCTTCCATGAGATAGACTGCCTTTTAAATGCTTTACGTTACGTTATTTTACAAAATTAACATGAGCGTCCAAAGAAAATAGATTCTGTTCGTATTGAAGCTACCCAGATTAATAATAGTTTTCTTTTTGGCAATACCGTAAAATAAAATAGTAAAGTTTTGCACCAGGATTTAGATCTGACACAGACAATAAGTTTCTTGTGAATTTGAAGGAAGCTTTATTAATTAATGTCTGTGATAATTTGAATTAGGGATTTAGCCCAGCATAATTAAATAAATGATATGAAACTTTTATCTAATAAACTAGGTGTTTATTTAGGCGTACTTGCAGTTGGCGGTAGTTTGGGCTTCTTTGGCAGTCGTCAAGTTCAGCAACCAACGGCAGCAAAACAAACTCAAGTTTATCCTACGGCAATCCCAACCAAGGCTAATCCTGTCAGCAGAAGCAACAATGATCGAGACGTTAATTTTATTGCCACGGCAGCACAAAAAGTTGGTCCTGCGGTAGTTAGAATTGATGCTTCGCGTCACATTTCGGCATCACCAGAAAATCTCAGAAATCCTTTACTAAAGCGTTTTTTTGGCGGTGATCGGAGTAAAAAATCTTCAGACTCCTTGCCCGAACAGATAGAACGAGGAACAGGCTCTGGCTTTTTTATTGGCTCAGATGGTCGTCTGATTACTAATGCTCATGTAGTAGATGGGGCAGAAAAAGTACAGGTGACCCTTAAAAATGGCAAAAGTTACCCAGGAAAAGTGTTAGGAACAGACCCTTTTACTGATGTAGCAGTAATCAAAATTGATGCCATAAACTTACCTACAGTTAGTTTTGGAGATGCAAAAAACCTGATGCCTGGGGAATGGGCGATCGCCATTGGTAATCCGTTAGGTTTGGATAATACGGTAACTGTAGGCATTATTAGTGCTTTGGGCAGATCGAGTTCCCAAGTTGGCGTGCCAGATAAGCGAGTTAAATTTATCCAAACTGATGCAGCTATTAATCCTGGTAACTCTGGAGGACCTTTGTTAAATTCCCAAGGAGAAGTTATTGGGATTAATACAGCAATTCGCGCTGACGCTCAAGGATTGGGCTTTGCTATCCCCATTGAAACGGCTAACCGCATCGCTAATCAGTTATTTACCAAGGGACGGGCAGATCATCCTTATTTAGGGGTTCACATGATTAACCTAAATGAAGAAATTAAAAGCGAAATTAACTCTAGCCAAGAATTTGATTTTAAAATTCCTGAAGATAAGGGCGTGGTGGTAGTCAAGGTAATTCCTCGCTCTCCTGCTGCTAAAGGTGGTTTTGAGCCAGGAGACATGATTGATAAAGTAGGAGGTAGTCTTGTAGAAACATCTGTTCAGGTACAAGAACAAGTTGACCTAAGTAAAATTGGTTCAGAACTAGAGGTGGAAGTTTTGCGAGATGGTAAGCTCAAAATCCTTAAAGTTCAACCAACTGCTTTTCCTCAAGGCGAATTTGAGTAATAGTGGAAACTACGGCAGTTTTTTTTAGTGGGATAATCTAAATTTGATTGAAGTAGAAGTTCATTCATCCCTGCGAGATTTTTTACGAGCTAATGGGGATCGAAACTTTCCCCATCATTTAACCATGGCAAGGCTAATAGCTAGAGCTTTACGCCTAGGTCGCCCTGCGTTGATGCAAACTGGCAGCAGCGTCAGCAAGTATTGTCTTAGTTATTTGATGCCGATACTTATAGGAGACTGGTCGGTTGTTATAGTTGCTCCTCTGACAACGCAGCAATATTTGGTCGATGTAGAAATTCCCAAATTACAAGCATGGTTAAAAACTAACAAAAAAGTCAGAATTGGCGATCGCTGGCAAGACGACGATCAGCTATTGCTCACTTCTCCTGCAAGCTGGTTAGGCGATCGCTTGGGAGGGCAAGGAAAATTTCCCCTGGCTATACCGACCATTATCGAACGAGCCGAAAGTCTGAAAGAATGGACAAGAGAGCAACTAACTATTAGTATTACCGCTTCAGACTGGGAGGAGTTATTAAATAACATTCCTGAGCATCAGGAATTGATTCGCGACACAAGAATCAAGTTAACCAAATCTATCTTTGCTCGTCCTGAAAATCCTTATGGTAATTACATATTACTTAATTCGGAATTAAATATAATCAAGCAATTATGGGCAGTCTTAGCCGACCAAAAGTTGCTCAAAGGTAAATTTAAGCAATTTGGGCAATACTTAGCTTCAGAACTAACTATAGCTTGGATATCTCGCGATCGCGATCGCGGTTTATTTACCGTTAATCTTGCTCCTGCTGAAGTTGGTACGAGGCTCAAGCCAATTTGGCAAAAACAGCCAGTTGTAATAATTGGTGGCTTTTTAGATATTGAAGCAAAAGCAACCACTTATCGACAACAGTTAGGCTTAGACTCACAAATGTTAAGTTTAAAATTTACTCCCAACCGACAAAACAATCATATCCAGCTTTATATTCCAGATCGCTTTCCTTTGCCTAATACACCCGAATTTCAGCCAGCTTTAATCGAACAAAGCCTATTATTAGTCAGTCTTAGCAGTAGGCTTAATCGCCTAATTGTTTTAATTGTCGAAGATGTACCGCTTCAAGGGCAGGTAGGTTCAGCATTGGCAGCCGAATTTGGTTCGCGGGTTAAAGTAGAAAAAACCAAGGTAAGCGATCGCGCTATCTTAATTTGTGGTTGGTCATTTTGGCAACAACATCAAGAAAAGCTACCAATTCCCAGTCTGTTAATTATTGCCACTCTCCCCATACCATCCTTAGAAAACCCCTTGGTTGCAAACCGCGTTGCTTACTACAAAAATCAGCGTCAAGATTGGTTTCGGACTTACTTATTGCCGACAGCCTTGAAAACTCTCGAACAAACCGTAGTGCCTCTGCGAGAATCACAAAGCATCATGGCTTTATTGGACAACCGCGTCAATTTCCGTAGTTATGGCAAAGAAATTTTATTAACTCTAGAACCTTGCGCTCGCATCAATTATATTGACCCTACCTGGTTTGGTTATCCCAATTCGTGAGTCATGCTACATCTGTCCAAAATAATCATCTTGCATCAACTGCTCTAGCTCGATCTGCTCAGATGAAGGCATATCAAAGAGAATGCCTTTTTGATATTTTTGGTAAGACTGTTCATACCATTTACTATAGTTGTCTGCTAAATAATTCTTAAGACTAGGAGAGTCTTCTAAGATATTCATGATTTGAATGCGAAAGTTTATCACTTCAACTTTCCAGCCGTTTAAAGCCCGCTCACGCTCATTTTCCCAGTACTTTAGTTTAAATATATGCTCAATCAATCGCTGAGTATAGCTACGCAAAGCCCGTTTATCCGACTTGCCCATGTCATCAATTTCATCTAGCAAATTATCCCAGTCCATATTTTCTAGATTTCGATTGGCGATCGCTTTTTTAATTTCTTCTATCCAAAGGTTATAATCGCGCTCATGTAATAATTTGATATCCATGATTTTTTAGGAAATCGCTTGTTTTAAAGCAGCACAAAATTCACCGATCGCTTTTAGGCCCGCTTCTGGAGTTCCATCTGCCAAGCGTTTAACTATAGCACTACCAACGATTACCCCATCTGCGCCCCACTCCTTAATTTGTTTTGCCTGTTCGGGGCTAGAAATACCAAAACCAACGCCGATAGGTTTGTCCGTCGTGCTGTGTAACTCTGCTAGGATGTCTTTAACTCCTGCTGCCGTTTCTGAACGTATCCCCGTTACGCCTGTTACAGACACCAAATAAATAAAGCCTTGAGACTTAGTGGCGATCGCTTTTATTCTAGCGGTTGAACTAGTAGGTGCAACTAATAAAGTTACCTCAATTCCTATTTCTGCTGCGGGTTTAAGCAACACTTCCGCTTCTTCTAAAGGTAGGTCAGGAACAACTAAACCACTAACTCTTGCTTCTTTTACCTGTTGGAGAAAAGACTCTATGCCCCGATAGTAAATTGGATTGTAGTAAGTAAATAAAATAATTGGCACATTTATTTTTGGTGCAACTTGCTTTACTACCTCTAAAACAGCCTCTAATTTAACTCCTTTATGTAATGCTCTAGTAGCTGCTGCTTGAATTGTGGGACCATCTGCTAAAGGATCGGAATAGGGAACACCTAATTCAATCAAATCTGCACCGCTTTGAGCCAAAACCTCTATGGCTTTAGCTGTTGTCTCTAAATCGGGATCGCCAGCAGTAATAAAGGGAATTAAAGCACATTGAGAATTTTGTTTTAGTTGTTGAAAACGTTGGGCAACGGAGTTCATTAGGTAAAGTTAATTTAAAATTTAAGATTAATAATTCAATAAAAGTTGCTACGATTAAGCTTCTTCTTGTTGCTCAATTTCTTTTTGTAGCTCGGCTAGCTGTTCTGGAGACATTTCTTCAAGACGCTTTTGCATCACTGCTTCCTCATAATCTTTTAGCTGCTGGTTATAGGTCATTTTTTTATTGCCAACTCGTAAAAGATAGGTCAACGACCAACCCACCAAACCAATAACTAATAAGGTTTGAGTCCAAATTCCTGCATTAATGCCGTCCAAACCAACTATCTGCAAAACAAAATAGACTAGTCCCGCAGCCACAAATACGCCGAAACTAATTGCGATCGCATCGATTCTACGCATTTTGTTATCCTAAGCTTTTAGATCGCGACTTTTGGGACGAAAATTAAGAAAGGGACTGAGCAAAATCATCCCAGGGAAGCTAAGAAACACAAACAGGTACATAATTAACCGTTCGATAGAGCTAGCAACATACCAACGATTCTTAAGATAAAGATAAACTAGTGCTGGTAGCACCACAAGATATGTACCACTTAAAACTAGATATAACAAGGCAACTAAATTATTCTCTGTAAGCAGCATAATTGTCTTTAATGGTTGGCTTATTTACGACACTGTTATTTTAACAGGGCAAACGTCCAGCTTTGCTGATATTCTAAGTTAGAATCGAAATTAATATCTAGTGTTACGCATTTAATCTAACTGCTGTGAAGGAGTGACGAGGAGAAACTACGCAGGTAGTAAATCCCTCCCCAAGTCCCCAAGTTCCCAAGCCTTACAGATCGATGAGTGCGTAGCATCAGTTAATATTTACCTGACTACCGTTTCCTGATCGTGGCTAAGAATTTTGTTTTCTCCATAGCTCAACAAGCGATCTAAAGTATTTAAACGATTTTGCCAAACCGTTGCTTGATATGTATCGACGCTTTTTGTTTCTGCCATCCAATAGGGAAATTGACGACGTAAAGAATTAAGAGCTACTTGAGTCGAGAAAAAGTTACGATTCGAGGGTTCATCCACTAATGTTTGTAATTCCATCGCTACTCTGTCTGCTTGCTGTCCCCATGCTTGTAAAGTGGCATCATCAATCCCATACTCATTATTGGTTAGAAAAAAGTTCCATTCTCGTTGTAAATTTTGATACCGAGATAAAGTCACCTCAAAAGGCTGTCTCTGGGGTAGGGGTTGTTTGGGTTTAGCGATCGTGCTGCCTTGAGTATTATGAAAAACGGTAGTAAAATCAGAATTTAAATTGTCTGCTGCAAAAAGAGCGTAACCTTCAGTAGACATATTTCGCAATAGCTGTATCTGATCTAACGCTGCTACCTCAGATATGTTTAAAAGCCTAATCCCTGGTAAAAGTAAAGCTTGACCGCGATCAAATTCTCTGAGTAGCGGATTAGCAAGAATATCGAGTCGATCGGCATCTTGGGCATAGGTCATCGGTACCAGCATATCAATCCATTCTTTATTCACCCATTTTTCCCAGTGCTGCTGAATTTTTGACAAACGCTCTTGTTCTGGCATGGGAAATACGGCAGTCGAAAGAGTCAATTCAGGACGTAGCTGCTTAAGATTTTGAGCAGCAGTAGCTACAAAATTATCTATCTGTTCAATCCGAAAGTCTGTCCACCTAGACCACAGGTAATGATTGGGATTGAGGGTAATTGGATCGAACCCTGTCTGTTCTTTAAACTGTTTTCTAGCAGCTTTGCCGTAGCCATAGGTTATTTTACCCGAAAGGCTTTGGAACGGATAGCGAATATAGTCCAGATGAATACCGTCTACTTCGTAATCGGTAGCAATTTCTGTTAATAGAGATAAAAGATAACGCTGGACATCGGGATTGGCAGGATCGAAGAAAACCTTTCCCGAACTATAGTGAAAGCGACTACCTTCGTTATCTGTAGCTACCCAATCAGGATGTTTGGCTAAAACAGGACCTAAATAGTTGCGAGGTAGATTGAGAATTTCATTATGACGTTGATTGACCGCAGCAAAAGTCCATACCCAAGCGTGCAGTTCCATGCCTCTTTCATGAGCTAGTTTGACTGCTGCCTTGAGAGGATCCCAACCTTTGGTCAAGGGGTTTTGTTGAGGCGCAATCTTGCTAGGGTAAATAGTGTAGCCAGAATTAAGCGTCTCAAAGAAGACAGTATTAATACCAGCCTCAGCCATGCGGTCAAAAACTTTAGCCAAATCTGCTTCTGATTTAGCTTTGACAATTGTGCCGCGATCGAGCCACATTGCTCGTATTTCTGATTGTGCAATGGGTTGATCGACTGGATAGTTGTTCCAGAGAGTTTGTTTAGCTAGCGACCATTCTGCCTTGGCGCGATCGTATTGATTTTGCTCTATTAGATAACCAAATTTCTTTAGTCCCTCCTTTGCCTGTTTTAAAGTTAAGTGAGCGTTTTGATATTCAGATTTTAGGCTTGGCTTTTGAACTTGCTTTTTAGCTGTAGCTTGCCGATTAAGTAAATGTTGAATTACTTCCCCTGTGGAAATATCTAGATTACTATCCTGTGCCTCAGCAGTAAGTAAAGTTGTTTCAAAACGACCAATCAAACTTTCTAATTCTTCCCTCATCAATCTGGCTTCTCCTGGAGAAATTTTTGGTTCAGATTGCAGCTCAAAGTTAGAAGGTAAAGGTGATGGAAGAGGCTTTAGAATAGGGAAAAATTTAGGTTTGGGTAAATTATTAATTTCCGATTTTTGCACAGCATTCTCAGAGTCTTGTATAGCATCTAATTCTGGCTCGATTGCCATTACTGGCAAGGCAATTAAAGTAAAAGGTAGTAAAGAGATAATTAATTTAGCAATTTTTTGACTTATTGGTTTGACATCAATATTTTTTCCTAGGGCAAGCTGTTGCCAATTTCCGACATTTCTTAGCACAAAAATCTCCCAATTACTTTATATTTATCTTGTAAATAACTTATTAATTTTAAAATATCAATTAGCCTTTAATAAATAATTATAATCTTGATATTTTGTGCCACGTATCGGTAATAGTGACGATTAAATATGTTTTACTTTAAAAGCTATGCTAGATATTACGGCAGGGAAAATACTTTTACGGCAAAGTAACTTTAAGTAAAGATGGCATATATTTCGGGATAAACTCTCCTTAAATAAGTATTAGCGATCGCTTTATCAATCTTGGCTAACTCAACATATTTTTTGATAATTTCGACGGTATTCTTTTTTACTATGCAGCACACTGTTGAATTGCTACCAAACTAAGATTAAATTATAGAGTAATTTTTCTCTCACTATGGAAACTATCCTTTAAATGGCGCACAAGACCTACTAGTTACAGATATCTTTGGTTAACAAGTAACTTTAGATGATATCAATATTACCAAGGTTCTGATGCCGATACCGTTACGGAAGAACAGTTTTCTATGCTGTAATCTTTTGGCAATCTGATGTCAAGCTGGGGGGAATTTCAACTATATCTTCTCCCAGAAATAAGCATTGCTCATAGATCGCCGATCTTGTTTTGGTGGGCAAAGATCTTTACCTGAAACGCTTGTCGATCTCAATTATGTTTTGCCCACCCTACAAGGCTGTCCTAACTGTTGATAATTGATGCTAAAACATGAGTTGGTTTTGTCCCCTAAAGATTGGCAATATTCCAGTTTTCATCGTTATGTGCAGCGTGGTGTTTGCGATCCTGACTTGGGCAGTTCACCTTTGATTTTTGATTCTCTTATTGGTATGGAATAAGTTGATAGTCTCGATAGTTTTTGGGTTTCCTCCCTCAACCCAACCTACAAGATCTTTTGAGCCAAATTTAATCTCCCCGGTATTTCAGACCTTTTTGGAGGATGCCATCGGGCATGATAGTGTCCTTAAACATAACAAAATGAACATCGGACATATAGTTGAAGAATCTAGCTCCAGTGAGATTGGCTTCAGTAAAAATAGTATATCGAACTCTAGCCGCATAAAGGTTAGCCCCCATCAACTTAGCCTCAGTAAAGTTGACCTCAAAGAGGTTGGCTCTCTCCAGATTGGCTCTCTCCAAAATAGCCAACTCCATAACAGCACACTTAAGATTGGCTTCAGTGAGATTGGCATCTCTGAATCTAGCACCTCTCAAGATAGCACCAATACAAATAGCTCTGGTAAGATTGGCGTTGCTGAAATCAGTAGCGTAGCTGTCAATACCAATCAAGATAGCTTTGACCAGATCGACGTTCCTCAAAATGGCACTCATCAAGTTGGCTTCAGTCAAGTCAGCCCCACTCAAATCAGCTCCACTGAGATCGGCACCGGTCAAGTCAGCATCTCGCAAGTTGGCTCCGCTCAAATCAGTGCAGATTAACTTAGCATCTCGCAATTTAATTCCAGTCAGTTGAGCATCGATCAAGTCAGTCCCACTCAAATCAACTTTGGTAAAATCTCTTTCACCAGCGGCATATCTTCTGAGCAATTCTTCAGCAGTCATAATTCAACCCCCGAAATTACTAATGTACTAAATAATACCGCAACCAATATCTAGTCAGACTTACTTCAATCCGAAACTCAACTGGACATTAATTTTCCAATAACTTACCTACTTAGAGGACAATTAGCGGAAGCTACCATCACTGACTTTGACGACTCAGGAAAACCCAACACAAGATAAATCCTGATCGACCACGATACAAATGATGTCGGTTGGTTCATTGATAAAACTTTTCTTAATAACAGCAAAAAAATTTAGCCAATATAACCTATTGCCGTTAATCTAGATAAGGTAAAGTTACGCTCAGGACGAAAGTTGTGGCTTTCAAAATTGGTTTATTAGGATACGGTACTGTAGGTACAGGCACAGCAGAAATTATTCTCGATCCAGCGGGAAGGAATAATTTGCTGAGGGAAATAGAAATAGCGAAGGTTGGGGTAAGATCCCTTGATAAACAGCGATCGCCTGAACTACCCGCAGGAGTTTTGACGACGGATTTGGAAGCTATTGTCAGCGATCCTGAGATTGATATTGTAGTCGAACTTTTAGGCGGATTAGAACCCTCGCGATCGCTAATTCTCCAAGCCATAGCCAACGGTAAACATATTGTTACAGCCAATAAAGCCGTAATTGCTCGTCATGGCGCAGAAATATATACAGCAGCCAATAAAGCTGGAGTGTATGTCTTATTAGAAGCAGCCGTAGGTGGAGGAATACCTGTAATAAAACCCCTTAAACAGTCTTTAGGAGTCAATCGCATCCAGACTGTAACAGGAATTATTAACGGTACAACTAACTACATCTTGACCCAGATGACTCAAGAGGGAGCAGATTTTGCTGATGTTTTGGCTGAAGCACAAAAACTAGGCTACGCAGAAGCCGATCCCACTGCGGACGTTGATGGTTACGATGCTGCGGATAAAATTGCTATTCTGGCTGCGATCGCTTTTGGAGGCAGAATTAAACGAGAAGATATTCCCTGCGAGGGTATTCGTCAGATAAACGCTACAGATATTAGCTACGCTGACGATTTGGGCTTTGTAATCAAGCTACTGGCGATCGCTAAAGTAAGCCAAGATAACGATTCTCTACAGGTTAGGGTTAATCCTACTTTAGTACCCAAAGATCATCCTCTAGCCAACGTCAACGATGTTTACAACGCTATTCTGGTAGAAGGTGAACCTCTGGGACAGGTAATGTTTTTTGGTCCTGGGGCGGGCAAAGGAGCTACTGCCAGCGCGGTAGTATCGGATATTGTTAATATTGTGAGCATTTTGCAAACTAACGGTACTAATCAGAAACTAGATCCTTTGTTGCGTTGTTCCCACGAAGATTTTAAAGATCTTACTCCTATTGCAGACATTGAAACTCGTTTTTATGCCCGTTTTCTCTGCGAAGATGTTTCTGGAGTGATCGGTCATTTAGGCACGAGCTTTGGCAACCATAATGTCAGTCTAGAATCAGTAGTGCAGATTGGCTTCCGTGACGCTTTGGCAGAAATCGTCGTTGTTACCCATAATGTTCAAGAAGGCAACTTTCGTCAGGCATTAGAAGAAATTAAAAATTTAGAAGCAATTAACAGCATTCCTAGCATTCTTAGAGTATTGTAATTTTAATAAGCGACTGTTATTGAAATCTAAAAAGCCTAAAAAATGTTACAAAAAGGCGATCGGCAAAATAAAAGCAATGCAACCTGTATCGTTATTGGTGGTGGAATTTCAGGATTAATTACCGCTACAGTTTTGCAGCGTCAGGGAATTGAAGTAAAGGTATTAGATAAAGGCAGAGGAATTGGTGGACGATTAGCAACTCGGCGAATTAAGTACTCAGAATCTATAGTCGGAGTATTTGATTATGGTACGCAGTATTTCAACGTTGAGCAGCCAGAGTTTCAAATTTGGGTAGATGATTGGTTACAGCAGGGAGTAATTAAAAAATGGTGTGAGGGGTTTGGTGAGGCAGACGGGAAACCCCGCTATTGTGGTGTAGATGGCACTCGTGGCATTGCTAAATATTTAGCACAGGATTTAGATGTTCATGTGGATACGAAGGTAGTAAAGGTTAGTTATAACAAGCATTGGCTTGTGGAAACAGAAAATAAGCAGCTTTATCAGGCAGATATGTTGCTGATGACTCTTCCTGTACCCCAAGCTCTAGAGTTATTAGATGCTTCTCTGATAGTTTTACCATTAGAAATTAGATTCTCTTTAGAAAGTATTAGTTATCATCGCTGTATTACTGTTTTAGCTCTGCTAGAAAAACCTAGCAATATACCCGCACCAGGAGGTATAACTTTAGAAGATGATTATTTAGTTTGGTTGGCTGATAATTATCAAAAAGGCATTTCTCCCCATGGTTATGCCGTGACGCTCCATGCTACCTCTAGTTTTAGTGATGATTATTGGAATAGTGACGATGCTGAAATTGCCTATAAATTGCTTAGCGCAGCAGCAGATTACTTGGATTCACCTGTAATCAAATATGAGATACATCGTTGGCGCTACAGCTTACCCAAGACTTTTTATTTTGAACCTTGCTTGGCTTTATTAGAATTACCTTTGGTATTTGCAGGAGATGGCTTCGTTGCGCCCAAAATAGAAGGTGCAGTCTTGTCAGGTATGGCAGCGGGGAAGTTAATTAGTCAACGGTTTGGCTTAAAGAGCTAGAAACTAATGATTAATGATTGATGTTACGCACTCATTGATCTGTGAGACTGGGAGAAAGATGAAGATTAAAACTCATGAGGATTTAGAAGTTTATCAAACAGCAATAAAAGGCTGCTATGGAAATTTTTGAAAAGTAAATTTGCCCAGCTTATTTACGCGACATACAAACTCGAAGAGAAAATTACTAGACTATAAACAATAGCTAGCTTAATCTTTCTTAATTGAGGTTATGAAATTAATTCCCAGGCTGAAACAATCATCTATTCAACAAAAATTTCAATGGGTTGCCAAACCAGATAAATATATGGACTCGGCGGTTAAACAAGCTCCTGATATGTTTATTGCAGATATTGCTGACGAGGATGGCTATGTGTTTGTGAATCATCCTGAAGCGATGCGCCAGATAGTAACGAGCGATCGCCATAAGTTTTTTGCTTCTGGTAAAGATAACGATCTTTTAAGACCTTTGTTGGGCGATAATTCGCTGATCTTAATTGAAGGCGATCGCCATAAACAACGCCGTAAGTTACTTTTGCCTCCCTTTCACGGCGAAAGAATGCAGACTTATAGCAAGTTAATCTGCGATCTTACTCATAATATAATCAGTCAGCTAGAACCCAATCAGCCTTTTATTGCTCGTGAGGTAACTCAAGAAATATCTTTACAGGTAATTCTCGAAGCAGTTTATGGCTTACAGGACAATGAAAGATCGGTCGAATTAAAGCAACGCATTGCTAAACTGGCAAATATATTTGAATCAACTCTTACTTCAGCTTTCTTATTTTTTCCCTGGTTACAGACAGACCTGGGTGCATGGAGTCCTTGGGGGAATTTTGTCCGCCAACAAAAAGCCATTGACAAGGCAATTTATCAAGAACTTACTGCTAGAAGAACTCAAGACAATAGTCAAAGTCAGGATATTCTCTCTCTGATGATGTCGGCAAAAGATGAAGCAGGAGAAGGCATGAAAGACATCGAATTGCGAGATGAACTAATGACCTTAATGCTGGCAGGACATGAAACCACGGCTACGGCGATCGCTTGGGCATTATATTGGGTTCATCGTCATCCAGAAATCAAGACAAAATTAGAGGCAGAAATAGCTAGTTTAGGTGCAGATCCTGACCCTATGGAAATTGCTAAACTGCCCTATCTAGATGCTGTCTGTAAAGAAACTCTGCGAATTTACCCTGTGGCTATGCTTACTTTTCCTAGAGTAGTACAAGAACCCACAGAACTAATGGACTACAAGTTAGAAACTGGGCAAGTATTGATGGGCTGTATTTATCTCCTTCATCAACGAGAAGACGTATATCCTGAACCTCTTAAATTTAAGCCAGAACGCTTTTTGGAGCGGGAATTTGACCCTTATGAGTTCTTTCCTTTTGGTGGTGGCAAGCGTCGCTGCATTGGTGAAGCTTTAGCAAAACTAGAAATGAAGCTAGTTGTAGCTACAATCATTGCTCAATACGACCTAGAGCTAATTGACAGTAAGCCAGAAGTACCTGTCCGCAGAGGCGTCACCCTCGCACCCAAAACAGGGGTCAGAATGATGTTTAAAGGTAAAAAGTAAATTGGTATTTGTTCTGTGCTGATTAAACTCTCGTTTAGCAATGTATCGGTTAAAATTTTGTTAACCTTTGACCAAAGCTGAAATATGTCTGAACCTGTTCTTGATGTTCGCCATCTACAAGTCCAATTTACCACCGAGGCTAAACCTGTTGTGGCAGTTGAGGATTTGAGTTTCCAACTGAGAAAAGGAGAAAAATTGGGCATTGTCGGGGAATCAGGTTCGGGAAAATCGGTTACATCTTTGGCAATTATGGGCTTAGTCCCTACTCCTGGACAAATTACGGCAGGAGAGGTTTATTTTACCCCCAAAGGTAAATCTAAAGTTGACTTGTTGCGGATAAATGAAGTAGAGCGCAGAAGCTATCGTGGCGGGGAAATTGCCATGATTTTTCAAGAGCCAATGAGCGCGCTCAATCCTGTATACAATATTGGTTTTCAGCTTACAGAGGCAATTTTACTACATCAAAAGGTATCATCTGCTGAAGCGAGAAGAAAAGCGATCGCACTATTACAAGAGGTTCAGCTTTTACCTGCCGATGAAGTCTTCAAACACCAGTATCTCACAGAAAATCCTGGTGCAGCTTTAGGAGAAAGGGAATTAGCCAGTCATATTAATCAGCGTAAGCAAGAAATTCTCAAACGTTATCCCCACGAGCTTTCAGGGGGACAACTGCAAAGGGTGACAATTGCTATAGCGATTTCTTGTAATCCTAGCGTTTTAATCGCCGATGAACCCACAACAGCCTTGGATGTAACGGTTCAGGCTACTATCCTCGATCTGTTGCGAGATCTTTGTCAAGAACGAGGCATGGCGTTGATTTTTATTACCCATGATTTGGGGGTAATTGCCGAGTTAGTAGATTCTGTGGCGGTGATGTATCGTGGCAAGGTAGTAGAATTTGGCAAGATTAAAACAGTTTTTACTAATCCCAGTCATCCCTACACTAAAGGCTTGTTGGCTTGTCGTCCTAGCTTGAAACGTCAGCTAAAGATTTTACCCACGGTGGCAGATTTTATGAATGAAGCTACCACTGAGTCTGGAGAAATTAAGATTACCGAGAAACAAACAGATCTTGACCATGGATTAAGTGAAGTTGTCACCGAAGCAGAACAGCGAGAAAGGCTAGATAATCTGGTTCAGCAACAGCCTATCATGACGGTTAAACAATTGCGTGTGGGTTTTCCCCAGAAGGGAATGTTTGGCACAACTAAAAAATATATGATGGCGGTAAATGATGTTTCTTTTGAGGTGTATCCAGGAGAAACATTGGGTTTGGTGGGGGAGTCTGGCTGTGGTAAATCGACTTTAGCCAGAACCTTGTTACGACTAATTCAACCCATGCAGGGAGATGTAGTTTTTGATGGCGACAACATTACCAATTTATCTTTAAGAAGCCAAAAATTGCGATCGCTCCGTCGGCAAATGCAGATTGTCTTTCAAAACCCCTACAATTCCCTTAATCCTCGCATCAATATTGGCAAAGCGATCGCCGAACCTTTAGTCGTTCACAAGATCAAATGCGATCGCCAGAAGAAAGTCGCTGAATTATTAGAGCGAGTTGGTTTAAACCCCAACATGAGAAACCGTTACCCTCACGAATTTTCTGGTGGACAAAGACAAAGGGTATGTATTGCCCGCGCCTTGGCTTTAGAACCTCAGTTTATTATCTGTGACGAGTCGGTTTCGGCTTTAGATGTTTCGGTACAGGCGCAGGTATTAAACCTTTTAAAGAAGCTCCAGGCAGAAATGGGATTAACCTACATCTTTATTTCTCACGATCTGAGCGTCGTTAAGTTTATGAGCGATCGCATTATTGTGATGAATCAGGGCAAGATTGAAGAGATTGATACTGCCGAAGAAATTTACCGCCATCCAAAAACAGACTATACTCGCAAATTAATTGAGTCTATTCCTACAGGGAACATAGCAAGTTGATCTAAGTTTATCGACAATCAGATGATATCGAGGCTTTAATAGGATAACTCTATCTATAGAGCAATCAAATTAAGATTGATAAGCTAAAAATCAAGGAGAATATTTTCTGTGAATAGAATGTCAAATACAAGCTTGAAGCAAGCTATAGGATTTTTTACGGCAGCAATAGTTGCAGCTTTTATATATAAATTTACTTTAGATTTGTCTGACGTTAGGTTATTTGTATTAAAAATATTATTAACTATTTTTATAAGTGCTGGGGTTTGGCTAATAATTTGCTACGTAATTGATAAAGTCGACACTGGCAAATAGGCAGATAAATCTAAACCTGAAAAGGATTAGAAAGATAATCGGCAGTGTTTTCTACCAAGGCGATCGCATTTTCATAGAGCATTCTCTTAGGACCGAGAATACCTACGCTTCCGACTGCTACATCATCTCGATAGTAATTAGCCGAAACAAGAGTACAGGTTCGCATGGGTTCTAAATGATTTTCCATGCCAATTTTAATACTCACCCGCTTGAGGGAATCTTCGATTGCGGGAAAAGTGAAAATAGCTGGCAAAAGCTGCTCTTGTTGTTCTTCTAATAAAGATAAAAGAGTTTGCACCTGCTGAAGCTGAGTAAACTCTGGCTGACGCAAAAATTCGGCTACACCATGAATGAATATTGGACTTGAGTAGCTAGTTTGCAAAGCCAGCTTAAGCTGCTTGAGCAATATACCCAGAAACCCTGCATATTGGGCAAAATCACGGTCTATTTCTGCCCAATCTAAAGTAGCAATTTCTGTTAAAGAACGTCCCCTTAGTTCGTGGTCAAGAAAATTAGACAATAATTGCAGTTCATGGTCAATAATTGACTCATCTGCTTCTTTATCTAGTATAGGAGATTCCATTAGGATTGATTGGGTTTGATAGGAATCTGTAACCACAATCAACATAACCTGATTGTCAGCCACCCGTACAAGCTGCAAATGGCACAAAGTACTATTTTGGTTTTGAGGAAAGGTAATTAGAGCAATATAGCCACTTAAGGCAGCGAGAATTTTTGCAGATTGCTGCAATAAAGCCTCAAAACTAGCTCTTACTGACTGCAACTCTTGCTGAAGCAATTTCTGCACCATTGTATTAATTTTGTCGTCGGGAATGAGCAAATGATCGACATAGGTACGATAACCTGAATCAGAAGGAACTCTCCCCGCAGATACATGAGGCTGGTAAAGTAGCCCTGCTTCCTCTAAACGCCCCATAATATTACGAATAGTTGCCGAACTGACGTTAAAGTCATATTCTTGCGCCAAAGTTTTGGAAGCTACTGGCTCTGCTGTGGCAATGTAATGTTTAATCGTCGCTTTTAATATATTTTGATATCTTGCACTCAGTTTAGATTGATGTGCCATTAAAGATAATTAATTATTGGGTTAACTATAATTTTTGCTAAAGTATAGCCTGTAAGTCAGACTCTTAAAAGTTAGGGCTATACTAAATCCTATTCAAGTAGGTTATTTAACTTTTGGGTAGTAGATAATTGTTAATAGGTTTTAAATTTTAAGCTGCTTTTTGCAATCGCATTTAGGGTTATTTTATCTTCAAATAAAAAAGTCTGTGCCGATTATATTCGGCGATAAAAAGATCAGTAGCGGTAAACAGTCGAATCTACAGCAAGTGAATACGCATCTATACCTCCCATTACATTATAAATGTTGCTAAAACCTCTCATGGCTAGCCATTGACAGAGTTGAGCCGATCGCATTCCATGATGACATAGAACTATAGTTTCTGCTTCTGGCTGGAGGCTGGTTAGCATTTCTTCTGACCATTGTTCAAATTCACTTAAGGGATATAAATCAAATCCTTCAATCTTTGCTAAATCTGCCTCTGATCTTTCTCTCACATCAATTAACTGTAATGGTTGGTTGGCTTGTGCCAAACGCAGTGCCAATTGCTGAACATCGATTTCAGATATTGATAAATTATAGTGCATTTTTACTAATAAAGATTTTACTATATTTTGATTTTCCCTTAAGTTTAAGGAAATTTATTGTTAATTTTTTTACCAACCGACAATACCTATAATATTAAACACGGTCATGATTGCTATTTATTAGCTTCTAGATAATGAAATTTCGTTCTTTTTTTTGGGTTTTAATTACAGGAGCAGTGGTCGTATTTGCGATCGCTATAGGTAGTTTGGGTTGGATTATCGCTCAAAGCTCAATCAATCTGGCAAAAGGTGGAGTTAATACTTTTCCTCAGGCAGCAATGTTTATGCCCAGACAAGCTCCGGCAATGGTTTCATTGTTAACCAATCCTGAGAAGCTATATGCTTGGAGAGAAGTTTCTTTACCTTTAAAAAACCGCAGTAGCGATCGCCAGCAATGGCATGAATGGGAAACAAGCTTGCTAAATAAAATCGGACTTGATTACCAGCAAGATTTTAAACCTTGGTTAGGAGATGAAATTACTTTTGGGATTACTAGTTTAGATTATGACCGTAATTCTAGTAACGGCACACAACCTGGATATCTTTTAGCAGCAGCAACTAGAAATACCAATTTAGCTCAAGAATCTTTACGCAACTTCTATAGTCAGAAAAGTAACGTTAGCACCGAGCAGTATAAAGGAGCGAATATTATCTCTTTTCAGTCATCTGCCAAGCTTAAATCTAATAATACCCCGTGGGCAGGTGTGGTGGTGGGTAATTTTGTCTTGTTTGCTAACCAGCCTCAAATACTTAGAGAAGCTATCAATCAAGCTCAAGCAGTTAACTTAAATTTGGCAAACACAGATTATTATCAAACGGCTTTAAGTCAAGTCAAAAAGCCCCATGTAGGAGTAGCTTATCTAAATATATTGGGGACATCAGCTTGGCTAGATAAATTATCAGCATTAACAAAGCTTAATCCCGAACAAGTATTGAGCGCATCTTTAGCGATCGCTCGATCGGGATTAGCAGCCGAAACTGCCTTGATTGCTACAGATAAACCTGGTACAAATCCCCAGACAGCCCAAACCTTTTTAGATAACCCTGAATTACAAAAGATTTTTGCTTCTCTTCCCTTTGATCGGCGAAATTTTGCTTATATAGACTTGCAGGAGAGAACATCGCTGTTAGAAGAACAAATCCCATTCTATAAAGTAACCAAGCTGGCAATTCAATCCTTGTTTCCGCGTTTGAAAGCGATCGCCATTCAGAATTTAGGTAATCAAGAAGATGTGAGTATCAGTCGCACCAATCTTGATTTAATTTTTAGAAAATGAGAGAAAAGGGACATATCCACTAGTCCACCAAAAAAGTTCTAATTATATTAGTAGATGAACTTACTATTTCAATCAACTCGTCGTCGTCTTGCCCTCTGGTATACGGCTGTCACGGCTGTTTTGCTGCTTATTTTTGCCACTGGAGTATATTTTTATGTCCGCAATACCTTAGTAGATCGCATAGACGACACTCTTAAACACGTTGTTGAGGTAGTAGATCGTTCTTTGGTTATTCAGCCATTAGCAGAAACCACAGGTAGATACGGAGTGAATGTTGATGCTAGCTTTAATCAAAATGTAGGTAGCCTAGAAGACGATCATATTGACTTAGAATGGTTCAACCCCCAACAAAATTTGCTTTGGTCTACTTTTGAGCAACCAATAGATTATCCTCTACATCCTAACCGCAGTGGTGAAACTGTATATTTGAGTAGCGATCGCGTTTTTCGCCAAATTGTTCAAAAAGTGGAGTTAGAACATCGTGTCTTGGGCTATCTACGGGTAAGCCATCCTTGGTTCGAGGTGACAAAACCAATTAACCAGCTAACTAGGGATCTGATTATTGGCATCAGCTTAATGATACTTTCTGTCGGTGGCATCGGCTGGTTTTTGTCGGGAATCGCAATCAAGCCTGTTCAAGTTTCTTATTCTAGCTTGAAACAGTTTACTGCTGATGCTTCCCATGAGTTACGCAATCCGATTGCCACGATTCAAACCAACGTCCAGATGGCATTAGCCTATCCTGAAGCTGAACCACAGCTACAGCAAAGGCAGTTGCAGATTATTGAACGCCTAACCCAAAAGCTAGGACGTTTGGTTAACGATCTCTTGTTTTTAGCTCGCGCCGATAGTGGTATGGCTCAGTTAGATTGGCAAACAGTACCTTTAGATGCTCTTTTGATTGATGTCATTGAAGAACAAAGGCTTGCTGCTACCCAAAAAGGCTTGTTTCTTTCCTTACGTATAGTTGAGCCTGAAATTGAAGCAGAATTTAATGAAGAAGACGTTTTTACCGTTAGGGGAGACTGGGACTATTTATCTCGCCTTTTTACTAATTTGATTGCTAATGCGATCGAACATACAGAACCATCAGAAGAATCAACAGAGGCTTTGGTTGAGGTAGAGTTAGCATTAATTAAATCTATCCCCAAAACTATTAGAGTTAGGGAATCTCATCGTCAATACGAGCTACAGGTAAAAGTTACAGACAATGGTAAAGGTATTGCTGAATCTTCTCTTCCCTGTATCTTTGATCGCTTTTATCGTGGCGATCCTGCTCGCTCTTTTCAACGCCACGTTGACACACCTACGGGTGCGGGTTTAGGGCTGGCGATCGCTAAAGCCATTGTCGAAAATCATCAAGGGCAAATTACGGTAGATAGCATTCTAGAACAAGGTACGACCTTTACAATTACTCTTCCTCAACACACAGAATGATTTTAGAAATATTTATACTGAAATTTACTCAATTATATCTTTATGGATGTATTTACTAATTTTGGTGGTGGAATAATTATTTCAATACTTTCATCTGTTTCTGTGATGATTAATCTGCTTTTTTTACTGTAAAAATAGACTTGGGAAACTTCTAATCAATTATAGTTACAGACACTTTTATTAGGACAAAATGTATTTTAATGGCGAATGCCATTCGCCCCTACATTAAAAATTACGTCTTAACACTTTCGACCATTACTATATATTGGCAAACTACAAGAAAATACATAATGTATCTAATAAAAAATAGCCAATAAAAAATGCTCTCCAGTAATGGAGAGCGTTTTCTGTTCGATACTTACAAGATAGTAAGTAATTAATTCCTAACCGTTGATAGCAGGAGCGGTTAGAGCAACTGGTGCAATATCGCCACTGGCAAATCAAGGGGGAAGTTGTGAGCATTACGTTCGTGCATCACCCCCAGTTAGGCGTTGGTGAGTGCGTAATGCTGAAAGAATTAAACTAAAATAGTTGAACTAGCTGTCGAGCAATGTACTGTCCTCAGTGTAAATCTTCTGATAAAAAGAAAAACGGCTTCCGCCGTGGAAAACAATGCTACAAATGCTCCCGATTGTGGCTGCCAATATGTCGAAAACCCTAAACCAAGATCGTATCCGAATGAAGTTAAACAACTATGTCGAAAAATGTATCTCAACGGTAGGGGATTTAGGGCGCTCGCGAGAGTTAGCGATATAGATCATGCCACAATTATTAACTGGGTAAAAGAAAAAGGAGAAACGCTATCTGACGAGCCTCAAGATGAAGAACTTCCCGAAATAACTGAAATCGATCGATGAACTGCAAACTTTGGTTGGCTGCAAAAAGAATAAATTTTGGGTTTGGACGGTAGTAAATCATTAAAATCAGGGAATCTTACTTTGGACAATAGGCGATCGTTCTCACGAAACTTTTGAACAGATTTGGCAGGTTATTAAATGCTGGCACAGCTTTTGGTACGTTACGGATGGCTGGAAAGTTTATCCGATGTACATTCAACCTGAAGATCATTTGGTCAGCAAAACATATATGACCAGAGTTGAGGGTGAAAATACTCGTCTTCGTCACTATTTAACCTGAGTTCGGGATAAGCCGAAACCCTCATGGTAAAAGTATTTGAAAAATAATATTTTGCGCAGTTTTTTACTCTAGAGCTTCTGGAGAAAAATCTAAAAAGCTTAGAGCTTATGGCTTAGAGCTTATAGCTACCTCCGTTGACTCATTTTATTAACCCGAACTCAGTTTATTTAGCTAGACTGCATCGCAAAACTCTCTGTTACTCCAAATCTTTAGATATGCTTGGATATTCTATTCGTCTGTTGTTATTTTATCTAAGATTCAAAACTATACCTGCTTCGATTTAAAACATTACGCATTCACCAACGCCCGATTATCTTTGTCATTGGGCTTATGAAATTTACGATACTATAGACCATCCAGCACTCCATCAAACTCCCAGAGAAGCTTTTGCTCAAGGAATGTTATCAAGTGGCGATCGCCCTCATAAACTGATTTCTTACAACAAGGATTTCTGCCTATTTACCCTACCCACAACTCAAAGAGGTACGGCAAAAGTTCAACCAGGTCACGGGGTCAAAGTTAATTACATTTACTATTGGTCTAATTTATTTCGCGATCCCGAACTGGAAAACACGCAAGTTTCAGTACGCTACGATCCATTCAATATTGGGATTGCCTATGCCTATGTCAAAGGTCAATGGGTCGAATGTACTTCTCAATACTATATCGATTTCCAAGGTCACACAGAAAAAGAATTAAAGCTAGCTAGTAGCGAAATTAAAAAGCGCGATCGCAATCACACTAGAAACAACAAAGTTTCTGCTAAGAAATTAGCTAATTTTATTGCCTCAGCAGAAGCTCAAGAAGCTTTATTTCAGCAGCGAACTCGCGACTTTGAGACACAACAAGTTTTACAAATGATTGAGGGCAAAGTTACCCCTCTAACCCAGTATCAAAATCTGAGAGAAGTAGAAAAGCAAGCTCCTGACAGAGATTCTTCAACATCAGTACCCATCAACGAACCCGAATCTATTGAAGAATCTAAAACAGATTTGGACTGGGATGAATTAGAAGTTTACGAGGAGTTTTAAGTTTCATGAATAAACAAAGATTTTCCTCTTATTTATTAGACCAGTCCATTTCAGAAAGAGTTGCTTATTTTGAGAATTACAAAGCCAATCATCCCAAACTACAACAAGTTTTTAAGCTAGTAATGGATTCTATCCGCAAACCAGATGGAGCATCATTAATTGCTGTTTATGGTCCTACTGGCGTTGGCAAAACTACATTAAGATTGAAGATTGAGAAGAAGTTGATTGAAGAAGCTCTACCTCAACTAGAACAAGACAAAGGGAAAATTCCTGTAATTGGCGTAGAAGCAGTAGCACCTGAATCGGGAAACTTTAATTGGAAAGATTACTATACTCGCGCTTTAATTGCCTTAGAAGAGCCTTTAATCGAACATAAAGTTGCTTTTGATTACAACATACCTGGTAATAGATACTACTTGCGAAGGCAATATTGCTGCGTTTGTTAAGATTTTCAATCTGCCCAAAAACACTGTATGGATGTGGTGTAAAGGTAAAAGTATTCCAGAACTTAGGGTGATTCTAACCGTGTGTTATTGTTTGGATATTTATTTACTTGATTTTATTACATTAAAACAACCAGCATTCCAATCGCCACGTATTAACCCTCAAAGACTGCCAACTAGCTTGTATTTTAAAAGAGTTTTCCCCAGAGCATTTGATTATATGGCAACTGAAAAATATCTACAAAACTTTTTAAATGATACTGAACGTCCTCTAAAAATGAAAGAAGTTGCCCAAAGATTAAATATCGATCAACGTACAATTTATAGCCATTTTCCTAACCTGAGTAAAGCTATATCAGCTAAATATCGTAGTTATCAAAAACAACAAACAGCCGAACGAATACAAAAATATTGCCAAGAAGTAGAACAAGCTGCACGCAGTCTTCATCAAGCGGGAGAATATCCTAGCGAAGCTCGCGTATCGCAATTAATCTCTCAACCTGGATACTTTAGATATAAAGAAGTCAGAAGATTTTTAAATCAAGCTATACTAGACCTGATAATTTGAAATTCTATTCTAAAGCGGAAGCATAAAACTGCCAAGAGACAAAGGAAGCATAAAGCTTCCAAAACGGCAAAGTTATGGTTGAAGTCACAAAAAGCCAGTCAGAGATTAAGCGTAAGCGATATGGGCGATACTGGATTTGAACCAGTGACGTCCTGCTTGTAAGGCAGGCGCTCTACCACTGAGCTAATCGCCCTCAGTTACCTAATTTACAGATGCCCTTGAGAAAAGCTTTAAAATACCTGAAAACTTAGTACTTAGAAAATATAACAGCCTTTTGGTTTTTTAGCAAACTTTCAATTAAATCAGTATACCAACAAATTATAAATAACAATGCACGTTAGCCTATTCTTGTCTTGATAGGTTAAAAAGGAACTTCTAGACCAATTTTAGATTTAAAACTGCCATCTTGTTGAAGATCGGCATTTAAACCAATCGAACCCAATTTTGTCTGGGCTTTCCAGAAAGCACTGCCACCAGCAAAAGCAGTTTCTTGATCGACATTAGCTTTGACTCCCAGCAAACCCAAAGCTGTTTTAGCTGCAATTTTAATACTGCCACCAGCAAAAGTAGTGTCATCATCAAACTCTCCACTTACTCCAACTCTAATATCAGAACCCAATAAACGATTTGTATTCCAAGAAGCATTGCCACCATTAAATCTAGATTGCTCATCAATTTTGACATTGGCAGTTAAAGAGCCAATCAAGGTATTGGTAGCAGCATTGACGTTACCGCCAACAAAGGTAGTATTTTGGTCAAATTTACCCTTAACTGCTAGTGAGCCTAACTTGGTTTCAGCTTTCCAGGCAGCGTTTGCACCGCTAAATTGAGTTTGATCGTTAAAGTTGCTTTGTACTGCTAGTGAACCTAACTTGGTTTTGGCATTCCAGGCAGCGTTTGCACCGCTAAATTGAGTTTGATCGTTAAAGTTGCTTTGTACTGCCAACGAACCTAATTTGGTCTTAGTCTGCCAAGCAACAGTACTTTTAATCGGTTTAATTTGATTACTAATATTGATAGCTAAATTTATTGAGCCTAAATCTGTTTTAGTTTGCCAAAAAGCTTTGCCTTTTCTTAAATTTGCTTGAGAATCAAAATTGCCGTCGAATTTTAAAGAACCAAGCTTAGTATCGGTTTTCCAAGATGCTACACCAGATTTAAAAGCAGGTGCTTGATCCTCAAAAAAATTATCCTTAACCTCATTTTCATTTAAATTAATACTATTTTTATCTACGGCAAATGTCTTGACGGCAGTAGGGGAAATATTATTTGCCTTTTTTTCAGCATCCAATACATAATTAGAAGACATTTTGCTAGTTCCTAAAATTCTAGCAGCCGAAAAAAGCTCTAAATTGCTTTGCATTACTTCGTTGTTAGTTGATGATTGTTTAAAATCACTTTGAAGTACAATTGGCTCTAGAAAATTGAGCGATGTTCCTAGAAATATTCCTGCTGCATTTGACCACATAAATACATTTCTGAAATTTAAAAGGTTTTACGATTAATCTCTAGTTTAAATTTATCAGTATAAGAATGGTGTGATCTGCAAACGAAGTTTTGATAAAGTTTTTGCTTGGCGATCAATGTAAACTATATAAGGCTTTTCATGTCTGCCTTTTGTGATGGTTGTAATTCTAAGATTGATTCATAAATATAAAAGATATGCGATCGCGCTACACCGCTAATTGTGAATTATTTAGCTTTATTTAATCGGTTTTGCAAAAAGTTTTAATGGATAGAAAAAGTCTGTAAATAACTAAATTTTTAAACGCTCTGACTATTTTTTAATAATTGAGCCGATTTTAAGTAATTACAGTTAGATCTCAATGTTGATTTTTACCTCAAAAATTTCCGCATTTTCATTGACTATTAGCATTACTTATGTGTAAGATAATACTTAAGCATAAGTAATCTTTAGTTACTTTCCGTAATCTAGTGTAACGGAATTTTAATCTAAAGCAATTATCAATATCATTGAATAATTATCAATAAAACAGGAGATATTTAAATATCATGGGAGACAAAGATTTTTTCTTAAGTCCTGATGATGCTCAGACTATGGGCAACATCGAATACATGAGAACTAGCAGAAGAACCAGAAGAACCTTCCCCAAAACTCTTAAAAACCAGAACGGTTCTGCATTTGAAAACGAAGTTTCTTCTATGGACAACAGGAATAACCTTTATAAAAATAGTAATACTAATCAGAATACTACTGAAAATACTGTTTTTAATCCTACTCCTAGCTCTCAGTCTCAGCCTGGGATTACTGGTGGTTCTGCGGTTACTCAAACTAATCAAGGCCAGCCTCAGTTTAACTTTCAGCCGTCTGCATCTACATCTGCACCCAGCCAACAACCTCCTGAAAAGCGTCGTCAGGCAGACAACAGCATGGATATGTTCCGCAACATGGCTAAGAAAATCGGCAAGAGATAATAAACTAATTCAGCTAAACTGCAATTTTAATGTCGTTTAGATAGCAAATGATATTTTGAGGTGGATCATTATAGTTCGCCTCATTTTTTTGGTTTTTAATATTATTCTATGGTAAAAATCAAATTACGATGCTTCAGGGGCAGTAAGATAAGCCTATTGAACGTAAGTTATTTATTAAGGAGTAGAAAATCAATGACCAATACGCAAACCAGAAAAGCCGATCATCTGCGTATTTGTCTGGAGGACGACGTTCAGTTTTGTAATCTAACCAACGGATTAGATAAATATCGTTTCAGTCACTCTTGTTTACCTGAAATTAACTTAAGTGAAGTTAATTTAAGTACAAATTTTCTCGGTAAAACTTTAAATGCACCCTTATTAATTTCTTCCATGACGGGGGGAACAGAAAAGGCAAAAATGATTAACTCCCGTTTAGCTGTAGCAGCCCAAAAGCACGGTTTGGCAATGGGAGTGGGTTCACAACGGATTGCGGTAGAAAATCCTGATGTGGCTCATACTTTCGCTGTGCGATCGCTTGCTCCTGATGCTATATTATTTGCTAACTTGGGGGCGGTACAGCTAAATTATACCTATGGTATAGAACAGTGTTTGCGAGTCGTAGATATTCTCAAAGCAGATGCGCTGATTCTGCATCTTAACCCCTTACAAGAATGTATCCAACCTAATGGCGATACAAAATTTAAAGGTTTGTTAGCCAAAATAAAACAGCTATGTCAGCAAATAGATGTACCCGTAATTGCTAAAGAGGTTGGTAACGGTATATCTGCAATCATGACAACTAAGCTAATCGAAGCAGGAGTAGATGTTATTGATGTAGCAGGTGCAGGAGGAACATCCTGGGCAATGGTAGAAAGTGAAAGAGCAGAAAATGATTTACAGCGTAGATTAGGCAGAACTTTTGCAGACTGGGGGATTTCTACCGCCGACTGTATTGTCCAAATTCGCCAACAATATTCAGACTTGCCTTTAATTGCTTCTGGAGGCTTACGAGATGGTATGCAAGTGGCTAAAGCGATCGCCTTGGGAGCAGATTTAGCAGGATTAGCCTTTCCTTTTCTTCAGGCTGCATCTGAATCAGAATCAGCTATTGACGAGTTGATTGAATTACTAATTGCTGAAATTAAAACAGTCATGTTTTGCACTGGAAATGTAAATTTATCCCAGTTAAAGCGATCGCCATCTTTAATAAAAATAAAATAATAGCAGTGTAGTTTCAACAAGGAAACTTTGTTCTTGCTTAGATAGTTTCTAAGATAAAAACAGCCTATTAGAAAGTTTCTTTGGTTAGAATCTTACAATACTTCTCTTAATAAGTTCAATTTTTACTAATTAAATATTGAATATGGATTGAAAAAATTGGTTTAAAAATGAAAACCATCTTCTTAATAACTTTTCAAAATCTCTCTGCGCCTTTACGTCTGTCTTGGTCAGCGTTCCCTTGCGCCTTGCGTCGACGCGGGGTCTGACCGCTTTGCGCGAGATAAAGGAGATAAATAAGTTTTGTTCTTATCAAACTTCGTGACAATCTTTATACTTTTTGCCACTACCACACCAACAAGGTTCGTTACGCTTAGGTATTGTTCCTGGTAAGATATCTCCTTCTACATAAAACCATTGACCATCAGTTTTAATAAACTTAGAATGTTCGTGGAGTTGTCCTGGTTCGTTTACCTGATAAATTGCTTCAAATTCTACATACCCAGTTACGTCATTCTTTTTTCCTTTTTGAATATTAATAACGGTCAAGCCTAACCATTGGGTATTGTTAATACTCTTAGTCAACTCTTGGCGATCGCTAGGTTTTCTTTTTTCTGGATGCAGAGTAGCAATGAGATAGTCAACCTTACCCCGATCAAAAGCAGTGTAGCGCGATCGCATTAGTTTCTCAGCCGTCTCTGGTTTCTTTTTACCAGATAGAAACATTCCACAGCAGTATGAATATTGCTTTTTGCTGCCACAAGGACATAATTCTTTGGACATTTTGGAAGTTATCAAACCTTTGGTAGCTAAATATATTAGATATTATCTCAGATGGAAAAAAATCTGAAATTGGTAGTGCGATAGGATAATAATATACAGATGAGAAGATCAGCAAACCCTTAACTAAATTCAGATAGTTGAAACTGTGACAGAAGCAAAAAGCTACGAACGACATGAACGCCTGAACCAAGTTCAGGCGAAGCGTTCTTACAAAGAAACCGTAAATCTGCCCCAAACAGCATTTAATATGCGGGCGAATGCCGTGCAGCGCGAACCAGAATTACAGCAATTTTGGGCGGAGAACAAAATTTACGAGCAACTGTCACAGAACAACATTAAAGACTCTTTTATTCTCCATGATGGCCCCCCTTACGCTAACGGTGCATTGCACATGGGTCATGCGTTGAATAAAATCCTGAAGGACATAATCAATAAATACAAATTATTGCGAGGACACAAAATAGACTATATCCCTGGTTGGGATTGTCACGGGCTACCAATTGAATTAAAAGTTTTACAGAAAATTAAATCCAAAGAGAGACAAGAGCTAACTCCTCTCAAGTTGCGCCAAAAAGCTAAAGAATTTGCGCTCCAAGCGCAACAGGAACAGTGTGCCAGCTTTAAGAGTTATGGCATATGGGGAGATTGGTCACATCCTTATTTAACTCTTACGCCAGAATACGAAGCAGCACAAATTGATGTCTTTGGGCAAATGGTGCTTAAGGGACACATTTATCGGGGTTTAAAGCCTGTTCACTGGAGTCCTAGTTCTCGTACTGCACTGGCTGAAGCGGAATTGGAATATCCTGAAGGGCATACTTCTCCTAGTATCTATGTGGCTTTTCCTGTAACAAAGTTAGGAGAAGACGCGGTAGATTTAAAAGAATACTTGCCTAATTTAAGCGTAGCTATCTGGACAACTACACCCTGGACTATTCCTGCTAACTTGGCGGTAGCTGTTAATGGTGAATTAGAATATGCGGTTGTGGAAATGAGTCCGCCGTTGCCTTCTGTAGAATCAATGATGGCTAAAGAAGGAGTGACATATTTGATCGTTGCTAAGGATTTAGTCGAGAAACTAGCGGCAACTTTAGGAGTAGAGTTAAAAGTTAAAACTACCCTGACAGGTAAAGCATTAGAAAATACTGTTTATCGCCATTCTTTATACGATCGCGAAAGTAAAGTAGTAATTGGTGGCGACTATATTACGACCGAATCTGGTACAGGATTAGTACATACTGCCCCTGGACACGGACAGGAAGACTATATCACAGGACAAAAGTATGGTTTGCCAGTTCTTTCGCCTGTGGATGATGGAGGAAGATTTACCGAGGAAGCGGGTCAGTTTGCAGGGTTGCAGGTAGTTGCTAAAGGCAATGAAAAAGTAAGCGCAGGTAATCAGGCAATTATTGATGCTTTGAGCGAAGCGGGTTCATTACTCAAGCATGAGGAATATGCTCATAAATATCCCTATGACTGGCGTACAGGAAAGCCTACTATTTTCCGCGCCACCGAACAGTGGTTTGCTTCGGTAGAAGGGTTTCGCGACGAAGCTTTAAAGGCTATTTCTGATGTAACTTGGATTCCCGCCCAGGGAGAAAAACGGATTACGCCGATGGTAAGCGATCGCTCTGACTGGTGTATTTCTCGTCAACGGGCTTGGGGTGTACCAATTCCTGCCTTTTTTGATGAGGAAACAAACGAGCCTCTATTAACCGAAGAGACTATTAATCATGTTAAGGCGATCGTTGCTGAAAAAGGTTCTGATGCTTGGTGGGAATTATCGGTAGAAGAGTTATTACCCGAACAATATCGCCATAACGGATGCACCTATCGTAAAGGTACAGATACGATGGATGTCTGGTTTGATTCTGGTTCGTCTTGGGCTGCGGTAGCCAAGGGAAGATTGAAATATCCCGTAGATATGTACCTAGAAGGCAGCGATCAGCATCGAGGCTGGTTTCAATCTAGCCTGCTTACTAGCGTAGCGACTAACGGTATTGCACCCTACAAGACTGTTCTCACTCACGGCTATGTGGTAGATGAAAAAGGCTTTAAGATGAGTAAGTCTAAGGGTAATGGTATCGCCCCCGAATTAATTATTGAAGGAGGCAATAACCAAAAACAAGAACCCGCTTATGGTGCTGATGTGCTGCGTCTTTGGGTGTCTTCAGTTGATTATACTTCAGATGTTCGTGTCGGCAAAAATATCATCAAGCAGACTTCTGATATGTACCGTAAGGTGCGCAATACGGCTCGTTTCTTGCTGGGTAATTTACACGATTTCGATCCCAAAAAAGATGCTGTTTCCTATGCAGACTTACCAGAATTGGATAAGTATATGCTGCACCGCATGACCGAAGTATTTGCTGAAGTTACCGAGGCTTATGAAAGCTATCAATTCTTCCGCTTCTTCCAAGCCATTCAAAACTTCTGTGTCGTGGATCTATCTAACTTCTATTTAGATATTGCTAAAGATAGACTTTATATCAGCAGCCTTGACTCTTTCCGTCGTCGTAGTTGTCAGACAGTATTGTCAATTGCGATTGAAAATATTGCCAAAGCGATCGCACCTGTATTGTGTCACATGGCTGAAGATATCTGGCAAGCCTTGCCTTACGATACGGGTTATAAATCGGTGTTTGAATCGGGTTGGGTAGAAATCAAAGACGAATGGAAATCTATAGAGGCGAACGGTCGTTCGCCCCTACAATGGAATACAATTCGAGATTTACGTGATGAAGTCAACAAGGTAATGGAACAGGCAAGAACAGCCAAAGCGATCGGTTCTTCTCTTGATGCTAAAGTATTGCTTCATGTTCCTAATGCAGAATCGAAAGATAAACTTGCATCTTATAATTCATCTAATTCTGTTGACGAAAGAGACGTTGATGAACTACGTTATTTCTTCCTGGCTTCTCAAGTAGAGTTAGTCGATTCTCTTCCCGATGCAGAATATAAAAGTGAATCAAATATTGCCAATATTGCTGTAGTTAAAGCTGACGGTGAAAAGTGCGATCGCTGTTGGAATTATTCTTTGTCTGTTGGCAGTTTTGCTGACGCTCCCACAATTTGCGATCGCTGTAATACTGCACTAAAAGGTGAATTTTGATTCTTATTAGCTGTAGGGGTAATTAGTTTTATCCCTACCAGAAATTTTAGTATTGCGATTTAATGGCAAATTTACCAGAAAAAACATTAATCGAAATATTTGCTCTGCAAAAACAGCTTTTTAAAATTATCAATGAAGCAACGGCTGCTGATTTTAATCTTGTACAAAAATATGGGGAAACATCAGCAACTTTACCTGAATTGGAAGAATTACAAAATATTAGAGAACGCGCCAGAGACTCTTATACTCGTCTTTTTTCGCCTATTGTTAAACATTGGGGAAGCACAACCTGAAATCAATCCTAGTACGTTAAAATTATTGTATCTGGCAATTGAACAAGCAAATCTAACTATTAATGCTTTAGAAGTAAGTATTAAAGAGATTAAGAACAACTGGAATCTATCATGACTAACAGAATCCCTGATCTTGAAACTAGAGAAAAATCAGTATTAAGCCTTAAGCAAGCTTGTTTGATGTTAGATGCTTTGAATATGACTTTAGACGAAGCGATCGCGCTTTGCAGAGTCTGATATTCGCAACAATGATATCAATCGTCGCCGTCGCAAAAAAGCAGAAGATTTGTTTGCTAATTATAAAAAAGATAGTTCTAAAGATGGGTAGTCCTAAAAACTTTTAAATGAATTGTCAGCTCTTAATTTAATTCGTTACTATAAAAGCTTATTAGTAATAATAAACTATTATGACCTCTGCTTTTCTTTTCTGGCTGAAGATTGATATTTTCGCCAAACTTATCGTTAGCTACACTTTTACTCAATTAGCTAATTATCTACTCGAACGGATACGCAATAGTGAATCTATTGAAAAGAAACTAATAAACAGTATTGCTTGGAATCACATTCAAAGTGCTAATAGTGGAGTATTAACAGCACAAGATTGCTGTAATGAAAGATATTTGGATAAAGCAAAAGAAGAGTTTAGGTTAGCAATAGGAGACTACCGTAATGCGTATAACTATTTTAGCAGCAACAATAACTTTAAAAATCAAATAACTGCGGTTCACTGCGATTTATTGCTCGGAATATGTTCGGGATTTGTTGGTGACTGGGAATCAAATAGCTTTCATCTAAACAGAGGAAATAATTTATTAGCAACTATTATTGAACAGGAAAAGCAGAAAGTTAATCTTAAAAGAGACAAAGGAAATCGTAATGTAGCAAAATTGTGGGGCGCGAATTTCATTTTGTCTGGAGCATCATTAGCTGCTGGAGTGGCAGCTTCTCCTATAATAATATCAACTTTTGCTTTAAGTCCTGTCATTTTTGGATTGTCCTTCTTAGACCAAGCTCTACGAAACAATACAAAAGTAGAAAAAAGAATTCTCTCTAACAAAGTTCCTGGTCATCAATATTCTGTTGAGCAACTTAAAGAGATATTAGATCGACTTAATTAACTCACAATCACTAAAAAAGTATAAGGGAGCATCCCACTTTTTGACCCCCACTATTTCTCTACTTCGTAACCATGAACTTCGCCTAGTAGTCGTAGATATAGGGTTTGCCCAATATGATGCAGGTGGACAAAATAAAATTTATTGACCCCATTTAACCTCTATTTTGTTAGGAATTACTTATTATTACGCTGATCGTATCTAGTTTTTTACTCAGGTTGAGTTCGCATTATTAAATTGTTTTAAATTAAAATTGAGTCTAATTTTAAAGCAATTATCTTAAGTTACTATTTATACAACCGATGACTATATCAGTGCCTTCTCGCTCTCGCGCCCAAGAATCTAGAGCAGCGATCGAGCGAATTTATGTAATTATGCGCCATTTGTTTGTGCGTGGACACTATAAGCCTGGTGGTGTTTCGGGTTCGGCTTTGAGTGAGGCTTTGTTAACTTTACAGCCCGAAATCTATGGTTCAATGACTGATACAGAAAAAGTAGAGCTAGACGGACTTGCTTATGTAACTGCTCGTTTACCAAAAGGGATTGAAAGGTGTCGTTTTATCAAGCTAATTGCAGCCGAAGGCTATAACAATTCCAGTTTTGAAAAAATCGTCCCTGCTAAACGTCGTCGCAACTGCTATCGAGTTGATGAAGAAACAATGTTAATTGAGGTGACTAGAGGGCGTAGTGAGATTTATGATATTCTTACTCATCTTACTTTTATTTATATCGAAGCCGACAAGATTAGGGCGCACGCTTTAGATGATGGTCATCCTACCCAAGAGTGGCTCAAGTTAGAAAAAATAGTTTTAGAGCATTCAGCAGGTTCTTCTATTGAGGAGGCTGAAATTAGAGAACAGGCTATTTCTTACACCAGCACTTTATTAGGTCGCACTTTTGAAGAGACGCTAGCAGCAGAGCGTCGGTTTTTTCAAGGCGAACCCTATAATAATAGTTTATTTCAAATAGTTTACTGGTTGGGAAGAGTCGCAATTGAAGAAATGCAGCATAATTGCGATCGCCAAGTTACCTTTAGTTCAGCATTACGAGAACGAATTGGTAATCATATCCACGGCGAAAAATGGGCAGCAGAGGTAAAGAAATTTCTCTGGTCACATAATTTATGGCAGCGTCCTTTACATATTATTAGTGCTAATTTGCACAGTATTCTTAATTGTCTTTATGCCTTTGCGGCATTAAAATACAGGCTAGAAAAGGAAGAAACCATCGAAAAAATTGCTCGTGAGCTTAGTCTGCCCGAAAATGCCACCCTCAATCAAGAAGTACTGGAATTTGCGCTACAGAAAGGAATGTATTTTCTCGAAGATCGAGCGGGGACAAATATTCATGTGCAGATTTTTGATATTTCTTTATTACCTCTAGATCTGCTTTCCCCTGAATTAAAAGTAAATCGAGCTTTGGTAGAAGCAGAACAACCAGTAATACTAGTGATGGATTATGCTTTTGGCGAACAAGCCTTTGAGCTTTTTGATGAGTTGCTTAAGCCTTATAAAACTGAGGGAATATCTCAAAAACTCAGTCTTTACTCAATTTCCGTGATGGGTAAAGCAGGAACTTTAGTCGGCAACAGGGGAGATTTGATGCTACCAACAGCTCATATTTTTGAAGGTACAGCCGACAATTATCCTTTTGATAATGACATGAGCCAGTCAGACTTTGAACAAGTAGAAATCCCTGTTCACGAAGGAGCTTTGTTGACCGTTTTGGGAACTTCTCTGCAAAATGCTGATGTCTTAGAATATTTTAGAAGTTCTTCTTGGAATGTTGTCGGCTTGGAAATGGAAGGAGCGCATTTACAAAAGGCAATTCAAGCAGCAGCAAAGATTCGTAAGAGCATTAATGAAAATGTCATTTTGCGCTACGTTTACTATGCTTCGGATAATCCCTTAATGACTAACGCTACATTAGCATCAGGAAGCCTGGGACAAAGTGGAGTCAAGCCAACTTATGCGATCGCTCTAAAATTCCTGCAAAAGATTTTAGGTTCACCAAAGTCATGCCTATAGCAGTTAGGCAAAATACATAATCAATTAAAAATAGGGCGATCGGCTGCCTTAATAATTACTTCATATCGTAACCAAATAAATTAGCATCCACTTCTGTTAAATCAATATCTCCTAGACCGTATTCTTGCCAACGTCTAGTTACCATCGCCTCCGTATCGGCATCAGATTCAAGTGGTTCACCCCATTCATGGTCAGTTTCAGGGGGAATTTTGGTAGTGGCATCTATACCCATGCGTCCGCCTAAACCTATTTTCTCACTGGCAAAATCTAGGGTATCAAAGGGAGTATCAGGCAAAATAAAGACATCGCGGACAGGATCGACTTTAGAACTAATTGCCCAAACTACCTGACGCGGATCGCGGACATTAATATCTTTATCGACCACAATCACAAACTTAGTATAAGTGAACTGAGGCAAGGCACTCCAGAAAGCCAGGGCTGCCCTGCGGGCTTGTCCAGGATAAGCTTTATCGATGGAAATGATCGCTGCTTTGTAGCTTAAAGCCTCCATGGGTAGAAAGAAATCAACTATTTCTGAGACTTGCTGGCGCAAAATAGGGGTATAAATCCGATTAAGCGCGATCGCCATCATTGCTTCTTCTTTGGGGGGACGACCACTAAAAGTTGTTAGATAGATAGGATCTTTACGGTGAGTCAGGCAGTGAAAGCGTACCAGGGGCGAATCTTCTACACCGCCGTAATAGCCCATGTGATCGCCAAAAGGACCATCAGGCAACATTTCTCCTGGGGTAATCGTACCTTCTAACACAAATTCTGAATCTGCTGGCACTTCTAAATCGACGGTTTTACATTTAGCTAGCTTGACCCCGCTACCGCCATACAACCCTGCAAACAACCACTCAGATAGATCGACAGGAATGGGTGTGGCTGCTGCCATGATAATCATCGGATCGACTCCCAAGGCGATCGCAATTTCTAATTTTTTACCCGCTTCGGCTGCTTTACGCAGATGTCTTGCCCCACCCCGCACCGATAGCCAGTGAACCGTCATGGTAGTTTTAGACTGTAGCTGGAGTCGATACACGCCCACATTAGGTGTACCAGTTTCTATATCTTTGGTAATTACCAAACCCAAGGTGATAATTTTGCCCCCATCTCCACTATAAGGACGGATCATCGGCACTTTGTTTAGGTCTACTTCTTCTCCTTCTATGACTACCTGATGGCAGGGAGGAAAGAAATCTCGTCCTGGTTTAGCTTTTAAAACATCGAACAGCACCTTGCCAAAATCCACGGCTTGTTTAATTTTCTTAGGTGGCTTGGGTTGCTGTAGCATAGCTAGCTTTGACCCCAAAGTTTCTAATTCTTTTGGGGCTTCCATGTTCATTGACCAGCAGATTCGCTCTACTGTACCCATGAGGTTCACTGCTACGGGAAAGGGAGAGCCTTTCACATTCTCAAAAAGTAGTCCAGGTCCACCAGCCTGTAACATTCGATTAGAAATCTCGGCAATTTCTAAATCTGGATCGACCAACGCCGAGATACGTCTAAGCTGTCCTTTCGATTCTAAAATTTTAATAAATCCCCGTAAGTCTCTAGCCATGTTAAGAAATATAAAGTATTTACTATTAGTCTAGAAGAGTTAGGGATTAATCTCCAATCTCTTTAGACTAGAGATTGGGAGCAATTTCTTTGTTCATTGCATCAATGATATTGTGTAGAGCTTCAATAAAAGTCCGTTCAGATTTGGAATTCAAAGCGTTGAGTAAATAAATTCTGCCACCTTGAGGCTGGCAGAGAAACTGAAGCACTTGTTTTTCATTGCTTTGTTTAGGCATAAGAATATTTAACTTTAGTAAATGTTATTGATAATTAGATAGTTTCAAATTATCTACTTTTGATGAGCCATATTTCCTCCGCCATTTGGCTGAAATGACTCTCTAGTTAAAAATACATTTTATTTCCGTAAGATAATTATAAAAAATAAAAATCTTAGCAAAATAGCTAATCGATTTTTGATTCTAGCTAACTATTTAAGACAATATACATTGCTAAGGTATTAAGCTAAATAATTTATTTTGCTTAGCTTAGTAAATTTATTAATCCTGCTAGAGAATATCTGGCTAATTTACTACAAATATGTATCTTTAAGCT
This sequence comes from Waterburya sp., assembly GCA_965218645.1. Taxonomy (GTDB): domain Bacteria; phylum Cyanobacteriota; class Cyanobacteriia; order Cyanobacteriales; family Xenococcaceae; genus Waterburya. Next base: position 1,086,390 of record OZ244627.1, on the reverse strand, counting down.
ATAAAGAAGTACTGTAATTTGTTTTTGATAATGATTAATAATATTTTCTTAAAAAAAAGGCGATCGCTATCTATTGCTTGACATTAAATTGATTGAGGCGACAATTTTCTCAAGTGCGATCGCTCGCCAATTTGAGAAACGCTATAGTGTAAGTCAAATTAGTCTTTATATTCATTTTTAACAAAAAACACCTTATAGCTACTTGATTATGGATACAATTCCAGCAAATATTCAATCGCCAAAAGACACCGATCCAAAAAAAGACAAGCCTGTCTATCAACACGAAGTTTACACTCAAATATCCCAAAGCATCTGTCTTAACAGCACGGAAGTTTCACTGGTTGTTCTGTCTACGGCGATCGCTGCTATCGGTTTAGTAGAGGGAAATCAAGTAGTAATCATCGGGGCTATGGTCATTGCCCCTTTACTCAAGCCCAATATGGCATTAGCTGTAGCTACTACGTTTGGTGATTTATCCTTGGCAGTTAGAACTATACGAGTAGGCTTGACAGAAATTTTTATATCTTTGCTGCTGTCAATTTTATTAGGTATATTTGTACCAGTGGATCTGGAGATAAAAGAAATTGCCCTCAGAACCAGTGTAAATCTTTCTGATGTTATTTTAGCTTTTGCTTCGGGAGTAGCTGGAGCAATTTCTTTGACGGCTGGTGAGCAAAAAGCAGTAGTAGGAGTTATGGTTTCAGTAGCACTATTGCCTCCTCTAGTAGTTTTAGGAATGTTAATTGGTTCTCAGCTATGGGGATCTGCTATTGAAACATTTGTTTTGGTGTCTACTAACATTGTTTGTCTAAATTTAGCTGCGATCGCAACTTTTTGGATACGGGATGTTCGTCCCCAGCATTGGTGGCAAAAATTTCGGGCTAATAAAATAACTGGGCTTGCCACTGCTTTTTGGTTAATTATTCTAGTTTTATTGATTAGCGTTATTTTTATGTTTCAGCAGGAAGTGAACGCCAGCGAGAGCTTTTTAGGGATAAATCTTATCAACTAGCATAAGTCTTATCTTTAGGCTTAAATCCAGAGATAAACTGCTTGAGTCTTCTAAGTAAAATTAAGTTGCAACGGTTGAAAAAACCTGTGTAAAAATTATTTACAGGGCTAAATAATTAAAAATATACAGGGCATGATCACAACTTCAGATAATCCAAACACAGCAATCTTACCTGGCGGTAGTGACCCTACTGTATTTGAGCCATTAGAAGCATGGTATCCAATTTACTTCCTAGAGGATTTAGATCGCAATAAACTAGCTCAATTTACTTTGCTCGATACAAACTTAGTAATCTGGTGGGATAAGTCGGCGGAAATCTGGCGGGTATTTGAAGATAAATGTCCTCATCGTCTGGCACCGTTAAGCGAAGGGAGAGTAAATGAACAGGGTTTATTGGAATGTCCCTATCATGGCTGGGCATTTGCGGGAGATGGGGACTGTGAAGTGATTCCACAGCAGCAGCTAGAAGAGAAGGCACATACTTCTGCTAGAGCTTGCGTTAGATCTTATCCTACTGCGATCGCCCAGGGATTATTGTTTGTTTATCCAGGCATCAAAGAAAATGCACTTCATACCCCCGTACCAATTATCGAACCTATGGAAGAAGCTAAAGATGATTGGGTTTGCTTAAATATTTTCCGCGATCTTCCCTATGATGCTCTAACTCTATTGGAAAACGTAGTTGATGCCAGTCATATTCCCTATACTCATCATAAAACCGTCGGTAATCGTTCTAATGTTGCGCCTGTAGAATTAGAGGTAACTGAATCAGGCAAACAGGGTTTTAAAGGTGTTTGGCAAGAAGGCCCTCGTAAGGGTCAATTAGGTACGCAATATACAACTTTTACTGCACCCTGCTTAATATGGCACGATCTTACTTCAAAGCAGTTTGGACGTACTCTAACGGTGGTTTATGCAACACCAATTAGTAAGGGAAAATGCCGTTTGTTTGCTCGTTTTCCGTTCAAGTTTGCTTCTCCTTTTCCTCGCTTCATGATTAAACTTGCACCTCAGTGGTATTCCCACATCAATCAAAACGGAGTTTTAGAAGACGATCAGATTTTTCTGCATCATCAAGAGCGTTATTTAGCAGCCTTGGGTGGTGGCGAGAAATATAGTCAGGCTTTTTATCTGCCTACCAAAGCAGATTTGTACGTCTCCCAGTTGCGCCAGTGGGTTAATTTATATCATGGCGATCCTTTCCCCAATCAAGATTTACCGACCGCCTTATCAAAAGAACAACTGCTAGACCGTTATTATTCCCACACTAAAAACTGCGCTAGCTGTAGTCAGGCTTTAGAGAATATCAAAAAGATCAAAATAATTGCGATCGCACTTGTCATCTTAATTTGGGCAACTATTCCCCCGATCTCTTTATTTGTTGGGATACCTTCGACTTGGAGCATAATAAGTTTATCTGCAACCTTACTTATCTCCAGCCTAGCTTGGTGGCAACTCAATAAATTTGAAAACAAGTTCTATCAGGGCGTAGAAATTCCACCACGCAATTTACCAGGAAGCTGATAATTGATAATTGATAATTGATAATTGTTTAAAGGCTAATTCCTCGTAGACTATTACGGGGGTTGTCGCTACGAATATCCCGAATTTTTTGGTAATATTCTCTTTCTTGGTTAGTAATTCGTTTTGGAGTAGCAATAACAATACGTACTAGCTGATCTGTACGACTGCCTTGAGGAGAAGACCAACCCTTGCCTTTTAGTCGCAATACCTGACCTGAACGAATTCCCGCAGGAACTTTCATACTGACTATGCCATCGGGGGTAGGAATGCTAATAGATGCACCTAAAACTGCTTCATCGGGGGCAATAGGTACTTCGCAAACTAGGTTATCGCCCTCAAAGCCAAAGAAGGGATGGGAATTTAACTTGACGTTGAGATACAAATCTCCTCTTTGTTGACCATAAATACTCTTTTGTCCTTTTCCCGCTAAACGTATACGAGTACCTGGTTTAACACCAGCAGGAATCTGAGCCTCTAAAGACTCTGTGCCTAAGTTTAGACGTTTAATAGTACCTCTAAATGCTTCAGAGAAGGTTAGATTAATGCTAGCTTCGCTATTGACTGGTTTGGATTGCTGATTAAAATCGTTAATGTCTTGATAAGTGCTATCAAAATTGCTCTTGGAATATGACCCCGTGGTATTACTTTTATTAGAAGTTCGATAAGAATAAGTTTGATTGCCATTGTCTGTACCAGGAGTAGAAAAACGTCCCAAAAGCTCATTAATAAACTCTTCAAAGTTACCGTATTGGCTAAAATCTGTGCCACCAAAGTCAACTTGAGTATTAGTATTAGAAGAGGTAGTGTTGCCAGAATACCCTGTAGTCGCACCATGTTCCCAATATTGACCAAAGCGATCGTATTTGGCGCGTTTATCAGCATCAGAAAGCACTTCATAAGCCTCGCTGGCTTCCTTAAATTTAGCTTCGGCTACTTTGTTTCCTTGATTGCGATCGGGATGATATTTTAAAGCTAGCTTACGAAACTTTTTTTTGATTTCATCTGCACTTGCTGTTTTTTGGATTCCCAAAATAGCATAGTAATCTTTAAATTCAGTGGAAGACATTAATGGCTATCTCCTGATAAAACTTTCTAGTATGAATATCCTGGGCAATATATAGAAAAATAGTAATTTCAAATGATCTTACTTTAAAAGTTTAACTTTACGCCTAGTGTGAATTAAATTTTAGAAAGTAAATGAGGATTGAAAAGTCAAAACATCAATCTCAAAATGATGGCGCAGGAAAAGTCGCAAAGTATGAGAGGTCATTTTGAGTGCCATATGAGTAGCTAGTCCACCAACAGTTTTGTTGAGTAATCGCTCTGGATTACGACCAGTATTTTGAATTTCATTGAAAACTCCTTCAATTCTTTGTCTTACTCGGCTAATCAAATGTTTTAAAGCAGAACTTACTTGTTGATGTTGATTTTCTCGCTGTATCGTCCAAATACGATTAGCAGTAGCCTTAGTTATCTCTGATTGCCACTCTTGACCAATAAACCCCTTATCTCCATAGATATCGCTACCATGAACCATCTGAAGGACTCCTTCAACAGCTTTACGCTCATCAGTGTTAGCCGAAACCAGTTCATAAGCCACAGGTATCCCCCCCAGAGTTGAAAGAACTACTAGTTTGTAGCCGAAATATTTCATCTTCCTTGCTGCACAATAGCCATAATTGGCACTACCATCAAAGTCACTATGTCTTTTGCTTCTTTTGTAACCGACTACAGGTATCGGTTTAGTGTCAATAACAAAACTATTGGCAGCCTCAACTCCTAGCTGTTTGACCCATCTCCTTCTGAGAGTTTCTATTTCATCTCCCAATTTTCGTAAGCGTCTATTAAATTGACTCCGCTCTAACAAATTAGGAAACCATTCTCCATAATTGGCACGAATAAAACCGATAAACTGAGTTTCTCCTGGAAATGGTAAATAGTCCATCATCAAAGCCAAAGTCATAATTTCACTATTACTCATTTTTGGTTTTGCCCCTGAAACACTGGGTTTTGACGATTTTCTCTCTAGCTGATACCAGTCATCTACAAGGACAAAAACTATGACTAACAGGCTTTCAAAGTCTATGCTATTCATGAGGAAAGATATTTAGATGGACAGCTTGGTAACTTTCATCTTCTGTCTTTTCCTCCTTTTTTCCTAATTCACACTAGGCGTACTTTATAATTACACATCAAAAAAAGAGTGTAGCTAACATAACTACACTCTCGCCAATATTTTAAAATTTTGCTAGCAGACTAATCACAGCAATTATTGTTTTTAAAACTAACTTTTCAAAAGTCGATGACTGCATTTTAAGCTCTTAAATAACCGTGTTATCTGCGATCATTGCATTTTTGAGAATGACAACAATACCGCTACGAATATAAAAGCCTTCATCTTCTTTTTGAGATTCTTCGACCCGATCTTTGTTAATAATCTGCACATTACGACCAATACGCGCATTCTTGTCAACAATGGCATGACGCACCGTCGTTCCCTCGCCAATTCCTACAGGAACTTCTCCATTTTGCAAGCCAGAATTTCTTTCTGCAAAAGGCTCATAAAAATCAGCCCCCATAATTAGGGTATCTTCAATGGTGCAATTGCCCTCAATCCTGGTTCTCACACCAATTACAGAATGGTTAATATGACAGTTTTTCAGGATACATCCTTCCCCGATCATGGATTCGCTGATTTGACAATCAAGGAGCTTGGTTGGTGGTAAATAGCGAGAACGGGTGTAGATAGGATACTTTTCATCATAAAAGCTAAAATCGGGATGAGGCTGCTTTGTAAGAGCCAAATTAGCTTCATAAAAAGATTCAATTGTTCCAATGTCTTCCCAATATCCCTTAAATAAGTAAGCCTGAAGATTGTGGTCTTTAGCCGCTCCAGGAATAATTTCGTTACCAAAGTCAGTTTGGGCTAAGTTACTTTCTAGTAAATCGATCAATACATCTTTTTTGAAGACATAAATCCCCATAGAAGCAATGTAAGGACTTTGTTTAGCTTGTTCAGATGTCAGACCCAATACAGTAGTATCCACCTGCATTTTTTTGAGTTCCTCTCCCTTAGGCTTCTCGGCAAAATCGATGATTCTACCTTGATTGTCGATTTTCATCAAACCAAAACTAGAAGCTCTGCGATCGTCAATTGGCACTACCGATAGGGTAATGTCAGCATTGGTTTGCCGATGATGCTGGATAAACTGACTGTAGTCCATGCGATAAAGATGATCGCCCGAAAGAATGATAATTTCATCAACATCCCAAGCCTTGATCGAATCAATATATTGACGAACAGCATCAGCAGTACCTTGAAACCAACCAGAATTGTCTTTGGTTTGTTGTGCTGATAATACTTCTACGAACCCTTCTCTAAACCCAGAAAAGTTATAACTGCGATTTAAATGCCGATTAAGAGAAGCTGAATTAAATTGAGTCAGAACATAAATCTTGAGAATCTCTGAATTTATGCAGTTACTGACGGGAATGTCGATCAAACGATATTTACTGGCTAGAGGTACTGCTGGTTTTGCCCTTAACTTGGTCAGGGGATATAAACGAGTACCCGCACCGCCTCCAAGAATAATACCTAATACTCTTTTCACTTCTTATAACCTCTTGACTGCCTGTGCCTCTCCAAGTAAAGTTTATCCGAATGGGGGACAGATTCGGTAAAATGAAGTGGAAAAGGATGTGCTTTGCTAAAGTAATAAGTGAATGTAATATAAGCGATGCCGACAGTTAACTACGCGATCGCAAGGCTGGGTTTGCTAATCTCCGTGTCTTTGAAGCTAGAATTGTCAGCTTATATTTTAATTTTTTCAGATATTTATTTGCGAATAATGTCAATGTCATCAGCAGAAACATCATTACCTCCCAAGCTAGAGAAAATAGTTGAACGCTTTAAGCGTCGTTCAAACCCCAAACAAAAGTATGAGCAGTTGCTTTGGTATGCTAAAAAGCTGCCAGCAATGCCTGAGTCAGCTAAAACAGATAACAATAAGGTTAAAGGGTGTGTATCACAGGTATATATCACTGCCAGCCTGGAAAATGGCAAGGTATGTTATCAGGGTGATTCTGATGCTCAACTAGTTAAAGGTTTGGTAGCTTTTTTGATTGAAGGACTAAATGATTTACCTCCCGAAGAAATTATGCAGGTAGAACCTGATTTTATTGAAGATACAGGATTAAAGGTCAGTCTTACACCTTCTCGCGCTAATGGTTTCTTTAACATTTTTCAAATGATGAAGAAAAAAGCTCTTGGTTTTAGCTTAGGCACTCTCGAACATTAAACAGTAGCTAAAAATACTCAGAGTGACTAACTACTAAGTTAACTTTCTCGTCTCTTCTTTAGCTTCTCTTTCAGAAATTACACGAGTACAGCACCAGTCTGTAGGCAAAGCGGATGGCCATCCTTTACGAATGGCTTCTGGGCAAATAGTCATCACCGTTAACTGACAATCAATAAGTTGAAATCCTTCTTTCTTACACTGCTTTAAACTGTGTTTTAAAATTATATCGTCTCTAAATTCAATAGTGTTATTACACTGAATGCAGACAACGTGATGGTGATGATGAGGATAAGGTTGATTCAGTTCATAATGTTTGTGTCCTTCTGCTAATTCTAATTCTCGCAGAATACCCATACGTGCCATTAGCTTGACGCTGCGATAAATTGTAGATAAGCTAATAGACTCACCTCGCTGTTCTAGAAGAGCGTGTAACTCTTCCGCGCTCAAGTGATCGCCTTTAGGAAGATTTTGAAACAGATGGAGAATTTTTTCTCTTTGTGGAGTCATGCGCCAGCCTTTAGAGTTGAGTTCTGCTTTTAGGGAATCTGCCGTGTAGTAAGCCATACCAATCTTTTATCATTTATTTATTGCTTATTGACAATGATAATGTTCTCACGCAACCTTTGCAATAAATTTTAGTTACAGTGATTTTTCTGAGAAAAGCTAGCAATTCAACCAAAATAAAAACGATTATTAGTACTTATCTCAGCCTTTGGCATTTCATCATCAACGCTAAAGACTTGATTGATTGTTCCATTCCTCAGCAGCATCTTTAACTGCTTGTTCTACAGTTTTGTCTTTGAGCATTGCTGCTTGAAGGTTTTCGTAAATTGTTTTTTGTAATATTTGAATATTTTTTCTGACTGGAATCAGCACTTCTGCATCTTTAAGTTGGGCTGCACTGACCTTTTTTGCTTGTTCTATTAAAGTAGTTTTCTTTTGCTGTTCAATGTCATTTATGTATTGTTCTACTCCTTCAACTGTAGAAGGAAGAGTATTAGATGCCTGAGCAAAAGCCAACTGATTTTTGGTATTCGTTACAAACAAAGCATATTTAAGTGCCTGAGCAGATTTTTCGCTGTCACGAGGAATGACCAAATTCATAATCGCAACACTTTTTTTGCCAGTTTTACCAGTAATTTGAGAGGTAGCTTGAGAAACTTCAGCAATACTAGGTGCATTATTAGTAATGCTTTCAATAAATTCGGCACCAGAAGATAGTAAGGCTATTTCTCCCGCTTGATATAGCTCAATTCCGTAACGATGACCTTGAGTTAGTACTTCTGGAGGTAATAATTTTTGTTGATATAAATCTACCCAGTACTGAAAAGCAGCTTCGCCTGCGGGTGTATCAAAGGCTGCTTTGCCTGATTCATCAAGCAAATTTACACCCATCTTGACAAAAGACTCTAATATGTCCCCTGAATCATTGGGTACAAAACTTATGAAAAAAGCATATTTGCCTGTTTTTTCTTTAATAGTTTTGGCAGCTGCAAATAACTTTTGATAAGTCTGAGGCGGATTAGCGATATCTGCTGCTGTCAAAAGTTGTTGATTGTAGATGGTAATTGTAGTTGTCAGATACCAAGGAATTCCAAAAGCCCGATCTTTACAGTTGTCTTCTTGGCAGACTTCAATTGTGCTTGCCTGCCAAATTTTTGGCAAATAAGCTGTTTTAGCTTTGGGGGTAACTACTTCATTCAAATCTACCCAAGCATTGCGAGTTGCTAGTTGTGAGGCAAATTTAGGATTTAGATTGACTAAATCTGGTGCTGTTTTGGCAGAAATAGACGTCAAAATCTTATTTTCCATAGCAGACCAAGGAATATCCACCCAACGTATTTCTACTGGCTTATTTTGAGCTTCAAAAGTGGTATTTAAATCTTCAAAGTATTGAGTAAAGTTTGGTTTAAGCTGCATAGTCCAAAATTCAAGCTGTCCAGGATCTTTATTGGCACCAGGATTACAACCCCATAGCCAGCTTAAAATTATTCCTATTGATAACCATAGGTAAAATCTTTGAATAAAAGTAGCTTTTTTCATTGTTTGGTCAGAAATAAGGCATCAAAATAAACAATATTACTTATAAGTAAATATGGCAATGTCATGTACGTATTTTTAACTATTAGCCTATATGTATGTTCTGTTTTTTTCAGTACAAGCACTTATCTATATATCTGTTTATAGCAGCTACAATATCCAATGTGACCAGCCTATTATCGAAAAATAATCAAATATTTCTTAACTTGTACTTGGCTATTTGACAAGTCGTTAATCAACGAAATAAAGATATTAACTCGATTTTATTTATTATGGATAAATTTTAAAGATGCTTTTGCAGGACAAGTAATTAAATCAGATCTTCATAGCTAAAAACGAGGTAAAAGTTTGGAAATACTACTTAAGAAAAGAGGATGCTGAACACTTTAACTAATATTTTTGCCAAAAGTGGCGACAGTGTGGGAATTGAAATAAATCCCCAAAAAATTAACATTGCTCAAATAGTTAAACAAGGACAGCAATACAAATTGCTAAAAAATGTCTCAGCAGATATCCCTGAAGGAGTGTTTGAAGAAGGGCAAATTGTTGATTCTTTGAGTCTATCAGAACTGATTAAAGATACTCTTAAAGCCAATAAGATTAGTGCGACAAAAGTATTTACGGCAGTGCCGATGCGAGAGGCTATTATTCGTGTTATTCCTGTTCCCGCAGAACTAGATGAAGCAGAATTAAAAGATATGGTAATGGTACATGAAGCTGGAATGTATCTGCCCTATCCGCGAGAAGAAGTAGATTTAGATTATGTCAAACTTGGCTATTTTATGGATGAAGATGGTATAGAAAAGGTTAATGTTTTATTGGTAGCAACTAAGAAAGAAGTAACCGATCTTTATACTGAAGTTTTTGAGCAAGCAGAATTAAAGTTAAGCGTTTTAGAAATAAATAGTTTTGCTTTAATTAGAACTATTAGAGAGCAGCTAAGGCAGTTTGGCTCAAAAGAAGCGGTGGTATTGGTAGATTTAGAGTTTGATAGTACTGAAATTGCGATCGTAGTTGAAGGAGTACCTCAGTTTTCGAGAACAGTACCTATTGGTACTTATCAAATGCGTGCAGCATTCTCCCAAGCTATGAGCTTACCAGATACAGGAGCAACCGAAATGCTCTATGAGATAGATATATTAAAAGGTATAGGAGATTCAACGGGCGTAGATTCATCGCAAATTGAGTCAGGAAAAGCAGCGTTGATCAAGATTTTGGGAGAATTAAGTGATGAATTAAGTCGCTCAATTAACTTTTATATTAATCAAAGTGAAGACTTAGAAATAGCTCAGTTATTATTAGCTGGTCCAGGAGCAGGTATTCGTCAAGTGGATGAGTTTTTTACCCAAAAACTAAATTTGCCTACCATAAAAGTCGATCCCATTGCAGCTTTAGGACTCGATCTAAATCAAGATATTGCCTCAGATCGTCGTTCAGGTTTAGGAATTGTCTTAGGACTAGGAATGCGTGATCTTTAAGTTTGCTTGAATATCATTTATTTGGTGTTTATTAAGCCAAATAGCGATCATTTAATGTATTAATTATTATTGAAATTAGCGCGACTTTATGTATAACTTAGATATTAATTTTCTTAGAGATAGAGGGGGAGAACAATCTACTGACATGAGCAGTAGTATTGCTCAAAAAAGAGAACCTTCCATTGAAGACAAAATCCCCATTGTGGTGGGAATAATCTTAGCACTGATAGCACCAGCAATTACCTTTGGCTATTTACAAAGTGTTAAGGCTCAAACCGCTACCGTAGAAGAGGAAGTCACACAAATTGAAAGCGAAATTGCCGATTTGGGCAACCAAAATAAAAAGATTGAGGCAGCAAACGCTGAAATTCAACAGGCACAGCAAGAAACTGCTGCTTTGGTAGGTGTATTTGAGAAAATCAAGCCCTGGGCAGCGATTATGCAGGAAATTAGCGATCGCACTCCCCCAGGAGTTCAGGTAGATTCAATTCAGCAAACTAGTTCTGCTCCAGTTGCTCCACCTCCACCAACTGAAACAAAAGAAGGAGAAGCGGCGACTCCACCACCTGCACCTAGTTCAACTGTCGGGGTTAATTTAGCAGGGGTGGCACGTTCTTATGATGATGTAAATGACTTTGTTTTATTTTTACAGCGATCGCCATTTTTTGATAGCAAACAGGTTAAATTAAATGGTGCTAGCACCGCTAGTTTTCCTGTGGAAGTAGAAAACACAGAAGATTTGCCAGAAAACGCTTCTTTGGAAATTCCCGAAGGAGTTAAATACGCAATTTCGGCACAGCTAAATAACGTTCCCTCTTCGCAATTAATTGAGGAAATAGCCAAAAAAGGTTCGATTGGTTTAGTAACCAGACTAAAAACATTAGAACGTAAAGGAGCGGTATTGAAATGACCTTTGCTGATGATTTCGCCACGGAAAAAGGCGTAGCCGAAGATTATCCCGTTGCCTTTGGGATTACCTTTACGCCTATGGTTTCGGGAATTGCGATCGCCGTTGCGGGGATCGCTTTAGCTGCTTATGGCTATATTAACTTTGTTAATCCTGCTCAAGCAAAGTATAAAGAGGTATCAACCAAAAAAGTTGAGCTTCAAGGACAGTTAGAAAAGATTAAAACAGGGGATCTGCAATTAAAATTAGCCGAACTAGAAGCAGACTTAGCCGACCAGAAAGTATTAAAAGCTCGTGTGCTGGCGATGTTTACTAGCGAGGATGATCTCGAAACACTGCTAATTGACTTAAATAATTTTGTTGCCTCCAATCAAGGGACTTTAATTGATTACCAGCCTGAAGGGGATATTACTACAATTGATGATGCTTCTTTGGGTGCTGAAGTACAGGGAAAACTGAAGCGGAAAACCATTTCTCTGAGTATTAAGGGAACTTTTAACGAAACTAAGCAAATTTTGCAGGATCTAGAACGACTGCAACCTTTATTAATGGTACAAACCATTAGTTCAACTGTTGAGGATAAACCCACCGCAATTTTAACTAGTAGTAGAAGCGAGATTGTTCCTAAAGAACAAGCAGAATTAAAAACTCAAATCAAGCTAGACGCTATATTGCCTCAGAGTCAGCAAGAGCTAGAACAAGCTCAAAAAACCGACGAGGAAGCAGAGCTTACTGTCAGAGAAAAACGTCAAATTAGACGAGATAGAAAAAATAAAGATAGTAGCAATAGTCAGTCAGAAGCTGATGCTACCAAAAAATAATAGTTCTACAAAAATATATTTACTAATAGTATAGGTTGAGGATTAAAAGAGTGAAAAATTATTGCGATCGCCTGGGATTTTTGACAGCATTAACCGTTATGCTCATGGCTGCACCGTCTAATGCTGCCGAGCGAAATATTATCGATATTGAAATTGATAAAGATAATAATCAACTAGAACTAAAACTATCGGCAGATAAAGGGTCGTCTGAGAAGTCAAATTTGCTACACAAAAGCCCACTAAATCCCCCGCTCCTCCCTACCCTTCCCCAATTTTGGGGAGGGAACAATCAGTCTCCCCCAAGCTTGGGGGAGATTAGAGGGGGTCAGGACTTCAAATCACTCTCCCCCCAAGGTTGGGTGGCTGGGGGGGCAAAAGCTGATGCTGATGTTTCTTTTTTCACGCTGCGTAAAGATAATCTGATTGAAGCAAATCTACTCAACGCACATTTAGATTTGCCCGCAGGAAATTCTTTTAAACGAGATAATCCGATTGCAGGCATTAAATCAATAGATGTTCATCAGGTTGATCGCGAACATACTCAGATTCTCATCTCTACCGAGCCAGATGTGCCTATTGAGCATTTACTAGAGCAACAGGGAGATAATTTGGTTCTTAGCCTCAATCGCGTTACCAAAGCTCAGTCATTTCAAAGAGAGTTATCTCAATTTGGTAACAAGGCTGTTAAACAGATTAAGCAAACCTATAAATCTGCACTAGGTCAAAAAAAGATTAAAGACAACGAAAAATCTACTCTAGTTGCTCAAACAGATGACTTAAAAAAACCTGATGTTTTAATTCCCAATCCTGAAATCGATATTGAAAATAATGGTTCTAATAATACCAAAGAACGGGTATATAAAGCTCAGGATGATTCTAGTTCCGCAGCCGATGCAACCCTTCCCAGAGCGGTTGCCCCTCCCGTGGGCGATATGGCTGTTTCTAATATCAATACCATGCCCGACATGGTAGATTTAGGCTCATCAGCCTTAGTTCCCCGCCTAGTGTTGCGGGATGCTCCAGTCAGAGAAGTACTGTCTCTCCTGGCTAAATCTGCTAACTTAAGCCTAGTATTTGCTGATAGTAATGCACAGGCACAAGGCGATCAAGCAAATCAAGGTGGCGATGGCGAAGAAACGGGTCCGACTATTTCTTTAGATCTAGAAAATCAGCCTTTACAAGAAGCATTTAATTCAGTTCTGCTTGTTTCTGGTTTAGATGCCAACCGTCGAGGCAATATTATTTATGTCGGTGAGCAACTACCTGCTTCAGCTCGTAATTTAGTCAGCCGTACTATTCGCTTGAACCAGGTTACTGCTGAAAACGCAGCTTTGTATTTAGCAAGTCAGGGTGCAACAGGAAAGAGACTAACTAACGATGTAGAAGAAATCATCGATCCTGAAACTGGCAAAGTCGTTCAAAGAAAAGAGACAAGTCCTACATTAAGCGATCTAGATGGCGGTAGTGAAGACGATACTGGTTCTAAAGCATTAATGCTCCAAGGATTACAGGTTTCTACCGATGGCAGACTCAACGCCATCACTCTTATAGGCGAACCCCGTAAAGTAGAAGTTGCTACCTCTTTTCTAACTCAGCTAGATGCTCGTCGTCGCCAAGTATCGGTTAACGTGAAAGTAATTGACGTTAACTTGCTTAATCAAGATACGGCTAACGCTAGCTTCTCTTTTGGCATTAATGGCACTCAATTCCTTCAAGATAGAGGTTCCGCTGCTATCAACTTTGGTGGAGACAACCCTGGACTAAATGAGTCTTTTGTTAGAAGACCTAGAGGAGATGAAACTACAATATTTGAATCATTACCTAGTGGTAATTCCAGAGAAATTAGGATTCCGACACCTAGCCAGCTTCCAGACAGATTTCTGGCACTCCTAGAAAGCAGAATTACCAGCGGTAATGCAAAAGTTTTAACCGATCCTACTCTAACAGTACAAGAAGGACAGCAGGCAACTGTTCGCTTAGTTCAAGAGATTGTTCAAAGTATTAAAACCGAGATTGATGGACAGTCGGGGACAAGAACTGTCACTCCAGAGTTAGGAGAAGCTGGATTAGTACTGACTGTAAATGTAGAAGGGATTGACGATAACGGCTTTGTTTCACTGTCCGTAAGTCCTTCCGTTAGCTCTGTTGGTGCAACGCAAGCGTTTGATAGTGGGAATGGCGCAACTAATACACTTAACTTGTTGAGTAAACGTGAAGTAAGTTCTGGCTTAGTGCGGATGCGGGATGGTCAAACCTTAATCTTGTCAGGGATTATTCAAGACCAAGAAAGAACTAATGTTTCTAAAGTACCTATCTTAGGAGATATTCCTTTGCTTGGTGCTTTATTTAGAAGTACCGACAAGACCAATGAAAGAGCAGAAGTAATAGTTTTGTTAACTCCTAATATTGTAGATGAGGATGCAGGGCTGGCAAGTAACTTTATGCCTAGTAAAGAAAGCCGTGAAATGCTTGAAAAATCAGGGGTTGACCCACTTGGAGAACCAGGTAATTAGCCTGTTTTGGGACTCGATTTAGGTGGTTAAAATGGAAAAAATTGTTGAAATCTATGTTAAATAACGCTTTCAACGATCCATATTTGTCTTGTAGAGCTTAGAATAAGGCAGTGAAAAAACTGTAGCCTATGAAATACTGTGAGTTTTTAGAACTCTGATGCTATAAATTAGGCTGGTGAACTGTACTCTGTCTGATGAAGAGGATATCTGAAAAGTAATATTGGCTAAATTTCTAATGGTTTTTGCCCCCCTAGCCCCCCAACTCTGGGGGGAAAAGATTTAAAAGTCCTTTGTTCCCTCCCCAAATTTGGGGAGGGGTAGGGAGGGGCGGGGAATTTAGGGGGCTTTAATGTAGCAAATTTCATTTTGAAGATAGCTTTTTAAAAAGACAGGACTTAATGTTCACTTTATGTTGATTCATTTTCTAATTATTAAGTTCTCAGATACCGAGAACTACATGACACACAAACCACAAATTCATATAAGAAGGAGACCACTAAAATGAATAAAGGTGAACTAGTCGATCGCATTTCGCAAAAAGCGACTGTAACTAAAAAACAAGCTGACGCTGTATTGTCCGCAGCCGTCGAAACCATTATGGAAGCTGTATCTGATGGAGATAAAGTGACCCTAGTTGGTTTTGGTTCTTTTGAGCGTCGCGATCGCAAAGAAAGAGAAGGACGTAACCCTAAAACTGGAGAAAAAATGTCCATTCCTGCTACTAAAGTTCCTGCTTTTTCGGCTGGTAAGCTATTTAAAGAAAAAGTAGCCCCTGGTAAAAAGTAGTTTTTGAGATAGTTAACTTATCTTGAACAGACCACAACACGGTGGAAATTTGAATTGGGCAGCCAGCATTGCTGGTTGTCCAGTTTCTGCTTTAACCGATTTTTCCGCCAGCATTAACCCCCTGGGAACTCCCCCCAGCGCGATCGCTGCCATAGTTAATAGTACCAGTCAGTTAAATGCTTATCCCGACCCTGAATATCCCGAATTGCGATCGCACCTGGCACATCATCATCAAATTGACCCTAAATTTATCCTGCCTGGTAATGGTTCGGCAGAGTTATTGACCTGGGCAGGCAGAGAACTAGCGCAACAAAATTTTACATATTTAATTACCCCCGCTTTTAGCGACTATGCCAGGGCTTTAAATGCTTTTGATGGGAAAATATTATCCTGTCCTTTATCTTTAATAAGACTTGCGCAGTGTGATAGAACTAGCCCCCCTAGCCCCCCAAATCTGGGGGAAAGAAGAATTAAAAGTCCCCCACTCGCGCATTCCCAAGCCAGTCCGTTGCGGGTCTGTGACCCGTTGAAGGAACTGGCGTTTGCGCCTGACGGCGACGCGGGGTCGCTCGTTTTGGGAGATTTAGGGGGCGAGGGAGATTCGCGAATCGCCCCTACGTTCGCCCCGACGATACCTATACCGTTGCCACCCCATCCCCAATCAGGGTTGCTCCTTAACAATCCCCACAATCCAACGGGCAAATTATGGACGAGAGAGGAGATACTGCCCTATCTTGAGCAATTTAGCCTAGTGGTGATTGATGAAGCCTTTATGGACTTCTTAACGCCTTCTCAGGAGCAAAGCTTAATCCCTCTGATTCAGGATTATCCCAATCTGGTTATTTTGCGTTCCTTAACTAAGTTTTACTGTTTGCCTGGGTTAAGAATCGGTTATGCGATCGCCCATCCTGAAAGACTACAAAAATGGCAAAAATGGCGCGATCCTTGGTCAGTCAATACCCTAGCAGCAGCAGCAACCGCAGCAGCACTAAAAGATAAGGAGTTTCAGCAACAGACTTGGAATTGGTTGCAACCAGCGCGATCGCAATTATTTGAACAGCTAGAAGCAATTCCAGGAATCCAGCCTTTAGCCAGCGCAGCTAATTATCTGCTGGTTAAAACAGAGATGTCGGCAACACAATTACAGCAGAAGTTGCTAGTTAATTATCAAATTGTAATCCGAGACTGTATCAGCTTTCCAGAATTGGGCGATCGCTATTTTCGCATTGCGGTACGTTTACCCGCAGAAAACGATCGTTTGGTAGAAGCTATAGCTGCTATGGTTTAATTCTGTACAGACAAGGCATGCCTTGTCTCTTCTGATTTTTAACTTTTAACTTGTCAACATGGCGGTAGACTATGACTTGGTAATAATTGGTAGTAGTTGGGCGGGTATCTATGCTGCTCAAAATGCAGTACAGCTTCAAGCCCGCGTTGCTTTAGTGACTCAGGGCGATACTAATTATTTACCCAACGACACCCTAGTTAATCAAAGCTTTAGTCAGATCGCAGGTTTAAACTATCAGCTAGCTAATAATCCTTTTGCTACGGCATCAGAAGCCCAGTCTCCTTATATTTCTCTAACCGAAGCGAGTAACTGGGCAAAAGGAATTAATTCTGTAGTTCAAAGCAGTAATTCGTTATCGAGTCTGGCTGCTTTAGGAGTTGATGTAGTTTTAGGCAAAGGGGAATTTTGCCGTTTACCAAATCTGGCGTTTAATGTTGCTAATCGAAAATTGCGATCGCGTAATTTTTTACTGGCTACGGGTTCTAATTTTGTGACTAATTTCTTTAGAACTAATGTTGCAGATGAATATTTGACTCCACCAGACTTAAGCAATCGGGATTTATCTGAATTGCCCGATAGCATAATTATTATTGGTAGCGATCCTACTGCTTTAGAGTTGACTCAAGCTTTAGTTCGATTTAAGAAAAAGATTATCTTAGTTGTTCAACAGCCAAGAATATTACCCCAAGAAGATTTAGATGTTGCCATCTTGATTCAGGGGCAGCTAGAAGCCGAAGGAGTTGAGATTTATACTAATTTAGAAGTTAGCCAGATCAAGGTCATTAATAAGCAAAAATGGATACAGGCAGGCGATCGCGCTTTGTGCGCCAATGAGATAATTATTGCTGATGACCGTCAGCCTAATATTGCGGGTTTGAATCTAGCGGGAGTTGATGTTAAACATGATTTAGAAAAGGTTTATGTTAATCAAAAGCTACAGACTACTAATCCTAATATTTATGCCTGTGGAGATTTAATTGGCGGTTATAGTTTACCAAATATTGCTCAGTACGAAGTTAATTTAATTCTCAAAAATACTTTGTTTTTCCCTTGGTATAAAGCTAATTATAATTCTGTTCCTTGGGCAATTTTAACCCAGCCTAATTTGGCTAGGGTAGGCTTAAACGAAAGTCAGGCTAAACAAGAATACGGAGAAGATATTTATGTGGTCAAGCAATATTTCAATAACGTGACTCAGGCACAAATATTAGATAAGACCACAGGATTGTGTAAACTACTCGTAAGAGCCAATGGAGAAATATTAGGCTGTTGTTTAGTAGGCGATCGCGCTGCTGAATTAATTACCACCATTGCCTTAATGATGCAAAACAAAATAAGACTAGACTCTAATCCGATGCGAGGCTTGACTTCGGTATCTATCCTCACTATTTATCCTACTATGACTGAAATATTACATCAGGCAAGCAATAACTTTTATCTGCAAAAACTACAGCGTAGTCCTAAACTGTTAAATCGTCTCCGAACTTGGTTTTCCATGCGTAAAGGGTAGGGGCGATTCGCCCTAAAGGACTTAATACCGTTCGTTTAAGCCCCCCAGCCCCCAACTTTGGGGGAGCTAGATTTGTGGAAGTCCCCCAGGATTGGGGGATTTAGGGGGCGAATGAAATAGCTTAAGAGACTAACCGAACAGTATTGCTAAAGGACTAGCTTCGCGTCGCGAATCGCCCATACAGTCAATGAAAAAAAAGCTTTTTATTGTAATCGAAGGAATTGATTGTTCAGGTAAATCTACTCAGGCTGAAATGTTAAAGAGTTATTTTTTGGCTACAGATGAACAGGCTGAAATTAGTTCCGAACCTTCTAATGGCATTATTGGTAATCTAATTCGCCAGGCATTAAAACAAAGAATTATCTTTAGTCGCGATCGCGATTTATTTGATGAGCAAATGGCTTATCTTTTTGCTGCCGATCGCCACGATCATTTATATAATGAAATCGATGGTGTGTTTAAGTTAATTCAAGATAACTATCATGTTATTAGTACTAGATATTATTTTTCTTCTTTAGCATATAATTGTGAAACTGTAGACAAGTTTAACTTTATCCAACAACTTAATGCCCGTTTTCCTAACCCCGATCTAACCATATATATTGATATTCCTATTGAAATTTCGCTTCATAGACTGCAAGAACGTTCTCTAAAAGAAATATATGAAACTAAAAATAAATTAACCAAGGTTCGCTCACAATATCAACAGATCTTTGCAAAATATAAGGGAAGAGCAATTACTATTGACGGAACTAAAGGAACTCAGCAAATTCATCAACAAATAGTAGATTTTATACTGACCAATTTTTAATAAGTGCCTAAACAAAATTAATTACACATTTAATTTCTCCTTTTTCCCCCTTTCCCTTTACCCGATCTCAACTAAGAAATTAATTTTGCACAGCTACTTAATTAATAGTTAGTTATTAATTAAGGTGATTAGATTAATTTGAAAAAATAGTTTAGCAATTATTATAACTGCTCTAACTGTCCTAACTGCCTTAACTGCCTCCCTCGCGCATTCCCTTGCTAGGGCAGCATTCCCTTGCGCCTAACGGCGACGCGGTGAGACAGTTGCGTTGCGGAGGTTCCCTCCGTTGAGCAAACTGTTGAACCCTTTAGGGGGTCGCTCGTCTAACTGCTCTATTTTTTGCTTGCAATTAGGTTTTACTTTGACCCTAATTTTCATTTTTATAGGCTTTAATTAGAAAAGTAATTGTATTGCCAAAAAGACAATATAATTTAAGGCTGGCTATACTTGTTCTTATTAAAAAAACTAATATTGTGCAACTAATTAGTAAGATTTATCTTCTATATTCATAGATTAAAAAAACCAATCTCACGGCGTATTTCTTCAAAATATAGCTTTCGCTATTGGCATCTTCAGCCAGAGAATATAACCATAAAATGAAGCAAAATTCAGATAAACCAGTCAATCTGAGCAATGGTACAGTAAACTCTCCTAATCGGTGGCGTAGAGTAGTTATAGTTACAGCTATTTTGCTTTTAGGTAGTGCAGGTGGTGGCTTAGTTTATGGTTGGTATTTTGTGCAGCGCAAGCTAATACCTTTAGTAGAAAAAGAAACAGGAAATTATCTTCATCGTCCCCTCGAACTAGGAAATCTAAAGAGCATATCGCCTATAGGTGCTAGTTTTGGCAATAGCGCGCTTCCTGCAACAGACAATAATCCTGACACGCTCAAGGTAGAAAGAGTAAGAGTCAACTTTGCGCCATTTTATTTTTTACGTACGCGCAAGCTTAAGCTAGACATTATTTTAAAAAAGCCTAATGTCTATATTGAGCAAGATAAATCCAAACTATGGACTCCTACAAATTTTGGTTCAGGTGGTGATTCAAAAAAGCAAATTGTCGAAGTACAGTCTATTCAACTGCAAGGAGGTCAACTTTCCTTAGCTGCCTATAATACAGAAAAAGCAGCCTTAAATCCAACTGTTACCGCCAATATAGATAATATTATCATTCGTCCTATTGATGAGGTAATTCAGTTTAATGCTGTGGCGCAGCTGATAAAAGGGGGAAATTTTACCGTTGATGGTCAAGGAAATAGTCAAACAGATATTATAAATTTATCTGTATTAGCACAGCAGCTAAATGCTTCTGAAACAAGTAATCTGTTGGCTTTACCCATTGAATTAACCCAAGGAAAGCTTGACGGTAAAATTGGCGTAACTTTATCCAAAGCACCTATTCCTGAATTACAGGGTAAGCTAAATTTAAATAATGTTAGTCTGCAAATTCCTAATTTGGTTAAACCTTTTAGTCATAGTAACGGTCAGGTTTCTTTTGCAGGCACAAAAATTGAATTAGATAATATTGCCACTAAGTTTGGTCAAGTATCAGGGAAAGCTTCTGGTTCACTCAATCTAGCAGAAGCAGGAAATTATCAAATCGATACCAAGATCAAACCCGTAAAAGCCAAAAAGGTAATTAATGCTCTAGAGTTAAATACACCAGTACCAATCAAAGGCAAAATAAAAGGCAGTGTTAGAGTTAGGGGGTCATTAGAAAATCCTGTAGTGCAGTTTGATATCGCTACTGCTAGTCCTAGTCGCATTGATAAAGTAAATTTTAAAAAAATTGATGCAAATCTGGAAATAGTCGGTACAAATTTATTAGTCAAGCAATTTACTAGCTTGCCCAAAACTGGAGGCAAAATTGAGGGTAATGGCAATTTACAGCTGGACGACTTGCAAAACCTAGCTTTTAACATTTCGGCAAAGGACGTTTCAGGCAAAGCGATCGCCAAAGCCTATAATAATAACTTACCTGTAGATATTGGCTTGATTTCAGGTACTACCAAAATATCTGCTCAAGCAGGAGACTTATCCACCCTGAAATTTGCCGATGGCGCAGCTAATTTTGCTTTGGGTAACGGCGTAGTTCAAGTAGAAAACTTAGATTACGATCGGGGTAAATGGACATCTAAGCTAACCACATCAAGGGTAGAGTTTGGCAGTTTACCTTTTGGTAAAGGCAGCGCACCTAATATTGCTAAAGGATTAATTGATGGTGTGTTTAAAGTCTCAGGTACAAAGGATCTGGGTAATTTGAATCAGCTTAATGCTAAAGGTAAGGCTGATTTAAATACTGTTGGGGGCAAAGTAGCTTTACCCAAAATTGCGATCGCCGACGGTAACTGGAAAGCAGACGCTAAAACCAAGAATTTAAAACTACAGCGTTTATTTCCTGAATTGCCCAATGAGTTTAATGACAACCTTAGCGGTAACTTTTATCTGACGGGGAATATTCCTGATAATGTTCAAGCCCAAACTTTGATTAATGGCTTTGGCGATTTAGCTTTAGCTAAAGGTCAAGTCAAGGTGGATGCCTTAAAAATAGTCGATCAAGATTGGACAGCCAACGTTCGAGGAATTGACCTCAAATTAAAACAATTAAGCTCTACTACCCCAGATCAGTTTGCCGGCTTAATCAACGGCAAATTGAAGCTGGCAGGGACTACGGATAATATTACCCCAGAAGGAATTAAAGCCAACGGCAAAGGTAGTTTAACCCTGCCTCAAGGAGTTTTTGAGGCGGACAAACTAGCGATCGCCAATGGTAAATTCAAAGCCTCTGTACTGCCCCTGGGAGTAGATCTAAGCCTTTTTGCCGACCCCAAGTCGGATGATTTAAAGCTCACTGGACAACTGGGAGGACAGCTAGTAGTAACGGGCAAAGTAGATAATCTCAGTCCTACCGCCGTCGCAGCCAAAGGAAATTTGACCTTTAGCCAAGGAATCGATTTTTTAGAACAACCTTTGGGGGCAGATATAGCTTGGGATGGCAAACGGTTAGACGTGCTACAGGCAAAAGGAGATGGTTTAGATGCCAAAGGGTATATCGTACTAGATAATTCATTTTTTAGCGATATCGCCGATAAACTAGCAGCAGTAAATTATTTTGAGTTTAAGGTTGCCCAAGCGCGATGGATTAACATCAAAAAGTTACGCTTGTCCCTGCCTAGTTGGGCAGCTAATTTGGACTACTCAGGAAGAGGTGAGTTTTCAGGACAAATTAGCGGGATTCCCTCGGCGATAAATATTGATGGTGATTTGGGTCTAAGAAACTTTAAAGTAGAAAATATCGAGTTCGATCCTTTTTTAGCAGGAAATGTGCAAATATCTCCCAAAACAGGAGTTGACTTAAAGCTAGAGGAAGTTGTAACCACACCTTTTTTGCCGAGTGGAGAAGACTTTGGTTCTGAACCTCAGCCTTTAGATAAGATTGAGCTAGTTCTAGACCGCAATTTTGCGCCTCAAGCTTTTGCGATCGCCCATGACGGCATATCCGTTAAAGGAGAAGGTAACCAACAAACCTTAAAATTTACTACCCAAAACATTCCTTTAAAACTGCTTAAAGCCGCGGTGGTTAAAAGCAAAGATTTTAAAATCCCAGACAGTATAGCGACTCAACCTGTAGAGGGCAAATTATCAGGAGATTTTAGCTTAAATCTTAATACCCTAGCGACTTCAGGCAAAAATGTCGTCATCGATAATCCCACTTTAGCAAGTATTAGAGGCGATCGCCTTCAGGGAAATTTTCAATATGCAGATAATTATTTTGCCATCCAAAATGCTGAATTTCAGCAAAGAAACAGCGTTTATAAGCTTGAAGGCAGTTTGATTCAAAAGCCCGATGATATTGATGTTGATGGTCAAGTCTCAATTGACGGGGGACAGATTCAAGATATTCTGGTGGCACTCCAGATTTTTGAATTAACAGATTTTAGCCGTATTTTTAGCGATCGCATTTATGCCAACGCAGCAGATTTGTATCAGCCTCCCACGCCACCCAATCAGCAACCAATATTTGACGTAGGCTTAAAAGATGCGCCTATAATCGAACAGCTACAGTTGCTATCAGCTATTCAAGCTTGGCTAGCCGATCTACAAAAACAACAGCAAAGTGCTTTAATTCCTCCAATTAGAAATCTCAAAGGGACTTTCGATGGCAAGATTAATGTGTCAGGCTCTTTGAATAGTGGCTTAGATTCTCAGTTTGAATTTTTAGGTGAAAAATGGCGATGGGGTAATTTAGTTGGTAAAAAAATTATTGCTAAAGGTAATCTTAAAGCAGGAATATTGACTCTATTACCGATTTCAATTCAGCTTGAAGACAATACTGTTAAAGACAAAGCTGAAAACAAAAACAGAACATCAACCCCTACTCTCTTATTCACAGGCACGTTTGGGGGAAAAACTCAATCAGGACAGCTTAAACTAGTAGAAGTTCCTGTTAAATTAATTGAGCAATTGTTTTCCTTACCTCCAGAATTAGGATTAAACGGCTTAATCAACGCCAGTGCCAGTATTGCAGGGACTCCAGATGATCCTCAAGCTAGGGGAGAAATAAACATTGATAATGCTTCTTTGAATGACACTTCAATTCAAACTACCAAAGGCAGTTTTAACTATAGAGATGCTCGTTTAAACTTTTTTGCCAGCAGTATTATTGCCGCAGATGCCGATCCTTTAACCATTAAAGGAAACATTCCTTATAAGCTACCCTTTGCCAAAGCTGAACCAGACAGCGATCGCCTTGAACTACAGTTAAACGTTAAAGACAAAGGTTTGGCTTTATTGGATATATTTTCTGGGGGAGAATTAAAGTGGATTGATGGTCAGGGAGAAATTGCCCTAGACATTTCGGGAATTCTCGATGCCCAACAAAACTTGCCCAGAAAATTAGTCGCTCAAGGTACGGCTACTATTAATAATGGTACTGTTGCCGCCAAAAGCTTACCTAAAAACTTAATTACTAATATTAATAGTAAAGTCTTTTTTGATTTAGATAATATTCGCGTTAATAGTTTTGAAGGAAATTTTGGTGGAGGCGAAATTCTCGCTGCGGGAACAATTCCTTTTAGTAAAAATGTTTCCAAAAATCCGCTCACCATTGATTTTAACAATATCAAAATAGATCTACCCAAGCTATACAATGGAGGAGTGAAGGGAAAACTACAGATATTAGGCAAAGCTACAGAACCAAATATTGCTGGCGATGTAACTTTATTTGACGGTACGATCTTTTTAGGTAGTGAAGATGAGCAAAATAAAACGGTAGATAATATAGAAAATATAAATAATATAAATAATCTCGATCAAAAACTCACTGCAATCAATCAACGTGAAGCATCTGGGCAAGGTTTGGCAGCCGTAACTCAATATAATAATCTCAAGCTACAGTTAGGAGAAGATATTCAAATTAGCCAACCGCCAATCTTTACTTTTCTGGTCACAGGCAATCTGAAGCTCAACGGCACTTTTCTTGAACCTAGTCCCGAAGGCACGATTAACTTAAAACGTGGTCAGGTAAATTTATTTACAACCCAACTCAATCTTTCTAGAGACTATCAAAACACGGCTCGTTTTTCTAATAACAATGGTCTCGATCCTTTTATAGATGTATTACTTACTGGTTCAGCTTTAGAAACCAGACAAAGACAAGTTCCTAGTGAAGCATTGCCAACAGAAATTCCTGATGCTTTTAATGTGGGAACGTTAGAAACCGTAAGAATTTCTGCCAAGGTCAAGGGACTTGCTAGTCAAATCAGCAATAATAAAATTGAACTTAGTAGTAGTCCTCCCCGTAGTCAAGCAGAAATCGCTGCTTTGTTAGGCGGTGGAGTTGTGGAAGCTTTGGGAAACAGTAACGGTACTTTAGGGTTAGCTACTCTGGCTGGTTCAGCCCTTTTTGGTAGCCTCAATGGAGAATTTAACAACATTTTTCCTATTGGCGAGTTGCGTCTTTTTCCCACTCAAATTATTGATGACAATAGAGACAATGATCGCAACGATGCGCTAGCAGGAGAACTTGCTTTTGACTTAATTGATAATTTTTCCTTTTCTGTGTTGAAAATTCTTAACACCGATATTCGCGCTCAGTATGGTTTTCGCTATCGTCTTGACAATAACTTTGTGCTACGAGGCTCTAGTGATTTTCAAGATAATAGTAGAGCTTTAATTGAATTTGAATCTCGTTTTTAATCATAATTTAAGCCAAGAGTAGCAATATTTATTACTTATTTCTTAAAATAAATGTACTTATCTTGGTATCACTTACCTTACTACTTATAAATTTTATCAACTATGCCCAGTCTAACTTTTTACGGTACGCCCCAAAGTACCTATGTCCGCACGGTGCGACTGTTGCTAGCAGAAGCTAATATCAATGATTATGAATTGAAAGATATTGGTATTTTTAATGGCGATAACGAAACAGAAGCATATCTGGCTAAACATCCTTTTGGCAAAGTGCCTACAGTAGAAATAGACGGTATAAAAATCTACGAAACAGCAGCGATTACCTATTACATTAACCAAAAGCTAGCCAAGGGTAAGTTTGCGCCCCCAGACCTTTTGATGCAAACTAGAATGCTTCAAATTATGGCAATCATCGATAGCTATCTTTATACTCCTGCCGTTGGCACAATTGTAATTCAAAATTTGATTGTTCCCAGTCAGGGAGGTGAAACCGACCAGCAAGCAGTACAAAAAGCGATCGCGCCAACTCAAAAAGCTCTAGAGGCAATTGAAGATTTATGTATCGGTAGTCCTTTCCTTGTAGGCAGCATGATTAGCATTGCTGATTTTTATTTAATTCCAATTTTTGTTTATCTCGAACAAACACCACAGTTTGCAGCCGTTACAGTTAACACGCACAAGTTAAAAGCCTGGTGGGAGGAGACAAAAATTTTAGCCAGCGTTAAAAAGATTTGCGCCTAGAATTAGTTAGCAAGTTACCAAAATAGTTTTATTTATGAAATTAAGACTCAAAGATTTAGAGATCGCCAGCCCTGCATTTTCTGCTTTATCAGCTATCCCCAAACGCTATACTAGTGATGGAGAAAATGTTTCCCCTGCTTTACAGTGGAGCAAAATACCGCCAGAAACTAAACAGCTAGCATTGATTTGTCACGATCCTGATGCACCATTACCTTGGGGATTTACTCACTGGGTTGTTTACAATATTCCCGCCGACATTACCGAAATAGAAGAGGCTGGGGGAGATCTATTTACCGCAGGGGTTAACAGTTCTGGCAGCAAAGGTTATACAGGTCCTGCACCGCCATCGGGACACGGTGTTCATCACTATTATTTCTGGCTTTATGCTTTGGATAAATCTTTAGACCTGAAGGCTGGATTAAATCGAGAAGAATTACTAGATGCGATCGCCGATTCGATAGTAGCACAAGCCAGACTAGTAGGAACTTACCAATGCTAGAGTTGCCGTCAATTCTAGAAGGGCGCAAGACTGTTTACCCCTAGCAAAATGTACTAAATCTAATTAATTATTTACTGTGGCCAAAACCAACGTCCCTCATCTCCTCAGTTCTTTCGAGCTTAAAAGTTTATCTTTAAATAACCGCGTGGTTATGGCTCCTTTGACTCGCTCTCGTGCGGGTGCAGAAAGAATACCTAACGCTCTAATGGCAGAATATTATGCTCAACGAGCGGGTGCGGGTTTGATTATTACCGAAGCTACAACCATTTCCCCACAGGCAAATGGTTGGCAGCATAACCCTGGAATCTATACAGCAGAACAAACCCAAGCTTGGAAACAGGTAGTTGATGCAGTACACGCCAAAGGCACACCTATTTTTCTACAACTATGGCATACAGGAAGATCTTCTCACAGCAGCTTTCAAGAAAATAATCAGCTTCCTGTTGCACCTTCTGCAATTAGACATGAAGGAGACGATGTTCACACAGCTAACGGCAAACAGCCTCGTGAAACCCCCAGAGCTTTGGAGACAGCGGAAATTCCTCAAGTTGTAGAAGATTACCGCGCCTCAGCAGCTAATGCCAAAAAAGCTGGCTTTGATGGGGTAGAAATACATAGTGCAAATGGCTATCTAATCGATGAATTTTTACAGTCCAAAACCAACCAGCGCACTGATAAATATGGTGGAAGTATAGAAAATCGCTATCGGTTTTTAAAAGAAATTGTGGAAGCTATTTTAACCGTATGGGATGCAGGACAAGTAGGAATCAGGCTTTCCCCCAATGGTGTCTATAACGATATGGGTTCACCAGATTTCCGTGAGACTTTTACCTATGTTGCCCAACAGTTAAACAGTTATGGATTGGCATATATACATTTATTAGATGGTTTAGCTTTTGGTTTCCACGAACTAGGTGAACCGATGACCCTGACAGAATTTAGAAAGGTATACAATGGAGTGTTAATAGGCAATTGCGGTTACGATAAGGAAACTGCCGAACAAGCGATCGCTTCTGGCGAGGCTGACTTGATTGCCTTTGGTAGACCATATATTAGTAATCCCGATTTGGCTGCTCGTTTTGCTAACAATTGGGAACTCAATCCTGATGCAGATATGGCTATCTGGTATTCGTTTGATGCCGAAGGTTATACCGATTTTCCCACGTATCAAGAGTCTAATTTTGTTTCAAGTTAATAACTAGGAAGAGTATTGAACCTACATTCGGCTGTTTCTAGAACATCAGAAACAATTAAAAGTCTGGCGCAGGGATAAGATAGTAGCGACGGCAAGACTTGCTGAAAAACTGCAAAATATGTCGTCCTAATTTATGGTTCGATTGCTATAAATAATTTACAGTAGAGTTTTCATTCGATTGTGTAGTGGGCTGTTCTTTGAGAATTTGTGCTTTTAACCATTCGATTTCAAAGCGGAGATTGGCTAGATGACGTTGTAAAGCGATCGCTTGATAGGGGTCTTCGTTATCTTGCTCAACAAGTTGTGCTTCGCGATTCTCTAGACGTAATTGACAGGTCATCAAACGAGACTGCATCAGCTTAATTCGCTCCTTTGGTTCTAGTTGACTAAAGAAAAAGAATTTGATGATAAAACGAGAACGACTGTTAACCCAGCTTTCACGGGGATGCGCCAGCATTGCTTGTCGCCAGCGATCGCGTCCTGACTCAGTTATTTGATATATTTTGCGATTTGAGTCACCATCTACCAATTCTTGAGTTTGAATATATCCCTGTTTTTCCAGTCGCTTAAGCAGTGGATAAATAGCACCGTAATTGACGCTAATACAGCCACTCATAAATCTTTCTAACTGCTGTTTTAAAAGATATCCGTGTAAAGGTCTTTTGAGTAATAGACCAAGCGCAGCTAATTCCAACATTTTTGGTTACTGTCAATACAAACAATACTCAATATCAATTTTATATTGATATAATTGCTAATAATATCACTTTGATATAGTTTGATTCAACGGCAACGAAATTGAATCGCTGCTGCCTGCTTAAGTTTCGTAAAATTTATGTCTCTCAGATTTTCCGCAACTAAATATACTTATCAATTGCCATATTGGTCGATCTTGATACCTGGAATACTATTATTGACAGCAGGTTGTGGTTTATTACCCCCTGGAGATGCCCAAACTGAATCTTCTAGTCTTCAAGAAAAATCTGTATCTGTCGATGTGGCAGTAGCTCGTCAAGGCTCATTAGAAAAAGATACCGAGTATGTGGGTACGACTTTTCCAGTACGAGAAGTTTCCTTGCGATCGCGCATTGAAGGACAAATATTAGATATGAACGTAGACGTAGGCGATCGAGTAAAGCAAGGTCAAATATTAGCCAGAATTGACGATTCAATCTCAAAAGCTGCTGTAACAGAAGCCGATGCGCAGGTTGCTGCCCTCCAGTCGGAAGTAGCCAGTCTTCAGGCAGATGTAAATGAAGGTCTGACTCAAATCGAGCAGGCAAAAATAACATTACGACAGGCACAGTCGGATCTTGCTCGGTCGAATCAGCTTGTTCGAGAAGGTGCAGTTACCCAACAATCGGCAGAACAGGCGCAAAATACCTTAAATAATGCTCAACAAGCATTAAAGTCGGCACAACAGCAAGTAGCCAATCGCTCATCTGCCGTGGTAGCTGCTCAACGTCGCGTGACCGCCCAGGAGGCAATAGTTGCCCAGGAGCAAAAAAGGCAGTCATTTACCGTGTTGAATTCTCCTGTAACTGGTTCAGTGTTGGAAAGAGTTTTAGAACCAGGAGATTTGGCACAGATGGGCGATGAAGTGCTGAGATTAGGAGACTTTAGCCAGATTCAGGTACAGGTACAGATTTCTGAATTAGAATTAGCAGAGATTCGGGCTGGACAGACGGCACAGGTACAGTTAGATGCCTTTCCCAAACGAACATTTAAGGGAAAAGTAACGCAGATTTCTTTAGCTGCCGATGCTACTGCTCGTCTAATACCTGTCGAGGTGACTATCCCCAACAGCGATCGCCGTATTGGTAGAGGATTACTAGCGCGGGTTAATTTTGGTCAACAAAGCGATAAAACGTTAGTTGTTCCCGAAACAGCAGTTCAGTTAGCTTCAGCAAAGACAAAAGAAAATAATTCCGACTCAGACACTGGAACTATATTTATTGTTCAGAAAGAGGGAGAAAAAGCTACAGTTGTAGCTCGAAAAGTCAAATTAGGCGATCGCGCTAATTCGCGGGTAGAAATTATTTCTGGACTACAACCTGGAGAAGAATTTGTCGTGGCTAGCAGTGGCGATTTAAAAGATGGCGATCGAGTAAATCTTAGCTTTCTCTCAGAATCAAAAGCTAATGAAATTTAAATATTAACCATGAAATTTTCCGAGTCTTTCTTGAATATTAGTGCGATCGCCGTTCACAAGCTTCAATCAGTAGATCCCGTAGACATTATCTAACTTAAAAAATTTTTATTAACCCATAAATTAACTCAAAATCATGTTGATTGATTTCAAACAATCCAGATCTAAACCTAAAGCCCCAATGTTTTTTATTGGTAATAAATTCTAACTGTTCAATTAACGATCTAATTGGGACTTCTTGACAATGTTCATATTTCGCATCTTTTCTGTAAGGCTGAAAGTTTTCGTTTACAACAACCTGATAAACGTCTCGCTCTTTTATTTTAGCAACTGCTGTAAATGCTTGAACTGATTTGCCATTTTGCAATGATGTTTTTGGAGAATAGAAAATCATGTAATCGTCGGTTTGTAATTTCTTTAATGGGGCTTCTTTTCCATGACCTGCTTGAACAAAACCTTCTTTTTTTCCGACCATTACATGATCTCTAGAGATTGTATTTATCCAATATTTCATAAGACTTTTCTTATTTATATTTAAAGCAATTATTTCTAAACATAATTTACCATTTTGACTTTTCTGAATCGTAAAATTCTAGCTCTCAATTTCTGTACGGTCTTTCATCATGAAATCCAACAATTTTAATCTCAGCGCGATTGCCATTCGTCGGCACATTGGAACTTTAATGTTGACCCTAGCGGTAATTGTGATTGGAGTATTTTTCATATTTAATCTTCAAGTAGACCTACTACCCTCTATTACTTACCCACGCATTGGCTTAAGAGTCAACGTACCTGGGGTTTCTCCCGAAGTCGCAATAGATGAAGTGACTCGACCTTTAGAAGAAGGATTGGCTGCCACCGAAGGAGTAGTACAGGTTTTTTCGCAAACTCGCGAAGGACAGGTAAGTATCGACCTTTACTTTCAACCAGGGGGAAATATCGACCGCGCTTTAAACGATGCTACTGCTGCTTTTAATCGGGCGCGATCTAACCTACCAGATACAGTTGAAGAACCAAGGCTATTTAAAGTCGATCCGTCTCAATTACCTGTTTACGAACTGGCACTAAGATCTAAATCTTTAGATCCTCTGCAACTGCGTGTGTTTGCCGATGAAGAACTGGCGCGGGAACTAGGAGTGGTTGAGGGTGTAGCCGTGGTTGATGTCTCAGGAGGTGTAGAGGAAGAAGTAAGAGTTCTAATCGATCTCAGTCGGCTTCAGGCTTTGGGCGTAGGGTTAAATGATGTTCTCACCGAACTAGAAGAAACTAATCAGGATATTTCTGGTGGGCGAATTCTGGGGGATCTTAACGAACCTCTGACTCGTGTAGTGGGAAGGTTTGAGGATGCCAAGGAAATTCTCAATCTCTCTTTTGAAGCAGGATCGACAGCAACAGCAACAGATAATAATTCAGTATCTCCCCCCCGCGTATATCTGCGAGATTTTGCTCAGGTGATTGACGGTCAAGCCGACCAGAGAGTTTTTGTGTTTCTCAACGAGCAACCTGCGGTGAAACTCAGCATTCAAAAGCAGCCTGAAGCCAATACGATTGAGGTGGTAGAAGGAGTCAAACAGCGAGTCGAACAGTTAAGACAAGCAGGGATAGTTCCCGAAGATATGGAATTGGTTGCTACCCTGGACGAATCGGTCTTTATTCGCAATGCTATTAGCAATGTCGCAGGTGCTGGTTTAATTGGAGCGGGGCTAGCAGCGATCGCGGTTTTGCTGTTTCTCGGCTCACTCCGTCAAACGGCGATCGTCGTCTCGGCAATTCCTCTAGCGGCACTAGCAGCAATTATTTTGATGAAGCTGTTCGGTTTATCTCTCAATGTGTTTAGCTTGGGCGGATTAGCAGTAGGAGTAGGGATTGTGGTCGATAACTCCATTGTCATGTTGGAAAACATTGCCGAGGGTGCTGGAATGACCCCAGGTAAAGATGCCAAGACGCGACTTAATTCCCAGCAGCTGATCGAGCAATCGATCTCTAGTAGTCAAGAGGTTGAATCGGCTTTGGTTGCTTCTACCAGTACTAATTTAGTTGCCGTTCTGCCTTTTTTGCTCATTGGTGGTTTTATTTCTTTGCTGTTTAATGAATTGGTGCTTACCGTTAGTTTTGCAGTGGCTGCCTCAATTTTGGTAGCAATAACAGTAGTACCAATGCTCGCTTCTCGTTGGCTGGGAATCCGTAAATCGAGTAAAATTGGTCGTTTTTGGTTATTACAAGCATTTAATCGTCAATTTGAGGCTGCTACCAGACGCTACGGAATTATGCTCAAACAGGTTTTGCGGCGGCGGTTACTTGTAGTTGGACTGACTTTTTTACTGCTGGGTGGCAGTACTGTTTTAGTTGTCGATCAAGTTCCCCAAGAGATTTTGCCTCGAATCGATACAGGACAAGCGCAATTACGCGCCCAATTTCCCCCAGGAACTCCTTTAGAAACAAATCGCCAAGTCATGGCAAAAGTGGATGAGATTTTATTAGCACAGCCAGAAACTGAGTATGTCTTTACTACATCGGGTGGCTATTTGTTTGGTAGCAACACCAGCGAAAACCCCCTGCGTGGCACTAGCACCATTACCTTAAAGCCAGATACAGATGTTGAAGCTTATGTCTCACGGGTATCAGCCGAATTTGACAAGCTCAACTTAGTTGATATTCGCTTGCAGGTTAGTCCTGGTGAAGTGCGGGGCTTGATTTTAAATAACTCTCCAGTTCGGGGTGATGTCGATATTATCCTCCAAGGAGACAATACTCAAGTTCTTGAAGGGGCAGGACAGCAGGTATTAAATACCTTGGAACAACGAGCAACCTTATCTAGCTTTCGTCCCGATGCCGATCCCAGGCAACCCGAAATTCAAATTCGGCTAGATCGCGATCGCGCTGCCGAGCTTAATTTAAATGTTCAAGACATCGGCAACACTTTAGAAACGGCGATCTCTGGTTCAGTACCGACTCAACTGCAACGGGGTAATCGTTTGGTAGACGTGCGAGTCGAGCTTGAAGAGGTTTTTATTCGTCGCCCTTCTCAACTAGCGCAAATTCCCTTATTTATTGAGGATAATAATAGCTTAGTTCGTTTGGGAGATGTGACGCGCATTGAAGAAGGACAAGCCCCTGGAGAAATTCAGCGCATCAATCAACGACAGGTATATTTAATTACAGGTAGCCTTAATGAAGATGCAGATTTAAGTCAAGCCTTGGCTGAATTAGAGCAAATTTTTCAAGAGATTGACTTACCAGAAGGGGTTAGTCGTCTGCCGAGTGCTGCGGCGCAAAGCAATCAAGAAATTCAGTCTGCTTTCGCTGTTTTAGGTGGACTGGCTGCATTTTTAGTTTTTGTGGTGATGGCAGTACAGTATAATTCCCTAGTCGATCCTCTGGTAATTATGTTTACTTTACCTCTGGCATTGGCGGGAGGAATTTGGGGACTGTTTATTACCCAAACGGCAATCGGCATAACTGTAATTGTGGGTGCGGTTTTATTAGTCGGCATTGTGGTCAACAACGCAATTATTTTAGTAGAGTTAGCCAATCAAATTCGAGAACGAGAACAATGCGATCGCGCTACGGCAATTTTACAAGCTGCACCACGAAGATTGCGTCCTATTCTCATGACTACTATCACCACTGTAGTCGGAATGTTTCCCTTGGCATTGGGCTTAGGACAGGGGGGAGAGTTTTTGCAACCATTAGGTATTGTTGTCTTTTCGGGATTGGCATTAGCAACCCTCTTGACTTTGTTTATTATTCCCTGTTTTTATCTACTGCTACACGATTTGGTGGACAGAATTTCGGGTAAAAAGCGATTAATGATAATTAATTCGGATGGCTACCACAGTAAAACCCCATAAGTAAAAACTGTCTTTCATATCGGTTGATAGAAACTATTGTCTCTGTGGGGGCGACATAAATACTTAGAAAGCTTGCTGAATTAGGCTTTTAACCCTCATACCCTGACGATAATAGTTATTATTGGCGGTTGAAAAATGGATCAATTCTTGAACAATATCCTGGAAAAAAGTTGAAGTAAGTTAATCACGATTAACAGAATTAGATACTGAGGATAACTAAACTGTTTTTTCAGGTGTTTGCTATATAATTCAGGTAGTTGAATCATTGCCTTTTCAACAAAAAAGATTATTGATAATATCTTGTAATACTTTTGCTGAACTCATTAGTTAAGGCTGTTATATTGCTGATGTCTGTTCGTTTCTAGTCAAAAAAGCATCTTGGAAAATTCTTCTTTTAATCAGTTTACTAATCTTGCCGCGATCGCCACCCATCCTCAAGCAGCACAGATATTAACGCCTCTATCTCAAAGCACTAACCTGCAATTATGGCTGCCCGCTTCTCTAGAGAAGCAGGGTGATTCTTACCATTACCAAGGCTCTCTTAAAGAACATTTAGCATCTATTTGGACAGAACATGAGGCATTCATATTTTGCCTGGCTGCTGGTGCGGTAGTAAGATTAATTGCTCCATTACTCAAAAGCAAGGCTGAAGATCCTGCGGTAGTAGTAATTGATGCTCAAGGTGACTATGTAATTAGTCTTTGTAGCGGACATCAGGGTAAAGCAGATTTGTTAGCTCAGTTAATCGCGACTCAAATCGGTGCGATCGCCATCATTACAGGAGCATCCCATAGTTTATCATTACCAGCAATTGATACTTTTGGCTTTACCTATGGTTGGCATAAAGGAGAAGGAGATTGGACGGGAGTAATGGCAGCGATCGCAAGACAAGAAACAGTTCAGGTAATTCAAGAGGCTGGCTCGATTCTTTGGCGGGAACATTTACCCGCAAAACATCCATTTAGCTTTGGATTTGCCGATGCTCAAGCAGAAACTCAACCTCAAGGGCGAATTTGGATTAGTTCAACCAAAAGAAAGTTTGCTCCTCAAGGAGATTTTCCTAAAGTACAGTGGCATCCAAAAGTATTGTGGATCGGCATTGGTTGTGAGCGAGGAACATCAAGAGAACTAATCGAGCAGGCTATTGATGAAACCTGTAAAATCTATCACTTGGCTACAGAAGCGATCGCGGGAATTGCCAGTATTAATCTCAAAGCTGACGAGATAGGCATTATCGAAGTATGCCAGCGACGCAACTTAGTCTTCAAAACCTTTGATGCCCAACAGTTAAATCAGGTAGACGTGCCTACCCCGTCAGAGATGGTGCAGCAAGAAGTAGGAACTCCCAGTGTTGCCGAGGCTGCTGCTATTCTGGCAGGCGAAAATCTCTTAGTGTCTAAACAAATCTTTAAAGCAAATGCTTTGACAGGGGCGGTAACAATTGCGATCGCTCAAGCTACCATTGAGTATACTGGACGAACAGGAAAGCTTTATTTAGTCGGCATTGGACCAGGTAACTTAGAACAAATTACCCCAGCAGCCCAGACTGCGATCGCTGAAGCTGATGTGGTGATTGGCTACAGTCTATACATCGATCTAATTAAATCTCTAAAGCGTTCAGGACAAATAGTGGAAGCTTCGCCTATTACCCAAGAGCAACAACGAGCCAAAAGAGCTATAGAATTAGCTCAATGGGGTTTGACAGTGGCGGTGGTTTCTTCTGGAGACTGCGGTATCTATGGTATGGCGGGTTTAGTACTAGAAGAATTACAGGCTCGAAACTGGAATGGTAAAATACCTCAAGTAAAAATCTACCCAGGAATTTCGGCTCTACAGTCAGCAGCCTCTAGAGTTGGCGCACCTTTGATGCATGATTTTTGTGCCATTAGCCTCAGCGACTTATTGACCTCCTGGGAAGTAATTCAAGCAAGATTAACCGCAGCAGCCAGCGGGGATTTTATCACAGCCTTATATAATCCGCGATCGCTAAAGCGCACTCAACAAATTGTTGTCGCCCAATCAATATTTGCTCAACATCGTCAGCCCAATACCCCTGTGGCGATCGTCAAGAGTGCTTATCGCCAGGATGAACAGGTTATCTTAACCACTCTCGACAAGATGTTAGATCGACCCATCGATATGCTTACTACCGTAATTATTGGCAATACTACCACTCGCAATCATGCCAACTGGATGATTACCCCCAGAGGTTATTTAGGATTTACAGCAAATCCAGAATAATTAACCCAAACTGACGTTAAGCAGATTTGATCTTAGTGAGCTTCTCAACCAAACCCAAAACATCATGACGACTTAGTTTAGGCTTGCCTAAAGCGATCGCCTCAAGGGTGCCTTTAGCTAAAATATAGGGAATCTGACAAAAATCTAAAGCAGGACTGTTTTTAGGCAATGCCTGGATATACAAACTAGCCTCTTGGAGTTGGCGACGAGCATAAGCTTGAATATCTTCATTAGTCCAGCCTTCAGGCACAAAGCTAACCCCTCTTAAGGAGTCTTCTTGTCGATTACGAACAATATTAACTGCCTGTAAACCTCGACCAAAAGCGATCGCCTGAGTCCGATTTGTTTGCGTACCATCGTACCAACCCCAGAGATCTGATAACAACAAGCCTACTGCCCCAGCGACGCTAAAAGTGTAGCGATTTAAATCTGCTTCGGTAGTAATTGTCCAGTTTTGCTCTGCCCAATAAGCCATCCGATCTGCCATTGCAGCCGTAGCGTCACAAATCCGCGGAGCGATCGTTTCTGGTGCCAGACTAGCCCATTCTCCAATATTTAGACTAACTTCAGGCAGAATATCATTATAAGCAGCTAAATTCGCACCAATGCGCTGATAAGAGTCAGTATCTGTTGTTGATTGTAAACTTAAACTGATGCTGCGTAAAAGCTGGGCTTTAGTCTGATTGTCAAGGTCAGGAGTATCTTCAACTTCATCGATCGCGCGCATACAAAGATAAGCTGATGCTACTGCATCCTGTAACTCTCCTGGTAAGCGAGCAATAGGAATATAAAAAGTCCTGCTAGTTTGTTTTAGAGTTTCTAATGCTCTTTTACGAAAATCCATTAATTCGCTACTCCTCACGCTGACCAACGATCATAGATTAGTTTGCTATAAAAAGACGAAGTAATCTGTGACCTAACGAAAAGCATACACCCAAACCCTACAATTGTCGTAAATCAGAGAACTTAGCTTACAATCAAGAATATTGCGATCCTGCTAGTAAAGCCGTAACAGGATGGATCAATAGCGAGGATCATAGACAAAACAGGGACAGAAACTATAATTTAACAGTCATTGGAGTAGCAAAAAATCACCTAGAAGAATACTACTTCACTCAAATTTTTATCCTAGAATAAATCAAAAATATGGTTTTAGAAAACGTTCAGGTTTGTGATGAAGATCTTGATACAGCTACCCTAGCTCGCTATATGTCTGCTGATGAGATCGCCATAGATACAGAAACTATGGGTTTAGTTTTGGGACGCGATCGCCTGTGTTTAGTGCAGCTATGCGATCCTCAGGGTTATGTCACGGCAATTCGCATTGCTAGAGGACAAACCGAAGCTCCTAATTTGCAAAAATTATTGACTTCATGGGATATTACTAAAGTTTTTCACTATGCTCGTTTTGATGTGGCTCAGTTTAATATTACTTTTGGCATTGAAACTGCACCCATTTTTTGTACCAAAATTGCCAGCAAGCTAGTTCGTACCTATACTTCCAGTCATGGATTAAAAAGTTTAGTTACAGAGTTAGCGGGAGTAGAGTTAGATAAAAAAGCTCAAAGTTCTGATTGGGGCGATGCAGAGAATCTTTCTAGCGAACAATATAGTTACGCTGCTAACGATGTCCGTTATCTGTTAGATGTCAAGGACAAGCTGACAACAATGTTAAAACGAGAAAATCGCTATCAATTAGCGCAACAGTGCTTTCAAGCAATTCCCATATTCGTTACCTTAGATATATTGCAATATCAAAATATTTTTGAACATCGATAGTTTAAAGCTGAAAATACTGAGGAATCAATATTGTTAAGAATTTTTAGCACACGTAGTAAGTCAAGTTTTCATAACATAAGTAATGGATGGTAGATTTATTAAATATCAATTGATTCATACCTCATCGCTAGCGACTGTTTTTGCGATCGTTTTTTTAACTGCTTTGTTTTTTAGGGATCGCAGCGAATTTCAATTATAAATCCGTCAGGATCGTAAATATAAAAACCTCTGCCAGTAAGACGAGTTACCACGTCTATAGCAACAGGAACTTGAAGCTCTTTTAGAATTGTAACTGCATCATCAAATAGCTGTGGATCGATATCAAACGACAAATGATTGGCGCGGGTAAATTGTTTCTCTGGATCTTTGTCGGCAGGTGATAGATCGGGTTCGGCGAATAGATCGAGAATTATGCCGTCAGGAGTTTTAAAGTTACAGACTTTTCCTGCTGCAACTAATTTAACTAAGGTTGAGGGAACTTCTTCTCCTTTAAGTTCGTGTAGTCCTAAAATATTGCCATAAAAATACTTTGATGCTTCCATATCTTTGACATTGAAAGCAATATGATGCACACGGCGTAAACTTCCTGCTGTAATACCTTGAGTCTTTATTTCTTGTTTGAGCATAATTAATAATTAATTCCCCAATAACAATACCGAAGAAAGGCAGTTTACCTTTACTGTAACTCTACTCGATGGGTTGTTCCTGCCACGGTAACGCGATCGCCAGTAACTAATTTACGTCCTCGTCTAATCTCCTCTTCTCCGTTTACTTCTACCTGTCCCTGTTTAATAATTATTTTGGCTTCACCTCCAGTTTGAGCAATTCCTTGCCATTTGAGAAATTGATCTAGCTTGATATAAGATTGTGCTGTTAAATCGTTCATAATTTTAGGTGATAAAAATACTGATGACTAAGAACTGATAATGTTACTCTTTTATTAATAGTCTAAGTAAATCTATTGATGAGCGACAATCAAGACCCAATTGTTAAGCAACTCAAGACACAATATCCAATTAATTAGAGAAATAAAAAATGACCGCTGTAACCAAAGCTAATTTTGCAAACGAAGGTGAATTTAATCAGTTGCTGAGTAATGAAAAGCTGGTAGTCGCTGACTATACCGCAACCTGGTGTGGCCCTTGTCGGGTAGTTGCACCTTTAATCGATCAATTGGCTTCAGAGTACAGCGATCGCGCTACTGTTATCAAAATTGATATTGACGAAAACAAAGACATTGCCAAAAAATACGGTATCCGAAGTATTCCTGCGGTGTTAGTGTTTCGTGATGGAGAAGTAGTAGAAAGTTTATTTGGTAGCAAACCCTACGAAACCTATAGCGATATTTTAGAGACTCAACTAAAACTTTAAAAGAATTAGTGGCTATTTATTCCACTTAGTTTAAGAAACGAGACGCGATCGCATTTGATTGTTAACTTCGATTATGTTTTGGGGAACACTAACTTTAACAGTTTTAGTAACAAATTTGAGAATTATTAGACACTGCGATCGAAAGTTACTTTGATTTGAGTTTCATCACCTGAAATATGAAGTGAAAACAATTTGAAGTCACCCTTAAATTAAGTTAGGAATATTGAAGCTACCAATGGTACAGCAAAAATATGACCCATTAGCCACCTTAAATAATAATCAAGAATATCATCGAATCTTGTGGGAAAACTCTCCTACGGCTCAAGTTATTCATCAATTAGATGGAACGATCTTAGACGTAAATCAGGCTTTTGCTGACTTAATCGGGAGAACAGTAATCGAAACCTTGGGGTTAAATATCTGGGCAATTACTCCGATTAAATATCATGATTTTCAATCTTTAGAACGCGCTGCTTTAGAACAGCAAGGAAGATTCCAAGCAGAGCGAGCTTATTTAAATTCCAATGGACAAGCTGTAGCTGTAAAATTATCAGGTGTCAAAATTGAACTAGAAGAAAATAGCCTGATTTTATTAAGTGCAGAACCAATAAACTTGAACGCAATTGATTCTCAGGCTTCACAATCTACTGTAGAATTACAGGCAATATTAGACGAATTGCCCTTAGCTATTTTTTGGAAAGATCGCAACTCGGTATATTTAGGGTGTAACCAAATATTTGCCGAGATTACAGGATGCAGTTCTCCTAAATCCCTGGTGGGTAAAACAGATTACGATCTACCTTGGAAAAAAGAAGAAGCAGATTGGTTTAGAGAATGCGATCGCCGTATACTAAAATCAGAAAAGCCTGAATATAATATTATTGAGCCACAACAACAGGCTGATAGTAGCCAAAAATGGCTCAGAATCAACAAAATGCTATTACGCGATGTTGATAATAATGTTATTGGTATTATTGGCACTTTTGAAGATATTACCGAAAGGGCTGAGTTAGAAAAACAACTAAAAGAGCAAGCCCAAAACCTAGAAACTCTTGTCGCTAAAAGAACTAAACAACTGTTTTCTAGTAAAGCTCGTTTTGAAAGGTTGCTTGTCAATGTACCAGGAGCTATATATCAGTTTAAGCTTAATCTAGACGGTCATTTTACTTTTCCCTACATTAGTTCTGACTGTGAAGAGATCTGCGGGCTGACTGCAAAACAAGTAATGCAGCAACCAGAGTTGCTCATGTCGCAAATGTACCCAGCAGATATATCTGCCTTTGAAGAAATCGTGAAAAAGTCAGCTCAAACTTTACAGCCTAAACATTGGGAAGGAAGATTGATTACGCCTTCGGGGAAAATCAAATGGATTCAAACTGCTTCTAAGCCTGAAAAACAAGCTGATGGTTCAATTGTTTGGGATGGATTAATGAGCGATATTAGCGATCGCAAACAAGCTGAACAAGAATTAAGAGAATCTCAGCAATTATTGTGTTTGATTTTTGATACCTTGCCTCAAAGGATATTTTGGAAAGATACCAAACTTAATTATTTAGGCTGTAATCAATTATTTGCTCAAGACGCGGGTTTAAGTTCACCAGCAGAAATTATTGGCAAAAGCGATTTTGATTTAAGCTGGCACAAATCTGCTCATCTTTATCGTGCAGATGACGAGCTTATATTGGCTGGTGGCGCACCCAAAATTAATTATGAGGAGTCTCAAGTTCAAAAAGATGGCTCGATGAAAAATATCAAGACCAACAAGCTAGCTCTTAAAGACAAAAATAATCGCATTATAGGTTTGTTTGGATCTTATGAAGATATTAGCAATATCAGCCAACAAAAACAGCAAACAGAAAGTGCCAAAGATTTCTTGGAAAAAGCATTTGATAGTATTAACAACCCTATTTTTGTCAAGGACACTAATCATCGTTGGGTATTAGTTAATGATGCTTACTGCAAATTTGTCGGTTATGCCAAAGCTGAAATTTTGGGTAAATCCGAACCAGATTTTTATGCTCCAGAACAAGCCGATATTTATTGGGCAAAAGATGAACTGGTAATGCTTACAGGCACTAACGAAATAGACGAAGAACCTTTTATTGATGCTGAAGGAAATGAGAAAATACTTGTTACCAAAAAATCTTGTTTTCAAGATCTTGATGGCAATACATTTTTACTAGGAATGATTACGGATATTTATGATGTTTAATATTATCTCGGCTTCGTTGAAGATAAATTTTATGAGTAAGCTTTTAGCTATCAGCTTTTAGCTCTTAGCTTTTAAAAATAAACTAGAAATGAGTTTTATAAAATGGACTGGCAGAAAAAACATCAACAGAAAATTAAATCATTTCCAGATAAAATACGAGAAGCACACAAATTTTGTATCCGTCATAGACTACAAATAACTAATAGTAAAACCTGTGGCTGTTTTTACTGTATCTCTATTTTTCATCCATCTGAAATAGTTGAATGGATTCATGAAAACGGAGATGAAGAAGAACAAACTGCTTCATGTCCCAAGTGCGGAATAGACAGCGTGTTGGGCGATATATCTGGATATGATATTTCAAAATCTTTTTTGAGAGAAATGCACCAGTACTGGTTCTAGTTACGAAAATTTTATTTTGATTTTAATATCATCTTCACTACTTCTAGGGCAGTTGCTGGGGCTAGTAAGACACCGTTACGATAGTGTCCTGTAGCGAGTAAAACATTGCTGTAACCAGATAGTTTGTTAATAATTGGGGCGGGTATACCTTCAGGGCGAGGGCGTTTACCAGACCATGTTTCGAGGATATTAGCATCTTTTAACTGAGGGCAAAGATTAATTGCCTCTTGCTTTAGCTGTTCTAACATTTGGGCATTAGCAATACTTTCTCTTTCATTAGGAAATTCTACCGTTGCACCAAGCCAATATTCTCGATTGCCCAAAGGTACGATATGAATATCATTGCCTGTAACTACGGGCTGAAAATCAGCATTTCCCAAAGGCTTGTCTAACTTAAATTTGATTGCCTGTCCCAATACAGGGCGAACAGGAATTGTTTGCTGTAAAGAGTGAGTTAAGGGGGTAGAACCCAAACCTGCCGAAATAATCAGTTGCTCAACTTCTATTTTCCCTGCGGTGGTTTTTAACTGTTGACAGTTTGATAATTCATTGTCATTTGCTGTATGAGTGACAAAATTTTCTACTGTTACGCCGAAATAAAACTTTACTCCGTTAGCAGTGGCAGCAGACACTAAGGCTTGAGTTAACTTAACAGGATGAATTTGTCTGTCTTGAGGAGAATAAACCGCACCGATAATCTGGTCATTAACTATGTGGGGACATTGCTGAGTGGCATAATTGCGATCGCCAATTTCTAATTCCCAACCTTCTAAAGCGCGAAACTCTTGTAACTTATGCCATTTTTCTTGATTCTCCCCCTCAAGCAACAGCTTGACAATTCCCTGACGATTAACAGGAATAGATAACCCTGTTTTAGCTTCAAGTTCGGGAATTAAAGTTTCATAGCGTTTCAAACTGGTGGCGCGAAATCGCCAAGCCCTGCCTTTTTTTTTGTGGCTAATGACACCCATTAATACGCCTAAAGCTGTCCCCGTTGAGCCAGAAGCGGGAGTATTCTTTTCAACTACGGTAATGTCTAATCCTGGAATTAGACTAAGCTCATAGGCGATCGCTGCACCCACTACACCACAGCCAATAATAACAATTTTGTTCATCTTTGAATTAATTCAACTAAAAATAAAAAGGCTCAGCAATGCCAAGCCTTTATAGATCATAATTAC
Source organism: Waterburya sp. (assembly GCA_965218645.1). Classification (GTDB taxonomy): domain Bacteria; phylum Cyanobacteriota; class Cyanobacteriia; order Cyanobacteriales; family Xenococcaceae; genus Waterburya. The sequence goes on along the minus strand of OZ244627.1, from coordinate 1,043,587 downwards.
TGTTGAGTTACTTAGGTATCTTCACCAAAATTAGGAGTAATCTCTTCGATTGTCTCTTCTACTTCTGCTTTAACTCCTTCAAATACATCTTCGGCTTGTGACTTTGCTTTTTCTGCCTGGTTAACTGACTTTTTTACTGCTTTTTCAGTTGCTCTCCCTGCCTGCTTAACTGGCTTTTCTACTTTGTTAGTTACTTTTTCTGCCTGACTAACTGGTTTTTCAGTTTGAGGAATCAAACTGGTATAAGTATCAAGATCGGACACAACTTTTTTATACTGGTCGATTGCCACAGTATAGTTATTTTCACTAACGGCAGCATCAATATTTTCAAGATGCCTGAAAATATCTTTAGCTTGCTCTAAAGCTGGCTTTTGCTCATCGGGTAGTAAAGCTTTGGATAAGTAGGTTAAGTCTCTTCTAATCGAGCCTAAAGGACCGTGAAGAAAACTATTTGCGTTTGACCAGTTTTCATTGCTAATAGACTCACCCAGTTCAAAAATTCTCTGACGGGCTATGTCGAGGGGAATACGATAGGTATCAATTTTTTGTAGTTTTTCAGGAGTATAAGTCGGTGGCGCAGAAACCGTAGCACTACCGCAGCTAACTAAAAGAGTTGTAGCTAAAACTAATATTAGAGAAAGAATAGGACGAAAAATTTTGAAAATTCTCATTTTGCTCAAAACGTACTTTATTACTTTGGTTTAATTTTCTATCTAATCTGTCAGTTCGGTCAACAATTGCCGATAAAGTAACCGTGTAGCATAGAAAAGTATGCGGACGATCGCATCTTTACCCCGCACGTTTTCCCTCAGTTCCCCGTAGCGATGTTTAAGCTTTTTTCCCACCTCACTGTCAATACAGGATTTAGCTGGTGCAATCTTGCATACTGCCCAAGGGTAGAGATGCGATCGCACTAGTCTTGAGCCGTGAAATTTTTTCTGTTTGCTATCTCCTGATTGACGGTAGCTATAGCTCAAGCCCAAAAATGCTTGAAACTTTCTGAGGGAGCGATCGCGCTTTTGTAGCTTACCATTTTTTCCCTCTTCTCTTTCTATCCAAGGCTTACCATTAACTAGAAACTTATCAAACGGATAGCAGTGATAAAGTAACAAGATTTTATTGTCTAAGCCAAAACCAAAGCTGTCAAATACGCGAAAATAAGGCTTATATTCATCAATTTCAAGTATTTGCCCTAATCTATCTTTCAACCGTAGTAATCGCCGTTCTAATTCCACTATTGCCTGTGCATGAGCGCGGGTATAGGGAGATATTGATATACCAAGATCGTGTACGACACTGAGGCGATATTTAATAATGATTCTAGGCGGGCTGTGTATCTGTGCTAGCCAGCCAATTAAAGGTGTAAATCCCTGATACTCAGAAATTGCTAACTTCTGGCTGGCTGCTTCTGGATATTCGTAGGCTAATCTTTGTCTAAGCTGCAATACTAGGCTAGATCGCAGTTTTTGAAGCTGTTCCTTTTCTAGGAAATGCTCTCTAACTGCTGATATCAACAGATCGTCACCATAGTAATAGTTGAGGTAGCGACGATTGCCAGTTGAACCGATAAATCTAGTATCGAAGTAACTGGCAGCAAGGCATAAAGCGTCTTCTGTATCGCGTTTATTAACAAAACCATAGCTACCCCGCAGCTTGTCTAGGTTGGTGTGGGATATCCAGTAAACCCGAATATTGTTTTTTTGCGCTATTTTAGCCCAGAAGTGGCTGTACCAGTGACCTGTCGGCTCGATGACTATACCATCAGCACCTAGAGATAATAGCTTGTTTGCGCCGTGAGTATCGGTATTTAGGGTTAAAAACTTTTTCTCTCTAACTAGTTTTTTGTATTGCTGTAATATGTTTGTGGGGAACTCATTTAAGCAGCATAAAACCGCCGAACAGCGTCCGACATCAAGACCAACAATTTGCATTATGATAAGAGTGATTGAGTTACATCAATTGAATGGCAAGGCTTACGAAACTCCCAAAAACCATTAAATGGTTTACTTCTATCTTTAAGCCGTAATTTGCCAAGTTTGGGTGGGGGCTTATGAAAATTAAAAGCCAGTAGTATTGGCTTACTTCTCAGGAGAAGCCCCAATTGCCCCTATTGCAGAACTAGTCCGCGACATCAAATTGCTTTAATGTTTCGATCGCCCGTCCCTTGGCGATACTCATCAGGCGGTTATTTTTGTTGCTTTAGTACTTTGATAACTGATATATCAATGTCGTCTTCTGCAATTGTTAAAAATGTGATAGTTGAAAAGCCATTATCAAAAGCAATGCAGTAAACCCATTTACCTTGATATGAGTAAGTTTTACTGACGACTTTTCCTTTAGTTCCAGGGATGCGATCGCCGATCTCATATTTTGGTTTATTCATCTTGGTTTAAATAATCATTATCATTCACCAGAAAAGCCAGGTTAGAAAAAACATGACCGCAATTATGACAAACAAAATATATTCCATATTCAGGATCATCTTTCCGAGAATAACTATTGTGGCTGCATCTAGGACAAACATAAATAGTCTTGGTGCGATCGCCAATCTTATATTTTGATTTATTCATCATTAAATGAGCATTGCTATTAGGTTCTGAGTCCCCATAGTCACGTTGCCAGTTCCCAATCACCCTCTGGATCTATATGATTCAGTGCGTCAACCATAGCTGTACCTGACAGCACATCAAATACGCTATAGTTGCCGTTATCTAAAAACCTTTGAATCTCAATCTGTTTGTAAACTTTCTCCAGCTCTGGAGTTTTTAGCCTGGGGTCTACATCATCATAAGATTCTGGCATTGGCTCAGGTTCGCGATCGCCATTTATCCAATCCTCATATTGTTGCTGGTAAAAGTGTTCCCATGCTTGGGCATTTCTACCATTTTCTCTTTCAGCCTCGGAATCTAAAAACTCAACTGTTCGACGATAGTTTTCTGCTCCTCCCCACATAGAATCAATCCAAGCATGATTCATGGCAAAACCACCTTTTTTTTCAGCCTCCTCTAGAACTAAATGAGCCGACACGCTAAATTTCTCGGCAAGCACAAGAGCCAATACTTGGGTCTGTTCTTTATTCAACCTATCTGAATCGACTATCCAAAGTGGTACAATCTCGCCTCTTTTGGTTTCTGCAATCTCCATAGGAAAAGGATCTCTCATGGGGAATCCTTCGGGGAATAAATGTTCTATATCCTTGTATGGAGAGCTGGATTTTAAACCTACCCAGGTATCATGCTTGCTCATTAACTGCTACCAGGGTTTAATTTACGGCGATCGCCTGTAGTTAATTTATTCTTTGACATTCTGATATCTACCGCAAGGTGTAATTATAATCATGACTGTTTTGTTAAGTCTGTAAAGGGATCGATCTCCTCAACTACCGAATTATCTTCTATATCCAATGCCCTTCTAACTGATTGTTTGAGATAGGCAATCGCATGATCTACAACATCATCATCATTCAACTCTACTGTCATCGGTTCAATTAATGATCGCTAGTACTAGATACTTGTGGTCACTAACCACTGGCTAACAAGTACTACTGCCTCGATGACTGGTTTATCCAGTCCCACAAGGTACGGCGCGTTTTGCGACAGAATCTTCTGACCCAAAAGCCGCCTTAGGATTTACACCTATAGGACTCACGCCATTTACGTTGGGCAATCGTGAGAGACAATTAGGGCATCAAACGTTATCGAAATTACACCCCGACCGCGTTTGGTGTTTTTTGTTGTCTCATTATATGAAGTCTACCTCATCTGATTTGAAAAAGTCAAGAGGTTGACTTCATGAAGTTTAGTTCATATTATGAAAGAAAATGCAAAGCGTGAGAAGACACCCGTGAGAGTATTTAGAGAAGAATTGGGACTAACTCGTGTTGAGCTAGGTAGACGGATTGGATTATCCGAAAGAAGTCTAGCAGATATTGAATTGGGTAATTCTGTACCTAAACTTGAAACGGTTGTTGCTATGTCTCGTGAGTTAAAAAAATCACTCAAGGTAATGGTAAAAGCATTGGGAATAGATGTATCGAATATTCCTGATGACTAAAAATGATGCCACCAATTTACACTTGGTGGCGATCGCAAACGAAATCTATTAATCAAATACTAACAATGACGTGGAATAAAAGATACGATCAATTTGCGCTATCGTGCGGTTTACGGCACTCTAGCGAAAGATTATTACGCTGGCTGCTACGTAGAGCCAAACCAAATCAAGTAGTTGAAATCGAGATTGACTTACGAGTATTTAATAAATTCATCAAGCGCGATCGCGGTAGACCATACGACCGCAAAACAATTAAAGAAGCACTCACTCAACTAGACGAAAAAACTCAAGGATTAATTTTAATCACCAAATCCTACACTTGGGCAATCAAGAAAGTTATCGTCAGACCCCTAGCTGTGGTGCTACAGACAAAATCCCAAACTGGGGATAAGTCACTAAAGCTAAATCGTGGTAACCCTATGTTTAGCGAGGAGCGCAAAAAAAGGGCTAAAGAACTACTACTACAGAATATATCTAGATTAGATTCTTTTCTTAAACAGTTAGGCATGAATTACGATCATGAATCGTTGATGCGTATCTGGAAGTTCTCAGGCAAAAATATGTCTGAGATTAAAAATGCCGTCGAGTATATGTTTCGTGTCAATAACGAAAAGTTAGAGCATTCTGAGAGTCTAAATGGTGAACCTAAAGGTATTCGCACGGCTAAAGGTTGGTTACACGACTGCCTTCGTAAAGGTTGGCATATCTACGATCAGGAGGTAGAACTACCCTACATTAATGGCGATTATATTCATAGCTTTATAGATAGCCTGATGGGTACGTCGCGTTTTGAGTGGGAAGCTTCCCACTCAAAAGCCGACTGTAAGATACCAAAATGTCCAACTTAATCCCGATAAGATAAATCTCACACGCGCGATCGCTTATGCCAAAAAAAGCGATCGCGCTTACTAGAGCAAAAAAATGTCTAAGCAATTGTCACTCTTCGATGCTGTTAGCGACAGCGATCGCGTGTCGATAACAAAAAATGTTAGCGACGCTAAGAAGCAAGCCATACAAAGGTATTTAGATTCAGGGGAAAAAGATTATCAGTGCTGTGTAACTAAATATAGTCCTGGTCGTAGGTCAACAGAATACTATCGTTTGTCCTATCGCATCTCAAAGCGACGCATAAAGCATATCCATATTTGTGGAGGGAGTATCATTGCAGAATTAGCCCAATACCGAGCAAAAAAACTTCAGGCAATGATAGATCGCGGTGCAGAATTAGAGGAGGTAATCGCAGCAGTAAGGACCTTTAATAGTGGCAGTGGTTAAACCGTAAGAGTAGCGATCGCGCGTTTACACTCAATCGGATCGTCATCAAGATAATGTCTGACGGTCAAAATATTCATGCCCATAGTTTCGGCAATAGTAACTATGCTAATGCCAGATTTTCTTAGCTGGTTGATTACCCAACGCCTTGATGAATGAGTTGAATATCCAGATAAGCCAAAATCAGCAAAAATACACCGCCAATATTTATCCACTGCACTTGTTGTAATGTGACCACATTTTGAGCGTGTGGGAAAAAGATAGCCTTGTGTAAGTGGCGTATATCTTTCTAGGTGATATTTAAGATCTGGGTGAACTGCCACTTGACGAGTAGCAGCTACACCGTGTTTTGTGGATTTCCTCGTGGAACTTGCAAAGGTTATTGTATCAAGTACTCTACCGTTTTTGTAGCAGTCACTTACTTTTAGTTGGGTAATTGCCCCCATGCGTTCGCCAGTAAACAGCGAGATCTCAAAAATCAGTCTTTGCTGAGGTGAAATTAATCGCGATCGCATTTTCTTAATCGTGTTGCTATCCCAAATCGCTGCTTTACCTTTTCTGGCGTTTTTCATGGATTATTTAACTCTCACTTTTGTATTCATATATCTACAAAAGTGAGAGTAGCTGACAGTTAAAAATAAATATAATTGACTATATCCTAATATTTACGGCTGTTTGGCGCATCCGTGTAACTCTCTATTCTAGGTAGAATAGGGAGTTCTTTTTATTAGTAAAAACTGGGAAAAATAGAAAAGTAACTAATTTTATTTACCTATGCCTGATTTAACGCTTGCTCAAAGATTTGGCTCAAACGCCACATTTAGCGAAACCAATAAAACAGTCACCATTGATCTCAACAATTTTAAAAATTCTAGTGCTGGTGGCGAAATTCTCAACAATTTAGGTATTGATAGCTTGACCAGTATCACAGCAGCAAACATTAATACTTATGCCAGCAAAATACTTTATGCCCTACTAATTCTCAACGCTCAAAAGCAATCAACAACAATCAATGACAATGCTAGCGAAAAGATTTATCTAACTGAAGGTGGTATCAGAATTGCTACAGGGACACGCAATGGACAAATTCAAAGAGTAATTAACGTCAATATCTTTGATACGTCAAACACCGTAAGTAATTTAGTTGATATTGATAATGTTTAATGACTATTTATTCTGGTGGTTGGTGGTATCAAGATCATTGCTTATTGATTAAAACTTATAAATCTCCTGTAATTCGTTGGCGTTATCCAGGTGAAGAATGGCAGGAGATTGAAGGAGACAATTATCAAGTAGTTGATGATGCTCCTATTTACAATACAGATCGACGTAAATTTGTAACTATTGATGTTTGGGTAATTGCTAATGGAAATGGAAATAGAAAATACCATACTGAGGATGTAATAGATGGACAGCTAATAAAAATGGCTTTTGTCGAAAGCAATGTCTTTATTGCTCCCATTTTTAAAATGGAGCTAAAAAAACTTTCCTATAAAACACTTAGTTTACAAGTTACTTATCAAGACAGAGATACCAATGGTAATTGTAGACAAAGCCTGAAATCAATAAATTTGTATTATTTAACTTCGTACACTGGCTACGAACTAAAAGCTCAGACATGGTTTAACCCATCAGGAACAGATGCCAGCGACAGAAACAATTATAAAGTAGGTATCAAGCAAGATTTAGGTATACAGCAATTTGACATACAGCCCTACAATAGTCCTAATCCGCCACAATCTTGTACCAATCCAATACCAATAAATTGCACTTTTACGATTACTAAAAATGGGCAAATAGTTCATACCGAAACTCGTGATATTTGCCCTGAAGTTGAAAAGTTACCCTGTCAAGCTCAACCAATAGAAAAACTTGAATTTCAAACTAGTCCATTAGGCTACATTGCTACATCAAATAAATCTTTTAGCCAAGACGGTCAAACAGCCGTTGATATCCCTACGGGCTGTGTTGATGTATATAACGTAATTCCATCTGTTCCAATTGGGGGCACAATTGGATCTTCAGGTGTGCCTATCTGGAGTTTTAAAGGACAATTTTGTAGCAGCACTGGATGTCCTGAACCCGAAATTTTGCATTTAGATGGATTATGCGATCCTTGTCAATCATGTCCATCTGATACTTGTGCGGTTGAATGTGATGAACAAATCTGTTGCTATGACGAAAGCGGTATAGCAGTTAAAACTATAGCTCTAAATAATTACTGTGGAGGTCAATCGTGACTTGCCCAGATCTTTGTACGGCTGCTAAATGTGAAGAGTTAGAACGACGCATCGGCGCGTTAGAACAGGCATTAGAATTACTTGAAGCCAGTTTTGAAGCTCATATACAGCAAGATATACCTCAAGCCCATAACTACGAGCCACGAGTAAACGTAGAGGCTGACATCAGTGACGGCACGTTAATTGTCGATGTTGCTATAGATCAACAAAGCGATAGTGCTACGGTCGATTTACCCAAACCAGATGTAAACGTGGAAGCTGACATTAGTGAGGGTACGCTAATTATTGATGTCAGCGTGGGCGATCGCAATGACTCAGCTACAGTCGATCTACCTGAATTTGACCATAATCCTATTGTTCGTGTAAGTGCGGGAATTGCTGGAGATTATTTGATTATTGATGTTGAGGTTAATGATAGCAACGACTCGGCTACAGTAGAACTTCCTGATCGTTGTGTCAACGTAGAAGCTGACATCAGCGACGGGACGCTGATCTTTGACGTAACAGTAGGCGATCGCAATGACTCGGCTACCGTTGACCTGCCTGTATATGATGTCAACGTTGAGGCTGACATCAGCGAGGGGACGCTGATCTTTGACGTGACAGTAGGCGATCGCAATGACTCGGCTACCGTTGACCTGCCTGTATATGATGTCAACGTTGAGGCTGACATCAGCGAGGGGACGCTAATCATTGATGTCACAGTAGGCGATCGCAATGACTTGGCTACTGTCGATCTACCACCTAAGTTTGTACCCTTTGTAGTGCTTGACGTTTTCCCTACAGATAAAAATTGTTTTGTTATTCAAGCTTCAGTTAATGGCAGAACTGATAGTGATAGTTTTTGTATAGAAATACCAGAAATGAATTGTGATGAATTAAAAAATTTAATTATTAGCAGCTTTAATAATTTAGATAATCAATTAGCTAATTTAGAAAACGCTATTCAACACGAAGTTAAAGAAGTTTACGATCAAGTAACTATTGATATTACGGGTGATGCAAACAGTGATTATCAATGTCAATTTACAACCGATGAAGAAAATGCAGAAATAATACCAGGTTATGCACAAAGTATAGTAGTTCAAAAAAACTATACAGGTAAAGGATTACAAGGCATACACGAGAATTTAAAGCTGATTAATACTAACCTCGATGCTTTACATCAAGACGTTTGTAAAGCCGTAGAACCACTATCATCTATTAGCAAAAAAGATTTATATGAAATTTGTGCCTCGGACGTTGATGAACACGTCAAACGCGAAGATTTTGATAAAGATCAAAGTGGGGAAAGCAAATATCAGGCAGCTAAACAAGCTTATTTAGACAGTCTATTAGCCAACACCAAATATGGCAGTTTAATTACTAACCCTAATTCTAAAATATTTATGGCTGCACCCAATAATTTTATAACTAAATTGTTGGCTGATTTTAGTTTAATTCAAGGCAAAATTAATAATCAAATGCTTTGTAATCTGACAAAATTTGATGAGTCTAATACAGTAAGCATTGTGGCATCACCTAAATATCTAACTAATGTTGAGGGTAAAGTATTAATTCTACATTTTGTCACGCTTGAAAATTACCCCAAACGTAGTAGAGGTAGTAACTACCGACCAATACAAATTCCTGGCGCATTAGCAGAATATGACTGGGATATTCATTTTAAAGACTTGCGCTGGATACAGGGAAATCGATATGCGGAATTATCTTTAAAAGGTTATAAAGCTAAGGTTTCAGGCTGGTTTGAGAGTGAAAATCAAGCTAATCTTTTTTTTGATGCAATACTAAATTTAACAATAGCTGAAGAAGAAAATCGCAATATTCCCAAACACAAATATCCCAGAACAGATATTACATTTCAGGTAACTCGTCCTTATAGGGCTTTTATTGAAAGCATAAATGAAATGGGTCAAGCCGTATGTCACCTTAAATATATTCCTCCACAAGATGAATCCTAAAATTCCCGAAACTATTAAATATGGCGGTAGCGCATTTAATGGAAATGCCCTTAATGCTAATCAACCTATTGGTCGAGTTAAAGACAACGATCATATCAAAGTAGTCAGATTATCTGAGTGGTGCAGCAAAAATTTTATTAGCCAAGATATCGGCTATACCTTGCTCAAGCTTAAGCTGCTTATCGGTTTTCGCCGTCATCATATTTGGTGGGTAGCTGCTAATCCCTACTGTATTGATGAGTTACTTGAATATCTTAATTTAGAACAATTATTTTTTGATGCGGACAATAGTGATTTAGTGGTTAACCCTTAAAGGTTAACCACCGATAAATGTCTGACTCGCATCAGTCAAAAGTTAGAGTAGGCATACTTTACAAGTTTATTTTATTGTTATGCCTAAAACGGTTATCTCTTACCAAATTGCAGCTAGTGGTGATGGTGCTGCACCAACTGGTTATATTAGCGATATAGGTACAGAGCTATCTTATCGTGGCACATTTGTTTTACCGCCTGATATGGATCTAGCTCAAGCTGCGGTGATTGTTAACGCCGTGGGGGGAACAATATCAGACGATCCTGTCCCCTGTAGCGATGGCAACGCTTCGGGCAGATTCCGTAAATTGGTTTTTATCCGTCAATCTGGAAACACAATGAGTATTGTTGTTCCTATTCGCGCCAACATTATCACCGTTGCTACAAACATCAGGACTGTTTTAAACGGTGGTGCAGAAAACAACAATGTAGTTTGTGTGAAGCTGTTAGGCGAAATTTTTAACAATTTAAATGATGAGCTTGCCCTTAACTACACGGGGACAATAGCCAAATCACACCGCGCCGTCGATGGTTCGCTCAAGCAAAACTTTATTTCTGGCGTGATTAATTATGCCAATGATTTTGGTAATACTTCGGTTCAGTCAGTGCGCTCGATCACAGAAAAAGATACAAATGAACCCGCTGCTCAACTTGGGGCTGCTTGGGCTGGTTGTACTGATGGATTGTTAGACTTGCTCAACTGTGGTAACGGTAGACGCAACCCTAGAAAACACAGGCGATACCTTTTAACATTTGCCACTAAGTTTGATGTTGCTAGCAACGCAGAATCTACACAGTCGGAGATTATCCAGTTACCAGTTGCCAAAAGTGCAAATGCAGACATTAAAGCCTGTGGTACGAGTGCTGCTGCATTGCCAGGACTGTATTGTATTGGCTATCAGGGCGAATCTTACGATCGCGTTCATAAGTTGTTGGCTTAGATGGTTAGGGTATGGCGCGAATATCGTACAGATCTAGGTAGAGCTTATCCGTTTCTAGCTTTATATACGGTGCAGATTAACGATGTCACCAGCAATGTTAATCCACTTAAATTATTGCCAGATACGGTTACAAATAACTTGTTTGAGCTAAAAAATTCTTGTGGTGTAGAAGGATTAACTTTGCGTTCCGTGGTGCTTTTTGCCAGCGATGGCGGACAGTTTAGAGTTAATTACCCTATTCCATTTGATGAGGCTTTATTTGACCATTTGACGGCAAATACTCAGGTTGCAGCCTTTGAATTTGTGGGTGAAAGACTTAAATATGGTCGTCTAAAAAAAATGCTCGAAAATGTCTAGTCGTAAATATTTTTCGTACAAGTTTATCTATGACGACGATCGCCATCGCCAAATCATTAAACGCCATCGCAGTTATTTAAATCCTGATGGGATAACTGAAGATACGCCAACAACCCAACTTTTTAGAAACAGAATAGTTAATTTTTCGGAAAAAGTTACGGGAACATCTCAGGGTTTGCGTCACGTACTAGCTTACGTTGGCGATCGTCAGCTAAAAGCCAAAATTCCCTATAGTCCTGGGGATCCTTTGCTGATCGATCATGCTGAAGAAATTTTGGTTCAGCCACAGGTTATTTGTGGCGACTACCAGGGAGAAACATTAATCAAAGGTGGCTACTCAACTAGTATTTAGCGGTAATTTAGATCCTGTCAGTCCTAATCTATCATCACGTTTTGTAGGGGCAACAATGTTTTTTATTGAAGCTCCAACGCTCAATGCTGAATTAGAAATAGATGTTTATCTTCAGGTTTATCTACCAGGAATAATCGGCGAAACGGTGCGTAACGTGCCTTTGGGCAAGATTGAAGAACAATCAATTTTGCTAAACGTTACCGACACCGAAACTGCAAGTCTTATTCCAATTGAGTATCAAAACACTAATTTAGAAATGGCTTTGCTTTTTTTAGCTAGCGACACGACATATCTATATGCGATCGCCGTTTCTCCCGACTGTAATTTATGTCAGCTAAAAACTCAAAACGATGCCATACAAAATACTCTAACGACTATGCAAGCTACGTTACAGCAGATTCTTGATGCGGTTGGTCAACCAGTGCCAGCCTCTGCTCCTACAACGGCTCAACAACAATTCTTTTACTTACAGTAATGCCCTATCAACTTGACACAGCAAAACAAACTTACGGTAATCAAGAATATTTAGCCCACAACATCAAAGGTGCAGCAGCAGCAGACGATCGCTTTTTATTTGGTATGCGCGTTCAAAGCTACGGGATTATCAATTTTGGAGCTTTCGCAGCTAATCAAACAAAGAACATCTTACCTAGTGCCAAGGGAATAAATAGTGATATCCAATTGCGATCGCTCTATCCTTTTACACTCGATGGCACAAAAAGCGAGGTTACTTTTCGACTGCTACAAGGAACGACAAAAATAGCTGAATGGCTATTTAGTGGTACCGACATACCCTTTCGTTTCCCCGAAGGAGCGATTATCAATCCTGCGATCACTTTAGAAATCAAGTCTAAATCTACGGCATCGCAAATTTTGATTTATTGGCAACCCGTCTACACATTGAGCTATATAACTTTGTAATTTTTATGCTTATTCCCTCTGGTAAATCCGTTTATAGCTCCACGCCTATTTATCCCAACTCTCACTTTACATGGGGTGAAGTGACTAAAAATTGCACTCGCCACCTTGAAGATCTATGGATTGACGGCAAATTAATCATAGATACAGAGACGATTTATAAAAATATTGTCGCTACAGCTATTAAATTAGATGCGGTTAGAGACATCCTTGGCGATAGACCAATACTTATCAATAGCTGGTATAGACCGAGTTCTGTTAATCGTGACGTTGGCGGTAGCAAGTATTCGCGTCATCAATATGGTGATGCGATAGATCTGCGCTCTAATTATTTGTCTCCAAAGCAAATTTACAACTTGCTCGAACCAACGCACAACTCAGGCGGTATCCACTGCTATTACAACTTTGTCCACATTGACTGGAGGGGAAACCGCGCGCGGTGGTAAGAGAAAAAATGCTGGCTTCTAAATGGTTTTGGAATCAATTAGGTTTTGCGATCGCCGTTCTTAGCATTGGCACGTCATGGAGTATTTCGCGGGCAAAAGTTTTTGAATTGGAGTTGGCACAGTACAAGTTAGCCGTTGGCGGTGCGTTATTAGATGTGCAAAAAGTGTCGGACACATTAGAAAAAAGTGCCGAACGTTTGCCGATCGCTCCTGCTAAAAAAGCAGCAATTAAGCAGCAATTAAGCGAATCAAACGCCGTAATCAATCAGGTACAGGCTGAGGTTAACCAATCAACTAAACAGTTAACCGAAGCAATAGAAGCAGAATGAAAATCGTCCAGCATATATCTAAAGCCAAATTCAAAATAATCACTCCTGGCGTGGCTAATAGCGAACTAATGCTCAATTTTAATCCCGTGATTAGTAAATTTGAATTGAAAGGCGATTTTTATTTAATTCATTGGCAGGCACGTCCAAAAGGTTATCGTGAATGGGGTATTTATTACAGTCTTAAAGACACCTATTTTTCGTGTGTTAATCTTCCTAGAGGTGGATACGGTGGCTTTAGGCTTTTGATGCTCGACGATAAAACAGCAAATACAATTCCCAGCGCGGTGGTTTGTTTATTTGGCAATGTGCCAACTTATTAATTTAACTGTTGTGGGGTTTCTCAGGAAACCTGCATCTTAAAAAACTTTACGGCGAAAAAACTGCACAATTTCTTTAGCAATGTCTGATGCCCAATGTTCTTGAGGATAATGCTTGGCTTCTGGCAATTCGATTAAAGTAATATTGGAGTTAGCAGCAGCTAGTTTCTGAGCATCAGCAATATCCAGCCATTTATCGGCTGTCCCCCAAATTATCAAGGTTGGTTGTGACCATTGACTCAGACCAGCTTCGATTTCTGGCATGGTTCGATCTAGCTCTAGCTTTTTGAGAATTGCCATTAGAGATCTACCCACGTCTGAACTTTGTAAGAAGGGTTTACGCAACACATCAAGATCTTGATCGGCGACTACAAAGCCACTGCCTTTCTCGATGGTGCGATCGACTAAAAGTGGATCTTGAGTCATCATGTCTCCTACTAGGGGTAAACTCAACTGCTTCATCAGCCAAGGAAGTTTAGCACTTGAAGTAATAGGAGTATTAAGAATAATTAACCCTTCAATTTGCTCAGGATTTTGCAGCGCATACTGCAATCCAACTGAACTAAGAAATCCTTGCACAACCAAATAAAATTTTTCTAGTTTTAAAAGAGCAATTAATTCACTTAATCCTGTTAAAAATGCTTCAGGAGTATAGCTAAAATATTTTTGATTGGGTTTGTCGGAAAATCCGCAGCCGAGCCAATCTGGAGCAATACTAGGAATATTTTCATCCGCTAATAAGGACATAATCTGTCGCCAGGTGTAGCTATGAGACGGTACGCCATGTAAGAAAAGTACGGTCTTGCGATCGCTTTGCAATTCAGTTTGACGATAAAACCACTGAAACTTACCCACCTGGATTTTATCTGTTGTAATCGGCATTTATTTTTTGTTTTTATTAACTCTTTGAGGCAGCATACACTATGAAGGGATGAGGGATGGGGGATGAAGATTTTATATTGTTTGTTGATTAACTATGATAGGAAATCAAGATCGGCTGTTTAAATAAATAGTAAATAGATAAATAGTGAAGAACAAGATTTTACTCACAGGTGGCGGTTCTGCTGGACATATTACGGTCAATTTGGCTTTGATTCCTCTATTAATTCAGTCTGGATGGGAAGTTGTATATATTGGCTCTTTTGCAGGAATGGAACGGGAACTCATTGCTAATTTTCCTGAAGTTACTTATCACGCAATTCCCACAGGTAAACTGCGACGCTACTTTGACAGACAAAACTTTAGCGATGTTTTTCGCGTACTAAAAGGCATCATTGAAGCATATAAAATTATTCACCACGAACAACCGAAGATTGTTTTTTCTAAAGGTGGTTTTGTTTCTGTTCCTGTAGTGCTGAGTAGTCGATTAAACAATGTACCCGTGATTACCCATGAGTCCGACTTGACACCAGGATTGGCAAACCGTATTAATATGAATTTTGCTCAGAAAATTTGCACTACATTCCCTGAGACTTTGCAGCATTTACCCAAAAATAAAGGAGAATTTATCGGTGCCATAGTACGTCCTGAGCTAAAAGAAGGCGATCGCGAAAGAGGCAGAACTTTTTGCCAATTTGATTCTACTAAACCAGTAATTCTAGTTACTGGTGGTAGTCTTGGCTCTGTATATATTAATCAAACAGTACGTTCACTGCTCAATAAATTGCTTCAAGAATTTCAAATTATTCATATTTGTGGCAAGAGCAATATAGATCAAAGTTTAGAACACCAAGGCTATAAGCAATTTGAATATGTAGCTAATGAGCTGGCAGATTTAATGTGTTTAGCAGATCTGGTTATTTCTCGCGCTGGCTCTAATTTTCTCTTTGAATTTCTAGCTCTTCAAAAACCGATGATTTTAATTCCTCTGCCGAAAAAGTCTAGTCGTGGCGATCAGATTGACAATGCTAAAGTCTTTGAAAAACAGGGATATGCCGAAGTGATTTTAGAAGAAAACTTAACTAAAGATAGCTTGTTGAACACAATTCAAAATGTTTATAGTAATCGAGAAAACTATATCAAGAAAATGGACAACTGGAATAGCGATCGCTCTCTAGCTAGATTATTTGATTTGATTACTAATTTAGTCAATTAAGCAGCAAAAATTTCAGTTAAATCTAAAGTAAATCCTGGTAGTACGTCTTCTGCAAATAAAGCTGGCGGATTGTTTGATATTTCTACGGGTTTTCCTAAGCGGTATATTTCCACAGTTTTAGCCGATGGCTCAATTAACCAGCCTAACTTAACTCCATTGTCTAAATACTCTTTCATCCTCGCGCGTACATGCGGCTAAAGCCTTTGTCTTGCGCCGTAAGACGGCGCGGGGTCGCTCGTCATCTTTGCCTGTAAGTCCTTATATCGCTGATTTTTGAGATCGCTCGGACTCACAAGCTCAATTACAAAGTCAGGAGCAATAGAGGGAAATCCGTCTTGCTGTGCTTGAGTCAATTGATTCCATTTTTCTAGTTTAATCCAGCTAACGTCAGGGCTTCTTCGTGCGCCACTAGGCAAAACAAATACAGTAGAGGAATCAAATACTTCTCCTTGACCATTTTTATCTACCCAGTTTCTCAATTTTTGAGTCAGCCAACTATTTTTTCTGCCTGCTGTTCCACCCGTAGGACTCATGACAATTAATTCTCCATTCTCGGTTAACTCCAATCTTGCTAGTTGTTCTATATCAGCTAACTGCTCAAACTGTTCTGGAGTGATGCGGAATCCTTGAGGAATAGTAAAGGGGAAAGTCATGCCTTCGACGATCGCTTCCATTTTGCTTAATTAATATATTTATTTAATATTTATTTATTATTTTAGTATTTCTGAAACAGATTACAGACAAGTTCCCCTGGGCTATTAGCTTGGAAAGGGATGGGATATTTACCTTTACGGGTCAAAGTGCGATCGCGACAGTTATAGATCTCTTTGTCCGTTTGCTTTTGTCCGTCAATACTAACCTTGGCTCGATATTCCCAGTAGTTTTTAGCACTACGCTTGAGCTTAAGAATACATACTTGATGTCCATTGCGATCGCCACACATCGAAGCATCTGCCACGGTTGTAAACCCTAGCCAAAATATCAGCAGCACTAACAAAAATAACCGTCTATATTTCACTACTCCCTACTCCCGTACGGGCGGTTCGCGAACCGCCCCTAACTACTCCCTGAAAGGAGGTAACTCCAAGGAAATCTGCCCCATGTTACCTGTACGAAAATCATATAGTATTTGGCGGGCGACTCTTTCTTTGTCTCCCTTGAAGGAGCGATCGCTCACCGACTGAATAAAAGCTTCTCCTGTCATTCCTGTAGGCTCAAAATTGAAGCGAGATTGCAATGCTTTTTCCCAGCCTAAGTTTAAGAGTAAATCTACTGCTGCTGCTGCTACAACTTGATTGTCATAGGAAGCCTCACCAATATCTTCACAAATAGCCAGCTTTATCGCATCCTGCTGATTTTCTAATCGCCAGGGAATTACTCCAGGGGCATCTAATAGTTCAATTTCATCAGAAATTTTTACCCAGCGTAATTGGCGCGTTACCCCTGCACGACGCTGGCTAACTACAATTTTTTGACCTACTAGACGATTAATCAAAGCAGACTTACCCACGTTGGGAAAGCCAATTACCACCGCGCGCACAGGACGAGGACGCATACCGCGATCACACCGTCGCTGATTTGTTGCCACACCTGCTTTTTGAGCAGCACTTTTAATGGCTTCGATCCCCTTTCCCTGTTTGGCATTAGTAAAAAATGGTTGTTTTTCTTGTGCTTGAAACCATCTTGTCCAATCCTGTTGTGCTGATTCAGGAATCATGTCCAGGCGATTTAAGACTACAATTCGCGGTTTATTGCCGATCCAGCTATCGATTTGAGGATGATGAGAAGCCAAAGGAATTCTGGCATCTAGTATTTCTAAGACTACATCAACTTTCTTTAGCTGTTCTTTTAGTTGCCTTTCGGCTTTGGCAATATGACCTGGATACCATTGAATCGGAGGAGCAGACATAAGTATTTAAGAATCAAATAATAAAAAACCCCATAGATTACTCTAGGGGCTATGGTTATCAGTTGGCAAAACTATCATCATGGCTCAGATATAACTACTAGCCATAGCTTGAAAATAGAGTTCTGAAGTAAAGATGCGATCGCAATACACAATAAATTTTACGGTTTAAGAATATATTTAGACTCCAAAGGTTTGAGTTTCCCTTGTTGGACTAAAGCTTGGTGAAGCATAGCCGCAACTTCACCGCGAGTTGCTGATTTGTTGGGCATAAGAGAATCTTCACCAAAACTAGGACGATTAACAATTAAGTTTGTTTCATAAGCAGCAGCTACCTGTTCTTTTGCCCAATCAGGGAGATTTTCACTACCTTTAAGCTTTTGGAGAGCTTGGTTAGCGTTTTGAGACGGTTTTAAACCCAATCCAGTTGCTAGAGCAACTAATACCTGATAGCGAGGGATATTTTCTAAAGGACGAAACGTATTTTTAGAATAGCCTTTCATAAAGCCAAGGCGAACTGCTTTATCAATATCGATTGCGATGTCATTTCCATTACTTACATCATTAAATTTTTTAATTCCTTGAGTTTCAGGCTGCATATCAAAAGCTCGGCTAATTAAAGTAGCCATACTAGCTCTAGTAATCAGCTTATTTGGTTCAAAGTTTTTATCCCCTGTTAAGGCTCTAGCTAATCCATTATCATTCATCTGCTTTACAAACGGATAAATCCAATCTTTCTTAGTGATATCTTTAGGCATTCCAATGGGAACGATTGCCTGTGGCTTTTTCTTGGCAGGAGCTTCAGTGAAAACAGGTGCCTGTGGCTTTTTCTTGGCAGGAGCTTGAGTAGCAATATTGTTTTTATTTTGCTCGGGTTTGGTTGTAAGGGCGGGGAGAGAAGCAATTCCAGCTAAAGGAACTAGCTTTGCTCCAGAATCAAGCTGATAAGGTTGCTTTTTGACTCCAGGAGGTAAATTAAGTTCTTGGGATGGAGGAACAAAAGCAACAGGTGATTTTGACTGACGCAATTTATTGATTATTTCTCGCTCATCAGATTTTGTCATGCTAGCGTTAGTATCGGATTTTTTGTTTGAACCAAAACCAGTTGAGGTATTACTAGAGTCAGAAAATAAGCTATTACCTGCGCCTAAACCACCAAAATTGGCAAGACCGCCTTTTTTTCCGCCTAGCGACCAAAATAATATTGCTCCAATAGTTGTGAAGGCGACAATTATGCCGATCATTTCATCAAAAGTTACACCAGAGGCAGGTCTCCTTCTGCGTTCTGGAATCGGGTTTTGCGGATCTTGAGGAGATGGATTTGTCATAAAAATAAACTATTAATTTAACAATGATATTTAAAAAGTAAACTACGCTGAAGATATTGTCTTAAAAATACGCTTAAGTTTTATGTTTTAACTTGTAGCAGGATTATTAAAACTTTTCAAGCTTAAAGCTAAAATCAAACAATTGTTTACCAAAAGTCGGTGCTTGAGCAAAATATCAAAAAGGGCGATCGCAGTTAAACTGACAATCACCCTTAACTATTAAAAAACCTAAGGTATTTAACGATCAATGTAAACTATACAGAGGTTAAAGTCTTGGTTTCTGTTGCACTTTCTGAACTATCTACTTCTGATGGAGGGACTACCTGCCAAAATTGACCTAAATAATTATCCCAATCAGCTAGAATAGTTTTTCCTTTGGGACTGCCAGTTTTCTCAACGTGCTTTTGAATCATCTCTTTTAATTGTTTTTCTCCTGCGGGAGAATTAACTCTTTGAATTTTGACGATTTCGGGATTAACTTTATCAGGAAAAAGGTTATTTTCATCCAAGAAATAACCTAATCCACCAGTCATACCCGCACCAACGTTGCGCCCTACTTCACCTAAGACCACTACTAAACCGCCTGTCATGTATTCACAACAGTGATCGCCAGCCCCTTCTATGACTGCTTTAGCTAGAGAATTTCGCACCGCAAATCTTTCTCCAGCCCGTCCATTGGCATATAACGCACCACCAGTTGCTCCGTAGAGACAGGTATTACCAACAATTACGTTGGTTGCAGCATCGTAGGTAGATTTAGTATGGGGAGCAATAATAATTTCGCCCCCGTGCATTCCTTTGCCAACATAGTCGTTAGCTTCACCAGAGATTATCATCTTCATTCCTGGTAAATTAAATGCTCCAAAGCTTTGACCAGCAGAACCTTTGAATATTAAAGTGATTTCTCCCTCAAAACCGCTGTTGCCATATTTTGAGGCGATCGCACCTGATATTCTCCCGCCTACGCTACGATCGGTGTTGATGATAGTTACGTCTTTAGTAATCTGACCTTGATTGGCGATCGCCTCAGCCACTCTATCATCGGCTAAGATTTCCTCATCTAACACTTTGCCATTGGTATGAACCTCCTCATGCTTTAGCCAGCTACGATCGGCTGTAACATTTGGTAAATCAATTAAACAGCTTAAGTCTAAACCATTGGTTTTAGCAATTTCAACTTCAGAGTTTTGAACCAGTAAATCAGTACGCCCAATAATTTCTTCTAAATTGCGATAGCCTAATTTTGCCAACAACTGTCTTACTTCTTCAGCTACAAAGTAGAAGAAATTAACTACGTTTTCAGGTATGCCTTTAAAGCGATCTCTTAAGTGCTGCTGTTGAGTTGCCACGCCCACAGGACAGGTGTTCATGTGACAAACTCTTGCCATAATGCAGCCTTCGGCAATCATCGCAATTGAACCAAAGCCGTATTCTTCTGCTCCCATCAGCGCAGCCATAATCACATCCCAGCCAGTTTTTAAGCCACCATCAGCCCGTAATAAAACGCGATCGCGCAGTTGATTCTGTAGCAGCACTCGGTGTACCTCTGTTAGTCCTAATTCCCAAGATACCCCTGCGTGCTTAATCGAGCTAAGAGGTGATGCTCCAGTACCTCCATCGTGTCCTGAGATTTGGATTACATCAGCATTAGCTTTGGCTACCCCTGCTGCGATCGTGCCAATACCTATTTCTGCCACTAATTTGACCGAAACTTTAGCCTTAGGGTTAACTTGATGCAAATCAAAAATTAACTGCGCTAAATCCTCAATAGAATAAATATCATGGTGCGGTGGAGGAGAGATTAAAGTTACTCCAGGTTTAGAACGACGCAGAGAAGCAATATAAGGACTGACTTTTTTCCCTGGTAACTGTCCCCCTTCTCCTGGTTTTGCACCCTGAGCTAGCTTGATTTCCAGTTGTTTAGCGCTCATCAAATATTCAGGAGTAACTCCAAAACGTCCTGATGCGACCTGTTTGATTGCAGAGCTTGCAATATCGCCGTTTTGCAAGCCATTAAGATGAGGCAGAGTAGGAGACTTACCCTCGCTTACATCACTTAAAACTTTAAAGCGAACAGAATCTTCTCCTCCTTCTCCTGAATTAGACTTTCCGCCAATTCGATTCATAGCTATGGCTAAAGTTTCATGAGCTTCCCGTGATAAAGAACCTAAAGACATTCCTCCAGTACAAAAGCGTTTGACAATACTTTCTACTGATTCGACTTCTTCAATGGGAATAGATTTACGGTCTGGTTTAAAGTCCAATAAATCCCGTAATGCCGTTGCAGGTCGTCCATGAAGATGTTTTTTATAAAGCTCGTAGTGGTCATAATCTCTACTGGCTACAGCTTGATGCAATGCCTTGGACATTTCAGGGGAGTTCATGTGATATTCTCCACCTTTTTTGTACTTAACAAAGCCGTAGTTCTCTAGCTTTTTACCGTGAATTTCTGGAAAAGCTTTGTGGTGGAAAGCAATAACCTCCTGAGCCAATTCTGCAACAGTTAAACCGCCTAAACGAGAAGTTGTACCAGCAAAAGCTAAGTCAACTAAATCTACCCCTAAACCCAAGGCTTCAAATATTTGCGCTCCATGATAAGAAGACAGCAAAGAAATTCCCATTTTTGAGAGAATCTTGAGTAACCCTGCTTCAATAGACTTACGATAATTTTTTTGAGCTTTGTCTAAACTTACAGACTCAATCCGCTCATTCTGCATTAATTTTTGCGTCTTAGGATCATTACACCATTGACGCACGCTCTCTAAAGCTAGGTAAGGACAGATTGCTGAAGCACCATAACTAATCAAGCAAGCAAAGTGATGAGTACTCCAGCATTGAGCAGTATCTGCTATTAAAGAGGTTCTCAAACGCAGTCCTTGACGAATCAAGTGATGATGCACTGCACCTATAGCCAGTAAAGGAGGAATATAGCTATATTCTGTGCCAATGCTTTGTGCCTTAGAGCGATCGCTTAAAACAATTATTTCCACTCCAGCCTGCACCGTGGCAGTAGCATCTTGACAAAGCTGGTTTACCGCCTCTTTTAATCCATTAGGTCCTGTAGAAATTTTATACAGTGTGGATAATTCTTGAGTTTTAAAGCCCGAAGCCTTGATACTAGCTAATTCTTCATCATTTAGCACAGGAGATTCTAACTGCAGCAGTCTAGCATCTTCAGCTTTTAAGTTGAGCAGATTTCCTTTGCCTCCTAGCTGCATCGACAAAGACATGACTAGGCTTTCTCGCAAAGGATCGATCGCTGGATTGGTCACCTGAGCAAATCTTTGTTTAAAGTAGTCATAGAGTAGCCTTGGCTTATCTGAAAGCACCGCCAAAGGAATATCATCTCCCATACAAAAAGTCGGCTCTTTGCCGTTAATTGCCATTGATTGGATAATTAACTCCAGATCTTCGGCTGTATAGCCAAAGGCAGTTTGTCGCTGTAATAGTTCTAAGGGAGTTATTCGGTTTTCAGTCCCAAAGTTTTGAGGTTCAATGGACTGGCGATGTTGCTGTATCCACGCTCCATAAGGATTCGCTTTAGCAACACGGTTTTTCACCTGCCAATTGCGCAATACTTCTTTTGTTTGCAGATCGACCACAATAGTTTGACCAGGACCTAATCTGCCTTTTTCAACTATTTCCTCATCGGGCAAATCTACAACGCCTGTCTCTGAGCCAACGACCACATAGCCATCTCTAGTAATAGTGTAGCGAGCAGGGCGTAATCCATTACGATCCAAAGCTGCACCAACGGTTTTACCATCACTAAAAACTAATAGTGCAGGACCATCCCAAGGTTCTTGTTGTCCACTGTGGTATTCATAAAAATCAACTATTTCGGGATATTCTTTAAGGGATGGTTGATTCTTATATGCCTCTGGAACTAGAATCATGGTTGCTTCAGGAATGCTGCGACCAGTTCGCACCAGCAGTTCCATCACACTATCTAAATTATAGGAGTCACTGTTGTCATTATTAACAATAGGCGTTAATCCTTCGATCTCATCTTGAGTCCAACCAGGTAAAGATGCGTCGCCAGAGTTAGAAATTAGTTCTTTCTCCCGATTGGACATCCAGTTAATATTGCCCAAGAGGGTGTTTATTTCGCCATTGTGACCCAACATCCGCATTGGTTGAGCAAAGGGCCATTTGGGCATTGTATTCGTGCTGAAGCGACGATGATAAACCGCAAAGGTACTTTCGTAATCTGGGTTGGCTAAATCCTGATAAAATTCACCTAAAATAACCGATCGCACCATGCCTTTATAGACAACGGTACGGCAGGAAAAAGAGCAGATATAAAAATCATCCGATAGTCTTTTGCCCACGCGCGATCGCGCTACGTATAATTTTCGCTCTAAATCATCCCCCGTTAAATTGTCTGGCGAACTAACGATAATTTGCTCAATATGAGGCTGATAGGCTCTTGCCTGTTCTCCTAAAATGCCTGGATTTACTGGGACTTTCCGCCAACCCAATACAGTTAGATTCTCACCCTCTACCGTTTCTTCAATAAACTTTTTCAACTCATTTGCTTGTTTTTGCTCTTGAGGTAAAAACACCATTCCTACTCCCCAAGCTTCTTCTGGTGGCTGAGAAATATTATGTTCCGTAAACCAAGCAGCAAATAATTTTAGAGGTAAGGAAGTCATTACCCCCGCACCGTCTCCAGAATCGCGATCAGCACTGCATCCTCCTCGATGCTCCATACATCCTAAAGCTTTAAGAGCTTGTACAACAAGCTTATTGCTTTGCCGACCATCTTGGTAGGCAATAAACCCCACGCCGCAAGCATCTCTTTCTTCTACTAACCAACGTTGACCCTGAAAAGGTTTTTTTGCTAGCTTGTTAGATGGTAGAGATTGATGCGCATTACTACCTATTGCTTTTTTTGATTCCATTTTTTGCTTGCTCATACAAATGTAATAGATTATTTTAGATAACTTTTAAACAGTTGATTGCTATTTCTATTTTGTTTTTAAAGCTAAAGATATAAAAATTGATTAAATACTGATAAAAATGATGCACGTTTAGATATTTACAGAATACAAATGGATATCTTACTTTATCGGTATAAAATATTACAAACTAGCTTTTAATAGCTGTGAAATTGGATAAATAAGTAGCTAAACTAATTATCAGAATATTCCAGATAATCTAAACTAACTACTAATAACTCGTAACTAACCGCTACGTAATATCTTTAAGCTTTAATATGCAAAAGTTCGATTTGGTCACTTTTGTGCATTCATTATCGAGTCAGTATAATAAGAGCGTAAATCTTTTTGATACTTATAATTTTAATAATATTTGGTTACACAAAGCACGGAAATTACGAAAAATTGTAGGGCTATATCTTTGAAGCAATTAAATATTAAGTAATTTGAGTTCAGATTTTTTTTGCCCAAAGCGCAGCAATGCGTAACGAAGTCATGCCCTAAGCTTATCGCGTCTCGCTAATTTACTCAAGAAAAGCATTAGCGTGTTTTTGAATATTAACTGAAATTCTTATTTTTTTAAGGCTCACTTTTTTTCATAACTCAGAAATATAAATTTTATGGGTATAGATCCAAATTAGATTTCTTGCGCCAAGCGATCGCTAATCCTAATTTAGGATCGAGTATAAATTTAAAATAAAGTTCACTGGTAATTTTTCGATTTTTTCCAGGGGACTATATGAAGATTTGGTATAGATACCTTGATAGCTTCAATAAGTTACTAAGATTTTGGTTGATTGTTTGTTATCTTTTGATCAGATTAAACAAGCAAGCTTAGTTGAAAAACAAGTCAGTTAGGTTTAATTTCTCGCCCAAATTTAAATTAAGTTCATATCTATAATATTAGTTGTCACCAAATTTATTTATTATGCCTCAATCAACTGAAATCAAGTCCCTCCTAAATAAGCAAGCCAAAGCGATCGCCAGTCCTCAAAGTTCATTGGGAATTACTGCCACCGAAATTCGTCCCTGGGGTTCTTTCACCACTTTAGAAGAAGGATCAGGATATAAAATTAAAAGAATAGAAGTTAATCCTGGTCATCGCTTAAGCTCGCAAATGCACCACCATAGAAGTGAACATTGGATTGTAGTTTCTGGTACGGCAAAAGTTAGCTGTGGCGATCAAGAAATGATTCTAAGTAGCAATCAATCTACATATGTACCCCAATGTACCACTCATCGATTGGAAAATCCTGGCGTAATCAAGCTAGTTTTAATCGAAGTTCAGAATGGTCAATATCTAGGCGAAGATGACATTATTCGTTTTAGTGATGATTATGCTCGTCAATAGTAAATCTTTATTTTGCCTCATAGATAATTTTAACTAAAATTAAAGATTTCTTTTTATTAAAGCTACGTAAATTAGAGCGGTGAAAGTGTTTTGCTGTAGCATAATCTAAAGATTAAGGCGTGATAAGCAAAGCATTTTCATGGTTGATATTAGTCCATCTGCAGTCAAAGAAATACAGCGAATCCAACTGAATAGAGAAACAACAAACAGTTTTTTGCGACTATCTGTTAGTCCAGGGGGCTGTTCTGGTTGGTATTACCAGCTAAGACTAGAGGATACTCATGTTCCCAGTTCATCTCAAGAACAGGTTTTAGAAGTTGGAAATATCACAGTATTAGTCGATGCCAATTCTTGGAAATATATTGGAAATCTAAAATTAGACTATTCTGAGGATCTTATGGGAGGCGGATTTAGATTTCATAATCCCAAAGCCAAAAATATTTGTGGTTGTGGCATATCTTTTGCTATTACTAAAGAAAAATAAGATATCAACCAAGCCCAATATTGTTTCTGTTATGCTCATAATCACGAGCTAACGATAATGCTATATTTAAGATTGACAGAGGAATACATTTTAAACTAGTATTATAATTTGTCTGCTACTCTGTTAGCTTATTTTGACGAACGGTCACAGCAGGCTCCGTCCGTTTAGAAGTCCACTTCGCCTGGGGCAGCCCCAGGCTTTCTTGTCGGACGCGGCGGAGCAATCTGTGACATCAATAAATTTAAGAGGATTTGAAACCACACAAGCTAATAACTCATGCCCACTATTCAGCAACTAATTCGTAGCGAAAGATCTAAGTCGCAAAAGAAAACTAAATCTCCCGCTCTCAAGGAATGCCCTCAGCGTCGTGGAGTTTGCACTAGAGTATATACGACTACCCCTAAAAAACCAAATTCAGCACTGAGAAAAGTAGCTAGAGTACGTCTGACTTCAGGGTTTGAAGTAACCGCCTATATTCCAGGAATTGGACACAATTTACAGGAACACTCGGTTGTGCTAATTCGCGGAGGTCGGGTTAAAGACTTGCCAGGAGTAAGATACCATATAGTCCGTGGTACTCTAGACACGACTGGCGTAAAGGATAGATCTCAAAGTCGCTCCAAGTATGGAACTAAAAAACCTAAGTCTTAGGGCTTGTATCAATGTTTTTATCGCTAAATAGAGTAGACCAAGCGCATCCTCATCTGAAGAGTTGCTATT
This sequence comes from Waterburya sp., assembly GCA_965218645.1. Lineage (GTDB taxonomy): Bacteria > Cyanobacteriota > Cyanobacteriia > Cyanobacteriales > Xenococcaceae > Waterburya. The sequence continues at coordinate 1,017,265 of OZ244627.1, read as the reverse complement.
GCAGACAAGGATGCTATTTTTAGTGAGAAGCTAAATCACAAACTTTTTTGTTTCTATGGACAGCAGAGCAGTGGTATCTAGTTCAAACATTATTATTGCTCTCAATCTCAAACTCAGTTTAATAAACTTAAAATAAATTAGCCTAAATGGTAACAGTTTCTTGAGTTTAAACAAGTTTGTCATTTTGTAGTCGCAATCAGTAGTATTAATTTATTGATTAAAAACGACCAAAACACAATTTATAATCCTTAACTTAAGTAATAAGCAAATGTCTCGTCGTTCAACTAAGAAAAAACGTCCCGTTCCCCCAGATCCAGTTTATAATAGTCGCCTTTTGAGCATGACTATTAGAAGGATCATGCGTAGTGGAAAGCAGTCTTTGGCATCTCGTATAATTTATGATGCTATGTCCATTATTGGCGAAAGAACTGGCAACGAACCAATAGAAGTATTTGAGCAAGCCATCAAAAACTTGACTCCTTTAGTGGAAGTTAAAGCCCGCCGTGTTGGTGGAGCTACATATCAAGTACCTATGGAGGTAAGGCAGGGTAGAGGTACGACCTTGGCTTTGCGCTGGTTAATTCAGTTTTCCCGTTCTAGAGGCGGTCGGACTATGTCAGGTAAGTTAGCCAGCGAAATTATGGATGCTGCTAATGAAACTGGAGGAGCGATGAAAAAGAGGGATGAAACCCATCGTATGGCTGAGGCAAATAAGGCTTTTGCTCATTACCGTTATTAAGTAAATATAAACTGAGTTGTTTTAGCTTTGATTAGATAAATTAAACTAAGATAAGCCTAGTAATTTATTCAGTAGCAAAGAAAAGATACTACGGCGTATAGCTAGATTTGCTTTATTTTATTTTTAATTTAAGCTAAAACAATTCAATACTTCTATATTTCTATGCCTACTGCTTTCGGTAATCCCCATAGTAAAGCAGTTTGATTTTAAATAAAATTTAATAAAAGTATAGAATTATAGGCGAAGTAATCTGTGACCGTTGGTAAACATTTAGCAATTTCATCCTGCAAGATGCAAGGAGGTACTTGTGGCACGTACTATACCGCTTGAGCGAGTGCGAAATATAGGCATTGCTGCTCACATAGATGCGGGCAAAACGACAACAACAGAACGTATTCTTTTCTACACGGGCGTCGCCTACAAAATGGGGGAAGTTCATGATGGCGCAGCTACTATGGACTGGATGCAGCAAGAACAGGAAAGAGGAATCACTATTACCGCAGCCGCCATCACTACAAGCTGGAAAGATCATAAAGTCAATATTATTGATACCCCAGGTCACGTAGACTTCACAATTGAAGTTGAGCGTTCGATGCGCGTGCTTGATGGCGTAATTGCTGTATTTTGTTCTGTAGGCGGTGTACAGCCCCAGTCTGAGACTGTTTGGCGGCAGGCAAATAGGTACAATGTGCCAAGAATTGCTTTTGTCAATAAAATGGATCGTACAGGAGCAAATTTCTTCAAAGTTCATGAGCAAATAAAAGATCGCCTTCAAGCCAATGCAGTCCCAATTCAGATTCCTATTGGCAACGAGGCAGAGTTTGAGGGGATTGTAGATTTGGTTGAGATGAAAGCTATCATCTACAAAGACGATTTAGGAAAAGAAATAGAAAATATCGAAATCCCCGAACAGCTACAGGCTAAAGCCAAAGAATATAGAGCTAAGCTAATCGAATCTATTGCCGAAACTGACGAAGCACTCCTCGAAAAATTCATGATGGAAGAAGAGTTTAGTACAGCAGAAATTAAGGCAGCAATTCGCAAGGGTACGATTGATGGTTCTATTATGCCTATGCTGTGTGGCTCTGCGTTCAAAAACAAAGGAGTTCAAGTTCTTTTAGACGCGGTAGTAGATTACTTACCTGCTCCTACTGAAGTACCCCCTATTACGGGTGAACTACCTAATGGCGAAGAAGCCGTAAGGCATTCTAGCGATGAAGAACCATTTGCGGCTTTGGCTTTTAAAATTGCCAGTGATAAATTTGGTCGTTTGACTTTTGTCAGAGTCTATTCGGGGGTTTTAGAGAAAGGTAGCTATGTTTATAATGCCACTAGGCAAAAAAAAGAGCGCATTTCGCGCTTAGTGGTTTTAAAATCTAACGACCGTATTGAAGTAGATGAGCTTAGAGCTGGTGATTTGGGAGCAATTGTTGGTTTAAAATTGGCTGCTACTGGGGATACTCTGTGTGATGATAAACATCCGATTATCTTAGAATCTTTATTTGTTCCTGAACCTGTAATTTCTGTAGCGGTAGAACCTCAAACCAAGAGTGATGTAGAAAAGCTATCAAAGGCTTTACAGGCTCTTGCTGATGAAGATCCTACGTTTCGCGTCAGTACCAATCCTGAAACTAACCAGACTGTAATTGCAGGGATGGGAGAACTTCATCTAGAAATTCTCGTAGATAGAATGTTAAGAGAGTTCAATGTTGAGGCTACGGTAGGTAAACCCCAAGTGGCTTATCGCGAGACGATTCGTCAAAGTAGTCGAGCTGAAGGTAAATACATCAAGCAGAGTGGCGGAAAAGGTCAATATGGTCATGCCGTATTAGAAATTGAACCAGCAGAAGCGAAGAGTGGTTTTGAGTTTGTCTCCAAAATTGTCGGTGGCACTATTCCCAAAGAATATATTCCTGCCATTGAACAAGGGGTGAAACAAACCTGTGAATCTGGTATCTTGTCAGGATATCCTCTGATAGATGTCAAGGTTACTTTGGTTGATGGTTCATACCACGATGTAGACTCAAATGAAATGGCTTTCAAGGTAGCTGGTTCGATGGCAGTCAGAGAAGCAGTAAAAAAAGCTTCTCCTGTGGTCTTAGAGCCAATGATGAAAGTTGAGGTCGAAGTTCCTGAAGATTTCTTAGGAGATGTGATTGGAGACTTGAACTCTCGTCGAGGCAACATTGAAGGCATGAACTCCGAAGCTGGCATAGCAAAAATAGATGCTCAAGTTCCTTTGGCTAAAATGTTTGGCTATGCTACCGATATCCGCTCAAAAACCCAAGGACGCGGTATATTTTCGATGGAGTTCAGTGAATACAGCGATGTTCCTCGCAATGAAGCAGAGGTAATTATCGCTAAAAACAAAGGGAACACACTAATTTAAATAAGGAATAAGTACATTAATGGCACGCGCAAAGTTTGAACGTAATAAAGAACACGCTAATATCGGTACGGTGGGTCATGTAGACCACGGTAAAACTACTTTAACAGCAGCTATTACTCTAGCTTTGGCTGCTACGGGTAATGCCAAAGCTAGAAGATATGAAGATATTGATGCTGCTCCTGAAGAAAAAGCGCGTGGCATCACCATCAACACCGCTCACGTAGAATACGAAACAGAAAAACGCCACTACGCTCACGTGGATTGTCCTGGACACGCTGACTACGTGAAAAACATGATTACTGGTGCTGCGCAAATGGATGGCGGTATTCTGGTGGTATCAGCAGCAGATGGTCCTATGCCTCAAACTCGCGAACACATTCTTTTGGCTAAACAAGTAGGTGTTCCTAGCTTGGTAGTATTTATGAATAAAGAAGACCAAGTAGACGACGAAGAGCTACTTGAATTAGTGGAATTGGAAATTCGCGAGCTATTAAGCGAATATGATTTTCCTGGTGATGATATTCCCATCGTTGCTGGCTCTGCTCTTAAGGCAGTAGAAGCACTGACTGCTAAGCCTGACACTAAGCAAGGTGAAGACCCTTGGGTTGATAAAATCTACGATCTAATGGAGCAGGTAGACACCTATATTCCTACCCCCGAACGTGAGATCGATAAGCCTTTCTTGATGGCTGTAGAGGATGTATTCTCTATTACAGGTCGTGGTACTGTGGCTACTGGTCGTATTGAGCGTGGTGTGGTTAAAGTGGGGGAAACTATCGAAATTATTGGTATTAGAAATACCCGCAGTACTACTGTCACTGGCGTAGAAATGTTCCAAAAGACTTTGGATCAAGGTATGGCTGGGGACAACGTAGGTGTACTTCTTCGTGGTGTACAAAAAGAAGACATTGAACGAGGTATGGTTTTGGCTAAACCTGGTTCGATTACTCCTCACACTGAATTTGAGGGAGAAGTATACGTCCTAACTAAAGAGGAAGGTGGTCGTCATACTCCTTTCTTTAAAAACTACCGTCCTCAGTTCTACGTTCGTACAACTGATGTAACTGGTACGATTACTGACTACACTGCTGATGATGGCAGCGCAGTGGAAATGGTAATGCCTGGCGATCGCATTAAAATGAACGTAGAGCTAATTAATGCGATCGCTATTGAGCAAGGAATGCGCTTTGCGATTCGTGAAGGTGGTCGTACTATCGGTGCTGGTGTAGTCTCAAAGATTATTAAGTAGTCCGTAGGACAACCTAAATAGAACGAACAACCTTAACCCTACGGGAGTAGACCTTTGTTAAGTCAGATAGCTTGACTGACATTGTCTCCTCCCCTAGTTTTTGTGAGAAAATAACTATGTATATTTAGCATTAGTGGTAAATTTCATAACCTACTCTTAAGCTATAATCTTTTTTAACCATCCGTACCTCGACAACTAAACAACATGGCAACGATTCAACAACAAAAAATTCGCATTCGCCTTAAAGCCTTCGATCAACGGTTACTTGATACTTCCTGTGAAAAAATTGTAGACACAGCCAACAGAACTAACGCTTCTGCTGTTGGTCCAATTCCTTTACCCACTAAAAGAAGAATTTATTGTGTATTGCGATCGCCCCACGTAGATAAAGATTCTCGCGAACACTTTGAAACTCGTACTCATCGCCGTATTATTGACATCTATAAGCCTTCGTCTAAGACTATTGATGCCCTAATGAAATTGGATTTGCCTGCTGGGGTTGATATCGAAGTCAAACTTTAACATTTAGATTTTTAGAGCATAAATAAATCATTCTGCCCTTTAGATTTTCTCTGGAGGGTTTTTAAGTATGTACGTTCTGATTAAAAATCCGTTAAAGTAAAGAATAAGTAACAATACTAATTGTAAATATAAACAAGTTTAGATGGCATCTTCTTCAATCGCAGTCAGAGAACTACCCTTATTTCCCCTTCCTGAAGTTGTTTTGTTTCCCAGCCGTCCGTTACCGCTGCATATATTTGAGTATCGTTACAGAATTATGATGAACACAATTCTGGACAATGATCGTCGTTTTGGAGTGTTGTCTATCGATCCCGCTACAGGAGAAATTGCCGAATATGGTTGCTGTGCCGAAATTTTACATTTTCAGAGACTACCTGACGATCGGATGAAAATGTTAACTTTTGGGCAACAAAGATTTAAAGTTTTAGAATATGTTCGTGAAAAACCTTATCGTGTCGCTTTAGTAGAGTGGATTGACGATAAGCCACCTACTCAGGACTTAAGACCGATAGCAACTGAAGTTGAAGAATTACTAAAAAACGTAGTTCATTTATCAGCCAAGCTTACTAGTCAGAAAATAGAGCTTCCTGATGATTTACCAAATTCGCCTACCGAGCTATCTTACTGGGTAGCTAGCAACTTGTATGGTGTAGCCTCAGAACAGCAGGCATTGTTAGAAATGCAGGACACTTTGGAGCGTTTGCAAAGAGAACAAGAAATCTTGGCTTCTACCCGCAATCATTTAGCAGCCCGCACTGCACTAAAAGATGCTTTGGATAATTGATTTTTAAAAAAACCTAATGAGCGTATAAAAGCTTGTAGAGACAGAACTAGTCTACATCGAGTATATTATAGTTTCCAAAGATTTTAAGAACCTCTGTACAGGCAGATAAATCGCTTAAGGCATCTCTAATTTCTACATTATGAGAATTACCTTCTAAATCAATGAAGAATATATACTCGCCTAAATAACGCTTAGTGGGGCGAGATTCAATCTTACTCAAGTTGATTTCTCTACGGGAAAATATTTCCAATGCTTTGACTAAAGCTCCTGGAGCATTTTTAGGCAGACTAAAGGCTAAAGAAAGATGGCTGCCGTTCTTACTGTCATAGGAACTGACAATCCAAAAACGAGTGCAGTTGTCAGGACGATCTTTAATATCCTGTCTTAATAAGGGAACTTGGTATAATTGCGCGGCTCTAGGAGCAGAAACTGCTGCTGTGGTTAAATCATCTTTGAGTTTTTGTATGCTCTCAGTAGTAGAGTTAGTAGGCACTAGCTGCGCCTGGGGTAAAAATTCTTCGAGCCACTTCTGACATTGAGCCAAAGCTTGAGGATGAGAGTAAACTGTTTTGATTTGCTCTAATGATTGAGCGTAAGATAACAATCCATGAAGAATAGGGATGGTCAGTTCTTGATGTACCAGAAGATTTGCTGATTGCCATAGAGTATCTAAAACAACCGTAACGCTTCCCTCTATCGAATTTTCGATTGGTACGACTGCATAATCAACTTCACCTTTAACTACAGATTGTAAGGCAAGAGCAATACTAGGATAAGGACAAAGAGTTGCCGTTTGATTCTGATGGGCAGTTAGCCATTTTGCATATGCCAAGGCAGCAGTTTCGGAGTTAGTTCCAGTAGGTCCTAAATAGGCAAGAGAGAGATTCATAGCGATCGCATCTTCTAACATAGACACAAAGATCTAACCATAGTATGAATTTTTCGACATATAAATAATTTTTGAAGAAATGTAACCTAAAATTAATAAAAGATAAAGATTTCAGTAGTTTCACTTATGGATGTCAGTTTCAGCGCCTCAGAATTAGTTCGTATTTCAGTAGCTAATGAGGAAACTCCGATACAGCATTATTTGCGTCAACCTAAAAGGCTGGTAAAGGCGATCGCCGATCCGCAGTTAATAAAGCAGATATCTGATGATTTATATGAATTGAAAATGCGACCGATTAACTTTATGGAAATTTATCATTTCCAGCCAATTGTAGTGCTTAAAGTTTGGTCTGGTTCTGATGGCAGCGTATATTTAAAATCTGAGGATTGTCAAATTAAGGGAATTGACTACATAAATCGGCGTTTTTCTCTCAAGCTCAAGGGTATTTTATCTGCTCAAGAGTCAGCAGGCAATACCATCTTAGAGGGTCAAGCTGATTTAGAAGTAAAAGTAGAGCTACCGACTGCTTTAATATTTACCCCCAAACCATTTTTAGAAAAAGCAGGGAATAAACTGCTCAAAAGCGTCTTAGTTAGAATTAAACAAAAGCTGACAACTCAATTAATTCAAGATTATCGCACCTGGGCATCCCAAGAAACCATCTCAAGTGCGACACCTGCATCTGAGTTATCTCCAGATCACGGATTTTAAATTGATCTGAGTTAATGTTTAGTTTTACAGTCATTCTCCGCAATTAAAAAATCATTGACATAATTTGAAAGAGCGACGGTGTTCAGCACAAATGCCGTATTCTTTGATTGCCAGACGATGAGCAATAGTAGGATAGCCTTTATTAGCAGTTAGATTATACTCTGGATACTTTTCTGCCAAGCTGATAACTAATCGATCTCGCCACACCTTAGCCAAAATACTAGCTGCTGCAATTACAGGCGATCGCAAGTCTCCTTTAATTACTGTCTTTTGGGGAATTGACAAATTAGGCACCTGAAACTTGCCATCCACCAAACATATATCTGGCATGACTGGCAATCCAGATATACTTCTGTTCATAGCCAGCAAAGAAGCCTGCAATATATTAAGATTGTCTATTTCACCAACGCTGGCATATCTAATATGCCAACCAGCAACAATTATCTTAATTGGCAAAACTAGCTCTTGACGTTTTTTAGCAGAAAGCTTTTTACTGTCTTTAACTCCAGCAGCGATTAATTTGGGGATAGCTGATAAAGGCAAAACTACCGATGCTGCTACCACCGAACCAAACAATGCTCCTCTGCCAACTTCATCCACTCCAGCAACTAAAGTAGCTGGGCAGGTAAATTCTGCCAACAAGGAATCGTCAAAATTGTCCGCCAACTGATAATTGGTCATTTGATAAATCGATCGCTGATTAAACCTCAACTTCTTTAACGGCTGAAGAACGACGACGGCGACGACGACGACCAGTAGTCGAAGCTTCTTCATCGGCTACAGATTCTAGTTCTGGTTCGATTTTAACTTCTGGTTCAGTTTCAGGCTCCAATTCAACTTTAACTTCTGGTACGACTTCAGGCTCTAATTCAACTTCAGCTTCTGGTTCAGGGACAAATTCAGCTTTATCCTGGCTCTGGGTCTTCTTAACTCTAGTTTTGGGCTTTCTTTCAACTTCTGACTGTTCAGGAACAAGCGTTTTTGTTTCTTCTTCAGCTAACTCTTCCCCAGGTTTTTTGACGTAAACTAAAACAGATTTAGGATCTTGAGCTTCTTGGTCAGCATAAACTAGAGGAGATATACCCATCAAGGCATAGATCTCTTGTTCCATCTCATCCATTTCTATGGTCACTTTTTCTAAACTGGCTTCATCTCTACGAGGAGAACGAGATTGAGAACGAGATTTACGTTCTTCAGTATTATTCTCACTGTCTAAATCAATAACTCTGTTGTTTTGCTCTAAACTTTCTTGTTCAATTAACTCTTCTTTGATCAGCAGATCGTTACGACGACTACGACGACGACGACGATTACCGTTGCTACTTCCTGCCTGTTCTTGATAGTTGGGATGACTAATTAAGTCTGGTTGACGACTATTGCGATCGTATCCTAGATCTGAAGTTGAGTTGTTGACTAACTCTGGTTTTTCTGGTCTTTCTACAGGAGAGGGAATCAAACGAATACTATTAACGGGTTCACGAATCGCAGCAGGAGAAATTACAGGAGAAGTCTCTAAAGGTTCTGCCTCTGATTTTCCAGGTAAATGAGCTATCTGCCCTAAACCACCGCAAGTATGACAAGTTTGACCAAATAATTCGTATATATTTTTTCCCTGACGTTTACGAGTAAGCTCTACCAAACCTAGTTCAGAAAGTTGAGCAATTTGCGGGCGTGCTTTATCTCCTTTGAGGCTTTTATTAAAGTGTTCTAACAGCTTGATCTTATCTCGATGGGAATCCATATCAATAAAGTCAACTACAATCACCCCGCCAATATTTCGTAGACGCAACTGACGAGCAATTTCTGTAGCAGCTTCAGTATTTGTCCATAGTACTGTCTCTCTGGCAGTTGCCGAGCGAGTAAACGAACCTGAATTCACATCAATCACCGTCAAGGCTTCTGTTGGTTCAATAATGACATAACCTCCAGAAGGCAGTTCAACTCTTGGTTTAAGAGCCTCTTTGATTGCAGCATTAACGCGATAATAGTCTAAAATTGGCTGCTGTTCACGGTGATAATCAATAAAAACACCCTGGGGTGAGCGGCCACTACTCCAATTCATTAACTGTTGCTTCACTCTTTTTACTCCAGCAGAGGAGTCAACCACAATAGTATTAACTTCAGCCGAGTATGTATCCCGTAAAACACGCTGAATAAAGTCATCATCCCGATTAAGTAAAGCTGGAGGTTTGGCGTAGTTTGCCTGATACTGAATCGATTCCCACTGCTTTTGCAAAAATTCTAAATCTTCCATGATGGCTTCTTCGGCTTTACCATCTGCCTCAGTTCTGATCAAGATGCCCATTCCTGGTGGTTTAATCAAAATTGCTAAGGCGCGAAGACGACTACGCTCATTTTCATCGGCGATACGACGAGATAGTTTAACTCCCTTTCCATAGGGCATCAAGACCAAGTAACGTCCTGGTAAGGTAATATTTCCAGTTAGCCTTGGCCCTTTATTGCCTGTAGGTTCTTTCATAACCTGAACTAGAGCTTTTTGCTGAGGAGCTAGAAGTTCAGTAATAGCTGCTGCGCTTCTTTTAAGGCGTAATGGTCCTAAATCTGTGACGTGAATAAAGCCGTTACGTTCGCTATTACCAATATTAACAAACGCAGCATCAATACCAGGAATAATGTTTTCTACCGTACCCAGGTAAATATCACTTACTTGCTGATAACCTGTGGCAACAATTAACTCTTGTATTTGTTCTTCCCAGAAAACAGCAGCTATGTGATGTTGTTCTGCAATAATTATCTGTTTTGACATTAATTTTCCTCAAAAATTTTGATGGCTGATTATCAATTAGCCTGTCGTAAAACTATGTAATTCACTGAGTAAGAAATAATCGATCTTATCTTATTATTTTTCAGTGTTTTTCAATTCAAGAAAGTAGGCAGTAAAAATAGATCGGTAAATTTCACATATGTAGCTATAGCGTTTAGATATTAACGAATAATATCTGTTTGAGCAGTCTTAATTATTTGGCTGGTGCTTGGGAGTTGATTTTTTGTCTCTGGTAGAATTAATTTTCTACTTTATTAACTTCTATTTTTAGAAGAAGGTTATAGGGAGATCCATTAGCCGAAAGTAGTAATAAATAGTTATAACTAAAACCTTATTAAGATTAGTAAAGCAATAGCCAATTGTTGTAATTTCTTGGCAACTAGAATTCTATTAACCTTAAATTAGCGTTTGGCTCTGCTATCGCTAGAAGATACTGCCAGTTGCATAAGCGCAAGCTTGAGATTTTCTCAAACTGTCGATCGCCAATGATTTCACTTTACATTCTTTAGACTAGAATTACTAAGCGACTACGGAGTTGCTGAGACGTTACTCTACCAAATTTTAACCTGAATATAACCTTGAAGGGTAATCTTTGGCAAGGAAATTAGCTGTTTTACTCAGTAACATTGCCGAATAGAGAGCTTTGGCTAATTATAATTAGTTAATTTTAGTTATTTCTTGCTTTATTATATCTGCGATCTGTTGCGCTGCACCACTCTTTCCTCTGGCTGCTACTAAATTAGCCTGCATATTCTCAAGTTTATCAGGATGAGCGAGATAATCTAACACTAACTCAGCAACAGCTTCAGGTTTTAACCTGCCGATTAGTTCAGGAACTATTTCTCGCCCAGCCCAGATATTGGGCCAAGCAAACAAACGTCCTTGCTTGAGTACTAGCCAATTAGTTAGTTTAGCGAAAAACGTTCCTACTCCTGGTAGATTAGCCATAATTCCTGGTATTCCATCCCAAGAGCGCATAGCATCTAGCTGCTGAGTTGGTAACAAAACAATCATCGGGATTCCCAAAGAAGCTAATTCGGCTGTATTTGCACCCACAGTTGTCAGGCAAAGCTGACAAGAAGCTAATGTTTCATAGGCAGGAAACTGTATTACTAGTTTAACTTTTGTTCCTCCTGAAGTAACTAAATAGGTAATATCTTTATCTGCCGATGTAATTAATTTTCCTTCTACATTGCCCAAAGATGAGATCAAAGGGTTCTGTTGTAAATTAGCATAGTTGCCCAAGTCGATTAAATCTAGAGTGGGTGCAACAGGAATGATAAATTCAGCTTGGGGCTTTTGTTGCTGAATCTTTTGAGCGATCGCCAAACACAAAGGAACTCCTTGAGCGAGTTTAGCTGGTTTTGAACCTACGAGCAAACCAATTTTTATAGTGTCTGGGTCTAATTTCCTAGACTGATTTTTTACTTCTAAAGCGGTATCTGCCATCAAGTCTCCTACCAAAGTAAACTTGTGTTGATAAGATTTGGGTACTCGATCTATCACCTTTTGGTTCATGGCTGCAAAATAATTAACGAAGCGATACCAACGGGCATCCCATTCAGCATAAATTAAGCTAGAGTATCTCAATCGTTGGCTAACAGCAACGGTATAAAACTGATCCCCTCCCAAAAAAACTACTATTCCCTGCTTGTGCCATTGCCAATTGTCTGGAGTTTTGCCCCAGAGCAAAAAAGCAAAAAACTCTGAGGCTGACAGTACACGATCTACTTCAGAATAGTTTAAAGCGATCGCTGCTTCTTTGCCTGTACTGTGGGGACAAGGAGACAACAAAACCGAAATTCTTAGCTGCTGATTCTGTTCATTCCCCAAAGTCTGACGCAGACATTTAACCACAGGACGTACCCAAGTAATAACTTCCCCTGGTGCATTAGACAGAATCACTATGTCAGTTGATTGCATATAGCACTTTATTGATTACTGATTACTCAATAAGGTGGGCAAATTTAATTTTAATGTGTATTGACACACTTCGTTTTTAGTTTGCCCACCCTACTTACCGATTGTTCATTGTTAGCCATTGGCAACTTCATAAATAAAGCTAAGGGTTGCCCAGTGATTAACATCCAAGGCATAGACATCGCCATTAGGTAAAAGCTCTGGAGAGACTGAACTGGCAGTGTGCAAATCTTCCATTAAAGAATTGACTACAGCTACTGGGTTAGTCACGTTTAATATCTGTTCTTGGTCTAGTTTAAAGGTTGGCTGGTTTGCCAAAGCCGTCAAGGTCTTAGCAAATGGTTGGACAGAAAAAACAGCATATAAAGTATTTATACCAACTGAATCCGAAACTTTCCATTTCCAAGAATCTTCTGCTGGTGGGACTTTCAGTTCATCTCCGGATGCAATCTCTAGATTTTTTAATTGCGTCTGGGTTTCGGCTGGTGTCGATTTAGTAGGAGTATACAGGGCAAAAATACTACTGTCAGAATTAATTCCCAAAATAAGCAGATATAGCAATTGATCGCTAGTATTAGTCAACGAAAGTTGAACATCTGAACCTTTAATTAAAATCGGCACGGTATCATAATTTGGCTCGGTACTATAGCGATCGCCAGAAAAGATTTGCTTCTTCTCGGCTGATAATTGTTCATCCTCAGCGATCAAAGTCTTTCTGTGTAAATTGATAGGCTGTTCGGTTGTGACTGTTGATAAGTTAGCACCTGCTTTTAAGCCTGAAGAAAATTCATTGTCAGTCAGCTTAAGCCATTTAGCTGCTAGCAAATTATTAAACTGTGGCTTGAGGCGATCGATAGCAATTTTAACTGCTTCTTCATCTACACCTGTAGTTTTGCTAATTAATTCTCCTCCAGCAGTATATAAACCGTAGCTAGAGGTTTGATTTTCAGTGTTTGAATTGCTAGTTTCTTTGGCTGAAATTCGCTCGATCTTACCCAAAAGACAATCAGCGTTTTGCTCTCCCGAAGCAGTTGCCGAGTTAACCCCCGAAATATTAGCAATAGCACTAGTGGCATCTACTCGTTCAATTCTCGGCATATCAACATCTAGGGCTAAGTTTATCCCTAAGTTACGCTCTAGCATCCGAATACTTTCGCGGACTAACTGCCCCAGAAGCGGTGGATCAACTGCTCCTGGCTGAATAAGCTTAGTTTTGCTAACCAAGCCTGCTTTTGATTGAATTTGGAGTTGGGTCGCGTCTAGACCATCGGCAGATAGCAGACGCAGACAGGAGTAAACTCCATAACAGTCAAGAATTGTTGCCGGTAAACCCAAAAGTTTAACTTCGATAATGTTATTGCTGACTTTGCTAACAACTCCCGTGGCATTAGGAGCATCGCTAGTGGCTAAATAATAAGCGATCGCCGATTTCTCAGGGCTATTGAGCGAGGGTTGTTGTTGCCTACCCATTGTCTGCTCGACGGTAGCTGCTGTTCTAGCCAGAGCTATTTGCACCTTATTACTGGGAGTTAAATGCCAAAGATGTTGAGTTAAAGCGTGGGTAAATAGTCCTGTACTAAAGCCATTCCAATGTCTTTCTGCTGCCACTTGATTATTGCTAGAGGCAGAAAGAACAACTCCAGGCAAAGATAATAATCTTTTAGTAGGCTTAAGTCCTTTAGCCGCAAAATCGCTGCGTAACTGTTCTAAAAAGATCAGCTCTTGGGGACTAGAACTCTCGGCAACCTCTGACACCGATCGCACCTTGAGGCTACCATGTTTGCTCCTAGGAGTAGTGTTAAAGCTAGTATCTAAAACAAAAGTGCATTTGGCGGTAGATAAAGACTGTGCCAATACCAGTAGAGTATCTTGCAGAATGCTATTGGCAATAGAAGTTTTTTGAGAAGGTAGCACTCCATCCACAGGTACAAAACTATTAACTAATTTAAAGGGATCGACATTATCTTCTATATCGTTGGCTGTTGCCACGGTAGACAAAGGCATCTTAATTTGACCACCGTAGCCACTAAAATGAAACACTACTACATCATCAGCTTGAGCCTGTTGAGCTAAGTGTTCGACAAAAGCAGTTTCAATATTTTCTCTGGTGGCTTGGCGATCGCATAAAGTAACAATATCTTGGGGATTAAATCCAAAACGATGAATTAAAAGTTCACGTTGCAGTTCAACATCCGTCAAACAACCATCAAGATGTTCATGGTCGGGATAGCGATTAATGCCCACAAGCAAAGCCAGTTTGCGACTAGTAGATTCTGCTAAAGTTTGATGATAATTTTTAACTAAGGCTGCTAATTGACTATCTTTGTCTAAAGATGAGATTCCTGCTTCGGTTGCTCCCCAAGTAAACAAAGCCAATCCAGCCTGCTGTAGAAAAGTTCGGCGGTCGAGTCCCATATCGGCTACTAGCTTTTAATATCAGCTATCAGCCTATCAGTAATAGCTGTTAAATATTGTTTAAAATCAAAAAGGTTACAGATTAAGATTACCTTAAGTATTCTCAACCTGTAACCAATTATAGTGTTTTGCCTCGGTAATTCATAATTATCTGAATCTTGCTTTGAGGGGCTATGAAGCTTTCATTGCTCTTGCTAGTTCTTCGGCAACTTTTGGACGAGAGAATTGGGGAGGAGGTGTTTTGCCTTCTCTTAACATAGCTCTTACCTTTGTTCCTGATAAATGAATTCGCTCATCTTTAGTTGCAGGGCTAGTTTTAGCTGTTGCCATCTGTTCTGTTCGCGTGCAGTAAAAGGCGTGTTCAAACTTGAGAGGTGTAATACCTAGTTCTTCTGGTGCAAATTCTCCAAAGATTTCTTGAGCATCGTAGGTTCCATAATAGTCACCTACTCCAGCATGATCGCGACCCACAATAAAATGAGTACAGCCATAGTTTTTACGAATTAAAGCGTGGAAAATGGCTTCTCTTGGTCCTGCATAGCGCATGGCAGAAGGATTGATGGCTAGAATTACTCGTTCTTGAGGAAAATAGTTTTCCATCATAATTTCGTAGCAGCGCATTCTTACATCAGCGGGAATGTCATCACTCTTTGTTGCTCCGACTAAAGGATGAAGAAACAACCCATCAACAATTTCCAAAGCACATTTAATAATGTATTCATGAGCGCGGTGAATAGGGTTACGGGTTTGAAAACCAACTACCGTTTCCCAGTTTCTTTCTTTAAACATGGCTCTAGAGGCAGCAGGATCGATTTGATACTTAGAAAACTGAGGATGATCTTCTCTCTCTAGCAACCATATTTTGCCAGCCAAATTGATTTCTCCCTGGTCATAAATTACTTTGACTCCAGGATGTTTGTCTTCTTCCGTGCCGTAAACGTTTGTTGCCTCATGCTTCTTGTCGTAGCTATACTTTTCTCTTAGCTGCAAAACTCCAATAAATTTGCCGTCAGGATTATCTAAGCGAATTAAACTATCTACTGCTAAAGGATCGGCAACCTCTTTAGTTACGGAGAGAGTTACGGGTACAGACCAGGGTAAACCATTAGCTAAACGCATTTTTTTCACTACGCTAATATAGTCTTCTTGACCCATAAAGCCACTGAGGGGGCTAAATCCACCAATGGCGATCATAACCAGATCGGATGTAGCTCTTTCGTCTAACTGAACTCTGGGTAAAGAGTCGGCTTTGGCTAGAAAGTCTTCTTTTTCGGCTGGGGTAGCCAAACGATCTATTAATTCACCACCGTGAGGTGCAATTAAGTCTTTACTCATAATATCTGCATCTTAATTTTTATTACTTATGCTTGGTTCAGAATGACGAAGCTAACAAGTCACAGATTACTCCGCCCTAAACGGACGGAGCCTGCTGTAACCGTTGGTCAGTGAGAATAATATTTTCTCCCTGAAAACCATTTTAAATTAATTGAATATATTAATTTTTTGTTATGGTCTTAGCATTACTTGTAATCTTTATGTTAAGTAAATCATATTTTTGTAGATTATGAAACGTTTGATTTCGATTCGATTTTGGCTAGCTGTTGCCTTGTCTTTATCACTTTCTTGCACAACGATACTGCCTAATGCCTGGGCAATGGGAGGCAAACAACCGCCTCTCAATGAACCTGCACCCGAATTTATGTTACCTACTAACACGGGAGATGGTAATATTTCTCTTAAAGATTACCAGGGTAAATGGGTAGTACTATATTTTTATCCTCAAGATTTTACTTCTGGCTGTACCCTTGAAGCTCGACGTTTTCAACAAGATCTAGCAAAGTATGAGGCGAGAAACGTACAGATTTTGGGAGTAAGCGTTGATGATGTTGATTCTCATGCCGAATTTTGCGATGCCCAGGAGCTTAAATTTCCTTTGTTAGCAGATACTAAAGGTACGGTAAGTAAGAATTATGGCTCTTGGTTAGGAGCAATGTCCTTGAGACACACTTACTTAATCGATCCTCAAGGTATTTTACGGGAGACTTTTTTGGGAGTTAGACCTAGTATTCATAGTCAAGAAGTACTTGCTCGTTTAGACGAGTTAGAACAGGAACTATCTAGCTAAAAGTCCCAGTTATAATCGGTAGTAGTAACTTTTTATTTATTTGCAATCATAAATATAGCTGGACTTGCATGGAGTCAATAGTTGGTAAAATATTAAGCGATCGCTATCGCATTATTCGAGAACTAAGTCAGGATGATTTTAGTACCCTTTATGCAGCCGAAGATCTGACAGATGTAAACTCTCCTCAATGTCAAATTGAAAGGTTACAGCCACAGTATAAAAGTGAAGTTTTAGGTACTCAGTCTTGGCAAAAGGTTCTTCAGGCGTTTGTCGAACAAGGTAATGTGCTTAAGAAGATTAGCCAGCATCCACAAATCCCTCAACTATTGGCTTTTTTTGAATGCGATCGCCAGTTTTATTTGGTTCAAGAACTTTTCGAGGGTGAAACTTTAGAGCAAAGGTTAAAACATTCTCTTATTAATCAAGCAGAAGCTATTGAATGGCTACAAGAAATTTTAAGAATTCTCGAATTTACTCATCAAGCGAATGTAGCCCATTTAAATATTCAGCCTTCAAGTTTAATTCAGCATCAAGATGGTAGAAAGTTTTTGACTAATTTTGCAGGAATCAAAAACTCTATTTTATTTAAAAATAAACCTTTACAAACTATAGTTAATCAAGATTTTGCAGCCCCCGAACAGATAGAAGGGAAACCCGACTTTACTACTGATATTTACGCTTTAGGAAAAACAATTATTTATGCTCTAACTGGACAAATCTCTGAATTTATTCAGCCAAAAACACCCCCTGATGAAGACGTTCAGCAGTCTTCATCAGTTGATAGTTACTCTGCCGATATTAGCCCTAAACTTGCTAATATCCTTAACAAAATGGTGGGTAATCAACCATCTTTACGTTATCAGTCTGCTGCGATCATTCTATCCGAACTAGATTTTGAGCAACAAAATGTAGTTGTCTTCCCGCCACCTTTTGCATTCGATCCTCAATCGCCTCAATTTTCTGGCGAAGAAATGCCTTTTGCTGTATTGCCTAAAAGTAGAGAAACTAGGCAAAAAAGAAGTTTTCGTTTTGAATTTCCCAAAGGGATCATTCGGTTACTATTAGTACTTCCTTTTGTTACTGCTTTAATAATCATATTTATTGGCATGAACAGAAATACTTATCAAGGCTTTATTGATTATACAAACAAAGATTATCAATTTAAGCTTAAATATCCTCAAGCATGGTCAAAAAGAGATTTAGACGATCCAATTACAGGTGAAGTAGTAGTTTTTGCTTCTCCCCTAGAAACTAAAGCTGATTTATTCTTGGAGAGGGTATCTATTGCTGTTGAATATTTACCTTCTGAATCTACTACCTTAAAACAGTATGGTCAGACTGTTTTTAAGCGGATAAAACAAAATAGGGCAAACAACATCGAAATAGATGAAAACCGCAAAACTAAAATCGATGAGTTTCCTGCTCGCATGATCGTTTATTCTCGTAAAGAAAGAGGATTGCAGTTAAGGCAAATGGAGGTATTTATGATTAAGAACAACCAAGTCTATATTGCTATTTATACTGCCGAAAAAGCTAAGTATTCTAAATTTCTAGAAACAGCAGAAAAAATTATTGATTCTTGGGAAATAAATTAAACATTAAACATTAAACATTTATCAAATCTCTAAAGTAAAAGTGTTCAGCGGTTCTAAATGATTGGGGATGCTAATGGCTGAATGTGACTGCCAAGCTGAATGCTTTTAAGCTTTCTAATCCTAACTAACCTGAGTTCGGGATAAGCCGAAACCCTCATGGTAAAAGTATTTGAAAAATAATATTTTGCGCACTTTTTTACTCTAGAGCTTCTGGAGAAAAATCTAAAAAGCTTAGAGCTTATGGTTTAGAGCTTATAGCTACCTCCGTTAACTCATTTTATTAACCCGAACTCAGGTTAACTATTGCAAAGTCAACTTTAAGAAAAATAGTTGGAGATTTCTTGGGCAATTTGAGTTGCACCATCTTTGGCTAAACGCTCTATTTTTCTAGGATATTTCATAGCTTGATTTAAAAAGCTCCAGTCTCCCTTGAAAAACTCTTCTGTAGAAATAATTTGATGTTGAGAATAGTCTTGTATGGCTTCGAGCAACACTGACGCTTCAGCAAAGTCTTGGCGGGTTAGAGAGACAATAGGCAAGTCTAAACACAGTGCCTCAGAAAATGTACTATAGCCTGGTTTAGAAACTATTCGTCCACAAATAGGCATAAAATCTAAAGGACGAAGAGTATTATCTGCAACCTTGAGTAAATTTGCTAGATCTGGTGCAGCACGATCAAAGGTAATAAACTGCCAGTCAGGAAATTGCTTCAAATTATGGTAGGGAATTGACTGTAATCCTAAACCGCCAAAAGTCAGCAAAACAGTTTTCTCAGTAGGTGCTGTTAGCTGAAATTTTTGTTTTATTTCTTTGCCATAACGCGGAGTACTTCCCGTCAATCCAACATCGGTAATTTGCGAAAAAGCACTCATAGGTTCAGCTAAAGGCAGACGAAAAAGGCGATCGCTTTGACCATAATACTTGGCTATCCACTGCACTACTTCCTTGAAATCTTTTCCCCAGTCATGATAAATAAAGTCCCAGCCAAAGTTGCTCATCATCCAGCAGGGAATACCCGCAGCATGAGCTATAGGAACAGCTAAGGCGGGTATATCGGCTAATATTAACCCCACACTATTGTCACGAATAAAATCTGCTTCTTCGGCAATAATGCTATCCTGTCGAGCAATAATTCCCTGCATCTTATTCAAGGTTGCTTGCTTATCCATAGTCAGACTATCACTTTGAATTACCCCCACATCAAAAACGCGCTGACGGTAAACGAATTCCCCTGGCACATAAGATCTAAGTAACCATTCAGGAGCAACTGTGACAAATATTAGAGGAATGTCAGGACGTAACTGCTGCAATTTCTCGGCTACCGTTGCTGTTCGCACAGCATGACCAAAACCGTGGCTGGTTACTGCAAGATAAATAGCTGGCTGAGACATTTAACATTGAGCATTAAATATTTAACATCAAACATTGAATAATTGTTGGTTTCAGGTTTTATTATTGCCCGACATAGCGATTCAGAAAACTTTCTAATGATTCCATTTTTATAGCAAAGACAGATTCTAGGCGCGTAATCTCATCATTAGTACAGAAAAATTCATGTGCCAAAAGAGTCCGTAATGTACCTAATGATTTATTTAACTGTGGATTAATTAAACCTACTCCTGCACGCAGACCATCAAATAACTGTAGAGGTGGATTAATGACAATTGGCTCACGATTAAACAAACGCGCAAAAATCCGCGGAATATCTTCTCTTTTAAGAATATCGGGACCTCCTACCGCAAAAATTTGATTCTTTGCTGCCTCAATCTGAGTCGAAGCGATCGCAATTTTAGCCAAATCATCGGTACTAACTATAGAGGAGCGATTTTGCTGATCGCCAATCGAGAAATAAATTCCCGTATCTCGAAATCTCTCTGCCAAGGGAATTAAATTATTAGCAAAACCTGAAGGACGTAGAATTGTATAGTTTAAGCCACTAGCAGCAAGATATTTTTCTACTTCGCGTTTAGCTTTAAAGGTAGCCGAATCTTGATAACCTCGGTCAACTCCTAAAACAGAAATAAAGACAAAGTGTTCTACATCATTAGCCACAGCCTGATCGATCAAATCAATATTAGCTCGATAGTCTAGAACTTCATCACTACCAGAGCCATGACTACTAATGATGTATTTAATATCCCGACAAGCTTTAACGATATCTCGCTCTTGTTTTAAGTCGCCAATAAAAATTTCTGCTCCTCGATCTTCCAATTCACCATAATGAGAAACAAGACGAACAAAAGCTCTGACAGGCTCGTTATTGTCTCTTAATTGTCTGACGATTCTGCGTCCTAAAGATCCTGTTGCGCCTGTGACTAAATACATTGCGATACCTTTTTTTAGAGCTAATAGCTTCTTCTTTCTCAAGTTTAACTAAAAACTAATTGAGCAAACAATTGAACCAGAATTTAGATGCTGATTATCAAGTCTCCACGCCGTTGACCAAACTCGGCCGACACCTCTTAGATTAAACTTCATCGCGATTATTAATTTATTAAGCAAAGTCATTAAAGCTATAAAGGCGATCGCTATTGCCAAAATAGAATGCCTCCACTTCTACTACCAAAGTTGAATCAGAATCATGAATAGTAATTTGATTAAATGTGTAACATCAGTAAATAATATTTTTTTGGACATAACGTTTGCTTTAGCTAAAATAATTTGTTGCTAAAAATACTGTTTCTAGCAAACTAGTTATCTGTTAAGCAGATCGTATTTATTGTCAAGCTAAGATGAAAAAATCATTTTAAAAAAATTTAGCAGTAAAGATTCGATGTAGTTTAGATAAAGCCTTGCTCTTATTTGCGTATCAATCTTTGTTCCTTATCCTTCATTTCTCAGTTTCTCAATTCCTCAAAAATATGACCGATCCACAAGCTATTAACCAAGCCGTCGCTAATCTCTACAATACCTATCCTTTTCCTCCCGATCCTCTTTCAGATCTCGAACCTCCTGGCTATAACTGGCGGTGGAATTGGACATCGGCATATAGTTTTTGTACAGGAATGAAGCCTGCTACTCAAGACATTCGTATTTTGGATGCAGGTTGTGGGACGGGTTCGGGTACAGATTACTTAATTCACCTCAACCCAGAAGCAGAAGTTACAGCGATTGACCTAAGTGAAAAGGCGTTAGCAATGGCAGAGGAACGCTGTAATCGTTCGGGGGTAATTGCTAAACACGCTAAACCAGTGAAGTTTTTCAATCTTAAGTTAGAAGAAGCAACAAACCTAGAAGGAGAGTTTGACTTTATTAACTGTGTGGGCGTTTTGCATCATTTACCCGAACCAGAAAAGGGTATTCAAGCATTGGCAAAAAAATTAAAGCCAGGGGGTGTTCTGCATATATTTGTCTATGCAGAATTAGGACGCTGGGAAATCAGTTTGATGCAAAAAGCGATCGCACTTCTCCAGGGAAACAAGCGCGGTGATTATCGCGACGGGGTAAAAGTTGGTCGAGATATTTTTGCTAACTTGCCTGAGAATAATCGCATTTTAAAACAGGAAAAGGAAAGATGGGCATTAGAAAATCATCGTGATGAAGCCTTTGCCGATATGTATGTTCATCCCCAGGAAATTGACTATAACGTCGAAACGCTATTTAATTTGATCGATGCTTCAGGCTTGGATTTTGTCGGTTTTTCTAATCCTAAATATTGGCAGTTAGATCGCCTTGTAGGGGAATCATTAGAATTAATGACTAGAGCAAAAGACTTAAGCGATCGCGCCTTATATCGTTTAATAGAGTTACTAGACCCAAATTTGACTCACTATGAGTTTTTCTTAGCTAAACCACCTTTCAAGAAGGAGAACTGGTCAAGCGACGAAGTGTTGAACAAAGCCATTCCTGAATGTAGTCCATGTATGCAGGGGTTTCCTAGTCAAAGCTTTCTCAATTTTGAATACCAGATGGTTTATCTGTCTGATGAGGAGTATCAGTTTATGCTGGCTTGCGGTCGTAATCAGGATGAGCAAGCTAAGGTTGAAAAGATTCTGGTTAACTGCGAACTAGATTTAACGGGAGTGAGATCGCTTTTTGAGCGACAGTTAATTATTTTAAGCAGCAATTAATTCTGGAACAGTCGCTGTATTGCCGTGTTATCATACCTAATAATAATACCAATAGGTATAAACATAATGACGCAAAAAATAGCTATCAGCTTAAGTAATAGCACTTTTAAATATCTAGAGCAGGTAGCGGAAAACCGAAGTGCATTTATTGAAGACTTGATAATTCAACAGCAAAAAAAAGATTTTGCCAAAAATCTAGAACAAGCGTATATCGATCAAGAAAATGATCCTGAGTTTCACGAAGAAATCAAGCTTTGGGATTCCACTGCTGGAGATGGAATCGATGCCTAAAGGCAATTTAATTTATCGTCGTGGGGAAATTTGGTGGGTTGAATTAGATCCCGCCAGAGGAGTTGAAGCAAAGAAAACACGAGCTTGCTTAATTTTACAAAACGATTTAGGTAACAAACAAAGCTCTTTAACAACTGTTGCCCCGTTTTTGGCGAGTAAAAATTATCCTTTTGTAGTTAATGTACATCCTACTGCTGAGAATGGATTAGATAAAGAGCGAGGTTTGCATTTAAGCCAAATCAGAGCGATTGATGCAGCTAGAATTAAGAGTAAAATAGGTGTAATTAACAATGACTATTTTCCTGAAATTGAAAAGGCAATTCTGATTCAATTAGGGTTTTAGCAGTAGTGCGTAGTGAAGATATGCTTTCAAGCTTATCGCTTTTTGAACAACGATTGATTATTTTAAATAGTAATTAAATCTGGCGATTATCTTAGAAAATATTTATCAAGTAAACACAGCGGTTCTGGTCATCGGTTGCAACAACTTTACAATTTCACAAGCGACTTTCGTCAATCCTCTGCACCAGAATTGTTAGCCTTTCCAGGACACTGGAATATTGATTGTTACCACCGACCCATTCTGCAACTGCAAAACATCTCGCAACCTTACTGAAGTGATAATTTCAAGCACTTTATAGTCGGGATCATTTGCTGCGTTCGTTGTCGCCCAAGCAAACCCATAGATCTTATCTGTCTCTTCTTCTTTGCAAATCTTACATGGTATCAGACAAATTTCTCTATTACCGCCGTAGGGCATCAGCGAATATATTTTTTTGAATGGCGCAATACTCAAATCATTCCAGTCAAATTTTGCAGGTAAATGTACATTCAGGGAGCCTGGAATAATTGCTATTCCTGTCCATAATTGGTAAACATCTGAGTATTTATTAAGCCAGAATGAAGCATCTCCTTTCCCTTCTTTCACTACTCCCTGTAATTCCATTGTTTTAATCTCTACGAAAAACAATTAATAATCTTAAGTCATGATTAGACCTTAGTTTAGAACTAATGAACTCAAACCTATTAGTTCAGCTAAATTTCTTTAAATCGATCATTTAGAAATTTTTAACAATTGGTTACAGTACCGTGATATGATCGCTGGGGACTGCGACGTAGAAGCATTACTGCCAGGTTCGTAGTAGTGCCAAGTAATGCCTTAGTAAACAAACAGTTTGTCTGAGGTACACTGCATATCCATCTGGATAAATAAGTGAATTGCTTAAATTGATTTACATTTAATTATGTATAAAAAATCTAGTTGCAGTAGCTAAAATTAAGAATGGGTCAGCATTCGAGTAACGTAACTTTGACTAATCAATCTCCCGAACCATCACTAGTTCAAGAGCAAATTACTCTTCATGATTCTCAGTCTTTAGAAAATCATGACTCAATGGCGGATTTTTATCAGCTACAGCGATCGCTGTTGTTAACTACTCTGGCATTGACAGGAATGCTTGTTTTTCCTGTGTGGTATTTTTTCTCGTTCAATACTGCTTTCAACTATTTAGTTGGTGCAGTTGTCGGGCTGGCGTATTTGAGAATGTTAGCCAAAGATGTTGAACGCCTAGGTCAACAACGCCTCGGTGCTAAAGGATTAGGGCTTTTTGTAATCCTAATACTAGTCGCTAGTAAATGGCAACAGTTGCACATTCTGCCTGTCTTTCTTGGATTTCTAACTTATAAGCCAGCAATCATTATCTACACTGTGAAGTCAATTCTTTGGCCTCCAGAAAAATTAGAAAGTGACGCTTAAAATAAGAGATTTTTAAAGAAACTACAAGAACAGTTTTGATTTAATGTTTTGCTTAATCTAGGTATATGGAAATTCTAGGTACTTTGACTTTTCTAAATATTTATACCCTGGCTGAATTAGAAGTTGGCGAACATTTTCTTTGGAAAATTGGCAATTTTTCGATTCACGGACAGGTTTTTCTCAACTCTTGGATAGTAATAGCTCTTTTAGTAATAGCTTCTTTAGCTGCGACTCGGAATATTCAAAAAATTCCTAGTGGTATCCAAAATTTCATGGAATATGTCCTAGAATTTATTCGAGATTTGGTGAGAAATCAGATCGGGGAAAAAGAATATCGGGACTGGGTGCCTTTTGTCGGCACTTTGTTTTTGTTTATTTTTGTGTCAAATTGGTCAGGTGCGCTAGTGCCTTGGAAACTCATTGAGTTACCATCTGGTGAATTAGCTGCCCCCACAAACGACATCAATACAACGGTGGCTCTAGCATTGCTCACTTCCTTGGCGTATTTCTACGCTGGGTTGAAAAAGAAAGGACTAGGGTACTTCAAGCATTATATTGAACCAACTCCTATTCTTCTGCCGATCGCAATCTTAGAAGATTTCACCAAACCTCTTTCTCTAAGTTTTCGTCTCTTTGGTAATATTTTGGCTGACGAACTAGTAGTTGCTGTATTAGTACTTTTGGTTCCGTTATTTATACCATTACCAGTGATGGCACTAGGTTTATTTACTAGTGCAATTCAGGCTTTAGTATTTGCTACCCTTGCAGGAGCATATATACATGAAGCTTTAGCAGATCACGATTAAGAGGTTTATTTTAGAAGTAATTTAGCTTCTAGATTTTGTTTGAGTGTTGAAGCGTATTATTTTTATAGCTTCACTTCATTTTCAAGTTCTTTCAATAAATTTAAAGTAGGAAAAATTTCATGGATATTCAAGCTGCTTCCGTTATCGCTGCTGCATTAGCTATTGGTTTGGCTGCAATTGGTCCTGGTATTGGACAAGGTAATGCTTCTGGTCAAGCAGTAGCAGGTATTGCCCGTCAGCCTGAAGCTGAAGGTAAAATTCGCGGTACTCTTCTGTTGACTTTGGCGTTTATGGAATCTTTGACCATCTATGGTCTAGTGGTTGCTCTAGTACTATTGTTTGCCAACCCCTTTGTATAAGCTTTTCTAATGTCTGTGGAGATGCCAGCGTTTCCACAGATTTGATTACTCAATCCAATTTGCCCTAGAAAAAATGTTTGATTTTGATGCAACTTTACCTTTAATGGCAGTGCAGTTTTTGCTTTTAACAGCACTGTTAAACGTAGTATTTTACAAGCCATTAATGAAGGTGTTGGATGAACGAGAAGAATATCTTCGTGGTGGCGATACTGGTTCTAAAGAAAAGTTGGCTAAAGCAGAAAGCATAGTCCAAGAATATGAGAAACAGATAGCCGATGCGCGCCGAGAATCTCAAAATCTGGTACAAAAAGCCCAAGCCGAAGCGAAAGAGATTACTGCAAGTAAAATAGCAGCAGCACAGCAAGAAGTTCAAGCCCAAAGAGAAACAGCAACTCAAGAAATAGAGCAGCAAAAAGCGACAGCTTTTGAAACTCTAGAGCAACAAGTAGATTCTTTGTCTCGTCAAATCTTAGAAAAAATACTCGACCCAGAATTAATTAAATAAAACCGATTAATAGCTGGCATAAATGAAAAAAATAACAAAACTCAAGATCTGGGTATGATAGAGACTTTATTATTTCTAGCAGAAGCGCACTCAGAGGTTGAAGGCGGTTTTGGTTTAAATTTAAACATTTTTGAAACAAACCTAATCAACCTTATA
This sequence comes from Waterburya sp., assembly GCA_965218645.1. Classification (GTDB taxonomy): domain Bacteria; phylum Cyanobacteriota; class Cyanobacteriia; order Cyanobacteriales; family Xenococcaceae; genus Waterburya. The sequence goes on along the minus strand of OZ244627.1, from coordinate 991,199 downwards.
CTTTTAGTAGGAATACTAATTTATTTTGGTAAACCCTTACTAACCAACATTTTAAGCGAAAGACGTTCAAAAATTGCCGAGCAAATCAAGGCAGTAGAGCAGAAACAAAAGCAAGCTGAAGTAACCCTAGCTCAAGAACAGAAGAAGCTAGAGTCAGCCAAGGAAACAGCAGCCAAAATTCGCTCCGAAGCCAAAACTAATGCTCAAAAAGCCAGAGAAACCATTCTGGCTCAAGGAGAAAAAGAGGTCGAACGCCTCAAAGAAGCAGCAGGTAAAGATCTAAGCTCCGAACAGGAAAGAGCGATCGCTCAATTAAGAGAGCGTGTTGTCGCTTTAGCTCTAGAAAGTGCTAAATCCCGTGCGGGAAATGCACTCAAAAACGAAGCCGAAGCACAACGCAAGCTAATCGATAGCAGCATCGCTAAATTAGGAGGTTAATAATCATGAGTGGAACTTTAATTAATAGCGAAGTTGGCGAACCCTATGCTCAGGCATTAATGTCTTTAGCACAGCAAAACGACTTAACAAATCAGTTTGGCGACACCTTTCGTTCTCTAAGTTCTCTCCTATCAGAGTCGAGAGAATTCAAAGACTTTGTTCTTAATCCAGTGGTAAAAGGAGAAGACAAAAAAGCAGTGCTAAAGCAGGTATTGGGTAACGACGCAAACCCTTACTTGGTAAATTTTATGATGCTGTTGGTTGACAAAAGACGAATTGTCTTTTTAGAACCTATTGTGGAGCAATATCTCAGCTTATTACGTAAGCTAAATCAGACCGTTTTAGCCGAAGTTATTTCTGCCACCGAACTAAGCGACGAACAGAAGCAGAACGTAATTGGGAAAGTAAAGTCGCTTACTGAAGCTCATGATGTAGAGCTAAAAACCAGCGTTGACCCCGATCTAATTGGAGGAGTCATTATTAAAGTTGGCTCAAAAGTAATTGATGCCAGCATTAGTGGGCAACTCCGTCGTATTAGCATCAGCTTAAATCAATAAACTACAAATTAGACGCAGGATCTTAGAGTGATTGCGTCCTTTAGACTGAGATAAACTAAAACTAACTCTTACATACAAAAAAAGCTATGGTTAGCATTAGACCAGACGAAATTAGCAGCATTATTCGCCAGCAGATCGAATCCTATGAGCAAGATGTTCAAGTATCCAATGTGGGTACAGTTCTTCAGGTAGGAGACGGCATCGCGCGGATCTACGGTTTAGAACAGGCAATGGCAGGGGAACTTCTGGAGTTTGAAGACGGTACAGTAGGTATTGCCCTTAACCTAGAAGAAGATAACGTTGGTGCTGTACTTATGGGTGACGGTTTTGGTATTCAAGAAGGCAGTACAGTTAAAGCAACTAGTAAAATTGCCTCTATTCCTGTAGGCGAGGCAATTATTGGTAGAGTAGTTGACTCTCTTGCTCGTCCCCTCGATGGCAAAGGCGATATCAACACCAGTGAAAGCCGTTTGATTGAATCAATGGCACCAGGAATTATTGCCCGTAAATCCGTATGTGAACCGATGCAAACAGGAATTACGGCGATTGACGCGATGATCCCTGTCGGTCGTGGTCAGCGGGAATTAATTATTGGCGATCGCCAAACAGGCAAAACTGCCGTAGCGGTAGATACCATCATTAACCAACAGGGTGAAGATGTAATTTGTGTATACGTAGCGGTAGGACAAAAAGCTTCTACAGTGGCACAGGTAGTTAACACCCTAGAGTCAAAAGGCGCAATGGACTACACAGTAGTAGTTGCAGCTAACGCCAATGACCCTGCCACACTTCAGTATCTTGCTCCTTATACGGGTGCTGCGATCGCCGAATACTTTATGTATCAAGGTAAAGCAACTCTGATCATCTACGATGATCTGACCAAACAAGCTCAGGCATATCGTCAAATGTCATTGCTGCTGCGTCGTCCACCAGGACGCGAGGCATACCCTGGAGACGTATTCTATCTTCACTCCCGTTTGTTAGAGCGTGCAGCCAAACTCAGCGATGCCTTAGGCGGTGGTAGCATGACTGCCTTGCCTATTATTGAGACTCAAGCGGGTGACGTATCGGCATATATTCCCACCAACGTAATTTCTATTACCGATGGTCAGATATTCTTATCTTCTGACCTATTTAACTCTGGTTTCCGTCCTGCAATCAATGCTGGTATTTCCGTATCTCGTGTAGGTTCTGCTGCTCAAACCAAAGCGATGAAGCAGGTAGCAGGTAAGCTAAAGCTAGAACTGGCTCAGTTTGCCGAGCTTGAAGCATTTGCTCAGTTTGCTTCAGATCTCGACGCAGCAACTCAAAATCAGCTAGCGCGGGGACAACGTTTACGCCAGATTCTCAAGCAGCCTCAAAACTCACCTCTTTCTGTAGCAGAACAGGTAGCAGGGGTATATGCTGGTCTAAATGGCTATCTAGATGAAGTTCCTGTAGATAAAGCTAGTGAATTTGCTCAAGGATTGCGTGACTATATAAATACTAGCAAGCCTAAATACAATGAAATCATCGCTTCTGAAAAAAAATTAACCGACGAAGCAGAAAACCTCTTGAAAGAAGGAATCAACGAGTTTAAACAATCCTTCATGGCAGCAGCCTAGCTTTTAGGGAAATGGGTAAAGGTTAAAGGGTAAAGGATTTGATTAATTACTTGCCCTTTAACCTATAATTCTCATCCTTATCCTTCATCCCTTATAATTTATCCTCTAAAATCATGGCTAATTTAAAAGCGATTCGCGATCGCATCGCGTCGGTAAAAAATACTAAGAAAATCACAGAGGCAATGCGCCTAGTAGCTGCTGCTAAGGTTCGTCGCGCCCAAGAACAGGTAAACTCTACCCGCCCTTTTGCCGATAGCTTGGCACAGGTTCTTTATAACATTCAGAGTAAACTTCAGTTTGAAGATGTGGATCTACCTCTTTTGGAGCAAAGAGAAATCAAAAAAGTTGCTCTTTTGGTGGTTAGTGGCGATCGCGGTTTGTGTGGTGGCTACAACACCAACGTTATACGTCGCGCCGAGATCAGAGCTAAAGAGCTAAAATCACAGGGTGTTGAATACACCTATGTTCTGATTGGACGCAAAGCCAAACAATATTTCGGTAATCGCAATGTTCCTACTGAAAAAACTTTTATTGGTTTAGAGCAGATTCCTACCGCTCCTGAAGCAGCAGAAATTGGTGATGAGCTATTGTCTCTTTTCTTAGCTGAAGAAGTAGACAAAGTAGAGCTTATTTATACTAAGTTTGTCTCTCTAATTGCTTCCAAGCCCGTTATTCAAACTTTACTCCCTTTAACAACCAAAGGGTTAGCAGTAAAAGATGATGAAATTTTCCGTCTAACCACAAAAGGTGGACAGTTTGGCGTAGAGAGAGAAAGTGTCGCTTCAGAAGTTGATCAATATCCCCAAGACACAATTTTTGAACAAGATCCTGTGCAGATATTGGATGCTTTGCTTCCTTTGTATCTCAACAATCAAATTTTGCGTTCTTTACAAGAAGCAGCAGCTAGTGAACTTGCAGCCAGAATGACTGCTATGAACAACGCTAGTGAAAACGCTAGCGAATTAATGGATAATTTAACCTTGTCCTACAACAAAGCAAGACAAGCAGCAATTACCCAAGAACTTTCTGAGGTAGTCGCAGGTGCAAATGCTTAATAATCTTCAAAAGCTCTAAGCTTTGAGCAGTTGATAATTTTATTACTTAACGTCTAGGCTAACCTGGGCGTTTTTTAATTGTTTTTGGATCAAGGCAATTTTGCTAAATTATTTAGATAGCTATAAAAGATCTCAAATAAGCCATTAGAAAGGTGAAAAACAATAATTTTCTGATTGCGCGATCGCCAAGATTTAAAGCCAAAACCGCTACAATAATTTTATGACTACTGAAAAAGAGACAGAAATTGAAAGATTGATAGTTGCTCGCTTTGACCAAATAGATAGAAAACTAGAGAATCAAATCAATGAGATTAAAATAGAGATAGTCAAAGTAGAATCCAGACTAGGTCAAGAGATGACCAAAGTAGAATCCAGGCTAGGTCAAGAAATAGCAAAAATTAAAGTTGATGTCAATTGGATCAAATGGCTGTTTGGGGGACTACTCAGTGCAATTTTAATTTTGTTGAGCATAATAATTACTATTCTTTTTAAGCTAGTAAATCCTTGATTGTCTGCAAAGTTTACTGTCTACTTCTTTCTTTTTTGTTCAATAAATTATTAGCAATTTCGTACCACATTTGACGAAAAGTTCGATCTTTTGAGCTTTCAGTAAGCTGTAGCCTTTTTAGTTCAGGATGTTGAGCGTGAAAAACACTATCCACCTCTTTATAAAAAGCACTGGCATCAAGATTCAAAGACTTAATCCGTTGATAAATCTCCTGTTGCAAATCCCGTTCATTTTGGCTAAGAACAGAATGTTCTACATTATTAGAATTATTAGAGCTAAAGGCAATTGTTTGAGACATTTTAGCTTTAATTGTCGCAAAGCTAAGTAAACCTGGAATCAAAAATACTCCTGCACTAATCATTCCCCAATGCCATGGTTTAATCCGTTTCCAATCAACCGTGAAGAGAATACGAGAAAAGTGACGAGAAATAGCTATAGCTTTGGTATTAATCCGAGAAATATTGCTGTAGGCTCTAGATCTAAAGCTGCCAGATGAATTAAAATTAAAATCATCAGAATTTTCTGGAGCGACTATCAAGGTACGAACCCTAGAAATAAAGCTGCTAAGTGGGGAATCATTCTCTTTAGTTAAAACTTGTAAGACTCGATCTGCTGACCCGTAGCGATCGCCAGGTTTATCTGCCAGCATTTTATTGAGTACTTTTTTTAAGTTAGGACTAACTTTCGCCTTAGATTCCCACTGCCATTTTCCTTGATAGCAATTGTATAGCTGACTAGGCTGTTTTCCAGTCAAAAGAACGACCGCCGTAGCTGCTAAAGAATAAAGATCGCTACAGGGAAAAGCATGACCAAGGAGGGTTTGTTCGCCAGGAGAATAGCCTTTTTTACCGATTAAGGTAACCGACTGTCCTGTTGAGCGAGAAATTGCATTCGCAGCAATTTTGACGCAGCCAAAGTCAATCAAGACAGTTTTGCCATCACTCTCTCGACGAATCAAGTTATCGGGAGAGATATCACGATGAACTAGCTTAGAAGCATGAATATAGTCTAAAACTGGCAGTAAGTCCCACATCATATTAGTGACTTCAGCTTCGCTCAATCGTCCTTTTCTGGTCAACAATTCCCAATAATCTTCTCCTTCAATATATTCCTGCACCAAAAATAGCGATCGCTTGCCATCAACGCGAGTCTGCAACAGTGCTTCAAACTTAGGAATTTGTTTATGCTTCAGTTTATAGAGTATTCCCGCTTCCCGTTCAAATAGATCTTCAGCTTTCTTTAATTCGCGATCGCTTTCTACTTGGGGAGCAAACTCTTTGAGGACGCATAATTCTCGGTAACGGTGGGTATCTTCGGCTAAGTAGGCTCTACCAAAACCACCTCGACCTATCTGCTTAACAATTCGGTAACGATTGTTAAGGATAACTCCATCCCGCAAAACAGCAGAGGTTCTAGACATTAGTAGCTTTTTTATTTTCCCAGAAAACAAGGCTATTGTAGCAACGGTTTTAAAAAATCAACAAGAGGCAACTTATGAAACCTGTGTACTCAAGTCATTAATTAAAGCTTAGAGTCTAGAGCTTAGAGCTTAAAGCTAGTTATTATTACCCATACAGCGTAGAAATTAGTGCAAGCTTCATGGCTCAAGTTAGTCTGCAAGAAATCACCCGTCAATTTGGCAATGTTACGGCAATTGAAAATATTACTTTTGAAATTGCCGATCGCGCTTTTTGGGTTTTGGTCGGTCCCTCTGGCTGTGGAAAATCGACTATTTTAAGGACGATCGCTGGATTAGAATCTATCACTAGGGGCGAGCTTTATATCGGCGACAGGTTGGTTAACGATATTCCCGCCAGGCAAAGAGATGTGGCGATGGTATTTCAAAATTATGCCCTTTATCCTCACATGAGCGTAGCTGAAAACTTAGCTTTTGGCTTAAAAATGCGCCAAGAAAAACCCAAGGCAATCGCCAGAAAAGTACAGGAAGTAGCCCGCTCTTTGGATATTGAACATTTACTCAAGCGTACGCCCAAGCAGCTATCGGGAGGACAACAGCAGCGAGTAGCATTAGGTAGGGCGATCGCTCGTCAGCCCCAGGTATTTCTTTTAGATGAACCTTTATCTAATTTAGATACTCAATTGCGGGACGATACAAGAGCAGAATTAAAACAGCTACATCAAAGAGTAGGCATCACCACTATTTATGTTACCCACGATCAGGTAGAGGCAATGACCCTAGCAGATCGATTAGTAGTTTTAAAAGATGGCAAAGTTCAGCAAATAGGCAGTCCTCAAGAGGTCTATGCCCATCCTCTTAATAGTATGGTGGCGGGATTTTTGGGCAATCCACCGATGAATATTTTGCCTACAGTTTATGAAAGCGATCGCCTGATTGTTTTTAATAATCAATCAATACCAATCAATGCTTTACTTAAAAAGCGATTATCAACTAATAGACAAAAATTCGACATTGGTATTCGTCCTGAACATATTACTATTGTTAATTCAGAACTAGACAATGATGATAATTGCCTTATATTGCAGGTTGATTTAATTGAACCTTTGGGTAGAGAAACTTTAATAAAAGCGATCGCTCCAGACTCTAATATTCAACTGAATTTATTAGCTGGTGCTGATTGGCAAGGAAGAAAGGGAGATTCTATCTTCGTAAAATTTGACCCAGAAAAATTATTTATCTTCAATCCAGACAACGGTGGAACTATTGAGTAAAAAACCAATAACATACGCCTGATGTAGGTTAGCGCGAAAAAAGGATTTTAAGATTTTTTAATTCACATTAGACGTAACATATAACTGATCGTTAATTCTAAATCAATAGTTAGGATAAACGGGGTCTGCAATCCAAGTCCCTTCACTGCCTAGTACAGACAAGGCATGCCTGTCTTGGTCAGCATTCCCTTGCGCCTTACGTCGACCGCGGGGTCTGACCGCTTGTCTCTTCTCTAACTGCCCTAACTGTTGCCTAAATAAATATGACTTTAAACAACCTTACGGATTTAGCTTTTGCTTCTACTTTAGAACAGGCTCGCTTAATCAAAGAGCGTCAGGTTACGCCTTTAGAATTAACGGAGCTATATTTAGCCAGAATAGAAAAGTATAATCCCGCTCTTGGCTGTTTTTATTATGTGGCAAAAGAAAGTGCGATCGCTGATGCCCAACAGAAAACTGAACAAATAGCTCAAACTCTAGATACTAATGATCTTCCTCCTTTCTTTGGTGTTCCCATTGGCATTAAAGATCTTAAATTTGTAGCCAATATGCCCATTACCTATGGTGTTGCTGCTTTATCAGATCGAATAGCCGAATATGACGAAGGCGTAGTAGCTAAAATTAAAGAAGCAGGATTTATCATTTTAGGCAAAACCGCCACCTCTCAACTAGGCTCTTTTCCCTATACTGAACCAAAAGGCTTTGAACCAACTCGTAACCCTTGGAATCTTGACTATACTCCTGGTGGCTCTAGTGGTGGTTCGGCTGCTGCTGTGGCTGCGGGGTTATGTTCTATTGCCCTAGGAGGAGATGCAGGAGGCTCTATCAGAGGTCCTGCTGCCTCTTGTGGTCTGGTGGGTATTAAGCCCAGTCGTGGTAGGATATCTTTAGCGCCCGTGGGCGATCGCCTGAGTGGACTAGGAACTCACGGGATCTTAACTCGCACCGTCGCTGATGCGGCTGCATTTCTCGACATTGCTTCTGGGTATACGGTGGGAGATCCCTATTGGCTAGCCAAGCCAAAGATTCCCTTTCTAGCGACGACTAAACAAACATTACAATCGTTAAAGATTGGTTTTGCTACTTCACTTTTACCCATAGGTAAACCAGCCCCAGAATGTCAGCAAAGTGTAGCTACAGTAGTTCAGCAGTTGACGACTATGGGACATACAGCTATCCCCCAGGAAATAGACTGCTCGGCTTTAATTGAACCATTTAAAACTGTTTGGGCTTCGGCTGTTGCTGCTTCAGGAATCCCTCCAGAGGCATTAAGCCCGATCAACCAATGGGTGCTTACCCAGTCTGGTACAGCAGGAGAATATTTACAGGCGGTGACGCAAATGCAGCTATTTGCCAGACAGTTAGTCAGCCTATTTGCACAAATTGATGTCTTAGTCGCTCCTACCTATATGCACCCGACAATTAAAGTCGGCGAGTGGGCAGATCTAAGTCCCGAAGATACTTTGGAAAAAATTATTAACTGGATTTTTCCTAACCCACCTTTTAACGTCACAGGTCAACCTGTAGTTAATATACCTGCGGGTTTTGATAGCAATGGCGTGCCTTTAGGTGTGCAGCTAATTGGCAAACCTACCTCAGAAGCAACAATTATTGCTTTAGCATCTGGGCTAGAACAAGCTCAACCCTGGAGTCAACTGCGTCCTCAAGAATTTTCCTGATTGTTGCTAGTCCCCATTTTATGTAAAGTGGTCAAATGTTTGTTATGAATGATTAATTTATGGACTTGCGGTGCGACCCCGCGTCGGCGTAAGACGCAAGGGAACGCGCACCGTTGGTGACTTAGGGACTGGGAGAGGGATTTGCTACCTGCGTAGTCGCTCCTCGTCACCTCGTCACCCCGTCACCTGATTCGTATCATTCCTTTTAGGAATTGATATTATTTCTTAGTCAAGTTGGTAAGTACTTCATTTGAACGTTCGACAAAGGCTTTCATCCCCTCGGCATCAAAGGCTTTCTGGGACATTAAAGCCAAATCATAAATATGGTTGCACATGAGCTTGACCATAGGATTGGAATCTTCTCCACCCTGGATAATTGTGCCTTTATTTAGATCCAAAAGGTTTTGAATTAAAGGATGGGCAGTATTAATCATTAAAATGTGATCTTCAGGGAATGCCATCATTTTTTCCTGCATCAAGGCAGCCATTTCCTGCATCCGTCGCATAGCTTCAGGCAGCAAGACCATTGCCGGCGGTGTACCTTGGGGATCGTCAGATTTGATAGCTTGAGTTTTGATGTTGACTCTAGGCTTATTGATTGCTTTCTCAAACAACTCTTTAATCAACTCACTACGAGTTTTATTGGTAGTTGGATCGACAATTTCTTGCGCTTTGTCGTCTTCTACTAAAGTATCGTCTAATTCTGAATCAACACGGGCAAACTTAACCTCAGAATACTCTCGCTCCAGAAAAGGAATAAAGTAGTTAGTATCAATAAACGAGTCGAGAAAGAGAACTTCCAAGCCTTGATTTTTATACAGTTCAACATAGGTGTTTTGCGTACCAGGCTCACTACAGTAGATAACGCGGTTTTCTTGCTTTTCCTTGTTGCGTTCGAGGTACTCCTTTAGAGTAGTATAGGGTTCTACTGGTGTAGTGTTCTGGTCGTTATCAACACTTGACCAAGCATCATCCCCAGCAGACTGCACTTCAACTTTTGGTGCTTCTTCAGGCGCAGAATTTGATGTATCTGCTTGATAGGTAGTGCGGTAGATAATTAGATCTTCTACCTGTTTTTTGAATTTCTCGTCTCTAATTGCGCCGTATTTTACAAACGTGCCTACATCTGACCAAGAGCTAACGTATTTGTTACGATCTTCGTTGTAAAGAGATTTAAGACGATTGCCAATTTTCTTACTAATAAAGTCAGCAATACGGCGAACGGTGCGATCATTGGTTAAAGCACTGCGAGAAACGTTGAGGGGAATATCAGGGCTATCAATTACACCCTGCAACGGCATTAAAAACTCAGGAATAATCTCCTCACAGTGTTTACTAACAAATACTTGGTTACAGAAAAGCTGAATTTGTCCTTTAGAAAAGTCTACGTCGGGTTTTAGTTTGGGAAAATAGAGAATTCCGTTGAGTAGAAAAGGATAGTCTGTATTTAGATGCACCCATAACAGAGGATCTTCTTGGAAAGGATAAAGATAACGATAGAATTCTAAATAATCTACGTCAGTTAATTCTTGGGGGGATTTTTTCCAAAGTGCTTCCTGCTTGTTGATCTGTTCATTATCTAGAACAATCTTGACAGGCATAAAGTCACAGTAGGTTTTGACTAACTGTCTGACTCTTTGAGGTTCGGCATATTCCAGCTCTTCGTCTTGTAAAGTAAGAGTAATAGTTGTACCGACAGTGGTGCGATCGCTTTGAGTCAGTTCAAACTCTGGTGAACCATCACAAGACCAATGTACCGCAGTTGCGCCTTCTTGATAAGATAGGGTATCGATTTCTACTTTCGCTGCCACCATAAATGCCGAGTAGAAACCCAAACCAAAATGACCAATTAGCTCATTAGAATTTTTCTCATATTTTTTGATAAAATCTTCGGCACTAGAGAAAGCGACTTGATTAATATATTTTTTGATTTCATCGGTAGTCATGCCGATGCCGTTATCAGAGATAGAAAGAGTTTTCTTAGTTTTATCAACTGCCAGTTTGATTTGTGGTTCAGCAATTTCTCCCTGCATTTCCCCTGCTAAAGATGCCATTTTTAGTTTCGAGATCGCATCAACAGAGTTAGAGATTAGTTCCCGCAAGAAGATTTCGTGATCGGTATAAAGAGACTTCTTGATAATCGGGAATATATTCTCGGTATGAATCGTAATGTTGCCTTTTTCAAGTACAGCCATATTTATAATTACAGTCTCAATCGTAAATTTCTTTCAATATTAATATTGTCCGATTGCCTTGGATAAAATATTCCAGAATACCCCACCTACAACTATGCGGATTACCCTACCTTTATCCATTTATCATTTATTATTAAGCATTAAACATTTTGATTTTTTATAATAGTCGGTGAGCTTAAATATGAAATATCAAGTCGTTTACGATCGCAAATGCAACCTCTGTAGCACTTTTACCGAGCTTTTGCAGCAATACGATCGCGGTCAGCTTTTTGACTATATTCCCATGCAGGATGAATCGGCTTTGGCAAAATTCGGCATTGTGCCTACAGATTGCGAAGCAGGTATGATTTTAATTGACGGTAATCAACCAGCTAAAAGATGGCAGGGTAGTGAGGCAGCCGAAGAGATTACTCGCTTGCTACCCTTGGGAGAGTTATTTATTGCAGCTTATCGAGCTATTCCAGGGATGAAATGGCTTGGCGATCGCAGTTATGAGCAAATACGCGACCATCGCTATGAGTGGTTTGGTGAGCGAAAAAATTGATGATTAAGAATTGAAGCAAGATTTAAGTAGTGTACTCAGCGTTAATTTCGACATATTTATAGGTTAAGTCGCAGCCCCAAGCGGTGCTTTTTCCTGTACCTACGCCGATATTTACTGAAATCAATACCGTATCTGTTTTTAAATATTCTCCTGCTGCTGCTTGCTTGAGATAGTCACTTGCCCCACTGCGGTCAAAGTCTTGGGGTTGACCATTTTTCATCAACACGATGTCTCCCAGCTTAATATTCAACTCGTCTTGATGAAACTTGACCCCTGCTCTACCTGCTGCTGCTGCAATCCTTCCCCAGTTAGGATCGCGCCCAAAAACTGCTGACTTGACTAAAGATGAGCCAGCAATAGTTTTGGCTACCTGAGAAGCAGCGAGATCGTCTGCTGCCCCTGATACCTGTACTTCAATCAGGCAGGTTGCCCCTTCGCCATCACGAGCCACTGCCTTTGCTAAATATTGACAGACTTCAGTCAGCATTGCCTCTAACTTTTGAGCGTTAGCACTATCACTAGTAATGGCGGTAGTGCGAGACTGTCCATTAGCTAAAGCAAGCACGCAATCATTAGTACTAGTGTCGCCATCTACGGTAATCTGATTAAAGCTTTTATCTACGGCTCGTTTTAGCATTTCGTGCCACAAACCAGTAGACACAGCAGCATCACAAGTAATAAACCCCAGCATAGTTGCCATATTTGGGGCAATCATGCCTGAACCTTTAGCAATTCCGCCAATGCGGACAGGACGACCCTCAATAGTAGCTTCTAGAGCAATTTCTTTGATAACTAAATCAGTGGTAACGATCGCCTTGGCAGCATCAGCACCACCTTCAACGGTAGCTGCACTAACTACCTGGGGAATTCCTCGGCGCAGCTCATCCATTTTTATTCTCTGTCCAATTACTCCTGTAGAGGCAAGGAGTACAGCATCACCAGAAATATTTAGTGCTTCGCCTAGCAATTTGGCAGTCTCAACTGCATCATTCCAACCAGGCTCTCCTGTAGCAGCGTTAGCTTGTCCTGCATTGCATAAAATAGCTCTAGCACTTGCTTTAGTCTGAAGACGCTGACGACAATAATCAACACAGGCAGCACGTACTTGCGAAGTGGTAAATACTCCTGCGGCGATCGCATCTGTCTCCGATAAAATCAAAGCTAGGTCTTTTGCTCCACTAGATTTCAATCCCGCAACAACTCCTGCTGCTCTAAATCCTTTGGGTGCAGTGATTCCACCGTTGACTACCTGCCAGTCCACCATTATTTCTCATTAGTTAAGGGTCAGTTTAAAGCTGATTATAGCAAGACTAAGACCCCTTAATTCAATCTAAGTTATATAGTTGCAAATCAATTTTAGCTAGCTTCTTTTTCGGTTGCTGAATCATTAGCTATCTAATACCGAATAAATTCTCCTTGCTTGCCATATAAAAACCATGTGATATCTTCACTAGTCAAACAAGAGGATAAAACCGACAGTTTAAATATTTATCGCGATCGCTTTTCGATCTAGTTTGTAATGGTACGGTGTAAGGTAGGCAAGTAGAAGTAATTTTAATGAAACCATTTACTGCTAAAGAAGCGAGAGATAACCTTTATCGTTTAATTAAAAAATAGCCAAAAGCCATCAACCGCAATTACGATTACGATCAAAGGAAAGTGCAACATGGGTCATCATTATGAATAGATATTTAGCGATCAAGATATTTGAGAAAAGCGATAATTTTACTTAATTAGTAAAAAATATAAATGAATTTACGTCGTTAATTTCTCGGTTAAATTAGCCGATCTAGTTATTTTTACGCGCTTATATATATCTAATTATTAAAGACGAATATAAATTTGAGTTAATATCAAACAACCAATTTTAACAATCTACTCTACATATAGTGTAGATCGATGGCGATTCTAGGCTTTTATACTATTTGCAATTTTTTATCAATTCTTTATAAAATTGCGGATAGCAACTAGAAACTTATCAAGAATATCAAGGGAAGAATAAGTTTATTAAAACTGTTTTATATTCTTTCTTTATTTATTATGTCTAAGTTTTTAGTAGCCCAATATCATCAAGAAGTAGAAAGAATAATCCGATATGGCGGGTCAAGTAATGAATCTTCAATAAGTACAGCCTTTCAAAATTTATTAAATGCTTACTGTAGACCAAGAAATTATGAATTAGTCAAAGAAAGACTTTATAAGAATACTAAAATCAGACCTGACGGAACAGTATTAGATTCTCTTCAGCTTGATTATGGTTATTGGGAAGCAAAAGATAAATATGACAATCTTGATGAAGAGATAGAAAAAAAGTTTGCTAAAGGATATCCAAATCAAAATATTCTTTTTGAAGATTCACTAACTGCTGTTTTAATTCAGCATGGAGATGAAACTGGACGTATTGACATGAAAGATACGTCTGGTTTGGATGGTTTAATCAGTGAATTTGTTAATTATGTTCCTCCAGAAGTCACTAACTTTCGTCAAGCGATTGAGTCTTTTAGAGAAGATATACCTAAAATTTTAATTGAGCTACGAGATTTAATTGAAAAGCAAACAGAAACAAATAAACAGTTTAGCGATTCTAAGGATAAGTTTTTAGCTATTTGCCGACAGTCGATCAATCCTGAAGTTAGTTTTCTTGATGTGCGAGAAATGATTATTCAGCACATTCTGACTGAAGATATATTTATTAGTATTTTTAATGAGACGCAGTTTCATCGAGAAAATAATATAGCAAGGGAACTACATCTAGTAGTTAACACTTTTTTCACTGGCAATATTAAAAGAAATACGTTTTCTAAAATTAATAGCTACTACGAAGTAATTAAACGTACCGCAGCAAATATTGCCAATCATCACGAAAAACAGAAGTTCCTAAAAGCTATATACGAAAATTTTTATCAGGCTTATAACCCAAAAGCTGCGGATAGATTAGGTATTGTTTATACTCCCAATGAAATTGTTCGTTTCATGGTACAAAGTGTTGATTATTTAACCCATAAACACTTTGGAAAACTACTTGAAGATAAAGATGTTCACATAATTGAACCAGCAGTCGGTACAGGTACTTTCATTACTGAGTTAATTGAGCATATTCCCAAACATAAACTTAAGCATAAATATCAAAATGAGATTCACTGCAATGAAATTTCAATTCTTCCTTACTATATTGCCAATCTCAATATTGAATACACCTACAAACAAAAGATGGGTGAATATGAGGAGTTTAACAATATCTGTTTAGTTGATACTCTTGAGCATACTTATTTTGAAGGTAAACAGGGTAATTTATTTCACTTAAGCGTTGAGAATACAGAAAGAATAGAGCGACAAAATAATAAGCATATATCGGTAGTGCTAGGAAATCCGCCATACAATGCTAAACAAGAAAACTTCAATGATAATAATGCTAATCGTAGTTATAAAGACGGTATAGATAAGAGAATAAAAGATACATATATCAAACATGGAACAGCGCAAAATCAGAATAGTGTTTACGATCCTTGTACTCGTTTTCTTCGTTGGGCTTTAGATCGATTAAACAATGATGGAATTGTAGCTTATGTTGTCAATAGATCTTATCTAGATAAAAGAATTTATGACGGATTTAGAAAAGTAGTTTCAGATGAATTTAGTGATATATATATAATTGACTTAGGTGGAGATGTTCGAGCTAATCCTAAGCTATCAGGAACTACTCATAATGTTTTTGGTATTCAAACAGGCGTGGCTATTTTCTTTATGGTAAAGAAAGAAAGTAAAAGTAACTCACCTTGTAAAGTTTATTATGCTCGTCTTCCAGAGTTGGAAATTGCTAGAGATAAATTAAAATTCTTAGCTACTACTAAATTTATTGGAGTAGATTTTACTCATATAATTCCTGACAAGCAAAATAATTGGATTAATCAAACAGATAATGATTTCGATACACTATTACCGTTGATTGATAAGGATGTTAAAGCAGGTAAATCAGAACAAGCAGTATTTCAGTTATTTTCATCTGGCATTAAAACTCAAAGGGATGAATGGGTATATGATTTTTCTAAAAATAATCTACAAGATAAGATGCGGTTTGCTATAGATGTTTATCAGCATACTTTAGCCGAGCCAGATTATAAAGATAAGAACAAAATAAAATGGGATAGAGAATTAACTAAGTATTTATCAAAGCAGATAGAAAAGAAGTTGGACGACGATAAAATAATTACAAGTTCTTATCGTCCATTTACTAACAAGTATTTGTATTTTGATAAACATTTCAATGGAATGACTTATCAGTGGTTTAATATCTGCGATCAAAATGACGAAGAAAATAAATATATTACCTTTAAAAGCTTTGGTAGTAATCGTCCTTTTAATTGTTTGGCGACCGATTGTATAGCCGAATTGCACTTAACAGGTGCAAATCAATGTATTTCTCTTTACAGCTACGATAAATCAGGAAATCGCATTGATAACATTACCGACTGGGGATTAAAACAATTTCAAAACTATTACGAAGAAGAAAACATTACTAAGCTAGAAATATTCCATTACACATACGCTGTTCTACACAACCCTGCATATAGAGAAAAATACGAACTTAACCTAAAACGAGAATTTCCTCGTATTCCTTTTTACGACAACTTCCGTCAGTGGACAACTTGGGGAAGACGGTTAATGGATTTACATATCAATTACGAAACCATTGAACCTTATCCACTAAAGCGTATTGATATTCCTTCCGTAAGTAAAACATCGCCCAAAGTTAAGCTGAAGGTAGATAAAGACAAGGGAATTATTACTCTTGATGCGGATACTAGTTTGCATAATGTTCCCTGTGAAGCTTGGGAATACAAACTCGGCAACCGTAGCGCGCTTGAATGGATTTTAGATCAATATAAAGAAAAAAAACCCAAAGATAAAACTATTGCCGAGAAGTTTAATACCTATCGTTTTGCTGACTATAAAGAACAAGTCATCGATCTGCTTCAGCGTGTTTGTACAGTCAGCGTAGAGACAATGAAAATTATCAAGCAAATGAAGTAGCTGAAAGAACTAAGGCTGTTTAAGTAGGCATTCAGTTAAATTGTTAGCCTTCTGTAAAAATTGGCGATCAAAAGTATACAACTTTACCCAAAATGCGATCGCCGATGAATTTGGAGTAACAATATCTAATCTTCTTTATCGCCTGAAATCTTTAGGTTGGATTATAAAAAACGATAATTCAAAGCGAATTTGTTTGGGTAAAATTACGAATCAATAATTAGGTAAGCATTAGTTAAGTTAAGGGTTAAGACAATATTGTGGTCAATAATTTATAAGTTTTAAAGTCTTAGTTAAAAATGGTACAAAAATATACTGTCAATTACAAAAAATACCACAATGGATAATATCTTAATAAATATTCATACTTAAGCTTAAGTTAAACAGTTGTTAAATAAGCTGATTGGTTGTTAAATAACCAATTGCTTCTTCTTAATTTAACTGTGCGATTCTAATTAAGTGAAAGAGCAAAAACATGGAAATAACACGGTCAAATTATTTCAATGTTTTTGTTTGCAAATTTTAGGAATTTATATTTCACTTAACTAGAAAATACAACATGGCTAATAAACTAGCTGGTTTTGCCACTTTGCCAGCAGATACTTTCGCTGAGGGCAGTCCCGCAGGGGGCAATGATGGCGAAGGTAATCCTATAAATGCCAATGGACGTACTGGTCCTTTTGAAGGACAACCTATACAAGGTTTTAGTGGCGTACAGTTTGCTCCAGGAAATACAGGGGCATTTTGGTTTTTATCTGATAATGGCTTTGGTAGCCAAGAAAACAGCCAAGATTATCTATTACGCATCTATCAAGCAGATCCAAATTTTGCAGGATTAGAAAACGGTGACGGAACTATCCAGATAGAAGACTTTATTCAATTATCAGATCCTGACAAGCTTATTGATTTTGATATCGTTAATCAAGATAGTAAAGAGCGTTTGCTTACAGGGGGAGACTTTGATGTTGAGTCCTTTGTAATTGATGACAATGGTGATATTTGGGTAGGTGATGAATTTGGTCCCTACTTATTGCACTTTGATTCAGAGGGCAAGTTACTCGAAGCACCTGTTCCCACCCCCAACAAAACTAATTTAAATACCTTAAATGGTCAAGACCCATTAGTTATTGGGCATCGCGGTGCAAGTGGGGTGTTACCAGAGCATACCTTAGAAGCTTACCGTGTGGCGATCGCTCAAGGGGCAGATTTTATTGAACCAGATTTAGTATCTACTAAAGATGGAGTTCTGATAGATCGTCATGAACCAATATTAGACGACACTACCAACGTCGCCGAAGTGTTTGGTAAAGACAGAATGTCTACTAAAATCCTTGATGGCGAAGAGGTTACAGCATATTTTGCTGAAGACTTTACTTTAGAGGAGATTAAACAGATACGGGCAGTACAGCCCCAAGAATTTCGCGATCAAAGTTTTAATGGCGCGTTTGAAATCCCCACCTTGGAAGAGGTAATTCAACTAGTTCAAGAGACGGAAGCCGAAACAGGGGTAAAGGTTGGTATTTATCCCGAAACAAAGCATCCCAGCTTCTTTGATGAACAGGGTTTATCTTTAGAAGAACCTTTAGTTAAGACTTTGCAAGATACTGGCTTTACCGATCCAGATCGCATTTTTATTCAGTCTTTTGAAGTTAGTAATTTAATTGAGCTTAACGCAACTTTAGAAGAGCTTGGTCTAGGGGATATTCCCTTGGTACAGCTATTTGGTAACACCGAAGACGACGACATCAACGAAGGTGGTGGTGGTTTTTCTGTCCCTTACGATTTTGTTGCTAACTTTGGTAAAGAAGGATTTACTCAAGAAGATGCTGTGGATGCTTATGGCGAGGAATTACTTACCGCTTTAGGCATTCTGGGCGAAAACGGTAGCTATAAACCTGAAGTCGCTCAATCAATTACCTATGGTGATCTTGCTAATCCAGAAGCGATCGAAATTATTAGCGACTACGCTAGTGGTTTAGGTCCTTGGAAAAACAATATTTTGTTGCGAGAGGATTTAGAAGAACCTGTAGACGGTAATGGCGATGGCAAAGCCGAGATTACCACTCAGCTAACGGGGGAAGTTTTTCCTCTAGTAGATTATGCCCACGATGCAGGTTTGCAGGTACATCCCTATACCCTACGAAATGAAGAACAATTTTTAACTCTAGATGCCGAAGGCAATCCCCAAACTCCTGAAGAAGAGTTTAAACAACTCATTGATGTAGGCGTGGATGGCTTCTTTACTGATTTTCCTGCTACTGGAGTGGCGGTAGTAGATTCGGTTACTGGCGAGTTTGTCCAGTCTCCTCAAAATCCTGATTTAGGCGATCGCTTACCGAACCTAGCTAGTTCTAAGGGTTTTGAAGGCATGGCGTTTAGTCCTGATCGCAAAACCCTTTATCCCCTTTTAGAAGGGACAGTAGATGGCGATCCTGCCAATGCTCTACGCATCTATGAATTTGATGTAGAGTCTGCTGCTTATAAAGGCTTGGTTGGTTACTATCCCACCACCGACGGTAATCCTATTGGTGACTTTACTCCTATCAATGACCATGAGTTTCTTGTTATTGAACGGGATAACAACCAGGGAGAAGAAGCCAAATTCAAAAAGATCTTTAAAATCGATATTTCTCAAGTAGATGAGAACGGTTTTGTCGCTAAAGAAGAAGTTGTCGATCTATTAAATATCGACGACCCGAATGACTTAAATGGCGATCGCAACAGTACCTTCGATTTTCCCTTTGAAACTATTGAAAACATAGTAGTCGCTGACGAAAATACCATCCTCGTTGCTAACGACAATAACTATCCTTTTTCCCAGGGAAGAGAAGGAGATATCGACAACAACGAAGTAATTGCCATCGATTTAGAAAACCCATTGAATTTAGATCCAAATTTAGGAGGAAATATTATGAACCCCACATTTATCGAAAATACTGGAATTACAGAACAACCTGCACAAATGAAAGGTTTGAACGGTTATGAGGTAGATCCAATATTTACCATTGGCGAAGAATTTGACGGTTATGCACCTCCAGGCGATCTTGATGGCTTGGGTGCATTTGCTCTAGATGACGATACGGTGAGAATAGTAGCCAACCACGAACTTAGTGATGAAGGTTACGCCTATACTTTAGCTAATGGTACAGAATTGACTGGTGGACGAGTTAGCTTTTTTGACATCAACAAAGAAAGTTTAAAACTTGAAGATGCTGGCTTGGCTTACGATACCATTATTAACCGCAATGGCGAAGAGGTAGACGAAGCTACAGATCTAGAATACGAAGGTCTCAATCGTCTTTGTTCGGCACACTATATCGAGG
Organism: Waterburya sp.; assembly: GCA_965218645.1. GTDB lineage: Bacteria > Cyanobacteriota > Cyanobacteriia > Cyanobacteriales > Xenococcaceae > Waterburya. Next base: position 971,577 of record OZ244627.1, on the reverse strand, counting down.
CAAATCAATTTGGAGAAGGTCGAGGACTAACAGATAGTTTGTTCTTTACTGGCGAAGAAACCGCAGGCGGTACAGAATTTGTCCTCGATCCTACCACTAATACTCTTCAGGCTGCGCCTTGGATGGGTCGCGCTGCTTGGGAAAATGTGACTGAATTGGATACTGGCACTACCGATAAGGTAGCCTTTATGGTGGGAGATGACCGTGAAGCTGCACCTTTGATCATGTACGTTGGCGAAAAAGATACTAGTAAAGGCGCGGATTTACTCGAACGTAATGGTTTGGCAGGCGGTAAACTCTATACTTGGGTTCCTGATGGCGATCTGGCTGACACTCCCACTTTTACCAATGAAGACGGAGAAGAAGCGGATGATGACAATGCCCCCGATCCTGCTGGTTTTAATGGTACTGGTAACAGTCAAGCTGGTAGTTGGGTAGAACTTGATTACTATCGTCCTGACTTGGCTAGTTCAGCGGTAGATACAAATGATGATGGCGAGATCCAAGACGAACTTGGTTATGATGAGCTTGGGTTTGCCACCCAAGCACAACAAGATCAAATGTCTATTGATGTGGGTGGTTTTCAATTCTCTCGTCCTGAAGATGTAGCTACTAACCCAGAAGATGGCACTCAAGCGGTGCTAAATTCTACTGGTCGTGGTGTGCGTTTTGTAGAGGACAACTTTGGAACTACCTACAAGATTGATACTGAGTTTAGCGAATCTGGCAGCCCTTTAACGGGAAAAATTGACATTCTTTATGACGGGGATGATGCAGGTAATGGTCAATTCGAGGGTTCTGACTTCGGTTTACGTAGTCCTGATAATACAGATTGGGCAGATGATGGTTATATCTATCTTCAAGAAGATCGAGCTACGGCTGAAGATGAAGACTTCGGCGGGACTTCTGGGGAAGAAGCTTCAATTTGGAAGCTAGATCCTGAAAGTGGCAAATTGACTCGTGTAGCTCAAATAGATCGTTCTGCTTTACCAGAAGGACAAACTGACCCCGAACCAGATGATATTGGCAACTGGGAATCTTCGGGTATTCTCGATGTTTCTGACTTGTTTGATGAAGCACCTGGAACGCGATTTATCTTCGATGTTCAGGCTCATAGTGTAGAAGATGGTATTATCGCCGAAGCTAATTTAGTTGAGGGTGGTCAATTAAATTTCTTGACTACAGATGCACCTGAAGATGGGAATGGTGAACATGGTTCAGATCTGGGAGATACTCCAACTTCTGTATTTGGTACTTTAGAAGACGATATTTTAGAAGCTGGTCTAGATTTTGATATTAGCAACAACCTAATCTTTACTGGTGACGGGAATGATTTAATCGATCTTTCTCCTGGTGAAGGAAATAACCGCGCCTATGGTGGCAATGGTCAAGATATCTTTATCTTAGGCGAAAGCGATCGCATTTTTGCCGATGGAAATGATGACCAGTTATTTGTTCTTTCTGGCGGTGATAACACTCTTACTGGCAATTTAGGTGCAGATCAATTTTGGATTGCTAACGGTCAATATCCTGAATCTACCAACGACATTACTGACTTTACTAGTGGCGAAGATGTCATCGGTATTGCTGGCTTAGGTATTGGCTATGACGACCTGAGTATTACCCAAACTGATGCTGGGGCTTTAATTTCTGCCAACGGTCATGGTTTGGCAATAGTTAGTAACACCCCTGCTGATTTTCTGGCTAATGAAGATAATTTTGCCTTTGCATAATTATTACTAAAACTTGTTACTTATAAAAGCGATCGCTCCTCTAACAAAGCGATCGCTTATTTAATGATAAAAATGCGTCTCTCTAATGTTATGCTGTGGGTATAATTATAAATCATACTTTTAGAGAATGACTACAGCAAAAACCGCTATCAGTCTCGACCAGGAATTATTACAAGAGACAGACAAAATAGCCAAACAAACAAAAAATAGCCGTAGTGGCGTTATTTCCTTGGCATTATAAAGAATACTTCCATCGCTTAAAACAAGAAGACATATTGTCTCAGCTTAACGAGGTTTACAAAAGCGATACAGAAGAAACGGAATTAATCAATGCAGGGAATAATTATTTTTCTCAGGAAATTCTTGAGAAGGATTGAATGTTTTTAAAGTGTTTATATCCTTATTTTGTCAATGTTTCTAGACGAAGTTGAGCAATTTTACTAATTTCTGATAAAGCCTGCTGTTTTTCTTGTTCTGGAGTATTTTTTAAACGAGTTTCAAAAGCTGCCAAAATACTATCTTTAGTCTGGTTTTTAACTGCAATAATAAAAGGAAAATCGAACTTATCTTTATAAGCCTGATTGAGAGATTGAAAACGCTGATATTCTGATTCAGATAAGCGATCTAAGCCGACTCCCGCTTGCTCTTGTACCGAAGCTTCTGCCATCTTCGTCTTACTACCTAAGTCGGGGTGAGCCTTAATTAACGCTACCTGTTCGGTGTCACTCATATTATTTACTACTGCAACCATAGCCCGATATAAAGCATCAATATCTTTAAAAGGTCTGCTGTGCCATGTTCGGTTCGCAATTTCTGGCGTTTCTTCCCAAATCTCGCCCAAAGCAGCAGTAAACGACTCTTGAGACATCTGATTTAATTGAGCGATCGCATATTGTTGGTTATTCATTTTTTCTCGATTAAAACTGTTTTAAATCTTGTTTTTTAATGATACTGAGTAACAAGTGCGATCTGCTCGTGAAAGGGTTTCACCGCAAACTAAAGGTTGTTGCTTTTTCCCATAAGCAACATAACGATAGACCAAGATAGGAGTGCCTAAAGGTACTTGGAGATGTTCGGCAATTTCAGATGTAGCATGGGTGCTTTCTAGAACCACTTCTGTAGATGCTAAGTAATAGCCAGATTCATGAAGAGTAGCGTAGGTAAAGCCCTTTTGCAATAATTCTGCCAGATTTTCAGCAATATCTACTGGAAAATAAGAAATATCTAGAGCGATCGCCTGACGGTTTGCTAGAATAATTTTTTGCTGTTGGTAAACCTTAGTTTCAGGCTGAGATAGTTCTAATTGAGTAGAAATTTCTGACGAAGCTTTAATGAGTTGAAAACTGAGATTACAAATTTCACCTGTTAGTCCTTGTCGAGATAAATCTTCGTTAAAGAAGGTGAGGCGATTTGAAAGAGAAAAGCTAATCTTTTGCTGCTGTTTGACAAAAGCACCTTTTCCCTGCTGCGTGTACACCAGCCCTTGATTAATTAGATTGGCGATCGCTTTTCTAACTGTAGTTCTACTTACTCCAAACAAAGCACCAAGATCGAATTCGCTGGGTAATAGTTCTCCTGGGGAATAAACTCCAGCTTCAATTTCGGCTCTAAGTTTTTCGGAAATGAGCCGATGCAGTGGTTTTTTTGCTTTTTTGGGAAGCTTTGCCATAGTAAAAGTAAATGATTACAGTAGACCAGACGATTAACATTGTAAGTAACTTTATTAATTGAGCTTGATCGAATATTTGATAAACTATGCTAGATATAGCCGTACAAGATTAGGTTAGCGGTGCGATCCCCCAAATCCCTCAACCGTAGCAAATATTTAAGTATTTCATATAACAAGTAAGGAGTAATTCAGTGTCCTAAAAAAGAGTGCGTATCGCTATATGTAATAAAAACCTACATAAATATCCAAACTATATTAATTGCTGCTGTACTAACGTGAAATAATTTTCTTTTACTCAGTTGATTTATTACACATAAATTTATGTCAGTTAACAAAGTATTTTTATTTGTACCAAACATTATTGGCTATAGTAGATTTATCTTTTATTCAATTAGCTTTATTTGTCATACACTCAACAACTGGCAACTGTGTATTAGCTTTTATGCGATCGCCTTTATTTTAGATGAATTTGATGGTCGTGCTGCTAGGGCATATAATCAAAGCAGTAATTTTGGTGCAGCTCTCGATATGGTAGCGGATCGCACGGCTACGGCAGGTTTGTGTTTGATTTTGGCGCAATTATATCCTAATTATTTATTAGCTTTTATTGGTGCGATCGCTCTTGACGTTAGCAGCCACTATTATTTAATCTACGCTACGGGAATGCTAGGCAAAGCTAGTCATAAAGATTCGACCGAATGGGCAACTAATGAACTAATGAAGCTTTACTATGGCAACAAGCCTTTCATGGATGTGTTGATCTTAGGAAATGAACTGTTTTACATTTTGCTTTATCTTAATTTCTATTTTATTGGCGTTCGTTTGACGATAAATGATTGGAATTTTACTGGAGTCCAAATAGCTCTGATAATTTGGACTCCAATCTATCTACTAAAGCAAGCTACCAATATTTTTCAGTTACAAAATGCGGCACAAGAAATCGCTAAATTAGATTTAATCAACCGAGAAGAAAATAATTGGGATGGGCTGTAAAGTAATTATTGTTGTTTCATCCAGTTGATACACTGCTGTAATTGTTTTTTGGTAGTGTCAACATCATCATGATAACGACGACCATGACCGGGCAAAACCCATTCAAAAGAGTAATTCACTAGTTTTTCCATGGATTTAATTTGTTCTGACCAAGAATACCAGCAAAAGCGACGAAAAGCATAAAGATTTTCAAAGTGTGGCGACCAGGCTAAATGATCTCCTGTAAACAAAAACTTGTTTTTATAGAGTAAAACAGTGTGTCCTTTACTATGACCAGGAACAGGAATAATTAATGTGTCTGGAGTTAGCTCAACTGTATCAGTGCCAGATAGCTGAATTTCAACTTCTTGAGTAGATGGTTTGATATCGTCTGAATGTAAAATTCGCTGGCAATTAAAATGCTGTTGGAATTTTTGATGATCTGCCACATCATCTTGATGGGTAAGATATAAATATTTAATACCGCCTAAATCTTCTAAGCGTTTCACTAGAGGCGGTGCAAATCGAGGTGAATCAATTAAGATATTGCCTTCTGGTGTTTGAATGAAATAGCTAGCAGCACCATAAGAAGATTCAGCATGATATCCGCAGTGATAAACATTATCTTCTACGAGCAAAGGAAATGTCTGTTGAACTTGTTTTATATCTGTTGGCTTATTTATTGTACCAATAGAAGCGGTAGGACAAGATAGTAAAGCCTGCATTGCCAGCAGTTTATCTGTTGTAGTTTCTGGTTGATGATATACGGCAGAGGAGGATGATTGACGATTAAATACATCTGCTGCCATCCAGCGACAAGTATCACAATCAATACAGCTAGAATCTACATAAAAATTACCGTCAACATTTTCAATTCTTCTTTGTTGCAAAGTAGCCATAGTGTTATACCTCAAATTTTAAATAGAGATATGGACATATTTATAGACATATCTCTTTTATTTTAAAGATCTAGATGTTTTTTCATTTTATCTAATAAAGCTAAATTAATTGACCGCAGAAGGCGGAGTACCGTTTACTAAGTAACGAAAGATAATTTCACTGCCTAAAGAATGTAACATAGTTTTAGTAGGGATCTAGAGCATATAGACGGTCATGTCATCAGTTAAAACTAACAAGCAAAAATCAAGCTTCTCTTTTTCTCAAGTCTGGTTAGGATTTAGTGTTGTCTTGATTTTGATCTTTTTTTCTGCACCTATCATCTGGCAGATGTTGACTTCAGTAAAACTAAATGAGGATATTTCGGCGATTCCCAATGTCTATTTACCTAGTAGGATTACTTGGGAACACTACACCGAACTGTTTAAGCGTCGTCCCTTTTTGACTTATATTTTTAATAGTGCCTTGGTAGCAAGTGTTTCAACTATTTTGTGTCTTGTCTTTGGTTCTCCAGCAGCTTATGCTTTGGCAAGGATGAATTTAAGAGGAGAAAAGCTGATTTTGACTGGAGTTTTGATCATTACTTTATTTCCTTATGTATTATTATTTTTAGGACTATTAGAAATAGTCAAAATTGTTGGTTTGGGAAATAATTACTTAGCTTTAATTATTCCTTACACTGCTATCAATCTACCTCTGACTATTCTGGTAATGAGAAGCTTTTTTCAACAGCTACCCAAAGAGCTAGAAGACGCTGCTAAGATGGACGGCTTTAAAACCTTGGGAATGTTGACGAATATAGTATTACCTATGACTTTACCAGCATTGGCAACCACTGGTATTTTGACTTTTATCTTCGCTTGGAATGAATATATTTTTGCTCTAACCTTTATCACCGAAGAAGCGAAGAAAACGATTCCTGTAGCTACGGCGCAGCTTGGAGGCGCAACTTTATTTGATATTCCCTATGGACCGATCGCCGCAGCTACAGTTTTGGGTACTCTACCATTAGTTATTCTTGTCTTAATTTTTCAGCGTCAAATTGTACAAGGACTAACAGCAGGTGCAGTAAAAGGTTAAGCAGTAGAAATGGCAAGTCAAGCGTTGTTTATACTTGCCAAAAAACAACTTTTATTTATGAATTAGCCCCAAATGTATATCTCAGAAAGCGATAAGGCAATAATTCGTCAGCTAGTAGAAAAACAGCTACAGGCATTTCAACAAGGTGATGATGAAATAGCTTTTTCTTTAACCAGTCCAACTATTCAAGAGAAATTTGGACAAGATGATTTTATGACAATGGTAAAAAAGAAATATCATGCCATTGTTAAACCAAGATCGATTATGTTTCGTGGGTTTACTTTAGTCAACAATTACCCAGCGTTGGTATCGATAATTATGGCTCAAAACAAAGAGTTAACTCAAGGAGTTTTTATTGTCCAACATCAAAAAGACTACAGTTGGCGTATTCATGGTTATGAATTAATTTCTATTAATGAGAAAATAATTTAGATTAATGCGGGGGGAATCCCCGCAACGAAAGTGCTGAACCCGAAGATTCATTAGCTTTTAGGAAAATTACAATTTAAAAATCAGTTTAAACAATAGACATAGTAGGAGATACAATTTTTCGCTCGTCGCTAGGATGCCAAATCTTGCCATCTAACGCCATTTGTTCAATCAAGCTTGCTAGGCGTAAAGCTTTTAAAGCTTGCTCTCCACCAACGGAAGGGCGATCGCCTCCGCGAATACAGTTGACAAAATGTTCGATTTCAGCATAAATAGGTTCAGTATTGCTGGTATAAACTTTTTCAGTAATACCGTCTTGCTTATAAAGTTTTTGTTGTTCGGGTTGCAGATTAGGCTGTTGATGACGATGAATCAGGATTTCGTTTTTGAGAAAATCAGTTTCAATTAAAGAATGCTGACAGTGTGCTGATAAACAGCGAATTTTACGGTGAGTAACCTTAGAAGCCGTCAAAGTTGCTATTACACCATTGGCAAAACCAAGATTAGCCGTTACGTAGTCTAGGTTTCCCGAACTATTAGAAGTATTTCCACTAGCAGTTAGCCTAATCACTGGAGAAGCTGATAGTTCCAAAAGCAAGTCTATATCGTGAATCATTAAATCCAACACTACTGACACATCGTTTGCCCGATTAGAATAGGGACTCATACGACGAGCCTCAAGAGCTAAAATACTCTCAGTTTTGATTACTTTACTTAGCTCACAAAAGGCAGGATTAAACCTTTCGATGTGTCCAACTTGCAAAATACAGCCAGTCTCAGCAGCTAAATTCACCAAAAACTCAGCTTCAGTAATTGAGGCAGCAATGGGCTTTTCGATCAAAACGTGAACTCCAGCCTTGAGACAGTTACTTCCTACTTCGTGATGAGCTTTAGTGGGAACAGCTATACAAACTGCATCCACGTCAGGCAGCATTTCTGCGTAATTTTCATAAAAATGAGTTTGATACCGACTAGCAATTTCAATGCCTCTTGCCAAATTACAGTCAGATACTCCTACCAGTTCAGTATCCTTCAACAAGCTCAGGATTCGGACATGGTGTTGTCCCATCTTGCCTACGCCAATAACACCTATTTTTAAAGGCTGTGGCTGATTTTTAAAACCGCTATTTAATGATCGCCCAGATAAATTATATTGCACTGTATTTAGATAAACTCCTCCACCAATGAGTTGATTAGTAAAACTGATATTTCAATTGCTACATAATCACCCAGATATTATCACAGAGATATTCATTGTGAATAATTTAGAAAATTGTCAAGCAAATTTCCAAATTCTACTGTATGCGTGTATCTTAATATATCTTCATAGTTTCTACCAATAACTATTAAGAAGACTGAATAGCTGTAGCAGTTTTTTTTCTGTCTACAATTACGTCTTAGGGTTAACGTGAGTTCGGGTTAAGCAAAAGCAGATAAAGTAAAGCGGTCGATGGCAATAGAAGGCTTGCGGGAACGATGACAATAAGCAATCAATCCTGCCAATAAATTGACGGCGAAGTTGCTCGGCGAGCGATGGCGCGAATGTTCAATCTGTGAAATATGTTTGAGTTGTTCAATAAAGCCAATCCCTGTAGAAGTTCCCCAACGAGAATGAAGATATGTCGTCAAAGGAATGAGGCTACTTGGTAACAATTCAATAAATCGATGATAACTTACTAAGTTAGGAAAAGCGGTGCGACCCCCTAAAGGGTTCGACAGTTTGCTTATGCCGGGGAACCCGTCCACCGCAACCGTCTCACCGCGTCGCCGTCAGAAGTCAGACCCCGCGTCGGCGTAAGACGCAAGGGAATGCTGACTTAGCAAGACAAAGGCTTTAGCCGCATATACGCGCATCAAGAAAGCCCCTCGCCAATACTTACTAACCATTTTTAAAGAGAAATTTTTGAAGTTTTTATATGGTGAAAGATGAAATGCCACTGTGATTGTCATAATTTCACTCAGGCTTAGTTGTCGCGATCGCAATCTACGACGTTGACCATTTTCTATCATTTTTTTTTGCCAAGCTGGCTCAAAGTCATGACAAAAAGCGATTCAGCGCGTTGGGCGGGTCAGATGCGGCTAAAGCCTTTCTCGACTTGAAGCGACTGAATCAAGACATCATCAATAAGACTGAATAATTCTGTCTTTACTGTACATTAGGGTAGATTGGCAAAAAAGTGTAGTTACTTTTACCTTACTATCTACCTCTTTCTTTTTTTATCCCGAACTCACGTTAAATATTTCTTCCTACATGGCAGCATTAAACTAGCGATCGCTCTCCATTAGATAATCTGCTAGCTCGTTTCTCTGATGTATCCTATATTTTCAGTTATCGGGATCTATCTATTGACATCAAAGGTTAGCAAAATCAGACAGTATTGGCGAGAAATATTGATCGTGAGTCTGAGTGGTATTCCTTGGGAACATATTGCTTCAGTTTTGTTTCTGGCTCAAGTTTCGATTCTCGATGCTAAAATATCTCGGCTGATGTTATGGTTCTTTGGGAGAAATAGATAAAGTCATCAGATTTTTCTTACGCTTGATATTGCGCCAGACTAAAACCAAGGGATTAGCGAAAAGAGTTTAAATATTTCTAAGTTTGATAAATTGTTGGACAGTCGAACCTAGCCAACTAAGATTTAGAGAACTAAATGTAGGCGTAATAGCAGGAATAATTGCAGTCACTACTATTTCTCTTCCCGCCTTGTTCAAAGACAACTAGAAATTCATTAGACTGGTATTGATTACTAATAGAAATGGAATCAAGCAGATGCTAGAAATAAATAAAAACTATGTATTAGATACTAAACAAAACAAAATTGCAGTTCAAATACCTATCGCTGAGTTTGAAAGGATCGAGGAAATTTTAGAAGACTATGGATTAGCTCAACTCATGAATGAAGCCCAAGGTGATGAAACTCTCAACAAAGAAGAAGCATTAAAATATTTGGCATCAATAAAAGCTGAAAACGTGGAAAGTTGAATACACCAAAAGGTTTTTAAAAGAATTAGCATCTTTGCCTACAAATACTCAATCTCGTATTGAATTAATTGTTTTTAGTGAATTAGAAGCAGAAAACCCTTTTGAATTAAAATATTTGAAGAAGATGAAAGGCTATAAAGACAAATATAAGATTAGAGTTGGCGATTATAGGATTGGTTTAACTATAAACAAGAAAGACCAAACTATCATTTGCCAACGAGTTGCCCATCGTCGCGAAATTTACCAAACTTTTCCTTAATATTATCGATCACTTTAATATTAAGGAAAATAAAGCGAAAATAGCCTTTAATTAATTAGTTAAAACAATTAGTTGACAACTTAAATTACCTGTGCAAATTCTTATGTATGTCATATAAGCTAAAACGTGGTTAGAAAACACAATATTAAAGCTTCACTCCATTCTACTACAGCACCATAAGTATCTCCCGTATGTCCGCCGAGTTGTTTGTTAAACCAATATCCAGTCAAAAGCGCGATCGCGCTATTCCCCAGCACAATTACCCCCACTTGCCACCAAGATAAATAAACTACGGTAAACCATAAACCGCTACAGCCTAATAAAACGAATAAACTCAGCAATACATCTTGAGGTAAGCGTAAGTTTTCCTTGTGGAATGAACCTTTGCCTGTTGCTCGCAGATAAGGATAAAAAGCGATCGCGCCTACTTGTCCCCATCTTGCCCAACCTGTTGCCGAAAGTAAGACTAACCAGATAGGTAGAGAAACATCAGCTAAAGCTACAGTTTTTAATAATAAAATGATTATCGCTGCGATCGCGCCAAATGCTCCAGTTGCACTATCTTTCATTACTTCTAAGCGCCGCTCTTTATCTGTTACAGACAAACCATCGGCAGCATCCATCACTCCATCAAGATGTAAACCACCTGTAATAGCTATCCAGGCTGCCACAATAAAAGCTTTACGAGTTAAATTTGGCAGTCCACAAAAATAAAGCAATATATTTAATAAAGCCAGCAATAACCCAATTATTAAGCCAATAATGGGACACCAGCGAGCAATACGCGACCAATTGTTAGTCCATTGAGAAGGCAGAGGAATTATAGTATAAAATATTACACTACTAGCAAGAGAAGTAATTGAGTCATTAATCCATGACAAAAAAGATTTGATAGGTATTTTTAACATGGACCGACTCTTGATTAAAATTAGATTAAATACAGAGGAAATATTGGGCTAGTATTATTTGATAAGCCACTTTATTTTTACAGCATATTTCTAACCAGAAATTTTTAGAGTCAGGTAATTTGAAGACTCAAATATAATTCCTATGAATAAACATGACGGCATGAAATCGCTTCCCGCACCTTGTATTGTAGACGAGGGAATTTTAGTCAATCAAGATGATATTAAACGTTCATTAGCTGATTTATATAGTGTGTACTATATTCACACCATAGGCGATCGAGTAAGTAATGAAGGACAAGGATTGATCCAAGAAATATTTAGCGATCGACATCAATCTACTTTAATTGCTAATCAAAACATATATATAAATATTCAAAGTTTTGACTATTTACAGCTAAGTAAATCTACTAACAACCAGGCTTGTTACGATCTGATTCAAGATAATCGTCAGCTACGTCTTATTCCTACCGTTAGCCCCAGTCAAACTCAGGTTGTCTCTAGAAATATTGATGTAAAGACCATTGAAGCCATGGTTGCAGAAGTTTTATCTGCTCGTTTAGATGTGCAGCTTGATGACGAAGATTTTCAATGAGCAATTATCAATGAATAGTAATCAGTTAGGGGCGAACGGTCGTTCGCCCATACGGTAAGCGTATAGTGGGATTTTCATTTGAATGTCAGGCAACCTGTAAGCATACTCATGCTAGAGCAGGAATTTTTTATACACCTCACGGCATCGTCGAAACTCCTCGGTTTATGCCCGTTGGTACTTTAGCAACCGTAAAAGGCATTATTCCCCAACAGCTAGAGGCAGCTAATGCGCAAATGATTCTAGCCAATACTTATCATCTTCATTTACAGCCAGGGGAAGAAATCATCAGGGATGCAGGGGGGTTACACAGCTTTATGGCTTGGAAGCAGCCAATATTAACAGATTCAGGAGGATTTCAAGTTTTTAGCCTGAGTAAAATGCGTCAGATCACCGAAGCAGGAGTTACTTTTAAATCTCCCCGTGATGGCAGCATGATTAATATTACCCCAGAGAAATCTATTCAAATTCAAAATGCTCTTGGTGCTGATGTAATTATGGCGTTTGATGAATGTCCTCCCGCCGATGCCACAAGGGAGCAGGTAAAAGCTGCTACAGATAGAAGCTACCGCTGGCTAAATCGATGCGTTGAGGCTCATAAAAATCCTGACAAGCAAGCTTTATTTGGTATTGTTCAGGGAGGAATACATTTTGATCTGCGGACTAAGGCAGTAGAACAACTAGCAGCATTAGACTTACCTGGTTACGCCATTGGGGGAGTTAGCGTGGGAGAAAATCCTCGATTAATTAACGCTACGGTGAAGCATACTGCGCCTTTATTACCTGTAGATAAACCCCGCTATCTAATGGGTGTGGGAACTTATAGAGAAATGGCGATCGCGATCGCCTCTGGGATAGACTTATTTGACTGTGTAATTCCCACTCGTCTTGGTCGTCATGGCACTGCCTTAGTTCAGGGCAAACGCATTAATATTAAGAATGCTCAGTATAAGCGAGATTATCAGCCTTTAGATGCAGACTGTAGTTGCTATGCCTGTCAAAACTTTAGTCGTGCTTATTTAAATCATATGGTGCGATCGCAAGAAATATTAGGCTATATTATGTTATCTCTCCATAACGTTACGGAATTAATTCGCTTTACTCAGCAAATCCGTAGTTCAATTTTTCAAGGTACTTTTACTACAAACTTTGCCCACTGGTTAACCGAGCTTGAAAATTGATTTAATGAATAAGATTAAGCTAAGAGAAAAAAATGAAAACTAAATTAAATCAATTACACGATCGCGACTTTAACCTTTGGATTGAGGAAGTGAAAGCTGCGATTCAAAATAAAGACGCTGAAGCTATGGACTGGGATAACCTGTTAGATGAAATTGATGACATGGGCAAGTCCGAAAAGCGATCGCTTGAAAGTTATTTAGAGCTTTTAGTTGCTCATATTCTTAAGCTAAAGTATTGGGAGACAGAAAGAGGGTGTAATTATAAACACTGGCAGGTTGAAGTGGTTAATTTTCGCAAACGCATTCAGAGGCTGCTAAAGCGAAGCCCTAGTCTCAAAACATATATGGAAGAGGTATATCCAGAAATTTATCAAGATGTTGTTGACACATGGCAAATTGAGTTTGATATACCTAAAAAAACGTCAATTTCCCTAAAAGAAATTTTGGCAAAAGATTATTTTGGCTAATAAATTCAAGAATGTTTCATGTTTAATAGTCAATTAATTTAATGACTCCGATTATTACAACTATAGATTTATTAAAGCTAGCTTCTGGAGATGTTTTATCTTTACAGGTATACAAGTTTGTCGGTGAGCAACCTGGCAAAAAAGCCTACATCCAGTCAAATCTTCACGGTGCAGAAATTGTCGGCAATGCGGTTATTCAGCAGTTAATTGAGTTTTTGACGCCGTTAGATTCATCTCAATTGCAAGGTGAAATTTGGCTAGTACCAGTCTGTAATCCTTTGGGAGTTAATCAGCGATCGCATTTTTTTTCGACAGGTAGATTTAATAGCTACGATGGTAAAAATTGGAATCGTATTTTTTGGGACTACGAAAAGCAGACAGAAGAGTTAGATTTAACCGAGTTTGCCCACTCCCAGCTAGAGAATGAGCCTGAAGTAATTAGAAACAATTTTTTTGCTAAAATTAAGCTGGCTTGGGAATCAGAATTGGAGCGTATCGAGCAGCCAAGCAGCGTACCTATTAGTCGGCAATATCGCTATCAGCTACAGTCTCTATGTTTAGATGCCGACTATGTAATTGATATTCATAGCTCTAGTAATCAGGCAATTAACTATACTTTTGGTTTCAAAGAGAGAATTGCCAGTGCCAAATATCTATTATTAGAATATGGCGTCCTGATGGATGAATATGACGGCGATGCTTTTGATGAGGCATTTTTAAAACCCTGGTTAGCTTTAGAAAGAGAGTTGGCTAATTTAGGTAAAGAAATCAGATTTGATTTGGAGTCTTGGACTTTAGAATTAGGCTCAGGGATGGCAATGAACCCCATTTCCGTCGCCCAAGGGTTAGCAGGAATCAAAAATTATCTGGCTTATAAACAAATTTTGACTTTACCTACTCTAGTTACAGCAGCAGAAATAACTTTAGTTGAGAAGCACAAAATCAACAGCTATTACGCTCCTACGGGTGGTATGATCCAATCCAGACTGCCTTTGCAAACAAGGGTCAATTCAGGAGATAGGATCTATCAGCTATTGAGTTTTAATAAGCAAGGAAAAGCCCCAGAAATTATTGATATTTGCGCGGAAACTGGGGGGCTAGTGTTTGATATTTCTACAAATCAATGTGTTAACCAAGGTGAATATGTAATGGATATTTTAGATTGTTAAACTACCGCTTTTTTCATCACTACTAATCATGAATTCTCAAGAATTAAATTTGGATAACCAGCAAACTACGATTCCCCTCGCCCCAGAAGGGTTCAAGTCTGGTTTTGTTGCCATTATTGGTAGACCAAACGTGGGCAAGTCTACTTTAATGAATCATCTAATTGGGCAAAAAATTGCCATTACTTCCCCCGTGGCGCAGACTACCCGTAATCGTCTCCAGGGAATTTTGACTACACCCCAAGCGCAAATCATTTTTGTTGACACTCCTGGTATTCACAAACCTCATCATGAATTAGGCAAAGTTTTGGTACAAAATGCTAAGACGGCTATCAAGTCAGTAGATTTAGTCTTATTTGTGGTTGATAGTTCCACCGATGCTGGTACAGGCGATCGCTTTATTTTAGATATTTTAACCAGACTAAATACTCCAGTAATCTTAGGTTTAAATAAGGTTGATTTACAGCCAGCTAATTATCAATTTATTGACGATACATACTCAAATTTAATTGCCGACACTAATTGGTCTACAGTCAAGTTTTCGGCTACTACAGGAACAGGAACAGAGCAACTCCAGGCAGCTTTAACTAATAAATTAGAATCTGGTCCTTATTATTATCCTCCAGATTTGGTAACAGATCAGCCTGAACGCTTTATCATGGCAGAGTTAATCAGAGAACAAATACTGCTACATACTCGTCAAGAAATTCCCCATTCGGTAGCTATTACCATCGAAAAGATTGAAGAAACTCCCAAAATAACTAAAGTTAATGCAGCCATTAATATTGAGCGTAGTTCCCAAAAAGGAATTTTGATTGGCAAAAAAGGTAGTATGCTCAAAACTATCGGTACAGCAGCCAGAAAACAAATTCAAAAGCTAATTTCGGGAAACGTTCATTTAGAGCTATTTGTTAAGGTTGAACCAAAATGGCGACAGTCTCGTTTGCGTTTGGCTGAATTTGGTTATCAGGTTGAAGAGTAAGTTAGGGGCGAACGGCCGTTCGCCCGTACAGAAATGCCTAAAGCTCAGATTAAGGTTAAAGTTAAGCTGTTTGCTGTTTATCAAGAGGTTTTTGATGCGTCTGAAATAGACTTGATGCTTCCTGCTTCGGCTCAAGTGAGTGATGTTTTTGCATCATTGATCGAGCAGAAGCCACAACTGGCAAAGTGGCGAGAAGTAACTCGTTTTGGAGTTAATTTGAAATTTGTGGAAGCCGACACCTTTTTACAAGAAGGAGATGAAGTTGTTTTAATCCCTCCTGTAAGCGGTGGCTAAAGATTATTTACAAATCAATAGTAAAGAGGTGAAGATAATTTCATACTTATTACTTCTGCCTGACGATAACAATTATCAATTTAGCCCTCATCCCTTCTTAAACTCCTTCATTATTTATTCCTTTAAAGCTTCCTAAAGGTTCGACTTGTAAACTATCTTCTCCTAACTTTTCTAGATGAAGTTCCCATTTAGGAGGGTTGCTTAGATGACTATATTTGTAGGTTGCTAAACATTGTTCTTTTTGATTGAAAATATTAAGATTATAACCATATTTTCTAGCTACCGTTCCAAACTGATTAACAAAGCGGTATCGTCCTAAATAGTCAAGCATAGTCCATAATTGCCAATTAACAATTAAGTTTATTTGTTGCTTTTTAGGATAGGTAAGCCAATTTTGCACTAGTTTTCCTTCAAAGGGATCAAATTGTTTTGTTGCCCACCAAAAGCTAGTTTGCGTCTTATTGGAAACAGCTTTTGGTTGCTCAATTTGATTAATATTCTGCTTAATTTTAGCCTTCTTTTCAATATTACCTATTGATGAGAAAACCTGTTGAGAAATTTTATCGCAAGCGTGAATATAATTAACATTTTTTGATTGAGCGATCGCAGTTTTACTCGCTAGAAAAGTAAATATTATTCCTAGACAAATCACTGTGCTATATCTATTCATAAAATTATAAATGACTCAAATAAAATGATTTTTAAGCCATAATCATTGCTCATTTATCTAAGAAGTTAGTTATTTATTTTATAGGCTGCAATTATGAATTTATGCAGTATAAGAATGTTATTAGTAAAATGACCGAATATAGTCAAAATTTATAGTTTATTTAAGTAGTTGTTAATGTTATAAAAGTAACACAAATTGAGAATTACTATATATGTAATTATAATTAAAAAATTTTCTAATTGAAGGTCTAATAATACAGCCCAACTCTTATTGCATGAAGATTATAGATATTTGATTGATTTTGAGTGGCTTAATCCAAAAAAAACAATAGCAATTAGTTAGTTGCCAAAAAGCGCTCGCATCTCTTAATAGAGTAAATAATCTATCTGCATTTATCTTCATGATGCTGGAATAAGTAATTTTCATTTTTTTAGATGTTTCTTATTTGAAACGACTATATCTTTAAGTTCAATTTCCATTTGAAAACGCGATCGCTAATTACTGATTGAAAAGCGATCGCTCTGTAGGAGCAATATTAGCAATATTATTAACTAACTACCTTATAACTTAATCAGTTCCAGTTACCAATCAATGTAAAAGACGACCAAAAGTAAGGATGGGCAAGGGACAAACTACCTTCAGGAAACTCTTTTGGTAGAGTCAGTTTTTCTCCATTTGATAAATCAACGTGTCTATCATTAATATTAACCTTGCCATACAGCATTTCTAATTGAGTTTGTCGCAAAGCTTCAGCTTTAATCAAAGTACTATCTAATTGATTATAAAATTCACCCATCAGAGCTAATGTTCCCAAATCACTAACATACCAAAGGCTTGCTAATGCCGATTTAACGCCTGATTGTACTGCCAATCCTGCGAAACCTAGTTCTGCTTTTTCGTCTCCTATAGCAGTGTCACAAGCACTTAAAACCAACAATTCTATGGGCGTATTATCAGTATTCCAACCAAGCTTATCTGATATCTTCCGTAGTTGGGGAATTCTCAGCTTATCATTGTAAAACTGAATATAAGAATCATTTAAATCCCCTGCTTTAAACTCTGCGTGGGTGCCAAGATGAATAATCTGAAAAGAATTTTTACGGCTATTTTGAGTTATAAAGTTAGGAATAGTAAACTGCTCATTCAAAAATGTCTCTCCTTTACGAGGATCACTAACAATAGTTTCTAATTCTATACCCATAGTTGGTAATGACGCTTGGTCGGTAAATTCTGAAGCTCCCATAGCTAAAATAGAGCTTTTTGCAGGATTTACATAGCGAGTATCCGTTAAACCAAAGCTAGGAACTATTGCCGTAGCATATTTTTCAACTAAAAATTGCTTACCATCATAGAGTGCTGCTAGAGGCAATAAACGTAATCCCGAATCCATTGAGAAAACTAAAATGTCGATATTATTAGCTTGCAATTCGGCTTCTAGAGGTTTAATTAATACGTTATAAAGTTCTTCTGAAGATTTTATGTAGCTAGTATCTTGTAAATTTCTAGCGTTACTAACCTCTTCACGGAATTGAGTTGCAGTTGCGATTACATCTTTTCTAGAGGTGTCCTTGACAGTTTTCCGTATAGTTGTCGCTTTTGATTGAGGCAGATCTGTGGATTTGAGATCGCTGGAGGCAACTGTAGAACTTTTAGCAGCAGCAGATTTTGTTTCATCGGGCAGAACTGCAAATGATTCAAGCTGATTCTTTTGCAGAGATATATTGATAAATGCAGCTTTTTTGCCAGTTTGCTGTTTCAACTCAGCCAATCTGCGAGAAATATCTTTAACAGAAGGTACACTTCCATATATTTGTAATCCTGAAGAACCAATTAATTGATTTAATTGAAACTCCTCCTGCATTTGTATTGCCAAATCAGTAGGAGCATTTTGGAATTGTGCCTCATAAGCAACGCGATCTAATTGTCCTGTATTTACATTTTCCTCAACAGCTTTTTTTTCTTCCTCAACAGCTTTTTTTTCTTCCTCAGCGGGTTTTTCCGTCGTTTGTGCTTGAGCGGGTTTTTCCGTTGCTGGAGTACTAGTTGTAGCTGGCGATTTGTTCGTATCTAATGAGCTTGTATTTGATGAACCTTCAACAGTCTTGGGTGTTTCCTGAACTGCTTGATTTGAATTTTGGTTGGTACTCCCTGAAGAGGTGTTCAAGTTATTAGCAGGAGTTTCTGACCCTTTAGAAACTCCCGTCGCTCCCTCGGCAGTGTTGCTATCTGTTTGAGTCGTTCCATCTGTAGGAGTCGTTCCATCTGTAGGAGTCGTTCCATCTGTAGGAGTCGCTCCCTCGGCAGTGCTGCTATCTGTGGGA
Organism: Waterburya sp.; assembly: GCA_965218645.1. Lineage (GTDB taxonomy): Bacteria > Cyanobacteriota > Cyanobacteriia > Cyanobacteriales > Xenococcaceae > Waterburya. The sequence continues at coordinate 952,977 of OZ244627.1, read as the reverse complement.
GTGTTACTATCTGTAGGAGTCGTTCCATCAGCAGTGTTGCTATCTGTAGGAGTTGTTCCATCTGTAGGAGTTGTTCCATCTGTAGGAGTCGCTCCCTCGGCAGTGCTGCTATCTGTGGGAGTGTTACTATCTGTAGGAGTCGTTCCATCAGCAGTGTTGCTATCTGTAGGAGTTGTTCCATCTGTAGGAGTTGTTCCATCTGTAGGAGTCGTTCCATCAGCAGTGTTGCTATCTGTAGAAGTCGTTCCATCTGTAGGAGTCGCTCCATCAGCAGTATTGCTATCTGTGGGAATACCATTAATAATTTCATTGGGATTTGGCAATGTAATATCCGACATATTCCCTGTTTGAGAACGAACTGAATCAGTAGCTAACAATGACCAGGTTAGAACTAAAAGTATTTTGACTGGCAGTTGAAATGATTTCATGTTGATATTTTCCTAAAAGGTAAAATGATTTTAAAAAGAAAAGGTATAGCCAAAACCAAAGATAAATCTTGTGCCATCTCCAGCGGTACCAGTAATATCTGTTAGAGCAGGTACTATTACAAGAGGTAATTTTCTAAACAAAACAAGAGGAATACCAATGGTTAAATCTTGACCACTCCACTCAGCCACAAATCCCACAGGGTCTAAAATTTTGACCGCTAAACTACCAAAAATACCTAGTGTTTCATTACTGTTATTAATATTGAACTCAGAACGAAACTGCCCACCTCCTACTCCAGCAGTTGTATATATTTCACTAAAAGCTTTACTTCTGTCTTTACGTAATTTGAATCTTTTCGTAACAACTCCATAAACTGAAGAACCCCCGTCAGTATTACCCCATGTGGCTAAACCTTGTACTCCAATAGCTACGGCAAAATCCTGGGGTAAACGACGATGTAACTTAAGATTGATTGCTCCGTCGCTGAATGGTGAACTTACGTCAACTAAACTAATTCCAATCTGCGCGCCAATGTTTTTAAAGGGATTTCCTAAACCGAAACCTATACCTATTACTCCGTCTGCTTGATTTCGGAAGCGAACACGATCTTGGAAACCAAAACCTATCCCCGCACTTCCCCACGACGCACCATAGGCAGATGGATTGATAATTGTAATACTTGGTGAGGCTCGATAAGGCTGCTGAGTAAATGGTATTTGTAGCGGTATTCTTCTTGGTTCAAATCTTTCTTCTCCTTTGGGTTGGCGACGTAATGATGGAATTCCGCTATCGGCAGGAAAAGAGGATTCTGAAGATTTGGCAGCTACAACGCTATTGATATTTAGATTGTTGAAAGAGGTAAAGTTAAATTTTAATTCTGACTTTGTAGATTTAATCGTATTTTCTGATAAATTGCTTGCTGATGATTTGGAAGTTATATTGTCAGGAACTTCAGCTTTAATGTCACTGCCCACTGATAAAAACAAAGCGTTCATTAAAGAGAACTTAGCAATTTGCACAAGGGACTTATTGAGCTTGTTAATAAATGACATTTATGTGAGTAATTTTTTTTATATTTCTATATATAACTTTGAGCTTTGTGTTCTTATTGACAGTTAATTGAGATAAAAAACATAGTAACTACCAAAATATCTTTGATTTAGAACCATAGCTTTTTTTGGCTTTTAGTTTTTCTATCAAGCTATTTTTTATTGCACAAGCTTTATTATATCAGAATAGCTGTTTTACTTATTGGCTTAATAGCTATTGTTCACCTAAGTATAATTGTTAATAGCAAGCCTTAAGTAAACTAAAGAAGATTAAAGCAAACAATAGCCATAGTTTTAAATCATCTAACGTTAAGATAGAAGAATAAGTAGCGACTTATTGTTTACTTATTTAAACCTAAATAAGCTTTCAACTATATGTTTTATTTATGTCAACTAATAATTTTAATTAACGTTAAAAACTTTTTGCATATACTATTAAGCAGCTTACCACCAGGGCCACCATACAGGTTGATATGGTTTGTCGTCAAAGCTATATATATTACCTCTACTTTTTAATGCCTTACACTCTAAAGGCTTCATATTGTCTAAAACGCAACCTGCATTGTAGTTAGGATTTACGCTGAACAGCTTCTCGCTAGCTTTATCAGCGCAGTTTTGGTCTTCTTCTGTAACTAAGCAAACTAAATTTTTCTTTTCTAGACTTTCTGCCTTAAGATATTTGGCTGTTTTTTGCTGATACGAAGCCTGTAATTTGTTGGCAGTTTGCTGACAAATTTCTTTGCCAGACTGTTTTGGAAGTAGATATTCTGAGTGCCAACTCATGATTGGCTTGAGATTCACTTGCCCTGAAGTATAGGCATACATTGTTGGCGTACCTTCTTGAGTAGCGCAGACAAAGGCAGTATTAGCAGATTTTTTATTAGGATTTTCTTCTGCCTGGACGGGCAACGAACTTATCGCGATCGCGCAACCGACCAAGGCAGTATATAGGTGCTTTTTATTCATCGATCGTGCTTTCTATTTGGTATATAGAGCTATATTAAACATTTAATCAGTGTAATTTACTATGTAAACTTACTGATCTATTATTATTTCACTAAATATATTGTCACAAGCGTAAATTTTTGATAAAGATTATTTTTTGTTTACTGGTTACTCGTTATCCTTTATCCTTTAAAAGTCCAGGTCTAGGCATGGATACAGGTTGACGTTTATTTAACTGACGTAGCCAGAAGCCACCGATAACTGCCACAGTAAGAGATATCCAGCCTGTCAGTGACTGTAGTAGCAAAAATCCACCGATCGCAAACATTGAACCAAATAAAAGCAAGGTGGCAGCAATCACTCTAATTAAATCTTGAGTTAAATTCTGGGCAGCCCGAATACCTGTTCTCTCTCGCTGACGCTTCCAACCAATACCGCCTGGCTGTACCCGTCGATAGAATTCGTCTAAAGTAGCATCTGATTCTGGAGGAGTAAGATACATAACAGTAATCCAGAGTATAGCGGTTACAATCGAGATAAACAGGAGATTAGAACCAAAATCGGCTAATGTTTGTTCAAATATGGGAAAAAAATCCATAATTGGTTGAGGATAAATACTGGTAATCAGCCCAATAACAAACCCGCCTACCATAGCAGTCAATTCCGCGGCAGCATTAATTCGCCACCAAAACCAACGCAAGATCAACACCAGTCCTGGGCCTGTGCCGATCGCAATTACTAAACGAAAAACAGTGGTAATATTAGTAGAATTAAAAGCAGCGATCGCGCCAAAAACTGTCACTAAAACAGAGGCAATTCTACCTACCATCACTAATTCTGCTTGACTAGCGTTAGGTTTGAGAAAACGTCGGTAAAGGTCGTTGGTTAAATAAGATGCACCCCAGTTAATCGAAGTAGAAACCGTACTCATAAAGGCTGCAATTAGCGAAGTCACCACTAAACCCAACATTACAGGAGGCAAAAAATCCAGCATCAATTTTGGATATGCCAGTTCTTTATCTTCTAGATCTGGATAGATAACCATTGCCACCAAAGCAACTATAATCCAGGGCCAAGTACGTATTCCATAGTGAAGAATATTAAAAAACCACGAGGCTTTTTCGGCTTCGGCTTCAGTTTTTGCTGCTGCCAAACGCTGTACAAATTCTCCTCCGCCATCACTGCGACGAAAAGACCACCACTGGAGAAACAAGTAGGCAGAAAAAGTAGTAGCGGTAATTCCCGCAGCATCATTCCACCCCATACTACCATTGCTGAATTGAACAGGGAAAAAGGACAAAATATCTATCTCACTAGCTTGTTGAACTTGGGGAATAAGCTCATGAATACCACCTACATGATTGACGGCTACAATCGCCACGGCGATCGCACCTAACAAAGCCAGGAAAAATTGAAAGAAATCCGTAGTTACAACGCCCCACAGCCCAGAAAATCCAGAATATACCAGAACTATGACGCTAACGCCGACTACACTCCAAATTTTGATGTTTTCCCCTGGATTAACTCCCAAACTTTGCCAAAGTTCCAAGGCATCTACTACCTTAACCATCGCTAGCATGGCATAACCAATACCAATACAGTTAATCGGCACAGCAAAGAGAAAAGCTTTCGTCCCCCGCAAAACAGCAGCCGTATTTCCGCCATAACGTACCTCTGTTAATTCTGCATCGGTAAGAATTTCCGAACGTCGCCACAGACGAGAAAAGATATAAATCATGATCACATGAGAAATACCAAAACTCCACCATTCCCAATTTCCAGCAATACCGCGATCGCCTACTACACCACAAATATATAAAGGTGTATCAATGGAAAAAGTAGTCGCTGCCATACTTGTTCCTGCTAACCACCACGGAAGCGATCGCCCTGAAACAAAAAAGTCTTCCATGCTTTGAGATGCCTTACGGGAGAGAAAAACCCCTAAACCAATAGTGAGCAGAAAATATACAAGGACAATTAGCCAGTCAATCAGCGTCATGAATTTAGATTTGCCTGTTTAAAATGCCTCATTATAGTAGCTATTATTTTTAGGAAGTAAAAAGTAAGAAGTAAAAAGTAAAAAGTAGGGAGTAGTAATTTAACCGAACGTCCTAACGTTCATATGTAATGTGATATGAATGCGTGTACTCTTGTGAGATAGACTTTGCTTGTCAAAAAGTTCTGTGGGGGCGACACAGAGGGTTGAAAAGCAAGCTTGAAGGTGAATTGAGTAAAGTAGTCTCCCAGAAAATGAGAGACCATTATCAATAATCTTTTTTGTTGAAAACGCAATGATTCAACTACCTGAATTATATAGCAAACACCTGAAAAAACAGTTTAGTTATCCTCAGTATCTAATTCTGTTAATCGTGATTAACTTACTTCAAGATTTGCAGACAGTACGATTAGAAGAATTAGCACGTCGTTTTCCTATACCTATTCAATTAAGAAGCAGAATTAAAAAATTACAAAGATTTTTATCTCTCAAGCAATTCAATATTAAAACTCTCTAGTTTCTACTTTGAGAATCTTGGGTAAAAACACAGTGGCAATCAAAAGAAGCAATTTATTTGGGTATTGAAGAAGCGATGCAGCGCGGTCTTGTTGGTTTCCAAAGGCGGCTTTTGAGTCGGAAGCTTCCCACTCAAACTCGACAGTTCCTTCAACGCGACGGGGCTTATAAACTGCCGACGCAGGTTCGGCAGATAGCCTCTTGGAAACCCGCGCAACGGACTGTCTCGCAACGGGTGAGTGGAATATGCTTCCTACACGGAAGCATTTCCTCACCCCAAAACGCGCCTTGGCTTTCCCTCATGAGCGACACAGAGCCTATCGGCTCAAAGTCCCTTCGGGACGCTGGCGCGAATGCGCCGTTCAAGACAATGTTTCGTGATTTTAAACGTGGTGAGTATAATCTTGAAATTAGTCAAGTTACTAATCATCGCCTAATTTCTATGATTTTGTTAATTACTCTTGCCTACTCTATTTCTACTTTATCAGGAGAATTTATCAAGCAAAAAGGGATTGCTAAGTATGTCTCTCGCCCTACCGAACCTAAAAGATTTTATCGGAGACATAGTAGTTTTTCTATTGGTTTACATGGTCAAAACTGGATTGAATCTAATACTTTTTTCCAGGATATTGTTCAAGAATTGATCCATTTTTCAACCGCCAATAATAACTATTATCGTCAGGGTATGAGGGCTAAAAGCCTAATTCAGCAAGCTTTCTAAGTATTTATGTCGCCCCCACAGGATTATTAAATACGTTTTAGTAGTTATTAATTACGAACTTATTACAGTTTATCGATGGGGAACATCCCATTTTTTGACTAGGCACAAATACTCAAACTGATACACTTGTTTAAATAAGCCCAACGAAGCCTTAGTATTTGAGACACATTATTTGGATTCCATTGTGCGCCAACAATTTTGATTTTTGAACCGATTTGTTTAATCCAAGACTCGACTGAGCCTGAACCAATACAAATACCAAGCTGTTGATCAAGCTGATAATCAGGAATTCTCAATCTGTGTTTGCCAAGGTAATTCTGAAAGTTTCTCGCTTGTTTTTTCTGAAAATCATCGAATAGCGCGATCGCATCATCAACTAAACCTAGCCAGAGATAGTTTTCGGCTTGTCTAAGTCTTTGATTGCTAGCTCCTACTTTATGGAGATTTTCTATAAGCTGATACCAATCTAAAATCTCTCTTCTTTGATGCTTCGTCCCAATCTGTTCAACGATATTCCAGACTCCATCGTGTCCGTCTCCTAAACAGTTTGCTGTTCTACTCAACGGTTGTCGAGCAACCCAACTGAGTAAGCTTTGATTATCTTGAAAGAACGCCATTCCAATTTGGTCGTGAATTTTGACGGCCTTGTAGTTTTTTCCCTCGCTTGGTTTTCCTAATGGTGTTCTCAATCTTATTGTCCCGCCATCTATACTTAAAGACCTTGCTTTTTTGATGATCTTTGGTTCTGGTAACTCATAGCTATTAACTAGCCGATGTTGTGTACTATGGGGAACTTTAATTTCAGTTGAAATCTCTAGATCTCGTGACGCATTGACGAATGATTCATTCTCTACGAGCAACAAGCAGCATTTCTCTATTTGAGGACTCAAGCGATTTCCCTTTTTTTACTTCAATCTCATTGCTTGTTTGCTCGAAATCGTTATTCTACCGATACAGGTTTTTATTTTTCGTTCTCTTCCTGCTTTGCTTCCCCCTGCTTTATAGAAAAAAATTGACCTATTCTCGGACTTACCGTCTTTAAAAGATGATCTCTGAGACTCAATTCTATACTTTCAAAAGTGTCTAACTCTCTATCGGGGGTATTTTTGTAAAGTATTTCTGCTACTTCTTTCAACTTTCGATTTACAGTCGCTTGTTTTTCTGGTGTCATGCTTATTCCTCAAGAGTTTTTTTCATATTATTCTAAACATGTTTACTCACTGCATAAGTGGGATGCTCCCATGTTCACATTCTGGCGATCGCCTGGATTTATAACACTTAATTAATCAAGATCCTGAAACTGATTAGGGAAGAACTAAAGAAGTTTTTATTCTGGATAAAATTTGAGTAGTCCTGTAAAAAATTACTATTAATGTTATTCGTCCTGGAATTATACTCATTCTTGTTAGGTTGAATTAAGAGGTCTATTACTGATTGCTGATTGACTGACAAAACTTTCAGCAGACATTGTAGGAATAGGTTTGAACTTGAAACTCTAATTGGTAGAGTCGTTGCTCATATTGTTTGAGTGATGCGATCGCAGGAGTAGGGTCGTGATGACTAGAAAAGGTGACAGAGTAGATTAACTTCCAGCCATTAAGGAGTGCTGCTTTGACCCAATCCCAGCCTATCCGAAAATAGCTATTACCGCCAAACCAGTGAGTATCAACCCATCGTCGTTCAGTACTTGTCCCAGAATAGAGAAGTATCAAAAGTCACAAAAATACTTTCTTCTTTCCACCCTGCTAAAGCAGCCTTAATCAGTGGTTTGTAGATTCGATGAACGTTAATGCGAGAATTATTGAGCCGGCGTTGAATACGTCTTTGTCTACTCTGAGCAAATATACCTCGACAGGGTATGTACATTGACCATTTAGTAAGATTTACACTACCTGTATGTATTAAAGCAATTATCTTCCAGATGCAGGTTTTGAGATGGCCTAGATCTGACCAATCTGCTGGTTGACTCATCCATTGATTCAAGGCATGGTAAAGACGGGAGTTTTTTTCCTAGTATTCTGAAATTGTGAGTGGAATCTAATCTCACAATGCTGACTCCCTCATACTTTGGTCAACCCTCTTAATCCTCTGACTACTCTTCCTTTTAGCTGTCTTAACTTCAATTTTTGTCAGTCAACCAGCCTCTGACCTCTGACCTCTGACTTTAAGCATCAACGTTGAATTTAATTTTGTCCAACTACTTAGATAATTATCAGCCTAAAAAACTTCGTTTTCACAGATAGTTAGCTCTATGGGTTGTAGACGTTGTTCAAGTTCTATATGTATTCCTTGAGCATTTTCTGCCATTAAATCCTCAATATAGCCAACTTGTGATGCTTTTGCTTCTATAAGGCTATCAAAAGGACCAAAATAGTAAACGCACTTTGGTACTTTAGTACTTATTTGCAGCCAGTAAGGAAGCTTATTTTCTTTTTTTAAACCAAGTATGTCGAACAATTTTGTAGCAAAAGACATAAGCAAGCTGCGTTTTTCTTATAGATTTTACAACATAGATGTATTATAGGGACAATTAATATTTTTTGTTATCAGTTTAAAATAATTACATATTAGCCCAAAGTTGCTTAAGTATACATATTTTTGAGTAAATACAAACATTAATAAATTGTATATTTACGATCGATGCCCACATAGATAAATGTAAGAGATACGTAAATTCAATATTGGATAAATATATTTTCAAAACAACAGCAAGATTTTGGACAAAATCTTCTATTAAAGATTAGATTTATTTTTTGATAAAAAGGACAACTATGTTCAATAATAAATTAGTGCTTCATGACGCAGCCAATGTAACAAATAAAAGCTCAGATCTACCTACACTATCCTTAGTGGTAAAAAGTTTATTAGAAGCTGAAAAAGCCAAAAAAGGCGAAGAAAACTATTCTTTAGCTAATTTAATTGGAGAGTGGAATTTACGCTTTGTTACTGGAACAAAGAAAACAAGAACAAAAGCTGGTATTGTCTTAGGCGCAGGAAAATACATTCCTCAGCTAGTTAAAATAAAAATTGAATATCAAGGCGATCAAGAAACTTTAAATACTGGAAGGGTGCGCAACTCTGTCAGTCTAGCTTTTTTCAATTTATGTTTAACAGGTCCTATAAAATTTATTAAAAATAATATCTTAGCCTTTGATTTTACTGCTATGACCTTTTCTGTTTTTGGATGGAAAGTTTATGACGGTTATATTAGGAATGGGGCGACAAAAGAAGCACAATTCTATCACAAGAAGATCCCTCAACAGGTGTTTTTTCACTATTTTTTAATTGAAAAAAATATAATTGCTGCTAGGGGAAAAGGTGGCGGTTTGGCATTATGGAGTCGAGAAAATAATGTTCAGTAACAAATAGCTAATATTAGCTATTTGTTACTGAAAGCTCATGAAGCTGACCATTAAAAACCTTTCCTCAAGAACTTAAAACTAATCCTTTAGAATCAAATTGTTCTAATAGATTTAGCTGTTCTAATGTATTAACTCCTCTTAAATTTATTTCACGACAGGTTCTCTTGAGCAAACCTCGTAAAGCTTTTCCTGGACCAACTTCAATAATATGAGTAATTTCTGCCTGAGTAAATTGCAGCATAATCTCTCGCCAGCGAACTGAACCAGTCATTTGTTGCGCTAATCTTTGTTTTAATTCTTCCTTGCTAGAAGCAGGAGTGGGTTGAACGTTTGATATTACAGGAACTTCTGCATCGTTGAAGCGAACTGAATCTAATACTGTGATAAATTGTGCTGAAGCCTCTTGCATTAACGGGGAGTGAAAAGCACCAGAAACATTTAAAGACATTATCCGTTTTGCTTTAACCTTGTCCACAATTTTTTTCACTGCTTCTGGTGTACCAGATATGACTACTTGTCCTTTGCTGTTATCGTTAGCTAGAACAACATTATCAGTTTCAGCCAAAGCAGCATTTAATTGCGAACGATCGAACTTCATTAATGCAGCCATTTTTCCACCAGCAGCATTGTCCATCAATTCCGCTCTTTTTTTTACTAATCTCAATCCTGATTCAAAATCAAAAACTTTGGCTGCATATAAAGCCACATATTCACCAAGGCTATGTCCCGCAACTAATTGAGGTAGACCAGTTTTTTTCGCTAATAGATCTACTAAGATTGATTCAATAACGTATAGGCATGGCTGAGTATAAAGAGTCCTAGCCAAAGTAGATTCGTCTCCCTGACAAATATCTAATACAGACCAACCTAATATTTTTTCTGCAATCTTGAACTTATATTTTGCACCTGGAAGATCTTGAAAATCTGCGCCCATTCCCACTGACTGAGAACCTTGTCCTGGAAATACCCATGCTGTCTTTGTCATTTATTAAAGCTATATATTTTTGTGTACTTAAAACTGCTCACACTATAAAAAGCGAACTTCTAAAATATTTTAATGTTTCGTTTATAAACAGTTATGGGCAATTATCCCACTCTACTTGTTGGTTTGTCGATATTCCAATACCAAATCATAATGATTGTTGTTAGTCAAGAGAAATAGATTTTAAGAGTGGCTTATTAAAAACGTATTTAAAAAGAAAAATCGATCTTAGGTCTGAGATACTGCCTTGTTTACTTTAGTAAGTTGAGTTTCTATGATGCGATTCAGCCATCTTTTGAGATATTGACGATTGGCGATTTGTTGTTCTGGATCTTTTGTATCCAAAGGATGAGGTGCTAGCCCTTGAATTGTGGCGGTGGTGACACAAAACATTGATTTCTGGAAGCTCTGACAGATTTGCACTCTAATATCCCCTTCTCCACGGGGGCTTTGGTGATAAATCTGACGTAAATAGTCAGGTAAAAAATGCCTCATATCCTGCATCAGCAAAGTAGGAGGAATTCCTGCACCGCCAATGGGCAAAGGATCTGCAAATAATGCTCCATAGTTGAACATACCGAGATCGTAAGGAATTTCATAAGCTTGGGCATTGTAGGATACCGTGCCTTGAAAAGGAGTGCCTCTAAAGAAAATTGCCTCTACATAAGGAACGGCTGTATCAGCTAAAAAAGTTAATCCTGCCGATTTGGGGATAAGATCGTACTCCCGATCGCGAAGCTTTACCGTATAAGTAATTGGTCGAGCGGCATCAGCAACCAAACCATCGAGAATAAATTTCACCACATCAAGAATGGATTTAATCTCACCGCGATCGTAGCTATCAGATAATTCCAGGAAAAGATCGCTCATTACTCGCCAAAATTGCCCTAATCCACTGTAGTAAGCCATCTGGCGCATTTGTTCGGGCAAAAAGTCTTTAAATGCTTTATGGAGAGTTAGCATCAAGGGATTGTATTTGTGATAGGCTTCGATCAATTTTTTAGCTTGAGTCGCAAATTCTGGAGTATCAAGATAGGCATCTAAACCACCGCCACCATGCCAGAACATAGACTTCATACAATATTCTGCGTACTCATAATTGATGCGCCTGTGCCAAAGAAACTTAGCAACCTTCTTAGTATTTACCTCCCCATTAAAATATTTAAATAGGGGAAATAGCTTCAAAAATTGAGTATTGGCGATATAGCAGAGATTAGTAGAATAAGCATCAAGAACTATACCGTAACTTTTGAGGACACCGACAACCTCCAATAGATTTTGAGGAGAATCATCAAGCAAAGCATCTCCTTTTTCTAATCTAGTAATATACTCGTCTACCAAACGAGACTTAGAGCGTTTAACAGAAGTACTAACCATAACTATCTTATAAATTGTTTTATTTAAATCGGTGATTGAGTTTCAAAGATTAAGCTTAACCGCCTGTTAATAGAGCAACTGCCTGTACTTCGCTCCAGTGAGTTACCCAATCTGGCTTGATACCAAAGGCAATAATTAGCAAGAGTAAAACAAAGGCAGGAACGTGTTCTTTCCACTGCACGGGGGGTAGATTTGCTAACCCAACGGTAAGACGACCAAAAAAGACTTTGTTGATTACCAGTAAAAAGTAAACTGCCGTTAAGCCTGTCCCCACTAGGCACATAAGAGTGGGAATGGGGAAAATAGGAAAACTGCCTCTAAACACTAGAAATTCTGAGATAAAGCCCACCATTCCTGGTAAACCAGAGCTTGCCATCACTCCTAGGATCATTAACCCGCCAGTCACAGGAAGTCCTTTTTCGGGGTTTAGTAAACCTCTTAAGACATCTACATCCCGTGAGCCAGTTTTTTTGTAAACCATGCCGACAAGCAGGAAAAGGAAAGCAGAAATTAATCCATGACTTACCATCTGAAATACCGCCGCGCTCATGCTCAAACGGGTAGTAGCGGTTGCTGCCAAGAGAATATATGCCATGTGAGCGATCGAAGAGTATGCCACCACTTTTTTCATATCTTTTTGAGCGATCGCACAAGAAGCTCCATATAAGGCACTAATACCCGCTAAATAAGCTAGCCAAGGAGCGAGATAAGCCCAACCTTCTAAGAATAAACCTATTCCAAAACGCAATAGTGCATATGTGCCAAGCTTTAAAAGTACTCCTGCCAACAATACTGAAATCGGAGTTGATGCTTCTACGTGGGCATCGGGTAGCCAGGTATGAAAAGGAAAAATAGGAATTTTAATAAATACGCCAATTAAAAGCGGTGCTAGCAATATTAATTGGCTGTTCAATGGGAGAGTATGCGATCGCAATATGAGATAATCAAAGCTGGTTTCGCCAGTCAACCACACCAAACCTAAAAAGGAAGCCAGCACCAAAATTCCTGACAGGGCAGTATATAGCAAAAACTTCATGGCTGCATAACCTCTTCTCGCCCCACCCCAAATAGCAATCAGGAAGTAGAGGGGTACAATTTCTAACTCATAAAATAAGAAAAACAGCAGCAAATCTTGAGCCAAGAATGCACCCGTTGCCCCACCATTAAGCAGAAACAGCATCGCATAATATAACTTGGGTCTTTGAATTGCGGGGCTAGTAATAAAAATAGCGATTAAAGTCAAAAGGCTATTAAGCAGTACTAAAGGAAAAGAAAGACCGTCAATTCCCAGATGATAATTTAAACCAATCCATTCAATCCAGGGAATGTCTTCGGCGAACTGTAAACCTGAGCGTTGAAAGTCGAACTGGAAACCCAGGACTATATTTACGCTTAAAATACTGACTGCCGTAATTACAGCGACGCTACGGATATTTTTGGCTTTAATTGGGATAAAGCCAATTATGGCTGCGCTCAAAAAAGGAATGAGGATTAAGGCACTGAGCATAATTTTGACGATCTTCGGAAAAATCGATTAATCTAAATGTTTTAAAAAATTGATCTTTGTTAAATTAACTTCATCGCTACATAATAGATGACCAATAATTAGTCACTATTGACCATTGACCATTAAGCATTGACCACAACATCAGCCCAATGCCGATCACAATCGTGGCAAGATAAAATTGCGACTGTCCAGTAGCGTTGTATTTCAGGGCATTACTGCTAAAAATTGTGGCTATACTGACTAAATTAACTGCACCATCAACTATATAGCGATCAATCCAAGAAGTAAATTTAGCCACGGTCGAAACAGCAGTGATTACGGTTATTTCGTACAGCTTATCTATATAAAAATCGTATGCTAGCAAATCTTGGAAAAATCGCAGGGTAAAGTTGCTAGATCTTGCCCAAGCTTTACGCACCGTCATGGTTGAGGCAATAATACAGCCCAACAGACCAGATGCGATTAGCAACGGCATGGCATACTGATTGATTAATTCTGGCTGTTCAAAAGTTAAAGGTCGATTGGGGCTTAACCACAGAGACCACTCTATGGGAGCAAAAGTAGTAAGAATGGTAACCACCGTCAAGCCCACCATCGGCACTGCCATTTGCCAGGGAACTTCAGGAGCGCGACGAGTTTTAACCTTTGGCTCACCGAGAAAAATAACTCGAAACAAGCGAGTTAGGTTAATAGCTGAAAAAGTATTAACAAACATTACTATCAGTAGTAACCACCAGTCTACATCCCAAGCTCCACTAAACCAGCGTTGATAAGTCCACAACATACCTAAGGGGGCAAAACCAATTAATCCTGCTGCTCCTGCTAAAAAAGATAAGCTAGTTGCAGGCATTCTCGACCATAAGCCACCCATCTCCGTCACGTTTTGATTGCTAGTAGTCAAAATGACTGACCCTGCACTCATAAACAGCAGGGCTTTGGCGATCGCATGACAAAACAGGAGCAAAAAAGCAATGTCTACCTGTCTCAATCCCACCGCAATAAAGACCAAACCTAGATAGGCACTTGTGGAATGGGATAAAGCTCTTTTGATGTCAATTTGAGCGATCGCCATTAAAGACGTGCCAATTGCCGTAACCGTGCCAATAAGAATTAAAGCAGAAGCAGAAACTGGTGAAAGAGTTGTCGCTGGTTCTAGCTTGATTAACACATAAGCCCCCGCTGAAACTACAATAGAATTACGCATTATACCCGCAGGATTTGGTCCCTCCATAGCTTCATCTAGCCAAAGATTGAGGGGAAACTGAGCGCATTTACCAATGGGTCCTGCAATCAAAGCCAAACCTAGAAATGCCGCCGCGGTTGAATCTAGCTGATTCCCCTCTACCCAAGTATCCAACTGAGAAAAACTTAGTCCTTCTCCGTAAGTAGAAAGAGCTACTATGCCCATCAACAGGACAATATCTCCTACTCTCTTAGTCAAAAAGGCATCCCTAGCAGCAGTCACCACTAAAGGCTGGGCATACCAAAAACCGACTAAAAGATAGGTGGAAAGGGTTAAAGCTTCCAAAAGACAATAGCTCAACAGCAAACCATCACTAATAGCTAATCCTGCTAATGCTGCTTCAAAAAAGCCCATTAAGCCGAAAAAGCGTGCTAAAGACCAGTCTTTCTCCATATAGCCCAGGGCATAAATCTGTACCAAAAGACTAATACCAGTGACTAGTTCTAAAGCTCCAAAACTAACGGGAGATATTTCAATTGTTAAGGTTAAATCTAAATCGGCAACTTGCAACCAATGAAGAATAAACTTTTGAGCCTCAGTTTTCCAAATAAGATTAAAAATTAATGAGCTATGAATAAATCCTACTAGAGTCATCAAAATGTTGAAGTAGGCTGCTGGGCGGGGTCCTGTTTTGCGAATAATTCCCAAAGACCAAGGTAGGCTTAAAACTGCCCCTAATAGGCTATAGAAAGGAATTATCCAGGAATTTTCCAATAAAAATTCTGTCATCAAAACTATCTAACAAATATACAACGCCAAATTTATAGTTATTAAGTATTTTTTATTAGCTGACTTTTAGCTGCATCAACGGTGATTTAATACTTTGGTTAAATTTTAATCTTATCAGCTATCATGCTCCCAAATACTATTTAAATTTGCTATGGGTGTATTCAAATACTTTAATGAGAGTAATTGAGTTACGGCTGATTAGCAAATAATCAAACTCTTCAAGTTATAGAGCCATGTACCTGCCGTTAGTGGGATAACTGTCAAAGCAAGAAAATAATTTTATTCTCTATTTACGGGCTTACTTTTTGAGCAAATAAGGCTTATTTAAATTTAAAAGTTTGTTTGGGCAAAATTTTATTTGGCTAAATACAAGACTAACTATTTACTGAGTATTTATACTCTAATTTTAGTTGTTTAATCATAAAAGCTTGCCTAATTAGATTTTTGTGACTATTTCTTGACCCAGAAGGTTAATTTATGTTTCTTGAAATTACATTTATAAACGGGTTCTAAACGGTCTAATAACAGATATTATAAATAAATTATAAAAAGTAAATTGCTTACCAGTACCAAGGACTATTGGCAATCTCAGACAGCCGTTCTTTAAACAGACATTAATTATCATGAACAATCAAATCAAAAAATATAATCATGTTTTATGTTGTCAAAGGAGTCACGGTTATTTATGCTTGTTTATAGATGGGTAAATTAATTAACACAAGTTTTTCTAAATGTGCCTACTTAGTCAGAGCGGTGTAAACAATTCTGAAGCATAAATTTAGAGAAATTCCCGAAATTCATATTTAATATGAGCTAGAAAATAAGTTTAATCATTGCCATCAAGCCTGTAATAGCAACAACAGCTATAGGGAAGTAGGTTGTTATGTCTTGTTTTTGTGTTCACCCAGTTTTTATATTTGGTTTGAAGAGAAAAAAATAGAAAATGCCTATCGCAATAGGAATGGTTGATACTTTTTTCAGTCTCAGTCCAAAAAACAGTCAGAGATTATGCCGATTGGCAAAAGCAAGAGCCATAGGCATCTCGCTCTTGCGAATACGGACGCACGTGGCAAAGTGCCTTTGCGCTCTAACCGTTGGTTAATTAAACACAATTGGTGATTCCTTGGCAACAATACAAGGTTAATCCCAAACTATAAAGGAGTAAAAATATGTCAATTGCAGTTGGAATGATCGAAACGCTAGGTTTTCCTGCGGTAGTAGAAGCAGCAGACGCGATGGTAAAAGCAGCCCGTGTCACTTTGGTAGGCTACGAAAAAATTGGTACAGGTCGTGTAACCGTAATTGTACGAGGCGACGTATCGGAAGTTCAGGCTTCTGTTGCTGCAGGTACAGAAAACGTGACTAGAGTCAATGGTGGACAAGTTCTTTCTACCCACATCATTGCCCGTCCTCATGAAAACCTAGAGTATGTTCTACCTATTCGTTATACAGAAGAAGTAGAACAGTTTCGCGCCTATTAAATAATAATCACCAGCCGTGAGGCGCGATCGCACCATGGCTTGTGGTTTAGGTGATTAATCAAAACAGGCGATAGAGCTTATCCATAGTTTACTAAGTCGCCAACCAAATAATCCAGGAGTAAAAATATGTCAATTGCAGTCGGAATGATCGAAACGCTAGGTTTTCCTGCGGTAGTAGAAGCAGCAGATGCCATGGTAAAAGCAGCCCGTGTCACTTTAGTGGGGTACGAAAAAATTGGTACAGGTCGTGTAACCGTAATCGTACGCGGCGACGTATCGGAAGTTCAGGCTTCTGTTGCTGCGGGTACAGAAAACGTTGCCAGAGTCAATGGTGGACAGGTTCTTTCTACCCACATCATTGCCCGTCCTCACGAAAACTTAGAGTATGTTCTACCTATTCGCTATACAGAAGCTGTAGAACAGTTTCGTGAAAGTGTAAATCCTCGTCCCCTGAGAAGACCATAAATTAATTTAGGCAGTATGGTATGCAGATAGCCCAAGTTCGTGGCACAGTAGTTAGCACTCATAAAGCTCCTAGCATGAGAGGGATTAAGTTGCTTCTGGTTCAATATATAGACGAAGAAGGGCAGCTTTTAGCTCAATATGAAGTGGCAGGAGACTTGATTGGTGCTGGTGTGAATGAATGGGTTCTGGTAAGTCGAGGTAGCGCGGCTCGTATTGAAGCTGGTCAAGAATCCAAACCACTTGATGCCACAATTGTCGGCATTATAGATACGGTCAATGTAGACCGCAATTCTCTCTATAGTAAAAAAGAAACTGAACGCCTGTTGTAATTAAATCTACAGCAGGAAGTGACCGCGGAAGGCGGTCAGCGCAGCGCGAAAAGCGAAGCGAGGCGGTCTCGCGAGACAGTCCGTTGCGAGGCAAAGCGTTGTGGGGGTTTCCCCCATTGTAGCTATTGCTGAGGGTGCGGAGGTTTCCTCCGTTAAAGAAACTGTTTCAACAAAGGCTTTAGCCGCATATAGCCGTTGCGGGGATTCCCCCCGTTGAGGCTTCATACGCAAGAAGGTATCGCCTTCTCAAGGTGATGTACCGCTGACTTTTGACTACTAGAGAAGATGGCGGAGTTAGTTTAGGAGGAATAAAAGTAATGGCAGTCCGCACAAAAGCGGCTCCCCCCACCCCTTGGTCGGATGACCTAGCGACACCACGAATAGATAAAAGTGCTTACGTACACTCTTCCTCCAGGTTGATCGGAGACGTGAGGATAGGAGCAAACGTATTTGTTGCCCCAGGAAGCTCAATTAGAGCCGACGAAGGAACGCCTTTTTATATTGGAGCAAGTACTAACATTCAAGACGGTGTTGTAATTCATGGCTTAGAAAAAGGTCGGGTAGCTGGTGACGATGGTAATCAATATTCCGTCTGGATTGGTAAGAATACCTGCATTACTCATATGGCGTTGATTCATGGACCAGTCTACATCGGTGACGAGTGCTTTATTGGCTTTCGCTCGACGGTCTTTAATGCCAAGGTCGGAGACGGCTGCATTGTCATGATGCACGCTTTGATTCAGGATGTGGAAATTCCCCCTGGGAAATATATTCCTTCTGGTGCGGTAATTGTTAACCAGCAGCAGGCTGAACGCTTACCCGATGTTATCGAGAGCGATCGCACTTTTGCTAACCATGTTGTCCAAGTTAACGAAGCACTTTTAGCTGGCTATCAGTGTGCCGATGATGATGCCTGTATCAACCCCAAAATGAAACAAGCTGACAAACGTAGAGAAGTAGGTAGAAATCTGACTTCTAAGGTTAATAATGAAAATGATTATATAAAATTAGTAGAGAATATGAGTTTAAGTTCAGATATTAGTAACCAGGTGCGATCGCTTCTGGCGCAAGGCTGTATCATCAGCACCGAACACGCCAACAGTCGTCGCTTTAAAACTAAATCATGGCTAACTGGCGAGAAAATTGAAAGCCGCAACGAAGGTCATGTAATGGCTGAATTGGATTCTGTACTTCGTGAATATCAGGGAGAGTACGTAAGGTTAATTGGCGTAGACCCCAGAGCCAATAGAAGAGTAGTGGAGATTGTTGTTCAGCGTCCAGGCGACACTCCAGGTGAAGGAAAAGTTAGAAATGTTGCCAATCATAATCGAGGTCGCAACCGCAGTGGCAGAAATCGCTCTGGTCACAGTACCAATGGTAGTGGCAGCATCAACGGTGATGCCTCTCAACAGATCAATAGCTTGGTTTCTCAAGGCTGTAGTATTGGTATCGAACGTGCCAGCAAACGTCGTTTTAAAACTAAATCTTGGCTAACGGTTGGGCAAGTTGCGGGTTCTAGCAATAAGGTATTTGATGCTATTGAGAAAACTATGGCGGAATATCCTAACGAATATGTTCGCATTGTTGCTGCTGATAACCATGTCAAAAGGAGAATGGCTGAAATAATTGTGCAGCGTCCTGGAGAAACTCCTGTACAGTCTTCTAGAAGTTCTTCTGGCTCTAACTATAGCAATGGTAATGGTGGTAGAGGTAGTTACAGCAGTGACGGTAGTAGCAGTAGTTTGGATTCAGAGGTAGTTCAAGAAATTCGCTCTTTGTTGGCTGCTGGTTATCAAATTGGCTCAGAACACGCCGACAAACGACGTTTTAAAACCAAATCTTGGAAAAGCTGTTCTCCTATTGAAAGTAAACGCGAATCAGAAGTGGTTGCAGCTTTAGAACACTGTTTGGCAGAACATAGCGGTGAATATGTTCGTATGCTGGGCATCGATTCTCAAGCTAGACGCAGAGTGGCAGAAACTATCATCCAAAGACCAGAAGATAATCCTCAAGCAAAAAGCAACGGTAACGGCAATGGCAGACACAGTAATAGTAATGTCAAGGATCGAGGCTACTTTGTAGCTGACTATACCAATGATGATAGTAAAAATAGTCGTCCTGCTCACTATAACGACTTCAGCCAAAAGCAAATTAGCAATGAAGCTACTCAGGAAGTACGCTCTTTACTTGCTGCGGGCTATAAAATTGGCATAGAACACGCGGATAAACGACGCTTTAAAACTAAGTCTTGGAAAAGCTCCGCGACTATCGATAGTCGCAATGAGTTAGATGTGGTTGCTTCTTTAAAAGTTCTTCTAGCGGAACATCATGGTGAGTACGTCCGCTTGTTAGGAATCGATCCTAAAAGCAAAAGAAGAGTGGCAGAGACTATTATTCAACGTCCGTAAGTTACCTAGAAGGTTGCTGACCTTCTCTATTGGACAAAAGAGCAGTTTTTTATCTCATGCGCTGGAGAGAAAATAGCTGTTCTTGCGTCCATAATCAAAACACTACCCAATGATTTATTTACCACCACCGCAACCTGTTTTAAATAAAGACATACGCATTAGCGGTGATGTTGAAATTCACCCTACTGCTTCCTTGGCACCAGGAGTTATCTTACAAGCTACTTTTGAGTGTCGGATTGTAATTGGTGCAGATGCTTGCGTTGGTATGGGAGCAATTATCAATGCCTGTCAGGGTTCAATTGAAATTGGTAATGGTGCTATTTTAGGTTCTGGGGTTTTAATAATTGGTGCCAGCAAAATTGGTAATAATGCTTGTGTTGGTACTTCTAGCACGATTTTTCAAGAAGATGTTGAGGCAATGAAGGTAATTGAGCCTGGATCAATTATTGGTGATCTGTCTCGTAAAGTGAACTTGAGTGAGAATCAGAAAAAATCTAACTCCCAAGGAAATAGCAAAAATGGTTATGGAGCAGGTTATAATCCCACCCAACCCAAGCAGACAGTAAGCCAAGATTTTTGGCAAGATAATCCTGCTGCTTCATCCACTCAAGAAGTAGATCGAGTAGAAACATCCTTTGAATTTGCTGCCAAGCCAAAAAAATCTCCTGTTGTTGGGCAAGTTTATGTCAATGAACTTTTAGTAACCTTATTTCCTCACGGCAAAGGTTTAAATTCTAATTCTGGCAACTCAAGTTAGTAAAATAATTAGGTTAATTTTTCTTAATTAATTGAGTTTAAAATTAGTCGGTAGTAAGTATTTTCTCTTGTGTATACCTGCTCTAGTTAATTGCTGCTTAGATTTAACAATACTGTTTTTTTCTAAAACATCATTGAAGCAATAGCTCAAAAGCTTGTTTCTAGATCGACGCAACTTTTAATTGATGCCGATTTGGTATTCTAGGGATTGTTTATTATTTTTTATTTAGGGCAAATATTGTTTGGCAAACATAGCTTTAAGCCACCTCTTTCAGAGCTTAACAGATTTAATTTAGCAACGATTATAAGTAAAACTGCTTAGTTAAAAAATAGTTTGCTGCCTAAATAAAAAGCAAATAGCTAAGACAATAAAGAAAATATTAATAATTCTTAACATTCTTAGCTCGCTTCCAAAAACTCATTAGTTTAATTAATCTAATCCAAAAAGTAATCAAATTAAAAACGCGAATGAAATCCACAGAAAAGATTAATATCCGTGATATTCTAATAACATAAGAAATTGCGAAAAGAAGCAGCTAATTATGCTATCTGAAGCAACAATTTTTGAAGACCGCGAGATATCTTTCTACTGATTTTTATTAACGGTAATAGAGTCTGTAAGACAAGTGACTCTATAGGAAAGTAAAAATTAAGCGTTTTATTTATGGAGGAATGACCAAACATGGCAACTAAGACAGGTGCTGGATTTAAGGCTGGTGTACAAGACTATCGCCTAACCTATTACACCCCAGACTACACTCCCAAGGATACAGACCTTTTGGCTTGTTTCCGTATGACCCCTCAGCCTGGTGTTCCAGCAGAAGAATGTGCTGCCGCCGTAGCTGCTGAATCTTCTACTGGTACTTGGACAACAGTCTGGACAGACGGTTTAACCGATCTTGATCGCTATAAAGGTCGTTGTTACGAAGTTGAGCCTGTCCCTGGCGAAGACAATCAGTATTTCTGTTTTGTCGCTTATCCCATGGACTTGTTTGAAGAGGGTTCTGTAACCAACATTCTTACTTCTTTAGTAGGTAACGTATTTGGTTTCAAAGCTCTACGTGCATTACGTCTAGAGGATCTACGGATTCCTGTAGCTTTGATGAAAACTTTCCAAGGACCTCCTCACGGTATCACCGTAGAAAGAGACTTGTTAAACAAGTATGGTCGTCCTTTGTTGGGTTGCACAATCAAACCTAAATTAGGTCTATCTGCTAAAAACTACGGTCGTGCGGTTTACGAATGTCTGCGTGGTGGTCTAGATTTCACCAAAGATGACGAAAACATTAACTCTCAGCCTTTCATGCGCTGGCGCGATCGCTTTTTGTTTGTGCAAGAAGCAATTGAAAAATCTCAGGCAGAAACTAACGAAGTTAAAGGTCACTACCTTAACGTAACTGCTGCCACTTGCGAAGACATGATGGAACGTGCTGAATTCGCTAAAGAAATCGGTACTCCTATTGTTATGCACGATTTCTTAACTGGTGGTTTTACTGCTAATACCACTTTAGCTAAATGGTGTCGCAAGAACGGTTTACTACTACACATTCACCGTGCTATGCACGCTGTAATTGACCGTCAAAGAAATCATGGTATTCACTTCCGCGTACTAGCTAAATGTCTACGTATGTCTGGTGGTGACCACCTTCACTCAGGTACAGTTGTGGGTAAACTTGAGGGTGAGCGAGACATTACTTTGGGCTTTGTTGACCAAATGCGTGAAGACTATGTAGAAGAAGACCGCTCACGGGGTAACTTCTTCACTCAAGATTGGGCTTCTATGCCTGGGGTGATGCCTGTTGCCTCTGGTGGTATCCATGTCTGGCATATGCCTGCACTAGTGGAAATCTTTGGTGATGATTCTTGTCTACAGTTTGGTGGTGGTACTTTAGGACATCCTTGGGGTAATGCTCCTGGTGCAACTGCTAACCGTGTTGCTTTAGAAGCTTGTGTTCAAGCTCGTAACGAAGGACGTAACCTAGCTCGCGAAGGTAACGACGTTATCCGTGAAGCTTGTCGTTGGAGTCCTGAACTTGCAGCAGCTTGTGAACTTTGGAAAGAAATCAAGTTCGAGTTTGACGCTGTAGATACCCTCTAACAGAGCGCGAATAGTTATTTGTGAACAGCCCTGAGTTAAGTCTGGGGTTAAAAATAAGGAATTGATAACAATCTTTTGTCTTTATATCTCAGACTAACTGTACCCAATTAAATGCAACCAAAAGAAATTGCAAAAGATACGGCAAAGATAGTTCAAAATTATCTTACTTACAAAGCGGTGATGTTAATTATTGAACAATTGGCGGAAACCAATCCAGGAGAAGCCATTTGGTTGAGACAGTACTCTTCCGGAGGCAAGCTAAGAGATGCAGAAGCCTATATCGAAGAAATAATGTCAGAGCCACGTGGTAAAGAACTTGCCCTGCGGATAATGACCGTTCGTGCCAATATGGCAGAGCAAACTTTAGAGTTTATCCCTGAAATGGTCACTTCCAAAGTAAAGCAAGATAATTTGACTCATCGTCGTCATCTTTTGGAACGTCTTACCCGATCGCAGTTAGATGAAACTTCTAACCTAGATGCGCCCCAGGCGACTGGAGAAACTGAAGATTCTGATTAAAACAAATATACGCAAAGATAATCCATGAAAACTTTACCTAAAGAGCGTCGTTACGAAACCCTTTCTTTCTTACCTCCTCTAAACGATCAGCAAATTGCTAAACAAATCGATCACATGATCGATCAAGGCTATATTCCTGGTGTAGAGTTTGAAAAAAATCCTACTCCTAAGCTGCACCACTGGACACTATGGAAGCTACCCTTATTTGATGCTCGTAGCTCTCAAGATGTACTAAACGAAGTACGTGAATGTCGTTCTGAATATTCCGACTGTTATATTCGCGTTGTTGGTTTTGACAATATCAAACAGTGTCAAACTGTTAGCTTTATTGTTTACAAGCCTAATAGTCAAAACAGCCGTTTCTAAGCATTGGTATAGCTTAGTTGCTTAATTTGAACAATTGCTTTTGCTAAGTTCAAATTTATGGTCAATATTTTAGAGGATGATGAAGGAGAACAATTTCTCTCGTCACCCTCTTTTTTTATGAGTACGGGTGAATTAACGTCTTTTTATGAAACTCAGGTTATAAAAGAAGTAATTTAAAAAACAACTTTAAAAGCTAATAGCTTTAAACTAATCAATTTGAATGAAAGCAATTTACATCAGGCATACTAAATGAATGTTCAACGTTGGATTGCCAGAAGAGAACCTAACTGGAAGCGTTTAGATAATCTATTGCAACTAGCAGAAACCAAAGGAATAAAGTCTTTATCAGCATTAGAAATTAAAGATTTAGCCAGCCTGTATCGTTCTGTCTCAGCAGACTTAGCCAGAGCGAGAACAAATAAAGTAGGACAAATTCTTACTCAAGATCTACAAAAACTTACCTCCCGTGGCTATAATCAGATTTACCAAGGGTCAAAACGTCAGGAGTGGCAACAGGTAAAAGAATTTTATCTTTGGGGATTTCCGCAGATCGTACAAAAAACTTGGCAGTATATTGCGATCGCCACTGGCATATTTTTCCTCACAAGTATAATTGCTTGGTGGTATGCCTGGAACGATCCAACCTTTATTGCAATTACCGTACCTGAGCATTTAATTAAAAAAGTGCAAGAAGATGGCGAACTTTGGATGGGTTCGATTGTAGGAGTTGAACCTTTAGCCTCTAGCAGCATTGCTATTAATAACCTTTCTGTTTCCTTTGCGGCGATCGCTGGCGGAATTACTGCAGGACTGTATACCATTTTTATCATGGCATCTAACGGTCTGTCCATCGGTGCAGTAGTGACCTTAGTAAGCAAAAATAATTTGGCGTACCCTTTTTGGGCGTTTATTTTTCCTCATGGTTCACTAGAATTACCTGCTATCTTTTTCGCTGGAGGCGCAGGATTACTAATTGGCAAAGCAATGATTTTCCCTGGTAAGTATCGCCGTATTGATGCCCTCAAGTCAAGCAGCATCAAAGCTGCACAGTTATTATTTGGCATCATTCCTATGTTAATTATTGCAGGAACAATCGAAGGCTTTTTCTCGCCTAGTCCTGTAATTCCCAGTCCAATTAAGTATTTAACAGGGACAGGTTTGTTTCTACTATTGGCTTTGTACTGTTGTCGCCACAAAAAGTTGGATATTAGCCAAAATTAGAATCGGTACAAAATTTTGCAGTGACTAGTAATTAATAATTAACAAAATATTAAGCTCAAGAAATACAGTCAATAATTGAAGTTGAAGAAGAGGGTGTATTTGAGTCTTGCCAGTGATTAAAGTCTACATTTTGTAAGTTTTCACTTTGAAGATGATTTAATGTTTTGATAAAATCTTTGATACCTTGAAACTTCCCATACACTGATGCAAAGCGTATATAGGCTACTTCATTTTCGTAGCGCAAATTTTCTAAAACCAATTCTCCTATTTCACTACTGCTAAATTCTTTGCCTGAATTTTGCTGAAGTTTGGCTTCAATACCATCAACAATCGTCTCCACTTTTTGGTAGGATATGGTGGTTTTTTCACAGGCTCTTAATATGCCTCGCAGTAACTTAGCACGGTCAAAAGATTCACGACTACTATCTCTTTTGATGACCGTAATCGGCACAAACTCAATTCTTTCATAAGTTGTAAACCGCTGTTTACAGTCTAAGCATTCTCGGCGACGGCGAATGCTTTGTCCACTTTCTGTAGAACGAGACTCTAAGACTCGGCTTTCTGTATGTTGGCAGTTAGGACAATGCATGGAGAAATGAAGAATTAAATTATAGTTACAGTCAATTGTTAATATAAACAGCAAATCTGAGCCGTTTCTTATATCATAGTCTGTCTCACAACAGGCATTAACAAAAAAAGACTCAGAAATAGAAAAATCTTAAAAGTATTTAACCTACCTTAAGCAATTTATTTTTCAATACGGGGTGGTTCACGGAAAGCGATCGCAAAAAAGAGAACTGCGATCCCCATAGCCAAAACTAGAATATATGCAACAGCTTCCATCTTTATAATTTCCTAAAGAATTTCCTAAAGTTTATTTACTAATATTTTACCAACAAATTTAACTGAAGTTCAGAATTCTTTAAGATTCTTACGACAAATTGTGTTAGAGAAACAGCTTTTAAGAAACTTCTCTCTAACACAAATCAAAGTTTAAAGTTCTGAACTATTAACCAAATCTAAGCTTCCTGTTTGGTGCGAGTAGATTTATCACCCACTTTCTGATAGAAACCCCACTCTACCTGTTCTTCTTCAAGCTCAGGGTCAACACCAGCAAATACGTCTCTGTACAGTGTACGAGAACCATGCCAAATGTGACCAAAGAAGAAGAATAAAGCAAACACAGCGTGTCCAAAAGTAAACCAACCACGAGGACTAGTACGGAATACACCGTCTGAGCCCAGGGTTTCAGTATCAAAGACAAAAGCTTCACCTAGCTGTGCTTTGCGGGCATATTTCTTAACGGTTGCAGGATCATCAAAAGTTTGACCGTCTAAAGCACCACCGTAGAAAGCAACGTTAACGCCACTTTGCTCAACGCTGAGTTTAGACTCTGCACGACGGAAAGGAATATCGGCTCTGACAACGCCATCAGCATCAGTCAAGACAACAGGGAATGTTTCAAAGAAGTTAGGCATACGACGAACGCTTAGTTCACGACCTTCGCTATCAGTAAAGACAGCGTGTCCCAACCATTCTTGAGCAATACCATCTCCACTATCCATGGAGCCTGTACGGAACAAACCACCTTTAGCAGGACTGTTACCTACATAGTCATAAAATGCTAATTTCTCAGGAATTTGAGACCATGCCTCCGAACGAGTTAAACCATCATCTAAGCTGGTTTCTACTCGACGTTGGATTTCTTGTTGGAAATATCCCTGATCCCACTGATAGCGAGTAGGTCCGAATAATTCAATGGGAGTTGTGGCGTTTCCATACCACATTGTGCCTGTAACCACGAAAGCTGCAAAGAAAACCGCTGCAATACTGCTAGAAAGTACAGTTTCGATGTTCCCCATCCGCAAAGCTTTGTAAAGTCTTTCTGGAGGTCGAACGCTAAGATGGAAAAGACCAGCAATAATACCAACTACGCCCGCTGCAATATGGTGAGCTACAACACCACCAGGATTAAACGGATTGAATCCTCCTGGTCCCCATTCGGGCGCTACTGGCTGCACATGACCAGTTACCCCAAAAGCATCTGAAACCCACATTCCTGGTCCCCACAAACCTGTGAGGTGGAATGCACCAAAACCAAAGCAAAGTAGACCAGATAAGAATAAATGGATACCAAACATTTTTGGTAAATCCAAAGCTGGCTGACCAGTACGAGGATCTACGAATAGCTCCAAATCCCAATAAACCCAATGCCATACTGCTGCTAAAAACAGCAAGCCAGATAAAAGGATATGAGCTATCGCTACACCCTCAAAAGACCAAATACCAGCACTCGCGCCAGTTTCGCCAGTAACACTCCAGCCACCCCAAGATGTATCAACACCCAAACGAGCCATAAAAGGTAATACATACATACCTTGTCGCCACATTGGATTTAATACAGCATCACTGGGATCGAAAGTTGCCAGCTCAAATAGAGCCATAGAACCCGCCCAACCTGCTACTAAAGCAGTGTGCATCAGGTGAACCGAAATTAGTCTGCCTGGATCATTCAGGACGACTGTATGAACTCGATACCATGGTAGTCCCATAGACTACGTTCCTCCTATTAATTAAATAAAATTTGTTTAGTGTAACCAAATATTTTAGGATAACCAGTTAACCACTTTTAGTGGCATCAATAATTGGCTGTTATTTTGTAATTTGTATTTGTGTCTCAAACCTCGTGGTTGCCCAGAAAACTCGGACTTTTACCGACAAAAAATGAGCTGAAGCAAGGATGACTTGAAAATACTATTTATTTAAAGAAGTGTAACTATTGTTAGAACCTATTGCAAGATTTATCGACTGTTATCGACAAATGTAAATTTATATTACAAAAATAAGCATAAATTGATTTTTAATGAATACATAAATTTAATTATTAGCAGGTGAATTAAAGATGGACTCAGAACTAGCCAACATATCGATTACTTGTTCAGCACTGATCAAACGTCTGAGTACTACTTGCCCGATGATGGATGCAGTTTGAGTATTCGCCTGAGGTTTGACCTCAATCATCAATACAGCATCTTCAACTGCATAAAGCCATAAAACCTCATCTTGCTGATGAATACCACAGTCAAGGCGTTTAATTTCAGGCTTGCGTCCCCAGCTATATTGATCCCACAGCCCACCAAATTCCCAGACTCGATCATAAGTCCATCCCTCACTCAGAAAAAAATATTTCACAGTGCCAATAGATAGTTATTTGCTTAATCAGATAATTACATTGCGATGCCTACGGCTATGCTCCGCAAATCGCCAGTACATAATGATAAAACTCATCAAACTGACGATACCCCATCGACTCATAGAGACTTTGAGCAATTTTATTAGTTACTTCTGTAGCCAGGATAATACGAATTGCGTTCGTGGCAATAGCATAATCTTTTGCAGCATTCATTAAAGCTTTGGCAATACCCTGTTTTCTCGCTTGGGGAAGTATAAATAAATCGTTTAAAATCCAGACTCGGTGCATCGAAACTGAAGACCAAGAAGGAAATAATTGGATGTAGCCAAGAGGTTTACTATCTTCGGTAGCCAGTAAAATAATTGAATCTTGTTGCTGTAGCCTTGCTGTTATAAATTCTTTTGCTTGTTCCAAATCAGAGTTTTGCCGATAAAAAACCCGATATTGATCAAAGAGAAAAACCATATCGTCTAATTATTCTATCGAGGCTTGAGATATTTGCATTTATCTTGACTAGTGCAGGTTCGAGAAGATCGTTCGTGGTTGCCGTTATTAATTCGTTAACTGAATAAATAAAGCCAATAGCTAATAGCTGATGGCTAATAGCTATTTAACGACAAATCAACGAAGTTACCCAATAGCCTAGTAGCTTACACTTTCTCCTCAGGAAAAGTTTCGTTAAACTCTTCGATCAACTCGTCTAGTTCTTCTAATGCTTGGTCTACGTCTATACGCAGAGTTCCCAGGCTTGGTCTTTCTAGCAGTTCTACCAAAGAATCTCGTTTGGCAGCCATTTGAGCAATCTTAGCTTTAATATCGATTTTGTCCATAATTTTATTTCTATCTGGTATCCTCTAGCTTTAGAATAGACAATATTGATAAATATAAACAATTTTTTAATTATGTTGCGTAAAATACCCTTGGCTGCTGTCGGTTTAACTGTGGGAGGGATTTTAACTATTGTTGGTTTTTATGCCTATGCTGTGGGGATGAATACTCTTAATTTGGCGGGGTTCTTTTATGGTATTCCTTTGCTGTTAGGTGGTTTGGCTCTTAAAGCGTCGGAACTAAAGCCAGTACCCTACACCGTTGAAGCTAGTCCTGAAGTCAAAGAATTGCGATCGCAAGCAACCATAACTCAAGAACAGTTACGCAAAGATGTAACCCGCTATCGCTATGGACAAGAAGCCCATTTAGATGAATCTTTAGGCAAGTTCGGTTTAAGTCCTACGGATGAAGAAAGACCAGTATTAGTGGGGCTTCAAGAACAATCAAGGGATGGTGCATATACTTTGGTGATGGAATTTTATTCACCTTTTTTCTCTTTAGAAGAATGGCAGAAAAGACATGACAAAATTGAGAAGTTTTTTGGTCCTGATATTAACTTAGAAATTACTGAGGGCGAAAAATCTAAAATAGATTTGGCTTTGGTTAAGTCTTAGGTTTAAATAAAATTTTTATTGAGAGCATCTCACTTATTGATTAAGCATAAATACTTAAGGTAATATCTCCGTTGAGATAAGCACACCGAAGTTCAAGCATTTGAGATACATTTTTTTTGTTAGACTGTGAGCCAATCATCTTCATTCTTGAACCTATTTGTTTAATCCAAGGCTCTAGCGAGTCTGAACCAATACAAATTCCCAATTGTCGATCAAGTCAATCATCAAAAATCCTAAACAAGTGTTTGCCAAGATAGCTGGGAAAATTTTTTGCCTGTTTTTTGTTCAACTCATCAAATAAATTAACTGCATCAACCAAGCCATGCCAGAGAACATTTCTCGCTTGTCTTAGTCTTTGATTACTACCTTCAACTTGATGAAGATTCTCCATGATATCAGTCTAAAATCTTTTTTCTTTCATTTTTGATGCCGAGCGTTAGACAAAGCTCCCAACTCCATCATGTTTATCTCCTAAACAAATTATCGTTCTACTAAGAGGCTATTGATTAACCCATTCAATTAAACTTTGATTGTCCTGAAAAAATGCCATGCCTAAATGCTCCTAACGTAAACTTTCTCAATCTTTTAAATAATCCTGTTAGAATATTGGGTCATAACATACAGTTGTTAAATAAAGGCAGTAATTAAAATAAAAAACTAGCTTGAAGCCATAAAAGGCTTTAGTATTCAGGTTTTTATTTAATTTCTTAGATAAAATACGGGGTATTATCAAATATGGATAAAATTACCAAACATTTTTTGTTGTGGAGCAGTTTTAAACCTGCGCTAAATCAGGAATTAATTGATAAGTCTGCCTCTATTAGTCTAATTGTTCTAGGTAAAGCAGTTCCTAAAATCACTTCAGGTTTAATTGTCAGCTTGATAGCTATGTTAGCTGGCATACATCCGTTGAGCGTTAAACCTGCTCAAGCTGCTTCTGGTCCTTATTGTCACTTTGTTCCCCAAGAAGTTGAGGCAAAAGAAAAGCTGCTAAAAGCCTCCTTGGAAGGAAATCCAACCGCTAGCCAAGAGTATCAAGAAATTGTGCAAAGGCATACTCAAATGCTACAGCTATGCCGTAGCCAAACTTGGCCAGCAGAACAGGCAATTTGGTTGCGTCTTTATCCCTGTGACGTAACTGCTGGTTCGATAGATTATGTACTAGACCGTATTGTCAATCTCGGTTACAACAAAATACATTTAGAAGTTTTTTACGATAGTCAAGTTCTTTTACCGCCTGGAGACAATCCTACTCCTTGGACACCAGTTGTGCGATCGCCTGGAGCCGAAAATGCTGATTTACTACAGCAAACTATTGATAAAGCGCATCAACGAGGCATAAAGGTCTATGCTTGGTTATTTACCATGAACTATGGCTATACCTATGCCCAGCTTGCCGATCGCCAGGAAGCATTGGCTCGCAATGGACAGGGTTCAAATAGTCTTACTTTTGTTAACGATCACGCTCAGGCATTTATCGATCCTTATTCCCGTCAGGCACAAGCGGATTACTATAATTTGGTGCAGGCAGTCCTCAAGCGGCAGCCAGACGGTATCTTATTTGATTATGTTCGTTATCCTCAAGGTACGGGCGGACAGTCCTATGTTCATAGCGTCCGAGATTTATGGATTTATGGCAAATCCTCCCTTAACGCTCTATACAATAGAGCCACCAACCAGAAGGGATTAGCCATAATCAAAAAATATGTAGAAACTGGTAATTTTACCGCTCAGGATCTCAAAAATATCGATCAGCAATATCCTCAAGAAAAAGATCCAAGCTGGCAGGGTCGTCGTAATTCGCCAGACTCTAAAGCAACTCTCCAGTCACGCTCTCTTAGCTTAAATCAAGAACTTTGGCTTTTATCTGTCGCTCATGCGGCACAAGGTGTTATTGATTTTCTTTCTTTTGCTGCTAAACCTGCTCTAGATCGAGGCATCCCTGCAGGAGCAGTCTTTTTTCCTGAGGGTAATCGTTTAATAGGCAAAAATAGCTTTGATTCTCGTCTCCAGGCTTGGGATAAATTTCCTACAGACTTAGAGTGGCATCCTATGGCTTACGCTCTGTGTGAAGAAAAGACAGATTGTATTGTTAAACAGGTAGAAAGTGTTTTAAAGATAGCCCCCAAGTCAACAACAGTTATTCCTGCTTTGGCTGGTGCCTGGGGCAAAGTTTATCGCAACCATCCCCCTTTGGAAGCCCAGATGGAAGCATTACGCAAGGCAACTCCAGAGGTTAATTCTGTTAGTCATTTTGGCTATTCCTGGCAAGAGCCAAGTCAAGATCGCCAACGAAATTCATGTAATTTGCTTTAAAAGTTTTATTTATCCTGTGCATCTGTTATGATTGTTAGCGTCGCATACAAGAGCGGATGTGGCGGAATTGGTAGACGCGCTAGATTTAGGTTCTAGTGTTTTCGGACGTGAAGGTTCAAGTCCTTTCATCCGCATTGTTCGCAGTTGCTCACGATTTAAGGCGTTTACTTAACTCTGAACACTGCGGACGCAATCTTGCTTAAACATTACTTAAAAGTAGTAACTGTAGTAAAAGCATAAGCACTCATTACACTTGTCTTATTAGGCTTTTTCTTAATTATATCTGGGGTTAGGTCATCGATTAATAGTATAGTTGTAGTTACTGTTAATACAATCTTTTTTCTCATCTCCTTAATTTGTTTTTTAAACAAATTATCGTAGAATAACAAAAATGAATGGCTTGTTAGTTACCGCTAACAAGCCAAAGAAATTTAAGACCAGCCTAAGTTTGTTTTACTTTTTCTTCTTAGGGGTGGTTTTCGATGGTGTAGAACCAGCAGCAGTTTTTGCTGTATTACTAGAGCTTTTGCTGCCTGAAGCTTTTGAAGCTGGTTGAGCAGCTTTTGCTCCAGTCTTTTTCTGTTTAGTCATATTAGGAAATCTCCTTAAATAGTAGGTTAAGGGCGAGTAATTAACCCTCAGCTACCCATTATATCCAACGTCCTAAAATCTAGTGTATTTGCACTAATACCTGCCTTTTATTATCAAAAACTATAGGCTGTAAGCTCTATTACTCTTGGGTTTCCGATTCCACTGCTTCGCGCTTAGAGAAACCCCAGGTAAAGAATATAGCTACTACTGCTACGGTTAACCATTCTGGAATGAGATAATCTGGTAGCCAAACTTTTAAGAGCAGACGTAAGCCAACAAAGCCAACGGTGATAAATCCTGCGTCTTCTAAATAAGTATATTCCTGTAGCCATTTGATAAACAAGCCTGTCAAGAAGCGTAAAACAATGATGCCAATCGTTCCACCAACAATAATCAGCCAAGTATCTTCGGTGATGGCGATCGCTGAAGTCACGCTATCTAAAGAGAAAGCCAGGTCAGTAATGGCAATAGTTGGAATTACTTGCCAAAGAGATTTTAAACCTAAACTGCGATTTTCGTCCGTATTATCTTCATCGCTAAAGAAAAAGTAATTAAGAACCAGCCACAAGAGATACATCGCCCCTAGTAGCTCAAACTGCCAATATTTGATTACCCAAGTAGCAGCTAAAATTAGGGCAATTCTCAGTATATACGCGCCGATTAACCCAATATCGAGAGCCTGACGCTGTTTTTGAGGATCTTGAATGCTTTTGGCGATCGCTGCCAGGGCGATCGCATTATCAGCAGACAAAACAGCCTCTAACAAAATCAAAACCAGCAGTATCAAATAGGTTTCAACCCCAGCATTGGTAAAGTAGTTAACTATGTTTGACAACATTTACTATGTATTTTTAAATTAAACAAGGATGAAAGTCTTAGCATATTTCTCGCGCGTACATGCGGCTAAAGCCTTTGTCTTGCGCCTGTCGGCGACGCGGTGAAGCAGTTGCGTTGCGGGTCTGTGACCCGTTGAGCAAACTGTTGAACCCTTTAGGGGGTCGCTCGTCTGTATTTATTTAGGTTAAATTATCAGTTGTCGATTTAAAAATCTGTCAATTTGGTAATTTTCTCCTAGTTTCATCCAGCTTTTTCTTAAGTTTCCTTCTTAATTATGTTGCATCTTGTTACAAGATGTTTCTCTTGGGGTCAATTATGACGCAAATTAAAAATGGAATACCTTTTGATCGAATTAGTAAGGAGTTAAAATACTATGTCTCTTACAGATACCCAAATTTTTATAGCTTTGCTTGTAGCTTTGATTCCTGGAGTGATGGCAGTACGCTTATCTCTAGAGCTATACAAATAAGCCTATCTTACAAAACTATTTTTAGTTTAATGGCATAAATTAGGAATTTCAGATTGGCAATAATGACTTAGTGTTGTTAATCTGGAGTCCTAATTCTTGGCTACGATTAAATATGAAATCTAAGCAGCGACTACCAAAGAAAGTCCGTCCTCATCCTCATAAACGCCGCAAGTCTCATCGAGGAATGACTATGGAAATCAGTCTCAAGTTAATTTTAAGCTGGATAATTGCTATTGGCGCAATCTCTTCTCTGTTCAAGCTTTTACCATATCACCTTTCTCAAAGAGCCAAGCTAAAAGAGTTAAAAGTTCAGGTGCAAGAAACAGATGCTAGAGTTACTAAATTAAAAGAGGAACTAAACCGTAATTTCGATCCTCAACAAACCAAAAGTTTGATGGAACAGTATAGCTCTTTAACTTCTCCCCATCAAAGCCGCATCTATTGGTTAAAAAAAGATCGTCATCAGTAATTAATAAAAAAATAAAGGCAACAGCAGTTCATCTAGCCAACCTAATACTCTTCTTCTGTATCTAGCTAGTTTTGGTTTCTGCTCTAAAATTCTCAAGGCATTTTGATAGTCACCAACAGCACAATTCCAGTCTCCTCGAAGGTGATAAGTTCTACCTCGTTCAGGATAAATTCTCTCTTGCAAAGTGTCACCAATAATCTGAGCAATATCAAAATTCTTGATCGCTAAATCGTACATTTCTAGTTCTCTAAAAGTAATGCCTTGATTAATCCAAGCGCAAAGATTACTGGGGTTTAGATCTAAAGCAATATCATAGTCAGCGATCGCTTCTGTTAATGCCCCTTGAGCAGCATAGCAGTTTGCCCTATTATTATAAGCACTGTCAAGATAAGGATTAATTTTTAATGCTTGGGATAAATCACAAAGAGCCTCAATAATCTGATTGTTACGAAAGTGCATTAAACCACGATTATTATAATCTGTGGCATTATCGGGACACAAAGCAATTAATCGATCCAAGAGGGTAATCGCTGCTCTATAATCTCCTTGAAATGCTTTTTCTTTGACGCAAATTCTTAACTGTTCCTCGATATTCCAGTCTTCTAATACCGATGAAGCAGAAGATAAGATTGATGCCGATTCTATACCAAAAGAGTCAGATAACTCTCGTTTGGATGATTGAAATAAATTGTACTGATCGAAATCGGTTTTCATAGCATCAATTAAACCTTGCTTGTATGCCACTTTACTATCCCGTTTCATGACTAATATCAGTTCAATGTGTCACCAATCGAACTGTCTCATGCAAACCGTAAATTGGTAAGATTAAAATTTTAAATTCTTTATACTTAGCTAATAATGACCAAAAAATATCCAAATGTCCTCCCAAAATTTACTTAGATAAATGTTGAGATTAATATCGATTTGGCAACAAAATATGTGTTTTCGTGATAATTTGCGGTTGTACTTACGGAAATATTCCCATTTTAGATTATATTCTCTAAATATCGACTGCTAACTTTAGTAACGCCGTGACCGTTTGTCAAAAGTTTTAAAGCTTTGAGGCTTTGAGGCTATTCAAATAATTTGTTTACTTAAGCCTGTGTCTACTAGTTTAGAATTGCTATTGAGTACTTTTATAATTGACATTTAATAATATGACAACTACTACTTTATTTGCTCAGGCATCTGATTTATCTCCTGAAGACTATTGTGTTTTGGGTTTAGCAACCTGTTTTGTACGAGAAGAGGGTGAAATAGAACAGCTTACGGTTTTAGAACCTATTCCCTCGGCTGCTTTAGAAGCACTAATTAAAGGTATTCCTACTTCTTATCAATTAGCCTGTGCCAAAACTCTGGGGGAGATTTTTCAAGAAGATACGGTGCAAATACCTCAAGAGCTACAGACTGAAACAAAAATAAATTTATGCGATCGCTTTGCTGAAAGAGTTGCAGCAGCAACCCGCACCTACAAAAGTCGTCCCGAAGCTAAAGAGCATATCGCTTTAGGAACAATCAAACAGGATTTTAATTATTCTTTAGAAAGAAAAAGAGTCTTGAATAATTCTAATGTGGTAAGCACTGAAGATAATGTCAAGCAACATTCTCATACTCACAAGGTTTTATAAGGCTATATTTTCTTAACAGATAAATTTTCAACCTTGTTTGTCAATTTAATTAGCTACCTCAACAGAGCAAATTCAGCCATGTCTTAGGCTCAACTTAGGAAAACTTGCTTCGCCATGCGCGTTGGTCGGCAAAAATTTTAGATAGATTCCAAAGTAACCGCTAATTTATCAGCAATGCCTTCAATCCACTGCTCGTCCTTTTTTGTATAACTACGGGGAGCGTTTGCACCCAAAATCAGAACTCCTTTGTTGCCAATAGGCTGACAGATTACTCCTTGGGTATTAGCTGGCAAATAGTCAAACTCTACTTTACCTGGATATAAACTAAGATTTACCAGATATACAGGCTTTGATTTGGCTAATACCCGCTCTAGAATCGCGCCTGGAGTTACCTCTGGGTTTGCCCCCAAAACACCGCGTCTAAGCCAAGTTTTCTGGTCATAATAGACAACAAGCGATCGCGTTACCGTATTAGTTAGTAATAGGTGAGAAGCCCAAGCCAATTCAGTTTTAGCTGCATCTGATAGTTCTGGGGCAAATTCTAAACCTGTTTCGCCAATTAGATCCACGGTGTCAGGAGTTCTTGCTTGAATTTGCTGCCACAGCAAACCGACTAAGATCAAAACTGCTCCTTCGATCACCCCTAAAGCATCCGAACGTGCCTGAGAATCCGTTATTTGTGTTGTTAACAAACGATTGACCAATAGTAGAAAGCCACCTAATCCTCCTGCAAAGAAAGGTAGCAATCTTAATATACGATTGGCATCATATTTATTCATTTTCAAAGCTCGTTAGCTCTTAGCTTTTGGCTTCCTCATCATTTATCCCTTAGTTTTATTCCTCTCCTGCTTCTAAAATACGTTGAAATAAATAGCCAGTACCTCTTGCAGTCAAGATTAATTCAGGATTGCTAGGATCGTCTTCTAACTTGGCACGTAGGCGAGAAATATGTACATCTACTACGCGGGTATCTACATGACGTTCGGGTGTATAACCCCAAACTTCTTGTAAAATTTCTGAACGAGAAAAAGGTTCACCAGAGCGACTTACAAGTAACTCTAATAGGCTAAATTCCATGCCTGTAAGGCGAATACGTTCATCACCTTTATACACTTGACGTTTATTGGTATCAATTTTGATTGAGCCAACATGAATTACTCCCGAACTAGGAATCCCAGGCGCGCCGTTTTTCTCGACTCTACGCAGTACAGAACGGATTCTCGCCTCTAATTCTTTGGGGGAAAAAGGTTTAACCACGTAATCGTCTGCACCTAATTCTAAACCCGTGATGCGATCGGCAACGTCTCCCAAAGCCGTTAACATAATAATAGGAATGTCAGATTCTTTACGTAATTCTTGGCAAACGCCATAACCGTCTAATTTAGGCATCATTACGTCTAGAACCACAAGGCTAGGTTCGGCAGTGCGAAAAGTCTCCAATGCCTCTTCTCCATCCGCAGCAGTCACTACGTCATAGCCGATCATGGATAGACGAGTTTCTAAAATACGGCGGATGCTGGCTTCATCATCTACTACTAAAATTTTTTCTTTATTAGTTTCCAAGTTACTAGACACTCCTTTTTTAAGTTAAGTTACCGGTATTTAAGTAAAATTTCTTTATCTATAAGATCTAGATTAGCCTCTCAGCGTTGATTTAGTTTAGCCAACTGTCTATTTTAGGAGAATTTATAATGACAATTTGGATAATTTCCGTATTTTTTTCCGATTTAACTTATCTTTGCGGCTTTTAATATTTCTTAGGATCTAAAGCTGTATTACTTAATAAAGTTTACTAATTTATCTTTTCATTTCTTCAAATCTCTAATTTTTCTTAAGAAAATGGCTAAATCTAAACAAATATACATCTGCAACGAATGCGCTGCCGAATACAGTCAGTGGTTTGGGCTATGTAAAGAATGCAACGAGTTTGGCACAATTTCTGAAGAGCCAGTAGAAGTCTCTTCTGGAATTGGAGGGCATAGTCGAGGTGGATGGCAATCTGTTAATCGTTCTGGTAAAACAATACCTAGCACAGCCAAACCCAGAGTTTCTCGCAAGTTCTCCGAAATTAATAACGATGTACAGCAAAGATTTCCTTCTGGTTATGGAGAACTTGATCGCGTTTTGGGCGGAGGTATTGTACCTGGCTCTTTAGTCTTGATTGGGGGAGATCCTGGTATAGGCAAATCAACTTTGCTATTACAGGTAGCAAATAAGCTATCTTATAACCTTCCTCGTATTCTCTATGTATCGGCAGAAGAATCGGGACAACAGGTAAAGTTACGCGCATCTCGTCTAGATGTGGGCGAAAATGAGGCAGAAGGAGAAATAGTAGCTCAAAATGGCAACGGTAAGAACGGTAAATCTGCTCTTAAAAAAGAGAATAATCTCTACGTAATGCCTGAGACAGATCTAGAGGAGATTTTGCGAGAATTAGAGTCTTTAAAGCCTCAAGTAGCTGTTATCGACAGTATTCAAACCCTGCACTTTGCAGCTTTAACTTCTTCTCCTGGTTCGGTAGCACAAGTACGTGAATGTACTTCAGCTTTGATGCAGGTAGCTAAAAGAGAAAATATTACCCTGCTAATTGTAGGTCATGTTACCAAAGAAGGCGCGATCGCAGGACCAAGAGTATTAGAACACCTAGTAGATACAGTACTCTATTTTGAAGGCGATCGCTATGCTTCCCATCGTCTATTACGTTCGGTCAAAAATCGTTTTGGTGCTACTCACGAAATCGGCATCTTTGAAATGGCAGAGCATGGCTTGATCGAGGTAGATAACCCTTCTAAGCTGTTTCTTGGCAATCGAGATGAAGCTTCTCCAGGAACATCAATTGTTGTCGCCTGTGAAGGAACTCGCCCTTTAGTAGTCGAAATTCAGGCGTTAGTTAGCCCCACCAGCTATACATCTCCCCGTCGCTCTACTACGGGTATTGACTACAATCGCCTCCAGCAAATATTGGCAGTGTTAGAAAAAAGAGTGGGTGTACCCTTATCTAAACTTGATGCTTATGTCGCCTCGGTAGGTGGTTTGGGTGTGGGTGAACCTGCTGCGGATTTAGGTGTGGCGATCGCCATTGTTGCCAGTTTTCGCGATCGCATTGTCGATCCCCGCACTGTATTAATTGGGGAAGTAGGTTTAGGTGGACAGGTGCGTTTGGTTTCCCAGATGGAATTACGTCTAAAGGAAGCTGCCAAACTGGGATTTAAAAAAGCGATCGTTCCCAAGGGTCAAAGTCTTCCTGACGATCTAGGCTTAGAAATTATTCCCATCTCTAAAGTGATTGATGCCATTATTGCTGCTATCCCCTCAGAGCGTTCGGCTGATTTTCCTGTAGTAGCTGAAGAAGTTTAAATCTAGATTATCGAAGTCGATTGAATTCTTCTTCTGTAATTTCCATCTGCTTGAGAATTTCTTGGAACAACCAGCTACCAATTTCAGCTTTACCATGAATGGGAATAGTAGTTGCTCTCCCGTCAGGATGTTTCCAGCGTGCATGACTGCCTTTTTGTCTTAGCGAGCATTCCCTTGCGGGGTCTCGCCGCTTTTTTGAAACCAAGCTTTTTAGCAACTTTCTCTAATTCTCTCGCTTTAGCTGGCATTATTAACTACTAATCCTACATCTTGAGGCAGAGAACGCCCCATTTCTTGATATTCTTCTAATATCATGGTGAAAACATTATCTAACTCTACTCTTGCTGCTTCGGAAGTTTCCCCCCAAGCATCACACCCTTCAATTGCGGGAATGTATGCCACAAAAGTATTGTTATCGTCAGGACGAATAACGACAGTATAATCTTGCAAAGATTTCATTAATTGCTCAAAATAAAAATACAAATCATATTTCCAATTATAAAGAGCTTCGATGAATCTATAGTCAGTCGCTTTTTGCCTAAAAATTTAAAAACCGCGATCGCTTTATATACAAAAATTGGATTGATGTAGCATAAAAATAAAACTTGCTCACCAGGCTGAATTAATCGGGTTAGGTTTTCCACCTAACTCTTGATCCCTTAAAATAGCTACAATTAGAGCAAAATATAGATAAGGCATAGCTTCATGATTCCTACCGTTATTGAAAGTTCAGGTCGTGGCGATCGCGCCTTTGACATTTATTCTCGCTTACTCAGAGAAAGAATCGTCTTTTTGGGACAGCAAGTTACCGATGAAATAGCCAACTTAGTTGTTGCTCAACTCTTATTTTTAGAAGCCGAAGATCCTGAAAAAGATATTTATCTTTATATCAACTCTCCTGGTGGCTCTGTATCGGCTGGAATGGGGATGTTTGACACCATGAATCAAATTCGCCCTGATGTCTGCACCATCTGTATTGGTTTAGCTGCTAGTATGGGTGCTTTTTTGCTTAGTGCAGGGCAGAAAGGTAAACGCATGAGTCTGCCTAATTCTCGGATTATGATTCATCAACCTTTAGGTGGCGCGCAAGGACAGGCAACAGATATTGAAATTCAGGCTAGAGAAATTTTGTATCTTAAGCAGAAACTTAATGGACACCTTGCAGATCATACAGGACAGCCATTATCTAAAATTGAAGAGGACACCGAAAGAGACTTTTTTATGTCTGCCGAAGAATGCAAAGAGTATGGTCTAATCGATCAGGTAATTGCTCGTCGTCCTTCTGCTACCAATCCTCCTGAGCCTGTTGCTAATCTTTAGCTTTAAGTTCTACCAATTTTAGATAGAGACTAGTTGATTCATGATGTTTCATCCCCATGAAACGTCATGAATAGTCAAACTGGTTCACTGATAATTATTCATTGATAATTGTTCAAGCCACAACAAAGCAGTTAAAAAGATTAATCCCATCAGTCCCGCTAGGGGGTTGCCGTCGATACCTGTAATCCAAGGGGGAACTTTGTTCGTATAGCTAATTAATTCCCCAACGTTGACGATATAGTAACCCCAGACCAAACCTGCATGAATACCGATACAGATTCCCAGGCGATCGCCATGGCGATATTTAGCTAAGATCAAAATCATTCCTAGTAATATCAGTGCAGGAAAAGTTACCGCCGTCCTAATTATTTCCTCAATAGGCTTGATAAAGTGAGCTAAGGCAAATACTGTAGCACCAATCCATAGAGAAATTTTCTGACTATAGTCTCGCTGTAACTCATCGAGTAACCAGCCACGAAACAGCAACTCTTCTACTAATGCAATCCCAGTAGCACTAAGCAAGCCTTCAACGACAATTTTGATCAGGCTAGGTGAAGGAGGAATAATATTAATCCAGCCTAGTAGTGCTTCGCTGATAAATAAGCTTAGGCAAAGCCAAAAGCCAATAGCTAAACCTTGAAATAATTCTCTGCCATTTCTTTTGCTTTTTACTAAACCATAGCGGTTAAAAATATTTGCTTCTTGATAAACCACTTTGCCCCAAAATCGCCAGAGAAACAATAAATCTATAAACAATAGAACATAGTTCAAGATGCTGGCTAAATTGCGATCGCGTTCTAGTAATAAATATATAGGAATTGCTATAGGTAACCATAAAATAGACAAAACACCAATGAAAAACAACAATCTCATTGGTGCTTTGAATTTTGCTATTTTGCGTAAATTAATGACGGTGGACAATTAACGCTCAACCATTAACAATCAACAAGCATCACCATAACATTATCCCAGTTTATTAATTATTCATCAGGCTCAATAGTGCTGGTCAAACCATGATTACAAAGAGTTTCACAATAAAATTCTGCGTGTTCTAAAGCACAGGTAATAACTAAGCCAACACCGCTATTGTGGGTTTCCATCATAATATTTACTGCTTGAGGCTGAGTCATTCCGCCAATGGTTTGCATCAACACCTCTACTACAAACTCCATCGAGTTGAAATCATCATTGT
This sequence comes from Waterburya sp., assembly GCA_965218645.1. Taxonomy (GTDB): domain Bacteria; phylum Cyanobacteriota; class Cyanobacteriia; order Cyanobacteriales; family Xenococcaceae; genus Waterburya. Next base: position 911,664 of record OZ244627.1, on the reverse strand, counting down.
GAAGCAATACTTTGTAGCGGGGTGCCAGTTTGTTTGCTGTTGAAGTTGATTTTTTATCAATTACAGAAGTTCCTAGGGACACAACTTTTCTCCTTTGAAAGCTCTATTTACTTTATAAATTATTAAACATTCCTAAATTTGATGATTTATTTAGGAATTAAGCGAACGTCTTAATTTAAGCTACGCTAATCTAAAATTGCCATCTAAACAAGTAATCACAATCTAGATAAATTACTTATCTGCCTAATTAATTTTACTGCGATCATTAAAGAATGGAACTAAATCAATGACTGTAAAACTAACTTGGACTCTAAATAAACTGTACAATAAAAAAGAATTAACATAACTTAATGATACAATATTTCAGCTAAAAATGTCTTTAATTTCTCCCCTTACAGGACAATTTCCTGGTACATACTGGCAGTGGCGTGGAAATTCAATTTATTATGTTTGTGCTGGCGAAAAGCAGTTTAATAAACCAACCTTGCTACTAGTACATGGCTTTGGAGCATCTACAGATCATTGGCGTAAAAATATAGCACAGCTACAAGAACAGTTTCAGGTTTGGGCGATCGATTTACTAGGTTTTGGGCGTTCGGCTAAACCCAAGCAAGAATACAGCGCAAATATCTGGCAAGAACAGCTACATGACTTCATTCAAGAGATAATTAAGCAGCCTACAGTTTTAGCGGGCAATTCCCTTGGAGGTTATGCTTCTATTTGTGTAGCAGCAGCCTATCCTCAATCTATCGCTGGTTTAATTTTACTCAATAGTGCAGGTCTTTTTAGCGAAACCATAGCAGATGCCAAACCAAAAACAAAACCTAATTCAGCCAGTAAGCTAATACGTTCAATTTTATTACAGCCGTGGGCAAGCTTTTTATTATTTCAATATGTACGCCGTCGCTTTGTCATTCGTCAGACTTTAAACAAAGTTTACTTCGATCCTGCTGCTGTTACCGATCAATTAGTAGAAGACATTTATCGTCCTTCTTGTGATGTTGGTGCAGCCGAAGTGTTCAATGCTGTATTTCAAGCTTCTCAAGGAGAAAAAGTAGATGTACTGCTTGCTCAAATGCAGTGTCCCTTGCTGATTTTGTGGGGTGAAAAAGATCCCTGGATCAATGCTAGAGATCGAGGAATAAAATTTCGCCAGTATTATCCTCAATTAAAAGAGTACTATTTAGATGCAGGTCATTGTCCTCACGACGAAATTCCCGAACAAGTCAACAGCCTTATAGCAGACTGGGTTTCATCCATTAGTCGGCTATAATCGTATTTGCTGACTTCTTAATAATTTGTTACAAGGTAAGAGTAACTCAATCTATAACTCTATGTTTGGTGGATTTGTTGGTTTTGGTAATAATAAAGGCGGAGATTGGGGCGAAAAACTTATTAATACTGTTGCAAGCAACACAATCCGTCATTTATTCACTAGTAGCGATTCGGTAGAAGTAGCGGTAAAATGCAATCCTTCTAGCAAACTATTACAGGGTACAATCGATAGCTTCAAAATGAATGGCTGTGGCTTGGTGATCAAAAAGCAGTTTCGGACGGCAGAAATGTCTTTTGAAACTGACGCTGTGGCGATTGATTTTAGTTCGGCAGTTCAAGGAAAAATTGCCCTTAAACAGCCCACTCAGGCGATCGCTCAAGTAAGATTATCTGAGGCTGATATTAACAAATCTTTTGAAGCAGATTTGGTTAGAAAGCGTTTAGAAAATTTAACCCCCGATGGCTTAACCGCTATATCTGATGGTAATCCTGTATCCTTTAATGATGTTACAGTAAAACTCTTGCCAGACAACAGGGTAAAGTTAGAAGCACAAGCTAGCTGGGAAGATAAGGTTGTGCCTGTAAGCCTAAGCTGCATTTTGGGAATTAACAAACGTAGAAGAGTTAAATTTGAAGATATTCAGTTTGAGCAAGAAAATATACCTCAAGAGTTGCAAAATGTCTCTCAAGAATTGACTGTTGCTTTAGGTGAAATTCTCAATGAAATGGTGGATTTAGACAAATTTAACCTAGATGGTGTCAAGCTGCGCTTAAATCGTTTGCAAACAGAGGGACAGGTATTGTTGTTTAGTGGATATGCTCAAATAGAAAGAGTTCCAGGTGCTTCTTAAAACTATAGGTAGTTGGACAAAACTAAACTTAATGTTGATGCTCAAAGTCACAAAGGATTTGTCCGCATCTAGTCAGAAGTCACAAAGGGGTACTCCCCGCATATAGTTAGTAACAATTAGCATAATTATTTCTGTTCACGTACTCAACCTTTTTGCTCCAGAAGAAATTGGCAAATAAACTAATAAAATACTTTGTTAGTTAAATTAAAGTTGTGCTAACAATTAGGTTCGTCATTCTGTTCACACGCACCAATTGAAACCCATGTACTATGAGATGTTCCGTTTGCCTCCTGAAAAAATTCTTTTTTCCAAATAGGAGCATTGTGTTTCAAAGTATCGATCGCATAACGACAAGCATCAAAAGCTTCTGCGCGATGGGGACAGCCAACGGCAACTATTACGCTGATTTCGCCTATTTTTAGCTTTCCTACGCGGTGATGGATGACAATTCGATTAACATCTCGCCATCGCTGGCGGATCTCAGCAGCAATAGAATTAAAAACTGCGATCGCCATTGGCTGATAAGCCTGATATTCTAAATATTCTACAGGCTTACCTTCGGTTTGATTACGCACTGTCCCACTCATGACTACCACTGCACCATTAGCAGCATCATCTGCCAAACTGTAGGTTTCATCTAAAGATAAAGGGGCGATGGTAATAGAAAAACTATCTTGGGCAGCAGAAACGGTAGATGAACTAAAATTAACCATAATTAGTTAGCCAGATCATTATTTTAAGTGTTCGTTTTTCAAATTGGCTTTTACAATTTGTAATTGTTGATCGGCAATACTAACTTTCATTTCAGCATAATAATTAGGATAAATCAAAAAAAATCTGTACTCTTTTCACCTTGCAACACAGATTTCTTTTGCCGATGCACTTCCACTCTATCTACCAAATTTTCGTCTACTTCTTTTTCCGTATTTAACATTTTCTGCAAAACAATTGATACTAAATCCTGTTTGGATACACTATTTAAAAGTTGTGTGAAGGCAGAAAGCTTGCGCTCTCTGCGCACCGACGTTCCTTTGGAACGGCGACGAACTCCAGTTCGTGCAGGAGGCAGAGGGTTTAAGCTCGTTTGAGACTCCCAGTTTAAAAGTAGGTTTTGACGGGAGGAAATGCTTTTGGTTAAAAAGCATATTCCACTCCCATGTTATAAATCGGATTTAGTATGACACGATATTATTGGCTAAATCAATTTAACTTCACTATTTTAAAAAAGTAAATTATTTTGATGTTTAAAATTTTCAACAAAAGTTAGGAGCATAATTTATTTTATACTCCTTGTAAAAAACATAAACGTAATTGCTTCATCAAGAAAAGCTCGTCTTATTGACTATTAGCAAATTAACTTTTTTTATTGTTTAGGCTAACAGTTGATAATTAGCTTACTTAACCACCACGCATAGTACCTGAAGTGTTGTCGCGGTTGCCAATAGGGTCGCTAGTATCTTTATCTGTACCGATAATATTACCGCGATCGGTATTAGAATTTTCTACTGATACCCAATTACCTTCTTTATCTTGTTGATAACTGTTTTTAACTGAATCCCAAGCAACTTTAGTAGCGTTTTCTTCATTCATACCATTATCAGAAACAGCATTAAAAGCAGCCATAAACAGTTGCTGTCCATGTTTAGGCAGCTTTTCTGTTACTTCACTAGGTAAATCTTCTAATTGCTGATAAGCCATAATTAATACTCAAAAATTAACTTCTTAATTATCATTAAAGCCCATAAAAAATTAGCAATCATCTTTCTTTAGTCATAATGCTTTAGTATCTATACTTATAACTTAAGAAGTATTGATGAACGAGCAAAATCAAGTTTTTACCTTGATTAATACTGCTTATTTTATAGCTAATGATAAGCAAAAGTCACTGATCAAAGACAGATTTGACAGTAGATTCTATAGTGCCTTTTGTATCTTTGATCAGTTGCTTAATAGGCTGTTGCTGCTGAAGAAAAACGCGGGCGCAATTACGTCCAGGCATACCCGAAATTGAACCTCCTGGGTGGGTTCCTGCCCCTGTAGGATATCCCTCTTTTATCACCTTCCGAATTTAAGTAGTAATAAATCGAGAAAATTATCCAGAAAGAAAAAATGACTGAAACTGATTCATGGTATTAATCAAACGATGAAATCCTAGTAGCAAAGAAAAATTAGGATAAACTTCTAATATTCTGTCTACCTCACAGCTATTAATCGCTTTTCTTATTATAATTTAATTTTCGGAAAGTGACAAAAGAGGGATATAATGAGATTCAAATTCAGCCAGATATAATATAGCTGCCAAAGTGGATCTGAGTCTCTATTAAACTGATAATAATTGGTCAACACGAGAGTAGAATATTCCACTCCCGTAAATTTTCTAGTAAGATTTTCTGGTTTTGCTTTCTCGATGATTAGCTACTGACTCTGCCAAGCCAATACTAATAAAACTAGATAACAAGGAGGATCGTCCATAGCTCATCCAGGGTAGAGGAATTCCTGTAATAGGTGCTAATCCAATAGTCATACTAATATTGATTACAGCCTGAAAAGCAATAATACTGAGAATACCTATGGCTAATAAAGAGCCAAAATTATCTTTAGCGGTAGAAGCAATCCACATAAGACGCATACAAATGAACCAAAACACTGCTAGCAATAGAATACTCCCAATAAAACCAAACTGTTCTCCTACAGCCGAAAAAATAAAATCAGTATGCTGTTCGGGAATAAAATTAAGGTTTGTTTGTGTTCCTTGATGCCATCCCTGTCCCCAAAGTTTACCTGCGCCGATCGCAATTCGAGATTGAATCAGATGATAGCCATTACCTAAAGGATCTTGTTCGGGATCGAGGAACATAATGAGTCTAGCTTGTTGATAATCTTTAAGCAGTCCCCAGAAGACATTGCCCAATTCTACCGCCCCCAAATTTATGGCGATCGCACTGAGAGTAGAAACAATTTTTGCTGGTAAAGTTAGCCAGGCAACTCCTCCTACAGCTAGAACCCAAATCAGCCATCCAGGCAGGTAAAGGTGATATAAAATAGCTGAAAATAAGGGAGAAATCATTAAAATTAACCAACCTATATTAACATTAGCCCAGTACAGCATGGTCAATACAATTATGCCAAACACCAAAGAAGTACCTAAATCTGGCTGTAAAAAAACTAGTCCCCAGGGAATAGCTGTAATTGCTAGGGTGCGTAAAACTGTTTTTAGGTTGGCTCCATCTTGATTATGTAACAGGGCAGCAAGAGTAATTACCATGCCAATTTTGGCGAACTCTGAGGGCTGAACATTGAATCCCGCCACTGTAATCCAACGCTGCGCTCCTTTTGCACTTACCCCTGTAACCATCACCCCAATCAAAGAAAGATTAGTCAGAACATAGATTACCCAATGCCAGCGCAATAGAGACTGATAACGCCAACGGGACAAAAGCAAAACTAATCCCAAACCCAATAAGCTAATTGTCCAATGTTGATAGCTATAGTCATGTCTTGAAGACGATTCTGTACTGTAAATAGTAAAACCACCAAAGATAGTTAAAGCAACTACTGATAAGAGTAGAAACCAGTCTAGCCGTCGCCAGTCATCAAGCGAATCTAATATTTGCTGTCCTAAGTATTTGAGCCTAAATTTAGCGGGGTTAGGCTTTCTAGATTGGGAGCGAGTTTTAAGCACTTTGTTAGTAAGAATTAAGAGGGAAAATATTATTCCCGATTCTATCGACTATTTTAACTTTTGCAACCTTGACTAAAAGAAAATGCCTCGATCCTTTTCTTGGAATAATTCCCAGTCATCAGGAGTATTGCAGTTAAATAAGCAACTGCGATCGCCAATCGCTAATTCTCGAACAGGATACTGATTGAGCCAGAATTGAAAAGATCGACCACCATCGTTTAGATAAGATTCTAACAACGACAAGCAACTAGAACGATAAAAACCACACAAAGGTTCCCAACCTTTAAAGTGACGGGGTAACAAAGCAATTTCTGTGGGTAATACTGTTGCCAAAATTTGCGACCACTGTTTTACTTGAGACGAAGACAACTGAGGTAAGTCACAAGCTAGTAACAATACCCATTCTGTATTAACTATTTGTAATGCTTGAGCAAAGCCAATTAAAGGCGTGTTGGATTTAGCATTTAAAACTAGCTTTTCCTCAATTAGCTGACAGCCTGGAGGTAAAATTTCCTGATATTTTTCAATCCAAGGTGTGACTACATAAACTTGGGTGACACATTCACTAGCAATCAGACAAATTTGAGACAATAAAGTTCTATTTTTTATAGCCAATAAAGCTTTATCTTGTCCCATACGAGAACTTTCGCCTCCAGCCAAAACAATTGCCGTAATCTCGTCTTTAATTGATCTTCTCACCAGACTTTAATTTGTATATGAAAAAACAATCATGAATCATCGACATCACTTCCCAGGACAAATAGAGCGACATCTTAAACTGTGGATTTATTTATTACCCATTGTGGGGGCAATTCCTGCTCTTTGGACTATATATCATCCTCAAAACCAGATAAAAGCTTGCACATTAGATCGTGAACAACAAAAAGTTAGCCGTTTAGCTATTTCTTTAATTTTAGTTTGGTTAAGTTCTTATTCTTTACTTTCTTTGGGTGCATCTAATGCTGTAGATCTTCTGTCCTTTCGTTTCCTTTATGCCAACGCCATTCTAACTACAGGATATTTTTTAACCTGTACTTTCTTAATGACTCGTTTAGGTAAAAAAAGTTTGTCCCTAACGGCTGAAACTAAGGAAATGAATTCAGCCTCGTCTTTAGAAAACTAATCCTAAAAATTGCCACTTGTTAAAACTATCGTTACCCTAATGAAAAAGCTGAAGCCAAAAAGTTTTCCTAAAATTAGGAGTAGGGCAAATAAGAGTAGCTAACTAACATTGATTCTGTGACCAAATATTTTTTATAGCAAATAACTGTTACTATTAATCGAATTACATTTTTTCATATATATATTATTTTAATTTTTAGTAACGTAACTTCTATATTTATTTAGCGTGAGGGTATTCAGTGTCAGTTAGAAAAGCTTATCAGTCTAATCCTTCTGGAAGACAGCCCACTGGTCAGGTTAATTCTATTAATTATCATTCTAAAAGCCATAAAAGAAAATTGAATAAAGGAAGAGCGATTCTGGTTGGACTTGGTTTAGCTGGTGTTTCTATGGTTTCAGCCGCCGTAGGGGCGTTTTTAGCCGTTGCTTTATCTACTGCTTCGCCACTACAACAAGCAGAGTTGAGCAACGAGGAGCAAAAGGTTTTTAATAAAGGAGAAACTGTAACCGCCGAAAATCTTAACCTGCCAGAATTATCTCGCCCCGTAAATATTTTAGTTTTAGGCATTAAGGTGATTACCTCTGACCTTGATGAACAAGGAATAAAATACAGTAAAAAAAATACTGGTTATCTTAATCTGGTTAACTCTTTTGACGGTTTGAGTGATAGTATGTTGCTCGTACGATTCGATCCAAAAAAGGAAAAGGTTTCTGTTCTTTCTATTCCCAGAGATACTCGCGTATATATTGATGGGCATGGAGTCAGAAAAATCAACCAGGCAAATAAATATGGTGGTCCTGCTTTAACTGCTGCGGTTGCTAGTGATTTGCTGGGCGGGATTAATATTGATCGCTATGTACGGGTCAATGTTCAGGGAGTAGAAAAACTCATTGATGCTTTGGGTGGCGTAACGCTTGATGTCCCCAAGGACATGAAGTACACTGACTTTAGCCAACATCTTTATATCAATCTTAAAAAAGGAACTCAGCATTTAGACGGCGATAAGGCAATGCAGTTTTTGCGTTTTCGCTATGATGATTTTGGCGATATCTCTAGAGTACAGCGTCAACAAATGCTGATGCGTGCTGCGGTAGAGCAAACGCTTAAACCTGCTACAGTAGTCAAAATACCCAAACTACTTTCCGTAATTCAATCTCATTTGGACACTAATTTAAGCGTTAGAGAGTTAATGGCTCTATCTAATTTTGCTTCCAAAATTGACAGACATAACATCAAAATGATGATGTTACCAGGAGATTTTAATAGTGGAAATGAACCCGTTAGCTATTGGTTGCCCAATGATCGAGGTATCCACAAGTTGATGACTCAGCATTTTAATCTGCCGAAGAATGAGAAAGATTATGCACTTTCTGATAACCGCTACACTAGTCTAAACAATACTAATACTCCTACCATCCTTAATCCTCGCCTGAGAATTTATGTACAGGATAGTATCGGTAACCAAGAGGCATTGCAGTCTGCTTTAGATGCACTTAGAGAAGCAGGTTACACAAGAGTATTTGCCAGTAAGAATTGGCAAGAACCCTTAGCGCAAACTAGAGTAATTGCTCAGTCAGGAGATGATGATGCTGCAAAAGAAGCACGTTCAATTTTGGGTGTAGGTGATGTTGTTGTAGAAAGCACTGGAGTTTTAGGATCTGACATTACTATCCAAATTGGTAGAGACTGGGAAAAACAAGTTAAAGGATTAGTTGAATCAACGGAGTCGCCAGGGATAAATAGTAAGTAAAGGGTTAGATGCCCACTGCCGATTAATGTTTTAATTCAGGTGCTGATTGTTATACTTTTGCTTGCCTACATTACATTATAGATATTTGATTCTAGTATGAGCGACCCCAAAGGCTACGCACAGCGTAATCGCCCTACCCGTAAACGATTGCCTAATCAAAGATGGCACATTGCACCATCTCAGCCAAAGGCAGTCCAGGAGTTGATCATCTCTACAGGCTTATTGCCCTTAGTAGCTCAGGTAATTATTAATCGCGATATTGCTACTGCCCAACAGGCTCATAGCTATATTGAACCAGAATCTCAGGATTTGCCTTCGCCTCTAGATGAGTTTGAAGATTTGTGGATAAGCGTCGAACTAATCAAAAAGGCGATCGCCGAAGGCGAACAAATTGCTATTTGTGGCGATTATGATGCCGACGGCATGACTAGCACTGCCTTATTGTTAAGGGCGTTAAAACACCTGGGGGCAAATGTAGATTATGCTATTCCTAGCCGTATGAAGGATGGCTATGGTATTAATACGCGCATCGTTGAAGAATTTGCGGAAAACGGGGTGGGTTTAATTCTGACGGTTGATAACGGTATTTCGGCTTATGAACCCATTGCTAGGGCTGTAGAACTTGGCTTGAGCGTTATCATTACCGATCATCACGACTTGCCAGCCCAGCTTCCCCCCGCCGACGCTATTTTGAATCCTAAACTATTAGCAGATAGTTCTCCCTATAAGGGGCTTGCAGGGGTAGGAGTGGCATATATATTGGCGATCGCCACAGCACAAAGTCTAGGACAACTCAAAGGTTTAACCAATCCTATTTTAGAATTATTTACCCTGGGAACAATTGCCGATCTTGCTCCTTTAATCGGCGTGAATCGTCGTTGGCTCAAGCGGGGACTAAGAGCCTTACCAAATTCTCAGTTATTAGGTATTCAAGCTTTGATGCAGGTGGCAGGAATTGACGAGGCACAAAAACAGCTAAAGCCCGATGATATTGGCTTTCGCTTAGGTCCTCGAATTAATGCTGTAGGAAGGATTGGCGATCCGCAAATGGTGATTGAACTATTAACCACCGACGATCCTGGGGTGGCTTTGGAAAGAGCGATGCAGTGTGAACAAATAAATCAACATCGTCGCCAACTATGTGAACAAATAGAGAAAGAGGCGATCACGCTAATTGAATCTACACCCATTCCCTGGCAAAGCGATCGCGTTTTAATTGCAGTCTCGGCTGGTTGGCATCACGGTGTAATTGGTATCGTGGCATCTCGTTTAGTCGAACGCTATGGTGTACCTGTGTTTATTGGTACCTATGAAGACGAGCAGTCAGAATCCTCAGATACTCTACCTCCATCCACGATTCGTGGCTCTGCCAGAAGTATTGATGAATTTAATGTCTTTGACGCTCTTAATTATTGCAGCGATTTATTAGGTAAATTTGGCGGACATCGCGCAGCAGGCGGGTTTAGCTTTCCCGCAGCAAATCTAGAACAGGTAAAGCAAAGATTGAGTGAGTTTGCCCATAAATGTTTAGAAATAGAACATCTTAAACCCCTAGTTAAAATAGATGCTCAGGCAAGCTTAAAACAGCTAGATTTTATCCTCTACGAACAGCTAGAAGAGTTACAGCCTTGGGGAATTGGCAATAGTACCCCCGTATTTTGGACTCCCAATGTGCGAGTTGTTGAACAAAGAGCGATCGGCAAAAGCCAGGCTCATTTAAAATTAACTGTTCAAGAAGCCGACACCTCCACACAGATTAAGGCACTGGCATGGAGATGGGGAGAATATTGCCCTCTACCAGAACATTTGGATATTGCTTACAAATTAAAAGAAAACCATTGGCAAGGCAACACCAATATTGAGCTAGAAATAGTCGGGGTAAAATTATCTCAAACTCAAGAAAGAATTAACCACAAGGTTCAAAAAGCTGTATTTACCCACAGTGGCAGAATTTATGTGTGTAGCAAAACTCTCGCAGAACTACGTATTAGAAATGATCGCGGTAATGTTTTAGCCGTCAGTCAAGGAAATTCGGCAGGGTTACTAGGTAAAAGTAGAGAGGTCGCTAAACAGGTCAATGTAACTCAATCACCCTATTTGCAACTGATTAAGGCTGCACTACAGGCAATTCAAGATGAACATAAATAGACTTAATGTTGGCTAAGTCTATTGTGGTTAACTAATTGCTGTCAGCGATCGTGTCTTCCTCTTAAAAGATTCTTAAGATTAAAGTTTGATCGCTACTTTCATAGACTTGCGCTTGTCCATCGCTGCATAGCCATCTGGTACACCGTTTAGATCTACGGTTAAGTCTAATACAGGAGAAGCATCTAACTTACCTGCTACCGTATCTTTTAGTAGTTCGGGAATATATGCCCGCACGGGTGCGACACCTCCTTTGAGAGCGATATTATCGGCAAATAGTCCGAATAGGTTAAATTTTTCCGAACTACCATGAGGAACACCTACATAGCCAACCGTGCCACCAGGACGAGCGATCGCGATCGCCGTATCCATCGAAGACTTTGCGCCAACGCACTCCATTACCGACATTGCTCCTCCATCGGTCATTTCATTAACTTCACCTTCAGCCTGTTCTCCTTTGCTGCTAATCAGATCCGTTGCTCCAAAAGAACGCGCTAATTCAAGACGATCCTCATGATGTCCCAAAACAATGATTTGTGATGCACCCAGTCTTTTAGCAGCCAGTACGCCACATAGTCCAACTGCGCCATCTCCTATAACAGCAACAGTGCTACCTGCTTTGACCCCCGCCGAAACTGCTGCATGGTGTCCTGTAGACATCACGTCTGTCAATGGCAGAATTGCTCGTAATAAGTTCTTGTCTCCCGATACATCAGGTGGAATAGCAACTAGTGTACCATCAGCTAAAGGCGCACGAATTGCTTCTGCTTGTCCACCGTCATTAGTAGTTCCCCAAATGCTGCCTTCGACACAAGAAGTTTGTAATCCTTTACGGCAAAACTCACAAGTGCCATCAGAAAAAGCAAAGGGGGCTAATACGCGATCGCCTTTCTTTAAATTCTTTACCTGGGAACCAACTTCCTCAACTATTCCCATCCATTCGTGTCCCGTGCGCCACCCTGGTTTATAGTCTTGAATACCGCGATAAAACCACAAATCAGAACCACAGATACAGGCATGAGTAATTTTAACAATCGCATCTGTTGGCTGTTTTATTTGGGGATCGGGGACGTTCTCTACACGAACATCTCCTGGGGCATGAAAAACCGTTGCACGCATAATTAACCTCTCTCTATTAAGGTTAATGCTACTCTTTTATGGCTATTAAAAGCTTGCTCAAATTTGTTAATTGTTGCCCTTTTAATCCGATTGGAAACTAGGGTGCTGAGAAATATTGCTTTGCAGCGAGGTATATAGTCCAATTAATAAACAGACTCGTTTTAATCAATCTGGTGGTAGTTCATGTTTATCTCACTCACTGACATTAAATTTTGGCTGATAGTTGTATTTGCAGTAGGACTAACCTGTATTATCTCTCCATCATTAGCTCAAACCTCAAACCCCTTGCCTAATAAGCCATCAGTATCAACCCCTGGTGGGGGTAATACCATCACCAATTTTTTTCCTTCTTTGTCTGACTTATCTAACTTTACGACAATGCCAACTACAGCCTGGATTTGGCTTGATGGTCGTAGCTTGTTTCAAGTCAGTGCCTTAGAAAACTATCTACCAGAAAGAGTCCAAATAATTGAAGCTAATCTCAGAAAAATCAATAATGCTTATTTCCAGAACAATAGTGAGAATCTGCTAGTAAAGGTAGTAAATGTTAATGCTTCCCCCACAATTAATATCAACGGTCAATATTTACTAACCGTAACCAACCTTGATGCCCAACTGCGAGGCATAGACACAACTACTTGGGCAAAACAACTAAGTGAAATTCTGCAACAGGCGTTAGTACTTGCCAAACAAGAGCGACAACCACCATATTTAATTCGTCAGGGAGAAGTTACCTGTGGAATCTTTGGACTGGTAGCAATAGGCAATTGGATGTTAATAAAACTCCGACGACGCATTAGATCTGTAAAAAGCAATAGTGACGTTAAATCTAAAGTTGCCACCGATAATATATTGCAGTCACCTTCGATGGAATCAAAAGCATCTGGGCGATTGTACAAAAGAAATTTTCAAGCCATCGAACGTAAATTATTGGTGTATATTCAGGTCTTACTTTGGGTAGGTGGAATATTAACGTCCTTATATTTATTTCCCTACACGAGAAGTATACAGGTATGGCTGCTCAAAGGGTTAGAGATTCCACTAAAGCTGGGACTGGTAATTTTAGGGGTATATTTTGCTATTCGCTTAAGTCATGCTTTTATCGATCGCTTTGTCTCTTCAGTTAATACCAGTCCTTTTCTTTCTCCCGTTGCCAATGAGCGATCGCAGTTAAGAATTTCCACTATTTTTAGCACGATTAAATGGATTATAATTATTTGCTGGTTGGTAGCTGGCATAATTATTGGCTTGATTTTCTTTGGTATTGATGTCGCTCCATTATTGGCTGGAGCTGGATTATTGGGTGTAGCAGTTTCTCTGGCTTCTCAAAATTTAATTAAAGATACGATCAATGGCTTTTTAATCGTTTTTGAAGACCAATATGGCATTGGTGATATTATCGATACGGGAACTTGGTCGGGTAGTGTAGAAGGGCTAAATCTACGAATTACTCAACTAAGAAACTCTGAAGGTAAGCTAATTACTATCCCCAATAGTCAGATGGGTGCGGTAGCTAACCTAAGTAAAAGCTGGTCGCGGGTCGATCTAAACGTTCCTGTGGCATATGAAACCGACATCAAAGCAGCTATTAAGGTGATTGAAGCGACTGCCGTTGCCATGAGCAAAGACCCACAGTGGCGATGGCAAATTATCGAGACACCTCAAGTAATGGGTATTGATGACTTTAGCGATCGCGGATTAATGGTAAAAATATGGATCAAAACCCGCCCTCTCAAACAGTTTGACGTGGCGCGGGAGTATCGTTTACGCTTGAAATTAGCTTTTGATGAAGCAGGAATACCAATTCCCGTACCCCAGCAAAATATTTCGGTTCATCCTAACCCAATCTCTAATAATGGTCTTTTCAATACTGATCGTTCTTGAGTCGCGATCAACCGATCAATTTGTTTTTTAGGAGTTAATTATTTAAAGCCGATACATTGACTTGAGCTAGTAGATTAGATATTTGCCATTTATCTACTAAATTGCTCTGACAAACATCATCGCTTAACATATAGCAATCTGTAGAACGATCTATGGTAAGAATATGGGGTCTGTAGTTATGGTTTTTGAGGCTGTAAGTCTGACATATTTTTAGCAACTCACTCAGGCTAGATAAAGTTGGTACTTTAAGCTGGGCAATTTCTGCCATTTCTACAGGCGCAGTAATCAAACTTACTTCACCAGGTTTGTGCTGAGAAAAATCTTGGGCAAGAGAAGGTAAATGACTTTGGCTGCCTGGAGTTTTGATATAAGCATAAATTGCTTGTTCGGTTGGCAAATCTTCTGGCTTGATGCCATAACAGCAAAAAATTTGATTAACCTCGGCAATAATGGTTTTAATTAGACTGTTAGTATGGTGGTTCGCAGTTAAATCGGCAATTACCCTGCCAGTCAAAGCTGAAAGAACATTGGTAATTAGATTGAGGGCTAGCTTATTACATACGGCAGCACGTATCTTATCGGTATAGGTAGCAGCTATGCCATGTTGAGAAAATAAATCACACAGGCGTTGAACTTTTTGTTTCAAATTGTGACTATCGCTTTTGGTTAAACCTAAAATTAATCGAGGCGGTTTTTTTATTTGAACTTGCCCATCTTTTCGTTGACAGGGAGCTTTAACCACACATCCTACTATGTTGCGATCGCTCAAATTTTTTTGCAAAATACCGTCACTATCAACAGTATTTAGATAGCGATGAGAACTTAGTTTGCCAAACAGATTTTTGTTGAGGAGCGAGAGGTAATTATCGTTGTTAAACCACCAGTAAGGAATACCATTTTGGGCATGAATCAAAATTGTGTCTGGGTTTGAATAAGCTTTGATATAAGTGGCAACTTTGATTAAATTGTTGCTTTTGACGGCGACAATGATGATCTCAAATTTTCTGCCTAGGTCTGTCGCCGTGTCAACAAATCTAACTCGTGGATGCAATGGTGAAATCCAAAACCTTTCTCCAGCAGCACTCGTCTTTGAATAAGAATAAAATAGCTGTAAACCATTCTTTCTAAGTTGCTCTGTATAATCACTATTGGATTTTCCTGCAAAGGTTATATTTAAACCTGCTTTAACTAAAGACGCTCCCATCAGTGCGCCAACCGAGCCAGCACCTATAATTAAAATATCATTCATAAATTTTATTTCCTATAGCAACTCTCAGAGTCATGAGGTACAGTATTTTTCCCTTTTCCCTTTGTCTTTTTCCCAAACACAACCAAGGTGTAGCTCACAAGTACGAGGAAAGCTATATACATTTCAGTAGGCATTAAATGCTGCTAAGTCATAAGTGGATAAGTATTAACTAATCCTAGACTTAAATTTGTTTTTAGCGCAGTTAAATTTGGAAATCAACCTGTTCTGAAGTACATAAAAGATTTAGTTGGAAAAACATCACTAACTAGCTGTAGCTATATTAAATAATTAAAGTTAACTAGCTTTAGTTGATATTAGATAAACATTTAGCTATTAATACAATATCAATAAGATTAAGATCAAAATGTCGCGCGTTTGACAGTTTTTTATATAGCTATTCAAGCTTTTAAAAATCAATTTATTGTTAAATTTAATTGTTAAAAAACAACAATAAATCCTTGAGACTTGAGCCTTTATCTTTTTCAAGCTTTAAACTTTACACTTCGTTCTTAAATTCTTAAATTTTTTAGGAAGTAAAAATAGTACAATAATATTGAAAAATTCATATCTTTCTCAAGATGACAAAAACCCCAGCAGTTTCTCATTTTGTTGCAGTCAGCGATCTTTCTAAACCAGTTCAAGAGCAAGAAGGAATTTTGATAGAGGTGTCTGGCACATCAGGAGATACTAAAAAAAATCGTACTAAGGCTCTAGATCTGGTGCAGGAAATGTGGGAAAAAGAAGAAATTGATGTTGATCGTTTTCCCGATGGTTTAACTCAAGATCATATTTTTTATGTACCATCGGCTAGTCCTCAAGTAAAATCTATTAAAACCGTGTCAGATAGTCAGGAATTATTGCCTATTGTTCAAGGAGCAAAAGAAATTATTCAATTAACCAAACTGCAATTAGAGGTGCAAGAGGCATCAGAACAAACAGAGCAGTATATACCGATTATTAAAGCTGTTTTAGAGCGATCGCGTCCTTTAACTCCCGAAGAAAAAGAATTGGCTAAGGATAAAAAATACGGCAAAACTATTGAGAAATTAGGCTCTATTGTTGCCGAACAGGAAGAATACCAGGAAAGCTGTTCGGGTAATGGCAGCTTAGTTCTCAATGCGATCGCCTGGCAGCTTGAACAAGGTGTCGATTCTCAATCTGAGAAGAAAAACAGCAATTAACTTAAGTCGGGGCGAACGCTTGTTTGCCTCGACGATAATTTTGATTAATCGCATTCGCAACAACGAATACAAATGCGAAACACGGCAAGTACTGCCAAAATTTCTGCGCCCGCTAAATACACTTGGGGGGTTAAACACGCAGCCCCCAAATTAGAAGGACTGCGCCAATGATTGCCCCAGATAGTTGAGCTACTTCTTCGGTGGCTTTTAAACCCCAGGCGATCCGAAGGCTACGCGACAGCGTAATCGCACCTAAACCTAATCCGAGAAAAACTACAAAGCTCATGAGGTATAGTCTAAAACTCTGACTAAAGTGCGATCGCCCTTTAAATAGGATTTTTTGACTTCAAAGCGATCTCTACCTACCTGGGCGACTTCCATATTCTCACTCTTTACCAAAGCCAAAAAGTCATCCACAGGAGCAAGATCGCAGCTTGCTTTGTCGACTCTGGCAACTCGATATTGGGTGGGAATCACCATTTTTGGATTAAGAATTTTTACTACCCGATTTGCCTCGGACGCATCATAGGCTTTTGGACCACCTCCGACTGGAGCAAGCAGTATATCTGCACCACCGAGCAATATTTTATCTTCTGTAGTTAGAGGCGCAGCAGCACCGCCAAGATGCAGAATGTTTACCCCTCCTTGAGTCCATCGCCAAGCAATATTGTTGCCAAAGCGTTTACCTCCTTGGCGATCGTGGGGCAGAGAAAATCCTTGAAACTTAATACTTTTAAACTGATGAATACCTTGCTCGGTAATAACTTGAGGATTTCCCTGTACTTTGTCTACTGCTCCTTCATCTAAAAGAAAGCTACTAATTAGCACTACGTCTGGCTGCACGTTAGGCAGAGTCAAGCCAGCAGTACAGCCAGCAGATTCATAGGGGTTAACCAGAACTTTTAGACCATCACCCGTAAACAAAAAGCAGGTATGCCCCAGATATTGAACAGTCACTCCATCGGTAACTTCTTGAGCCAAAGAAAACTGACGGGGAATTAAACTTGTGGCGATCGCCGTTGTCAAACCTACTCCACCATAGCGGATTAACTGTCGCCGTTTCATATATTTACTTACTACCTAAAGAATTTAAAAAATTACGTAACAGTGATTTCCCATTATCCGTCAAAATGCTTTCAGGATGAAACTGCACTCCTTGAAGATGATGATAATCGCGATGACGAACTCCCATAATTGTACCGTCTTCCACCCAAGCCGTTATTTCTAAGGTGTCAGGGATAGTTTGACGCTCAATCACTAAACTATGATACCTGGTGGCGGTAAAAGGTGATTCTAGCCCTGCAAATATTCCCATATTGCGATGATGAACTGGGGATGTTTTACCGTGCATCAAAACGGGTGCTGATACAACTTGACCGCCAAAAGCTTGTCCAATACTTTGATGACCTAAGCAAACCCCCAAGATAGGGATTTGAGAACCAAGTTTTTCAATTAACTGTAATGATATTCCTGCATCTTCAGGGCGACCAGGACCAGGAGAGATTAAAATACCGTCTGGCTTAAGCTGATTTATAGTCTCAAGATCGATTGCATCGTTTCTATAGACGCGAATGTCTGATGCTATGGGCAATTCTTGACCCAACTCTCCTAAATACTGCACCAAGTTATAGGTGAAGCTATCATAGTTATCAATAACTAAAATCAAGTCAAATCTCCATTACAACATAGATACGATCAGTTTTAACAGATTGGGAAGCAGAATAAGAGATGCTACCATCACCGCAGCGATCGCACTAATCAAAACTGCACCAGCAGCGCAATCTTTAGCTATTTTGGCTAGCTCATGATAAGTTTGCTTAACCGTCAGATCGACCACTGCCTCAAGAGCCGTATTAATTAATTCTAGAACCATTACCATAGCGCAGGTCATGACGATTACTGCCATTTCCATAGCCTGAATTTTTAAAAAAATACCCAAGCAAACCGCCAGGGTACCAATAATAGTATGAATACGAAAATTTCTCTGGGTAACAAATGCGTAGCGCACTCCCGCCCAAGCATATTTAAAGCTCAAAAATAAATTTGGTGCTACCTGCCAAGCTAAATTACGAATAATTTTTTTACTAACCGTAGAAGCTTCGTTAGGAGGAGAAGCAATAATAGAGGATTTCATATTTATATCTAATAAAGGTAAGGTCGGATTGTTTGTCTTGTTTGGTTCAATCATATTGATATCAAACTCGATCCGTATATTTACTTATTTATAATGTAATAGTAACTCAACAATTACATACAACTATGTTCAAATAAAACAGTATAACTACTTAACATTACTCACTAATTTTGCCGAACTTTTGACCGCGACGCGG
This sequence comes from Waterburya sp., assembly GCA_965218645.1. Classification (GTDB taxonomy): domain Bacteria; phylum Cyanobacteriota; class Cyanobacteriia; order Cyanobacteriales; family Xenococcaceae; genus Waterburya. The sequence continues at coordinate 893,075 of OZ244627.1, read as the reverse complement.
TGAGACAGTTGCGGTGGACGGGTTCCCTGGCATAAGCAAACTGTCGAACCCTTTAGGGAGTCTGACCGCTTTTACAGCGGTGTATCGTTGACAAATGAACTAGTTTAGACTGTTGCTTCAACATTTTCTCTAGACTAATCTCATCGGGATGATCCCAACCAAGCAGATGTAACACGCCATGACTAGCCAACCAAGCCAACTCTGTTGTTAATAAATGATTTTGCTCCTGTGCTTGTTTTTCAGCCGTATCCAGTGAAATAATAACATCTCCCAGATATAGAGGTTCAGCAATATCTATTGGTAAGGGAATATTTGTTTCTGTGGCTGCAAAAGCTAAAACATCAGTAGGGCGATCTATTAAGCGATACTGACAGTTGAAAGCCTGAATTTGGCGATCGCTAGTTAATCTCAAGCCTATTTCGCAGTCTTGATTCAAATTACTTATAGATCCAAGTAAATCGAACCAGGCTTTAATCCAATCATCCCAAGGAATAGATTCAACAGCTTTTAAACTATTTGGGGATAAGTTTCCTTCATATACATTTTCGACGTAAATGAGAGTATTTATAGGCTGCTTAACATTTGTGTCCATAGACTTGCTTAATTTATGGTCTGGTCAGATAAGCTAAACCGACCAAAAGCCCGACTAGACCAGCAGTAGTCAGAAAAAAGTGCCATAAAGATTGTCTGCCTTTGCGAACCATATTCCGCATTGCCAACTTAACATAGCTATCTTTAGGCTTGGGAATTTCTGAGATATTATCTCTAGTTCCGTCTGACGTAGCTTCAGAAGGTATAGTGGTTTCTGGTGCTTGTTTCGGCGCAGAATTAGTCATTATCTAGAGTTATTAATTAATTTTTGATTTGTACGGTTAAATAACATTTAACTAAATGATAGTACCTGAACACAAAAAAAACACAAAAATCCACTGCTTATAGGGACAGTTAAATTATCTACACCTAGCTTAGAGAAAGCTTCTAATATTGTGGCAACTACAGAAACCATTAGAGAAATTGACCATATTTGCCAACTATTCCCCTCTACAAATAATAAAATAGTCTCGGTGACGATAAAAGCTGCCCCCAGCATAGCAAAAGAGCCTTCCCAACTTTTAGTTATCCCGCCGACATGATAAGGATGTTTGCCAAAACGCTGACCAATAATGGCTGCCATGCCATCTCCCCAAGCCATAGTCAAAATGCCAATTGTTGTATATTGAGGGTTATCTTGCCAGAAACAGGCAGCCAAGACACCAATGCTGAGGGCATAAAACAGCGTACCAAAGCTTTTGCGACCAACGCTTTCAATACTGGGCAAAATAGGAATAAGATAAGATACCATGGCGATCGCTGCTGCAATTATGGCTGCACTAATAATTACTGCCGAGGATATATCTAGCCACCAAGCTAAAACGATTACGTTGCCACTACCAATATGAACAACTTTGCGGGTTAATTCGGGATCATCGACAATGAAGCGACTAAGAACGTCAGCTACAATAATTAACATTGCTAAGTAAGCAAAAACAGTTCCTAAAGGATATAAAAAAAGGGCGATCGCTTCTTGTGCAGAAGATGACAGTTCTAAATGACCCATATATAAAATAAGATATGTGCTTGAATTTATTTTATTGTCTGTTGATGAAAACACCCGTGGAGTAAGAAGTCATGAAAACTTTACTACTGTGGCTAATTAAAGGTTATCGTCGCTTTATTTCTCCTCTTTTTCCTCCCACCTGTCGCTTTCAACCCACCTGTTCACAATATGCCATTGATGCGATCGCGCTTTATGGAACTATTAAAGGTAGTTGGCTGGCGGTTAATCGTATACTGCGCTGTCATCCTTTTCATCCAGGTGGATACGATCCTGTACCAGCACCAAAAAAAAACTCTGACTAAGTTACGTTAGTTGTTGAGACAATTTCGAGAGTGATTTTAAAGGAAAAGTATTTTTAATCAAAGGAACAAAGGTTTGGACCGATCCCGAACTCAGATTAAGTTAGTTTCGGCAAATTTAAAGGCTATGCTAATAATAATGGTAAATTTATGATCTAAAGATCCCTAGCTTCTTTGTTTTTTGATTCGGTAGAACAAATACTAGCTCAACTTGAGCAACAGCCAGGTTGGGAGAAACTTCGTGAACATCGTCAACTCTTAAAATGCTGGCACAATACCGTCAGTCAAAATACGGCTCAACATACTCGCCCTCTTTACATTAGTAGGCAAGTGCTTTGGGTGGCTACATCTAGTGCAGCAAGAGCGCAAGAGCTTTCTTTTCAACGCTATACTCTACTTAAAAAGCTTAATAATCAACTAACTTTTGTACTCAAAGATGTCCGCTTTTCATCTTCCCAATGGCATCAAGCAACTGCTCAAAATACTCTTAATACCAACTTATTTAGTGTTAGTGAACAGCAGAAATTTAAACATAATTCTATTGAATATAAAGCCTTAAATTACAAGAGTAAGGAAGATCGTATATCTTCTTCTACAGATGCAAAACTTGCAGCTAGACGTTGGTTAGAAACTATCAAAAAGAAATCATCGTTTTTTTCTTGTTGTCCTCAATGTAATGCTGCTACACCAATGGAGGAGATTGAACGGTGGAATTCGTGTTATCACTGCATTGCTCAAAAATGGTGTTCGGAGTATATTCCTTCAATTTCTTCCTAGTTTTAATAAAAAAAATATAAAGGTTTATCTGTTTTTTATTCACGATCCCTATAGGTTTTTCAGCAAATTCTCTAAAATTACTGAGAACAAATCTATTTTAGATACCGTTTTATAAAGTTATTGTTTCCATTCATTACTCAATTATAAAGAAATTGTTAAAGCTTTATAGTACCTGGGGATCACTCTAAGCCTTAGTAGATAATGACTGCAATTGAATTTATCGGTTTATGAAGTAAGTACAAAATAGAAGTAACGGAATGGAATCAAACCGAGACCTACATAATCTTAATGGAAGAAATAAATTTTTCAACTTCAGCCTGTCGCTTCTGTCGTTCTTATAAGCCAGAAGGTCGTAGAGGTGGTTCTTGCCAAAGGTTGGGAGTACCTGTTCAAGGCAGTTGGAAAGCTTGTACATTAGCCTCTCATCCTTTTGAAACAACTTTAAAAAAATTAGAAGATATTTTTCACTATTCTACTTCTATAGAACCGATATTAACTAGTCAATTGACCTCAAATATATCCGAGATCGAAGCTACTCGTATAAAAACATTTGCTAACAATAAAGATGAAGCTCTTAAGTAATTTAACTTGACAGGCTAATATATTTCTATGCTGTTTTTTGCCTGCAACCTAAAGTAGTTAGAATAAACTCAAATAAGAAAAAGTGCGTCCTAAAATTAAATTATGGGGACGCATTTTATTTGACAAATAATTAAGTAGAAAAATGCCAGAATTTTGCATCTTTGTTTTTCAAGGTAACCAAGGATATTGCTGAAAATTCGGCGATCGCTTTTCTAAGAAAGCTTGTTTTCCTTCTGCTCCTTCTTCTGTCATATAGTAGAGCATAGTAGCGTTACCGGCTAATTCTTGTAAACCTGCTTGTCCATCACAGTCAGCATTAAAAGCAGCTTTTAGACAGCGAATGGCAATGGGGCTTTTGGCTAGAATCTCTTGTGACCACTTAATTCCCTCTGCTTCTAGGCGATCTATCGGCACGACGCAGTTAACTAAGCCCATTTCCTCAGCTTCGGTAGCGTTGTATTGGCGACATAAAAACCAAATTTCTCTGGCTTTTTTTTGACCGACAATTCTGGCTAGATAGCTAGAGCCAAATCCACCGTCAAAACTGCCTACTTTTGGTCCAGTTTGTCCAAAAATGGCATTATCTGCTGCAATGGTCAAGTCGCATAAGACATGAAGTACATGACCTCCACCGATCGCATAACCAGCTACTAAAGCGATGGTTACTTTGGGTAATGAACGAATCAAACGCTGTAAGTCTAAGACATTTAATCTTGGTGTACCTTGCTCATCTATATACCCTGCTTTTCCCCTAATGCTTTGATCGCCACCAGCACAAAAAGCATATTTACCGTCTGTATGAGGTCCAGCACCTGTTAATAAAACTACCCCTACAGTATTGTCTTCGCGAGCGTCGATAAAAGCATCATACATTTCAAATATAGTTTTGGGTCGAAACGCATTGCGCTTGTGAGGACGATTAATGGTGATTTTGGCAATACCATTCCATTTTTGATAGAAAATATCTTCGTAGCTTTTAACTGTCTGCCATTCAACTTGCATAAATTGTTGCCACACAAAGCAAAATAATTGTTTTCTAAAATTAAATCATTATTTAGCATAATGGCGCAGAAAAAATGAAAGCTTAGAAAGGAGTAGAGATAAATTGTGTTTTTATAATTAATATTTGAAAATGAGCCATAAACACCTTTTAGACAGAAAATATAGATTGAATTAGATCTAGGGTCGTTAGGGATCAATATTGAAAGATAAAAAATATATCTAAAGACTGAAAAGAAATACTTAAAAAGTAATTATACTTATCAATGTAAACTAAAATTAAAACTTTATCTGCAAACAGAATTCGGGACTCGATTATTTAAGTCTCAAGGTTCTGCGAAGTAAAAATGACTAAGACACAAATAATTCCTTGCTCTAACTGTGGCGATCGCGCTATAAAAAGTATAGACGATTCTATTAGGCGCATTTCTTGCCGTAGCTGTGACTATTTGCTAGTTCAATGCGCTAAAACTGGCAACGTGATTGAAGCTTATGCTCCAGGTATAGAATGCCATCGTCTCAATTCTGTTTCAGGGTAACAAACACGCTCTCTAAATTTTTGAGGCTCTTAGCTGTCCGCAGGCTGCATCTGCTTCCAAGCCACGAGAATAGCGAACGCTGACGGCTATATTTGCCTGTTCTAAAATATCAGTAAATGCCTGTATGCGCCGTTTGTCTGGTCTTCGATAATCAACCTCAGAAATGGGATTATAGGGAATAAGGTTGACGTGGGCTTGAAAGCCTTTGAGACACTGAACCAATTCCCTAGCATTTTCTGATAGGTCATTAACTCCCGCCAGTAGAACATATTCAAAGGTTACTCTTCTCCCCGTAACCTGAACATAATCGCGACATTCATTTAATAGGTTATCTAAGCTGTATTTTTTAGCACTAGGGATTAATTGTTCTCGCAAAGCTTGATTAGAGGCATGAAGACTGACCGCTAACACAATCTGTAGTTGATGTTGAGCTAGCTGTTGGATTTTACCAGGAATACCCACTGTAGATACAGTAAGCGATCGCGCTCCGATGCCTACATCTTGATTGAGAGATTTAACCGCAGCCACAACCTCCTCAATATTTGCCATAGGTTCTCCCATTCCCATAAACACTACATTACTTACTCTTTGTTGGAAATCTTCTTGTACCGTTAGTACCTGATCGACAATTTCATAAGCCTTAAGATTGCGAGTAAAACCGCCTTTACCTGTGGCGCAAAAATCGCAGTCCATTGGACAGCCAACCTGAGAAGAAACACACACCGTCAAACGTTTAGCGGTGGGAATGCCAACTGCTTCAATAATCAACCCATCCCCAAGACGCAAAAGATATTTACGGGTAGCATCGGCAGCAACGCTACGATAATGAATTGTAGACCGTCCTAGAGGATAATTAGCCATCTCTTCGCGCCATTTTTTGGGGAATACAGAAATATCTAAAAGCGAGCGCGCTCCTTTTTGGTATAACCATTGGTATAGTTGCTTTCCCCTATAGGCAGGTTGCCCATGTTCTTCTACCCAAGCGGTTAACTCAGCTAAAGATTTGCCCAAGAGAACTTTAGAATTGTCTGATTTTTTTATTGTTTGAAGTGTCATTATGTCTTTACTGAGTGCCTGAATAGAAATAGGATGATTAGATTTGCAACTGATGCGCTGCATTCGCATGGATGCGAAATGTTTTTTCTCCACATTTTTAGTGTAGCTTCACCGAGGCGTCCCGATCTAGACGAACTGTTAAAGAACGCTCGTCAGCCTAAGACCTACTCTTTTACTGAGATGCTAAGATCAATAACGCATTTAAAATAGAAGCTGCTGCGGGAGAGCCTCCTTTTCTACCTTTTATTAAAATTTGCGGTACGTCTACCTCTGCTAGGGCTTGTTTAGATTCAATTACCGAGACAAAGCCTACAGGAACACCGACAACTAATGCTGGTATGGTTTTTGAGGCAGAATTAGCAATCTGCTGACAAAGAGCAAGGAGGGCAGTGGGCGCATTGCCAATAACATAAACAGCCTGGGGATACTTTGACCAACATTTAAGCAACCCTGTTTCGGTACGAGTTTTTCCTGATTCGGCTACCTGCACCTGTTCAATAGCAGCAATAACTGGGTTTTTAAAAGTTTTTGCCACTAAACTAGTAATTCCCCGTTGCACCATCGTCACATCTGTCACAATTGGCACACCTTCTTTTAGTGCTGTGATCCCAGAAGCGATCGCCTTGGGACTAAACTGCAACAGGTTCAAATATTCAAAGTCCGCAGTAGCATGAATTACCCGACGAGCGATCGCATATTCTTCTAGACTAAGATTATGCTCTCCTACCTCCCGATCTATGATGGCAAAACTTTGTTCAACAATTGGATGATTTAACTCTTTAAATTTAAAACTCAATGCTTTTTACTTATGTACGAGGGTTAAACCAAACTACGAACGGATATTCGATAGAACTTCTTCAAGATATTTAACTACCAAATTTGACCGCAGCCCAATCAGGTTCACGGTTATAATGAACCATATCTTCAAACTTGCGTAGTTGTGCCTGTTCAATAACCAATTCGGGTAGTTCGCTTTCCACTAGACGATCGTTAATTTGCGATAAAACAATACAAAGACGACCGCGGTTTAAACTAGAAGGTATATCACCAAAATATCCTAAAGTAATATGAGCCGTTAAATCATACTGCTGTTCAATTCCTAAACCAATTAACCCTGCATTCTGATAAAGAGAACGGCGCAAATTAACTACTAGCTGATAGCTTTCTTGGTCTTTAGGTACTAAACAAGCCATAATTGCTCTAGGTCTGGTAATAATTCCCCATAATTGCCAAGAAAGAGATTGATGAGCCGATATAGAATCTTTATACTGCTCAAAACTAACAGCAACTTGATTGCGTAACTCTCGATCAAAACTAGGGTTTGCTGCTGCTATCTGCCGATAATTATCATCCCAAACTAAGTCTGCCAAAGTGAAATGGAAACTTGTTGACGGCAAAGGAATAAAAAAGCCAGGTTCTAATTGCTGAGATAATTGCTGCTGTAGTTTTTCTACCTGCTTATAAAAACCTTCGTTAGTCGTATCTTCCCTCGCAGGAGGAGTAATTACACTATAGCCAGGGAATGATGCTGGCTTGCCGTCGATAAACTTGGGAGAGTGTTGAACAGTTTGTAATTGCATCGAACAAGCACTAGGTAAAGTTAACCTAGCAACTCGGTTGATATAGTCTTGATATGATTCGTCCAATCTAACTTACCTCTGATTCAATTATTTTGGTTAAATAACTAAGATTACTGTTATTACCATTAAATCTCATACATATTTATTGTGCCGTTTAAACAGCAAAATGAGATCATAAAACCATATGCAATTGTGACCACCGAAGGCGGAGTATGTGACCTGATTAAATTTAGCCTATCGGCTAGCAAAATAACTAGCTGTATAGAAAACTGTTGTCATAATCAAAGAATTTGAGCCAAATTTCAAAGCATCACCAACTACGACAATGCTTTGAATATGTCAGTTGATGAGTAAATTAAATAATTTTAAATTTACGTAAACCAAAGTATAGACCCAAAGCAATTCCTGTATACAAGCCAATAATTAGTACAAAAGCAATTACGCCACCCATTTAGATATCTCCTTTAAAATTTTTTAAAATTTATGATCATTGATTATTTTACCTGATTGTTCAAGGCTCTTATGAGTTAAGTATATTTTTGTGCAGATTGCAGATTAGGGAGAAATAACAGACTATCAAAAATCGAGCAAAGTTAATACCGTCTAAATTTGCTGATGTAATTTCTGAAAATTAGCATTCAGAGAGTGTTGTTAGGACATTAGTATTGCTTCTATAATCACGAATTAAAAATTATCTCAACTGCAAGTTAAAATCAGGCTCAGGATTTGAACTGACTCAAAAATGCCTAATACTAATATTGCCATTGTTGAATGCGGTTTTGTAGCTGATCACTACAGATGTTTGGGAAATATTAATTAAGATAATATTCGCCACGAGGAAATAAATCTGTATTAACCCGCTTGGGTGTACCTTTTGATGCCTGAGAATACATTTTTACACTTGCTGTTTTAACATCCTGGCGAATTTTTGCCATATCAAGACCTACTTTTTCTGAAAGAAAATCAATGACCTGCGGTAAATCTAGCTTTGCAAGTAGTTTCTGTCGGTCAAATTCAACAGGGCGATCGCTACCAATCAAAATCCAAAGATTTTTGCTTTTGCCAAGACCGATACTGGTAACGTGAGGAAAAACACTAAGCATGGTTTTCTGTGTACCCGAACCAACGTTCCACTCAACAAAAAAACCGCCTGGCTTGAGTTTTGCCCGTACTTCTCGAAAAAACTCTTGTGAATAAAGCATTCCCGCACGTGATCGCCAAGGCTGAATAGCATCTGCTTCAATAATGTCAAACTTTTGGTCTGAGAGAGCTAATTCTCTGCGTCCATCACCAACAATAATTTTGTAACGAGGATCGGCAAATAAGTTTTTTAAAGGTTTGCCTACAGGGGTTTGAGCATATTTTTTGAGTACGGTTAACTCTGCACCCAAAAGCTCAACAACTTTAATTTGCTTAGTTAGGGGATTAGCACCGATGCTATGGGGTGTTCCTCCCGAACCCAGTCCAATAATCATGACGTTGGTGGGATGGGGATGAAGCAAAGCAGGAATACTCCCTAAAAGCCCATGAATGTGCAGATAGGGAAAATTAGCCTGCACCTGTCCGCTAGCGAATAGTCGTCCCTTTTTGTTTGCTTGTGTGATGGCAGCGACGCTAGTAGAATCTTCTGCCATAATAAAATAGGCGTTTTTATTTATTCCCTGTAAAGCCGCCCAAAGCTGGGTATTTTGAGGAAAAGCAATAATTACCACCAGGGCAATAACCGCCAAAATACTGGTTAATTTAGCTTTAATCCAGCGAGGACGGATCGCCACAAGAAACCCTAATCCCAGACAACAAAGCAGTTTAATCGATCCAGATGTTCCTAATAAATTTAATAGAACCAAACCCGTTAATAGACTTCCCGTGACGTTACCCAGAATATTGGCAACCAAAATTGAACCAACTCGTTTGCCGATAGACTGTTCTTGACTTTGAACTGCCTTTTGTACCAAAGGAAAATAAAAGCCCAGCAGCAAATTAGGCACTATCATCATCACCGAAGGTACAATCAAATATTTAAAAACTAAAGGAAAATCAATGTTGTCAAGGTTGATATAGCCACCATCTGCGCGTAAATTAGGATAAGTTTGCCAAACAAGAGCGATCGCCCAAATAGCGATCGCTGAGTAAATTGCTACCGTTCCTTGAATTAATAAAAACGCTTTTTTGGGGCGACGAATATGCTGGATTGTTTTTGACCCCAACATACTGCCCAAACCATTACTAACCAGTACAAAAGCCAACAAATGACCGTAGGTATAAGCATTTGACTGTAAGGCAATATCTAAAATCCGAAACCAAATAATTTCCCAAGAGATCGCCGTAAAACCTGAGAGAAAAACCAGTAAATACCATTCTTGGATAGATTCTTGCTGCTTTTGTTCTAGAGTAGAAACCGCCGTATCTTTTTGCCGACTAAGATTTGTATTTTTAAATTGTCGAGAAATAACTAGGGCAGTTAAACAAACTAAACTACTAAATATCGCCCCCAAATACACCGTTTTTTCATAGCCAAAAGTTCCAATTAGATACCAGCCAGAAACCAAAGTACCTAATCCCGATCCCAAAGTATTTACGCCGTATAGCCAACCAATACGAGAAGCTGCGTTTTCTACACCACGATTGATTGCTTTGGATAACAAAGGCAGGGATAAACCCATTAAGGTAGTGGGTATCAAAAGGCTCACAAAGACGATCGCCAGCATCAATAGACCAGATTGAGCTAAATATTGCAACCTGAGAAATAGTAGGTCATAAAATAAAAAACGACTTAAAACAGCAAAAATAGCAATGCCAAAATTACACAAGCCATAAACTTGAACACACTGACGATTATTTAGGCGATCACAATTATAACTACTGATTAGATTCCCTAATCCTAATCCAAGTAAATACGAAGCAATTACCACCGTCACTGAGCGTACGTCTGAACCTGAAAATAATCCCAACATACGCTGCCAAGCCACTTGATAAAGCAGTGCTGTAAAGCCCGAAATAAAAAATAGGCTAAACACTACAGTAATTGCCCAAGGACGCTCTATTCCTTTGACAGTATCGGTTTTATTTATCTTATCTCTAATTTTTTTTTCTATCAATTTTATTTATCAACTTATATAATGGTATTATTGTTAGCTTCAATAATATTCTAATCAAAGCATCTTTACTATCGAGAAGTTTACGTAATTAAAGCGCGATCGCTCAATTGCCGATTAAGTTTATGCAAGTCAAGCAAAACACAGCCAAATCTTTGCTTAATTGGCAGCCTGTTCACCTTCTTAGCAATGATTATTCGCTTCGACGAAAATTAATTATGCTAATTTTTCAAATAGGGTAGCAAGAACAGTATTAGAAAAGAGAAATCCTTCAGGATCGTTAAGGCGCAATCTTTTTGGCAACGGAGACAGTAAATCTCGATCTCTTAAATTAATCAATTGTTCTTGATTATCCAATATTTCTATCCATCCCTGACGATAATATGGCTTTATACAAGACCAAATTTTTTTCAGGTTATCTGGTTCAAATTGTTCTAAATTGATACCTTCTGCTAAACGCAAACCTAGCATAAAAATTTCAAGTATATAGTCTGTGGCAGATATTTCTGGCGCATCAATAATTGCTCCTGCTTCTAACCAAGCATAGTATTCTCGGCGAGTTTTAGGGCGAGAAAATCTTTTCCCTACAACATAGCTAGCTGCACCCATACCAAAGCCATAATAGGGTTTATTTTCCCAATACACTCGATTATGACGACACTGATAACCTGGTTGCGCATAATTGGATATTTCGTAGTGCTGATATCCTGCCTTGGTTAAAGTTGCTTGTGTTAGCCGATACATCTCAGCAGCGTCATCATCATTAGGTAAAGGAGTTTTTCCTGGCTTATATTGTTTACCAAAGGCGGTGACTGGTTCAAGTACTAGATCGTAACAGGAAAGATGCTTAGGCGCGATCGCAATCGCCATTTCTAAGGATTTCAGACAATGTTCTAAGGTTTGATGGGGTAAACCTGAAATTAAATCTAAGCTAAAGTTATCAATTTCTAGCTGTTTAATTATTTCTATAGATTGCATCGCATCAGCTAAAGTATGGGAACGTCCACAAACTTTAAGCAACTCCTCATCAAAAGTCTGCACTCCCAAGCTAAAGCGATTTAGCCCTGCTTCTAAATATCCTAATAACCGATCGCGATCAAAAGTACCTGGATCGATTTCCATTGATATTTCCGCGTTATGGGCAATACCAAAATGTGATGCGATCGCCTGTATAATTTGTGTTAGCTGCTGTGGAGATAATAAAGAAGGTGTGCCACCACCAAAAAAAACTGTTTGTAGAGGTTCTTCGGTTGATGGTGTTAGTTGAATATCTTCGATTAAGGCAGCAATATATTCTTCTACCATAATAGATGCGGATTTCCCCCCCGAATTTCCCACTACTGAAATCGGAAAATCGCAGTAAAAGCAGCGACGACGACAAAAAGGGATATGAATATAAGCAGCAGTAGGAGCTTGATCTAAGACAGTGGTTACTAAATTAGGATTTAAACTAAGTCTGGTTAAAGATCTATTTTTAGCCATTACTAAATATTTCAATACCTAAATAATTATCTTGAGTATAGTTCTTGAGAAATTATTGATATTGCTAATTCAGATCGAAAACGTATATATAGCTTAATTTTCAAGCTAAATTCTCTTAGTAAAATTAATTTGACAATATTAAGAACTCCCTCCAATTTTTTACACTATTACCAAGAATTTACTACAGTAAAGAGGAAATACATCTTTATCATAATATTCAACTAAGACAATGGTTGATGCCATCATAATTATCATTTGCATTATCGCTGCCGTAAACATCGGGTTTGATGGGTTACAGTTGCTTCCTGCTGATATCTTGCAAGGGGTATCAAATATCGAAGCCTTGCGCTTCGTGATTGCTGGCTTTGCTGCCATAATTGGTCTGGGCATTGGAGTCGTAGTACAGACTACCTATCGCCGTCTAGAGCGGCAGATTCGCAGCACTAAAATTGAGATTATCATTACCAGAGCGATTGGGCTAGTTATGGGTTTACTGGTAGCCAACTTAATGCTGGCACCGATGTTCTTATTACCCATACCCAAAGAACTAAGCTTCTTTAAACCCACTGTAGCGGTATTAGGTAGCGTCATGTTCTCTTATTTAGGTATTAGTTTAGCGGATACTCATGGACGAACTTTTTTACGCTTGATTAATCCTAATAGTATTGAATCAATGCTGGTAGCTGAAGGAACTTTAGAAGCTATGCCTACCAAAGTTCTCGATACTAGCTGTATCATCGACGGCAGGGTGGAAGAACTGCTCAAAACTGGTTTTTTAGAAGGGCAAATACTTATTCCTCAGTTTGTGCTGCAAGAATTACAAAATCTGGCTGATGCTAGCAACTCCCAAAAGCGGATTCGCGGTAGACGAGGTTTAGATATTCTCAATCAGATGCAGGAAGACTATCCCAGTCGCATTGTGATTAATCAGGCTGATTATGAGGATATAGATACCGTTGATGCCAAGCTAGTTAAATTGACTCAAGAAATTAGCGGTACTCTTTTGACCAACGACTACAACCTTAGTAAAGTTGCTAATCTACAAAAGGTACAAATTCTCAACATTAACGATCTTGCTCGTTCATTACGTCCTGTTTACCTTCCTGGGGATAATCTAGAGCTTAAAATACTTAAGCAAGGAAAAGAACCAGAACAAGGGATTGGCTATCTAGAAGATGGCACTATGGTAGTGGTAGAAGAAGGGAGTGATTTTGTCGGTGGAGAAATACAGGCAGTAGTGACATCTTCTCTACAAACCTCGGCAGGCAGAATGATTTTTGCCAAACCCCAGTCTGAATCTGAATCGGAAAGCTATTCTAGTGCTGTTGGTTAATTTGATTAAACAAAAAGAAAGTAGCAAGCTACAAGAGTCTTTATCAAGCAGCTAGTTTTTACCAATGCTGGCGCGCTTTAATAAATATTCCTACTTGCTACTTGCTACTTTTTACTTCTTACTTTACCCGCCATATTCCCAACCAGTGCTAGATAACAGCAACTGATCGCCTTGGCGATGAATACCAGAAGCAATTACCTCGCCGACGTATACAGTATGATCTCCTTGTTCAACCGTGCCGACTACTTTACATTCAACGTAACCCAGAGAGTCTTTAATAATCGGACAGCCTGTTTCTTCTCCTTCGTAAAATTCTACGTCTTCAAATTTGTTACCAACGCGGGTTTTAGGTTTAAAGAAAGATGCTGCTAAGTCTTTTTGTCCTGCTTCTAGAAAACTGATGGTGAATACTTGGGTATTCTCGATCATTTTATGGGAAACAGTGCCTTTCTTGACACAATTGACTACTAAAGGCGGTTCAAAGGATGATTGCATCAACCAGCTAACGGTAAAACCATTCATTTCTTCTCCCTCTTTTACACCACAGATGTATAGTCCATGAGGGATTTTACGTAACATTGTTTTTTTTGCCTGTTGGTCTAACAAAAGTCTTGCTCCTTAACTTAAAATTATCTGGCAATAGTTTATCAAGCGATCGTAACCTGAAACACTTTCTTTAGTTAGAAATATTAATTCTAGGCATAGATTTGATTTAGATATGAAAGATTCAGCCAGCAGACTAATTGGCTTAACAGGAGGAATTGCCACAGGAAAAACTACTGTATCGAATTACTTAGCAAAGAAATATAATTTGCCTGTATTAGATGCAGATGTTTATGCTAGGGAAGCCGTAGCGAATAATTCACCTATTTTGCAGACTATTTTTACCCGTTATGGTGAGAGGGTAAAGTCAGTTGATGGCAATCTTGATCGCGCTAGCTTGGGACAAATTGTTTTTAATGATGCTCAAGAAAAGCAGTGGCTAGAAAGCCAAATCCATCCTTATGTTCGCGATCGCTTTCAGCAAGAATTACAGTATACTTTAAATAATACAATCGTGTTAGATATACCTTTGTTGTTTGAAGCCAAGCTAACAGATACGGTGACAGAAATCTGGGTAGTTAGTTGCGATCGCGCTTTACAAATTGACCGTTTACAGCAGCGCAATCATTTAACTGTAGAACAAGCTCAATCGAGAATTGACAACCAGCTTCCTCTGGCAGAAAAGGTTGCAGCAGCCGACGTTGTTTTACATAATAATGCTGATTTGACTTGTCTATACGCTCAAGTAGACACGGCAATTAATAAAAAAGATTCGTTACAGTAAAGTTTTATAACAAATCTATTTTCTGTATAAAACGGTAACAATAGTTACAGAAAAATATATTATAATAAAATGACAAGGCGATAATCTTTCTCGATATTCTAGATGAAAAGTTTTTCTTGTCTACTAGAACAGAGGCAATTAGCTTTGTATTAAAAAAGAAGTAACATACTTATCTATTTATTAGGAAGAATGTAAACCAGATCGAGTTTAAAATCTCGTAGTCGCAAATATTTAAAAGTAAAAAAAATATCTATAGTTCATGTTAGAGGAATAAAAAATGAAGCTACAATTTAGAGGAAAAACTTATGAAGCTCCCCATTTAGAATGGGATGTAAGTGAAGGTGAAGTTGGTGGACTATATCGTGGAAAGCCTTGGAAAGTTCATCATCTAAAAGAAGAGCATCGTCATAGCAACAAACCAACAGGATTAACCTATCGAGGAGTCCACTACACCAAAGTCTAGTACCGCTGTGCGGAAGTCACAAAGGCGTACTTCCACATATAGTCAGAAGTTAATTATAAGGCTTCTAAGATTTACTAATGGTTAGATTTACTTACGCCTACGTCTAATAGTCAAAGTAGAGGCATTTAGTTTGGATGCCTCTATATTTATTATTTATCTTTAACAAATTAAACTAAATAAATCTTGTTAGCTTTGGCTATCATTATGAATATTTTTAACTGTAAAGAAAATCATGAAAAATCTATCTTGTTATTCAACTAGTAGCAGGAGAGAATACCAGCCAGCAGTTGAAACAGAAACTACTAGTTGTCACAATAGACCCAAGCTACCTTGCCACATATTATCAGTAGAAAGCCAGTCCCATAGAGGACAAAGCAGCAGTATTGAGCAGATAAACTATGTTCCTAGGGCATTTCTAGTTAAGCCATCTCAAGCTGAAAAAGCTAGCTTTGCTCTTGATATCTTAAAATATCAGTTAAGCGATCCGAAGGCTACGCGACAGCGTAATCGCCACACACAACAAAAACATCTAGAAAACTTGCTCTGTAACTTGCAGCATCGTCTGCGGGTAGCAAAAAATCAGGGAAACAACCAGCTAGTAACTATTCTGCAAGAAGAGTTTAGACAGTTGGAAACCAGCGTTTGCTCAAGTTGAAACTTTTTTAGTGTAATGGTCAGGATCCCCGTCTTTTTACGGCGGGGCTTTCTTATGTATGGAGCCGCAACTGATGCCCTGAGCGTTGGTCAACTAGACAACTTACAACTATCAACCTCTCAAGATCGAGAGGTTTTTTATTGATAATTAGTACTGAGGTATTGACGTAAACGAAATAAGCTAAAAGTTTGTCCTAGGTTAAGAGGTAAAGTCGAAATACCTTCCAAGCGAGACTGTAGCCAGCCATCACCCCAGTGCCATTGATGATATCCATCTATGCCTTTGCTTAGTATTAGGCGTAGACAGTTATCTTCAACCATTTCTACCTGATGTTCAACTTTTATTAATCCCAAAGAACTAATAAAAGTATCTCCTTTAGTCAATTGACCCGATAGAGAAGTAAAGTTTTGTGGCCACATCCATTGCTTAAGGCGATCGCTTTCTAGTAAGCTTTCTCTAATGTTTTTTTCCAAAGCGTTTACTTCAATGCGCAAATTGCTTTGCTGAAAATTTCCTAACATAATTTGCTTAATCTTATTTTTTATTCGCTTTTTGAGGTTTAAATTTTGTCAGTAAAAAATTTCGATCTCGGAGGCTGTCTATATATATTGTAAGAAAACTACCTACTAATTACTACTCACTACTCACTACTCACTACTTACTTTATAAAGTCTGAGGTATTTTGATTAACAGTGCCAAAACTATAGGCAAGGTAAAAAAGCTCATTAGAGTAGATGTCACAATTGCCCTGGCAACCAAATCTTTGTCGCCACCAAACTCGCTCACCAGCACAAAAGAATTAACTGCCGTAGGCATGGCACTTTGCAAAATTAGTACCTGTAAACTCAAGCTATCTAGCTGTAGTAACTTGCCAAAACAATAAGCAATTATAGGAGCAATGGCTAGACGAGCAATGGCGATCGCGATTTCTTTAATTCTTGGTTGGAAACGAGTCTGGGATAATTGCATTCCCAATAAAATCAGGGCAATAGGAATTGCTGCTGCACCTAGCTGCTGAATGCCTTTATCCAATTCCCAGGGTAGTTTAAGGGAAAATAATCTTAGACCAATGCCAAATAAAATTGCCCAAAGCAATGGTAATCGTAAAGTTAGCTTAAAACCCTCAATTAAACCCTTGCCACGAATAATAGCAGGACCAAAACAAAACATGAGAAAACTAGATCCCAACATATAGATAATTGCCCTGTCTAGTCCTGCTACACCTAAAGCAAAAGTCGCCACAGGCAATCCCATATTGCCGTTGTTAGGAAACATAACAATAGCGGTAATAGCTCGGCTTAAAGTTGGATTTAAGCCATAAACTCTACTAATTAGCCAAATTACACCATAGATAGTCATAGAGGTGAAAGCAAATCCTAGCAATAATTTGCTAGAGCTAGCTAAAGATAATTTGGTACGATAAAGACCATCAACTACCAATGCTGGAGATAAAGTATATAAAGTTAACTGAGATAGAGTTGAACGCTGTAATGGTAAAGTACGACCGACGATAAAACCGATTAAAATAATTAAGCCCACAGGTAAAACAGCAGGTAATAAGGTCGTCATATATAAATTATTAGATAACTTTATATCTATTTTTAATTATTAAACTGTAGCTGCAAAAAACCGTATTACGTATAATTGTCAAGGGTTTTAATCTTTTTTTTATCGTTGCTCGCTGCGAGTCATGCTTCCCAGTGGGTATTTTATTTTGTTATGGTATTTGTAACAATTAGAAATATTTTCTCCCCTTTGATGTGCATGGTCGCTATGTATCCTTTCAAACCAAAAACACAGGACACTACTTACCTTAGGAGTGTCTGGGAAACTATTAGCTATATTAGTTGTCCCTATGCTTTTAACTTTCATATGCACACTACCGCCTCAGATGGTAGACTAACACCATTATCCCTAGTGCAACAGGCGATCGCTATTGGACTTCAAGGATTTGCGATTACAGACCATCATTCGGTTAACGGCTATCGACAAGCCGAACAATATCTCTCAGATCTAGGTTTAAAAGGTAAAGTAGAAAACCTGCCTCACTTATGGACAGGGGTAGAAATTACATCCAAGCTACTAGAGGTAGAGGTACATATATTGGGTTATGGCTTCGATCCAGAACATCCTTCCTTAGAGCTGTATCTTCAAGGAGAAAAGCCTTTAGGCAAAGATGCAGCAGCTAGACAGGTAATTGATTGTCTTCACCAAGCTGGAGGCTTAGTGGTATTAGCTCATCCTGAACGCTACCGTCGCTCTGGAAACCGATTAATTCCAGCAGTTGCAGAATTAGAAATTGATGGTGTAGAAACTTATTATGCTTATGATAATCCTAGAATCTGGAGACCTAGCCCCAATAAAACTAAAAAAGTGCAAGAGTTAGCTAGAAAACACAATCTTTATAGTACCTGTGGCACTGATACTCACGGATTAAGTCTGTTACAAAGAATATAGCCCTAAATTTACGTCCAGTATTGATTTTATTAACTTAAAATACTGTAAACAAATAATTAGTCTCTTGCTATTTCTGATGTAGCTAAACTATTTTAATCGATAAAACTTTGAGTATGGTTTTGAGCTATCAGCTTTTCAGATTAAACTTGTGTGTTCTACTCAACTCAAAAGCGCAGTAAAAAGATGTAGAAACTTAAAAATTGTGTTTCTACATCCAGTGGTTTGAATCAAAAATATGGCAATTAATAGCTATTATCTTAATAGACTTCTTGCACAAATCGTTATTAACTACTTTACCAAGAGGTAAAAGTAAAAAGTATTAATTTATTATTCATGCAAGAAAGAGGTCTAATAGTTATCAACTATTTATTAAATTAATAAGCATCCTGTAACTCATAAAATTCAGGAGATACATAGTCTTTTCTCAAAGGCCAACCAATCCAATCTTCGTTCATCAAAATACGCTTGAGATTAGGATGACCTTCGTAGACAATACCGAACATATCGTAGCTTTCCCGCTCTTGCCAGTCTGCTGCCTTCCAAATCCAATAAACTGAAGGAACTTGAGGATTATCTCTCGGCAAAAAGACTTTTAGACGAACTTCTTCTGGTTGCTCTACATCATCGTTAACTTTAATCAAATGATAAAAGCTAACTAGTTCTTTGCCTGGTCCTAGGTCGTAAGCCCCTTGACACTGAAGGTAATTATAACCATAAGCATATAAAGCAGTGGCAATAGGTAACAATAAATCCGCATCTACCTTAATCAGTTCAATATTAGAGGTGTCAGGATTTAAAGCCTCGTTATCAAAACCATTTTTAGTTAGCCAGCTAGAAGTCTGACCAGCAGCAACTATTTCTGAGGCTGCTACGTCTTTATCAGGATTTTGATTCTCTTTATTTTCCTCAGCCACGTTCTACCTCCTCTGTTTCTGCTGACTCTATTGCAGGTAACGGCATTCCCATTGCTTCGGCGAGCTTCCTTGGTGGCGCTTGGCGAGTTTGAGACTGCACATATTTACCAGTTAAGATTTGCTCTACAGCCTTCATATTGTGTGCAGTGCTGTAGTAGCGATGGGTCTGCTCTAAAACTTCGGCTCGCTCCTGTAAAGATTGATTAGAAATCTTCTTGCGTAGCTTGATTATGGCATCAAAAATAGCCTCTGGACGAGGAGGACAGCCAGGAATATAGACATCCACGGGAATTAATTTATCTACTCCTCTGACTGCGGTAGTAGAGTCTGTGCTAAACATTCCTCCTGTGATAGTACAAGCACCCATAGCAATTACATACTTGGGTTCAGGCATTCCCTCATAAAGACGGACTAAAGCAGGAGCCATTTTCATAGTGATTGTACCTGCGGTAATAATCAAATCCGATTGCCGAGGACTTGAACGAGGCACTAAACCATAGCGGTCAAAATCAAATCTAGAGCCAATTAAAGCTGCAAACTCAATAAAGCAGCAGGCTGTACCGTATAGCATGGGCCATAGGCTAGAGAGTTTTGCCCAATTATAAAGATCATCTACGGTAGTTAAGATGACATTTTCTGATAAATCTTGAGTGACCTTGTTCGGACTAATCGGATTAAGAATTTTTTCTGCTTGCTGTTGTTCAAATGTTTGGGAATTCATGACCATTCCAAAGCTCCTTTTCTCCACGCGTATACTAAAGCAACTACCAAGATGGCAATAAATATTAATGCTTCTACAAATGCTAACAATCCTAAGCGACTGAAAGCTACTGCCCAGGGATATAAAAATACTGTTTCTACATCGAAGACAACGAAAACCAAAGCGAACATATAATAACGGATATTAAATTGAATCCAAGCTCCCCCAATAGGTTCCATTCCAGATTCATAGGTTGTTTGACGTTCTGGACCGCCGTTACTGGGTCTTAGTAGTTTGGAAGCAGTTAGAGCTAGGGCTGGAACTGCACTACAGATAAGTAAGAAACCCAAGAAATATTCATAGCCATTGAGAACAAACAATTTTGATTTATTACTCCCTAGTAAATTGTGTAGGTTTTAACCAACGATTACAGCACAAATGCGCTTTGCCACATATATCTGTCCGTTCATGTCGGACGTGGCGGAGTAATTGACTATAACTGGTTAACTTTTATTAATTGTAATAGAATACCCTGTATTTTGATTTTGAAAAAAGATTAGAAGGAATTTAAAAACGCTAAGATAAAACCCCACGTCTTCAATTCGGTGTTATTCGATCAATGATTTTTCCAGTTGCTGAAATTTTTGTCAGCTTATTAATTATTTTGCAACAAGTCTAATTGACAATTAATTAGGTTTGAGAGTCAATTACTGAACTCCAGTCATCGTTTTTGACTGCTACTTCTAATTGATGACGGCGTTTGATTTCGACCTCGCCTTGCATAGCTTGTGTTGTTAATTCATCAGTTAAAGTGGCATCTGCCATTGCTTTACGTAGCTTTAATTTCTTATCCTCATAGGCATCACGTTCGGCATTGGTCATAGTAGCTTTGGCTGCTTCGCCAATCGTCCTCGCCCAAGTTCCTTTTTCTCCAGTATTTCCAGTGGGAGTATAATTAATTGCTGCTATCCAATCATTTTTAAGTGCTTCCATTATTTGACGTTTAGGAAACTTAAAAGTTTGAACTCGAACAAAAGTACATACTTGAGTCCCGTTTTGAGCAATATGCCCTCTAAGAGAACGTAAAACGTCTCTAGAATAACCAACATACTGATAAAAGCGATCGCTATCTAAAACTGCATAAACTCCAGCAACTTTAGCATTTCCTGCTTGTTTTTCCCATGCGGATAAAGTAACTATGGCTGTTCCATCAGATTGCAGGGCAATGATAGAGGCATCAGCACTATGCTCATGTTCAGAACTATATAAAAAGCCATGCAAACCTTGATGAGCAATAGGAACGTTTTGATGTTCGATGGGAGTATTTTTTTCAGATTCCATAGCTATAGTCTTGGTAAAGATCACTGATTATCCTACCCGTATTTAGTTTGACAAAACCTTTCTAGATAAGAATTGTAATTAAAGAGAATTACAACAAACATCTATTTAAAACTCAACTTGCGTCAAACGCTTCTGTAACATCCCTGGGAAAGCTTCATAGTATTTTTGATTGAGAGGAGAAGGATGGGGCAAGGGTAACAATGTCACAGAACGTTGATGAGTCATGCCCATGTCATCTGTGGCACTGAGGTTTACGGTTAGAGAATTTTCAAAGCGATCGCTACTTTTATAAAAACTATCAACTTCTCCTTTTGCACCATAGGGAACAAACCATTTAAAAGCCTCTGTTCCTAGAGGGATAATCTGATTTCCCTGCCAGTGAAAGACAAATAGTCTTTCTATAAAAGGACGAAATCTTTTTTTTACCTTCATCAAGTAAGCCTTATTTCCTGGTGGCTTATACGGCACGGTATTAGTTAGCAAAACTCTCTCAATAACTGTAGCGTCTAAATCTTTTCTTGAAGAGGCTTTTTGTTTATAAATCCCATAATAAAAACCTTCTCTGACCATTGTTCCTGAAGCACCAATCAAAGGTTGCTCAGCATGAACCTCATCTTTACCTAAATCACGACCAAAAAAACATAGGGGACTTTGTAAATTTCCTGCATAAAGAATTGGCTTAGTAGGCTCAAGACCAGCAGATTTATATACAGGAATATCTATCGGAAAATCTTCTCTTTGTGCTTCTTGTTGCACCTGAGTAATTAAAGTAGCAATATCAAACATAAATTAATTTTGTTAGTTATTAAACTGCTGTAAACGGTGGGTCTAAACTAAGACTAGATTCGTGCTTTTGCCAGATTGCAAAGGGTTTCAAGTCCTTGGCAGCACTGGCACTATATTTGATTAGAGCTCCGCCCGTTATCGAATTTAACGGCACTGTCAACAAAGCTTTTTAGCTATTTTATAGTTTTTTTCGCCCACCTATTTAGTTCTTCAGCCTGAGACTTTCTAACTCAGATCGCGGTAAAATGACAAAAAGTCAAAAAACTTAATAACAGTTCAACTTATACCCACATTTTAAGAAAAACAATTAAGTAATAGTTATGATTCTTCAAGATCCGCAAACAATTCGACATTATCAAACAATCACCGACGGCATGGTAGACCTCTGGCGTAGACGCTATAGCTTTGAGGAAATTAGACTGTATTTGGATGGATATATTGCTTGTTTGCGCAACAGCAACTTTATTGAGCAATACCAGATTCATAAATTAGAAGAGCAAGCATTAAGCTTTCTGCGAGACCCCTCTAATTTTGAGCTATCTTTTCCTGAAACACAAATGGAAACTGATACAGACTATTATTAATTTTATCTTTAAGTCTTACCTCAGAATCAAAGACAGAATTTATATAGTAGGGGCGAATCGTGATTCGCCCCTACTATATAAGAATTTTAGGAAGCTAGTGCAACTTCCACCATCTGTTGCAGTTCACCACTTTGATACAGTTCGATCGCAATATCTGAGCCGCCAACAAACTCCCCATCAATATATATTTGAGGAATCGTAGGCCAGTTAGAATACTCTTTAATTCCCTGACGTATATCTTGATCTGCCAAAATATCTACGGTTTCGTAAGGAACACCCAGAGTATTGAGAATTTGGACTACATTGTTAGAGAAACCACACTGGGGCATCAGTTTCGACCCCTTCATAAATACCATGACTTTGTTGTCATTAACTAATCGATCAATTTTTGTTTTTACTTCAGGTGTCATAAGTCTTAGTTATCTATTTTGCTTAATTTACAAATAACGCCAGCTATTATTTGTAGCGATTGATTAATTTGATCTTACTAAACTTCAAAGCATTAGATCACTTAACAATTTTAAATGATTAATACTAGACAGCTTGACCAGCAGCCTGCCAAGCTTCAGGAGTATAGGTTTTGAGAGATAGGGCATGAATCGTTTCTGATGCCAACTCAGCTTGCAGTGCAGCATAAACTATCTGATGCTGTTTGACTCTGGATTTGTTTGCAAAGTCTGGAGATACAATTATGGCTTCAAAATGCTGTCCGTCGCCTACAACTTTAACTTTGGCATTGGCTAGTTTCTCTTGAATCATTGTTTGTACTTGTTCAGGGCTAATCATATTTTATTTTAAGAGAATGGGATAGACTTTAATTCTAAACAGTATTAGTTGTCGTGAGCTTGACCTTATCTGCTTTAAACAATTAAGTTATTGAGAACTAGGAATTGAAGGATCGGGGATTGATGGTTGAACTGGATTTGGAGCTTGAGGGGTAGTCTCTGGGGGAGACTGAGGAGTAGGTGCTGGATTTTGCGCAGGAGTAGAATCTGGTTTGCGAATAGTCAGAGGCGTATCTATAAAACCAATCTCTACTAGCTGCTCGTAAGCCTTCTTACCCAATCCAACTCCTGGACTTTGAGAGGTAATAACTTGAATTAGCAAAGGAATAGATAATTCTGGTTTATTCTGCGCTCGGTGAACTAAAGCCAACTGATAGGTCGCATTATCTCTGGCAATACCAGTTTCCAAGGCTTTTTTGCGAAGAGATTCAGCAGCAGCATTGTCTATTCCAGAGGTACTATTATATAGCTGGAGATAAAAGTTAGATAGTTGGTTGTATACCTGACGCGCACTTTGCAATTTCTTTCCTGCTAGACTGTAGTTTTGAGTATCAATAGCCTGATCGGCTTCTGACATTAGTTTTTTGCCCCCTTCAATGCTAAAAATGCTGTCTGAGGAAGGAGAATTACCTTCAGTGGCTGGCTTTTCAGTTGATTGAGACTCTAGAGTAGTTGTTGACTGTGCCTGAATAGAAGCAATAGGAAAACCAATTAAAAATAAAGTCAAAAACAATAAGCGAGGCACAGAAGAGTTAATTATATTTAGTCTAAGCATAGATTATATCTTACCAATTTGTTTCGGTCTTGAGAGGTGATGGCTTTGAGGCTTCAGGTATCTTATCACCCAATAACCCGTGTGGGAAAATCAAAAACTTTACCTTGATTGTGACTTGAAAACTGGTTGATTTATCATTTGATCGCTTATGGTAGAAAGGTTTATTTCTAGGCAGCTTTAGCTTAGTTTATGTATCGCTTAATTTGGATTTTATTCTGCATAACTTTAATTACCGCTTGTCAGAAGGCATCTTCTCGACTAGCTGATTTACCTCAAGATAAATTTATTCAAGCTTATTTTAATTATCGACAAAGTAATGATGATACTTACATTGATCCTTATCGTCAAATAGAGCATTCAGGTGATAATTTAGAAGCAATAATAATTAACGAAATAGAAAAAGCAAAAACTAATATCGATCTGGCTGTGCAAGAGCTAAATTTACCGTTAGTTGCTCAGGCTCTAGCTCAAAGTTATCGTTCGGGGGTAAAAATAAGAGTAATTTTAGATAATAATTATAGTCGCCCTTTAAGTAGTTTAAGCACACAGCAAATTCAGCAGTTAAAGCAACGCGATCGCCAAAAATACAACCAGTTTTTTCAGTTAGTAGATCTTAACCAGGATGGTCGTTTAAGCTCTCAAGAAATTGCTCAAAGAGACGCTTTGGTGATTTTAGAACAGGCAGGTATTCCCGTCATTGACGATGCTGCTGATGGCTCAAAAGGAAGCGGTTTGATGCACCATAAATTTATGGTAGTTGACGGCAAAGGAGTAGTCACAGGATCGGCAAACCTAACCACCAGTGGTGTTCATGGAGATATTAATAATTTAAATACCAGAGGTAATGTTAATCATTTACTTACTATTAACAATAAGCAGGTTGCCAGCTTATTTACTGAAGAATTTAACTATATGTGGGGAGATAATAATCAAGGCGGATTGAATAGCAAATTTGGTTTAAATAAACCCTGGCGATCGCCTGTATCTATTCAAGCAGAAAATACCAAGATTACAATTCAATTTTCTCCTACTCCTAGCAGTAAGAATTGGCAGGATAGTACTAATGGTTTAATTGCCAAGACAATTAATCAGGCTAACAAGTCTATTGATTTGGCATTGTTTGTTTTTAGTGACCAAGAACTAGCCAATACTTTACAGTCAAAACAGCACCAAGGATTAAGCTTAAGAGGCGTTTTTGATCCTGGTTTTGCCTTTCGTTACTATAGTGAAGTATTAGATATGCGAGGCATTACCCTAAGTAGTAACTCTGTCAAGCGAAGGGATTCTCTTTGCCAAGCCGAAACTGGTAACAATCCTTGGCAAAAACCCCTGCAAACTATGGGTATAGCCAATATAAGTGCGGGGGATAAGCTGCATCACAAGTTTGCCCTAGTGGATGATCGAATTGTGATCTCTGGCTCACAAAATTGGTCTGAGGCTGCTAACAGTAACAACGATGAAACTGTAATTGTGATCGATAATTCAACAGTTGCCCAGCATTTTAAACAAGAGTTTGAAAATCTTTATCAAGTAGCTTTTTTTGAGCTACCGCCCAAAATCGAAACCAAGCTTCAGCAGCAACAATCTTGTCAGCGTACACTACCTTGAACAGCGCACTCCTTGGTCAAAAAGCTCTAAACTTTAGGCTTTGAGCTCTAAGCTTGGCAGCTTATCTAAATTTTATTGATAATAATTGTCGATCAACAGCTATAATTTTTTAATTAGACTAATTGATTAATATTCTCAATAACCAATGATTAATAACGATCGCGAATCATATTCTCCAGGTCGAAAAAAAGACAATTTAGAACAGAATAAACTTAGTCAGGTTTTAGCGGTTAAATGGTCTTCACGCTGGGATGTATTTCGTCGCCTCAAGGAATTAGAGATAAATTGTCAGTGTTCAACCAATGAGCCTTTACTGGTTCATTTGCATAGTCCAGCTACTGCCATACAAATTTGGAGTGTAGTTAGACAATTCAATGGGTCTCGCCAGGAATTGATTGGTTGCTTACATGAATGCTGGCAGATAAGGTACGATCATAAAAGCAGGTAGTTTTTGGCGAGTAACGATGAAAAAAGCAGGTAATACAGTCTCTTCTTTTAATCTCAGTGGAAAATTGAGCAAAATAAAGCTTGAGAAACATAAAATTAAATACATTAAACTGGCTACCGAGCAAAATAAAGTTTGGATTAAAGTTAGCAAGAAGCTGAGAAAGCAGATTTCACAACTACCCCTTGAGTGTCAGCTAGAGGTAGCAGGAAAGCTCAAGCAATATCCCAAAACTGGTAAAGTTAAATACAAAGCCCAGACGATTACTTTAGTGCCTCAAAACCTAGAGCAATCTGTCAAAATTAAGACCAAGCAGGTTTCTTTGCTGCCTGTATTTGACACCAAGACAAAATCCAAAGCTAAAGTGTTGATCTGCGAAAAATCCAACTGCTGGAAAAAAGGCGGTCAACAAGTCTATGAAAAATTAGAATCAGTATTGAGCGATCGCAATTTAAACGAGCAGATTTCGATCCGCAAAACAGGCTGTCTCAAAAAATGTAAAAAAGCTCCTAATTTAGTCATGCTCCCTGACAAAGCTCATTACACCAAGGTTAAACCACAGCAGGTTACTGATTTGGTTGACAAGCATTTAATTGCTGAAGCTTAAAATACTATTTACTTTAGCCCAAAATTAAATCTAGATCGAAAGAGTTTAATCATTAAGCATATTTTTCTTGATACCTTATAATTTGACAGGTTAAATAAAGTTATTATTAAAATTTTTATGAGTTTACCAGAGGCTGACAACCCCTTATACAATCACACTTTACCAACCATCGAAGACTGGCTACGAGGGCAAGGGTGTAATCAAGACCGAGAAAATCTTCATTGCTGGTATCTCGACAAATTTGCTTGGAAAGCAGAGATTTGCTTAGATGTGGAAGAACTAACCGTACGCTATTACGATGCAAAAGAGGCAAGTCAAAACCTTAGTCGTTCATTTAAATACTCTTTGAGTCGTCAAGATATTGAAGAGGCGGTTTTCTCAGGACCATAATTCTTAAGAGATAAAAAATAAGAATTTTGACGATAAATTTAATTATGCACAGATACTCATTATGAATAAAATTGTTGAAGTTTTAGCCGACAAAAGTGATTTAGTTAAGCGATCGCAAGAAATTGTTTTATCTCGCCTGCAAGCAGCTATTGAAGCAAGAAATAAATTTACTATCGCTTTAGCAGGAGGCAGTACCCCAAAACCTATTTACGAATCTTTAGCTAGTCAGCCTTTACCTTGGTCGAAGATTCAGATTTTTTGGGGCGATGAACGCTATGTGCCAGCTAGCCATAATGACAGTAATCAATTTATGACCCGTCAAGCTTTACTAGACAAAATTGACATTCCCCAGGGCAATATTCATCCCATGGATACTACCTTTGAAAACCCTCTTGAAGCTGCCCAAAAATATGAGCAGGATCTGCAAGGCTTCTTTGGGGTTAAACAGGGAGAGATGCCCACATTTGACCTAATTTTATTAGGGATGGGAGATGATGGACACACAGCTTCATTGTTCCCCAAAACTGAAGCCTTGATGGTTAGCGATCGCCTAATTACTGTTAGCAACAAAGATGGTCAGCCTCGTCTTACTTTTACCGTTCCCTTAATTAATCAGGCTCGTTGCGTTGTCTTTTTAGTAGCTGGAGAAAATAAACGTTCTGCTTTAAAAGAAGTATTTGCCTCCCAAGGTGATGCCCAAAACTACCCCTCTCGTTTGATTCAACCCCAAGGAGAACTTATCTGGCTGTTGGATCGCCAAGCAGCAGCCGAACTATAGAACACCAAACGCTAAAGCTAGTATATAGTGGGATAAAAAAATATCTATGTCGGTAGCAGTGTAATAGTCAGTTAAAAAAAATACCTATGATTACTTGCCCCAGTTGCAATCATCAAAATCCAGAAGGATCTTTGCAATGCGAAAATTGTTATACTCCTTTGCCCGCTACAGTTGGCTGTCCTAACTGTGGAGCATCCATACAAACTGATGCTACTTTTTGTGGTCAATGTGGTTTTAATTTACAAGCAGAAAACCCCCTTGCTGACGTTTCTATAGCAGAAACACCATTCACATCAGAAGAAACATTTTTACCAGAAGAAATTTTCCTGCCAGAAGAAAAACCTCTATCAGCAGCCAGCTCCAATATCTTATCCGAAACCTCTATGACATCACCAATCCAAAGCCCTTGGGATGAGGAAGAAGAAGACATGACCATTGGGCAAACTGGCCCAGTATCGGCGATGATAGAGCCAACGGCAGTAATTAATCCTGAATCTTCTGTACCAGATACAAAATTTGCTACTGAAGCAGAATCTAATGATTTAACTGCGGATGAAGAAACTCTATCCTGGGAATCAAATACTGCCGATTTAAGTTTAGATTTTGAGCAGCCTCAAGTAGCTTCAGAACCCTCATTTGAAGAGCCACCAAAATCAGCAACACCTGGAGTTCCTTTAGAATCAGTTAATTTTAATAATCAAGCTGGTTCGTCTGTACCTAAACCCGCTCAAAATAGAGAAAGTTATGTAGCAAGTGCAACTCAACTACAATTACAAACTGCCAGCCTACTTCATTTACAAAGCAATACCAAGATAGAACTGCCTTTAGACCTAGATATAGTTCATATTGGTAAACCAAACGGTCAAATTCCTCCTGATATAGACGTAGCTGGTTTTTCTGATTCAGAAGTAGTATCACGAGTCCATGCTGACATTCGGATTGAAGGAGATACTTTTTATATCGAAGACGTGGGCAGTTCTAATGGAACTTATGTCAATCATTCTCCTTTGGTAAGAGGTAATCGCCATCGCCTACGACCAGGCGATCGCATTTCCTTAGGAAAAGGAGATTTAGTAACCTTTGTTTTTCAACTTAGGTAAATGTCTGGTGGATATTAAAAGATATTACAAGACTGTAAAAACTTGCTTAAGTTTTAACGGACTATAAAATCTCTCTGCACAGTTAGGTCTAAGTCGTTGTTGGGATCGATAGAAATTAGCTCTGCTTTTTTTCCTCCCAATAACAGCCCAGCGATCGCCCCAGCCCCAGCACCACCGAGGACTTTTAATGCTCCAATATCGCCAAAGATTTCTGATAATACGGCAGCAGCACCACCACCAATAGCAGCACCTTTAAGGATATCGCCTGCATTCGCGCCTTTTTTGACAGTTTCTGTGCGGGTTATAACATTAGAAATTGCCTCAATGGGTTGGCTTGTACCGTCAGGAAAAATGACCTCATCGGCAACAAACAATGAGCCAGTTCCATCATTACTAGGTTGAATATTTCCCGTAATCTCGCTGCCGTAAGGAATCAAGGTATTTTTTCGACTATCTCGCACATTAGCTGCTACCAACAAAGTTACAGGTGTAGTCTCTTTAGGAGTTACTAAAATTTTATCTTTGTCGTATTCTATGGGAATAACAAAGCCTTCAGGGACGGTATCAGATGCACTAGAAGGAAAACGGCTGCGTTGTTGTTCTCTATCATTGGGTGGATAATATTCCCTATCTCTAGGTGGGCTATATTCTCTGTCATTAGGTGGGTTATATTCCCTATCTCTAGTTGGTGTTTGTTCGGGAAAAAGCTGTGCTTGGGCTACATTGGCAAAATTAGCGACCGTAGTTAGCGAAATAGCAAAAGTAGTGAAAATAGAGGTGGTTATTCTAGAGTGTTTTGCGTTAAACATGACTAGTTAAAAATATTTCTTTGAGAGATTAGTTATGAGCATTTGACGCACAGAGATCGACCATAGTTCCTAACTTTACTTTTCGGCTAATAATAATGAAAAATGCTCTATAAATCCTTATTCCTCATCCCTTAGTTGACCCATGTTAGAATTCCACGTGCGCTCGAAAAAACCCAAACGCAAGCCAGCAAAACATCGAAACCATTTTTTTTTAAAAAACAAAAGACTAATTTTATTGGTTTTGATTAGCAGTTTAGGCTGGGGGATTTGGCAGGTTCAAAATAGTCTGTTTTCTCAACCGAAAAAAGAATCAGCTAGTTCAATATCCCCTTTAGTCAATTCGCGATCGCTTGCTCCTACTGCTAGAGCCTCCCAGTTAGAAGTTCTTAGTAATGCTCTAGACAATCACTCCTCTCAACAATCAATCATTAACCGTAATCGCGCTCGCTATTTATTAGCTGCGGATTTGATTCAACAGCAGCAGGGTAAATTAGCCTTAACTTACCTTCAGGGATTAGCTGAAGATTACCCATTGTTACGTCCTCAAATATTATTTAAAACCGCCCAGGCTTATCAACAAAATAAAGAAGAACAAGCGGCCCAAAGAACTTTAGCCGATTTAATCAAAAACTATCCTCGATCGCCGATTACTGCTAATGCTATATCTTTATTAGATGGCGATCGCTCCCAACATCAAGCCAGATTAATTCGAGAATTTCCCTATCATCCCCTGGCTCAAAAGCTGGCTCGTCAGGGTTTGCAGCAAAATCCTGACCAGTTTAGGCTATTGCTGCTGTTGGCAAAATATAGTCGAGATGCCGACTTAAATAAAATTCGCGATCGCCTTGTCTTAGAATACTCAGGAAAATTAACCCCTGAAGACTGGGAAGCGATCGCCGATGGCTACTGGCGAGAGGATGAATATCGCAAAGCAGCAGACGCTTACGCTTTTGCTCCCAACACACCGCGCAATCTTTATCGTGTAGCTAGAGGATTTCATCGTAACGGTAATCTGGATGCTGCTAGGCTTGGCTATCAAAGACTAATTAGTGAATACCATGATGCTAGAGAAGCGGGACAGGCTTTATTATATTTAGCCAGCATTTCTAGTGGTGACGAGGCGGTAGTTTACTTAGAAAAAGCGATCGCCAAATTTCCTGATGTTGCTCCTGAAGCTTATCGTTCTAAGGCAATTATTCACGAACGCTTCGGCAAGTACAAAGCAGCAGATCGATCTCGCGATCGGCTATTAAAAAAATACAGCAATTCGGCAGCAGCAGAAGAATATCGCTGGAAAATAGCCCAAGAATTAGCCAATAAAGGCAACAAAAAAGATGCTTGGCAGTGGATGCAGCCTGTTGTTAAATCAAACTTAGAACTAGATTTTGCGCCTCAAGCACTCTATCAAACTGGAATTTGGGTAACCGATCTGGGTAAACCTGAAGCTGCTGAGACAGTTTTTAAAAAGATTATCGGACTATATCCTCAATCTTACTGGGCGTGGCGTTCGGCAATCAAGCTAAATTGGCAGGTGGGAGACTTTGATCAATTACGTTCTCTCAATCCTGCCTTAGATTTGGCTAAAACTTACAGTCCTTTGCCAATGGATTCAAAAGCTCTACAAGAACTGTATTTTTTGGGACAATATCATGATGCTTGGTTACTTTTGCAGTCAGAAATTGAGCAGCATCAACAGCTAACCGTCAATGAGCAGTTTAGCGAAGGGATATTAAAGCTAGAACTAGGTCACAGATTACTCCGCCACGTCCCGCATGAAGCTGTTCCTAAACCGAACAGCACGGGGACTTCTAAACGGACGGACACATGCGGGCAAGCCCTTTGTGCTGTGACCGTTGGTCAATATAGCGCAGGAATGCAGGAGATTTGGGACTTAACCAAGCGCGAAGATCCCCAGGAATTAGAACAGTGGGAAGCTTTGCGTAAAACAACCGCCTACTGGCAGGGTTTATTTCCTTTTCCCTATGAGTCAAAAATTCGGGAGTATGCTCAACAAGAGCAAATTAATCCTTTGCTAGTTATTTCAGTGATGCGCAAAGAATCTACTTTCGATCCCGAAATTGATTCGGCAGTTGGAGCAATAGGCTTGATGCAAATTGTACCACCTACTGCTGATTGGATAGCAAAACAAATACAGTTGCCCAACTATTCTTTAACTAACCCTGAAGACAATATTAGAATTGGTACTTGGTATCTTAAGCACAATCACGATCGCTATCAAGATAATTCTTTATTAGCCGTAGCTAGCTATAACGCTGGTACGAGTAACGTTAATGATTGGCTAACTAAATACGATTTTAGTAATCGCGATCGCTTTGTAGAGCAAATCCCCTTCCCCGAAACCAAAGATTATGTAGAAGGAGTATTCGGCAACTACTGGAACTATTTACGCTTGTACAATCCCGAAATACGTCAGAAAGTTGATAGTTTGGGCAAAAATTAACGGTGCGCTCTAAGATAATTGGCGTTGCATCTGGTGGGCAACTTATTTCGATTCGGAATTAATATATTTCAATATATCGGGATTGCTTTTATCTATGCCATAAACATATCCGAGATCGAGAGCTATTCTTCTTCTCAAACCAAGAGTCGGATAAAGTGGAACTCCCAATCCCTTAGTAGCGTGTAAATCAGCCGATTTAACCAACTGTAAAGCGTCATCTTTCGATAAATTGTTGCCGAAGGTATTCAAAACATTAGTGGCACAGTCATTTTTATACACATTTTTTAGTTCAGCATTGCGTTTTTCATACGCCAATAAAATTACGTCCAAACAAGCGGCATAATCATAGCTATTATCAAAATCAAAGACAAATTCTTTAACTTGGCTATTTTGGGGTTTAGACTGAACAAGATTGGGCTTAGTTTTGATTTCAGCGTCAGATGAAATTGATAGAGCTAAGGGGATAGCGAAAGCGATTCCTATTGTTAATTGTACTTGTAAGAGCTTTTTCATTTTTGGCAGCTAAATAATTATAAATTTAGATTGATTTTGTTACTAGTTTTTTCCTAATCTCTTGATGTGAAAAAAAACTGACAACCATTCTATCCGAACTCAGATCGTAATTTAAAAAAACAAATACGAGCGATCGCTATCAACTATGAAGATAGTAAGGCACAAATCAAAAGTTACTAAGCAATTAAACTGCAACTCTTGTTTAGCTATTGTTCCCAAATCAATAGCAATATTAAACACTATGGTTTAGACAATCTTTTATCTAAAGTCCAAAACCTAATGTTTGATGTATTAAGCAAATTAAAATAGTATAGTCAGCAGTTAAATATAAAAAAGCATTAGAAAGATTACTATAAATCTTTCTAATGCTAGAAAAATAAATATTAAGATTTTGGCAGAATATATAGTTAAGCAGATACTAATCTACGGACTTGAATTTCATTTAATAGACTAGCCTGGCGATCGCGTCTTTTAAGATTTTCTGGATTCATTTCTTTAATTTTTTCTTGTTTAAGGTGCTGATTTATTTCATCAAACTGCTTGATGGCAATATCGCTAAACGCTGCTTTGTTACCTGAAGCGTTTTTAACTCGCTCATAACCAAGAGCATCTAAAACATCTCCAGCCACTAGTTCAAAGATCATAATCTCTTCATCTGTATACTGTTGGAGAAGTTTTTTCATATTTTCCTTCATGACGGGCTTGGTAGCATTTTTCCATAAAGAGCTAGAAGCAGGAGCATTGATGGCTTTTTTGGATTGATGGAAATTCAGTATTTCAGGAGTATATTTTTCGCTCATAAATCTACACAAACCTTCCAGACTAGATTCAGGATCGGCAACTAGTTGCTCATAGCTAATACTGTAAAAACGCTCTTCACCCAAAATGCTGCGCATCTGTAAAGCTCGACGTTGAACCTTTGCCCATTCCTGAGCAATATGATAGATATGCTTTTCACCCACTGTCGCTTTTTGAAAAGATAGGGCAACATCTCTACCATCTCGATACAGATAAATAAACTTGGTATCTAGGCTATAGGCATTAATTTCTGGCAGATAAAAAACATTTGCTAGACTTTTACAGCACCAGTGTTTTGCCCCCCAAGTTTCTGCTAAAATATCGTAGACTGTAAAGAAGACTGCGGTCAAAGACTTTTCTCGACAACGAGATGCCACGTTGGCTCTATCCAATTTCACCCCCTCCCAGGTTACAGGATTTAACTCTACAAGACGGCACACATCATCAACTAGCATATAAAAAGAATCTTTATTGCTCAAGTCCCCGTAGTAAGGCACTAAAGGCATTAATCGCTGCAAAATGTGGGGTGGATGAGGAGCAGCAACATTATCTACTTGGTTGAGCATTAGGCGCAACAAATTAGAGCCTGAACATTGAGTTCCGATCATCAAAAAAGGCATAGGTCAAATATTTTGTTTAAGACTTGAGGTTTAAGTTTTTTGTAAAATAGAGCAAGAGCATAACAAACTACGGTTAAAGAAAACATATTGTCGAATCAATTAACCCTAAGACATGACAAATGTATGTATTGCTTAGTCTTTATATTATTTAGTTTCAGCATCACACAGTTTTATTTAACTAAAATAATGCTCAAATAAACCTGCAAAAGAAATAGATGATATTACTTGCTTTGCTAAAAATGGATTATTACTTTGAGCTATGTAAAGCATCCTATTTTAGGCGGCTTTTTACCAGTGATTTTAAGGAAGTTAAGCAAAAAGATAAGTAAAAATGTAGTATAGGTTACATTTTGACCTAGTTAATATTTGTAGTGACAAAAGACTAGCTCTACAAGGACTTACGTTGCCAGAATAAATAATTAAAGAATATTATCTAAGAACAGTAATATAATTGATATTTTTAGATTTAACTGTAATTACATTATTTAACAACCCAAATTATAATATTTTACAATTTAGTTAAGATTAACTGTTGACGATGGATACTAAGCAACTGCACTTCAATCCTAGCTACCTGTTCCAACATATAAACTAGATTATCTGTTGATAGATTTGTACCATCATTACGACAGCTAGCAGTAAAGCATAGAATAGCGGTATTAAATATCTTACCTGAGATAGATTCTATGTTTAAAGAGAAAAAGCGATAAGTTTACGACATGGCTTCGCTACGCGCAAGCTAATAAACTTTTTATTACCAGACTTTAGTAAATTTTTTCTTTAGCCGATCTTGTATAAAAGCGATCGCTTTATTCTAGTTAGAGAAAAAACCGTAGAAGATACACTGAAAAATGCTGCTCAAATAAACAAATTTGATGAAACTTTAAAATAATCTCCTAATGCTTTAGCTTGTGCTTTGCTAATAGACCGTTTACCATTCACTACCTCAGACACTACTCCGCTAGAACCAATTATGCTTACCAAGTCAGCTTGTTTGGTACTACTAGACTCCATTAAATGTTGCAGAATTTCATGAGGTGTAGATTCTTTCATTGGATAGTTTTCTGTCTCGTAAGCCTCAATCAAAGCTACTACTAACTTGTGTAAGGCTTTTTCTTCTAAAGTACGATTTTTAGCAAAAGTTAATTTTTCTGCTATTGTTAAGGCGCGATCGTATTCTTCTTCTGTTTCAATTACTTGAGGTATATATTGACTCAAAAGATTGGAGTAGGCAGTTTTATTAAAAGTAAGAGTCATTTTTCCATTTATCCTGATCGTATTCTGAATGAGTTAAAAAATATTTATGATAAACAGTTTGGTTTTCGTAATCAATACCAACAATCAAACGATATTTATTACCTTTAATGTTAAATACTGTAAAATTTCCTACTGCTTCGGCATCTCGATAAATTCTGCGGACATCTTCTAGATTTGTCCACTGTGACTTTTTTGCTGTTGCATACCAATTATTAATAGGCGCGATCGCATCTGGATGTTTTGCAGCATCAAAACGAAGATTGCGAATTGAAATTAAGTGCATTAAGTCTTTCCATAATTTTTGGCAAATTTAAATAAACTGGTGCTTTTGTCTATTCTCTCATTTTGAGAGTAAAAATGCAAATTTGGATTTTACTCGAAAATTGCATTACGTTTCTTTCTCACATAAATGCGATCGCCCATTTCTTAAGCTAAATTGAACAAAGTAATAATAAAGAAACAAAGAATGTCCCAAATAGTTGAGGCAATTAAGAGAATTGTACACAGCAAAAAGCAAAGCAATCATGACAATTTACCAGCAACTTTGATTGCTTATCATCCCCCCTATAAATCACTTAAAAATGCCACTCCTAAAAATTTAGAACCAAAACAATTAGAGCTTGTCAATAAAGATTTAGGCAGCTATCAGCCTCGTTTGAGCATAGAACAAATTAAAGAAATAGTCGAACCGTATCGTTTTCAACTGCCTCAAGAATTTTACGATTTATATTTGATGGGCAATGGTTGTTTACCTATTGGGATATCTGATGATACTGACTGGAATTCTGTTTATAATTACTTTTATTTTCCCGATTATCCTGCTCGATTTGCGACATTACAGAAAGCAATGAGTTGTTATTGCGATATGTTAATTAATGATAATCCACGTTTGTTACCTTTCTGTACTTCTTACAGAGAAGATGTTGTGCTATCAATAGTTGGAAGCAAGAAACAACAGGAAACTTCTCCCGTACTTGTGACTTATAGTGATTACGTAAATGAAGAAGATCCTTGCGAAATGAATGTATTATTTCCCAGCCTGACAAATATGATGCTTGCTTATGCTGAGTTATATGAACATAAAGGAAAATCCACGCCAACTTGGATAGAGGATATTGTTCAAAAATATGGCGGGAACTATAGATGGTTTTACTATTAACTGTATGTGGGGAAACTTAGAGCGACCGCTTTTGCGTAGAGTGGACAAGGTACGCAGATATTTAAGTCTTTAATTCTATGCCCACCAAAATTAATTAGTTTAAAATCAATTGCTGACGATGCACATTGAGTAATTGAAACTCAATCTTTGCTATTTGTTCCAACATATAAACAAAGTTATCTGGCGAGAGGTTTGTTCCATCGTTGCGACAGCTACCAGTAAAGCGAATTACTGCTTGATTATCTTTATCTGATTCTAAGGAAAGAGAGAAAAGGCGATCGCATAAATTAACGACTTTTTTATTCCCTGACTTAGTGAATTTCTCCCACAATATTTCTTGACTGTTTTTAATAGCATTAATCCACTGACTCCAGGCTGCATCTATATCTTCTTCTGACTGTACGGTAATCAGATATTCTGCTTTATCCATTAAACGACTAGCGTTTGAAGACTTGAGATCGATATCTTCTACTTTGTAGATAGGAAGATTATCTGGGAGTTGTGCCTCTAACCTAGTGCGAAACTCTTCTACATCCATGTCCTCGGTTAATTCAAAATCAACAATTTCACCGCTGCTGGTAATACCCAAAGACAAAGCATTGGCAATAGAAATTTTTGGTCCTGGATGATATCCGCCTGTAAAGGAAATAGGTAAAGCAGCGCGACGAATTGCCCGATCGAATAGACGCACTAGATCGAGATGGCTGATTAATCCCATCTCGGCAACTTTCCCAAACCACATTCTGATCTTTTGCTCTTTATGCTGGTTTGGTTTGTAATGTCCTGCAAATTTTGGAATAGCTGGGGGCTTAACGACAATATTGTGTCCAAAATCCGTTCCGCAAACACCACAGTGAGAACAGCCTTCATAGGCACAGTCAGGCACAGTAGCAGCGTCTAAAGCTCTCTGCAAGTCTTCTTTGAGCCATTGTTTATCTATGCCTGTATTAATATGATCCCAGGGTAGGGGTGCATCAGTGGCATCGGCAATAGAGGTAGCTGTATCGGCATCTAAAAAGATATTCCACTCTCCTTCTTCTACCTGACGATATTTCCAGGTTAAATCCGCTTCAGCGATCGCCTGTGACCAAGCACCATAGGCTTTATCTAAGTTTTCCCACCAAGAATCCATGCCTGCGCCTAATTCCCAGGCGCGTTTAACTACAGAAGCTAAACGGCGATCGCCCCTGCCTACAAAGTCTTCCATTGCTGAGATACGGACATCTGTGTAGTTGATTTTTACACCTTTGATACGGCGAAATTCTTCCCGCAACAAGTCTTGTTTGCGCCGAAACTCACTAGTAGATACAGAATGCCACTGAAAAGGCGTATGAGGTTTGGGAGTAAAATTAGAAATGGTAATATTAAAGTTAAGGCGTTTACTACTAAGTTGACTACATTCTCGGCGTAACCAGCGCACCGTATCGGCAATACCAGCAACATCAACATCTGTTTCTCCTGGTAAACCAATCATAAAGTAGAGCTTGACCTTACTCCAGCCACGAGCGACGGCGGTTTGGATACCTCGTAGTAACTCTTCGTTGGTCAATCCCTTATTAACCACATCTCGCATTCTTTGTGTGCCAGCTTCGGGGGCAAAGGTTAGCCCAGACTTTCTCAAGCCACCAATTATATCGGCAATGTTGTCATCAAAGCGATCAACTCTTTGGCTTGGCAGAGACAGGGATATATTTTCTTCTTGCAAGCGATTCTTGATCTCCATTCCTACTGCGGGCAGAGCAAGATAATCAGAGCAACTAAGAGACAATAAGGAAAACTCATTATAGCCAGTAGCGCGCATTCCCTTGGTAATTGCGTCTACGACTTTATCTGGTTCAACATCTGTTGCAGGGCGAGTTAACATTCCTGGCTGACAAAAACGACAGCCACGAGTACAGCCTCTTCTTATTTCTACGGTAAGGCGATCGTGTACGGTTTCGATAAAGGGAACTAAGCCAATGGAATAGGCAGGAATAGGCGTAGCAACCCGACGCAATATCCGCTTAGGAACTTTAGGGTTAATTCGGTGAACTGAGCCATCTTCCGCCATTCTATAGAATCTAGGAACGTATACTCCAGGAACTTGGGCTAGATCCAGCAATAAATCTGCTTTACTAAGTCCTGCTGCCATTCCTTCCTTGATAATCAAACCAATTTCGGGTAAAAGTTCTTCTCCATCACCTAAAGCAATAAAGTCAAAGAAATCTGCATAAGGTTCGGGGTTAGATGTAGCGGTTTGTCCCCCTGCAAAAATTAACGGATAGTCTCCTGCATCCCTTTCTTGCCAAGTTAGAGGAATATTTGCCAAACTCAGCATTTCTAAGATGTTGGTTGCTCCTAACTCATAGCTAAGACTAAAGCCTAGAATATCAAATTCCTGTAGCGATCGCTTTGATTCTAAAGCAAATAAGGGAGTATTAGTTGAGCGCAGCTTGGCTGAAAGATCGGGGGCGGGAAGATAAGTACGATCGCACAACTGTTGCGGTTGAGCATTAATTATATTGTAAAGAATTATATGACCTAAATTTGATGCGCCCACCTCATAGACTTCAGGATAAGTTAGCACCCAACGCACCTCGGCTTCTGTCCAGGGTTTATGTA
The DNA here is from genome assembly GCA_965218645.1 of Waterburya sp. Taxonomy (GTDB): domain Bacteria; phylum Cyanobacteriota; class Cyanobacteriia; order Cyanobacteriales; family Xenococcaceae; genus Waterburya. Next base: position 853,803 of record OZ244627.1, on the reverse strand, counting down.
CTGCACCAAGTTCGTTACCCAAATATCTAGCTGGCTTGGCTATGTCGGCATTAACAAGGTTATCAAAGGCAAGGGTCAAAACTTAAATCTCCTAATAGGTCGGACAATCATCTCAGATATCTACTATATCGAATCCTCATAACTAATAGTTAGTCTGAATATAAAATGAGGTACAGACAAAATTTGGCTACGTTGCCAAGAATTATTAAAATTAAGCTTATCAATCACCTACGATTTAAAAAGAAGGCAGTTTTTTGATTGAGGAAAATAACCAAACGCGAATCCTAATATTCATGGGTCAATGGCAAGACGCTTTTCAAAATGCAGTTAAAAACTCTGTAGAGTGTATATTCCAAATTTTAGAGCTGCCAATAACATTTAATATCTTTATTATCGGTGTTCCTATTGCCACTGAAAATGTTGAGCAAATTTTCTTTCAGCAAGAAGATTGTGGATTTACTGCCGATGAATTTAAGCAAGTTTTCGACCTAGCAAAAGATACATTTAACAACGATCCCGAACAATTCTTTTTTATAGATACTCTGCATTTAAATCAAGTACATAAAGATTCTCTTTATCCCAAAGCACTACGAAAAGCTGTTCAATCTATTTTAGAAAAACACGATCCAGAAAAAAAACAAATTTCTTTCTGTAGTTTTCCCCTTCAAAAAAATGAACATTGGATCGTGACAGTTATTCAACTTGAGAGACAAGACTTCGATCATCACTATCAATTAACCAAAAAAGAACATGAGTTACATTCTATGCGCGAGTACAGAATAGATCGTTGTTTTCTAGAATCAGTAATTTATCGAATTTTGGCAGAAAGCGAATTAGAACTTCGAAAACCATCGGCAGAAGAAACTTTTTTATTAGCTAATCCCAAACGAGTTATAGAAGATGCTGCATCCAGTTTACTTAGATCGGTAGAAGTTCACGTCAACCAGTGGAATAGCGTAGATTTGCTTTCTTTTGCTAATGCTGTAGCTGCTGAACGTTATGAAGGCGCATTTAGTAAGGGCAGATTGATAATTTGTCCAACTAATCATCCAGATATTCTAGCCAAGGTCAAATTTAAAGTGCCAATTATGATTAATGACTATAGAGGCATCAGAAAATTGCTCGAAGTTTCTAGCGCTCAGATGGCTTTGCTGTGTGATGTTGAGACTGTCTGGGGATTTGGAATGTCGTTGAATACGTATCAACCCAGCTTAGAAAATTTATTTGAAATCAGATTTACCGAACACTATACTTGGGAGTTAGCTCATGCTGAAAATATTATGCTGCGGGTTAAGTATCGAGAACCAAGATTGCCGAGAGAACGTTTTAACAAAGAGCAATTTTATGATTATGTGTATCGGCTTTTTGAAGTTAACAAAACAACAGTAGCTAGATTAGTAAAAGCTGTTGAGGCAGCAGTAGAACAACGCCATGGCACAATATTAGTTATAACCCCAGAAGCCGAGCAAGAAACAAAAAGATTAGCTGCTCAAAGCACTGCAATTGACGCAGTAACCGTTACCGAAGAAATGATTTCCCACATATCCAGCATTGATGGCGCAATTTTGATGTCCCCTGGTGGTGTTGTGCATTCGTTTGGAGTAATACTTGACGGAAAAGCTACTAAAAATGGGAATTCTGCCAGAGGAGCAAGATATAATTCTGCTATTCGCTATATTGATGGAGAAAAGGCTCGTGACGTTAATTGTTTAGCTCTTATTGTCTCTGAAGATGGCTATACCGATCTTTATTCTACTTAACGTCAGTTTTGGTTAAGGTATAGCAATTGAAGTAAAGGTTAAGACTATAATAATATTTCGCGCAAACTGTTGAACCATGCGCGGGGGTCGCTCGTCTAACTGTCCTAACTGTTTATAAACCCCGTCCAGTAAAAAATCATTTTATTAATCCTATTTCTCGCAAACGCTCAGTTAAAAATTCGCCAGCGGTAATGTCTGCGAATTGCTTAGGGTTGTGTTCATCAATGCAGTTAGTCAGACAGGTAAGATCCATATGGGAAATTGGGTGCATAAAAAAAGGAATGGAGTAACGGGGAGTATGCAATAGTTCTTTTGGCGGATTGACTACCCGATGAACAGTTGATTTTAATTTGTTGTTGGTAAGTCGTTCTAACATATCGCCAACGTTTACCACTATTTGATCGGGTAAAGCCTTTACCCAAATCCATTTGCCATCTTTGCGTAATATTTGCAAACCTTCTGTACTTGCACCCATCAACAGAGTAATTAGATTAATATCACCGTGGGCTGCTGCACGAACTGCGCCATCTGGAACTTCTTGGGGATTGGCTATGGGAAAGTAATGAATAGCACGGAGAATGCTATTACCTAATCTTACTTTATCATCAAAATAAAACTCATTTAGTTTTAGATAAATGGCGATCGCTCTCAGGATCTTCAACCCTGCTGTTTCTAGAGTTCGATAGGCTTCTAAGGTCGCTGTGGCAAATTCAGGTACTTCTTGAGGAAATATATTAGCAGGATAACCTAAGCTAGTATCTGCTGCGGCAATTTCTTGCCCTATATGGTAAAACTCTTTCAAGTCTCCAACATTTCTACCTTTGGCGTGTTCTCTGCCTTTAGCAGTATATCCTCTTTGCCCTCCCAATCCTTTTATTTCATAATTTAATTTAGTAGCTTCTGGTAAGGCAAAAAACTGTTCGACTGCACTATATAAGCTGGCTGTTAACTCTTTAGATAAGCCATGGTTCTTTACCGCCACAAAACCAATATTTTGGTAAGCTTCACCCAAGGTTTTGACAAACTTTTGTTTGCTTTCAGGATTATTAGCAGTAAAGTCGTTTAGATCTATAGAAGGCACTTCATCGTATAAAGTTTCATTCATATAGCAGTTGAGGTAAAGGTTGAGACTATAATAATTATCTCGCGCTGAGGCGCAGAGACGCAAAGAAATTACGAAATATTGTGTGTTTCAAAAGTTTTATTAGTTAATCAGCTTCATCTTTTAATTGACGCTTTTAATTGCCTCTAATAACCCCTTAGCTTTATTTAAAGTCTCTTGATATTCAGTTTCAGGCACAGAGTCAGCTACCATTCCTGCCCCTGATTGTACCGAGACCCTACACTGATTTTCTTTGTAGGGACGAACAATCATGGTGCGGATAGTAATAGCAGTGTTTAGCTGTCCTTCAAAATCATAGTAACCATAAACTCCAGAATAGGGTCCCCGTCTTTCGGATTCAAGTTCATTGATAATTTCCATAGCGCGAATCTTGGGCGCGCCACTGACTGTACCCGCAGGAAAACAGGCTTTTAATAAATCCCAGGCTGTTTTATCAGGTTCAAGCTCACCAATAACATTGCTGACAATGTGCATTACATGAGAATAACGTTCGATTACCATTAATTCATTAACGCTAACGCTGCCTTTAACACAGACACGACCTAAATCGTTTCTGCCTAAGTCTACTAGCATGATGTGTTCGGCGACTTCTTTGGGATCTTCTAAAAGATCTTTAGCATAAGCTTCGTCTTGGGCTTTGGTTTTGCCACGGGGACGAGTTCCGGCAATGGGTCTAAGGGTAGCTTCAATCTTGCCATCGCTTCTAACATCTGCCTTAACCATTACTTCTGGAGATGAACCAATTAGCTGCCAATCACCAAACTGATAGTAACCCATGTAGGGAGAAGGGTTAATTAGGCGCAGAGAGCGATACAGGTTAAAAGGATGACCTTTATAGACGGTGGAAAGTTTTTGAGACAAGACAACTTGAAAGATATCTCCTGCTCGAATGTAATCTTTTGCCCTGGTAACGTTATCACAGAAGGCTTGCTTATCGATATTGCTACGGTATACTAAACTTGAATCAGAACTACTGCGACTATCTAAAGATTTCCATTCAAGAGATTTTGCTTCTATAGGCAGAGGTAACTGTAGCTTGAGCATTAATTTAGTAACGCGATCGCTCGCATCCTGATATACTTGTTCTAGGCTAACGTCGGCATCTCGTAAGTCCGCATAGGAGATCGTCCAAATCTTGCGTTTAACCTGGTCAAAAATAATTAGATTGTCTACCTGCATCCAAACTCCATCAGGTAAATCATTCTCACTCGGAGAATTGACGGGAACTCTTGGTTCAATCCAATTAATCAATTCATAGCCCCACACGCCAAATAAACCGCCAATACCAGGAGGAAGCTGTGGCAGCTTAACTGGTTTAATCGAGGTTAAACAGCGATCGCAAATTTCAAAAGGATTACCTGTATACTCTTCAACCGAATTATCTCGGTGAGTCTGGATAGTTTTGTTGCCTCTAGCTTCTAGTACCCACATCGGATCGCAGCCCAAAAAGCTATAGCGACCAAGTTTTTCTTCTCCTTCTACAGATTCTAAAAGAAAATTATAGGGTTGACCTGCACATACTTTGTACCAAGCGGACACGGGAGTCTCTAAGTCAGCAACTAATTCTTGATATACAGGTATAAAATTACCTTGCTGTGCCAGTTCGGTAAATTGAGCGAAGTTGGGAAAGATCATGTTTTTGAAGGATGAGGAATGAGGGATGAAGGATGAGGAAACAGCTATTTAATCCTTCTCTACAAAAGCTAATAGCTAATAGCTAATAACTACGAGCAACATAATTAAAAATCTCATTCGTCAAATAAATTAAGTACGAAAAAAAAGGAGGACAAGCTAGAAATATAAATCTATACTTTGTCCTTCCCAATTTTATCTGCTTTTTTTTAAACTTCGTAGGGTGCTTTCCCAGAGAATTTAATAGTAGCTGGTTGAGGATTTTTACCGATACTACGGTCTTTTATGCCGTTATATTCTCGACCTTCGTTTACTTTTTCGGGGAATACGCCATCTGCGGGGTGCAGATATTGAATTTCACCACTAGGGAAAAGGCGATAGACTTTATAGTCTTGAATTCTGGGCTTAAATTTAGTCCGTAGCTGTGCGCCCAATGCTAGACACTGTTCTTTACGAGCTAAATAAAGTAGGTTTTCACCTTCGTTCATTATTGCTGCGCCACCAGTGGGCATTTCAAATACTTGTTCTTTGCTACTTGTCCAAGTAATAGCGTACTTTTCTTCTACTTCTGCTTTGGTTAATAAACCACCCGTGCTACCACCAAACTTGGGGGTTTTACCTGAAAGCTTTATATCTTCTGCCATGTTAAAAAAATCCTCAATTTAAAGGTATTTACGGCATCCTATCATTCTGTTCAAGACAATATTGTGAGTATGTCAAAAACTGTTACAGTTTTTAGCAACGCTCTGACCCATTTTCGAGTGTCTAAGTTAGTTCTTTTGTTTTTTGTTATTTTTTTTGCTGCTAGCTGTAGGTTTAGCTGTTTTTTGAGTTGGCTTTTCTGAGTTGTTGCGGGTGGCTTTGATGGGAATCGTAAAATAAAATTTGCTACCCTTGTCTTTTCCTGGTGATTCTGCCCAAATTTTACCGCCCCAGTTTTTGACAATTTGTCGGCAGATAGCTAAACCCAGACCCGTACCTCCTGCGCTACGTCTTAAGGACTCTTCTTCTTGATAGAAACGGTCAAATACGGTTTCTAGGCTGCTAGTTTCTATGCCTCTACCCGTGTCAGAAATCATGATTTCGAGGGTATTGCCTCCGTTTGTTTTTACAGCGATCGCAATTTTGCCGTCCGCTTGGGTAAATTTGCAGGCATTATCTAATAGCTTTACTAGTACTTCTACTAGCCATTCCCCATCTATCTGTACTAGGGGCAAATCTTTGGGGCTAGTTAGATTTTTAATTTGAGGTAGTTCTAAGTCATGATTACGCGCCTTGACATTACTTACTGCTAAATCAATACACTCGCTAATAGAAAGAGTTTCTAGATTCCACTCTATCCCACCGCCTTCTAGACGGGAAAGGGTAAGAAAATCTTGGACTAAATTACGCATTCTTTCGGCATCACTAAGGGCAGTATCGAGCATAATCTGACTCAATTCGGGAGGCATATCAGGTTCACTAGCCAGACTTTCGAGACACACTTGAATGGTTGAAAGAGGGGTACGCAGCTCGTGACCCACAATTGCCACCAAGTTAGAACGGGTGCGATCTAAAGCCTCCAATTGTTCATTGAGATCTTCCAAATCGGCATAAGCTTCTGCTTGAATTAAAGCTACTCCTATCTGAGTGGCGATCGCATCTACTAGGGCAATATCATCGGCTTTCCAGGCAATAGGCTCAGTTTCACAGTGATGTAACTCCATTACTCCTAGCAGTTTATCCTGATAAAGAATTGGCACTAATAGCCAAGAGAAAATAGAGTAATTTTGAATTAGATTTTGAAAAAACTCTCCCGTCCCCTTATCCTCGGCTATTTTATGTAAACGCTCATCTTCTAGAGTATTGTCAACGCTTATAGTTTCTTTAGTGGCGATCGCTTCTTCAAACAGGGGATTATTAGCTAGCTGCCATTTTTGTCCTCTAACCGATTTTATTCCTGGACTAATGAATTCTCGATCTACCGTTGCTGTGGCATCCTCTTCGCGACAACGGTAAACGATACAGCGACATACACCAATGCCCTCCCCTAGCTTTTGCACTGCAACCTGTAAAATTTGTTTAGTATGAAGCGATCGCCTTACAGCATCGCTGACGGAATTTAATAATATTTCCTTTTGCTGTTTGGCTGCTAAAGATTTATTGGCTTTTAATAACTTATATTGACTAGCCTGAAGATAGGTAACTAGTCTCTGGACAAAAGGATCTGGATTGGTTAAAGGTGAATTTATGTTGCTCTTTTTTTGCCTTAGTTTTTTGGGCGATAAATATACTTGATTAGCCAGGGCAATTTTAGCAGCTAATTCTGGGCGATAAATACCAATGCGATCGAGCATGAGCTTGGCGGCTTCCATGGTTACGTTGCGATCAAAGGTCCATATTCCCTCAAAACGACGATTAGCATCGATTGGTGAGCCATAACTACGCTCCTTTTCTTTGGGTGAAAAGCTTTTTTCGCGGCAAACTAGACAGCTTGCATAGTGCTGACCAACAATTACTAAATGCCACTCTTTAGCTAAAGCATCAGTTGGTTCAAAGGCAATAGTTTCGTACTCTTCTGGGCGATCGCCAAACTCTGTTTCTGGGGCTGCCAAAACATATACCTGATCGCTTTTATCAGCAATACGTTTATAGCGATGAGATTCTTGTCGATAAAAACGTTCCCGTTGAAAACTAGCAATCACTAGAGGCGTATCCGAATCATTCAAGACTAAATCTTCCATAGCGTGAGACAACGCCGTCAAAGAAGCCTTGAAATACATTTGTGGTCGCCAACTCGTGCAGGTTTCCAGCAACTGTCGTACAACAGAATTAGAAATGCTCATCTATAAAGTTTTTTTTAGAAAGAATTATCCTAGTCTGAATATTTGGTTATCTCGGCTTGTCTTCAAGGCAGAATTTAATAAAACGCGTTTGTTGAAGTATCTATTTTCTCAACTCAATATCTAGATGCCCATTAAAGTAGATCTTTTGAACTATTAATAATTGGTTAAATAATTTGTTCAATATTAATATCCTACAAAACCCTAGTAACCTTTCGGCAATCCATCATCATAATTTGCAATAATTAAGCTCGTTAAAGGCAACAGTTAGAACAGTTATGGATAATTCTAAGTTTTGTATTGCTAGAAACTTTAGAGTGGTGGTTGATTAAAAGCTAGAATACACTGTGAGATACTGTTTACCTGTAAATAGCATTTCCAACAATATGCGCTTAACGAAGTCATGCCGTCAGGTTTATCGCTTTCGACCAAACCCATTACTCATCGCCGCAGTTTTATGCTTGGCAATTTCCCTGCCTGCAAAAGCCTTAGAAGTCCAAATATCTCCTAAAACACCCCAGCAGGGAGATACTATCTCAGTTATTGTAACTCCTGATGATCCCCATACTCCTCCAATCATTACGGTAGATCAAAAAGATTATCCTGTATTTCCTCTTCTAGGCAAATATCGTGCTTTGATCCCTACTTCTCCTTTAAATTCTCCAGGAAAAATGACTCTTCAGGTCAAAGAAAATAAGCAAACCAGCAATCTTAAAGTCTGGTTAAAAAGTCGCACCTTTCCCGTACAGCGTATTACCCTTAGTGGTAAAGCGGGTCTTCCAGCAACTCAACTAGAACTAGACAAAGTATCGGCTTTTAAAAAATTAGTTACTCCGCAAAAATATTGGCAGGGAGCGTTTATACGTCCCAACGCTGGGAGTATTTCCAGTGGATTTGGCGTCCGTCGTTATTATAATGGCGTATTTGCTAATGATTACTATCATAAAGGAGTAGACTACGCTGGTGGCTATGGCTCCTCTGTGGTTGCCCCCGCAGCAGGGAAAATCAGACTAGTAGGCAGAGAAAAAGACGGTTTTCAGGTTCATGGCAATATTGTCGGCATCGATCACGGACAAGGAGTGCTAAGCATCTTTATGCACTTACAGGACATTAGTGTAGCAGAAGGGGAAATGGTCAAAGCTGGTCAGCAAATTGGCACGATTGGCTCAACTGGAGCTTCCACCGGACCTCATTTGCATTGGGGTTTATATGTTGAGGGGGTGGCAGTAGACCCTGTCCCTTGGCGGTTTGGTGTCATTGAATGAACTATATATTTGGCAAAACCGCGCATTTCAAGCTAAATACCTTTTCGATTTCTAGTTATAGATATTAAGATAGTGCGTGAGATTGGCTTAATTTACATTTATTTATCATCATTTACTTAATTACTATGGGAATCAATTCGATTGTCAAACAAGCAATGCAAGATGGTTACCTTACTCCGAGTATGGAAGCTGAAGTAGGCAGAATTTGTGACACGGCAGCGGAACTATCTGTAGAAGAGTATTTAGCTTTAGATCAGCTTATGGGCGCGCTGCTGACAGGAGAAGTGGTAGCCGTTCCTCGCAAACAGTTTATCAATGTTATGGAAGAATTAGTCTTGAGCGATGCGATTACTCGCGTTGCTGAGATTGAACAAACTAGCGATACTTCTTTGGATGTAGGAGATATTGCGGCCTATGCTCTAAACCGTTTACCGCCCTTATATGCAACCACTGAAGAAGGAGCGAATTATCAACGTCAACGGGCAAGACAAGAATTGCAAACATTAATTCAAGAACAGGTAAAAGAAGCGATTAATCGCTATTTAGACCGACCAGAATTTTTTCCTGAAAGGCAGGCTATCAATCCTAAAAACAATTCTAATATGGCAAATCAACTCAGCAGTTTATTAAAAGATTATGCCCCAGGCTACGAAAAAGACGGTAATTTTTTTTGAAGTTAATTAGCTAAAAAAACATTAAGATAAACTTTGCCTAAGACCATTATTGCATTACGGCAAAGAAACAAAGAAAAAGCCAAGGAAAAAGTTGCCTTGGAACTTTTGTGATTTATTTCCAGTCTTTGAGAAAGATATATCAAAGCTCTATACTGAGGTTAATTAAGTTCATGAGTCTATCTCTTCCTGTATCTTGGTCGGAGACTGAGGTGAATGAAACTAAATGCTTAGTGTCTCCTGAAAAACTGTCTAATTACGACCTGATTGTTTTCTGTCAAGCAAATGCCCAGCCCGATAAAGCTGCATTTGCTGAATTGCTGCATAGATATCAATCTCATTTGAACCGTCTTTTCTATCACTTAGCTCCAGACTGGCAGGAACGAGCAGATATGGCTCAAGAGGTGTGGATTAGAGTCTATCGCAATATCCATCGGCTTCAAGATCCAGCCAAGTTTCGTGGTTGGCTTAGTCGTATCGCTACTAACCTTTTTTATGACGAACTACGCAAGCGCAAGCGCGTCAGTCAGCCTCTTTCTTTGGATGCTCCCCATTATGTCGAAGACGGCGAAATGAGTTGGGAATTGCCTGATGATGCTCCAAGCCCCAGTGATGATTTGGCTACTAGAGAGTTTTATGAGCATTTGCAAGAAGCGATCGCTGCATTGCCTGAAACTTTTCGTACTACTATTGTACTAAGAGAAATTGAAGGACTAGCTTACGAAGAAATTGCTGAAATTACAGGAGTGTCCCTAGGCACGGTGAAATCTAGGATTGCCAGAGCCAGACTTAAACTTCAGTCAGTGTTGCAAAACTATCTAGATGAAGAGTAAATTGGTATGTAGACCAGCTTTAATAATTAATATTCAAGAAAGATTCATTTGGCTAGTCTAGCTCATAGATTGTTCATCACTTTAATTCTTAAAAATATTGGTAATGTTAAAATGACATCTAATTTTGAAGGTTTTGAGTCAGATATTAAGCAAACCGACTCCAAAACCGAAGACTCAGCCCTAGATTATTTTGAATTGCTTAGTGCTTATGTTGATGGAGAGCTATCTACTTCTCAAAAGAATCAGGTACAGGCTTTGCTCGATCAAGATCCTCAAATCAAGCAGGTTTATACTCAGTTACTAGCATTGCAAAGTCAGATGCAGCACTCTATTGCTCCACCCAGCGAAAAGTCTGTAGACGAAATTACCAAAGGGGTTTTTCGACTAATAGAACATCGTCGTTCTCGTAGACGTAAATTAGTTTGGGGCGGAGGAGCGACCGCAGCTTTATTGGCTATTATTTCAGGCATGATTCCTGGAATCAGCCCAGCTTTAAAAATGGCAAAATTAGATGCTCCTGCTGTGGTCAATTCTCCAGCATTTATGTTAGCAGTGGCGGTTAATAAACCTGCAATCAATATTCCTAAATCTGCTACTGGCTATTCTTTAAAAACTAACTCGACTCGATATTAGAGCTTACTGTCTTTTTACAACTGGTTGCACACAAGCTTTTTTAGTGGTTTCATTCATGGCAGCAATCTTAAGATTAAGAGCCGTCCCTTCTTTGGTTTGAGTTAAAGCTTTTTTGGAAACATCGCCATTATAAACAAAGTTACAACCTTTGTTAACAGCATATTGATTGGCAATATCGCCTGATTGACCAATTAGTTTTTGCCAGCTATCAAGATCGCGATTAAAATCAAAACTTGTGGTGCAGATTAATGATTTTTCTGTAATATCTGAACTATTTAATTCTAAATTTGCCTTGCTATCTTGTCCTAAATTGTTGATAATGCCAACATTAGATACGGTAGGTTTAACAATACTTACTGCTATAGATGGCTCAAGTTCTGGCTCAAAAACTATTGCACTGTTATTTTGCATCACAGTAGAATAATAGCGATCGCCGTCTTTACCGACAAAGTAAACTGTTTTGCCATAGTTAGCTTGAAAAACATCTCCATTAAAAACAGATTGAGCAGAAGCTAAAATAGCTTCGTCTTGGTCTGACTTTGATTGACGGTAATAATAAAAGCTGCCTTTTAATTGACAAATATTAATATAGTAATCTTCGGTTTCAAAACTATACACTTCTCTGTATCTAGAATCTATTGACGCGCAAGCTTCAGCCTTTTGCGCTACAGGAATATTTATCTCCTGATTGCTTTTAGTAAAATAACTACTAGAAGAATTAGAAATAGCTTTGATTTTTGATGTCGCCAAAAGCGAACTATGCCCCCAGAAAAAAGAGCCAATTAATATTATGAATAGATATACTTGCTTGTACCAATTAATCATGGCAAAATAAGACTTTTTAAAAGATTTTAAAGAATATTTGGATTGATAAAATGAGTTTGTAAAAAAATAGCAAACTTGCTGCTTGTATTTCGGTAAAGTATAAAATTATTTGGATATTTTTCTAAGTTTAAGCTTAAAGAGTAAAGAGTTAGACAATGCAAATCTTTTCTTGCTTCAGCTTTTTTTAAGATTTAAATGGCAGTTTGTTTATGTCGTTAATTTAGCAGTTTATTTTGCTACTGTTAATCAAGGAGGCTTATATTCTATACTTTTTAAATAGTGGTTAAAAAGATAAAACACTGCCAACCTAAGAATTGATCTGGGTTTGAAGAATTTTTGTTAATTTAAACATATATATATGAATATAAAGTTAGTTAACAAGTTAAATTTGTATAATATTTATGAATCAATTATTGATTAATGGCTTTTTTACCGCATCACAGACCAAAAAAGTTATCTCTTGGACCCCTTGAAGCCGAAATCTTGGCGATAGTCTGGAAATTAAAGATAGTTACGGTCAAAAATGTACATGACTTTATTTTGCAAGATCCCGATCGCGAACTAGCTTATACTTCGGTGACCACAGTACTTAGACGTTTGACTCAAAAAGGTTGGCTCAAATGCAGTAAAAAAGGACGTGCTTTTTCCTGGCAAGCTTTAGTTTCTTGTGAACAAGCTCAGGCAATCCAATCTTACGAACAGCTAAATCATTTTCTAGCTATAAGTAACCCCGACGTAGTGGCTTCTTTTGCTGACAGTTTAGATACTGCCAGCTTAGAGCAGCTAGAAGCGATCGCATCTCGTCTTCAAACCATTCGCAGTCAAAGAGAGGAACAAACATAATGCACCTGTTCGCCGTATTAATTATTATTGCTCTAGCCTGGATTGTGCGCTGTAGTCCACTTGGGACAGGAACATGGGCTAAACGTTGGCATCAAGCTTTGTTTGTCTTGGTATTTCCTGCACTATTGCTATTAAGTACAGCGATCGCAGTATTATATATGGGTTGTCATGGTGCAATGCTTGGCATACAGGCTGGCTCATGGGGATGTGCCGTATCAGCTTGCATAATCATCTTTGCTTTAGGGTGCTTGGGCAAATTAGCCTACCAGGGTAATCAAGCTATAGATCAGCTAACTATCTATGAGCAGCAATCAATAGAGGGGAATATCGCGAGAATTATTGAGCTTGATTTACCCTATAGCGCGCAGATTGGCTTTTGGCGGTCTGAATTAGTGGTTAGTCGTGGTTTGCTGGCTACTTTAGACAAAGAACATCTAAAAGCAGTTTTAGCCCATGAGCAGGCTCATGTATATTACCGCGATACCTTCTGGTTTTTCTGGCTTGGCTGGTTACGATCTTTTACCTGCTGGCTACCTAATACAGAAACTTTATGGCAAGAACTAATATTGCTTAGAGAACTAAGAGCAGATCGTCAAGCTGCTCAAGAAGTTGATTTTTTGCTGTTGGCAGAATCTTTGTTAACCGTTGCCAAAACGCCTTTAGAATCTGCTCCTATTTTGTGTGCCAATTTTAATGACTATACAGTAGGCGATCGCCTTAATGAAAGAATATATTCTTTGCTAGAGGAAACTAAGCCAGTTGATTCATCTCAGTGGCAGTACTGGAGTTGGGTATGTCTGCTGTTTTTACCGTTGCTAACAATTCCTTTGCATTATTAATTAGGAATTTATAATGTCTAGTAAACCAGTCGGGAAAATAGAGAAGGTTTAGTGATTTTATGAACAAAACCGCTAAACTTTATCACTGTCGCAGAATTGACGTTATAGTCATTCCACCCTCGCCAGTCGCTTTAATGGGTCATAGACCACGGGGCTTATAAAGGGCGCAATACAATCACGCCCACAGCCCCTCCGCAACGCGCTGACCAACGGTGACAGCAGGCTCCGTCCGTTTGGGGCGGAGTAATCTGTCACTCGCAAATAGAAACTATACGAAAAAAGAAAACTGTGATAGGTGTCTCAAACTCTCCTGACCTCTAACCTCTGACCTCTGACCTCTAACTTAAAACCGGTCAATCACGAGGAAATTAATTGGAATGACTATAAATAGCTATTACCACTTAAATGCGATCGCCAAATAGCAATTAAATTAGACTTTTACTCTAAGCTTATGATGAGGACTAGAAGACAAAATTTACTGCACTGCGCAAGTTCTAAACTATTTCACTGCCATTCAGCCGACGAATTGCTACAACTCCAGGTAAAGGTGGTTGATTGGCTTTGCCGCTGGGCCAATTTGAACCAAGGGGTACTTGGCGTTGTTGTTTAAAAGCTGTCCCGTCTGTGGCTAATAGTTCATAATCTCTGGCTTCTGCCGCCATATCTTGACGCATACCGTTATTTTCCCCTGGATGCTGGATTGAAAGAAATATACTGCTGTTGTCGTTATTAAAAGTTATTCCAGTACATTCGCACTCCATAGGACCAAGCGCAAAAGGATAAGATTTACCTGCATTTTCCCCTGACAAAGGAATATACCACATGGAGTTATTACCAAACGCTCCAGTTAGGTCTTTACCAGTTAATTTTGCCCCCTCTTTTAGTCTCGTGGGAATTGCTTCATTCTGAACACTAGTAGACATATCAGTCACAACCCAAAGATTGCCTTTTTTGTCTAAGGTCAAGTTATCAGGATTAGAGAAACCAGCACCACCGTTGGCGACTTCTCCTCCAGTTGCCAGCATACTCCAGGTAAAGCTGAGAGCAGCAGGATCGCTTTGGTCTTCTTGCAGCTTCATAATCCAGCCATATTCGTAATCTGTTTCGCCGTTGGAACCTACAAAAACCGCTTTATCAGGACCTCCTTCGTCATCAGCAGAGCCAGAGGTGAAAGCAATAAACAAAGTACCGTTAGCGTCAATTTCGGTGTCTTCAGGGCGAGCCGTGCAGGTAATTCCTGCTGCTGATGCTGCATAATGGGCATCAATCAAAATTGCTCCTTGAGTTTCTTGGGGACTATTGCCCTGATATAAGTCTCCCAAAGTTTTAAATTGAGATAAGGGCTGCAATTGTTCCTCAGATGATACCTCCATTACTCCTCCCGCAGTGCGATCGCTATTAGGCATCATCACCAATCCACCGACAACCTGATTAGGAGATACAGGATTAATTTTAGTATCAGCATTGAGGGGAATCCATTCCCCTACTCCATCGGCAGAGAATTTTGCCCCGTAGAGCATTCCTGCTTCAAAAAGACGAGAGTTTGCCTTATCTTGGGGATCTTGAATTTTCTCCTGGCTAATAAATTTATATAAATGTCCGCCACGGCGATCGCATCCTGAATATACCGCTAAGTTTTTCCCTGCCACTGCCCGAACACCAAAGGCTTCATGGCGATAGCGTCCCAGCAAAGTATGTTTTGTCCCGTAATCATCAGGATTGGCGGGATCTAGTTCTACCATCCAGCCATATTTATTCCCCGCCAAACCAAATACATTAGCTCTACCGTCCAAGTCGTCGTCGGTAATTAAGAATGGCTTTTCCTTAGGACTTAAGGATGAACCATCTGCCATAACTGGCTCTGGTACTTGATCTTGAAAGTTTTCTTCCGCGCTTAAGACTGTTCCCCAAGGAGTTGTTCCTCCTGCACAATTTTGAAACGTACCAATAATGCGATCGCCTAAGTTATCTTCATAACCAAGTTTATTCTGCTTGGTAAATATCGCCACCGCAGCCCCCGTAGCCTTTAGAGCCTGAGCGGGATTATCTAAGCCAGAAATACCTGTTACTCGACGATCTGCCTGGGAATAAGTTCTTTCCCACTTGCCATCAGCATTACGTTTAACCGAAATAACTCCTAATCCCTGATCGATCAAACCTTCTCTAGAAACCTCTTGTATTTTTGCCTTTAAATCATTATCTTCAAGACTAAAAGCGTCTATTTCTCCTTCAGTAGCTTCAGCCATAGCGATTAATTCAGCAAAAGGAAGCTGTTCACCAATTACCGTAGGATAGGTTTGCATCCACGTACCCCCGCTAATATATTCAAAATTAACTGCTAAATACCCCTCATTAGGTGCAGTCTCAATCAAAGACAGATAATCATTGTTATAGCCAAAACGAGAATCCCCAACGCGATCGCCCCAAACAGCAATTAAATCATAAGTAAAACCTTCAGGTAAAACCAAATCATCTTTAACTTCATAGCTTTGATAGGTTTCTAGCTGTTGAGCAATAGGAAATATATCTGTGTTTAAAGGAAGAGGAACTTTAACGGGTTGAAAGTTCAAGCTCGTTGTCGTTGTTCCAGATTTAGTAATAGTTTCAGCCATAACTGAGGAACTATTAGGCATAATCTTTTTTTGAGACCATGAACCTGTAGCGAGCGATCCAGCAGCAGCACCAAAAAAAAGCAGAAAATGACGACGATTTACGTTCATATTAATTGTATTCGGAAAATAAAATAAAGCAATGTTTTGAGCGTGGGGGATGCTAGTTCGCGACTTTTATCCAACCAGGCTATTGAGAAATTGCTATTCTTAAGTTAAACTCCCAGTGTTAACAACTTATTAACTTTTAGTTTCTATTCCATAATTTTTTTATTTATAATTCAGACAATTCCCAATGTCATATCTGTTCAAAAGCTTATTTAGAGCAGCTATTTACGTAATATCTTATGGTTTTTTGGCAAGAATGGCTTTTTCATACAAACAACTGGCTTAGTTCTCTTGGTTACTTAGCTTATCCTGCATTTGTTGGTATATACCTATTGGCAACCTTAATCGGTTTGCCAGCAATCTTCCTTTTTTTAGCTGCTGGTAGTTTATTTGGCTTTATTCCTGGATTAGTTGTGGTGTCGTTTGCCGATACCCTTGGTGTAGCTACCTGCTATGTACTAGGCAGGACTGTCGCTCGTAAAACAGTCAGTAAATGGCTAAATAAGCGTCCATATTGGGGCAAATTTGACCGCGCAGTTGCAGAAAAAGGCTGGAAAATAGTATTTCTAACTCGTCTTTCGCCAATTGTTCCGTCTAATGTCCTCAACTATGGCTTTAGCTTAACCAAAATCAACTTTTGGCTATATTTATTTGTATCTTGGCTGGGTATGCTGCCAGTGATTGCTCTATACGTTTATTTGGCTTCTGTCGGTATTAATTTACTTTCAGGTAATCAAGATGATCCAAAACAAATTGTGGCTTCAGTTATTGGTTTGGTTACGGCTTTGATGGCGATCGCCTACACTACAAAATTAATCTACGGCACTTTATTTGATAAATCTAAAGAACAAGTTCAATCAAAACCACCTATACAACCAAAAACTCAAAAATCTGGCAACATAGATATAGAAAAAGCAAGGCGTTAAATTAAAGGATAAGATACTTGCCTCAATTCAGATCAAACTTACAGTTAGAGCAGTTGGGACAGTTAGGGCAGTTAGACAAGCCACCCCCTAAAGGGTTCAACAGTTTGACGGGCGGTATAAACGTCGCAGCAAAGCTAAAGCGCGTTTTGAGTAAGAGTATTCTTACTCAAAAGCCACTGTACGACGACACGCCCTCCTCAACGGGTCACAGACCCGCAACGCAAACTATCTCACCGCGCGCAAGGGAATGCGCGAGGGGGACAGTTAGAGCAGTTAGAGAAAAGACAAGGCATGCCTTGTCTGTACTGGACAGTTAGAGCAGTTAGGCGCAAAGGAACGCGCGAGGGAGGCAGTTGGGACAGTAGGTAGGAATTAATTAATAAGTATTAAGGAGTGGGCTTTATGGCTTATCAAGCAATTCTCAACGCTGTGGTCATAACTTAAGCCAGTGAACAGTTATAGGGCTTAAATGTCGCTCAAATTTTTCAGTCTTATTGCTTGCTAATATGAATTCCAAAAAAGAATGATACGAATCAGGTGACGGGGAGACGAAGAGACAAGGAGAACAGGAGACGAGGGGCAATTACGCAGGTAGCAAATTCTTTCCCCTATTCCCCAAGTCCCATAGTCCATAAATTATCATTCGTAGCAAACATTTAAGTATTTCATATAACTTGCTTGTCGCCTCCATAGCTGGCGATCGCGAATATCAATACTGAATAGATTTTTCAGGCTGTTTTGCTCTTAGATTGTTGCTTCATTTATGTTCATAGTAGCGTCATTGTTGGCTGGTTCAAGCAGAGGTAAAAACTTACGAATCAGCCCCACAGTAACGCTAGGAAGTTCTAACTGAGGTGTAAAACCTACATCGCTCAACTGATACATAATGCGGACTGCTTGGGGATTCATTTCTTGTAAACGATGTCCTACTTTTGGTCCCGTGTATTCTGATGCCTGACCCCAAATCAATGCCGTAGGAATGGTTAATTGAGTAATATACTGAGTCAGATCGAAACAAAGATCGCCTCTTACAAAAGATAGTGCAGCATACTCGGCGTTAGGCTGCTGTGCTGACTGTAAATATGCTTCAACTAATTCAGGATAAACTCGATCGCCCTTGGCAAACTGCCGTTGTTCCAAAAAACTCCGAATACCAAAACTGGTAGCAACTCCTGTACTGTAAAGTAAGCGATCGATTATCGGTGTAGCAGCTAGTTTAGTAAAAAAGTTATCTTGATAATTTTTGCCGAACTCATTTAATCCGGCTGCAGTAGTCAGGATCAAAGATTTAAATAATTCGGGACGCGCGATCGCAGCACGAATCGTAAAGGCTGCTGTAAGAGCTGAAGCAATTACTATAACAGGTTTGCTACAGGTATGTTCAATAAACTTCTGAATAGATGTAACGTAATCCTCTACTTCATAGTTACGTTCGGGATGTGCCGATCTACCCCAACCCAACATATCAGGAGCAAGGATGCAATATTCCGGAGCAAAGGCAGGATAAACTTTTGACCACTCGTAAGCCGAAGAACCACCGCCTAAACCATGCAAAAATATTAAGGTTTCTCTAGAACTTAATTCTGTATCATTCCAAGGCGGGCAGTTATTGGTGTAGTAAACTATGTAACCCAAATTTGTTTGAGTAGATTTTTGGCTAAAACCAAAAGGTATAAGCATCTTTTATATTTTTAAATTAATACAAGTTTTTTAAAATCATACATACAAAGATAAGTTTGCAATGCTTATTTTTCATCTTTCAAAAGTGGGAAGTAATAATAAATGCCTAAGTAGATGGATCAATACGAGC
The DNA here is from genome assembly GCA_965218645.1 of Waterburya sp. Taxonomy (GTDB): domain Bacteria; phylum Cyanobacteriota; class Cyanobacteriia; order Cyanobacteriales; family Xenococcaceae; genus Waterburya. Next base: position 835,104 of record OZ244627.1, on the reverse strand, counting down.
GTGGAGGCAAGGGATTAGCCGCAGCCAACTCTCTGACCTAGAGCATTTTCGCTCGTCAAATTAATTAGAAGATGGCTGGGTAGGGAATTGGAGAATCAGAAAATAGGAATTTAGAGAGATAATTCGAGTTCAATCAATAATATTTGTTATTCTTGATACTTTTTACCTTTTTCTAGCCAAATCAGTAACACCAAAAAATAATCTTATAACTTGTGATAGAGTTTTGCCAAAAATCAGTTTGTTAAGTTTTGTATAAGCACTCAAAACAGAACTCGAAAAGGTTAACAAAATATGCAAACTCAAACACCAGAACCAAAATTAGGATTTATCAGATTTGCCGAACTGTGGAATGGTCGCTTGGCGATGCTCGGTTTCTTGTCTGCTGTGGTCGTTGAAATCGTCACAGGTCAAGGCATTCTAGGACAGCTTGGTATTATGTAATTTGTCACTAATCTACTAATTTGGGATTATTATTTCCTGACTTGGCTAGAGTCATAAAATTATTAAAGAAAGTAAGTTTTTTAGTTATTAATTCAGCTAAAATCTCTTGTTTTTTGATTCATTGCTCGACTTATAAAGTAGCAAAACTTAAATTTATAGTAATTTTTAGCTCGATAAAACACCTAAACATAATTGAGCAAAGGTTACTCTTTTATTCTTCATTTACGAACTCAAATCATGAATTTTTCTAGACACAATTTTGTGCTGCGACGAACCGCAACAATTTTATCAATTGTAATTCTAGCCTTAGCTATTATTGCAGCCGTATCGGGTATTTTAATCAGTTTTTATTACGAACCTGGTGCGGGAGATGCTTATCAATCTCTTGCCAAGATCAGTGAAACTATTCCTTATGGTTGGGCAATCTACAGTCTACACAACTTAGCTGGTAACGGAATTATAGCAGCAGCACTAATTCAAATTATTGTGATGTTTTTTGGCAGACAATTTCAACGTAGCTGGTTTACCGCCTGGATTAGCGGTATTCTGCTGACTTTATCAGCTATTGGACTAGGTTGGACAGCGATGATTCTTGGCTGGAATCAATTGGGCTACTGGCGTTTAAAAATAGAGCTGGGAACTATTGCAGCCATTCCTTTAGTTGGAGAAACTATCAAGAATATCTTAACAGGAACAGAAAGCATTAACACTACAGCAATTATTCATTTTTATACAATCCATAGTTATGTTCTATCGGCAATAGCGATCGCCTTATCGACAATACATTTAGTAGCTTTAGTTATTCAAGAACAGGAGCAAAAAGTTTTATTACTACAACAATTGGAAAAGTTAGCAGCATCTCCAGAACAAGAAGCTAACTCAAAAAACATTAGCACACAAATCTAACTGTGATTAGAAAACTAAATTTAAAAGTAGTTTATGCACAATTTTTTAGAATCAAAAACAACTTATCTTGAGTCTAATTCTCGAATAGGTATTATTGTTGGACTTATGATAATATTTCTTTGGTTTGTTAGTTTAATTGGATTTCTAAGAATAAATACTACTACAATCTTTCCACTATGGATTATTGTTGGCGTTCTTTTAAGATCTTTTTTACATACTGGATTATTTATTACTACCCACGAAGCAATACACGGAATTATTTCTCAAAATCGAAAGGTCAATAATGGGATTGGCTACATAACTTCTTTTTTGTACGCATTATTACCCTATAAACTTCTTGCTAAAAATCATCAATTACATCATCTCTATCCCGCTACTGAAAAGGATCCTGATTTTTATTTTGCAGATTCTAACAACTTTTTGTTTTGGTACTTCAGCTTTATGAAAGAATATCAAAAAAGAAAACAAGTCTGGGTATTACTAATTGGAATGACAGTTATTTATGCAATTTTTATTAGTTTACACATTTCCCCAAGCAATATCTTTTTGTTTTGGGTGATCCCCATTTTGATTAGCTCTTTACAACTTTTTACCTTTGGAATATTTTTACCCCATCGGCAACAAGATGCAGGCAATCTCCACCGAGCAAGAAGTAATAATTACTCAGCATTTTGGTCTTTTATTACTTGTTATCATTTTGGGTATCATTGGGAGCATCATCAGCATCCTAATTTACCTTGGTACAAACTACCCTTGGCTCGTCAGGAAAGTATTAATTTTAGACAGGAGTAAGCTGATCGACATTAAAGTTGTTGGTAAAAAACAACAACGAGCAAAAAATAGGTTAGCTATGACAACTCAAAATAAATTATCACGCTTAATTTTAATAACTATAGGTGCGATCCTAATTTCCTGGACTAATCCGTTAGCTTAGAGTAAAGCGATCGCTCAAACTAACCTAATTCCTGTACCCAGTTTCCAGGAAGAATCTAAAGAATTACTAACCACTGAAGTTAATACTCTACCCACAAAAGTTAACATCTCGATTGGGTATAGCGAGAAAGAGGAGTCAGCCCGCGTCGTCAGAAATGACTTCTTGCTCAATAGCCTCAACGTGTCGCACAAAGGCTTTAGTCGCATCTAAACGCAAGAGAATGTTTTCCAAGACAACCTCGCCTCCCCTCTCGGTCAAAACGGCTGTCCTTAATGATGCCGTGAAACGTACTAGCAAAACAGTCTCTGCAATAAAAATTTTAGAGGTTCAACAGCAACAATGGTCAGACGGTTGTTTGGGACTTGGTAAATCTGATGAAACATACACTTAAGCGATTACACTCGGTTATCAAATAGTTGTCACCGACGGATTAAGAAATTGGACTTATCGCACTGATGATACGGGAGATGCAGTCAGGTTGGAAAGGCTTGATGGAAGTAGCAAGTAGGGGCGAACGGCCTGTTCGCACGTACAAGTAGGGAAACAAATATTAAAAGAAGATATCATGTCACAGACAAAAGCAGTAGAACAAATTCGTCCTAGGCAAGAGCGAGCATTCTTGAGGTTGCTGGTAGTCAATGGTTAAATGCTAGTCGCTCCTCCTATACCTTTCTTCATTAATCAATAGAGGATTTTTAGGGTTATTTTTACTTAGCCTCAAAGCAATTAACCGCAATAAATACAGAAATTAGCTCACTCAATTATCTTCTTCTTGAGATCGAGCGATTGATTAAACCTAAAATGGCTGCAAATATTATCGAACCGATAATTGACCAAATAATCGGAAAAGGTTGACCGCCAACGTCAACGGCAAACAGTATAGGCAAACTTAGTTCTCTAGCTAGCCAAACTCCTAAATAAGCTCCAATAATGCCGACAAAAATTGAAGCAAGACAACCCCCTGCTGAATAACCAACTAGTGATTGCCCGATTGCGCCACAGATCGCAGCAATAAGCAGTAAAATCAAAACTTCTGTTAATGTCATCGATCAATTGAGCCTATTAACTCAGGTTAATTTCTTTGTACTACTTAAAATTTGTAGTCTAGTAATAATCATGACTCTATCACGTTCTGCTTCACAAAAGCACAATACTTAAGATTGAAGACAAGACCTGGAATAGCTGCCATAGTTAGAATTTTTAAGGGCGATCGCTTTCGTAGGGTGCGAATCGTCAAATGTAACGCACAGAATCAATTTTGATAGCTGAGAAAAAACGCGAAGGTTTAGAAGATTCTTGAGTATTTATTTAGAGTCAGGTTATAACGGAGATGATGTTAAACAATCTTAGCAATTGTTAAGATTAACTTTAGGAAATAAATAATAATGAACGATCTTTACTCAATAGTTATTCAGTGGTCTGATAAAGATAACTGTTTTGTAGCAACTCTGCCTGAATGGGAAAATCGTCATGCCCAGGGACAATCTTATGAGCAGGCTTTAGAAAATGCTCAAGAAACTTTGCAAGTTTTAGTAGAGTTATCAAAATTCCAGGGAGAATCCCTACCTGAGCCACAAAATTTTCAGATAACCTCTGTAATTAAATAATACTTTTGAACGGCGTGGCTGCATGAATAAAAAAAAGAAGGGAAATGACAACTACTATACCAGAGGCTGACTACCGTGAATTTTTACGGTGGCTCTTACGTCAAAGAAAACGCTTAAAAGTTACTGGAAAATCAATGCTGCCTTTGTTACAGCCAGGTGAAGAAATCCTTATCAATCCCTGTTCTTATGACAAAACTTTGCCCAAAATTAATGATGTTATAGTTACAACTCATCCTCTTTATTCAGAATTAACCATAATCAAAAGAGTTACAGCTATTGACAATGACGGCAACTGCTTTCTAAGTGGCGATAATCTGGCAGCCAGTACAGATAGTCGTCATTGGGGTGTAGTAAATTATAAGAACCTAATTGGAAGGGTTACTAGTCGCTTTGGCTAAAATAGATTAATAACCCCAAACAATAATATTAAATTACAAATGCTCCAGGCAATGAATAGCTATAAAAAAGATTAAAGCTAAAGAAGCCAAGTCTTCACTGCCTTTTTAACTTTCTTTTCGCCAATAGCGTTTGAATAGATCGACTTAGTAAAGGCTACTGAGCAATTGCTCCTTGAAACGCATCTTGATTCTCAAATATTTCAAAAGCTTTATCTAATTGAGTAAGCTCAAACATTATGCGTACAGAAGGAGCCAAAGAACAAATTCCAAACCGATGCTCTAGGCTTTGAGCTAGACGAAAAGCTTTTATTAGGACCATCAATCCTGCGCTATCCATAAACTCTACTGCTTCCATATTTACAAGTAGAGCAGAGTTTACAGAAGATTTGACTTCTGCAGTTAACTTATCTAAAAATTCTGAGGCATTGGCTGCACTCAAAAAACCTTCTGGTCTAAAAGTGGTGAATTCTGTTCTTAACTTTGTGCTGCTCATCTTTATTACTTTTGGCTTTAGATATTACTTAAAAAAATAGTTCTGTGTCCCAACCATAATCCGTAACTTTACGGATTCAATCTACTTTACAGAATCTTGATAAGAAGATGAAGTACTACTAAAATCTGATTACAGGGAGGCTAAATACTGGCTAAACATATTGAACCTATTCACTTATAAAGACTTGAGATTAAGCTTATCAGCTTAAGTCTGCTTTTGCTATGAGAAACACCCTACATTTATAATCAATTTTTAGCGGTTTTATACCGTGGTAATCACTGAATTTTCACCTTAACTTTACACAAACTGCACTGCTGTGATTAATTGGTATAAGTTATTATGATTTAATTTTTTTCAAAAGTTGGTATTAAAATTTACTAAATTTTAGTTTTCTTGTAGACATATCTGGTCTTTTCCAATGGATATAAGGTTAGAGCATAAATGTAAAGAACTCGAAGAAGATTAGGGATATGAATTGATTAGCCAATAATAATAACAATAAAATAATTTTTCATATTTAAAATTTATCTTTATTAACTTGCCAAACTTGTCGCACAAATTTATTCAAATATTGGCGACTCGATGCTTTAGGCATCAATGTTTCATCCAGATCCTTTAATTTACCCAGTAAAAAAATAACCTCAGTATCTAAAGCAGGTCTAAATAAATTCATCGGCCACAGCAAATCAGATCCAGACTGTAAATCAATTATTTGGTTAACCTCCACCGCTTGGCTGTGTTCATAGCTTAGTTGAACTAGGCACATTGGTCTAAACCAGCATAATTTGCGGTCAGGTATTAACTGAATTACTTCTCCATAAAGGCAATTATGCTGATGTTCTAAGCAGATGATTTGATTTGTTTTAAAAAGCAAATCTGAAGCATTAGACACAATGTTTCTCATAGTAAATTTAGCTGTGAAACTGCATTTTCTTATTAAGGGTCAGAGGTTAAATTTTTTTTTGGGTTAATTATCACGGTATAAAAATAGCTATATTTAACCTACGCCTACAACAAATAAAGCATATACAATGATTGGAAGTGGTTGTTATGTAGTTAAACCTTCTCCATTCCCAAATGTGTCTGAGATGCGATCGCTAAAAATAGCAATTATCGATATTTATCCTGTTTTTCAGAGTTATAATAGAGCTATAATTATGATTATTGAGCTAACAAAACGCCAATTAACGCTTTGTTATTTACCCCAAAAGATAGCCAGATTCTTTTAGTTTACTGATTATTTTGTCTACGCTTTGGGATATTTCTTCTAAATCGGTACGACACTCTACTTCAGGGTTTATTGGTGGTTCGTAAGGATCATCAATACCAGTAAATTGCTTTATTTTTCCTGCTCGAACTTTTTTATAAAGTCCTTTTACATCCCGAGCTTCGCAAACAGAAAGAGGAGCATTTACAAATACCTCTATAAAGCTACCAATATTTGCCCTCATTTCTTCTCTGATAGCGCGATACGGAGAAATTACAGGAACTAAAACAATAACTCCATTTCGAGCTAAGAGTTTGGCAACAAATCCAATTCTGCGAATGTTGGTATCTCTGTCTTCCTTGGAAAACCCTAAATCTTTGGTTAAGTTTTCTCTAATTTCGTCGCCATCTAGAACCTCAAGCTGACACCCGTGAGATTTTAGTTCATTAGTAAGTGCATCAGCAATAGTACTTTTGCCTGCACCACTAAATCCTGTAAACCAGACGGCCACTCCACGTTGATTCATAATTGTTTATAATCTTTAATCTGTATTTATACCCCACAATATACTACCTTAATGCGCTTAGAGAATGTCTAAATGGGATAGAGGAGTTTATCTAAACTCAATCGACTCACATTTTTTACATTTTACAAGTTTTAAAACTCAAATCTAGATAAAATATAAGCGTTATAATCCTTATGTTGCTATGATTAACGCGCCTATTTTTCATTTGGCTATACCGATTGACAATATTACTGAGGCAAAACAATTTTATGGAGCAAGTTTAGGCTGTGAGGTAGGTAGAGAGAACAAAGCAGCCGTTATTTTTAACTTTTACGGAACTCAACTGGTTGGTCATATTTCTCACAAGAAACTAAACAGACAATTAGGGATTTACCCCCGACATTTAGGATTGATCCTGCCTACTAAGCTAGATTGGCAAACAATTTGCGATCGCGCTCAGCAAAAGCAGCTTACATTTTACGAACAGCCAAAAATACGTTTTCCTCATCAATTATTAGAACATTATAGTTTTTTTCTCGAAGATCCTTTTCATAATCTACTTGAATTTAAATACTATAGCGATTCATCAGTAATTTTTGGTGGACGCGAATCAAATTTGATTGGAGAGACTGCTATACAAAACAAGCATAATAACTGATGCTTATTAGCTTAAACGCTACCAAGAGTCACAATCAATAACATCATAATTAGTACTGTAAAAACTCCCAATACAAAGCTAACAATAAATAAAAAGTTCTGTCGTTTCTGGCTACTATATCTAGGCAACACGTTGCGATAGCTATTAACTCTGCCACTACTGACAATACGCTTATCTTTTTTAGGCTTTACTTTAATTTCTTTTTGAACTTGTGAATATTGATTAGTTAGGTTGATGATAGTATCTTCTTGGGATCTGATCGTTTCCTGTAGTTGAAATAAACCTGAAGTTAGATTAGATAGAACATGAACATGATTCATTTCCGATGTATCAGCCGACTCAGATGAGTAAGCTCCATTATTCTCGACTAGCACTCCAACTTTACCAGAGGTTTTTTGAGGCTCTAAGAAATATTTATCTGACTGCAAACTGTTATGTTGAGAACCATCCCAATTACTGAGAATCGGTCCGATTTGGAAGAAGCCTTTCTTGGTTAGGCGGATAATAGTTGCAATGTCTCTAACACTAGTATTTTTTAAAATATAACCCCTGGCACCTGCCTGAAGTGCTAGGTTCAACTGTTGTTGATCATCTTGACTAGTTAGTAAAAGCACTCTACTTTTAGAAAAGCGATTAGAAATTACCCTGGTTGCGGCTATACCGTCTATGTTTCCTGGCATTTCGATATCCATTAACACGATATCAGGCTGATGTACTCCTACTTGTGCGATCGCGCTTTGACCATTATCTGCTAAACCAATTATTTCTATGTCTGGTTCGCTAGATAAATTGATCTTTAAAAACTCTCTTATACTGCCCGAATCGTCAACTATTAGAACTGTAGTCATGATGATAAAAATTTTAAATAGATAAATTGAATAAGCGTTTTCTTAGGCGTATTTTTTAAAACGATCCATTACAAATTGCCATCAAGACAGCACTGTAGAGAAGACTGAAAAATATTAGGTTAAAGAATAAATTCTCTAGATTGCTTATTTAGGTATACTTGAGTCTTTAATACTTTTGTGGTTTAGAGCTTAACTGCAAATTGCTTAACTAAAGTGTCTATAGGCATTAGCCCATACACATTAGTTTTTTGGTAATGAAAAAATAGTTTACCAAATGTTGCTAAAAATTACTATACATTTGTCAAAGCTAATTATTTATCAGGAAAAACTTCATCAAACTGCAACAAGATTAAATATAAAAAAAATATGATCGTATTTCGATTTATTAATCATATAATATAACTTGTATAGAAAATGCAATAAAAGTAAACAAAACAAAATATTTTTTTCCAGTGCATTTCAAACTTATAGGAGATAGTGTATGTTGCGACTCGAACACATCAGCAAAATTTACCCAACGGGCGAGGTTTTAAAAGATGTCACTTGGGAAGTTAAACCTGGAGAAAGAGTTGGTTTAGTTGGAGTCAATGGTGCAGGAAAATCCACTCAGCTAAAAATTATCAGTGGAGAAGTTGAAGCCACATCAGGAGAAGTAGTTCGCCCAACTAGTCTCAAGATTGCCTATTTGACTCAAGAGTTTGAGGTTGAGCCGACAAGAACAGTTTACGAAGAGTTTTGGACAGTGTTTACCCAAGCCAATGCTACTCAACAAAAGATGAACCAAATTCATCAAGAGATGGAAAAAGCCACTCCTGAAGAGTTGGATAAACTAATCGATCAGCTAGACAAGCTACAGCGACAATTTGAGGCTTTAGATGGTTATACCTTAGATGCTCAAATAGAGAAAATTTTGCCCGAAATGGGCTTTACCTCCGAAGATGGCGATCGCCTGGTAAGCTCTTACAGTGGTGGCTGGCAAATGCGTATGAGTTTGGGTAAAATACTCTTGCAAGAGCCAGATTTGCTCCTGTTGGATGAGCCAACCAACCACTTAGATTTAGAAACAATTGAGTGGCTAGAAAACTACCTGCGCGGGATTAATACACCGATGGTCATTGTATCCCATGACCGCGAATTTTTAGACCGTCTTTGTACAAAAATTGTGGAGACAGAACGAGGAATTTCTAATACTTACTTAGGCAATTATTCTGCTTATCTACAGCAAAAAGCAGAGACGCAGATAGCTCAAGGAGCAACTTACGAGCGACAGCAAAAAGAAATGGCTAAGCAGCAAGAATTTATCGAAAAGTTTCGAGCTAGTGCTACCCGCAGTACCCAAGCCAAGAGTAGGGAAAAGCAGTTAGACAAAGTAGAACTAGTTGAAGCACCTGTTGCTGGCTTGAGAACATTAAAATTCCGTTTTCCTCCTTCTCCTAGAAGCGGTAGGGAAGTAATTACCATTAAAGATCTAGTTCATGCTTACAGCAGCGATATTTTGTTTTTAGGAGCAAATTTAACTATAGAAAGAGGCGATCGCATTGCCATCTTAGGTGCAAATGGTGCAGGAAAATCAACTCTGTTACGTATGATTATGGGTATGGAAGAGTTTGACGAAGGAGAAGTGGAAATTGGTAAGCACAATGTCATTCCTGGCTATTTTGAGCAGAATCAAGCAGAAGCTTTAGACATGAATAAAACTGTGATGAATACGATCCATGATGAAGTTCCCGACTGGAAAAACGAACAGGTGCGGACTTTGTTAGGACAGTTTTTGTTTAGTGGCGAAACCGCATTCAAAAAAGTCGCAGCTTTAAGCGGAGGCGAAAAAGCTCGTTTGGCTTTAGCAAAAATGCTCTTGACTCCTGCTAACTTACTAATCTTAGATGAGCCGACTAACCATTTAGATATCCCTGCCAAAGAAATGCTCGAAGAAGCATTACAGCACTATGATGGGACAGTAGTAATTGTTTCTCACGATCGCTATTTTATTTCTCAAGCTGCTACCAAAATTGTTGAAATTCGTGATGGGGAACTAATAATTTACCGAGGAGATTATCACTACTATATAGATAAGATAGCCGAAGAGAAAGAAAAAGCTAGACAAAAAGCAGAAGTCACTCAAAAGGCTGCTAAAAAAGCCGAAAAGCAAGCCAAGCAGGCTACTAAAAAGAAACAGAAAAAAGCCAAAGCATAAAACAAGTCAGTAGTCAGTAGTCAGTAGTTAGTAGTCTATTAAATAGCGCGATACTGGTACGCATATGCTTTAGTGCATAGTTTTTTTAGGAATCCGTGATAGACAGACTCTTTGATAATATTAAAAAGCAATGGAATTGGAACAACAGTTAGCAGAAATAATTAATGAAGCACCTCTTTATGGTGTGCCAGCTATTGTTGCCGAAAAAGCGATCGCTCCTATTTTAAAACTATTTGCCGAGCAATTAAAGTATTTAGAATACTATGTGCTGCAAAATCTTGAAGAGGATTGGGTTTTAACTACTATTGCCAATCCTCAAACATCTCAAGAAAAGCAGGTGATCTATGCCTTTATCTCTGTTCAGGATGCTGCTACATTTCAAGGAAAAACTAACCCAGATCTAATTGCCCTACCAATTTCCATTGTTCAGCTTTTGTTTAGGCTATTCTCTTTACAGCAGGTAGATAGCCTAATTTTTCTGGAAAATTCCCGTGATCTCAATCAAGGAATGGAAATAAAAAGAGAGCATTTAGCTAACTTAATCAAAACCCAAATTGAACAGCTACAAACTCCACCTAATATTGCTTAATTTAAATTCAAGCGTTCTTTACTAGTTATGTGTAGGGACAAATCTTGCTTTGCCTCAAGCTACAGATTTCAATCGATACTGAATCATTAATTAGGGCATTATAAAAATAGAGATACGTTGAAGATAAATTCCCATGAAGAAAACAAAATATCTAGTTGATAGCCAATGGCTGATGCAGCAATTAGATAATCCCCTCGTAGTTATAGTAGATTGTCGTTTTCAGCTAGCCGATCCTAATTGGGGAGAAGAGTCATATTATCATGGTCATATTAAAGGTGCATATTATCTAAATTTAGATCGGGATTTATCTAGTGGAGTACAACGCCACGGAGGAAGACACCCTTTACCAAATATAGATACACTGGCTCAAAAATTGGCAAGTATGGGAATTGTCAAAAATGAAACCCTAGTTGTCGCCTACGATGATTCTCGTTTTGCTTTTGCAGCGCGTTTATGGTGGTTGTTACGCTATTTAGGACATGATTCTGTAGTTTTATTAGATGGCGGTTGGAATGACTGGCTAAAACATGATTATCCTGTAAGCAAGGCTGTTCCCCAAAATAGATCGGCAAGTTTCTCCTTTCAACCTAACCCAGATTGGTTAGTTGACATAAATACAGTTAAATCTGTCCAAAATAAGGATGTAGTAGTTGTAGTAGACTCACGCGATCGCGATCGCTATCTGGGATTAATTGAACCGATAGATCCGATTGCGGGAAGTATCCCAGGTGCAGTTAATTCTCCTTGGAAACAGGTAAGTGATGAATCGGGATATCTCAAGTCCAAGCAAGCACAGCAACAGTTATGGAGCGATTATCAAGAAGCCAAAGAAATAATTGTCTACTGCGGATCTGGAGTAACTGCTTGTGTTAATTTGTTTTCTCTCAGTCTGGCAGGGTTGAAAAATACCAAGCTGTATCCTGGTGGTTGGAGTGATTGGTGTTCTTATCCAAAAGATGAAAAATAAGATACATTCTATTGGCGATCGCCCTTATTTTAAAACTATTTGCCGAGCAATTAAAGTATCTAGAATACTATGCGCCAACTAACGTTACTTTTGTTTGCTTAATATTATGTCTCAACTAGATAAAACAGCATTAAGACGGACAATAATGCAGCAAAGAAAGTCTCTTTCTACTAATGAATGGCAGGCAAAAAGTAATCTTCTTTGCGATCGCTTGAAAACTTTTTCGCTATTTCAAAAAGCAAAAACAGTCTTTGCCTACTTTAGTTTTCATCAAGAAGCTGATTTGACAATCCTATTTTCTGAGCCTAAGAATTGGGCTTTTTCTCGCTGTGTCGAAAAAACTTTGGTTTGGCATTTATGGCAGCCTGAAGAAACTTTAAATGTGGGTAAATATGGTATCAAAGAACCTTTAGCGACAGCAAAAATAATTATTCCTTCATCTGCCGATTTGATTCTAGTTCCTACCCTAGCTTGCGATCAACGAGGGTATCGTTTAGGTTACGGTGGAGGTTTTTACGATCGTTTATTAAGTCTACCTCAGTTGGCAACTATTCCTACTGTTGGTATAGTATTTAATTTTGCCTATGTTGATCGATTGCCAGTAGATAAATGGGACATCAAATTGAATTTTATTTGTACTGAAACTTGTTTGAAATCCTTTTGAACACTGTCCATGAATATTACTAATTGTTAACTAGCTATTGTTCAATATTAAGTATTTTTTGTCTCTAATTAACCAATCAAATAATGAAGATATGTTAAGTATGAAATAATAAAATGAGTAATTATGCTTATAATTTTGAACTAAATAATTAAGTTTCATTTAAAATTTGTTAAGTATGCAGGAATAAATATTTTAAAAAAATGCAGCTTTTGCTAATGTATGAAAACAAGGAAAAGACAAATATTTAAAAATTCATTATTTAAAAATTTAGAGCAATAAATTTTAACCATAAGTTATCTTAAAATTTGATGAAACACTTTCATGACGAATGGATTCAAGAATGGTGCGATCGCAACGGTTGGACAGATTTATTTCAAGAACGCTACAATCACTACTGGGCATTTCCTCCTAATGGCGTTATGCCAGAACCTATTCCCCAAAAAGTAATGAGAGTGATCAAAAGTGAAAAAGGTCTAAGTAGTAGCGAATATAAATGGTTAGTTTCTGCTGTTGTTGTCAGCGTGCTGGCATTGTTTGCTAGCTACCTTTTTGTATCGCCGATGCCTTTGATTTTTGCCTTTGGGTTTGATGCTATTACGTTTGCTCGCATGGAGTGCGAAATTTAATTGGGTTCACAAATCTTGCCAAACTTTTCTAAGTTAAGCTAGTCCGTGGTGCAAAAAATGCTTTAGTTTAAGCTAAAAGTTCATTTCAAAAGTTTTTTTGCCTTAAAAAGTTAGTGAACGCTTGACTTTAGCGTGGACAAAGAAGACGATAAATAAGGATGTAGTTTTCACAAACCAAAATTTGGCAGGATTATATCTGGCTGTAGGGCAAAACTTAGGGTGTTTAACAGTTAATATGTTTGATTTAGGTAACAATCGACCAGAAATAGCCGCACAAAAATGGCGATCGCAATTAGATCTTTTTGTTAACAATCATCAACAACAGCTTGCTGCTTTAGCCTGGGGACTACAACAAGAATGGGCAGATGGAGAAGATATTTTAGGTATTGATTTAAAACCTGAACCTCATTTTGTTGCTTGTTCTCAAGCAAGCCTTGAGAAACTTAATCAAAATACTAAAGGACAACTACAAGAGATCTTGGGAATTGTTGATAATTACGACCAAGAAACAGAAGTTGTGATAGTTGCTATTGGGGAAGGACAGGTAAAGTTGATCAACTTTCAACCTAATACTTCTCCACCAGATTCTTTTGCTGCCAATGGAGATATTGACCAGTTAATAGCAACATTAGAAACAGCTTTAGCCAAATATATTCAATAGATTTTTAATCAAAGAGTTTGTAGTTCATAATCTGTCGTTTATAGTCTTTTTAAACTACCTACTAACGACAAATCGATCTTCTGAATTACTAACATTGGAATTAGATGAAGTTAAAGTTTAAGCAGCATCAGCCGTTTTTAATATTCGTTTTCGTTTGATTAATTGGCTCATCGTCACGGATTCTCAAGGAGACGATCTATTTTGTTTTCAATCAAATTGAGTTTTCTCAGTACCGTCGGTCGGTCTTCATCGAAACTAACAAGCATACGATTCTGTGCCTCTTCAATGCGAGTCAATCTTTCTGCAATGTCTTCAAGATTCTGTATTCTTTGTTCTGCAAAGCGTATTCTCTCTTCATGGTCGTCGGTAATTGCCTGTGCCGATCTCGCCAGGCTCATTACTATTTGTTCGAGATTTTCGTTACTATTAGTCATCCGATCTAATTAATTTATTTAGTTAGCCACATCCCAGTTAAAACCGTTTTTAGTCAGAGTCCCATCAATAAACTTTTTTAACGTATCTGCCATAATCTGTTGTTCACTAATGCGAGGATGACCTGGGGTTACTTGCTTCTGGATCAGCGAAAAGACACGATCATCATTGTTTTCCTGACGGTATTCGGCGATCGCTTCAGTTAAATATCCGTCCCATTGAGTATCATGGTACATATTGGGAAACATCCCCACAAAATAAGAATCTGGATATTTAGTTCGCAGATTAGCAATAAATTGTTTATAGTGTTCCTTCCAAGCTTCGCTAGATAAATTATTACCAACTGTTGCAGCATCGTTTTGACCTAGAGCAATTACTACTAAGTCAGGAGTATACTGTTCAAAATTCCACAGTGGAGCATCCTGTAGAGGTTTAATTCTGTTATAGAAAGCTTCTGTTCCTGTGCCGTTATTCCAAAAGTTATTCCAGAAGCCAAAACCATTGACTAAAGATACTCCTGATTGAGCTATCAAAGAAAGTTCTGCATCATAATCCCTTGCTAGTATAGAAGCATAACTATAGTAAGCGTTGGAAATAGGAATTAGATCTGTTTGAGGATCTTGAACTCCTGTGGGTTCATACTCTACCGCATGACCAGCAGAAATAGAATCGCCGTAAACCTCTATTTTTTTATTGGAGTCTGGGTCGGCAGGAAGTAGCTCACCGTCGATTGCTATGCTGTGAAGCTTAAATTCTCCCGTTAGGTAGTCAACTCGTTTGACTATCACTGCATTGTGAGCCTTGTTTTCTAATCCAGTAACTATATCATAAACAACTGGTTGACCATCTTCTTGTTTTAGCTTAACAGTCGTAGGCTGAGAACTACCGTCAAGATAAACATCAACATAATTTTCACTGCCCCAGTTATCTTCAGATAGCTCGATTTTCAAACTAGTACCAGTAAATTTAAACTCCAATGCTGTCCCTGGATAACTAAAGCCTGGTGCTTGAGGATTTTCCCAGTCTACTCTACCTGAGTAATTCAAGTTACCGTTATTTGGGGTAATTTTCTGGAGAGTAGAGGCATTTGCTACTACTGTTGGCTGATTAATTTCAGAAATAAGATTTTGATTTAATGCTATTGCTAGACTTTGAGTAAATAATAACTCTAACATTTTCAATTAAAAATATACTAATAGCTATTATTAAACAAAATAATAATAATCTATGTAATAGCAAATGGAAGCATCCCACTTTTACAAAGCTAAAGCGTTAGAAAATAGAAAACCAAAGCCTTTAAAGAAAATGTAGAGCGAAGCTCTGATCTATACTACAATGGTTCGTCTTATGTTGCGCCGATTGGCTATTTAATTTTTACTTTATGAACGGCTTCTTAATACAGGCTAGTGTTATCGCCGTTGCTTTTCATATTTTCTCTTTTTCGCTTATCTACTTCTGAAAGGATAGCAGAATACTTCAGAACCCCACCAGAAAAGTAAGAGCTAATCACAAAAAGCATCATTGCTGACATATATCCTATGAACCTAGAAAATGAAGTTAAAGGTGTTCCAGACTCTTTATATAAAATGTAGAGTATGCCTATAGCAAACATTGATAAGCAGTTTATTAATGCTGTGTTATGAATAATTCTCATATTCACTTCTTCACTAGGATGATTTAGTAAATATCTAGCATTATTTCCCAAAGCTGTTTTGTAACGCTTACTTCTTGCTTTTATAAATTCAGATATTATGCTTGGTATATTAATGTTGGGAGTTAGAACGCCAGCGATAATACCACACGAAACACTTACAACTACTATCCAAAAGATATTCATAATACCGATTCGGGCAAATATATTGGCTATTAATTCAACTATTTTAGTTTAGCTATGAAATAACAAAGTTAATCATTAAAAAAACTTGAAGTTTTAAACAACGTTAATTATGTCCTATCGAATGGCTCAAAACTAGGTAAAAAAAATAAGACCGTCATTCGTTAATATGAGTGGCGGTTATTTTATTGATTGTATTGGGAACTATATAAATATAAATTACATTATCACAAGCCATAAGTATGGAAGATATTCAACAAAATATTATATTGGCACTTGATAAGTTTTTCGAGCAAAATCAAAATAAAGTAATTGGTGATAAAGAAATTGCCAGTTCTTTAAATATTGATATAGACCGAATTAGAGTTGGTTTTGAAGACCTACAAAATTTATCCAGATTATAAGATATCTTCCTTGCATTCTTTTACTGTTTGAAAAGGGTCGTATTGAGTTGTAGTATTTGAATTTTCAGGAATAACTTCAAAACTACCACCAGAACTTGAACCAAAACATCTAGATACAATGTAAGCTATTCAACTATTGGCGAGATAAGCAGATGCAAAATTTAAGCTTCAGTAGCATAAAGTTCTTATGAAGAATTGAATATCGGGTCAGAATAGTTAAACGCCCCATTTTTGATCCGATACTATAAAGCCCATAATTATTATTGTATATAGTTTTAAGCGGATGAGGGGAATCGAACCCCTAGCTTTAGCTTGGAAGGCTAAGGTATTACCACTATACGACATCCGCAGATAACAACCTTTTAGGCGCAATAATCATAGTAACGATGTTTCGTACTTTGGTCAACTGCTTTTATGGAAAAATACGGTAATTATGAATATTTTAAGAACTAATTAGAAATTAGTTGGTGTCGAATTGGTGTCACCAAATGTATTTTGAAAACAAAGACAAAGCCCAAATTGAAAAGGTTACGGTGATCGATCACAGGAGCGCTAATCGAAGGAGTTCGACAAAAACAATTTAAGATATAGCTCTTGGTTTGAGACAAGAGAAATGGAGAAGAGAGAAAAGTTTTATTTTTCGTTTTTTCTTTTAACCCTTCACCTTTACCTCTGTCTTTAACCTAGAATTTTGTACTCATCGAACTCATGTATAAAGATGCCGACCTAAATGATAATTCACCCCTGCCACATTTTTTCAATTATCGTTTCGGGAGTGATATCAGACAAATTAGCCGTTGACGATTGAACAGCAACACAGTTTTCATTATGGGGTGGAAGTTCTTTGTTATCTTGGGCGTTTAACAAAGCAATCGTATATGTCCCCGTAGCTACTGCTAGCTGCATTGAAGTACTGTTTCCACACAGAATTAAGTTAGCACCAGCAATCATAGCTGCCATTTTACCCACATCGGGTGGCGCGATCGCCTTAATATTGTTATTGGCTGACATTATGACGCTCACCCAGTCTTGATTAGTATCTGTTTGTAACAGCACAATAGATAAGCCTGTATTTCTCTGTTCAATATCATCAATAATTTTTTGCCAACTTTTAAGTGGATAGGCACTAATATCTGGTGTCAGAGATTGCTCGTCACTGAGCAAAATGTAGCCACTATCTTTTAGATTTAAACGCTGCTGCTCTGATTCTGCCCAGTTAATATCTTCTGTAGGCACATTGATAGTGACGGTCGGACAGGGAGCAGCAATTCCCAAGCCAGCAACCAAATCATGATACATCTGGGCTTTGTATTGCTCTGGTTTACGAGCAACAGAATTGGATAAATATATCGAGGAATCATCCTGAAAACCGACTCTAGTAGGTATACCGTTAAGCCACAGCAGTAATTTAATCCGCCAAGTAGTTTTAAGGCTAATAACTGCATCATATTCGCGATCGCGCATAATCCCCAAAAGATTAAGATAATCAGCGAAGCTATTGCGATCTTGAAAATCGAACACCAAAACCTCATCAACATTTTTGCAGACTCGGTAAGCTTTTTTAGAACTAGGTTCTACCAAAACATCTATCCTAGCTTGAGGATACTGTTTGGTTAAAGTCTCTATGGTAGGGAAAAAGAGAAGTTGATTGCCGATGGAGCCAGGCACGAGGGCTAGTATACGCATTCTTATAAAGAAGATATAGTCCTTAATTTATCTGTGGTCAATTTTAGTAGATGATAGAGCTAAACAGTCGTATCTTTAGGAAAACATCATTAAATGCACTTATTGATTCCTGCTGCGGGGATGGGTCGTCGAATGGGTAGCGATCGCAATAAGCTTCTCTTAGAATTACTCGGAAAACCCTTGCTGGCATGGACTTTACTTGCAGCAGAAAAATCTCTAACTATTAAGTGGATTGGTATTATTGGACAACCTACAGATTTTGCCGATTTTAAATATATTCTCAGCCAGCTAAATCTTGTCAAACCAGTAGAGTTAATTGTCGGTGGAGATACTCGTCAAGAATCTGTTTATAATGGCTTAGAGGCACTACCAACTTGCGCAGAGAAAGTTTTAATTCATGATGGGGCGAGATGTTTGGCAACTGCTGAATTATTTGATCGCTGTACTGCTGCCCTTAATAATTGTCAGGGTTTCATAGCAGCTATACCCGTTAAAGACACAATCAAAGTAGTTAATCGGCAAGGAATTATTATTGACACTCCAGATCGCAGTAACCTATGGGCAGCCCAAACTCCTCAAGGGTTTGAAGTAAAGCTCCTGAAACGTTGCCACTTTAAGGGTCAAGAATTAGGTTGGTCAGTTACCGATGATGCTGCACTGTTTGAAAAATGTAACCTTCCTGTCAAAATTGTTGAGGGAGAAGAAACTAATTTAAAAGTGACTACTTCTGTAGATTTGGCGATCGCTGAATTTATTTTACGCCAAAGACTAAAATTATCATAAGGCAGATAATCTGGCGATCGCTTTTTAATTAAGATAAAAAACCTATTAAAAAAATGACTGCTCTTTACAACCGTGATTTTAATCTTTGGATACAAAAAACTGTATCAGACTTAAAAAATAAAGACATGAATCGGATTGACTGGGGTAATTTAATAGATGAAATTGAGGGAATGGGTAAAAGCGAGCGTCGAGCTTTGCAAAGTTATCTAGAAAGGCTGCTAGAACATCTTCTTAAATTAAAGTACTGGAATGCAGAACGAGATCGTTGCGAAAAAGGGTGGAAAATAGAAATAATTGAGTTTAGATCGCGAATCGAAAGAATTTTGTCTGATAGTCCCAGTTTAAAAAATTATTTAGCCGAAATTTATCCCCAAGCTCATAAGCTAGCTGTTGCCAGAATGTCAATTGTTTTTGATTTACCTGACAATGCTGTTATCTCAAAATCATTTGCTTTAGCTGATACATTTACAGAATAGTTATTAGTTTTGTATCTTACTGCACTTTTGGGTTGAGTAGAATTCAATGTCTATAGTTTTTATCTATAAGAGGAATTGGTAAATCTGATTCCGCTCTGAGCAAATATTTAGGTATTGTACATTTATTAGCTGACTGCCATCAAAAGGAGATGTAGATGTCTGACAATCGCCGAAGCCAAGAAGTAACTCAGGGAAACCAAAGATCCCCCAATCGCGCTATGTTGAGGGCGGTAGGTTTTGGGGATAATGATTTTACCAAGCCCATAGTCGGTTTAGCTAACGGGTATAGCACCATCACTCCCTGCAATATGGGAATTAATACCCTAGCACTACGAGCCGAAACCGCCCTCAAAGAAGCTGGTGCCATGCCGCAGATGTTCGGCACAATTACTATCAGTGACGGTATTTCTATGGGTACAGAGGGAATGAAGTATTCCTTAGTATCTCGCGATGTAATTGCTGACTCGATTGAAACTGCCTGTAATGGACAGAGTATGGACGCGGTGCTGGCGATTGGGGGTTGTGATAAAAATATGCCTGGGGCAATGCTGGCGATCGCTCGTATGAATATTCCTGCTATCTTTGTTTACGGTGGCACTATTAAGCCAGGTCATCACAACGGCGAAGATTTGACCGTAGTTAGTTCTTTTGAAGCAGTAGGAAAATTTAGCGCGGGAAAAATAGACAAGGCTGAGTTAGATGCTATTGAACATAAAGCCTGTCCTGGTGCTGGGTCTTGTGGCGGGATGTTCACTGCCAATACAATGTCCTCGGCGTTTGAAGCGATGGGCATGAGCTTACCCTATTCTTCAACTATGGCAGCAGAGGATGAGGAAAAAGCTGAGAGTACAGAAAAATCAGCCTTTACTTTGGTTGAAGCGGTCAAAAATCAAGTTTTGCCCAGCCAGATATTAACTCGTAAAGCTTTTGAAAATGCCATTACGGTAATTATGGCAGTGGGAGGCTCAACTAATTCCGTCTTGCATTTACTGGCGATCGCTAATACGATGGGAGTCGAGCTTACCATAGACGATTTTGAAACCATTCGTCAGCGAGTCCCCGTAATTTGTAATCTTAAACCTTCAGGAAAATACGTTACCGTAGATCTGCATAATGCGGGTGGCATTCCTCAAGTTATGAAAATGCTTTTGGCTCATGATTTGCTCCATGGAGATGCTTTAACG
Source organism: Waterburya sp. (assembly GCA_965218645.1). Lineage (GTDB taxonomy): Bacteria > Cyanobacteriota > Cyanobacteriia > Cyanobacteriales > Xenococcaceae > Waterburya. The sequence continues at coordinate 814,607 of OZ244627.1, read as the reverse complement.
GTTACTGGTAAAACTATTGCCCAAGTCTTGACTGACATCCCTGAAAATCCTCCCACAGATCAAGATGTAATTCGACCATGGGATAGTCCTGTCTATGCAGAAGGGCATCTTGCTATACTTAAGGGCAATCTTGCTAAAGAAGGTTCAGTTGCTAAAATCAGCGGAGTAAAAAATCCTGTTATTACCGGTCCTGCTAGAGTTTTTGAATCGGAAGAAGAATGTTTGTCCGCAATTCTCGACGGTAAAATCAAGGCTGGAGATATCATCGTTGTCCGTTATGAAGGTCCTAAAGGTGGTCCAGGAATGCGAGAAATGCTTGCTCCCACTTCGGCAATTATTGGTGCGGGCTTAGGAGACTCTGTAGGACTAATTACCGATGGTCGTTTCTCTGGTGGCACTTATGGCATGGTTGTAGGTCACGTTGCCCCCGAAGCTGCCGTCGGGGGAACAATTGCTTTAGTCAAGGAAGGAGATAGCATTACTATTGATGCTCGTCAAAAGTTACTGAAGCTAAATGTTGATGATGCAGAATTAGCCAAACGCTATAGCCAATGGCAACCACGTCAACCTAAATACACTAGGGGAGTCTTAGGTAAATATGCCAAACTAGTTTCGACTAGTAGTCTTGGTGCAGTTACAGATTTAAATTTGCATAATTAAACGGTTAGTAATTACTAATAAGCAAACTTGAGTCCAAAGCGATCTTAGTAGTGAAGAGATTACTTTTAAGACTGTGATCGCCTTTTTTCGCAATCAGCCTCAACCCTCTGGTCTGTTTGTTTTTGGCAACTCTACTTTTGCCACAAATGGCTGGTTTGAGCAACAGTTAAACAGTGATATAGCGGTTCTCAAATTAGTCAGGTACAAAGTAAATCGTTTTAAGGCAGAGGGCAGCAAGGCTTGTTCGCCACAGCTAGGCAAAAGTTAGATGTACTTCAGTAAACTGAGAAATGCTATATCTTACTCAATTCCATTAGTTTGCTAGTGGGTGAAGACGAAAATCTAGCTATCAGACCCAAAGAAGCTGCAAACCGCCGTATTAATCTTAATTCTATGCAAAGAACAATTATTAGCTGGTTGGCTATTCGTATTATACCATTTATGGCTTTAGTTACTGGTGTTTTTATTTGGTGGCAGTGTAGCTAAAGTAATTGTTTTTTTTTAATTTATTAAGCCTTTACTATTTTTGTTGGAAGACAAGATATGTCTTTATAAAGACATATTTCACCGCAAAAATCTCTATAATTATAAGTATTAATAATATGATTTAAAAACTTTTTATGCTTATTACCATTAACATGAAATTGATACAAAGATATAGCGTAATCGCCCTAGGCTTTTTATTAACAGGCGTTTATAGCGTGCAGGCAAATGCCCAAACTAACGTTTCACAATCCACAGGGAATTTATCTACACCTGTCAACAACTCAATCCCTAATGGTTATCTTGAGGGTATCGAAGCTGGGGATAGTACCTGGGGTTTTTCTAGTGAATCAGAATCTAAATCCCTAGACGACAATTTAAATAAACTAGGTCAGTATAATATTTCTGATTCGGAATCAGATAAAAAAGATGTAATTATAAATAGAAGTTGGGGCAATCAAGGAGATATAAAAGATCGCTCTATAGAAGCACCTGTATATAAATTTTAAATAGATTAGGTTGATTGTATACGCCTATTTATCGCCAAAAGTCTTTCTTGATTTAGAGCCTAAAGGATTGTCCACCCCTCCTGTTGTTCGATCATGTCGAATTCAGGTTATTTAAACGCACTACATACCACTGTAAATATCGATCCGCGCCTATATCTAATTCAAAATAATTATCTAACAAGTGCTGTGACTGCAGTTCCAGAGAATCAAATTGCTCTAATTCTCTAGGAATAATTACTTCTTCTAATAACAAAAGATTAATCAGTTTGGCTTTTAATTCATCGGCGGTCATAAATTGTTCTGAGCGATCTGATTCGAGGACAACATAGCCATCCTCTTGATACATGATAGGGTCTGCCATTGAGGTAAATAAGTTAAGTAAGCTGGGTGATTAGACGATACATTAATTCTAAAGCCAGTTAATTGTCTAATCTTGTAACTATATATGGAAATTAATCCCAATCCTCTTTTCAATCTTGAATACGAACCAGTAATGGAGAATTTGGGAAATGATTATTATGATGTAGTGGCAGCGGATGAGTTTCCCTCTCACTATCTACGTTTTCGCAACGATTTATTGTTACCTTTATTAGGTTTACAGCCAGCCAATGTTAACGATGCTAATTTTATTGAAGCTTTTGGTAAATTCTCAGGAGTACGCCCTTTTTTAGCTTTACGCTATCATGGTTATCAATTTGGCGCGTACAACCCTTTTTTAGGTGATGGTAGAGGCTTTCTATACGGACAGGTAAGAAGGAAAGACGGCAACCTTTATGATCTGGGGACTAAAGGCTCAGGTAGAACTCCATACTCCCGTACTGCTGATGGCAAATTGACCCTTAAAGGTGGAGTGAGAGAAGTTTTGGCAGCCGAAGCCTTACACCAATTAGGAGTGAAAACTTCTCGTGGTTTAAGTTTAATTGAGACAGGAGAATCTTTATGGCGTGGTGATGAACCTTCCCCCACGCGATCTTCGGTAATGGTAAGATTTAGTAGTTCTCATATTCGTTTTGGCACATTTGAAAGACTTCATTACCTTCAGCGTCCAGATTTGATTGAGAAGCTATTAGATAGCGTTGTTGCTACCTATTATGCTGATATTCCTGATACTAAAGCTAAATATTATCAATTCTACGCAACGTTAGTTCTTAAAGTTGCCCAACTAGCAGCACAATGGATGGCAGCAGGTTTTTGCCACGGCGTACTCAATACCGATAATATGTCAATTACAGGGGAAAGCTTTGATTATGGTCCTTATGCTTTTATCCCCACCTATGATGATCGTTTTACAGCAGCCAGCTTTGACTATGGTGGACGCTACAGCTATGGGAATCAACCATATATCTGTAAATTTAATTTAGAGATGCTGCAATTACCTTTAGCAATGATTACAGACAAAGTAGAGCTTGAGGCTGGGTTGGCGCAATTCGATGATTGTTATCAAGAACATTATCGAAACTTGATGTTGCAAAAGCTAGGATTTGAAGTTGAGAGAGAAAGGCGGTCACAAAGCAACTCTGCCCTCGACAATAGCTCTTTGTTGGTTTCCAACAAAGAGCTATTGTCTCGCAATCGACTTGTTGAAGCCTCTTTTGAATTATCTTACTCTCAGTTATTAACTCAAACTATTGAATTGTTAAAAAATACTGATATTAGCTATCATGGCTTTTTTATTGCCTTAGCTGAAGAATTTAACTATGGTTGGCGAGAAGATAGTAATTTGATTTTAGAAAATGCTATTTTTACTCAGCAAATAAGCGATCGCTGGCGTAGCTCGTACCATGAATGTCTAAACCAATTACCAATAGCAGAAATGGAAAAGATAGGCGATCGCTTATTATTTTATAATCCTCCCACTGCTTTACTACGTCCCGCTATTGAATCCGTATGGCAAGCTATTAGTGAAGATAATAATTGGCAACCTTTTAATGATTTGGTTTATCGATTACAAACTAAAACATAATTTAGATAATTTTACTGATAATTTTACTTTTTAGTTAGGGTAACATGACTAGAACCATCTTCACTCACGGGAAGAAAGCGTATAAAAACGTTATAAAAATGCTTAGCACCTCTTAGCACGCAAAAAGCGGCGATCAAAAACACTTGAGGGTTCATAATCAAAGATAAGTCACGTTCATTGGCAGCTATTGAGCCGATTAATAAAAGATAGATTAATAAGCAAAAAAAGTATCTAGGAAAATCCATTGGCCAGCTGCTATTTTTGCCGCCTAAATAACGATACAATATATACTGAATTGAGCGAGTTACAATGTTGCTAACTAACAGCATTAAGCCAACAGTATTAGTAGTCATGACTGCCAAAAAACCTAAGTAGCGACAGGCTTGTAATAATGAATAAAACCAAACTCGGCTCTGTTTATTAATCTTGTTATATACGTGAAATAAAAACCTTAAGGTTAGTAAAAAAATAATCCATAAAACTAATTCTTGAGAAATCCAGCTTAAGTCATATCCGTATTCATGAAAAGCTGTTATTCCCGCGCTATTTCTAATACCTTGATCCTTGGAGATGGCAAGAATGCCGAAAAAAGATAGTGCTAAAGACCATACCCAAGGCTGCCAAAGCCTGAACGAGTATTCATAGCATTTGTAATTATAAGAAAGAACGGCTTTATGCTCAAATTTTTCGCCAATTATGTCGTTTTCTATATAACCCAGTTCGTAAATACACCAAAAAGCTATTTGCAAAAAGAATAAGCCAAGAATATCTAGCGGCAGGTGAGAACTTGAATAAGCAAAGGATAGCAGTAAAATTAAAAAATCTTCTCCAATAATATTATTCAAGAAATATTTTCTATCTGGTCTTTTTACTTTTTCCGAATATAGAAGCGGAATATAAATTTTCACTTTAAATACAAAAATACTTAGCTTTTATAAATGCTGTAAGCCATAGAGCTAAAATTACTTATTTTTTAAACAATAAAATGTTTAAAGATACTGTTCTAGTTTAATTTATAAAAAGCAAATTTAACTGAGTTTAGTTATTGACTGTTGCAAAATATTTAAGAACTTTTGAGGATGCAATTGCTATTAACTTACTATAGAGTAAGCAGCAAGATAAAACGATAAAAATATTGTTTGCTAATCTTAAATATATTTAAATTGAGCTTTAGCTATAGATTAATGTTGTTACCCTCACCTTATTGTATAGTATTTTTACATTGAGTGCTGTAAACAAATTTAGAAATGCAATATATTAATATTATACTCATACAATTTTATATTAATTAACATAAGCAAATAATACAAAAAATATCTTATCTTCATAAAATCTTTATAGAAAACAAGAGTAAGAGAACTTTAAAATTTTAATATAAATTATTTCTTTTAATTATTATGATGTCTGCTTTAAAGATTAAGCTTTACAGCTATCAAATCTGAGTTTTTCTTAGAATAAAGATAATTAACTAGTATGGCGTTAAATTAACTATGACAGATAACTTGAGAATAAGTATTGTATATTTGAATATTTTTGATTAATTCTCTCAAATCTTTGCCCGACTCCAAACTATTTCGCTCAACGACTCAAACTATTAGTGCCACTTTAACTAAAGCTTAAAAAGTAAGTCTTACTATAGAGGGATAAAACAATTCTATCTGAGCAATATTTTAAAGATAGGTTGTGTAAAATATCCTAAGACTATATCGGCAAACTCCTAAAGCACTAAGCAATGACCAATACCAAATCCGTTGATAAAGCAATTAATCTTGATGACCCCAAGTATTATTTCAATCGAGAATTAAGCTGGCTAGAGTTTAACCGCAGAGTTTTGGCTGAGGCATTAGACAAAAGGACACCATTATTGGAACGTCTCAAGTTTATGGCAATTTTTAGCTCTAACCTAGACGAGTTTTTTATGGTTAGGGTGGCAGCACTAAAAAAACAGATGGCAGCAGGAGTAACTAAGCTGTCTATGGACGGACGTAATCCTCAGCAGCAGTTAGAAGCGATCGCCGAAACTCTCACCCCCATGATTGAGGAACAGCATCAGCATTTTGAAAAAGTTTTAAAAAAAGAGCTTACCAAGTCTGGGGTATATCTGCTTAATTATGTAGATCTAAATCAAGAACAAAGAACCCATATCAATCAATTTTTTGAAGACTATATTTTTCCTGTTTTGACTCCCTTGGCGGTAGATCCGTCTCATCCTTTTCCCTATATTTCTAATCTCAGCTTAAATTTAGCTGTAGTGTTAAAAGATCCTTCCTTAGAGCAAGAGTTGTTTGCTAGGGTCAAAATTCCTCCTGTATTGCCCCGCTTTGTAACTTTTCCCGAAGAATTAAGACAAAAACATCGAGGCAAAGAGGGGATTTGGACTGGCGTGCCGATGGAACAGATCGTTACCCATAATCTAGAGTATTTGTTTCCAGGTATGAATATTTTAGAGTCTTATGCTTTTCGGGTTACTCGTAATGCCGATTTATCTGTAGAAGAAGATGAAGCAGATGATTTACTACTGGCGATCGAAAAAGAACTACAAAAACGGCGCATTGGCGGTTCTTCAGTACGGTTAGAAATTGAAGCTTCTATTCCTGCCGAACTTCGCTCGACAATTATTCAAGAATTAGCTTTAGAAGAAAACGATGTTTATGATATTGATGGTTTATTAAGTCTAGGAGACTTAATGTCTTTTTTAGGATTACCTTTGCCTGAACTAAAAGATGAACCTTGGAATTCCGTACTTCCTTCCCGTCTTAGCTGGTTAAAAGAAAATGAAGGCGAAGAAAGCGGTGAAGGACAAAACTTTTTTAACGTCATCCGCCACGGAGATCTTTTTGTTCATCATCCTTATCATTCCTTTAGCAATACAGTGTTGCGCTTTATAACCGAAGCTGCCTCTGACCCTGATGTTTTGGCGATCAAGATGACCTTGTATCGTACTTCAGGAGACTCACCAATTCTTAAAGCTTTAATCGCAGCGGCACAAAATAATAAGCAGGTGGTAGTCTTAGTTGAGCTTAAGGCACGTTTTGATGAAGAAAATAATATCCTGTGGGCGAAAAAGCTAGAAAAGTCAGGAGTTCATGTGGTTTATGGGGTCACAGGACTCAAAACCCACACCAAAATTACTTTAGTGGTACGTCAAGAAAAAGAAAAAATACGCCGTTATGTTCACATCGGCACGGGAAACTACAATCCCAAAACGGCAAAAATTTATACTGACATTGGTCTTTTGAGCTGTCGAGAAGAATTGGGGGCAGACTTAACCGATTTATTTAACTTCTTAACTGGTTATTCACGGCAAAAGTCTTATCGCAAGCTACTAGTTGCACCTGTTAGCTTACGAGGACGCATGGTGGAAATGATCGACCGTGAAGCCGAAAATTGCTGTCAGAAAAAAACTGGGCGTATTGTAGCCAAGATGAACTCATTGGTCGATCAACAGGTAATTGAAGCTCTTTATAGGGCTTCTCAAGCAGGGGTAGAAATAGACTTAATTGTCAGAGGTATTTGTTGTTTACGTCCTGGCACGCCTGGAATAAGCGATAATATTCGCGTAATTAGTATCATTGGGCGTTTTTTAGAACATTCTCGTATTTTCTATTTTCACAACAATGGTAAGGAAGAGATTTATATTGGTAGTGCTGACTGGATGACTCGCAATTTAAGTCGTCGAGTCGAAGCGGTAACACCTATCGAATCTCCTGAAATTTTTAAAGACCTACAGGAAATTTTGGGAGTGATGTTGGCAGACAACCGTAAAGCTTGGGAACTACAGCCAGACGGTAACTTTGTACAAAGAAAACAAAAAAAAGACGAAGAAATACGCAGCACTCACGACACCTTTATGGAAATGGCACTCCAGTCCGCAGGAATTTCCCTGAGTTAAATCAAATTATTAAAGTTGCAATATTTAGTGCAGAACCCGACGACAAGCTATAGAATAAATCAAGCTCGGATACAAATGAGAATAATTCCTGTTTGTGTCCAAGCCTGTTGTCATTAGCAAAATTATCAATAAAACTAACTTAAGTGTGATCGCGCGATCGCTAATACGGATCGCTTTGAGCATTAGTTTTTGAGGCAAGTAAAATTCCTGCTGTAAAACCTCCTAGCCATTTGAGTATAGAACGTCGCTCCATAATTAAATAATTACTAATGCTGCTAAAATTTTTGAGACAGGGTAATATTCACAGTTTATCGATAAACTCGATCAATTATCTTTTCTTCTCCTGTTGTCTCCACTTCAATCAAAGATAGTCCTTGCTCAATTTTTCCTTTTAAGTACATTTCTCCTATTGACTCTCCACCTAGATCTATATTTCCTGATAATTGTTGGGTTTGAGGATCAAAATTGAATTCAAAATAGCTGCCCTGAGAAACCCCATTAACAATATTGTCGTAGCTGGCAATTAGTTCACCAGAAGGCTTATAGAAACTGACTTTCATTGAATCTATGGCATTTGTCTTACCTACTCCCTGTTCTTTAATCGCGATCGGAGTTTGGTTTTCATCGTAGCTAAAGGTTGTTTCGACTATGTAACCCGTTGCGCTATTAAGCTGTAGTTTTTGAGTGACGGCAGTTGCAGGAGATATAAAGCACAAGCTAATGATAACTGCGATCGCCAAACTTGTAACTAGCTTTACAAAAAGATTTTGATAATTAGACATACTAAATATTACGAATATAGATAAATAAATTTATCAAGAAACTATAACCAAAGAAAGAGTGGCGGTAACATGAATTTGTGATAAATTAAGAAATATTACGCAAAGAGTCTTTTTCCTTGACATAAAGACCGATATATAAATTAATCAAAAAAAATAAAGAGGTTTTTCAATGGTATTTGCGGAAACAACAAATATTGCCTTAGAGTCTTTAGCAGTCGATTTTTTCCGTAAGTCGGCAGGTAGTTGGAATTCCCACAGACGCTACTATAGTCTCAACAAAGACGCAGAACCTCAAGAGGTAGAAAGCTTACTTGATATTTCATTTTTAGAACAAGGCTCACCAGAGTTAGCTGAATTAGCTCAAAGCCATAAATTAGAAGATCTATCAGCGTTAGTTTGTGGAACTAAAGTTACTTGGGAAAGCAACTACACCAGTGAAAGCCGCAAGCCTGTTACTGGTTCAACTGTGTTTGGGATAAAAGGTAATATACTATATCGCGATCGCGGTTTTGCCACCCCCAAACCTATTATCGCTGTTTGTTCTTTTACTAATCCAGACACTATGAGTTTGCGTACCGAGTATAATTCCAACATCTTTGAAGAAGAAATCAAGTTAGTTGGTAGTAAGTATCGCACTAGACAAACTATTATTTCCCGCGCAGGACAAGAGATTACTATTGGTCAGTACTTAGAAAAGCGAGTGTAGATTGAATCAAGTTTACCTTTGTTTTTAAGTAAAACTTAGGCGTTGGTGAATCTAGGGATGATTTTTGATTTTTTCAGATCTTAAAACTAAATAAAAAAAGCTAAGAGCTACGGACAGAACCGCTCTGCACGTCACCTCATTTCTTGAACGAGTCGCTCGTCCGCTAAATCACCAACGCCAAAAAAGACTATGCCTCGACTTTTGCTTTTTCTAAAGCAGCTTTTAAACTTGCCTCATCTGATTTTGAGAGAGAAGTTCGTAGCAGTTTTCCGCCATAGGGACGTAATTCTTCTAAAACCTTATCAGGAGTAGCTTTGCGTACTAAGAGAAATAAAGCCGATGTACTTGGTTCTATGGTTTTGCCTAAATCTTTGATAAACTCGTCGTCAACCCCAACATCGGTTAAGGCACCGCTCAAAGCTCCAGTAGCAAGTCCTGCTGCAACTCCTAAGAGGGGATGGAGAAATAGAAGTCCGATTAGCGAACCCCAAAAACCACCGCTGAGCGCACCTGATGTAACCAAGTCATAAGACTGTTTTACCTTGACCTTTCCTTTTTCGTTTTTAATAACGACTACGGCATCATCTAGATCGACTAAATGCTCTTTTTGCATATCTCCTAACTTGTGTAGCACTTCATCAGCCTTTAGTTCGTTATCAAAACCAACTACGATTAGTTCGCTCATGATTTATCTCCTGTAATTTTTGAATGACTCAACTTTGAATAAAACTTTAGCATCGGTACAGAAAAAGCGATCGGACCGTCGCATTTAAGTATTTTCAAGTGCTTGCTCCAAACCAGCAATAATTTAGAATTAGAGTTAGATGTAGCTTAATCCATCTGTTCTGCTCCTTTTTTTACATAATAGGGCAATAAAAGACCAGGAAAAGCAAGAAAAGAAAAGAAATTCAATATTTAATTGGATTATATTGCTACTAGTTGGAAATTTTACTAATCAAAGCCATCTGATAAGTAAACATATCTCAAAAATGCTAATGACTGAATTCAACTTTGAGACAATGTTTGTTTATCACACCGCCAAAGTTAATGATGTGAAGCTTCACTTAAATTAAAATGAATCTAAAATTTGGTCGAGAAATTTGCGGGGACTTAAATGTAGCCGAACAGCGAGAATGGTTGGTAACTAATCGCATTGGTGGTTATGCCTCTGGTACTGTGTCGGGATTATTAACTAGAAGCTACCACGGCTTACTATTGGCTGTTCTAGAGCCACCTTCTGGCATAACTTTATTACTAGCTAAACTCGATGAAACTGTCGTCTATGACAGTAATTCTTACCCTCTGCATACTAATCGCTGGGTGAATGATGTAGTCTCTCCTCACGGTTATAAATATTTAGAAAGATTCTATTTAGAAGGGACGACACCTGTATGGATTTATGCTTGCGGCGACGCGAAGCTTGAAAAGCGAATCTGGATGCAGCAGGGAGAAAATACGACCTATATTCGTTACAAGATGCTGCGTGGTACTCTACCCTTGACTCTTTCTCTCAAAGCTTTAGTTAATTATCGCGATCGCCATAGTAGCACTGGTAACAGCGATCGCCATTTTGAAATTGTTAATCAACAACAGGGTATCAGAGTTAAGGCATCTGCTGATGCTACGGATCTATATTTGTCTGGGGTAAGAGAGCAAGAAATAGTAAGTTGGCAGATTAACCACGAATGGTACAAAAATTTTGCTTTGGCAATAGAAAAATACCGAGGCTTGAATAGTATTGAAGATCATTTATATGCAGGAAACTGTAGCGTTACTCTCAAGTTAGGTGAGTCAATGACAATTGCTGCCAGTACTGAAGATTGGGAGACTGGGAGACTGGGAGACTGGGAGACTGGGAGACTGGGAGAACAAGAGTTAATTGAGTTATTTCGTAAAAATAATCAATCTAAAACTATACCTAGTTGGGTCGAACAATTGGTCTTAGCAGCGAACCAGTTTATTGTCGATCGCCCTTTGGCAGATCGATCCCAAGGTAAAACCGTTATTGCGGGGTATCCCTGGTTTGCTGACTGGGGACGGGATACGATGATTAGTTTACCAGGATTGACCCTCACTACAGGTCGTTTTGAAATAGCTAAAGTTATCTTGCGTACTTTTGCCAAATATATTGACCAAGGAATGTTGCCCAATGTATTTCCCGATCGCGGAGAAACCCCTGAATATAATACCGTTGATGCTACTTTATGCTACTTTGAAGCTATTAGAGATTACTACGCTCATACTCAAGATAAACAGCTATTAACTGAGCTTTTTCCTGCTTTAGCTGAGATTATTGACTGGCATCGTCGCGGAAGTCGCTACAATATTCATCTCGACACCGATGGTTTAATTTACGCAGGAGAAACGGGAGTTCAGTTAACCTGGATGGATGCCAAAGTAGATGATTGGGTAGTTACACCCCGCATTGGCAAACCAATTGAGGTAAATGCCCTTTGGTATAACGCTTTAATTGTTATGTCTCAGTTTGCTGGCTATCTTAATAAGTCTCAGACAGAATTTCTAGAAATGGCTGACAAAACAAGAGAGGGCTTCGGACGTTTCTGGAATCAAGATCGGCAATACTGCTATGACGTATTGGATACCCCTGATGGTAATGATGATGCTCTACGTCCCAATCAGATTTTTGCCGTCTCGTTACCTGTTACCAGCAAAGACTATTCTTTGGGCGAAGGATGTTCACCGCTTCTAAATGCCCGACAGCAAAAACAAGTGGTGGATGTTGTTGCTCAACGTCTACTAACTTCTTATGGATTGCGATCGCTTTCTCAAGATCATCCTGATTATGTGGGCATTTATGGTGGCGATCGCTATAAGCGAGACGGGGCATATCATCAGGGAACTACCTGGGGCTGGTTAATTGGTCATTTTGTACAGGCTCATTTGCGAGTATATAACAGTCCTAAACTAGCTCGTAGTTTTATTGAACCAATGGCAGATCATTTACAGAATGGTTGTTTGGGAAGCATTAACGAAATCTTTGATGGCGATGCGCCTTTTGTTCCCAGAGGTGCGTATGCTCAGGCTTGGAGTGTCGCCGAAGTGTTACGTGGGTGGCAATTGGTGAATGAGTAACTGCTTCAAAGATCGACAATTCCACGTTGGTAGGCAGCAACAACAGCTTGAGTGCGATCGCTCACATCTAATTTGTGCAAAATATTAGTAATGTGGGCGTTGGTGAGTGCGTAATGCTAAAAGCCTTAAATTGAGATGCTCAAGTCACCTATTAAACTCTGTTTAAAGATGCAGAGAAGACTGTGCAAACTAACTGCCTACAGAACATCGATCACAAGTTAAGGAAATCAGAAAAAAGTTAAGAGAACTGCTGAAGGCTTACTTACAAAAATGGCTCATGACTGACGAAGCAGTTATAGCAGGAGACACTCACATAAAACAATAAAAATGGTTATTTTGATGGCGAGGGACGCTGCGAAGCCAAGCAGTTTGGTAGAGTCGAGGGAGAGTATTACCTCTCGCCCCTCTCTGTTAGATCTGGGGATGCGGGTTTGCTTTACCGCGATTGGCATGAAAAATTACACTTTAACTATTAGGAAACTCCTTAATTTCAGTGCGAGCAGCCATAGTTATTTTTCCTTGACTTATATTAAGTCGATCGATGTGTACAGTCATTTTACCAAGTTCAAAATTTCGTAGATCTAATAATTCTTCAGTGCTACGCAACAAAGCTTCTGTTAATTGAGGATCTGTGTTCTCACCATTTGGATACTCTACGTCTTCGATAACAATTTTATTACCCTGTTCATCTATAGTTGGTTTGGCTAAAAGAGCAATTTGCTTTACCTGCTGCAATTCTACTATTTCAAGTTCTGCCTTGAGGCTAATTTTTCCTTCTCCTGGTAAAGCAAACTTCACATTACTAGCATTAACGGTAACTGTTTCACCGTCCAAATTTACTTTTTGATTTTTGAGTTTACCCTTAATATATTCAGAATTAAACGCTTGCTGTAAATCGGTTTCTAGTAAAACTACTTTAGTTTCAGCATTAGTGGAAGTCTCTAACTTAATCTTGCCGAGGGCAGCTTTCATAGGATCGATCTCAATACTATCGGTTTGTAGGATCAATCTCTCTGCTCTTAGCTCTTTTTTCATCACCATACCTTTGCCGTCGATGATGACAGATTCTAGCTTTCCTTGAGTCAAATCTAGGGGATCTGCTCTTATATCTACATCCAAATTGTCTACTTCATCTAGCTGGCTTTCTAATCCAATTTCTACTGCCTTACTAAGTGCTTGTTCGCCAAGATCTGGTGTATTCACTAACTTTTTTTCCTTTAAATATTGTGGTTGTCTATATTATTTAAAGTCAAATATATAAATTAAATATCCTCCCAAAGTGATAACTTGAAATTAACTAATAATTCATCTTAATTACGTAAAAAACTAAAGACTACTAGCAATTAGCTAATAGCCTTAAAATTAGAAAACGATCTAGTAATTAAATGATCGTCAATTTACACTCCTGCACCAGATTTTGGTTGTGCGCCAGCATTTATTACTGCATCTCTTAGGAAAGTAATTTGCTGTTCAAATTCCATTTGTTCCGTTTGAGATAGCAATTCTGTCACACTACCAGCAGGTTTGTAATCATCAGGTACTGGAATAATAGTTCCAGCCTCCATTCCTTGAGCCAAACGATACCAGAAATATAGCTTAGTATTTTCGCTCAAAGAGCCATATTCGCGAGAAATCAAGCTGTCTTGTCCTTCAATAATCTTACGTTGTACTTCCAACTGTTCTTCTTGAGATAATTCCTTAACTTGATTGAACAATCCTTCAGCAATCTCGTCTGCTGCTGCTCCTGGTGCTGCGGGGGTTACAGATTCCCCCATTTTAGTATAAACATACCAGAGTAAAGCTAATTTTTCATCTGTAGATAAATTACTGTAGCTGTTTAATGCTTGGGTGACGTTTTGATCTGAAGCTGCTGTAGCCATATTATTTATTTGTCTCCAATATTATATTTTTAAGAGCTTTGGTTGTTTGCAAAAGTACAAAGCCATTAATAACTAAGCTATATATTTTTACGTTTAAAAGTAACTGTATAAAGACAGATAAATATTTAAAATAAGCTTCAACCACAGATAGATGTGGTAACGTTCAATGGCTATAGAGTTTCTAAAAGTAAGCGAAAAAGATAGTAAATTGAAATTTTAGATTCTATTAAGCAACATCAATGTTACTTGTCTTGCTTTTTTGCCTGTAAACCTAGTAATTCTTGTGGTGATGCTAATAACTTGATCTGTACTTGAGTAATTTGCTGCTGAGTATTTAAGCTAAAGTGCCAGGCTACATTAACGCTAAACAAAGTCGTCTTGACTTTTCCCCTTACCTTTATTTGTTCTAGCTCATCTTTAGTTGTTTTTTCTCCTTGTTTTGGAAGTAGCTGCATTCCTTTGGCTTCTTTAGTTAGATAAGATGCGATCGCACTTCTACCAATGATAGGCTTTTCAAAAGGTGCTAATAGTTCTCCTGCTTCTGCAAATAGTTCAGCAGTTAATTCAAACTCTTCTCTATTGATAGTTGCAAAGTAATTAACAATAGCTGATTCATCTATTCCCTCGATAGTGAGAGGTTGCTCTTTTGTGTCTGTATAAGTCATGTAGTTGATAAATATAGTTGCTCTAGTTAGAAACTAAGCTAAATACAGATGCGATCGCTTCTATCTAAAGATTTATACCTCTAACAGAAAGCTAATTTAATCTTTATCTAACAGTTCACTGACGGTGACGATACGGTAATCTCTTTCTCTCAAATCTCTTAAAATAGTTTCTAGAGCGATCGCCGTATTTCGGGCTACTTTCAACGAATTAGCATGAAAGACTAAAATTGCCCCAGGAAAAATTATCTGTCTGGTATACATCGCCGTTAACCAAGGATGATTAGCAAAATCGAAAGTATCAAAAGGAATCATCGAAGCCAGCACTAGCCTGAGATCGTAGTTTTCTGCTGCCGTTAAATTGGCAATCGCCTGGAGCATTTTTTGATTATACAAGCCTCTTCCAGGGCGATACCAGCGAATCTCATTATTCCCCGTCAGCTCTAATAATTTTTCATGAGCCTCTTTTAACTGTTGTTCAAACTGTTGGGGAGTCAACCACGCATGAGTCTCATCAATAACACCATGATTGCCTATTTCATGACCATTAGCGATGATTTCGGGTATAATTTGCGAATCTGGACACAAATGACTGCTAATGATAAAAAAGGTAGCTCTAGCTGGTTCTAAATGACTATATTGCTGATTATGCGTCGCGATCGCTTTTAAAATCAGTTTAGTACCAAAATCTTCTCGATCCTGAGAACAGGGTGCATCATCAATAGTTAAAGCAACTACTTTTTCAGTAGTCTTTTTATAGAAAATAGCATCAGGAAATGCTTGAGCTACACCGGTTGCTAGTTTCTGAGTTAAATTCATCATTAGCTTAATAATGTATCTCAATAGGTTTAGGCTGTATTACTCTAACAATTAACATTTGTTGTGGGTAATCTAGCCAAGTTGATCAAAGTGCAGTCAGTGAAAATCTAACTGAACCTAAGTTCAGCTTAAAAAGTAATTCTTGTTCGGTCAAAAATCAAGCTGCTTACGGATAAACTTAGGTATTTTCACTAATTTTAACCTTTTATATTAAACGCTAATATACTTTTATTAATGTCCCGTACAATTATTAGGATCATCATAACTAATAATCTATAGTTAGTAATCAACATGACAAAATTACAGAATCTATTAGAAAATCCTCCCTCGATCCATGAAGAAGGTTCAGGTCAACTTACCTCCTGGCAATTATCTGACGAAGTTCTTCACTACATCAATGAAAACGTCAATGAAGATTCTGTAACTTTGGAGACAGGTACGGGAATTAGTACAATTCTTTTTGCTATTAAATCTTCCCATCATACTTGTATTAGTCCATGTTGTAAACAGGTCAATCGCATCAAAGAATATTGCCAAAAACACCAGATAAATATTGATAAAATCGATTTTAAAATAGATGTCTCAGAAAAGATTTTACCGTCTTTAAATGCTAATGAGCTAGATTTGGTCTTAATTGATGGTTCTCATGCGTTTCCTATTCCATTTATTGATTGGTATTATACATACCGAAAATTGAAGGTGGGAGGAAAGATGATTATTGACGATACTCAGCTATGGACTGGTTTAGTTTTAAAACAATTTTTAATTTCAGAGCCAGAATGGAGATTGAAGAAAAACTCCCCACCTAGATCGGCAATCTTTACCAAAATTAAAAAGTATACTGGTACAAAATGGCATGGACAACAACCCTATGTTGTTAAGAATAGCTATTTTTGTGTTCTCAATGCCAAGATTAAAAGATTTTTATGGCTTTTAGGCAGCAGAAAGTTTAGCAAGTTAAATCAGCTTATTGGCAATCAAATTAACCAATTTCAAATGAGAAGAAAAGCTAGTTCCTAACTGATGCTACGCACTAATTGCAGCGACATTAAGGTTCTTGGATTGTTAGTGAAACTAAAAAAAGGAGATACCCTAAAGAACTAACTTTGTCCAAAAGGATACCCCCATTCGTCCCATCTACATGGGATAACAAGGGCAAGCCCTGAAGGATTAGCTTCTAACGTCGCGTCCTCCGCAACTGCGATCGCTTTTGGAAAAATCATACCTCAATTCAGCAACACCATCTTTAGATATCTGTAAAATCTGACTCGGTAATAGCTGCTGCACTGACATCATTAATAATCGCTAAGAGTTGATTGTCATTGCTAATGTCTCTAATTATCACTGCTGTGCCTGCTGCATTGCTAAAGATATTCAAGTCGCTAAAGCTGGTTGAACCAGCCAAGTTTAATGAATCAACACCGTCACTAAAGCCATTAATTACGTCTCTACCTTCTGTTGACTCCAGAACAAAGATATCTGCACCACCATTTCCGCTTAAGCTATTCACCCCAGAACCGCCAATTAGAAGATCATTACCATCGCCACCCTCAATATTGTCATTATTAGCACCACCAACTAAAGTATCGTTGCCACTGTTGCCTTTGATAAAAGTTTTAATGCTTGTTGCACCAGTTGCATCAATTAGATTGTCTCCACCGCCACCATAGAGATTAGCAAATTCAATGTTGCTAAATGTATCAACGTCAGTTCGACAAAATTAAAAAACAGCCAGAGGTAGAGCCAGTAATCCTTTTGGCTCTAAATAAGCGCGAAGGTTTGTTCGGTAAATAACAATAAGCAATTAATCCCGCTATCAGATTAACCAGAAAATTCCAGATACTCCGATGTCTCGAATGCTCGATTTGAAGTCGAGAGAGGCTTTCGGTCAGAAAGCATCTCTAATCGACTTGTTGAAAGATATTTTTTAACTGGTCGTTGACCGTCTCAATCAAAGCTCTTTGACGCAAAAGAATTTTGTCTATCAGCTTGACCAACTTCTGTTTCATGTTTTTCTTATACTGAGTAATGAGTTTGAGCTGCTGCTCATAAAGTTGCTCAACCTGAGTTCGGGTTAATAAAATGAGTCAACGGAGGTAGCTATAAGCTCTAAGCCATAAGCTCTAAGCTTTTTAGATTTTTCTCCAGAAGCTCTAGAGTAAAAAAGTGCGCAAAATATTATTTTTCAAATACTTTTACCATGAGGGTTTCGGCTTATCCCGAACTCAGGTTGAATATAATTATCAAGTGCTTGAAAAAGTGGCTCGAATAAATCATAGTGTTCTTCTAGTCGCGTCCAATAACCTTCGTCTCCTTCAGGTATTTCAGTACCTCGAAAGGCAAGTAGCAAATTATCTCCTGATTTAAGTACTGCTACGTTAGCATCGCCAAAGGGCAGACCAAAAATATCTCCTTCGAGCTTAAAAGTATTTCCTGTAATTAATTCTGGATCGAGTCCATAATCTGGATTAGTTAAATCTGGTGTAATTACTTCCCATCCATCAAGAGACATTTGATGACGAAATATTTATTAGTCAAAATCACTGTAAGCTAAATTACATTTATCTGATTTAAATTAATTCATGGTGGTTTTTATTTCTAGAATTAGAACTTAAAAAAAGATGATTAGATTTTTCTGGCGATCGCAACTAGAGAAAATCAATCAATTATAAGCTCAAAAAGCGATTAGAATTGCAGAAAGTTTGTTCTATTTGGTGGGCAAATTAAAGATATTGTAAATCATGCTAATTATTGATTTTTTGCCCACCCTACTACAGGGCAATCATATTTATACAAAGGCGATCGCCATTTAAATAAAGGATGGATAAAAGCGATCGTTTGTATTAATAAATAAAATATTATTTTGGTGGGCAACAATTTAAAATCAAGCAAATATCTAAATTATTAATTTGCTCACCCTACAGGGCGATCGCCATTTAATTGAGGAATATTAATTGTTTTGGTGGGCAAAAGTTTTAGAGAATAAAGGCACGAGAATATATTTAATTTGCCTATCCTACGTAAAGCGATCGCCGTTTATTTTGACATAATATATAATAGCAAATGCAATTATACTTATGAAAAATCATGAGTGCGATCGCGATCTAAATAAGACTATGGGAAAATATGAAAAATTACTGCAAAAAATTCTTTCAGGAACATCAGATAACAATATCAAATTTTCTGAGTTGCGCATGATACTAAATCAATTAGGATTTAAAGAAAGAGTTAGAGGCGACCATTATATTTTTACTAAAGATAATATAGAAGAAATAATTAACATTCAACCCAAAAATAGCAAAGCTAAAGGTTATCAAGTTAAGCAAATTAGAAATCTCATAGTCAAATATCATTTAGGAGATAGTGATGTCGATTAAATACGAACTAATTATTTATTGGAGTTATTCCGATCAAGCTTTTATTGTAGAAGTTCCAGAGTTATCAGGATGTATGGCAGATGGTCAGACTTATGTAGAAGCAGTAACTAATGCCGAGATTATAATTCAAGAATGGATTGAAACTGCTCAAGAATTAGGTCGTGATATTCCTATTCCTAAAGGTCGTTTGCTATATGCTTAAAAAGCGATCGCATCAAAGAAAATTTTTTTTATTTGGTGGGCAAATTAAAGACATTATAAATCATGCTAATTATTTGTTTTTTGCCCACCCTACGGTAGGGCGATCGTACCTATCGATCATCTTCATACAAAGGCGATCGCAATTTAAATAAAGGATGGATAAAAGCGATCGTTCGTATTAATAAATAAAATATTATTTTGGTGGGCAACAATTTAAAATTAAGCAAATATCTAAATTATTAATTTGCCCACCCTACAGGGCGATCGCATACCTGATATGATAACTTTTGCGAAACGTCAGTTCCTAAAATAAAACTCGATGACTTTATTCGCTCCTATAACTTTGTCTACTGCCCTGACGACAAACCAAATCATAGTCACAATAGCGACAGGCTTTACGATCTATATCGGGGGCGACGGGATAATGTCCCTGTTCTAAATGAGCTTTTACCTGTTCGGCAAAAGCAGCTAGTGATTCAACATCTTTTTGGGGACGACTAATAGTTTGCTTAGTTATAGAATAGTATGCTGCGCCATCTGTAGCTTCATCAGGGTATTTTTTGGCGATCGCATCTTGATATATTGCTAGCTGGATATCGAGATCGGCTTTACCCGTGGCATCTTGTACCCCCGCAGGAACTACCCCACTAGTTTTGTAATCAATTACCGTTAAGCCTGTAGTGGTGCGGTCAATTCTATCTACTCGTCCTCTGATGTTTAAGCCGTACCATTGAGTAGAAAATTTGGTTTCTCTGGCGATGACTTCCCTTTGATCGGGAAGAAATTCAGCCGTAGTTAAATTAAGTGCCAGTAAGTTTAAATGTTCTTGGCGTTGAACTGACCATCCTGGTAGTTGAGTTAAGTTTAATTCCGCTTCTGCTTTGGTAAAGGCTTTTACCAGTTGTTGCTGGTTGAATTTAGCTAGATCGTCAGCAGTTTTAATATGTTCTAAAGATAGTTCCAAACAGCGATGATATAGGTTGCCTCGCATAGCAGCATCAAGATCTAATTCGGCTTCGGTTAATTCTTTGAGCTTGAGCAACCGCGCACTAAACCATTTAAAAGGGCATTGACCTAACTGAGTTAGCTGAGAAGCACTAAAAACATTGCTTTGAGGATCAATTTTAATCTCCAGCATTCCCTCATATTCATTGGGTGTACTCCCCGTTTCTCGATGTGCCTCCACTTGCCAAGCTTTAGTTATTTGGGGCAAAAGCAATGATGCGTGTGTTGAGCGATCCAACAGACTCGGTTGACGTAGATATGATTGTCGAGCTAGTTCTACACTAGCAAGAGGCAAGTCTTGGGAAGTAACTTTTAATCCCAGGCGGGTTAAATAGGGACTAGGTAAAGCCAAACTGCGATCAATTAATTCAGGATAAGAAAAAATAATACTGTAGGTGGGAATACCCAGCAGACAATAAAAGTAAAAGGTTTCTCTTTGGGCGATATCTACGGCGGTTTCAATTTCTAGGTCTTGTTTGGCTAGCTGTTTACGACTATGAAAATCTAAGATTGGGTCATCACAAATTGCTGTCGGCAAAATTCCTTCTGCACAGCCTAAAACAAATACATAGGGATAGTTAGTACCTAGTAAAGAAGTGGGATTATATAATTCAACTCCCCCTATACCTGGTTGAGCAGGAACGGTCAATAGAGCTAATATTTCGTTTATTTCCTGAATAAAAGCTTGTTTGCTTAACTTTTGCGCCCCTGGATTGGCTAGTTCTGTTAAAGCTTCCTGAAAACGATAAAAGGCTGCAACTTCTTTTGCCCAACATTTTCCTTTTTCCAAAACATCCCAGGCAGCTAGAATATCCTGCAAATATTTAATCCAACTTGAGCGACTATAGCTATTGTGTTCTAGATTCAACAAGTTCAAGTCTACGCCTAAATTTTGCCAAGCATCGACTCCATGAGGATGTAGGTGTCTAGCTTCTGCCCAAATTTCAGCAGACATATATTTAGCTAAAGGATGAGCTAGCAGTTTAGCCGTAGCTTCAAAAGAAAAGTCGTCTCTAATCACCTCTAGCAATAGTTTTAGCCATGCACCTATGCGAGTTTGTTCTAGGGGAATTTCATAACCTACCCGCACAGGAATACTATATTCCCAGGCAAGATCGATTAAAGTCTCGCCGTATAGTTTTTCGTCTCTAGTTACTAAAACAATATCTTTGGCTTTGACCCCTTGAGTCAGTAAAATCTTTACCTGAGTCAATACGCCTCTTACTTCCTCTGGCAAATTTGGAAAAACCTGAAGGCTAACTCTTGCTGGCAATTTTCCTGTTTGCTTAAAACACTGCTGTAGCTGTTGATTGATTCCTGAATGCTGCTCTATTTGGTTTTTTTGTGACCACCCTTGAGCTTTTAGCCAGTCCAACGCCCATTGTTGAGTCAACAATTCATTTATGGGCAACACTAATATACTATCCTGAGCGGCGATCGCATTTATCAAAGTCAGTTCAGCTTTATTTGGAGCAAAATAGCCATAAAATAAATAAACTTTTTGGTAAACAGCTTGGGCTGAACTCTGCCAATAAAGTTCGGCACTATCGAGCTTATTTCTCTGTCTTAACAGTTTTTGATAGGCGATCGCCATATTTGCTAATTGCTGCATTTTGAGATCGCAATTTTGCTGCAACTGAGCTAAATTTATACCACTACGAAATAGATCTTTGATAGTTGATAGATAAGCTTTAGCCGTACCTTCAGTATCTTGGGTTTTAATTACTTTTGTGACCGCATTTTGCAGTAAACGACGGCTTAATAGAGTAGAAGCAATTCCCCATCCCTGACGACGGACGATATTTTGCGCCAGACATTCTAAGCTGTAATGAGATTGACAAGTAGATACAATAAGCTGGCGAGTATGTCGGGCGATCGCTTTTGTTGGCGTAATGATTTGGATATTAGGCGGGAGCGAAACTAACGGACTCAACTCAGGTAAGATATATCTGCTCATGTTTTTGAGAGACTAGTCAAGGAAAGGTTAAAAGCTGGCTAATTTTTGCAGCAAAAAGTCTAGAATAGACTGAATGTAATCTGGTTGTTTTTTTATGGGAAGATGTCAAAAAAAATATTGGTTTTTTAAACAAACTGTTGAAATTTTAACCTTCGACAGCAAGATTTCTGCAATTAGACTTTAACGAGATGAAAAGTTCGTACAAAATTAGCAAAGCAAATATTCTTTTTATTTTACTTTGCACTATTCCCTTCGCACATCTTTGCTATCAAATATTTACTCACAATTATCCTCGGTTTGACTCGCAAATCTTGCCAATATTGCAGGCTCAAAGGCGAGTATTATTAAATCTTTTTTTTATAGGTGTTTACAATATTGGTAACACTTATATTACTGGATCTTTAGTGTTGGCTGTCCTAATATTTTTGATTCGTAAACGATATTGGCAAGAAGCTAAAACTCTAGCATTTGCTACGCTGGGCATTTTAATACTGGTTGATGAAATCCTAAAACCTATTTTTGGGCGTTCTCGTCCTCCAAAACCTAGATTAGTACACGATTTAGGCGGAGATAGTTTTCCTAGTGGTCATGCAGCAGGAAATCTGGTTTTCTACTTTTACCTCGCTTTTTTGTTAGCTGCACAATATCCTAAATCAACCAAATATATTTATATTCTTGCCACCATAATCGTCTTATTAGTCGGCTTTAGCAGTATCTATACCAAAGCTCATTGGGCGACAGATGTTTTAGGAGGCTATCTTTTTGGCTATTTATGGTTATTAGTTAGCCTGAGCGTTTTAAAATTTTTAGATCGTAAGTAAGTTTTTATTTAATTACAGCTTATTAAACATCCTCTTCTTGATCGGCTTCAGCCAAAATTTAGACTCTGGCAAAATTATTTTGATAAGGCAAAGCTTGCCAATCAATCGATCAGAGTAACATTAAACCCCATTTGACATTCATAGACTGTAGCTTGTCTTGGGGTAGATTTTGCTAAAGCTTTTCCACAGCCTAGCTGACCACTATACCAACGAGGTAAACCACTATTATCTGCCATTAAACAACTTTGACAAACCTGTTTGGCTGATAAAATTTGCTGGTCTGCAATCATAACTATCATTACGTTAAACTCTCAGAAGCTTTGTAAATAATTGTAGTTTTTTCGTTGCTTCGACTGCAGTTTTATCCATATAGCTTAATAGTAAAGTAGTTAGAATCCTAATTAGTTAGATAAAGAATAAATCTGACCATCAATTAGTAATCTTGTGATACCCTTATATTGAAGATAATGGGAAGTTTTTTGCAGCATACGTCCATCAGGAACTTTGATTACTCGCTCGCGACGATGAGAAAAACGTTTAGCAATACGATGATTATCAAATACAGGCAAAGTCGTCTCCCTGACTTCTGCTTGAGGAATTGCGCCCAAATCAGCAAAATCGGCTAAAGGCTTGACAATCAATTCCGCTGAGCGGTCGATAACTAAATAGCAAGTTCTAGGAAAAGAGGCTTGAGAAAGAGGCAAAATCTGAACGTCACTTAAGTTTGAACTCTTGCTGGGATAAGTCATCCCCTCTTCGTTATCATCTTCCCAATCATCATCATCATCATCATCATCATCATCGTTATCATCATTGATGTCTTCCAGGTCTTCTCCCAGCATTTCTTTGAGAGTAATGATGTCTACTCCATTATCGTCATCGTCATTGTCCTCATCTTCAAGATCGACTCGATCAGCTTTGAGAATTAAACTATTGCTTTTATAAGAGGCTGATTCCTCAGTGTCTTTGCTTGAGTTTTTGGTGATGCCACGAGGCTGTTTATCAATTATTAATTTATTAGGTTGTTTGTCTGTCAAGGGTTCTTCTGAGTTGCTTGTCTGGTCTTCTACCAATTCTTCAGGCTGATTAACTTCAGTCTGTGTCGGAACAACCTCTGCAACTATAGGTTCTTCGGTAACGTTGGAACGGCGACGGCGATGAACAGATGGTTTTGATTCAGCTTTAGGCTTGACAGTTGCTTCTTTTACTGTAGGAGTTAAGACTTCAGCAGTAGCATCCTCTTTAGAGTTATCTGGCTCAATTTGAGGAGATTTTGTCTTAGTTTTTGGCTCTTTTTCAGAGGATTTTTCACCTCTAGGGGTACGTGCTAAACGTTTTTGCTGAATTAAATCTTCATATTCTGAAGTGGATAGTTTGTTTTTAAGAAAGCGACTAATCGTCGAACTGCTTACCTCATAATTGTTTGCCAATGTTGAGGTGGTTGCTTGGGAGTTACGATATAGCTGAAGAATCTCTTGTTTATCGTTTTCGGTTAGTTTTCTAGGACTCATGCTTTCTTAATCAAATTCGCGCTAGTTTGGCTGTGATGTCAATATCTATTATAGAAAGACTAAGTTAAATCTCTTTAACTATGTCATCTACCTATCTGAACAGTTTATCTTGTTGGGCAGGTCTTAGTAACTATGACTACAGTAAAGATTTTAAAAGCCTGAGTAAATCAAAGAAATAGTTCATCTTATCTTTACCGATAACTGCTAGATTATTTTGTGGTCACAGTAATTTAGTCAAGCTCGTAAATCAATGGTCAATATGCTCAAACCAAATACCAAACCAGCTTTACTGGTTCTCGCTGATGGAACTGCTTATCATGGCTGGTCTTTTGGTGCCGAGACAACTGCGGTAGGAGAGGTAGTTTTTAATACAGGAATGACGGGATATCAAGAAGTTTTGACCGATCCTAGCTACTCTGGTCAAATTATTACTTTTACCTATCCTGAGTTGGGAAACACAGGAGTCAATCCTGCTGATGAAGAATCTAGTATTGTGCAGGCAAAAGCAGTAATTGCCCGAAATATCACTTATCGTCCTGGCAATTGGCGTTCTACTCAGTCTTTACCTGACTATCTTAAACAAAAGCATATTCCTGGTATTTATGGCATTGACACCCGCTCTTTAACACGGAAATTGCGAGATTATGGCGCGATTAACGGGGGAATTTCCACAGAAATTCTTGACCCTGAAGGGTTGCTAAATTTAATCCGTCAAGCACCCGATATGATTGGCTTAAATTTAGTCAAAGAAGTGACTACTCCAGAAGTCTACCAGTGGTCTGAAGAAACTGATACGAACTGGGAGTTTGCTCCTGCTATGGATAAAAATAATTCTTTAACAGTGGTGGCAATTGACTTTGGAATTAAGCGCAATATTCTGCGCCGTTTAGCAAGCTATGGCTGTAAAGTAATTGTTGTTCCTGCTAATACTTCTAGTGAGGAGATACTGGCTCATAATCCTGATGGTATTTTTCTCTCGAATGGCCCTGGCGATCCTGCTGCTGTTACTGAGGGCATAGCTACTACTAAAGAACTATTAAAAGCCAACAAGCCGACCTTTGGGATTTGTATGGGTCATCAAATTTTGGGCTTATCTTTGGGAGCCGAGACGTTTAAGCTCAAGTTTGGACATCGTGGCTTAAATCAGCCCGCAGGCTTGAAAGAACAGCAGATTGAGATTACTAGTCAAAATCACGGTTTTGCGATCGCCGAAAAATCTTTAGGGGCAGATGTAGAAATAACTCATCTTAATCTCAACGATAGAACTGTAGCGGGATTGCGCCATAAAACCCTACCTTTCTTTTCAGTACAGTATCATCCTGAAGCTAGTCCTGGTCCTCACGATGCAGATTATTTATTTGCTAATTTTGTCAAGCTAATGCAGCAAGCAAAAAATAGCTAATATGGCTGCCAAAAAGTAAGATTTTTGGCAGCAGATAGGTTGGAACTAGAGAAACATACCGCCAGAGACTTCAATTCTTTGGGCATTTACCCATCGGTTGTCTTCAGAAAGCAAAAAGCGATCGCACCTCCAATATCATCGGGTAATCCTGCTCGACCTAAAGCCGTTTGCGAGGCGACAAAGGCGTTCATCTCTGGATTGTCCCGCACTGCGCCACCACTAAAATCTGTTTCAATCGCGCCAGGGGCGATCGTGTTGACGGCAATTTGCCTTTCACCTAGTTCCTTTAGTTCCTTCGCCAAATATCGGGTCAACACCTCGACTCCTCCCTTCATGACTGCATAAGCGGAAGATCCTGGTATCGTAAATCGAGCCAGACCCGATGAAATATTAACGATTCGTCCTCCATCTTTAATTAGTGGCAGCAGTTTCTGCGTTAGGAAGAAAACGTCCTTTAGGTGGACATTCATCAAGCGGTCGAAGTCTTCTTTGGTCGTCTCGGCAAAGGACTGATGGAAGCTAGTTCCAGCATTGTTGACCAGGAAATCGAACTGTTCTGTTTGCCATTTCTCCTGAAGCAACTGTTTAACTTGCGCCACAAACCCATCAAAGGTTTTTGTGTTAGCCGTATCTAGCTGGAGAGAGGCAGCTTTGCCACCCATTCCTTCAATTGCAGAAACAACGCTACCCGCTTCTGCTTGGCTGCTGTGATACGTCACGACAACATCTACACCTTTTTTCGCCAGAGCCAAGGCAGTATTTTTGCCTAGTCCTCTGCTTGCTCCCGTTACTAAAGCGATTTTTGTTTTATCTTGTGCCATGTCTAATCCTTTGATTATTTTTTTCTATGTATTCATCGTAGGAGTAGCAGCAATGATTCTAAATACATAAACCTCGCAGATTATTGCCTAATTCTCTAGAATGATCCTACAAGGATGATTTCATCAAAAGTTAGCATGGCAGTCAAAATACTTAAACACGATGCGCCCGTTAACAAGTGTCGAGAGTTAGCGGCATTACTAACCCAGCACACCGACGGCAAGGGAGACGGTTTTCATAAAACGGCTATAGATAAGCTGGAATTTGTGCGCAAGTCTTCTATTTCCACCTCACTCCATAGTGACAATAAACTCGTCCTCTGCATTGTCGTTCAGGGAAAAAAAGAAGCTTTGCTTGGCGAAAAACTATATCGATATGGTGTGGCTCAATATATTGTTGTCTCAGTTGAATTGCCCATAAGCGGATTTGTGGTGGAGGCGACTTTAGACAAGCCACATTTAGGATTTAAACTGAATTTAGATCCTGTTCAACTTTATGACATTATTATTTCTCAAACCCAATTGAGTAGACGTAAGCCAGAAAACTCTGTTAGAGGCTTATTTGTTAGCAATGCCGATAGCTCATTAATCGATTGTGCCATTAGACTGACCAAACTTTTAGATACGTCACAGGATATTCCTTTTCTAGCACCGATAATTATCCGCGAAATCTATTATCGTCTTTTGATGGGCGAACAAGGGGAAACTCTGTGCCAAATTGCCATACCTGGCAGTAATATACAGCGCATTGCCGAGGCAATTAAACTGATCGATCAAAGTTGATTTTACCAAGCCTATCGGGGTCGAGCAGCTAGCTAAACACGTTAGTATGTCTACTTCATCTTTTTATTACCATTTTAAAAAAGTG
Source organism: Waterburya sp. (assembly GCA_965218645.1). Classification (GTDB taxonomy): domain Bacteria; phylum Cyanobacteriota; class Cyanobacteriia; order Cyanobacteriales; family Xenococcaceae; genus Waterburya. The sequence continues at coordinate 787,198 of OZ244627.1, read as the reverse complement.
ACATCCATGAGTCCACTTCAATATCAAAAGCAATTAAGGCTATTAGAAGCACGTCGTCTGATGCTTACCGAAAATTTTGATGCAGCCAATTCTGCTTATGAGGTGGGTTACCAAAGTCCTTCCCAGTTTAGTCGCGAATATTCTCAAAGGTTCGGTGCGCCACCTATTAAAGATGTTGAACGTCTACGTACTACTTGAGTATTGACAATTATACTTCCATCCCACTCTAAGATTACCTAACTAAATCACAGATATGACGAATAGTATTCTTAATCTGTTGCGGTTTCTTTTGAAGCATACTATTTACTAATTCCCAAATCAGTATGAACTGTTTTATATTCTTGATAATCAATTCCTAATAAACCTGCAATAGTACCTGCACCACGATAAATATAAAGTAGTGCATTAACAATTGCCTGTTTACCTACCAAAAATGCAGGAATCAATTTAATGATCCCAATCAAAATTAATGCTAGTCCTTTCAACACTCTAATGAATTGCAGCCATAATGAAGGATATAGTTCTTGCTCCAATCGACTATGACTCCCCCAGGTACGATAACCTCTATTTAAAATCCATTTTGAGTTAGTACGTGATGCAGGAATCCAGTCATAAACCACCGCTTCATCTGCCCAGACAATTTTGTATCCTGCTTTGTTAAGGGTAAGAAAAAAGTGAGAATCTTCCCCTCCAGTAATCGCAAAGCGATCATCAAAAACCTGTTCCTGCTGACGAATAATTTCACCGCGAATCATTACATTATTGGTAAAGGCAACATGACGCTGTTCTCCAGTTGCGTAGCGAGGAGTATCAAAAAAGCCACCCTTTATTATCCAGTCAGGAACATCGCTATCTTGAAAGTGAGGTACAACAGGACCAGTGACTACATCTGCATCATATTTTTGCTGTATTAAAAATAGTTCTTCTAGCCAAGATGACTCTGGCACTTCGTCATCGTCAAGAATGGCGATAAAGTCTGCTTCTTTTGAAGCCAAGTTGAGTGATTTGTTACGAGCGTAAGTAATTCCTCGTGTTGGCTGCACGTCTGTTTTAAGTGACCACTGGAAATTTAGTTTCACTTTGCTGCAAACTTTTTCTGCCACACCATAAGTATCATTATCCACCACAATCACCTCAATTTCTGGAGCTTCTATGGTTTTAAATGTTAACTGATTGATGCTTTCTAAAAGGCGTTTTAATCCTTCAGGGCGTTTAAAAGTAATAACACAAATAGAAATTAGCATACTTTGTTTGGATTACTAGTTATGAAAGCTAGTTTAGTAAAACAAGATCTTAATTTACTAAACCTATAAGAATTAGAATTGCATAATTTAACGATAAGCATTAACCTTGACCAAATACAGTTAATTGCTGAATCTATGTTATCAATGTTACCTATTGCTTATCTCACCAAACTTAACACGGTTTTCAGAAGATACCTATCGTTAATATAAAGCGGTTTAAAAAAGCGATTTGCAACTTTACTAAAGGTTAAAGGTTAACATGGTATTGCTAATTGATAGACGTTTAAAATTATCGAGTTATAAATAATTATTCAAATGAATCTTCTATACATTATTAATCTCGCTTTACTATTGACAGGCGGAATTTTAATCATTCCCTGTCTAATTTTTTTTATAGAATGCTTGGCTGCTTTTTTTTCTGACTCATCTGATTCAACACGGCGATTAGAGTTGCGCCTTGCGTCGACGCCTCTCTCGCCGCCAAATATAGAACTAGAACGACCAAAAACAACGGTTTTAATTCCTGCTCATAACGAAGCCGAACAAATTAAAGAAGTATTAGAGGTATTACTGCAACAAATTACAGAGCAGGATCAAGTTATTGTCATTGCCGACAATTGCCATGATAATACGGCAGAATTAGCTAGAGCAACAGGAGTCACAGTATTAGAAAGGAAGCACTTAGGCGATCGCGGCAAAGGATATGCTTTAGATTATGCCATGCAGCAGATCAAAAATGATCCTCCTGAAGTATTAGTAATTTTGGATGGGGACTGCATTATCGAACCTAATACTATCAAAAACATTACCTGTAAAGCGATCGCCACAGGTAGACCAGTACAATCTACCTATTTGATGCAACAGCCAGAAGATCCTAGCCTCAAAGATAATATTTCGATGTTTTCGATTAAGGTAAAAAACCTAGTTCGATTATTGGGTTTAAATCGTCTTGGTTGGCACTGTTTACTCACAGGTTCGGGAATGGCCTTTCCTTGGTCATTAATTAATGAGGTTTCTTTGGCAGGAAGCAAAACCACTGATGATATGCAGCTAACGGTAGATTTAGCCTTGGCTGGATCTACTCCTGTGTTTTGTGAGAATGCTTTTGTGGTTGGTCGCCTAATGAAAGATAAAGACGCTGCAAGTCAGCGATCGCGCTGGGAACACGGACACTTAGAAATGATTTTAGTAGAAGTTCCCCGACTCCTCAAAGCCTTCTTGAAAAAAGGCAATTTTGCAGCGTTAGGATTAGCTTTAGATATCTCTGTTCCACCTCTTTCCTTGTTGGTAATGGCTTGGATGGTGAGCATGATTATTACTTGGTTAGCAGCCATTGTCGGCGGAATCTCTAGCACTCCTGCAATTCTTGTCAGCATTGCGGGAGGGTTTTTAATGACGGGAGTATTACTCGCCTGGCTTAAATTTGGTCGTTCTGATTTGCCTCTTAAAAATTTAATTGCTATTCCCTTTTATATCCTGGGCAAAATTCCTATTTATTTTAAGTTCTTAGTTAAACCCCAAAGCAGATGGCTAAAGACAGAAAGAGATTTGCCTGAGAAGGGCAGTTAGAGCGGGTGGAAACGCTACATCTGGCTAAAGCCTTTGTGTTTAAGAAGCTTGTTCCACACCCGCTTCGGCAGTTAGAGCAGTTAGAGCAGTTGTAGGTTTATTGTTCATTGATAGAGCGGCTATCTGTGCTTCGGCTTTATTTAAAGACTCGTACCATTCTTGTTCTGGATTGCTATCGGCAACAATGCCAGCCCCAACCTGTCCAAATACTTGAGCTAGATCACAATCAGCAGTTTTGACGTATAGCAAAGTACGGATAAGAATATTCAGATCTAAATTGCCTCGCTGATCGAGATAGCCACAAGAACCATAAAATAGGCTGCGACGCACTGGCTCTAATTCTTCAATGATTTCCATGCAGCGTACCTTGGGACAACCAGTAATTGTTCCTCCTGGAAATATGCCCCGAATCAAATCTACGGCATCATAATCAGGCTGTAAAATTCCTTTGACGTTACTTACTAAGTGCATTACGTGGCTGTAGCGTTCTATTGCTAATAATTCATCTACTTTCACTGAACCCCATTGACAGACTCTACCGAGATCGTTGCGTTCTAAGTCCACAAGCATAATGTGTTCGGCTTTTTCTTTAGTATTACTAAGTAATTCTGCTGCCAAAGCGCGATCGCTTTCTTGATTCTTGCCTCTGCTTCTTGTTCCTGCAATGGGTCTAGTCTGGGCTTTTTTGCCTTCGAGCAACACCAATCTTTCAGGAGAACAGCTAATCATATCTCCCCAGGGCGATCGCCAATAACTAGCAAAAGGAGAAGGGTTGATTTGCTGTAGCTGACGATAAATCGACCAGCTATCAGAGGTAGTTTCTGTTTGAAAACGCAAGGATAAATTAGCTTGAAAGATATCACCCGCCTGAATATATTTTTTGGCTTGTTTAACGGCGTTTTGATACTGTTGTTTGTTGGTTAAAAAACGTATTTGAGATGTAGGGGAGAACGGTCGTTCGCCCTTACGAGAAGCTTCGCAACCGCGACGCGAAACGCCCTTACATAAAGTCAGTTGGTTTTCTAAATTATCTAGTCGATCAAATTTAGTAACAGCCAACCAGAGGATTTGCTCTCCATGATCGAGGACGGCAAAGCAATCTGGCTCATACCAATACGCCACAGGAAAAGGCAAAGTATCCTGATTCAAACTGGGTAAACGTTCAATTTCCCAGGCTAAATCGTAACCCAACCAACCCAACCAACCACCCGTAAAAGGCAAATGGGCAACTTGAGGATTATCTATAGTGGGTTGTTGTAAAAGAGATCGCAAAAAAGGTAAAATTTTACCAATTTCAGGAGTCCATAATTGAGGATTGCCTTGAACAGTGCGGGGAGAACCTGCACAGATAGAATAGCGAGCTAGGTGAGGATATTCTGGATCGGCTATAGCAGGGCTTTCAAGCAGGGTGGCAATTTTTTCTTGAGCAAATAAGGCGGTAAATATATCTGAAGCGGTGCGATTTTTTAAAGCCAGCGATCGCCAATGCCATGACTGTATTTTTGTTTCTGGGGATGTAGCTGTTTTATTGGTCATGCTTAAGAAGTTCCACCCACAAACCAACGCGCACACCAGAAGGGAATCAAAATTCCTAGAGCTAGCCAATCACGCCACCGCAACCGTAGCTGATGCCATTGAACCTTATGTTCGTTTGGGGTAGTAAAACCGCGAACATCCATTGCTGTAGCTATTTGTTCGGCTCTCAATAACAAATTCTCCAATAGCTTCTCCGAGACAATTAACCATAGCTGTGCGCTACGACGTATACCTAGTTTCTTCCAGTCTATTGCCCTGGTACGGATGGAGCGAACTAAATTTTGGACTTCTTCTAAGACAAGGGGAATAAAACGTAAAGAAAGAGTTAGAGTCAGAGTGATTTCGGAGATTGGCAGATTAAAACGGCGTAGAGGACTCATCAGATCTTCTAGACCTGCGGTAATTTCTTCAGGAGCGGTGGTTAGAAGATACAGGCTAGTACTGTAAATCAGAGTAAAAATTAAAGTCGAAACTCTCACTGCTACATCTAAAGAGCGTCGGGTAACTACTAAACGAGGAATAAAAATAAACTTCGGCTGATCGAAATAGACATAACGGTAGCTTGTTGGTTGTGGTAACTGGGATTTGCACTCAAGTTGCTTGTTTGGCTTTTCGGCTGTACTACTCGCGGTAGCTACATCAGCGCAAAAGTCAGGCACTCTAGGCTGGTGTTTAGCTGCTAAGGAGTCAGGGGCAACGCAGGCAAACAAAAACATAAAAAAACAAAGTAGCAGTAACCAACCCATCTGCTTACTCCAAGACCTAAAGGGAATGCCCGCAACGATAGTTAACACAATTAAAGATGCTGCTAAACCGATACGCCAAAGAGGATTGCCTAACAGCGGAGCAATCAAAAAAGTCATTAACCAGACTAATTTTACTCGCGGATCCATCTTGTGTAGCCAAGTAACAGGCTGTTCGAGATATGAACCAATGGGAAGCGATCGCAATAAATCCATTTTAAAAGGATGATAATTGAGGGAACAAAGGCTTAAGTCGCATATAGGATGAGGAACTACGCAAGTACCAAGTTATTTCCTTCGCACTCACAACTTATTTTTTATCCTTTCAGTTGTAAAAGTTTTAATTATCTGGATGATAGCGTTATCGTTCCTATTTTATAATTTTAAAAGATAGGAAAACTCTAAAGTTAAGAGCTAACAGCTTATTTAATCATTGTTCACTGATATATTGATAATTGTTCATTGTTCATTGATTACTAATTTCTTTGGCGACGAATTTCTTGGGTGGCGGCTTCATGTTCACTCAAAGTTTTACTAAAGACATGAGTACCATCATAACGAGCCACAAAGTATAAATAGTCTGTATTTTCGGGGTTTAGGGTCGCTTTTAGGCTGGCTATGCCAGGGGAAGCAATAGGAGTAGGGGTTAAGCCAGTGTTCATATAGGTATTATAGGGAGACGGTGTTCCTACCTGAGAATAAGTCAAAGGTTGGTCTGCTGTTTGTCTAATGTCCAATCCATATTCTACGGTGGGATCGGATTCTAACTTCATCCCTTGTTTAAGTCTGGCGGTAAATACTCCTGCAATTACAGGACGTTCTTTACCTATTACTGCCTCTTTTTCGACGATACTAGCTAAAGTTACCCAGTCTAAAAGGCTCATTTTTGGTTTTGCAGCTTCGTAAACGGGCAGAGCATATTTTTCAAAGCGATTTAGCATCGTGTCAATTATTGCTTGGGGATTGTTAAGGCGATCGCTAGAAATTTTATAGGTATCAGGATATAAAAATCCTTCTAAAATAGGCAAGTTTGGTGGCAGCCAAGGGTATTTATCATAGGGAATTTTCTTAACCGCCCTGGCAAATTCATCGGCAGAAAAATAGCCCAAAGATTCAAAATATTTTGCCATTTGCTTTGTAGACCAACCTTCAGGAATAGTAAAGTTGGTCTGCATAATGTCTCCATTCCAAATCTTGCTGGCAATATCTGGTAAAGACTCTTCAGGAGATACTAGATATGTACCCGCTTTAAAACCACCAGATGAATCTGTAACCTGCTTCAGCTTTGTCCAAAACTTCCAGCCATTATCAGATTTAATCAAACCAGACTTTGCTAATTCACTACCAATTTGATTGCCAGAAGTCCCAGGCTTAACTTTAAACTGAACCTGTTTTTCTTGGCTTGGTTGTTCACCTTGAGCTTCTACGGGAGCGGTCAAACCATGCCAACAAGCCCAGACTACAAGTAACAAAAGCCCTATACTTGCTGGGATTAGTTTAGCAGCCAAATTACTTTTAATTTTTTTTTTAACAGCTTTTTTCTTGTTCGATCTATTACGAGTCATCATTTTGGATAGATATATTGAAATAGTTCAATAAAATTATTAATAATTAGTGAACTGAGGTGCAATCCCAACAATAGCGTAGCTAATCGCGCTTCATCTTACCTTGCTTTTTTAAGAATTGCCCGATCTTTGTCATATCTATACCAAAAATCTATATAACTAGTAGCAACAATTAGGACAGAGGCAAGGCATGCCTTGTCTGTACTGGACTTTCGTTATTTAATCTTCTGACAACAATTCTTCGAGGATGGGCATTAAATTCTCTTGATCGGGAGAAACTAATTCTAGATGGTTTTGTAAGTCGTATCTAGCAAAAAACAAGAGGGGAGTTAAGGGTGTATAGATTCCGTATTTTTGCTCGTCGTGATAGAAATACGCCAAAGATTGCAATTCTTCTTCTTCCATATCACCATCATCTTCGAGGGTTAAGATTTGCTCTTCTTCGATCGGCGGAAGTTCTCCTATTGCCGTTAGAGTATAGGCAGTATGATGTAGTGCCAGGTTTTGTTCTGCCAATACCGCTTTGGCATTGTCAAAAATTTCGGCGATCGCTTCATCATCATCCAGCAATGCTGCTTCTAATTCTTCATCGCTGTCGCTGTTGATGCTCATAATCACCACGGGGATATCAACGGGAAACAACAATAAGTAAGTCATATCGTCGATTTCTAAAGACTGTTCAATGTAGCATGGCAGCGATCGCCCAACTTCATCAACAATAGTCAGTGTTTCTTCTTCGTATCCCTCGTCCCGATTAAACTGAGATGGTGACATAATTTTTAAGTCTAAAAAAGTTTTTAACTAAACTAAATAACTTTAAAATCTGCTTTAATCCTAATGATATTAAGCGTTAAGTATTTTTACTATAAATTCCAGAATAGCATTTTTTAAGTGATGAAAGGTAAGGGATCAAAGGTAAGGGATGAGGAAAATTCAAAGTAGCAGGCAGCAAGTTTGGTTCAGATCTACCTTGTATCTGTAGAGAAAGGCTGGAGAATCTAATCAAGCAGATAAAATAAAAGCATCTCGTTTACTGCCAAGTTTAGAGAGATGCCTATCTTATTTTTTAATCATCTAAATAATAACAATGGATAATCCAACAATTCAAACCGATCTCGCTCAGGTATTAAACAAGCTAGATAGCAAGATAGAGAAGCTATCAGAAAATATTGACCATAAATTAGATAAGATAAGCGATCGCCTTAATAAGCTAGAGACAGGACAAGCAGAAATCAAAGGTTCTATAGAAACAGTAGAACAAAAACTTTCGGGTCAGATTAAGGCTTTAGATACCAAAACCGAGCAACTAAACATCAGAGTAGGGAATGTAGAAATTGCAGTTCGAGGCGTTTTAATCGGTCTGGCTATAGTAGTACTCGGCGGATTTGCCATGTATTTTTGGATGTCGAACAAACTTTAAATAAAGAAACCTTACTTATTGCCTAAACCTAGTCTTTTTTTGGTTTGTAGGTAGAGGCTATTTCTAGTTCTTTTAGCTGTTTGGCATCGACTGAGGCTGGCGCATCTGTGAGTAGGCAGCTTGCTTGTTGAGTTTTAGGAAAAGCAATTACATCGCGAATAGATTTTTCTCCCGCCAATAACATCACCAAACGATCCAAGCCGAAAGCTATACCGCCGTGGGGAGGTGTACCATATTCAAACGCTTCAAGTAAGAAACCAAATTTGTTATAAGCCTCTTCAGTAGAAAACCCAATCGTTTGGAAAACCTTTTCTTGAATGTCTTTTTGATAGATCCTTAAGCTACCGCCACCTATTTCGATGCCGTTATACACTAGATCGTAAGCTTGCGCTCTAGCGGTAGTTAAATCTCCAATATCTTCAGGATAAGGTGCTGTAAAAGGGTGATGCAGTGCTTCATAGCGTTTTTGATCGCCATTCCACTCAAACATCGGAAATTCTGTCACCCAGATTAAGTTAATCTGTTCGTTGTCGATTAATCCCATCTCTTGAGCAATAAACAAGCGCAGGCGATCTAAAGACTTGTTGACTGTAGCTGTATCTCCCGCTCCAAACAAGAGTAAATGTCCTGGTTTTGCCCCAGTACGGCTTAATAGCTCTGTTTTTTGCTCCTCACTTAGATTGTCTTTAATTGCACCAATAGTATCTATTTCATTATTTTCTCGGACGCGAATATAGGCAATGCCTTTAGCCCCTGCGGTTACGGCTTCATTGAAAATATCTCCTTTGGGTTTGATGCGCACGTTGGAAACAGCGTCATTACCGCCAGGAATAGGCAAGACTTTTACTTGTCCACCACTTTTTACCGCACCCGAAAAGACTTTGAAACCAGAATCTTGGACAATATCTGAGACATCTACTAGTTCCATAGTAAAGCGGGTATCTGGTCGATCTGTACCGTAGCGAGCCATGGAATCTGCATAGGTAATGCGGGGGAAAGGACGAGGCATCTCAATATTTTTGACAGCCTTAAAGATGTGACAGATTAAAGCTTCGTTGAGTTTAATAATCTCATCTTGAGATAAAAAGCTCATTTCCATGTCTAGCTGAGTAAATTCTGGCTGTCTATCAGCGCGCAAATCTTCATCACGGAAGCAACGAGCAATTTGATAATAGCGATCGCATCCCGACACCATCAATAGCTGCTTAAACAACTGCGGGGACTGGGGCAAAGCATACCATTCACCAGGATTTACCCTTGAAGGTACAAGATAATCCCGCGCGCCTTCGGGAGTTGAGCGAGTAAGAATTGGGGTTTCTATTTCCATGAATTTTTCTTCGTCTTCTAAAAAACGGCGCATTGCCTTGACTACCTGATGACGTAGCTGGAGGTTTTTTGCCATGCGATCGCGTCGCAGATCTAGATAACGATATTGGAGACGCAGTTTTTCGCCAACATTTTCTGTGTCGGCTGTAGATACCTGAAACGGCAGTTGTTTGTTTACGGCGTTGAGTAGCTCAATGGATTCGGCATAGATCTCTACTTGTCCTGTAGGTAGCTTATCGTTTAATGATTCAGGGGGACGCTGGCTGACTTTTCCAACTGCTTTAACTACATATTCGCTGCGAAGAGATTCAGCATCGGTATAAGATTGGGGCGTGCGTTGAGGATCGCTAACAATTTGAACTGTGCCAGTGCGATCGCGCAAATCAATAAAGATTACTCCTCCGTGATCGCGACGGCGATCGACCCAGCCATAGATGGTAACGGTTTGGTCTATATGTTCGGCTCGCAATTCGCCACAGTAGTTTGTTCTCATGCCTGGTAGCTAAAGTAATTAAGGTTGGAAACACAGCGTATTCAAGAGTAACAAAATCTGAGTCACTCTTGTTTATTATTTCTGCTCTAAAATGATGGTTTCTTAATATCTAGGTCTGAAGTTGCTCTAGACGCTATTCTGCCCGATGATTACAATGCGATAAACTATACTCTCTTTTACTGCTAATCATGACTCAGATTATGACTCAAGCCCTATTGTCAGTCGCCAATCTTCGAGTTGCCTATCCTCATAAAGCAAATCAAGCTACTGTTTGGGCGGTAGATGATGTTTCTTTTAGTCTTAAGCCTGGAGAAAAAATGGGGCTAGTGGGTGAGTCTGGTTGTGGCAAGTCTACTTTAGGGCGGGCAATAATGCGCTTGTTGCCAGAGGGAAGTCAGGTAGAAGGCAAAGCTGTATTCCAAGAAAAGTCGGTCTTTGAGTTAAATAAAGCGCAGTTACGCCAATTTAGGGGAGAAGTAGTGGCTTTGATCTTTCAAGATCCGATGACGAGGCTAGATCCCTTGATGACTATTGGCGATCATTGTTTAGAAACTATCAAAGCCCATCAACCTCAGCTATCTAAATCCGCAGCTAAAGAGTTGGCGATCGCAACTTTGGCAACTGTAAAAATCCCTGCCAACCGTTGGGGACAATATCCCCATGAGTTTAGTGGCGGCATGAGACAGCGAGTAGCGATCGCTCTGGCATTATTGCTTAATCCTAAAGTGATTGTCGCCGATGAACCGACAACAAGTTTAGACGTTACGGTTTCAGCCGAAATTCTAACTGAATTAACCAGACTATGTAGCGAAAGAGAAATGGCTTTGCTGTTAATTTCTCACGATTTAGCAATGGTAGGTGAATATTGCGATCGCCTTGCCGTGATGTACCAGGGTAAAATGGTAGAAACAGGAGATGTAAAATCTATTCTCTATCAGCCTCAGCACGAGTATACTAAGTCTTTGTTAAATGCAGCACTTCACCTACAGGTAGTAGAAGTAGATGATAGTCCACTAAAACTTACTAAGCAAACACCGATTTTAGAAATTAAAAATTTAAAGCAGCATTTTACTCTAGAGGCGAATTTTTTCCAGCAGTTATTTTCTCAAGAGAAAACAGCGACAATTAAAGCGGTTGACGAAATAAGCTTCGAGCTTTATACAGGAGAAATACTCGGGCTTGTAGGCGAGTCAGGCTGTGGTAAAAGTACTCTTTCCCGCACCATTTTACAGTTAATCAAACCAACGGCGGGACAGGTAAAATTTCTAGGACAGGATCTAACTACTCTTTCTCCCTCTGCTATGCGGAGTCAACGACGACAGCTACAGATGGTGTTTCAAGATCCCCATGCCTGCTTAAATCCATTGATGAATGTAGGAGATAGTATTGCCGATCCTTTATTAATCCATAAATTAGCTACTGTTACTGAAGCTAAACAGCAGGTAGCAACCATACTGGAAAAAGTCGGTTTAACTCCAACCAGAGAATATTCTCAACGTTATCCCCATGAACTTTCGGGAGGACAACAGCAAAGAGTAGCGATCGCTCGCGCCTTGATTACTAAGCCTAAATTAATAATCTGTGATGAACCAGTCAGTATGCTTGATGCCACGGTGCAAACTCAAGTATTAGAGCTTATGCTAGCTTTAAAAGCAGAATTTGACTTAACTTACTTATTTATCACCCACGATCTTTGGGTTGCCAGATTCTTTTGCGATCGCATTGCCGTCATGAATGCAGGTCAAATCGTCGAAATAGACAGCACCGAAAAGATATTTACCCAAGCAAAACACCCCTACACCAAAAAGCTTTTATCTGCTGCACCTTTGTTAGCTAATACAAACTAAGATTGGCGGTTTAATAATCTAATACTAAATCCGATTTATAAAGTGTGTAAACAACAAGTATTTTTTAGCCAATGATAGTTAGTCAATTTACGAACTTCATCTTTCATTTCACTGACTACGCAACAACGCTCAACTAAAACATTTTCTATCTCATTAATAGTTTCAAAATATTGATTTACCAGAGGTTCATCTCTGATTGACTGACAAAACTTTCAGCAGACATTGTAGGAATAGGTTTGAACTTGAAACTCTAATTGGTAGAGTCGTTGCTCATATTGTTTGAGTGATGCGATCGCAGGAGTAGGGTCGTGATGACTAGAAAAGGTAACAGAGTAGATTAACTTCCAGCCATCAAGGAGTGCTGCTTTGACCCAATCCCAGCCTATCCGAAAATAGCTATTACCGCCAAACCAGTGAGTATCAACCCATCGTCGTTCAGTACTTGTCCCAGAATAGAGAAGTATCAAAAGTCACAAAAATACTTTCTTCTTTCCACCCTGCTAAAGCAGCCTTAATCAGTGGTTTGTAGATTCGATGAACGTTAATGCGAGAATTATTGAGCCGGCGTTGAATACGTCTTTGTCTACTCTGAGCAAATATACCTCGACAGGGTATGTACATTGACCATTTAGTAAGATTTACACTACCTGTATGTATTAAAGCAATTATCTTCCAGATGCAGGTTTTGAGATGGCCTAGATCTGACCAATCTGCTGGTTGACTCATCCATTGATTCAAGGCATGGTAAAGACGGGAGTTTTTTCCTAGTATTCTGAAATTGTGAGTGGAATCTAATCTCACAATGCTGACTCCCTCATACTTTGGTCAACTCTCTTAATCCTCTGACTACTCTTCCTTTTAGCTGTCTTAACTTCAATTTTTGTCAGTCAACCAGGACTTGGGTAGAGACAGGGGTACTAGATGCGACAAAGGCGTGAGTTTGCCGCATCTAGGGTTAGATAGGAGCATCCAGTTTTTGAGTTGTTAAAACATATTTTTCCATCTATCCAGTTACTTTTGAGAATTGGTATTATTTTGGCTATACGAGTCTTAATTTAAGCCAAATTTCTGATTTACTTGAATATGACTAAGAGTACGATCGCGATAAGTTGGTTTTAATGGGGAACAGTCACTACAAGTAATGGGGAAAGACTGGTGTAAACCCAACATCGTTTCGCAAGTGTGTTGAGGTTGACAAAGTTAACGCGGCACCTTTTGTATAGACGAGGAGACTAAGAGAGGATTTAACGATTTGTTTTCTAATTTAAAAAGATGTAGTTTGAATGCACATCAGCTTATCATCATTTGCGCCTGGAAAAATAGATGATATAACTTATGTATAGCTAAATTATAGTTATATATATCAATCTGCAATATCAGATTATTTTAGCATTTTAGGTAAATTAGTTATTATTTTGACCATCAATAATCAATAAAAATACTGGAGTGTAGCAAAAAAAGAAACTAAAATGCGGATTGACTAAGAAAACCAAATTGAAGTGTATTTTAATTTAGTAGCAAATTAGTGGCTTAATTTATGGTCTAAAAAGAATATGACATCCAGTTTTTTAGCGATAAAATCTCTCTAATATTGCTATTTTCTTATGTTTAAATTTTATCTGTAGACGACAAAGTGATTTATTGACCAAGGTTCACAATAGGCTTGACTGTGTTTTTATCAGCACTTTTTGTTCCATTTTTCGTCTTATTCAATTAAGTACTTATTTGTGAAGAAAAAAAGTTGTTGTACTGCCAAGCCATTTGTCAGATTAGCTACTCAACCTAACCTGTGGCAATAATCGTTACCCAATAGTGGTAAATGAACAAAAATCATCAAGAAAAGCTACAAGAACGAATATTAATAGTAGACAATTTACCCGAAAATACTAGATTGCTGTCATCTTTACTAAGTAATAAAGGTTATAGAATTGATTCGGCTACGGATGGTAAGATGGCTTTGTCCATGATTAAGACAATAAGCCCTGATTTAATCTTGCTTGATATTATGTTGCCTATAATGGATGGATATCAGGTATGTCGTGTTTTAAAATCTCAGGCAGAAACTCAACGTATACCAATTATTTTCTTAAGCGGTTTAGACTCAGAGTACGATAAAGCTGAAGCTTTTCGAGTTGGGGGGGCAGATTATATTACCAAGCCTTTTTTTGTTAAGGAAGTGCTTTTTCGCATCCAGACTCAGTTAAATATTGCTCAACAGCAAGAAAAATTTCAGCTGGTTTTAAATGAGCAAATTTCTGAAAGAAAAATTGTTGAAAGAGAATTAAATCAATCTCGTGCTTTATTAACTGGAGTTTTAAATAGCTCTTTAGATGGGGTCGCTGCCTTTGAAGCGATTCGCGATCGCCATGGACAGATTGTCGATTTTCGCTGGTTAATTGCTAACCCAATAGCGGCAATGACCTTGGGCAAAACAACCCAAACTCTTAAAGGCAGACGATTATTCGTCGAAGAGTCTCCAGGTCATCTATTTGATGGGCTGTTTGAAGCATTTATTCAGGTTGTGGAAACTTGTACTGTGCTAGAAAAAGAACATTTTCACGACTCTGTTTCTCTCCCAGCTTGGTTTCATATTGTAGCGGTAAAGCTTGGTGATGGTTTTGCCATAACTTTCCGCGACATTAGCGATCGCAAACAAATAGAGGATACTCTAAAACAAACCAATTTAAGATTAACTTACCAAGCTAATATTGATAGTCTGACTCAAATAGCTAATCGTCGTCGCTTTGATGAGTATATTGCTCAGGAATGGTCGCGATGCGCTCGCGATAAAGAATATTTATCGCTGATTTTATGTGATGTGGATTATTTTAAATCTTTCAATGATACCTATGGACACCAGGCAGGAGATAATTGTCTATATGAAGTTGCTCAAGGCATTAAACGGGCTGTTAAACGTCCTGCTGATATAGCATTTCGTTATGGAGGAGAAGAGTTTGCCGTGGTTTTACCCCATACAGAAGGAGTAGGGTCGCTCAAGGTAGCAGAAGATATTCGTAGACAAATTCAAGACTTACAAATACATCATGCTTCATCCCAGATTAGCAACATTATCAGTCTTAGCCTAGGCGTTACTAGTATTATTCCTGACTCTCGTTCATCGCCCTACATTTTGATTGCCACTGCGGATGACGCTTTATACGATGCAAAACTTAAAGGTCGCGATCGCATCATTTATCGAACGGTAGATTCTTGAACATCATTCGATTTCGAGGTTGGTGTATCGTCTACTTGCTGTTGAATAATCTAGAAATAATTAAGTTCTATTGATCGACTATTTTAAATAGTTAATTTACTGCACCTGAGCTTATATTTAAAAAACATATTTGTGACAAGATTATACTGACATAAAAATTGCCAAATTCCTGTAAGATACTGGTAGGTACGTAGAAATTGAGTAACCTGCATCTTCACTTAACTTTTATTAAAGATTAAATCTACAATTTTTCCTTATGTTATCTGGCAAAAAAGTAAAGATATTTGATAACTATATTCAATAGTAATTTATCTGCAAAACGTTTAGCTTTGGCTTAATTTTAGTTCTTAGAGAGAATAAAATTTTAATATTTATTGTTTAGTAACATTTATAAAAACAGATAAACTTAGTAAACTTAAAAACATGAATAAAAGACATAATTTATTTTTTAAATATATTTATAATTTCCTATATTGTACAAAATATTGAGATTTCATAATCATAAACAATAATTTTAGCTTTAAAAAGATTTTTAATAATGTTCAAACTCAATATATATACGCATAAAACATAATTAAATAACCAAAAGTATAGTCTATAATCAATGTTTTTATTTCTATTTAGTTATTTTGCTTAATTTTGTTAATG
Organism: Waterburya sp.; assembly: GCA_965218645.1. Lineage (GTDB taxonomy): Bacteria > Cyanobacteriota > Cyanobacteriia > Cyanobacteriales > Xenococcaceae > Waterburya. The sequence continues at coordinate 771,593 of OZ244627.1, read as the reverse complement.
ATTAAACTGTTAATAGTAGACGATCAAAATTTTACCAGACAAGCATTACAGGCAATTTTAGAAACAGAACCAGATTTAGAAGTTGTTGGTAAAGCTATTAATGGTAATGAAGCTTTCAAATACATGGAACAATTTCAGGTTGACATTATGATAGTTGACTTGGAAATGCCCGAAATGAGCGGCTTAACCGTAACTAAAATAACAAATCAGCGTTTTCCTCAGACTAAAGTCATTATTCTTAGTAGTCACGACGACGAAGATAATATAAATGCAGCAGTCGAAGCAGGAGCAAAGGGTTATTTGCTCAAAAATACTTCAGCACAAGAAATTATTGATACAATTCGGGCAATTCAAAGAGGCTATTTTCAGTTAGGACCTGGACTATTTGAAAAGCTCCTTTCTCACCTAATTAAAGAAAAAGAACAGGCTGCTGATAACTTAGCTCAGCTTGAGAATAAATACGCGCAATCAATGATTGGGCTAGAAGAAAAGATACTCGCCAAGAATGAAGCCGAAAGGCAAGAGCTATACCAAGAAATTGAGCTACAAATTGCAAGTTTCAAACAAGATTTTCGTAAAGGTCTGGAGAATTTTCAATATCAGGTAAGTAATCAGCTACAGAGCGGTTTAAATGAGGCTAACTATAGGTTTCATAGTTCTTTTCCTGATATACAAAAAATTGAAACGCAAATAGATTATCAAAATGCAGAGCAGCGAAGATATATTAATACTTTATTTGTAGGAACTAAACAAGCTATATCTAAATTAGAAAAGCAAATAGACTTTATTCGTCACTTTGCAGTTTTTCTGAGCGTAGTATTCGTCATACTTAACCTATTTCTTTGACGCTAGCTTCATTTACAGGCACTGGCTTTTCGAGGGTTGCTGATTTCATGAAGTGACCCCCTAAAGATAATGTTATTCCCATAAAAAGCGATCGCTTGCTCGATAAACGCCATTATTAATTGGATCGTAAATGTCATTGATCGCCCGATCTATTTTCTCTTGTAGCTCTTGAGGATATAAATCAATTTTGTTTTGGGCTATGTCTGCAAACTCGGTATCAAACATCCGTATAATTTCGCGAGATTCATTGTTGACAATACTTGAAGTCTTTTTATCCCATAATATTGGTACTGTAACTCGCCCTGTATAGCTGGAGTCGGCGATCGCATATACTTCTCTTAGATACTTAGTATGATTAATGGTATCGGCAACCGTCCCCCGAAAGTTGGAAAATTCCCAACCGTCCAATCCCATCAAAGGGTCTACTGCGGAAATGCTTATGGCATCAGTTAATCCTTTCAATTGACGCATAATCAAGGTACGATGCGCCCAGGGACAAGCATAAGATACGTATAGATAATAGCGATCGCCAACTGCGGGAAAGCCACTCGAACCATCGGCGGTAAGGCGATCGCGAAAGGTAGTTGGATTGCGCTGGAAACGTCCTTTTTTGTCTTTTTCGTACTCTTCGTTAGTCCAATTAGGGGGATGGCAACGATTCGTGAATTAAAGGGTTATATCGACCTCAAACCCTTTATAGACAAGGGCTTAAACCTTTTGGATAAACCGCCCGAATATTACAAAAAAACAAAATCAGTTTTCTCATAAAAGCTTTCCTATAAACTAAGGCAAGAGGTGAGTTGAAACAACAACATGGGGAAAGGATTTGGTAGTCCTCGCCAGGGACAGTTAGGTTATGTACTGCTTTTTAATACCTGAAGCTAAAGCTTACGCTGCCGATTTATCTTTGGGAGGAGATGACGAAGAATTTATTGGTATTACTAATGTCTTAGAAGACGCACAAGTCTGGAAAAAGAAAGGTCAAGCCAGACAAGCTGTGGTTAAATATCTCGATCTCCTAATCGAACAGTTAGAAACCACAAAACAAGTTGAACTCAGTATCAGAAAACTCAAACGCTTGAGTAACGGAAAACTCAAAGACGAATTTGAAGAAGATTTAATTTTTGAACAGACCAAAAAAACTCAGAAATAGATCTAAGATGATTTGCTAGTATTGGGTAAAACACTGCCTTAAATATCTTTATTTCGGCAATGTATACTGAAAGTAGGTACATTCTGCCTAGCTGCGGCGAACAAGCCTTGCTGCCCTCTGCCCTCTGCCTTCACACATCTTCTAAATAGTGTATCTCAACAGGATTTAGTATGAGCATAGACCTTAGAAATCTTACTTAGCTGCGGGGGAGACACAAACAATTAGAAAGCTTGCTGAATTAGGGTTTTCGCCCTCATAGCTTGGCGATAATAGTCATTTTTATCAGTCGAAAAACCGCTTAATTCTTGCACTGTATCTTGGCAAAAGGTATTTGATTCAATCCAGTTTTGACCGTGTAAACCAAGAGAAAAGCTACTATGTCTTCGATCAAATCTATTCGCTTCGGTAGGACAACAGACATACTTGGCAACCCCTTTTTGCCTGATACATCGTCCTGACAAAGTAGAAATAGAGTCAGCAATAGTCACTAATAAAATGATAGAAATTAGCCGATGAGTGGTAAGTTGAGTAACTTCAAGATTATATCCACCTAATTTCAAATCTCGAAACATTGTCTTGAACGGCGCATTCGCGCCAGCGTCCCGAAGGGACTTTGAGCCGATAGGCTCTGTGTCGCTCATGAGGGAAAGCCAAGGCGCGTTTTGGGGTGAGGAAATGCTTCCGTGTAGGAAGCATATTCCACTCACCCGTTGCGAGACAGTCCGTTGCGCGGGTTTCCAAGGGGCTATCTGCCGACGCAGGTTCGGCAGATAGCCCCGTCGCGTTGAAGGAACTGTCGAGTTTGAGTGGGAAGCTTCCGACTCAAAAGCCGCCATCCCAAGACCGCGCTGCATCGCTTCTTCGATACCCATTCGTTTGGCATAAGCAACTCTGGGGTAAAAGAAAAAAAGATACAGCAACAGCTCGATGATCATAAACTATGCTAACCATCAATAAATTTATGGCTCGCCATTGGCTGCGATCGATAACTAAATAGATTACTTCTTTTGAGTGCCACTCTGTTTTTACCCAAGATTCTCAAATCGCCAACCAGAGAGTTTTAATATTCAATTGCTCCAGAGATAAAAATCGTGGTAATTTTTTAATTCTACTCCTCAATTGAATAGGTACAGCAAAACGACGAGCTAATTCTTCTCATCGTACTGTTGGCAAATCTTGAACTAAGTTAATCACGATTAACAGAATTAGATACTGAGGATAACTAAACTGTTTTTTCAGGTGTTTGCTATATATTTCAGGTAGTTGAATCATTGCCTTTTCAACAAAAAAGATTATTGATAATAGTCTCTCATTTTCTGGGAGATTACTTTACTCCATTAGCCTTCAAGCTTGCTTTTTAATCTTTTGTGTCGCCTCTACAGGCCGATTTTATATTGTCAAAATTGTGTTGATTCAATCAATAAAAAAGAGGTCAATCTGACCTCTTTTTTATCGCGGAAGAAGGTCAACGCCATACCATAGTTTCATAGTGATATAACGCTAACTCAAATTCGTATTACTTATCTTATGACAAACCTGTATTCATACCTTGTTTACCTGTTGCTAACTCTACTTTAATGATTTTGCCACCCATTTTCATGATTCGCTGTTGTTCGCGAAACCAATTATCGTAAGGTACAAGCTTAGTAAAGAAAGTATTTTGCAGTTCTCTTTGAGTACGAATTCTAGTTTGACTGGGAACACAAGCAGTCACCTTAAACATACGCATGAGATGAATTCTCTCCTAATTTAATAAAAAAAAGTTTAATCTTCTAACAAGTTTGAATCAGCAAAAATTATGTCGGCTGTTTGATGCTGTTTAAATTATTGAATAGTCTTAAAATGCCAAAATTCGGGAGTCTAGAGTCAATACTAGATCGTCTAAACTTATTTTTCCTTCGCGCTCGAAAAACTAAGCTTTATTAGAACTAGCACTCACTCTAGACTTCCCGAATCTATACGTTAACTATTCCACGTCTAGCTCAGGTCAAAAAAGAATTTAGCTTAAGCCAGAGCAGATATAGTCGAAATAAACGCCCATTTCTTTACCAGCATCAGCACCTACTAAACTAGCGGTTACTTCTTTCATAGCTTGGATAGCTTGAACTGTAGAAGAAACAGGAACTCCTAAAGAGTTATAAGTTTCTTTCAAACCGTTAAGTACACGCTCATCTAGAATGGAAGGATCTCCAGCTAGCATGGCGTAGGTAGAATAACGAAGGTAATAGTCTAAGTCGCGAATACAAGCTGCATAGCGACGAGTGGTGTACATATTGCCACCAGGACGAGTAACATCAGAATATAGCAATGACTTTGCTACTGCTTCTTTAACGATGCTAGCTGCGTTAGCACTAATTACGCTGGCTGCACGGACTCTTAGTTGACCAGTTTGAAAATAGCTTTTTAACTTGTCCATAGCAGCACCATCGAGGTATCTGCCTTGAACATCAGCTGAATTAATTACAGAGGTAATTGCGTCTTGCATAGTTTTGTTTCCTTATCTCACCTAGTCTTAAATTATTTAACACTGATAAGTTAGTGTGTTGTTTGAAAAAGTTTATTACTGGTATATCAGCAAAGTATAAATTAAATACTTACTGCATAGCTCCGATAACGTAATCGAAATAAGAAGCAGCTTCACTAGTGTCATCACCAGACATCATAGAAGTAGCTACGTTTTTCATTTCACGGATGCTTTGAGCCATAGCACCAACGTCAGTACCTAAAGACTTGTACATCTCTCTGGCACCAACTAAACCAATTTCTTCAATTGGAGTTACATCACCAGCTACTACACCATAAGTAATTAGGCGTAAGTAGTAGTCCATGTCACGAAGACAGGTTGCTGTCATTTCTTCACCATAGGCGTTACCGCCAGGAGAAACAACATCAGGACGCTTTTGAAATAACTGATCGCCAGCCTGTTTAACGATACGCTCACGAGACTCAGTTAGAGTTTGAGCAATACGCAAACGGCTTTCACCAGTTGTGACAAAAGATTTAATTCTTTCTAATTCGCCAGGACTCAAGTAACGAGCCTCTGCATCGGCGTTCACGATAGATTTCGTGACTATACTCATCGATGGATTCCTCCCAATACAATGAAATCAAATAATTAACAAGCTATCTTTAAGTCGATAGTTTTATCTGAACAAGATTTCTAGCTGCCCTTCAAACCACCCAAAGCATTTAGCCTGAGCTTTCAACTTTAACCATGGTCAAATAAGGCTGTGCAACTAAACTTAGGTTCTATGTTTAAAATCTACGCTTGGCTGTTGCTAGTCAAATCCCTCTGGATAATAGGTTACTTTGTTTTGTTACCCAGTTTTCAACTTTTAGCTACAAACCAGTATTGCAGCTTGCCCAAACTAATGCGCAAAAAGTAGCTACTGCCTTAACAAACTTTTACATAGAGTCAATACATAACATAATTAAATTAAGGATAAATATTGCTCTATGCTAACTTTTGCTTTTAAAATGCCCTTGAGTTGGCAGTATTGCCGATCTCAAAAGGCTAATTTTTTATTTGAGCGATAACCCAACTTAACTATCATCTAATATTTTGTTGAGGTTTATTAGTTTACCTTAACAGAATTTAATGTTAGATCCTATCGACCTTTCTTGATCAAAGCTTCTTTCGCTAAACCCTTTTTACCTTTAAGGAATATGAGATAAGTAACCAATATCATGTAGGTGATTTTTTGAGTCTTCAGTTAATAAGGAACTGAGTTTACCAACCACAGATATTGATTACTTAATAATGCAGATTGCTTCAGTTTTATACGTTTAGCTTAGTTGGTTCAAAACTAGGAATAACAATTTCATCGTTTTGCTTCGTAAGCTGGTTGTAAAGCTTCTCTGTATTCGGGAAATTAGCAGCAGGCAGGGTAGGAAAACGGCGGAAGGGAACAGTATCTTCACCAAATACCTGAATGTATTCCATGCTGTTAACCATTGCTCCAATAAACGCTTTTAGCCCTTGAGAAGCTAGAATTTTGTTGTATTTCTGAATTTCTCTCTGGTTTAGAGGTGCGCGCCCTAAAAAGTGCTTCGTACCTAGCTCGATCGCTTTAGTATTGGGATAAGGAGTATAAAATTCCTTGAGATATAGCTCAGAACAGCCTAAACCTTCAATAAACTCTTTAACGTTAATTTCTCCATTACCCAAACGGCTTTCCAGCACAGAAAACTGTGTTTGCACTACATAAGGATTAATATCGCGCTCAAATACCTGACGATAAGCAGCATTAATTAGATTTTTTACTGCTACCTTATCAGTAGTATTAGAAAGTTTAAAGACTTTGCTTTGTTGACGCTGGACACTAACACCTTGAGCTATTTTTTGCTCAACTTCGGGAGTAGTTCTTGAACCAGCAGCTTGACCAAGTTCTACAAAACGAGGAATTTGCTCTTTTTCGACGTTTGCACCAATGCCAGGTTCAATTGCACCAGGACGAGCTTTGCGTAGCTGCAAACCACCAGGAGTTAAATAACGCTCGTAGGGAACGGTATCATCGCCAAAAGCATCAGAGTATTCAGTAGAGTCGATCATCTCATCTACTAGCGCGTAGAAGCCTTTTTTAGAGCAAATATCAAAGTACTTGTTAATCTCTTGACGACCATAGGTAGGACGACCCAACAAACGACGATGAATATACTCTACCGCTTTGACTACATATAACGATGTCCAGTACAGGTTACGGAAGGTATCAGATTTAGCTAATGTTCTGACAAACTCACGTAGGGTAATATCGCCATTTTCTAGCTTGATTTCAGCTACTTTTAGCTCTTGTCCTTGATAGACATCGCGACCAAAAACCTGACGATAGCAAGCGCGAATCACTGCCTGAGTTGAATTTTCCGAAAACTTAACGCTACCGCCGTTACTAGCACCAGGTAGCTCATTATTTAGACGAAATACCTTAGCACCTAATGAACCAGGAAATTTGCTTCGCGCAGCAGGATTGCTATTTTGATTATTAATACCTGCGCCACGATGAATTAATAAACGCTTGGTATCTTTATTGAATGGTGCAGGACTACTGCTGGGGTTACGAGTTTCTTTAGGAAAAATTGCCCCAAACTGGATTTCTAGAGGATCGTTACCAGAACCATAAACGTGCTGATCTGGTAAAGGACGATTATAGCGAGCAAAAGTAGTGACAAACTGAGGTACTTTACGGAATGGTGCGCTATAGTTCAATAGGTCTTGCTGCATTCCCCAGTTGCGACATTCTTGAGCTTCCTGACCCAAACCTCTGAGGTAAGGAACAGTCTCTTCACCGAAGTAGTCTGCGTATTCCTGAGAATCAACCAGGGCATCGACTAATCCCGCTAATCCCTTCTCGGACACAATAGAGAAATAGTCCTGAACCTCTTCACGAGAAGAAGGACCTCTACCTAAGACGTGACGAAACGCTAGTTCTAAAGCACGGCTATTAATAAATGGCTCAAAAAACTGCTTACGATATAGCTCAGACTTACATAGACGACGAACAAACTCTTTCATCGAAATATCGCCATTTTTCACCTGAGATTCCAGATAAGAAATAGATTGACCGTAAGCACGAGTAATATCTCGTTCAAAAATCTGTCTATATGCTGCTTTTATTACCGTTTGCTTTTCTAAAGTAGACAAACCAGTCTTCATGACAAATTTAGGACGGTTCTCCGAAGCATTAAAGTAGCTTTGAGGAAGCTGTAAGCCTTGTTTGTCAGAAGCTTGGCTTTGGCGTAATTTATTAGAAGGAGTAGGAGCTTTAAATTCGCTAATAGCAACGTCAAAATATTGGGTGATAATATCTGTTGCGACTTGATCCTTGCGAAAATAATCTGCTGATGCTGCACGCATTTCCTGTAGCGCGACGATAGTTGCTGCGCTAGAACAGGCTCTTTCAATAATCTCTCGTAACCCTCTGATGTTCACCACCAGGATATTAGGATCGCCCGCTACAATTGCATAGCTAATATAGCGCAGAAACCAAGCCATGTCCCGTAAAGACTTCTGCATATTAGCAGGACCATACTGAGAAACATTGATCGGTCTAAAGTTAGCGGGAGTTGGACCAGATCCACCAGCAAACAAAGATTTGAAGGCTTTTAATAGTTTTGTACTGTTGCCGTCACTGCCGTTTTGCTCGGATTTCTGCTCGACAATTAGCTCACTAGGAATACCAGTGTTGCCACTAGGAGTAGCCATAGCCATTTCTTCTACTTCGACTGGTTTTTCCAAGTAGGACATTGGTGAACCACCAGTGAAAATGCGGTTGGCTGCCCTAGATACGATTATGTCTGCATTATTAGTTATGGTTTGAGCAATATTTAAACGTTGAAAACCAGATTTATAATATGCTGTTAATTCTTTGAGTTCGCCCTGTTCTAAGTAGCGGTCTTGTTGTTCTGCCTGCAAGATTGCAGACACTGCTACTGTTTGATAGAGTTGAGGACGGGCTAATGAACTGCCACCACTTGCCGTTACACTCATGTTTATTTTATGTAGGTTTTTACTTATACTTCAGCTTTTAGATTAAATCTTTTCGGTCTCGAACAGGGGGATTATTAAGAAGTATGTACCAATTATAGAGCGTTTGCATAAACCGACTGCCTATCAACTCAATATAATTCTAGTGTAATATAGGACTACATTTCATTAGTTTTAATCCCTTAACAACTTTGCTCTTTCTTTTCTTAATGGATTGGATTAGATTAACTTTTGTTAAAGTTGCTAATCTTTCTTATGAAGATTGCCCGATTGATTTACTGAGAAATTATTGTAGAGCGATTGCCTTCCACTTTCAAACGTGCTTACTCGATCGATCATAATATTGGACTGTTGATTTATGTAGATCTTATTATTAATGAAACTTTTGCGAAAAATTCTCCGCTTTATTGCTTTAAGTCTATTATTTTGTTTCGCACTAATGTTGGCGGTCTTAATAAACTTTGTCTTCAGTACTCCCAAAGTTGCATTGGAAGAATTGCCACCGAACCTGATTTCTCTCGAATCCAAGCTGGGTCAAGAATTACTAGCAGAAAGCAATTTTCGCGATGATTTTCCTATTCTGCAAAAAAATTTCGTTTCTCAGTCAAGAAGAGCTTTTTGTGGGGTAGCAAGTTCGGTAATTGTTGCTAATTCGATTAATAATTCTCAACCCCCTGTTACTCAGGCTACTATTTTTAACCAGAAAGCTCGTCAAGTAATTCACCCTTTACGAGTTACATTTGGCGGCATGACCTTAGCCCAACTAAGCGGTATTTTGCAAGCTAACCAGTTAACCAGCACAAAAATTTATGCCGATAAGTTGGACATTAAAGCATTTCGTTCTCTAGCAAAAAAAAGCTTGAGCAATCCTAATGATTTTATGGTCGTTAATTATCGACGTACTGCTTTGAATCAGACTGGAGGGGGTCATATTTCACCAGTTGCAGCTTACCATCAAAAAGCGATCGCTTGCTTGATCATGGATGTTGCCGCCTATAGATATCCTCCCGTTTGGGTCAAATTGTCACAATTATGGGCAGGAATAAATTCGCTTAATCGCGTTTCGGATCGCAGTCGTGGCTTGATTTTGGCTCAAAAGTAAGCACGAGGAATCGCCAAAAAAAAGACAGGTATTAAAACCTGCCTTAGACTTATTCAATATAAATTACAGCTAAACAAAATTAATTAAAAGTTCATTTCTGCCGCTTGAACTCTTTCTACTTGTTTCTTCTTAATAACTAGTAGAATTTGACAAATCATAATACCACCAGCAAAAGCCATCAAACCAGCAATACGAGCAGGACTTTGCAGAACTACTTCAGTATCCATTTGTCCAAAACCGCCAACGTTGGGATTGTTAGTTAAAGCTTCGCCCACAGAAATTTGCTGTCCTTCAGTCACGATTAATTCAGGACCAGCTGGAACAGTATCAGTAGCAGTGCCATCTTCAGTATTGATAGTAACTTCGTAACCACCAGCTTCTTGAGGTGCAATAGAAGCAATTGTTCCAGCAGCAGAAGCTTTAATTTGGTTGTTGTTGCTTGCTTCACCAGTAGGATATATTTGTCCGCGTCCTCGGTTAGCTCCTAAATGAACTGGATACTTACCAAAACGGATATTTTTGTCTGTTTTGGGATTAGGAGAAAGTACAGGAAAAGTAATTTCTTGATACTGATCTCCAGGAAGAGGTCCGACAAGAACTACGTTATCATCGCCTTCTTTGTACTCTTGGAAGTAAACACCCGCCGATTCCTCCTTCATGGATTCAGGAATACGGTCTTCAGGAGCGATTTTAAATCCTTGAGGCAGCATCAAGACTGCACCGACGTTCAAACCGCCTTTTGAACCATCTCCAAGCACCTGTTGACTTTCTAAGTCGTAAGGGATCTTGACTACAGCTTCAAATACAGTGTCAGGTAAGACTGACTGCGGAATTTCTACTTCTGCTTCTTTTGCTGCTAGGTGACAGTTAGCACAAACAATTCTGCCTGTAGCTTCTCTAGGAGTTTCTGGAGCAGTTTGTTGCGCCCAAAAAGGATATGCAGCAGCCGACTGGGAAATAGCAATATCACTAGCAAAGAAAATAGCAATAGTCGCGATCGCCACAATCGCAGATTTAGCAATTACCTGTTGAGCAAGTTTAATAACTGCTAATGGTTTCAATGTTCTCATTTGTTTGATTGATAATCTCAAAAAGATTAATTTTATGAATAAATATTTGCTGTCGATCAAAAGACTCAAAATTCATAATGAAGGAAATTTCTGTATCTCCTCATCCTTCATCCTTCATTCTTTCTTTACACCCAATAAGGTTTTTTATCAGTACGAAAATCTGTTTCTGTCCACTGACTAAATATTAATTTATCGTCTTTTTCTTCAGCGTGAACTAGTTGCAGTGATAAAGGTGCAGGACCTCTAACTACCTTTCCAGCCTCGTTATACTGAGAACCATGACAAGGACAAATGAATTTGTTTTCACTAGCGTTCCAAGGCACTACACAACCCAAGTGAGTACATACGGCATTGATACCATAGTTACGCAGGGTTGAGTCTCCTTCAATGACGATATAAGTCGGGTCACCTTTAAGACCTTGAGCCAAAGTGCGATCGCCTGGTTGATGTTCTGTTAAAAATTCGCTAACGACAATATCGTTGCCCAAAGCGTCTTTGGCAGTTATCCCACCAGCACCACCGCCACCAGTATTAGGAATAAAATATTTTACAACTGGATATAAAGCTCCCAAGGCTACTCCTGTGATTGAGCCAAAGGTAAGCAAGTTCATGAATTGTCTTCGTCCCAGATCGGGGACATCATTGTCGTCCATGTTAGGAACGTTGCCAGAAATTTGAGCCATAACTTAACTATAGATAAATTGTATTTTTTGTAAACTGAGGATAATGACATAAAGCAATGTATTAAATTATTACAGAGATTGAGTATCGATTCCACTCTGAGTTAGTTTCTTTTTCAATAAAAATATGATTACAGGCGAACAATTACACCAGCTTTTATTAGAAAAGTGGGGCTGTTCCTATGATGTACAACTAAGAAAAGTCAAGGGCAGAATTTTTGTGCAGGTAATGTGGAAGTACCTCGAACAAGCCTCTTTTCCCCTGTCTCCTCAAGAATACGCGGAGAATTTAAATGCGATCGCGAATTACCTCAACGCTTGGAATGGTGTAGAGCAGCTACAGTCTTTTATACAGAAAACTAAAGAACGTCCTAGATTAGGTAAAGCAGTCAGTCTTCAACTGGATTTGGGTGAACGGAGTTCAGAATGGATTTTGGACGATGTTTAAAAAATGTAAATAAATGTTAAGCTTGCCTCAGCCGACCGACAAAACTAATTGGTTGAAGATGTTAATAGTTGGTTGTTAATATTAAATATGAATGATTTGTGTAGTAGTAGGGGCTATTCGCGAATAGCCCCTACGAGATGTATGTAAGAAACACTATTTAATTTGGTTTTTAGATCAAAGGTTTGGTACTGCCAGCACATTGATCTTTTGCGGCAACAAAAGCACGAACAGAACGGGTAATATCTTCCTCAGTCGTCGCCCAAGAACAGACGCTGATCCGAATAGCGGCTCTGCCGTTCCAGATTGTTCCACCTGCCCAGCATTCGCCAGATTTTTGAACCTGTTCCATAATTATCTTAGTGGCTTCGTCGCGATCGCCAGCGATTAGCACCTGATTGAAAACAACATCATTCAAAATATGAAAGCCTGCTGTGCTGAGTTCATTGCTCATTTGAACCGCTCTTTGATGCAGACCAAATACCAATTCATCAACCCCCGCCTTACCTAAATATTTTAAGCAAGCCCATAGTTCTGTAGCCCGCGCCCGTCTAGACATTTCAGGGGTATAGAGCATCCCGTCTCGGTTTTCGCTGTAGGTCATATACGATCCAGAAGTATGGAGAGCATGGGTTAAAGCAGCTTTGTCTCTGCACAGTACAATCCCGCTATCGTAGGGCGTATTAAGGGTTTTGTGACCATCTCCCGACCAGGAATTTGCCTTTTCTATTCCTTTTGTTAAGTGGCAAAGTCTTTTTGTGCCAGCAGCCCAAAGACCAAATGCGCCATCAATATGAACCCAAGCCTGGGCTTGGTTGGCGCGATCGCAAATCTCATCAAAAGGATCGAAAGCACCAGAACTTACCTGTCCTGCTTGCAAAATAATAATCGCGCTTCCATCTAACTCAGGTACACGAGAAGGAATAATTCTGCCCTGGCTGTCCGTGTCTACCCACTCTATGTTATCCGTACCCAAGCCTAATAGTGCGATCGCTTTGACAACTGTTCCGTGAGTTTGGCGACCAGTGACAACTCTAATCTTAGGCGCGCCATTTAGCCCTTGCTTGTTAATGTCCCAATGATGGTTTTGCAAAATTCGGTATCTAGCAGCAGCTAAACCACAAAATATCGCTAAGGAAGAACCGCTGACAAAACCAGCTACAGTCTGTTTGGGCAAGCCTAGTAGCTCTATCAGCCACGTTTCAACCACGGATTCAAGCTTGGCAGATATGGGTGACATGGCATAGAGTGCCGAATTTTGATCCCAAAAGTCAGCTAGCCAGCGGACGGCGAGGGCTGCTGGTAAAACGCCTCCAGTGACGAAGCCAAAGTAACGCCCCCCGATTTGTGATGTCGTCCCAGGCGATCCATATTGGTGTAGCTTGGCTAAAATCTCAGCCGTTTCTCCGACATCAGTAGGTAAGTCTTCAATGAAGTGTTCTAAATTCTCGATCGCTTCATCTGTGGGGAAAACATTGCGTTCGAGGGCATTGTCTGCATATTCAAAGGCATAACTTTGCGCCTGGTTAAATATTTCTTTGCGCTTCATTTCCTGAAACATCTTTGACTGAAAACTATTAGCCATCGTGTTTTTCCTTAGACTTCATGAGTGCGTGTTCGTACCTGGCTTTGGTTCGGTAGTAGTTTGAAGATAATTATGGGGAGGCGATCGCTCTTATCCCACAATGGGCATTCTATAATTATTCGCGATCGCTAAATTTAATCTAAATGCCCAACTATCGAAGAGTGTATATTTTTGGTGGCACTTATTAGACTTCTTGCACAAATCATAATGAACTATTTTAGTAAGAGGGAAAAGTGACTGTCTTGGTGTTTTTTTATACAAAGCGATCTCATTTATTTTGATACTGCGATAAAAATAAAATGAAGTACCAAATTACAACAAGCACTTGTATATATGAAAATCAAAGCGATCGTCCATCAGGCAGAAGAAGGAGGCTACTGGGCAGAAGTTCCCGCCTTACCAGGCTGTATTACTGAAGGAGATACGATGGAAGAGCTAGAAAAAAACCTCAAAGATGCAATTGAAGGATGGCTTGAGGTAGCAAACGACAATCATACTGTTGAAATGATACTCAAATCCTAGAAGTAGCTGTATGAAGTCGGTTTCTGGTAAAAATCTCTGCAAAATAGTTGAGAGAAAAGGCTGGGTTTTAAGAAAAGTTACAGGTAGCCATGATATTTACGCTAAAACTGGAGTAGATAAAATTTTGTCTATTCCAGTACACAAGAACAAAAATTTAAAAATAGGTACGCTGAAGGCTTTGATAAAAATTGCCGAGTTAACAGAAGAGGATCTGTAGAAAAGCTAACTGTAAGAAAAACGATTTTTTGGGCTAGGATTTGGTGATCAAATATAGAGCGATCGCACTAAGGTTTCGTTGCACGGCGATCGCTTAATTGTGTGATATCTAATATCTGCATATTCAGCAAACGAATCATTATCTAGCGGTTGATTGTTGTTGGGTTTCACTTCGTTCTACCCAACCTAGTAAGATCGGCGATTTCACTAATGTAGTAGTAATTTTTACTACAATTTCAATCATGTTTTATGACAAGGATAACCAAAGCTTCCAATTCATCTCTTCCAATTCGGCAAAAGAATAGCTTAACTTTCCGCGTCTACCAAGATCGAAAGTGTAAAAATTTCTTTTAGGTATTTGTCTAACATCAAACTTAAAAATACAAGTAACAGAGGAATAAGAATTATTTTCAGGATGATTACCAAAACCTGTTTGTCCAGTAGCAACAATAGTACCTTTATCATCTATAACTGTTATAGACATACCAGAACTAATATCACTATATCCTCCCGTGCCATAACAATTATCGTTATATCCACCTAAATTACTGTCAATTAAGGTGATATTTCCATCAAGATCATACAGAGGAGGTTTAGCAATGGTTAAAGTTACAAATTCTCCTTTTTTAATAGATGTCTCAGGAGTAGGACTTTGGGTCAATACTTGTCCTTCTGGTACATCAGCTATTTCTTTTTCGACAGTTTTTACTTGTAACCCTTGACCTACTAAAATTCCCTTGGCATAACCAAGTTCTTCTCCTGCTACTGAAGCAACTCTTATTTTTCCACAGCCATTCAAGAGAATCAATAAAGGAAAAATTATGCCGATACTTGTTTTTTTTATCATAGCCAATAACATTTATTTTAAATCCAGGTTGTTAAGTACAAAAAAAATGCTTAATAATAATTCTGAAGCAAATTTATTTAACAGTCTGTGATTTCAGTGCGATCGCGTTAGTTATGGATAGAATCCCAAGCTGCATTAACGGCATTAACGAAACGATTGTAGTACTTCTTAGTAGTCTCAGCAGATGAAGTATCTTTGCAAGCGTTTGAGTAATGATAGTAGGTTCTACGTGCTTCTTCCATCTGCCTAGAACTGTAATTAAGACTTGAGTTAGCCATTATGTTGTAAGTTTTAACAGCCAAGTCTTCTCCACCGTCGATATTGCAGAACATTTGCTTTTCAGCTTGAGTGGTTTTTGGAGCTGAAATGGTTTGAACACCTTGATTTATTTGACCAAAGGCTGACATATCAATATACTCTTGAGCTGAAACGGAAGTAGCTGTTAGGGAAAAGGCGAATATTGAAGTGATGACTTTTTTCATAGCTTTTTAAAATATAGTTTTGGTGTTTTACTTAGTATGACAAGTTCAAAAAGCACCTTCAGTGATTATGATCAAGCTGTATAATATTTTTATATTTTATTAAGACATACTACTGAGGGCAGATCTAGAGAGGCTGTCACCAGGGGCAATTTAGCTCAAAACGTCTATCTTGTAAGGATTTCAAAATTGATATTTGGCGATCGCTAGAGAAAAATTAAAGAGAGCGATCGCCTATTGGATAATTTAATTTGACATTCAAGACAATCGCTACAGGGGATCTGGTCATGGTTAAATGCGATCGCTCTAACCAACTGTTATGACTTATTTCTTTACGGTAGACAAACAAGTAAACTGGTTAATGGTCAAATCGGATAACTTGAGGTAGTCATGAAAGACAGACGAGTTGGCGTAATTGGTGGCGGACAACTGGCTTGGATGATGGGACTAGAAGCACCTAAATTGGGTATTAAGCTGATTGTACAGACTCCCGATCGAGACGATCCAGCCGTAGCGCGATCGCATCAGGTAGTTTTAGCAAATATTGATGATGCCAAAGGGACAGATAAGTTAGCTCAAATGTGTGATGTTATCACTTTTGAAAATGAATTTATCGATCTAAAAGCATTACATAAGCTCGAACAAAAGGGAGTATGTTTTCGACCTAGTTTGGATTCTCTTGCGCCTCTATTAGATAAGTACGATCAACGTAGTTATCTCCAGAGTATTGATGTTCCTGTCCCCCAATTCGGTCTTTATTCATCTGAAAAAGATCTTGTTTCTAACTATAGTTTTCCTGTCGTTTTGAAAGCCCGTCGTCATGGCTATGATGGGCAAGGAACTTTTATCATTAAAGATCTTCAAAGCTTACAGACTTTAGCTAAAAGTGTTCCTGTTGATGAATTACTAGTTGAAGAATTTGTTCCTTTTGCCCAAGAATTAGGGATTATCGCTGCACGTAATGTATCGGAGGAAATTGCTGTTTATCCCGTCACCGAAACTTACCAGAAACATCAGGTATGTCACTGGACGATAACCCCTGCTGATATTAGTTATGAGGTAGCTGAAGAAGTTAAGGCGATCGCCCATAAAATTTTAGATAAGCTAAAGGTAGTTGGAGTGTTCGGGATTGAATTCTTTCTAACTGCCGATAATCGAGTTCTAGTTAACGAGATTGCACCTCGTACTCATAATTCAGGACACTACACCTTAGATGGCTGTCATACTTCTCAGTTTGCCATGCACCTACAGGCGGTTACGGATATGCTTTTAGGTTCGACAGATTTAAAATCCGCAGGGGCAACTATGGTTAATTTGTTGGGTTTTGAAGAGTCTGATTCTGAGTATTTAAAGAAACGCAGTCAAATTTTGCAAATTCCTAATTCCTTCTTGCATTGGTATGGTAAAACTTCTCATCCAGGGAGAAAATTAGGTCACGTTACCGTAATTCTTGATCGAGAAGAATTAACTAAAGCTAAATCTATCATCGAGCAAATTGAGTCTATTTGGTATTGAAAGACTCTTTGAAAATTACAAATCAATCAAGGCTAATAGCTAAAGGCTAAAAACTTTTCGATCAAAATCAAACTAGCAGAGGCATGGAATGAGTATTTTTGCGATTAAAACTGATGAAAGAGTACAAAATGTCCACTTTAGCGAAGATACCATTAGTGTGGATCTGATGGATGGCAGAACTATTACCGTTCCTTTGGTTTGGTATCCCAGATTGTTGACAACCACTCCCAAACAAAGAGAAAAATGGTCAGTTTGTGGTGGTGGTTATGGTATTCACTGGTCAGAAATCGACGAAGATTTGAGTACAGAAGGTTTATTAAGAGGCGCACCAGCACCCCGCAAACAATTTCAGGATTAATAGTTATTTAAAAGCGATCGCATTTTAGCCATTCCTCATAGCCTTGTTTGCTGGTACGTTCAAATATAGCAATACGCATTAACGTTAGACATTTCCAAATTATTTATTTGCTACTTGTCACTTTCGAGCAGATAACATAAGTGTCTTAATCTAACTTTGTACGGCTATATCTCGTCCTGGTCGTCAAATAGATCGCCGTATTACTCAATGCAGAAAAACTGGGCGATTGCCGAATTCATCAAGTTAATCTGAGAAAACTTGAGCATTTGTAACGAAATGCAAAGTATAATGATCGAATTAGGTCACAAAGTCACAAAAACTTACTTAGTGGCTTATGAGTGTAAACCGTTATTTGAGATTGATATATTTAAATGCGAGTTGCGATCGCCGGAGCAGGATTAGCAGGGTTAGCCTGTGCCAAGTATTTAGTCGATGCGGGACATCAACCCATCGTCTTAGAGCGTAGAGATGTTTTAGGTGGCTTAGTAGCTGCCTGGAAAGATGAGGATGGAGACTGGTACGAAACAGGTCTGCACGTCTTTTTTGGAGCATATCCCAATATGCTTCAGTTATTTAAAGAGTTGGGAATTGAAGATCGGCTTCAATGGAAAGAACATACTTTAATTTTTAATCAGCCAGAGAAGCCAGGAACATATTCTCGTTTTAATGTGCCGAATATTCCTGCGCCCTTCAACGTTATTATCTCTATTATTCGTAATAATGATATGTTGACCTGGACGCAAAAGTTCAAGTTTGCAGTTGGCTTGTTACCAGCCATTGTGAGAGGGCAGCAGTACGTTGAGAACATGGATCGATACGATTTACTTGCTTGGTTAGAACAGCAAGGAATCGACGAGCGTGTTAACAGCGATATTTTTATTGCCGCTTCCAAGGCTTTAACTTTTATTAATCCAGAGGATGTTTCCGCTACTATTCCTCTAACTGCAATCAATCGCTTTCTCAAAGAGCGTTACGGCTCTAAGGTGGCTTTTCTTGATGGCTCACCCACTGAAAGATTATGTCAGCCAATGGTGGACTACATTACCGCCAGGGGCGGAGAAGTACGTTTGAATGCTCCTTTGAAGCAAATTATGCTTGATGAAAATGGGCAGGTAAAGGGCTTTTTGCTTCGCGGTCTAGACGGCGCAGAAGATGAAGTGTTATGCGCTGATGCTTATGTTTCAGCTATGTCTGTTGATGCTTTAAAGCCCATGTTGCCTGAACCTTGGCAGGAAAAAACTTTCTTTAAACAATTGTCTAAGCTAGAAGGAGTAGAAGTAATTAACCTGCATCTCTGGTTTGACCGCAAAATCACCGAAATCGATCATCTGCTTTTTTCGCGATCGCCTCTACTCAGTGTCTACGCCGACATGAGCAACACCTGCAAAGAATATGCCGATCCTAATAAGTCAATGTTAGAGCTTGTGCTTGCCCCTGCTAAAGACTGGATTGCTAAGTCTGATGAGGAGATTATAGAAGCGACTATGTTAGAACTCAAAAGACTGTTTCCCCAGCACTTTGAAGCGAATAATCAGGCAAAACTGCTCAAATCTAAAGTAGTCAAGACTCCTCGCTCTGTTTATCGTGCCATAGCTGGTACACAAGCGGTTAAGCCTACCCAAAAAACCCCGATAAATAACTTTTATTTAGCAGGTAGCTTTACCAAACAAGAATACTTAGGAAGTATGGAAGGTGCAGTGCTTTCTGGTAAACTAGCAGCAACGGCGATCGCCCAAGATAATCGAACCAGTAAACAAGTTGACCACAAAGCTACTCCTGTCGCAATCTAAATATTTGTTGCTTGTGATTTGTCCTTAGTAGCTAATAGGATGAGACAATGCTAAATGGCTAGGGTAACAAACGTATATAACCCTAACTCCTGCCAAATCAAAGATAGTACATCTGCTTGCTTTGTGAATGTTGCAATTACCAAAAACAAAAACAAAAAAAAATCTAGTCTCGGTAGATGAGGCTTATGAACTCTGTCGCCAAATCACGGCAGAATATGCCAAAACTTTTTACCTTGGTACTCTATTGATGCCAAAAGACAAAAGTAAAGCTATCTGGGCAATCTATGCTTGGTGTCGTCTGACAGATGAGCTAGTAGACGGTGCCAAAGCACAATTTACGACTAACGAAACTTTGGCAGAATGGGAACAACAGCTAGAATCCATCTTTGCAGGATATCCCCTAGATGATACGGATGTGGCACTAGTTGATACCATTCATCACTATCCTATGGGCATCCAGCCTTTTCGGGACATGATTGCGGGTCAACAAATGGATTTAGTCAAAAACCGCTATCAAACCTTTGAAGAACTTGAGCTGTATTGTTATCGCGTTGCGGGTACAGTAGGCTTAATGTCAAATGCGGTATTAGGCATTGGGGCAGATGCCAATGGTGTTCCTTGGGAAAGAAAAAAACCCATCTACGTACCAACCAAAGAAGCGATCTCTCTAGGGATGGCAATGCAGCTAACCAATATTTTGCGAGACGTGGGGGAAGATATCCAGCGCGATCGCATTTATCTTCCTCTTGAAGATCTTCACGCCTTTAACTATACAGAGGCAGACCTATTAGCTGGAGTAGTTGATGAGCGTTGGAAAGCGATGATGAAATTCCAAATTAAGCGTGCTAGAAAGTATTATAGGCAAGCAGAAATAGGTATTCGCTATCTAATTCGCGATTCTCGCTTACCAGTATGGGCTTCTTTGATGCTTTATCAAGGCATTCTCAATGAAATTGAAGCTAATAATTATGATGTTTTTAATCAAAGAGCTTTTGTGTCAAAACCCAAGAAAACTCTATCTTTGCCTATAGCTTGGTTGAGGGCGCAGGTATTGTAATTTTGTCGATGTTAACTTTTGATTACTTCGATTTAATAATTCCTGGATGTAACTTCTGTTGGATAGGTATTTCAAGTTAAGCTGAGATATTAGAAAAATTACCAAAAACAAGAATTACTTATGATGTTTCGATTTGTAGCGGTATTGCTAATCTCTAGTCTTTTTTGGCTGAGTAGCTGGGTTGTGACTCCTCCAGCAAAAGCCATGACTTCTATTAAGCTATCTAATCTTTCTTATGAACCCTGCGCTGGAGATGATGCCAATGGCAGCGTCACTAGTGGAGATATTAGACCAGCCAGTTGTTATACCATTAAAGGTAAAGCCAAAAATATAACAGGTAAAACCGTAGTGGATGCCGATGTATTTGGGCGTATCTATGATGCCAATGACAATTTAACTTATGAAAATCGCGGGCGCGTTGGCACAATAGAAGAAGTTCCTCCAGGAGTCAGCGACTTTGCAATTAGAGTCAGTGTTCCTGCAAACCAACCAACACCTTTAAAGCTAAAAGATTTTAAAGCTTCTGGATTTGCAGGAAAAGTTCGCCCTTATTACTACGACGATTTTGAGTACGACAATTAAGACAATTAAGCTTAAAATCCCATAGCATAAGAGCTATTAGCCAAACTAACGGCGATCGCTCCCAACTGGGTTTGCACAAACCCCAAGAGAAGTATTGCCAAAATTGCCGAGATATCAATCCCGCCGAGGGGTGGGATGATTGAGCGAAATATGTTGAGGTACGGGTCTGTGATGGGACTCAAGAAAGAAATAATTTGTCCTGCCCATTCAGCAGTTTGAAACCAAGAAAGCAAAATTCTGACAATCAGTAATACGTAATAAATTTGTAAAAACTTAATAAGACTAGTTACTATTAAACTACTCATAAATTTAGTTAACTCCGCAGTAAATCAATATATTTTTGGTCTAGTTATTATAACTCTCTTATTTTAAAGGAAAAGCTATACAGATAGAAATACTAATCGAGTTAGTAATTACCGACAATCATACAATTTATAGTAAAGGAAAATTAATTATAAAGGTACTGCCTTGATTCAGTTGAGAGCGAACTGTAATACTGCCCCCCATTCCTTCGATAAGAGTCTTGACAATTGATAATCCTAATCCTGTTCCACCAGCACGGTTACGAGACTCGTCTACACGGAAAAAACGTTCAAAAATACGTACCTGTTGCTGTAGGGGAATGCCTACTCCGCGATCGCAAACTTGAATAACTGCTTGATTATTGTGTCGCTCTAATTCTATGGTTATTGGTGTTTGGTCATCGGAATATTTAACAGCATTATCAATTAGATTTAGCAATACTTGTTTGAAGCGATGACTGTCGGCTTTGATCGTAATTTCTGGGGCAGAGGAATTAACTGCGATCATTCTTTTGCTATACTGTTGTGCCATAGCTGCTACTTCTTGAATCAGATCGTTTAGCACAATTTTTTCCCACTGAAACTGAATCCTACCGCTGTCAGCCCGCGCTAAATCTAGTAAATCTTGTAATAACTGTATAGTGCGATCGGCTTCTGAAGCAACAGTTTTCAGGGCTTCTGTTTGCATTTGTGATAAATTGTCTGCCCGTCTTAAAATACTTTGAATATAGCCAGAAATAATCGTCAAGGGAGTACGTAACTCATGGGAAACGTTACTTAGTAATTCTCGTTGATGTTCCCAAGCTTCAGACAATCTAACTAACATTTGATCGACGGTTTCTGCTAGCTCTTTAACTTCAGTCGGGGCTTGATCCAAACTAAGACGAGCCTGATCTAGTTTATCAGCCGAAATTGCCGCCGTAAGCTGACTAACTTTTTTAAGAGGCTGCATAGAACGGTCAATATACAGGGCGATGATCGCGATCATAGCTGCGATCGCAATTATTGTCGCTATAGTTAAGCTACGAACTAAATGCCGAAACATGACCAGATCGTCAGTAATATTATGTGCTAGATATAATGTGCCTAAATTAACATTTTTGACCTTTAAAGGTGTAGCACACATCAACCAATAGCTCCCATTCAAGTCTTGAACGGTGGGAATTAAAGGAACATTTTTGACAGCTAAAAGAATATTACCAATTTCTGCCATATTTAAAGCCGAAGACTTAGCCGTTACTTTACCTGTAGTATTCTCGATCCAGATTAGCTGATCCTTGGTAGATAGACTATTAATTGCTCTTTGAGCGCCTGTTTCTAAAGGGATCATTTCACTGTATATCTTTACATCCATCGGAAAACGACCAGCAATATAATTCATATTCTCTTTGTGTGTCGAGACAAGAATATGCTGCATCTTGACACTTGTCCAAACTGCCAAACTGCCTAATCCTAATGCTGCTACCGCAGCAATGCCAACAGTTAATCTTACTTTTAGTGAATCTGTATCAAATAGTTTTCTCACTGTTTTTGGTATTAGAATCACTCTAATTACTGGGAATATCATTGACTTGTGGAGAAACAGTTAATCCCTCAACCAGATCGGTTGTAATGTCCCTAATTTTAGTCACTCTAAGTATTGCAAACTATTCTTAAAAAACGATGAAAATTCCCTGATAAATTGAGTCTAAAGCCCCAATAGTTGAATCTTGTCGGTGAGTTTTGTTTACAATAAAGCTAATTCAACACATACCTTGAGAATATAAATAGTTTTATGATACAAGCTCCCACACAGCAAACAAGCAAAGGATTAGCTACTTTGGCAATAGACTTGATTCGTCAGGCTGGCTGTGAATATGGCGATATACGCATTTGCCATTATCGTAAACAAAGTTTATCGGCGCGCGATCGCTCTTTGAGCAGATTGTCTGACAACGTTAGTTCAGGCTTTGGGGTAAGAGTTCTATTAGATGGTGCCTGGGGTTTTGTCGCTTCTCATCGCCTGACTTCAGAAGAAATTACTAGGGTGGTCAAGCTGGCTATCGAAACCGCCAAAGGCAGTCGGCTGACTCAGCAAAATCCGATTAAGCTAGTTCCTGTTGAAGCATATCAGGATAAATATATTACGCCGATCCAAATCGATCCTTTTACAGTGCCGATCCAAGAAAAAGCAGAATTGCTGTTAAATATTAACGATAAGTTTCTCAGCTATGGAGAACAAGGCATCAAAAAAGCCTATTCTTTTCTAAGTTTTAGCAAAGAAGACAAAATATTCGCCTCTACCGTTGGTTCAGTAATCGAGCAAACGATTTATCGTAGTTTTCCTGGCATGGGCTGTACGGCGATCGCTAACGGAGATGCTAAAAGCAGAAATTATGAACGCCCACCCCTCAATACTGGTTATGAACATATCGATCCAGCAGATTTATTGGGCAACATTGAACGAGTTGCCAATGAGGCAGTTGAAGCAGTTCATGCCCCAGAATTAACTAGTGAAGGCAAGACAAATCTAATTTTAAAGCCGAGTAATTTATTTCTCACCATTCACGAATCTGTAGGACACCCCACCGAGTTAGATCGAGTCTATGGTTACGAAGCGAACTTTGCTGGCACCAGCTTTGCCACAACGGATAAACTACATAAGCTACAGTATGCAGCCCCTTGGGTAAACTTTGTTGCCGATCGCACTCAACCTCAAGGACGCAGCACTATGGCTTATGATGATGAAGGCGTACCAGCACAGCAGTGGTATATAGTCAAAGATGGGATTCTCAATGACTATCTAACGGACAGGGAAACTGCTTATCGTTTAGGTCGAGATAAAAGTAACGGTAGTGCTTATGCCGATAGTTGGTCAAGCACGCCGATGGTACGTATTCCCAATTTAGGACTAGAGCCAGGAAAACCAGACGATAGCCATACTGCAACCCTAGAAGAAATGATTGCAGATACTAAAGACGGCATTTTGATCGATGGTATCGGTAGTTATTCTATCGATCAGCAACGACGTAACTTTCAGTTTGGGGGTGATGCCTTCTGGCAAGTAAAAAACGGCAAAGTAACCAGAATGCTCAAAAACATTACCTATCACAGCATGACCACCGACTTTTGGAATAGCGTTGATGCTCTTGGTGGTGAATCGGAACTAGTTCAGTGTGGCACAAATATGTGTGGCAAAGGTGAGCCGATGCAGATAGCTCAAATGACTCATGCTTGTGTACCTGTGAGGGTGAGAGATATTCAGGTTGGCAAAGCTGCTTAAAATAGCAGCTTAAATTAGAGAGATCGCTTTGTAAAATGTATTCCTTTTTGGTTAAATATATTTCCTGCAAATGATTATACTATTGCTCCTAAATAGCCAAAATAAACTAAATTCTTGAAAGCTACTCTGAGGTACATCAACATAGGCAACTGTACCTCTAAAAGTAACGGCGATCGCAGTTGACATGGAAGATCTTGCTCCAACGCATTCTATTACCAGATAGTCTAGTTCATATGCTGGAACAGGTAGCTAAAGTTGAGTTTCAATTACTCAAAGTTCACCGTCAATAATTGATTTTAAATTAGGGTTAATATTCTTATTTTAGTGGGCAGTAAATTTATAAATAGGAAGAAAATTTGAGAAATTACGATCTTGAGTTTATCAATGACTCTGATTTTTTTAATCATGTGAAAAATACCGTTAGTAAATATCGTTTTCAAATCGATTTAAATAAATTTAGTAAAAACCTAATTGACCCGATTAAACTAACTTTCGACTCTAAAGTTTATAACAAGCAAATTAATGATGTTATTGAAAATGAAATAATTAGACAAATGGATAAATCCAACACCAACCACATTGGATATTTTCATCAAAATATTTTTAACTATAGCAATACGAGGCTGTGTTAGGACACTCCCTGCGGTGGGTACACCTTGGCTACTTACGAGCAATTAAATTTTCTGTCCTAACCGATTAACGTACTGCGATATATTGGAGAAGGTTGGAGCGTTCTCAGATCGGATTATGATGTCGTAAATTTGAACACGCCCTAACCATAAAAATGAAGATTGAAAACAAAAAAAGTTAGAGAGATTGATATCCAAATTGTAGGTTGGGTTAATCTGGGTAAATTCAAGTAAAAAAATAAAGGTTAAAACAACTACCTTTTCTAAGTTCGCTATTTACCGAGATTGTTCCGTTATGTAGCTGAACTATTTCCTTAACAATGGCTAATCCTAATCCCGATCTACCTAATTGATAAAAACGAGATTTATCTGCACGCCAAAATCTCTCAAAAATCTGCTCTAGATCTTCTGAAGCAATACCAATTCCTGTATCTTCAATTTTAATACTAACTTGGGAATTGATCTTAATAGCCTTAACAATTACTAAACCACCTAGTGGCGTGTAGTGCAAAGCATTTTGGATTAAGTTAGTAAATAATTGTTTCAATAAAATGCGATCGCCTAATAAATATATATCTGGCTCTAACTCTAATTTTAATAGTAGTTGTTTTTCTTCAGCCAGTGATTTATACAATTGCATCAGTTCGCTCAGCAATAAATTCAAATCGACTAATTCTTTTTGCAGTTTAATAACCTTGTCTGAACGAGCTAACAACAGCAAATTCTCGGTCAATCGAGCCATTTGATTTGATGCCGAAGAAATAGCGGTAAACTTTTCTGCATCAAGAGATCGCATTCCTTCTGGATATTTAAGTGCTACATCGGCATTCGTTTTGATTGCCATCAAAGGACTTCTAAGCTCATGGGAAGCGTCAGCAGTAAACTGTTTTAAACGTTCAAAGCTTGCTTCAATGGGTTGCATCGCTTGACGAGTTAACCAAATACTGCCAAAAGTGCTAAATAAAAGTGCGATCGCAATTCCACTACCCAAGCCATAATCTAAACGGTGCGAGGTGTTGTTTAGTTGTCCTAATGATTCACTAACTCGAACATAGCCAATTAATTCTTTAGTTTTGAGATTGTAAACGGGTTTGCTAGTACTACGAATTGAATCAAAATGATCTTGAATTTGTTCTAGATACTTTCTATCGAAGGGTAGATCTAATTCAGATTCTCCCTGTTCTCCGACTAGCTTTCCTTTTAGATCGAACCATTCTATTGCCTGTTCGCGATTGACTATAATTTCGTCTTCATCTGCTGCCAATTCTCCTTCATCGTTATCCATATTAAAAGCAGCAGCTTTAGCTAAATTCTCTAATCTGACATTAAATTGTTGATTCAGACTACGAGTAAAATTCCAGCGTACCGCCAGAGTAAAAAGAGTCAGGATTAAACTTAATACCCCAAGATAAGTCAAAGTTAACTGCAAGCGAGTTTGCTGAAACATATTTTTTGAAACATATAGTAAATATTAAAAAAAGTAACTAGTAATCAGAATGGATGATTGTTGTTTATTTTTGATTGATTGTCGATTGTTCGCTCTTGGTTAAATGGTTAAATATTTTTGTTTGTAATCTCGGCAAAAGAGAAGATTTACTAATCTCTAAGATCACGGGCATTCCTCCAGTTAATCGCTCTTTCTGTTTAAAATCAAGATTTGCTAGTGCCAATCTCACATAAGCAGGTTGCTCTTTTGAGCCTTCTAATAGATATTCGCCCCTTACTTTTTCTTTAAAGCCACCCGTACGATCGATTGCGGTTACATTAGCTAATAAGCGATCGCCTGAAGCTGGATCGATAACAGTGGCTGGACTGCCAATTTTTACCAATGCTACCTGATCTTGAGTGAAATAGGCATCAATGGTTGGGCGATCGCTCAAGAGACGGAGTAAAACTAGAGTTTCTCCTCGGTTAACCGTATTGCCAGGTGATTTTTCTACTCTGGCAACTGACCCAGAGAAAGGAGCTTGATAAACCACAGAGGGTAAATTAATTTCTAACTCTGAGTTATGGTTAGACTGAGAATTTTCTAGACTCTGTTTTTGCTGTGCTAGCTTCTGAAGGGCTAGATTTTGTCGCTGTCGCGATCGTTCCCAGGTGTTAATTTTTTGATTTGCTAACTGTACCCGTTCGTCTAACTCTGTTGCCTCTGGTATAAAGGAAGATAGGTTTCCGACTAAGTTATTGCCGTTGTAGAAATTTCCCAATTTTACTGAATTAACTGCTGTTTCAGCAATCTTTACTGCTTGTTCAGCAGCAATTAGGTCGGCTGTAAGTTCGGCTAACTTGGCTGTTTTTGTCTCCAATATTTGTTGGCTAATTACCCCTTCGTGAAGTAACTCATCAAATCGCTCGACTTCTTTTTGCGCAGTTTGCTGTTGTATCTCTAAGGATTCGACTTTAGCAACGGCTGAATCTAGATTGCTTTGAGCGATCGCTTGATAAGATTGAAGTTTAATTTGCTCTTGCTGGATTAAGTTTTCAGTTTTGCGTTGTACGGATAGAGCATCGGCTAGATCGAGGCGACTTAGCTCAATCTGCTCCGTTAGTTCGTCAATCTTGCTCGTCTTATCGCGAATTAGAGCGTTGAGATTGACAATCTCTTGCTCAATTGCATCATTGTTGACTACTTTTAATAAAGGTTGACCCGCTTCTACCTTCATTCCCGAACGAACAAAAACCGCACTGAGGTTGCCATCCTTATTAGAGACAACAGGTTCGACTATATCGGTGATAGTTGCAGATTTAATTTCCATATAGCGAGCAGAATGATTCAGAAAGACAATTGCCAATCCTCCAACTACGCTACCGACTCCCAAGTAAACTAAAAGCAATAAAAACCTCTGGAAGTTTGACTTTTTAAGATTACGAAGAGTTGAACCTTGAGTAGCTTTAACGATGGAAGAGTTTTTTGGGATGATCGCTGAGAAAGTATCGGTCTTAACCAAGGCTTTTTCAAGAGGAGTAATTTCACCTTTCTGCAATTCCTCGATCGCCTGAGAGAGTAAATTTCGTTCTAGTCTGGTTAAAGTAAGAAATTTTGCCCCTAATTCTTGCTTGGTCTTAGATTGCCATACTACTTCTATTAAAGTTTTAGTAGCAATCTCAATCCCTTCCTGAAAACTCAGACAAAATTCAATGGGAAAGCAATCCCCTATATTGACTTCCTCTTTAAATCCACTCAAACGCAGTCCTCCAATACTCCAATCCTCAACTTTATATTGAGAATCATCAATAATCGCTCTAGCAGATGCATTGACTCGAACGTGAGTCCTTTCTTGAAGATGATTATTTATGGAACTAGACATTTAATATATTCTCCGCGATAAGATAAATTTTGAGTTCAATTGGTAAGGCTAATCGAGTTGGCAATCAGCTTGGCTACTCGATCGCGCTCTGTTTCTAAACTGCGAAGGTGCTTACCCAGCTCAACATGAATAAAAGCTCTTTTTTGAGCCGTACTATAGATTCCTTGAACGTTCTGGCTAGCACCAAGAGAAAAGAAAATCTGTCCTGAAACCTCTTCATTGACCTCTTGATTTAGAGGCAAAGATGGTGATAGAGTGTTGTAAACATAGGCTTTTAACCCAGCCTTTCGCAAAATTTGACTTAAATTCTTAATTTCAGAAGTAACTTCTCCTCGACCATTAGATAACACTACCTCGGTATTAGAAGGAAACTTTAATTGGTTGGCAAGCTCGAAACCATGAATTTGCCAGGTTTTCATTCCTGTATCTACCCAGGCTTGATGTACGGTTTGGAATATCGAATTAATCGGATTACAGACATCTGCTGTATTAAATCCATTAGCATTGCGGTGCGCTCCTGCCAAGAGAAAACCACGAGCAGAGGAGAGGAGAAATATCCTAGCAGCGATTTCTTCTGAAAAGCGATCAAATATTATGTGGGGAGATTCTATTAGGGCATTAGCTCGATAGTTAGAATTGAGAAAATAAGAACCCCATCCCCGTTGAGATTGATCGCCAGATCGATTTTCTCTTAACCCGAAAAAAAATTGCTTTGTCGGCAGATTGAAAAACTTTACCAGTTCGTAACCAACCTTGTTAGCTAAATTGCTCGTTTCTTGCCAATTGTGGGCGATAAAAGCCTTAGCCAGCATTTTAAATTGGTTTAATTCATCTGCGGTTGGCGGTTGGTAGAGATAGGATTCTTTGGGAATGGCAAGTTGTTTGAGGCGATCAATCTCCTGCAAAAAATCCCCTGACTCGTGTATTATTTGTCCTTTCAGCGTTGAAGCCAAATCGAATGAATTTAATTGTCGAACATCAGAACTAAACAAAATAGAAGCGATGATACCTGTTAGAAAATAAGGAACTGCTCTACAGGTCAAGATACAACTTTTTCTTCTTGATATTAATATTGGCTTTTTCATTATTACAATATTGAATTGATTTAAAATTTTTAGATAAATATAGTGGCAGCAAGTTCGGATATAAATAGTGAAAAAAGAGCAGTTACCAGAGCGATCGCCATACAAAAATCAATATTTTTATTGACATATAAAATGCGATCATTGACACAAGAAAGCATGGCGATAATGGCAAAAAGATTGCTACCTTGAAAGGGTAAGATTGTAGAATCAAAATAAGCGAATAGTAATTCAATTAACCAAATATAAGTAGTGCTTAACAACAACACTAGAGCGTAACGTTTTAATCCGATTAACAAAGTAAATTGACAAATTTTTTGGGTAAGTAAATAAACTAAAATACACCCTAAAACAAAGACAATGGCACTAATCGGCTGAATCAGTAAAGCAGCAGTAACGGGAGCAACCATATAACCACCAGAGCGGACATCTTGGAAACGATAGATAAAATATCCTACTGCTAAGGCAACATAAAATTGAACTAAAGGATACTTAATTTGTAAGGTTGATTTTCCCGCATAAATAGGTCTCAGAATATCAAAATTGAGGTTCAAATAAGCCGAACCAATTCCATAGATTACCAAGACAATCGCAGCCGTTATTAAAGTAGTTATAATAATTCCTCGAACCACTTTGGTTGGCTTTTGTTTGGTAAAAGTAAAAGCAATTACCGCAGGAAGCATAGTCCCCGATAGATTATTCAAAGAAGGAACAAACCATCCTAATTGAATATAAATAAGTGCGATTAAATTGGCGATCGCCAGAGATATTGTTGCCAATAAATACATTGGCGTTCTACGTTTATATGCCGTTCGAGTTAAAAATTTCTGATAGAGCCAATAAACTGGAAAAGCTAAGGCTAAAACTGTCCCACACCAAAGGGGAGAGATTAACATCAGAGCGATAATAAATCCTGGAACGATGATGCCACCTGGAATTATTCCATAGTTATCTTTGTATTTGACAGCGACAAAAGCTCCAATCGCTAAAGATAAACGACAAATTTCAGGGCTGTTAAGACTTTCTAGCATAAGCTTTCTGCCTCGAATTTGAATTTGTCTTGTGCCTAGTTTTGGATGTTTTAGGTGTCGCTGCCGTTGACAGAGATTGCCCTTCAAAAAAATGTAGTAATCTTTCTGCTTGGGGAGTATGAATGTTTACCGTTCCGAGTAAAAGAATGTTAAGACGATTAGTAGATCTAACTATTTGTTGGAGGATTTCTCTGGCATCAGCATCCTTGAATTTTGAGCTATTTCCCAAGTTGATTACTTTATTGGTATTATCACTCAAGGTTTGATTGACAACTTGTTCGTAATCGCCGAAGGTAACAACGCGATCAAATTGAAGCTCGTGAGCTAGATGAGCAAAAAGTTCGACTCTGGTAGGACGATCGTGACGATTGTTTAAAATAACGACTTTCTCATAGTCTGCATATTGTTTAAATAGTTTGTGAGACAAATCGACAAAACTTTCGCGATCGTTGACAGCAAAGAGATTTGCCCAAGCAATCTGGCTTAACTCGAACTGAAGTAACTGAATGCTAAATGCGCCTGGATCTGCTACTGCTTGCTGCATTGCCCTAAGAGCTTTATCTTGAGGGAGCTTGAGTAACTTGGCAATTTCATAGCCAATGGCTACGTTATCTTCAATCGCAAAGTGAGAAAAACCTGCTAAATCTTGAGGACTTACTACTTGTCGATTGGCAACTAATATTCGAGCATTCTTGTTTTTGGCATTGCGAGCCAAAATTTTAAGCAGCTTTGGTTCAGTTTCTGCCGTAATCAGGATGCCATCGCGAGGAATTGTCTTAGATAATGATTGGGCAATCTGTGCTAAAGTTTCTCCCAAATATTCTGGGTGGTCGTAGCGCACATTTGTAATAATATTAATATGCGATCGCATTACTTTTTCTTCTAACCACTGGGCATAAATGGGATTAACTGCCATACATTCCATCACTACGACTTCCGCCCTTTGGCGGCAAAAACCCTTTAAGATCTCAATCTGTTCGTTAACATTGGGATAGCCCTTGCGCCCAAAGTCATGATCTTTACCATCGGGACGTAGAATTCTGGCAGCACTACCTGTAGTTTTGCCAAAAGTGTGATAATTAGAAGCTCTAAACACCGCAGCTACATAGCGGGTTACGGTGGATTTGCCTCTAATTCCATTGACGTGAATTCGCCAGAAAATGCGATCGCGCTTATATTTAAATTTCCAGCTAACAGTTAACAGCCAGAAAGTGTATACATATAAGCTCACCAACGTCAGTAAAAAAAGTGTCATTGCAATTTATTCAGCCTCTTCAGCGATTTCTGAGCTAATTTCCCTTGTTACTGCTTGAACAATTTCTTCAGTCTCGTATAGCTCTCCTTGGTAAGACTTAACTGTTCCAGGGTTTAAAGGAAAGTATTGATTATCAATAGGCTGTCCTGACTCAAATGCAGCTTGGCTAAAATCAGGTAATAATGTATCCATTTCAATCTTGTCTCCAATTAGTTTGATAATCTATATCTATTGGAAGAAGATCGAGAACTGATCAAGATTTACCTATTGTTACAATTTTCTGGTTGAAATGCGATCGCCTAATATTTGCGATTTCTGACAAATCTATGCCAAGAAAAATTAGAGAATTTAAAGCGCAGTTATCAAAAAAAGGCTTTATTTACCTAGCAAAAAGAGAAAAAGAAAATTAATGAATCAATACAGCATGATTATTCAGTGGTCTGATGAAGACCGACTATTTTTAGCCACTATTCCCGAATTTAGCGAGCGATCGTGTTATTATGCCTTGTATTCATGGCAAAACACGTCAGGAAGCAATAATCAAAGGTGAAAATGTGATCGAAATGTACTTGGAAGCTTGCCGCGAAGAAGGGGAAGTGATTCCTCAACCAAGCAAATTACAGACAGCATAAAGTATAGAACCCATTTGGTATCTTTTTCTGGCAAAATAGGCTTTTGCAGAAGTTAGTTTATCCTACTAGTTTAGGACAGAATAGTTGTCTTAGTAATTTGGATTGTTGTAGTGATGAAACGAGTAAGCTGTAAGGCTTATGCTTTAACACAGAGATCTCAAATGGGTTCTATATTATTGGCTAATTGCATTCACAACGTAGACGATAACCCATGCCATATACTGTCTTAATACAATCTGTGGACATTCCTGCTTCTTTGAGCTTGTGACGCAAATTAGTGATGTGAGTCCTGACAGTCTTATCATCTGCGGTAATAACTTTATCCATTTCCCAAAGTTTATCTAGTATTTCTGAACGGCTGAAAACGCGATCGCAATGGCGCATAAATAACTCTAAAATCATATATTCTTTGGGAGTTAGAGTTAAAGTTTGACCATCATAGCTAACTTCTTTGCTGACAGGATCGAGATGTAACTTATCGTAAGTAAAAACTGGTGGTTTTGTTTTTGCACTTCTACGACACAAAGCCCTGATTCTGGCGGCTAATTCTTCAATATCAAAGGGTTTAATCAAATAGTCATCTGCACCCGCATCCAAGCCCATTATTTTATCGTTGGTGGTATCCTTAGCAGTCAGCATCAATATCAAAGCGTTGTGTTGAGCTTGTCGTAATTGCTGACAAAGAGTGATGCCGTCTAGCTTAGGTAGCATTAAATCCAAAAGAATTAAATCGTAGGCGATCGCCTGAGCATATTCCCATCCTTCAATGCCATCTGTGGCAATTTCTACGGCATGATGTTGATGTCGTAGATCTTCAGCTAAAGGCTTGGCAATGCGGTCGTCATCTTCAACAATTAAAATTCTCATTATTTAAACTTGGACTTTCTAAACCCTGCTCATCAAAATTATACGTCCGCAGTATAGAGACAAAAGATCGAGAACTTAACAAGATTGAGTTTAAGTTTGTCTAATGCTAAAAAGTAAATGTAGTACGAACTGCGCCAATAATCAAATCATTTTCGCGATCGCTATTATCTGGCGCAGTAATCCAAACTATCCCTGGAGTAATAGCAATGTTATCTGATAGGCGATACTGATAAAAAGCTTCTAAATGCAGGGACATATTTTCATCTTTTCCCAGACTGTCAATACTAGAATTTGTTACCCAAGGTTCTGCACCGATGACTAGACCTCCTAAGTTGCCTTCTTTACTAAGATCGGGCAAAGCTATACTTATCGCCCAATTCCAGACATCTTGAGTACCGCGATCTATTTCTCCTGATAGTGTAGATAGAGTAGTCACTTTTGATAGTCTACCCTAACCGCCAACAACTAAAAAATCGCTCAATTCATAGGAAAATTCTACGCCATAGGAATCGCTAACTGTTGGTACTGACTCGCCAAATTCATCGCCCGTAAAAGACTGTAAATTAGCCAGATCGCTACAGTACCAGTATCGCTTTGATCGCGACTGTGGATATAAGTCAAAGCTAAATTTTTGCGATCGCCAGAGCTAATGATTGCTTGAGCGATCGCGCCATAGGGTGCATTAAATATTCCACTTGATAAGTCTGTAGCAAAGCCATGCCGTCAGGCTTATCGGGAAAACCTTCAACACAGCCATACTTCTTAGCCAAATTACGCAGTGCTTCATAACTCCAGTCTAAGGAGGATATATCTTGTAGTTGCTGAACTTGAGTAATCTTCTCGGCATTATAGCGATCGCTTTTTTTAAGGATTCCTTCTATATTTGTTTGAGCTAGTACACTGCGAGAAGTGCTTAAGATCCAAGTTACAACTAAAGTAGATTTTACTAAGTGCATTTGTCCTAATTAGACCTGTCTTGAAAATAAAAGCTAGAATAACGTAAATTCGCCAATTACTCTATTTTCATCCCTGGCTTGTGAGCGATACACTCATGACATCTTTTGCATAAGTATTATTTTAATAAAAGAAATATAGATATTGCAGCACGCTTCTAGTAGATATGGGCGCAAATAAACCTACCAGTTGAAGTGTTGCGAAAAGCTGGTAAATTCATACTCCCTACGGGGGTATCCCTTGGCTACTTTAGCGCAGAGGTAATAGATTCCTCTTTTACTTTTAACTTGGAACTCTATTTTTTGTTGAAATAAGCTGCTGTAAAATTTCTGCTAGGCGATCGTTAAGTAAGCCAATATTATAATCTTGAACAACTTTTTGACGACCTCTTTGACCCATTTCAACTCTAAGGGAAAGGTTAGTAATCAAATGCTCTATCTTACTAGCTAATAGGTCAATATCTCGTTCTGGTAGCAAATATCCTGACACACCGTCTTCAATTAACTCAGGAATGCCACTGTGATAGGTGCTAATTACGGGTAAACCCTTTGCCATTGATTCCATCAAAGATACAGGGATACCTTCGCAATTACCATCAAGGCTAGTAACACTGGGAGCTAAAACTAGATCGGCATGGTTAATAATAGCTGCAACCTCCTGTTGTTTTTTCCAGCCCAATAGTTTGATGTTATTAGCAGCCTGCAAACTTTGTATTAAACACTCTAATTCTGCTCTTAAAACTCCATCACCTACAATTTGATATTGCAAATCAGGATAGCGAGTAATTAATTGAGCCACCGCTTGAATACTGTATTGCAAACCTTTTTTTTCTACTAGGCGAGCAATACTAAGTAAAC
Organism: Waterburya sp.; assembly: GCA_965218645.1. Lineage (GTDB taxonomy): Bacteria > Cyanobacteriota > Cyanobacteriia > Cyanobacteriales > Xenococcaceae > Waterburya. Next base: position 736,686 of record OZ244627.1, on the reverse strand, counting down.
ACGTCGAGGAAGAATGAGTTTGATTGTTAACATATTGAAACTTATGACAGTCAATTCCCATATGATGTACTTTTACTTTAGCAGGATTACATCCAAGCTCGATTAGCTTTCTTTGCCAATGTTGACTAATTGGCTGGAGTAAATTTACCTCCTCAAAAAGATGTTGATAAATATTTTCTCCATGTATGTTTAGATAGCAAGAAATATCGTAGCCATGAAAAGTGACTACGATTTTTGCCTGAGTTATACCCAAATCTTTAAATAAACAAGCTTTTAAACCATTGCGTCCATAGTGACAAAGAAGAATATCGTAGGGTGATTTATCTAACCAAGGAATAGCCAGATAAAAAGGCTTTAAAAAACCTGCTGGATCTCCATAGCAAGAACGATTATATTTAAGAAAATTAATAGTTCGCAGCAAAATTCTGGGGGCTTGAAAAAAATTTAAACCAAATAAGAGAATTGCCTTAAAAAAGCGTACAAATAAGTTGGTGGGAATAGATGTTCTGTAGGTGCGCTCTAAAAGCCTGTATTCTTCTACTTCGGGGTGAATTTGACTAATATTTCCAGGGCGATCGCAATATATATCTACTTCATGACCGCGATCTATTAATCCTGTAATTTGCCCTAATATAAAGGTTTCAGATAAAGTTGGAAATTGATCTACTATAAAGGCAATTCGCATTTCTTATTTTTAGACAATTAAATTAAATACTATAATTCACTAACGAGCAAATAATTAATAGTTTTAAGTACTTAAAGGAATAAGTATAACAATTAAATCACTTATTAGATTGATCGGTATATTTTCGTTTTATAAAAGGCAACAATAATTTTGATTTATAAGCTCTGATTTTACGTTTTACTTTTGCCAACAAACTGACTTCGGCAACAGGATTACAGGTTCTCTCTTTGCCAAACACACAGTGAATGTATTGATTTTGTCTCCAAACATCAATATAAGAAAAGTACTCTAAATTAAATCCAGATTGTAGAGCAAATTTTATCAAAGTTTTGATTTCAATGACTTCATCAATAATTTGCAATTCTTGAGGATCGTGCTGCTGTAAATAAAGCTGATATTCAGGACTGGGATAAGTCAAAATTAGTTTAGCGCGATCGCTTGTGACTTGACTTAGATTAATAAATAGTTGACCATAGCTCTCAGGTGGCAAATGTTCAATTACGTCAACCATAGTTACTAAGTCCACTGGAAAAGACAATTTATGACGAATTTCTACAAAGTTTTCGATAATATCAACGTTCAAAAACTCAATATTATTTGCCTTAATAGTTTTTTGAGCGTATTTAATATTATTTTCTCCCAAATCACAAGCCAAAATTTTACCCCGATCTAACTTATTAGCTACTTGTTGGGGGACAATACCAATGCCACAGCCAAGATCGAGAACATTACTATTAGGAGTTATATAGTTGGTAATCAATCTAATTGCTTTTTCCAGACGCAAATTACCATACAGCTTGTATTGCAGCATTCTGGTATTAGTAAAATTATCATAAAATTCTTTAACTTTAGTACTAGTCATATCAGTTTGCTGTGGTTAACTAGAAGGTTTTTAAATCGATTGATTAAAATCAATAATACAAAAAAACAAATAAATTTTTAGATTTTTTGTTTATCTGTTTTTAAGTTTTTAGCTATATAAATCATATTTAATAAAGTAGAACTACCGTTAGGCAAAATCAGCCAAAGAGCAATGTAACTCAGACCATAGAGAATTGCATAAATTAATAAATTAACGGCAGGCTGAATATCAACTACCGACCAATATTCAAGGAGCATAATTATTCCTGCTGCGCCGATCGCAGCTATGGCAGGTCGATAGATTGTACGAACCAAATCAGCAGGCTTTAAAGGCGTTTTGTGATAGCAGTAGATAATAGAAGGAATTTTGATCGCAACTATAAAAATACTGTAGGCGATCGCGACACTAACGATTCCTCCGCGCACGCTGAACACAAACACCAGTACGTTACAGATAGAAAAAACTATTCCCCAACGAAACATACGGTCAGTAAACGCCAGTGATTGATAGACCCAGCCTTCAGCTACGTTGATTGTACCAATAAAGGCAGCAGGAGCTAAACAGCGAAAGACTAGCACCGCCTCCAGCCATTGTTCCCCCAAAATAGTTAGGGTTAATGGTTTAGTACAGGCAAACATAAAAGCTACCATTGGCATACCGATGGTGGTAATAAGTAAAATAGCTTTGAAATAATAACGGCGATATCGATCTGGTTGATTTTGTAAGCGACTAAGGGTGGTAACTGCCACATTACCTATAGGATTGTTGATCTGCTGAATTGGCAGCAAAATTAGCTGATAAGCTCTTTCATAGATACCCAGAGGCTGCACACCCCAAATTCGACCAATTAAAATATTGTCTAAATTACGAGCAAAATAATTAACCGCATTAAAGCCTGATAAATTGCCACCAAACGCCAACATCGAACCAATATCAGCCTTGAGACTAGGCAAACTAGGTCGCCAACGACAGTAAATCCAGACACAGAAGGTATTGGCTATAACCGTTGCTAACTGTAAAATGACTAATGCCCAGTAACCACTCCCCATAGCTGCGGAGATAATAGCAGCACTCACCCCTGAAATCAGAGAAATAATTTCGATTTTAGCTAAAATAGCAAATTGCATTTTGCGCTTGAGCAATGCTTGGTGTTGAACACTTAAACCGCTAAAAATAAAAATGCTAGCCAATGCTAAAACAATTCCCTCTAAATTTGGTTGATGATAAAAGTCAGCTACTAATGGTGCGATCGCAGCTATGATCGAAGCAATTAAACAGCTAAAGGCAATGTTGATCCAAAAAAGCGTACTAATTTGTTGATGATTGACCTTTGACTGCTGAATAGTAGCATCAGACAAACCCAGATCTCTAAATAGCTGCACAAAGCGAATTATTACTGTAGCCATGCCAATCAAGCCATAATCATTGGGGGTAAGAAGCCTAGCTAAAACTACTGTTGACCCCATCTGAATACAAAACTTACTAAACTGGGTAACAAAAACAATTGCCCCACCACGGATAGATCGCTTTTTCAAATCCGCAGTTAAATTATCGGTATCAAAGTAATTTTGATATTTGGTCTGTGAAGATTTCTGATTCTGCTTTGACACAAATTGACCCTAATTTAACTTGGTTGCAAATATATCGGACTAATATCCTGGTAACCAGTTTATAGAGACTCATATTAAGCTTTAAATTATGATTTATATATATTATTGCTGCGCTCACATATTTTATCGTTAAATTGTTGGTGCTTAACATACGTCTAGTGTGAATCAAATTTCATTAAGATGGTAAAGACTGAAAAGTAAAAACATTTAAACGTACCGTATTTGCATTCACAAATTAATGCTCGCTCAACATTTTTGGTTACTTATATTGTGGATAGTCATTGGTGCTGGTTTCCGTTTTATAAATCTAGGAAACTTACCTCCTTGGACGGATGAAAGTGCCACCCTTGTATTTAGTCTTGGCAATAGTTTTTATAATGTTCCTTTAAATCAATTTATCGATCTATCAACTCTGCTTGAACCTCTTCAACTCAATGAGAGTGCGGGAATTAAGGATGTTACCAATCTTCTGCTTACCCAAAGCACTCACCCACCACTATATTTTGTCTTAACCCATCTGTGGCTAAAGCTTTTTCCGCCCGTAGATGGGCTAGTTTCAATCTGGGCAGCCAGATCCCTGTCTGCTTTGTTAGGAGTTGTGGCTATTCCCGCAATTTTCTTTTTTGCCAAGCTGGCTTTCAATTCCCTAATCGTGGCTCAGATTGCAGCAGCAATAATGGCAATTTCTCCCTTCGGAATTTTTTTGGCGTTACAAGCCCGTCACTACACTTTCATAATTTTGCTAATAATTGCTTCACTATCCTGTTTTATCTGCGCTTTGCGCTCAGTTAATCGAGGGGCAATTGTTCCTCTTTGGCTCGTTTTAGTGTGGATTGTCATTAACTGTCTGGCAGAGGCAACCCATTACTTCTTTGTTTTGACTTTGGCATCAATGGCGATCGCCTTTATGCCTCTTATCTGGCAACAGTTTCGCCAAGACAAGACCGTACTTGGCACATCTAAATGGCAACGCATCTATTTTGCGGGCATGGGTTCTTTAATCGGCTGTTTGGTATGGCTACCCAGCATGATAGCAGTTCGCCATAGTTCCCCAACTGAGTGGATTTATAACAGTAATGCCAGCTCAAGATGGCTTGAGCCAATCGGACGATTTCTTTTATGGCTGATGAGTACAGCCATTCTTCTGCCTTCATCACTATATGATTTTCCCCTGAGCGTAATTATTACATCGGGGATAGTCACGTTGATTTTCTGGCTTTGGTATTTACCACCCCTAGTTCGCGGACTGAAATTACAGCGACAAAATATTGCTAGTCGAGAAGCGATCGCAGCATTGAGCGGCTATTTAATAGCTGCGATCGCGCTATTTTTCTTTTTTACCTATATATTGGGGATGGACTTGACTTTAGCAGGGCGGTTTCAATTTGTTTATTTTCCTGTAGTTATTGTCTTAATCGCTGCTGGTTTAGGTCATATTTGGGATGCTAAAAATAATACTGCTTTGAAAGAGCAATCTGCCCAGCATTTCTGGTTCAATCCTCATAACTATTACGGCAAAAAAATAGTTGTTGTTTTTCTCACCGTGGGATTTTTGGGTGGAGTAATTGCCAATTTAAATCTTGGCTATCTGCAAAACCATCGTCCCGATTTGGCGATCGCCAAAATTGCCGAAGGTAGCAAAGCACCTATAGCTATAGCGACTACCTATAAACATCATGGACAAACTGGAAGAATGATTGGACTTGCGTGGGGATTAAAGAATTTGCCAAGCATCAAATCTCCGCAATTTTTCTTGGCTAGGGAAGATCTTAAAAATGCTTCTGAAAATTCTGCCACAATCTTCTCTCAAAAGTTGTCTCAAATAGAGCGACCTTTGGATTTGTGGTTAGTAAACTTTGATGATGATGTTGAACTTGAAACGCAAAATTGTTTTGCCGATTCTGAATATAAAGGTATAGTCGGTCAATATAAATATAAGCTTTATCGCTGTCAAGATTGAAAAAAGGTATTAGGACATATAGAAAAAAAAATACCATTGCAAAACACAATAAGTGCGATCGCAATGGCAAGATTATATTTTAACTATCTTAAGATTTTAACAATAAAGCTTAAAATTCTGAGCTTTTAGCTGGGTTGATATCTACAGGTACCCCTGAACCACCGCCAGATAAAATATCCGCTTCTTTTACAAAGCCACTATATGCTTCCATTCCATGTTCACTGATATCTAAACCACGTCTTTCTTCGTCTTCATGGACTCGAATACCAATAGTTACCTTCAGCAGAGTCCAGACAATGGCACTAAAGACTACAGTAAAGGCACCGATAGATGCAATACCGATAATTTGCGTAATAATATTCGCTGTACCAAAAATACCAACTGCTAGAGTTCCCCAAATACCACAGACTAGGTGAACAGAAGTTGCACCCACAGGATCGTCAATCTTGATACTGTCAAAGAAAGCAACAGAGAAGACAACTATAATACCAGCGATCGCACCAATGATTACAGCCGATAAAAGGCTGACATCATCACAACCAGCAGTAATACTGACCAAACCAGCCAAAATACCGTTAATGATCATTGATAAATCTGGTTTTCCATCTTTAAGCCAGGAGGTAAAGGTTGCAGTAACACCCCCCGCTGCTGCTGCTAGGTTAGTAGTCACAGCAATATAGGCAACATTACCATCTGCCGCCAATTCTGAACCAGGGTTAAAACCAAACCAGCCAATCCAGAGGATCAAACAACCTAAAGTAGCAAAACCCATGTTGTGACCAGGAATCGCGCCTATTCTACCATTTTGGTATTTACCTAGTCTTGGTCCTAAGATTGCTGCACCGACTAAAGCAGCCCATCCACCAACGGAGTGAACTATAGTAGAACCTGCAAAGTCATGAAATGCCAATGCGCCATCTACGCCACTATTTAACCAGCCACCGTCCCAAACCCAGTGTCCAGTGACAGCATAGGAAATAGCTACTAACAAAGTACTAAAGATTAGGAAAGCAGCAAACTTGATTCTCTCTGCTACCGCACCAGAAACAATGGTTGCTGCTGTGGCTGCAAAAGCTACCTGAAACAAAAAAGAAACTGTTTCGGGAACCGATGCGGGATAAGGTTCGTTACCATAAGGAACAGAGTCGCCATTAAAAAAGAAGCCACTCAAGCCGATAACAGGATTGCCTTCACCGTACATCAGAGCATAACCTACTGCCCAGTATGCTAAAGTTGCGATCGCAAAAACGATTAAGTTTTTCGCCAAGATATTAACCGCATTCTTTTGACGACAGAATCCTGTTTCTAACAGAGCGAATCCAGCATTCATAAAGATTACTAGAATAGCGCTTGCTAGAATAAAGATCGTGTTTACAACAACTGTTAGCTGCGCCAGATCTGTAGGCGGTTCTAATCCCTGAGCCGTTGCTGCCGTATTCCAAACGATAACAATAATCGCTGCTAGGGGAATACAGATAAACCAGGCAGGAGAAAAAGATTTAAATATTGTTCTCAAAGGTCTTGGAACCAAGTTTTTAACCTGTGTTCCTGCACTCTTGTCATTTTCATGTCCAAGAGATCTACTTGTTTCTAAGAATTTAGAATTCATCTACGCTTCAATTAATTTGGAAAATATACTTAGTTTGTCTAAATTTGCAAACTACAATTTGTCTAGTTTGTGATTTTTTTCTTTCTATTGCCGTATTCGTTAATACAGTTTTATTTTTCTTTTTAAATATATAATTTTAGGCTTTTGCTCGATATTAAATTTTATAACTGAATTAAAATATTTACTTTAAGCAAATTCTTTCTATTGCTGTGACCATCGATCAAGATCTAGTCTTTAAGAATATATAAAAAAACCGTTCCCTGGAGAACGGTTTGTCAAGTAATTCAGATCTAAGTTACAAAAACTTAATGTTTAATTACTTAATAAATAACATTTCTTGATAAGTAGGTAGAGGCCACAGATCATCAGCAACCTCGCTTTCTAAAGCATCAACATCTGTTCTGACATCATCCATCATCGGACGAATGGTCTTAGCACAATATTTCATGTGTTCTTCGATGTTGCCAAAGTCTTCTTTTTCCAAAGCCGAACTTAACTTAGTCACTTTAGACATCATGGAGTTAGTCAACTGGGCAACTTTTTTAATGTTGTCTGGAGCGAGACTGATGCCCATCTCTTCTAAACCTGCCACAGTACCAGCAATGTCAGCTAGATGTCTCATGGCAGCAGGATAAATACTGGTTTTTGCTATATCTATCACTAGCTTGGCTTCAACTTCGATAGAGAGAACATACTGCTCAGAATATACTTCATAGCGGCTTTCTAATTCCACAGGGGATAAAACTCCTGTGCTTTCAAATAGCTCCTCAATATATTTTTCTTTCAAGTAAGGGAGGGCATCAGCAGTAGTAGGTAAATTAAGCAAACCTCTCTCTTCTACTGCCATTTTGTGCCATTCGGCAGAATAGCCATCGCCACCAAAGATAACTGCACCGTGTTTTTGCATTATTTCTTTAAGTACGGTGAGGATCGCAGCGTTTTGGTCTGTTCCTTTCTCAAGTTCGCTTTCTAACAGATCTCCTATAAAATTGAGAGAATCTGCCAACATGGTATTTAAAGCAATTAATGGTCCTGAAACAGACTGGCTAGAACCAACTGCACGAAACTCAAAACGGTTGCCAGTAAAGGCAAAGGGAGAAGTTCTATTGCGATCGCCCGCATCTTTAGATAGAGGTGGTAAAGTGTCTACCCCCATCTGCATTACTCCTTTGTGACTATAATTATCGCTTATATCGCCTTTGGCAATTTGGTTAAATAACGTCTCTAATTGAGAACCTAAATAAACCGACATGATTGCAGGAGGTGCTTCATTTGCGCCTAAACGATGATCGTTGCTAGCGTTGGCGATTACAGCCCGCATCAATGGACCAAATTTATGTACTCCACGAATTACCGCAGCGCAGAAAACTAAGAACTGTACATTTTCATGGGGAGAGTCACCAGGATCTAATAAGTTACCTTGGGTTTCATTACCTACAGACCAGTTAACGTGCTTACCAGAACCATTAATGCCTGCAAAAGGCTTTTCATGCAGTAAACAGACAAAACCATGTTTTTTAGCAATCTGACGCATCAATGTCATGGTTAACTGCTGATGGTCAGAAGCGACGTTGGCTGCCTCAAAAAAGGGTGCAATTTCAAACTGTCCAGGTGCTACTTCGTTGTGTCTGGTTTTAGCAGGGATGCCTAAGCGATACATTCTCTTTTCTACGTCCTGCATAAATACCTGAACTCGCTCAGGTATTGCACCAAAATAGTGATCGTCAAACTGCTGACCCTTAGCAGGTGGCTTGCCAAATAAAGTTCTTCCAGCTAATAATAAATCTGGACGACTATTGGCAAAATGAGCATCTACTAAGAAATATTCTTGCTCAGAGCCACAGCTAGAATTTACAGGAGCAATATCTGTGTGACCTAGTAATGTAAGTACTTTAGTTGCTGCTTTATTCATTGCGCCAATAGAACGCAATAAAGGAGTTTTCTTATCTAGGGCTTCTCCTGTCCAAGAAATAAACACAGTGGGGATGCAAAGAGTAATACCGTTGTCTGTTTCCATTAGATAAGCAGGACTAGTTACGTCCCAGGCTGTATATCCCCTAGCTTCAAAAGTAGAGCGAATACCACCATTAGGAAAAGATGAACCATCAGGTTCACCCTGTACCAAAAGCTTGCCTGCAAATTCGGAAATCGCGCTACCATCGCTTTGAATGGAGACAAAACCATCATGCTTTTCGGCGGTGGCATTAGTCATCGGATAAAAAACGTGGGCATAGTAGGAAGCACCCCTAGAAATAGCCCAATCTTTCATCGCTGATGCCACCATGTCAGCAACGGAAACGTCTAATTGTTCTCCTGCTTGAATTGTTTTTTTAAGAGATTTAAAAACGCCTTTAGGTAAGCACTGTTTCATTTTGCTTAAGCTAAAAACGTCTACTCCCCAAATATCTTCTAAACGGCTAGGGGGTTCAGTAAGAATTGGTTCGCGCTCGGTAATTTGATAGATTGCTTGTGTGCGAGATTCGTATCCCATGACAATTTTATTTTCTAAAGAGTATGTGTATGTGTTTTAGTTCAACTGATCGTATCCTGAGAGATATCTGACAAATTGTAAAATTGACTACAGAATTTGCGTTAGCTTTTTAAATTATTAAAAACTTTTATATTTGGGTTCATGGGCGATCGCTCTTTGAATAGCAGACTTTTTAGTCTAATGCCTTATTCACTAATTGATCGGAGATATAATCAATAAAGATGTCAAAATTTGAAGCTAGTAACTGTAGTCGTCGCTACTTGTGAGATTATTAATAGATGTAGCTTATGACATAGCTTATAAAAAAAGCTAATATTACTAGCCGAAATTTAAAAATTGCTGTTGGGAGAAATCAAGAAAAATGCGTGACGCAGTTACCAACCTAATAAAAAATTACGACATTTCAGGTCGTTATTTAGACCGTAATGCTATAGATAGTCTGCAAGACTACTTTACTTCTGGAAAAGCTAGGGTAGCAGTAGCGACAATGATTAGTGGTAATGCTGCCACAATTGTACGAGGTGCAGGACTCAAACTGTTTGAAGAAGTTCCTGAATTGCTTAGTCCAGGAGGTAATGCCTACACAACTCGTCGTTATTCCGCTTGCTTGCGAGATATGGACTATTATCTACGCTATGCTAGTTATGCTTTAGTAGCTGGCAGTATGGATGTCCTAGACGAAAGAGTATTGCAGGGTTTACGAGAAACCTATAATTCTTTGGGTGTGCCTATTGGACCTACTGTGGTAGGAATCAAAATTATGAGCGATATGCTCAAAGAAATGGCATCAGAAGCAGGAATTGAGAATACTAGCTTTATAGACGAGCCGTTTGAATATATGAATAGTCAACTCAGCGAAGTTTCTATTTAAAAGCGTCGAGACCCCTCGTCGGCGTAGGACGCAAGGGAATGCTCGACAAGACAGTTGTTAGCCTGAATTAAAAAATATATATTGCAAAGTGATCGCTTAAAAGCAATTAAAAATTTAGTCGCCCTTATGATAATTGTTTTAAGGGCGATTTTTTGTGTAACAAATCTTATCAATAGTTTTGATAAGAACTATTGATAAGATTTTGTACGGTAACCCACACTAAGCAAACCGTTGCCATAGGTAACCTACTTTAGCTAAATTAGCAGTCGGAAGGTGAGAGTGCTAAATTTAATTAATAGGCAATCTCTAAACTCAAAAAATATTACTCACAACTAAGTATTTAGTTATCTGGAGAATTTTGCATGGCAGCTATTAGTATTAACGTTACAACTGTAAAGCCTTTAGGCGATCGCGTATTTGTCAAAATCAGTGCAGCCGAAGAACAAACCGCTGGCGGTATTATTTTACCCGATGCAGCCAAAGAAAAGCCTCAAGTTGGCGAGGTAGTTGGCGTAGGTCCTGGCAAACCAAAAGATGATGGCGGTGGTCATGTACCTCTAGAAGTAAAAGTTGGCGATAAAGTTCTTTACTCTAAATATGCTGGTACTGATATCAAGCTAGGCGGTGAAGATTACGTGTTGCTATCTGAAAAAGATATTTTAGCAGCAGTTGCTTAGACCATCAGCTAGTTATTGCTTATTGGTTGCTTACCAATAAGCAATAACTACTGACAATGGTCAAGACCGATCTTTACAGCATCAATTTAATTTATTCCTCGTTTATCACTCCATTGAAGGCAACCTAGTTTTATGGCTAAATCTATAATTTATAACGACGAAGCTCGTCGCGCTCTGGAAAAGGGCATCGATCTGTTGGCTGAAGCGGTAGCAGTTACCCTCGGTCCAAAAGGACGTAACGTAGTCCTGGAAAAAAAATTTGGCGCGCCCCAAATTGTCAATGATGGGGTAACGATCGCCAAAGAAATCGAATTAGAAGATCACATCGAGAATACAGGCGTATCCTTAATTCGTCAGGCTGCATCCAAAACTAATGATGTGGCAGGTGACGGAACTACTACAGCAACAGTTTTGGCTCACGCCATTGTCAAAGAAGGTCTACGTAACGTGGCAGCAGGAGCAAACCCCATTGCCATCAAGCGTGGTATTGACAAGGCAATTGAATATTTGGTCGGCAAGATCAAAGAGCAAGCTCAACCTGTTGGTGATTCCAAAGCGATCGCTCAAGTAGGTACAATTTCTGCGGGTAACGACGAAGAAGTTGGCAACATGATCGCTATGGCGATGGATAAAGTCGGCAAGGAAGGAGTAATTTCTCTAGAAGAAGGTAAGTCCATGACTACCGAATTAGAGGTTACAGAAGGGATGCGCTTTGACAAAGGCTACATTTCTCCTTACTTTGTGACTGATACCGAGCGCATGGAAGCTGCTCTAGAAGAGCCTTTAATTCTGATTACAGATCGCAAGATCAATTTAGTTCAAGACTTAGTGCCTGTACTAGAACAAGTCGCTCGTCAAGGTAAACCTTTAGTAATTATCGCTGAAGACATTGAAAAAGAAGCTTTGGCTACTTTGGTAGTTAACCGTCTACGGGGTGTACTAAACGTGGCTGCCATTAAAGCTCCTGGATTTGGCGATCGCCGTAAGCAGATGTTAGAAGACATCGCTGTGTTAACTGGTGGTCAAGTAATCTCAGAAGATGCAGGTCTAAAACTAGAAACTACCAAGGTTGAATCTTTGGGTACTGCTCGTCGCATCAACATTACCAAAGACAGCACTACTATTGTGGCAGAAGGTAACGAAGCAGCAGTTAAAAGTCGCTGTGAGCAAATTCGCCGTCAAATAGAAGCTAGTGACTCCTCTTACGACCAAGAAAAGCTACAGGAGCGTCTAGCCAAACTTTCTGGTGGTGTTGCGGTAATTAAAGTTGGTGCTGCTACCGAAACAGAAATGAAAGACCGCAAATTGCGTTTAGAAGATGCCATCAACGCAACCAAAGCTGCGGTAGAAGAAGGCATCGTCCCTGGTGGCGGTACTACCCTAGCTCACTTAGCTCCTGGCTTAGAAGAATGGGCAAAAACTAACCTCAAAGATGAAGGTTTAACTGGTGCAACCATTGTGGCTCGTGCCTTAACTGCTCCTTTGAGAAGAATTGCCGAAAACGCTGGTCAAAACGGCGCGGTAGTTGCTGAGAGAGTCAAAGAAAAAGACTTGAGTATTGGTTTCAATGCTGCTACAAACGAATATGTCAATATGTTTGAAGCTGGTATTGTTGACCCTGCAAAAGTAACTCGCTCTGCTCTGCAAAACGCTGCTTCTATTGCGGGAATGGTATTAACTACTGAATGTATAGTCGTAGATAAGCCAGAAAAAAATAAAGGTGGCGCTGGTGCTGGCGGTGGTGCTGGTGACTTTGATTATTAAAGAAAGCTATAGGCTTTAAGCTATGGGCTCTAAGCCTTCAAAGATCAAAGGCTGTCTCGTATTTTTTACAAGACAGCCTTTTGTTTTGAGCTACTGGTATGGAATACCTAAACGCTTGCTATGGATAGCAGAGAAGAGAAAATTAACTATTAATTACTGTAAGGGCGAACGGTGAGACAGTTGCGGTGGGCGGTTTCACCGACATAAGCAAACTGAGGAAAGACCCTGCGTCGTCCGAAGGCGCAAGGGAATGCTTTCCGATGTTGAACCCGAAGGGCTGTTCGCCCCTAACTACTAAATTTTTTATCCCTACTAGTTAAATGATTACCAATCACATCGTCTTTTCCACTGTGACAGAGTAAATTTAAGGCGTAAGTTTTATGGCTGTGTTTTACTAGGATGCGTTGTCATAAATATACTGTCCTATGAATCGTCACAGTTGGATAATTCTTTGTTTGGCATATATTGTCAGCCTGCTATCAACCAATTTGTTTGCTTTTTCTAGCTCTGGTTTTACTAGACAACAGTTACTTTTGCTCGTAGGAGGATTAATTAGCTTAAGCGCGATCGCTGTTTTGGTTGATAACGGCTTTGGGACAGGTAAACCACCAAGATTAAACGCTCTAAAAATATTCAAAAGAGCTTACAAGCAGTGGTTGAGTACAGCAATAGTTGCTATTTTGGCGATAGTTTATTTTCAGTTGCGTATCCCTCAGCCACAAGGCAACGATATTAGCTATCAAGTTACTGCTTTTGGTAGTGAGTTTGTTACTGTATCAGGGAAAGTTTTAACCGAACCTAGGTTAAACGATAGTCAACGTCTCAAGTTTTTGTTTGAAGCTTCTAGGGTTGGAGACAAAGAACAAGTATCGGGAAAACTCTATACAACTTTACCAATATTACAGGGAACAGGGATTTATCCTGGGCAAAACTTAAAGCTTAAAGGAACTTTATACTTACCCCAAGCTGCTAAAACTCCTAGCGGTTTTGATTTTAAGGAGTATCTTGCCCGTCAGGGAGTGTTTGCAGGAATGCAGGGATTTGAAGCGATTTTTAGTGAGCAGACTGAACCTAGCTGGGGTTGGTGGAAGCTACGCAGGCGAATTGTCAGAAGTCAGCTAAAGGGTTTGGGTAGTCCGATGGGACAGTTGGTTAGTTCCATGATTTTAGGACGTAAAGCGGTAGATTTACCTACGGATATCCGCGATCGCTTTATTGAAGCTGGATTGGCTCATGTGCTGGCTGCCTCTGGCTTTCATGTATCATTGTTATTAGGAATTATTTTAAAAATAACTAGTCGTTTTGCTGCTAAACCTCGACTAGTTATCGGCGTAGGCACTCTATTAGTTTATCTAGGTTTAACAGGAATCCAAGCTTCTGTATTTCGTGCCTGTTTAATGGGGGTGGCGGTACTAATAGCTTTAGTAATGGATACTAAAGTTAAGCCGTTAGGTTCGCTTTTATTAGCTGCAACCATCATTTTGCTATTCAATCCCTTATTTATTAGCGATCTCGGCTTTCAGCTTAGTTTTTTGGCAACTTTTGGCTTAATTGTGACTATGCCTGGTTTAATAGCCAAACTAGATTGGCTACCTCCTACCGTCGCCACTTTAGTTGCTGTACCTATGGCTGCTTCTATTTGGGTACTGCCATTATTAAGCTATAAATTTAATTCGCTTGCTACCTATAGCCTCATCGTCAACATTATTTGCACCCCTTTAATTACCGTCATTAGCCTGGGTGGAATGGTAAGTGCGATCGCCGCTTTAATTATGCCTATGATCGGTAGCGCGATCTCCTGGGTATTGCTTTATCCCACCCTATTACTGATGGCAGTAATTAGCTTTTTTACTAATTTACCAGTCAGTTCTTGGGCGATCGGACAAATCTCTCTAGGTGTGTTGTTAGCTGTATATGGGTTATTCTTACTAGTTTTATTAAACAATTGGTGGCGCAAACATTTGAAGCTAGTTTTGCTCGGCGTTTTAACTTTAATTGTTGTTCCTGTAACATATCAGCATTTAAATTCAACCCAGATTACCGTCTTAGCAGCACACCCTGAACCAATTATAGTTATTCAAGATCGAGGACAAGTAGTATTAATTAATACTGGTGAACCAAAGGATATTAAATATAGCCTGTTGCCATTTTTGACCAGCCAAGGAATTAATCAAATAAACTATGCCATTTCAAGCCCAGGGTTTGAATCTAATTGGTCAGCAATTAGCGATCGCCTGTCTATCGAACATTTTGTTTCTAACCTCAACTCAAAACCTCCTTTAACACCATTTAATAACAAGACAGTTCAATTTGAGCAAGTAATTGCCACCAAATCTCTAAAAATATCACTTGAGGCTCAGCTATCAATTTTAAAATTAGATACAGCAATGAATACCTGGCTAATATTAAATAACACAAAACCTGATGCTTATCCGCTTCAGCAATATATTCAAGCAAGTTCAAATCACAAACCGCTTATTCTCGTAGGTGCCAAGATTGCAGCAGCCTGGTTCAAATTACAGCCTCAATCAATCATTGCCTCGAATCAACCCCCAGAAATTACTCGACGAGACACAGACAAAATTCAGGTTTATAACCCTCAAGATGGAGTAGTTCATTGGACACCTCATGACGGGATCGAACCATTAGTAGCTAATACAAATTGGTAAAATTACTTCCAACTTTTTTAATTGTTTAACTTAAACAAATTTACCAACAGAAGTGCCTAAGATTTTGGGAGAAATAGTTTGATTTTTAAAACCTTGAAAATAGTATTAAAAGCTATAGGAGTATTATGCTTCTTTTTTCTAATTGATGCTGCTATTTTTGGTAGCTTTTATCATCCTTTAACTTATATTTACAAGTCAGGTAGTTGGCTTAATTGTCAGGCTTCAATTTCTAGTTGTCAAGAAGTTTTAGCTAGCAAAATCGATAATACCCAGAAAGGGAACAGTATGGTTGTTAGCTCTCAACATATAGCATCGCAAGTAGGGGCGCAAATACTGAAAGATGGAGGAAATGCTGTCGATGCTGCTGTAGCTGTGGGTTATGCTTTGGCAGTTACCTATCCTTGCTGTGGTAATTTAGGCGGTGGTGGCTTTATGACTCTTCGTTTAGCCGATGGCAAAGAGACTTTTATCGACTTTCGTGAAACTGCCCCTTTAAAATCGACTGCTGATATGTATCTTGATGCGGAAGGAAATGTTGTTGAAGACTTAAGCACTAAAGGCTATCTTGCTGTAGGTGTTCCAGGTACAGTGAAAGGATTGAATTATGCTCTTGCTAAGTATGGCACCATGAGTCGTCGTGCCGTCATTTCTCCTGCAATCAAACTGGCTCAAAAAGGTTTTACTCTCCAGCAAGGAGATGTAGATGTATTCAAGGCGGGTAAAAGTAGATTAAAAGACTTAAATACAGCAAGAATATTTCTAGACAGCAAGCTCGAAGTGAGAAAAGCTGGAGATGTTTTACAGCAACCAGAATTAGCAGCAGTTTTACAGCAACTTATTTCCCAAGAAGATGCTTTTTATCAAGGAGAAATTGCCAAAAAGATTGTCGCAGCTAGTCAAGCCAATGGAGGTATTCTATCTCTAAAAGATTTTGCTACTTATAAAGTTAACGAAGACGAACCAGTTAGCTGTAACTATAGAGGATATAGAGTAATTTCTTCTCCGCCTCCAGGAGGTGGTACTACTTTATGTCAAATGTTAAATATCTTATCTGGCTATAACTTAAAAAAGTCGGGTTGGAAGACTCCCCAAAGCTTAAACTATCTGTTTTCGTCAATGTTACTGGCGTATGGCGATCGCAATCGTTATCTAGGCGATCCTGATTTTGTTGATAATCCCCTAGACAAATTATTATCTCCTAAATATGCTGCTAGCTTGAGAGACAAAATTGGTGATAATGCTATTTCTCCTGAATCTGTCTATTCAACAGACATTCAATCTGAAGGAACAAACACCACACATTATTCGGTAGTAGATAAAAATAATAATGCAGTAGCCGTAACCTATACTATCAACTCTTATTTCGGTGCAGGAGTAGTTGCCCCTGGTACTGGATTTCTACTCAACAACGAGATGGATGATTTTACTACCAAATTAGGGCAGGCTAATCAGTTTGGTTTAAGACAGGGAAAAGCCAATTTAATCGAGCCAGGAAAACGCCCCCTCAGTTCCATGTCCCCCACAATAGTCACCAAGGATGGGCAGATTTATTTAGTTACGGGTAGTCCAGGAGGTTCGACAATTCCCACTACCGTATTACAAACTATTGTTAATATGATTGACTATGACATGAGTCTGAGCAAAGCAATCAATACACCTCGTCTTCACTATCAAGGTTTACCAAACTTAGTTTTTTCAGAGCCTTATGCCCTAGATTCTGACACTTTCGTAGCTTTATGGAAAAAAGGCTACAAGATTGCTCCACTTCCGTTTTGGGGTGCAGCCGAATCAATTTATGTTGATTCAAAAACTAAGTTAAAAATTGGGAGCAATGATCTACGCAAAGCTTCGGGACAAGCCATGACTTTAGAACCAAAACCAGATCGTGATTTAAATCCTCGCTTAAAAACCCTGAAACAAGATTAATGATTTGATCGCAACACCCTCTTAGCTAGGAGCCAATTAAATCTGCGAGTAACTGACTAAATTACTTTGCTTCTTCTAATTGATCTAAACGAAACCAAATATTAGGAGTAGGAACATAAAACTGAACTAAGGCATATTCATCATTAAGATCTAAAACTTCCCCTTTACTGTCAAACAAGTAAGAAGGAAGGCGAACATCACTAGCTTTTGCTTCTAAGCTGCCTTCGAGTTTTTCCTTGACTACATGAACTAGCGTTCCCTTTTTAATGCCTGCCATAATTAATTGAAGTTAATTCTTTAATTTCTAACTTGATTATATAGATTCGAGCCACTCTAATAGAAGAGAATTGAATTTATCTGGATATTCATCATGGGGACAATGCCCTGCACCTTCTAATTCTAATAACTTCAAGCGCGGATTGAGCGATGCGATCGCTTTTGCCTGTTTCGGAGGTATAACTTTATCTTGCAGTCCCCAAATTAAGAGTATAGGAGCGATTATCTGTGGCAATAAATCTCTAACTGGCTTGGCAAAACCAGCTTTTCTGACGCTACGGAATAAACAAAGAAAAGTTTGCTCTGAACCTTCATCATAAGCAGGACTTGAAAGAATTTCTACAAGCTCATCTGTTATTGCTTGCTTGTTAGGATAAGCTATTCCTGCACCACGACGGATCGAGTTTGGTCTTCTAACTGTTTTAAGAATTTTTTTAATTAACCAGGGAAATGCAAACAAGCTTTCAATTTTTGTTACCAGAGAACGGAAAGATGATAATGTATCTTCTCTTTCAGATGCGTCTACTAAACTAAGCATTACTAGCCCCTTAACCATTTCTGGGTAGGCAGCAGTAGTATCTAAACAAACTAACGAACCGATAGAGTTACCAACTAGAATTACAGGTGTACCGATAAAAGTCTGCCAAAAGTCATGTAATTGCTCTGTCCACAAAGCTGCACTGTATTCTGTGTCTGCTTTTCTTGATGCACCAAAACCCAGTAAATCTATGGCATATACTGTATGATATTGGGCGATCGCTGATATATTGTTACGCCAATGTTCAATACTTGCACCAAAACCATGGACGAAGACTACGGGAGGGCGATTATTATTATCTTGAGCTTTTAGATAACTATAGCGAGTTTGCCATCCTCGCCAAACCCAGTCTCTTTGATTGCCAATACGCTCTTGCCAAGATTGGTTTATAATCAAACTTCTTACTTTAGAAATATTTACATACTATACTATTGTTACCCAAAGTATACCTATTGTTAGATTGAGGATAGTTTGAATAAGAAGATAAAATTAACTTAATATTCTATTAATAGCAATGTTAGTAAAATAGGAAAAGATATAGCTTTTTATCATCTTATTTTTTAGTTCACCAATATTACTAGTACAAAAGGAAAGAAAAAATACGCCTGTGAGAGATAGAAGACGCAGTAATAATAGTCGCGATCTAACCAAAACTAACGAAAGAATCCGCTTCCCCGAAATTCGTGTAATCGACTCTGAAGGTGAGCAATTAGGAATAATTACTCCTAGAGAAGCTTTGACCATAGCCCAAGAAAAGGGACTAGATTTGGTCTTAGTCAGCGAAACCGCCAAGCCTCCTGTCTGTAAGATTATGGACTATGGGAAATATAAATACGAGCAGGACAAAAAACTTAAAGAAGCGAAGAAAAAACAGCATAATGCTGACGTTAAAGAAGTGAAAATGCGCTACAAAATTGAAGAGCATGACTATAATGTGCGCGTCAAAAATGCTCAACGCTTCTTAAAATCTGGCGATAAGGTCAAAGCTACTATTAGCTTCCGTGGTAGAGAAATTCAACACTCTAGATTAGCTGAAGATCTGCTACGTCGCATGGCTAAAGATTTGGAAGAGTACGCTGAAGTCCAACAGTTTCCGAAGCGGGAAGGACGAAACATGATGATGATGTTGTCTCCCAAGAAATAGCTTGTTTAGCGGTATATATCCTGGAATTATAGTTTAGGCTATTAGCTTTTAATAAGTAGGTAGTTTGTGGTCAGTAGTTTTTTGACTACCTACTACAAACTACCAAGTACGTCATTTCATCTATGCAAGGGTAAAACCTATTACTATTCTCCTTGCTTAGCTTTAGTATCTTGTACCGCTACCCAAAACAAAATTCCTGTTAGGGGAATGCTGGCAGCTAAGATTAACCCTGTAACCATACTACCTAATTCGGGATTACCAGAAGATAATTCAAAAACTGAACCTACTGCTGCGATCGCCGTAATGCAGCACAAAAGTAAACATACGCCACTCTTCGGTGTCATTGAAATCATTTTATTTGCTCCCCTTTTAATTAACTGCTTTTATATATTTATTATCTAACTGGTTTGACCGCACTGACGGCAAAACCTCTTTTATTCAACTCTTCATTGAGAGCAAGATTATTATCTACTCGATCTACAAACATTACACCATTTAGGTGATCCATTTCATGCTGTATGGCACGGGAAAGTAAACCAGTTGCTTTTAGGGTACTGGGTTTACCCTGTTCATTTTTATAAGAAACCTCAATGCTTTCAGGACGAATTACGTCCAAATATACTCCAGGAATACTTAGGCAGCCTTCTTCACCAGTACAAAAGTTACTACCAGATTTAGTAATTTTAGGGTTAATTAAAACTAGAGGCGGTACGTCGGGGTTGTCTAAATGAATATCAATAACTACAAGTTGCTTGTGAATCCCTACCTGGGGGGCAGCTAGACCGATGCCATCAGCACTATACATAGTCTGTAGCATCTGTTTAATGATTTTACGGATATTATCATCTACTTTGGCAATGCGCTTAGCTGGCTGGCGCAAAACGCGATCGCCCAAATAATGAATATCTAAGGGAGGTTGTTCTAATTTCTTTTTTTCAACTGCAACAACAGTAGCCATATATCTAGTAACAATATCGTATATTTTTCTTCTAATTTATATTTTATCGTCAATTAAAAGTAATCGACTTTCGGGAATTACTATCACTATACAATTAAAAAAACTACTCCAAATGATCGCACTGAATTTGAGAGAAACGGCAGTAAGCTAGAAAGAGAAGAGTTACTAGCTAAACTAACCTCAGATCCTTAATTTTGCGAAGAAGGGGAAAACTAGATTCTAATAATTGATAAGGTTTGTTTGGCGCACTCTCTATTTTAAAACCACAATTTTTAAGCTTGCTAATAGTTCTGGTTACTTTCTGTAAAGTATCTCCGTCTTCTTTTCCATATCTAGCGAGAAATTGACCCATTTCATCGGCTAATTCGGTTCTTTTTCTCGGTTTCTCTGCCAATAGCTTAATTATTTTAAGGGCAAAAGCAATCTGGCTATATTTGTTATCATTTTTGGATGTCATATCCAAATATTGGAGTATACAAACTAAGAAGATGAATAGATTATATCCCTCTTTTATCACTTTCCAAAAATTAAATTATAATAAGAAAAGCGACTAATAGCTGTGAGGTAGACAGAATAATGGATGTAGAGTTGCAGATTCTCAACAGGCGAGTGGAATAAGCTCCCTAGACGGGAGCATTTCCTCGCCTCAAACATTTAAAGCGCTCGCCCGCTCCGACAGTTGCGCTCATAGATCACTATTGCTCTGCTTATAATGACTTATTTTCTGATGTTAGAAATTATGAATGTTTAAAATATTTACGTGACTGGAATCATCTCACCAATTAAAAGGAAATCATTACCAGAGATTGCTAACTCGCGCGTTCCCTAGGGTCTTGAAAAGACGCGGGGTCGCTCGTCAAAGTAGTAGGAATTTCATCACCTCAGTCACTACACCATTTGATAGCTTCTTGATGCAGTCGCTCATGGGGGAAACCCCCAAGACCGCGCTGCATCGCTAATTCACTTTGGTTAGCCAAAGAACTAAATGAAAGAAGATTGGCTTTGACTCTAGAAGCACTAAAAGAAGAAAGAATCACAGTAGTGGTTGATGAAACGGGAGACAGAAAACAGGAGACGAAAACCGATTATGTAGCGCGACAACATTTAGCAAGTGTGGGAAAAATAGACAATGGAATAGTGTCGGTAAATGCTTAGGGAATATACAAAAATATTACCTTTCCTTGAATCTGCAAAATTTTCAAACCAAAAGGAACATTAAAGTCAGAAGATAGGTACATTCGAGAAATAATTTATGGTAAGAGAAGTCAGATAACTTATTAGGAACTAACTACTGATACAGAAAATATGCCAGAGAAGTCAACTTCTTTTATCATGAATAATCTTCAAGAAACTCGAAGCAAAATGAAAAAAACTCTTGGTAATTTATATAGACTAAGAACATGGGTAGAATATGGGTTTTGGCAATGTAAACAAGAGCTAGACTGGACTGATTATAGATTCACTAAATTCAACGAGATTAATAAGTGGTGGGAAATCATTATGAGTGCTTATTTAATGATTAGTTTAAATACCCAAGCTTTTTTATTTTTAAACTCTTCTAAACTCATTAATCATCAAGAGTCTAAAACAGAATTTGATTGGGCTTCTCATTCACAATGGAATCATCAAACAGGATGGAAGAATGTTTTAAACAATGTTCGTCTAATCATTCAACCTACCTTGCTATTGTGGTTAATTTTTCCCTGGTTAGAAGTTTATCCTAATTCTGATTTGCTACTAGGATTTCATCGTTTGATTAATACCATGAATCAGTTTCAGTCATTTTTTCTTTCTGGATAATTTTCTCGATTTATGACTACTTAAATTCGGAAGGTGACAAAAGAGGGCTAAATAGCGATTAGACAATAGCAATCTCTATTGCCTGTTCATCATGTTTCAAAAAACTATTCTATTGATAAGCTTAAACTAAATAAAATAGGGAATAGTAGATAGAGCATATGTCTAAACCAAAATCAGCAGGAGTATTTATTAGTGGAATAGTTATTGGTAGCGCGGTAGGGACGGCATTGGGATTGTTAATTGCTCCTCGCACAGGAAAGGATACTCGAAAAGTAATTAGAAAGTCTACTGATGCACTACCAGAACTAACCGAAGACCTAGCTACTAGTCTTCAGATGCAGGCAGATCGTTTGTCTGCCAGCACTTTGGAAAATTGGGAAGGTACATTAAGTAGATTACGTCGAGCGATCGCTGCTGGTGTTGAAACTAGTCGAGAAACTAATCGTGCTGCTCAATCAAATCCTCAAAAAGATTTAAATTCGTCTATTACCGATCACTTCTAAAATTAGAAGGTGCGAAAAAAACGCTTATTTTTTTATGATAGACCCGTTATTTTGGCTAGGACTATCTCTATTTTTAGTCTCTTTTAGTTTATTTGCCGTCTTGGTTGTGACCATTCCGACTCTGCAAGAAGTAGCAAAAGCTGCTCGCACTGCCGAAAAATTGTTTGATACTCTCAATCGTGAATTTCCGCCAACTCTTGAAGCTATCCGTCTGACAGGAAGAGAGGTAGGAGAATTGACTGACGAAATAAATCAAGGAGTTAATAGTGCCACAGGAGTGGTTAAACAGGTAGACCAAGGTTTAGTTAACGCCAAGCAACAGGTTCAGCAGGTTCAGAAAAATAGTCGCGGTCTAGTAGCAGGGGTCAAAACTGCCTGGAAAGTATGGCAAAATCCCAATCATAAGAATACTCTGCCAAATTCTGCTAAAAACTCCAAACAATAGAAAGAACCTAAATTTTAAATGCCAGAATAATATTTGCTGTTTTTTTAGAAGAGAAAGTTTTTAGTGCTACTAATTACTGATAATCTTAAGTTAAAGTAAACAAATGTAACAAAAATAAGCACGATTTTAATAAAATCAAAGTTGTGTACATAAAAATTTTTAAATAAAAAGACTATAAAGACTATGGTAAATAAATTTATACAGCGTTTCCTAATTACCGTTGGGGCTTGCTTATTGATTTTAACTACTTGCTTTACTCCTTCTGCCTTGGCGGTCAACAATCCAGAACTACTACCCGATATAGAAACCCCTGTGGTTGATTTAGCCAACTTCTTACCTACGCTGCAAGAAGAATCTTTGATTGAAAACTTAGAGAATTTTGAAGCAGAAACGGGCTGGAAGATGAGAGTCTTGACTCAATACGATCGCTCTCCTGGTCGTGCGGTTAAGAAATTCTGGGGTCTAGATGATAAAAGCATTTTACTGGTAGCAGACGGCAGAGGTGGAAACCTGTTGGCTTTTAGTATTGGTGATGATGTTTATGAATTATTACCCCGTAACTTCTGGATCGAACTGCAAACTCGCTTTGGCAATATGTACTATATCCGCGAACACGGGGAAAACAACGCCATAGTTGAGGCATTGGAATCAGTAAAAGGTTGTTTAATTAACCAAGGCTGTAATAGTGTACCTGGACTATCTCAAGAGCTATGGATCTTGACCTTGATTAGCTCGATTGTTGGAGGAGTAATTTTGGGGGTTGCTGTAATACCTCGCACAGAAAAACAGGTTATTGCTTGGCAGTGGGGTCTGATTATGTCGCCTCTGTGGGGAATTCTTTTTATTGCCTTTGGCATGGGTCCTGTTGTGACTCGTACACCCGAATTTCTACCATTGTTCCGCAACATAATTGGTTTTGCTTTAGGGGCAGTTGTCGCCTTTCTGTCGCCCTCATTTGCCCAACCTCCTACCTCAGATTCGGAAACTTAAATCAATGAACAATTAAAGCATTGTGAGGATGATGACAGAAGCAAATATAAGTAAAGTTGAAAAGCTTGCGCAACAGTCTTATGCTCGTAACGATCCAACAGGATGGTTTGAAGAGCTATACAATACCGCTCAAGGAAATGAATCAGCTATTCCTTGGGCAAATTTGACGGTCAATCCTAACTTAGCTAGTTGGCTCAAAAAACAAAATCTTCAAGGAAAAGGCAAAACTGCTTTAGTGGTTGGTTGTGGCTTGGGAGACGATGCAGAGGCATTGGTAAATTTAGGTTTTAAAGTTTCGGGATTTGATATTTCACCAACGGCGATCGCTTGGTGTCAAAGACGTTTTCCCGATTCACAGGTTGACTACGTCATCGATGATCTGTTAAATCCTACCGTAATCAACAATCGCAACTTTGATTTTATTTTAGAATCTTATACCCTTCAGGCTTTACCTGCTAATGTAAGACGTCAGGGAATTGAATCGATCAGCAAACTTCTTGCTCCTCAAGGAAGATTATTAATTATCTGTCGTGGCAGAGATGTAGATGAGCCTGCTACTAGTTTACCTTTTCCCCTTACCAAAAAAGAGTTGGCTTATTTTGAGCAGCTTGGTTTAGACCAGGTTGAGTTTGAAGATTATCTAGACCAGGGATATAAACCAGTTAGGCGTTTTCGCATCGAATACAAATTGTTTAATTGACATATAGCAATACGAGTTTATGTCAGGACATTTATTACTTACGAGCAATTAAACAAACCTGTCCTGTCTTGGTGCGCGTTCCCTTGCGCCTTACGTCGACGCGGGGTCGCACCGCTAGTTTAACTTGGTACGGCTATACTTCCGCGCTAGGGTTACTTAATCAGGATAATGGAAACTAAATTATAAAATTACTAGCACTATAGATCATTCAAATTGGTATTTTAAAAAAAAAAGTACTATACTTTGACTATCTCAATTTAACTCAAGCAAGACTAAGCGATGGCGACTAAACGTCCCCCCGCTTCCTTGCTCAAAATGAGTCTGTAATCGTTGGAGAAATAGCATCAGCCGATATATAAAGCTCCGTAAAGATCGCACGCTCGACAAGAGTCAATTGGTGAGAATTGTGGGGGTGGTGTTCCTAGACTCTGGCAATAACAAAAATGAAATCCAATAAAAATAATTAGTAATTTTACAAAAACATAAAAGTGCTATGTCTACTTGTCAGGAAAATGTTCAAAGAGCAGATGTTTTTCAAGATCAGTCGGTAATTGTTTCTGTCATTATTCCTTCTTACAATACAGCTAAATACATATATAAAGCAATCAAATCTGCTCTCGATCAAACTTTACAACAAATTGAGGTTATTGTCGTTGACGATGTTTCTCAAGATAATGGTTTGGAAACTATTCGGCAAATTAATGATCCTCGTTTAAAATTATTTATTAATCAAAAAAATCTCGGCGTTGGGGGGACACGCAACCGAGCTTTAAGTGAAGCTCAGGGTAAGTGGATAGCTGTTCTAGATGCAGATGATTGGTATTCCCCCAATAGACTAGAGAGATTAGTTGAAGTGGCAACAGAGAAAAATGCTGATTTAATTGCTGACGATCTGCATTTGATTGATGATGGGACAACTATTCCCTGGGGGACTTTGATAGGTAAACATCAAGACTCAATAAATTCAGTTCAGAAAATAGAGGCAGCTGATTTTGTTAACACTGATATCCCAGGTAAAAAAGGTTTATGTCTAGGGTTTACTAAACCTCTATTTAAAAGGGATTTTCTGGTAAAACATCACATTCAATATGATGAAACGCTCAAAGTTACTCAAGATTTTTGGTTTGATATGGAATGTTTTGCCCATGGAGCCAACTATTATCTAGTTCCTGAGCCTTACTATTATTATCTTTCTCGACAAAATTCTGGTATCTACACTGATAAAATACGACGTTTAGAAGATGAATGTCGAGCTATTGCTAACTTCTTTCTTTATCAAGATTATCTGCAAAATAATCCAGATGTTTTGGCTGCCATTCAGGAAAAAGACCGACAAACGCGCCGATGGTTGGAATACTATCGTTTTGTTGAACCCCTTAAAAAAGGTGACTTAAGAAACTGTCTAGCAGCAATCGATTTTAATTGGGAATTTTGGACATTTATGATGTTGAAAATTTCTGAGAGTATTCCACGTCGCTTGGCATCTATCTTTTCTGAGCAAGAACAAGATCATCTAAAATTTCTGTTTAAAAATTAAGAGCATTGGTGAACGTAGGAAATTACGTTGAATAGTTTCTAAGTCTGATTAGCAATCGCATCTGTTCAAATAATTTTGAGCAATAGTAAATGCTGCCATTTAGAGATTGTCTGTAAACAAAGGATAAAGATAAAATTCCTCTATTGTTGGATATTGGGGTATTTGGAGTAGGTTAATAATCAATCTCCACCATCTTTTCCATCTCCACTATCCTTAATATTTATTTTATAAACAGTTTCTTAAATGGGGATTTGGAATTCATTAATGACGACAACAATCATAAATTATTAATTATTTAATCAAAAAAGCGATTTTTACGCCTACAATAGCGCACATAGATACTGTTCGCTTTTTTTGTAATGCTGAACTTTCAAATCCAGTCCGATAATGATATACCAGCTTCCAAACAATTATTTGCTCAAATTCAATTTGCGATCGCCTCTGGACAATATCCTCCAGGACATCGCTTGCCCAGTACTAGGCAACTAGCTATGATTACGGGACTGCACCGCAACACAATCAGTAAAGTCTACCAACAGCTAGAAGAAAATGGATTAGTAGCATCAATAGCTGGTTCAGGAATCTATGTCAAAATTCATGAACGAGAAAACATTAATCATTCAGATTCTCCTATAGTTAATTCGGTTAATGCCATTAAGGATAATCTAGATCGGATTTTAGAATTGGGCTGTAGCATTGAACAAATTAAAGAATTATTTCTAGAAGAAATAGACTGGCGCATTAGCTGTTGTGATCGTGTAGTTGTTACCGTCCCTAAAAGAGACATCAGCGCTGGGGAAATTATGCAGCAAGAATTACGCAATTCTTTTTCAATGGAGATTGAATTAATTGAGTTAGAAAAATTACCCCAAATCTTAGAAAAAATTAATTTTGGGACGCTGGTAACAAATCGATATTTTATTCAAGAGGTTTTAGCCATTGTTCCTCCTAACTCTTTTCGCGTAATTCCTGTTGATATTTATGATTACAGCAAAGAATTAGAAATGATTAAAGCTCTTCCTTCTCAAGCTTGTTTGGGCATTGTTAGCCTTAGTGAAGGTACTCTGGATATTGCCTCCAGTATCGTTAATAGTCAGCGAGGAGGTGATCTACTTGTATTGACTGCCTCGATTGGCGATCGCGATCGCTTAAAGGCGGTTATTCGTGCTGCTCATACGGTGATAGCTGGCTACACTAGCTATGATGCAGTCAAAGCAGAAATTATCGCCATGCGAGAGGATCTAATTCGGATTCCTGAAGTTATCCGTACTGATAGTTATATCAGCGAGAAGTCGATTAATTTATTAAAACGAGAGTTGGGACTAGGCAATAGACAATTTATTTAACTGATGTTACGCACTAACTAATCTATGACACCTAAGAGGTGATTTTCCACAGATTTGGTTCTAGCTCTTGATTAACTGAATGGAGATAACTTTTTACTTCCTTAGAGCGATAATAACTTGCACCATCCCAAATTAAAGCAATACGACTTTGAGCGGACGGCGCACAGGGCGAATGCATTCGCCCTGTGCGCCGTCCGCTGCTTGCAGGATATTGTGACTGTAGGTATTTTAGGAAAGCGATCGTGATTTAATTCTATCAAGATAGGATAAGTAGGAATAAATGTAAGAATTTAGGTATTTAAATTGAAAGATAATGCAAATTTATTAAGTCTTTAGACGTAGAATATTTTTAAAGATCGTGAAATAGAAAAAAGCAGTAATGAACGAGACAGAAGTAAAAAATTTGTGAAAAGCATTCAGCATTTTTGATGCAGATGGTAGTAATACAATCTCTGCTGAAGAACTGGCAATCGTAATGAGATCTTTGGGACAAGATCCTAGTCCAATAGAGCTAAGAAAGCTGATTAAAGAAGTCGATGTTGATCGCTCTGGAAGTATTGATTTTGAGGAGTTTAAGGCTTTGATGATCGCTAGACAAGGCGATCGCCAAAGTCGTCTCAAGCTAGCATTTAGTGTGTTTGATAAAGACAATAGTGGTCGGATTACTGCAGAAGAAATGCACGGTGTGATGAGTCAGTTTGAATTAACCGATTCAGAACTTGAAGAGATGATTAAAGAAGTAGACCAAGACGGCAATGGTTCGATCGACTTTGAAGAATTTTGCCAACTGCTGCCAGATGAAGCTACAACTCAGAAAGATTTAGACGCTCCAATATTCCCAGTTAATTCAATCTCCCCAAAGGTTACTTCTGAGCCAACAGCACCGATTTCTCAGGGGAAAGAGCTAGCTCAAGCCACTCCAGAAACCACCAGTGTTGAGGAAACAAAATCGGCAAAAATTTCTGAGCAAGGAACTTCAACCCAGTTCAATCCAGAATTGACCCAGCTAAAAGAACTCCTTGCCAAACACCCCCAGAATGAGAAGGTGCGTGGTACTTCTCGCCTACAGATGCAGATTGGTTTGTTTCGTCTGATTCAGGGCGCTGCTTATCGCTGTTTTCGAGAGAGTTTCTCTGCCAATCATGAAACTCATCTTCAAGTCAGAAATTTACCTTATCGCATCACAGATTTTGTGCCATTCGTCGCCCAAGCGATCGCACTTTATAAAGGATTAGGTATTGTAGAAGAAGCCTGTCATCCTATTTTAGATGCAGTTGTGGAGTCGATTTCAGAAGAGTACAATCGTCTTCAAGATCGAATTCAAAACTGGAAGACTTTGGAGAAAACACCCGAGATGTTGGCAGAGGAACAAGCTATGTTATCCTCCCGCAGCAAGTCAACTAATGTCAGAGAGAAGTTCGCTGCTGGTGTGGAGTATGCCATCACGATGAAAAAGCAAAAATTGAGTGTAGGAGACATTATCGAAGGGGTACTTGCCCTCAATGAATTGAATCGGTTAAGGGAACAAGAGCTAAAACAGGAATTTACTCCACCTCCTGCACCATCTAAAGAGGATTCCCAAGCTTATTTAAAGAAGTGGAATCGCGTAATTTTGTCTAATGCTTTAGAAACCGTCGATGGAGCGATGATGCCAGTCGCTTACTGGTATGAGGACTTCATGCCGAAACTTTTAGCTGCTTTTAGTATCAGCACAGCTTCAGATATTGAAGCCAATACGATACCTAATGAACAAGAATTAAATCAATGGTACGAAGATACCCAAACTTCAGGAGAATTTGAACGTTACGGTAAAGATGTCGCCGAGAATTTTCCAAACTGTACTCCAACCCAAAAACTTAGTCTCCAACAAGCTTGGGAGCTAACACACCACTACCTCAATGGCATCCAGAAACGACGAGAGCGTCTAGAATTTGGTCGAGAGTCAGGAGTTCTTGCCCAATATGTATCTTTTGTTGATGTGTATCTGGGTCGAAACATATTAGAGATGCTCAAATGCGTATTAGCTTCCCTTATTATATTGGACCTGCTGTGTGGCGTTTTTTTCATACCACAGCAGAGATCGTTGATACTAAACCTGCCGAACAGCAAGAGAATTTAATTGCTGTCTTTAAAGATTAGACTTTATCGGAAATAAGTCGAAAAGCTCGAAGAACTAGTTTCTTCTCTTCTCTTCTTAAAATTAGGAGAATTTTATGTATCTAATATCTCTTTTCTGACGATGACTAAGACGAAGATTATGCAGTCCACAAGCTGTTTCCATCACATCATCAATATAGTGATCGACCCAATTACGAAATTTCTGAACCACGATCTGACATCGTTTGATTCCGCAGATCTGGTGTTCTATCTCAACTCTTATCTTCGCAATTTCTCGATTTTTCTCTTTTTCATGATCAGTTAATTCTGCTTTAGGAAGCTTCTTCTTCGGTTGTTTAATCCTAACTCCCGATGGTGCAAATCCTTGAAATCCTGTATCTTGCCACAGAATACTCCCTTTGGGAAAATGATAGTCTTCTTCGTCGGCAATTTTCTTGTCATGTTTTTTGCCTTCATAAGTGTCACTTAAGAACAACACTTTTCCTCCTCGCTCACTCACCACATTATTTTTAACCATGTGAGCTTTCTTCTTTCCACTATAGAAAGTTTTACGCTCTTCCTTATCTTGTGGTCGATTGATCGCTCGCTCCGTCCCATCAATCATAAATTCTAAACTGGGGCAGGTGTTCAGTAAATCTTCTAGCTTTGCAGGTTCACGTTCTGGTAATTGTTTCTCCCTTTTCAAAGCTTGATTGAGTACTTTTGTTAGTCTGTGTACCCATTCATTTGCCTGGGCTTGGCTCATTCCAAATAAAAATCCTTGTACTTCTTGGGTTGGATAAAGTCGAAAGTAAATCAAAATAAATAGCAATTTATCTTCCAGTTTCTCAAGCCTCGCTTTCCTGCCACCTCCGAATGCTCTGTGTCTGTTTCCTCGCTTAAAATTTTCTTCTATGAACTTTGACCATGCAGGTTCAAAGCTAGCTAATAAAGCTTCAAATTCTTCGATTTTTAATCCTGTTAAGCTCTGTAGAGTTCGAGGTCTATTCTGTAGCTCTGCATAGTTGACTTTCACTCTCTACCTCTCTTACTCAACTTCTTGCTACTCATTTTACATACTTAATTCCGATAAAGTCTATTTCTTCAAGCTGTTTGCGAGTATGTATCCCTGTCCTTACTGCCGTCATCATCTGAATGCCTACGTAGTGCAAAATAAAGAAGTGGACATGTATCCAGTTGAATATTTGTTACTGGGGCAAGACTCTTCTGGAACAGGCTTTCAAATGTCCATCGATCACAAACTTTCCATGGTTATAGATGGCTCTTCGTTGCGTTTGTTCTTCTGGAAGTTACACAATACCGTTTCTTCTTCCATCGCTCGTTCGGAAGAGTGGTATCATAAAAACGAGAAAGCATTCTATACAACCCGCTATTGGCCAAGCATTGATTCTGAACTCGCTCGTGCCAACGGACTCAAGCAGATAAGTATTTCCATTGATCGCATTTATCGCATCTATGGGCTACTTAGACCAGTGGCACGTTTGGCTAGTGTACGTCTGGAATTGCAAAAGCTTGTAGATGAAGGCAACACTCAAAGTCTCGAACAGGCATGTGTGATTGCGAAAAACCATATTCAAGAGTTGGAAGAATCAGTGATTCAGGGCGGATTTTTGCAAGAAATCTACTACTTCGATCCAGATATGTTGATCGAGCTCCGGCTTTTACCCCAGAAGAGGAGGAATTTAGTCGAAGTGGCTTGTTTATAGAGGTATAGCTGACTGCCTGACACATCTACAATCCTATATTTCTCGTAGAAATTAAATTTTGTCAGTACGTTGTTTTAATGCTTACAAGCGATCGCTCGATAAAAAAATAGCTTGCTAGTATAAAAAACAATCTATATCCCAAAAGGGTTTGGAATACTTGTGTCAGACAGCCAGGTATAAAACTCTCTTTCCTTTTTTTACAAATGATTTAGGATTCCTACATACGACTTTAAATAACGTGAGTTCGGGATAAAAAAGAAAGGGGTAGATAGTAAGGTAAAAGTAACTACACTTTTTTGCCAATCTACCCTAATGTACAGTAAAGACAGAATTATTCAGTCTTATTGATGATGTCTTGATTCAGTCGCTTCAAGTCGAGAAAGGCTTTAGCCACATCTGACCCGCCCAACGCGCTGAATCGCTTTTTGTCATGACTTTGAGCCAGCTTGGCAAAAAAAACTGATAGAAAATGGTCAACGTCGTAGATTGCGATCGCGACAACTAAGCCTGAGTGAAATTATGACAATCACAGTGGCATTTCATCTTTCACCATATAAAAACTTCAAAAATTTCTCTTTAGAAATGGTTAGTAAGTATTGGCGAGGGGCTTTCTTGGTGCGCGTACATGCGGCTAAAGCCTTTGTCTTGCGCCGTAAAACGACGCAGGGTCGCACCGCTTTTCCTAACTTAGTAAGTTATCATCGATTTATTGAATTGTTACCAAGTAGCCTCATTCCTTTGACGACATATCTTCATTCTCGTTGGGGAACTTCTACAGGGATTGGCTTTATTGAACAACTCAAACATATTTCACAGATTGAACATTCGCGCCATCGCTCGCCGAGCAACTTCGCCGTCAATTTATTGGCAGGATTGATTGCTTATTGTCATCGTTCCCGCAAGCCTTCTATTGCCATCGACCGCTTTGCTTTGTCTGCTTTTGCTTAACCCGAACTCACGTTAGTTAACAGCCAAACTCATCGCTGTAATGGCAGCAGGAGCCAGTAGTGAATGAGTAATACCAAATCCAATTGATATAAGTTATGTAAAATTAGCCATAATCAAACCGATGATAGTTAGTTGATTTTTTAATTTCTTCGTTCATTTGACCCAGTATGCAACAATGTTTCGATAATATTTCTTCTAGTTCATCAAGAGTTTCAATATTTTCATTAGCGATCGCGCTTTTAACTGGATACTGGTTTAATAAAGTTAACCTCATTTTACAGTGGCAAAGGAGTAAGAAAAAAACCACCTCAATCCTCAATATTAAGGTGGCTTTTCGCAAAATATTTTTAATTTTTAGCTTTGAATTAAGCTGTACTCAATGTGAGTCTCGTTTGAGTCAACAATCTCCACAGTCCCCCAGGACTCAAGATCTTTGAGGTAGTTCAAGTTTTGTTGATTATTCTTGATCTTACCTAAAAACCTGTCCCGCGTTTTTTGGGCTTTGCTTCTGAGAATGTAGATATTCATAGACTATTGTTTACCTAAAGTGTTTGCGTGTTTATACTGGTTATTTAGCAGTTTGATAACACCATAAATAATAATAGTAAAGTTAAGGTAAAATTTTATTCAATATATAAAGTTAAGGTAAAGTTTGCTTAACTTAATTACAAAATATAATTTTTTGTTGCTAATTAAAATTTGGCTTTAGTAAAAATTAATGACTAAAATCAAAGGATTAAGTAACCACAGATTCTTTTGTCATAACAAAAAAATTACTAAATATAGCATTTCTCAGTTTACTGAAGTACATCTAACTTCTGCCTAGCTGCCGCGAACAAGCCTTGCTGCCTTCTGCCCTCTGCCTTAAAACGATTTACTTTGTACCTGACTAATTTGAGAACCGCTATATAACTTTGGGCAAACAGCAAAAAACTGGCAAGTTACAGTAACTCACCAGTAAAATAGTTGACGCAACCACTTATATTTATCAGTAATCTCAACTACTCTTTTTCTTCAATTACCCGATCGATCAGACCATACTCCATCGCTTCGTAAGCAGACATAAAGTAGTCGCGGTCGGTATCTTTCTTAATTTTCTCGATAGACTGCCCCGTGTTGTCAGCCATCATTTGGTTTAGCTGATCGCGAATACGCAGAATTTCTCTAGCTTCAATGTCAATATCTGTCGCCTGTCTGCGTCCTTGAACACCTCCTAAAGGTTGGTGAATCATAATTCGCGCATGGGGTAATGCTAAACGCTTACCTTTTGTACCGCCAGAGAGCAAAAATGCACCCATAGAGGCAGCCAAGCCAACGCAGATAGTTACAACTTCCGATTTAATATGACGCATGGTGTCATAAATCGCCAGTCCAGCAGTTACCGAACCACCAGGAGAATTGATATATAAGTAAATTGGCTTACCAGGATCGTCAGAATCGAGGTAGAGCATGATGGCAATTATTTGATTTGCCAAAGCGTCGTTAACGCCTCTGCCGAGGAAGATAATACGCTCGCGATAAAGGCGATCGTAAATGCCAATCCAGTCGCTATATTGCTGACCAGGCATTTGATAGGGAACTTTGGGAACACCAATGGGCATAAGATTTTTTACCTTAGTTATTTAATACGTTTGTTTTAAGTCAGAGTAGAAACAGGAGTGGGTAGATCGCTGGTACTTTCCAAAACTTTATCAATTAACCCGTACTCTTTTGCATCATGAGGAGTCATATACAGCATCCTGTCTGTATCTTTCTCTAATTTTTCGATTGGCTGACCAGTATTTTGACTAAAAATTTCTAGCACAGCACGTTTATTTTCTAATACTTCCTTAGCACGGATTTGAATGTCTGAGGCTTGACCCTGGGCTCCCTGACGAGCTTGGTGGAGAATAATCGTACCGTTTGGCAAACTAGCGCGATAGCCTTTTGCTCCTGAAGAGAGAATCATGGCTGCTGTTCCCATTGCCTGACCAATACAAATAGTATGTACTGGAGGCTTGATGTAGGAAATAGTGTCGCAAATCGCAAAAGCTTCAGTTTCAAAGCCAATTGAATCTCCACCATACCAAGATGTACCAGTAGAATTGATATACATAATGATTGGCTTTTCAGGATCGTCAAATTGCAGATAGAGCAATTGAGCCACAATCAATTCTGTAACGTCAATGCCAATCTGATCTTTATATTCGTCAGGAGATACTAAAGGAAGTCCTAAATAAACGATACGTTCTTTTAGTAATAGAGAAGGTAAATCTGGGGGTGGAGTGCGATACATACTACCACCGCCTCCTCTGTAGGGTGCTTGTACTGCCTGAATTGGTGAATCCATAGTATTTTTAAGTTAATTTACCTCTTAATATTGTTATCTCCCAGGGCAAATTGGTGAAAAAACAACTAATAAACTTTATTTATGCTTCTATGCCAAGGTTAGTAAAATGATTTTAACGCATCTATTAAGCCAGGATTAAGCTAGTTTTAATCCCTAAAACCGAACACAACCGAACCATTTTCATTTTTTCTTTGCTGTTGACAATCACTTATGGCTAGAACGATCGCTCTAATTGCCCATGACAATAAAAAAGACGATATAGTAAAATTTGCCATTCGTCATCAACCCCTGTTAGCTCGCTATCATCTTGTCGCTACAGAAACTACGGGTAAACGTATCGAAGACGCTACCAATTTAATCATAGAACGGATGGCATCAGGATCGGTGGGGGGAGATGCTCAAATTGCTGCCAGGGTGGTTGCAGGGGAAATAATCGCGGTTATCTTTTTAATCGATCCTTCAAATGCCAAACCTCACGAGCCAAACATTCAGGCACTGCTGCGGATTTGTAACGTTCACTTAGTTCCTCTGGCAACGAATCTGGGTACGGCAGAAGCGATCGCCACTAGTTTTGCTCAGAGTTTAGTCGCTCATCTGATTTTTAATCCCGTATCTGGTGGTGGCAACCCAGAGCAGGATCTAGAGTTTATCAAACAAATGCTAAATCCTCATTTACACCTGGAGGTTCATTTAACCAGCCTCGATATCAGCCCTCAAGAATTAGCACTTCAGGCGATCGCTCAAGATGCAGATTTAATTATTGCCTCTGGGGGAGACGGTACGGTTTCTGCGGTAGCGGGGGCGATAATTGGCACAAATGTTCCTTTAGGCGTTATCCCCAGAGGTACAGCAAACGCTTTTGGTATGGCGTTAGGCATTACCCAACAAATCAATCAGCTACGACGAGCCTGCGAAATAATCTTGGCAGGAAAAACAAGGGTAATTGATGCAGCAAGGTGTAATAACTTACCCTTAATTTTATTAGCAGGCATTGGCTACGAAGCAGAAACCATCGAAAAAGCCGATCGCGAAGTAAAAAATCGTTGGGGTTCGTTAGCATATATAATGGCAGGTTGGCAGCAGCTAGACGAACAACAGCTATTTGATGCAGAAATCGAAATTGAAGGGGAAATGAGAACTTTTCAGGCAGGAGCAATTACCATTGCTAACGCTGCGCCTCCTACCTCAGTATTAGCTCAAGGAATTGGTGAAGTGGTGATAGATGATGGCTTATTGGATATTACTATTGCCACCGTGGACAATAAAATCCAGGCTGTGACCACTATGTTAAGTATGCTTGGTGCAGCTTTGATTAGAACTAGTGCAGAGTTGGATAATATAGTTCATTTGCGATCGCGTAAAGTAAAAATCTCTGCCAACCCAATTCAAAAAGTTGTTTTAGATGGCGAAATTATTGGCAACACGCCTCTAGAAATTGAATGTTTGCCCCAAAGTTTAACTGTTTTTGCTCCCGTATTGTGAAGGTTGAAGTTTACAATAGCAACAGTTTTGTAGGGTGGGCAAATTCCTGAAATTGGATAGTATTATTCAATCAAATAATTTTTGCCCACAGATTAGAGCAGTTAAGTGCGGAACATTTTTAGATTTCAACGTCAATATCAATAAATATTATTATTTAAACCTATTAAATCTATTGGAGATAAGCAAATGAAATTCTCTGGAAAGATGACCCAACTACTGTTGGGAATACTGGGCTTTAGTGTTGCTATAGGTATTTTTAAGCTAGAGCTACAGCCACAAATTACCCAGGCTGCTATTACCCAAATAGCTCAAGTTCTTTCACCAGAAGAAGTTAACCTGCGTGCTAAACAAGTTACTGTACGTATAGACGGAGCTAATACTGGCTCTGGTGCAATCGTTGACTATTCAAACAAAGTTTACACTGTGCTGACCAACTGGCACGTGATGAAAAATCCAGGAGATTATGTCGTTGAGACCATAGACGGTAGACAACATCAGGTAGATCCCGCCTCGATAAAGGAATTACCAGGATTAGATTTAGCTGTATTAAAGTTTAAGAGCAATGAAAACTATCAGGTAGCTGAAACTGGTAATTCGTCAGACTTAAACGAAGGACAAAGTATTTATTTTGCTGGCTATCCTGGAGAATTACGCACAGAAGACAATCGTTACTATCGTTTCTTTACAGCTAATTTGGTGGGCATATTACCCAAATCAACTGATAATGGCTATTCTCTAATTTATAGTGGCGAAGCCTTTCCTGGGATGAGTGGAGGTCCCGTGTATAATCAAGAAGGTCTAGTGATTGGGGTTCACGGAGAGGCAAATATCAATGCCATATCTGGAGGCACTTCTAACTATGGCATTCCGATTAATAGCTATAAAAGTGCGATCGCCAAATTAAATAATCCAACGCCATCAACTCCTCCCGCCAATAATACAGCTAGCCAGCCAGAGCCTAAAACCCCCGATCCAGCCAATAACCAGCCAGCAACTCAAGGTAATTCTGGAGAAATTTCTTCTGTTCCTACTTTTACCCCAGATCGGGCAAACACCTCTACCCCTAAAACTCCAGAACAACCAGAAGCTACCAACGAACCCCCAAAAGTAGAGAAACAGCCACAAAAAGCTTCCCAACCTGAATCTCAAGCTGAAACTCCAGAAGTAGAAAAACAACCAGAAGCCACCAAACCTGAGTCACAACCATCAAAAGCAGAAAATGAATCAGTACAAGCCACCAATTCTCAACCCGCTCCAGTAACATCAGAAGCTACAAGCACGTCTACTACCTCACCTATTTCTTTAGTCTCTCCCAAAACTGGCATTGACTATACTAAGCTGCGAGATTTACTTAAGGAAAAAAAATGGTCAGAAGCAGATACACATACCTATCAATTAGTAGAGCAAATTATTAAAACCGCTAAACAGGAAAATAAACACGTTTTTATTGAATTAAAAACCATCGCTCAGTTTTCTTGTCCTGATATTAGAACCATAGACAACCTCTGGGAAAAATACAGCGACGATCAATTTGGCTTTAGTTCCCAGCAGAAGATTTGGCAAAGCGTCAATCAAAAAGGCGATTATTCTACTGAAACCTGGCGCAAGTTTGCTACAAAAGTGGGCTGGAAAAAAGGTGATGTAATCAACGGTAGTGGCTATTTACTATACGATGAGCTTAATTTTGATCCTTCAAAAGCACCTCAAGGTCAACTGCCTTGGTGGTTTGCTCTACCAGATGAAGAACAAAATGTAATCAAGCAATTATTTGCTAGCTGCAACTTCAATCCTGGCGTTGAAGAGTTAAAGGCAGAAGCCGAAAGAGATAACCCTAAAAAGTCTCCTGAGAATACCCCTAGCAATTAACAATTAACAATGGTAGACACGAAGATCTATTATTAACAGGTAGCTATAAGAAAAGCTTGTAGCT
The DNA here is from genome assembly GCA_965218645.1 of Waterburya sp. GTDB lineage: Bacteria > Cyanobacteriota > Cyanobacteriia > Cyanobacteriales > Xenococcaceae > Waterburya. The sequence continues at coordinate 698,812 of OZ244627.1, read as the reverse complement.
TGTAGCTTGTAACTTAAAAGCTCTAAATTATTAAATTTGAGCATGACATCAATCCATATTGAATTCTCATGAAACATCATCAAACAGCCTTAAAAATAAAAACTACAGGAAAATCACTCCATAAAATTACTCGGCAAGTCGAACAAGCAGTAGAAAAATCTGGCGTTGCTACAGGCTTGTGTACTATATTTGTGCGTCATACTTCTGCATCTTTATTAATCCAAGAAAATGCCGATCCTGATGTTTTAGTTGATTTAGAAAACTTCTTTGCTCAATTAGTCCCTGAAGACGCTACGCGATATATTCACAGTGCTGAAGGAATGGATGATATGCCTGCTCATATTCGTTCTGCTTTAACCCATACTTCAGAACATATTCCTATCTCTAGAGAGCGATTAGTTTTAGGAACTTGGCAGGGCATTTATCTATGGGAACATCGTCAACGGGGTAATCAAAGAGAAGTAATTGTTCATGTTAGTGGAGATGAACATTAAAGTCAGCCAAGGGCGAATCGCCCATACATTATTACTAATCAATTATCGTTTTGAATAAAAATAAGTTTGTTTATCATATAACTTCTGTTGCTGAGTGGAATGCTGCTCAACCTCAAGAAGAGTATAAAGCACAAGGTTTTGACAAAGAAGGATTTATTCACTGTTCTTATTGTCATCAAATATTGACAGTGGCGCAGCGATTTTTCAAAGGACAAAGTGGTCTTGTAATATTAGTTATTGAATCCTCTAAAATAAATAACAGTCTGGTTGAGGAAAATTTAGAGGGGGGTGTAGAACTATATCCTCATCTTTATAGTGTATTGCCAACTAAAGCGGTTAGAAAGGCGATCGCTTTTCCCTGTGATACTGATGGTAACTTTACTTTGCCAGATGAACTTAAAGTTTAGATTAGGGGATAAATAATATTTATCTCGATCACGATCGCCTTAGAAATGCGATCGCCCTTCATGGAAAAAGTAAAATCTTGCGGTGTAATCTGCTTCACTCAAACAAAACAGCCATCATTTCTTTTGATGAAGCGATCGTATCGTTATGATTTGCCAAAAGGTCACATTGAACCTGGGGAAACTGAACTTCAGTGCGCTTTGAGAGAATTGTTTGAGGAAACAGGAATCACTAAACAGCAGGTTTGCTTAGAGTTGGATTTTCGTTTTAAAACTATTTATTATCCTCGATATAGACGTTTTGGCGGAGATAAAGTTGAAAAGTCTTTAGTTATTTTTTTCGCCTGGGTAAGCGAAGAATTAGAAATTGTGATGACAGAACATAATGCTTCTGAATGGGTAAAATGGAATCCTCCCCATTATTTTCATAACAGAATTATTGATGAGTTGCTGTTGACAGTCGATCGGCAGTTGATTGTTAAAGGTAAATAGTAGGGGCGAACAGCCGTTCGCCCGTACAAAAGTGAATGAAACTGATTGGTATCAAGAAGAGAAAGCAAAATTTCAAATAGGAAAGGCTTTCTATAATCCTCAAAGTAAGCTGGTGCGGGATTTGGGAATTTTGGCTGCTACAGTCTACAAACAAGATCGAGGAAGTCTCAGGGTTTTAGATGCTTTGGCTGGTTGCGGTGTGCGTAGCTTACGTTATTGGCAAGAAAGTAAGGCTGACTATCTTTGGGTAAATGAAGGAAATCCCGATAATAGTTTTATATTACAGCAAAATTTAGCTGAGGCGATCGCATCTGGTCACTGTCAGATTACCCATCAAGATGCTCATCGAGTATTTTTTAAATGCTATGAACATCGGGATTATTATGATTTAGTTGATGTGGATTGTTTTGGTAGTGCTGTGCCTTATCTTAGTACTATGCTGTGGGCTACTAAGATTGGTGGCTTAATGTATTTAACTAGCACTGATGGGCGCACGTTAACGGGGCATTTACCAGAAAATAGTATTCAGGCTTATGGGGCGATCGCACGTTCTCATCCCGCGGCACATGAACAGGCTTTAAGACTATTGACTGGCACGACTCAACAACAGGCTGCTACTAAAGGTTTAGGAGTTGAACCAGTCTTTTCTTTGTTTACAGGGAAAACTTATCGTCTGATGATGCGGTTGGTATCTAAACCTAATCTAACTAACAATAATTATGGTTTTCTCGCCTATTGCCATAGTTGTGGTAACTATCAAACTATTCCCTGGCGTAAATTAAATAAAATTACCTGCACCTGTTCTAATTCTGCTATAACCGTTAGTGGTGCAATGTGGCTAGGTGAATTACACAACCGACAACAGATAGAATGGTTTATAATTTTGGCTCAACAGTTAGGCTGGCAGAAGATTGTTGAATTGCTCAATCTAATGAGAGATGAGATCGATCTACCGCCTTACTTTTACAAATTAGGCGAAATTGGTCTTCGAGGAAAAATAGATATACCAAAGCGATCGCACTTAATCAAAACTTTGCAAGATAAAGGTTATCAAGCAGCAGCAACCCATATTAATTCTCAAGCAATCAAAACCGATGCGAATCTCGAAACCTGTATTGCGATCGCCATGAAAATTTAATAATACTAACTAAATTAGCAATAACTATACTTTTTGTTCTATTGCTGCACGGTATAACTTCTGGATCTTTCGCAGCATTTTATCAAAGATAGAATTGCGACAATCTAAATTGTTATTACAGTTTTGAATAGCTTCAATTAACTTAGCCTCTCTCACGTCTACATAACCATCGCTGTAAATCAAACCACTAATTTTTTCTAATAATTCCAGATAATCTTCTGGGGAATGATTCTCGCCAAAATAATCATTTAGCCATTGGTAACATTCCACAGGTTGAATTGGTCTTAATTCTGATAATAAAGGCTCGATCTCTGGATTATCAGCTAGTTGAAAATCTTTAGCCATGCGACGTAAATATACTCGCTCTTCTGGTTGAATAACTCCGTCTATCCAAGCAGCAGCAATCAGAATTTTCAGAATTTGTTTCATTTTCTTAGTTTTATTGTGACCCATCTCATAAATCTCGTTCTAATCTCACCATAAAAAAACCATCCATATCATGACGATGGGGATAAACTTTAATCCATCCTTCTGGTGTTGCCCAGCTTTTGGTAATTCCATCAGTAGGAAATTGCATACTCCAGTTCGAGTGTTGTTTCAAAAACGATTGTATTACTTTTTCATTTTCTAAAATATTAAGAGTACAGGTGGCATACACTAAAATACCTTTTGGCTTTACCCAAGTAGCAGCCTCTTCTAATAGTTCCCTTTGTAACTTAAAAAGTTTCCCAATAGCTTGGGAGGTTTGTCTCCAGCGAATATCAGGGCGTTTGTGTAACGTGCCTAAACCCGAACAAGGGACATCTAAAAGTACCCGATCGGCTATATTCGCAAATTCACTCTTGTCACAGCTATTTCCTACTTCGATTTTAATAGACTGTAACTGTAGGCGTGCAGCGTTTTCTCTAACTTTATTTAAGCGTTTAGCAGCGCGATCACCAGCTATAATATGACCATTATCTCCCATTAATTCAGCTATATGGGTAGTTTTGCCTCCAGGTGCAGCACAAGCGTCAATTATCGTCTCTCCAGGCTGAGGGTCGAGTAAATGCGTCACTAACTGTGCACTACTATCTTGAATTACCCACCATCCTTGTTTGTAGCCTGGTAAATCTGTAACCGCACCCGCGCTTTCTATTCTCAATCCCTGAGGTAATCCTGGTATGCGATCGATAGAAATATTTGCAGCTTTAAATGCGCTTTCTACTTCTTCTATAGTAGTTTCACGAATATTCACCCTTAGATCGATTTTAGGAGACTGATTAAACCAAGCAAGTAATCGATCTACTTCCTCAATGGGTATTTGCTCTAACCAAGTTTCTACTATCCAGTCAGGAAAGCTATGTTGTATGCCCAATTTAGTTATTGGATTATCTGGTAATTTCAAGGGATCGCTAAATTCAGCTTGGCGTACATAGCCTCTCAATAACCCGTTAACTACGCCACTAAGTCGCGCGATACCGTTAGCTTTAGCCAATTCCACACTAGTATTAACTGCTGCTGAAGTAGGAATGCGATCTAGATACCGCAACTGATATAAACCCAGGTGGAGAATGATACGTAAGTCTGGAGGTTGCTGCGCTGCTTTTTTCCTACCTAGTAAATCAATTAAAGCATCCAAAGTTCGCTGACGGCGGACAATTCCATAAACCAATTCACAGGCAAAGCTTTTATCTGTCTGGCTAATCTCAGCCGATTTACCCATAGATTTAATTACGCGATTGAGCGCAACATCAGTATAGGCTTTCTTTTGATAAACATTTTTAAGGGCGAAAAAAGCCAACTGACGGGAATTGGGAGTAGATGCCATGCTGAAGGTGTAGGAAAAATTGCCCTATTTATTCTAGTAGGGATTTAGGCATAAATACTTTAAAAACCAAATATAAACGATAATTAGCTCTGATTTGCAATATTCTCGACACTAACTTTATGTCTACTTTATAGTTTCAAAAGTTAAGTTAATTTTTGGAGTTGATACTTTTGCATTTTATATTGGTGGGATAGGTTCTTGAAAAATTGCTAATTTAGAATGGTGGAAAACTTGTTGTCGAATATTAGAATTGTCCTGGTTGAACCTGCGGGAGAATTAAACGTGGGTTCAATTGCCAGAATTATGAAAAATATGGGTTTGACTAAACTGGTGTTGGTTAATCCTCAATGCGATCGCCATTCTGAAGACGCAAGAAAAATGGCGGTACACGCGGTAGATATCTTAGAAAATGCGACCATTGTCGATAGTTTGCCCCTTGCCTTGACTGGTTGCCAAAGAGCGATCGCCACTACCGTTCGTTCTCGTAGTGTACCAATTAAGTTAGAACCAGCCCCTACAGTACTTCCTTGGCTACTGGCACCTAATGTACAGTCTGCCTTACTCTTCGGTGCAGAAGAAAGAGGCTTAAGTAACGATGAATTGAAATATGCCCAAAGATTTATTACCATTCCTTCTAATCCTGATTATCCTTCCCTAAATTTAGCTCAAGCAGTAGCTATTTGTAGTTATGAACTGTATCAGACTTGGCTAAAGCTTAGTCATAGTCCTGAAGAAGCAGCGTTTGCCGACCAACCTCAAGCCATATCAGGATTAACTCTTAGTCATGCACCAATAGATGTACTAGAAGGTTATTATCAACATCTCGAATCAGTGTTGCTAGAAATTGGTTATTTGCAGCCCCACACCGCCCCTGTGAAAATGGAAAAATTTCGCCGTTTGTATAATAAAGCCAATTTGCAAGCAGAAGAGGTAGCAATGCTAAGAGGTATTTTACGTCAGGTTCGTTGGGCAATTAAAAATCAATCTGAATAATTTATATTCATTGCAATTAATTGCCGACGCTCATTAATCACACCAATATTCATATACTCTATACATCTAAAAATCAGTAATTCTACCAGTGTAATTTGCGAGAGAGACATTACATACTATTCATGACCGCAGATTACATCGTTTATCATTCGTTTATTATTCAAAGTGCGGAATATCTAGCTATAAGAGTTAGGATTAAGCAAAATTGAAAAATGGTGAGCCATGATGTTAACTGCTTTTGGCTGATGAACTCTTCTAAGCATTTAGTTAATACACGAGAACTGATATGAACCCCTCATAATCTGGCTAATGTCGTTTTGTAATTGTTTCCCAAGGAGTTAAGAGTGAATCGCAAAGGCAAAAAGTCTCCTCTTGCCAGAGTAAAAGTTAGCCAATCTAACTTAAAACAACCAGAAAAATCAGTGACAGATTACTCCGCCACGTCCGACATAAATGCCTGGGGAAACCCCAGGCAACGCGGACTCCTAAACGGACGGAGCCTGCTGTCACCGTTGGGCAAACCTGCAAAGCAAACAAAGCCAAAATCTAAAGGAGTTGCCGCCAAAAATTCCCGACTCAAAAATAAGTTAGAAGCTTCAAAAAATAATCTTTTGTCTAATAACCCTGGCAAAAATAAACGCTTTCAACAGCAAAAATCGCGATCGCCTTTGTGGCTTGCTGTTTATGCAGTAGCGATCGCCGTCGGACTGAGTACAATCTTGGGAACAATTATTTCTTTAGCCAACTCTTTTCAGGATTCTATTACCGCTAATAATTCGCCTACTGCCAGTAAAGTATCAGTCAATTCTCAAAACAAAGTTGAGTTAGAAAAGTTATTTGCGATCGCCTCTCTAGGTAAAGAAATTAGCCCTCTTAAGCTAAAGCTAGAGAATTTGGCACAACAATATCCTGACTTAAAACCCGAATTTTTTTTAGTCGATCTTGATACCAAAGGATTTGTCAGTATCGAGGGGGACAAGAGCATTTCTTCAGCCAGTACGATTAAGCTGCCTATTGTAGTTGCTTTTTTACAAGATGTTGACCAGGGAAAAATTGGCTTAGAAGAACAGTTAACCATGACCAAAGATGTAATTGGCGATGGCTCTGGAAATATGCGCTATGAAAAGCCTGGTAGCAAGTTTTCTGCTTTAGAAACTGTTATTAAGATGATGACTATTAGTGATAATACCGCCACAAATATGCTGGTTAAACGTTTGGGAGGAATGAAAGTGTTAAACCAGCGATTTGCCAAAATGAAATTGACCCAAACCAGATTACGTAACCCACTGCCTGATTTAACAGGTACTAACACTACCTCAGCAGAAGATTTGGGTAATTTATTAGCCAAAATAGATAGTGGTGATTTGCTTTCATTAAGAGCGCGAGATCGCTTGTTACACATTATGGGCAATATAGCAAATGATAGTTTACTACCTCAAGGTCTAGAACCAGAAGCACTTATTGCTCACAAAACGGGAGATATTAAATCGGTATTAGCCGATGTAGGCATGATTGATATGCCCAACGGCAAACGTTATATTGCCTCTATATTTGTCAAACGACCTGATAATTCTTCTCAGGCACAAGAGTTAATTCAAAAAGTGTCTCGCCAAACTTATCAGTATTTTCAGCATCTTTAGAATCGCTTCGCGGTCTGCTCTTTAGCCTCCAACAGTCATCGAGACAATTAATTAGTTCACTACGAGATGCCGTTGACTGTTTGACTACAGAGTAAAGTTGCGCGATCGCACTTGGATTATCGAGTTCTACTTCCAAAGGTTGATTGGTTGAACAGCTACAGGGAATTTCTAGCTGCTGTAAACGATGATATATGCTCCATCGTTCCGTGTTGTTGATGCCAACCAAATGAATGATTGGTTGATTGGTGGGACTCGATTTCATATTTTTACTTAAAGAGAATAGTTATTGATTTATTTTTTATTCAATGCCAGCTTTCAAGTATGTAGTCGAAAACTCTAAGTATTTGTATAGAAGCTTTGTTAGCCTGTATTTCCCAAATCTAATATACAGCTTAATGCTAATAGATTGCAATAGTTATGATTAGTCTCACTTAATAATGAAGATAATAAATATTTCAGACCTACCGTTTATTTTTGCTTATTGAAAATAATAGTATTTAAAAAACTAACTATATATCGCAGCATCATAATACTACAATATGAAATGAGTAGCAATATTAAATGAGTAGCAATAGCTTGTAAAGCTTAATGGAAGATAATCACAGAGATCAATCTCACTTTGTCTTTGCCTCATGAAAATTATTTAATAACTTTTTGATTCGCAATAAGCTATTCGTGTTAAGTTGATGTTGTCAATAATAAATATTTAATGAGAGAGCAAGAATTATGTCTACTACCACAGGTTTATTGCGTCCGTTTGGTCACGTAGAAGATAATCCAGTATTGCTAGATCAAAGCGTCACTACGCCAGTCTGTGAAGGCTTTAACGCTGTTTTGTCTAGCTTTCAAGGCTTATACTTGCAATATCAAAAACATCATTTCGTAGTCGAAGGCTCTGAATATTATTCACTACATGAGTTTTTTGCCGAAAGCTATGAAGAAGTACAAGGACACGTTCATGATATCGGCGAAAGACAAAATGGCTTAGGCGGTATTCCTGCTGCTAGCTTTACTAAGCTGGCTGAATTATGCTGTTTTGAACAAGAAGAAGATGGTGTGTTTGGCGAACGTCAGATGGTAGAACATGACTTAATGGCAGAGCAAGAAATAATTAAGCTACTACGTCAACAGGCTGCCCAAGCAGAAAGTTTAGGCGATCGCGCTACCCGTTATTTATACGAGCAAATTTTGCTAAAAACTGAAGAAAGGGCTTATCATTTACACCACTTCTTAGTTCATGATAGTTTAACTCTGGCTTTTGTTGGTAATAGTACCAACGGTTCTAATTAGCACCAAGGATAACAAGTCTCTTCTAATACTATTGATTTAGAAGAGACGAGCGATCGCGAAGTGCGGCTCGTAGGCATCGCGCCTCTACATTCTGCCAGAATTTAATTATTTTCCTGCCTGTATACTCAGGAAAAAAGTAGTGAAAGAAATGATGTACCCAAGGACTTGTCCACAAAATATCACCATCTTTTAAATATTCAGACCATCCTTGCAAAGCAAAGAGATCGATAATTCCATCATTTTCACTACCGCAGATCATCATGGGCATTGATACTCCTCCAGATTTGATTCTATAGAAGCTCAATTATTCTGAAAAAGCTCACAGACAGAAGACTTGATGAATTAAAAAGACCATAGCTATTCATTGAAGCCAAGGTCTAGACACGAAGCGATCGCAAAATTATCTTTTGTTAAGTTTCTTCAGCATCAACTTGCAAATGTTATCAATAATGCAAAATTGAATTTTTACTAACTTATTGAGAATCTTAGTAATAAGCTTTACAAAATTAATTAAGAGGTTTTGTTTTGCAGACATAACGATAACCGCAAATTAAGTAACCTGAGTTCGGGTTAAATAGATTCGGCGTTGCTGATTAAATAATGTCGTACAAAGGATGACTGTTCGTAGCTATAGGCTCTAAGCTATAAGCTTTTAAGAAATCATCCCTACTTAATAAATAAGCTAAATATATTATTTTTAGCATTACACATTCAGCAACGCCATAGATTCTAATGACTAAAGAAATTTGGTGGCTGAAGCTAAGTTCATGTTTAGACATCGCCAGAAACTTCGATTTTTAGTTAACAGCCTATTTTGGCTATACAAGTCTTAATTTAAGCTAAATTCCTGATTTACTTGAATATGACTAAGAGTATGATCGGGATAAGTCGGTTCTAATGGGGAACAGTCATTAGAAGTAATGGGGAAAGACTGGTGTAAATCCAACACTGTCCCGCAACTGTGATGAGATTGACAAGCGACCCCCGCGCCTGGTTCGACAGTTAACAATCTCTAAGTCAGAATACCCGCCGCTCAAAATAGTTAACCTAATTAACAAATCTGCGAGGTACAGATGGTTTTTGTCAATTCTTCTCTGCAATCAAGTGTTAATCAACTCAAATTACAGCCATTGCCTTATCAAAGACCTTTATTAATGATTGGTCATGGTACAAGAAATGAACGAGGTAGACAAACCTTTGTTGATTTTGTCGAAGCCTATAAAAAATTGGATACTTCTCGTCCTGTTATTCCATGCTTTTTAGAGCTTACTCAGCCTACAATTCAAGAAGCTGTGATAGCTTGTGTTAAACAAGGCTATACAGAAATTACAGCTTTGCCAATTTTGTTGTTTGCCGCCAGACACAATAAATTTGATGTTACCAACGAGCTAGACCGATCGCGATCGCCCTATCCTCAGTTAAGCTTCAATTATGGTCGCCATTTTGGGATTACTCCTAAAATTATCGAGCTATGGCGCGATCGCTTGGCAGAGTTAGACAAGCCAGAACATAACCCCCGTAATATTGACCGCGAAGATACTGTACTGCTATTTGTTGGAAGGGGTTCGAGCGATCCTGATGCTAATGGTGATGTGTACAAGCTAGCTCGCATCATGTGGGAAGGTAGTGGCTACAAAACAGTAGAAACCTGCTTTATCGGTATTACTCATCCTCGTTTAGAACCAGGTTTTGATCGGGCATATTTGCATCAGGCGAAACGGATAATTGTCCTGCCCTATTTCTTATTTACAGGCACGTTAATGGAAAAAATTTTTGATATTACTGCCCAACAAGAAGAACTACATCCTGAGATTGATTTTGCTTGCTTAAGCGAAATGGGAATTGCCCCCCAGTTATTAGAGGTAATTAGAGAAAGAGAAATTGAGGCGCAGCTAGGTCAAGTGGCGATGAACTGTGAAATGTGTAAGTTTCGTCTGGCAGTAGTAGATAAACACGGACATGGACATGGACACGGACATGAACATGGTCATCACCATCATCATGGCAACAGCGATCCTTATGCCAAGGTAAAAGATTATCATCAACGTATCTGGAAAACGCCCTAGTTCTATAAATTCCTAATCAAGAATGATACGAATCAGGTGACGAGGAGCGTATTCACAAGTAGCAAGTAACAGATGCTGGAGTTCGCGCAAGTAACAAGTAAAGATATACAGCTAGTTAAACTGTCTGAATAGCTAGTCAATTTTGCCTTTACTTCCGAAAACTTTTTACTTTTTACTCTATACTTGTTACTTCCCCAAGTCCCCAAGTCAGTGACAGATTACTCCGCCCTAAACGGACGGAGCCTGCTGCCACCGTTGGTCAAAACCGTTAAATGTAAAAAGTCTACTCCTAGTAAGCGTACTGCAAGTCCCCAAGTCCTAGCGCAAATCTTATAGCCGTTTTCAATTAAATAGACTACGTTTACAATTATTTAGTTCGTAGCTATTAGCTATTAGCTATTAGCTTTTTTGAATTTGACTATTGTGGTCTACTCATCTGAAAAGCGCAGTAATAATTAGAAAATAATTTATCATAAAGAAACTTGGGAGATTCAAATTAATTTCCTAATTCATACTTTATACAGCAATAGGCGAAAACGTTAGGATATTTTTCGGCTACTACCTACAAGCCAATCAACCTCATTGTCCTAACCCAATCTTGTACGGCTATACATATTGATTTTAGAAAAATATCTATCGATTTAGATATTTACAGCTATTGCTGACTCATAGTATATATATATAGACTAAGTATTTTTGCGGAGTAATTATGTAAACAATTTGCTTCAGCATATCTTGTTTTATTAGGTAAAAAAATCATTATCTAACTTTTCTAACCTTATTAAGTTAATAGTTCTGACAGTTTTTGACAAGAGCTTGGAAAGCCTAATTTATCGTTGATTATTTCAGTCGAGAGTAAGGCTAAAATACCTATTTTTTGTTACCTATTAAATTTTGTCCGAACCATTATTAAGTAAAATAAAACCTATAATTTTTATCATGTCACTTTTATTTCATACTCCTTTAGAGTCTATAGTCAAACGCAATTTAAGAACTCCTTTTAACAATCAAAACTGTAAAAATTTGATTGTTCACTGTTGTTATCATAAAGTTGGTACAGCTTGGTTCATTAGGGTTCTAAGAGCGATCTCCCGTTACTACGGACTAAAGTTTCAACAATGTACCCAAAGCGAGCTTCAACGAGATACGGATGTTTTTTTGGAATATATGAGCCGTATTAATGTGGCAAAAATACCAAACTATGTTGGCTCTCACATGATACGCGATCCCAGAGATATAATTATTTCTGCCTATTTCTACCATTTATGGACTAAAGAAGAATGGGCGCATATTCCCCGACATAGCTTAAATAACCTAACTTATCAAGAACACCTTAATTCGCTAAACCAAGAAGAGGGTTTATTAGCGGAGATGGAGGGAACTTCTAAAGAAGTAATAGAAGAAATGTCGCAATGGAACTATGATAATCCTAATTTTATTGAGTTCAAATACGAAGATATTATCACCAATGAATCAGAAATTTTCTCCAAAATTTTTCAACATTATCAGTTTAGCCAAGAAGCAATCGGCAACTGTATACAAATTGCCAGCAAATTTAGTTTTAAAAATAAAAGTAATCGACAAAAAGGAGTTATAAAACCAACAAGCCACTTGCGTTCAGGTCGTACTGGAGAATGGCAAGAAGTATTTAATCAGCATCATAAACGCCAATTTAAAGAACTATTTGGAGATGTTTTAATTAAATTAGGATATGAAACTGATAATAATTGGTAAAAAAATGTTATGGCTGCATAATTATAATTGGAGAATCCGATAGATTAGCTACTGTTTGTTAGCTTTAGCTTTAATTAGCGGATTTGAATCATCATCTACCATTGACCAGCAAGGATTTTCTAGCTGTTCTAAAGCCAACAAACAAGCATATTTAAGCTCAAAAATTGGCGTATTTAAAGTTTCTTTTAGTAAGGGAATTGCCTGGGTTGCTCGAAGATTTGCCAAAGCGATCGCAGCTGCTGCGCGGGATTTTTGAAACTGAGGCGAAGTATTGTTTAGGGCTTCTACAATTAGCTCGTAACCAGGCTGGTAATTGAGTAAACCCAACAGCTTAACCACATGGAAATGTGCACCATAGTCGTTATGCGCTTCTTCTTGGTAGGTTTGTAATAAAGCCTGGGGTGCTTGTTGGGGGTAAACTTCTAAAAGGGTTTTTCCTGCCAGATAGCACCTGCCAAAATCGGTATGGTAAAGTTCTCTAATTAAAAAATCTATCGATGGTAACTGGTCGTACTCGTGTACCATTTCAATGTCTTGAGGGCGATCGCGGATTACTCGATCTAAGCTAGGTTCAATTTCAGTAAAAGTTATTTTACCCGCACCTATACCCGCAGCAGCAAGTAATCTAATGCCTCGTAAGCGAAATGCTACAGAAATAGGTGCAAGAGCGATCGCCCGAATTGCCTGATAGTATTCTGTATCAATTAAATCTTGAATACAGGCGCGTCTGACGTTAATATCGTCGTGCTGTAAAAACTCGACTACCCGATCCATCTGGCTATAGTCATTAGTCAAACGAGCTAAAGTAGCGATCGCAGCACTAGCGGTTGGTCGATCATCGTTACTAGTAAAGGGTTTAATTCTATCTATAGCTGGCTGATAATTAAACTTAGCCAAGGTGTGAAGAATAACGCGATAGGTTTGATTAGGCTTAGTTAATAGTTGGGCGATCGCTTCAAGGATAGATCGATCTTCTGTGCCAATTTCGCCAATTGCCCACACCGCATTTTCTACCGTTAGGACATCTGCATCGTCTAAACAAGATGTTAGGGTTGGTAAAGCTGTTCGAGCTTTTAAACGTCCTAAACTCTCAACTGCTTTACGCCTAGCGATGCGATTTTCCAAAGCAGGATCGCGATCTTCTATGGCTTCAACTAGAGCCTGAATCGATCTTGGGGTGGAAAAATTAATTAGATGTGCCGCACCAACATAACGCTCTGATGTGCCATCTTCTGTATTTAAGGGCTTTTTTAATAAGGCGATCGCCTGGTCTTCAGTTAAATTAAATATATTAGAAAATCTATTATCCATTACTCAAACTATCTTTTTTATATTCAATAGTTTATAACTTTCTGGGCAACATATAATTTTATAGTCAAGTAGCCACACTAATCATTTATAGCATCTAAAATTTCATCAGCAGTAGGATTATAGTTAGGCTCAGACAACTGTATATTCTCTTTCCAAATATAGTAAACTTCTTCTAATGTTCCATCGTGATGACTCCAAGATCCTGTATAGTCCTTAAAATTTAGCTTCACTAATAGCCATTCTTGCCCAGAAGTATCTAATGGTTTGGTTGTAAAAATAAATCCAGCTTCATTATCATGATATTCATATAATTCTAAAGAATACAAAGATCCCTGCCAGCCATATTCTCCTGAAACTGTTGCTTCAATTGCGGCTTTCTCTGTATCATTTTTAGGAGTAAATATAAAAGCTTTTTTAGGTCTGACCGAGTAAATCATAGGCGACCAGCTAAACTTATTAAGCATAAACTCAGATAATTTTTCTAGAGCTTGCCTATCGGTAGTCATCAGCCAAATTTCATCTTCAATTTGATTACTAATTGTCCATTTAATTTTGCTTTTAAATTTATATGCAACTCCAGCAAAGGCATTGTCATAAGCTAATTTATGATCTATGCCTACGTATCCCTCTTTTAAAAGTTCGTCAATAGTTTTTTGGGAAGGAAAAGGCTTTTTGTAAGAAAAATCATAGTGTGTCGGTCTTGCCTGAAGACTAGACTTGGCGTAGTTTTGGCTACGTAGATTAACAGCTTGGTTATTTTGCATGATTAAAACTATTCTCCAGAGAACTTGTACTTATTGTTCCCCAAAAAATTACTAAACGTATAATTATGATTGATAAAAGATGCGATCGCTTACTGGGTCATAATTACATTTATTTTTTTATGATCTATTAGCTTCTATCAAGTTTAAATAATTAGTTAATAAGATTTATCAGCCAAGCAAGTTAAGCGTTTTCACCGAAAGTAATGTAAAAGTAATTTGTATATAGATATAAACTATTATGTTTGACTATAAAAGTTAATTTTGAATTTTTTCTTACCGCCAGCGTATTTATTATTTTCTCATTAAGTGTGCTATCGTACAAAACGAATATTTTTATTAAATATATAAATCTATTAATTTTTACTAAGGCAACTAAGACTAAATCAATCAAGAAAATGCTGTTATGTAAGGCATCATCCTTTGAACCTGACTGAGATTTAGAGCCAAAAAGATTACTATCTCTAACTATATGCGTGCTAGCCCTTGATGCTGTTTTTCAATGTTGTCGAACCCACGTTATTCTAGGTTATTAGCCAGTAAAAGAGTTGGGATAAAAAAAAAAGAGCGTCACCAAATTCACTAGTCGTTTCAAAATAAACATCTTGATGGCGATCGCTCTATCAAAAAACATTTTAAGAATACAAAAAATAAAACCTATACACTGAGAGCTTTTGAGGCGATTGTGTCAGGCAACCAGCATTTAAATAAGTGTTGCAGTTTTTGCACTTAGAGTTTGTAGCTGAGTAAGTTTGGCTGCAACTTCTCCTGTAAACAACATTTTTTCGGCTAACTCAAAAGCAGATTCTAAACTAGAAGCTTGCTTAAAACGCCATAAATAAAAACCACCGTTGAGGATGGCAGCAGGAAATAGTTTACTGTTATCTCCTTGAATAACTGCTTTAATTAAGGCGACCGCCTGCTCTGTAGATTCTAAGGGAATATCAGAACCATTTAAGTCGTAGTCTTTTGGGTCAAGTAAAAGGCGTTCAAAGCTTTTTTGTTGGCTACTCATGGCAATAATTCCTGTACGACTACGAGCAAGATCGCAGCTACCTTCTAAACCCTTAACTAAAGTAAAGTCTTTTGTCTGACGCAGCTTAAAAGTTGAACGAAAACGTTCCTCCGTTGGCGGATGGACAAATCCTGCTACCAAACTGCAATCTCCCGCCACGGGACTCCAGACTAATTCGGCGGTGGCAAAAGGAGGACGCTTGCCGATTTGTTCGCGAAAAATTACAAAATAATGAGCAGCAGCAAAGTGCTGAGGCAGGTAAATAAAACCCACGTTACTTTGGTTATAGATATTCTGAGCTTGAGCTAGATTGAACTTAGCAAAATCTACTCCTAGCTGTTGCCAAATTTCGCTCAGAGGAATGCCATATTTAGTCGGCATACAGTCTCCTCCGTGCATGACGACAGGTATGTCCGCAGCAGCCAAAATTAAGGCGGTAATTGTGGTAACTGGCACAGTTCGCGATCGCCCATCATAAGGAGTGCCTAACACCACTGGCTTAGAAGAGTGTTTTAGGTTGATTTCTATCTTTGAACTCAATGGATCGAAAGCGTCGAGGATTCCCGCTAATTCTTCTGGAGTTGGACGCTTGATTCGATGAGCAATCATAAAAGCTCCAATTTGTGCAGGAGTCGCTTCTTGCAACAACATCATCTTAGTAGCTTTTGCGGCTTCAGCACGAGTAAGATCTTTGCTCGTATGAGTACCGCTACCAACTCTTTTTAATAATTCTCGAAACTCATCGCTCATGATCTGTCTGGGTTCATTTTTAAATTGAGAATGATTTTGTTTTAAGCTCTAAGCTATAAGCTTTAAGTTTTTTGACCCTGTTAGTTTAATTACTTACTGATTAGCTGCATAGTAGACTGGTTGACAGATTTTCCCATATCTTTGACTAGTTGATAAAAGTGAGCAATGGGAGGAATCATCAGGCGATCGCGAGTTGTCACCATCACTACCTGTCGGGTTAAAACTCCATCTATTTCTCCAGTGATGCTGTTGGCTATGTCAGGTTGAGAAATAGGTCTGATGGCTAAAGTGGGGTCATTATAGGAATCGATCAAAGCTTTGTGTGGCAAAAGAGCAATCATTTCTCCCTGTCGAATTACGCCTCGAAAAGCATCAAGAGTATTTAGCTCCATCGCAGTTTTGATTTGCACATTTTGATTTTTGAACCAGTCTTGAACTAATCTTTGCATACCATAGCCATCCTTAAACACGATCTGGGGGTACTTAACTAATTCCAAAAGGGGAATAGTTTTCAGCTTGCTCAAAGGATGGTTAGCAGCCATCAAAACATCTATCTGTTCTTCGTATAGTATGCTCAATTCAACTTCAGCAGAAGCAGTGAGAAAACGATTGTTCATCACAATTGCCAAATCGATTAAGCCATCCCGCAAAACCTTTAAAGCGCGATCGCTACCTAGAGCCGTAACTCTTAACTGGACTTCAGGGTAGTCTTGACAAAATTGTTGCAGAATTGGCGGCAGATAATGAGCGCAAACCGAATGAATAGCTGCAACACAGAGTTCAGGCTGCTTACCAGCAATTAAATCTGCACATTCATTAGTAGCCTTGCTCCATTCCTGGCAAATTTTTTGCGCCCTAGGCAACAACTTTTCTCCACCTAGGGTTAATTTGGCTTGGGTACTACGGTGAAACAAGGGTAAACCCAAATCTTGTTCCAAAGACTGTATTTGACGGCTAATAGTAGATTGGGTAATGCCGCATTTTTTAGCTGCATGCCCAAAATTTCCTGTTTCTGTAATCGCAATAAATGCTTGCAACTGCTCAATTCGCATACTTCTCTAAACGCAAGCAACCATAGTTTATTGTTGACTTACCACTCTAGACGAAGATAGCTGATTTGCTGAGCAACTTTTCGTATAAAAGGCGACATTAATTGATTACAGATTATATGTAAAATTTCTGAGCATAAAAAAATTTACGTGCGTCGGGGAAAAGTAGGCAGATCGACCGCTGCTAAAGACTGTGGCTTTTTGCTTAAAGAAGATTTAGCTACTGTTTTGGGTTTAGTTACTTGTTGCCCAGAAGTTGATGCTGACCAAGTTGCAATTTCTGCTGCTGTTTTAACGGTTTGATTAGCTTTGACAGTTTTATTAGCTATCACCGAAGGTTTGGTTTGAGGTAAAGAAATTTTCGTTTCCGAGGTGGCGTAAGCTGTCCAAGGCTTGATAGATTTATGATGCAAATGGTTTTGATCCGAATCAACTACTAGATTTTGATTTGAGTCGGCAACTTTTTCGTTATAACGTTTTAATTCAGCTTTGTACTGAATTGCATAACGCTGTTGCTGACTCAATTTTGCCCTTAGATCTTTTATTTCTTCATCTTTAGCAGTTAATTCGTAGGCTTGATTATTGCAGCCTTCCTGTAACAAAGTACATTCTCTTTCTAACTGAGCAGTTTGTTGTTGAGATAATTCATTTTGTTGAACTAAATTGTCAATAACAGATTTTTGCTTTTCTATTGTTTGTAGAGATCCAGACAATTTTTGGGTAATTTGTTGATTTAAATCGGCTATCTTTACCTGATAAGCTTCAATTTCTTCTGCCTGTTGTGCCACAAGTAAATCGCTACTACGAGCTTTCTCAATCTGTTTACTAAACTTATTATTTATATCTGCTAATTCTTGTTCAAGTCGAAATATGTTTTTTAATAATTTACGATTATATTCTCGCAATTTGTGAGCAACTTTTTGCCAGTTCATTTTTGTTTCCGAAGGTTTCTGCTGCTCTACGGAGTTGCTCTTGGGTGGGCAATACTCGTCCTGATTGAAATTACTGTCAGATGAATTAGAATTATCTTTGATAGCTTGGCTACTGTCTGTTTTTCCTACTTTATGGCGATCCTCTGCTCGATAATCATTTGTAGTAGAGATATCAAAATCAGATTCTGAGTTGAAAGAAGCATTATTATGGTTAACTTCGCTCATAGTATTTATATTTAGGTTGGTCAAAATATTGCAGCCATAAAATCTAAATAACCTAAGTAATTACTCATAAATGAGTAAACAATAATTGTTGGCTCGACAATCATTGCTGTTTTGTTATTTTCTAAACTTTAGTATAAATATCAATTAATGATGTCTATTAGTTTTTTTACTTAGCTTTAGATTTGGCTAAATATAGCTTATACGTTGCGCTGAAAAATGCCAAGGTTCGTTAACTATTAGTAATCACTTGGTTTAATAATTGCTGGTGAATTAATGAGCGATCAATTAACGATTGAATTTGAACCCGATCTAAAGCTTCTCCATGATGATAGTGTTCTTGCCAAATACGGCTAATTTCTTGAGGATCGTCAGGTAGATTGGTTAACTCATATCCTGGTAAATTCACCTCAGACATTAGTTGACCAACTTTAGGATCATAGCTAAGGGCGAAACAGTTACAGCCTTCTGCTGCTGCCATAATTAAGCTATGAAGACGCATACCGATCGCCATTTTTACTTGCTTAAATAATCCTTTTAGTGCTTGAGGATCCCCAACTGTCATTATGGTACAGTTTTGCTTTAGCTGTGCTGCAATTTTATCGGCGATCGCCCGATCTTGAACAGGCTGGAAGGGAATCAGTAATATAAAGCTCTTGGTTTGAGCTTGAAAATCGCTAAGAGCCTTAATTAAAGTTTGTAAACGCTTGGCTGTAAGTAAAGGATGCGATCGCAAGATTACTGCTACCTTTGGCTGGGGTAAATCTTTTAAACCTTTGGCGGGCTTACTTTGCAATGCCCATACAGGATCGGGGGCAATTACAGATTTTATCTGCCAACTGCTTAATAATTGTGCAGAAGCCGTATCCCGAACGCTAATAGCATTACAGCCTAATAATGTTTGTTTTGTCAGCCAACGAGTCAAGGACTTATTTAATGGACCAATTCCCTGCGCCCAGGCGATCGTTTTTAAGCCTTTTTGTTGAGCCAAAGCCATCAAGCCTGCATAATATACAGGGCTAGCAATACTTGTAGAGTCCTGCATCAGGCTGCCACCACCCCAAATAAAAACATCAGATTTTTTGAGAAGATTAAGGATCGCCCAGGTTGACTTACGATGATAGCTAGGAACTCCGTACTGTTTTTTTGTTGCCCGGGGATTGCCAGACAAAACAATAGGCTCAACTGATTTGGGCAGCATTTGTAACAAAGACATTAGTAATGCTTCGTCTCCCGCATTACCCATGCCATAATATCCACACAATACTGCTCTAGTCTGATTCATTATTTTTAACTAATGTTACTGTTTTAGATATAGTTGATTTTGACATAGCTAATTTTAAATGTACTGAATTGAAAATGTTCAGTTTAAGTAGATTACACAAAGACTAATATTTATTATTTATTACTTATCTAAAATGGATAATCTTATTGTTAATCAGGAATTGGCTCAATATCAATCAGGCTTAGATAGTTTATTAAGTCAGCTACAGGTTTTTGCCACAGATATAAATAATCAGCGATTGCAGGTAACGATTCGTAATTTACAGGCAAACATTAACGAGCCGTTTTTGTTTGTGGTAGTGGGAGAAGTCAAGGCGGGAAAAAGCAGTTTCATTAACGCCTTACTCCAGTCAGATATCTGTAAGACCGCAGCCAATCCCTGCACGGATATTATTCAGCAGATTGTCTATAGCGAAAAGAGGTTTGAGCAGCCAATTAATCAATATCTACGGAAAATTGGCTTACCCAACGAAATTTTAAAAACTCTGTCTGTCGTGGATACACCTGGGACAAATACTGTTGTTGATAATCATCAGGAGATTACCCAAGAATTCATTCCCAATAGCGACCTAATCTTTTTTGTTTTCTTTGCCAAAAATCCTTATACTCGCAGTGCGTGGGAATTGTTAAATTATGTCAATACCGAGTGGCGCAAAAAAGTCGTGTTTGTGCTGCAACAAGCGGATTTGGCTAAACCCGAAGAATTAGCCAAAAATAAAGAAAAGCTGACAGAGTTGGCATTGCAAAAGGGTATTGAATACCCGATGGTCTTTGCTACTTCAGTCGAGTTAGAAGTAAATGGTCACCAGCAGCATAGTGGCTTTACAGAAGTAAGAAATTATATTCAACAGACGCTTCAAGATGGCGGGACTAAAAAGCTTAAGTTACAGGGAGTAGCAAAAACTAGCGATAAAATTATTGATTTACTAGGAAAAGACTTGTTAGCGATTGAGCAGCAATTAGTTAAAGATCGACTAGTAGTCGGCAAAATCAAGGCTAAATTACAGCAAAATAAAAGACAGTCAGGTTTTGAACTGGAGTCTTTAATCAATCGTCTACTGAATAAATACGATTCAATTACCGCCAAAGTAAAAGCAGACTTCCGTGAAAAACTATCTCTATTGACGATGGTTAAAGGTTCTTTTGCTGTTTTATTTCGGACTAAAAAATCTGCGCCAAGCTGGATGGATGAATTAAAACAAAGCTGCGAAAACGAGCTAAAAGTTTCTTTAGGAGAAATATCCCAAGATGGCATCAAGCATTTTGTCGGCGGAATCAAAAGACTTTTGCAAAGCCTAGTCAATGATTTACACGATATAAAAGTCAATCAGATTAGCACCAATGCGATTAATGTTAATACTATTGAAAGTCGTCAAGAGATTATTGAGGAAGTACAGCAAAAAGTAGCTACCTTACTTAATGACAAAACTTTTCTTTATTCGATCGAATCACTTAATGCTTGTGTTGCTCCTAGGCTTGTGGGTGCTGGTGCAGCTACGGTTGCGGGTACAGCGATCGCAGCTTTAACCGAGATTGTATTACTAGATATCATTGGTACTGCTTTTGCAGGAGTGGGTATTCTCTTCGCTGGAGGAACATTGGTGCTAAAAAAACGCAAAATAATCCGTCGATTTGAAGACAAACTCGATCAAGAAAAGGCTCGTTTTCAAAAGGATTTATCGACTAAATTGAATTCTAAATTGGATATTATTTACGAAGAAATTGAGCGTAATTTTGTCAACATTTATGATTATGTGGAAAACGAAGAACAAAAGATATCGCCTTTAGTCGATCACTTTGAACAAATTGAACTGAAACAGAAGCAATTGGCGGATAACAAAGCTATTAAATAAACGTTGACTTTTAACTTTTGACTTGTGAACTAGCTATTCTCAAGATTTCCTCAGCCGTAATTTGGGATTGTTCTAGATGGGGAACATGACCACAATTATCAATCCAAACTAGTTTGTTGTTGGGAATAGCCTGGGCAAACTTAGCAGCGTCTTTTGTGCCTAAGATTTTGTCTTGCTTACCCCATAAAATTAAAGTTGGCTGCTGTATCTGGGATATGCGAGCTGCAAATGAACCATAGCCACCACTTTTAGTAAAGGCAATCAAAGATTTATTCCAGTTGGTACATTTTAAATGGAGTGCAGCACAGGCTTGAGCATCTAAACTAGCAAAGCTTTTATCGAAATAAGCAGCACGACTAATACTTTGACGGATTTTAGGATTGCGCAGAAACTCGGTAGCAAAATAATCTAAAGGAGAAAACATAAACTTGCCAACGGCTGGCTGCTTGCCTAAACCTGCACTGTCTATTAAGACCAATTTTTTTACCGCTTCAGGATAGGTCAGGGTAAAATCTATTGCTGCCGCACCACCCATCGATGCTCCTGCTAAGGTAACAGGCTGCTTGATTAAAGTCTGCCAGAAATGATACAGGTGAGTTTTAATGTTTTGGGGATTAAGGGGAATAGCTAAATTTCGTTGAGTAAAGCCAAATCCCAATAAATCTACCGCCCAAGTTGACTGTCGTTTTGCTAGCAAAGGTATTAAGCGACGAAACTCAAGTAAAGAGCTATCAAACCCGTGGATTAATAATATTGGTGTGCTACCCTGTCCTTGATTTATATATGTAGTTGCAATACTATCTTTGGATAAAGGTGTGGAGATAGAGTCTTGCTGAATCTGTTTTGCGAAAGCGATTGAGGTTGATTCAGTTAAACTACTAGCGTTAGAAGGTAAGCAACTGGGAAACATGAACAAGAGATAATTGAATAGTAAATGTAATGCTCTACTATAGTAACCATCGAAAATAGCTCGATTATTAAATTTTACTTAAGAAGATGGCTTTTAACATAGTTTAATTAAAGTTAGAGCTTTTTAGGTGCAAAATATTCTGGGCATTAAATAATAGGAATATGTTTTGAACATAATGCAGCGTTATTTTAAAATTCTACGCTTATTTTGGAGTACGGCGATCGCCACAGAACTGGAGTATCGCCTTAATTTTCTTATTGCTACTGTTACCAGCATCGCTAATCTAGCTGGCAGTCTATTTGGACTATTTTTGTTTTATCGCACTGGCTATACCTTTGAAGGCTGGAGTTGGCAAGAAGCGACTATTGTTTTAGGTCTGTTTACTCTCTTACAAGGATTTTCTGCTACTTTTTTAGTGCCAAATCTTAATAGCATTGTCAAACAAGTCGAACAGGGAACATTAGATTTTGTCTTACTTAAGCCAATAAGCAGTCAGTTTTGGCTATCCACTAAGAC
The DNA here is from genome assembly GCA_965218645.1 of Waterburya sp. GTDB lineage: Bacteria > Cyanobacteriota > Cyanobacteriia > Cyanobacteriales > Xenococcaceae > Waterburya. Next base: position 676,148 of record OZ244627.1, on the reverse strand, counting down.
TATTTCTCCTTGGGGTTTACCAGATTTGTTTTTCGGCACAATTTTAATAGTCTATGCAGGGAATAAATTAGGCTTGAATTGGTATGACTACCTAGCCAGTTTAATTCCTCTTTGCTTTGGCATTGTTATTCTCTATAGCCTGTGGTTTATTTTGGGTGCAACCAGCATTTGGTTTGTCAAAGTCTATAACGTCACGGAAGTTTTGCGAGGATTATTAGAAGCGGGACGCTATCCGATAGTAGCTTATCCTGCCGTTTATCGCTTCTTTTTTACTTTTGTAGTTCCTGTTGCATTTTTAACTACTATTCCTGCTCAAACAATGTTAAATCGGAGTGAGATGATCTGGACTTTTGGCGCAGCTATTTTGGCTCTTATTTTGTTTAGTTTCTCAATCTTTTTTTGGCGGTTTGCCCTGCGTTTCTACACCAGTGCCTCAAGCTAGCTTAATAATTAGTAATTAAAGTGGCAAACGCTGAAGGTTTTTATTACTGCCAATAACAACCATCACTAATCCTTCTTTTAATACTTGCGAAGGATTGGGATTGGTGACAAACTTTTCTCCATTGCCAATTGCCAAGACATTTAAACCAAAACGTCTGCGCAAATCTAGCTGAGCTAAAGTTTGATTATGGAACTCTTCTGGCACTAGCACTTCGACAATGCTGTTTTCTGTATCCAGTTCAAAACGATCTAGAAAAGCAGGTTGAGTCAGGTTACTAGCCAAGGCACAACCAGCCTCATATTCAGGAAATACCACTCGATCCGCCCCTACACGCCGCAAAACTTTACCATGAATTTCTGAAGAGGCTTTAGCCACTACTTGTTCAACTCCAGCCTCTTTGACATTAAGGGTGGTTATAATACTTTCCTGGAGATAATTGCCAATAGCCACAATCACCGTATCCATCTCAAAAATACCAGCTTCTTTTAAAGATTCAGGCTCGGTAGAATCTAATTGAACAGCATGGGAGGCAATTTTCTGAGTTAAAGCTTGGTTGACTAGTCTTTCGTCAATATCTGTTCCCAAAACTTCATAGCCCATTTTGTGTAGAGAAGCACAGACTGCTCTACCGAAACGTCCTAGACCAATTACAGCAAACTGTCGATTTGTAGAATTGGAGTTAGTTAAAAAATTGAGAGATTTCAATTCTGTTTCTTAACCTGAATAATACTAACTAATGATATTTTAATCTATCGGCAATTAGTTATCTTTTATCCGTTTATTTAACTAATCCTAATATAAATTAACCAACTAATAAATTTTCCTCTGGATAGTTGAGGCTGCTAGGGCTTGGATCGCCAATAACTGCCGCTATTAAAATTAAAATACTTACTCTGCCAATATACATAGACAAGACTAAAATTATTTTGGAAGCAACTGTCAAACTAGCTGTAATGCCTGTAGATAAACCAACTGTTGCAAAAGCAGAAATTACCTCAAACAAAATACGCAGAAAATCTAGTTTAGGCTCAAAAGAAGAAATTAAGATGGTCATTAAAACAATTGATGCTGCTGTGCCGAATACTACGGCAACTGCCTTCAAAATAAGAGTACTGGGAACTTCTCTTTGATAGACAACCACTTCATCTTTTCCCCGTAAGACTGATTTAGTAGCATTATATAAAATTCTAAATGTAGTAGTTTTAATACCTCCTCCTGTACCACTGGGGCTAGCACCAATAAACATAAAGCCCATAGTAATAAATAAACCTGCCGTAGTCATGTTCCCTACATCAATACTATTAAAGCCGGCTGTTCTGGTAGTCACAGACTGAAACCAAGCAGCCAAAAGCTTATCTTTAAAACTAAAGGGATCTAATGTGGCTGTATTATTTAACTCGGTGAGAAAAAAAGCGATTGTACCTAAGATTAACAACAAAATAGTGGTGCCAACTACAACTTTGAAATTAAGAGAAAAGCAAAATCTCCCAGGCTTATGCTGAAATTTATGAATGAGCAATAAATACATTTCAATAATTACCTGATAGCCAATACCACCAAAAATAATCAAGCCTGGAATAATCAAATTAACTGCCCCAGAGTCATGATAGCCAACCAAGCTATCAGAGAAAAGACTAAAACCCGCATTATTCCAGGCACTGATACTATGAAAAACAGAGTACCATAAGCCTTTTGACCATCCATGTTTAGGAACAAAAACTAGTAGTAATAAAAATATGCCACTAATTTCAAAAATCATCGTAGTGGCAATAATTGAGCGCATTAAATTACTGCTACTACCCTGCAAAAAAGGTCGATCAAAGGATTCTTGGATAGCAAATTTTTGTCTTAGGTCAAACTTTCGACCCAAAAGCAGCAGTAAAAAAGTAGTCATAGTCATATAGCCTAAACCACCTACCTGAGCTAACAGAAGAATTGTTAGCTGTCCCCAAAAACTAAAATAACTTCCAGTATCTACAACTGCCAACCCTGTGACACAGACAGCAGAAGTAGAGGTAAATAAGGCAACAATAAAACTGTTCCAAGTTCCTGTGACAGTAGCGAAAGGCATCATCAACAGAAGAGTTCCAATCACAATCAGAGTCAGAAACCCTATACAAATTGTCCGAGCAATAGTCATAAGTCTGATTTACTTGAAGAAAAACTACCTCTACAGGAGCATACTCTAATTAGGATATCTAATAGCTCTCTCTAAAAGAGGAAACCTTAAGATGTTTCTAATCCAATTTTACTCGTTGTCTGAATGATCCATTGAACTAGCTCCTGCCATTCCCTCGAACTAGTTAAGCTACTAATATTAAATTGCACTCCCCAATTACGGGAAAATTCGGCAAAGCTTTCAACCCAAGTAACTATAGTTTCCATGCCTGAATTAGAGCGATATAACCAAGCCTGTTTAAGATATTGGGTTGTTTCTAGTGGATGCCCAGTGTAGTGAAGATACCAAGCAATCCAGACTAACGTACCGTAGCGAATAGACTGCTCCATTAGCTTAACTTCTGAAGGTAGATTTGGTTGAGCAAAAAAATCGTTGGTAACTGCCATTAAAGAACGAGCTTGGGGCAAGCCTTTGTGCATAGCACTTTCTTCGTGCTGACGATAGCACACGGTTATTTGGCGTAACCATGCAGTTTTACAGCCTTTTAAAGCCAATTTTAAAACCAAATTGGTGTCTTCTGCGGGGGGGAAGCGGGGATCAAAACCACCAACATACTGAAGCCATTCTCGACGAAACATCATCGCGCTTGGTAGTACGGGTTTCCAGCGTAGCCAATTCTCCAAATCCAGTTCAGGAATTTGCTCCCAAGGACATACATCCAATAGCTTGTTGCCTTCTATGTCTACCCTTTGCCAGCCACTATGGACAATACCTAGGTCAGGACGCTTGATTAAAATTTCTGCCTGAGATGCTAATTTTCCTGGTAAAAAATAATCATCTGCATCAAGAAAGGCGATTAGATTGGCTTTAGCGATCGCAATACCATGATTGCGTGCTGCTGCCACACCTTGGTTTTTCTGTTTTACATAGCGCAGGCGATCGCGGTATGGCTTTAATATTTGCTCAGTTGAATCAGTTGAACCATCATCAATGACGATTAGTTCATAGGTACACTCTTCTTGCTGGAGAACGCTTTCAATAGCTTGAGCAATATAGCGATCGCAATTATAAGCAGGAATAATTACGCCGACGGTTGGTTCTGCTTTAGCAAATTCCATCATTTAGATTTTAATCTTGGCTATTTATATTAAGACAGTCTGGGCATACTCTCTACATATTAGGCTGTAACTTGATGACGATAAAGTAGTTTCTAATTTTGTATTTGGTAATTTTGCTGAATATTTTTACTAGTTAAACAATTTATCAGTAAATACCACCAAGGCATTTTAGATAAATTAATTTAATAATACTAAAGATGCAAAATAAATTTAATAATTTTATAGCAAACCTTGAATAATATTTGTTTTATATACTTTATAAATCATTAACTTATACTTCTATTTTTTGTCTTTATTAAAGTAAAAACGTTAATCCAGCTAATTAATCTATATAGTTTTTTCTCTGAGTTAATACTTAGATAAATAAGTAAAATCTAGATTTTGTTTTATAATTTTGATTTGCCTGTCCTTATGTGAAAACAGCTAGGAGAGTTTTTATAGTTTAATAGTTAATTTTGCCCGTTGTTTATTTCGTAGTTTTTTTGTCAGATTAAAAACCAAAAGTCATTGACATTTTAAAAACTGGAAACAAAATAGATAGTAGTAGTATAGAGTATATTCTTATTAAAAATTTTATATTCTACACCACTAGCAACAAAATAAACATGATTTATCATAGACAACGAGGGTTTTATTGCCTAAATAAAAAAGGCATTTTCAGGTCAGGTTAACATTACAAATAGGGAGTATTAATTAATCATGTCAAGTATTGTTTCAGAAGATAATACGGCACTTTCACAGTCATCAATGAATCCTGATGGCGGACTAGATGTAGTTGGTCAGCAAGGCGCAGAAAATTTTATTGAAATTAAAGGCGATGCCCCAGTAGGGATTATTGGCGGTGGTTTAGCCGATACAATTATCACTGGTGCAGGTGATGCGAAAGTCTTCACAGGCGGTGGAGACGATATTATTATGAGTGGTAATGGCAACGACATCCTTAGAGGTGGCGACGGCAACGACTTTATTAAGGGTGGTCTTGGCAACGACTTTCTGATTGGTGGCGCAGGAGACGACACCCTCAGAGGTGGGTTAGGTTCGGATACACTTAAAGGCGATACTGGCAACGATGTATTTGAATTTGCTGTCCAAGGATTTGCAGACGAATCAACGGATAAAATCCTTGACTTTAAAGCTGGTGGTTTTGCTGATAAAATTAAAATCTTTGGCGCTAGCGATGCCGATGTTGTCTATGATGCAATTACTGGAATGATTACCGTTGATGGAAAAGATGCTATTGAAATCGGCAAAGATTTAAATATTGAGCCTGGTACTACAAATGAAAATGGTACTTGGGAATTATTCTAACGTAACATCGTTAAAAATTTAGACTACTCTTAATAGACCCACAACATTTTGTTGTGGGTCTATTAAGTAGAGAGAGATTAAAAAGCTAAAGTATGTAAAGATAATTAAAGGCGAAGTTGATACAAATTGGAAAAATTGAGATGGGAGCAAGGCTAAGAATCTTTTTGAGCAGAGAAGAAGATAGAACATTACTCGAATTGAGAACGGCGACAAGTGTTTCTCAAAGAGTTAAAGATAGAGCCTCAATGCTACGACTAAATAATCGAGGGTGGTACATCGAAGATATCGCAGTTCATTTTAATTGTCATCGACAGACTGTTAGAGAAACAATAAACCGATGGCAAAAATTGGGATTAGGAGGGCTTTGGGAAGCTAGAGGCAGAGGTGGGAAAAGACGTTATTCAGAAGGAGATTTAGAATATCTCGAACAAAGTTTAGAGAATGAACAGCGAACGTACAACAGCAAACAATTGTCACAAAAGCTGGCTAAAGAAAGACAAGTTCAATTGAGTCCTGACCATCTACGCAGAGTACTCAAAAAAAGGGGGTGATTTGGAAACGTACTCGTCAATCTCATAGTCAACGTCAAGACCAAAAACAGAGAGATCTCAAGCAAGCTGACCTGGATATGGTGAAGTTAAGTGCTGCGGTAGGAGAAATTGACTTATTTTATCTCGATGAATCGGGATTCTGTATGTGGACACCTTCGGGTTACAGCTACTTTTTCAGAGGAAAACAAAAGAGACTCGAACAGACTAAAAGAAGAGGAAGACGTTTGAGTATTTTAGGGCTTTGGCAACCATCAGCTAGGTTTAGGTTTACTTATGGTTTGGCTATTGGTAGTTTCACTGCTCGTAGCTATATCAAAATGATGGATCAACAAGCAAAGCTGGCACAGTCGCAATTGAGACGCACGGGAAAAATCAGAGTCATCGTACAAGACAACGGTTCAATCCATAAAAGTCAAAAAGTACAGCAGAAATGGTCGCAGTGGGAAGCAATGGGATTATATCTGTTTTTTCTGCCACCATATTGCTCCGAGATGAATCCGATTGAGGTAGAGTGGCATCAAATAAAAGCTCATGAGCTTGTGGGTCAAATGTTTGAGGATGAATTAGATCTTGCTTACGCCGTGATATCAGGAGTAGAAGCCAGAGCAGTAGCTGGAGGATACTCCACAGAACGTTTTCGATTTAATTCTAGCTAAACATTCTGTTACATAGCTAAGTTTTTTCTTGTCTACCTACTTAGTTAGTATTTAAAAAATCAGCTTAAAATTTAGATTGTATGAAATTTAGCAAAATATGGGCTAATGTAGGTTAATCCAATATTCATTAAAGATCTAAGAGATCTATTTTGTCAGCAGGCTTGAACCTCCTCTGAAGTTTGTCGTTTTTAGTTAATCTACTACTTACTACCAACTATCTACTTCTAATGAAATGTTTGCGAGTTCAATAAATCGTCAGATTATTTGGGTCATTTTGTAATTTGAGTTTGGGTCATTCCCGTTAACATCAATGAGAAGAGGCGAATCCTCAATCAAAAATCTTAAATCTTTCCTAGCTAACCAAGATTGGGAGCAGGTTGTAGATATCTGTCAAAAAGAGATCTCCCTCGATCCTGACGATATTAACTTTTATCCTTACTTGGCAAGAGCCTATACCCAACTAGGAAAAATACCCGAAGCCATCGATGCTTATGAAAGACTGCTGGATACCCCAGTCGATCAAGCAGAAATATACGCAGAGTTAGGTTTATTATTTAGCAAGCAAAACAATTATCAAAAAGCAACCTGGAATTATGAACAGGCTCTAGTTTTTAAACCTGATTGGGCAGAATTAAAATATAATCTGGCGGTAGTATTGCACCAATTAGGTAACTGGAGTGAAGCAATTGCTGCCTACAATAAAGCCATTGAAGCTAAACCCGACTATGCTGCTGCTTATTTTAACTTGGGAGTCCTTTACGATCAAAAAGGAGAACTAGAGGCAGCGATCGCCAGCTACGAGCAGGTTATTGTCATTCAGCCCAATTTTACCAGGGCATATAGTAATTTGGGCAGCATCTTTGCTAGACAAAAAAAATACGAACAGGCGATCGCTATTTTTAGAAAAGGGCTTTATATCGATCCTACTTGGGCAACTTTGCACAATAACTTAGGACAGGTTTACTGGTTTAATCAACAGCATAAGCTTGCCTATAGTAGTTTCCAGACTGCTATCACTTTAGAGCCAAAAATGTCTTTAGCTCACCATAATTTAGGTAAGCTATGGCAACAGCAAGGCGATTATCCCCAAGCAATAGAGTGTTTTCTCAAAGTTACTAAATTAGAGCCAACCAATATTCTGGCTTTAAGCAACTATGCCGACCTACAGCAACAGCTCGGTAATTGGGAAACTACTTTAGACTGTTGGCGACAAATAATTGAGCTTGAGCCTCATTTTGTTACTGCTTATTGTCAAAGAATATTAGCAACCGAACCCGAAGATTTATTAGAAATAGCTAAAGTAGCCTGCGCTCGATTTCTGCAAGCTCTCCAAGATAATCAAAAAGCAGACGCTTATCATTATCTATGGCGAACCTATAGCCACATGGGAGATGTGCTATTTGAGTTTGGGGGTGTTTATCAAGCTGAATTTTACTATCAGCGAGCCTTACAAATTAGACCCAAAGAAGTAGAACTATATCTAAAACTTGGTAATTGTCTTGCCAAGCAAAAAAAGTTAGATGCTGCGGTAGCTATTTACCAGATTGGCTTGAGCCTTGAACCAGGACATCGGCAAATCTGCTTTCAGTTAGGTAAAGTTTTAGAGCGTAGTCAAGATACGCAAGAGGCGATAAATTATTATGAAGCCGTCCTCAGTCAAGAAATAGATTGCGCTACTCGTTGGCAAAATTTGCCTGGTCTATTTCCGACTGAAGAGCAATCATCTGCCCTGCCTAAGAAAATTTATCACTACACTCAAGACTGGGCGAGGGATTGTCAGTTAAAAAATTTTAGCTACATTCAAGTATTGTGGGGAGATACCGATTATACTCCTGAAAGAGTAGCTGGCACAAGACAACCAGAGACGATTAAAATTAACGCTCCTGGTCAGACAGCTTATCCTGATTGCGGAGGAGTCAACTGCAATAGCTGTATGGCAAAGTTAATTACACATTTTAAGCCGTTGCAGATTGATAAAGGTGCTTATAAATGTTCCTTTGGATCAAAAAACCCAGTTAAGGCTAAATTGCCCTTTGTCGTTACCATTCCCGAAGGTAGAAGTTGGGTTGCAGAACAAAAAAACTCTTGGATTATTTGCAATGCTGTAGCGGTTATTACTCCTGATAACTATTTGTTAGGAGATTTATCTAGAGATTATCCCTGGTTCTTACCAGGATGTCCTTATCAAGAACGAGCCGAACACAAGATTTTTGCACAAGATAGCATTCCTCTTATAGAAAAAATAGAGGGCAAAGTAGCTTTACTGTCTGGTTTGGCTGGTCATGTTTATTATCATTGGATGTTTGATATTATTCCACGACTAGAACTAATCAAAAACAGTGGTATTAGTTTAGAGGAGATTGATTGGTTTGTAGTAAACAGCATTGCTAAACCCTACCAAAAAGAAACTTTACAAATCTTGGGTATTCCTGAAACAAAAATCCTTGAAAGCGATCGCCATAATCATATTCAGGCTACAGAATTAATTGTTCCCTCTTTTCCAGGCTATCTAGATTGGGTTTCCCAAGGAACAATCAAATTTTTACGCCAGGCTTTTATTCCCAAAATTAATTTATCCAGGACTGCTATCGGGCAAAAAATTTACATAAGTAGGGCAAAAGCAAAAAATAGACAGTTAGTTAATGAATTAGATGTAAGCGAACTGCTCTATAGTGAAGGTTTTCAAACTATATTCCTCGAAGAAATGTCTGTCTTAGAGCAGGTTGCAGTATTTGCTAATGCTGAAATCATTGTTGCTAGTCATGGTTCGGGTTTAACTAATTTAGTTTTTTGTTCTCCCGATACTAAGGTTATTGAACTTTTCTCGCCTAATTATGTGAGAACTGATTACTGGATGATTAGTCAGCAGCTAGAGTTGGAGCATTATTATTTAGTGGGACAAAGTTTTAATTGTCTGTCTTTGCGCAACTTAATGTATCAAAATGCTCTTACCGAAGACATTTTGGTTAATATTGATGCTCTCAAGCAAATTCTAAAATACATTCAGTAGGAAAATACCCCCACCCCAGCAAATCTCCCAGCCATAATAAAAGTAGGTAGGACAATAATGAATATATAGACAATAATTAAACAGTCTAAGACTTGGAAATATATTTTATTGCCCGTCGGTGATGAAGTAAACAATACAATTAACTAAATTTTACCCGTGGATTCTAGCTATTTAATTCAGGCAATTGTTGAGTGCGAGCAGACAGTAAAAACAGACAACAACAACCAGAAACAATGGCAATCTGCCTTTAAAAACCTGGGCAATTTGCTTCAGGGTATGGGGGAATTTGATCGAGCTATTGTTTGGCATTCTTTGGCTGTAGAAGCTCAAACTAATCTTGGAGAGGTATATTGCCAATTAGGAGAGCTTTATATTTTAGAAAAAAATTGGCAGGCTGCTTTAGCCTCTTTTGAAAAGGCTTTAGAACTTGTACCCAATTCTGACCGTATATATTCATCTTTGGCGCAGATCAATAGCTACCTCCAGCGTAAAGATGCGGAAATGGACTGCTGGTATCAAGCAATTAAAATTAATCCTAATTTGGTCAATAATATTGGTTACTATAAGCTAGCCAAAGCCCTAGAACAAAAAGGAAGAATAGAAGAAGCGATCGCCTGCTATGAAAAAGCGATCGCTGGAGATGGAGGCTTGATTGCTGCTTTGTATGATTTAGGAGATATTTATCAACGGCAGCATCAGTTAGATCGGGCTCAGGCTATCTACGAGAAAATTTTGAGCGTGCAGCCCACAGAATTTAGGGCGCAATACAAACTAGGCACTATTTATCTGCAAAAGCAGCATTTTGAAGAGGCAATTACCTCTTTTCGCCAGACCATTAAAAATGCTCCAGACTTCCCTTGGGCTTATCGAGATTTAGTCAAAACTTTTTTGATGTTAGAGAAATGGGATGAAGCTATTTCTACCTGCTATGCGATTTTAAATCTAGTGGAAGAATATCCTTGGGTATATGGACATTTGGGTAATGCCCTGCGAGAAAAAGGTAGGTTATTTGAAGCAGCAGCTAATTTTCAACAGGCTTGTAAACATCGGGGTTGGGAACAGTGCGTCGCCAACAACTATTTTTTTACTCACGATACTTTTAGCTATCGTATTGCAGTCTGGGAAAAACATTTACAGTCATTGATTACCGCATCAGGAGCCAATGCCTTAGAAGTAGGCTCTTATCAAGGAATGTCATCTTGTTGGATGCTTGATAAAATGTTAACCCAAGAAAAAGATAGGCTCACCTGTATTGACAGTAAATTTGAACTATCATTCAAACAAAACCTTACCAAATCTGCTTCAGGGTCTAAAGTAACTTGTTTAGAAGGAGATATTCACCAACTGTTATCAGACTGTACTGCTAATAGTTTTGACCTCATTAATCTTCAAGCTCGCAATAAATTGAGTCAACACACGGAGAAAAATGCCATTCTTGCCTGGAAATTAGTCAAATCAGGCGGAATTATCATTTTCAATTATTATGGCTGGCGTAATCTTCATAATGCTCAACAAAACCCTAAAGTCGGTATCGATCAATTTCTCAACTCGGTTAAAGATCAATGGCAACAAGTTTGTCGCTCTCCGCAAACATTTCAATTATTTATCCGCAAACTATAGGTAAGTAAAAAGTAGAAAGTAAAAAGTAGAAAGTACTTTAATTAAAATTTCGATCTCACCTACTTAAGCTTAAGTGAAACTAATTATTTATCAAGCATTTTGCAACTACTAATGAAAGAACTTCTTCTGTCTCAATTAACTGCCGAGCAAATTCAGCAGGCGATCGCCCAATGCCGTGAAAAAATAACCGCTAATCCTGAATCGGCAGAAGATCGCGCTAATTTAGGAGATTTGTATGTTCAACAAAAGCAGTGGCAAAAGGCTCTAAAATCTTATCGAGAAGCAGTGATTCTGCAACCCGATTCTTCCCGATTACGTTGCGCTTTGGCTAATATTCTGACCCAATTAGGCAATGATCGCCAGGCTGCTAATCATTTATTTAAATCATTTAAATTAGAATCTGATTCTTTTACCCCCGAACAACTTTATCAGCTTGGTCAGACTTTAGCTGCTCAAGATTTGCCCGATAAAGCGATCGTCTGTTACCGTAGTGCAATTAATTTCCAGACAGATTTTTTTGAGGCATATCAAGCTTTAGGGGAACTTTTAGCCGCTCAAAGAAAACACGAACCTGTCTTAGAAGTATACCGTCTAGGAGTCAAAAATAATCCTGGCAATGCCCAATACTACATCGCCCTGGCTAAGGCTTTAGCTGCTCAAGAAAAATGGCTTTGGGCAAGTAGAAACTATAAAAAAGCAGCCAAATTCGCTCCGTCAGCTAAAGTTTATTATCACTGGGGTTTGGCACTGTATAAACTTCAGGAGTATTCTCAGGCAAAAGAATGTTTCCAACAGGCAGCAGATTTAGACCCGACCGCTAACGCTTTTTATCATTGGGGTTTAACCCTCAAGCAACTAGAAGAACATCTCCAGGCTGAAGAATGTTGGCAAAAAGCGATCGCTTTACAAGACAACTATGAGGAGGCATATTATCAGTTAGGGCTACTTTGGCAAAATCAGCAGCAATGGCATAAAGCGAGTGTTACCTATAAAAAAATACTTTCTTTTAACCCTGGTTCTGCAATTGCTTTAAACGCCCTAGGTCAAATTTATCATCATTGGCAGCAATACGACCAAGCTGTAGCCTGTTACACCAAAGCAGTTCAAAATAGTGGAAAGTCCGATCCTACAGAAAAAGAGGCTTTTACAGGATATGGGCAAGCTTTAGCTTCAAAGCCCGAAGCGACGGCAATTGACTATTTTCAGTTAGCTAGATTGTTTAGAGCCAAGAGCCATTTTCCTGAAGCCATAATCAATTATCAAAAGTCGATCAAACTCGATCCGCATTTTAGAGATGCTTATATTGCTCTTCAGTACACCCCTATTTCTCAAGACAAATCAACTGATTTAATTAAATTCTATCGTCAAATAGTTACAGAGTATCCTGAAATTACCATTGCTTGGGGAAACCTAGGAGATGCCTTAACTCAACAAAACCTCGTCCCCCAAGCAATAGAATGTTATCGCACAGGCTCTTATCAAAAAGCAATTCAAACCTATCCTCATCTGGCTAAATTAAACTGGCAGAAGTCAAAAAAGTGTGGTCCAGACTTTATTATTGCTGGAGTATCAAAGAGTGGAACATCTTCCATTTATTTCTATCTCAGTCGCCATCCCCAGATTTTGCTATCTCATACTAAAGAAATTGATTTTTACTGGCAAAATTTTAACAGAGGCATTGACTGGTATTTGGCACATTTTCCTACAATCACCGATCAAGATGATTTTTTGACAGGAGAAGCAACTCCTAACTATTTGCGATTTCCTCAGGTAGCTCAAAGGATCAAAGATACTTTTCCCCAGACCAAAATCATTATTTTGCTGCGAAACCCTGCTGATAGGGCAATTTCTTGGCATTATCATAAGTTAAATACGGGTTTGACAAACCAAGACTTATCTACGGCAATCTCCGAAGAAATAACTAGATTAGCTACGGTTAGCGAGGCAGAAATTGTTGAGACTGGTTTTTATAATCCAGACAATATTTTGAGCAGTCTTTATGTTTATAAGATTAAAGCTTGGGTAGAAACATTAGGTCGTGGACAGTTTTTATTTTTGAAAAGTGAAGACTTTTATAGCGATCCTTTAGGTAATATGGCTCAAGTATTTGATTTTTTGGGTTTGCCCAATTGCCCCTTAGAAAATTATCCAAAAGTTAATGCTGGTTCTTATAAACAAGTGGACTCTGAATTAAGAAAGACTTTAGTTGATTATTTTGCACCTTATAATCAGCAACTTGAAGAATATTTAGGCATAAAGTTAAATTGGAATTAATAATTATTATTTATTACTTGTTTACAGTTGAGTTCATAGTCAAAACTTCTCTGGCAATTTTAATTTTAGCTTTAAGGGAAGATGATTCAGGACGACCATGACCGTCTACACCATAATAACTATCAAAAACTGACTGATTATTAACTTCTTTATGAGTAAAATTGTCTATATAAAGTCGATAAAAATTAAAATTACGTTGATATAAATAATCGTTGACGTTGGCTAAAATATAAATATTAGGAATGCTATTTAATTTTTGTTTAAATCTTTGGATACAAGAAATTTGTTTACCAAATCGATCTAAGAGTTTTTGTCTATTATCAATATTAAATATTTGCTTCATCATAGATGTTCTATAGTGCAAAAATATTTGGCTATTGACAGCTAATACATTTACTTTTTGCTGAAAATAGGTACTGCTAAGTAAAGCTCCAAACGTTCCCGCAGAAGAACCAAACAGCAGAATATTATTAGCATTAATGTTTGCTAAATTTGCTATAGGCTCTAGTACTTTAGCAATATATTCTACAAAGTTGAAATCTGCTGAACCAACGTAATAGCTAGAGGTTATTCCTGGAACAAACTGCCCTGGATCGCTAACGCTGATTATAGATATATCGTCATTATTAAAGGCAGACACACATCCTTCAAAATTGACTTTTTCTTGACTTAAATCATAATCTTTATGGGAAAACATTTTGTATTGCGGATGTGCGCTTTGAAAATAAATATTTAATTTATCAGAATTTTCTTTCAGATAGCAGAAGATATAAAAAAAAGGAATGTTATACAGTTTTTGTTCCTGAGGATAATAGACTTTGTAAACCACTGGTTCGCCAAAATACACATCTTTTAGCTGTATTGCCTGAGAAGTAGGGAAAAGCTCAATTTCTCGAAAAATAGTGGGAAGATAGCCAAAAATCTCGCGATTAAAATGACTAGGGTTTACTTGCCAAGCATAAGTAATTAATTTAGCAATATTAGCATATTGCTTTTGCTCCTTGAGTATTTTAAACTGCATTTGAATTTTTTTAGCTAAAGCGATCGCATCAGTATCCATGAGGCTTTGATTCTCCAAATAAAATAATTGATAAAAATCTAGTTTACAAGTATGGCTAATTCTGAAAAGAATTAGGAAACTAAATCTATCTATCTGCGCTTTAGAGATTGTTCAAAAACAGTTCAAGTGTAAATAAAACCAAATAAAGCTGCCTTTAAAGTAAAATTTTCTGGCTCAATTAATAGTCTTGAACTATTATGGTTACAACTTTTACTAATTAAGATTTATTGGCTATGCCAGATAATAATCAGCGTCATCTTCCAAAAATGCTAAAACAGGGACGGCTTAACAGATCTCAAGATGCTAAGCCTCCTGGAAAATTTGGCGGTAGAGGCTCAATAATAACTAATTTTCAAGATGTCAAATGGACTCCCAAAAAATTAGCACTAGTTATAGCTGCTTTAAGTATTCCCTACTTAATTGTAATTACTGGTTTAATTAAAGCGGGCTACATTATAATCGTGTTGCTTATGATAGGTTTTGCTATATTGACTGGGCTTATATATTTAGCTTTGCGCTGGATTGAAAAATCAGATTTCTAAGATATATAGAGAGACATTTTGAAAAAGACATCTGAGCCAGGATTTATGTCCATAATTACTAGATAATTTCTAGGGCGTAATCAACGAGCTATTTCCCTAATAGTTGCTTGGGCTGCGACTGTAAGTAATTTATGAAAGATTAAGACAGTCAATGGGTCAATTAAGAAATATTATCAGTATTGCCATCTCAATTGAGCCATCTGTCAAAGATTCTTAAAGCTTAGATGAAGATAGTTACTATTTGAACAAGATTAGATAAACAAATTTCGATTTTCCTAAAGGCGTGAAATAATAAATTTAAGACTAGATATTCATTATTATTTACCAATTTTGAAAGGTGCGTTTGAACATAATGCACTTTTTTTTTGTTGATTTTGCCGATTTATGTTTTTATATAGCAATACGAGGCTGTGTTAGGACACTCCCTGCGCTGGGTATATCTTGGCTACTCCCTGTGGCGAGAACCCCTTGGCTACTTTTTACTTATTACTTTTTCTTACGAGCAATTAAATTTTCTGTCCTGTCTTGGTGCGCGTACATGCGGCTAAAGCCTTTGTCTTGCTAAGTCAGCATTCCCTTGCGTCTTACGCCGACGCGGGGTCTGACTTCTGACGGCGACGCGGTGAGACAGTTGCGTTGCGGGGGTTCCCCCCGTTGAGGAGGGCGTGTTGTCGTACAGCGGCTTTTGAGTAAGAATACTCTTATACCAATTCTCTATGAAGTTGCACTAAATAAAGCGGATGTAATATAGTCCCATCCGCAAATAGAGGCAATCGTGTCTTCAGAAATGGAATCGAGAACCTGCTTTAGTTTTGTTCTTAATTGGCTTAAGCTATCACAATATTCCCAAGCTAATTTACTTTTAATGTGTTCCCATAAGCGTTCAATAGGATTAAGTTCAGGACTATATGGGGGTTGAAAAATGGGAATGATGTTATCTGCCCATTTTAAGTCTTGAGATTTATGAAAACTACCATTATCCATTTGAATTAAATTTAAGCTATCAGGGTATCCTTGGGAAAATAAATCCAAGAAATTCTGAAAACAAAGACTATCGAGATGGGAAAATTCCCAAAAGAAACTTTCTCCACTCATAGGTTCGACTAATCCATATAGATAAAAGTTGTCTCTTGCCCAACCCATGATTCCTTGAGGTTTAATCCCTTGTAAAGTAATAATTTTCCCCGTTAATGTCTTTAGCCCCAGACGGCTTTCATCTTGACACCAGTAACGAACTGGTTGACCCGTCCCCAAATAGTCGATTAGTACTTTAATTATGGTTTTTAGTTTTCTTGCTCCGTCCCTATGTCTGAGGAAACCTCAGACGGGGCGGTGCGCTTTTTTAAAGGCATTTTGAACTTGAGGTTTGGCTTTGGGACTTTGTGGACGTGGTATTTTCAGTTTGGCTTTCAGTTTGTAGCGAACAATTTTGTGTACGCTTTTATAAGCAAGATCTACACCAAACCTTTGATTCAGCCAGTTTTGAATTTCTCCATAGCTTTTAAATCCTTGAGGTTGATTCAAACGTTCTTTTAACTGATTCATTTCTTGTGCGGAAATTTTGCTTTTTTTACCTGGAGGAGTTTTTACATCAAGTAAATCTGGAAGACCTCCTTGACGGTATCTCTTCAGCCATCGATATATTGAGGAAGGAAGCTCGGTGAGGTTTCCTCACCTTGAGCAAGTCTTCCTTGTTGATTCATCTCTGCCCAATTTTTGAGATAGTTCTTTTCTCGTGGCGATCGCATCTTGTTTGAGCCAATACAGCATCTGCAATCTTTCTTTGCTGCTAGCAGTAACCGCATGATGCAATCGATGTTTCAATTCTTCAGGACTTTCGTTAACTTCTACCTCAAACTTATTCCCCATTTTTCCGTACCGTATCATTATTATTAATTTAGTGCATCTTCATGGAGAATTGGTATCACCCACTTTGGAAATCATCAAAAAAAGCAATTGAACCTAAGATAGATAAAATATTGCGACAAATGTTCGATTATTAATTAGTAGTAAACGCTTTTTTTAATAACAACTAACAAAAAAAGGGTTCATAGCTGCAAATCTTAGTACCATCAAGAAACCTCTGATTTTAAATTAAAAGGAATACGGTATTAGCTAGCTAAAAAGATAACTCGCGATCAAGAAATAAAGAATAAGAGCGTACTACGAAATTAAAAAAATACGAGAATAAGCATGGATTTTGGAATAAAAGATAAAGTAGCCGTAATTACTGGCGGAGACTCTGGTATGGGTAGAGCAACAGCCAAGCTACTAGCTGCCGAGGGTGTTAAAATTGCCCTCATCGATAAAACTAATGACGACTTAAATACAACAGCAGAAGAAATTAACAAAATTGGCGAAGCGTTATCAGTAACGGCGGATTTAAGAAACTCAGAAGAAGTTGAAGCAGCAAAACAACAGATTCTTGACCATTATGGCACGGTTCATATTTTAGTTAACTGCGCTGGCATAACGGGTTCAACCAAAGAATTTCTCAAATTAACTGACGAAGATTGGTATGAAACTATCGATGTTGATTTTATGTCTGCGGTGCGAGTATGTCGAGCTTTCATCCCCTCCATGCAGAAAGAAGGCTGGGGCAGAATTGTATTAATTGGTTCAGAAGACGCAGTACAGCCATATACCGATGAGATGCCTTACTGTGCAGCCAAAGCTGGAGTACTTAATTTAACTAAAAACCTCTCTAAAGCCTTTGCCAAAGACGGTATTTTGATCAATTCAGTTTCCCCTGCCTATATTGCTACGCCGATGACTGATGCCATGATGGAAAAACGAGCCAAAGAAAAAGGGATGAGTTTTGATGAAGCCATTGAAACTTTCCTGGACGAAGAACGCCCTCATTTAGAATTACGTCGTCGAGGCAAGGCGCAAGAAGTAGCTGCGGTAATTGCCTTTCTTTGTTCTCAACATTCAAGCTTTGTTGTGGGTGCAAACTATCGGGTTGATGGTGGTTCTGTAGCCACCGTTGGTTAATAACAGACTGGTAATTGGAAATATGCGAATAACATTATATTTGTGTAGGGGCGAACGGCTGTTCGCCCTACTGTTCGCCCCTACATTTTTTATGTCTAACCCTATTCTGTCACTTTCCGAGAATTAAACTAGAATAGAAAGAGTTATCGGTAGCTGTGAGGTAGAGAGGGTGATGGATGTAGAATTACAGATTCTCAGACATTTAAAAAGAGATGCTCGACCAACCGTTTCTCTAATCGATCAATATTGCCGTGCTTATAATGACTTGTTTTGTGATGTGAGAAGTTACATCGCGTTTTGAGTGGGAAGCTTCCCACTCAAAAGCCGACTGTATGAATGTTTTAAATATTTACGTGACTGGAATCATCTCATCAATTAAGCGAAAATCACTACCCGAAATAGCGAAGATATCAGGAGTTTCTTCGTCCCAATCATTGCACCATTTCTTAGCTAATTCCCCCTGGTCAGTAGAAGAATTAAGAACTAGAAGGCTAAACTTAACTCGGAAGGTATTAAAAGACAGCGAAATTAACTTAGTAATTGATGAAACAGGTGATCGAAAGAAAGGAAAAAAAACTGACTATGTGGCAAGGCAATATCTTGGTAGTGTAGGCAAAATAGATAACGGTATTGTCTCGGTGAATGCCTATGGGATCTATGAAAATATTACTTTGCCTCTAATGTTTAAAGTTTTCAAACCGAAAGGAACATTAAAAGAGTCGGATACCTACAGAACCAAGATTGAGTTAGCATCTTCTATGGTTACTGAACTAGTAGAATTTGGATTCAAGATTAAGTTGGTTCTAGCCGATAGTTTGTATGGTGAAGCCAGTTCATTTATTAGAACATTAGAAAAACATAAACTACCTTGGGTCTTGGCAATTAGAAGCAATCATGGAGTCTGGCTGTCATCTGAGCAAAAGGTTAGAGCCAATAAATGGTATAAATTCAAGCGAACTTTTAGCAACCAAACATCAGAAATTAGATATATTAGAGAAATAATTTATGGCAAACGGAATAAAAGAACTTACTGGGAAATAACTACTGACCCAATCTCTATGCCAGAGAATTCCACTTCTTTTGTGATGACTAATCTGCAATTAAGTCGAAGTGAAATGAAGAAAACTTTGGGTAATCTGTACGGATTAAGGACTTGGGTTGAATATGGATTCAGGCAATGCAAACAAGAACTAGGATGGACTCATTATCGATTCACTAATTTTCAAGAGATTGAAAAATGGTGGGAAATTATTTTTTCGGCTTACTGGATGGTTAGTTCTCACTCCAAGGTCTTATATGACTTAAAGCTAATTCAAGAGCCTGTTACTGATTTTTCTCTTCATCCACAATGGTCAAATAAGGGAGGGTGGAAGACCATTTTAAATAATCTACGTTTAATCATTCAACCAACAATTGCATTCTGGACAATTATTCCCTGGTTAGACATTTTTCCTAACCATTCTTTACTACTTGGTTTTCATCGAATTATCGCTGTCATGAATCAATTCTCGTTCTATTTGCCCGATAGCTAAATCTTTTTTTATTATTTTTTAATCTCGGAAAGTGACAAAAGAGGGCTAAGACACGATAATCGCCATGGGAAAAGTTACGGTAAAAGTAGAGCCTTGTTCAAGCTGGGAAACCAAATCAATTTTTCCTTGCAGTAGTTTAACTAGCTTATCTACAATGGCTAACCCCAAGCCAGTACCATCACTAGAGTAATCACTTTGTGAACCAATTCGATAATAAGGCTCAAAAATCTGAGTTTGTACTTCTGGGCTAATACCTATGCCTGTATCTTCAATCGCAATTGACCATTGATCGTGGGAATCGCTTTTACAGGTAATTCTAATAGTTCCTGATTCGGTGTAGCGAATAGCGTTGCTAACTAAATTAGTGATTACCTGCTGGAGTCTTAATGAATCGGTTTGTACTAGTTGAGGAGCATCATTGTCATCAAAAATTATGGCTAGATTTTTTTGCTCGGCAGAGGGTTCAAAAGCTTCGGTAACTCCAAGAATAAGCGATCGCAAATCGATTGATTCTAAGCTCAGGGGTATTCTACCTGCTTCGTAACGAGACATTTCCAACACGTCATTAATCAAACGCAGAAGCTGCTTACTATTTTTAATGACTTTTCTGGTCATTTGTAAATCGAGAGCATTTTCTCCTTGGGCAGATCTTTGCTGCTGCTGCATCAAAAGGCTAGAAAAGCCCATTATCGAATTAAGGGGAGATTTAAGTTCATGGGCTAGATGAGCCAGATCTTCTTTCTGGCTTTCTACCAGGCGCGTTAACTCTTGATTGGTTAGTACCAGTTGCGCTCTTAGCTGCTTGAATTCTTCTAACCGTCCATTTACATAGCTATCTAAAGACAAAGAAACAACTCGATCTATTACCGAATCAATAAGCTCAATTGTCTGAAACATTTCATCTTTAGAGCCAGTTAACAAGTTTGGCTTCAGGGTTGCAAAGAGAATTCTCCGTAATAAACTGTATTCCCCCATAATTTCAGCCACGTCATAGCCCTGTTCTGCTCTGATAAATCCATGCTCTAAACCACTATTTTCTAACTGTTGCGGTTTATCGGTTATGGAATCTGAGAGTAAACTAGCCAGTGCTTCTATAACTAGAGGAATGCTGTTGCGTACCGATGTATATGCCAAACCCTTAGAGCTTTTGATGTCTATATCTTGGCGAATGGTTTCGATCCAACTTTCAACGATGGTGTCAGTTTTTGCCAGCAGAATTTTGCCAATATCGTTGCTCAAAAAATATTACCAAATCATATACTTGCTAACTTATCACAATAATGCTTATATCTATGGGATGTCAACAAAAGTAGGCATTCCTCAAATTGTTTTAGCTGGCGTTACGCACTCATTGATTCTGTAAGACTTGGGGACTTTGGGAAGTAGTGAAGTAATGGAGATGGAGAGGAGTCGAGGATGGAATAGAAACGTTATTGCCCCAATAACTTCAATCACTCTAATTACCCCGTCACTATACTACAGCAGTTAGATTAAATGCGTAACATCAGTGTTTTAACCTGAAGGTAGCGTTAATTAATAGTTAAATGTTAATCCTTTATTGATTACATATTTCTTAATATAGCTAGGATTGATTGCTATTGCTGCTTACAAAGAAGAGAGTTTTAATGTAATTGATAAATTTGGCTAGTATTTTTGAGTTATCAGGCAACATGAAGGCGAGAAAAAGCTCTCAAAAGATCTATCATCATGCGATCGGCACTTGATTGAAACCTATTATAAGCGTGGCAAAACTTATCTCAAGCTAAAAGAATACACTAAGGCAATTAGTGATTTTGATACTATTCTCCAGCTTGAGCCTGAAAAGATCAAAGCCTATTTGATTAGGGGTTATACCTATGGTGAGCCAAAAAATTATCACCAAGAAATTGCTGACTACACTGAAGCAATTCGTCTCGATCCTAAGCTAGCTAAAGCTTACTGTAGTCGGGGTTATGCCTATGGTATTCTGCAAGATTATCAACAGGCATTAGAAGATTTTACCCAAGCGATTAGGTTCAACCTCAACTATAGCCAAGCTTATTACAATCGTGGCTGTATCTATCATATTTTAGAACAACATCAGTCGGCGATCGCGGATTTTACCCAGGTAATTCAGCTTCAACCTGACGATACTAAAGCCTATGAGCGTCGAGCCAGTATTTACAGTTTCTTGGAAAATTATTACCGGGCAATTGCCGACTTTTCTCAGTTAATTCGCCTCAATCCAGATGATGCTCAGGCTTACAGCAACAGAGCAAAGACAAATTCTCTAGTTCATCATCATCGCCACGCAATTATTGACTATAGTCAGGCAATTTTACTTAATCCCCATGATTGGCAGTCAATCTACAGTCAAGGACATTCTTATGGAAAGCTCAAAGACTATGATAACGCTTTAGCTTGTTATAGTGAGGTGATTCGCCTTCAGCCCAAATTCCCTTCTGCTCACAAAGATCGAGGATATATTTACGGTAAGCTTAAAAATTACCCTCAGGCGATCGCTGACTATTCTACAGCAATTGATTTAGATTCAGAAGATGGGAATGCTTATTATCATCGTGGCAATGCTTTCAATTTCCTGCAAGAATATAGAACCCATTTGAGATCTCTGTGTTAAAGCATAAGCCTTACAGCTTACTCGTTTCATCACTACAACAATCTAAATTACTGAGACAACTATTCTGTCCTAAACTAGTAGGATAAACTAACTTCTGCAAAAGCCTATTTTGCCAGAAAAAGATACCAAATGGGTTCTATAAACAGGCAATTATGGATTACGCTCGGTGTATAGCCATAGAGCCTAATCACTGTAACGCTTATTATAATCGGGGAATTACCTATAGTTGTCTTAAACTATATCAAGAGGCGATCGCGGACTACAATCAAGCAATAGTCATTAAGCCTCAGTCTGCTCTAATTTATAATAATCGGGGCAATGCTTGCAAAAAACTCCAGTCATATCAAAAAGCGATTCAGCGCGGTCTTGGGGGTCTCCCCCATGAGCGACTGAATCAAGAAGCGATCGCTGACTATATTCAAGCTATTTTCTTCGATCCTGACTATAGCGATGCCTACTATAATCGAGGACTAGTTTATTATATTCTTCAGGAAAGAAGCAAATCAATCAAAGATTTGACTCTAGCTGCTAATTTGTTTCAAAAACAGGGCAAACAGGAGTTAGGACAACAAATCTTCGTCAAAATTAAAAACCTGCATGGTAATCAAGAGGCTGTTAGACAATAAGTAATGGATAAAGAATCGGCATCACCAGATTATCAAAATATTTTAGAAGAGCTACGTCTAACTCTCATTGAAGATCCTGAAAATATTGATGCTTATTATCGCCGTAGTGAAGTGTACTATGCTCAAGGGAGCTATAGTACAGGCATCGAAGACTTAAATGCTGTTTTGCAGCTCGATGGCTATAATTTTTTGGCTTATACCTTACGCGGTTATGGTTATGGACAGCTAAAAGAGCCACAAAAAGCGATCGCCGATTATACCTGCGCCATCAAGCTTTGTCCTAATTATGCCAAGGCGTATTTTAATCGTGGCACTGTCTACAATCAATTAGATGAATACTATCAAGCGATCGCCGATTTTAATCAGGCAGTTAAATTAAATCCTGATTACAGCGATGCCTATTACAATCGAGGCATGGCACACAACAAGTTAAAACAATATCAGCAGGGGATTGCTGACTACACTCAGGTAATTCGCCTTAACCCTCAAGATGCCGAAGCCTACTATAATCGCGCCAATACTTACAATAAGCTCCAGCAATATCATCAAGCATTGGCTGATTATGCTCAAACGATTCGCCTCAATCCCCAAGATTTAGAAGCATATTACAATCGCGCCAATGCTTATCATAAAACCCAGCATTTAGCCAAAGCAATTACCGATTATACCCATATTATTAACTTTAATTCCCGTCACGCCCCAACCTACTACAATCGAGGTACGTCTTACTTAACGGTACAAAAATATCACCAGGCGATCGCTGATTTTGAGCGAGCAATTAGCTTAAATGCCAACTATACCGAAGCTTATTATAATCGTGCTGTTGCTTATAACAAAATTCAAGAATATCAAAAGGCGATCGCCGACCACCAAGCTGCTATCAAACTCAAGCCCAACTATGCAGAGGCTTATGGCAATTTGGGTTTAGTTTATCAAACGGTGGGGGAAAAGCGTAAAGCAGTGAAAAACTTAGATTATGCTGCAACCCTATTTAAGCGAGAAAACAACCAGGCTTTATATAAATATGTACTGGGTAAATTAAAAGAAATTAAAGAAACTTAGCCAAAGCGATCGCTTTTTGTACGCAAGCTTCACAGGCTTGGGACTTTCGCTGCCAATACCTGTCTATTCTTTAGGAGCTATTATTTTATACATTACTATAATGCTTCATTACCTCTTTAACACTACTTGAAGTCTTACTATATTTTTATACCTTTATCGGTTATTCTTTGTCTGAGAATATTTATTTCATCAGCGAGATTAACAAACATCTCTCGCTTTTGGATAAGCTAGATAAATAAATCTAGCTTCGTGGGTGGTAAAGAGAGGAATCGATTGAGCAAACAAATAACCCTGGTAGAACGATTACAAGAACAAGCAAGTATACAACCTAATAAAAGGGCGTTTACTTTCTTAGCCGATGGTGAAACTGAAATAGATAGTCTCACATATCAACAATTGAATGAAAAAGCTAAGGCGATCGCTTCTGTGTTGCAAAGTCATAATGCTCAGGGGCAAAGGGCATTGTTGCTATACCAGCCAGGATTAGATTTTATTACGGCTTTCTTGGGTTGCTTATACGCTGGAGTGGTAGCTGTTCCCGTTTATCCACCCCGTGCCAATCGCTCGCTTGAACGTTTAAGAGCGATCGTTACCGATGCGGAGGCAAGTTTTGCTTTAACGACTAAATTGATTCAAGATCAAATTGTCAGCAAGTTTGCTAATCATAATGCTAGTTCAAAAGTTAGATTTATCGCCACTGATACTTTTGAACTTAATCTAGCGATCGCTTGGCGACATCCAGAAATTACCCCAAAAAATTTAGCTTTTCTCCAATATACCAGTGGTTCAACGGGTAAACCTAAGGGCGTGATGGTCAGTCATGGCAATTTGATGGCTAATTCTGTCACAATCAATCATTGTTTCCAAAATGAACGGAAACACACTGCCGTTTCTTGGTTGCCTCCATACCATGACTTGGGTTTAATTGGCTGTATTGTCCAACCAATGTATGTCGGACTATCAATGTATTTGATGGCTCCTGTAACCTTTTTACAGCGTCCTTACCGTTGGTTACAGGCAATTTCTCGTTATAGAGGAGTAACTAACGGAGGTCCTAATTTTGCTTACGATCTCTGCGTCGATCGCATTACTCCCGAACAAAAAGCCAACCTAGATTTAAGCTGCTGGGAACTAGCTTTTTCAGGTGCAGAGCCAGTCAGAGCCAAAACTATTGAGCGTTTTAGTGAATACTTTCGCGACTGTGGTTTTCGCACGGCAGCTTTTTATCCTAGCTATGGCATGGCAGAATCTACTCTCCTGATTACAGCAGGAGATAAGCATCAAGAGCCAGTTACCGCCAGCTTTGATACTCAAAAACTTGAAGAAAACCTCGCTGTTGCAACTAGCAATGCCGAAAATAAAACTACTTTAGTTAGTAGTGGGCGTAATCTTCCAGGACAAAGACTTGTTATTATTAACCTCCAGACTCTAACAAAATGTTCAGACGGGGAAATTGGCGAAATTTGGGCAAAAAGCGATAGTATAGCCCAAGGCTATTGGGATCTTGACCAACTAACTACCGCTAGCTTTAATGCAGTATTAGCCGACACTCAAGAATCAGGATGGTTACGTACAGGAGATTTGGGCTTTTTACAAGCAGGAGAGCTATTTGTTACAGGGCGTTTGAAAGATTTAATTATTATTCGCGGACGTAATTATTATCCCCAAGACATTGAACTAAGTTTAGATCTTGCCCATCAAGCAATTCGAGCGGGTAATGTAGCTGCTTTTGCTGTGGAAGCTGCAGGAGAAGAAAAACTAGTTGTAACCGCAGAAATTAAACGAACTTATTTGCGTAAGCTTGATGTTGATGAGGTTACTAAGGCAATTAGCCAAGCAGTAGCTCAAAATCATGAACTACAAATCCACGCCATTATATTGCTCAAAACAGGCAGTATCCCTAAAACTTCTAGCGGAAAGATACAGCGTCATGCTTGTAAAGCTCGATATTTAGATGGCAGTTTGGATGTTGTTGGGGAATATAAATCGCAGGCAGAAGACGGTCGTTTATCACAATCAAATAATGTTAGGGGCGATTCGCGAATCGCCCCTACTACGGGATTCGATCAAAAACAGAATCAAATTCAAAATTGGTTGATTGAAAATATAGCGCAGCGTTTAAATATACCCGCATCCGAGATAGACATCTATGAACCCTTTGCGAGTTCTGGTTTAAATTCCGTCGAAGCAGTTAGCCTATCGGCAGATTTAGAAGACTGGCTGAAGAGAAAAATATCTCCCACCATCGTTTATGACTATCCAAATATTGCCGAACTAGCTGTCTATTTGGCAAATGATCGCCATGTTCAATCTGGGCAAACAGCCTTTCGCCCCTACGAGTTACCTAATATTCAATCAGACATAGCCATTATTGGTGTTGGTTGCCGTTTTCCTGGAGCAAATGATCCTGCCCAATTCTGGCAAATGTTGCGAGATGGCAAAGACGCGATCGCCAAAAGCGATCGCTGGTCAGATTCAAGCTGGGGTGGCTTTATTGAAGATGTAGATCGCTTCGATCCACAGTTTTTTGGCATTACTCCTCGTGAAGCTCAAAGTATCGATCCACAACAAAGACTTTTACTAGAAGTTAGCTGGTCGGCTTTAGAAGATGCAGCAGTAGGGAATAAGAATCTAGCAGGTAGCAATACGGGCGTATTTATTGGCATTAGCAGCAGTGATTATTCTCAGTTACGTTTTCATTACGGCTTAGATGTTGATGCCTATGTAGGCACAGGAAATGCCCATAGTATTGCTGCCAACCGTCTTTCCTATCTCTTTGACCTAAAAGGGCCTTCGATGGCGGTAGATACGGCTTGTTCTTCGTCTCTAGTAGCGATCCATCTTGCTAGTCAAAGTTTAAAAACAGGGGAATGTAACCTAGCGATCGCAGGCGGGGTCAATTTAATGCTCTCTCCTGAACTGACTCAAACCTTTACTCAAGCTGGCATGATGGCAGAAGATGGACGCTGTAAAACTTTTGATGCGGCTGCCGATGGCTATGTGCGTGGTGAAGGCTGTGGCGTAGTTATTCTTAGGCGGTTAGCAGATGCTCAAAGAGATGGCGATCGCATTTTAGCAGTTATCAAGGGGACAGCTATTAATCAAGATGGACGTAGCAATGGTTTGACCGCCCCCAACGGACTATCTCAACAGGCGGTAATTCGTCAGGCTTTGGCTAATGCTAATGTTTCCCCTGCCGAGATTAGCTACATAGAGTCTCACGGCACGGGGACATCTTTGGGCGATCCGATTGAGGTCAATTCTCTCAAGGCTGTCTTAGGTCAAGAAAAGGATCGATCCTGTTATCTTGGTTCACTCAAAACCAATATTGGACATTTAGAATCAGCAGCAGGAATTGCTGGTTTAATCAAAACCGTACTTTGTCTGCAACATCAAGCTATTCCCCCTAATCTGCACTTTAAGCAGTTAAATCCTTTAATAGATTTAGCCGATACAGGCATTACTATTCCTCAGCAGCTACAGCCTTGGGTAACTTCAGGTGACACAAAATATGCTGGAGTTAGCTCTTTTGGTTTTGGTGGCACAAATGCTCACGTGATCTTAGGTGGCTTGTTAAATCCTGTCGAAGAAAATAGGGAATTAGAGAAGTTGGGAGACGGGGAGAATAAATTAACTGAACGTCCTTTGCATTTGTTAACTCTCTCGGCAAAAAGTAAACCAGCTTTGACTGATTTAGTATTGAGCTATAAAGACTATCTTGTAAACAATCAAAATATAGCTCTAGAAGATATTTGCCACACTGCTAATACAGGACGTACTCATTTTAATTATCGTTTGGCGATCGCCGTTAAGTCCAAAACTCAGCTTCAGCATAAACTTGCCAACTTTACCGCAGAACAATTTAAAGGTATTGCTCAGGGTGAAGCTAGCAACAGCAATCAAAATCAGGTAGCTTTTCTATTTACAGGACAAGGCTCGCAATATGTAAACATGGGTTATCAGCTATATCAGACCCAACCAGTATTCAAAAAAGCCCTCGATCAATGTGCAGAAATCCTTCAACCCTACTTAGAAAAACCTTTACTTGAAGTTCTATATCCTGAACATTTCTCATCCTCCAAAGAATCCCTTTTACATGAAACCGTCTATACTCAGCCAGCTATTTTTGCTTTAGAATATGCTTTGGCGCAGATGTGGATGGACTGGGGAATTAAACCATCAGCCTTGATCGGACATAGCGTGGGCGAATATGTGGCTGCTACCATTGCAGGGGTATTTAGTTTGGCTGATGGACTCAAGCTATTAGCTACAAGAGGTAAATTAATGCAGAGTTTATCCCAAGAAGGGGAAATGTATGCAGTTTTTGCCGATGAAGCCACGGTTAAATCGGTTATTGAATCATTTCGAGAGCAAGTGGCGATCGCAGCTATTAATAGCAATCAAAGCGTCGTCATTTCTGGTGAGCAAACCGCAGTAAATTCAGTAATTAGTAAATTTAACACGCAAGGGATAAAGAGCAAGCAATTAACAGTTTCTCATGCCTTTCATTCACCGTTAATGAATCCTATTTTAGAAGATTTTGCTAAGGTTGCTGAGTCGATTAAATATAATCTGCCTCAGATTAAATTAATTTCTAATATTACAGGCAAAATAGCCACAGCAGAAATTTCCAGGGCGCAATACTGGATAGATCATATAATTGCTCCCGTGCGGTTTGCAGATGGAATGCAGGCTATAGAGCAAGAATGTAATATCTTTTTAGAAATTGGCTCAAAACCTATTTTGTTAGGCATGGGACGTTCGGTATTAACTAACAGTAAAGTTACTAATTATTGGTTGCCTAGTCTGCGTCCTCGCAAACAAGATTGGCAGCAAATATTACAAAGTTTAGGTTCTTTATATGTTAGAGGCATAGAGATAGACTGGCATAGTTTTGAGCGGGGTTACAATAGACAAAAAGTTAGCTTGCCTACTTATCCTTTTCAAAGAGAAAGTTATTGGTTAACCAGAAAAACAAATGCTAATAGTAAAGTCGAGGTGTTTTTACCATCTAGAGATAAGTCTAAGTTTAAGCAGCCTGATTTTTATCAGATAAATTGGCAAGCTGATGAAGGTAGTTTAAATAAGAAAGTTGTTGCTCAAGAAAACAATAAACCTTGGTTAATTTTTGCCGATACAAATGGTTTGGGTGCAGAAATAGCAGCTAAGTTAAAACAAAACAGTATTTTAATTAGCGATCGCCATATTGATTCTGATAATCTTACTCAGCTATTTACACAGTATCAAGAACTAGCAGGAATTATTTATTTGACAGGCTTAGATAATTTTGAGTCACCAACCATTGCCGAAATTAATAATTATCAGCAGCAGCACTGTACTAATATTTTAAATCTACTTCAGGCTTTAGCTCAAAACTCGATTATTGCACCTATTTGGTTAGCTACTAGAGGAAATCAAAATATTGGTAATAATATTCAGAGTAACGCCGTGGCATCAAGCTGTCTCTGGGGATTAGCTCAGGCGATCGCTATAGAACATCCTGAATATTGGGGTGGAATTATTGACTTGGCTATCGAACCTGAAGCTCATGAAGTTGATAGTTTGCTTGCAGTTATTACTCATAAGAACAAAGAAGATCGTTTAGCTTTACGGCAAGAAAATATTTATGTACCTCGTCTAAGTAAAACAGCAAATATTAAACCGACACCAACTTTAGAAATTAGAGATGACGCTGCTTATTTAATTACAGGCGGTTTGGGTTCATTAGGATTACAGGTTGCTAAGTGGCTAGTAGAAAAAGGCGCGAAAAATCTATTACTAACTGGTAGAAGCAAACCATCAGAATCTGCTCAACAAAAAATAAATCAATTAGAACAACAAGGCGTTAAAGTCAATGTTGTCCAGGTTGATATCACCGACTATGACGCACTAAAAGACATTTTTTCCCAGTCTCGAATAAATGGTGTGATTCATGCTGCGGGAATATTAGATGATGGCTTGTTACAAGGACAAACTTGGGCAAGATTTAATCGAGTAATTGCGCCTAAAGTTACTGGTGCTTGGAATTTGCATCTCTGTACAAAAGATATTGAGCTAGATTTCTTGGTTTTATTCTCTTCTGTAGCTTCCCTGATTGGCTCACCAGGACAAAGCAATTATACTGTTGCTAATGCAGGCTTGGATGCAATCGCTCGTTATCGTCAAAGTCATGGTTTACCAGCTTTGAGCATCAATTGGGGTGCTTGGGGAGAAAGCGGCATGGCGGTCACGCAGGGAGTTAATATCAAAGGTATAGATTTGATTCATCCCCAGGCGGGATTGACAGCTTTAGAACAGTTATTAACTAGTGAATTAACTCAGGTAGGGGTTATTAGTGCAGATTGGCAACAGTTGAGTCAAAAGTTTGCTTATTTAAATGAGGCAAATTATTTTTCCACCTTAGTTAGTCAGTCCAAGGATAATAATCAGCCAGCAGAAAACCTTATTTTCCCAGAATTGTTGGCAACTAAAGCCGACCAACGCCCAGAATATTTAACCCAATATTTGCAAAAAGCGATCGCCGAAATACTTCAGATCGAGGCAGATGACCTGTCCGTTAACTCAAGTCTCTTGGATATTGGCATGGATTCATTGATGGTGATGGAAGCTATCAATCAGTTAAAAACAGATTTACAGCTAATTTTCTATCCTAGAGAATTTTATGAACGTCCCCAAATTGTCGATTTGGCTAAATATTTAGCCAGGGAATTTACTAAAACCCATGAACAAGCAGTTCCAACTAGCAAAGTTCGTTCTCAAGCAAAATTAAATCTTTTAAAAGATAAATTGCCCCCCGCTGCCTTTATCCTCTCCAGTCCTCGTTCAGGTTCAACTTTGCTAAGAGTCATGTTAGCAGGACATTCTGGATTATTTTCGCCTCCAGAATTACACCTGCTGCCCTTTGATAATATGACACAGAGAGAAGCAAAATTGGGAGTTTCTCAACTAGGGGAAGGACTAAAACGCGCCTTTATGGCACTAAAAGGTATTAGTGCAGCCGACAGCCAAACATTAGTCGCAGAATTAACCCAAGAAAATCTTTCTGTAGCAGAAGCTTATCAGATGCTTCAGCAGCTTG
This sequence comes from Waterburya sp., assembly GCA_965218645.1. GTDB lineage: Bacteria > Cyanobacteriota > Cyanobacteriia > Cyanobacteriales > Xenococcaceae > Waterburya. Next base: position 645,539 of record OZ244627.1, on the reverse strand, counting down.
CTGGCGATCGCCTGTTGATCGATAAATCTCCTACCTACGCCAGCAGCCGTGAGACTTTAGCCAAAGCAGAAACTATCTTTAACAATGCTAAATATATTCATTTAGTCCGCCATCCCTATGCAGTTATAGAATCCTTTGCACGTATGCGGATGGATAAGTTGGTAGGATCTGATAATGCCGATCCCTATCAGCTTGCCGAATTAATTTGGCGCGACAGTAATCAAAACATTCTCGACTTTGCCCAAGATATTGACCCAGAAAGATATCACTTAGTTTATTACGAAGATTTGGTCAGCAAGCCTCAAGCAGTAATGACAGAGATTTGTAATTTCTTAGAAGTTCCTTATAATGAGGCGGTACTAACTCCTTACCAAGGCGATCGCCTGACCGATGGTGTGAACAACACGGCAATGTCTTTAGGCGATCCTAATTTCCTGAATCATCAAAAGATTGATGCCAACCTAGCCCAAACTTGGCGAGAAATAAAACTACCTTCTTTATTGGGTACATATACTCAGCAACTTGTCAGTCAGCTAAGGTATGAACTACCTCAAGAAGCTAATGCTGACGTAGTGGATTTATTGATGGAGGAAACTCTGATCACTATTAGAGGTCTGAAAATTTGCCTCTGCACCTGGGGACCAGAAGAAGGACCTTTAGTTCTTTGTCTACACGGTATCTTAGAACAAGGTGCAGCTTGGTCAGAAGTAGCAATTCGCTTGGCGCAAAAAGGCTATCGAGTAATTGCCCCAGACTTACGGGGACATGGCAGAAGCGATCGCCTTGGCAAGGGCGGATCCTATAACCTGATTGACTTTTTGGGAGATATTGACGCTATTGTCGAGTATTTAGCAGGTAGAGCCTTTATTCTAGTAGGACATTCTCTAGGTTCAGTCTTGGGGGCTATATTTGCCACTATTCGACCCCAAAGGATCAAAAATATTGTATTAGTCGAAACAATTTTACCTACAGCCAACGAAGATGATGACCCTACAGCTAGTTTAACCAACCAGCTAAACCACATAGCTACGCCTCCAGAACATCCCGTATTTCCCAATGTAGAAGCAGCAGCCGAACGTTTGAGAAAAGCCACCCCAGCTATTTCTTCTTCTCTAGCAATGATCTTAGCCGAAAGAATTACCGAACCCTGTGAAGGCGGAGTGAGATGGCGATGGGAACCTTTATTGCGTACTAGGGCTGGTATTAGCTTAAATGGTATCGGGCGATCGCGCTATCTAAAACTATTGAAAAAAATCAAAGTGCCTATTACGCTGGTTTACGGTGACAAAAGTAGCTTTAACCGCATAGAAGACTTAAACCAACAGCACGAAGCTATGCCCAATGCTACCAAAGTTGTAGTTTCTGGTGGTCACAATCTTCCTCTAGAAGCCCCCTCAGCTTTAGCAAAGATTATTAGCAGTGCCGTAGCTTTGACAAATAAACTAATTCCTTAAAGCTTTTAAGCATAATTTTGATTGAGGATCATATTAAGCACAATAAACAAAGCTAATTCACATCAAGTATGAGGTATCCTAGCATAGAGAATAAGCCAACCAAACTAAGAAGAAAAGCGGTGCTAGATCTCAAACTAATTAGAGCTAACCCTCAACACATTGAAGAATTAATTAATCGTCGTAATGGTAATTATGACATCCAGCCAATCATAGAATTAGATAGTGCTTCTAGAAAGCTAGAAACTAACCGCAGCCAACTTAGCGCGCGGGGTAACGAAATTGGCAAACTGATTGGCAAAAAGATTGGTAGCGGTAGCGATCCTCAAGGAGATAAAATAAATCAACTTAAGGCTGAGGGTAACGACATAAGAACCCAGCTAAGTGAATTAGAACCCCAAGAAAGAGAACTAAAAGCCAAGATTGAAGCTCTTTTATTAGAATTACCTAATTTACCTGATGAATCTGTACCGGTTGGTAAAAGTGAAGACGATAACGTTGAAATTAAACGCTGGGGCGATGAATATATAACTGATAGCGAGAATGTATTGCCTCATTGGGAAATAGGCGAAAATTTAGGCATCTTAGATTTTAAACGAGCAGTAAAAGTAGCCCAGAGTCGCTTTGTTAATTTAGTTGGCGCAGGGGCAGCATTAGAAAGGGCTTTAATTAGCTTTATGCTAGGTACCCAAGTAGATGCTGGATACATTGAAGTGATGCCGCCTGTATTAGTAAATAGCGATTCTTTACAGGGTACAAGCCAGTTACCAAAGTTTGCTGAAGATAGCTTTAAGTGCAGCAACGATGATTTGTGGTTGACTCCTACTGCCGAAGTGCCTGTTGTCAACTTCTATCGAGATGAGGTTTTAGAAGATACAGAGTTACCTATTCGTCATTGTGCTTATACTCCTTGTTTTAGAAGAGAAGCAGGCAGCGCGGGTAGAGATAGCAGAGGTTTAATCAGGCTGCATCAATTTAATAAAGTAGAGTTGGTTAAAATAGTTGCCCCTGAAACTTCTGATGCAGAACATCAAACTTTAGTAACCAATGCCGAGGCTATCCTCCAAGCTTTAAAACTACCTTACCGTATCTTAGAACTCTGCACGGGCGATATTGGTTTTGGAGCTGCAAAATGCTATGACCTAGAGGTATGGTTGCCTTCGGCAAAAATGTATCGTGAAATCTCTAGCTGTTCTAACTGTAAAGATTTTCAAGCCCGTCGTGCTAATATTCGCTTTAAACAAGCAGGCAAAAAAGGAACACAGTATGTTCATACTCTTAATGGTTCAGGTTTGGCAGTTGGACGCACTATGGCAGCAGTATTAGAAAACTATCAGCAGCCTGATGGCACAGTTAGAATACCCGATGTGCTGCAACCTTATTTAAAGCGAGAAATTTTGTAGATATTTATGCTTGTGGGCGTTGCTGAATCAAGAATTGATTAATGCCCCCTAAATCCCCCAAATTTGGGGGACTTTAAAGTTATCTTCTCCCCCCAGGATTGACGAGCGACCCTGCGTCGCCGACAGGCGCAAAGGAACGCGCGAGTTTGGGGGTTGGGGGGCGAAAAGTGGGCGAAAAGCCCTTCGGGTTCGACAATTTGCTTATGTCGGTGAAACCGCCCACCGCAACTGTCTCACCTTTCGCCCCTAAAGTTATTAACTAACGTTATTTCTGTGCGTGAATTGTCCAGGCTGCCATTGAGACTGGGACAATTGGTTCAATTAGTTCGACAATTGCCTGGGCGTAACTCCCAATTTCGCTTTGCGCTCCTTTTCCCAAACGTAATCCAATAAAGTTTAACAAAGCCTGTAAACTTACTGTCCAAACCCAAGACGTATAAACAGAAGGAACTAAAACTCCTCTAGCTTGTTCTCTACCTACGCCCAACTCTAAAAGCTCAGAATACGCCTGATAGCTATTTTCGCATTGTTCTTGGTATATGGCGATCGCTTTTTGATTGACTTGGGGTTCTAAACTCCCAAGAGTCGCCTGTTTATTATTTTTTGACTGCTGTCTAAAGGTAAGAGGAATATAAAATTCGTTACTGTCATCAATTGATACATAGCGAAAACTTTTCTCATTCCAGCCAAGTTGCTCCTCGTTATGGTTGCTGGCTATGACGTGCTTCCACCATTGGCGACATATATAAAGAGGTGCTTTTACCTTGAATTTAAAGACAACTCCTCTAAAGGGTGATGTATGCTGATGCTTAATCAAGTAATTAATTAATTTGATATCTTTTTCACTCAGTACATCAGAACTTTTTTCAAAAGATGCCCTAGCGTCATTGACTATACTTAAATCGCTGCCCATCGAATTGATCAGTTCAATTCTACTTTTGCCATCATTTAATGGATCTCTGTACATTGGATAATTAATTTAATTTTGCCTTCAATTGCTTTATATTTTACGTTTGGCTAGACTTTGGGTAAGGTAACACCGTAGCCCTGATTTTGATATTTACCTCCGCGGTCTGCGTAGGTTGTTTCACAAGCTTCTCCCTCAAAAAACAATAGTTGCACTACACCCTCATTGGCGTAAATTTTTACGTCAGCACTAGAAGCATTACTAAATTCTAAAGTGATACTTTCTCCCTGCCAAGAAGCTTCTAAAGGAGTAGTATTGGCAATGACTCCTACTCTGGCATAAGTTGATTTACCCAAGCAAATAGCGGTGACATTAGCAGGCATCTTGATACTTTCCAAGGATGCTCCTAAACCGTAACTATTAGCAGGAATAATAAAGTAGGATGAACCATCGTCATCACTGTGTAACTCTGCCTGTTCCAAGTTTTTGGGATTGAACTTCTTAGGATCGATAATAGTTCCAGGAATATGTCTAAATATCCGAAAATCGTGAGGAGAAAGACGGATATCGTAGCCATAAGAACTTAATCCCCAGCTAATGGTTGGTACTGCTTGTTCTGCACCTAAAACTGCCTTTCTAATTGATTTTTCCTCAAAAGGGGAAATCATGCCTTGACGGGCTTGCTTGATAATCCACTTATCATTTTTAATCATCTTTGAGATACTGTTACCAACTCTAACTATTTGTAAGCAGAGAGTATCTTAACAAGCAAAACGTTAATGTTAATCTTTATTTTTGCTGAGGGATAAGGCGATCGCGTAGTTAAAGCGGGTGGAAACGCTAACGCTATATGCGGCTTTAAGCCTTTGTATTCAAGAAGCTTGTTCCACACCTGCTAGAAGACATTGCTCTACAAAAATACTGTCGTTAGAGCATCAATTATTCTCAAGTCTGTTTTCCAAAGCTAATCATAGTCAACCTTTTTTCTTAGTGCTTTTAATTGACTTCGTTTGGTTTTGCGCTCTAATCGCTTTCTTTTAGCTCCTTTAGTTGGTTTAGTTGATATTCTTTTTTTATTACGAATTGATGCACTTTTGATAATTTGTTTGAGTCGCTGAAGAGCATCTTCTTTGTTTTGCTGCTGGGTACGAAATTGTTGTGCTTTGATTACAATTACCCCATCTTTCGAGATTCTGGACTCTTTTAGTCTTAAAAGCTTATCCTTGTGCAAATAAGAAAGTGAAGATGCCTTGATGTCGAAACGCAGATGTATAGCAGTTGAAACTTTGTTAACATTCTGACCACCTGCACCTTGAGAGCGAACCGCCTTGATCTCTATTTCGTTGTCGGGAATAGCAATTTGCTCGGAAATTTTTAACACCGATCTTTACTCAAGTCTTTAATGTTTATCGTTACTGGCGATCGCCAAAGTTTAAATATTTATTTTTATTCAAATATAAATGGAAAAAATTGATTAATTCAGATAAACTAGTTTTTTCATCAGTCGGCACTATCATTTCAATTTTCTTAATATTTTCTGTATTTAGATAAGTGAAAATTGTCTGGGTTAAAATCTGGCGAGCTTGAGGCGTAAATCCAGCAATTTCTAACTCTAGTCTAGCGAATCTTTCTTTGGCTAGATTAACCATAAATTGAGTCATAGTGATTAACCTGTTCTTAATCAAATCGCAGTCTAGATCGAGGCAATTAAGTTCAAGTTGAGTTGTTGGATTATTTAGACCGTGAACTTTGAGATCAATTTTATTATTGCCTTGAGGATGATGGCTTGGCAAATAAGCTGTAATCTCACTATTTAAAATCAGATCTTTGAGATAGGGATTATCTTCTATAAAAATTAAAATTCCATCCTGGATATATGGTTTAATTCCATCCATAGCCAATGCTCCAAGATCTGCCAAGGCAATTATGCTACCAATAACAGAGATTTTTGGCTTAGGCTCGTAAAGATAGGGCTGATAGATTGAATAAGGAGAAAAACTATAGTCAGCTTTCCCAGCTAGAGGATCGCGATCGCAAATTGTGGCTAGAATTGCATCTCGAACAATGTCTATATCTGTATCCTTAAAAAGAAATGAGGCATCAATTCCATAGCTGCTTAATTGGCGATTTAAATTTTGGATATATTCAATCAGCTTGTCAGCAGTAGCAGTTTCGCTAATTCCTACTGGATGTCTGCGAGGCTCAAGCTTTTCTTGGTTAGTCACAAAAACTTGTACCATATCATGAGCGATCGCGCTTAGATTCATTAAGCTTTTCAATCTTGCCAATTCATCAGCAGTTTTACTCTGTTTTAGAGTCGGCTCAATTGCCTCAAAAATACGATTGGCTCGACGTTTAACAGCTAAGGCATGGTCGAGAGTATGATAAAAAAGCTGCTTGTTTTCGACCTCTTTGGCAATTTCTTCTTTAACATAATTTTCCACTAGCTGAACTGTTTCGGCAAATGAACTTGGTCTTTTATAGCAGTTGCTTTTCATGAGCAATTGTTTAGAAAGCTAGAATAGATGTTTATACATAACTAGATTGATATATTGTGTTTTTTATAAATATACTCTAATTTTAAAGGATGAGGAATGAAAGATGAGGATTCAGGAATTAGAGCGAGTTTTGAACTATTTTAGATTAATTTTATTACATTAAACTTGATTGACTGCTGCAAGAGCTAAGTTTTTAATCTTCAAAGATATCTAACTGTTCCATAGTCTTGCCATCATTATTTTTTTGAGGCTGCATCTGTTCAATGCCTTTACGTAAACCTAGAGCAATTTTACTATGCTTTTCGATTTGACCCATTACCTGTTTTGCTCTGGTAATTACGGAAGAAGGTAAACCAGCTAACCTTCCTGCTTCAATACCGTAAGATTTGCTTGCGCCACCTGCACATACTTGATGGAGAAAAATAATCTTATCAGCCATTTCTTTGACCGTTACCTGATAGTTAGCTACATTAGTCAAAATAGAAGCTAATTCATTTAACTCATGGTAGTGGGTGGCAAATATGGTTCTTCCCTGAATATCTGTTGCCAAGTATTCGGCTACCGCCCAAGCAATGGAAAGCCCGTCAAAAGTAGCTGTACCTCTGCCTATTTCATCCAAAAGAATTAAAGATTTGGGGGTAGCGTGATTAAGAATATTAGCAGTTTCGTTCATCTCTACCATAAAGGTAGATTGTCCTGTAGCGAGATCGTCTACTGCACCAACGCGAGTAAAAATGCGATCGCATATTGCTAATTTAGCTTTGGTAGCGGGAACATAACTACCGATTTGGGCAATCAGTTGAATCAAGCCTATTTGTCTTATGTAGCAGCTTTTACCACTGGCATTTGGTCCTGTCAAAATAATTAAATCTGGAGATGCACCCCCCTTAAAAAGGGGGGGTTGGGGGGGATTACCCATTTGTGCCGAATTAGGAACAAAAAAGCCTTCGCCTAAAGATTGCTCAACTACAGGATGTCTACCTTCTACAATATTTATGACTCTTCCTTTTACCATTTCGGGACAACAGTAGTTTTGATAAACAGCAACTTCGGCTAACCCTGCCAAAACATCAACCGCAGCAACAGCTTTAGATATACTACGGATTTCTTGAGCTTTTTCGGCAACGGTAGCTCTTAATTCAGTAAAAATATCGTATTCGAGATTATTTAAATCGTCTTTTGCCGTTAATATTCTGGTTTCCCGCTCTTTTAACTCCGAAGTAATGTATCTTTCTTCGTTGGTTAAAGTTTGTTTGCGCTGATAGTTATCTGGAGCTTGAGCAGCTTTAGAGCGGGGCATACTAATGTAATAGCCAAAGGTTTTGTTGTAGCCCACTTTAATATTAGCTACACCTACCCGTTCTCTTTCGGTTACTTCCAGGTTTGTTAGCCATTGTTTATCATCTTCTAGTCTTTGACGAATTTCATCTAGTCGGGAATCGATACCGTCTTTGATAATTCCTCCTTCTTTAAGATGTTGAGGTGGAGACTCAACTAAACGCTCAACTACATATACCCCAAGCTGTTCCAACTCTGGAGGAATTTTATGTAAGGCTTTGAGATAAGGAGAAGAACCAAAAGAGGCGATCGCCGATAAATCGCTTAATTTAATCAAAGATTCAGACAAAGCCAGCAAATCCCGTGCATTAGCCGTACCAGAAGCAACTCTACCCGATAATCTTTCAATATCGTATATTTTACGCAACATTGAGCGTAAATCCTGACGCATAGAAGTATTTTCTACCAGTTCTTTAATTGTGTCTTGTCTTGCGCCAATGCCTTTAATATCAATCAAAGGTTGCAGCATCCAACGGCGTAAAGCTCTACCGCCCATTGCCGTACTGGTGCGATCTAATGCCCAAAGTAAAGAACCATGAAACGTTCCGTCTCTAATCGTTTGGGTAATCTCTAAATTACGGCGAGTTTGATGATCTAAAATTAAATAGTCTGCCAAGCTATAGGTGCGAAGGGGTTGCAAGGTCACTTGATAAGCTTTTTGCGTATCCTCGACATACTCTAATAAGCCACCCGCAGCCCGAACCCCCAACGGTATATTGGCACAGCCCATTCCTTCTAAAGAGCTTACCCCAAATGTATCTTTAAGTCTTTGGCTAGCTTCAATTAAAGTAAATGGCTGTTGCGATCGCAAGGAATAACAAAAGCTATCGGGCAAATAATCAGCTAAATACTCAGATTTTTCACCTGGGCGCAGTAAACCAGTAACATCTGGGGCATTAGCGGGTAACAATACTTCTGATGGCTGTAAACGCAGCAATTCTAAAGTTAAAGAACTCAATTCGCTGGACTGGCTAGTAAAAAACTCTCCCGTAGATATGTCTGCATAAGCCAAACCCCAATGTTCTCCTGCAACGACAATGGCAGCCAGGAAATTATTTTGACGCGCTTGCAACATTCCATCATCAGTCAAAGTACCAGGAGTGAGCAGCTTTTGGATTTCTCTGCGTACCATCCGTTTTTCAGCAGTCGCCTCTCTAGCATCTTCTACCTGATCGCAAATTGCCACCGCATAACCTTTTTCTACCAGCATTGTACTGTAACGTTCCAAGGCATGATGAGGTACTCCTGTCATTGCCACTCTGCCTAATTCTTTTCCCCCTTCCTTGCTGGTTTGAACTAGCTCTAATTCTCTGGCAATCGTAACAGCATCTTGAAAAAAGCATTCAAAAAAATCTCCAACCCGATACAGCAACAAAGCATTAGGGTACTTTTCTTTCACTTCAACATAATGTTGATACATCGGTGAAAGCTTTGATTTATCGATATTACGGCAGTCGGTAATGATGTTTCTGTCTGTTTTATTATGCTTGTCAGAGGGCATGAATCAGTGCTGATACTATCTTTATTACTATGACTTTATCCTACTCGAACAAAAGATCTTCTTTTTGATAAATACTGATAAAATTAGCTTCGTCTTTGTTTAATAATTAAGCATGAGCCTAATATATCAATATTCCCCTCTTCTTCCAGGCAAACTAATCAAACGCTACAAAAGATTTCTTGCCGATATTGAGTTAGCCACAGGAGAAATAATTACGGCTCATTGTCCCAATACCGGACCCATGACGGGCAACTGTACCCCAGGAAGTTTAGTCCAGGTATCTAAAAATAATAACCCTAAACGCAAGCTAGCATACACCTGGGAAATGATTGCGGTAAACTCTGCCTGGGTAGGAATTAATACAGCAATGCCTAATCGGGTGATTAAACTTGCTTTAGAGCAAAATCTATTTCCTGAATTGGCATCTAGATATAGTTACGTGCGTTCAGAAGTTCCCTATGGCAAGGATAAAAAAAGTCGAGTTGATTTTTTGCTGACGGGAGAAGATACCCAACTACCAATATACCTCGAAGTTAAAAGCGTTACCCTAAGTACCGATAATGTAGCTTTATTTCCCGACACAGTTACCCTTCGCGGACAAAAGCACCTAAAAGAATTGACTGCTTTAGTAACCGAAGCAAAACCAGTAATGCTATATTTTATTAATCGTAGTGACTGTGATGTTTTCGCTCCGAGCGATCGCTGCGATCCTATATATGGTGAATTACTCCGTGAAGCTGTGATCCAAGGAGTTGAAGTTTTGCCCTGCCGTTTTGAAATTACCCCGCAAGGAATTAGATACTTAGGACTGGCTGATTTTTTACTTCATGAACCTAATAATGTTTCGCAGAAGTAAGAAGTAGGAAGTAACTTTATGACTTTTGACTTCTAGGCAAATGTATAATGCTGGCAATAATCTTAAATAACTATCATGTCTGTAGGTAACGAACCACCAGAAATTCTAGAGCAAAAACTTTTTTATAAAGGTCGTAAATTTGACTACGAAGTAATCAAACTGCGTTTACCTAATGGCGTTGAGGGAGAATGGGAATGTATCCGCCATCCTGGGGGAGCTTTAGCCGTGCCTGTAACTTCAGACGGTAAGTTTGTTTTAGTCAAACAATATCGCTTTACCGTTAATGGCAGACTATTAGAATTTCCCGCAGGGACAGTAGAAGCTAACGAGTCTCCATTTGAGACAATCAAACGAGAAATAGAAGAAGAAACAGGATATCGAGCAAATGCTTGGCAAGATATGGGCAAATTTATCCTTGCCCCTGGATATTCTGATGAATATATTTATGCTTTTCTAGCGCAGGATTTAGAAAAGCTAGAAACACCACCCCAGCAAGACGAAGATGAAGATATGGAGGTAGTGTTAATGACGGAAGAAGAATTAGAACAAGCTATCTTAGCAGGAGAACCTATAGATGGAAAAAGCATTGCCTGTTTTTATATGGCGCGAGCTTATTTAAAACGATAAGTGATATTTTTCTAATTCTGGGCGATCTATTTCTTTTCAAAAATAGGCGTTGCTGATATGTAATGTTGTACTTTAACCAATACTGTTCGGTTAGTCTTTCAAGTTATTTCGTTCGCCCCCTAAATCCCCCCTCCTCATCGTAGGGCTGTTTCATTCTCAATTGAAGGGATGCAATCGAGAATAAAATACTTAATAACTCGATTAATGGCAGAAAGATAGTAATAATGATAAATTATTGCTCATATAATCTAAAGCCTCGGTCATTGAATCAAAACCATGAACTCTTAGTAAGTTAAGAACCCAACTTTTAATCAAAGAAATATTAGTCGCGGCTTTGCCCTGAAGCTGAGGGCTAGTATCTTCTTGAGTTACGACATCTTTGACCCAATGCAGACGATTCTCGATACTCCAATGTCGTCGAATACCTTGAGGTATTAGTGCAGAAGTTGGTGCTAAAGAACTAATATAATAAGTCGCCGAATCAGATTCATAATCGTGATTGCCTCTTGTTCGCGAACGGAAAACTTTAACGATACTACCAACTTTAGTCCCACGCTCGTCAAGATCCAATGGAGGAGAAAACACTTCTACAGTTCGATGTGTTAGTCGATTTCTAGTTTTCTCAGTCTGCTCAAAACAATTAATTGCACTTGTATTGAGTGTTTGAGACTTGATTAGAGAAATGCAGTGTTTTTTGATTTTTTTTAACTACAATTAAATAATTATTTTTACTGGCGATAATTGTAGAGATGGTTTTTTTTGGCAATGTAAAGCATCCATTGTGAACACGACTCCTTTTAAGTCTAATAATTCCAATAAGTCTTGTACCGCGACAATTTCACTCTGTTTCTTATTTTCCATGACTTTCAATCCTAAGATTTCGCCACGCTCATGAGTAAAAGCAGAAACCATCATGACAAAATTTTGCTGTTTACCATAACAGTCATTAACAGTATTTTTCAAGCTTTTGCCATCGATAGCAATCCATTGACCTTGACTATTATGAGTATATTGAGATGCCCAGTCATTAAATACAATTGCTACTGCCTCATAGTCCAAGCTCATCATTACTCTTCTAATGGTTGAGTAAGATCCCACTCTTGCTTGTGGGATTTCAAGAGTTTTGATTAATTGACGACGATGTCGCTCGACAAATCTGCTCAAACCTCTGTATCTCCAGTAACCGCTCATGATTCCTAAAATCATAATTAATAAGATTAGCCACAGAGAATGTCTTCTACCACCAGATTTTCGTTCATCAGGTATTTGTTTTAGATAGTCGATTAAACTGTAATTTAGGTCTTTTGAATTCATTGAGCGGTTAAATTAGGTTTTTAAACCAATTTACATGATCTAACTCTAGAATGAAACAGCCCTACCAAGATTGGGGGACTTTAACGAATCTTACTCCTCCAAATTTGGGGGCTGGGGGGCTTAACCGAACGGTATTGGTACTTTAACTATTTACCCTCAAAATGTTGCTTAAAAAACTCAGTAAATAGTCTAATTTTAGTATTCAAATGTCGATTCAAAGGATATATAAGGCAGAGAGAAATTGCTGGTGGTTGATAGTCAGGTAAAACGATCGCCAGAGTTTCTGCCTCTAGTTCTGGTTTAATAATAAAGGTGGGCAGCAGCGCAATACCCAAACCTTTAACTGCTGCATCTTTTAATACTTCGCCATTATTGGAACAAAATACGCCCTTAACTGTCACCTGATACTCTTGCTTATTGTTAATTAATTGCCATTGGTTTCCTGTCACTATCTGCCCATAATGCAGACAGGAATGTTCCCTTAACTCTAAAGGATGGTTAGGCAGTCCATGGCGTTTGAGATAGCTACCAGAAGCACACAGAACTCTGGATATAGGAGCGATCGCCTGACATACCAGGTTAGGAGATGTCTCAGGTTGGGCAATTCTAATGGTTAGATCGTATCCTTCGGCAATTGGATCGATAAAGCGATCGTCTAGAGTTAGCTGTACCTGCAAATCTGGGTATTGAGCCATAAATTCGGCGATCGCCTTACCTAAATGTAAAGTGCCAAAGGACATAGGCGCATTAATTTTTAGCGTTCCTTTTGGTTCTGTTTGTAGCTGAGACACGGCAATTTCTGCTGCTTCCACCTCCGCTAATATATCGACACATCGTTCATAAAAAGCTAGTCCTGTGGGTGTGGGATTAACCTGACGGGTGCTGCGCTGTAGTAGCTGTACTTTTAATTCATTTTCTAAGTTGATTACTAACTTATTTACAGTTGAACGGGATACACCCATCTTTCTGGCAGCAGCAGCAAAGCCACCTGAGCGTACTACTTGAGCAAAGGCTTCCATACTGGCAAACTTATCCATAGATTGTAGAAAAAATAGATACAATATGTCTATCTAATATGATATTGTCTTTTGTTTTGATCTAATTCATAATATTTATATCAGCTTAAAACAAAGGAGGTTAAACTAGATGATTACAATTCGTCCTCAAGCAGAAAGGGGTACAGCCAACTTTAGCTGGCTAGATAGCAAACATAGCTTTTCTTTTGGCAACTATTACGATCCACAACAGATGGGTTTTGCCAGCTTACGAGTAATCAATGAAGATAAAATAATACCAGGCAAAGGTTTTGGTACTCACGGACATCAAGATATGGAGATTATCTCTTATGTCCTCTCAGGAGAATTGGCACATAAAGATAGTATGGGCAATGGTTCAACAATTCGCCCAGGAAACGTGCAGCGAATGTCGGCAGGGACAGGGGTTAGACACAGCGAATTCAATGCTTCAGACACCGAGCCTGTTCATTTACTACAAATCTGGATTATGCCAGAGCAAAAAGGCTTAAAACCTAGCTATGAAGAAAAAAAATTTGCCCCTGAAGCAAAACAAGGCAAATTAAGATTGGTAGGCTCAAAAGATGGGCGAGACAACTCAGTAACTATTCATCAAGATGTAGATCTTTATTTAGCTAGCTTAACTTCTGGCGATCGCTTGACTCACGAAATCAAAAATGACCGCGTAGCTTGGCTACAGGTAGCAAAAGGAGCAGTGTTGCTAAACGAAAAACTACTCCAGGCTGGGGATGGCGCGGCAGTTACTGATGAAACTAAAATTGCGATCGCCGGAAATAGTCAAGATAGTGAAATATTATTGTTTGATATGGCAAAGTAAACAAGGATAATTACTTTTTCTTTTACCTGTTGCCTTTTCAATACTATTTCATTTAAGCTCACATCTAAGGTAAAGGGGGAAGTTCTGTCCCTTCTGCTGGTGAATCCTTGAAGTTAGAAACCATCTCCTGTATTTGCGGATTGTTCAAAAACTTACGGGTATCTTCAATTAACTTTTCTCCCCAAAGGTTGTTTTGTAAAAATTGAATATCTGCATAGCGGTTATCAATTGCTAAAGCTGCTTTACCCAATTCAACCCCTTTTTGGACATCTCCCTCGGTAAACAGAGCTACAGCCAAAGCTAGTTGAGGCTCTGCCTGTTTGCCGTCTACTTTAAGTACAGACTGCCATTTCTCAATTGCTTTATCGCGATCGCCTTGCTCATATTCTACCAAACCCACATTATTCAGTGCGGGCCAAAAAGTTGCTTCTTGAGCAAAAGCTGTTTCATAGGATTCAATTGCTTGGTCAAACTCAGATAATTTGAGATAGGTATTACCCAAATCAAATAATGCTTCTGGAGAATTTTTCTCTATTTTTAATCCTGCTTCTAGCTTGTCTCTGGCTGCTTCATAATCACCTTGCTGAAAATAAGCATTACCTAAACTAAATAAAATACCTTCTTCTTTTGGGGCAAGAGCCTCCGCGTTTTCTAAAGCTTTTATACCTTTATTAATCTTTTTTTCTTGAACATACAGACTTCCAAGAATGAACCAGGTTTCGTAGTTGCCAGAAGCTAACTGAGTCGCTAATTCGGCTCTAGGTAATGCTAGATCGTACTGCTGAAAGCGAATTAGCTGTACTGCGTCTTGAAGCAGTTGCAGCCCCTGTGCTTCTAGTTTTTGTGAATCTAGCTTAGGTATGTATGGTAGTACGGCTTGTCCCCTAACTGGCAAAGATATACTAGTAATGCCAGCGCAAGCTATCAAAGAAATCAACCAGTTAAGTTTAGACACAGTAATATTTCAATTTATAAGTTCTTAATATTCACAAGTTACTTCATTGTCTAGTAGAACGGCAAATTTTCTCCAGACTTTTATAGATTAATTAAATAATTAAAGCTCGTGCAAATCATAATTTATAAATATTTTAATAGACCTCAAGCCTAAATATACGTCTTTTAATCAGCTAATAATCGTTGGTGACAAGTTAAGAGTTTACATTGTTTGTCAACAGAATATCTAATAGGCGCGATCGCTTTCAGGGTTTTTGGTAGATAAATTAGCATTTGTTATTGCAGATTATGTTAAGGTTCAAGGCGATCGCTCGCTCCGAAAATCAAAACTGCGATGCTTAATAGTTCACCAAATTAATTATGATAGGTAGTCAGAGGATATAATCTTTTTAATTTCACTCGTGCATCTTGACACTTAAAACACCTTTCAACAGTTGCTCTTTGTCAATTTCGTTCAATCGATGCTGAGACTTCTTGCCTCATCTTGCTTACTAGATATAGTTCCAGATCGACTCTACTAAACTAGTTGCACATCCATCTATATATCATGAGCAAAAATTTCAGGTAAATACTTTTTATCTTGTGGCTTTTTTTGCTACTATGTATTTTGGTAGCTAATTAGTCAGAGTAGCTCAGTTGGTTAGAGCATCGGACTCATAAGCCGAGGGTCGGGAGTTCAAGTCTCCCCTCTGACACTTGAATAACAAGGGTTTTAAGAATTAACAAATCACATTAAAATCACTGCGATCTATATTCGATCTAAAAAGCCAAGGTACTCCGTGAGCCTAGATGTATGCGGTTGGCAAAAGCGCAGGACATTTCTAGGTGCAAAAAAATTTTTAAACCCTTGTGGTGGTGGTCTATAGGTAAGGGAATTATTAGCCTATGGAACAGTATTTGTCGGCAATTGAGGTTGCCAAGATTGTTGGTGTTAACTACCGCACGGTGGAAAATTGGGCAGCACAGGGTTATTTAGAGCGCGAGAATGGCAAATATGGGCTAATTAGCGCGCTCAGGTATCGTATTGGGCAGCTAGAAGCTGAAGTGACTAGATTAAAGGATAATCCTAAAGCCGAACTGCTGCTGCAAAAGCTAACTCAAGAGGTAGCCGAACGCAAAGCGATCGCCAGAATCAAAAATATGGAGGCAGATTTGTTGGAAGGTAAACTTGTTGTCGCAGAAGATGTCTTAAATACTTGGCAAAGTGCGATCGCTAAAACTAAGGCAAAGCTTATTAGCTTACCTGCAAAACTTGCTTTAGAGTTGTCGGGTATGGATAAGCCACAGGATATGGAAATTAAACTTAGGCAGGTAATTGATGAGGCCTTGATTGAACTAGGCGATCAAAACAAATAAAAATTTCCCAGAAAATCTTCAAGAAAATTCTATTGATGTTGATGTTGATGTTGAAGAGGATTTATTAGAAGATCCTATTTTTGCACCTGATTCAGAATAGTATGAATGGTGGTATGGCGACTCATGTAATGATTGAAAATAATTTGTTTGTTACTTTTTACCAATGGGATGAAAAAACATATTGTCTTGAATTGGACGGGTCGATAGTTTTAACATCTCAGTCATCGCGTAGATTTCTTTTCTCATCAATACTTAATGCTGCTGAAAAAGATTTAGCCGAGCTGCCTAATGGGAAATGGTGTTTTTCTCAAAAAACTGGTTGGGTTAATATTCCTTTGTCTGCTATTGAGTTGATTTATCTACCAGGCGGAACTGATTTAATTACTTTAAAAACCATTTTACAGCCGATTACAAATATCAATAAGTATCTTTTTGAAAATATTTTGTCAAACAAAAAACTGAACATTAAAAATGGTGATCGAAAGTTAAGGAAAGATTAAGGCAATCGTTGGAGAAGCCGATTGGTTAAAAATGACTTTTACTTGGTAAAGTTATGTTAAGTACCAGATTGCGATCGCGATCGCACAGGTGGCAGACCTTTAGTGGCATATTTAAAAGATGGAAGCCACGACTCTTTTAAATCATGCCCTAGCGGAGTTTACCCCGCCAAAAAGACAGTTGATTTCTGAGTGGGGAGAAGAAAACTTTGAACTGCCCGAAACTAGTGCCGAACCTGGAAAATGGTACCCCAGCCGTGCGCCGTATCAGCGTGGAATACTCGATGCTGTCTGTGAAGCTGGCGTACAAAAAGTAAGTTTGATGTGCAGCGCCCAGATTGGCAAGACGATTATCCTGCTGATGGTAATTTGCTATTTAATCGATCTCGATCCTTGTTCGATGATGATGACTCAGCCGACTACGGATATGGCCGAGATGTTTAGCAAGGAGAAGTTGAGTAGTGCGATCGTTAACGTTAAGCCAGTCAGCAAAAAGATAATTCAAAAGTCACGTAACGCGACCTCAACCATCCTGATGAAGATGTTTGCAGGGGGTTTTTTGCGTCTGGCTGGAGCTAATTCGCCTAGTTCTTTGGCATCGATGAGCATCAGGGCGTACTTTGGCGATGAGATTGATAAATACCCTCCTAGCGCGGGAAAAGAGGGCGATCCCGTAAAGCTGGCTGTTCAAAGAACGGAAACGTTCTGGAACTGGCTGGTGTTTTTAGTTTCCACCCCGTCAATTAAACAAAATTCGCGCATTGAAGATGAATTTAACCAAAGCGATCGCCGTCGTTTTTTTGTCCCCTGTCCTCATTGCGGTCATCGCCAGCATTTGGTTTGGGAGCGTTTTCAATATGCAGATAAAGATCTAGAAACTGCCGATCCTAGTTCGGGAGTTTACTATATCTGTGAGTCCTGCGATCGCCCGATAGAGGAAAAATATAAGGCGGTCATGTTACAGCAAGGACAGTGGCAGGCAACAGCAGTAGCTAAAGACCCCAGACATATCGGTTTTCACATCAACCGCTTTTATTCCCCCTGGAAAAGTTGGCAGGATCTGTGTCTTGACTACGAATCTTCCCGTAGCGATCGTCAAAAGCTACAGGTATTTTGGAACGCTACACTGGGTTTGCCGTTTGAGTTATTAGAAGGAGAAAAACTAGACTGGCAAAATCTGCGCGATCGCGCTTGTCAATCGGGCTATAAACAGGGGACTTGTCCTGATGGTGCAGTAATGCTGACGGCGGGAGTAGACGTGCAGGCAGATCGCCTTGAAGTTGCTATTTGGGGCTGGGGCAGAGGAGAAGAGGCTTATGTAATTCGCTACGAAAAAATTATGGGCGATCCGCTACAGCCTGATGTGTGGGAGCAGCTTTATCAAGTGACTAGTAAAAGCTATCCTCATGTATCAGGTGGCGAATTACGAGTTAGAGCTACTTGTATTGACTCTGGATACCTAACTCAAGAAGTTTACTATTGGGTGCGTAAATTTAAGTCCTCTCATTGGTTTGCCATCAAAGGGGTATCTGGAGATAAGCCTTTGATGGCAAACCAACGACTCAACAAATAAACTATAGGGGGGAAAAGCTCAAGCGAGGGATTAAGCTGTATAAAATTGGCGTAGATTTGGCTAAAGAAACTCTGTACTCTAGGTCGCAAATTCAAAATCCTGGGGCAAAATATCTCAATTTCCCTAATGATTTGGACACAAATTGGTACGAAGGATTTTGCTCTGAGGTACAGGTAACTAAGCACACTAATGGTAGACCATATTTAGTTTGGGAAGTCTTGCCCCGGGTGCGAAATGAGGTACTCGATACTGCTGTTTATGCCCTAGCTGCTGCCGAACTTTGTGGAATAAGTCGCGTAAGCTGGAGTAGTTTGGAAGAAAAACTTAAAGCTCAGAATAAGGAAAATCTAAGCTTCAAGGAAATTAGTGTCTCGGATACTAACGACAAGCCTAAGACAATTGTTCGGAGTAGCTCCGAACAAAACAACAAGAATGAGCGAGGAAGCCCGCGTCGCCGTCAGGCGCAAGGGCAAGTCTCGCTTGTTCGCAGCAGAACTAGGAAAAGAAGAAAATGATCTTTAATATCCCTACTCAATTTACTCAAGGCGATCGCGTATCTTGGTGGGAACATATATCAGATTATGACCCTGTAAATGATATTCTCAAGGTATTTATTGTAGGCAGAAAAAACACTCTTACTGTCACTGCTAACGGGGGTATCAATGGTTTTGAATTTGCGATCGCCTCAACCCTTACTAAAGTTTTACAGCCAGGAAAATATAAAGCTCAGTTTGCAATTTATGTAAACGGTATGGATAAAACTACTTTAGGATCGACTGATTTACTTGTCTGTCCCAGTTTTGAAAACTTGAGCGAACTTGAGACGAGAACCCCAGATGAAATCGAACTAGAAGCAGTCACAGAGGCGATCGCAAAACTGTCCTCTAAAAATGTAGCCGAATACTATATTGGCACGCGCAAGGTCAGGTACAACGATCTGGCAAGTCTTTACGAACGCCAGAAATATTTGAGAAATCGCATAGCTAAAAGCAAGAACAAGGCTGCTATTGGGGGACGTAATGTGGGGGTTGGGTTTCGTAATTGGTAGGCTTTGGGAAAACTAACTCGTAAGTCGTAACTCGTAACAAATAACGTTATAGGTTACGAGTTACACACGCTCCAGTTCGCACAAGTTACTTTAAAAAAATGGGCTTACTAAATTTCGCCAAGCGTCTTTGGGACACTCCCCCCAGGCATTCAATAAATCATCGATCCCCCCTAGCCCACGACAGTCGCTACAATGGGGGAAACCCCCACAACGCGCTGTCTCCCCTTATTAAGGGTAGGGCTGTTTCATTCTCGAACAAAGTCATGTAGATTAAAGTAAATGCTTGATTTAGATGCAAAATGACTTCAAAAGATTTAGAGAAGAGTTTAATTGAATATCTAAAACAAATACCTGATGAACGAGAAGCAGGTGGTCGAAGGCATCCTCTGTGGCTCATCTTATTAATCATGATTTTGGGAATCATGAGCGGTTATTGGGGATACCGAGGTTTAGGCAGATTTATCGAACGGCATCGTCGTCAATTAATTGAAACTCTAAAGATTCGACAAGCAAGAGTGGGATCTTACTCGACCATCAGAAGAGTGATGATGAGCTTAGATTATGAGGCAGTAGCTCAGACCTTTAATGACTGGGCATCTCAATATACTTACAACAGTGATGGTCAATGGGTTGCCATCGATGGAAAAAGCCTGAAAAACACCGTTAATGACTGTTATGGTAAACAGCAAAATTTCGTGATGATGGTTTCGGCTTTCAGCCACTATCGAGGCGAAATTTTAGGGATAAAGATAATGGAAAATAAGAAACAAAGTGAGATTGTCGCCGTACAAGATTTATTGGAATTACTAGATTTAAAAGGAGTCGTCTTCACAATGGATGCCCTACACTGTCAAAAAAAACGGTATCAGCAATCATTAATAGTGGTAACAACTACTTAATTGTGGTCAAAAGAAATCAAAAAACACTATATCGGCAAATTGAATCTCAGGCAATGAGTACAAAGGCAGTTAGTTGCTTCGAGCAGACGGAAAAGACGAGAAATCGACTAACTCATCGAACTGTAGAAGTATTTTCTCCGCCGTCAAACCTCGATCCTCGATGGGTAGGAGTTCATAGCATTATTAAAATTTTCCGTTCGGGAACAAGAGGTAATCACGATTATGAATCGGACTCAGCTACTTATTACATTAGTTCTTTACCGCCGACTTCTTCTCTTATTCCTCAAGGTATTCGACGACATTGGACTATCGAGAATCGTTTGCATTGGGTTAAGGATGTCGTAACCAAAGAAGATACTAGTCCAGTACTCCAGGGGAAAGCATCGACTAATATTTCGTTGTTCAAAAGCTGGGTTCTCAATCTATTAAGAGTTCACGGTTTTGATTCTATGACTGAGGCGTTGGATTATATGAGCAATAATTTGCCATTGCTGCTTTCTTTTTGCCATTAATTCGTTTGATAGTTATCTTATTCGCGATCGCATCTCTTTTCTATAGAATGAAACAGCCCTACCAAATTTGGGGGGCAATTTTATCCTGTAACTTTGAATTTGACGTACCCGTCTGGTTTGAAGCTGACGAGATTGGCTTTAAACTTGAAGGTTACGATCCAGATATCAAAGCTTCTATATACAGACTAGAAAGCGTGTTCGTCGTCGAAGGACGCATTCCCTTGACCCTACCTTGGGTCATTCCTCCTTTACCTGAAATAACTGAGGAATTAGATTTAGGGATAGTTTATGACACGATTGAAAAGTATAGTCATTCAACCAACAAGCTAGAGCTTGGATCTGGCTATACCCGTCGTGAAGCCAAGCGAGAAGATAGCCAGATTTTATTCGACCTGGGCGGTAGGAATTACGATCGCGCTGAAATAGATAAGATTCTGGGCTATTTCTATTGTGCCAGGGGCAAGGCAGCCGAGTTTCCTTTTGCTAATCTGGGCGAGAGTTATAAGGTTCGCTTTGATAGCGATAACTTGAATCTCAAGTTCGAGGCTGCTGGGGAGGATGATGCTTTATTTAATTTATCAGGGTTAAAGATTCAGGCAGTGCCAGATAAAGGATTTGGAATTTTAGATTTTATCGATAGAGAGACAACAGTTTATATTTTTCTCGATACATCTGGGTCTATGAATAGCAGCATTCCAACTATAAACACTGCGCTTCAAAGCTTAAAACAAACGCTCTTTGAGCGGGTTTATGGCAGTGTCGAACTGATGAATCAAAAGGTAATTCAAATTAATTTTGGCGACGAGCGCTGGCTGAGGCTGATGACAGCTTACTACCAGCCTAAAGCAATATATTTAATTTGGATTAATGAAGCCGACCCCACCTATCATTCTGGAACTTCTTTTTCCCCAACTGCTTCTTTTGTTGCAGATTTAAATGATTTTTTAGCTACCTATAGCAATAGGCTAAAAATAAAAATTATTTTATATTCAATTATTTTTAATAGTCCTGTTTTTAACATTTTCCAGAATCATTTATTAGCTACTTTAAATGGGACTTCTGGATACACCACAGCCTTAAAAGACTATAATTTTCAAGTACGTTTAAACGTACTTGAAAATACCACTGCCGAGCAATATTATCAAGATTTTATCGGGCAACAATTATTAGGAGATGGGATTTAAAAAGATGTTTTTTCCCATTGCTGGCATTGTTTCTCAAGCTATAGCAGAACCAGTTATTCCAGGCATTGTCGATCCTGCCTTAGATTTTTATCTGTTCGATCGTGGAATTAACTATTTGCCGACAACAACTTTGGTAACAGAAGCCTTAGATTTTTACTTTAAAGACTTTGGGCTTAACTATTTGCCGACAACAACTTTGGTAACAGGAGCCTTAGATTTTTACTTTAAAGACTTTGGGCTTAACTATTTGCCGACAACAACTTTGGTAACAGGAGCCTTAGATTTTTACAGTTTTGAGCAAATTTATGCTGAAATTGCAAAACCTTGAAATTCCCCCAAAGCTCCCCCGCTAATAAACTTGCGCCCACTGAGAGCTTGAAATTGTCTGGCTGTTGCTAAAGAAGCAAGACCAGTTCGCGCGAAACGGACGGATCCTGGAAAATGCAGTGCGACTGCTTTTTCGCCAGACTCTCCTTTATTGGCAACAACATAAGAAGCTAGTGTCGCTCCGCCAATAAAATAGCCGTAAAGCCCTAAATTGGGTTTACCCGTAACCGAGTCAAAGTTACCCAGCCAAGGTCTATAGGTTATGTTGGCTGTGTTGTTTGTAGTTGAAGTGGTGTAACTGTTTGAAGGATCTCTAGTCATTGTAATTGCCATAGCGTCCCAGAGTAGCTGATATGCTCCAATTGGAGTGAGTTTAGATTCGCTGCTGCTTGTAAAATAGCGGTGCATAAAAAACCACTTGTTGTTATAGATATCAGTGGCAATTTGCGCGCTATCGAGCCAAGGGTCTAGCATACCTACCATCCAATAGGTGGGGTTTGGGGTGGTGCGCTCTAAAAAGCCAAAGTGAGCCGATTTGCTAGTATAATCGCCGTTATTAATAAAGACTACTCCTCCTGCTGCATCGGTACTCAGGTAAAGCTTTGCCCCCACTCCTTCGTAAAAAGGAATTTCTACAGGAGTGCTAAGATTTCCAGCAGCTTCCGTACCTGTAAGATCGCCCTGGATTGTAAGTTTTTTTTGATTGCCCGATACGGATTGCACTTTCCAAATCGTGTAACAGGAGTCGCCGCCGTCGATTCCCGTAACTTTAATTGTGGGTATGGTCGCTCCAATTTGCGAACTATCTACCGTGCAGCCTGCTTGAGTTAATATATCGCGAATTTGGCTAATCAAGGAAGATGCCGTAGTACAGGCAAGCCCTTGTAGATAACCGTTAGAGTCTGGGTTGCCAGAAGCGTAGACGGTGGGCATATAGGTAAAAAAATATATATTCGTCACGGCGGATGAGTGTGTATGAACGGCGCGTTTTGGGTCAGAAGATTCTGTCCCAAAAGCCGCCTTAGCTTCATACACAAAACGCGCCTTAGCAATTTTAACCGTGGCTAGACAAATGCGCCCACTGCGATCCAAAGATTTTGCCCTTGATAGGTTAGGTATACGGCAGTAAACTGCACCGTAATCAAATTTCCTACCGCTTCTAAGACCTGTCCTGTGACTGGGTTTAAAAAGATGTCTCCCGTTCCTTTTTTCCTGATTGTTACCTGAAAACCTGGATAAACCAAGGTTGAATCTAAGGTAAGGACAATCTGCTGTGTTGACTGGCAGTTTAAAAATTTATTATTGTCAGTTGCTACAAGAGATCTGTTGCTGGTAACGAGCAGGTGACTGCTTAAATACAGTTGGATTAACAAAGGTAGCTGGCTAAAAGCGCTGCCTCCTGTGGTGACGACTTTAATCGCTCCCGATTTTGTCCCCGCAGCGATTACAAAAGCGATATTGTTGTTATCCACTACAGATAAGTTGCTTTGTATCACTCCGTTAATCTCAACTCTGCTGACTTGAGCCAAGTTTGTACCCGTAATCGTAATTGATTGCCCATCTTGACCAGATATTGGAGTAAAAGAGCTTATAGCGGGAAGCGGTTCGGTGTAGATTGGGGTTAAAGTAGCTTTTGCAAAAGCTCCATTTCCCACGCTTGTACTGACTTGAGCAACTTGTACGGTTATACTGGTTTGCAGACTGTTAAAATCTGTTACTTGTTCGGTAGCTTGATAGGTGTAAGAACTCGTACTGCTTGTAATGCTTCTGACGACTGCATTATTTGTTCTCAATATATTTAGGTTGTAACCCTCCGTGTCTTCTGACAATGGGGGGTTGTTTGTTTGCAGGGCAGCATGGCGATCGCGACGCTGCCAGGTAATTGTAATATCGCCTACCGCGTTTTTAGTTGCAGCTAGGTTTACGGGAGCATAGGGACGCTGGGCAATAGCTAGGTAGTTAATAGTTACAGGAGTCACCTCGTCGAGAGATTGTCCAGTAGATAATGCCTTAAAGTAGCGTGTTTGTCCGATATCGGTAGAGGCAGCAATTATTCTACCCAGTACGGCGTTTGTCCCCGTGAGTAAAACAAATCTTTCGTTGGCTGCGTGAGAAGCAACGTGAGGCTCGGTACCTCTCAAGCCACGAGTCAATTCACTTAGTAAATAAATATTAACATCGGTTAACTGTGCGGTTTTAAACTGGATTATTTCGTTGCCGATAAGAGCCAAGTTAAAACCGAGAGCAAGATCGCTATTTGTAATGCTCTCAAGTTCGCTTCTGTTGACCCGCACCGTGACGTTACCCGAAGCTCCAAGGCTGCCAAGGATCAATCCATAAACGCTATAGGTATCAATAGTCGTGGCGAAGGTGTAGCGCGAGTTATCAGTAGAAGCGTATATACTAGCTCCATTCCAGCTATCGCCCCCGCCAGCAGCTAGGTATACGGTATAGTCGGCATCGGTGTCACTAATTAAGGGGATGTCCAATACTAATAGCCCAGTTTCACCTGGGTCGATAATCGTGCCTAACTCTGTATCCGATTGGGTAGGGGTGGCGGTGGTGCTGATAACTAAGTTTGTCCCCGCTGCGATCGCCCCACCGCTCTTTGGCGTAATTGTATTCCCAGTGACGGTATAGTCCGTGCCTTGGGTATAGGTATTGCCCGCGCTATCGGCAACGGATAGGGGCGTGCCTGTGGTGGTAATCGCCACGTTATATTGAGCGACACCTACGGTAACGCTGCCAGATTCTAGGGTGCGGATAAAGTTAAAAAAGCTGGTGTCGTAGCGGACTCCCTCACACTGGAGCGAAAAATCTGCCCCAGTTCTGACTTGGGTAAGCTTAATCGGATTTCCCGACTCATCAAAAAGATTTGCCACTAGGTCGGATGGCTCTAAATCTAGGTAGGCAGGGGGTAGGGAAAACTTATATTTTTGGTACTGCACCCATGCCAAAAACATCGCGCGATCGGCGATGGTAGCAGCTTGGCTGCCCGTCATCACGATGTTTAATCCTAAAGTAGTAATATTTTCGTTATAGTTTTTGCGCACCTCAAGGCTACTGCTCTGTTCATTTTGATCGTAGTTAAGGTCCCTGTCGATGTAGGTAACTTTTACCTGGGATGGTAAAGAGGTAGTATCTGCTTCCTCTATCTCGTAGTCGAGGGGCTTTTGTGTACCCGATGCGTGTGCTGCTAAGTCAGCAGCACTTAAATTGACGATATTTCTAGGATGATTTAAGGGGATAAACTTAATTACTCTCCCCGACCCGACGATATCAAAAAAGTAAGCCTGCTGCAAAGACTGGACGGCATTTTTAGCAGCTTCAACCGAATTAAGAAAAAACCCATCTACAGGGATGTTATCAACTAAAGTCGTGTCAAAGCGATCGCGCTCGTAAAATAGCCCAAATATATCCCCAAGTATCTGCCCGACGCTACAGTTTTGGCTGGCAACTAATTCTGCCTCAAATCCTGGCAGGCGGTTATAAAATTCTTCTAAGGGTAGGCGTTGAGCTACCACGTATGCCCGACGGTTGTAGCCAGGAGTAAGAATAGTTCGATCGGGGTCGATGCCGAGGGATCTAAAAAAGGCATCGCGATCGCTTTTGCCCGCGGGAATGCCATAGGAGTAATTTGATATCGGCTCGGTATTTGCCAGGAGCGGATCGATATTTTGAGTTTGGTTGCCGTAGTAGAAGCGCAAATATTGTTCGGCAAATTTGCCACCTTGGGCTATGGTTTTTGCTCCCCCAACTTTTGAATAAACTAGGTCTTTGTTTGCCCAAAGCCGAGGAATGTCAACCAAAGGACGAAAAGGACACTCACAAAAAGCCGTGGCAAATGAACCATAATAACTATAGTTTTCGCTCTGAACCTTTGCTCCTTTTCCCTGCTTCTGCTTTTTGCTGGTTTCCTCTAAAAAAGTAGACCAAAGAGTATTCCCCCCAACCCGCACCGTCCCCCAGCACCAGGGCAGGGCAGCACCATAGTTAGATTTAGCCGTAGTCAGATCGCTAAGTCTCGATCCTTGGATTTTAGAAGTGGGAGTTAGGGCATAAGTAAGTCCTGCACTGAGCAGGCTTACTGCTGCGGAGATGGCGACGGCTTCGACGATTCCAGTCATTATTAATTAACTTGTAACTCGTAACTCGTAACTTGTAACGTTATAGGTTACGAGTTACGAGTTATAAGTTAGTTTGCCCTAACCTGCCAATAAACCCGTCCGTTTTCCTTAGTTTTGGGCTTGATTATAAAACCACAGTAAAAGTAGCTTTTCAAAGTACATAGGTACTGAGGAGATAAGTTAAGTATTGGGGCTAGTCTTGAGGTGGGTAAAAGATAATTATTGTCGGCTATTCTAGAGAGCAGATCTAGGTCGTATAGAGGATCCCGGTCGCAATAACTATTAAATAAATCTTGCTTGGGGACTGCCGAAACGAGAGCAGAACTGTTCATCTTAGTAATCTTTAACTCAGGTTCAGGCACTATTTCTCCGAGCGATCGCTCGACGAAAGATTCTCTGGAGTTAGCTTTATCCGCGCAATGCTCTCTTAACTGAGTAATTAAATTAAGGTCGTTTTTGTTATACAGTTTTGTCCCGCGATCGCCTTCAATTGGTTTTAGCTGTAAGAATTTAGAATCATCAGCAATTGTTCTGGGGGAAACGCCTAATAGATGCGCTATCTCTCTTTTGGTATACGTTTGCATAGTTAATGTAATAGTGGATTCCATTATTACATTAACTCGTAACTCGTAACCCGTAACTTGTAACGTTATAAGTTACGAGTTACGAGTTAGCTTACCTATTGTTCGACAAATTCTTTTAACTCTTTGTTGGTATTAGAAACATCCTCAAGTCTAATTTTGCTTTCAACAGCAGCCTGTTCTGCGTTGGCAATTTCAGGTGTAAGTTTTTTTGCGACGTTTTTTTCTTTAGCAGCCTGGGTAAGCTCGACATTCGATTGAATTAGCTTGTCGATCTGCTCTTCTAATTTGGCGGTGTTGTCTAAACTTTGATTAATTATCTGCTTGCCTTTCAAGTTAACCTCTGTTTCGCCTGTCTTGTACTCTATTGAACCAGAGTTAACAATTAGGTAGGCGATCGCAATGGGGGTCGTGATACTCGATACTCCTAAAAAACCTGCCATTACGTACCAAAATTTGTCGGGCAAAATTTTAAAAATGCCTAAAATAAAGTTGAGCATAGGTCAAGATTAAAATAAGTAAAATAGTCATCACAAAAAAATATCGCTTCTCTAACCTGTTCAATCGTCGGCAATTATCTCGATACCTCTGCCAAATTAAATCGTTAAAGTCTTTCATAAATTAGCTCCTAGCTTTTAGTTTTTAGCTTCTAGCTTTGTAGTACAATAAATAATAATATTTACTACTTAATAAAATGCAAGACTTTACTAAGCTAAAGGTTTGGCAAAAAGCACATAGTTTCACTGTTAATTTGTACAAAATAAGCTCTACGTTTCCAAACGAAGAAAAATATGGTTTAACTAATCAAATAAGAAGAGCCTCAGTATTGATAAGAGCCTCTAGCTTCTAGCTTCTAGCTCCTAGCAAGCCTACGCTGCAATCTTATTAACTCTAATAACTACGTAGGTCTTTAATTTTAGCTAGAAGCTAAAGGCTAGAAGCTAGAAGCTGTTTTCTAAGCATATCTAAAGGGAGTTGTTATGAAGTCCAGTGTCAAACATATATAGCTAGAGATTTAGAATATATTTCTGAAGAAAAATGCACCTTAGTTATTGCTAAAATTGACGAAATATTAAAAATGATTTTTGCTCTTCAAAAAAAGCTAGAAACTAGAAGCTAGAAGCTAGCAGCTATTTAATAAAAAAGAGAAGCCAGCCATGACTTCTCTAAGCTCAGGAATTTAAACAACCATTGACAAGTCGTAAGGCGAGTGGAACAAGCTAAGGCGCGTTTTGTGTATGAAGCTTCATACACAAAAGCCGCCGTCCCTAAACGGGAGCGTTTCCTCGCCTCTTTATTTTTCCCAATTCAGGAGAAGATTATGACGAGCGCAAATGATGTTTTGGTTGTGGCAATAGGGCAGATAGGCTATAAAGTCAAGCGGGGTGAAGCAAGTAAGTACGGTTTGTGGTATGGCGAACGTGGGTTTGAAGCTGCCCCCTGGTGCGGGATGTTTGTCTCTTGGTGTTTTGAATCGGCTAAGTTTCCTTTACCAAGAATCCAAAACTCCAAGGGTTTTGCTTTTTGTCCCTACGGCGTAAATTGGTTTCAAAAACAGAAGAAATTATACGGTAGTGCCAGAGTTGGGGACATTGTTTTTTTTGACTGGGGGGGCGATCGCATTGCCGATCACGTCGGTTTAGTTGAGGCGGTTTACCCGACGTATATCAAGACTATTGAGGGGAATACTAGCGTAACCAATCAAAGTAACGGAGGAGAGGTTATGCGCCGTACTAGATATTATCCATCCTGTTTGGGCTTTGCCCGACCCGACTATACCAAAGTGCAAATTGACTGGAGTGGCTTTTATCTCCAGTTAGAAAATCCCTGCATTGAAAGGATTGAAGTAAAGATGGTTCAGGACGCTTTGCTCAAAAATGGATACGAAGTTAAGGTAGACGGCATCTATGGTGAAGAAACCGAAAGAGCGGTCAGGGAATTTCAAAGATATAACGGCTTAGAAGCGGATGGGGTGGTAGGCGCTAAAACCTGGTCAATATTGGTTTAAAACAATATAATCGTCAAGAAGATTAATGTGGTAAATCTTATTTCACTTGGGCGGAATAAGATTTTTTTATTTGGCTGGTAGATGAGCATCAAACATACAGCAGAACAGATAACTTATTTAGCAGCAAAAATTGGTAATTTAGCAGAAACTGAAGAGGATGCAAAAAAGTTTATCCTGCACGAGATAAATTGCTTGGCTCAAGATTTAATCAAGTCTTTGAATCTATTTGAAAGCGAGAAAATAATATTTCTTCAACGACAGATAAAAACCCTAGAATCTAATCTCAGTCAATGTCTTCGACAAAATTACAGGCTGCAAGCAAAGATTGATACAAAAGTTAAAGAAATAGAATTAAAGAAATCGCAGATTAAAGATTACCAGCGATTTATTAGTTCGCATTCAGAAATTCAAGACAAATGTAGATTTTACAACGGCAGAATTAACGAATTAAATGCTCAAGTTTGCAGGCTGAATAAAAAGTTAAGTGAAGCCAAGTATAATGCTCTAGATCGAAAGTTAGTAGATAAAGCAGAACTTTATCAATCTGTATTAGTTGAAAAAAGCAAAAGTTTAACTGAATATATGTCTAATGCTTATGGTGATGCACCACCGTCCGAACCTCTGGCAAGCAAGCATGAAGTTCCACCATGTCCGCCCAAGCGCGACAACACGGTCTTGGGGAGCCAGTCCGTTGCGGAGGTTTCCTCCGTTGAAGGAACTGGCGTGGTTTCCCCCATGAGCGATTGTCGTAAGAAACGATCGCGTTTATTTGATTGGTAAATTATTCTTCTGGCAAGTCGTTGATATTGGTCAGATGTTCGATAATAATATCTAGCTTGCTAGCAAGTTGATTTGACTTGTGTTCTAAGCGATCGAATCTTTTATCATGCTCTCTAAACTTTTCATCTTGCCGATCTAAGTGATCTTCAATTGCATCAACATGGCGATTGGGTATGCGCCGTGCGACGGCGCACCCCTCGCCATCAAAGGCAATACTAATCCTGCCGTCTGGTTCAACGTCTGCTTCTATGCTTTTTAATCGTTCGCGAAGATTAGTTATTAGTCTTTGATGCTGGTTTAATTTTTTATTTTGTTCTTGTTCTGTCATAAGAGGTGAGATAGAGTGGTTGATTTTTTAGCGCGATCGCACTTTAATTGTGAATTTAAAGCTTGCTTGTCATCCAAAAAAACATAGCAAAACCACCTAATATAACTACCAATAAACCTATTAAAATACCGCGATTGGCAAATTCAACATTACCAATTCGCTTATCTAATTGTTCTGTTTTTGTATCTAATGATTTGATGTCACCTTTTAAATCAGCTTGACCAATTTTCAAGTTGTTAATTTCTTTTAATATTTCTTTTTGACCAAGTTTAATTTCTTGAAGTATCTCAGATATATCTATTTCTATCTTTGGATTAGTCATTTTTTTATTGTTTTAACTCTTCATCAGTCATTTTTTTAGGTCACAACAGAATAAATAAAGTTGGCAATTAATGACAATGCGATCGCCACAACTCCCCCTGCAATTAATTTCACCAATCCTACCAATTCTTCTATCTTATTTAAACGCTCTTCTATCTTATCTAAACGGTCTTCTATCTTATTTGAACGATTATCGATATTCGTAACTGTTTGTTTGATATCTTTAACTTCTTTTTCATTTACTGCTAATCTCTCATTGTTTTTGATTAGCGTTTCTAAGATCTTCCCTTCATATACTTCTCTATTGGTAGTCATTTTTTTGTTGTTTAAACTTTCGTTTTATTTTCAGAATTGTCATACGAAAACAGCATATAAAAATGAGCCTTTGCTTGGGGAGGCAATGCTTGTACAAAAAGCTGTAATAAATCTGCACTGATATTTCTATGACCATTCCTAAATTTAGAAATATCTGCTTCAGACTTACCAGTAGCTTTGGAAATATCTTTAGCTTTTAGTTTGTACTCGTTTAAAACAAAGTCATAAGCTTCAGAAGCTTTCATAGTGGGGATTTCTATAGATGTTTTTATATTTACATGATTACCCAACGTTGTCACAAACGACAACATTGTTGCATATATTTTATTGATGATTTACCATTAATTTTGTCCGATATGACAATATAGTATGAAAATTTCTGAATTTATAAGTATTCCAGCTTGTAAATTAGCTGTTAATTCAAAAGTTAGAGAATCTACTTTAAGCAAATATTTCAACGGTCATAGAGATCCTAGTTATTCCAGTATTGCTGAAATGGCTAGAAATCTTAATATGCAGCCAGAAGATGTAATCAAGGCTATACGCTTGCGAAGGGAAAAGAAAATAAAAACTTGCCTAAAATGACAAACATTATGTATAGTTGCCTTATATGACAACAGCTTACATCCGAGCGATCGCATCTCCTTAAAAACCATGACAGATCCAATAGTCAATGCCTGTCAAGAAATCGACAGGCTGATGAACAGAATTAAATACGAGCAAAAACTATATGCAGGGCAATTGCCCGTGCATATACAAGAGCTTTATTTTCAGTTAGAAAAATCCCGCGCCCTCTTAGCAAAATTACAACTTATGGAGCTGAAAGATGGAAACGAAAGTGAAATACCAAGTTGATGATGAAGTCACGAAAAAGATTAAAGAAAGGGAGGCGATTGTCGGCTCGAATTATTTTCAGGCGATCGCACTTGTTGCTAACTCTTTGATCGTCAGTCAGGAAAAATTTGAATCTGATGAGCAGCTAATTAATTCGGCAATTGGGTTTGCAGACAAATTAATTCAAAAAGTAGGAAAGACTGCGAAAGCTAATAGTTATTCAGAATTGTCTGACAGTTTACAGGAATACCTTGTTTTTCATTGGATTGCTTACTCCCACGTAATCGAGCAATTATCAAAACATTTGAATGTAAAAGAAGAATATCTGGCAGAAATATCCTTTAGATTTGCAGATGCTGAAATAAATCAAATATCTGATGAGGTTAAGAAAGATTTTGTCGCCAAATTAGGTCGCCACATTTAATAGAAGTTTGACAGCGCGATTACCTTCACGAACAAATCAATTGAAAAAGTAGGAGAGAAATTACAATGCCTTGGAACCAAAAGCATCACGACTTTTTTCAAAAGCAAAATATGTGGTCGGGAACGACAAACTTAGGCTGCTTTATTTACAGAAAGTGCAAGCCCAACGAGTCTACAGAGCTTGAAATTGATGTAGATCAATTTACCCGTCATATGAAGCGAACAAAAGGGAAAGCATATCACCGTACGTATTTTAATAAAATGATGTCGCAGCTTGAAGAAAAAAGCAATGGAGGAATTGTAACACTCCGATATTATGGCAAAGGCATCTATAAAATACTAGTACGCCCGATCTCTTTTGCTATTGAGAATGAAAAATCGAAAGCTGAGAGTAGTTCACGCTCAAAAGCTCAAAACCCTATGTATTCCGAGGCACACAAAAAACGGGTGTTAGAACAACAACAACAAGAAGAAGATATTGAAATCTTGGACAGCCTCTTTGAAAAAATAGGGATGAAGTATGCCAAAAATACTCTACTTAAAATTTGGAGGATGGCAGGAAAAAAAGTTGATGAGGTTAAAACCGCCATTGAATATATGCTCCACAGTAATACAACTCAAGCCGAACCAATTAAAAAACCCCACGGCTGGTTAATTAGCTGTCTAAAATCTGGCTGGCATAAAAACTTCGATCATTGCCTGGAGTACGAATTGCCTACTTTTAAGGACAGGCTAGAAATGCAGGCATTTATCAACTGCGTTTTAAATGGCGACCCTGTTCCCATACCGTCCCCATAAAAAATCAGAGACTTGATTGGAAGTCAAGCTCTGAAACCGCATTTTCATAGGTGAAAACACTTAATAAAACATGAAATTATTATAGCTATGACAGCAGGACTTTTAGCATCAAATCATTCCTCTTTACAATCTCTTCAAACTTGTGAAGCCCATAAAAAGCAGTTAATTCAGGAGATAGAGTTATCAAATGAAGAACTAAAAAACGTTTCTCAGGTGTCTAAATTTACACCTGAGATAAAAAAAAGGATCGCATTTCTAGAACAAGAAATAGAGGACAACAAGAACAAAATAGTTGAGGTTGACAAAATGCTGGAGTTAGCTCCTGGCAGTTGGGTCAGAAACGGGACAACCAAACCAGGAAAAGTAATTAAACTAAAGATATCGGGAAGGATACCAGAGGTTCACGTACAGTGGGCGGGAGACACGGTTGCCGTACCAGAGCGACCAATGCAGTTAAAGCTGCTGCAACCAACTGACGTTGAATATATCTGGAATGGCGATCGCCTGAGCAAGCTAGTAAGAAGAATCGACCATCACGAGTGTGACGAGATTGAGGTTTTAACCGACAACCTCAAGCGTTTATCTAAATGCAAAGAATTAGCTACTACCGAAGAGTCAATAAAAGATTATTCCGTGCGGGTTGCTTACTGTAAAAAGCGGATTACTTGGGTCAACCAGAATGACCTGGAGAAACTCGAACACATTGTCAAGCAGGGTTTAGATATCTTTTACCGCGTTGGGGAAGCATTAGCTGAGATTCGCGATCGCGCTTTGTACAAAGATTTGGGATACTCAGATTTCAGGGAGTATTTGGAGAAGCGTTGGGATATGGGCAAATCAAAAGCTTACAGATTAATTGATGCTGCTAATGTCGTGAAAAATCTATCCTCTGCAGAAAGTGTCCCCAATTGGGGACAAAATTTGCCAAGTGCTTATGAGACTATAGAAGAAGCATTAGTTTTACCTATACCAAAATCAGAAGCAATTACTCGCGAACTAGCAAAATTGCCATCAGATAGACAAAAATTAGGCTGGGCAGAAGTAGTAAGAACAGCCCCAAATAGTAAGCCTACTGCTGCTCATACAAAGTCTGTAGTTGCTGAAATTATCAGTGGCTCTTCCAATAAACAATTAGCCGAACAATTTGAAATCGGGCAATTGGTCAAGCTCAAACTTACACATTTTGAAGGAGCTTCAGACAGCTTGAAACTTGCTAACCACAGCTACGGACAAATAACTGCACTAACCGAAAATAAGTGCAATTTCAACGTAAAAATCTTTGGTCGAGAGTCTTATTTTGTATCTCCTCAAGACATACAGCCAGTAAATCTTGTCAAATTTCATGTTGATTTTTCACCCCAGGAATATATAGCTTTAATGTCCACTTATCAAACAAGAGATTGTCTCGAGGACGCAATTAAAAAAGGAGTATTAGGTAAATGACCCCAGAGCAAACAGATCTATGGCTAAAACTCCAGGAAAGACAGGCGATCGCCCTCGAATTAATTGTCAAGCTATTACAGCAGAATAACCTGCGTCAGCCAGCCCCAAATCACAAAGCCATACTCCAAAACTTTAAAAATTATGACTGGTCATCAATCGGAGCGGAGGTTGAATTTATTGATAGCTACGGGGTAGCTTCGGTAATTTGGCAGGGCGATAGATACAAGCGTCGCAGTCCAGATAATGCTTATGGCGCGATCGTCTTTTTCTCTCGCTGTGTTGGCAAGAATGAAGATGGCAGCAATAGGTACGAAAGACTGATTACTTTTGAACCCATTGAAGAGTTAAAGGTAGAACCAATCAGTAAAAAAGTAGAGAGAATTTTAAAATGAGTAAACATGATACTTGGGTGCGTTTAAAACCCAATTCGCCTTACAAAAGCATTGAGCATTTATTTCCCGAAGGATTTCCTATGAGGGATCCTTTCCCTATGGAAGTTGGACGGAACGCAGAAGGCGAAATTGTGCCACTGTGGATAGTTGACATTGATAGACTTGAAGAAATACAGATGACAGCCTTGTCAGTGACAATCGCGCGAGGCTGCAATACAACTCCTGACATAGTTATCTCTGAGGCTTTGGAAAAAAAGGGTTTTTCCATAAGTCATGTTTGGGTTGACTCAATGTGTGGCGGGGCGGAAAATTATCGCCGTACAATTGAATTTTTAGATTCTGAAAAGCAAATAGAGGTTGGTAAAAATGCGATCGCCTGGGAACGTTTTTATCAGCAGCAATTAAACGACTGGATAAATGGCGATCGCATTCCCGAACCAATGCCCGCTTCTTATAAAGACATCGACCCCAGGATGAAAACACCGCAGTTAGAAAAAGCATATAAGCAGATAGAGATTGAGAAGTTTTTGAGCGATGGTGATTATAGTCTTTTTGATGTCCTGTCGGGTGCAGCCGTGGTTGACGCGCTCAGTCAAATCGATCCTGAAAACGACTGGGAGTTGGCAACCGATTAAAATGGCACTATCCGAGCAAGATATTAGAGCAATTGTGCGGGATGAGATTAGGTCCTTAGTTGGTGCTAATAATTCCCAGGACATTAATTATTTGCCCACTGAAGAAGCATTTAGAAAGCTTGGGTATGCTTCTGGTGGTCAATTAAGAAATGCCATTAATAATGGCACATTTAGACTTGGCAATGAAGTACAAGACCGACGGAGCAAAGGCGCATTGTATAGTCGCTATTATTTCAACATACCTGCCTGTATAAGCAGATTGAACACCTCCCCAAAGAAGCGAGAAGCTTAACGGACATCTCACGCTTTGCCAGAAACCCGCAAGTCGAGCGTGTCCTCAACTATTCCTCTGCATTTGCTGGTGGCTTAGGTCTATCATTTCTTTGCATCAATAACTGATAAAACTTTTGCTCCTGGTCTTCATTCATCCATCGCTTATAGGTATCGTTATGCACCTGGGTAGTGTGAGCCATCATTCGAGCAGCCATGGCATCAGGCATAAACCCCATTGCCCTAATCGCCCAACAGTGACGTAAATCCCCAGGCTTGCATAGCTCATATCTTCTAAACTGTGTCGATACTCGATGACCTAAATCCTTATTGTTTTTCCCCGATATATTCGGCAATGAGATTGGCTTGTATAGCTGCCATTGCTCAAACCATTCGGGATATAGACACCAAATACGCCTAATACCATAATGGTTTTTTCTGTAAATGCTAACTAGATGTCCTGGTGGTTTTCTCAGACTATCTAAATCAACATAAAATAATTCATGATTGGATATACCGTAAGCAGCCATCAGCCCGAAAGCACGTTGCCAGTGAGGGTTGGAAATAGATTGATAATATTGAACGATTTGCTTATCAGTTGGCAATTCGCGATCGCCAGATAGATGTGAATAGTTTCCTTTATATCTATTAAAATCACATTTTAGTCCCGCAAATGCTGCTAAAGCATTAGAAGCCATCACTGCTCTTTGTCGCGTTCTAGTATCGGGTTCGGTAGTTAAAATTAATTCAATCAGCTTATTTTCACCCAGGCGATCTTCATTATCAACTCGCGCAAACATACGGTCAGCTTTTTTGTGTGAAGCTTCACACAAAAAACGTGACATAGCCTGGTAGTCATTATGCCATGTAGACTCAGTTTTACTGTTGCGTGATTTGCGACTGTAATAATCGAACTCAAACTTATCAACCCAATATCCAATCGAGCCAATATTATTGTTGCGATCGCTACTCCATTCATCCCAAGTAAATTCTTTTAATGCCAATTGACTTGCTAATTTCTGCGCCTTTTTTTCAGCAGATTGAATCCCAGCAGCATTACAATAAACTCCCAAGCTAATAATTTGCTGCTTCTTGCTCAGTAAGCTCAACGGGAGAAAGGGCTTGCCCGCATCTGACCCCCGCAACGCTTCTTCGCGCTTTTTGCCATCTCCTTTCTTAACCGGCAGCATTCCCCGCAAAGATAGTTTTTGTCCTCGCTTAAATATCTTGATGCCAGCATTAGACTGCTTGAGCCGTTCATTAGCTGTTTTGAGGAGTAAATCTATTTTGTCCAATCTTTTTACCGATCTAAATTCGATCTAATTTTAAATCTTTTTTAACGACGTTTAGACATCTCTGGCTATCTTAATAACATAGCTAAAGATATTTAAACTGTAATATAAAACCAGATTTTAAAACGACAAAGCCTTGTGATATAAAGCTTTAGCTCAAACACTTGTTATTGGTTAGAGCATCGGACTCATAAGCCGAGGGTCGGGAGTTCAAGTCTCCCCTCTGACACTTGAATAAACTAAGCATAGAGCCAATGATAGCGATGATGACAAGTTTTTAAAAGTTTTTTCAAAACTCTTAAAATAGTCCAAACACTTCAAAAAAAGCCATAAAATTAGATCAAATTTAGATCGGTTTTACAGCTTGGATAAGTTAAATAAACTTTTAGAAATAAAGTAAGAAAGAGTAATTAAAACAATTGTCGCAATTAAGCGGCGATCGCTAAGCTGAGTAATTTCTAGATTATTGCCACCTAATTTTAAATCTCTAAACATTGTCTTGAACGGCGCATTCGCGCCAGCGTCCCGAAGGGACTTTGAGCCGATAGGCTCTGTGTCGCTCATGAAGGAAAGCCAAGGCGCGTTTTGGGGTGAGGAAATGCTTCCGTGTAGGAAGCATATTCCACTCACCCGTTGCGAGACAGTCCGTTGCGCGGGTTTCCAAGGGGCTATCTGCCGAACCTGCGTCGGCAGTTTATAAGCCCCGTCGCGTTGAAGGAACTGTCGAGTTTGAGTGGGAAGCTTCCGACTCAAAAGCCGCCGTCCCAAGACCGCGCTGCATCGCTTCTTCGATACCCATTCGTTAAGCAGATGTGTAATAAGCTTCTTAAGCACAAAGGCACTTTGCCTCATGTAGCATTTCCCCCCGCCCTAACTATTGCTATGATTTCCATGATGTTAAGGGCGGAGTTTGAAGTAGAGCTTCACTTAAACTGTCATGAATCAAACTATTAGTAGCTAAAATACGACCAGAACTAATATCTAAAGGACTACCATCATAGGCTGTAATTTTGCCTCCCGCTTCGGCTAAAATCACAATTCCTGCTGCCATATCCCAAGGCTGAATACCTCTTTCCCAATATCCATCTAATCTACCACAGGCAACCCCTGCCAAATCCATTGAAGCACAGCCAAGGCGACGCACCCCTTGGGTTAAATGAGTTAGATGACAAAATTCAGCATAGTTATTGTCAGTGGTTTCTCGGCGATCGTAGGCAAAGCCAGTAATCAGAAGGCTTTTGCTTAATTCTTGAGTAGCAGAAACTTTGATCGGACGACGATTACAGGTTGCCCCCAAACCTCTAGAAGCGCGAAATAGTTCATTACTAAAAGGATTATAAACTGCACCTACACAAGGAACTCCCTCGATCATTAATCCCACAGAGGTTGCTGCCATTGGCAAACCATGAGCATAGTTAGTTGTTCCGTCTAGAGGATCGATCGCCCAAAGATATTCGCTATCGGCATTACCTAATGATCCTGACTCTTCAGCCAATATTTGATGATTTGGCAAGTGACGTTTCAATACTTTTAAAACTGCTGCTTCTGCTAGCTTATCGGCTTCGGTGACCAAATCTCCTGGACGACCTTTTTCTTGAATATCTGTTAGTTTCCCCCAACGTTCTTTTAATACCGCCCCCGCAGCCAAGACTGATTCGGTAGCAACATCTAAAAATATTTGTAGTTGTTCAGCAGAAGGTTGAGTCATTGTTTAAGATTTGAGCGAAATTGATTAGGAGTGTAGCGCATAGCCTGCTTTGGATTCCAGATTCCGTAACCCATTAAGCGAGCATATTCTTGAGCGTCTATAAGCAGCTTACTATATGAATGGTTATATCTAGTGTTTGCCAATACACTACCGTCTTTAACTAGCTCTTGACTAACTAAAGTTTTATTTTGCCACACATGAGCATTGAGACGATTGAAACCGTCTTGCTGTGAGGTTTCCATCTCTAATTTAATTGGCAATCCTGTTACTAACCTAGATAATTTCTGCTGTGCTGTTTTTCCCCAAGGAGACTGACGAAAATCGGGGGCATCGATACCTACAATTCTTACTTGGGCGACCTCTGAAGTTTTTGCCAATATAACTTCAATAGTTTGACCACTAACTACCCGCGTTACTTTTGCAGAGATTAAATTAGTCTGGTTAGGTTGAGAATTACAGCCAAACAATAACATTAAACAACAGCAAACAGTTATTACTTTAAACATTAAATACGTCTAATGTGAATTAAAAAATGTTTATTTTCGTTTCTCAATGAAATTGGTCTGTGAAAACCTTGATTTTGTTCCTGGAGGAACTTTCCCCCAGACCCCCTGCTGGGGAGGGTCGTCACGTCCCAGACCCCTTCCGTAAGAGCTAAAAGCTAAAGGCTAAAAGCTTTTTTTTGTAGTAAAACTAGTTTGTGTTTGATTCTCTATAACGTTCTACTGCTAAATTGATTAAGTCATCAACTAACTGAGGAAAAGTAACTCCACTATGCGCCCAAAGTCGGGGATACATACTGGTAGCAGTAAAGCCTGGTATTGTGTTGATTTCATTGATAAAAACTTCTCCCGTTTCTTCTACGTAGAAAAAATCAACTCTGGCTAATCCTGCTGCATCTACGGCTAAAAATGCTTTGATCGCCATTTCTTGTATTTGAGAAGCTACAGCATCAGGAAGATTGGCAGGGATATGTAGCTGTGCCGCACCTTCGGTGTATTTAGTTTCATAATCGTAAAAGTCACTTTCAAAGGTAATTTCTCCCACTACCGAAACTTGGGGATTATCGTTACCTAATACAGCACATTCGACTTCTCTGGCGGTTACTCCTGCCTCGACGACAATACGGCGATCGTAGCTAGCAGCGTTGTCTAAAGCTTTTTCTAGTTCTCCGCGCGATCGAACTTTGGTAATTCCCACCGATGAACCCAGATTAGCAGGTTTAACAAAACAAGGATAGTCTAGTTTTGCCTCAATATCGTCGCAGAGTTTTGGATAAATACAAGGGTTGGAATATATTTGCGCTCTATTGACCGCCACATATTTTACCTGGGGTAATTCTGCTTGAGTGAACGCCATTTTCATAGCAATCTTATCCATACCCAGAGCCGAACCTAATACCCCCGAACCGACAAAGGCAACGTTCATCAGGCTAAGTAAACCCTGCACCGTGCCATCTTCGCCATTGGGTCCATGAAGAATGGGAAACCAGACATCTATCTCTGAATAACTAGCATTTTGACCTACGGGGGTTAGAGAAGAAAAACCCGTAGCGGTTAGCTTACTCTCTTCGCCTTCAACGTTAGTTTCTGCTTCTGTTAAGAGCAAAGGCTCTCCTGACTCTAAAACCTGTTGGGCGAGGTTACTAGGTTGCCATGTACCATCTTTATCAATATATACAGGTAAGATATCGTATTTAGTTTGATTATCCCCTGCTTTTAAAGCTAAGGCGATCGCTCTGGCTGAAGCAATAGAAACTTCATGTTCTCCAGAGCAGCCGCCAAATAATAAACCAACTTTTTGTTTTGCCATGTCATATCCCCAAAATCTCACCAGTAATGCTACATCATCTCTGGGCTTTTGGTTAGATACTTATGTTATTTGTTTTTAAAAGATTATCTGCCAAGGTAACGAGATGCCATTCTCATTGCATCTCCCATATCTACATCACCGTCGCCATCAGAATCTAAAAACGTGCTGGCAATTGAATTATTTCCCTGCATATTGCTTTTAGTATTGCCAGTTTTTAATAAATTTAGGACTAAAGGAACTAAAATCGGCAGCATTGATTGAATTGTTCCTGCATTTAAACCAGTACGACCACTAATTTGCTGAATCATATTCTGTAGCTGAGAACTATTAAATAGAGTGGATAAAACTTGCGAATTTGCTCTAGTACCGCCAAATTGATTGATAATTTGATTTACTTGAGAGGCACCGCCTTGATTACGTTTTTCTCTGAGGGCGGACTTAGTGTGGTTACCCACAATAGACATGGCTGATTGCACTGCATCTGGACTAGCTTGATTATTGCCACTTAACTGCTGTACCGTATCGAGTATTGAGCCAAGCTGATTAGTGCTTGCTTCTTTTTGGGGATCGTCGATCGCGCTTAAAATTTGATTGAAAATGCTCATCTTCTTTGATTTGAATTCTTGCTTGCTTTTCTAAATTATTATCTAAATTAGGCGTGTTAAAAACATATTTTTTACTCAAATCTCCAGGCTGCTACTCCCAAACAAGCCCAACCAACAATAAACGCTACGCCACCCAAAGGCGTAATCGCACCAAGCCATTTTACTCCGCTTAAGCTCAAGGCATACAGACTACCAGAAAATAGCACTATGCCCGTAGTAAAAGCATATCCTGCTGCTATTAAAAAAACAGATTCTGTAGATAAACGAGTCAGCAGCAAAGCAATTAAAATTAGAGCAAGAGTATGATACATCTGATATTTTGTGCCAGTTTCCCAGATCTCTAAAGCCCGTTCACTCAATCTGTCTTTGAGGGCATGACTAGCAAATGCCCCTAAAATTACGGATATACCTCCTAATGCTGCTGCGATCGCCAAAAAAATTCGAGCCACAATTGTTTTCCTTTTTGCTATTTATAAATTACATAATCTGACAACATTTACTTTAATCATCTCAGTTTGTTGAGAGAAATTAGAGTCTTGCAGATAAAATAAGAATAATATAACCCTTCTCTCAATCTTGATTTTAGTAACGTTGATGACTTCAAGAAAGTTTTATTTGGGCTAATTTCAGATATATTATCTTTATTTAATCTAGGAAAATTTATGACAGCCACATTTTGTGAGTATAAGCCAGGTTTAGAAGGTATTCCTGCTACAAAATCTAGTATTAGCTCTGTTGATGGTCAAAAAGGAATTTTGGAATATCGCGGTATTGCGATCGAAGAATTAACTAAACAGGGTAGCTTTTTAGAAACGGCATACTTACTTATTTGGGGCAAACTACCTAGCGAACAACAGCTTGAAGAATTCCAGACTGAAATTATATATCATCGTCGGATTAAATATCGTATTCGGGATATGATGAAATGTTTTCCTGAGACGGGACATCCGATGGATGCACTACAAACATCAGCAGCAGCCTTGGGTTTATTTTATGCTCGACGCGCCTTAGATGATCCTGAATATATTAGAAGAGCGGTAGTCCGTATTCTAGCCAAGATTCCGACTATGGTGGCTGCATTTCATCAGATGCGTCGGGGAAATGATGCCATTACACCCAACGATAACCTCGATTATACAGCCAACTTTTTATATATGCTGACAGAGAAAAAACCCCATCCTTTGGAAGCTAAAGTTTTTGATGTCTGCTTGACCCTGCACGCAGAACATACAATTAATGCCTCAACTTTTTCGGCTATGGTAACGGCTTCAACTCTTACCGATCCCTACGCGGTAGTTGCTTCGGCAGTAGGAACTTTGGCAGGACCACTTCATGGGGGGGCAAATGAAGAAGTATTGTTGATGTTAGAAGAAATTGGCTCAATTGATAATGTTCAGCCCTATGTAGAAAATTTGATTGCTAATAAATCTAAAATTATGGGTTTTGGGCATCGAGTTTATAAAGTAAAAGATCCTAGAGCCAAGATCTTACAAGAGTTAGCCGAACAGCTATTCGACGCAACTGGACACGATCGCTATTACGATTTAGCTTTAGAACTAGAAAGGATAATTGAGCAGAAATTAGGACACAAGGGGATATACCCTAACGTCGATTTTTATTCTGGTTTAGTTTACCGCAAGCTAGGCATCCCTGACGATCTGTTTACGCCTATTTTTGCGATCGCCCGTGTGGCTGGTTGGCTAGCACACTGGAAGGAACAATTAGCCGTAAATAGGATCTTTCGTCCTACTCAAATTTATACGGGAGAACATAACTCTCCCTACATTCCTATGGTAGAAAGATAGCTGGAGGTATTATAAATAGTGGGTAGCAGGCAATAAATTATTTCCTCCGTCCTCATAATTTATCCTTTATCCTTCTCAAGAACTATTTGTCAAAAGGGAAAAAGTTGTTAAGATTTGTAGCATGGCACATTCAAGGCTACAGAAATTAGGCAATTACCTTCGTCCCTACTGGCGAATGGTTTTATTAGGGGGAGTCGCCCTAGTAATTGTCAATGCTTTAAAGGTTTATATTCCCCTGTTAATCCGCGATAGCATCGATCAATTACAGGGAGAGTTTAGTTTCGATCAGCTATCTCGCTCTGCATTATGGCTGCTATTTTTATCAGCGGTAATGTGGGGGTTCAGGATGTTTTCTCGCGTGTCTATTTTTGGCATAGGTAGACAAGTAGAATTTAGTCTTAAGCAGCGAATTTTCCAACATTTACTAACCATTGAACCAGGATATTTTTCAGACAATCGATCGGGCGATTTGATTAATCGCGCCACTAGTGATGTGGATAATATTCGCCGTTTGGTGGGGTTTGCTTTATTGAGCTTTATCAATATTATCTTTGCCTATGCTTTTACTTTGCCGGCAATGCTAAAAATTGATGTGAGACTTAGCTTATTGGCACTTGCTGTATATCCAGTCATGTTAATTACCGTACAGTTGTTTAGTGGCAAGATGCGACGCTACCAACAAGATGTCCAGGTAGAACTTTCTAATTTGAGTGAGCTAATTCAAGAAGACATGAGCGGTATGGCTTTGATTAGGATTTATGCTCAAGAAGGTCAAGAAAGATTAGCATTTAAAGAGAAGAATCAGAACTTATTAGCGGCAAATCT
The DNA here is from genome assembly GCA_965218645.1 of Waterburya sp. GTDB lineage: Bacteria > Cyanobacteriota > Cyanobacteriia > Cyanobacteriales > Xenococcaceae > Waterburya. Next base: position 602,141 of record OZ244627.1, on the reverse strand, counting down.
AAGATTAGCTAGAACTAGAAACTTTTTGTTTCCCATTATCGAAGCTATTTCTTACGTTAGCTTATTAATTCTTTTATGGTTAGGTACAGAAGCGATCGCTAATGGGCAAATTACTGTAGGTGACTTTGTTGCTCTAGTCTTGTTTGTAGAAGGATTGGTATTTCCTACTGCTTTATTGGGTTTTACGATTACGGCATATCAGCAGGGAGAAGTTAGTATCGATCGAGTAGAAGCAATTACCAAGGCTGAACCAAAAATCAAAAATAGCTTCAACTCTATTGTTTTGCCTCTAGAAGACATTCAGGGAGAAATTACCGCACGCAACCTTACCTATACTTATCCAGGTACTCACAACCCCGCCCTATATGATTTAAACTTTACGATTAAGCCTGGAGAAACTGTTGCCATTGTCGGCTCAATTGGCTCTGGTAAATCTACTTTGGCTAATGCTATTCCTCGCTTATTAGATGTGCAGTCAAAAGAGCTATTTCTCGACGATTACGACATTACCAAGCTAGATCTAGATACTTTAAGAAAAGCGATCGCCTATGTTCCTCAAGATAGCTTTTTGTTTAGCACCTCGATTAAAAATAATATTCGCTACGGTGAGCCATTGAGTGAAAGTTTTGAAGTAGAGCAAGCAGCTAAACAGGCTCAAATTCACCCCGAAATCCTCACTTTTCCGCAAGAATATGAAACCTTAGTAGGAGAAAGAGGAATAACTCTCTCTGGAGGACAAAGACAGCGTACTGCTTTGGCTAGAGCTTTATTAGAAGAAGCTAAGGTATTAATTTTAGATGATGCACTTTCCAGCGTTGATAACGAGACTGCTACTAGAATTCTCAACAGTTTATCTCCTACAAGAGCTAAAAAAACCGTAATCTTTATCTCTCATCAACTATCGGCTGCGGCAATGTGCGATCGCATTTTAGTGATGGATGAAGGTAAAATTGTGCAAAATGGCACTCATGAAAGCTTAGTTAAAGAGTCAGGACTATATCAATCTCTATGGCAACAACACCAGTTAAAAGAAGTGTTGAATTGATTTAGATAGAATCACAGTTTAAAACATCACGCTCAATAAAGTTGTTTAAAAAATCAAGTCAGCTAGTATAATAATACTAATGAGCTAATGTTGATGATACCTTTAACTAGTGACACAACTCCTAAACACGATGCAAGATAATACTGCTCCCAAACTATCTCAAGCTCCCAAGAGGCGGGCATATAAGCAGAATGTTCTTGCTCAACCATTTCTAAAATGGGCTGGCGGAAAACGGCAGCTTTTACCTGCTATTAAAGAGTATCTGCCCAAGAAAATCGGTCAGTATTACGAACCCTTTGTAGGTGCGGGGGCGGTATTATTCTCCTTACAGCCAAAAAAGAGCGTCATTAACGATACTAATAGCGAGCTTATTAACTGCTATCGCGTAATTAAAGACAACCCTGAAGAGTTACTTGAATTGTGTCAGCAGCATCGGCAAAAAAACTCTAAAGAACATTATTATTGGTTACGAGAGCAAGATAGGAAAGATGACTTCAAGGATAGAAGTCCTCAAGAGCGGGCTGCTAGAATCATTTATCTCAATAAAACCTGCTTTAACGGTCTTTTTCGCGTCAACAGTAGCGGTCAATTTAATGTGCCTTATGGCAATTACGCCAATCCTGTAATTGCCGATCCTGCGGTCATTAAGTCGGTAAGTGCTTATCTAAACCAACGAGATGTGAGAATTATTGAGGGAGATTTTGCCAAAGCTGTGGCTACTGCCAGGAAGGGGGCATTTATTTACTTTGACCCGCCGTATCATCCCATATCAAACACTTCATCCTTTACTGGCTATAGCATTAATGGGTTTGGCGAAGCAGAACAGGTTAGATTAAAAGAACTCTGTGACAAGTTATCCGAGCGTGGGTGTCAGGTACTAGTAAGTAATTCATCTGCTTCTTTGATTAAAGATCTATATTCTGACCCAAACTATGAGATTGTGGAAGTTAAAGCTTCTAGAGCTATCAACGCAGTAAGCTCAAGGCGCGGCAGAATCAACGAACTGTTAATCCATAACAGATATGACCGCAAACAAGTCAACACCTCAATTGCGAGACAGGGCGGTCTTGGGCTTTGCCCAAGTGAAGCGACTGTCGAGAGCGGATAAGCCGAGGAAGTCACGGCATCCCTCTAGGTCAAAAAATGATTTCCCAGGCTCGATCATTTTTGAATAGGAGCAGATTCTTGATGTTACCTACTATGTCTGTGTAGAGAAATATTTTAGGTACGATCTTTAAGCCAAAATCAAATTAAGTATATTAAGTTCTTTAGAGTTGATCCGAAAGCCTACGGTTCAATACCACGCAGAGGAAGCCGCACAGCGACATTGGAGTCGGTTGATATAAATCGTGCTACCAGTAAAATCAATCTGTTCTCAGCTTGGCGGGATTTTACATTCATTTCGGCTTAATACCCCTTTTCCTAACTAAACGAGGGGATTTTTTTGTTTGTTTTGAACAGTTGAGCGAAAATCAAATTTGTCAAATTTACTTTACGTATTGTTACAAATTCTGTTATATTTATTTACATAAATTAACAAAACTAAAGCAACGGAGAAATATCTGTGCCATTTACTATAGATTCAGCCCGTAACATATTTTCATCAAATACCTTAACTGCTGATGCAGTACCAGCTTTAATAGCTAGATTTAATCAACTTAGTGCCGAAGATCAATTGGCTTGGATTTGGTTTGCTTACTTGGAAATGGGTAAAACTGTTACAGTAGCTGCTCCTGGAGCAGCAAATATGCAGTTTGCCGAGCCTACTCTTGATGCGATTAAGGCAATGGATTTCCAAGAGCAATCTCAAGTAATGTGCGATTTGGCTAACCATGCAGATACAGAAATTTGTCGCACTTACGCTACCTGGAGTCCTAACATTAAATTAGGCTTTTGGTTCAAGCTGGGAGAATGGATGGAGCAGGGTATTGTTGCTCCGATTCCTGAAGGGTATAAGCTGTCTGCCAATGCTAATGCAGTATTAACTACGCTTCAAGGATTAGAGTCTGGTCAGCAAATTACGGTACTACGCAATACCGTGGTAGACATGGGATTTGACACTGGTAAGATGAGCAACTTCAAGAGCATTAGCGAACCAGTTGCTCCGCCTACAGAAATGTCAAAAAGAACAAAAGTCAATATAGAGGGCGTTAGCAACTCCACTATCTTGAGCTATATGAACTTGTTGAATGCCAATGACTTCGACGAGTTAATTAAGCTGTTTGCTGAAGATGGTGCGCTACAGCCTCCATTTAAGAAACCCATTGTTGGTAAAGATAACGTTTATAAGTTTTTCAAAGAAGAATGCGCCAATCTAAAATTAGCACCTGAACGCGGTGTTGAAGAATCAGCCGAAGATGGTTACACTCAAACCAAAGTTACAGGTAAAGTACAGACCCCTTGGTTTGGTGCCGATGTAGGCATGAATATGTCCTGGAGATTTCTGGTCAACTCCGAAAACAAAATCTTCTTTGTAGCGATCGATTTATTAGCATCACCTAAAGAACTACTCAAGCTAGCTCGTTAATTAAAAACCGAATCTTAGCTAGTCCTGGAACTTCAAAGTCAATCACATTTGTGGGCAAAGGCTTTGAAGTTTTCTGGTTATATCCAGACAAATATTGTAAATTAAATTTTAGTTATTAGTATTACAAGTGAGTAAAATTCAATGGTCTCAGACAGAAGACCAAATAGCCAAACAAGCTTTTCAGACAGCTTATAAAAGAGAAACTTCTAGTTTGATAGCAAATGTACGCGATCGCGCTGCTTCAATTACAGAATTAGAAGATTTATGGTATTTACATGATTTATTGAGTACTAAAAGGTATGAAATAGACGGCAAATATGACTACGATTCTTCTACTGCCGTGTTCGATTTTGCCAAATTAATTAAAGAAGACTGGCTTAGTCTTGAAGATCTTAAGGGTTTAAATGCCGAAATACTGTCCAAAATATCAGCTTTGGTACGAATGTAAAGGCAAAATCTGTAATTAGATACTTAATTTCAAGCCTGAAAAAACGTTATCTTAATCACTGCTGGTCTTAATAACGTGGTTTATTTTAGTTAGTCTTGAGTAATTACGGTTTCGCTATTGTTTATCATCCCGATTATGTTGCGCCTTTACCTGATGCTCATCGATTTCCCATGTCGAAGTTTAAGATCTTGCGAGATTTATTACTTGAGGATGAAGTTATTAAGCCAGAACAAATCTATCAGCCAGAATTACCTGATTTAGAGTTGATTCAGCTAGTTCACACTTCTAAATATGTTCAGGCATACTGCAACGGGACATTGGAACATAAGGCACAACGTCGTATTGGTTTACCCTGGAGTGAGGCTCTGGCTCATCGTACCCGTATTGCTATCGGCGGAACTATCTTGGCTGCTAAGTTAGCTTTAAAGTATGGTTGCGCCTGTAACACCGCAGGGGGAACACATCACGCTTTCCCTAGCTATGGCTCGGGTTTTTGTATCTTTAACGATCTGGCGATCGCCTCTCGTGTATTGCAGCATCAGGGATTGGTCAACAAGATTTTAATTGTCGATCTCGATGTACACCAAGGAGACGGTACAGCCTTCATTTTTCAAGATGACGATAGCGTATTTACCTTTTCGATGCACTGCGAGGCAAATTTTCCAGGTAGAAAACAAAAGAGCGATTTTGACGTTCCATTGCCTATTGGTTTAGATGATGATAAATATTTACAAATCCTAGCCAGTCACTTATCAAACTTACTTACTCAGGTAAACCCAGACTTAGTATTATTTGATGCGGGGGTAGACACTCACGTGAGCGATCGCTTGGGTAAACTGTCTCTTACTGACTGGGGCATATATCGACGGGAAAGAATGGTTTTAAGTACCTGCAAAGCTGGAGGATATGCCGTTGCTAGCGTTATTGGTGGTGGCTATGGCAAAGATATGTCGGCATTGGTTTATCGTCATTCCCTGTTGCATCGTGCAGCCAAAGAAGTTTATTCAATTAACAATTAACAATTAACAATGATTAACGATCGATTAGCAACCTTTGGTGCAGGCTGTTTTTGGAAAACGGAAAATGAATTTCTACAGGTGTCAGGAGTAATCAAAACTTCGGTAGGATACATGGGGGGAGACTTTCCTAATCCTTCTTACTTAGATGTAGTGGCTAGAATTACTGGTCATGCAGAAGTGGCTCAAGTTGAATACGATCCAGAAGTGGTTAGCTATAAGGAGTTGCTAGATATATTCTGGCAAATGCACGATCCAACTAGCTTTAATCGTCAGGGTGCAGACAGAGGAGAACAATATCGCTCGGTAATTTTTTATCACAATACCGAGCAAGAGAAAATTGCCTACAGGTCAAAGCAACAGCTACAGCAATCGGCTAAATACGACAAAGATATCGTTACAGAGATCGAGCCAGCTAAGGATTATTATCTCGCTAGCGAAGAACATCAGCAATATTTAGTGAAAAAGAATACAGCAGCTAAAAATTAACGTAGTTGTTTTAGTTTTTGGTTGGCAAAGTTCAGCAAAATAACTGCATCTGCATGAACAGTTGTCTGGGGCTTTACCTTTTCTAATTGGTTAATAATAGTTAGTACTTCTGTAGCGACAAACTCTTGATTAGATCGATCTACAGATTTGGGTAAATTAGTAATCATTGACTGTGCTGATTCATAAGCTTGTTGGGATTCCTCTTCTTCTTGCTGACGAATCCGCATATTGCCTAATTCCGTTTCGTAGGCTGCTAACAGAGTTTGGGTTTCTAAATAACCAGCATCTTCCAACGGTACATTTTCTAAGGTATCAACTGCTCTATTTAATAAGTTTACGCATTCTTGCCAACGATTTGCCGAGTGAGGAAAATTGGCACAACTACTAGTAGCTTGAGTATGAAACTGTTGAGCTACGGCGATAATTTTGTTAGTCCGATTATTGCCTGCTATCAAGCCTGATACCTGAAGAAAATCTCTTAGATAAGCTTCATAACTACTTTGTGCTTGTTCTTTAGCTAAAGTTTGGGGAGGGAGTTGATTAAGTTGATCGATACCTGCTTGCCATGCTGCGATCGCTTTTTGTTTACTGTCAGTATCCGAAGCTTGCTGATAGTTTTGTTTGGCTTGTTGAATATCTTGCTGGGCTTGTTCTAAAAGCGCGATCGCATTTATTTCCTGGAAAATTTTGGCATCCATCCGTCCAACTTTTGCCCTAGCAGCTTCAAACTCATCTAAGGTAAATTTCCAGCCAAAACTAAAGAATGTCCGATACATCTGAGGTTCGTAACCCAAAAACTAGACGGGCAAAGCATCAAGGTGTTTCTGCGCTTGGGTAACTTTTTCTTGTCCTAATTTTAGATCGGCAAGACTTGTAGCCTGATTAACCAGTTGATCTGCTTGTTCTACTTTGGCGATCGCCTGTCGATAGTTGCTATCCATACTTAAATAGCTTGGTAGCAGTAAAATTGGTGCAGTTTTGGCTACAGGGCGACGAATCATCGGGTAGGGCAAATTTAGTAACCAAATTAATCCAGCTAAACCTCCTAAGCCGATTGCTACTTTGGGAATCAGCCATAAGCTGCTAGGTGGACGATTAGCACGAATGGCTTTACTAATAATTTTGGGATTGAAATCTGGAAATAGATCGCTAATTAAATATTCTAGTTCTGCTTCTGTGACTGGCTTTCCTTTGACAGACCTTAATTGATTTAATCGTTTTAAAGCAATCTTTTGAGAAACTTCTCCAGCTATGTTATCTTTTGCTGCTGAAATAGCTATTTCAGCAGCAATAATTTTATAAGCTTTTTGATTAAGACGTTTGGACATAGAGCCAACTAAACATTTAAGTAAATTCTTATGATTAGTGTTCCCTATGTAAGATTGTTTATAAACCAGAAGGAAAAATTAAATGTTTTTAACTTAAAAGCTTGCTAAAAGATTTAGGAGATAATTCTAGCTTTTGAACCGTTTCCTCTAATGTAGACTTAAAGTGTTCAATATCTGAACCAAAACCACAAACCATAGCTGCCATTTCTGCGCCACTAGAAGCATTAGCCCTAGCACAATTGGTTAGCTCTTGTCCTTGGAGAGGTTCTTCTCCAGAAAGTATCTTTTGTTTAGAGTCGCCCCAAAAGGCACTTAGGGTACAAATTTGTTGGTTATCTCGATTTTCAATTGACCAACGATACATAACGGCTTGAGGATTTACTCTAACCTCAACCAGTTTTGCTCCCATATAGTACTGCATCTGGCTTAAGGTTTTTTGCCTTACTTCTAAAGGATCGTTTTTATTTACGGTGCGTTCAAGATGAGCTTGAGTAGGCTTAGACATTTGCTAAAGGCTTTTTTCTATCGTTACTTTACAGTCCTCATGATTAAAATCATACTCAACCACGTCTTTTTTGAAACTACGAGTTACGTCGAGACAATCTCAGTTCTCTAGATAAACATGATTAAAAATATAAATTTAATATTGGCTGCAAATATAATAAATCTTAAAGCAATAAATATTAGATTAGATATACGCTTAATTACTCTCCACTTCCTAAAATAGTCAATTTCAAACTAGTCAACAGCAATCAACACAAACCAATGAACAACTCAAAAATCACACCACACTTCTCAAATGAAGAAGGCACAAATCCAAAATATTTTCAATTTGAAGCAGATTTTGTTGGATCACTGCAATGTATTCCGATGCAGGTCAGAATGAAGCTAGATAACTGTGGTGTAAAGCTAAAATTAGTAGATTGGAATCATTTTAGTCATTCAGAACGAGAGACATTGGTAAATATGCCCTGCGTTAGTGTATCAGAAACTCAAGCTTACAAACAATATTTGCAAAATTTGCTCATCGTTAAAACTGGAGAACCAGCCAAAGAATTAGCCATAGATCCTCAGCCACCTTGGTTAGATGCTCAATCTATTCCCAATAGTGTTCAAACCAAAGCTCAAGAATGTCAGGCTGATATTTCCTTAAAGCAATGGTCAAATCTATCACCCGAACAACGCTTTGCTTTAATTAAGCTTAGTCGTCCTAGCCACGAGAATCAAAACTTTGTTCCCGCCCTACAGGAGTTTGAGATTATACCAAGAGACTGACTTGACAATATTGGGATTATATTTAACGGTTTGGCTGGGCAAACTTATTTTGCTGTTTTTTCTTGAAATATTTCTCTGACTTCTTTCCAGAGTTCTTTGAGTAACCCTTTAACTTCTTTTTCCTTACGTGCCACTGCACCGCCAGTTGCACCTAATTTCTGCTCAAATTCGGCTCTTTTGCGTTTAGCAGGCTCAGTAAATACCTCTGGATCTTCCTTAGCCTTTTCGTACCAAGTTTTAGCTTCTTCTAAATGTTTGTTCATTTCTTCGTACTGTTCTCCGTAACGGTTAGCTAAGTTTGCCTGCAATACAGAAGTTTGTGCTTTTAGGCGAGCATAGTGTTTTTGTAAAATGGCAAATTCTTCGCTGTTACTAATTCCAGTAATAGCTTCAGAGATCGCAACTTTAATTTTATCTGGTTCAGCTTCACTTTTGCTTTTTACTTCTGCCAAAGCGTTATCAATATCATTTTGTAGCTCTTGTTCTTCTGCTACTACTTTTGCTTCTAAAGTAATAATTTCAGATTGGGTTTGGGTAATTTTTTGCTTTCTGGCTTCACTAATACCGTCTATTGCTCCCTGAATAGAAGCAGTTACTTCTTCTTTGATCTCCCCGCTTTTTTCTTTAAAAGTCTCGGTGACCGCAGCGATCGCGTCTTCTACTAGGTTAGCAACTTCGCTTTTACCTTCTTTGTATTCGGCAATAGTTTGAGCGATCGCATTTTTGACAATCTCGCGAATTTTATCGGTTTTTAATTCTCCTGTTTGTTTTGCCTGTTGCAAGTCGGCAATAATTCTTTCTTTTTTAGATTCATTTGATTCAGACATAATCAATTATCCCTCGTTCTCTGTTGACTTGAATTAAAATTCAAGCTGTGGATAATTTCATCTTAGAGTTAAGCTTTGGATCTTCGCACCTCTCTGACGGTAGAAAAAACCCAACCTTTTAAACCTCATCTTATTTTATTACTTGTTACTTTTTACTTCCTTGGTGCGCGTTCCCTTGCGCCTGACGGCGACGCGGTGAAGCAGTCCGTTGGGCGGGTTCCCCGACTTGAAACAAAGGACTTGTCCGCATGTACTGCTGAACCCTTTAGGGGGTCGCACCGCTTTTTACTTACGAGCGATTAGCTTTTCTGTCTCAACCGATTAATCTACTGCGATATAGGTTCGGTACTGCCAAAGCTGATGTCGTCTTCTTCGTAATCTGGTGGTTCAACGTGGATCAAAACTCGTACTTTACCAAAGCGTTTTTCTAAGTGTTCTTCTATTGTTTCTGTAATTTGATGAGCAGCGATAATATCGTTAGTATCAACGACTAAGTGCATTTCAATAAATACCTGTCTACCTAGCATTCCTCGCGAAGCAATCTCGTGACAGTTAAGTACTCCTGAAACTTCCATTACAGTATCATGGATGGCTTCAGGCGCGATCGCCATTTCATCAACCAGCCAAGGTAAATTTTCTTTAATTACTTCCCAACCACTATAAAACACCAATAAAGCCACAGGAAAAGCGAGAATTACATCAAGCCATTCTAGTTGGGGGATATTGAGATTTTTTGCTTGCCAAACTCCCACCAATCCAGCAATCACAATAATTGTGACCCATATATCGCTCATGGTATGTTTGGCATCAGCAATTAAAATGGGGCTATTAACTTTTCTGCCTACATTGCGCTCATAAAACGCCACAAAAATATTAATTCCTAAGACAACTAACAAAAGCCATAGCTCAGTAGAAGTTACTTTGATTGCTGCATTTTCAGTATTTAAAAAGATTTTCTCTATTGCCCCGCGTAAAATTTCAAAACAGGCAATTCCTAGAAAAGCGGCAATTCCCAATGCGCCTATCGCCTCAAATTTCTGATGTCCGTAGGGATGTTCTCGATCTGGCTGAGGAGAAGAAAAACGATTGGTGATCAAACCCAAAACGTTGTTGACACTATCGGTGATACTGTGTAACGCATCTGCCTGTAAACTTAATGAACCGCTGGCTAAACCTAAAGTCAACTTTAAAGCCATTACAAACAAGTTCAACAGTAATGTTAGCCAAAGAACTTTACGAACTTGAGAACGATTATCTTGCATTATTGAGAAGAGAAAATCAACCAGATACTTGCTTTATAATCATAATCCGAAACATATTTATAGTCGCGATATGTTAATGCTTGTAGATAAAGTTAACTATATTTGTCCTTTAATCTTTGGGCAATAGTCTTTCTTGTCCGTATTCCCAGGCAAAGTAGGCAACGGCAATCGCAATTAACAATAGTAATGCAGCCACTCCAGCTTGAGTAGCCCAGGTGATGATTTGCTCTAAAGAAACAACTCGTCCCAGGAAAAAAGCCAGGGTAACAATGGTAGTTGACCACAACGCAGCACCACCCAGATTACAGAGCAAAAATTGTCTATATGGCATTTTGGTAATTCCTGCCAAAGGTCCTGCAAAAATTCTCAGCAAAGTAACAAAACGTCCAAAAAAGACAGCCTGAGCGGCATTTTTACTGTAGCGATCTTTTACTTGTTCTAGCTGCTGTTCTTGGATTCTGAAAATGCTGCCAATTTTAACTATAAGCTGCCATCCGCCAATTCTGCCAACCCAATAACCAAAATTATCGCCCATAACTGCACCAGCGATCGCACTACCCAAAACCATTCCATATTTCAATTCATTGCTGCCAGCTAAAAATCCGCCAACGATGACGATGGTTTCTCCAGGTAGGGGAATTCCCATATTCTCTAAGGCAATACCAATAAACACTGCCCAATAACCGTAGAGGTGAGCAATTTCCTGTATAGTTTCTAACGTAAATAGCTCGATTGACATTCCACGGCTTAACAAAGTTTAACGCTACTATCCATACTGACGTAAATTAACCAGTAGTGTCAACTTTAAATAATCGAATCAGCAATTGTTTAAGTGGGAACAGCTTCCCCTGGACGTAGTTTTGACCACTTACCAGATTCTTTGACAAAGCTCTGACAGCCGACTACATCCCACTCCATTTCAATAATTTCGCCTTGGGTACGAATGTTGACGTTAATCGTTGGTTCGATTGGTTCAAAGGTAGGATTTTCGGTTAGATGTGCCTGTTGGTGTTGAGTTTCTACTGCATTGTAGGTTTGGCAGTTATCAACATATTGGCAGTTAATACAAATACACATAATTTTTTAACTGAACTTCATGCTTTAATTGTTAATCTAGCTCAGATAACAAGACATAGGCACGATAAATTTATAAATTTAAATGGTTGTAGAACAACTAAAGTTATATTTAGATAGGGTAAATTTACCCTGTGACTTAAATCAACTACCAGCAAACGCCTATTTAGTTGGGGGTTCAGTAAGGGATGCTCTATTACAGCGTTATAAAACCCCGATAGATTTGGATTTTGTTTTACCCGCCAAGGCAATTGAAACTGCCCAAGAAATTGCTAATTCCTATCATGGTGGCTTTGTAGTTTTGGATGCAGCTAGAGAAATAGCCAGAGTTGTTTTTCCTCAAGGAACTTTAGATTTTGCTCGTCAAGAGGGAAGCAGCCTAGAAACGGATCTTAGTAGACGAGATTTTACGATTAATGCGATCGCTTTTAACCTGAAGTCTCAACAGTTAGTCGATCCCGTTGGGGGTTTGGCAGATCTCCAAAAGGGAATCATTAGGATGGTTGCAGCTAGTAATTTAAAAGACGATCCCTTAAGACTATTACGGGCATATCGACAAGCAGCACAGCTAGACTTTAGCATTGAGGGTAATACGAGGCGAGCAATTAGCGATCGCATTGCTTTATTTAAGACTATTGCGGCAGAAAGAGTTCAGGCTGAATTGAATTATCTTTTTGATGCACCCCAAAGAAACAAATGGCTAGCAGCAGCAGCAACAGATGGTTTATTGCAGTTTTGGCTACCTAGCATTAAGCCAGCGAAAATTGAGCAGCTAGAGACAGTAGAAGCTGCGCTTGAGGTTTACCTCGATTCTGGTTTGAATCTGCCTGAATTGATCATTTTAGCCAAGCTGGCAACCTTAGTATCTACGGATGCAGCTACCGCTGAAGCTGAGTTAATCCAGCTTAAATATTCTCGCAGTCAGATTAAAGCCGTAACTAAAACCGTACAGCATTTACCCCAACTGCAAAAGATGACAAGCTCAATGAGCCTACGGGAACAATATTTTTGGTTTTTAGCAGTCAAAGACTTTTTTCCCTTATTGACAGTTAGAGCGATCGCTACAGGCGTATCTTCAGCAATTATAGATCCTTTAATCAAGCGTTATTTAGACCCTAATGATCTTGTTGCCCATCCCCAACCCTTAATTACAGGCAATGATCTAATTCGTGAGTTTAAGCTTAAACCTTCTCCTTTAATCGGCACAATATTGACAGAAGTTCAGGTTGCCCAAATTGAATCAAAAATAGCTACGCTTCAGCAGGCTTTAAACTTTGTCAACTCGTTATTGGAATCAAATAAGCAAAAAACGTAAGCAAAATTATCAGCCAGTAAATCTGTTGCTTTTGCCTTTATTACAGTCGCTACAAAGTGTTTGTAAATTACTTATAGCGTTGCTACCACCTTTAGAGAAAGGAATAATGTGATCTACCTCTAGTTCAGCTTTCTTAGCTGATACGCCACAAAATAGGCAACGATAATTGTCTCTTCTCAATACATCAACGCGAGTTACAGCAGAAAGATAACGCGATCGCTTTTGGGTATTTTTTATTTTCTTCTTCGTTTTTTTCTGACGTTTAGATTTAGGAGATGAAGCGATGATGGATTCTCGTATCAATCCTCTAATCAACTTTTTAAACGGATCGGACATTACCAATCACTAACAGCTTGGCTTATTCCATAAGCTGCTATACCAAGCACCACACCAGTAAGAACTATTTCAGTTGTTTTCACACCAAATGCAGTCCCTACAACTGCTACTCCAATACCTCCAACTGTCTCAGCTACAACCTTTCCTGCTAAAGCACCAGCACTAGCTGCTAATATTAATTCCATTTTATTTTCCTGTATATAAATATACGGGAATTATATGTCTTACAAAATGTTTAAACAAGCCTTCAAATAAAGCGATTGATATTTGCGACAGCTTAACGATCGCGTTCTAGTCTTTCTAAATCTAATTTGACTGGATTGTATGGTTGTTGAATCGCTTTGCCGTTAGGATTTTGAGCAATCACCGACTGTACTCCTTCAATGGTAGAAATCATGCTGCGAGGATCCATAAACATTACTTTGCTGCTTTCGCTACTGCCAATTTCTTTACCCATTTCTAAATAATTTTGCGCCAGAAGAAACTGTAAAGCTTCATGAGCATTGGGATCGGACTTCAGTTTTTCCATGACAATTTTCATGGCTTCGGCTGTGGCTTGAGCTTTAAGAATTTGCTCTTGGCGTTCGGCTTCTGCTTTTAAGACAATTGCCTGTTGTTGTGCCTCTGCATTTAAAATGGCTGCTTTTTTAGCTGCTTCTGCTTCTAGTAATTTAGCCTGAGCATTTCCTTGAGCTGAGTTAATAGCAGAATCTCGATGTCCTTCTGAAGTTAAAATATTAGCTCGTTTTTGTCTTTCTGCTGCCATCTGCAATTCCATCGAATCTTGGACAGCTTTTGAAGGCATAATGTCTCGCAATTCTACCCTGGTTACTTTTACTCCCCAAGGATCGGTAGCAATATCTAGTTCTCTCAAGAGAATCTCGTTTATTTCAGTACGAGCGGTAAAGGTTTGATCTAGCTCTAATTGACCCATTTCTGAGCGAATTTGCGTTAAAACCAAGTTTACCATCGCATCCCGCAGGTTTTCTACTTTGTAAAAAGCCTTGTACATATCCATGATGCGCCAGTAGACTACTGCATCCACGGTAATGCTCACATTGTCGCGGGTAATACAAGATTGAGGAGGTATATCTAAAACTTTTTCTTTAATGGTGTCGTGGTAGACAACTTTATCAATAAAAGGAGTAACGAAATTTAAGCCTGGTTCAAGCTTCTTTTTATAGTTACCTAAGCTTTCAACTAGATATTCTTCTTTCTCTTTAACAATTTTGACCGATCCTGCTAGGGTAGTAGAACCTAACAATAATAAAGCTAAGGTTAAAAACTGTCCCATAATAAACTCCTTTTAAAATGTTTAATATTGCTTTATTTGTAACTCTTCTCTAAAAAACAAACTTGCCTAAATCAATTTAAACTTAACCATGATCTATCATCCTCGATGGTAAGACAATTAAAGTATTGCCTTGTTTGCGAACTACGTGAACAGGTTCGTTGGGGGCAATATCTCTGGTTTCATCAGCACACTTTGCTCGCCAAGAATTTCCTTCATACAAAACTCTGCCGGCAGTTCCCGCAGGAATACCGCCTATAGCAGTAGCCTCCAAATCATCTCCTGTAATTGATATTCTGCGCTTGGGTGTGAACAAACGGCGTGACCAAATAGTTAATACAGTAGAAAAGATCAACCATAAACCCGTCAGTAAGGTATATTGTGGCAAAAATAGAGATGCGATCGCTACTAGAAAAGCAGCAATACCCATCATTAAGCTTACAAAAGCAGTGGGAAAAATAAACTCCATTAAACAGAGTATCGCCCCCGCAACTATCCAAAAAACAGTAGGATCAACCATAAGCAATAGTTTTTACCATAAAGAAACTTGAAATTTTAGATTGATGTTAAATATTTAGCAATTTCCTTTAATTCTAACCACTGCCAAGATCGAGATGTCCTTAAGTTATATATAAGTAATAAACAGACCCACACCATAACGTTTGCATATTAAAATTTAAGAGTTGTCTACAATATATTGATAAAATGCCTAAAGCAATTTGGAATGGTCAAGTCTTAGCCGAAAGCGATCGCACTGAAGTAGTCGAAAACAATCAGTATTTTCCACCTGATTCAATCAATCAAGAATATTTTCGCGAAAGTTCTACCCACACTTCATGTCCTTGGAAAGGACAGGCTAGCTACTACACTATTGTTGTTGCTGACCAAGAAAATAAGGATGCTGCCTGGTATTACCCAGAAACTAAAGAAAAAGCAAACAATATCAAAGGTTATGTTGCTTTTTGGAAAGGCGTAAAAATAGAGATGTAAATAATTTAGCTCTTATGATCTAGGTACTGAGTAAAATAAGATTATTAAACTACTTGGAACTTAATAACACTTTAACTTTTGTATCGTCTGATGTGGGCGATATTTCCTGATAACTTAAATCAAGAAACAGATTAGGCTTAAGAGCAACAGAACTACTAGCAATTATACCTTGACCATGAGAACCTTGACCATAGCCAAGATCGAGCGTCCATTGATGTTTATTTTTGCCAACTGTTTTGCCAGAGTGTAGTCTACCTCCCCAAACAGTAAACTGTTCCTGTTCTTGGTCTTGGTCTTGGTTGACTAAGTGAGCCTCGTATTTAAAAAAACTAGAACATTGAAAGCCATAGACAGAATCAAGCAGCCTAAGATTAAGTTCGGCTGTACTTTTTTGTTGATTGTTGCCATAAGCAAACTGCAAACGACCTATTTGCGAACTTAAATTCCAATATAAGTTGTTGTTATTGTCTATTACTGCATTAGCAGAAAGAGAGAGAAAATTATTATGCACTGCTACTTTAATACCTGTACTAAAAGATTTATCTTTACTGTTGCTCTTCGCCATTAGGATTAGACCAGGAATTACGCCCCAATTTGCATCAAACTTATGCTTTTCCTGGTCGCTATAGTAATTTAAGACTAAATTTTTACCAGGCTGTAAACGAACATGAGAATGTAAATCTATACCAGATTCTTTTGCTAATAAAGAAACGGTAGTTTTTATGGGTAAAAGTTCGCTTTGGTAGGTTAGCTGAGTAAAACCGACTAACAAATCTTCGTAAACAAACCCTACTCCTACGGTGACCTGATTTGCTATGCCGTGATGATAGGTTATTCCCCCACGAAATTTTTCAAACTCGCCAGACGTATCGGCTGCTTTGGCAAGATTTTGATTTCCGCCTCCAGACACCGTTAAAGTTGAAGTCCCTGAAGGCAATTTTGGTGCAGCATCTAAATAATTGAGTTTAGCAATGTTTAACTTTTGGTTTTGATTTCCCCCCCATTGTTCAACTGTAGTTAGACCCCAATATTTACGATTATTACTACCAGACCAAAAAGTATTCTGAAAACCTAAAGCTAAATTAGCCTGCTTATCTTTATAGGTATAAGGACTGTCTTGGGATATATCTTGATTATTTTGCAGATCGAGCTTAGAGCTAAAGTCAGAGATTATCTTGGAGCGTTGGTCATCAGACAAACTGATTTTTAGATTTTTGGCAACAGCAAAACCAATATTATTCCCTTTCTTAACGGTTAGAATACGATCGACAAAGTTAATGATTTGAGGTACAACAGGCAATTTATCGTATGACAAAAGTTTTGATGAGATAATTGCAGGTGTAGGTTTTTGAGGTCGATTCTCAGCAGCTATCGGCTTGGCAAGGACTGTACTAGGACAACCAAGGCAACCGAAAATGCTGCCAAAGAGTATGTTTGCTACAATGGCTTTCATTCATCTATAGGGGGTAAAGGAAAAAAGTTGCTTGGTAAGAAAAACTAGTCTTTAAACTAAAAATGTTGATGATTCGTATTACTAGATCGGCGTAAATACTTAAATCAAATATTCAAGTTTTAAGATCGGCTTTTAGTTGGTTAACTATTAAGAAAAAATTAAGTTATTAATCTCTTATCGAGTTTTTTACTTTCTCCACCATTCTATTGTGAGTTTTTTACTATTGCCAATGGTGAAGGTCGCGTAAAGATTGCTTTCAAATATGATAAAGATAAGATGAACTATAGATTGAGCCATTCAATCCAACCAAAAACGCCATCAAAGTTTCTCTGGGTATGTAAATTAACCTTAATTAAATTAAATAAATAAATGAAAAAATTTGCGACAGTTTTGTTATTAAGTGCAGGAATTATTAGTAGTGTTGCCAATGTAGCTCAAGCTGAAAGTGCAGCTAGCGCGCCAGAAGAATTGACAAAGGCGATCGCTGAAATTGAACAGGCTGCCAACGACCAAGACCTTGATGGCGTGATGGAGTATTACAATAATAATTTTACTAACACAGATGGTTTAACTACGGATTCTTTAGCCAAAGGTCTAAAGCAGATGTGGCAAAGTTATCCTCAACTAGAATACACAACCAAGATTAATTCCTGGTCAAAACAAGGCAACCAATTAGTAGCAGAAACTACCACTACTATTACGGGAATGCAGCAAGCTCAAGGTAGAGCAATGCGCTTGAACTCTACTATAAAATCTCGTCAGTATTTTCAAAACCAAAAATTAGTCAAGCAAGAAATTTTAGCAGAACAGTCTCAACTAACCTCTGGAAGCAACCCTCCTCAGGTCAAAGTTACCGCTCCCGAAAATGTTATGACTGGTGAAAAATATAACTTCGATCTGATTGTCAATCAACCTTTAAACGATAACGTGTTGTTAGGAGCAGTTCAAGAAGAGAAAACCGCCAGCAGTCTATATTTTAACCCCACAGCTTTAGAATTAGAACCATTACCAGCGGGAGGAATATATAAAACTGCCACTGCATCTTTGCTACCAGAAAGTGATTGGCTTTCAGCTATTTTGGTTCGTGGTGATGGAATTACAATGCTGACTCATCGAGTTAATGTTCTAAAAAAGCAAGCTAATCAAAAAAAATAAAGCTTATTTTGCCAAACTTGTTTAAAGACTGTTTGTAAAGAGAAAATTAAATTCTCCTGTTAGGTAGGGTCGTATTTGGGGTGATGGGAGTGATTGGGGTGTTTGAAGTAGTGAAGTTTCTACTCGGTTTTTCCCACCTCCACTACTTCTTTACCTCTCCATCCTTAACATTTACTTTACAAACAGTTTCTTACTTCAGTGACAATATATTTAATAAAATAAAAAATAAATTAGCAATACTACTCAAGATAAAAAACAAAATTGGCACTGTCTAGCTAGCCCTCCCTCTGGGCATTTATTTGAATTTTAAAAGGTGCAATTATTTAGGAAAAACAATTTAATTACATAGTAATATACTGAAGTCTGCATTAGTATCCCTGGTGTTTTGACTCAAGAGTAAAACTTATGACATGAATCAGAAGCATCACCGACATAATTCGCGAGCGTCTCATGTTTTGACTCCGCCAGAATCTTCACCCCAATACATTAAGTCCCGTAGATCTAAAAAGTTTTTGTGGCTGAGAAAACCCCTGCGGTTGACCTACCTTAGACTATGGAGATTGCGCGACAGACCTAAGTTTGTTGCTAAAGGATTAGCAGTAGGAGTTTTTGCTGGATGTTTTCCTTTTCTGGGAATGCAGAGCATACTAGGTATTTTTTTGGCTACTATGTTTAAAGGCAGCAGAGTCGCAGCCGTAGCAGCAACTTGGATTAGCAATCCTTTAACTTACGTACCAATTTTTGTTTTTAATTATAAAATCGGCAAGCTGTTGTTAAGAACCGAAGATACTGTATCTTTGCCGTTAGATCTTAAATCCTTTACTGCTTTTAAAGAACAAGGTGCAACTTTTGCCATTGCTTTGCTGACGGGAAGCTTTGTAGTGGGTCTGATTTTGGCTGTCATCACTTATTTTTATGGTTTGGCTATATTAGAGCGATGGCGAAATAATCGTCGTATTAAAAAAAGGAAACTAAAGTAAAGTTCATTTTGATGGCGATCTACTCCATTTTTGTCCTTGAATAACTGTATGTCCTGACCATTCTGGCAGGGTATGAGGATAATCGAGACGATAGTGTCCTCCTCTGCTTTCAGTCCGAAAAACAGCACTTTTGAGGATTAGATAGCCAGTATCGACTAGATTTAGCGTCTCAGCATAGAACTTTAGCTGTGACTCGGCTGTACTGGAGTTTAGCTTGATTTGTTTCGGGGGAGATAAATTAAGAACATACTTATTTAAAGAAAGATTGGCTAACTGCGATCGCCAATCTGCCACAATAGCGATCGCTGTCTCTATAGTTTTCTCTGTACGGCAGATTCCCGCACTTTGCCAGACTAGATCTGGTAATTGATTTCTAATTGAGTTTACTAACTCCATTTCTTTATCCCAGCTAAGGTCGATTTCCAGAGTTTCAGAAGGCTTAATTTGAGGTAAACTATGAGGCTGTAGCTTGGCAAGCTGAGAAGCATAAACAACACATTCTAATAAAGAATTACTGGCTAAACGATTTGCACCATGAACTCCCGTACTTGCTGTTTCCCCTACAGCATATAAACCAGAAATTGAAGTATGATTCATCGTGTCTACAGCAATTCCTCCCATCCAATAATGTGCTGCGGGAGTAACAGGAATAGGCTTGGTAAATAAATCCACGTCCCAATGTTGACATACACGAATAATATTGGGAAAACGATAGCGAATGCGATCTTTAGGAATGGGTCGAAGATCGAGATAAACATTGCTAGCTGACGTTTTTTGGAGATGGGTAAAAATGGCTCGGCTGACTACATCTCTAGGGGCTAATTCTCCGTCTGGATGATAGTCAAAGGCAAAACGTCGTCCGTCTTCGTCTACTAAATGCGCTCCTTCTCCTCTTACGGCTTCACTAATCAAAAAGCGTGGTGCGCCAGGTACAGTTAGGGCTGTGGGGTGAAACTGCACAAATTCTGTGTCTCTAATAACTGCACCACTACGCCAAGCGATCGCCACCCCGTCTCCAGTACTAACTTCGGGGTTGGTAGTCTGAGAAAATACTTGACCTCCTCCTCCTGTTGCTAAAATCACCACAGGGGAATGAATCCAGGTTATTTTGTTTTCTTTCAAGACGCTGATGCCCTGACAGTTACCTGTTTGCGAATTTAACCATATCTGTAAGGCAAAAGCTTGAGACATTACCTCAATATTGACTCGCTGTAATACTTGCTGGGCAAGGGTGGCTACAATGGCTCTGCCTGTAGTGTCCGCAGCATGAAGTACGCGGGGGCGAGAATGGGCAGCTTCTAAAGTCATAGCAAGCTGGCTTTGATGACGATCAAACGCCACCCCCATTTCTACTAAAGATGCAATGGCTTCTGCTGCATTCTCAACCAAAAATTGAACGGAGTTGCGATCGCATAATCCTGCTCCCGCTTTCAAAGTATCCTCTAGATGCAGCACAGGAGAATCATTTTGGCTGATGGCTGCTGCAATTCCACCTTGAGCCCAGTCGCTTGCCCCTGTATTTAACCGATCTTTGGTAACTAGAGCAACTTTTAAGCTTTGGGGTAAACATAAAGCCCCGTATAGCCCAGCAGCCCCCGAACCCACCACTACTACATCGAACTTAAAATGATTCAATTTTAATTATTTTGACACGTCTTAATTGGGATTTATGATGACATATAGTGTAAAAAAACCACGTTTTTAGATTGAACGTGGTTAAAAAGTAACAGATTGCCCGATCTTTTCTAACTTGAAAAAATCTGCAACCGTTGATAGGTATGATAATTATCGTTTTCTAATATAGACCAGGATTATAGCGATCTCCACCTGAATTCATCGAAGCTTCTACATCTGTAACAAAAAACTCGTCTAGATTCGCCTGTAAACGTTCAATTTGACTATCGCTCAAGCCAGGTATATCTAACACATCATCAACCGATTCATAAGGTGCATTTTGAATTATTTTGCTGGCAAGATTAGGATAAAATCCGCGTAATTTACGGAATTCTCGAACATCGCTGTTATTTAAGTCAAGTTTTCCCCTAATTAACTCTTGGCGTTTGGCATCAGCCGTATTTACGCGAGCTAATAGATTAGAGGAATGTACTGTAAATACCCCCATTTCGCTTGCCTGTGCTGCACCTGCAAAACCCCACGAACCTACGATTAATAATAATGCCGCCATAATGCCGATAAATCTCTTCATCAATTCTAATTCCTCCTAATTTAAAGATGTTTTATTTACAGAGTAAGTTAAGTTGCTTGTCCATAAATATTAATTTTTGTTTTCTATTTCTTCTCTATTAAGGTTCTTATGCTTATTGGCAAATTGAACTTTTAACAGATGGTATTGATATATATCATAATTCTTTCACTACATTTTTCAAATACTAAGTTTCATTTAAAGCTACTGCCCTCGACAAAATAGGTTGACTATAGACATAATTAAACAGTTTGTATATTTGATTTTTTAAATCGAATTTCTATTGTCTCTTGTTTTAGGTTGTGACCAGATCTTAATCAGTATTAATAGATTGATTGACGGTTACAACAAAACTCGATTGGCAGCATCACGAGTATATAATTTACAATTGTAATGAGTAGCTATTATCGAAAGTCGGCAAGCAAGAAACCCATTTTGAAAGAATTTAAGATTTTAATAATTTCGGTCACTATATTTTGGGCAATTGAAATTCTTGATTTTTTTGTGTTTAAAGGCAGTTTAGATCGCTATGGAATCCAGCCTCACACAGTCATTGGCTTACGAGGAATATTATTTGCTCCTTTTCTCCACGGAAGCTTTGGACATCTGATAGCTAATACCATCCCCTTTATTATCTTGGGATGGTTGACCATGATCCAGGAAACTAAAGACTTTTATATCGTTTCTTTTCTGAGTGCCTTAGTTGGCGGTATGGGGGTATGGGTGTTTGGCGCACCTGGTTCAATTCATATTGGTGCCAGCATTTTGATTTATGGATACCTTGGGTTTTTACTATTGCGGGGTTACTTCCAGAGAAATTTTCCTTCTATTGCCCTTTCTATATTTGTTGCTGTAGCTTACGGTGGTTTAATTTGGGGAGTATTTCCTTCTGGTATGAGAATATCTTGGCAGGGACATTTATTTGGCTTTATTGGTGGTGCGATCGCTGCTAAACTAATTGCTCAAGAGAAAAGATTCCGTGAATAATTTAAATGCCGTTGTTATTGACTAACACTCACAGCGTAGAGGATCTGCCCCCCGCATACGTCCGCCCGTTTAGCCCACGCTTTTGTCGGAAGCGAAGTAATCTGTGACTTCTGACTTCAAGCTTTAACGTTGAAATTAATTATGTAGTTAAAATGTAAGCACAACAAAGATTTCATGAAGTTTGCTAGATTACAAAACGCTTGTGAAATAATTAAATTGGTAATGACAGAACTAATCTTGTCATTATCATCAACTCGGTAATATAGTTGAAGAAGCACATCCTAATTGGATTGCTTCTTTTTCTTGTCTGATATTTAACCGAACGGTATCAATCAAGATGCATGCAATATGTGTGTTTCGCCGTTTAAGTGAGCTTTAGGTTTATGGTTCAAGCTTTGGTTGTTGAGGCAAGGGGGTGTCTTTAAAATCTGAAGGTTTGCGACTAGGAAGTTTTGTGTCTCGTAAGCGATCTCGTAATGATGGCAGTGATTCTGGATCTGGCGTAGGTTCTGGTGCTGGTGCAGCTTTTTGTTTCTCTTCTGTTCTAATAGATGGCAATGTCAAAGAAGGACAAATTTCGGGGTCATATTCATAATTGAGCGTTACCTGATAGGGTTTTGGTTTTTTTGTTTTGTTCTCCAACACAAGCTGACTAAGATCTTCGCCCCCCTGTTCATTGAAAATAGGGTATTTTGCACCCTTGATTAAATCTAGATCGACAATTTCACCTTTGGCATTAACGACAACTCCAAATACACTAGTCCCTTTTAGTCGTCTAATGCAGGCATCTCGCGGATAAATTCCTTTTACTTCTATCTCGTCAGGCTTTACTTCGTTTACCTTAGCTAGCCAAGCGATATAGTTTTTTTGGGCATCTTCATCGGTCGTACCCTCCTCATCTTTAGTCAAGCTTTGAGTCAAATTAGCAATGCGTTTTTGAGAATTACCGACTTTTTTGGCTGCAACTTGTTTGGGAGTGGGTTTTGGCTTGGGTTTTTCTTGAGGTTTTGGCTCTGGTTTAGAAACTGTTTGGGGTGATTTTTGAGCTTGCTGTTGTGCATTTTCTGGCTTAGAAGGTGGCACAGGTTTTTTGGTCGGGTTGGCAGAGGAAACTTTAGATGGATCTACTTTAAAATCACCAGGCTCGATCTTTGGTGGTAGGGGAAGTTTTGATAAATCGCCAATAGGAGGCAAAGTAATATCAGTAATGGGAGGCAGAGGAGGAAGATTATCAAAATTAGGGGGAGGGGGAATAGCAACAGGAGGTAAATTAGAAGGATCTCCTAACCCAGGAAATAAAGAACGAGGTATGGCGAAAGGCGCAGCAGGTTCGCTATTGTCAATTGGTGGCAGATTATTGATATTTGGAGTATTAGAAATATTTAACTGAGGAGATAAATTGGGTAAACGAGCCTGTTGTTCTGGGCTAAGTTCAATTACAGAAACTTTTCTCTTCCCAGGATCATTGTTAAATTTTAGGCTAGGTAAGCCGAACTTGAGAACCAGCAGATGCAGAGCAAGGGATAATAGTAAACATAGCTGGGCTGGATTAATCAGCTTACTAGATTGATTATCTAATTTCGATTCGTAGACCATAACCAGCAGCGATAAAAATAAATATATATATGGTTATCTAGTTTACTAAACAATTTTGAAAAATAAGATAATTACAGATTTAGGTTATATGTAATTAGCCCAGATGGCAATAGATAGTTTTGATTATTTATTTTGAGGCAACAGTATTTTATTTATTACTGCTTATTTTCTACTTTGCGGTTCGTCATTTCCTCACTTGTACTGGGCGGGATAGTGGTTTCTTCTATGCCCTATCGTATTCAACAATGATTTTCACGTCCGCCAGGCTATGAGATCATCAGCAAATTGTCGCAGCAACCGTGCTAGCTCCTGAAGGTCTTTTTTGCTCCATTTAGCAAGCACTGATGCTGCCATTCGCTCCCGTGCCGCGTCCAGAGAGGCTATCATCACACGCCCCTTTTCGGTGATTACTGCTTCGTTCACTCGTCGGTCGGCATCCGCTGATTGTCGTGCGATGAGTCCAAGAGTTTCCAACTTTGCCACCTGACGGCTGACTGTCGTATAATTTCGTCCAACTAAATCAGCCAGTTCATTCACTCCAACAGCACCTCGCCGATTAATACCAACCAGCAGAGGAAAAAGAGCGCGATCTAGCGAAACACCAGCTTCCTGTATAAGAGCCATATCCAGTTGCGGGCGGTTCATCAATCCAACTAAATCAATCAGCGTATTATGCAGTTCTCTAATCTCTTTATTCATAATACGTGTATTGTACACTTTTTTCACTTGACAGCATAATATTAAATATGTGTATAATACACGTATTGGCATTTTTGTTATTTTAAGTGCTGACTAAAACAGAGGTTTTGCGGCGAATAATTTACGCCATTACAAATAAAACGGCAGAGTTTCAAAAAAACAAGGAAAAAATATTTTAAGAGGCAATAAATCTATGAGTAAAACAATGAAAGCAGCGGTGATATATCAAAAAGGCGAGATGCCACAATATGCGGATTTTCCCAAACCGACAGTTCAAAACGATGATCAATTATTAATTTCAATGAAGGCTTCGGCAATCAAGCATTTTGATAGAGGCAGAGCCAGCGGCAAGCATTATTCCAGCGATGCCGATAAACAACAGGCAAAGGTAATCGGCGGTGACGGCATTGGAATACTGGCAGACGGCACACGAGTCTATGCTTTGGGCGTTAGCGGAATGATTGCTGAGCAAGCTGTGGTCGAAAAAAGCAGAATGGTTAAATTGCCGTCGCAGATAGATGACGCGATCGCTGCGGCTCTGCCCAACGCGGTTGCGGGTTCGGCAATGGCACTTCGTTTTCGCGCCAATATTCAAACGGGTGAAACAGTTTTAATTAACGGAGCGACAGGATTTACAGGCAAAGTCGCGGTGCAGCTTGCTAAGCATTACGGAGCTAAAAAAGTGATTGCCACTGGTAGAAACTCAGAAACCTTAAATTCCTTGCTGGAATTAGGAGCGGATGAAGTTATCCAAATTCAGGGAGATGACGAAAAATTTATTTCTCAAATAAAGGAGGTTCATAACACTACACCAATAGATGTAATTATTGATTATTTATGGGAACATTCGGCAGAGATGATTCTGACAGCGTTAAAAGGCAAAGGGGCATTTACGCATCGAGTGAGGTTTATTTCCGTCGGTAGTATGACAGGAGATAAAATTCAGCTCTCGGCAGAAATTTTAAGAAGCTGCGATCTTCAGTTGTCAGGCTCAGGTTTGGGCAGTTGGACAAGAGACGAAATGCGAAAACTGTTTGTCGAAATCCTGCCAGAAATGCTGCAACTGGCAGCGGACGGAAAACTAAAAGTCGAAATAGTTAAAGTGAACCTGAAAGACATTGAAAAATTATGGGATATGAATGTGCCAGACGGTCAAAGATTGGTTGTAATGATATAAGAAATTTTTGGCGCGATATTTTAATCAAGCTCATTATCAGCTTGTCTAAAACAGTAGTTATTAGAATTAAGTGCCACACTTTATAAAAATTTTCTAACAATTAACTAGTTTCTAATCTGGACTGGCATTACAAGATAAGTCATCTTTAACCCCCCCAGAGGTGTAAAGATAACTGGTTGATTCCACTCGTTTAACTGCATTTTAATTTCTGCTGCGGGGAGTGCCTTTAGTCCGTCCATTAAGTATTTGATATTAAAGGCGATGTCTATATCTTCGCCGATAATTTCTGCTGGTAAAGACTGTTTGGCATTACCTATATCTTGAGCATCTGCTGAAACTATTAATTCTCCTTGGTCATTATTGATGCTAAATTTAACTAAATTGTTTTTTTGCGCCAGTACCGCCACCAGTTCTAGACTACTGAGCAATCTTTTACGATCTAAAATAATTTCACGGGTAAAACTACTAGGTATTAATTGTCCGTAGGCAGGATAGTCTCCTGGTATATTTGCACTGGTTAACAGGCGATCGCCTAATTCAAAAATGATTATCTGTTCATCAAAGCTAACTTTAACTAAGTCTGTTACCTGTGAATCTCCTACAATTTTTTCTAGTTCTCGCAATGCTTTGGCAGGAATGGTTAGGGAAAATCTGGGTAGGGTAATTGCTGATTCTGATGATTCAGAATTAAGATCGGCAGCGACAACTGCTAAACGATGACTATCGGTAGCAGCAAATTCTAAAACATCTCCCTGATTATCTGTTCCTAAACCCTGAGTTTTTAAATGTACTCCAGTAAGCACCTGTTTAGATAATTCTGTAGAGGCAGCAAACAGGCATCCCCCTAACCCTTCATTAAGTGCGGAGATGGGCAATTCGATTGTTTTTCCAGCCTCTACCATCGGTAATTCGGGAAACTCGCTAGCTTCAATACACGTTAGTTGAAATTGTCCCGATGCAGAACTAATAGTGGCGACAAGGCTTGATTCATCTTCAGGAACATCTAGAGTAATCTCCATTTCTGGTAAACGAGTTACGATATCATTTAACAACTTTGCTGGTAGGGTAATACTGCCACCTTCGATAACTTCGGCGCTAAAACTAGTTTTGATGCCCAAGCTGCCATCAAAAGCAATGACGCTAACCTTCTGGGTTGTTTCTATTGCCTCAAGCAAAACATTCCCCAATACTACGGGTTCTGGACGAGAAGGAACGGCACGGCTAACCAGGGAAAGATTACTTTTCAGATCGCTTTGACTACAAACAATTTTCATCTCGAAATTAGAATCAACTGATACTTTAAAACAAGTGTACTATGAAATTTTTCTAACAGCTTGTGGAAAAACTGTGGATAAGTGCGGAAAAATACTCGTAAGCTGTGGAAAAGATTAATCTTGAGATTTTTGCCGGCTGACAAAGTTAATGCGATCGCTCAATAAAGAAATAGTTTGATTAAGCTGACGATCTACTCTAATCTGTTTAGAAATCTTGTCACAACTATACATGACTGTGGTATGGTCTTTGCCACCAAACTTTTCACCGATGCGCGGTAGACTCAAATCGGTATGTTGACGCATTAGATACATGGCAATATGTCTGGCGTTACTAATTTCTCGCCGACGAGAACTTCCCTTAAGATCTTCAGCAGAAATATTTAAGATTTCCACCGCTACATCAATAATCGTATCGGGAGAAGCAGTAATCTGCTCTATCTTGGGGTTGAGTACCGTAGCAATATTATCTACCGTCATTGATAAACCAGAAAGCGAAATATAGGCAATTGCTCGAATTAGTGCGCCCTCTAATTCTCTAATGTTAGAAGTATATTGACTAGCAATATATTCGATCGCTTCTCTGGGAAGATCGACATTTTCATATTCTGCCTTTTTTTGCAAGATTGCCATGCGAGTTTCTAAGTCTGGCACTTGAACATCGGCAATCAAACCCATAGAGAAACGGGAACTCAGACGTTCTTGCAGTTTAGGAATTTGATTAGGAGGGCGATCGCTAGCCAAAACTACCTGTTTTCCTGCTTCATGCAGGGTGTTAAAGGTGTGGAAAAACTCCTCTTGAGTATATTCCTTACCCTCAATAAATTGAATGTCGTCTACCAGCAGAATATCGGCAGAACGATAGTGTTTGCGAAAGGATTGAATACTATCGTTACGAATTGCCGTAATTAGATCGTTAGTAAATTGTTCTGTGGAGACATAAAAGACTTTAGCATCGGCATTAATTTCTAAATGATAATGCCCAATCGCCTGCATCAAATGAGTTTTGCCCAAGCCTACCCCACCACAAAGAAAGAGAGGGTTAAAATCTCGTCCAGGAGACTCAGCTACAGCTAAAGAAGCAGCGTGTACCATGCGATTAGTTGGTCCAACTACAAAGCTATAAAAAGTATATTTAGGATTTAGTTTAGCTGGCTTGAGTGAATTTCTAGTTGTCGGAAACCCATACTTTTGAGAGGCAATCTTAGCCCGATCGGTCAAAAAAGCCAGACTTCCTCCTTGTTGAGATGTTAAACGAATCTCTAAAGTTTGACCGCTGACTTCGGTAACCACATCACTAATAATATTGAGATAGTGCTTTTGCAAATGGTTCATTACAAAAGCATTAGGAGTCAAAATAGTCAGATAGTCTGGATTAAGATCTTCAATAGTGGCATTTTGAATCCAAGTCTCAAAAGTAGGGCGACTGAGCCGTTGTTTGAGATGTTCTAAGACTTGTTCCCATAGCTGTTCTGAAGAAATTGCCACTCTATCTTTATGTATTTTAATGGTAATAGTAATTTGAAGATCTTATCAGTTGATTTGAATTAAAATTGCTAACATTTAACATCTATGATCTTAATAACTGAAATTTGTTGATTGTACAGAAATACTTAAAGTAAACCAAAAAAATAGCTTTAGAGAGATAAATATGGCAAAATCAGCAAAAATCGCCCAATTAGGCGAACAAGTTTTGAGAACCAAAGCTAAATCTGTGATCGAGATTCAAGCTAAAAATATCTCATATTTAATTGACTTGTTAATCGCTACAGCGATCGCCAGTAAAGGAGTAGGCATTGCTGCACCGCAAATTTCGCGACCCTATCGACTGTTTATTGTCGCATCTCACCCTAGCGATCGCTATCCCCACGCCCCAACCATGTCCCCAACGGCAATAATTAACCCGCAGATTTTGAATCATAGTGAGGAAACGGTAAAAGATTGGGAAGGCTGTTTAAGCGTACCAAATGTTCGGGGTTTAGTGCCAAGATATCGCCAAATAGAGATAGAATACACCACTCAAGCAGGAGAAATTAAACAGGAAATATTTACAGACTTTATCGCCCGCATTTTTCAGCACGAACTCGATCATCTTGACGGTATTTTATTTATAGATCGAATTGAAAATGAGGCAGATTTATATACCGAAGCAGAATACCAGGAAATAATTCATAATGCAGCGAACGACCAACGTAGGGGCGATTCGCGAATCGCCCTTACACGCGAATCGCCCCTAACCTAAATGAAAGAGGCGATCGGTGTAGACTTAGGCGGTACAGCAATTAAAATGGGCAGGTTTTTAGAAGATGGAACTTGTCTGGATGAAATCTCTCTAGCTACACCTCAACCAGCCAATCCTCAGCCAGTAATAAAAGCGATCGCTCAAGGAGTCAATCAGCTTAATCAAGGTCGTACCTGTATAGCGATCGGTCTGGGCGTTCCAGGACCCACAGACACCGCCAGGCGCATTGCTAAAAAATCAATCAACCTCCCAAGCTGGGATAATGTGCCTGTTGCCGACTGGTTAGAGGCGCAAACTAGATTACCAACTATATTGGAAAATGATGCTAACTGTGCTGCTATAGGAGAAGCATGGTTAGGTGCAGCTAAACAGTTTAAAGATTTTATTCTCCTCACTCTGGGAACAGGAGCAGGAGGGGGAATTTTTCTCGATGGCAAATTATTTACTGGACGCTGTGGCGCAGCAGGAGAATTAGGCTTAATTACTCTCAATCCTGATGGTTTTGCCTGTCGCAGCGGTAATCAGGGTTCATTAGAACAATATGCCTCTATTGGTTCGGTTATTCGTAATACAGGCAAGCAACCTGCAGAAATAGGAAGATTAGCAGAATCGGGAGATAAGACTGCTTTAGCATTTTGGCATAACTATGGTAAAACTTTAGGCGCAGGTTTGGCTAGTTTAATATATGTCCTAACTCCTGAAGCTGTAATTATTGGCGGGGGAATTAGTGCAAGCTCTCGGTTTTTTCTGCCAAGTACTTTAAAAGAGATTGAGCGACGGGTATTGTCTCCTTCTCGTCCAGGTTTACAGTTGCTTACTGCCGAATTGGGAAATAAGGCAGGAATGTTAGGCGCAGCTAAATTGGTTTGGGAAGAGATGAAATTTTGTGAATAGACTATTGGTGTAGGCACTTTCATTTTTCTTATTTTGCTATTTAAAGAGTGACAAAAAAGAAATAACTAAGCGATCGCTCACCAAACATAGATTAGAACAACCGCAATTTATTAATTTGTTTCGAGAATTACTCGATCTTGAACAGAAGTTTCTGAAGCTTCTTCTAATTGCTTATTTTCTTTACCTTCAATTATTTTAGAACTGGCTTCTGTCTCTTTTAATTGAACACAAATATCAAAAAGAACTTCAGCCAAATCACTACGAGAAACCTTTGCTGATGATAGTTTAAAAAGGTCTAATTCTAGTTTTTCTAATATTTGCTGTTTAAATAAACGTAAAGTTTGTTCAATTTCGGATTTCGATTGAATAATTTCCGATTTAAGACTATTGTTGTAGGCATTCATACTATCTTGCAGCAAATCAGTATTTCGATAGCTGTGCTGAGTCAAGGTATTCAATTCTTGCTTGGTTTTACTCTGTTCCCTTTGAGCAGCATTATAAAAATATTGAATCTTTTTTTCCCAAGCAGTAGTTGTAGAGTCTATTTGAGAAATTAGCTTGTTTTCTAATTCTTTTATCTGCTTTTCAATAGCCGTCTTAAACTCTTGATGATTAAATTCAAGCTGGTTAATTCTTTGCTCGTACTGCTCTAATTTATGCTCGTATTCTTTTATTTGTTCTCCAAACAACAACTCTTGTAGTTGAGTAATATTGCCTAATCTCTGACGTATTTCAGCTTTAGTTATTTCACTCATTCCGCATCACTTCCTAAACTAATTCAATAGAACTATAGCAATTATAAATTAGACTTTCTGTCCAAACTGCTGTAGCTGGTTTTCTAAAAGACAGAAAAGACTTATTGAATTTTAGCTTACTATTTACTCATTTATAGGTAATTTAACTACAATATTTGTGCCTTTATTTAGCTGACTGTTGATAGTAATTGAGCCTTGACATAACTCTACAGCTTTCTTGACTATGGACAAGCCTAAGCCAGTGCCAGGAGTGCTATCTACGTTGCTGGCACGATAAAAAGATTCAAACAGGTGTTTTTGGGATTTTTTAGGAATACCAATACCGCGATCGCGTACTTCGATAATAATTCTTTTAGGTTCATTGGATTTGGATATAGTTAGATCTACGGGTTTTCCCGTGGGGGAGTATTTTAGGGCATTAGATAATAAATTGTTGAGAATATGTCGTAGAGTAGCTCGATCAAAATTAACAGCATCAGAGGATAATAAATAATTAAAATTAACTTTTTTATCTACATAAATAGAAGTTAATTCTTGAACTATTTGCCAACAGAAATTCCTTAAATTAGTCAATTCTGGCTTTAGCTTTTGTTTTCCTGATTCTGCTCTACTTAAAACTAAAATATCTTCAAGTAAAGAATTCATATTCAAAGCTGCATCTTGAATAGATTTCAAATAAAATTCACTTTCTGATTGACTTAAGCTATTGTTATCGCTTAAATTTTGCACACAGAGTAAAATACTACTTAAAGGATTACGAAATTCGTGAGAAGCCATAGAAATAAAGCCAGACTTTAGCTCTCTTAATTCTTTTTCTCTGGCTAAAGATTTGCGAATTTTTGCTTCTGCTTTTTTTCTGGCTGTAACATCTCTACCTATATATACACAATTGTAAAAGTCTTTTATCTCTGTAGGAGCAATAAAACAGTCAAATTCTATATGAATTGTCTTGTTTTGTTCAGTTTTAAAATTAACTTCAATCTTATGGACAGAATCGGCAGAAGATAGTAAAAAATTATATATTTGTT
Organism: Waterburya sp.; assembly: GCA_965218645.1. Taxonomy (GTDB): domain Bacteria; phylum Cyanobacteriota; class Cyanobacteriia; order Cyanobacteriales; family Xenococcaceae; genus Waterburya. The sequence continues at coordinate 570,478 of OZ244627.1, read as the reverse complement.
GATGATTAAAGCTGGGATCTCCGATAATATCGTCTACCAACTGAGCGAGCAATACTGATTTTTTTTGATTAAATAATTCTGTGGTCGATTTGTTAACTAGCTCTATTTTACCGGCGGGAGTTGTAATCAGTAATACGTCTTTCATAGACGTAATAATTTTATTGGTGCAGTATTCAAATCTTTGAAGCTTGTTCAAAGCAATTTGCGCTTCATTTAGCTTTTGAATTGAATATTGCCTCAAGGTCATTAACTCAGTAACATCCTCAAGCAAAATAACTAAATGCTGTTCAATTAAATTAAAATATAAATCGAAATATATGACGTTGTCTTTTATTTTGGTACGACTGATGCTTTTGAGAGCAAAGCTTTGTTGTCTTTTCGACAGTATTTCTTGACAAACAGACTCCAAACCAACTATTTCAGGAAAACTGTTCCTGATATCTTCACCTGTGCTGATAGCTTTGTCAGCATATTTCTGAATATTAGCTGAAAACTCAACAACACTAAAATTATTGTCAATTACTACATACTCTTGGTTGTCGCTAACTGGTATTGAATCCACGATTTGAATACTATTAGTTTTAATTTGTACATTAGATTAGATACTCCGAACAAATTAGATACCTGTAGCAAAATCGATGCCTAAACAGCAAAGCGATCGCATCTGTTATCTTACCCCAGAGCGATCGCTTTGCTTTAAATATGATGATACCGCTTTGCTGACTATGTTACTAATTACATATTTATTTTTATTTTCCATCTATCTGCTGATGCACAAGATGAACTAGATTTATATATGGGTAACGAGAGTGAGCGCAACTGTGACCGTTGGTCAATTTAACGGTAACGTTTTTTGCGACGAGCAATTGCTTTGCGTTTGCGCTTCTCAATTGGTGTTTCGTAGTGTCGACGACGTTTAATGTCGGCGAAGATACCTGCTTTTGATACTTGACGTTTAAACCGACGCAGTGCAGATTCTATATTTTCGTTTTGTCCAACAACCACTTGGGTCATTAAAAATCATCCTCCAAATTTGCTTACGATAATCGTGAATAATACCATGCTCTAAAAGTGGTGCGACTGCGGATTGTTTAATTCGCCTGGAGACATAATCTAAAACAAACCTCTAGATTACTTCTTCATAAGGCACATCAAATCAAAGCTGGCGTTCACTTTGTTAATATTTCGTTTATTGTCTAGCAGCTTATTGCTGTTGAGCTTTTTATTATAGCTTTGAAACAGACAGCCTATCTAGTGTTCAACACGAGACCCTAATTATAACTACTTTAGTATTCTCAGCATTACTAAAAATAGTATAGATCAATAACCTAATTCTATTTGGAGCAATATCAAAGAAAATCTCAATCTAATTTTTTAATATTGGTTTGGTTTCAATTGTCAAATAGCCGTTTGCGCTTACAAATTTAGTTCTTTGGCGAAATTTTGACATTTGCTAAAGTGATATGCACCCATTAGTGCGCCCCAAGTTCCTTTGCCTGTCTCTGGGTCAATGCCTTTATCGTAGGTTTCTAACTCGTTTGCTGTGGCTTTAAATCCTAAAAAAACTTGAAAAGTCGTACCTTGGTAAGTAACGCTACAGGGTGTATCTACTAGAGGAGTAGTTTCAAAACAGTATCGGTCGTTGACAAGTTTTTTGGTTGCTACTTGAAGGGTACAGTTAGGCAAAAATTCAATTTTCTCTGGTGTTATTTGTTGAATCAAATCTTTATTTTGTCCTGCGCCCTGAGCTGTAGTAATATCTTTAAACATATAAAATTCTACTTCTATAGTTTCTTTTTGCCTAAGTCGCATAATCCTTGGTCTATAGGGCTGATCGAGTTTTAGAACATTGGCTTGTTCGGCAAATAAAGTAATGCTGTCTGCTGCAAAAATTGGCACTGGACGTATCCAAAGCCGCAAATTAACATACCAGGCTGGTTGTTCTGAAGCCTGTTGTTGATTGGCAAATTCTCCAGCTAAATAAGTGGCTAAAGTAGTTAATTGAGTCGAAAAATTCATTTAGGACAGTTAGGGCATTTAGCAGGGCAGTAGAGACAAGGTATACCTTGTCTCTACTTAAATTAATAATCTCATGGAAGATAGATCTTTTACACCTCAATCTACAGAGGATGGTTCATATACCTTTTTTTCAGAGGAGTTTCAAGAAACTTTTCATTCGTCTTTTGGTGCCAAACAAGAAGCTGAAGTAAGATATGTCGAACCATGTCTAATCAAGCAATTGGCAACACAACAGTCTTCTACTATACGCCTTTTGGATATTTGTTATGGTCTTGGCTACAACAGTGCTGCTGCTTTAGAGGCAATTTGGTCGATCAACCCTAAATGTAAAGTAGAGTTGATAGCATTAGAGATATCAGCAAATGTTCCCCGTCAAGCTATAAAGCACAATCTATTATCACAGTGGCAACCTGCTATCCGTCAACGATTAACACAATTGTTGAATAAATCTTTAGTTAAAGATGATTTATTAGAAGCAAGGTTAATTTGGGGGGATGCGAGAAAAACGATAAAAGCGATCGCCAGTAAAAACTGGCAAGCTGACGCTATTTTTTTAGACCCTTTTTCTCCACCAAAATGTCCTCAACTATGGACTGTAGAGTTTATTAGTTTGGTGGCTAAATCTCTCCATCAACAAGGAAGACTGGCAACTTACTCTTGTTCTGCTGCTGTTCGGACAGCGTTTTTGTCAGCTAATCTAGATATTGCGCCCATAACTGGTGCTGGTCGTAAGTCTCCAGGCACTTTGGCTGTTCATAAGTATAAAAAATTACCAGCACTTTCTCAACAAGAGCAAGAACACCTTAAGACTCGTGCTGCCGTTCCTTATCGAGATCCAAATCTAAAAGACAACGCCGATATAATAATTGCTAGACGGCAGCAGGAGCAGCAAAGTAGTAACTTTGAACCTACCTCTCAGTGGAGAAAGCGTTGGCTGTAGTTAGATATTTGACTTACGCTTAACCGTAAATTTATTTAAATACAATTTTTTGCTCTTGCTTGCGGAGTTTCTTCTGCTTATAAACTCCGTATTATGACCGATCTCAGACAATAAATTACTATTCATAATGGTGTCATTGGCAATTTAAAAAACTTTGTATCAATTTTGTTTTCAAATTAAAAGATCCGAGCTAGGCTTAGAGCAACAGTCAGAGATTACTCCGCCACGTCCGACATAGCCGACGCTCATAAACGCCTTTTCTGGCGGTCAACGGTCAACTATGAATAATATTTTTTGTACCAAAGCTTAAAAGTTGAATGCAACGATTTATTGAGTATCTGGAATTTTTTTTAGCATAAAGTAATGAAGAAAGTTAGCGATTTTCCCTTGGCGACAATCAACAGCAATAGTTATGAAGTGAACAAAAATCCTCGTCTTACCTCTGCCAAAATTCTTGTTGTTGATGAAAATCCTCTCAGTCGGATGACGGCAGTCGATCTTTTATCATTAGACGGATATGAGGTGATTGAAGCCTATGACATAGCTTTAATTTTTGAACGCATTAATCAGCAAAAGCCAGACCTGATCTTGCTGGACTTAATGATGCGACAAATAGACAGCTTTGCTTTGTGTCGTCAAATAAAAGCTGATTATCGTACTGCCAATATACCCATTGTTTTGACAACTTTAACTGATAGCCGAGAAAATCGGATTAAGGTCATGGAAGCTGGGGGAGATGATGTTTTGGTTAAACCTCTCAATCGGATTGAACTATCTGCAAGAGTTAAATCTTTAGTTGGTCAAAAACCTGCCAATCAGCAATTAGATCAAACTGAACAGGTTTTATTTACCATTGCCAAGGCAGTAGATAGTCGTTCAGTTAGTCGCGGTAGTAGCGATCGCGTGGTAACTTTAGTTGAGTCATTTGGTAAGTATCTTGGTTTAGATAACGAAGATATAGAAAATCTAGCTTTTGCGGCAAATATACACGATATTGGGACGATCGCTATTCCTGATGCGATAATGCTCAAAGCTGGAGAATTGACCGTAAAAGAGAAAGAGTCGATCGCCCAGCACGTTTTATTTGGTGAAGAAATTTGTCAGCCATTACGCAACCGTAGCGGAGTTTTGCCTATTATTCGTCATCATCATGAGCGATGGGATGGAACAGGATATCCTGATGGTTTATCGGGTGCAAAAATTCCCTATTTGGCACAAATATTTCAAGTTATTGATATTTACGATGCCCTGACAAGCGATCGCCCTCATAAAAAAGCCTATAGTCCTGCTGAAGCTTTAGAAATTATTGTCGAAGAAACTAACAAAGGATGGCGTAATCCCAATCTAATTGCCGAATTTACTATCTTTATTGACTCTCAATCACAATAAATAGATAAATTAGTCTTCTTTTGCTTCAACCTGCTGAGAAATTTAGTAGTTTTTTTTGTATTCAGAGTGACAAAATTTCATCAGTAGCCAATAGCTTTTTGATAAAAAGATACCTGATGACAGATAATAAGATGCGTGGACTTACGATCAAATACAAAATCACTCATCAGCTATGCCCAAAACTAAGAAAAAAACCTTTTTACTAGATTTTGAGAAGCCTCTTTGTGAACTAGAGTCTAGAATTGAGCAAATTAAAACTCTAGCCGCAGAAAACCAGGTAGATGTTGCCACTGAAATAACTCAATTAGAAATTAGGGCAGAACAACTGCGCCAGGAAATTTTTAGTACTTTAACTCCATCCCAAAGGCTTCAGCTAGCTCGTCATCCTCGTCGCCCTAGTACGTTGGATTATGTGCAGGCAATCACCGATGAGTGGCTGGAATTACATGGCGATCGCGGTGGCTATGACGATCCAGCTTTGGTAGGCGGAGTTGCCCGCATAGATGGTCGCCCAGTAGTAATTTTAGGACACCAAAAAGGTAGAGATACCAAAGATAATGTAGCCCGTAATTTTGGTATGGCTTTTCCTGGTGGCTATCGCAAAGCAATGCGGTTGATGAACCACGCCAACAAATTTGGAATGCCTATTTTAACCTTTATCGATACCCCTGGAGCATGGTCAGGAGTAGAAGCAGAAAAGCTCGGTCAAGGTGAAGCGATCGCTTATAATCTCAGACAAATGTTTGGTATTGATGTCCCTATAATCTGTACTGTAATTGGCGAAGGAGGTTCGGGTGGTGCATTGGGTATTGGTGTAGCCGATCGCCTATTGATGTTAGAACACTCTGTTTACACGGTTGCCAGTCCCGAAGCCTGTGCTGCAATTCTTTGGAAAGATGCCAAAAAATCAGATAAGGCAGCAGCAGCACTCAAGATTACTTCTTTAGACTTAAAAGAGTTAAAAATTATCGATCAAATTGTTCCTGAACCTAGCAATGGTGCCCACGCCAATCCTGTAGAAGCAGCAGCCAAGTTAAAAGAAATTATTTGGTCAAATCTAGAGCAACTATGGCAGATGTCACCTCAACAACGAAAAAATTTGCGCTATGATAAATTCCGCAATATAGGTCGCTTTGAGACGGCTGCAGTTTAATTTTGTTGGATTAGTTAACCTGAGTTCGGGTTGATAAAATCAAACTACGGAAAGATATTTCTTTAATAACCTTGTAGCAAAGGGTTCAAATTATTCCGAACTCACATTAGTTAGTTATTTTAGTTAGGATAGGGAAATTTAGCCGTCCCAGACACTCTAAATTAACAACTATGAACAAATTCATCCAGGACTTACCCAAAGCAGAACTTCATCTACACATAGAAGGTACACTAGAGCCAGAAATGATGTTTGAATTGGCTCAACGTAACAATATAGATTTACCTTACAAATCGGTGTCCGAAGTAAAAGAAGCCTATAATTTTGCAGACCTGCAATCTTTTCTTGATATTTATTATCAGGGGTCGGAAGTATTACAGCAAGAACAAGATTTCTACGATTTGACCTGGGCATATCTGCAAAAAGCTAACCGTCAAAATGTGCGTCATGCAGAAATATTTTTCGATCCGCAGTCCCATACAGACCGAGGAATTGCGTTTGAAATCGTCTATCAAGGAATTTATCAAGCCTTACAGGATGGTAAAACTCAACTTGGTATTTCTAGTCAGTTAATTCTTTCCTTTCTGCGTCATCTCAGTGCCGAGCAAGCATTTGCTACTTTAGAACAGGCACTAGCTTATAGAGATACTATAGTAGCAGTCGGTTTGGATTCTGCCGAACAGGACAATCCACCTTCTAAGTTTAAAGAAGTCTTTGATAAAGCTCAAACAGAAGGCTTCTTAACTGTCGCCCATGCAGGAGAAGAAGGATCTCCAGAATACATTTGGGAAGCAATTAATTTACTCAATGTATCTCGTATCGATCATGGTGTTCGCAGCCAGGAAGATCCAAAATTACTCGACTATTTAGTAGATCGACAAGTTCCGTTAACCATCTGTCCTTTATCTAATGTTGAACTCAAAGTGTTTGATTCGATGACAAAACATAATCTCAAACAACTTCTAGACTTGGGCATCTGCGCTACGGTTAATTCTGACGATCCTGCCTATTTTGGCGGCTATATTGCCGAAAATTATCAAGCAGTACAAACAGCGTTAAATTTCAGCAAACAAGAGCTTTATCAGTTGGCAAAAAATTCTTTTCAAGCTTCTTTTTTGTCTTCTGAATCTAAACAGCGATTCATTTCTGAATTGGATGATTATTGGGAAACAGCCAAGCTTTGCTAAAACATCTTTAGCAGTATTGTTAAGTTGACCGTTAAAAAGACTTAATAAGTCGTTTTAAAGCAGCTAATTTACAGTCGGTTTTGGCGATCGCCGTAGAAGCTTTCATACTGTCAAGATGTACCAATGCTCCTTCCCCAAAGATAAAGATATTATCATCTTTTTCCTTTAACGAGCCTGATGATAATTGACTTATTAATGATATCCTGAGCCAAAAGCTGATTTTTAAAGAGTGGATTGTTTAATTTGTGGGGAGTTTATTAAAAATGAATATTTTAAAACTAAATATTTGGCTAATTGCAGCCAATTTAATGTTGGCAACTATGGCTGCCAATTCGACTATGGCAGAAGTAACGAAAAAGAGCGATCGCGCCGAGGAAAAAAATACTCGATTTTTGACACGCAATAAGACTTCAACTAAAGCGATTGACCTAATTACATTGCCAAATCAAAAGAACTTGATTGCCCAGCGAGATTTAGCCAAATTTTGCCAAGACTATCCATACAATTCTCAATGTGCAGGCGCTAGTCCATCTAATAACAGTACACCAGGAGTACAAACTATCCCTGTACCAGCACCACCTCCCTCATCAGAAACAGAAACTAACGATAGTAATTCTAGCGATCAAAAAAGTGGTTGGGCGATCGTACCAGAGGTTAGTACGGTAGTATAGTCAGAAAAATTACTCCTAGACTTAACGCTAGAGTTGGAGTTAATGCTTTTGGAGTTGGCATCAATCTAAATGAATCACAGTTTGATTACGATGGAGATTTAAATCTGTTTAATGTTTCTAGCATTATCGATGTTCATCCTTTCAAAAGCTCTGGCTTCAGAATTAGCGGTGGTTTAATTTTTGGCAACAATAATATTCAAGGAACAGCAGATGTATCAGAGCAAGTTGCCGATGAACTAGGACAAGTTGAACTAAATGGACAAACAGTTGATGTTAGAAATTTGAATATTAATGAATTAGCTACACTAGATGCAGATGTAGATATCAACAATAGTGTTTCTCCCTATGTGGGAATTGGTGGTGGTAATCCTGTAGGAGAAGGTAAAGGTCTGGGGTTCTGGTGGAATACAGGTGTAGTTTTTGGTGGATCGCCTGATGTGACGGTAACTCCTAATATTTCTAATGAAGTTCCCGCAGAATTGAGAAATGAAGCCGAAGCAGCTGCTAATACATTAGTTGCCAATGAAGAGCAAGACATTGAGGATGACCTGGACTTTGTTAGTGTCTATCCAGTTATATCTCTAGGAATTTCTTATCAGTTTTAAGCTGTTTCTAGCGGATTGTCTTTGTTAAAATTTATTGGTTTTGAGCTTTTAGCTCTAAGCTATTAGCTTTTTAAGTTGTATAAACAAAACACTACCTTGAACATACAGCTTATTAACCATTTTTCCATTACAAAAGTTTGCGTCTTTTGTAATGCTCATGGTTATTGTCTTAATCTGACAAGTAATACCTATCATTGCAATCGATAAATTTTCTCTTATATATATGACTGTTTCTCCTCATAAAAAAGCCAAGGCACTTAAGCCAGGTAGTCGTCGTCCCGCTAAAGAACTGTGTAGTGAATGTGGACTTTGTGATACATATTATGTTCACTATGTTAAAGAAGCCTGTGCTTTTCTCAATCAACAGATTGCTGAATTAGAAACAGTTGCTCATGGACGTAGCCGTGACTTAGATAATGAGGATGATTGGTATTTTGGTGTTAGTCAAGAAATGATGGCTGCACGGAACTCCAAACCGATTGAAGGAGCGCAATGGACAGGAATCGTTAGTGCGATCGCCTGTGAAATGCTAGAACAAGGTCTGGTTGAAGGAGTAGTTTGTGTACAAAACACCCCCGAAGATCGTTTTCAACCAATGCCAATAATTGCTCGTACTCCCCAAGAGGTTTTGGCAGCCAAAGTAAACAAACCCACCCTTTCTCCTAACTTAAATGTCTTAGAGCAAATTGAACAGTCGGGGATGAAACGTTTGTTGGTCATTGGCGTAGGCTGTCAGATTCAGGCATTACGAGCCGTAGAGCAAGAATTAGGTTTAGAGAAACTATATATTTTGGGTACACCCTGCGTTGATAACGTCAGTCGTCAAGGGTTGCAAAAGTTTCTTGATACTACCAGTCGTTCTCCAGAAACAGTAGTACATTATGAATTTATGCAGGACTTTCGGATTCATTTTAAACATGAAGATGGCTCGATTGAAAAAGTTCCTTTCTTTGGTTTAAAAACTAATCAGCTAAAAGATGTGTTTGCTCCTTCCTGTATGAGTTGCTTTGATTATGTCAACTCCTTGGCAGATTTGGTTGTGGGCTATATGGGTGCGCCTTTTGGTTGGCAGTGGATTGTAGTTCGCAACCAGACTGGCAAAGAAATGCTCAATTTAGTCGAAGATCGCCTAGATACTCAGCCTGTAATGTCTCAAGGCGATCGCACTTCTGCTGTACAGCAAAGTATTCCTGCTTATGACAAAGGGATCACCTTGCCTATGTGGGCGGCAAAAATGATGGGAGTTGTCATCGAGCGGATTGGTCCTAAAGGATTAGAATATGCCCGTTTTTCGATTGATTCTCACTTTACTCGCAACTATATTTATCTCAAACGTAACTATCCTCAGAAATTAGAGCAGCACGTACCTGATTACGCTAAAAAAATTGTCGAGCAATATAAATTGCCTGAATAATATTTTGGTTAGAAAAATATTAAACGTAAGCGTGTGAATTAAAAACCAGAGTAATTCGTTTTTTAGCTATAAGCTATAAGCTTAAGCCCTAAAGGAGTTTCAATAGAATAAATACGCTTTTTAATCTACTTTAATGATGAGATTTCACGTAGTTTTCCGCATACAAGGTTCGCGAGCGTATTAAATCAAATTGTTATCAGAAATTAAGATAAATCAAAAGCAGACTGTAAATAATTTTCAATAGTTATTTGCCATTGCTCGATATTTACTGCTTGACCTATAGTCAGTCGAGCAATTTCTTTTACATTTATCTTTGCGTCCTCCGCTAGGTCAGCATACATACGGCTTAAGCCTTTGTCTTGCGCCTGACGGCGACGCGGGGTCTGACCTCTCTGCACGAAACATTTCTTATAACTAACTAAAGCCACGTCAAAGCGACAGGGTAATTCTGCCAGTTGAGAGTATTTAGCTAAAAATAAAGATGCTGTTTTGATAATTTTTTCTTGTTTAGCAGAATCAATAGCTAGTAACCCATTTTCGTCCCAGTTGTTTTTGCTGCGAGTTTTTACTTCTACAAAAGCGATCGCCTTACTTACTCGATCCTGAGCAATCAAATCGATTTCTCCCCAACGACAACGCCAATTCTGCTGTAGTAGCTCATAGTCTTGAATCTGCAACCATCGCCCAACTAGTTTTTCGCCCCATATTCCAATCTCTTTCATTCATTCAACTGTCTTATTGTGTATCAGCAGCTTTTGTTTTTAAAAGATGTTCGTTTAGCTACAGTTTAAAGCAAATATTTGAGGGAAGTTGAAATAGTAACTTAATAGTGGCGACTCTAAGCTAAACATGATTGAGAACAAAATTTTTAATCACGATATCATGCACTGCACCCATGATGCGGTGATTGGTAATTACCTTTATTCTGGTAGAGTATTGGGCATGAGTGAACCTAACGACCTAATTCAACTGCATCCTGTGCTTGAATCTCAATGGACGGCAATTACGTCTCACTATAGCAATATTGGTTTGAATCATAGTCAAAATCCAATTTGGGATGTCTCTTTTGATAAATTAAAACAGTATCCAGATTATGAGCCATCGGTGTTTATTTTTAACCAAGCTATGAATAAGTCTGGAGAAGCCGAGTACCATCAAGATTGGCAGGATGTTGTTGAGTTTATCAATTCCAAGAATAACTTTATCAGTCTAGCAGAAGAGCTAAATGTCAATATTCCTCGAACTCTTTGTGCTGAAAATCAGTCACAGCTCAAAAAGCATGATGATATTCCCTATCCTTGCTATCTCAAACCTGCGGTTTCAGTAGACGGTGTAGGCATTTATCGCTGTGCAAATCAAGCAGAATTATATAATGCTCTAACTAAGATAGATGATAATACGCCATTACAGGTACAGCAAGAAATAATTGCTGATAAATTTCTCAACTTGCAGTATGAGATCAAAGAAAAAGAAGTTAAACCCTTAGCCGCTACGGAACAAATACTAGATGGTTTTGCTCATCAAGGTAATCGTTACCCCACAGCTTATCAACCTTGGGAATTAGTCGAACCGATGGCACAGTGGATGGCTAAAAAGGGAATGAAAGAAATCTTTGCATTTGATGTGGCGGTGGTAGATACGCACGATCAAATAGATTATTTTGCGATCGAGTGCAATCCCAGATTTAATGGTGCTTCCTATCCTACAGGAATAGCTCAAAAGCTGGCGATCAAAAGTTGGTCGAGCGACAATTTTATCACCAAATATCGCTCATTAGATGAGATTGATTTAGGCGAATTAGAATACAACCCAGCTACTCAAACAGGAGCGATTATATATAACTGGGGTAGCGTCTTGGTCGGCAAACTTGGAGTGTTACTTGCAGGTTCAATTGCCCAGCAAGATGAACTAAGACAGCTTTTAATACAACGATTGAAATAATTAATAAATCAACTAAGTAGGAATAATTCCACTATCTTCAATGTAAAAACATTTAGCAATCGAGGCGAACATCCGTCGCTAAAATGAATTTAATCCCCAATACTGGTTAAAGAAAGCAAACTATAATTAATGAATACTTTTCCCGAAACTTTAGATGCAGCAGTAGAACAAGCAAAAGAAGCTACTCAAGCTGCCCTTAATGATGGCTATAAATTAATTCAGGTAGAATTAGTTGTACCTGAAATTGCCCTTCAGTCTGAAAAGCTGGCTTTGGAATTTGCTAATCTCTTTACTACTACCTATGATTCGGGGATAAAAGTGATGTTTCCTGATACAGGTGCAGCAGCTTTAGCGAAACGTAACTGGGGCGAACAGCCATTTCAGGTGACGGATATGGGTAGTCGTTTTACCTCAATTGAAACGCAAATGTCCCCAGAAGATGAAATTTACATTGTTGCCTGTCCTTCCTCAGTAGAGGTTGAGCGGGCAGAGAAGCTAAGTAATTTAGCTGGCGATCGCCCTGTGATTTTTCTGATTCCTCAGTTAGAAGATGTAGCCGTAGTGGGAATTGGTTTAGCAGCCAGACAGTTGCGCGAGCGCTTTATTAAAAATATTTACACTTGTTATTATCTGCGTCCCATTGCCGATGGCGCAATTTTGCGCTGTCATCCTTCTCCTTGGCAAGTATGGTTAGAAAATGAGTCGGCAGAGTTAAACTATGAATTGGCGAAAGAGCTATCTACTAAGCCGATGGGAGAAGATTTAGACCGCCTGATGATGCAGTTGACAAGTTCAGAAGGCGAAAACAATAATAGTAGCCAGCAGCAAAAAAAGCCTAGCTTTCTTGGTAATTTACAGAAGTTTCTCAAGGCTTTGAGTCAATAAATGTTCAAGATAAATTGGCGACCTTTAAATTTATTAGTTTTAAGCTAAAAGCTATTAGCTATTAGCTTTTACGTAATTGTTTTTTATGTATTTCAATTGTTGAATAAAAAATATAGATTTTGGTTGGCTGCCAGCATTGCTGTAGCTATTTTATTTAGTTTGTTGTCGGGATTAGGTTTGGCTTTTGAAACGGCTTATACAATTCAAGATGATGCTAGGCAGCACGTTTTTTGGCTACAGAGGTTAAACGATCCTACTCTTTTCAAAAATGATTTAATCGCCAATTACTTTAGTTCTATTGCCCCAGCGGGATATAAGTTTATCTATTGGCTGGCTAATTCCTGGGGACTTGAACCTTTTTTATTTAACAAAATAATTCCCACATTATTAGGTATCGGTAATACCATCTACCTGTTTTTAATAACTGTGGAAATCTTTCCTATACCTCTAGCTGGGTTTTTGGCAAGCTTGCTATTAAATCAAAATCTCTGGATGCTCGATGATTTATCTTCGGGAACTCCTAGAGCCTTTTTTTATCTCGTTTTTTTAGGCTTTATTTATTATTTACTGCGCCAAAGCTTATTTCCCTATCTTTTGTTTATAATTTTGCAGGGTTTATTTTATCCTGTGACGGTGTTGATTTCCGCTGGCGTGCTGGTTATAAATTTGATTACTCAAAAAAAAGGACGCTACTTTTATTTAGTAGGACTACTTTTTGCAATTGCCATCCTAGCTATCTATAAACTACAGATGGCTGAATTTAATCAGGTTATTAGTTTAGCAACAGCTAGACAACTGCCTGAATTTTATCCTGGGGGTAGAAGCTCATTTTTCCTAAATAATCCGTTTGCTTTTTGGCTAACGGGAAGACGAAGTGGCTTTTTTCCTTTTGAATGGCAATACTTTTTGCTTTGTCTTCTAGTCTTGTTTGTGCCAAATACAATTAGACATCCTCGTCGGTTGACTCTAGTAAAACAAATTAAGCCTCAAGTAAGAATTATCTGGCAAATACTGTTAGCTTCTAGCGTCTTGTTTTTCTTAGCTCATCTGTTATTATTTAAACTGCATTTACCTAGCCGTTATTCTCAACATAGCTGGAGAATCGTAATTGCTTTAGTTGATGGTATTGCGATCGCCATACTTTTAGACAGAATTAAAGACAAAATCTACAAGCCTTTAATTATGGCGATCGCCATTTGCTTTTTGCTGTATCCTACCTATGCTGTACAATCTTACCCTTATCGATTGGGCTATGTGAAAGGCAATGCACCAGAACTATATCAATTTTTGCAGCAGCAACCTAAAGATATTATGATTGCTACTCTAAGCGAAGAAGGGGACTTTATTCCTAGCTTGGCTCAACGTTCGGTTTTGGTCGCTGCAGAATATAGTATTCCTTATCATTGGGATTATTATCAGTTAATTCGCCAACGAACCCAAGATTTAATTCAAGCTCAATATAGCTTGAGTCAAACTGAATTAGCTCGGTTTGTGCAGAAATACCAAATTGATTTATGGTTACTCGATCAAGATGCCTTTACTAATAAATATTTAGCTGATAATTTATGGTTAGAACAATTTCAATCAGAAACAAAAAATGCAGTGTCTTTATTGCAACAAGGTAAAAAACCAGTAATCACTACAATGATTAATAAATGCAGTATTTTTCAAAGCGCAGGACTTAATCTTCTAGATGCTCAATGTTTATCGAATTAGCCAGAGGTTTTCAATCCCACTTGGTTTAAACGTCATTAAATAGAATTAATTATCGTTTAGTACCTATTTTTTTCAGAATTGACCAAAATAAATCTACAATATTTATCAAACAGATATAGTCAATAAGTTTGTAGTTAGTCGTTTGTAGTCAAAGAAAACTACCTACACACGCGCTTCGCGTGTCGCCAGCCGCAAAAAGCGGCTCGACTTTCCGAAAGAAAGGCGGCGAACTCCAGTTCGCAAAAGAACGTCGGCGAACTCCAGTTCGCACTACTAACCACCCACTAATTGACCCAACAGTTAAATAACCTACTTGAATAGGACTTAGCCACCAAGACAACGATAGGCTGATCTAAAAAGTTTGTTGCTCGACAAGAATGCGATTTACTATTAAAAATTTTTACTGGATCGATATAGCGATTCTTTTGTGGGCATTAATAGTAACGCTAGTAGGTTTAGGCAGTTATGGCTTATATGAACCCCATGAAGGTCATTTTGCCATGGTTGGTCAAGAGATGATTTGGCGCAATGACTGGATAACCCCTTATCTTAATGGTTCACCTTACCTTAATAAGCCACCACTACTGTATTGGTTAATTGCCACTGCTACAGCTATTTTTGGGTCAACTGAGTTTTCCGCTAGACTTCCTATCGGTCTAACAGGCTGGTTAGGCATTGTTATTACCTGGAAATGGACAAGAGAACTTTGGGGAATTAACTCCAGTCGCACCGCAGCCTTAATGCTGTCGGTAACTTTAGGCTGGTTTATTTTTACTCATCAAATACTAATTGATGTTTTGTTGGCAACTTTGCTTTTGAGCAGTAATTATTCCCTGTGGCGACTGCTTTATCAATCTCGATCCTGGATTAATTGGTTTGGTGCTTATGTATTTCTGGCTTTTTGTATTTTAACTAAAGGCTTGATTGGCGTGGTTTTTCCTTTAATTGGCTGCTTTGGTTTAATTCTAGTTCGGCAAGATTGGAAGATAATTAAACGTATTAAACTTTATCAGGGTCTGCTGTTGATTTTGGCGATCGCCATACCTTGGTTTGTTGCTGTAGAACTAGCGAACCCTGGTTTTATTCATTACTTTGTCATCAATGAGCATATTGAGCGGCTCTTAGATCGCCGTTTCCCTCCAGATTATGAAGTTTCTAAAATAAGCGCGGTAGGTTATCTGGCAATTACCGTCTGCTGGTGTTTTCCCTGGATTTTATTTTTACCATCGGTAATTAAATTTACCTGGAAAGAATGGCAAAGAGGTTTTTTAAACAATGTCTCCATTTTAGAGCGCAAAAATAGTGATGGTATATTCTTGTTAGCCACCGCTGCAATTTTACCAGTGGTTTTATTTCTACCTTTCTCTTCGCGTCTAATTTATTATAGTATTCCTGCTATTGCGCCCTATATTATTTTATGTGCTGGCTGGTGGGATAAACGTCATCGTCCTTCATCAGTAGTTGAATCAACAATAACTGATTGCCCTCAAGCAAGTAGCGACATCAACTCCACCATTGGCACATTGTGTAAATCTTTTCAGGTGATTAAATGTTCTGCTAAAACCAAAACAATTGATGTGTATGGCGCGATCGCCATTGCTTTAGGAATTGGTTTTTATAGCCTCATTGCCTTACTTCCTTGGTTGATTAAGCTATTACCATCGGTGATGCAGACACGAGAAGTTAATAGTTTAATAATTGTCGTCGCGATCGCTTTGGGGACTGGTTGGCTAGCTTCAGGCATTGGTATGTTAAAGCGTTCGGCTTTTGCCTGGATTCCCTTGTTTATTGTGCTAACAATTACTTATCTGGCTACCATTCGTGGATTTTATCTTTATCAGGATCTGCGTTCCTCCAAAACTTTAGTGCAGCAGGCAAATACTTGCCTTAATGCCAGTACTTTGTGGATTTTTGAAGGTTCACGGGAAATAGGTGCAGCAGCAGCAATCAGCTATTATTTAAATCAGGATAAAACAGTTAATGCTACTCTAAGAGACAATAAAAAAGAAAACGCTTATCGTACAGTAATGGTTTTGTCTGATGGAGGCAAAAATCGAATTCCGCCTCGGTTTCCTGGCGATCGACCCGCATACTTAATCACTCATACAGAATTAGAAAATTATTGGAATAGCGATCGCCCTATGGTATTTCTTACGGATTTTCTACGTCAACTTAATGACAGCGAAGATCCTTATACTCTTAATTTACCCAAGGGAGTAAGTGAACCCTATCTAGTAAATGGGCAACGCAGATTATATTTGAATCAGGCTGCAAGTAAGTTGGCTAATCAAAGCTGTTTTTAACTCACTTCGTTCGTACGTAACTATAAGCTATAAGCCTGAGTTTAAGTCCCCTCTTATAATTTTTGATTGAAAAAATATTTTTAATTGCAATGAATGTCTATATACAATAAAAAATTAGCAGATTTTATATCTCCAGAAATGCAGTCATCGTTTTTTGAAGATTTAGCGTCTGAGGTAATTTCTTTATGTCAAAGTTTAGGATTAACCGATAAAAACAGGGTTTTAGATAATCTAGCTAGACTATGGTTGCCTTTGGCACTAGATTTAGCGATCGCCAAACAGAAATTAGACAGAACTTTAGTTCCAGGTATTTTAGGAGGTCAGGGAACAGGCAAAAGTACCCTCTGCCTCATCTTAAAATTTATTCTTAATACTTTAGATTTTTCTGTAGCCAATCTTTCTATTGATGACCTGTATCTTACCTATGCCCAGAGACAAGCGCTACAGCAGCAAGATCCTCGTTTAGTCTGGCGAGGGCCTCCTGGGACTCATGATGTCAACCTGGGTTTACAGGTAATTGAGCAGTGTTTGCAGGCGAGTGATCAGCCAATTTTAATGCCTCGTTTTGACAAATCGGTATTTAATGGTTTAGGCGATCGCATGACTCCAGAAGCCATAACAAAACCAGATATTTTGCTATTTGAAGGCTGGTTTGTGGGAGTAAAGCCTATTGCCGAAAGTTGCTTGGCTCATCCTCCTGCACCTATTGTCACCCCAATAGATAAACAGTTTGCTTTGGATAACAATCAGCGTCTACAGGCTTACTTACCTTTATGGGATAGACTTGATTATCTTGTTGTCTTATATCCAGAAGATTATCGTCTTAGTAAACAGTGGCGCACTGAAGCAGAACATAAGATGATTGCCACTGGCAAAACAGGCATGAGTGACGCAGAAATAGATCGCTTTGTCGAATATTTTTGGCAATCTCTTCATCCAGAATTATTTATTAAGCCTTTAAAAAATACCGCCGATCTATGGGTTGAAATAAAAAGCGATCGCAGTTTAGGTAAAGTTTATCAGCCTAATAATCTTTGAAGTGATGTTTAATTATTGCGATCGCCTACTTATACCAAATCCGATTGACAAAAATAGTTATCAACTTCCTGACCTCTGACCCTACAATATTTTTAAGTGGTGTATCTAAATAGGATTTAGTATTAGGCATTGAGCAAAGTTGAAGCTGCCTCTAATAAATCTTGTCGAATATCTTGAAGATCTTCGCGATTATTAAGATAGGTAGTCAATGCCTCTATCGGGTTAAGAGTATTGCCTACGCCTAATTCTGGTAAACGAGGGCGGGCTAGCTGACTAACTAGTTCAGGACGAATACTGTGGCTATGGGCAGCTTGCAAAGCTCTGTCTATGGCAGAAGTGTTAATAACATCTAACTGTTGCGATCGCAATTTATAGATTAGACGCACCACTTTATCGGTAATTTCTTGTTTGGCGATCGCACTTAATACAGCTTCTAAAGGATCTTCTGCCTTAGAAACATCTATTTCAATCGTCAAAAAAGGGCGCGCTGGGAGGGTACAAAATTCCCAGTCTACTTTTCCTGGTTCAATTTCTAATAAAATGTAGCCCTTATCTTCTTTCTCTTCACTAAAATCAACTCGCTCAATACTTCCAGGATATACAACAGGAGGATCGTTGCTTGGGTTTAGATTTTGATGTTTGTGAACATGACCTAAAGCTACGTAGTCAAATTCTGGACGAATCAACATCGACATGGGAATTGTAAAGCCTTTACCCACTGCTAGAAATTTCTCTGCCCCTAAATTTGCCCTGTCTGCCATCAAGTGAGCGAGTAAAATAGTTGGTAGCTGCGGATCTAAAGCGCGAATTTCCCCTTCTAAGACTGGCTGCAATTTTTCGATTAGCATTTCGTTGACTTGTGTTTGTGCTAATCCTTCTGTTTCGGGGCGAGTTAATAAAGTAGAACGATTTAACCAAGGAAGAGTAATGATTTGAATTTCGCCGCTGCGAGTAGCCAGACGATGAGTAATAATGGTATCACCAACAATAAACCCTGGCACAACTAAGGTACGGTAAATTGATAAGCTAGCACCACCGCTACCTTGAGAATGCTGATCGTGATTGCCCACTAATAAAACTGCGGGTATTTGAGCATCAGCTAAACGTCTAAACTGACTGGCAAAAGCCTCATGAACATAAGGCGGAGGCGTAGCGTCAGGAAAAGCATCGCCACCAAATAATACTATATCTACAGGCTCTTCTATGGCTCTATCTACGCAGATACGGAGAGTATTTACAAAGTCCTCTAATCTGGTGTTGATTCCTGTTTCGGGGTTGATTTTGCCATGAGAAAAACCACTGCCGAGATGAATATCTGATAAGTGAAGAACTTTTATCATAAAAACAAAATTATTTGTCTATTAGACATTTTGCTTTAGTTTACGATAATGCCTTTTGTTTCGCCATAGCTATCAGTTCAATTCGAGCGTTCAATTCTTCTAAGATAATTTGGTACTTTTTTGGGAATTATGGCAATTCTTAAATATCTTTGATATAAGTAGCTAAGTTTAATCAGCTAAATATAAAACTATTTAGCTGATTGAATCAATCCAACTAAGCTTTAAATTTTTCGGTAATTCTTTTCATTGCCTCGTTAACGTTTTCTCGGCTGTTAAATGCAGAGATCCGAAAATAGCCTTCACCTGCTGCACCAAAACCAGATCCAGGTGTACCGACTACGTTGCAGTTCAATAGTAATTTATCAAAGAAATCCCAGCTAGATAATCCGTCGGGAGTTTTTACCCATACATAGGGGGCATTTATGCCACCATATACTTTGATTCGGGCTGCGGTTAGCTGTTCGCGAATGATTTTGCCATTTTCTAAATAGAAGCTGATTAATTCTTTGATTTGTTCTTGTCCAGCTTGAGAATAAACTGCCTCTGCACCTCTTTGAACGATATAAGAAACACCGTTAAACTTAGTTGCCTGACGGCGATTCCAAAGTTGCCAAAGTTTAACCTCAGTACCATCGGCAGCTTTGCCTATTAGGTTTTGGGGAACAACGGTAAAGGCGCAACGAGTACCAGTAAAACCAGCATTTTTAGAAAAAGAACGAAACTCGATCGCGCAGTCTTTTGCCCCTTCTATTTCATAAATGGAGTGGGGTAAATCTGGATCGGTAATATATGCTTCGTAGGCTGCGTCAAATAAAATTAACGAGTCATGCTTTTTGGCATAATCTACCCAAGCTTTAAGATGTTCTTTGGTAGCGGTTGCGCCAGTAGGGTTGTTAGGAAAACAAAGATAGATTAAGTCTACTTTTTCTGTGGGAATCTCAGCCGTAAAGTTATTATCAGCACTAATAGGCAGATAAACTAAGCCTTCATACTTGCCGTCTTCGCTAGCATCCCCTGTATGTCCTGCCATAACGTTTGTGTCAACGTATACGGGATAAACAGGATCGGTAACAGCAATTTTGTTATCGTCGCCAAAAATATCGAGGATATTACCGCAATCGCATTTAGAGCCGTCTGAGATAAAGATTTCTGAGGCATCGATATCACAACCGCGTGATTGAAAGTCATATTCAGTGATTTTGTCTCTTAACCAAAGATATCCTTGTTCTGGACCATAACCTTGGAAGGTGGCGCGATCGCCCATTTCATGAGTCGCTTTAATAATTGCATCCCGACAGGCTGCGGGCAAAGGTTCGGTAACGTCTCCAATACCCAGCTTGATAATCGGTGCATCAGGATTATCTGCTGCATAAGCACTGACTCTTCTTGCAATTTCTGGGAATAAATATCCTGCTTTGAGTTTAAGGTAATTATCGTTAATTGTTGCCATTGATTTTTTTGCTACAAACGCCACTTAATCAAGCTTACTGTTATCTGGCAAGTTAATGAATACCCTACTTTAGAAGTCAACGCGGGTGTGGAACAAGCTCCCTAGGCGGTAGCGTTTCCACCCGCAAAAGTCAAAAGCTAATTCAACAAAAAAGGGTTTAGCTTGCTAAACCCTTTCAATGCTTAAATTAGAATTTTAGTTGCTTCAAAGTTTTTGATCTTCAGCGAGCGGGCTTTTGTCTAGAGATGAAGATATTTTGCTTCTGCTTCTAGCTGTTTGATTAATTTTTCGTTTCCATTAGCTCTAGCAGCTTCTAAGCGTATATTTAAGCTTTTTCTCATGCTCTCGCGGTGGCTGCGGTTGGCATTCTTTAGTATGTCTTGACGGTTATTGTTCATCATGGACTTTATTCTGATAAAAAATAGTGTATGTAAATGGTTGGATATATAAGATAGCATTTTTGCCAGCACAAACACTACCTATCATTAAATCTTTATAGACTATTAACAAATTGGTACATTATGAGGAATGAAAGGAAGGCGATCGCACTTTCGTTTGGCTTGAAATCTTTGCCGAACAAGTATTTTGAGCTAGAGCGCCCAAATAGTGTCAGCTTCGCACTTATCTGTCCCTAAACAGATGGTGAATTAAATTTTCTAGTTGTATTATTTTTTGCACAGACCAAAAACTTTTTAAATGACAGATTACTCCGCCCTAAAATCTGTCACCGTTAGTCAAGTAACGATAACATTATCAACTGTAATTTTGTCAATTTGTAAGTAATTTTACAGAAAGCTTGATAATAGTTTTACATTATTAAAGACGTAATGAATAACTCGAAAAGCAGTTTTTAAATAAAAGCTCTAAACTTTTGGGTTGAAGCTAAATCTTTATTAAAAAATATTTTTCTATCAAGATAGATATTCAAATTTTGTCTTGAGATGTACATTGGAATATGAGTGAAATAAGAGATAATTCTATTATTAAAAAGCGGATGGAGGCACTCAAGCGTGGTAACGTCCATCGAGTCAAGCAAAAGGATATGTTGCCGACTAGCGTTCATTTAGTAGGAATTGGCAAGGCTGGGGCTGATTATATCGCCCAGGCAATACGAAATGCTCCAGAAGACTTTTTGCAGGACGAAAGACAGCGTTTTACAGCTTTGGCAGTAGATATCGGCGAGGGGAATCTACAGCAGGTGCAAGAATCAGCATCCAAGCTATCTTCAGACAAAGCACAGGTGCGAACTTTGGCTTTAGAAGTTCCCATTCGCAATGAGTTGTTTAGTTCGCTACGGCGTTATCGAGAGTACCTAAAGCTGGAGTTTCCTCGGTACTATTGGAATCCTAACTATGAGCCTTGGCTACCCGAAGAATTACCAATTCCCGAATCGGGAGAATCTTGTTCTCGCGCTCTAGCTAAAGCCATTTATGGTAAAGCTTATTACGAAGAACCCAAGCTCATAGAACAGGAGTTAGAAGCTTTTGCTAAAAGTGTCGATGCCACCAAATGCCAGTCAGTGGTATGTATTGTTTTTGGTTTAGGAGATTCTGTTGGCAGTGGTATTGTTGTCGATTTAGCCCGTCATTTATCCAACGTTAAATTTGGTCGTCGTGCTTTAATTCAAGGTATTGGTATTGTTCCTTGTGAAGGCGATTCTGAAAAACTGAGGGATGCAGACTTATTTCCAGTGCTAAACGAATTAGACTGTATGCTCGATGAAGAAAAAAATGCGGGAGTAGTGCAAGTATGGGGAGATTTGTATCGTAACCCCTTTACCTCTGGATTTTTAGTAGTTCCCCAGCAGCCAGTTTGGGAGAAGACAAAAGATATTGATGCCACAAGAACGCAAATTTATCAAGAATTAAGCTCGTTTTTATTCGGCAACCAAAGCCTCGATTTTTATGAAAGCCTAAGACTTTTAAATTGGGTAGGCGCGCCCCCAACCCAACACGCAGCAGCACGGAGTCAATATGGTAAAAAATGGTGTCATATCTTTGGGTTTATCGACTTAGATACCGATATCGAGAAGTTACCCAAACAACTAGGATTAATAGGAGATAACTTTAATCCCGATTTCTTTGAATTGCGCTCTTCCTATGCTAAAGATACCAATACAGACGAAAAGCTAACAGAGTTGGCTAGCAAAATGGGCAAAGTCTTTGCACCCATGTTAGAGCCTAGCGTTATTAAATCTAAATCTAGAAGTAATGCCTCGGCACAGTTCATCCTACCAGGAGCGAGTAAAACAGATTTAGAAATATTCTATCGAGGGCGCAACCTCTACGACGATTTGCAATGGGACGAAAAACTTTTAGTGCATTCTTGGCTGCTAGAGCTAGGAGTGATGCTTTCTGAGCCAGCTATTCGTTTTAATGGCATGGCTGGAGAATGCTTATGGGGCTGCGCTTGTTGGGTTGTTGTTCCCTATGACGCAATTCGCGGTGAAGATGTCGTCAGCATCAGAGAGAAATTCGAGCAAGTTATCCAAATGTAAAAGAGACGGATAGTATATGCCTTTAAATTGGACTTTGGTCAAGGAGAAATACGGTATGGGAGCTAAGGTTCCTACGGTGGCTGGTAACAAAATACTGCAAATTACGGGGGCTGATGATGAAAAAATCTATATTCAATCGCCTTTGTGGAAAGCAAGTCTCAGTCGTGACAATTTGGAGAAAGGAGTAGCTTTAATCGAAGAAGGTTTAATTTCTCGCGATCCTGGCTATTTTGTTGAAGATTATAAAGTCTATGTCGCTGACGAGCGTGCTACCTCTGTTGCCCATATTTTTCGAGACATGGGATTAATTGACGAGGATACGGGATTCATTCCTGGTGGATGCTAGTAGGGCGAACGGTGAAGCAGCCTGGTCTTGCGAGACAGTCCGTTGCGCGGGTTCCCCGCGTTGAAGGAACTGTCGAGGGCGGGGGTTTCCTTCATGAGCGACTGCTGAACCCGAAGGGTTATTCACCCTACGTTGTCAAAAAGTTATTTATTAATAAACATAGGAGTTTCAATAATGTCATTAGCGTCAATGTATCATAGTGCATCGGGTTCTCAGTCTCCCCATTGTCTTCATGTAGTCGGCATCGGTAAAGCTGGGGCGAGGATGGTAGATGCCATGTTACGAACTGGAGAAGTAGAAGATATTTTAGACGACCCTCGCGCTCGTTTCACGGTTTTAATTGTGGACATTGGTGAGCAGGATATGCTTCAGGCAAAAGACTATGCCGAAGGTTTGACCGAACGGCTAAAAGAAAGAGATATTCCCATTGAAAGATTTCAATTTAGGTCTGTATCTCTGCCCGTGCCTAGTAGAGAAGGACTGTTTGCCTCTTTACGACGCTATCGGGAGTTTCTTAAGTTAGAATTTCCCAGATACTATTGGAATCCCAATTACGAGCCTTGGCTACCAGAAAATATTGAGATTCCCGAAGCGGGTCAAGAGTATCCCAGAGCTTTAGCCAAAGCCATATACGGCATGAACTATTACGATGGAGAAAGGATTCTTGATCGCGAATTAGAAGATTTTGCTAAAAGCGTCGATAAAACTCGTCTGCCTTCAATGGTGCTAACCTGCTTTGGCATGGGTGAAGGGGTAGGTAGTGGCATGGTAGTAGACTTAGCGCGTCATCTGTCTAGCGTCAAACTTGGGCGACGTATTCCCGTAATTGGGGTGGGCGTATTGCCCTGTAGTGGCGATCGAGAAATTAATCGCGGTGGCAATCTCTTCCCTACCTTTAACGAGCTAGATTGTATGCTTGATGAAGATAAAAATGCAGGGGTAGTCCAAGTATGGGGGGATTTATATCGTAATCCCTTTACAGGCGGCTTCTTTGCCGTTTCCTCAGAACATTCTTGGCAGAGATTGAGCCGTTATACCAATACAGGTGAACCAGCAGTACGCGATCGCATTCGTCTCCAAGTAACTCAAAAGTTTGTTGCCGATTCCTTTATGCGCTTTGTTCAGCATGACTTTGGACGTACTTTATTCAAAGCTTTAAGACCTTCGGGACAAACCTCTGCACCCCATGAATGTATCAGCACCAAGTCTCGCAGTTGGACGCTATTTAACATTGCCAAACTCACTCACCCCGCCGTCCAGGTACTGCCAGGAGAGCCTTTAAGTAAGTGGCGTAAAGTTCTCAGTCAGTGGATCGATCATATTCCTGAGTTTGCCCAGCTAAAAGAAGGTTTTGAAACCGACTATGCCGAATGTTACATCCATGCACCTAGGGATATGTGGAATGAAAAGCTGGATGAGAAGTTTAAAAAGACCATGCAAGCTTATTTAGGCGAAGATTTAGAGGATTCAACTTTAATCTTCTCCCACGATGAATTCTTTGATCGCCTGACTAGCTATATTGATATTATTTTGCCAGGTTTAGCCAAAACTGACTTTTTATCCTACTTTGAAAGTCGCGAACTCTACGACCAAATGAGTTGGGATGAAAAGCTACTCCAGCACTCTTGGTTGCTCGATCTCGGTGTCATGATGTCCGAACCTGCAATCCGCTTTAACGGTATGGCTGGGGAATGCCTGTGGGGTTGTGCCTGTTGGGTAGTAGTTCCCTACGATCAAATTCGCGGTGATGCCGACGAACCCGCTAACCGTAAGGATATTTTAATGCAGGGAATTCGGGAAATGACCAAAACCGTCGTACCGACTCGTTAATATCCATATTCGGTAGAGGCGATTCGCGAATCGCCTCTACAAACAAAACCAACGGCAAAATATTAGAGTAATAAATTAGTGCAGACACAAACGGAAGACAAACGCATTCCCGTTACCGTAGTTACGGGATTTTTAGGTTCGGGTAAAACGTGCCTAATCAATAATATTCTCAAAGGTCAACAGGAACGCAAGGTAGCAGTAATTGTTAACGAGTTTGGGGAAATCGGCATTGATGGTCAGTTAGTAGTCGAAGATGATGAAGAACAATTAGTCGAGTTTAACAATGGCTGTCTCTGCTGTACCGTCAGAGACGATCTAGCGCAAACTTTGGCTAAACTAACAGAGAAAGCCGATTTAGACGCTATTTTGATCGAAACCACAGGTTTAGCCGACCCAGCACCAGTGGCATCAACTTTCTTTGTCTCAGAGGAAATTAGACCTTATTATCGCCTCGACGCTTTCGTAACTGTGGCAGATGCTTTTAATCTAGAACGTAATCTAGTTGGTAGTCATGAAGCAGAAGAACAAGTGGCTTTTGCTGATATTATTCTACTTAATAAAACCGATTTAGTTGACCCTGAAGATTTATCGCGCATTGAAGATAAGCTGAAAGCTTTTAATCCTTTAGCTAAGATTTATCATACAGAATATAGTGCCATTGACCTCGATTTGATCCTTGACGTGAGAGCCTTTGAATTAGAAGCCAAGCTAGAGGTAGATCCAGAATTTCTTGAAGATTTAGATCACGAACATGATGCGGAAGTTGGTTCGTTTGCTCTTACTTCAGAACAACCGATTGATATCAATCAGTTCATGCTGTGGATGAATGACTTAGCTCAGGCTAAAGGGGAAGATCTATATCGCACCAAAGGTTTATTTTACGCCAGGGGTTTTGCCGAACGAATACTATTTCAAAGCGTCAGAATGCTGACTTCTATGCGACGAGATAGAAAATGGAAGCCAGACGAACCTAAACACACCGAGTTTGTGGTGATTGGTCGTAATCTCGATCGCAATGAATTTGCCGAAGGTTTTTCTAAATGTATAGTTGCCAGCAATTAAAATCAAAATCATCAAACCAATGAATAAAGAGCAAGTTTTAGATCCTACTAGAGAGCATTTTAATTCAGGAATAAATAAGTCTCTTAAAAAAGATTATCGAGGGGCAATTGAAGACTTTAGCCAAGTACTGTATCTCAATCCTGGTGATGCTGATGCTTACGGAAATCGCTGTGTTGCTTGCTATAGAATTGGCGATAAACATAAAGCCCTTGAAGACTGTAAGCTGGCTGCTGTTCTTTACTTAAAGCAAGGAAAAATGAAGAAATATCGGTATGCTCTCCAGATGCAAAAAAAACTGGCTTTAAATATGTAATCTCTTATTCAACAAATCTCTACAACTAATATCAAGAAGGTTATTAACAATGGCAATAGCTCAAAGTTCTCTTGTTTTATCCAAAAATGATTCTAATATTAATATTCAAAATCGCCAATTCCCTATAGGAATCAAAACCCTAATTTTTATGGGTGCGATTTTCTTACTCACCGCAAATCCTGCTGCTGCACACCATTTAACGGGTGGCAAGATGCCCCAGAATTTCCTCCAGGGGTTTCTCGCTGGTATCGGTCATCCTATTATTGGCATCGATCATTTTGCCTTCGTGATTGCTATTGGTTTGTTGGCGTTTCTAATCAAAAGGGGTTTGTGGATTCCTTTGAGCTTTATTCTGGCATCTATGGCTGGTACGGGTATTCACTTGATGAAACTTAATTTACCCGCACCCGAATTATTTATTTCTGCGTCTGTGCTGCTGTTTGGCATAATGATTATCTTCAAAAATCGTCCTAATTTAAACTTAACTTTGGGACTAGCTGCGATCGCGGGAATTTTTCACGGTTATGCCTATGGTGAATCAATTGTTGGTGCAGAAATGACTCCTCTAATAGCGTACCTAGCTGGCTTTGCCTTGATTCAGGGCGCGATCGCTTTGGGGACTTTTTATCTTGCTAAATCCTTTAATAATTCCCAGTCGGGAAAATTGGCAATACGCTTAACTGGCTTTGTTATTGTCGGTACGGGTCTGGCGTTTTTTAGTTCAGCCGTAAGTTAAAGATAACCGCGATCATAGCGAACCTCACGGAAATTAGATAGAGAATTTTTAGGTATCGCTGAATAAATATTAGCACGATAGCCACAGACAGTACGTGACTATCGTGCTAGTAATTCTTTGATGTTGCGATCGATAAACTCAGTATCAACCGAATTAATACCGCCGCCAGCAAAATGACCCCAAATTGAAGGAATGGCGAGAAACTCGGCATTCGGCATCTGCTT
This sequence comes from Waterburya sp., assembly GCA_965218645.1. Classification (GTDB taxonomy): domain Bacteria; phylum Cyanobacteriota; class Cyanobacteriia; order Cyanobacteriales; family Xenococcaceae; genus Waterburya. Next base: position 543,422 of record OZ244627.1, on the reverse strand, counting down.
TACTTCATATTCATTATCTTCTGGGGGAAAGTAGAGGTCGGTTTCCCCTGGCATCACAGTCGCTTTAGCTTTAATTGCTGCCAATGCTCGCTCAAAATTGCCTTCAAATCCAGGCGTGTTGCCAATATTGCCGTTTTGCCAAGTCCATAGCATAGCTAAAAGATTGTTGGCATCCTTACGCAGAAAAAAGCCTTCCCAAAAAGCTACCAAAAAATCTTCTAGAGATGAATATCCCATCTGAAGATACACCTTCTGCCGATAGAAAGCCTGGGATAACCCCCAACCAGCATAAACTCGACCGACAGCCCTCAATCCTTTATTGGGTTGTTGCTCGTACCATCCTTCTTGCCAAGCTACATCAGTTTGAATCGCAACTTTTACCCCTTCCAAAAAGACAATATTGTGGAGGCTAGTTTTAGCAGAACCACAAAAAGGAAAGATGCGTTCGACCATTTCTGGATAGCTGACTCCCCACTGGTAGGTTTGTCCTGCTCCCATCGACCAGCCAGTAACTAAAGCAATCTTCTCGATGCCAAACTCTTCTGTAACTAAACGCTGTTGTGCCACAACGTTGTCATAAAAAGTTACGTGAGGAAATCTAGCGCGATCATATGGAGGGGGAGTATTGCTAGGTAAAGAAGATAAACCATTCCCGAACATATTGGGAATAATAATAAAGTATTTTTGGGGATCGAGTGCCATACCCTCCCCAATCAGCCATTCGTTGTCGTAATGTTGCCCAGAATACCAAGTCGGATAAACAATAACATTGCTTTTATCGGCGTTAAGAGTACCATAAGTTTTGTATGCCAGTTTGGCATCTCGTAACGTCGCTCCCGACTGAAGAGTAACCTCTTCAAGATCGAAGATTTTATAATCAAGCATTGGTCGACTCTCCATTAGTCGCAAAATATTTAGCCGACTGGAATTTTGTCTAAATAGTTAGGCTCTAGACTAAGCTGGGTTCTGATTTTGTTTCTAGCTGTGGCATTGGCTCTAACTGCGCTGGAGCTTCTGTAGCTGCCTCTGTTGGTATTCCTTCGATGGGACATTCCTCTGTACCGACGGTAGAACGTGTAATCTTCTCCGCCGTTTCTTTGGCTTTTTCGGGGTTTAGTACCCAATCGCGATAAAAATCAAAGGGACAGGTTTGTACGCCTTCTGCACCTTCTCCAGAGTTAATCAAACCAGTGTAGCCACGGTGCATTAACTTAAATATATGGTTTTGGGATTGTGCATTAGCGCGGAAGTCGCGGATAGAAAATTTAGAAAGAGTGGCATACTGTACGCCGTTTTCTTCTTCGCCACATTCCCCTAAAGTACGTCCGTCAAAACCGACAATTGCCGAGTGTCCGAAATAGCTATATACCCCGTCAAAGCCAGAAGCATTAGCAACCGCTACGTAGGTATTATTCATCCATGCCATCGCTTTGGACACAACAATCTGCTGTTCTTTAGCTGGATACATATACCCCTGACAGCGTACAATCAGTTCTGCACCCTTCATGGTACAGTCGCGCCAAATTTCAGGATAATTGCCGTCATCGCAAATAATCAAGCTGATTTTTAGTCCTTTTGGTCCTTCTGAAACATAAGTATTATTTCCTGGATACCAGCCTTCAATGGGACACCAAGGCATAATCTTACGATACTTTTGGACGATTTCGCCCTCGTCGTTCATTAAGATTAAAGTGTTATAAGGAACTTTTTTCGGATGCTCTTCGTGTCTTTCTCCTGTCAGGGAAAAAACTCCCCAGACCTTATTTCGCTTACAGGCTGCTGCAAAAATTGCGGTTTCTTCTCCAGGAATAACGGCAGCCGTATCCATCATTTCCTGGTGATCGTACATAATACCGTGAGTTGAATATTCGGGAAAGATAACTAAGTCCATTCCTGGCAATCCTACTTTCATCCCGTCAATCATTTCGGCAATTTTGTGACAGTTAGCTATGACCTCTGTTTTAGTGTGGAGGCGAGGCATTTTATAGTTAACAACTGCTACGCCAACAGCATCTTTACTGGAAGAAATATCTCCGTGAAAAGCCATCTTTTTAACTCCTATTTTTATTTAATTGATTTTTGAGCAAAATTCACTCTTTACAACCAATATAAGACATTTGCTGTTGCGATCGCCTATCAAACTCTGGCTTTGTCAATCGCATTTAAAATAAAACGGCATTAGACGAATGTAACCCAATATTGTTGTAGTCCACTCTCTAGCTGTTAATTAAAATTGGTATTTGGTGATAATAAACTCAATGTTTTCTCTATATAAGATGTTATCAACCCCAGCCCAATAATCCTGTAACTTCAGATACAAGACAATAGACTAAAACCAGAATAAGGATGACAAAATTATGGCTTCACGTAACATTGTGACTTTGTTGACAGACTTTGGCGATCGCGATGTTTATGTCGGAGTTATAAAAGGTGCGATCGCAGTAGTTAATTCTCAACTACAGGTAATCGATCTAACCCACCAAATTCCACCACAAAATTTACTCGCAGCCAGATTTGCTTTATTAAACGCCTATTCTTATTTTCCTCCCCAGACAGTTCACATAGCAGTAGTCGATCCAGGAGTTGGTAGCAGCAGAAGAGGGGTAGCTATTGAATTGACTCAGGGATATGTAATTTGTCCTGATAACGGTATCTGTAGCGGTATTTTAGAACTAGATAAAGTTATTTCTGCTGTCGAGTTAACCAACTCTCAGTATTGGCGAGTATCAGATCCCAGCTATACTTTTCATGGTAGAGATATTTTTGCTCCTGTTGGCGCACACCTAGCTAACGGAGTTAAGATTCAAGAATTAGGTCAGGCGATCAATCCAGCTAGTTTAAGCAAACTAGATTTACCAAGGCTAAACCAAACTCCTAAGCAAATTACTGGCTGTATTCAATACATAGATCATTTTGGCAATCTGATTACTAATATTCCTGGCAGTTTAGTTCAAAGAAAAACATGGCAAGTAGTTATTAACAATATTACGATTCATAAGGGTAAGACTTATAGCGATGTCAACCTAGGCGAAAATATAGCTATAGTTGGTAGTCATGGCTGGATAGAAATTGCGGTCAATGGCGGAAACGCTCAAGCAAAATTACAGCTTACCTGGCTAGACATAGTTCAAATAGAAATAAGTTTTTAATATATGCCTAGTGCAAATTGAGCAAGGCAGCCAATTAAACTTCTTAGAAAACCATTAAAAGCTTAAAACAAACAAATTTGAATCAAACTAATTCACACAAAGTTAATTATGATTGCTCTTTTAGACAAAGAACCCCAAACCTATAAAGGACAATTTGGCGATTATACGATTACCAAAGGCGATCGCCTTGAAGTAATTATCTATCGTGCAGGATTAGTTGTAGCAGCAGCTAGCTTTGCGATCGCCTCTAATCTTTTCTTTGCTCAAGGCAAGGCTGCTTTACCAGCTATCACATCCTTGTTTGCCCTTTTCTCTCTGGGATTAGGAGTTAGCCTGGTTTATATTCATATTTATATGAAGGCTTTGCATCGCGTTTTACAAGGATTTTGGATAATTGGTACAGTTGCCACAATAGCGATCGCTACCCAGAGCAATGAACCTTTGGCACTATATATATATAATCATCCTCTTACCCTATTTGGTACAGGCTTTACTTTTGCTGCCTTAACAGGAATCTTTTTTAAAGAAGCTTTTTGCTTTAATCGTCTCGAAACAAAGATTTTAACTCCTATTATCCCCTTGTTGCTATTGGGACATATAGCGGGAATTATTCCTGTAGAAATGGAACAGGCATTACTAGGAATTTGGTCAATTGGCTTTAGTGTCTTTGCTGTGAGAAAAATGATTCAGGCGATCGACCCTGATATTGGCGACAAGTCTGTATTTGAATATCTCAAGCAACAAAATAGTTAAAGCGTGTAAACATTTGGAGAAAAGGATACTTTTTAAGATTTCACTTTGCCAAAACGTCTATCTCTTTGTTGATAGGTGGCTAAGGCCTTGTGAAACTCAATTCGATCAAAATCTGGCCAAAGAGTAGAAGTAACATAAATTTCTGCGTAAGCTACTTGCCAAAGTAAAAAATTACTAATTCGCATCTCACCACTGGTACGAATTAACAGATCTGGATGAGGAATTCCCTGAGTATATAAATGTTGTTCAAATAAGTCTTCGTTAACTTGATTGGCTTTTAAGTATCCTTGTTCTACTTTTTTGGCGATCGCCTGACAGGCTTGAATAATTTCATGCCTACCACCATAGTTAGTTGCTACGGTAAACTGAGTTCCCTGATTATTTTTAGTATCTTCCATCGAGCGATCTATTTCTTGGCGTAGAGAGGTAGGCAAATCCTCTAAATTACCTACAAAGCGAATCTTGACATTTTCTTCTTTCATCTCCTGTAATTCTCGCCTTAGCACTCGCTCAAATAAAGTCATCAAAAACTGTACTTCCCCACGAGGTCTGCCCCAATTTTCCGTCGAAAAAGCATATGCCGTTAAGATAGGAATGCCCCAGTCTTTGCAGCAGCGCAACAAATCTTTAAGAGTATCAACACCTTTTTGATGACCTGAAATGCGAGGCTTGCCTTGATTTTTTGCCCAGCGACCATTGCCGTCCATAATTACTGCTACGTGCTGTGGCAAAAGGTCAGAGATCAAATCTGTAGGAAGTTGTTGCAAAGTGACTGGCTCTAGGCTCATCTTTTAACATTGAACAGGGAACATTTATCATTAAACATTAACTATAAATTTATGAATGACTAATATTTTTAATCTAAAATTACAAGTAATAGAATCCTTGCGGAAATTGCTCAAAACTCAGTTTTAATAATTCTAATTTTTTTTACGAGAATTAGGTGATCGCAAACTCAAAATGCGATCCAGTAAAACTTTTCCCTGAAACCCAAGTTTACGACTAAGACGCACTGCATCCCGCTCTACTACAGGAGCAAATCTAGCCTGTAATAGCTCTTTCAGTTTGCTACTGGTTAGGGGTCTATTTAACGTTCCTTTTTCAGCCAAGGAGATTGAACCAGTTTCTTCTGAGACAACAATACACAGACACTTGTCTATTCTTTCGGTGATTCCCATTGCTGCGCGGTGACGAGTGCCTAACTGTCGAGATGCGGTTCTCTCTGAAAGCGGTAAGATTACCGCTGCTGCCAGGATGCGCGAACCGCTAATTAATACCGCACCATCATGCAATAAAGTGCTGGTTTGAAAAATAGTTTGCAAAAGTTCTTTAGAAACTTCTGCATTCAAATCCACTCCTGGAGACACAAAATCTTCTTCCTCTAGAGAGCCAGTGGTTTCCATTAGCACCAGTGCGCCTGTACGATTTTGGGATAACTCTTTAACTGCTTCGACAATACGATCAACTACGCTGTCTGATTGAGTTTTTGGTCTGCCTGAGCCTTTAAATAACTCTAAAACTTCTCCTCTGCCAATCTGTTCTAAAAGACGGCGAAATTGCGACTGAAAAATTACTGCCATAGCTACGGCAGAACCCAGGACTAGTTTTTCTAAAAGAAAATTGAGTAAGTTTAGCTCCAGTTGTCCACTGACTACCGTTGCCAACATCAAGACGATAAAGCCTCTCACCATCCAAAGACTACGACGTTCTCCCTCGCCAATAATTAGCAGTAGGGCATAACTTAAAGCTAGAACTAAGCCTAAATCGATGATATTGATTAGATCTGGCAACCAGGAAACCCGATTTAAGTCAGGAACAAAACCCGACAATGACATTATTTTAATTAATTTGCTGCGAATGGTTAGCGGGACAAAAACCTCGAAATTCAAGGTATCAAATTACATTTGGCAAAAGCTTTAAGCTTTCGTAAATACTAATACCAGCAACTAAAACAAAGTACGCTGGCTTTTATACTAAGTCTACTTTTTATGTTTTACCAGTCTTTCGGGAAGGCGATCGCGTTCGATTAAATTTTGATAAGATTCTCGTTCAATAATTAAGTTTGCCTCCCCTTCGTAAACTACTACTGCTGCGGGTCTACCAATACGATTGTAATTAGATGCCATACTATAATTGTATGCTCCCGTATCCATTACCACTAAAACATCTCCTGGTTCAGTTTTGGGTAAAGCAGCATCTTTAATAATTATATCTCCAGATTCACAGTGCTTACCTGCTACTGTAACCTCTTCTGTGATAGGAGCAGACATTTTATTTGCTACTGCTGCACGATAAACCGATTGATAGGTAATTGGACGGGGATTATCGGACATCCCTCCATCTACTGCAACATAAGTATGAAAATTAGGAATTTCTTTGCGACTACCAACAGTATAAGCAGTGACGCAGGCAGAACCAATTAGAGATCGCCCAGGTTCAGCCATTAGTTTAGGTAAAGTCAAGCCAACTTGGTTACAGGCATTTTCCACGGCAGTACTAACCGCTTTTACCCATTCAGAAATGCTTGGGGGATCGTCAGACTCTGTATAGCAAATACCCAAACCACCACCAACGTTAAGAGTTGTTACGGGTAAGCCATATCCCTGAGCTTTTTGCATCCAGTCAACTAAAACTCCTGCTAAATCTTGATGAGGTTGACGCTCGAAAATTTGTGAGCCGATGTGAGCGTGCAAGCCGATGCAGCTAAGACTTGCTTGCTGACTAAGATAAGTGAATACTTCATCCAATTGATTGGGATCGAAGCCAAATTTGCTATCTAAGTGTCCTGTGCGAATATATTCATGGGTGTGGCATTCAATTCCTGGTGTGAGTCTTACCATAATCGGTACGGGCTGACTGCTTTTGTCTGAGGCAATCTGAGTTAAAGTTTTTAATTCTAGCCAATTGTCTACCATAACTGTGCAGCCAGTTTCTACGGCAAATTCTAGTTCGGAGATCGATTTATTATTGCCGTGAAAATAAATTTTTTCTTTGCCAACTCCTGCTTCAATGGTTGTATATAGCTCTCCTCCAGAAACTACATCAAAACCCAAGCCCTCACTATCAATAATACGACATACCCCAAGACAACTCCAGGCTTTTGAAGCGTAGATTACCTGAGATTCACCACTGTAGTAAGTATTAAAGCTATCTCGATATTGGCGACAGGCTGTTCTCAGGGTAAATTCATCCAGTATGTATAGGGGAGAACCGTACTGCTGAACTAACTGTTGAATTTCGCAGCCACCAATTGACAAATTATCTTTACTGTTGACCTTGGCAGTTAAAGGGAGTAATTCTTGATTAGGGGAAGGAGGAATGTCTAAGCTGGTGATTTGAGGAACATAACGATGTCCAGTGTTGGGTAAACTGCGATCGCAAGGAAGCATAATTTCTTTTTGGTTGACTAGTAAAAGTTATCTTATTTCTTATTTTCTAGTTTACAGTTAGGTGATGCCAAAAAACAGGTAAAAGCTATTGGCTATTAGCTTACTGGTATTGTCAGGTTAACTCCTATAGATATGAAAGAATAGGGAGATGAAGAAAAACCGCTACGCTCATCACCGTTTCCCCGCAGAAATAATCAGTATTCCTCGTTATGCTAATTTCGGATAATTTAAAATCGAAGTTTTGATGATTCCGTTACTTGGATAATGAGCGATCGCCTTTCATCTTAATTCACAACAGATGTATTTTAATTTTTTCTTAATCTAAATAATCTTAGTTAATCTTAAAGTCTGAGGTCGATTAGCTCAAAAACTGCTATTAATATGAAGAATGTACCTAATCTAAAATCAAGGAAGAGAATATAATGCCTCTAACTCTTTCAGGAGAACAACAGCAACTTTTTGATCGCAGCCTAAACACCATTCAAAAGGTTGAAGGTCTTTTTGTGGAGGCAAAAGTACTCTTTCCTGAGTTTCATCCCAACACCGAAGTCCTCAAAAAACAGCTAGCTAATCCTTTCTCTATCTTTATCTGTGGTGAGTTTAACGCAGGTAAATCTAGCTTGCTCAATCAGCTTAATAATCAAGAAATTGCTAGGGTTGGTTTTCTGCCTACTACCCAAGAAATTGAATCTTATAATCCCGAAGGCTTTGGTGGCTTGGCATTTATTGATAGTCCTGGTACCAACTCCATTATTGAGCAACACCAAGAATTGACCGAAAATTATTTACAACAGGCAGATATTATTTTGTTTGTTACCTCAGTTGAACGCCCTTTAAGTAAATCGGAACAGGACTTTCTTACTTTAGTCGATCAAACCTGGGCGCGTAAAATTATCGTTGCTATCAATAAAACAGATCTGGTTAATGATGATGAAGCCAGACAAATCCGTGAATATGTCAGCGAAGGCTTGGGTAAGATTTTAGCCGAAATGCCCCCTATATTTTCTATTTCAGCGCAAACGGGGGCAGGAATTGAGGATTTGAAAGGCTTTTTACTGGCATTTTTGGCAGGTGGAGAAAAAGTTAAATTAAAGCTACAGGGACCACAAAATTCTTTGCTGGTTTATTTAAATCAATTGGAGAAGCAAAATCAGTTCATACAGTCTAAATTACAGTCAGAAAAAGTTATTTTTGATCGCACCTCTCGACGCATTGAAGAACGACTTGAAGAGTATAATCTTTTATTTGGTATCTTTGGCGATAACATCGACGATTTATTTACCAACCTAATTCAAGAGACAAATAAATTAATTGATAGCAATACTGGCTTTTTAACTGTTCTCAAAAGAAGAATTACCAAAGAAGAGGATTTTATCGAAGAAAGACTAGGGAAAACAATCAAAGAAGTGCAGCTAGATAAAAATCTGCAAGAGATATTTAAAGAAGCCACATCTACTTTCCTAAAATATCGAGAGCGTATTATCAGAGAAGCTAAAGAAGATTTGTCCACCGCTATCACCGTATCTGAAGCAGATTTAGCATTACCGCCAATTAATACCAGTCAGCTAGAAGTCAACGAATTTGCAGCCAGAATTAAAGAAGCAGCCGAAGAAGGACTAGACAGCTTTTGGCGACTGGGCATTACTGCTGCTGCGACAGGATTTGGCGGGCAACTTCTATTTAGTGCAGCTTCTGCTGATGTAACGGCATTTTTTATCGCTGGTCTGTTTGGCTTGATGAGCTTTAATGCTTTACCTCGCAAACGCAAGCAGGTCAAAGCTGAACTAGAGCAAACCTACCGTAATCTCCAAGAAAATTACACCAACACCTTAAAAGATACCTTAGCAGCAGAGTTAAATAAGTGTTTACAGCAGTTTGCTGATGTTATTCGACCCAAACAGGAAGAGATTGCCCAAAAAATAGCTACCAGCGAATCAATTGCCACTGAAGCAGAGACTATCAAAGCAGAAATCCAGAAGATTACTACCGAAGTCGAACAACTTTCGCTGAGTAATGAGCAAGTGTCTGTAACAAGTTAGTCTGCTGTCACCGTTGGTCAAAAGTATCCAAAGATAATGCGATCGCTCTAGTCATCGTCGGCGATCGCACTTTTCTTATAGCTGGCTATAATATCGAATTATAAGTGTGCGTCTGATGTAAATTAACTTTCTTTATCTATTTTTAGAGAAAACTTATATGTTTCAGTAAATAAAAAAATTCAACTTAGGCGCATCCAACTGCATTATCTAGATTTAGAGTATAGTCAATCATTGGAAAAACCGATGTTAATGTTTACGGAAGGGGTCTGGGGAGGGTCGTCACGTCCCCAGCAAACTGCTTCACCGCGTCGCCGTCAGGCGCAAGGGAACGCGCGAGATTGGGGTCTGGGGGAAAGTTCCCCCAGGAACAAATCACGGTTTCCACAGACCAATTTCATTAAGAAACGAGAATAAACATTTTTTTCTTGGTCAGCATATATGCTGGGTTTGACCGCTAATTCACATTAGGCGTAAGTGTGGTTTTCTGTTCAAGGCGATCGCCACTAACCAACTTAAGTATAAATTTTAGCAATATCAGCTAAAGTAGACACCTTAAACCCGTTGCCCACTGCTGCCATTTTCCACTCTTCGTCTTTGCGATAGACTTCAGCGAGAATCATTCCCGTCATGCCTTGATATTCTGTACCAGAAAGATTATAGCGAGCTAATTCCTGATTACTTTGACGGTTGACCAAACGTACAAAGGCATTGTCTACCATACCAAAATCTTGTTTGCGCTGTTCGCATTTATAAATGTTGATGGCAAATACCAAATAAGCAATGTTAGCGGGAACTAAAGGTAGATCGATATTAATTACCTCGTCGTCTCCTTCTCCTGCACCAGTTAGGTTGTCTCCCTGATGTGCGATCGCGCTAGAGCTATGTCTTAAATTACCAAAGTAAACTATATTTTTAACATCGCTCAACTTCTTGTCTGCATCTAAACAAAGTACCGAAGAATCAAGATCAAATTGTTTATTCCCTCCAAAGAAACCGCCAGATTTTGGCGCAACATCCCAACCAAGACCACACATCATTTGCTTGAGGCTGGGGTCTTCTTTGGTAAGAGAAATACGTTGTCCTTTTGTAAGATTGATTGCCATTATTTAATTATTAATTGTGAGTTGTAAGTTTTTAATTATTTATTGATAACGATTTAGCAATGCTTCTAAACCACCTTGATAACCAGCACCTACAGCATTAACGCGCCATTCACCATCCTTTCGATAAAGTTCTGCCATAATGAGGGCAGTTTCTACAGAAAAATCTTCTGAAAGGTCATAACGTACCACTTCTTCTTGATTTTCTGCATTTACGACTCTTACAAAAGCATTTTGCACCTGACCAAAATTCTGTTGACGCTTTTCTGCTTCGTGAATCGTAACGGTCATCACGATTTTATTCACATCTTCAGGAACTTGCTTGAGTTTGACTTTGACTACTTCATCGTCTCCTTCTCCTGCACCAGTTCGATTATCTCCTAAATGCTCTACAGACTTGTTTGCATCAGGACTAGCAAGATTGTTATAAAAAATAAAGTGATTATCAGAAATTAATTTTTCATTACTGTTTACCAAAAAAACTGACGCATCAATATCAAAGTCATTTCCCGTGTCGGTAATATTAGTATCCCAACCCAAGCCCACAAAAACTTCGCTTAAGCCTGGGGCGACTTTTTCTAAAGATATACGCTGTCCTTTACTGAGATTTACTGCCATGTTTAGTTGTTAGTTATTAATTGTTAGTTATTAGTTGTTCTACCAAATAGAAAGAGAGAAGGAAAAAATACGAGGTGATTTTTCTGGTATTTCCTCATCCTTCATCTCTCATTCTTCAGCCCTTATTTTTGATATCTTTCTACTAAAGCTTGTAATCCGCCTTCATATCCAGCACCAACGGCATTCATACGCCATTCGCCGTCTTTACGATACATTTCTGCCATGATTAAGGCTGTTTCCACAGAAAAATCTTCGGTCAAATCGTAGCGAATGATTTCCTCTTCGTTTTCACAGTTTACGATACGTACAAAAGCGTTATTTACTTGACCAAAGTTTTGCTGACGTTTATCCGCTTCATGAATGGTTACAGCGATCGCAACTTTATCAACTTCTGGAGGAACAGTCTTCAGCTTCATATCAATAATTTCATCATCTCCTTCCCCTGCGCCAGTTCGATTATCGCCCCTTTGATGCACCGACTTTTCTGGGTCTGGACTAGAAAGGTTATTGTAAAAAACGAAGTGTTTATCAGAGATCAGCTTTTCACTACTGTCTAAAAGAAAAATTGACGCATCAATATCAAAATCACCACCAGTATCAGTCGGATTAATATCCCAGCCTAAGCCGATAAAAATTTCTTTTAGTCCTGGGGAAACTTTTTCTAAGGAGATTCTTTCCCCTTTACTCAAATTAATTGTCATTATTAACCTCTATGATTTCTTGCTCGGTTTTAAATTATGTACAAGCAATAGCTATGTTTCTATCTTAAAAGAATCATTCAGCTAAAAAGGCAATTTATAACTATTTATAACTATTGAAGCTGGATTAGCTGCTGCTGAGTCTATTTTAATCATGGCGATCGCCAAATGCTAACAGCTAACCAATAATGCCGTTTTTCTTTAAATTGGCGTGACTACAATTAACTAGGGGACGGGGAGACACGAAGACACGGAGATTTATGTGTAGTGATAATTTGAAGAATTGGTATAAATCAGCGATCGCGCCACAGTTGGAAAAGTTTGGCAAGACTAAATAGTGAGGGCTTTAGCTTCAATACGAACTCCTGAGAAAAAAATTGTTTCTTGTAGACGTTACGAATCCAAATTCGTGTTCTCGCTCACGTTACTTACTAAGAAACTTATGATTTAGCCCTAAACCTAACAAACTCCAGAAATTAACCTTGTAGGATGTAGACTGTACACCTCTGACATTAGATTTAAGTACTTCTGGCTTTAGATCTTTATCTAAAATAGAGTCCACAACCTCGCTAGCTACACCAGCAGGATTATTAGCAGCACTCAAAGTTACCAAAACTTTGCTGCAATCTAATCCACCTGAAGTATTGGCGCAAATCAAGGGAATTCCTTTTTCTTCCGTGCCAACAAAGCTGATTTGTGACAAATCGTAACCACTTGCAGAATATTCTTCTAGCTGGGTAGAAACGTTGTCACATAATTGTCGGGGAGTGGCGGAAGATTTAAAGGCGACCGCATCACTTTTCCAGTGGAAGATTGGCTGAGTGGCTTTGCTATCAACAGCTTGTGCTAGGGTAGTAGGTACTCCTTCAATTACTTTGCAGGAAAATGTAAATTTAGGAGCATCTGATGATTCGGCGATTGCAGGGATGCTAACTAATGACATCACTCCCATTACCATCAACGCCGATAAATATTTAGTTCTCATTTCTTATAGATAAGCTTCTTTGTGGTTAAAATTCTCTGGCTATTGTTAAGTTGAGATGCTGATATTTTGAATTTTTACTATACTTTGAGCTTAAAACCTCAGCAATCTTGTGGTTCTTAACTAAATATCCAAATTAATTCAAATAAACTGCTATTCAAAATAAAAAGAACACCCTAGAGCAAAACTTTTGAGTTTTACTTTGTACTTCAAGTAGTATAAAAAAATAAAGTTTGGCTTTGGTGAACTTTAAACAATTAAAATATGAACTTTATAAGCTCTTTACGTTTATTCTTGTTACGAAGTAAATTGTCTGCAAACTGCTTTTACTAAAATTTATCTGTATGCAAAAAAAGAACAAGCTCTTAATAATTAATATTTAAAACGTAATTTTCTTCTTTGCTCCACTTTTCTCTAAAAAATTCATTTTCACTCCACAATATTTATGACGACAAATCTTTTAGAAGTAAAAAATGTTTACGCTGGCTATGTAAAAGATCTACATATACTACAGGGAATCAACTTCCAAATTGCTCCAGGAGAATTGGTGGCGGTGATTGGTCCTAACGGTGCGGGAAAATCCACCTTAGCTAAAGCTATTTTTGGCTTGCTCACTCCCGCCAAAGGTCAAATCATTTTTAAAGGAGAAAATATCGCCAGACTCAAGTCAGACAAGATCGTCAAACGCGGGATGTGTTACGTTCCTCAACTAACTAATGTATTCGCTTCTCTTTCCATCGAAGAAAATTTGGAGATGGGAGCATTTATTCGCAGTGGCTCTGTTAAGTCTCTCAAGGAGAAGATTTACACGATGTTTCCCCGATTAGGTTCTCGTCGTCGTCAAAAAGCAGGAACTTTATCGGGAGGAGAGAGACAGATGCTGGCAATGGGCAAAGCATTGATGCTTGAGCCTGAACTTTTGCTTTTAGATGAACCTTCAGCAGCTTTATCACCGATTTTGGTTAACTCGGTGCTAGAACAGGTAAAAGCAATCAATCAAACGGGTACAGCTATTGTATTAGTGGAGCAAAATGCGAAAAAAGCTTTGGCGATGGCAAATAGAGGCTATGTTCTAGAAAATGGCAAAGAACGTTTTGAAGGAACAGGAGAAGATTTATTAAATAATCCCAGGGTAGGAGAATTATATTTGGGTGCTGCCTATAAAAGCTAATCTAAATCAAATTGCATTTTAACCAGCGTGATTTCGAGGTTTTTACAGCGCAACAAAAGTTTATGTATTTTTGTATCGTTACTCATAAATAGCAGATAATTCCCAGGTATTATAGATGGTGGCTTACAAGATTTAGCCACTTTTATAGATTTGGTTTTGATAAACTTTTAGGAGTAAACATGGACTTTGTAACCAACCTTTTTAGTGTTTTTGGTAATATCAACTTTACTGTAATCTTTCAACTGCTTTGTCTGGCTTTGATTGTGATCTCTGGACCTGTAGTTATATTTTTATTAGCATTGCGTGGTGGCGATCTTTAAAAAACTTTAGATGAGATTTTTTCATAACTGCTTTTTTAGTTGTCTAGATGAGCAGATTTATTTTTTTATACCCTGTAATTTATCAAGTAAATATTTAGCCCTGAGAGAAATACTTGACCAGTCTTGATCGGCGATCGCCTGAGTGGGAAAAAGACTACTAGAAATCCCTACGGCGATCGCTCCTGCTTCAATCATTTTTGAAGCATTCTCTAGAGTTATGCCGCCAGTAGGAATTAAAGAAATCTGACTCAATGGGCCTTGCAGACATTTGATATATTCTGCACCACCAAGGGATTTAATTGGAAAAACCTTAACTGCTGTTGCACCACTTTGCCAAGCATTGACTATTTCCGTTGGCGAAAAGACTCCAGGTACAAAGGGTATTTGATAGAGAGATTGAGAAACATCAAGCAACTCTTGACTAAAATAAGGAGAGAAAGCAAATTGCGCTCCAGCGTTGACCGCAGCCTGTAATTGCTTTGAGTTAAGAATTGTTCCTGCACCGATAGTACAGTGGGGTAATTCAGATCGCAACTGAGTAATTAAATCTTCAGAACTTTGGTCAGCTTTGCTCTTTGAGTCGCTATTCCAAGTAATTTCAATTAGGTTCATTCCTCCTGCTGCTACTGCCTGAGCCATTTTGTAGGCGAGGCTTATTTTAGAGCAACGAATTATGGCGATCGCTCTATTTTTCTCTAAAACTTGTAACCATCGATCTATCATTCAGCACTAAGTGATGAGTTTATATCAATTAACTTACAATGAACGAATACGATTTTTATAGGCTTGATTGTCTAAACCATTGCCGACATTGGCAGTTTGAGGATTAATGTCTTGCTGCAAAATTTTGATGCGATCGCTGGTAGCAGGATGAGTACTCAAAAAAGCAGGAGGAGAGCCACCTTTGCTTAACAGCTTCTGCATAAAGCCTAGCATACCCGCAGGAGCATAGTTAGCCTTAGTTATATCTTCTAGACCCAAGTGATCGGCCTGTAGCTCGTCAGCACGACTATTAGGACGACTCACAGCTAATTCTACCCCAATCTGGATAGCATTATTGCGGTCTACTCCTGCTGCGGAAAGTAACCCCTGAGAAATTGCCCGATCTCGCATTTGTTTGATAGCATGACGAGCGGCAATATGACCAATTTCATGACCAATGACGCTGGCTAATTCTGCCTCATTATCTGCTGCTGCGATCGTGCCTTTGTTAATATATACATAGCCGCCCATAGTCGCAAAGGCATTAATGTTATTGTCATCAACTACTTGGAAAATGTAGGGAATGTCTGGTCGTTGGCTAGTTTTAGCTAGTCGCTGTCCAATCTCATTTATATAACTATTAATTGAGGGGTTACGGTACAGTTTTGCTTGACCAGAACTTATTAACTCTTGATTAATGCCTTTGCCTAGCTCCTCTTCTTGGGCATTAGAAATATGTGATATTTGAACTACCTGTACCCCACGAATCATTAACTCTAGCCAGGAAATAGCATAGCTGGGTTGAACATTTTCCAAGCCAATACTAACGGTAATTACAAAAGTAATTGCACCAAAGGCTAAACGGCGATAAAAACGATTAGAAAAGCTAAAATACTGCTGGAACATTGAGGTTAAATAACAATTAATTTAGAGAAAATAAGTGCTGTAAGTAACTAGCTTGCAAAAAATATGACGATGTATACACTGATAAAGTTGCACTTTGTCTTAACATTGTTTTAAAGCAAGCTACAGAAACTTTGCCTATTCCAATTAAATCAATTAGTGATTCAAAAAAAATCTATTTGTAAAATGGATAAATCATCTTCAAATTGAAAATTAGGATGCCAACTTCTAACGTACTGTAATAAACGTTTTAAGTCTCTTTCGGGTGTTTGCTGATATTTTTTTAATAAATTAATTAATCGATCTAAACCCCAATGAGAATTAAGCTGGTGTTCAACTTCATAAATTCCATCGCTAAATATATAAAGGCTAGAGTGTGCCGCAATTTCGCACGAAGCATTTACATACTGAATATTAGGAAACATTCCCACAGGTACTCCTGGAGTCTTTAGACGCTGCTCTGTGTCTTTTAAGGTAGGCGTTAGTAGAATTGCAGGGGGATGTCCAGCACTAGAGTAAGTCAAGCTACGGTTTTGGCGATTATAAACACCATACCAAATAGTAAAATACTTATCGTTGCGATCGCTCATCTGAAAAGCTTGGTTCAATCCCTTTAACACTGAGTCTGGTTGATAATAATCTACGTTGTTCAATCCACGCGATCTTAGTAGATTAACTACCGCCAAAGAAGGCAAAGAAGCCCTTAAGCCATGCCCTGAAACGTCTAAAAGATAAAAGACCAAATGGTGATCGTCTAACCAAAAATAATCAAAACTATCTCCTCCCAATTGTCGTGAAGGAATAAAGCAAACATCAATGCTTAAGGAAGGATGAAGGAGAGGCTCTGGTAATATAGTACTAACGTACTCTGCTGCTTCAGCTAATTCAGCCTCTAATAGCTGCTTTTGACTTTGAAGATCTTTGCTTAATTGATGTAGACGCAATCCTGCTCTGACTCTGGCTTTTAGCTCATTCATCTCAATTGGCTTACATAGAAAATCATCTGCCCCAGCGTCTAAACCTTTAACTCGATCTTCTGTTGAATCTAAAGATGTCAGCAGAATAAAAAAGGTAGTGGACAATTCAGGAGTAGATTTTATTTGAATACACACCTCTAAACCGTTTTTGCGAGGCATAATCCAATCACAAATAATTAGAGCAGGACGAATTGTTTTGGCTTTGATTAGTCCTTCTTCACCATCACTTGCCAAGGTGATATCATAACCCTGCATACTTAGAGTTCTCTCTAAAAG
Organism: Waterburya sp.; assembly: GCA_965218645.1. Lineage (GTDB taxonomy): Bacteria > Cyanobacteriota > Cyanobacteriia > Cyanobacteriales > Xenococcaceae > Waterburya. The sequence continues at coordinate 526,345 of OZ244627.1, read as the reverse complement.
TAGTTGAGTCGTAAAATCATCGTCAATAATCAGAATTTGAGCCATAGTAAATTGGTAGTTTTCTTATCTGATGACCGAAAGTAATGACCATCATTGCCTATAAAGATGTGGGACTTTTAAGGGCTTGAGTTAAATTGCACTTTTGTCCGACAAAGGCTTTATTCCCATCGAGTAGAAAATATCATCCCGTCTGAGGGCGTGTCTTAAGTTTAGGCTATGGCGCTTTAAACAGAAACTTAGTGGTGAATTAAACGGTGTAGTGTATTCAACTATAGAGGATAACAGAGCAATTTGAGCGTCAAATTGGCAAAAAGGCGATCGCCATCTTAATGCGCGTACATCTCGATAGAGCCTTTGTCTTGCTAGGTGAGCATTCCCTTGCGCCTAACGGCGACGCAGGGTCTCACCTCTAATGGCGATGCGACCACACGTCTCATCTGGATACTTGTTAAAAGTCGATGAATTTATCTCTAAGCAAAACATTAAGTTGCCTTGTTAAACTATAAATATTAACCAAGAATTATACATATTTCTGTAAGTAGTAGGTTATAAAAAAAATATAAGGGATATGAGAACTAAACTACCATTAATTACCATATGTTCATGTAGATAACTCTACTTTTGAGCTAAAACATTTCATGGTGATTTGACAGGTGATTTTACAAAGGAATAGTATTTTTAGCCAGCCAAAGAGTAAGGCTTTTAGAATATCCCAAACTCAAATTAGATAGTCATAATAAAACAAATACTGTTGCCATATTTTTGCCTATTATGTTTGAACGAGGCATATAACACGTTGAAAGTCTTACGAACTATTAAGATTAGAGTCCCTAGCGATTTACAATCACTTGATGAGGTGTTGACTAAATTTAACCAAGTCTATCAGGATTTTATTCCCCTTCGAGATTGGCTACAGTGTAGATTAGCTTTGGCTGAAGGATTTACTAATGCAGTGCGACACGCTCACAAAAACTTATCTTCAGATATCCCGATCAGAATCGAAGTGTTTCTCAGTCAAACAGACATAAAAATCAAAATATGGGATTATGGTTCTGCTTTTGATCTACAGAATTTTATTGCCGAAAATGCTCAAAAAAATAATGATTGGCTTAGTAGTGGTCGTGGAATTCCGATTATGAACAAAATTTGCGATCGCCTAGATTACTATCGCACAGAAAAACAGGAAAATTGCTTACTGATTGTTAAAGAGTTTGACAATCATCAACCTGATAATAATTCTAATTCGCCCGATACTAACCAATAATAAATCCGATTAATAGAAACGAATCAGCCACGTCTATTCTTTCATAATAGTGTCTTCGATAATTACCGTTTCTTTAGATGATTTATCAATGGAATTAATCGGTTTATAAGCTGCTTTTTCCTTGTCACAATAGCGTAAAAATTGGCTGCTATCTGTAGAATATGTAATATAGCTATAGGCAATTTTGATGCTGCTACCAATCTGAATAATGTCTCCAGAAACTAGTCGGTGTAAAGATTTTTTGATGCCATTGATCGAGATACCGTTACGGCTTCTTTGTCTTTTGCCTTTGCCGTCAATAATCCAGTATGAATAATCGCTTTTGTCTTCTCCCTCTAAATATCTCATCCAAGCCACGGTAGCATGATGTCTCGATGCTAACGAATCATTGATCACTAGATCATTATTGGGGTGACGACCTACAGAAAATACATTGACGTTGAGAGAGACAGCCCTTCTCGATTCTGGAGACTCTACAATTAAAACGTGTCTGCCTTTTGCTAAATCAGCTTTATTTAACTTGACTAAAGTAAGTTTAGGTTTTTTATCAGCCATGTGGTTGAAATATATACTTTTATATCTAACATTGATATTCGAGCAAAGCAGCATCAAAGATATTTTTAAGCATAAATATCTGTTAGTTAAAGAAAAAATAAATAAATATGCTTATATTTGGCAAAATAAATATTCAAATACAGAATTATGAGACTCTTTTATTTACTTACTTTTTATATTCTAGTCTAAAAAAAATGATCGGCAAGAGTATTTGCTCTTTCAAAAGTGAACTTGATTTACTTAAAAAACGTCATCGGTAAAACTATGCAACTATTAAAATTTTAAGTAGAATTAATGAGAAACTAAATTAGTACAATGAACTTTGAATCCTGCTTCTTGTAAAGATGTCATAGCTTGGGATTCATTTTGCACCCAAAATTTTTGTCCAAAGCGAATAAAGTGTCTCTGTTCTCCTTGACCGATCGCAGCAATTACAGGAATTTTAAACTTGTTTTGTTCTTGAGTCTGTTGTTCTAAAATTCTTTTTAGATAATTACTTTTTACCCGATCTAAAGCTTGTTCTGGAGTAATTTCTAACATAATCATTCTAACTTGTTCTATTTCTTCAGCATCATCAATAATTAGCTGATATTTATCATTTCGCTGTTGTGCTTTCCCCCAAACAATTAATTGCTTACCTTCTGCTAATAAAGGTTCTAAATCCTGGTAAGTACTGGGAAAAATTGTTCCCTCTGCTTCCCCTGTAATGTCTTCCATCTGCACAAAAGCCATGCGATCGCCTTTTTTAGTTGTAATTTTGCGGACAGAATTTAACATGACTACTGCACTAATTTTTTCTTTTGCTTTTTGTTCTGATAATTCGCTTAGACTTATGGGAGATAAAATTTGTGCTGCTTGGTAAACTGCCTGGAGGGGATGATCGCTAATATAAAAACCAATATATTCTTTTTCTAAACGTAGTTTCTCCTGTAGTGGATAATCTTCGACTTTGGAAGTGCTGGGTGCTTGTTCAAAAGCAGCTTGAGACTTTGACTCGCTACTACTATTCATCATGTCAAATAGATTAAGTTGACCACTGGCTTTTTCTTTATGGCGTTTTTGCGCCCAAGATGTCAATACATCAATATCATTAATCAACTGCCGACGATTAGACTGTACTAAATCAAAAGCACCACAGTAAATTAAAGTTTCTAAGGCTCGACGATTGACGGTACGTAATTCTACTCTCTCACAAAAATCTGCCAAGGATTTAAACTCACCGCCTGTACTCCTTGCCATCGTAATATTCTCGATCGCACCCTGTCCTAAATTCTTAACTGCCGACAAACCAAAAAGAATATAATTATCGTTTAGAGGAGTAAAGTCTTCTTCTGAACGATTGATGTCGGGAGGTAAAATCTTGATTCCCATTTTCTGAGAATTTTCCCGATATTTGTCAACTTTCTCCTGATTTCCGCTACTAGCAGTCAGCAAAGCCGACATATACTCTACGGGATAGTTAGCCTTGAGATAGGCAGTTTGATAAGTTACATAAGCATAAGCAGTGGAATGGGATTTGTTGAAGCAATTAGATGCCACCATGCCATTGGCAAGCAAAAAATTATGATCTTGGGCTACACCAAGATCGTATACGGTTTGTTTACCTAATGATTGACGACTGACAATTTTTACCATGACTTTTCATTTATCATTGAACATTTATCATTAACAATTGACCCCGTTTCAAGACGATAGAGAACCAGTATTTAGGTTACAAGTTATAAATCACAGTCAATCTGTAGAGACAGACAGGACTTAGGATCGCTAGAATTATAGTTTATTAAAATACTTTTATTAAATTTGGGGCAACGCCTATCGACACTATATACGGTAAATATAAAGGATTAAAATCAAGTCAACTCAAGCAGCTAAAAAAACTTTATCATCAGAAGCTGCCTGGAGATATTATTGTTACGACCGAGTTTGCTCAAAGGTTGGCTGCTATTAGCACGGACATTAATCAACCAGTCTGCACCTATTTTAATCGTCGTGGACAGGCAATCAGAGTCGGCGTAGGCAATGCCCATCAGACACAAATTCCGCCTCTAGAATTGCCTCGCTATGGTGCCAAGCGTCTTTCGGGGATTCGCTGTATTGTCACCAAACTAAAACCAGAGCCACCCAAAGAATCCAGCCTGACGGCAATGGTATGTCAAAGGCTAGATGCTCTGGCTGTATTGACCCTAACTGGTGCAGGTAAATTAAAGAGAGGTGGAGGGGCAACTGGCTATATTCAAGATACTTATCTGGCTCATTTGTTGCCTCAATCGGCAATAAATCAAACAGAACAAGAGTATTGGTCGGTATCTAAGCCAATGAATTTAGATGCTCTAAGTGGACAAGACTTTTTAGATTTAGTCGAAGGCTTAGAGGCTGAATTTGAACGAGAATATGTAGCACAGCAGGTAGATATCAACCACGATCGCGTAGTTATGGTTGGTTTGCAGGTAGACAAGACTGCCGATCGAGAATTTGAAGATCGCTTAAATGAGCTTGTAGGGCTGGTAGACACCGCAGGAGGAGAAGTCTTAGAAATAATTCGTCAAAAGCGATCGCGCCCCCATCCTCAAACCTTAGTCGGAGAAGGTAAGGTACAGGAAATTGCCCTGCGGGTGCAAACCCTTGGAGCAAACTTAGTGGCATTTGATCGTTCCCTTTCCCCTGCTCAAATTCGCAATTTAGAGGCTCAATTTGGCATACGGGTAGTCGATCGCACCGAAATTATTCTCGATATCTTTGCTCAACGCGCTCAATCCCGTGCTGGTAAGCTACAGGTAGAGTTAGCGCAACTGGAGTATATGTTGCCCCGCCTTGTGGGCAGGGGACAGGCAATGTCTCGTCTTGGTGGCGGTATTGGCACAAGAGGGCCAGGGGAAACCAAGTTAGAAACAGAAAGAAGAAGTATTCAAAAGCGAATTGCCCGTTTGCAGGGAGAAGTGAATGAATTGCAGGCTCATCGTTCGAGGATGCGCCAACAACGTCAAAAGCAGGATGTTCCAAGTGTGGCGATCGTCGGTTATACTAACGCGGGAAAATCTACGCTAATTAATGCTTTAACCAACTCTGAAGTCTATGTAGCCAATCAGCTATTTGCTACCCTCGATCCTACTACCCGTCGCTTATCTATTCCCAATGCCGATACGGGTGAACCAAGAAATATGCTCTTGACTGATACAGTGGGCTTTATTCAACAGCTACCACCGCCACTGGTAGATGCTTTTCGCGCCACCCTAGAAGAAGTCACCGAAGCCGATGCTTTGATTCATGTTGTGGATTTATCCCATCCTACCTGGGAAAGTCAAATCCGTTCAGTGATGGAAATTTTAGGACAAATGGCGCTCGCACCAGGTCCAATATTACTAGTATTTAACAAGTTAGACCAGGTAGATAGTAAGGCTTTAGCTAAGGCACAAGATGAATTTCCCTTGGCTTTATTTATCTCTGCCAGCGATCGCCTAGGACTGGAAACTCTTCGGCAAAAGCTATCTTTATTGGTTGATTTTGCAGGGGCTGGGAATTAATAAGTAATGCAAGCGTGTGAATTAGCGCAGAGACCCCCACGCATGGTTCGACAGCTTATAGCAAAAAAACGAATTACTCTAGTTTTTATAGCAGACGACGGAAAACATATTTGGGGTCATGTTCTGCTTTTCATAATACTTCACGAGTCGCGAAAACTTATTCTCAAACATAAAGCCTTAAATATTTTCGGTGGTAGTAAAAGAATATATCTTTGACCACAGCAACGCTATCGGCTATTTGTTTGCCAAGGGACAACGATAACTTAGGGGGATTTTGAGCGAAAGAGCGATCGCGTAAATCTTGGAGAAGAAGTCACTAAAATTTTTCACTGAAGAAATAAGACTATGAAAATTTTACTAGTAGAAGATGACGATCTCATTGCTTAGCCCCTAGCAGAAGGTTTAAAAAAAGAACATCATATAGTGGAAATAGCCACCGATGGCATAACAAACTTTTCAATGGTTCGATTCCCAAGGAAGCTTACTCGAACAGCAGGGCGATCGCAACTATATTCCGACTTTACCTTTTGAAGCCGACCAAACCGTTCAACAGCGTGATTGGACAAGCTGGAGAAACCCTAGCGTTCCTCACGTTCAAACTCAAACTAACAAAATTAGGCTTCAGTATTATCTAGGTTATTCTACTTTAGACTTCAACTGGATTGAAAAAGTCCAAGAAACATTACCAAAAAAAATACTATTTATTGCTGAAGGATTGTTGATGTTTTTTTCAGAAATAGAAGTAAAGCAATTGTTCATCGCTATTAAAAATAATTTTAATCAATCGGAAATAATTTTTGATTCATTGGGAATATTTTTAGCAAAAAATAGCCGACTTAATTCTGGCGATTTAAAAATAAATGCTTCCTATAAGTGAGGAATAGAGAATTTAAAGGAAATACAAAGCTGGGACAAGGAGTTTAAATTGCTAAATACATAGCATTATCTTAACAGACAAACGACTGGGATAAGGGGTTGGCTAAGTTAGATTCCAGCTATTAGACGAGTGAAAATAGGTCATTTACAGTTTGTTTGATGGCAATAAAAGTGGTACAAAAATCTTGCAAAGTTTCTGACATTTAATTCATAAAATAAGTTGTCCATTAGAAATTAAACACTAATAAAACATTATGAATAAGAAAATGTTAAATAGAGTTCCAGAAGTAACGCTATTTTTTTGGATTATCAAGATTATGGCAACTACCGTTGGCGAAACAGGCGCGGATTTTCTGGCATTTACGATGAATTTTGGTTTAGCAGCTACATCCTATCTCATGAGTGCCTTACTTGCGGTAGTGCTTTGGAATCAATTTAGGCTTAAACGGTATGTACCCGTAAGTTACTGGGCTGTAGTGGTTTTGGTTAGCATCGTTGGTACATTAATTACCGATCGCCTAGTAGATGAAATGGGCGTTAGTCTAGTAACCATCACCATAATTTTTACTCTGGCATTATTAGCTTTGTTTGCAATTTGGTACGCCAGCGAAAAGACATTGGCGATGCACTCGATTAAAACAGTTAAAAGAGAATTATTTTACTGGAGTGCTATTTTACTGACATTTGCTTTAGGTACAGCAGCAGGAGACTTATTGGCAGAGGGATTGCGTCTTGGCTATGCAGTGTCGGCACTTCTATTTGGCTCGGTAATTGCTTTAATTGCGCTCGCTTATTATCGCTTTAATATGAATGCAGTCTTGACTTTTTGGCTAGCATATGTTTTAACTCGTCCATTGGGCGCATCTATCGGCGATTTGTTATCTCAACCAATTAAGAATGGTGGACTGGGTTTCGGTACGGTGGGAACTACCATCGCTTTTACCACGACGATCGCTATCTTAATTGTTTACATGAGCATCAAGCAAAAGAAACCTGCCTCATTGACCGAACTGCACTAGTAATTCACCAACAAAGCTCAGATACATATATTCATGAAAGTTGTAAATTTAAGAAAAGAAAGTAACGCAGATCGAGTCAGAATAATCGCCACTGTAATTTGGGAAAATCGAGATCGCCCTAGTCAAGATGTTTATTTTGAAACTACTGCCGAATTTGGCGACGCTCTGTTTCTTAATCCCAACTCTTTTTTACTAGCCTGTACTCTGACTGCAATGCGCTTTGAGGAAAAGCGAATTGCCATTGATGCGCCGATTTCTCCTGAGATTAAAGATGGTTTAATCAACTCGATGAAGTGCTTAATCAATTGGCAGCTCAAAGAACGTCAGGTAATCAAGATCGAAGCTCCTATTGAAACAGAAGTTTTGTTTGTCGATAAACCACCCAGAGCAGGGGCGTTATTTTCAGGTGGCATTGATGCCTTGGCAATGGTGCGAGACAACCATCTTAATTTCCCAAGCGATCATCCTCGACACATTAAAGATGGTATCTTAGTTTATGGCGTTTTGCAGGGAGAAAACGAGCAAGACCCTAATTTTCAGAATGTAATCAATGCCGTAAGCGCGATGGCAGAAGATGCAGGGATTAAACTCATTCAGGTTTATACCAATGCCTATGCTCATTTTCGCGATTTAGATCCTGACTTTAGCTTTTGGCGGTATGAATATCATGGTTCTTTTTTAGCAGCGATCGCTCATGCTTTTGTTCCTCGCTTAAGCGTTGCTTCAATTGCTTCTACCTATGATTATGCCAATCTAGAGCCTTGGGGTTCACATCCTTTGCTCGATCCTTTATATAGCACCACTAGTCTACAAATACGCCATGAAAATGCTGCCTTATCTAGATTAGAAAAAACACAGCTAGTAGGAGAATGGGATGTAGCTTTAAAACATCTTCGAGTGTGTAATGAAAAAGAGAGCTATAGCCAAGGTAACTATAACTGTGGCAACTGTGAAAAGTGTGTCAGGACAATGACAGCGTTTTTAGCTTTAAAATTACTCGACCAAATTTCTACCTTCAAAAATAAAGATGTCTCCCAAGCAAAGCTAGTTAATACTTGTTATCTCAGCGATAACTATGAAGAAAATTGTTACCGCGAATTAATTAAACCCTTAACTGACATAAATCGCCTCGATCTAGTTGATGGCATTGAGCAAATTAGCAGGCGATATCACGAACAAGATCTTAAAGGCATAATTAAACGTCTTGATCGAGCCTTGTTTAACGGTAGTTTGTCCGAGATTGGTCAAAAACTGAAAAAGTAGAACAGTTGAATTACACAAATTTCCTGAAAATATTTATTTCTTGCAAAGTTCCTGACACTTATCGCAGTACGTTAATCGGTTAGGCAATTCTGATTGGACTGCACGTTCAGCACCAAGATTGAGTTTTGCCACCATTGATTGATGTTCATCCAAATCATTTAGAAATTTAAGGAATTGGCAAGAATGGAGAAGTATTTGAGCGCGCAAAGATAGCAATTAGTCTGAAAAAGAATTAAAAGTTAGGCATTTAAATTTTAGAATGACAAATATTTGCCTAACAAGAACGACTACATTGGAATGCCTTCAATGATGCTGACATTAGAGCGAGTAGAAACGATCTTTGTTAATTGGAAACTAGCTGCTTTAAATAGTGAGCGATATTCTGCTTCGGTACGTTCGCAGCCACCTAAAGTTACCAGCATATGAAGATCGATTAACTTGCCCGAAAATGGCTCATTACCAGGAGGAATTACCTGTTCTACTACTAACAACTTGCCGTTGTCTGACATGGCACTATAACAATTACGAAGAATTGCAATCGCCTGCTCGTCATTCCAATTGTGCAGGACGTATTTAAGCAAGTAGGCATCAGCACCACTTGGAATCGACTCGAAAAAATCACCCGCTATCATCTCACAGCGATTGCTCTTGACCTCTGCTTTTAATATTGACTTGGCACTGGCGATCGCGCTTTTTTGGTCAAATAAAATTCCTTGAAGATTGGGATTAGCTTTGAGCATGGCAGCAATTAGACTCCCATTGCCACCGCCTACATCGACTAATTTGATAATTGACGAAAAATCATAGCCACCGACGATTGCGGGATTAATTACTTGAGAAATATTCTTCATGGCACGATTAAAAATTGCACCCGATTCTCGATTTTGGCTGTAGTAATCAAAAACGGACATCTCGTACTCCCGTTCAAAAGCATTATTTCCCGTTCGCAGGCTATAAAGCAAATTTCCCCAGGCACGATAGTATTCCCCACCTCCCAGAAGAATAGAATCGCGCATCGAGCCAGAAATATCACTACAAAGTCCTTCGGCGATCGGGGTTAAGATAAAGTAGCCTGGTTCTTGCTCGGCAAAAATTTTCACGCTTGCTAGTCCGCGCATCAATCGATAGAGCGCACGAGCATTGGTATTGGTAACGCTTGCTAGTTCTTCACAATTTTTCGCACCATTCTTGAGCAAATCCGCAATTCCTAGTTTGGCAGCAGCATAGAGAGACTGCGAAATCCAGTAACCACTCGACATTTGCAACAATGCCATCCGTGTATGGTTCAATTTTTTATCGTTGATATTGCTCATTGATTTTTACTCTGACTTCCTTTAACTGATTTTTTAACCAAATATTTGTAAATAGACTCTGTAAATAGCTGTACTTAAACGAAAGTATATTAGTTCGTTGTTGGTTACTGTTTAGAAATATAGATATAAAGCGTCAAGAACTTTGCAAGATTATTTGCTATTAATATTCATATAGTCCTTGAGGCAAGTCACGTCATCTACATCCAGTAATTTAGGATGTACAGCCGTTATCATCATCTAACCAACTAAAAAATATTGATGCTTTGTCGCTTTTTTGCTGAGGCAGTTTAGGTAGCTTGTCAAACGGAGGCTTTGGATCTCGGACAATAATATCCCGATCCACGATCGAGGGATACAATAATTTGGCGATCGCCAATTCATCTAAATCTAATACTGCACTGATTTGGCGAAAATTTAATCCTTTTAATAACTTGCAAATAGCTTGATTTTGTTGGCTTGTTAAGTCGCCAATAGCTTTAGTTTTTTCTGTAACCAAATATGAACGCTGATAAGTAGACCAAATTTTATCAACAAAGGCATTCCAGGCTTTTAGTCTTTGGCGACATTGAACTATGTAAACTTTTAAATCAAATTGGCACAACTCCTTAGTTTGCTCTAACTTTGGCGCAAACTTATACTGACACGAAACATTTTGTAAACACAAAAAAGATTCAAATACTTCTCTAGTAATTCTTCTAACTATAGCTGTGGCTTCTTAAGAGTTTAAATGACCTTGTTCTGCTAGCCAGAAAATAGCCTGATAATCTGAAGGCGATCAAGTATATGATTGGAGATCGTTGTTAAACTGAACGCGAGGGTGCTTGATAATTGAATTGTCAAGCTTGGGGTTTTGATTGCTTAAACGGCGTAAATGACGTTCTAATCTTTCAAAAGGAGCTAGAGAATTGGTAGCATAAACTAATCTACCCTCATGATTAAAATGAATAAAAAAAGTGATGGAATTATAGACAACTTGTAAACAACTATTTTCCTGTAGATGAGATATTTGATCTAATATATTAGCTAATGTATCGATAAAAAATGTTTGTCGATCTTTTCTGTTGTCTACAGAATGTTGATGATTCATGCACTCTTACGGTTACTTCAAATCAGACGGCATAATCTTAAAATACCCATTTTATGTCTGGAGATTAACACCTCAAATAGATAAAAACTGCTTTGGGTTTTTAGACATACTGTTTTAGCTCAGTTTGAGGGTAATATACACGGCAATTTGAATCTAAAGTTTAATTCTTAATTTTGAATGTATTCTTATATATTCTATCGTCAATCGCGTCTAAACCTTCTTGCCAAAAGGTATTATTCATGCTCCAATAAGGCAAACGCATCAGGATTAGCTAAAATAGTATTTAGATACCTATAGATTATTTTAGTCTAGTGACTTTTGTGACGTTATTTTAAAATAAATACTTACACTGTCTCGATTTAAAAAAATTACTATATAGATAGCAAGTGCAAGCAATAGCTTACATTAACCAAACAATAAAATGACAACTGAAAATATACATCTGCGCTCTGAATTTATCAACACTCAGGTTATCGCTCGTAATAGTGGTAAGCGATTAGGGGTGGTAAAAGAGGTTTTGGTCGATATAGATCGCAGAGAAATAGTGGCTTTAGGACTGCGAGATAATTTGCTTTCGGTTTCTGGAATACCAAAGTATATGTACCTTGACAGTATTCGTCAGACTGGAGATGTGATTTTAGTTGACGATGAAAGTGTAATTGAAGATATAGATATTGAGGCTTACAGTAAACTAATTAGTTGTGAAGTGATTACTGAAGCTGGTGAACCTCTAGGTAAAGTTAGAGATTTTCAGTTTGATGCCGAAAATGGAGCAGTCAACTCGATTGTGATTGCTTCACTGGGAATACCGCAGATCCCCGAACAGTTTATTAGTACCTACGAACTATCTATCGAAGAAGTGGTTAGCAGTGGTCCTAATCGCTTAATTGTTTTTGAAGGCTCAGAAGAACGGATCGAACAAATTTCAGTCGGTCTTTTGGAGCGTTTGGGTATTGGTCGTCCTCCTTGGGAAAAAGATCGTGAAGACTATTATCCTCAAACTATTAATGCGGAAAACCAGCTAGGTACAGGAACTCCTATTCGTACACCGATTTCTACCTCTATAGATGCTAGAGAACCCGTAATGGAAGAAAGATGGGATGAAGACGAATGGCAAGAAAATCGTGTTGCTCAACAGCCAATTAGACAACAGGCACAAGCAATTCCCTATGAAGAAGAGTATGAAGAAAATAATTGGGAAGATGCAGAACCTGAAGTGTATGATGCACCAGTGTATGATGCACCACTAGCCAAGGAATATGAATATGAAGAAGTAACTAATGAGGATGTTTGGGATGATGATATCAAACCCGAACCCTATAATCCTCCTCCCGTAAATATTCCCAAAAAAGAAAAAGCTCCTGAATATGAGGAAGAACCAGGTTAAATAAAATTACATCAGGTTATTTAAAAGGCGAGCATTAAAAGCCCGCCTTTTTTTGTAATGTTTATACATTAGCTGAGAGTAAAGGTAATAATAAAGTAAAAAAATAATATACTAAAGGAGCAGTAAAAACATAACTATCCGTTCTATCTAAAATACCTCCATGCCCAGGAATTAACTGTCCTGAATCTTTTACTCCAGCATCTCGCTTCATCATTGACTCGGTTAAATCCCCCAACAAGCTTGTAATACCAATCAGCGTGCCTAGCATAACTCCACTAAGTTGCCATGCAGGAAAATCAAAATACCAAGCTCCCGATTCTGCCACTATTAAGCTACCAATTACCCCGAATACAGCACCTTCGACGGTTTTTTTGGGGCTAATATCTGAGAGTCTTGTACGACCAAAACTTTTACCCATAGTATATGCGCCAATGTCTGCCGCCCAAATACAGGCCATCACTAAAAACGTCAGGGTTAAAGCGGTAGGAAACTGGCTAGGATTAAGCCAAGAGTCGGGCCAATAGCCGTCTAAAGGTAGATTACTACCGTTGTTTGTATTTGGTAAGCTAACTCTTAACCGCACCCAAAAAGTAGGCAGATAACCTGTGTAAAATAAGCCTAAAATAGAGCTAGAAATGTCGGCAATAGTTGCCATTTTTGGTTGAAACAGCAAATAAAAACAAATAATTGTTCCTCCCAAGCAAAACATAGCATCAGTTACGCTCGGCGCAACGGTAGAGCTTATCAGCAGAAGTTGAGATGCAATTAAAGTGGTTTTTGCAGCAGGTTCTACTCCTTTAGCACGAACTAATCGAAAGTATTCCAATTGTGCCAAGACAATTAAAATACCTATACCAAGGGTAAAATACCATCCTCCGAGAATAATCATTCCCAAAGCCAGGGCGATCGCCACTACTGAGCTTATTATACGAGACAAGGGCATAAGGCGTTGCTGCTATAAACGCTGAGTTAAGGTGAGAAATTAAGTTTAAGACGACTTTATGAAAGATTAACAAATTAGTGGATATAAGTCCTAATATTTGTTGAGTTATAAATGATTAAAAATCAAACGTAAGTCAAATCAATAGATAAAACAAGTTATTAACATTATTGACGGCGATCGCCAGTTGCTGGCAGATTAGTTTGTGTGTAGCATGACTAAAAAAAATTTTCTCTTATGGGTATTAATCAGCACGGTTATTTTTATTAATCTTTTTGCTAGTCCAATTTGGGCGCAGTTGCCACTGCTGCCCAAACTGAATTTAGAAACCCTCAAGCTAGATAGTGATTCAACTGATACTGCTATTTCAGCTTGCGTATATTTGGATGGTCGTTGTGTATTTAAATTATCAGACCAAAAAGCAAATTTGAGTCAACGAATTAAATATACAGAAGAAAAGTTAGCCGATATCAAAAGTGTATATCTCAAATCTAACCATGCCCCATTAAACGTGTTTACTCAAGGAAATCAAAATAAGCAAAGTCTTGATGTGGCAGTAGGTGACAAAAAGATCCCTGTTTTGACCCTTGACAGTAGCGATGTAGCTATTGGCGATGTCAATCTAGAATCTCAGGCACAGCAAATAGCCGATCGCATCGAAACAGGATTAGAAAAAGCCAAGTCAGAAAGACAACCTGTATTTCTGTTCAAGCAAGCCAAATTATCAACAGTTGTATTGCTGCTAATGGTGCTGATCAACTTTGTTTTATTGCGCTGGAGTAAACGCTTAACCAAAGACAAAGTTAGCTTAAGCCTAAATGCCGAGTCTTTACCATCTCAATTAGAGCAAAGAAAAACATTTAACCTCAAAGAAGTACAGCACCGCTTATTACAACTGACTCAGATAACTGTCTGGGTTGGCGGAATTTTGCTGATTTTGGGCTTATTTCCTGACACTCGCTTAGCTCAACTGTGGATCGTTACCATCCTGAGGATTCCGCTGCGGTTAATAGTTGTTGTTTGGATTTGTTACGTTTTGATTCGCCTCAGCTTCGCGGCGATCGCTAGAATTAATACAGTTTTCACGGGTAAAGCTTTTACTGATAACTATGTATTAAGCCCCGATACAAATCACCGACTCCAGGTTAGGGTAAATACTTTTTCTCGTCTTTTTAGAGGCATAGTCACTTGCTTTTGGGCGGGTATTGCCTTATTTATCTCCCTGACAATTATTGGTCTGAACATCACTCCTTTGCTAGCTGGTGCGGGAGTTTTGGGTTTAGCTTTTTCTTTTGCTTCTCAAAACCTGATTAAAGACACTATTAATGGTTTGCTAATTATTTTGGAAGATCAATATGCCGTCGGTGATGTGGTAACTATCGGCGAAGTAGGAGGATTAGTTGAAAATTTGAATCTACGCATTACTCAGCTTCGGGATGGAGAAGGGCGTTTGATTACTATTCCTAATAGCTCTGTCAACGTTGTCGCCAATCATTCCAATGGCTGGTCGAGATCTGACTTAAAAATTCATATAGCATATCAAGCCGATGTGGATCAAGCGATCGCCTTAATTGAGCAAGTAGCAACGCAAATGTATCAAGACTGTGAATATCGCGCTCAAATTCTCGAACCGCCACAGGTATTAGGTGTAGAAGATTTCGCCGAACGAGGCTTTGTTATTCGTATCTGGTTCAAAACCGAACCCCTCAAACAGTGGGATATCTCTCGCGAATTTCGCCGTCGGCTCAAAAATGCTTTTGAAGCAGCAGATATGCCCTTACCCATACCTCAACAACAGATTTGGCTAAGTCGTTACAATTCACTTCAAGATGAAAAATAGGTAGGAGTCAGGGGTAGGGGCGAACGGTTGTTCGCCCTTACCTTTAATTCAACCAACCACTAACGTTAATCGCTAGTTTTTGTCCTAGTTTTAGCAAAGGCTTTAATTGTCCACTGTTCCAACGACAGCTATGGTTGTTGAGCAAACAGTCGGGCAATATACGTTGATGCAAACAGTTAAAGTAAACTTCTTGGACGCGGTCTAAAGCTAAATCAAGGTTCAATTGCTCACCCACGGCGATCGCTTTTTCTAATCTGTATATATCTGCTTCTAAAGTTTCGGGATCGCCATTGTAAAGTAGTTTCCATAGCAAGCGTAAAAGCGTTTGTTCAAGAATTTTCTTGGCTTCGGAAATATTTAGCTGGCATTGAAGATAATAAGCTTCCGTTGCCGTTGCCGTTAATTCTGCCAAACAACTATCCACGGCAAGAGGATCTTCAATCACTTTTTCTAAATTCTTGACTGTTTCTAGACAACGATAGGATAGGGCAACATCCGCAGCCACTTTTAATTCCTGGGGAACGGGTAATCCTTCCCTTTGAAAAGCTGCTAGCATACTGTAATTTTCACGATAAACCTGAGTGTATAGCTGATCTAAGTGCTTTTTAGTTTTAGCGGTCAAAAGTCTAATGATACGTTGTCTTTCTTCAGCAAATAAATGCTTGAGATTAAATGATTGATTCCCCATTAGATGATTCATGGTTAAAATCACTTGAGCAGCACTTGCCTGTTGAATACTAGTAAATAGCTGTTGTTTTAATTCTGCATAAGCCAAGCGACCATCAAAACTATTAATGCAGCAATGAAAATCCCATCCTCCAAGATGCAGCACCGCAAAGACAAAATGCTGGCTTTCCCAGGTAATCTCGGAAGTTAAGCTCACCTGCCCTATAGAAAGAGTAAGCGTCCCTAATTCTTGCTTTTGATAATCTAACTGCTCTACTTCATAACAGTAAATGCGTTTTTGTTTTTGTTGCCGATAGTCAGTAAATAGAGAACTCATAGCGTAGTGAGCAGCTACCTGCTGCAAACTAACTTGAGAAGGTATAACTAGCTCCTGATATACTTTTTCGCCATTGCCAAAGAACACAACATTACTAGGAGCTTTAGCCAAATGACGCACAAATTCTTGCTTGAGATCGATTCCCGATACTTCTCCAGCCAACTCCAAAGCTCTGGCTGCATAGCGTAGAATTTGAGTACCCTCAGGACGAGAAATTTCTTCAAAAAACCAGCCGCAGCTTGTATACATTAGCAGTGCATGACGCTGCATTTCTAGTAGGCGTAGAGCGTCAATTCTTTGTGGGGGTGATAATTCTTTTTGCTGATGACGTTGTAAAAACTTCTCTATATTTGTCGAAGAGCGATCGCGCAATACTTCGATATATTCATTTCTAGCTAGCCAAGGATCGCGGAAAAACTCGCTTCCTTTTTCTTGATATACCGTTACTAATCGATCCCGCAGCCAGTCTAAAGAGTCTCGCAACGGTTTACGCCATTTTTGGTGCCAACCCCCACCAGCAGCGCAGCCACAATCATCTTGCCAGCGATCGACTCCATGGGCGCAACTCCAGGCTGTCACAGGCTTTAGTTCAACTTCCCAGGTAGGTGGACAAATACTAAGATAGTGAGCATAGTTGGTAACCGTCCAGCCATAGTTGGCAAATTCTTGCTTGAAGGCATAGGCAAGACATTTTTCTGTCCCGCCTTTATGATGTCCAAAGGTTTCACCATCGGTAGCAACGTTAATTAATTGGGAAGGACGCTGATCCTTTTGAACGGCTTGTCCTAATCTGATGGCAAAATTATCCGTTGTTTCAAGAACATCGTTAAAGCCCATGTCGCGCGAGATTGGACCATCATAAAAGAAAATATCAAGATAGCGTTCATCTACAAAGCAACGATAGGGACGAGTAGGATCTATCTGCGAGCCTTCCACTTCTTGCCATTCGGTTTCTTCTTTGGTAGACATCAAGCGACATCTTTGTGCCTGGGAAGGGGCAAGAATAATAAACTTGATCTCCTCTTCGATTAAAGCTTCTAAAGTTTGGTAATCAACGGCAGTTTCCGCTAACCACATCCCTTCGGGATTGCGTCCAAAACGGTCACGAAAATCTTCTTTTCCCCAGCGAATTTGCGTAATTTTATCTCGCTGATTGGCTAAGGGGAGAATAATGTGATTATAAACCTGGGCGATCGCATTACCGTGTCCATTTAGTCTTTGGCAACTTTGGCGATCCGCCTCTAGTATGAGTTGATAGACTTCGGGATCGTATTTTTCTAACCACGACATCAAAGTCGCACCGATATTAAAGCTGAGATATTCAAAGTTATTAACGATCCCCACTACTTCTTGTTGATGATTAAGGATGCGGGCAAAAGCATTAGGACGATAGCATTCATGATGGATGCGTTCATTCCAATCATGATATGGGTGCGCGCTAGGCTGCCTCTCGATTGTATTAAGATAGGGGTTTTCCCTCGGTGGCTGATAAAAATGTCCGTGAACAGTAATGTATACTCCTTGAGCAGTTTTGAGGGGATCGTGCTTAGTTTTTGTTGTCGGCTGAAGAGGGGCAATAGTTTTGCTGGGTAGACTGGATACCATAGTCGAATATTCTCTATAAATAAAAGATTAGCTAGATGTTGAAAAACTAAATAGACCCAGTTGAGGGTTTGAAGAGAGAGGGAAAACTCAGTAATTTGATAAATATTGTTTTAGCTTGAGTGCAGCGAACTTGCTTACTTTAATTTAAGCTTAGTTTATTATTGATTGACTAATTTGTCAGATAATTCAACAAACTTTTAACAAATATTGCTTAAAGCGTGAAATCATTAAATTATTTTAGCCTAGGGGGTAAGTGAAAATTATGAGGGAAAAAAGTTACAATTGTTTAAGTACTCAGGATTTATTTTTAGGTACTTTAATTTAATTTGAGTTTTTGTAGTGCAAACGCCTCAAACCAGTTCCGTCAATTTTGATTCTATCGATTCAGCTTTGGCTGAGATCAAAGCAGGTCGCTCAATAGTTGTAGTAGACGACGAAAATCGCGAAAATGAGGGAGATATTATTTGTGCTGCCCAATTTGCCACTCCTGCCATGATTAACTTTATGGCAGTAGAAGCTAGGGGGTTAATTTGCCTGGCAATGACGGGTGATCGCTTGGACACCTTAGATTTACCTCTAATGGTTAGCAAAAATACCGATCGCAATCAAACCGCATTCACGGTTAGTATTGACGCTTCTCCCAAATTGGGGGTAACCACAGGCATTTCTGCCGACGATCGCGCCCGCACGATTCAAGTAGCAATCAATCCTGCCAGTATTCCCGATGACTTAGTTCGTCCTGGGCATATTTTCCCTTTACGAGCTAGAAATGGCGGAGTTTTAAAAAGAGCAGGGCATACAGAAGCAGCAGTAGACTTGGCAAGATTAGCGGGTTTATATCCAGCAGGAGTCATCTGTGAAATTCAAAACCCGAATGGTTCGATGGCAAGGTTACCAGAATTAGTAGAATATGCCCGTGAACATGAGCTTAAACTGATTAGCATTGCCGACTTGATTAGCTATCGTCTGAAGCACGATCGCTTTGTTTATCGAGAGACAGTCTGCAAGTTTCCTAGTCAGTTTGGCGACTTTCAAATTTACGCTTACCGCAACACTTTAGACAATACAGAGCATTTGGCAATTGTCAAAGGAGATCTAGCGGAACTAGGAATCAAACCTGCCGTAGTGCGGATGCACTCTGAATGCTTAACAGGAGATTCTCTAGGATCGATGCGTTGTGATTGTCGGATGCAGCTACAGGCTGCTCTAAAAATGATCGAGGCGCATGGATTAGGAGTTGTGGTTTATTTACGCCAGGAAGGTAGAGGCATTGGGCTAGTAAATAAGCTCAAAGCCTATACTTTACAAGATATGGGTCTAGATACCGTAGAAGCTAACGAGAGGCTGGGTTTTCCTGCCGACTTGCGAGATTATGGTATGGGAGCGCAAATTCTCAATGATTTGGGTATTAAACAGATTCGCCTGATCACTAATAATCCTCGAAAAATAGCTGGTTTAAAGGGTTATGGTTTAGAGATAGTTGATCGCCTGCCTTTACTGATTGAAGCCACTGACTACAACTCTGGATATTTGGCTACTAAAGCCAAAAAAATGGGTCACCTGCTATTGCAGACTTATCTAATTACCGTGGGAATTACCTGGAAACAGGAAGATATTACCCCTGAAGTTCAGTACGAAAAGCTTGATAAAATTCGCTATCTTGCTCAAGAACATAACTTTTTAGTCCAGGAAGAGGCTCGACCGATTGCGATCGCTTTGTTTAGCAGATCTGCTTTAATTTTTCATCTCGGTTTTGATCAATCTAATTTAGCTAGTTCAGATTGGTATCAAGACTCTAAACATCCTTATTTATGGGGGATAATAAAAATTTTAGATATTTTAGCCGCATGGCAAAATGTCAGTCGTTTAGAATTTTTGATTGCTCCTGGAGATGACCCGATGACTGGTTTACAGGTCAAATTAGATCGTCAAAATTATAGTCTTGAGCAAAAACCTTCAAGCCTTGATGGGATTGAAAGCCAAACTATCTATAGCTTTGATTAAACAATAAACAGCAGATTTTGTAATCTATATGTGTTCGTTATCTTTAAGGAGGCTCAACTAATACCTTGATTCGGCAATTTCTTTATATGCGATCGCTATTTTATTTCTAATCTGTTAATTGTTCTGACTGTACGGGTAACGACCCTAAAGGGTGTGGCTAATTCCTTGTTTCCACGCTTGCAAAGACCGCGCTAGCTTACCGTTCGCCCTTAACTCATTATACTAAATCCGATTTACAACACGGGAGTGGAATATGCTTTTTAACCCAAAGCATTTCCTCCCGTCAAAACCTACTTTTAAACTGGGAGTCTCAAACGAGCTTAAACCCTCTGCCTCCTGCCTTCTACCTTCACACAACTTTTAAATAGTGTATCCAAACAAGATTTAGTATTACTTATCTGCCCAAAGCATTTTCTAATTAATTTTACCTACCTACTTTATGTCTTCTTCTATTGTAAGCATTCAAAACAGCGCGCCAAATTCTCAAACACTATTGATCGATCCTCACAGTACAGAGATTACAGTCAAAGGTAGTATTACCATTCCTGGGGATAAGTCTATTTCTCATCGTGCATTGATGTTGGGAGCGATCGCTAAAGGAGAAACGGTAATTGAAGGTTTACTCTTAGGCGAAGACCCCCGCAGCACAGCAGCCTGTTTTCGGGCAATGGGGGCAGAGATCTCCGAATTAAATTCCCAACGAGTAGTAGTACGAGGAGTAGGTTTGGGCAATCTCCAAGAGCCTTTAGATATCTTAGATGCTGGCAACTCAGGAACAACTATACGCTTGATGTTAGGGTTATTAGCCTCTCACCCAGATCGCTTATTTTCTGTGACAGGAGATAACTCTTTACGATCGCGTCCTATGTCGCGTGTAATTATACCATTAGCACAAATGGGAGCAAGTATTTGGGGCAGAAAAGGCAATTCTCTCGCGCCTCTAGCGGTAAAAGGACAACAGTTAAAACCTACTCACTATCATTCTCCCATCGCTTCGGCGCAGGTCAAATCCTGTGTATTGCTAGCAGGCTTGATGGTAGAGGGCAAAACTACTGTAACCGAACCTGCATTATCTCGCGATCATAGTGAAAGAATGCTGCGAGCTTTTGGCGCAACCTTAGCTATTGATACAGATACCCATAGCGTCACTTTAACAGGACAACCAGAACTAACGGGACAACAGGTTATTGTACCTGGAGATATCAGTTCGGCTGCTTTTTGGTTAGTAGCTGGGGCAATTGTTCCTGGTTCAGATTTGCTGATTACCAATGTCGGGGTAAATCCTACCCGCACGGGGGTATTAGAAGCTTTAGGGATGATGGAAGCAGATATCGGGCGAGAAAATGAGCGAACTGTAGCAGGAGAGCCTGTAGCCGACTTGCGAGTCAAATATAGTCAGCTAAAAGCCTGTGAAATATCTGGAGATATCATTCCCCGTCTGATTGATGAAATACCAATTTTGGCGGTGGCTGCTGCTTTTGCCGAAGGAACAACGGTAATTAAGGATGCAGCAGAATTGAGAGTTAAAGAAAGCGATCGCCTGGCGGTAATGGCGCGGGAATTAGGCAAAATGGGGGCAAATATCAGCGAATTAGCCGATGGTCTAGAAGTTACTGGCGGAAACAAGCTTAAGGGGACAGAAGTAGATAGCTTTACGGATCATCGCATTGCCATGAGTTTGGCGATCGCAGCTTTAAACGCTAAAGGAAAAACGACTATTCACCGCGCCGAAGCAGCTTCAATTTCTTATCCTAACTTTGTCGAGACATTGACCCAGGTTTTGCAATAAACGTATTTTTGATAAGAACTATACTGCCTGTTTATTTAGCTTGTGGCATCATGAATACAATTTAACACGATGATTATTCTGGCTATTATCCGCGATCGCTCCTAATTTACTCTCATACAAAAAATTAATCTGCATAGCTCAAAATTAAAACGAAGTTGGAGACTCGACAGAAATTGTATCTTTGCTCAACAAATTAGTTTTCCAATATGCTAAGGTGCCGATGACGAAAGACAATCCTGCCTAAAAGTAAGATAAATAAAAATACTTTTTTCTGAAGAAAATAAAAATAATGGTGCCAATAGTCACTCTGGTTGAGCTTTCATCAGCAGCTTGAAAAAGGAAAAACATTCTCGCTTGGGCGATCGCATCTTTACTTTGACATATACCCTTAACTCGCGTCAGAGAGAAATTATTCTGGCTGGGGGATTAATTAACTTCTATAAATCACAAAAACAGCCTACTGCGGTATAAACATGGAACAATTTTGTGGCTTTTTAGTCCAGAGCTTGGCAGCATTAATTCCCGTAGTAGATCCAATTGGATTAGTACCAATTTTTTTGTCATTGACGGTTGGTATACCCTTAAAGTTAAGAAAAAAGTATGCTCGTCAAACGGCTATCTATGCAGTTTGCTTATTAATCTTTTTCTTATTAGTTGGCGGCAATATTTTACGCTTTTTTGGTATTTCCTTGGAAATAGTAAAAATTGCTGGCGGTATCATCGTCTTTAAAGCTGGATGGCAAACCCTCAACTCCGAACCTAAACTTAAGCCAACAGCAGACAAAAATCTAACAACTTATGAAGAAAATTATGAGGATATTTCATTTATCCCCATGACCATTCCCCTGTCAGCAGGACCAGGCTCGATCGCCGTAACTTTGGGATTAGCAGCCGAGGCGGGTCACAACTTTGATTGGCAAACGGGAATTAACCTGCTAGCTGTTGGCTTGGCGATTATTATAGTTGGTGCCTTACTCTATTTGTGTTTGCGCTTTAGCAATTTGCTGCTCTTAGCTCTCAAAGAGACAGGAATAAAAGCTCTTAGCCGTTTGTTAGGTTTATTTATATTAGCAGTTGGGGTTAAGTTGATCCTCAATGGTTTAGCCGATTGGGTAGCTAATATCGTCTTAAATTCGGCTAGTTAAAGTTGTAAATTTAAGCAGGTAAAGATTTGGGCGCGATCGTTACTTTGGTATTTTCGTTTCTTGATGATGCAAAAACATAACTTAAATACAAAAGATTTTAGGTATAAATATCAATACTCTACAAAGGTCTGGTGATAGTTAATAAATAGTAAGGCAAATATCGGGTCATCCTCACAATTTCTTCAAACTTTATTGCTACTTTTAAACCATAAAAGAAAAGCGATTTTAATAGATTACTAAACTAAATTAAAGCTTATGAGATCGAGGCAATGACAGAAGAAGGCAAAATATGCTGTCCAGCCAGGGAATTTAATGAAACCGATAGAAATTTAATTCTTAAAGCAGAAATTCCTGGAATTGAAATTAAACATCTAAACATTAGTGCAGAATCCGAATCTATCTCAATTACTGGAATTCATGACCATCATCAGTCATTGGCGGAAAAAGAACCAATTTCCTCTCAACTCCGCTATGGGCAGCTTGAATGTAATGTTTCTTTACCAGAACCAATTCAAGTAAACCATGTTAAAGCAAAACTAATTGATGGAGTCTTAACAATAACTATGTCGAAGGTAAATATAACAAGCGTAGCTATTACTTAATAGTCTTTTAGCGATAAATAAGAGAAAACTGTAGATTCGGAAAGTCGAGGTCAAAGCAATGAAAGTACATAGCAAATCATCAAGCTCAACACAAATACTAATCGGATTTTCTATATTACTAATGTTCATAGCTCAAACTAGTGTTATTTGGGCATTAAGTAGGGTAATAAGGACTCGTCCGCATCTAGGACTTACTTTGGAATATCCTCTGACGATACAACAATTTAATCAAGATTTTTTAGCTGAATAATTAATTAAAGAGGTAAAAGATATGAAGATTTTTATATGGATACAAGACACAACTCAATATCTTTGGGATGGAGTTTCAAGACTCTTTAAACCTACAGACGACGATTATCCAAAATCAGGAGTGCAGCCTTTTAGCGGAGATTCTGGTGAGGACTAAGGGAAGTATTCCTAAAATTGTAGCTATTGCAGAGAGTAAAAATTTATCGTTCATGTCCTAGTCAGTAGAAATGGCGAACCCTACTGGCTTTCTTCTAATCTTAGTTCGGAATTAATCAAAGCGATCGCTTTAACTCCGACTCGATTTCTTATTTGGTATTTTTTTACTAACGAACAGTAGCCCAACAGTATTATTGTGATCGAGATCATATTTACTACAAATATTTACTAATATACTGCTAGAGTATTGCATGAGTATTTTGTTATATGACTAGTTCACATTTTGAGCAAAATTTTATAGAACTACTAAAGTCACATAATCTAAAGCACAAATGGATAAAAATTATATCTAATCAAATTCACGACCTAGCTATAGTGGGTGCAGACGTACGATACATAACAGGATTTGATAACTTATCACCAGAAATACAGTCTGCTATACAACAACACTATAACTATTTACACAAACAATATACAGATGGTCTTTAAAACTAAGAGTCTGACCTAAAGACTATATAATTTTGATTGAATTAAAAGTATAGATGACAGCCAGAATTAATTTTAGGCGATCGCCATACAATATTAAATATTGCGCCAGAAATTAAGCAAAAGACATGAACTAATTTGATAATATCTTTCTTCACAACTTCCTCAAGTTTTATTTGTAATATATTTTATTATGAAGACTATGAATTATAAATTTCAATTACAATTAACGCTTTTTATAAGTTTTAATAGTTGATTTGAAAATTCTAATTTTCATTTAGATCTAATAGTTAACTCATGTTGTTGGTGGTGTTTCTTGGGTTGACTGTTGAATTACAAGCAAAAAGGAACAAAACGATTATGAAAGCTACACAATTACTCCGACAATATCGTTCTGGCATATTAGATTTTAAGGGTGCAAATTTACATTCTGTTTATCTTGAAGCTGCCGATTTAACGCGAATCAACTTAACTCAAGCAGATCTTAGTGATGCGGATCTCAGTGATACTGATTTAAGCGGTGCTTGTTTACAGCAGGCTAATTTGACTAACGCTAATTTGGTAAACGCTAGCTTAATAGGGGCAAATTTATCAGAAATAAATCTAATTGGTGCAGATTTAGAAAATGCCGATCTTAGAGGCGCAGATTTGAGCGGTGCCGACTTACGCTACGCTAATTTACACCGTGCTAATTTATGCAGTGCAAATTTGACTGATGTCGATCTTGGTGGCGCAGATTTAAGCGGTGCAGATTTGACCGAAGCAAAACTAGCTGGTACAGATATTTCTGTAGCACAAACCAAGAACGCAGTTATAGAACACATAAATTGGGGTGGAGATGAAAGAAAGCAAGAAAATACTTCCCACCACTGGGTTAGTTGGTCGGGATAGAATAAAGTCAGAGATTACTCCGCCGTAAAAGCGACGAGACCCCGCGTCGGCGTAGGACGCAAGGGAATGCTCGTCAAGACACGACGGAGCCTTCTTACGAAGTTTACTCAACGGGGGAAACCCACGCAACGCAACTTCGCGCTGCTCTGACCGTTGGTCAAGATATTAGTTAGAGGCGAACGATCGTTCGCCCGTACAGAAGTCCAAAGTGATGATTTTGGTTGAACAATGTTTAGATGACATTGTTCAGTTTTTCTTGCCAATCAGCTTGAGATGTATCTATCTCTATTACGTAGGCTTGTTCTGCTGGGGAAAAATCTTCTGCTTTTGCTTGCTGATTGGTAATTAAGTCTACGGTGGCATCGGAGATATCATTTTGACGTTGGTTTAAGCGATCGCGCAACACAGATACAGGTGCAGTACAGTGGACTATTTTCCAAGCTATATTATTATTCTGGGCTTGGGTAATCACGGACTGACGCAGACTAAGGCGATCGTATTTGGCATCAAGAATTACCGTATATCCTTGCTGGGCTAGAATAATTCCCAATTCCCCAAGGCGATCGTAAGTTTTTTGAGTCATCTCTTGAGAGTAAATATTATCTGTCCCAGACTCATCTAGAGATATCCCTGCTAAATGTTTGCGAACAGCATCGGAGCGAATCTGAAGCGCACCTTTCTTTCTAGCAATGCTTTGAGCCACTGTACTTTTACCCGACCCTGATAAGCCAGACATCAAAATTATACTGCCTAATGTACTTTGGGTATATTGGTAAGCCTGTCGATAATAATCACTAGCAGCTTTTCTAGCCTCTTGTCGATCTGTTTGGGCAACTTGAGGATCGTCTAGCAAAAAAGAATTTACCTTAGCTCTGACATAAGCCTGTCTACTTAAATAAAGGGGCAATATAAGTAATCCCTTCCAGTCTCCTGTATCTTCTAGATAACTATTCAGAAAAGCGTTGGCAAACTCTGGTTTTTTACACGCTTCTAAGTCGATGATGGTAAACGCCAGATCATACATCGTGTCAACAAAGCGGAAAGATTCATTAAATTCAAGGCGATCGAATAGCTGAATCTTGTCTTTCCATAGGCAAATATTTTTAAGATGCAGGTCGCCGTGGCATTCTTTTATTTTGCCTCGATCGACTCTAGCCTGGAATAAATCTTGTCGTTCGCTAAAAAAAGCATCGGTATAGGCTTTTGTTGCTTCAAACTGTTTCTGTGTTTGGACTGTGCCGACATATTTCTGAGATTGGCGATAGTTTTCTGCAAAAGCAGCACTAATCTTAGCTACAGTGCCAAAACTGTTGATGTAATGATTACTCTCAGCAGAAAAATGAAATTTAGCGACGATTTTTCCTAACTCAGTAAAGCGATCGCCATTGAGCTTACCAGCTTTTAACAAATTACTGAACAAGTTTTCTTGAGGAAACTGACACATTTTCAAAGCGTATTCTACAACATGATCGCAGTTGCCAAGAACAAATCCATGCTCGTTGCTACCGATCGGCATAACTTCTAAATATAGTTCGGCAGCTATTTTCTGGTTGAGTCTCAGCTCTTCATTTAAAAAAAATTTCCTTTTAGCTAGAGTCGAATAATCTAGAAAACCATAGTCAACATTTTTTTTTAGCTTATAGGTATATTCACCTGTCAAAAAGATATAGGAAGCATGAGTTTGAACTAGTTCAATGTTTTGCTCTACATGATGAGAATAAAAATCAGGCTGCTGCATTCGAGCAATTAATTGGGAAATATCAGCCATAACTGGAAAAGTGTTGTTTTAGACATTATCCGTCTTCCCAGGTATTTGAAAACAAATTCTATTGCTA
Source organism: Waterburya sp. (assembly GCA_965218645.1). GTDB lineage: Bacteria > Cyanobacteriota > Cyanobacteriia > Cyanobacteriales > Xenococcaceae > Waterburya. The sequence goes on along the minus strand of OZ244627.1, from coordinate 499,515 downwards.
GATTGGTAGAAGTCGTGGTTGGTAACGAGGAAAACTAGCTGATAAGCTGATAATCTTAGAAAATTTCACTTGACTCTTATGTTTGGCAATTTCTAAATCTGGCATTTCTTGCCAGCAGTGACGACAAAACCAATATTCTCGATGATTTCCTAAGTGATGTAATAAGGGAGTGGAACAACAGGGGCAGATAGTTAAAGAGTTCATAATTATTTAAACCAAGTTTTTTAAAACAACAATATTAAGTTAAGTCAAGTTTGAGTTAATAATTGGTGGCATATTTTTTCCTCTCTTCAATCTGATTTAAATAATAGTTTTTAAATCTGAAGAAACCGTGAGGATTCTATACAAAACAAAACCTCAAAAACATTAATTATTCGTGGTTAAGATAACAAAACTGCGAAGCTTTTTTTTATAGCAATACGCGGCTGTGTTAGGACACTCCCTGCGGTGGGTACACCTTGGCTACTTACAAGCAATTAAATTTTTTGTTCCTGTCTTGGTGCGCGTTCCCTTGCGCCTGTCGGCGACGCGGTGAGACAGTTGCGTTGCGGGGGTTCCCCCCGTTGAGGAGGGCGTGTCGTCGTACAGCGGCTTTTGAGTAAGAATACTCTTACTCAAAACGCGCTTTAGCTTTGCTGCGACGTTTATACCGCCCGTCAAACTGTTGAACCCTTTAGGAGGTCGCATCGCTAAGCGATTAACGTACTACGATACATACCTGGTTCGATTGCGGAAATCACAACAGTTGTTTAAGAAAATGTTTGTAAAGTAAATATTAAGGATGGAGAAGTGGTGAAAATGGAGAGGTAGGGAAGTAGTGGAGGTAGTGAAGTAGTGGAGATGGTGAAGATGATGGAGGCAGGGAAGAAAGGCATAGAAACTTTCACTACTTCAAACACCCTAATCACTCCCATCACCCCAAATACGACCCTACCCAACAGCAGGAGAATTTTCTTTTCTTTTTACAAACAGTCTCTAAGAGATAGTCTTAGCTTTAGAAACGTGGCGAAAGCAAAATCGTGTCGATCGAATTGTGGTGGTTCACGATCGGTATTTATTAGTTAGCTACCAGCCGAGAAATCCAGAGATCTGGCTAGCTAGTGTCAGAGAATCAAAGGGTTTATTGATTACTCCTTTTGCTCCTGCGCTATAGAAACGACGACGATCGCTTGCTTGAGCTTTAGCGGTAATGAATATTGTTGGGATGTGCTTGGTTTTAGGATTATGGAGTAACTTCTTTAGTGTTTGTATTCCATCTACTTCAGGCATCATGGCATCTAACAAAATGGCATCTGGCTGTTCTATTTCGGCGAGCTTAAGACCTTCTGTTCCACTCGAAGCACTCATCATTTCCCAACCCGCTTCAGACTCTAGACAAAAACTAGCTAGGGCTTTAATATCATCCTCATCATCAATAAACAAAATACGTTTTGCGTTCATGCCATTAAAACTCAAAAGATAGTACAGTATCCTATCTGTTAAATATGAATGTTTGGTGAGATTTTTTCCAAAACCTATATTACAACAATTATGAAGTCAGAAGAAAGAAGTTTGAAGTCAAGAGCTTGATTTGAGCGACTCAATGGTAGATACCAAAATTCTGATTATGAATATTGCTTGAAGCAACGAAGCAAATTTTTGGGGGAACAAGAACAAAAAGAAAAACATTGTCGTTTGATATTACTTCAACTCCTGACCGCAGAAGGCGGAGTACGTTTCACTTCATTGTTTTGGTAAAGAAAAGAAAAAGGTGCTGCCCTCACCATAAACGCTTTCTACCCAAATTTTTCCCCTATGCTGCTCGACAATATGACGACAAATAGCCAAACCCAAACCCGTGCCTCCTTTTTTTCGAGAATCGGAAGCGTCTACCTGTTGAAAGCGTTCAAAGATAGTTTCTAGCTTGTCTGTGGGAATGCCTCTACCTCGATCTTTAACAGCAAAGAGAACGTTATTATTTTCCAATCGAGAAGAGATCGAAACTTTACTATCAGCAGTAGAGAACTTAATGGCATTGCCAACAAGGTTAGTTAAAGTCTGTACTAAGCGATCGCGATTGCCAAAAAATTCCACAGATTGAGAATTGCCTTCTAAACTAACTCCCTGTTCGACTGCCATCGAGCGAGTGGTATCTATTGCCTGCTGAATCAATTCAGCACTATCACACCTTTGTTTTTCGATACTATCTTTGCCCGACTCCATTCGTTCCAGGTCAAGAATATCGTTAACCAGACGTTTTAGGCGATCGCTATTTCTCAGAGCCATATTTGCCATCTTCGACCCTGATTCGGACAGTTCTCCTAAACGACCAGCGCAGAGTAATTTTACTACACCATGAATTGAAGTTAAGGGAGTTCGCATTTCGTGACTGGCAATGGAAATAAATTCGCTTTTCATCTGTTCTACCGCTTTGCGTTCGGTGATATCTTCCACCATTGAGAAAAATCCTTTTACCTCACCATCTGAATCGAAATCGGGAATGTAGGTAGCACTCATCCAGTAAGAGCTGCCTTTTTGGGAAATATGTTGGTTCTCAAAAGTAGCTGCTTTTCCTGCCAGTGCCGTCTCAACGTAGGGCAGCATTTTTTGATAGTTGTCTTCTCCGACTATTTCTTCGATCGGTCGTCCCTGTAAACTAGAACGGGATTTTCCATACCAAATTTCGTAGGTATGATTGTTGTAGCGGTAACGTTGTTGATTATCAATGTAGGCGATTAATACGGGCAAAGCATCGGTAATTAGTCTCAACTGTTGTTCACTGCGTTGCAAAGATTTTTGGGCTTGGATGCGATCGCTAACATCCATAATTGTTTCCAATACTCTAAGAACCTTACCCTCAGAATCTACTGCTGGTTCGCCTCTACTTTCTAAATATTTGACCTTACCGTCGGGGGTTAGTAGTCGATAAATGATTTCCCAAGCTCTTCCCTGTCCATGTCCTGCACGAAGGGTGTTTTTAACTAGTAAAAGATCCTTTGGATGAACGCGAGCTAAAATTTCTTGACAAGACGGTATGGAACAGTAATAGTTTTTATCAAAGCCTAAAATATTAAATAACTCTTCTGACCAACTTCGTTCGTTCGTTTCATGGTCATATTCCCAACTACCAATTTTGGCAATTTGTTCTGCTCTTGCTAATAAAGTTTTGGATGACTGGAGCTTGAGTTTTGCCTGTTGGCTTTCGGTAATATCTTTGAGTACCACAGTAAACAGCATTCCTGATTTGGTTTGAAGTTTCGCCACAGATGCCTCAGCAGGAAATTCTTCTCCATTTTTACGACGACCATATACACTACTGCTGCGCTCTGCCATTTTGCGAGACGGCTCGCTAGATTTAGCAAATTGTTTGATATGCTGGCTATGGACGTGGCGAAATGCTTCAGGTAGAAGGATATCTAAAGATCTCCCCATAATTTCAGCAGCCTGATAGCCAAAAATTTTCTCTGCACCCTGATTAAACAGTTGAATCTGCTGTTTCTCATTAACTGAAATAATTGCCTCGTCTGCATTATCCAAAATGCCAGCTAGCTTTTGCTGATTTTCTCTTAAATCTTGCTCATTTTGCTTGCGTTCGTTAATTTCTGCCTGTAATAGTTTGTTGGTGCAGCTTAACTCTCTAGTCCTTTCTGATACTAGCTCCTCAGAATAATTAAATAATTGAGCCTGAGTTAAAGCTATGCCAATTTGATCGGCTAGCTGATTAAGCATTAGAATTTCATTGTCTTGCCACTGTCGAGGATGATGACATTGATGGGTAATCAAAAGACCTTTAAGTTCGCCATGAGAAAGAATGGGAACGACTAGTTTAGCCTGTATTTGAAACTGTTTTAATAACTGTTTAATATCTAAAGAAATAGGTGCATTATCCAAATTATCAATTTGCAATACCTTTCCCTGACGGTATCTCACTATGTATTCACCCATCAGTAAAGGATCGACAAGCTCATAACCTAACATAGAAGATAAATCGGGTAGAATCGATTCACTAATTGGTACAGCTGTATTGTTCGATTTTAGTTCGACAATCAAAACGCGATCGCAAGCCAGAAGATTTTGTACTTCTGTAACAGCAGTTTGCAGGACTTTATCTAGCTCAATGGACATCCGAATTTTGCGGATTATTCCTGTGAGGAGCTTAGTTTGTCGATATTGAAGCTCTAACTTGTTCCAAACTCTTCGCTGTTCGGTAACGTCAATACCTGTGGTAATAATAAATTCAATCTTTCCCTGAGCATCAAACAAAGCAGTGTTCGACCAGGCAATAAGATTTTTAGTGCCATCTTTGGCAATCCAGCAGTTTTCATATTGATTGGGAACTTGTCCCCCAAGCAGTCGCTCAAAGACGGCTCTCACCGCAGCTTTTTCCTCAGAGGGAATTAGAAAATCCCAGACTGATTTACCTTTGATTTCTGCAAAGCTATATCCAGTAACCTGCTCGCAGGTACGATTAAAACCAACTATTACTCCCTGTCGATCTAATATGGCTACCAAAGCACCGACAGTATTAATAACAGCTTTAGAAAAATCTCGTTCTTGCTGGAGTTGAATTTCTGCTTGTTTGCCCTCGCGCTGTGCAGCCTGTGGTACATCAACCGCCTGCATTGCATAGGGGAGCTTGTCATCCGTTCCCCGCCTTTGCAAGGCGGGGCTTGCGGATGACCGCCTTCCGCGGTTAGATAGTTGAGGACTACTATTGTTGGAAATATCGGCTGGCAATTTTTTTTGCGGAAAAGACTGAATTAGATTCTGGAAATCGACAACTCCAATCAATTCTTCTGCATTATTCAAAACTGGTAGATGTTTAATCGAATGTTGTTGAAGCACTGACCAAACTGATTGAATATCCTGGCATTGCGATCGCAACCTGGCGATTACAGGCTGAGTCATTGCCTGAGCAACAGTAGCAGTCTCCATCTCAATTTCTGTTGATATTGCTCTTAGTACATCACCTTTAGTCAAAATTCCGACTAATTTTGTTTCGACTACCAAAATATAGTCCATTTCTGGTTGGGCGAACAAAGCGATCGCCTTTTTTAATAAAGCGTTTGGCGCGACGGTTACAGGATTAGGTTCAATGTACTTATCAATACACACTATTTAAAATTACCCAAATATCAAAATTTGCTTTGGTGAATGAAGAGAAAAAACACAGTTTGCATCAACTTTTAGTTTAATCTTTAATCCATTCAGGCAATCGGTTTTCACCATGTAACTTATATTTATTTAACTAAGTGGATAGTAATTCCTGACCTCTGACCTCTGACTTCATTCTCAACCGATATCTCTGATTCGTGCAATACGTCTATTGTTCTTCACAAGATCCTCAAATTCTTTTTCTAAACTTATTAAACCGATACAGCTTTCCAGTGCCATATAAATTGAAAGTATCTAAAATGCTAGAGCTATTAATAAACTTTCTGCGATCGCAATTGTAGATTTCCGCTGAGGTAATTTCGTTGGCACAGAGAAATCAAGTTATAGAACCCAATATTTCGCCCATAATTCTTTAGCAATATGGGTTACTTGATACAAAACAGTTAAATTGAGACCTTGATTAATTAGAAGTATTTTGATTGAGAGCTATGAGACAGAATAAAGAATATATCTACTCCTTTAGCAATGCTAGCTCTACCCTGAGAGTTATTAAGCATTTGCGTAATAAATATCAAACATATTTAGATTCAGTGGCAGTTATTAATTTAGTTGATCGCTGGTTGGTTCAAATCCACCTGAAAAATTCAATATCTTATCAATCGAGAACAAATCTTCAGTCATTTCTTAATGAAATGGGTATTATTATCCAACCTTCATCCAAGATAATTAATGCTTTGGCAAGTTTGGCACAAGGAGAATCTCCTACTGAGGTTATGAATCGCTATCAGGTGGTAATTGTTGATTATGGAAATCCAAAAACCGAAGAAATTGAAATTTTTCGCGACCAGATTGTAGATAGATTGGGCTACTGTCCACAGAACATGGCTTAAATGTAGTTAAAGGTCAATTAGGGACAAACGATCCTTCGCCCGTACCAGTCAGACGTTTACTGCGTCGTAATCGATTGAGAATACGGTTAGCTAATATCGATCCAGTTACAGGCTTACATAAATAGTCATCTGCACCAGTAGCAAAAGCCTGATATTGAGTTTTTTCGTCTTGATGTACGCTTAAAAATAAAATTGGTAACTGCTGATAACGGCGATCGCTTCTAATAACTTGACATAGTTCAATACCATTAATTTTTGGCATTTCTATATCTAGTACTAGTAGATCTGGTTCGACATCTTCTAAGACATCCCAAAAATGCTGTGGATCGTTAAGAGTAGTTAGTTCAAAACCCCAAGGCTGAAGGGATATTTTCAATGAGAGTAATACCTGTGGATCGTCATCGAGAATCAAGATTTTGGCAGCAGACCCCGAACTTTGGAGTAATTTTGTAACACAATTAATAGCAGTATTTGGCTCTACTGGATACTGCAATGTTAAGTTAACGCCTTTGCGAACAATGTCTAAGCGATCTAGTAGTTGTGGCGATTCGGCGATCGCCACAATAGGCAACTCGGATAAATGCTGATGTAGCTGTTCGAGAAATGTCAGATCTTCGCCATCGGGAAATGTTATTTTATGCAGCACCACATCGATAGATTCTCGTTCTGTTATTGCTCCTGCTTGCTCCAGATTAGATGCTATAAAGACTTTCATCCCTTTTTGTTGAGCTTCGGTAAATAACTTTTGGCTATACTCAGCATCGAAGTCGCGATCGATTATCAGTAATGAAATATTTTTACTCAAAGCATCTCTAACTGTCTTTTCAAAAGGCTGATGTTGTAGTTCGCTATAAAGGGCAGAAATTAGTTCGGTAAGTTGTTTTGGATCGGCAGTTTCAATAGAATCATTATCTAATAATTGCTCAAGCTGCTTGGCAATTTTTGAGCCTTCAGGAAAACCAAAACAACCTAATGAACCCCCAAGCTTATGAGCAGAACTTTTGGCTTGAGTATGTATTTCTGGGTTTACCTGCTTTTCTACTAATGCTTTAGCAAAGTTTTCTAAGTCAGCTAACCGTCCAAATGCTGAATCTTTGAACTTTGACCAAGTTTGAGTAATTACTGCCGATCTATTTTGCTTATCGCTAGCAGTTTGAATCAGATTGCTTTGTCGATCTTCTTCAGACTTGAGACGATAACCAACACCATACACAGTCTTAATCGTATCTTTATCTAAACCAGCAGACTTGAGCTTGTGACGCAGACCTTTTATATGGGTTCTGACCGCCTCTTCCCCTGGAGGATCTTCCCCCGCCCAGATGTTATTGATAATTGCTCCTGGACTAAATACCTGTTGGGGATGGCGCATAAACAGTTCGATCATGCCATATTCTTTGGGTGTCAGAGGTAACAATTGTTCTTGACAATGTACTTCATGAGTTTTGGGATTTAAAGTCAAATTTTCCCATTCTAATAGTGGTGAAGATACGGTGATTTCTCGCCGTAACAAAGCACGGATTCTCGCGGTAAGTTCGTCAAAATTGAAGGGTTTGACTACATAATCATCCGCACCCGAATCCAACCCCATTACTTTATCATTATGGCGATCGCGGGCAGTCAAGAGCAGAATCGGCATCTTATAGCCCTCGGCTCTAATCTGCTGGCAAAGCTCTACTCCATCAATATCGGGCAACATCCAGTCGAGAACCACTAGATCGAAGTCAAACAGCAGCAGAAACTCCCAGCCCATTTCACCATTGCTGGCAATATCGACAGCGTAACGCTGTTCGACTAATTTGTTAGCCAAGACTTCCATTAATTGTTCATCGTCGTCTACGAGTAAAATTCTCATGGATGGACTTAAGTTATTTCTCTACAATTTTTAAATTTCGCTTATCATTGACTTCGCACATACTACAGCATCCATATTTCATGAGAGGAAAGGGGGAAAGCAACAACAGCAAATTGTACAAGCTGCTTGGCTTGGCAGCGTCCCTCACGCTCAAAACTGCAAAGCAACAATCAATTAATATTAAAGTAATCGCTCTTCTAGAATCATCAATCCAATTACAGATATAACAATCACAGTGAATTGGAAGATTGTTTTGATTAAACTTCTAATCTTTTTGGTGCTGGTAAACATTACTGATTTTTGGTGCTGGTAAACATTACTGATGCGGATATTGTGGCTCAAACAGCGCAATGGTCTATTGAAGGCGATCGCTCTTCTAGCAAAAAATGGCGGGTCTTTTATTTCCCTGAGTGGGATAACCACAGCTAAGACAAATTTCTGTTTCGGGTGCGTTGAGTGTACCACAGACTTTGCAAGGTTCTAGAGACATTTTTAAAGGATAAGGGACTAAGGATGAATGAGGAAGTACTAGTTATTAAACCCAGGTTAAAGTAATAGCCAAGTTTACATATACTATTTAAGAGTTAGCAAATTTTTATAATAATAGTAGTAGTTTAATTCAGGAGTAACCCCAGTCGTGGAGTCACGATATAACGCAGCTGAAATAGAACAAAAGTGGCAACAGCAATGGCAAGAATCGGCAATTGACAAAACCCCTGAGCAGAATGAGCAACCTAAATTTTATGCTCTTTCTATGTTTCCCTACCCTTCGGGAAACTTACACATGGGTCATGTCCGCAACTATGTGATTACTGACGTGATTGCTCGTCTTAAAAGAATGCAGGGCTATCGAGTACTGCATCCTATGGGTTGGGATGCTTTTGGTTTACCTGCTGAAAATGCAGCAATCGATCGCGGTATTCCGCCTGCAAAATGGACATTTGAGAACATTGCTCAAATGCGCGAGCAGCTAAAGCAATTAGGGCTTTCTATTGACTGGGATCGAGAAGTTGCTACTTGTTCTCCTGACTATTATCGGTGGACGCAATGGCTGTTTCTTCAGTTTCTTGATGCGGGACTGGCTTATCAAAAAGAAGCTGCCGTGAACTGGGATCCTATCGATCAAACGGTACTGGCTAACGAACAGGTAGATAACGAAGGACGTTCTTGGCGTTCTGGGGCAATAGTTGAGCGTAAACTACTCAAGCAATGGTTTTTTAAGATCACTGATTATGCTGAAAAATTGTTGCAAGATTTAGAGCAGCTAAAAGGTTGGCCAGAAAGAGTCAAAACTATGCAAGCCAACTGGATTGGCAAATCTGTTGGAGCTTATTTAGAATTTCCTATCGTTGGTCGCGGTGACAAGATTGCTGTATTTACCACTCGCCCAGACACAGTATACGGCGTTACTTATCTGGTGCTTGCCCCAGAACACCCTCTAACTCTTGAAGTGACTACCAGCGAACAGAAAGAAGCAGTAGAAGCGTTTATCAAAGAGATTAAACAGCAAACTGAAATTGAAAGAACAGCAGAAGATAAGCCCAAACGGGGGATTTTAACTGGAGGAAAAGCAATTAATCCCTTTAATGGGCAAGAAGTGCCAATTTTAATTGCTGACTATGTTCTCTACGAATATGGTACAGGGGCAGTAATGGGTGTTCCTGCTCACGATGTGAGGGACTTTAAATTTGCCACCGAGAAAGGCTTACCTATTAAAACCGTTGTTGTCCCCAAAAATGTAGGGGCGAATGGTTATTCGCCCTCCGACGCATATACCGATCCTGGAACAATAGTTAATTCAGGTCAGTTTGACGGTATGCCATCTATTGAAGGAAAAACCAAAATTATTGAGTATGCCGAACAACAAAGCTATGGTAAAGCCAGGGTTCAATATCGCTTGAGAGATTGGTTAATTTCCCGCCAGAGGTATTGGGGTTGCCCGATTCCTGTTGTTCATTGCGATGCTTGCGGTACTGTGCCTGTACCAGATAAGGATCTTCCTGTAAAGTTACCTGAATCTGTAGAACTATCTGGACGGGGTGGTTCTCCTCTAGCTCAATTGGATAGCTGGATTAATGTAGATTGTCCTTGTTGTGGTCAACCTGCAAAACGGGAAACGGACACCATGGATACTTTCATTGATTCTTCTTGGTATTTCCTCCGCTATAGTGATGTCAATAATTCAAACACAGCCTTTGCTCAAAATAAGGTTAATGATTGGATGCCGGTGGATCAATACGTGGGGGGTATTGAACACGCCATTTTGCATCTACTTTATTCTCGCTTCTTTACGAAGGTATTGCGAGACAGAGGTTTACTTAATTTTGATGAGCCGTTTAAACGTCTATTAACTCAGGGAATGGTGCAGGGATTGACTTACAAAAATCCTCAGACCAATAAGTACATTCCCTCGGCAAATATTGATCGCAACAATCCTCAAGATCCAGAGACAGGAGATAAGCTAGAGGCTTTCTTTGAGAAGATGTCTAAATCCAAATATAACGGTGTAGCACCTGAAGATGTGATTGCCCAATATGGTGTAGATACAGCCAGAATGTTTGCTCTATTTAAAGCTCCACCAGAGAAAGATTTAGAATGGGATGAGGCTGATGTTGAAGGGCAATTTCGCTTTTTAAATCGGGTTTGGTCTTTGGTGACTAGCTATGATCCTGGCAGCGTTACTGAGATATCGGCTGAACTAAGTAAAACTGAAAAAGACTTACGCCGAGCGATTCACACTGCTATTAAAGAGATTTCTGAAGATTTAACTGGAGATTACCAGTTTAATACTGCGGTTTCGGAGTTGATGAAGTTGAGCAATGCTTTAAAAGATGCCAAATGCGATACTTCTACAGTTTATAAAGAGGGGATTGAAACCTTAGTTCTTTTGCTTGCTCCTTTTGCGCCTCATATTGCCGAGGAATTATGGAGTCACTTAGGTAATATTGAATCAGTCCACAAGCAACAGTGGCGCGAGGTAGATTCTTCTGCTTTAGAGGTAGATGAAATTACTTTGGTGGTGCAGATTATGGGTAAAACACGTGGTACGATTCAAGTGCCTGCTGGTTCTGATAAAGTAGCTCTAGAAAAATATGCCACAGAATCAGAGATTGCCCAGCGTTATATAGAAGGAAAAGAAATTAGAAAAGTAATTGTTGTACCTAACAAACTGGTTAATTTTGTAGTGGCGAAATAAGCTGACTGTGGCGATACTGATAGCTAAACATTGCGATCGCATTTTCTTGGTTTTTTTGAACTTTAAAATTTTAGGTAAATCAACTGTATTTATTTTCTTAGATATATTACTTTCTTTTTTAAAAGATACAGCGGTGTGCAGATAAAATAAGTACAATCTCTGTACTAACTAGTTAAAGTAGATTGTCTTTTAAATAATGCTTAAAATTGCGATAGTGATTTTGATGCAAATCAAGTAGTTTACTATTTGGCATTAGTAAATTATTCTACTGTCGCAAACCATTCTCTAATTCCTTGAGCAAGGGTTATGGCTAATTTTTGCTGTTCTTTGCTGTTTGTAATCCATTCAAATTCTTCAGGGTTAATCATAAAACCCAACTCCAATAAAATTGAGGGTGCAGTATAAGGACGAGTTAGAGCGAGGTTATTCCAAAAAATGCCATAGCTAGGACGATTCAAGTTAGTAACCAGATAATTTTGTAAAAACATTGCAGGAGCATGAGATTGGGTATTGTACCAATAGCTACTTATTCCTTTTGTTTTCTCGGCATCCCCATCATCTGGCAGAGCGTTATAGTGGATTGATAAAGCTAAATCGGGTTTTATTTTATCAATCATCGCTACCCTTTCTTCGAGAGAAACATCTATATCTTTCTCTCTAGTTAGATAAACCTTTGCACCTAGTTTGGTTAGCTCTTGCTCTACTAATTTAGACGTTGGTAAGGTAACATCTTTTTCGGGATAGCCTGTTGGACCTTTTGAACCAGATTCTTTACCTCCGTGTCCAGGATCCAAAAGTATTTTGATATTGTCTAATCTTTCTGGATTGGTTTTGATGGCTTTGCCTGTAGTCCGACCATCTTCAGACAATATTGAGCCAGCAATAGGCAATAGTGATGCTATAGGAGAATGACGTATCGAGAATATCAAGCTTGACCCTTCATAACGCAAGTCATAACCCCACTGCTGTTGCCTATGAAGTTCAAAAGTATAATCAAGCTGAGTAGGCGATACTTGTTGCCAGTCAAGACGTTTAATTATAGGGTCAGCATCTAGACGAATAGTATCAGTTTGAGCAGTAGTATTGTGCAAGGTAAGAGTAATACTATCTTTTTTTTGTTTAACTTCCACTGGCACAGGCAGTTGCAAAGGAAAAACAATTTCAGTTGCCGAATCTACTTGTCTCGAAGTAATGCCTCGAATCAAAGATTGGGGAGGAATATTACCCAACACGGCTTTTGTTTCCGACTCTTCAATCCAGCCACCATAATCTAACCGAAACCATTCTCCTTCTTTGCCTGTCACTCTGGCTCTTGTTCCTTTGGGTAAAGGGGTCAAACGCGAATAATCACTGCTTGCCCCTGTTCTGGCAACTCCCTCCTCGGCAATAACTTCCACTACTTTAATGTCTTGGGGAGAAAGAATTGTAATTTCTCCTTCACCTTGGCGAGTTATCTGCTGATTATTTTGTTCTAATTCAAAAATGGGTTTACCGTAATTGAACGGATAATCCAACGCAGTGCATCCTGCATATTTACCTATGTTTAGGTTTTGTTCAGGTTCATTTGCTTTTGTTAATACCGCAGAATTTGGCGGCAATTCAACAGAATTTACTTGAGGTAAAAGCATAATCTTACTATTACCTAGCCGTACCGATACATTAGCATTTGGGGCCGCAACTGCACTAAAACAGATTGGTTCATTGATCAAACGAGCAATATCTACTCCTGGTACTAAAGAATCATTGGCAAAAGCTAATCCTGGGGGTATTTTTGGTTGGCTACTAATACGAGTAACTTTAATTGTTATTTCGCGGTCGCGATCGCGAATCTCAAAAATGTTCTCTCCTATCTTTAAAGGAATACTAGGAGCAAAATGTCCTGCATCACTGCGGTTTTTAATTAGTTTATCGTTGATGAAAACTCGATCTTGGGGGGGTGCTGTACCAATAAAAAATATTTTCTCGGCGACAGTTTGATGTTCTAGTGGTGGATAAACAATGGATAGAGGCGATTTCGCCTGTGCAGATGAAGGGGTAGCCAATATACCACCTACCAGCAGAACAATAGTCATAGCTGCCAGACCAAGAAATTGTTTCATTTGTTTACCTAGCTATTAGATTATTTCCATCCTGAGCGATCCATAATCTTAACAGCAGTAGAATTATTTTTACCGTATGCAGCAACATTAGTAGTATCGTCCTTAAATTCACCAAAGCTTTTTACCACTTCCTTGAGCGGTGTTCCTTCCACCACAGGATACTCATTATTTTGCACCGCAAAAAATTCCTGAGCTTCAAGGCTGGCAAGATATTCGAGAAAAGCGATCGCATTTTCCTTGTTCGGAGCATTTTTTAACAACCCAGCACCACTAACATTAACGTGAGTTCCTCGATCCTTTTGATTAGGAAATATCACGCCAATCTTCTCAAATATTTCTGGCTTATCTTCGTATCTAGCTAAGTAATAAGTATTGGCAAGAGTAATATCTCCAAGTTCCGCAGCCACGTCCTCAATATTTCCTGTATCAGTACTTTGGGGAGGGCGCGCAAAATTAGCTACTAATCCTTCGATCCATTCGGAAGTTGCTTTCTCCCCTTTTGCTTCAATCATGCCAGCAACTAAAGACTGGTTATAAACATTACTAGAAGAACGCATCAAAATTTTGCCCTTCCATTTGGGATTGGCTAAATCTTCATAAGTAGCTAAATCCGTAGGTTTTACTTTATCTTTGTTGTACATAATTACTCGCGCCCGTTTACTGAAAGCAAACCAAAGGTTATTAGGATCGCGTAAATTAGCAGGAATTTTCTGATTCAAGACTTTTGAATTTACTGGAGCAAAAATACCAGCCTGTTCAGCACGCCACAACCTTCCTCCATCAACGGTCATCAAAATGTCTGCGGGACTATTTACACCTTCACTTTTGATTCTTTCAATTAGTTCATCATCTTTACCTTCAATCAAATTGACTCTAATACCCGTTTTCTTAGTAAAACCGTCGTATAACTGATCGTCGGTATTATAGTGACGAGCAGAGTAAATATTTACCTGTCCTGCTTGTTTGGGTGTTGACTCAGTTTTTATTTCGCTTTGGGGTTGTTCTGGCTTAGTTTGGCTACAGGCAACAATTATCGCTGCTGTACCAGCGCCTAGAAAAAAACGCCGAGAAAGCCTACTTATTTGATTATTCACAAGATTTTATTTTATAAAGCTATATTTTCAGACTTTCCATCATACAGCTTTTGCTATTAATTCTCAATAAGCTCTCAATAAATGATCGACAAGCAGTACAAAAAGAAGCTAGATACTAACCAGTCTTCTGCAAAGGAAAACCAAAGCTTTCTCTTTGATCTAAATATAATTGCGCTATCTGTCGAGCCTTGTTGCGAATTCTACCTATATAGCGAGTTCTTTCGGTTACGGCAATAACTCCCCTGGCATCCAATAAATTAAAGCTGTGAGAACATTTAAGAACATAATCTAAGCTAGGAAGAACCAAACCACGCTCGATTAATTGTTTTGCTTCTTGTTCATAAAGATTAAATAGACTGAATAATAAATCGGGGTCAGAGGCTTCAAAATTATAAGTACACTGCTCTATTTCAGCCTGTAAAAAAATGTCTCCGTAGCTCAGGCGATCGTTCCACTGAATTTTGGTGAAAGTGTCTACATCCTGCAAATACATTGCTAGCCTTTCCAAACCATAGGTGATTTCAATGGAAACAGGGTCACAATCAATACCACCACACTGTTGAAAATAGGTGAACTGAGTAATTTCCATTCCATCTAGCCAAACTTCCCAGCCGACACCCCAAGCACCCAAAGTAGGAGATTCCCAATTATCTTCAACAAAACGAATATCGTGATCTTCTGGCTGAATTCCTAGGACTTTAAGTGATTCCAAGTAAATGTGCTGAATGTTATCTGGAGATGGCTTAATTAAAACTTGATACTGATAAAAGTGTTGAAAACGATTAGGATTTTCTCCATAACGTCCATCTGTAGGACGACGACAAGGTTCTGTATAAGCTACAGACCAAGGCTCTGGACCAATAGCACGCAAAAAAGTTTGATGACTCATTGTTCCTGCACCTTTTTCCGTGTCATAAGGCTGAACAATAACACAACCGCGATCGCTCCAAAAACTGTTCAAAGTAGCAATAATTTCTTGAAAAGATAAAGACATAAGAAAAATACTGTTTATATTTATCTGCCCAAACACCATAGCATGACAGTCTTTGAGAAGATAGACAGAAATAATTTTAAAAAAACTTTCCCAAAAAGGTTGACATAGAGGTAGAGATTACCTATATTGGTAAATGCGCGGTTAACAGACACAAGTCGCTTAACAACGCCCAGAACCTAGACAAAGCAATAGTTTGACAGTTTTTAAACCATAAAGTTTTTTAGATAAAAAACATTAAATTCCATCCCCAGATTTAGTGACTTTTAGATTAAGTCTAGAAGTCAATTATTAAGGATAGACAAAAAGAGCAGAAAATCAAGTATCAACTTGATGAACGTTCTGTTCATCATGGAGAGTTTGATCCTGGCTCAGGATGAACGCTGGCGGTATGCCTAACACATGCAAGTCGAACGGAATGCTTCGGCATTTAGTGGCGGACGGGTGAGTAACGCGTGAGAATTTGCCTTCAGGATGGGGACAACAGAGAGAAATCGCTGCTAAAACCCAATATGCCGCAAGGTGAAATATTTATAGCCTGGAGAGAAGCTCGCGTCCGATTAGTTAGTTGGTGGGGTAAAAGCCTACCAAGGCAGCGATCGGTAGCTGGTCTGAGAGGATGAGCAGCCACACTGGGACTGAGACACGGCCCAGACTCCTACGGGAGGCAGCAGTGGGGAATTTTCCGCAATGGGCGAAAGCCTGACGGAGCAATACCGCGTGAGGGAGGAAGGCTCTTGGGTTGTAAACCTCTTTTATTAAGGAAGAAGAAAGTGACGGTACTTAAAGAATAAGCATCGGCTAACTCCGTGCCAGCAGCCGCGGTAATACGGAGGATGCAAGCGTTATCCGGAATCATTGGGCGTAAAGCGTCCGCAGGTGGCGATTCAAGTCTGCTGTTAAAGACAGAAGCTCAACTTCTGAACAGCAGTGGAAACTGGATAGCTAGAGTATGGTAGGGGTTGAGGGAATTCCCAGTGTAGCGGTGAAATGCGTAGATATTGGGAAGAACACCAGTGGCGAAGGCGCTCAACTGGGCCATAACTGACACTCAGGGACGAAAGCTAGGGTAGCGAAAGGGATTAGATACCCCTGTAGTCCTAGCTGTAAACGATGAACACTAGGCGTTGCTTGTATCGACCCGAGCAGTGCCGTAGCCAACGCGTTAAGTGTTCCGCCTGGGGAGTACGCACGCAAGTGTGAAACTCAAAGGAATTGACGGGGGCCCGCACAAGCGGTGGAGTATGTGGTTTAATTCGATGCAACGCGAAGAACCTTACCAGGACTTGACATGTCGAGAAGTTCGCTTTATGGCGAATGTACCTTCGGGGACTCGAACACAGGTGGTGCATGGCTGTCGTCAGCTCGTGTCGTGAGATGTTGGGTTAAGTCCCGCAACGAGCGCAACCCTCGTTCTTAGTTGCCAGCATTAAGTTGGGCACTTTAGGAAGACTGCCGGTGACAAACCGGAGGAAGGTGGGGATGACGTCAAGTCAGCATGCCCCTTACGTTCTGGGCTACACACGTACTACAATGGTTGGGACAAAGGGCAGCAAACTTGCAAAAGTAAGCGAATCTCATCAAACCCAGCCTCAGTTCAGATTGCAGGCTGCAACTCGCCTGCATGAAGGAGGAATCGCTAGTAATCGCAGGTCAGCATACTGCGGTGAATTCGTTCCCGGGCCTTGTACACACCGCCCGTCACACCATGGAAGTTGGCCACGCCCGAAGTCGTTACCCTAACCAATTTATTGGAGGGGGATGCCGAAGGCAGGGCTGGTGACTAGGGTGAAGTCGTAACAAGGTAGCCGTACCGGAAGGTGTGGCTGGATCACCTCCTTAAAGGGAGACCTAACCGTGAAGTGAAAGAACAAATTTGAAGTCTGAACTATCACAGGTCAAACCAAAGGTCGGTCTAAAAAACAGACAAGGTAAAAAAGACTGTCAAACTAATTGTGTTCTGGTTAATGGCAGATTGAAAATATGTCAAACCAAACAAAACACGGGCTATTAGCTCAGGTGGTTAGAGCGCACCCCTGATAAGGGTGAGGTCCCTGGTTCAAGTCCAGGATGGCCCACCACAAAACAATGAACAGAAAGCGGTAAACAACGAACAATAAAAACTATTGATAATTGTTAATTGATAACTGAACATTGAAATCATGGGGGTATAGCTCAGTTGGTAGAGCGCCTGCTTTGCAAGCAGGATGTCAGCGGTTCGAGTCCGCTTATCTCCACCAAACAAAAGAAGAAAAAACCAAGAATAGACCAAGTAAAATTCAGCACTATCATCAATTGCCCAGGCAAAGAATGAGGATGCTGGATCTTAAAGAGTCCAGAGAGCGAACCTTGAAAACTGCATAATATCTAGAATTAAGTAAGGAATCAAACTGTATAAAAACAGGGAGGAGAATTACTTGTGATAGAGCCAAAAAAAAGAACTAAGTAATTAGGTCAAAAAAACTAAGGCAACAAGTAAAAACTTGTCAAAAAAGTCCAAGGTGTAAAAACCGATTGAGTAGAGATAAAAAAGTTAGCTAAATCTAACTAAAGGTCAAGCTACAAAGGGCTAACGGTGGATACCTAGGTACACAAAGGCGAAGAAGGACGTGGTGACCGACGAAATGCCTCGGGGAGTTGGAAACAAGCATCGATCCGAGGGTGTCCGAATGGGGCAACCCGTATGAACGACCTGCTGAATATATAGGCAGGAGCGAGCGAACTCAGCGAACTGAAACATCTTAGTAGCTGAAGGAAGAGAAAGCAAAAGCGATTTCCCTAGTAGCGGCGAGCGAAGCGGAAACAGCCCAAACCATCGACCAAGGTTGATGGGGTTGTGGGACAGTCACAATGGATTACGAAAGATAGACGAAGCAGTTGAAAGCTGCACCAGAGGAGGTGAAAGTCCTGTAGTCGAAATTGGCAGTAACCAGACTCAATCCCGAGTAGCACGGAGCCCGTGGAATTCCGTGTGAATCAACGAGGACCACCTCGTAAGGCTAAATACTCCTGTGTAACCGATAGAGAAACAGTACCGCGAGGGAAAGGTGAAAAGAACCCCGGCGAGGGGAGTGAAATAGAATATGAAACCGTTAGCCTACAAGCAATTAGAGCACGATTGAACGTGTGATAGTGTGCCTGTTGAAGAATGAGCCGGCGACTTACAGGTTGTGGCAGGTTAAGGGGTAATACCCGAAGCCAAAGTGAAAGCGAGCCTGAAATAGGGCAAAGTGATGTCACAATTTGTAGACCCGAACCCGGGTGATCTAACCATGTCCAGGATGAAGCTTGGGTAAAGCTAAGTGGAGGTCCGAACCGACTGGCGTTGAAAAGCCAGCGGATGAGGTGTGGTTAGGGGTGAAATGCCAATCGAACCCGGAGCTAGCTGGTTCTCCTCGAAATGCGTTTAGGCGCAGCGGCTAAAGATATTGATTGGGGGGTAAAGCACTGTTTCGCTGCGGGCTGCGAGAGCGGTACCAAAGTGAGACAAACTCAGAATACCCAATTAAATTTAGCCAGTGAGACGGTGGGGGATAAGCTTCATCGTCGAAAGGGAAACAGCCCAGACCACCAGCTAAGGTCCCCAAGTACACACTAAGTGAGAAAGGAGGTGGGAGTGCATAGACAACCAGGAGGTTTGCTTAGAAGCAGCAACCCTTGAAAGAGTGCGTAATAGCTCACTGGTCTAGCGCTCCTGCGCCGAAAATGAACGGGGCTAAGTGTGTCACCGAAGCTGTGGACTTTGATAAATCAAAGTGGTAGAGGAGCGTTCTGTATAGGGAGAAGCATTAGCGGCAAGCAGATGTGGACGGTACAGAAGTGAGAATGTCGGCTTAAGTAGCGAAAATATATGTGAGAATCATATACCCCGAAAGCCCAAGGGTTTCTTCGGAAGGCTCGTCCGCGAAGAGTTAGTCGGGACCTAAGGCGAGGCCGAAAGGCGTAGTCGATGGACACAGGGTGAATAATCCCTGACTACTGTATCGGAGCAATGAACGGGACGCATGAAAAATAACCACGCCCTGAATGGATTGGGAGTTTTCTACGGAGAACGAGTGGTAAAGCTAGTGCCAAGAAAAGCGTTGATTGTGTTGAAAATAGAGTACCCGTACCCGAAACCGACACAGGTGGGCAGGTAGAGAATACTAAGGGGCGCGAGATAACTCTCTCTAAGGAACTCGGCAAAATGACCCCGTAACTTCGGGAGAAGGGGTGCCACCGAGAGGTGGTTGCAATAAAGAGGCCCAGGCGACTGTTTACCAAAAACATAGGTCTCTGCTAACTCGAAAGAGGATGTATAGGGGCTGACGCCTGCCCAGTGCTGGAAGGTTAAGGAAGTTGGTCAGGAGCTTGCTCTAAAGCTAACGACTGAAGCCCCAGTGAACGGCGGCCGTAACTATAACGGTCCTAAGGTAGCGAAATTCCTTGTCGGGTAAGTTCCGACCCGCACGAAAGGCGTAACGATCTGGGCGCTGTCTCGGAGAGAGGCTCGGCGAAATAGGAATGTCTGTGAAGATACGGACTACCTACACTTGGACAGAAAGACCCTATGAAGCTTTACTATAGCCTGGAATTGGGTTCGGGCTTCCCTTGCGCAGAATAGGTGGGAGACGATGAGAGCAGTCTTGTGGGATTGTTGGAGTCGCAATGTGAGATACCACTCTAGGGAGGCTAGAATTCTAACTTGCTGCCGTAAACCGGGAGAAGAACAGTTTCAGGTGGGTAGTTTGACTGGGGCGGTCGCCTCCAAAAAAGTAACGGAGGCGCACAAAGGTTCCCTCAGGCTGGATGGAAATCAGCCACAGAGTGCAAAGGCAGAAGGGAGCTTGACTGCGAGAGAGACAACTCAAGCAGGATGGAAACATGGTCTTAGTGATCCGACGGTGCTGCGTGGAAAGGCCGTCGCTCAACGGATAAAAGTTACTCTAGGGATAACAGGCTGATCTCCCCCAAGAGTTCACATCGACGGGGAGGTTTGGCACCTCGATGTCGGCTCATCGCAACCTGGGGCTGAAGTAGGTCCCAAGGGTTGGGCTGTTCGCCCATTAAAGCGGTACGTGAGCTGGGTTCAGAACGTCGTGAGACAGTTCGGTCCATATCCGGTGTAGGCGCAAGAGTATTGAGAGGAGTCTTCCTTAGTACGAGAGGACCGGGAAGAACGCACCGCTGGTGTACCAGTTATCGTGCCAACGGTAAACGCTGGGTAGCCAAGTGCGGAGAGGATAACCGCTGAAAGCATCTAAGTGGGAAGCCCACCTCAAGATGAGTACTCTCATGGAGTAATCCAGTAAGGTCACGGGAAGAACACCCGTTGATAGGCGTTAGGTTGAAGAGCAGCAATGTTTGTAGCCGAGACGTGCTAACAGACCGAGGGCTTGACCTTGATTGATTCAATCTACTCAACTTAAAGACTTATTTAGTAGTCTCAGTATTTTGGCTCCTCCAGCACAATTCTAGATTTATGCAGTCTTAAGGGAACGCCGATTCCAACCAAAATTCCTGGTGCTTTTAGCGCAGTGGAACCACTTCGAACCCATCCCGAACTCGATAGTTAAACTCTGTAGCGGCGAAGATACTTGGGGGGTAGCCCCCTGGAAAAATAGCTCAGTGCCAGGTTCAATTTTACCGAAGAAGCCTCTGGATAAATCCAGAGGCTTCTTTATAGATTATAATTTATCAAGAATTTCCAATACTCGTTTCGGGTTTAATTTATTCTTGAACCAAATCAATTGATTAGGCAAATCGGTAAATTTTACCCCAGCTTTTTCTAAGTTTAATCTTTCAGAAACAGCAAGAATTAGGTTTTCAGTGTCACCACTACGCACTTGATAGAATTTTTTCTGTAGATATTCTGGTCTCCAGTACCCAACAATTTCTAGAAGAAATTCTCTGCCGTCTGGATGAACTAAACGAAAGTCAGGAATCATTACACTACCTGGAAGCGGAATTAAGTCAACCTCTCTTTCTAATCGCCATTGAGTTTTTGTTTTTGCCCAACTTTTAGCAAAAGAAGCTTCCAGCATACTATCATATGGTTTTCCTGGAGGATAGTGAGAAACTAAATCACAATGATCGCTTGCTAAATTAAACTTACCTCCTGTTTTAATATTTCCAGAGTATTGATCCCTGTTTTGTAGTTTAGCCTGGAGACTCCATTTTGTTACATGAAGCAAAGCAGGAATCATTTTTGCCAGAGCCAAACCATATCTAGTGCTTGCTTTAAAAAGGCTAGCGGGTCCATCCATTGTTAAAGTAAATCCAGTATCAGCATCTCCCTCTATATATGCCATGAGCTGGAAAAGCTTGATGTAGCGAAACAGTAATTTGTATTCGCCAGGGTCATTACGGTGCGCATTGATAACAACGTTGCTGGCATGGTAAAAAATGCCCTGTACTTGAGAAAGATTGTAACGATGAAGCAATGACTCAGGAATAGGTGCTTCAAACTGAGTTAGTACACGATTTTCTTGGAGGTCTGCGTATAATCCTGCTTCGATTTCAGTGCGAGATACAGCATACTTTAATTCATCAGACAGACAGAATGAGATTGCTTCTAAAGTATCGCTACGATTATTAGGTATAGTTGCTGTTTTGGCTGCCTGTGAGAAAACCCTTTGCCGAAGCATTGGTGGCTCAAGAGGACTAATAATTTCAAAAGTAGAAAAGGTATTGCGTAATATATGAGCTAGACCTCTTATTAAACGATAATTAGGGCTATTTCCTTCTAAATTTAAAAGTCGCCGATCTAAATCCCTTTGAGTTTTACCTATACAATCTTGAAAACAGTTGATTATTTCTTCCGCCATACCTAGATTCTGACCATTAATTTCTAACTTCTTAGGTATGATTGTTTCGCCACTACGTCTGTATATAAGTAAGTCACTTTTTAGCATTAGAAGTCCGATAAATCTTTTTATAGAAAAGCTAAGACGCTAGATAATATCAATAGTAAATTGAATATATCCAATTTTTTGGCTTTCTAATTTAAAGATAAAAATAATCTTTATATACTTTTGATTCAAACAGAAAACAGGATAAGCGAAAGATATAATGATTGAAACAAGTTTAGCAGTTTTATTCAATCTGTAGAACGATTAATTTCTGCCTATCAATTTATGCCACCATCCAACTTAGAAACTTCCGTCCAAGACAAAGAGGAAAAAGAGTATTTAAATGAACTTCCAGATGAAGTAGAAATGTCGCTTTTCGATCATTTAGAAGAACTACGCTTGCGTATTTTCTATGCTTTGAGCGCAGTGGCGATCGCAGCTTTAGGCTGCTTTGTTTTTGTCAAACCTTTAGTTCGGATTTTGGAAGTTCCTGCTCAAGGTGTAAAATTCTTACAACTAGCCCCAGGAGAGTTTTTCTTTGTATCTATTAAAGTAGCTGGCTATAGTGGGATGGTGATGGCAAGTCCGTTTATTCTTTATCAGATTGCTCAATTTGTCTTGCCAGGATTGACTAGGGGAGAACGTCGTCTACTCGCTCCAGTAATTTTTGGCTCTAGTATTTTGTTTTTTGCAGGTTTGTTTTTTGCCTATATTGCTTTAATTCCTGCTGCGCTTAATTTCTTTATTAACTATGGCGCTGATGTAGTTGAACAATCTTGGTCAATTGACAAATATTTCGAATTTGTATTACTTTTGCTATTTAGTACAGGGTTAGCGTTTCAAATTCCCGTTATTCAGTTAATTTTGGGCTTTTTAGGCATTGTTTCTTCGGCACAAATGTTTGCAGGTTGGCGTTACGTAGTGCTTGGCTCTGTAGTTATGGGAGCAATTCTAACTCCTTCAACCGATCCTTTAACACAATCTTTATTAGCTGGTGCAGTGCTAGGGCTATATTTTGGCGGTATTGGTGCAGTCAAATTACTGGGAAAATAACTTCTGATCTATTATCGCGATCGCTCTATTGTTCAATATTGTTAATTTTCCTGACTATACTATCAAAATACCAGTTTAATATAGGAGCTAAAAGACTATGAAATCGATTCAGAATCGTTAACTCAGCTCCAGGCGCGATCGCAAAATTTCCTCTCTCCACTCCTCGAACAATCTGTTTTGCTACCGCTTCGGCTGTCAAAATTTTGGCTGTAGCAGTAATCTTTTTGGTTTCGGCAGGTTTGATTTTATTTTCTGCCTCTAGCTGAGGAGTATCAGTATCAGGGGGATATACAATTGTGACTTTAATCCCCTTTGGCTTTAGTTCGCCTCTGAGAGATTCTGCTAAACCTCTGATGGCAAATTTTGAAGGACAATAGGCACTATAGCCATAAATACCGATTAGTCCCGCACCAGATGAAATTAAGACTATGTTTCCCTTTTGTTGTTGTTCCATAGCTGGTACAACGGCTCTAATGGCGTATAGAGAACCAAAATAATTTACTGTCATAATCTGTTCAAAAACTTCTAGGGGAATTTCTGAAAAGTAACCAGAATGAGTTATTCCTGCCGAAGTAATCAGTAGATCTGGTGTTCCTTGTTGAGCGATCGCTTTTTTTATAGCGGTTTCAATAGCTGTCGAATCAGCTACATCTGCTGGAAAAATAAGCACTTGCTGGGAAGTTAGAGCTAATGTAGCTATTTCCCGTTGAGCAGTGGCTAGCTTTTGGTGATCGCGAGCAATTAAGGAAATACTTGCGCCCTGTTGAGCTAATAACTTTGCCGTGGCTTTACCAATACCGCTAGAGCCACCTGTAATAATTACGTGTTGATTTAAGTATTTCATCTAAACAAAGATTAATATAGAAAAGCAAGCGCTATCTTTCAAAGTAGCCTATCTATGTTAGCCAAGCGTTATTATTTTACACTTAAGACCATAAAAAAATGGCTAGGTATGTTTACTATAATTGCGATCGCGTTATTTGCCTCTTGTTATATTTATGGTTCAAAAATAGAGCCAAATTGGATTGAAGTAGTGCCAATTCAACTAGCAATTCCTAACTTAAGTCCAGCATTTAATGAGTTTAAAATTGTGCAGATCAGCGATCTTCACAGCAATCGCTTTATGCCAGCACAAAGATTAGATAGAATCATCAAACTGGTGAATCAACAAAAGCCAGATGTGATAGCGATTACAGGAGACTTTATTACTAGACACACGGATTTTAACAGTCAGAAACTAGAGGAAAAATTAAGCAAACTAGTACCTCAAATAAGTACTTTATCAGTTTTGGGCAATCACGACCATAAGGGAAATGCAACTGATAAACTGAAACAAGCCTTGGCACACAGCAATGTAACTAATTTAGACAATCAAGTATATGTAATTGAGCGAGGTACAAAAAAACTAGTTTTTGCTGGAGTTGACGATCCTTACTGGGGTAAACCAGACTTAGATCGAGTGATTAAGCTTCTACCCGATGATAGTGCTGCCATATTATTGGTTCACGAACCAGACTACATCGCCAAAAGTGCTGCAACTCATAAATTTGCGCTCCAGTTGTCAGGGCATTCCCATGGAGGACAAATTAAAATTCCTTTTCTCAATCCTTTGGTATTACCTTATGGCGGAAAAAAATATTTTGTTGGTTTAAATCAGGTTGAAGATACTTTAGAGTATACTAATCGAGGTCTAGGCATGACTGGTTTACCACTGCGTATTAATAGTCGCCCAGAAATTACCGTCTTTACCCTTCATAGCTTAACCAAGCCCTTCGGGCTAAAGTAAAGAGTAACAAGTAGCAAGTAATATTTAACCTTGTTATCAATACAAAATTACTACAAGGCAATTAACGGGAATGACTATAAATTACTCATTGCGAGACAGTTACGTTGCGGGTCTGTGACCCGTTGAGTAAACTGTCGAGGTTGTTCATTGATATATTGATAATTGTTCATTGTCCTACCCCTGTAGCAATTTGAATTACCTGGATCAACTCTTTGATACCGCGACAATCAGCCCGAAGCAGACAAGGATAAACATTTAATCCTTCAATTTGGTTTGCAGCTTCGGTAGTTCTAGTGTCTAAAGTTACTATAGGTAAGGCAGTCAAGTATTCAGAGCCTTGGAGCAATCGCCAATATTGAGCTGGATCGGCAATTTGATGTCCGTCTAGCACAATCACATCTAACTTCCAAATACGGGCTAAAGTGTGTGCCTGCTCTAAACCATCGGCTTCAATAATACGATGTTGATAATGATGCTGTTTGCTGATGTTTGTCCAATCTTGTTCTGCCCAGTTTTTTAGATTAAAATTCAAACCATTATAGTTATTGATGGTCGGATCGACCATTTCTGCTTCAGGATAAAGGCAAAGCACAGTCAAATTTTTCTTTACTTTGTCCTGAGTATCAAAAGCTAGATCTGTGTCTGAAGAATGATTGCTCATCTCAGTTTTGGCTTGAGGTAGCAGTAAAGTTAGCTGGCAGCCATTTGAATAATCACTTTGTATTTTTGCCTGAGCAATCTGTGCCAAATATTGAGCAATAACCAAATTTAGACCAGAACTTTGCTGAGGATAACCAAAATTGTCAGTGGATGATGCCAACTCAAAATCACTCATTAGACCATTGCTAACGGTGATTGCCGTACATTCTTGCCTATTTTTAGCCTCAATAGTCAGGATACTATGGGCTGGCTCACAAAAGAGTGTTTCCAAAATTAGGTGAGAAAGTATAGTCGATAAATGTACTTTATCAGCGATCGCCTTCTCTGCTCCAGGTTCTATATCTAATTTTAATTGAGTCTCTGGAAAAAAATTTGATTCTGCTGCGCTGGCTGATTTATATTTGCTCATAGCCTGTCGAAAAAGCTGAAGGCAAAGAAACTCTAGATCGATTGCTTCTGGCTGGGGCTGAAACTTTTCAACAGTCAAACTGGTTAATTCAAGCAAGTCATTGACAATGCTCATTAGCTTTTGTCCTCCGCGATAAATTAACTGTGCATAACTCAGTTGACGCTGATTAAGTTTTCCTAGTTGCTGATCTTTAAAAAGGCTAGATAGACCAACAATGCCAGTTAAGGGAGATCTTAGTTCATGGCTAATTGTTCCTAGTAGTTTGTCTACTAATTTTTCAGTAGTTGCTGATGCTTCATCTGCTAGCTGTATGGCAACTGAATTAGCAATAGATGCCTTAGTTGCTAAGGTAAGCCAACATACAGAAGTGTTATTGTCCAAAAATTTATCGGTATTAAAAGAATTTGCCATCATTGGCTGGGATAAAATCTGGGGCGTATTAGCGATGGTTTGATCGAGGTTTGATGCTAAATATTTAAGTATTCGTGAGGTTTTTAGCCTTCCCTGTAGCTTACCCAACTCGTCAATTATTAAATATTCGCGATCGCTAAATGAAATATCTTCTAAATTGTTTAAAAACTCTTGCAGTTTAATCTTGCCTGGATAAGCGATTGCTGGCTTGATTAAATGATCAAAATTATCGTATGTTAGATGAGAAATATCTTCTTGATAAGCTATTTGCGGATGACTAACCATAGCTACCGTATCTGTCTGCCATAGTTGAGCCATCAACGATAGCAAATCTTGAGAGCTAATCGTTCCCCAGGTATTGTTTTGCAAAGGAACTGCAATTATTTGGCAATTATCATGCTTAAAAATATTTAAGATACTCCCTAAATCTGCTTCTGGTTGACAGATGGGAATTGAATAGGCAAAATCGTTCAGAGTAAGAGCGTGACTAAACATAAATTCTCGTTTTTTTTGTCTTCCCGAAGAAAAATTAACCAACGGTCACAGTAGACTAGGTTCTACCGTTTTCTAGCAAAGTAATTTTAAACTTATCAGCAACTATTGATTTGATCGACCTTCAGAGATTACTCCGCCTTTGTAAGGCAAGGAACGGTTGACATTATGCTCAATTAAAAGGGGATTTTATCTCGCAATCCAACCAGTCTAATTTAGCAAGATGCTATTTCTATATCTCTATATATATTATTACCTTTAGTGAGTCAGTTCACTATTGCTTTAGATTATATTTTATTACAATTCGCAAAAGTGAGTCAGTTCACTATTGCTTTAGATTATGTTTTATTACAATTCGCAAAGTCGAACAATAAATGTTAAATTTTTATAAATATTAGATATTAATTTGACGTTAAAACATCGTCAGTTCATGGTGGTTGCGTTCTCTGAGCATAACATAGGCTTCTATGGGCTGCTCTATCCATCTTAATAGCGATAAAAGCCTTATTTTATTTCAGATTTAGATACAGCTCTGGCAACCATTACGTAGAATGTATTCAGCAATGTCAGATTATCAAGACAAATTTTGTTCAACTGAAAAGATTAAAAGCAAACTGCATATTTGTTTGTTTTATACCCAACAGCAGTTGGCTAAATTAGTTATTGAGCGATTAAATAGCGATCGCTTTAAAGTTAAAGATCTTAGTTTAAGTAGTAATCTAGTTGATTTTTTGACTGACAATAAACAGATAGACTGCATTGTTTTAATCAAAGATAATCAATCAAGTTCAGCCTTGGAGCAGTTATGGCAATCAAGAATTTTACTGCCTATGGTAATAGTCGAGATTGAACAGTTTGCTAATCCTAACCTTGAATCAGCAGATGATTGCAACTTTCTTGACGATATTACTCAAACTTGCATTATTTATCATCAAGCAGAGATACATTTGTATCCAACTCAGCTAGCAGAAATCAATACTTATATTAATCTGGCTATTACTAAATTTTTGAGCCTCTCTCCTAGTTCTAATCTTAATATTCATAAGACTATAAATGAACCAGAAACAGAAAAAGTGCATAGATCGCTTGTATTACAGCAGCGTCGGCTAACAGAAAAAATCCAAGCGAGACTGGGAGGATATTTAGGGATTTATTACAAACGCCAATCCAGTTTTTTTTACCGCAATTTATCTAAACAAGAGCAAGAAAAATTAGACCAAAAATTAAGTCAAAGCTACTGTCAAATTTTACTGAAATACTTTAATGAGAACTCAGAAACAAACAAGCTAATTGATGAGTTTGTCGATCAAGCTTTTTTTGCTGATATTTCTACTTCGCAAATTCTCGAAATACACATGAAATTAATTGATGAATTTTCTTATCAGTTACAAATAGAAGGCAGAAATGATGACATTTTGCTTGATTATCGTTTGCCACTAATTGATATTACCGCTCACCTTTGTGAAATGTATCGTCGCTCTATTCCTGGAGGAGACTTCTCCCTAGAATTATTGTTTGGAGTAGAATAATATTAAATCCTGTTAGGATAGAATACTTTAATGTTGTGCAAGTTCCAAAAGCGCACTTACACATGGTGCTTCGCTTCGATTTTCGCGCTTGCCTGCATATAGTCAGAAGACTTTGGCTAGATTCATAAAAAGGGTGTTTTATAAATCGGATTTAGCATAAATGGTTAATTGCTTTGCTGCTAAAGGGTAATTTGGTATTGGAAACAAAGCCTGCTTCAAGCTCAAATTTATGACAACAATGCCCAACTATATATGTAAGTCAAGCAAAATTATGAGCGCGATCGCCTCATCTCAACGCATAAATTATTCAACATTATGGATCAATTTAGAAAAACCTATGTACTCAAGCTATACGTAGCGGGAAACACACCAAACTCAGTTAGAGCTTTGAAGACTTTAAAGAACATTTTAGAGAAAGATTTTCAGGGAGTTTATGCTCTTAAAGTGATTGATGTCTTAAAGAGTCCTCAGCTAGCTGAAGAAGACAAAATCTTGGCAACTCCTACCCTGTCTAAGGTTTTACCGCCTCCTGTTCGTAAAATAATTGGCGATTTGAGCGATCGCGAAAAGGTTTTGATTGGCTTAGATTTGCTCTACGAAGAAATCCGTGAGCGAGAAATGTAACGTCATACTTATCGCATTGGATGTAAAATATTATACTGTCGTGACTAAAGTTAAACGGCGATTGCTTTAAATAGGCAAATAAGAACTATCATTCTTAGCTTAGATGAACGAACCAAATTCTAATCAACCAGCAACAGAACTATCTACCAAAGGAGTTCGCAAAATCCGCACCATGATTGAAGGATTTGACGAAATCACCCATGGCGGTTTGCCCACTGGTAGAACAACTTTAGTGAGTGGAACATCTGGTACAGGTAAAACCCTGTTAGCCATTCAGTTTCTTTATCTAGGAATTGAATTTTTTGACTGTCCTGGTGTTTTTGTTACCTTTGAAGAATCCCCAAAAGATATTATTGAAAATGCCTGTAGTTTTGGCTGGGATTTACAAAGCTTAATCGACCGCGGCAAATTATTTATCCTAGATGCTTCCCCCGATCCCGAAGGGCAGGAAGTGATAGGAAATTTTGATTTATCGGCATTGATCGAACGTATTCAGTATGCAATACGCAAATACAAGGCGCAACTAGTTTCGATTGACTCGGTTACGGCGGTATTTCAACAGTATGATGCAGCTTCAGTAGTGAGACGAGAAATTTTTCGTTTAGTAGCCCGTCTCAAGCAGCTAGAAGTAACTTCTATTCTAACTACTGAAAGAGTGCAAGAATATGGCGCAGTTGCCCGTTTTGGAGTCGAAGAATTTGTTTCGGACAACGTAATTATTATCCGCAATGTCTTAGAAGGAGAACGTCGGCGACGTACCATCGAAATTCTCAAGCTGCGGGGTACTACCCACATGAAAGGAGAATATCCTTTTACGATTACCAATGACGGGATTAATATCTTTCCCCTTGGTGCTATGCGTCTTACTCAACGTTCATCCAACGTACGACGTTCTTCAGGAGTTAAAACTCTCGATAAGCTTTGTGGCGGTGGCTTTTTCAAAGACTCAATTATTTTGGTTACTGGAGCTACAGGAACAGGCAAAACTTTATTAGTCAGCAAGTTCCTAGAAGAGGGGTGTCGTCAAGGAGAGAGAGCCGTACTGTTTGCCTATGAAGAATCTAGGGCGCAGCTATCTCGTAATGCCTCCTCTTGGGGAGTAGATTTTGAGGAGATGGAGAGCAAAGGTTTACTTAAATTACTTTGTTGTTATCCAGAATCAGCGGGTTTAGAAGATCATCTACAGATGATTAAGTCAGAGATTACTGATTTCAAGCCTGCTCGAATTGCGATCGATTCCCTTTCGGCGTTAGCTAGGGGAGTTAGTAATAATGCCTTTCGTCAGTTTGTCATTGGCGTTACTGGTTATGCCAAACAAGAAGAGATCACAGGCTTTTTTACCAACACTACTGATCGATTTTTGGGAGCTAATTCAATTACCGAGTCCCATATTTCTACTATTACCGACACGATTATTCTTTTGCAATATGTAGAAATTCGTGGTGAGATGTCAAGAGCCATGAACGTCTTTAAGATGCGTGGTTCATGGCATGATAAAGGTATTAGAGAATATGTGATTAGCTCTGATGCGCCAGAAATTCCCTTTATTAAAGAATCTTTTCGTAACTACGAAGGCATTATTAGTGGTTCACCATCTCGTGTATCTCTAAACGAAAAAAGCGAGCTATCAAGAATTGCCAGAAACGTTAAGGATATAGGCATTGACTTAAAAGACGAAGTATAAGCTACGGAGTATGAGTATGACCTTCCGTAAAAATCATAATTAATAATTAGCAAAAATCACATCATAATTCTTACAAATAACAATCAGAGTAAACAATTAATGCTTTTGCCTTACATATTAGACTTTATCGGAAATAAGTCGAAAAGCTCGAAGAACTAGTTTCTTCTCTTCTCTTCTTAAAATTAGGAGAATTTTATGTATCTAATATCTCTTTTCTGACGATGACTAAGACGAAGATTATGCAGTCCACAAGCTGTTTCCATCACATCATCAATATAGTGATCGACCCAATTACGAAATTTCTGAACCACGATCTGACATCGTTTGATTCCGCAGATCTGGTGTTCTATCTCAACTCTTATCTTCGCAATTTCTCGATTTTTCTCTTTTTCATGATCAGTTAATTCTGCTTTAGGAAGCTTCTTCGTCGGTTGTTTAATCCTAACTCCCGATGGTGCAAATCCTTGAAATCCTGTATCTTGCCACAGAATACTCCCTTTGGGAAAATGATAGTCTTCTTCGTCGGCAATTTTCTTGTCATGTTTTTTGCCTTCATAAGTGTCACTTAAGAACAACACTTTTCCTCCTCGCTCACTCACCACATTATTTTTAACCATGTGAGCTTTCTTCTTTCCACTATAGAAAGTTTTACGCTCTTCCTTATCTTGTGGTCGATTGATCGCTCGCTCCGTCCCATCAATCATAAATTCTAAACTGGGGCAGGTGTTCAGTAAATCTTCTAGCTTTGCAGGTTCACGTTCTGGTAATTGTTTCTCCCTTTTCAAAGCTTGATTGAGTACTTTTGTTAGTCTGTGTACCCATTCATTTGCCTGGGCTTGGCTCATTCCAAATAAAAATCCTTGTACTTCTTGGGTTGGATAAAGTCGAAAGTAAATCAAAATAAATAGCAACTTATCTTCCAGTTTCTCAAGCCTCGCTTTCCTGCCACCTCCGAATGCTCTGTGTCTGTTTCCTCGCTTAAAATTTTCTTCTATGAACTTTGACCATGCAGGTTCAAAGCTAGCTAATAAAGCTTCAAATTCTTCGATTTTTAATCCTGTTAAGCTCTGTAGAGTTCGAGGTCTATTCTGTAGCTCTGCATAGTTGACTTTCACTCTCTACCTCTCTTACTCAACTTCTTGCTACTCATTTTACATACTTAATTCCGATAAGGTCTATTTAACTATCAATAAACTGTTTAACTCAACTTATTTTAAAAATTTTAGGATATGCTGGTGAGGAAATAGCTGGGAACTAATTGTTTTAAACCAAGAAGTTAGCTATTGAGCGAATCCGCTCTCTCAAAAAACATATTTGTCAGACAGAGCCTTGTAGGTATTTTGAATGAGCTATTGCCTAAATCCATCCTGTCCCAAACCAGTAAATAATCCCAAATCCAAACTCTGTGCAGCGTGCGGATCAAAATTGCTGCTACACGGTCGCTATCACTTAGTCAAAGGTCTAGGTAAAGGGGGTTTTGGCGCAACTTTTCTAGCTGCCGATCTCTCCCTTCCAGGAAAACCATTATGTGTAATTAAGCAACTACGTCCTAATACAGACAATCCTAACTTCTTGTCCATGGCTAGAGAATTATTTGAAAGAGAAGCCAGAACATTAGGCAGAATTGGTAATCATCCTAAAATACCTAGATTGCTAGATTATTTTGAAGATCGCAATCAATTTTATTTAATTCAAGAGTTTGTTAAGGGCAACAATCTCCAGCAGGAAGTCAAAAAAATTGGTGTTTTGAATGAAGCAAAGGCAAGACAGGTACTCAAAGAAATTTTGGTGATCCTGCGGGATATTCACGTTCAAAAAGTTATTCATCGAGATATCAAACCTGCTAACATTATTCGTCGCGAAATAGACGATCAGTTAGTTTTAATTGACTTTGGAGTAGTTAAAAATCAAGTTAATAGTATTGGTGCAGCAGGTTCTAATCAAACGGCATTTACTGCTTTTGCAGTCGGTACTCCTGGCTTTGCGCCTCCTGAACAGTTAGCCATGCGTCCTGTTTATGCCAGTGATGTCTATGCTCTTGGTGTTACCTGTATGTATTTAATGACGGGAAAAGCACCCAAAAACATGGATTGCGATCCCATCACTGGAGATATTGATTGGTTTAAATATGTTGATGTCAGCGATAGTTTTGCGGAAATTTTAACTAAGATGCTAGAAGTAGCGGTTAAAAGCCGTTATAAGAGTGCGGAGGAAGTATTGCAGGTACTAGATATGGAAAACCATGTAGATAGCTTGTCTGACAGTATGCTTAGTTTTCCTACCGCTAACGAGCCTCCTAGTAGTACCGTCCCTAATCGGTCGAGAATAGGGTATTCTCGACGCGAGATACCTACTAGCGGTGACAGCAGAATGTCCAGCCGAACAGGCAGAACGACTTCTACCTCTAGATATTCAAGAAATGCTGCTCAGACTAGTCCTAGTCGCTCTTCTGTTAATCAAGCTTCTAAAACTCCTCCCAAGCCTACAAAGATTTCGGCTGAAGAGGTTTTAAAAGCCTATAGTTCTGGTAGAAAAGACTTTGGCTTAAAAGATATGACCATGCAAGATTTACAAAAAGCTGATTTATCTGAATCTAAGTTTCACGATTCTAAATTAATCAGAGTCAACTTCCAGGGAGCAGATTTAAATAAAACCAGCTTTACAAGTTGTGATATGCGTCAGGCTATGCTGCGTAATGCTGACCTAACTCGCGCTCTGTTCAATGCTGCCAATTTGGAAGATGTAGATTTTCGTGGTGCAAATTTAAGCTATGTCAATTTCAAAGATTCTAAGCTTAGAGGGGCAAATCTCTGTGGTGCTAACCTAAGCAATACTAATTTAACCAAAGAACAGCTAGAAGAAGTTAAAACAAACTGGATGACTATTATGCCTTCAGGAAAACGAGGTTTTTGGTAAAAACTAAGGGCGATTCGCCTTTTGGGTTCAACATCGCAAAGCATTATATGTGGCAAAGCGTCTTTGTTGGCGTCAAGATGCGGAATATCGGTTTAGAGATAGAACGATCGCAATTATCTAAAATTTCTCAATAAGCTTACTCGGTATTCTCTGAAAAAATAGCCTTTTCTAACTTAGAGATTGCCTTTTCCAAATCATCATTGACAATTTGAACCTCAAATTCATCTTTGGCTGCCATTTCTTCTCTAGCAATCTTTAACCGTTGGGCGATTGACTCTTCTGAGTTTTTGCCTCTGCTTCTAATTCTCTGCTCTAGTTCCTCAATAGAAGGAGGCATAATAAAAATACGGCAAGCGGCGGGAAACATATTGGCGATCGCTCTAGCTCCTCTTAACTCTATTTCTAAAATGACGTGGTTTCCCTGCTCGATTTGTTCTAATACATGAGCTTTGGGCGTGCCATAATAATTTCCCGCGTATTCTGCCCATTCTAAAAGTTCATGATTAAGAATTGCCGTTTCAAAGTCTTTTTGACTCAGAAAATAATAATTTATGCCTTCTGTTTCTCCTGGACGAGGTTGTCTAGTAGTAGCAGAAACAGACACCCGTAGTTGAGGATAGCGTTGCAATAGTAGACTGACAATCGTACCCTTTCCTACACCGCTTGGTCCTGTGATGACGATGAGTTTACCTGGCTGTTCTACTGACATTGATGATAATCTAATCTAGTTAAGATTCTATTCTTTATTAACTACAAATCGATGAGCCACAGTCTCAGGCTGTATTGCGGACAATACTACATGAGATGAATCTGTAATAATGACAGCGCGAGTACGGCGACCATAAGTTGCATCTATTAATAAGCTTTTCTCTCTAGCTTCGGTAATAATCCTTTTGATAGGTGCGGACTCTGGGCTAACAATAGCAATAATACGATTAGCGGAAACTATATTACCAAAACCAATATTAATTAATTGAATATCCATAATTATTTGTGAATTGCGACTTTTAGAGTGATTTATCGCCAAGTTTAGAAAATATAATTTTAATACTATAGTTAAAAACTTTGATTTACAAGCAAAATGGCATATAGACGCAGTTATTTTCGGAAATTTTAGCTTTTAGCACTAATCTAAACGTTTTGTAGCCAAAATTACACTAATTCAATTATTTATTTAAACCTTTATTATATTTACTATTATGCAACCAGTTGACTACACGACCTTGATGGCAAGCTGCAATGAACTTAATCGAGACTGGATTCCTGCTCGTATTGAGCAGATATATCAACGCGATCGCTTTACTATTTCTTTAGCTCTACGCACCCTCAAAGCCAAGCCCTGGCTCACAATTTGCTGGCATCCTGAAGCAGCCCGAATCAATATTGGCGATCCCCCACCCAGAGTCAAGGACACTTTTACCTTTAGCGATCAGCTTCGCCATCAGCTTAATGGTTTAGCTTTGATTGATATTAAGGCGATCGCACCTTGGGAAAGAGTCTTGGATCTCCAGTTTGCTGACCGTCCAGGAGAAGCTCCTCTTTGGCATTTATACGTAGAGATTATGGGCAAATATAGTAACGTCATTCTTACCGATGCCGACCAACAAATTATTACCCCTGCCCGTCAAATTAGTGCTGCTCAATCTAGTGTGCGTCCAATCCAAACTGGTCAAGGTTACGAGATGCCCCCAGCCCTGACTGGCACTACTCCTAAGCTAGAAGAATCTTCTGCACGCTGGCAGGAGAGAATAAGCCTAATTCCTGGTAATCTGCAACGTCAATTACTCAAGTCATATCGTGGTTTAAGCCCTAGAGTTGCAGAAGAAATTATTATTGCGGCAGGTTTATCACCCCAGCAGAATACAGATACTCTAGAAGCTGAACACTGGCAAGAGTTATTTAGCTACTGGCAAAAGTGGCTGATGGTTTTAGATAATCGTCAGTTCGATCCTGGCTGGTTAGCCAATGGTTATACAGTCCTGGGCTGGAATAAAATTGAATCAGTAGATCGAGTGCAGACTTTACTTCATTGCTACTACACCGACGAGGTTAATCAACAGCAGTTTAAGCAACTGCACCACCAGCTAAATCAGAAATTAACTAATCTGCTCAAAAAGCTAAACGTCAAAGCCAATAAATTCCGTCAACGTCTACAACAGTCTGCCGATGCGGATAGCGATCGCTTTTGTGCAGATTTATTGATGGCGCACCTCCATCAATGGCAGCCAGGCATGAAGTCAATAACCTTAAATGATTTTGAAACAGGCAAGCCAGTTAAAATTAAGCTCAATCCTGAAAAAAACGCGGTGCAGAATGCTCAGGCTCTCTATAAAAACAGTCAAAAACTAAAGAGAGCTAGAGGTGCAGTTGTCCCTCTACTAGCCGAAGTTGATAGTGAAATTAATTATTTATCTCAGGTGCAAACAGCTTTAAATCAGCTACAGGGAGAGAAAGTAATTGGTAGCTTGGAAAATCTCCACGCTCTAGAAGAAATTAAAGAAGAGCTAATTCAACAAAATTATCTTGCTGTCGAACGTCAGGCAGATGACAGAAAAGTAGACCGAGATACCCAACCCTATCGCTATACTGCTCCATCTGGATGTGAAATTTGGATTGGACGCAATAATCGTCAAAACGATATTTTAACTTTCCGTACTGCCGTAGAATATGACCTTTGGTTTCATACCCAAGAAATACCTGGTAGTCATGTATTGCTGCGTTTAAATCCAGGTACAGTTCCCAGTGAGGCAGATCTTCAGTTTACTGCCGATCTGACAGCCTATTACAGTCAAGCTCGCGAAAGTGAACAAGTCCCAGTGACGTATACCAAGCCTAAATATGTTTACAAACCCAAAGGTGCAAAGCCAGGAATGGTAATTTATAAGCAAGAGACAGTTATTTGGGGTAAACCTCAAGTAGCCAAAAAATATATCGCCTACAACATATAAATTCTAATTGAGAGATCCAAATCACATCATTTCATAACCTGCTAGCGTAAAATTGGTCTAATAGACAAGACAATTATTATTTTTTTACAAAAATAGCGTATCTTCTGTTACAATTCTTAGCTAAGTCAAAAATTCAAAGTTGCTTTTTTGAGAACGCGCAACCAAAGATTTTTCCAGGCTTAAACAACAACAACATTTTACTTAGCCAGCGATCGCGATCGCTGGTATTTTTTTTAGGTAATAATAAAATCAGAGATTACTCCGTCCGTTTAGAAGTCCGCGTCGCCTGGGAAAACCCCAGGCGTTCATGTCGGACGCGGCGGAGCTTGCTCTGATCGTCGATCAATATCTTTAAGCGAACATCTACCTTCTCATGAGTTACGTAAATCAAGTAAACCAGAATCCAAAAACAGCCACAGAAGAGGAAGAAGATTTATTTGATTATGCTTATGAGCAGCCAGGCAGTATGCCAGGTACGCTCAATATTGAAGATGATGCAGACTTACCTGAGATAATTTTAATTGACTACAATCGCGATCGCGTTGAAAGAATTAGCAACCTAACCCCCGAAGCCTGCGCCAAACATCTCGATACAGAATCAGTATCATGGCTTGATGTTAAGGGTTTGGGTAGCGAAAACATTTTGCAGAGATTAGGTAAGGTATTTGGCTTACATCCTTTGGTATTAGAAGACGTGGTTAATGTTCCCCAAAGACCAAAGGTTGAAGATTATCCGCAACAGTTAGTAATTATTACTCAAATGGTTATCCCCAAAACTTCAGGAGAAGGGTTTTGGTTAGAACAAGTGAGTTTGGTAGTTGGCAAAAACTATGTATTGACCGTACAAGAAAAACCAGAAAAAGACTGTTTTCGACCAGTGAGAAGGCGAATTAAATTTAAAAAAGGAAACATTACCGCCATGGGAGCAGATTATCTAGCTTATGCTCTTTGGGATGCAATTATAGATGGTTTTTTCCCCGTTTTAGAAATTTATGGCGAAAAGATAGAAAACCTAGAAGACGAAGTTCTTTTTAATCCTACTAACCAAAGTTTGGCTAAAGTTTATCAAATAAAAAGAGAACTATTAGCTTTGCGTAGGGCAATTTGGCCTCAAAGAAATGCCTTAAATAAATTGATCAGAGACGGTAGTAGCTTTATAGATCCAGAGGTTTTAATCTTTTTGAGAGACTGTTATGACCACGCTGTACAAATTATTGACATTATTGAAACATACCGTGAATTAGCCTCTAGTTTAACCGATATTTATCTGTCTGCTATTAACAATAAAATGAATGAAGTTATGAAACTATTAACGGTAATTTCCAGCATTTTTATTCCTCTGACTTTTATCGTTGGTATCTATGGCATGAACTTTAATCCCGACAAATCTCCTTGGAATATGCCAGAGTTAGACTGGTATTGGGGATATCCTTTTTGTTGGCTAGTCATGATAGCGATCGCAGCTTCTTTGATTTATTTCTTTTGGCGGCGAGGTTGGTTTGAAAGCTTTTCTAAAATACCCAAACAAAAATAAAATTAGCGGATCGAAGAAACAAATTCCTTGATGATGTAATTATTATTCAGATTGGGAAAACTAAAAGATATAGTTAGCTGCTTAAATGTATCTCTGCCAAACTAAACTTATCTTGATCGTGAAATATTAAACGTCTCTAAAAGTTTAGGACTGATAACAAATAACTTATATATGTTACAAACCAAGTCTTCAGAGCCAATTAATCGTAATGTAGGCAGCCAGTTGCAAACAATTCCTCTTGCCATGGTAATTAGTTTGATTCTTTTTGGAGGGATTGGTTGGCGTTTAAGTTATTTGCAAATACAACGGGGAGACTTAAACCAATTAAAAGCCGATCAAAATCGAACTCGTATTGTTCCTAAACCACCAGTTAGGGGAAGCATTCTAGATCGCAACGGCAAAGTTTTAGCTACCAATCGCTCGTCTTATTCTGCTTATTTGTGGCCCAAAGCATACAAACAGAAAAACTGGCTAAAAAACCGCAATATTATTGCTGCAATCTTAAATATTGATGCCCAAGATTTACAAAAAAGAGTAGAAGAAGCAGGATATAACTATCCGAGTTTAATTCCCATTGCTCGTCATCTAACTCCAGCGCAAATTACGGCACTAGAAGAATATCATTCTCAGTTTCAGTGGGTCGAAATAGATATTGGCAAAGTAAGATACTACCCTCATGGCAAATTTGCTGCTCATATCTTAGGCTACACAGGGGAATTAGACCAAGAGCAATTAGAGCAAAAAAAATCAAAAGGTTATCGTCTTGGGGATGTAATCGGCAAAATGGGCGTAGAGTCTGCCTATGAATCCGAACTTAGAGGCAAATGGGGTGGATTAAAGCTCGAAGTTGATGGTGGAGGACGCATTATTAGATATTTGGGTGAAAATCCCGCCAAATCAGGCAAAGATATTAAATTAACTATTGATGCCGATGTGCAGAAAGCTGCCGAAACTGCTTTAGGAACAAGAAAAGGCGCAATTGTTGCTTTAGATCCTAATAATGGCGCAGTGTTAGCGATGGCGAGTTATCCTAGCTTCGATCCTAATATTTTCTCGTCTTCTGTGACAACAGAAACCTGGGAAGAATTGCAGGCACAGGGCAACCCCTTCTTAAATATGGCTCTGCGGGCTTTTCCTCCTGCTTCCACATTTAAGATAGTTACCGATACAGCAGGAATGGAATCGGGCAAATATCCCCCTAATACTATTTTGGGTACATATCCCTATTTATCTGTGGGGGGGACAAGATTTGGAGAATGGAATAAAAGCGGTTTTGGACCATTAGGATATGTATCTGCCTTGGCTTGGAGTAGTAATACTTTTCATGGTCAAATTGGACAGGGAGTTGGCGGCAAAGAGTTAATCAAATGGGCAAGAGCCTATGGTTTAGGAAAATTGACAGGCATTGAATTAGAGGGAGAAACAGCAGGACTGATTGCCGATGATGCTTGGAAACGCCGTAATTTTGACAATTGGGGCTGGACTGTAGGGGATACGGTTAATATGTCAATTGGTCAAGGGTTTACCACCGCCACGCCTTTACAACTAGCCGTCATGTTTAGTGCGATCGCGAATAATGGATATCGAGTGCAGCCTCATTTACGAGAAACAGATAATCAAACCAAGCAAGCTCAAAGAGTAAACCTAAACCTCAAGCCCACTACTTTATCTACTATTCAACAAGGACTTAGAGCCGTAGTTAATGGAGGAACAGGGACAAGATTAAATTCTCCTGATATTCCCCCAGGGGCAGGAAAAAGCGGTACGGCAGAAGCACCTCCAGGAGAAGCTCATACTTGGTTTGGAGCTTATGCCCCTTTTGATAAACCAGAAATTGTGGTGGTGGCTTTTGCTGAACATTCTGGTGGTGGCGGTGGTTTGGTAGCTGCACCCTTAGTAAGACAGGTAATGGAAGCTTATTTTAAACTTAAAAAGTAGTATTTTTGTATTAAAATGACGTTGGGAAATCAAGGTATGATTTGTTCAAGTTGTAATGTGTATTGAAATTGAAAACGCTTAAAGCTGAGAGCTAAGAGCTTATCTTGTCCCAAGTCTCTCCTTATTTTCGAGAATTGGTGTTAGCACTGATTAATAATCATTGTTTTGTTGATAAGCTAGATAGATAGCCTCTAAAAATTGGCTGTTACTATAGTCTTCGGGAACTTTTTCTAACAAAATAATTTCTTTAACCTGTTCGGCTAATTTACGGCTTAATTGATGCTGATATTCCAACATAATATTTTGGCGACGCTGGAGAAAATCGCGAATGGTGGCAAAATCTTCTGGCAGTAAATTAGTTATCTCCGACTCAATTCTTAGTTGGATTGCTAAATCTTGAGCTTCTGGGGAAATATCAAAATTAGCAGGTTTGGATGCTTGTTCATCTTGAACTACAAGTGTCCCTGCAACTAAATCACCGATACGTTTCTCTTTTTGAGAAAAGAATATAAAAAATACGCCGATAAACAAGATATCATCTACTGGTCTAAGTAATGCTCGTAAAATAGCTTGAGGTAACCTTTCTGGCTTACCGTTATCGCGAATAACTCTAATTTTCGTCCATTTTTTGCCTGGAGTTTGTCCCTGCCAGAAAGTTTCTAAAATTACAAAATAGCCAGCATAAATGGCAAAAGCAACGAGAGATTGAATTGCTATAATCCACTGTGCAAGTAGGTCTGGATTTGAACCAAAAATAAACCCTGGATCGATTTGATAAGCAAAGTAATAGCTAACTCCCCAAGTTAGTAAAGCAGTCAAGCTGATAATTATGTAGTCTATGATTAAAGCAAATGAGCGATTGCCAATCCCTGCTAAGGTAAATTCAAGTTCGACGCTTTCTGGAGTTTGTAAATTAATTTGATTAAAAAAACGCATATATATTGAGCCTAGAAAATAATTAATAATTAATTTAGGCTTTGAGTCTAGCTCGATCTAGCAGAGGCAACTGTGATTCCAAGCATAGATATGGTTATAGTTACATCCAATTAATACTGGATTAGTATTTTACCAAGATTTTGTCTGCCCTAACTACTACCCAATTTGGAAATATCAATGTTTAATGATTAGTGTTCAATGTTTAATGCAAGACAGTTATGTCCGCAGGGTCATTCAAACAAGACGGTTTAGGCTGGCGCATATATTTAATTAAACGCAGAATTGGTGAATGGATCGAATATAAAACCTCTCAATTAAATACAGACTCCTGGGAGCTAGGATGGCTCAAATCTAAGCTACTCTGGCAAATTATTAAATTCTGTATCTGGTTGCTTCTGGCTATTTTATTAGTTTGGCTGACATGGCAACTATGGCTTGGCTTGCGTCCTTACTGGAAAGGTTGGCAAAGAAAAAATAACCACTATTCAATCATCGATAAACCTACCAGTACATTAAAACTTTCGAGAGCAGACTGGTTAGAGCGATCGCAAGCAGCCAGAATTGAAGGTAACTATCGTCAAGCAATTTTTTGTTTATATCAGGCGATGTTGCAGCTACTAGATGAGCGGGAAATTATTGCAGCGAGATCTAGTCTTACCGATGAAGAATATCGGCGATCGCTTTCAAAGCAGGATCTATCTAGCCTCCAAGCCTACGAGCTATTGCTATCTAGTCATCAAAGATTATGCTTTGGTAGGGCGCAAGCAGATCGCTCTCTGTTTGAGCAATGTCAGCAGGCATATAAGCAAATTGAAGTTAATCCCAAGCGATCGTAATGCCAAACCTTCGTCAACGTCAATGGCTCTTTGCAATAATTGCGATCGCCGTAATTATTATTTTAACCTTAATTGCTGCACCTAATAGCAACGGCAGTAAAAATAACAGTGGCTCAAGCTATGGACGCGCTCCTGATGGTTATGGTGCATGGTATGAGTATATGTCAACCAAAAAAATACCCATTAAACGTTGGCAAAAGCCTTTTGCCCAATTTATTAAAGAAAATAATCAAAAAGTTACCTATATTAAAATCTACAGTAAGGCTGATTTTCTGTCTAGCACCTTAGACTTAGCCAAATATGAGTCAAGCTGGGTAAAAAAAGGTAATACTCTGGTAATCTTAGGAGTTAATCTACCAGCAACCGCAGCACCTTTTAAAAGCTTTATACCCTATCGAGATCGACCTTTATCCAGTCGTCAGCTCGAAATTGAAACTACTCGCCGTTACATATTTCCCAGCCAAAATCCCAGTTTACTCGGCGATCGCTATGGCACTGTTGTTTGGTCAGAAACACTCGGTCAGGGCAAAGTTATTTACAGCACCACTCCCTATTTAGCAGCTAATGCCTATCAAGATTTCCCTGATAATTATGAATTTCTAGCAGAGTTAGTTAGCCAAAATCAAGCTATCTGGGTAGACGAATATATTCACGGTTATAAAGACCAAGAAACCATTGTTAAAGAGCAAAGAGAAGACGTTTTCAGCTATTTTGCCAAAACTCCTTTATATTTATTGTTTATACAAATGATAGTTATTGGTAGTGTCGCTATTGCTGCTGCTTTTCGTCGCTTTGGTATACTTATTGTCTTTAAACCTGCGGTCATAGATAATAGTACAGCTTATATTGATGCTCTAGCAGGAGTATTAGAAAAAGCTAACAGTACAGATTTTATTATAGATACTATTGCTAAAGATGAACAAAGAAAACTGCAAACATCTCTCGGTTTAGGAAAATCTCTAGTTGACGACAAGACTTTAATTGCTGCCTGTCAACAACAGAAAAAAGAATCAGCAGCAGATTTGAGGCAATTATTGCAGACTAGAAACGCTAATCAGAAAATTAGCGATGCAAAGTTAATTACCTGGATTCAAAAATGGCAGAAAATTAATTCTCAGTAAATGTACGGCTAGTTTTGAAAATAAGTGAGTAATAATACAAGCTTTGATAATTGGTTAGGGTTAGCAATTGGCAACTCCAGGCTGCATTGGGCATGGTTTCAGCACTATACTTTAATTGAAACCTGGGATAGCAAACATTTATCGTTCGCAATCAAACCCAATCAATTACCTCAGCAATTTTTAGCTAACCAACTACTTGAAAAACAGCTTACGCAAATACCAGTTTATTTAGCTTCAGTTGTCCCAGAACAAACAAAACTTTGGCAAAATTATGCCGATTTAAGAATAGTAACTTTGGAAGATATTAAATTAGAAAATATTTATCCCACTATGGGAATAGATCGCGCTTTAGCAGTTTGGGGTGCAGTAGAAACTTACAGTCAAGCCTGTTTGGTAATAGATGGAGGCACGGCTTTAACCTTTACAGGAGTGGATCGACAAAAAAGACTTGTAGGAGGCGCAATCTCACCTGGATTGCGATCGCAGCTTACCAGCCTCAAGCAAAAAACCGCAGCTTTACCAGAGATAGAACTTCCTCATACCTTACCTCAACGTTGGGCATTAAATACCGATGAAGCGATCGCCAGTGGGATTATTTATACAACGATCTCTAGTATCTGTAGTTATATTGTCGATTGGCAGCGACAATTTTCTAATAACCAAGTAATTTTTACTGGAGGAGATGGTGAGTTACTATTTCAATATTTGCGTCTGCAATCTCCTCAAATTGCTCAACAAATAATAGTCGATCGCGATTTAGTTTTTCAAGGTATAAAACTCGTGTGCCAAAATTACTTAACTCCTTGATTATTATTGATTTTATTTAAGTGTTCTTACAACTTACCGCTTTGATCTTTATCAACAACAATAAGTATAAAGTAGTTACTTGAGCTTTATTGAAAAATGTTAGATCATATCTTTGCTTGTTACTGGACAATTACACTTATAGTTTTTGTTTATTGGTTAATGCTTTTCTTTTGTGACCAAAGTACGCCAAAAAATGATTTGACATCTTGGGCTTTTTTATTAGTTACACCTTTTTTCTGGCCAATTGTTTTACCTATATCTAGTTGGAAGTCGA
Source organism: Waterburya sp. (assembly GCA_965218645.1). Lineage (GTDB taxonomy): Bacteria > Cyanobacteriota > Cyanobacteriia > Cyanobacteriales > Xenococcaceae > Waterburya. The sequence goes on along the minus strand of OZ244627.1, from coordinate 455,511 downwards.
GTCGTAAAGCCCTCAATAATATCTCGATGTAGAGCGTTGCTAAATGCGTAATGTTTTCGGTTTGATTGTCTACAAAGAATATGGATCGTAAATGCCATAAATATTGGATACCATTACCTAGCCTTTCAAAGTACTATTGAACAGCGAGTGAAGATTACTATATCATCAGTCGCTGATTAATTAAATTATGGATTTTTAAGGAATAATTTTAAAGATTATATGAATTTTAATTATTTGGATATCTTTGTCACTATATCTACCAATAACATTCAAGCTTTAATCGACTTTTATAGTCATCTGCTACAAACACAGCCTACAGTTTATCTTCCTGGGGTTTATGGAGAGTTCAAATTACAAAAACTGCGTCTAGGCATCTTTCAGCCTAAAACAGAACGAAAGTTAGAGTTCGATAACATTAGTAGCAGTATGAGCTTATGTATCGAGGTGGAAAATTTAGAACAGGCGATCGCTTATTTAGCTGATATGGGTTCTCCTCCACCAGGAGAAATAATATATGCTTCCCATGGTCAAGAAATTTATGCTTATGATCCAGCAGGAAATCGCTTGATTTTACATCAGACAAAGAAGAAGCGATCGGCAAATTGCTAATTACTAATGAAACTTTTTTTGGGTAGCTTCTCGGCACAAATAACAAGAACCAGGAATATCTGATATTCCTGGTTCTTGTTTACAGGTACAGTAAGTTTTTTCAAAAATCGAAAGCTAAATTCTAAACCTGAAAATCAGCTTGACTGGGATTTTTCTGATTCTTCTGATTCTTCTGACTCTCTTACAACTTCTGTTTCTGTAGTTTCCTCGTCTTCGGTAATAGGCTTGGCTGGAACAACAACAGAAATAGCGGTTCTTTCAGGATCATCTAAGACAACAGCACCTTTTGGTAGGGCAATTTCTCCTACGTGCAAAAGGCTACCGACTTCAAAATTGGTCACGTCAATTTCAATAGATTCGGGAATTTGATCCGCAGCACAAGCAATATTCAATTCAGTCATAATTTGCTCAACAATTCCTCCTTCTTTGGTACCAGCAGCTTCACCTATAAGTATCACTGGTACAACGATTTCTACCTGTTGGTCAGCCGAAACAGTAAAGAAACTAAGATGATTAAGAGTTCTTTTCCAAGGATGAGCCTGTACTTCTCTTATTAAAGCCTTGCCTTTCCAAGAAATATCTGGAACTTGTAAATCAACCAGCGTATTATTAATTGCTGCTTGTCTTAATAGGATCTGTGCTTCCTTGGCAGGTATCGTTAGAGAAACAGAGTTAGCCCCATCATGACCATACAAGGCAACAGGAATTAATCCTTCGCGACGTAATGCTCTGGGTTTACTCCCTTCAGGTCTGCTTTTACATTCAACTGTAATGTTCATAGTCTTTAATTTTTTTGATAGTAAGTAATATGGTTCAATATTTTAACTACGGTTTGCAGTTTGCTTACCTTGTTACAGGTTAGATTTGCTAAACGGGTACACCATCGGCATCAAGCAAAGCTCTTTTTGGTCCGTGGATTGGATCTTCGACAATGATTGTATGATCTCGACTAGGACCGACAGAAACAATAGCGATAGGAACTTCCATTAATTCAGCCATAAACTTAAGATAGTTTAGAGCTTCTTTGGGCAAGTCTGATAAAGAACGACAGCCTGTAGTAGGTCTTTGCCATCCTGGTAAAGTTTTATAAACAGGCTTGCAGTTGGCAAAATGACTAGCATTAGTAGGAAAATGATGGCAAGTTGCACCATCTATCTCATATGCCACACATACCTTGATTTCTGCCAATTCGTCCAGCACATCTAATTTTGTTATTGCCAAACAGTCCAAGCCATTGATTCGCACAGCATAGCGACCAATTACAGCATCAAACCAACCACAGCGACGACGACGACCTGTGGTTGTACCAAATTCTGCGCCGACTTCTCCCAAAAACTCGCCGACGCTATCTTTTAGCTCGGTAGGAAAAGGACCTTCGCCTACACGGGTTGTATAAGCTTTGGCTACGCCAATCACCCTGTCAATTGTAGTAGGTCCGACACCTGCTCCAACACAGGCTCCGCCAGCTATAGGATTTGAAGAAGTAACGTAGGGATAAGTACCATGATCTAAATCTAGTAAAGTCCCTTGCGCTCCTTCAAACAGGATATTTTTTTTCTTTTTAACTGCCTCATAAATTTTGAGAGAACTATCTACAACAAAAGGGCGTAAAAATTCTGCGTATTTTAGATACTCTTCAATTACTTTCTCTGGGTCTAAAGGCGGTAAATTATATAGTTTTTCTAAAATTACGTTTTTATAATTGATCGTCCAACCAAGTTGCTTATGCAAATGATCTCGGTTCATTAAATCTAAAACCCGAATGCCAGTTCGTTCTGATTTGTCAGCGTAGGTAGGACCAATGCCTCTACCTGTAGTACCAATTTTATATTCTCCTCGACTTTCTTCTGATGCTTGATCGATCTGACGATGATAAGGCATGGTGATATGAGCCGTTTGAGAGATATATAAGTTGTCTACAGTCACTCCTAAAGCTTTTAGTTGTTCTATTTCTTCAATCAACACTTGAGGATCGATTACTGTTCCAGAACCGATAATACACTCTGTTTTGGGATATAAAATTCCTGAGGGAATCAAGTGAAGCTTGAAAGTTTTTTTGGCTACAACAACCGTATGTCCTGCGTTTACTCCGCCTTGGGAGCGCACCACGACATCTGCTGAGCGACTAAGTAAATCGGTTATTTTCCCTTTTCCTTCGTCACCCCATTGGGCTCCGATTACGATAACATTAGCCAAGAGTTTATTTAAGAGCTAAAGTTTACACAAACTATTATTATGATGATTTGCAGTACACAATGTCAACTACTATTAAATGTTAGTTCAATCACAGCAATTTAAAGCCTGTAAAGCTATTAGCGATTAGCTTTTAAACTAGATTTAGTTGTAAACCAAAAGTAAAGAATGGAACTACTGCAACAGGTAAGAGTAATTGACCCTACTCAAGAAATCGATCGCTTGTCGGATGTGCTAATTGAAAACGGTAAAATTAAGCAAGTCAGCGATCGCCTGACGGACTATCCTGTCCAAGCACAAATACTTTCAGGACAAAATCTGGTCTTGGGAACAGGATTAGTAGATTTATATAGCCATAGTGGAGAACCAGGAAATGAAGCTAGAGAAACCTTACTAGCTTTGGCTCAATCTGCTGCTGCGGGGGGATTTACGCAAGTAGGAATTTTGCCTGATACTCTACCTCGGATTGATAATGCTGAAATATTAGCTGCTGTTAAGCAAAAAAGTAGTTATTTAACGAGGGACAATCAGAATAAGCCTGTATCTCGGCTAAGTTTTTGGGGCGCTTCCCATATTACCGATACAAAACAGATGAGTGAACTGGGAGAATTAAAGGTAGGGGTAGTTGGCTTTGCCGATCGCTATAATTTAAGTGATTTGAATCTATTTAGACAGGTGCTGGAATATGTTCAACCTTGGCAAAAGCCTCTGGCGGTCGCACTTAACCACAACGAACTAGCAGCAAACGGTGTAGTTAGAGAAGGAGTAACTTCTATTCGCTACGGGATGGCAGGAAATCCTGGTTTTTCTGAGGCAGCAATTATTGCAGCTGTGTTAGAGATGGTGGCACAAATTCCCGCGCCTGTTCATATCATGCGCGTTTCTACGAAAAGAGGAGTGGAGTTAATTGCCGATGCCAAAGCCAGAGGCGTAACGATAACCGCAAGCACGACCTGGATGCACCTATTGTGGAATGATGATGCGGTGGGTAGCTATGACCCCAATTTGCGCCTTGAACCGCCCTTGGGAGATAAAAGTGATCAGAACGCCTTGATAGAGGGAGTTAAACAAGGGGTGATTGATGCAATCGCCATTGACCATCAGGCATATACCTACGAAGAAAAAACCGTAGCATTTGCTCTTGCACCACCAGGAGTAATTGGTTTGGAGTTAGCTCTACCTTTTTTATGGCAAGGATTAGTAGAAACGGAAAAATTATCCGCTTTAGAACTATGGCAGGCTTTGAGTAGTCGTCCCCGTCAATGCCTCCTACAAGAACCTTTAGCGATTAACGACCCTGTCCGAGCGATCGCGTCAGGAAAAGCTGCTAATTTAGTATTATTCGAGCCGCAAAAAACTTGGTTAATAAACAAAGATAATCTCAAATCTCCTGCTGCCAATACGCCTTACTACAATCAACAAATTACAGGAAAAGTTATTAAGATTTGGAACAGCTAGCTAAGCTGTCACACATTTAGTTTGACGAGCGACCCCGCGTCGCCGTTAGGCGCAAGGGAACGCGCGAGTTGCTTGTTGTGGCTGACGGGGAGACGGGGAGAAAGGTTAACTGTTATTTGTTTAATTCAAGAATGTGCAGTCTAAATGATTAACAGCTTATTAGTAATCAGCTAGTTGAAAGATTACCAATTAAAATTCATATTTAAATATTCTTCTAATCTTTGATTATGAGGTTTAAAATAGCTCTTTAATTTACTTTTTAAATTAGATTTGACTTGAGAATAAAAGCCAGCATTATGTTTTTGATAGTCATGTTTGTGCATATTTGGTAAGTTCAAAAAATCTAAAACTTTTCTCATTAAAATACTCGAATTAGTAAATAAATCCTCGCTTTTTAAGATTAAAAACTGATTTCTGGGAAATATATTTAGCCAGCGTTTTAATTTATAGTAGTAAAGACTTTGGGATAATAAGCCACCTCCATAGCTTAATTCTTGTTCACTTTTTTGTTCAAGTCTGGTAATTTCTGAGTTGATTAATTGTTCTAAAGTTAAGCTATTGTTTTCTGCTTTTTGGTTGTGATAATAGTCAGAAATAGTACGTTCTACTGGATTGCGCAGCAGCACAATTAGTTTAGTTTGTGATGCCAAATTTTTGATTCTTTGAGCTACATGGGGTGAAAAAAAATAGCTAGGGGAAGCTTCTCCTGTTAATAAATCGACGCGATCGCCAATTCCAGGGAATTGAGCTAAATACCACTCATAGCCATAGTCAAAGTCTCGATCAAAAAAACGTAGCTCTTTTTTATTTGGTAATAGTATTTGCTGGCGATCGCCTAAATATCTGTATAAAGAAGTTGTGCCAGATTTTCCGCCAATAATTATAAAATCTGGGGCTTTTTTTTTAATTTGCCAATCAAATCCAGCAAACTGCGGGTTTTCTTTGATTGTTTTAATTTGAATAGCTTGCCGAGAAAAAGCGATCGCCTCTGCTATATTTCCTTGAGTAGCTAATAAGTCAGCCAGGTTAGCCAAAGCGTCTGGTTGCTGGGAATGATCGATTAATATTTGTTGATAAAAGTCAATCAGGCGATCGCGCTGTTTTGGCTCTAATTTTGTATATCTTAAAGAAATATAGGCAAAAGTATAGTTAGGATTTAGCTTAATTGCTCGACAAAAACACTCTACCGCTTCTTCAGTTAAGCCTTGGTTCCTTAAAGATTTGCCTAATCGAAACTGAAGCTCATGATCTTTTGGATCTAATTCTACTGCCTGACGAAAACAGACAATTGCTCGATCGACTGCATTTTTTTGAACTAAAGCTTCACCTAAATTATAGTGAAACTGAGGATTATTTTGATTAATAGTTATAGCTTGAATAAAAGATTGAACTGCATCTTTAGGGCGACATAACTTTAAAAATGCTTTACCCAAATTATTATAAGACCAATCATAATCAGGCTTGATTCTAATAGCTTGCTCGAACTTATTGACTGCCGCTTCGTATTGCTGCTGTTTCAAACAAATTACGCCTAAATTAAAATAAATATCCCAACGATGAGGCTCTATTTCAATTGCCCGTTGAAAATTAATTTTAGCTTCCTGCCATTTTTCCTGAGCAATATATTCTTCGGCTGACTTAAGATATTCTGCAATAGCTATCATACAGCTTGGCTAGTTTGTAGACTTAATTATCTGTAAAAACGCATAATAGACCTCTATCTTGCACTCAAGATAAGATTTACGCCACACTTATAGCGGTTCTCAAATTAGTCAGGTACAAAGTAAATCGTTTTAAAGCAGAAGGCAGAAGTTAGATGTACTTCAGTAAACTGAGAAATGCTATATGACAAACAGTTAAAGCAGTTTTAGTAATCAATAGACCTCTTGCATGAATAAAAGATTAATCATTTTTCCCCTTAAATTCGAGACCCCGCGTCGCCGTTAGGCGCAAGGGAATGCTCGAATTACTTTCCCCCTTTCCCTCTTTCTCAAGTAGTTAATTATGATTCGTGCAATAAGTCTAATATTAAATTTCTTCAATTACTCCTTCAGATTGATTAGCGATCGCCTTTAGATCATCAATTATTTGCGGATCGACATTTCGCCATAGTCCTCGTTGATGTGCCTCCAGCAGTCTTTCAGACATATCCCGCAAAGCCCAGGGGTTTTTGGCTTGAATAAATTGCTGTACCTGTTCGTCAAAAACATAAGCTTTGGCTACCCCCTCATACATATAGTCGGCAACGCAATTAGCCGTAGCATCATAGGCAAACAAGTAATCTACCGTGGCTGCCATCTCAAACGCACCTTTATAACCATGACGCATTACACCTTCGATCCATTTCGGATTTATGACTCGCGATCGATATACCCTGGCTATTTCTTCGGTTAACTTCCGTACCCTAGGATTACTCGGTTGAGAATTATCGCCAAAATATACCTCTGGATTTTTTCCTGTCAGACTACGTACCGCAGCAGTCATTCCTCCCTGGAATTGATAGTAATCGTCAGAATCAAGTAAATCGTGTTCTCTATTGTCTTGATTATGTAGCACGATCTGAAGTTGTTTTAAGCGACGTTGAAAGGATTCAGGGGCAGCATAACCTTGACCACTGCCATCATAAGCGTAAGAACTCCAGTTAAGATAAGCTCTGGCTAAATCTTCGTCACTTTGCCAATTTTGCGCCTCAATTAAACCCTGCATTCCCGCACCGTAAGCCCCAGGCTTGGAACCAAACACCCGATAGTTGGCACGTTGTTGTGCTGTCTCAGCGTCTATTCCTTGCTCTTGCAATAGCTGTTGTTCTGTCTCAACTGCACTAGCTAGAGGATTAATCTCTGCTGTTTCTGGTAAAGTAGCGACAGTTTGTGTTATTTTATTCAATAAGTTGATTATATTAGGGAAAGAGTCTCTAAAAAAGCCTGACACCCGTACCGTTACATCAACGCGGGGACGATTTAAGATAGAGGCTGGCAATACTTCAAAATCTACTACGCGGCGTGACATCCCATCCCAGACTGGTCTGACTCCCATTAATGCCATTACTTGAGCAATATCGTCGCCTCCAGTCCGCATGGTTGATGTTCCCCAGATAGAAATTGCTAAGGATTGAGGATATTCGCCGTTTTCTTGAGTATAGCGTTCAATTACTACCCCTGCTGCTTTACTGCCTACTTCCCAGGCGGTTTCTGTGGGAATCCCGCGAATATCAACCGAATAAAAGTTACGTCCTGTAGGTAATACTTCTGGTCTACCTCTAGTAGGTGCGCCTGATGCACCACTGGGTATATATTTGCCATCTAAAGCTTTGAGTAAGTTGATGATTTCGCGATCGCTTTTAATTAGATTTGGTAGTAAGGTGTTCTCGATCCATTGGAGTTGGGTTTGGGTAAAGGGTAAAGGGTAAAAGGTAAAGGGTTTATGAGCAATGAGTTGTTCTACTAACTCAATGGCAATTTCTTCGAGGATAGCGATCGCATCACCTTTATTTCTGGCTTGTTTTAATTTTTTTATATAATCACCTTCTCCCAGTCCCCTAGTCCCCCAGTCCCCTAGTCTCCCAGCCTCAGCATCTCCGCCCAATAATGGGTCGAAATCTAAACCAAAATCTTTTGCCAATGCCTGAGTCAAACCCATACGGTTGTAGCTAGGTGAACGAGCGATCGCAATTATTAGATCTCGCAGTTGTCTCCCTTGGGGACATTGACCAAAGATATGCAAGCCATCCCGTATCTGTGCTTCTTTTAGTTCACAGAGATAGCCATCAGCAACAGAAAGGAATTGCGCTAAAGTTTCAGTCTCATTAGGTTTGATGCCTAAATCTCGATCTAAGTTTTCTTGCTGGACTAGTTTGGTAATGCGATCGCTAATAATATTTAAGCGAGTCGGATCTAAGCTTTGTGCTTCGTAGTATTCATCGATTAAAGCCTCTAATTTTTCTAGCCCACCGTATAGTTCAGCGCGAGTAAGAGGCGGGGTAAGATGATCGATAATTACGGCTTGCGATCGCCTTTTTGCCTGTGAACCTTCTCCTGGATCGTTAACAATAAAGGGATAGATATTGGGAATAGTTTGTAAGGCAACTTCAGGATAGCAACTGGCAGATAATGCCAAGCTTTTTCCTGGTAGCCATTCTAGGTTGCCATGTTTGCCCACATGAACGATCGCCTGTACCCCAAAGCAACTTCTTAGCCAATGGTAATAAGCTAAATACTCGTGGGTAGGTTCTAAATCTGGTGCATGGTAATTTAAACTCGGATCGCGATCGTATCCCCGTGATGGCTGTATTCCTATAAATACATTGCCTAACTGTATTCCAGGAATCTTTATAAGTACTTGATTGGACATCGCTAATTCGTGTAAGGGCGATTCGCGAATCGCCCTTACCAGCCAATCATCAATATCGCCCCATCTATCTGTTATGCCTTGCTGTACCGTTGCAGGTAATGTATTCCAATACTGTTGATACTCTTCTATCGATAAACTTTGATATGTTGGACGAGAGGCGCGACTTTCAGGATCGTTGGTAACACCTGTAGTCAGACGTTGAACTAATTCCTCTCCCGTCTTGGGCATATTTGTAACTGTATATCCCGATTGTTGTAAAGCTTCAAGGATTTTAATACAGCTTGCGGGAGTATCTAAACCCACCCCGTTAGCAATTCTGCCGTCTTTGTTAGGATAGTTAGCCAGAATTAAGGCTACTTTCCTGTCTTTAGGTGTTGTATTGGCAAGGTTAACCCAGTTGGCTGCTAAGTCGGCGACAAAATCAGTGCGATCGCTTTTTGGTTGATAAACAACCACGTTAGTTTCTAGCTTTTTGTTCCAGGTTTGTACCGATTTAAAGGAAATAGCGCGGGTGATAATTCTACCGTCTACTTCTGGTAGTGCTATGTTCATAGCTACATCCCTGGGCATCAAGCCTTGTGAGCTAGATTTCCATTGTTCAAGAGTACTGCTACTTAGTATCACCTGTAAAACAGGAACATTTAACTGTTGCCAAAACTGTAGTTGGGCAGACTCGCCTATCTTTGCCAAAGAAAAACTAGTAGTGTTCAATAATACTTTAAGCGAATTTTTTGGCAGCAAAGTTAGCAATTGTTGCTGTAATTCTACATTTCTTAATGAAGAGACAAATATAGGTATAGGGTGTAAATTTCGAGATACCATAGATTGACATAAACAATCAATTGCCGTGGTGTTACCTGCTAAATAATGAGAACGATAAAAAAGAACCGCACAAGATCCTTGCGGTTGCTTGTTGTTAAGTTTATCGCTATTAACATTTTCTGCCTCAACATTTAAGTTGTCTAGACTATCTTTTTCTATTTGGTTTTGCCATTGATAAATTCCTATTTCGGGAACAGATTTTGGTGCTGCTAGTATATTGTTTGTTTGTAAACAAGTGTTACTAATAAACCGTAAAGCATTGACAAAGTTTTCTCTTCCTCCTTCAATTAAATAACGCCACAATTGATTGACTATAGCCAAAGAAACTGTCGAATGACTGATTAAATCAAGATCGGGAGAATTGTCTCCTGGTAACACAAATAAAGCAGCATTGCTTAACTCAACGGTTTCTTTAATTCTTTCTAATCCATAAGACCAGTAGGCACTTCCACCTAATAAACGCAAAATAACTACTTGTGCTTTTGACAACACTGTTTCTACATAAACGTCGATGCTTAATTGTTGTTGTAAATTCAACAAATTAACCACTCTGATATTAGAGAAATCATTGTCTAAGGAATCTTGAGCAGCAGCAATAGTTTGAATATCGGTATCAGCATAAGTCAAAAAAACAATTGGTGCAGGAGATTGTTCAATAAAAATTACACCCTCCGTATTCGGATTCCAACCTCCAGGAAGTGCTGCTAATTTGTGCATAGTTAATATTGGTCTAATCTTGAGAAATAATTACGGTTTAGATTAAGGGGATAAAAATGAGCCAAGCTAGATAGAAGCAGAAAATATGATATTTGCTTAATTTAAATTGTGTTGAGTTCTTCTTCTTTGGTGTTCAAAAAAGTCGTTAATTATCAAGTTTGGCTTGTGATCGCTAAACTCTGGTTAGCAATGTCAACAGAAGACGAAAACTTGCTTATTACAGAGCATACACTATTGAAGCTAGCAAATAGCGAACAAAAAAATCAGCTAAGCAAACGAACAGAAACAGCTAGTTTTTTGTTGTTAATTACATCGAGAGTTAATGCTTTTTTACGTAGGGAAGAAACAACAGATCCCCAAAAATACCAGGTTACATTAGCTTTTGATCCCTCAATAATTACCCAAGAGCTAATCCAGCTTAGTTGCCAACAAAAATGGGAAATTGCGGTTGTTGAATATTTAAAAATAAATTTTATTAATAAGTTAATCCACAATCATAATGATTTTGCGGAATTTATCGTCAAGGTAGTTAAATTACTCATAAATGAGGCAGAAAACTCGGAAATTAAACATAATTCACCCCCAACTCCACCGATAGCCAAATTATTACACTATCAAGTGGAACAAGAGCGCATATTTGAGCAAATCAAAATCCAGATTAGCCAGAATCTAAATTTATCAGAAATTATTCAAACAGCCATCGATCGCAGCTGTGATTTTTTGGCATTAGATAGGCTTTTGATTTATCAATTAGATGTTCCTTTAGAGTCTAATATTGTCAGTTCAAAACCTGTTGAGCTTATAGATACAGTTACCTATGAATGCAGAAAAAACCAGGATATTACTTCTACTTTGTATTTTCAGGATGAAGTTTGTTGGCGTAAGATTCCTCAATCGATAAATAAATATCGTCAAGGATTTAATTTAGTTATTGATGATGTCAAACTAGATTCTACACTTAATCCTTGTCTTCAAGATTTAATGACCAAGCTAAAAGTAAGAGCTAAGGCTGTTACTCCAATTAGAGTAGAAAGCAAGCTATGGGGATTTATTATTGCTCATCAATGTTTTGAGTCAAGACAATGGCATCAGCAAGATATCCAGTTTTTGCGTCAAATATCTGAGTATTTAGCGATCGCAATCCACCATCATCAATCATATCAGCAATTACAGCAGCAGAAATTATTACTAGAAAAACAAGTTCAAAACCAAGCACAACAAATTAAAGATGCTCTCATTGCCGCAGAAGCTGCTAGTAAGTCTAAACATGAGTTTTTAGGCAGCATGAGTCACGAATTACGTACTCCTCTAACTTGCGTTATCGGTTTGTCTAGTACTCTGCTGCAATTATCATCTACCAAACAAACAACAGTCTTGTCTCCAGAGAAACAGCAGGAATATCTTTACCTCATTCAACAAAGTGGCAAGCACTTGTTGACCTTAATTAATAATATTTTAGAGTTTTCAGAAGTAGAATCAGGTAAACACCTGTTGAATATTCAACAGATCTCTTTAACTGGAGTAGCCAGAGAGTCGATACAGATGCTCCAGGAGATTGCCAGAGCAAAGCAAATTACTCTAATTCCCGAAATAAAACTTGAGCTAGACCAAGATTACTTTTTTGCTGATGAAATAAGATTAAAAGAAATTTTATTTAATCTCCTCAGCAATGGTATTAAGTTTACCCCAGCCAGAGGGGAAGTAATTCTAAGGCTTTGGCGAGAAAAACGTCAGGTAGTTTTGCAGGTAGAAGATACGGGGATTGGAATTACAGATCGAGAAATTCCTTTACTATTTGAGAAATTCAAACAGTTAGAAGATTTTCGTCAGCGCACCCAAGGCGGTACTGGTTTAGGGTTAGCTCTAACCAAGAAGTTAGTAGAATTACATGGTGGAAATATCGAAGTCGAATCAGCTTCGGGAGAAGGTTCAATATTCACAGTTTATCTGCCAGAAAAAATTCCCTTCCAGCCGAATTTAAATGCTCAATCATCTGTTAATTATCAGACTAATCTGACTTCTCAAACAGTTATGCTAATTACTGAGGATGAGGAAAACGCTACTTTTATTTGCCAGCTACTCAATACTATTGAATGTCAGGTGGTTTGGCTGATGGATTCGGTTACGGCAATGAATCAAATTGAACTATTGCAGCCAAGAATTATTATTGTAGATCGTGATTGCTCGGAAATAGCTGTGAAAAATGTTGCTCAAACTATTGCCCAAAAGACATTTGCCCAAAATACTAATTTAGTTTTACTGGGGAATGAATTAAACAATACAGAATGGGAAAATTTTGCCAAATCAGGAGTTGATGACTATCTATTGAAATCAATGACTCCAACTCAAGTAATTGCCAAAATAAGCGGATTAATTAAGGGATTAAGGTCTTTTGAGGGATGAATAATAAAGGATGAGGGATAAGGGAGTACACAAATTAATTTCTTATTCCTTAATTCCCCAATTCTCTACCAAACCATCTTCTACTTCTAATTAATTTGGCTCACCTACCTACTTACTTATCTATTCTGCTGTTGCTTCTTCAACTTCCTCATTAATTTGGTCTTCTTTTTTTGCCAAATCTATTTTTTCCTGTTCTCTTTTTTCTCTCTTTTTACGGCTAGCTTCCAAAACATCTTCTATTACCTTAAGCAACTGTTCCATTTTTTCGAGGTTGCCACGATATAGCTCTAAATCTTTTTTCATCTTTTCGCTAGGCAAACCTAAATTGTCGGCAATAGTACCCACAAATTCATCGCGCTTTTCTCGATTTTGAGCTACTTCACTGTCGCATTTTTCCAAAAGAGTATATACGCCGATCGCAAAAGGACGACTATATTTAAAGTTATCATTAGTGGCGATCGCTTTAATGGGTTCAACGATGTAACCTGCTTCCCCTTCAGCCGAGGGATTGCTCAACCAAGCCGTTAGCTCATCAATAGATTTATCTTTGGCTAATGTTAATAAAATACCTGCTTGAGATTTAAAGTTTTGCGGATCGCCATCTGTAGAAGTACAGATGGCATTAAAAATTTTCTCTTTGTCTGCTTCAGGCTGATAGCCCTGCATCAAACGCTCAAAAGAAGTGACAATTCCCAAATAATAAACGGGATCGGGCTTAAAATCGGCATTTACTGATAAAAGATGCATTTCCACCAGTAACTCTTCTATCACTCGGCGATATACAGAGTTGATTGGTCGAGGATAAGCAGCATAAAAAGCCCTTTTACTATCGGAAACAGTTTTCATAATTAATATTAATTTTTTCTATCAAACAATTTATCTATTCTAAGAGTCCTCCACTGTAGCTCTTTTTGGGAACTACTTACCAAAACCAGACTCTTAGTATATCTTTATATTATGCAATGGTTCTGCCCTACTAATTGAGATTTCTAATTGGAGAGCGATGAATTAAGTGCGAAAATAGAGCTATTAATATATTTGTGGTTCAAAATTTATCTATGCAGTCACCAGCTATAGGGCAGCATAAGCAGCAGCTTACTTGTCCCAATCTACCTTTAGGAGTATATCGAGAAGTAGCTGCTCATTTACGACAGGTACAGGGAATTGATACCAGTCTATTCCTTCGCTCGATTGAACATGATGAATCTGAAAAGTTTGATTATTACCAAAGCCAAGTTGCAGCTTTAGAAATTAAATACACAGATAAAACAGACGAAACTGCTCAAGAACAAGTCGCAGCGATTCTAGATTATTATGCTCGACGTTACAACTCTTGGGTAGATTACACCGTATATAAATCCAAAAAGCTAAAAGCGCGAAAAAGCGAAGCAGCGCGGTGGACAGGTTTCCTGGCATAAAGCGACTGCTTCAAGAAGCGTTGCGGTGAAGTAATTGCGTTGCGGGGGTTCCCTCCGTTGCGAGACAAAACCGTTGCGGGGGTTCCCCCCGTTGAGGTTATTGTCGAGGGCGAGCAAACTGCTGAACCCGAAGGGGGGTTCCCCCCGTTGAGCTATATGCGGACAAGTCCTTTGTTGAGCAAGAAGCTAATAGCCAAAAGCTTAAAGCTAACATTTAGTAATAAGTTAGAATTCAGCACATTAATTAACATGACTCTGAGCCATTTTCTTTAGTTCCTCATTGGAGACACAGCGACGCTCAGAACAATAAGCCATGAGACTTACACCATTGAGCATTTGAATTGTGCTAACCCTAACTCTAAAATCATCAGTTAAAAACCAGCAGCGTTCTTGCCCCTGGTTATTATCGTAGTCTGTGTTAATAGTTAAGATGCCGTCTTCGCCAAACCAGTAGCGACTAATCACTGGTAAGCCATCGACATAACCTTTATCGCGAATCAGTTTGCCACTGCGTCCTGTTTGATCATCAGGGACATCAATTAAAATGGCAGCATAGTTAGGATTTGGTTCTTTTTCTTCTAAGTTATCTTGCCAACTAAAGCTACCGCCACCCTTTGCCTTACTAGGATCTATCTTTTGCACATCGCAAACCTGCTTAACTTTTGGGTCATCAGGTTCAACAACTTTAATAATTAAGTTGGATTCTCCTGATTCATCCGCCACAATGTCAAAATGATGAACGCTTCTTTCTGTATACCATTTGCCTTCGCTCTTGCGAAAAAACTCCATCATGGTCATAGGTACAGTTAAACGCATATAAAACCTTGCTTCTAAAAATATTTATCTTGAAATTAGTTTAATACCAGGGAGAGATTTTTGCTTAAACAAGATATTCATTGCAAATAAAAATTATAAGATTATGTAAAAGCAATTCGCGATCGCGTAGCATCTCCTGCGGAGATATCGCCCTTCTTACGAGAATTATCTGTTCTAAAATGATCTCTCGCAATAGGTCAACTAATTGGAATGACTATCAAATTTGTAAAGATGAAGCCAACTGTTACCGAGGCAATTTTAGAAACTCCACGATTATTTCTTGAGCCATTAACTGGCGATCATGCAGCGATTGTATATAAACAATTATTAGACGAAAAGCTGTACAAATTTATTCCTAAAGAGCCACCAATTTCTCTCCATGCACTACAGAAACGATATTGTGTATTATTTTTTAGACTCTCACCCGACAGGTGTGAGACATGGTTAAATTGGGTAATGCGTATTCGCAAAACTAATGTGTATGTTGGGACGCTAGAAGCAACGGTTTATTCAGATTTCACTGCTAATATTGCATATACGGTATTTTCTCAGTTTTGGCGACAGGGATTTGCCAAAGAAGGATGTAAGTGTATGCTGAACTATCTTTCCCAAAATTTTAGGATCGAGACTGTAGTAGTAGAGATGGATAGGCGCAATATTGCCTCGATTCGACTTGCTGAGTCACTAGGTTTTAATTGTGTTTCTACAAAGTTTGATGCAGATTGCTTTAAAGATGCCACAAGTGATGAATATCGCTATGAAATGAAATTGTAAGCTCTTTTAGACTCAGTTGTCCCAGTTATTGTCTGAAAGTTAGTTAATTTGAAAGATAGACGAACGCTAATTTCTGTGGTGAGAATAAACTTAAAGCCGAGAACAAAGTCAAACTAATCTCTAGCTTAAAATAAAATTTTTCCCAATCCCCTGTTATCCAAAGTATTTAACTATTCAACTGAACCTGATATTATTAGCTGCAATGGCAATCAAAAGATCTTCCGACTCATCCGACTCAACTCCAAAACAGCCATTTCCACCCCGCCAACGTCAATCTGAACCAGACTTGATGTTGGCACAGGCAAACGATGAGGAAACGGAAAATACTGAAGATAAAATTCGTCCTCAGCGATTATCAGACTATATAGGACAAAAGGATCTTAAAGGTATTCTTAATATTGCGATCGCTGCTGCCAAAGGTAGACAAGACTCTTTAGATCATCTGCTATTGTATGGTCCTCCAGGGTTAGGTAAAACCACCATATCTTTGATCTTAGCCACAGAAATGGGAGTTAACTGCAAAATAACCTCCGCACCAGCCTTAGAACGTCCCAGAGATATTACAGGACTACTGGTAAATCTTCAGCCAGGAGATATTTTGTTTATCGATGAAATTCATCGCCTAAATCGGATGACGGAAGAACTACTCTATCCTGCTATGGAGGATTTTCGTCTGGATGTGACTATTGGTAAGGGACAGACTGCCAAAACCCGCAGTATTTCTTTGTCTCCCTTTACTCTTGTGGGTGCAACCACCAAAGCTGGTTCTCTTTCTTCACCGTTGCGAGATCGCTTTGGTATTATTCAAAGACTACGCTTTTATGAATTAGATGAACTCACTTTGATTGTCAAACGCACCGCAGAAATTATTAGTACGCCGATAACCGAGTCTGGGGCGATCGAAATTGCTCGTCGTTCTCGCGGAACACCCCGTATTGCTAACCGCCTGTTAAGAAGGGTTAGAGACTATGTGGAGGTGCAAAAAGCCGAAGCCATTACCGCAGAATTAGCAGCTACGGCTATGGACTTATTTGATGTGGATCGAGAAGGTTTGGATTGGACAGATCGCCTGGTATTAAATACAATTATCAAACAGTTTAATGGTGGACCTGTCGGCTTAGAAGCGATCGCTGCTGCTACAGGAGAAGATCGCAAAACTATTGAAGAGGTTTATGAGCCATACCTGTTGCAAAACGGTTATCTTAGTCGTACCCACCGAGGCAGAATAGTTACTGCCAAAGCCTACGAACATCTAGGATTTTCTAGCCATGGTTCTGTTGACATTTTATCAAAGTGATTGAAGGTAGATAGAATAAGATCCTAATTTATTTTCAGGCTTGATTTAAGTCTTGTTTAAATTTGAGATAAAATAGTAGGTATGAAAATCCAAGCCCTAAATATTCAGACTGGCGATCATATTATTGCTTACTTTAAAAATAAAATGCAGGTATGCACCGTAAAGCATATTTCTATTTCCGATCAAACTAACATCAAGCTATCAGTATTTCTGGGCGATCGTTATCGCTATTCAAGCTCAGGTACGATTAATTTTGACTCAAAAGCTTTAGTTGATTTAGCTGATTAAATCTTATTTTTGTCAATTAATACCTTTGTTTTAAATACTCTTCTTAAACAGTTTAATGCTGGTTTTGTTGGTTAGAAAGCAATTTCTGCTGCTATAGCTTGATGGAGTTGGTTTTTAGTAGCATTTGTTCTTTCGATCGAGCGTCAAATTTAAAGGTGAATATCGTACCACAAGGATAATTATCTTTATGCTAGAGCAAAAAACCTGGCGATCAAACTTATCTTAAAACCAGCTACAATTATACTTCAAATTCAAGATAATGGACGAGGATTCAATGCGCAGGTTGTTTTAGATCGCGGTAGCTGTGGTTGAGAAGGAATGCAATAACGCTGCGATCGATTGAGCGGAAAAATTACAGTTGAAAGTCAAAGCGATCGCGGAACTTGTATTTTAATTGAAACTCCGCTTTTTTCACCATTACCATAATTGCCAATCTTATCGACACATATTTCTTATTAGTTAACCGATATTGCGTACTCCCTACATTTGTTACCAAAGATAGATCAAAGAAAACAGGAAGATCCAAAGTACATCAACAAAGTGCCAGAACAAAGAAATTGCCGTCAACCCATAGTGACCATCTCGATAAATATTGGGAATAAAAGAGCGTAGAAGCATAATGCTCAGTAAAATAATGCCAGCAGTAACGTGCAGTCCATGAAAGCCCGTCAATAAATAGTACGTAGAGCCTACCATTCCCGTTGATGGTCCAAAATCATTACCGAGCCACTCTTTAATCTCGGCGATCAGAAAGAAAGATCCCATTACTATTGTCAGCAGCCACAATAAGCGAAATTGCCAGAGTTTATCTTTTTTTAGTGCGCGCTCGGCAAAATAAATCACAATACTGCTAGACAGCAGGACTACTGAAGAAATAATTGTTATGGTAGATATCTCTGGTCCTGAAACCCCAGGGGGCAGCCATTCAGTAGCGGTCAAACGCAAAGCGATCGTGCTAAGGATAAAACTTAAAAAAACAAAGCTCTCTGAAATTAAGAAAGTTACAAAACCAAAGAGAGTTTTTTCCTCTTCTCGATTATGATCGCCCCCACCAGTCGGCAAAAATTTTCGCAGCCACTTTGGCAAAAATTTTCGCAATTTGTGCAAAGGAAATGGACTTTCATCTGGAACTCTTTTAGGATTTGGGGTAGAACTTGTCATTGTGTATTAAAACTACTCGTTAGCTAGGCGCGGATCGGAATATTTGGCTTTGCCGTAATCATAAGGAGGCGAATCCACAATCGGAATTTCTTCAAAGTTTTCTTCAGGCGGCGGAGAAAAAGTCGTCCATTCTAGTCCTGTGGCTAGCCAAGGATTTTTGGGTGCTTTTGCTCCCTGTAGCCAAGAACTGACAATATTGGCAATAAAAGGCAAGATGGAAACTCCTAGTAGAAAAGATCCTAAGCTAGCCAGAATGTTCCAACCTGTGTATTGTGGATCGTAGGAAGATATACGACGTAACATTCCCTGTAAGCCCAATGGAAGCATGGGAAAGAAGCAGAGATTAGCACCAAGGAAAGTCAGCCAGAAATGTACTTTACCCCAGCCTTCAGAATACATCCGTCCCGAAATTTTAGGAAACCAATAGTAGATGGCAGCAAACAGAGCCATGGTAATCGTGTTATAGACGATGTAGTGGAAATGTCCCACAACAAAATAGGTGTTGTTGACGTGGAGGTCAAAAGGCATTGCACCGAGCATTACCCCAGTAATACCTGCAAACAAAAACATAACCACGCCACCCATGGCAAATAGCATTGGCGTTTCTAAATGAAGCCTGCCCCTCCAGATAGTAGCCGTCCAGGCAAAAACTTTTATTCCTGTAGGTATAGCAACAAGCTCTGTAGTAAACATAAAAACTACCCTAAGCCATTGGGGTGTGCCGCTAGCAAACATATGATGCACCCAGACGAAGCCAGTTATGGGTACAAAACTAACTGTAGCGATCGCCACTGTGCGATAGCCAAATAGAGGGTTACGGCTAAAAGCAGGAATGATCTCCGAAAAAATACCAAATGCTGGCAATGCCCAGACATAAACAGTGGGGTGAGAATAAAACCAAAACAGGTGTTGATAAAGAACGGGATCGCCCTGGGCTGAGGGTTGGAAAAAGTTTGTGCCGAGAGTGAGATCGACAAGGGTCATAATTGCTACCCCTGTTAAAGCGGGCAGGTAAATCAGCTGCATCAACTGAGCAGTAAAAACTGTCCAAACAAAGAGCGGCAGCCGAAAATAAGACATCCCAGGCGCACGCAGCCAAACGATTGTGGCTACAAAGTTGACTGCTGCCATAATTGAGGAGATCCCCAACAGAATAATGCTGATAACCCAAAAAAGTTCGCCATTAAGCAAATTACCCGATGGATTCTGAATACTTAGAGGTGGATAATTCCACCAGCCTGCCTGTGCCGCACCGCTTGGCAGGAAAAAACTAGAAATTAAGAATAGACCCGCAGGGGGAATTATCCAAAAGCCGATCGCATTTAATTTGGGAAATGCCATATCTTTGGCTCCAATCATCAGCGGAACTGCGTAGTTGGAGATACCGACGATCGAAGGTATGATCCACAAAAAAATCATCACCGTACCGTGGACGGTAAACAAAGCGTTATAAAAAGGGCGATCAACTAAATCTGATGCGGGAGTGATCAGTTCGGCTCGCACGATCATTGCCAGCAAACCAGAAATTAAAAAGAAAGTAAATGCAGTGACTAAATATTGAACGCCAATGACTTTGTGGTCAATGCTAAAAGTAAAGTAGCGTCCCCAGTTTTTTTCTGATTCGCTAAGTGGACCTGCAAATTCGGGAATGCTAACGCCATGAGCAGTGTAATTATTGATCATTTTTATTTAAATAGTTGCTTGCAGTAATTTGGCTAGTTTGAGCAGGAATAACTGTGGGATAATGACTGTTAAAAGCTCTCCTTTGTGAACTGGCGTATTCGGTCGCTGCTAAATTGAAATCAGAGGCACCGGCAGTTACCTGCGCCAACCATTTTTGGTAATCTTCTGCCGTATCTACATATACATCTGCTTCCATTACGGCATAATAAGTACCGCTTAACTGGGAATCGCGGAGCGTATATTTGCCAACGCGGGTAGGAATAAATTGAAAGGCAATATTGCGACTGGGGATAATATCTTGCTTAATCCGAAATTCAGGTACGTAAAAACCGTGTAGCACATCTTCTGACTGCAACATCAGACGAACCCGTTGATTAACTGGTAGGTGTAGTTCGTGAGTAATACCTTTATTAAGATAGTGGAAATCCCAAGCCCACTGTTTTGCCACTACGCCGATTGTCTCTCCTATATTTTTATTAGCATCCCAATCTACAACTTCTTGATAGGCTGGTTCGGCTGTCGATGCCAAGAGATTTTTGGGTCCCGCAATTTCCATACGAGTATAAATATTGAGGCTGTAGATGCCAATCCATAATACTAAAGCTGTGGGAATTACGAGCCAAACAACCTCTAGCTTCCAATTATGTCTATAAGCGTGTCCTTCGCTGTAGTCACCAGAGGCAGCCCGATCAAAAATTAGCGAATATACCAGCATTCCTATAACTCCGAGAAAAATCACCGCTCCTAGGGTTACGAGAAAGCTAAATAAATCGTCAATGTGTTGGGCATCTGTAGATGCTTCGATAGGCATCCAGGAATAGGATACTTGCCCTAGCCAGTAGCTAATTACAATAATTGCTACCATTCCTACAGCCATCAAAATATATTCAAAAGTTTTAGACATAATTTCCTAATTCTGATTGCCAAATATAGTACTTTAAAATATTTATTTAAAGGTCTTTCTTCAGTAAAATATTAGGATCTAATCCTTGCTTCAATAAATTACCAGCAGTATTATGAAACCCAAAATCACCGCCTAAATGCGCTCCTAATGTTCCATGAATATACAGAATGCCTATAATAGCAACTCCTATTAATAAATAACTCCACATCACTTCTCTTGATCGCTCCTTACGCCAGCGATAACGCTGTAGTCCTCTCCAAACCGCCATAGCCGCGATCGCAAACAACAGTAAAACTCCGCCAAGACCGTGCAAAATCATTGTCGTACCTGCTCCTAAACCCCAGGCACTTTTCTCATTAAGAGGCGGTTGAGCCAGCATAATTTCCAGGAAAGCTGCGGTAACGGTAAAAAAAGTAATTGCCGACGAAGCCAGCACGTTGTAAAAGCCTACAGTATAAAAGCCAGAACGAAATGCTGGCAGAGCCAAAAATTTAAGAATTGGTTTTTCCCAAGCAAAAAAAGTTCCCGCTAGATCGAAAATAATGCCGATAATAAATAGACCCAGAGTAAAATGAACCAAAACTGGATGTATAGGTAGTTTATAGGGTAGCCCGTTAGCTCCTAGATTGATGCCCAACTGTTGTAATTGGTTAATTAGTTCTGAGTTCATTTTAAAATACCTTTGTTCATGGCTTCGACTACAGGCTTAACGTGAAGCCCGTATTCCCAAACTAGCTGTGTTCCCAAGAATGTTTGAAGACTTACTATCACAATTAAAAATGTAGCAGCACCGAGATAAACAGAGGAAACTTTTAAAGGATTACGGTTGCGAATCACAAATCGCCAACCAGTAATGAAAGCAAGTATTCCCGAAAGCGACCAACCGATTAAAGTATGCAAATTCAACACGGGTTGGGCTGCTTCGTAAGGAGTCGCCAAACCTGCTTCAAACTGACCAAATAAAATTGCCACAAAAATAGCTGCTGTAGCAACAAACAGATTCCAGAAGCTTACTTCATGCAGATGCCGTTTGTGAAAGAAATAGCCAACGATATCGCAGAAAAAAGCAAAAAACACCATGGCAATTACAAAGTGAACCACAACTGGGTGCATGGGATCTGGATAAGGCAGATTTGAATCATTGAGGTTTAAAGTATTTTGTAGTTCTAAAGCGTTCATTATTTTGCCTTGCTGCCTACACGCTAAATAAAAGTTATCTGTATTCTATTATTTTGTTCGATAGCTGAGCTATTTAGAAAATAATCTAGTGAGATCGAGCTACCGCATTTAGATGTTTTCAAATAATCACTCCAAACCAATAATAACTTTGAATCATAGATGTATTTTAGTGAATCTTGATCGCGCCACAAATTTCCGCGCAATATTGCCTACAGTGCGATCGTCGATGCCTTGCAAGAATTAGTACAGCAACTGCTGGGTGAACTAGACGACTAGGTACGACAGTGTCAATCGTTCTTCTTGAAGATGCCAGCTTATGATTGCTAGAAATTTAGGCTATATTGACTTTAATCAGTATCATACTAAATCCTGTTCATATAGATAGGTGTAGGTGAGTTATTTGTTTCCCAAAGGCGCATCGCCCGCATTACCGCATCTAGTTGCAAATTTACATTAAGCGTATAAAACGTATAAAAAATGTTTGCTTTAACCAAAAACACCTCTCGCCAAAGAGAAATTGCTGAAGTAGTCTTGCGTAACGGTTGGGATTATGCGCGGGGGTTGTTAACTGGTAATAAGTCAGATGAACCTCGTCTGCCTTCTCCAGAGGTTCTACGCAATATTTTGATTGAATTAGGACCAGTATACGTCAAGCTTGGTCAACTGCTTTCGACTCGCCCAGATCTTTTGCCTGGACGCTACGTAGACACTTTAACCGACTTGCAAACTAACGTCCCTCCTGTGCCTTGGTCACAGGTAGAAGCTTTAATCAGAAGGGAATTATCTCAACCATTAGAAACTATATTTAATGATATTGACCGTAATGCGATCGCCGCAGGTTCAATTGGTCAGGTATATCGCGCCGTATTAGTTGATGGTCAACAGGTGGCTCTCAAGGTACAGCGTCCTGGCATTGAGGCAGTAGTTGCTAGAGATATTTCTCTAATTAAAAGCTTGGCAGAATTGGCTTCCCTAACGGAATTTGGCAAGAACTTTGATATTGTTGGTTTAGCAGAAGAATTTAGTAATGCTATAACGGCTGAATTAGACTTCACCACCGAGGCTAAATATACCGACCAGCTACGTCAAAATTTGACCGACAGCAAGTGGTTTGATTCGAGCCAGCTAGTTATTCCCCAGGTATATGATGATTTGACCAGCACTAGGTTATTGACTATCGAATGGTTAGATGGGGTGCCGATTTTAGAAGCTCGTTTGCCTCAAATGAGGGATAATAAAGATGAAGCCAGCCAGCGTAGCGAAATAACCACTCTCTTGTTTCGAGCTTTTTTTAAACAGGTATATGTGGATGGTTTCTTTCATGCCGATCCTCACCCAGGCAATATATTTTATCTTCAGGATGGTCGCTTGGCGATTCTTGACTGTGGCATGGTTGGTCGCTTAGATCCCCGAACCCAGCAGATTTTGACAGAAATGTTGTTGGCAATTGTCGATCTCGATGGTCGTCGCTGTAGTCAATTAACACTAGAACTAGCCGAAGGTGGTCAGCAGGTAAATTTAAAGAATTTAACTAATGACTACGACAAGATGCTGCGTAAATACTATAATCGCAGCATTTCAGAGATCAATTTTAGCGAAGTAATTTATGAGGTTTTACAGGTATCTCGCAATAATAAAATTCGTCTGCCTAGCAACATGGGGCTGTATGCTAAGACTCTAGCTAACTTAGAGGGAGTAGCCAGGGGTTTTTATCCTCAAGTAAACCTGCTCGATCAAATTAGACCTCTAGTAGCAGATGTGTTTCGTCGCCAACTATTAGGAGAAAGACCCGTTGAGACATTATTACGGATTGGCTTAGATTTTAAGAGTCTTTCATTGCGATCGCCGCGAATGGTAGAGTTATTGTTAGATCGAATCACCTCAGAAACTCTGCAATGGAATATTAACCTTCGTCAGCTAGACACTTTATCTCTGAGCATTAAAGATTCGGCTAATCGTCTTTCCTTTAGTATTTTGGTTGGCTCTTTGATTATGGGCGCAGCAATTATCTCTACAGGCTCATCTACTACTCAAGTCTCTATTTTGAGTAATGTTCTGTTTGCAGTGGCTAGTTTTCTGGGACTATGGTTGATTGTGAGCATCATCCGTTCAGGAAGGCTGAAGAAATGAACTATTTTCGTCGGGCGATCGCCTTAATGCAAAGTTACACCCCTGGAGAACAGCCCAAACCAGGCACGTCAATCATCAAGCTCAACACCAACGAGAATCCCTATCCCCCTTCACCAAAAGCGATAGAAGTATTACGCAATCTAGATAGTGAATGGTTACGTCGTTACCCCGATCCTTACGCTAAAGATTTTTGTCATGCAGTCAGCACAGCTTTAGAAGTACCCGCAGACTGGATTATTGTGACCAATGGTAGCGACGATCTTTTGAACGTTCTCATCCGCGCCTGTGCTGAGGGAAAAGAACGCAAGGTAGTATATCCAATGCCTTCCTATGTACTTTACCGCACGTTGGCATCAATCCAGCCCGCAGATGTAGTAGAAGTGCCTTATGCCGAAGATTATAAATTACCCATTGAAGAACTAGCTGCTGCTGCTGGTGCGCTCACTCTCATCGCAACTCCTAATAGTCCTTCTGGTCATCTTGTTCCCCTAGATGATTTACGCCAACTGGCAAACAAACTATCTGGTGTATTAGCCATAGATGAAGCCTATGTTGATTTTGCTGAGTGTTCGGCACTATCTTTAGTTCAAGAATTTGCTAACGTAATTGTCCTACGCACCCTTTCTAAAGGTTACTCCCTAGCGGGTTTACGTCTTGGTTTTGGCATTGCCAACCCTCAGTTATTATCAGGCTTATTTAAAGTTAAAGATAGCTATAACGTTGATGCTGTTGCTATTTTAGTCGGTGCAGCAGCAATGGAAGACCAAGAGTATAAAAATGCTTGTGTAGCCAAAGTAAAGCGATCGCGTTCCTTATTAACCACAGATCTAAAACAAATTGGTTTTGAAGTAAGAGATTCTCAAGGCAACTTCCTATTAGTTACTCCTCCAGATAATCAAGCCCAAGCAATCTATCAATCTTTAAAGCAACAGGACATTCTAGTTCGCTATTTCAACTTGCCCAGATTAAATAACAAGCTGCGTATCACTGTTGGCACCGACGCTCAAAATCAAAAGCTTTTACAAATACTTAACCAATTGAGGTTGAAAATTAACCACCAAACTTAGCGTCAGTTCGGGTTGAGACAATTTCGAGGGTTATTTTGCCCAGGAATGGTATTTTCAGCTAGAGAAAGAACAAGGGTTGGGGCTTATCCTGAACTCAGGCTATTTAGTTTATCAATAAAATAAAAACTTTTGATGAAGTTTCTCGCTAGTTTTCAAAGGGTCTATGAATATATACCTACGAAAGTAGTATAGGTTAGTATTAATATTACTAGTCTTGGGATCTCATTCAGTAAATACCTGATACTAAATCCTGTTTGGATACACTATTTAAAAGTTGTGTGAAGGCAGAAAGCGTGCGCTCTCTACGCACCGACGTTCCTTTGGAACGGCGACGAACTCCAGTTCGTGCAGGAGGCAGAAGGTTTAAGCTGGTTTGAGACTCCCAGTTTGAAAGTAGGTTTTGACGGGAGGAAATGCTTTTGGTTAAAAAGCATATTCCACTCCCGTGTTGTAAATCGGATTTAGTATGATGCGTTTAATTACCTTGACCTAAAAGAAGCTTTACCCAAATTCAACATAAGTATATTTGCTTAATCCCGTAGCCTAAAATTGCTTAGTATTTTTGCTTTGCTTTATAGTTACTTCATACTTTATTGATTAAGAACCAAAATTTTATCTATATATCAATTTTAAAGACCACTTAAAAGATAGCTTTGAATTAAAGAATAAAAAATGAGGCTCAAAAAGCTAAATAGCAAACTGCTAAATCTAGATAAGAGACTGCTTAGACTCGATAATCGTCACTCTTTTATCTTTGATGCAGTTATTTTTTCTTTAACTCCATTATTAGGAACAAGCCTAAGACTAGACGATTTTGGGCAGCTGCATGAGTATAGAAGTGGTTTAATTGTTGCGACCCTCATTTTTTCTTTAATTAAGCTGATAGTTTTTACACTTGGTGGTTTTTACAAACGATATTGGAAGTATGCCAGTATCGATGAGCTAACTCAGATGACAGCTTTAACTGCATCTGCGGTCATAATAGAGATCGTTGTCCTCAGCCTCCTAGAATATGTATTTGGTTTATCCAACTCTTTAGTACCTCTTTCTTTACCCCTGCTTGATGGGATTCTGACGTTTGTTCTAATTGGAGGAGTTCGTTTTAGCATTAGAGCAGCAGAGCAAAAAAATCAACAAAGAAAAAATTTTTATCGTCGCGATCGCGTTTTAATTGTAGGGGCAGGAGATGCAGGAGTATTCATTCTACAAGAAATGCGGCGTAATCTCAAATTAGGGTTGAATCCCGTAGCCTTTGTAGACGACAACCCCCGTAAACTAGGTTTAAACATTCAGGGATTGCCTGTGTTGGGCAATCGCTATGAAATTCCTGAAATTATAGCCTCTCAAAATATTCGTCAGGTGGTAATCGCCATGCCTAGCACTTCAGGCAAGGTAATTAGAGAAATTGTCGATATGTGTCAGGCGATCGGCATTAAAGTTATTACCCTCCCGACTGCTAACGAAATTTTAAGCAATGACAACAAGGTAACTAGCTCACGGGAAGTTAAAATTGAGGATTTGTTACGGCGCGAATCAATTCAAACTGATACCCAGAAAGTCTTCAAACTCATAGAAGGTAAAGCAGTCTTGATTACGGGTGCTGGCGGGTCAATTGGCAGTGAGCTATGTCGTCAAATTTTTCGCTGTCGCCCATCTAAACTAATTTTATTAGGACACGGTGAAAACTCTATCTTCAATATTCAAGAAGAATTAGAGCAAGTTCTGCAAATATTAAAACAAGAAGCCAAGCCAGAAAAACAGTTAACTGAATTAATTCCTTTTATTGCCGATCTAAGAATCCAATCAAGATTAGAAACTGCTTTTTGCCTTTACACTCCCGATATTGTGTTTCATGCAGCAGCACATAAGCAAGTACCTTTAATGGAATCAAATCCCCCCGAAGCAATAACTAATAATGTTTTGGGAACTAAAAATCTGCTAGATTTGGCGATCAAATACAATGTCGCTAACTTTGTGATGATCTCCACAGACAAAGCAGTAAACCCAACTAATATTATGGGTGCGAGCAAACGTACTGCGGAAATGCTGGTGCTAAAAGCTGCTCAAATTAGCGGTAAATCTTATGCGGTAGTTCGTTTTGGTAATGTTTTGGGCAGCAGAGGTAGTATCATATCGACTTTTAGCCGACAAATTGCCAAAGGAGGACCCATAACTATTACCCATCCTGAGATTTGTCGCTATTTTATGACTATTCCTGAAGTAGTACAGTTGGTATTACAGGCTTTACTTAGCAATCAAAATAGCCAGGGTCAAATTTTTATGCTCAATATGGGTCAACCAGTGAAGATTCTTGACCTAGCTAAAGACTTAATTCGTCTTTCAGGATATGAAGTGGGCAAAGATATTGAAATTATCTTTACAGGATTAAGACCAGGAGAAAAATTATTTGAAGAGTTGCTAGTTGAGGGAGAAGAATATGAATCTACTAACCACGAAAAAGTGTTAGTAGTTAAAAATGCTAGTCGCATTATTCCCGAAAATCTTGAAATCAGCATTGAGGCAATGTGTAGTGCTGCCAAAAACAACGACATTAACCTGATTATCTTTTTGTTGGATCGATTAGTAGTTGGCTATAACCCCAAGTATCAACAAATCAACGTCAATCTCGCTCAGGCTTCACTAGCCAAAATGACTAGTGAAGCCTGAAATCTCAATTCATTTAAGCTGATACAGACAAAGTTAAACCTTTGTCTAAGTTTACCCAGTTCTAGCTCTTCAAACCCAATTAGGATTAATTCCACCCCAAAAATTTATCGCCATAGCAGCAGAATATGGGATTTTGATGCCTATACAACACTGGATTATCGAAACTGTCAAAAGTTCAAGTAATGGCAGCAAAGCAGTAGTTTTAATACTCACTACTATTATAGACAATTACTGGTTTGCGCTATGGCGTTTTTGATGCCATTGCCAAGCATGGCTAATAATAGCTTCTAAATTAGAATACTCTGGCTGCCAGCCTAATATTTTCTGAGCTTTTTCTCCACTACCAACTAGTGCAGGAGGGTCGCCTGCACGGCGATCGCATTCTACTGATTTTATTTCTTTTCCTGTTATTTTACGGGCAGCGTCGATTACTTCCTTTACCGAAAAACCACTACTATTGCCTAAGTTAAACACATCTGTTTTACCATTGTTTAAAAGATATTTTAAAGCCAATATATGAGCCTGAGCAATATCTAAAACGTGAATATAGTCTCTAATACAACTTCCGTCTGGGGTGTCATAATCTGTGCCAAAAATAGAAATTGATTCACGATGACCCAAGGCAGTTTGCAAAACTAAGGGAATGAGGTGAGTTTCAGGGTTATGATCTTCTCCTAAAGTCCCGTCAGGATCTGCCCCTGCTGCATTAAAATAACGCAGACATACTGAACAAAAATCGTAGGCATGACTAAAATCTTGTAGAATCCTTTCTACCATTAGTTTGGTAGCTCCATAGGGATTGATCGGATTTTGAGGCTGTTCTTCCTTGATGGGTACAGATTCGGGTACACCGTAGGTAGCACAGGTAGAAGAAAAGACAAAATTCTTGACGTTTGCCTCTAGCATCGCTTCTAAAAGCGTAAAAGTGCCGATAACGTTGTTATGATAATATTTTGCTGGCTTTGTAACCGATTCCCCTACATAAGCATATGCCGCAAAGTGCATTACCGCGTCAATTTGGTGTTCTGAAAATATTTGCTGTAATAAAGCGCGATCGCAAGTATCACCCACGATTAGTTTTGTTTTTAATGCAGTCTCAACTAGGTCTTGGTGACCGTATACCAGGTTGTCGAGTATAATTACCTCGTAACCTGCTTTTTGCAATGTCAGGACAGAATGAGAGCCAATGTATCCTGCTCCTCCTGTTACAAGGATAGTCATAGAAAAAATTCAGCCCATTTATTTTAAAGTTAGATTATAGAATAGCAATATTTAAAGGTGGAAAGAACGAACACAATAACCTACAATTACCCCACAGACACCGCCACGATAAGAAAACTTATCTTGACATGACTAGTACAGATGACAACTACTGAGTACAAACGCATTGAAGTAGAAAGTTTTAGAATGCGTTTTGAACGGGAGTCTCAGGGGGCGACCTCTGATTCGACCCCAATAATTAGCTTGGCAAGCAAATCACGATCCCTTGACCAAATTTTGTCCGAACTATTGATAATTGATAATTGATATAAAATCACCAGGGTAATTCACTACCATCCCAAGCAAAAAACTTACCACTATCTTTTATATCCGCTTGTTGAATTACTTTTGATAACAGATTAACCGTGTGTTCTACAGCAAAAAGTTTATCTGGAGGGACATTTTTTTGAAATGGTTGAGATAGTCTTGTATCAGTAGTCCCTGGATGTAAAGCAAGTACTATAGTTTGCGGGCATCTACGACTATATTCGATCGCCGTAGTCTTCAAAAACATATTCAATGCTGCTTTAGAAGCACGATAACCATACCAGCCTCCTAAGCGATTATCGCCAATACTGCCAACCTTGGCAGAAACACTAGCAAAAATGCTAGTTTCACCCTTTTTAAACAAAGGCATAAGGTGCTTAGCTAGCAATACCGCTCCAATACTATTAACCTGAAAAGAATAAAGTAAATTCTGGGGGTTGATTTGTCTTAGGCTTTTTTCTGGAGTTAAATCTCCTTCGTGCAGTACCCCAACACAATAAATAGCTAGATGCAGTCGTTTACTTGACTTTTGTATATGTGCTGCTAATGCTGCTATGTCTGATTCTACTGTGACATCAACCTGCAAACATTCTAGGCGATCGCCAAACCCAGCTTCTAGTTCAAATAGCCGCTCGGCGGTTGCTCTTTGCCGATAGGTGGCGTAAATTTTAGCAATATTCTCCTGCTGTAACAATGACCGAACAAACCCCAAACCAATCCCTTGACTTGCCCCTACTATCAAAGCATTGCCTTGATTAATTCCTGCTAGCACTCTTTTAAACTTAGTTTTGCTTAATCATACTGCAATATTATAGATATAGATTGTAAGCAACAATGACATCATGGTGACTTTCTAATACATTTTGAAGGAAATTATATTTCAAAATCTGCTAATTTTAACCAAACGCTAATTAGAAACTTGAGATGATATTAAGTACTCTTTGGATATCGTCAAACTGTCCAATAATCCGTCGGACAGGTTTGGGTTTAACCCTAACTAAGGTAGGGGTTACTGTTACTTGATGTATTGCTGCTTGTTCAGGATTTTTGCTAATGTCAATCACTTTCAAAGTATAAGGATTAGCTAAACCCTGTTCTAAAAGCTGATGAATACTACTCAAAGTTTCTTCGGCATGAGAATTATCGCTTTTGATAAATAAATGCAAAACGTAACCCTCTGAATGCCCTGGGGCTATTTTAGGTGTGTTGGAATCTAAATCTAGAAATGTATTATTAATTTCTGAAGTCCCATGAGAAGAATATTTGGGGTCGAGGCGAATAATTAAATCTCTTTGTTCCCAAAGCTGAGGAAAATGCGCTCGATAGGTTTCAATCACTGCGCGATTACAATGTTCTTCTTGCCAAGGAGCAATCTGCCAAGTGGTTGTAGGCTCTAGTCCAAATAATACCTGTAGCAAAGGAATAAAACGTTGTACGGCTGGATAAACTTCGGCAATAGTTTTGATCTGCTGTGACTGGGGATCTAGCCAGCATTCTACTGTTGCCGTGTATCCAGGCACTAAAAAATGGGGAGAATCGACTAATCCCCATTTTTCTTGTAATCCTAGACATAAATGAATATGCCATTGAGCCTGTTTATTTGGATCTATACCGTAAATTAAATCTCCTCCTGGGGTAAACAAAGCAATACCTTTATAGATGTTGGGCAAAACATTGGTCATTTATCACTTATCATTTATCATTTATCGTTGATATATTCAGATGGTAGATTTTGTAACAGCTATCTTTTCTGAATACTCTTGATTAACTTTAGTCTTTGACTTTAGTAAAAGCGAGCTTAAATTTTAATGCTAAATGCGAAATGCTAAATGTTAGACTCTGCCTCGAAGCATCATTGCCATTTCGTTAGCCGTGGGGGACATCTCCAGAGCCACTTCTTCAGTAATTCTGCCTTCTTCATAAAGACAAAATAGTGCTTGATTAGTGGTAATCATACCGTCATATTCTCCGTTCTGCATCAAAGAATGAATTTCGTCATATTTACCCTGCTTAATATAGTCTTTAACGGTTTCTGTGTTTACCATGATGTCATGATACGCTGCTCTTTTTTCATCCGTTGTCCGACATAAACCTTGGGAAATTACTGCAACTAATGATTCGGAAATAGCAATCCGCATAGCATCTTGTTCTTCTGCACTATAAAGAGTCAAGATTCTTTCAATGGTTTTGATTGCGCTATTGGTGTGCAGAGTTCCCATAACCAGGTGACCCGTTTGGGCTGCTTTGAGAGCCGTATTAACCGTTTCGCGATCGCGCATCTCGCCGATTAGAATAATATCAGGGTCTTCCCTTAGTGCTGCCTTGAGGGCATTATCAAACATACGGGTATTAATACCAACTTCTCGCTGCTTAACTAAAGAACGTTGGCTTTGATGGACAAATTCAATCGGATCTTCGATGGTAATAATGTGTTTGGCGTGTTCTTTGTTGATGTAGTCTACCATCGCTGCCATCGTCGTCGATTTACCCGAACCAGTAGGTCCTGTTACCAGAATCAAGCCTTTATGGGCATCAGAAATATCCTGAAACACAGGGGGTAAACCTAACTGTTCCATGGTCAAAATCTTGAGGGGAATCAGTCGCATTACCAAAGCAGGACCGCGTAAAGTATCAAAAATATTAATCCTGACCCTAGCAAAGTCATATTGAGTCGCACCATCAAATTCTAGGTCGTGTTTAAATTTAGCTACTTCTTCCGCGGTTAATACCTCGTGTATCCAACTCATAAACGTATTTAGATCGGTTTTTGGATACTTAGTCAAAGCCATTTCACCGCGATCGCGCATTCGCGGCACTTCATTTACGCCTAAATGTACATCAGAGCATCCTTGTTCGTAGGCTTTTTTGATAATGTATTCTAGAGAAGGTTGACCAGATGCACGTTGTGGTTTGCTCGATCTTATTTGCGCGCTGTGGTTCTCTAGTTTTGGCTGATTACCCGCCATTCCCAAGGTTGATGGTGGTGGTGGTGGTGGTGGCGGTGGCGGTGGTAATGGCTGCGATCCTAATTTTTGATTCATTATTATGATTGTTATTTTGAATTGCGGTCTTGGCTACGTTTAGTATGCCCACCACCTTCAATTTTCTAACAAACCCACAGGCAGAGTAAAAACATTTTAAACTGATAAAAGACCAAGTAAATTAGATAAGCGCGATCGCTCTCTACAATTCAAATTAATTGATAAAAATACTGAATGTTATTTTATGTTGCGTCCAGAACAAAGATCTAAACTAGATAATTCTAACGATCTTTCTTTTTATAATTCTCCCCGTTTGGTAACTCATGTAGATCGGGGATTTATCGATCGCCTGACCAATCTTTATCGAGCCAAACTTCAGCCAGACACGCGCATTCTTGACTTGATGAGTAGCTGGGTATCTCATTTACCGCATGAGATGGAGTTTGCTCATGTGGAAGGTCATGGCATGAATGAAGAGGAATTAGCTAAAAATCCGCAGTTAGATCGTTATTTTGTCCAAGATCTCAATCAAAACCCCAAATTACCTTTAGAGGATGCCGATTTTGATGGAGTATTAATTACTGTATCGATACAATATTTACAGTATCCTGAAGCGATTTTGTCTGAGATCCAGCGTATTTTAAAACCCAATGGTGTAGTAATTATCAGCTTTTCTAATCGTATGTTTTATCAAAAAGCGATCGCAGCTTGGCGCGATAGCACAGATACGGACAGGGTAAATTTGGTTCAAAAGTATTTTGAGTCAGTTGACGATTTTAGCAAACCGGAAGTAATAGTCCATCAACCTCCTTTACCTGGTTTTTTACAAATGCTAGGATTAGCAGGAGGCGATCCATTTTATGCCGTAGTTGCCCGTAAGCTTGAAAAGTGATTTTCTTTGGGATAGAAGAGATATTAAGAAGTTGGGGAGATAGGGAAATTTATTATCTCTGAGAAAGCTTATAGCCTATAGCTTTTCTTAAGACATAACTTCTTTACCTACAGCCTTGTATCTATTCCAGCCTATTTTAGCTCGGCGATCAGGAAAATCTTTGACAATAACGCCAAGACCAGGCGATCGCTGAAAAGCAACTAATAACGGAATTTCTTCTTTGAACAAGGGCAGTTGTGCTTCTTCGAGGAATTTTTTGGCATCTTTACTATTCTTAGTGCGAGAGTCTACTTTAGTTAGCAATACTTTATAGTTAGCATCAAGAGTTTTGAGCAACTCCACTGCCTTTACTGTCGTATCCAAATCTAGGTGATTGGGAGTTGTCGGTAAAATTAGCAGATCGCTGCCAGCAGCTAAATCTTCTAGTTCTTCTGCTTCAGGTCTGGCTGGGGTATCGATAATAATGTGAGTAAATTTTTTAATTAAACCAGGCGCACCTGCTTGGGATGCCACGTAAAAAGGCAGCTTATCTTCTTTTGACCAAACCAAAGCAGAGCGGTTTTTATCTGCATCAATTAATAATGTTGGTGCTAAGGTCTGGAAATATGCAGCTAAATGAACTGCGGTTGTAGTTTTTCCTACTCCTCCCTTCAAAGCAGTAATTGCAATAATCATTGGCTGCTAATAATATAAATTGATTGGTAAGCGTCGTTGTGGAATCCTCCACCCAGGAAGTATAATCCGTTTGCCTTGCGCCTTTCTCCTGCAATGAGGCTACGCAACGGCAGATATTATCCTACTTGATAGAACGGGAATCATTGTATGTAGTAGTTTACCTATAGGCGTGTCTTGCAAGGGTATATGTGGCGATACCTGGTATATTTACGAGTTTTTTGTTACATTAATTAACACAAATTAATATTGATTTCTCCTGAATTATTTGCTCCTCGGTTAGTCAGCCGAGGATTTTTTTTGCAGGCAATTAATCAACAGAGATTGTTACAATTGTCGAGCAATATCGATTAGATTATTCAGTCCTGCTTGACTTTCTGTTTAATTGCGGTAGCCTACTAATCATGTCTCTGGAGGAAATCAAAACACCGTGTCTTCTGAAATCATGTTAGAGAAACAAGACTCAAAAAGTAATCGAGCGATCGCCAAATCATTTTTTGCGGGTGTTGTCCAAGCTGCTGGAGGCACAATATTAGGCATTTCTATGATTACTAGCGCTGTTGCTGCTGGAGGGTTAGTCGGTTTAGCCTTTAGTTTTCGTAATCTACCAGATGTCAGAGTATTACGTAATTATGTTCCCCCCGAAACTAGCTACATATATGATATCAAGGGTAGATTGCTAACTAATTTACATGGAGAAGCCAATCGAGAAGTTGCCTCATTAGACCAGATATCTCCTAATCTTAAGTTAGCGGTAGTGGCGATCGAAGACAGTAATTTCTATCGGCATAATGGACTAAATCCCTACAGTATTGGTCGCGCAGCAATAGCTAACTACAAAAGAGGTGGTGTATCCGAAGGTGGCTCTACCTTAACCATGCAGCTAGTCAAAAATTTATTTCTGACTCGTGAACGTACTTTTAGTCGCAAACTGGCAGAAGCAATTTTAGCCATCAGAGTAGAACAAGTATTTTCCAAAGACCAAATTTTAGAAATGTATCTCAATAATATCTATTGGGGACACAACAACTATGGTATTGAAACTGCATCAGAAAGCTATTTCAACAAAAGTGCTTCTGAGTTAAATCTGGCTGAAGCTGCCGTATTAGCGGGCTTAATCCAAGCTCCAGAGCAGTATAGTCCATTTTTAAACTATGCCAATACCAAAGAGAGACAAAAAGAAGTTTTGGCACGAATGCGGACTTTAAATTGGATTACTCCAGAACAAGAACAGGCTGCTTTTAAAGCCCCTTTACTAATCGGCAGACCCACTGCCTGGAGAAAGAGTAAATCTCCCTTTATCACAGAAGAAGTAATTAAAGAATTAGAAGAGCGTTTTGGCGAAGATAAAGTTCTTCAAGGAGGTATTCGAGTCCAGACCACTATTGATATGGATTTCCAAAAAATGGCTGAGGAATCTATCAAAGAGAGTCATAGTATGCTGGAGCGTTGGGGATTACGAGCAGATCAGGCTGCTTTAGTTGCAGTAGATCCTCGCACTCATTTTGTTAAAGCATTGGTAGGAGGAATAGATCACGAATCAAGTCAATTTAACCGTGCGGTTCAGTCTCGTAGACAGCCTGGTTCTTCTTTCAAACCATTTGTTTATTACACTGCTTTGGCAAGTGGTAAATATACCCCACAAACTACAATTAATGATGCTCCTATAAGCTACCAGATTCCTGGAGGAATCTACACACCTCAAAATTACGGCGGGAAGACAGATTTCGGTGGCACGATGTCTCTTTCCAAGGCACTAACTCAATCCCGTAATATTCCAGCGGTCAAACTAGGTAAAGCTGTAGGGTTAGAAAAAGTAATCGAAGTTTGTCGTCAACTGGGAATCAAAAGTCCGATGCAGCCTGTAATTTCCCTGCCTTTAGGCTCGATAGGTGTTACCCCCTTAGAAATGGCTGGAGCTTTTGCCACCTTCGCTAATAATGGCTGGAGTTCTGATACGACCGTAATTCTCCAAGTTACCGATAGTAAAGGCAACATATTGCTAGACAATACCCCTAAACCAAAACAAATATTAGACCCTTGGGCAACAGCCAGCTTAAACTCAATGATGCAAGGAGTTCTAGAACCAGGGGGAACAGGTTCCAAAGCGAATATTGGTCGCCCAGCAGCAGGGAAAACAGGAACTACCTCTTCTGAGCGAGATGTTTGGTTTGTTGGCTATGTACCACAGTTAGCTGTTGCGGTTTGGGTTGGCAACGATAATTATCAAAGCATGGGTAAGGGAATAACAGGAGGAGATTATGCTGCTCCTGTATGGCGTTCATTTATGTTGAAAGCGTTAAAAAATGAACCTGTTGAATATTTTCCCCCAGCCTCTGAGTTTGATCGACCCTAGTTAAGAGATGGGTATCTATACAAAAAGTTTTTATAGAAATAAAACCTCACTATTTGATGCCACCGAAGGCGAATAAATAGTAAGGTTTTAAGGTTTTAAAGCTCAGATTGGCACGATTAGACTTCGGTTGAAAATGAAATCGAGAGTCTATTTATCTTCTATGTTCTCAAATTACTAAACTAGGCTACAAGAATTACGAAAGAAAGTACGTAACAGAACAGTTGCAGCAACCAGCTTGATTACTTCTAAACTCCAATAAACTATGTGCATGACTGCCATCGAACTCGAAGCAGGCTCATTAGTGGCAAACATATCCAAAGACATACCCATGCTGCTCATCTGGGGTGTAAAAATGTAGGTATAAGCTAAAGAGATTAGCAATAAGATAGCAGCAGTTAAGATCGATTTGCTATTGATTTGATTTGTTAGTCGATAACCGTAACGATAAACTAAACAGCCAGCTAAAACAGTTGCTGCACAAAGTAGTTCTAGATGATTAAAAGTGCCAAAGATCATATAGCCAGCACTAGCAAAACCCGATTCGTTCATCATGCCGCTAGTTAGCATTCCAGGAACAATCAAAAAATCAAAAACCAAACTGCCACTAAGCCAAAATCCTAGAACAAACATGATTACTGTTGACCAATTTATCGGCTTAGAAGTGCCAGAGGAAGTAGCTTTCATAATTAATATAAATAAAGATGATTACTTTTATAGCTTAACGGATAACTTTACAGCTTCGTATAACAAAAAGTAAAGTCTTTTTAAGTTGAGTATTGCTGAATTTCTTTAATTGAAAATAAAGCCTGGAATTTAATTTCTTGAGACTGATAAAGTTCTCTTCCACCTTGTTCTCGATCTACCAAAGCCAGAATTTGTGTCACTACATATCCTGCGTCCTGCAATCTTTCTACCGCAGTTAATGCCGAACTTCCTGTAGTTACAACATCCTCTAGAACAACCACTTTTGAGTTCTCCGTTAAAGAAGGACCTTCTATATAAGCTTTTGTACCGTGTCCTTTGGGTTCTTTACGAATTATCAAAGCAGGAAGAGGATCATTTTCCCAAGCAGAAACAACACTGACTGCTGACACCATAGGGTCTGCACCTAGAGTAAGACCTGCTACTGCTGCTGTGTCTTTAGGTAATAGTTGAAACAATAAACGACCTAAAGCCAACGCGCCGTCTGCTCTTAGGGTCACTTGTTTACAATTTATATAGTAAGTGCTTTTAGCTCCAGAAGAAAGTACAAAATCTCCTTCAACATAAGCATATTTGACGATTAAATCCAAAAGCACTTGTCTAAGAGAATCAATATTAGCCGTAGCCAAGAAGGAACTAGAAGTCTGGTTGGTATTCATGGGTAATGAGGGAAAAAGATTTATACGGACTGTTCTTTCAGGAAATCTTCAGCTAGGATTGAGCAGAAGTTACAGATAATGCCGTTAAACAGCAAGGTTATGGTTTGTATTCTTTTGTCCTTAAAAGATAAATAGAGCCAAATCTTTACTGTAACCGTTGGTCAATTTACAAAATATAAGTAAAGTAATGTTTATTAAGTTTACTAAACTAAGTGCAGTCTTAGTAATAGCAGCTATTGCTAGTTTATTTTCTATTGAAGCTAAAGCAGAAATAAAACCTCTCGATCGAGCATTTGAAGATGCTTATTTTGAAAAGGGTAAAAACGCTTTTATGCAAAGCAGTATTTTTGGTCAAGCAAATTCTATCTTTGGCTTTACGGGATTTGCAGATCAGCATATCTCAGCAGATGGTAAAGCGGTAGATAATATTTATAAACAAGGTCTCAAAGCACAGTCAGCTACGGGAATGCGGATGGTAACTAGAGATTTGGCAAATCCCTATGATACTTCTTTGGGTGAAACTCCTAGCTACAGTTCTACTGAATAAATAAAGCTTTTAGCTTTAAATAACAATATTTAGATCAGATTGGAGTGAAGATAAAGATTAGTCAAAAAAAGAATACTTTCCTTAACTTAATTTTTTCCTTATACTTCATCCCTTATCCTTTTAACAAATCCAGGGTGCAGGAGTTGAACCTGCCTTGCACAAATTATGAGTTTGTTGCCTAAACCGCTCGGCCAACCCTGGATATCCATTTTTCTCACGTAAACCATTATATTAGTAAGTCTAGTATCTTTGACAACCTATAGCAAAAAAATCGCGATCGCATGAAAATAAGAGTTAGTTTGTGGTTGACTATATGTTTATTTCTGATGATGGTCTTAGCTGGTGTGGCTAGTTCTTATGTTGGCTATTTTATGGGAAGTGAGGCTTTAAAAGTAGTAACTCAGCCAGATATTAATACTGAAGATAATAATCGCAATCAAGATCCTGCTGGTGGTAAATATAAAGGTCTTAAGATTATGAAAGAAAAAGATATTTTAGTTAAGGTATATAATCGGGTTAATCATAAAAATTAGTGATGACAGAACTATTGAGGAAATGGGAACTAGTGTCAACACCCACCATTAGTTAATCGATGGCTGATAAAAATTTATTGTTGACTTTTGTTGGTGTTTTCTTGCTCATTGCGATTAATGCCTTTTTTGTCACCGCAGAGTTTTCAATTGTTTCGGTTCGTCGTTCTCGGATCAGTAAACTAGTCAAAGATGGAGATACCCAGGCTCAAACCGTACAGTCTCTCCAGAGAAGCATAGATCGGCTTTTGTCTACCACTCAATTGGGTATTACTCTTTCTAGTCTGGCTTTGGGCTGGGTAGGAGAAAGAACAGTCGCAGCGTCCATCATTACCATAACTGAGAGTCTCTCTCTACCAAATTACTTATCGGAAATAATCTCTACCACAGCCGCTTTACCTCTGTCTTTTATTCTCTTGGCATATTTACAAATAGTGCTGGGTGAACTATGTCCTAAGTCTGTAGCTCTCATGTATCCTGAAAAGCTGTCTCGGTTTTTTGGACCTCCTAGCGTAGTCATCGCGCGTATTTTTCGTCCCTTTGTGGCTATTTTAAATTTATCTACTCGCTTACTGCTTAAGTTAGTAGGAGTAAACTATAGTGGCAGAAGTTGGTATGAACAAGTAACCTCAGAAGAGTTACAGCTAATAATTGCTACGGAGAGAGAGTCTGTTGACCTAAAAGCAGCAGAAAGACAACTACTCAAAAACGTCTTTGAATTTCGTGATGATACCGCCGAAGAAGTTATGATTCCTCGTACTGATATTCACTTTCTCACTTTGACTACTACCTTTGGTGAATTACTACAGACGATTATTGAGAAAGGCTATTCAGGTTATCCCGTTATCGGCGATTCTTTAGATGATATTAAAGGCATTATCCACTATAAAAAATTAGCCGAACCTTTAGCACAAGGCAAGCTAGCTAATGATTCTACCATTGAGCCTTGGATTGAATCAGTAAGTTTTATTCCTGAGTCTACTTCTCTCAATGAACTTTTATCTTCAATGCAGCGATCGCATCATAAAATGGCA
This sequence comes from Waterburya sp., assembly GCA_965218645.1. GTDB lineage: Bacteria > Cyanobacteriota > Cyanobacteriia > Cyanobacteriales > Xenococcaceae > Waterburya. The sequence continues at coordinate 415,675 of OZ244627.1, read as the reverse complement.
GTAGTCATTGATGAGTTTGGGGGAACTTCTGGCTTAATTACCCTCCATGATTTAGTTGCTGAGATTGTAGGCGATGCTAGCAATGCCCCCGAAACTAGAATCGAACCGATTCAAAAGCTGGACGATAATACTTTTCTCGTTTCAGCGCAAATGAACTTAGAAGAAGTCAACGAACAGCTAGAATTAAATCTCCCTTTAGCAGACAACTACAATACCTTGGGAGGATTTTTATTAGAACAATGGCAAAAAATACCCGAACAGGGAGAAAAGCTGGAGTATGAAAACCTAAGCTTTACCATAACTGCTGCCGATAGTAATCGACTTTATCAAATCTTGATTAGTCAGCAACGCCTGATGTAAACTAGCGCAGAGAAAATACTTGTCCGTTCACTGGCGTTGCACCTTCAGGGGATGATAGAGGCTTAGAGGACTGGGGGACTAGGGGAATCATTAATCTTCTTTGTTCGTTCATATCATCTAGCAGCTATGCAATGCCTAATAACGCCAAATTACCTATCTTCTTGCCAATCAGGGCAACTATCACCGTCCCAACCTACAGGGTGCATGGCACAAACTAGTAAGTTGCCATTGTAGCTTTGACCATGATAGTTGGCACAATTAATGCAGGCAGGATTGTTTTGAGCAGAGGGAGCATGATAATCGACGTTGGTGAAGTCATCATCAGTAAAATCTGACCAGTTTTCTCCCAAAGCAGCATCAATTTCTTCACTGGTAACAATCAACACGTCAACCAAATCCTCTAACAGACCGTCAACTTCTTCTATAATTCCCGATTGAAACTGTTCAAAAAAAGAGCCTAAATTCCCGCTGACTTCTTCCATAACAGATTCTGTGGTTTGGGCTACATCCACCCAAAATTCTTCCACTTCGGCCGTGGTTTTTTCTATTTGCTTCCACCACTGCTTTTGCCAATCATCCATAATTAATAATTAATTTAAGTAAATAAATATTGTTCTGTCAACAATAGCCTATTCTGCTACTTCTCTTTTTTCAAACGTCGTAATTCTTCTTGTAATGACTTTACTTGTTGGCGCAGCTCTTCGCTCTTACTCTCAGATTGCTCCTCACCTTCGTCCACAATTTCAATCCGACGAGGTTCTTTTTGATCTGATTTATTACTACTACTGCTGCCAGAAACCGTTCCCTGTTGAGCCTGCTCGACCATTTCATCAACAAACTTACGAGCTTCCTCGGTACTCATTTCACCGCGCTCAGCCATTTCTTCAGCCAGCTTCTGCGCTTGAACTCTTAAATCTTTTAATGTATCGTTGGCTTTTTCCTGAGCATATGAGGCAAAACCCACACCCATGTAAAAAGCTTTTTTTGCAATATCTTCAAAACCTGCCATATTTAGCTTTTCTCCTAATCTCTGACAACTTATTTTTAGTGTATATCATTGATTAGATAGATGAACTAGATAAGAAGTTCAAAATTGTGCCTTGGCGATAATTTTAGTTAACCTCAAATCCTGACCATATCTAACTGGCTAGTACAGACAAGGCATGCCTGTCTTGGTCAGCATTCCCTTGCGCCTTACGTCGACGCGGTGAGACAGTTGCGGTGGTGAGACACTTGCGTTGCGGGTCTATGACCCGTTGAGCAAAGTGTCGAAAGGGTTCCCCAGCATAAGCAAACTGTCGAACCCTTTAGGGGGTCTGACCGCTTGTCTCTTCTTACTACTTGCTACTTTTTTGCTTTAGACTCCAATCTTCTAGCAATGTATAGATCACAGGCACAACAATCAAACTGAGCAAAGATGAAGTTATTAACCCGCCAATGATAGCCACTGCCATTGGTTGACGTAATTCTGAACCTGCACCCCATCCCAAAGCGATTGGCAACATTCCTAGTATGGTTGAAAAAGTAGTCATGACGATTGGACGAAGCCGCATAACTCCAGTTTTGAGAATAGCTTCGGTGCGATTCATGCCAGAGTTACGTAGTTGGTTGGTATAGTCTAAAAGCAGAATAGCGTTTTTGTCTAATAAGCCCAACAGAAAGATCAGTCCAATTAGAGAAATCATGCCAAAATCGCTTTGAGTAATTAGCAAAGCTAACATTGCCCCGACAATTGATAAGGGCAAAGACAAACCAATTACCAAAGGTTCAAGCCAACGACGAAAGGGCAAGTATAAAACCAATAGCATACAAATCACTGCTAGAGTCAGAGTTATGGCAAATTCTCCAAGTATCTTTTGCGATCGCGCTGAGTCTCCTTCTAGATCGAAGGTAATTCCAGAGGGTAAAATCTGCTTGGCGATCGCCTGTGCCTTTTTAGTAGCATCACCAATTTCTCGCTCTGCCGTGAGATTGGCGTTGATATATGCTACCCGTTTACCGTCAAGATGGATTAGTTTATCTAAAGGTTGGTTGACCCCATCAATACGCACATCTTCAAACCCTGATAAGTTTTGAATCTTTTGTTGAAAAGCGATCGCGCTTGCTCTTAACTGCTTTAGGTTTTCGCCGACTAATGCCACCTTAAAAGACGGATCTTCTCCTGTTTCCACAAAGGGTATGTCTTCAACGCTGACAATTACCTGGGGAATCTGGGGCAGCTTTTGACGTATCTCTGACTGGATCTGAGCGGTAGTTAAACGGCGATTTTCTTTAAGCTTAATATAAAGCTGACCCTTATTAGGTTCACCCCTCACTCCAGCAATAGTGTAGACGGATTCTATATCAGGATGATTTAAAACAACGGTTTCTATTTGTTCGCCTACTGTAATAGTCTTATTTAATAAAATACGTTCAGGCGATCGCGCGATGCTTTTTAACCAGCTAAAACTGTTTGCTTGCTGATTGTCGGCGGGCTTTTGACCAAACGCCTCTACAGGTTGGCTTGGCTTATTACTACTTATGACTCCTGCAATTTTCGGTAACGGGGTTGTATAAACAATTTTAAATTCTCCGCGATCTAACTGAGGGACAAAACCTTGGGGAATCAGGGGAATCAAAGCAATTCCCGCAATAAAACTGGCGATCGCAATACCGATTACGGCGCGACGATGATTTAATGCCCATTGCAATACCTGACGATACTTATTGGCAACAAAGCCTGGTGCTTGTTTTTTATTACTATCTCTGGTTATATTCTTGAACCAATATATAGCCAAAACAGGAACTAAAGTTCGTGCAGCCAAAAGGGAAGTCAAAACCGCAGCCGAAATAGTGATGCCAAAGGGACGAAAAAACTGTCCTAATGTACCGCCCATTAAACCAATAGGCAAAAACACCGCCACAATAGTTAGAGTCGAAATAGATGCCGTCAAGCCGATTTCGCGAGTAGCAGATAAGGCAGCCTCACGGGGACTTTCTCCCTCTTCTAAGTGACGCATGATGTTCTCTACCTCGACAATGGCATCATCGACAATAATGCCAATCGCTAATGCCAAAGCTAGTAAAGTTAGGGTTTCTAAATTAAACCCCAACCCAGCCATGACAATAAATGTCCCCAGCAAAGAGATGGGAATAGCGATCGCCGTAACTAAGGTTGCACGAATATTACCCAAGAAGGGAAAAATTACTAAAATTGCTAGTGCCACTGCGCCGAATAAAGCCTGGATAGTGGCGTTGGTGCTGACACGAATATATTCGGCGGGGGTTTCGGCTAAAATAAACTGAATATCTGGCAAGCGTTGCTGGAGTTGAGCGACTTTTTGTTCTACCTGTCTGACTACTTCGAGGGTATTGGCATCACCTTGTTTAATTACCTGAAAAGCAATCGCCTTGTCTCCATTAAAGTGAACTAAAGTATTGCTGTTAGCCATGGGAATATCTGAATTGACGCTACTATTCGGATTACCTAGAATATCTACTCGCTGTACTCCTGATAATTTTTCTATAATCGGCGCAATTTTGCTAAAGGCAAGATCATTTAATTCTTCAAGAGTGCTTTTTTGACTAGTAATGACATAACTAATCGCGCTAGTTTCGTTTAAGTTAAAGGGAATTACCTCTAAATCAGTCGTAGGTAAAGATAATTGTTTAAGACTGGTTTTTATATTAGCCGTAGCGTCTTCAATATCAATATCAGTATCTAGTAAAAGATTAGCTACTGTTTGTCCTGAATAAGTAGAAGAAAATAGCTGTGCCAATCCTGGAATATTAGCCAAAGCTGTTTCTAAGGGTTTAGTAATTTTAGCTTCCGTATCCAAAACCGTTGTTGTATTGGCTTGGGCGCGAATTACTACTACAGGGAAGTTTACCGCAGGAAAAAGAGAGTACTTTAAAGAACAAAATGCCAAGATCCCAGCTATGGCGATCGCTAACCAAAAGCAGATAGTTAAACGAGAGTATTCAATTGCCAAACGAGAAAGATTAAACCGCGTTTTAGAAGACATCAACAGATTAAACAAAGAGTCTAATCGCTATTTTTACAGAAATCTACCAAATGTTCTGGTTAATTTAGCAATTTTCTCAGGTTTCCAAAGGTAATGCCTACGAAGGAAAATAATTCAGTGATCTAAATTATTTTCCTTCGTGATTGTGATCCAGTCATATAAAAGCTCTCGTGAAGTATAAAAGAAAATATAGCTATTCAAAAGTGTTTTTTTGATAATTTAAAATGTCACAGTCTTTAATAACATTTCCTACCAGATATAGCGCGATCGCCAAGATAAAAAGAAGTGGCTGCACTATTTCGCTCGATGATTAAAAATATAGCCAGTTATCAATTATTCTCAACATAGTTCTATCACCTAATCCTCTAACATTTTTTAATACTTCGGTTAATGATTTAAAAGGTCTTGCCTCGATAATCTTGGGAGCTATATCGTTAGCTTTTTTGTCTGATCGTAGAACTGATTTCAATTTACTAACCAACTCTATCAAACTGGCTTCATTAAATGTTGCTAGAGGCTCGATTTTTTCAGGAAGCTTGTTTTTAAGAGAGTCAATTTCCTGCTCTAACTTTTTATTATTTTGAGTGTATTCACTTTTTAATTCACTATACCGATTTTCAAATCTTGACTCAAGATTAGTTAAGCGGATTTCAAGATTCCTTACATCAGAACTCGAATTATTATTATCTATTGTGGTAGATTTTGGTTGCTGAGACTCGCGAAATATGGCAACCTGATCTTTGATTGTTGCTGCGTTTTTGTCTTCAATAATATATGCTGCGATCGCTTCTCCTATTTCTAGATTTAATTCTCTTGCTCTAGCTGCTGCATAATATTCAAAATGTCCATTTACTACCTGAAAAGAATTAATGCCTGTCCGACTTACTATTATGGGATTAATTATGCCTTCTGCTGCTACAATTAACTTAGCAGCCTGTTCTATTTTCTGCTCATCAAAATCAGAACGAGGGCGATCGCAAGTTATTGTTCTAACTTCTACTAATGATGATGATAAAGTCATGCTACTCCTATTTTTTTCAGTACTTCAGTTGCCAAGTTTTCAAATTCTTGAGAAGACTTAGAATTAGGACTATAGTCTAATACAGATTTAGGATCGGGCATTTCTATTTCACCGATAAGTTGAACAGCATCAGAACATTTAGCCAAATCTTCACGTTGAAATATAGTGGTGCTTAATAACGGTAAGCTATATTTATTGGTTATTTTAGATAATTGTTTTGGCAATGTATGCTGAACAAATTTGGCATGAGTTGATATTTTACAGGGAAGAACACCAATTATTTCTAATGGTTTTTGATTAATTACTTTCTTGGTAGCGTTAATATCTTGAATAAGATTTTTGACGTTTACTAATCCTTGGTTAGCAAAAGGTTTCAAGTCCGAAGGAATTAGTAGATATTGTGCTGTAATTAAAGCAATTCTGGCATATAGATTCAGAGAAGGAGGAGTATCAATTAAAACAATATCATATTGGTCTTTAACTTCTTTTAGCTTTTCTAGAAGAATAAAATTTATTGAAGCTAACTGATTTAATCTATTTTCCTTCTCCATCAAACTTATATGAGCAGGAATAATATCAACTGTTGGACTACAAAAATTAGACGTTACCTTAATATCTTTAATAGGATAAGATTCTCCGAATCCTATAACATGAGACACGTTTGCTTTTTCAATATAATCATCAAACTCATCATCAAATTTAACTAAACCTGTAGCAAAAGTTGTATTTGCCTGACTATCTAAATCTATAACTAATACTTTTTTACCTTTTTTACTTAAGGCTGCTGCTAAATTGACTACGGTGGTTGTTTTGCCTACGCCACCTTTATTATGATATACCGCTATAGTTTTCATATTTTGTTCTATTGGTACTTTAGTTACTGTAGAAGTATTGCTAACAATTGCTTTGCCTGTTTTTCTATTGTTTTTTCTAAGACTATCTTTCCCAATTAGAGCTTTAATATTAGCAATGTTAATACCAATCTCGTTTCCGCTACATCGGAATAATAATTTGGGAGAATTAGGTAATAAACCTTGAGACAATCCTGGCGAGTTTACTCTTTGGTAAATTCTAAAGTCTCTACTATTAGTTAAAACTCCATACTGTACAGATATAGTATGTAGATATCTATTGAATTGCGCTAAATGATTGTCTAAATTCTGTTTTGGATGTTTTGTTTCTACAATTAGACTACGATCTAAATTTACCTTTTGCTGATTAGAAATAATCGGTTTGCTCAAAATAAAGAAGTCCAGACGAATATTGCGAATAGTTACTTCTTCGTACCAACTATCAGGAGAATAGCCTAATCTCGGCAACAAATAGTGAACTATTAGCTTGCTTCTTACTTCTGTTTTATTACGACAATAGTGATGATTAAAACTCAATTTATACTTTGAATATATTTATTTTGCAGCATTACTTTTATTAAGACAGATTCAATTATAATTTAGTAGATAGCTGTATGTTACTGATATTCTAAATGCTTAATAGCGATCGCTTTTTGATCTCAGATGAATAATTAGAAAATTATTTAAATAGAAATTAGTTAGCAAGTAAGCCAATAACTGTATTGAATCATAATCACTCTTTAGAACCCGATTATCAGAGTCGTTTTTGGCGGTTGGCAATAGTTAATATTTTGTCTAACTTAATGGTGCCGTTGGCTAGCTTAGTCGATGTAGCATTTTTGGGACATTTGACAGAAATTCGTCATTTAGCAGGAGTGGCGATCGCCACTATCCTATTTAACTACATCTACTGGACTTTTGGTTTTCTACGGATGGGAACAACGGGTTTAACTGCTCAAGCAATGGGCAGAAACGAAGCCAATTTAGTTATTTTAACTTTATTACGTAATGGTGCGATCGCCCTAACCCTAGGCATAATTATTCTTATTTTGCAGCAACCAATAAGAGAAATTGGTTTTAGGTTACTCAAAGCCGACTCAGGAGTAATTGAAGCGGGACGAACCTATTATAATGCTTTGATTTGGGGTGCGCCTGCTACACTGTTAAATTTTGTCTTACTAGGCTGGTTTCTCGGCAAGGAACAAGGAACAAAAGTATTCTTGTTCTCTCTGGTAAATAGTGGGGCAAATATTATTTTTGACTATCTATATATTGTTCGCTGGGGACAAGAAAGTGCTGGCGCAGGCACGGCAACGGCAATTAGTCAATATATAACTTTATTACTAGGATTAATTTTGGTCAGGCGAGAAATTTCTTGGTCTCCCTTACGACATAATTTTAAAAACATAATTAATATTTCGGCATTTAAAGCTACTTTTTCCCTCAACAGAGATATTTTAATTCGTACTTTGGCTTTAGTATCTACCTTTGCTATTTTTACCAATCTCAGCGCAACCATGGGAACTATGGTTTTGGCTGCCAACACCTTACTTTTGCAGGTAGTAACTTTAGCAGCCTACTTTATTGATGGAATTGCCTTTGCCACGGAAAGTATTGCTGGAAATTTACAGGGACAAGGACGCACAGAGAAACTTATGCCCTTACTTAAGTTAGCTGGTGGCAGTAGTTTGTTAGCGGGTTTAAGTTTTGCGATCGCTTTTTCTCTGTTTACGCAGCCGTTATTTGGTCTTTTAACTAGTCACTTGGAAATAGTTAAACTAGTCGGTAACTATGTATGGTGGCTATTACCTATTCTGGGTTTTGGTTCAATGGCATATATGCTAGACGGCTATTTTTTAGGTTTAACCGCAGGCAAAATATTACGCCAGTCTACTCTTATTGCTACTTTACTAGGCTTTGCGCCTATGGCGATCGCCGCTTGGTATACCCACAGATCGCATTTACTTTGGCTAGCACTGGCTTTATTTATGGCAGCTAGAAGCATAACTTTAGGTCTTGAGGTAAAAAAGCGATTCAGCGCGGTCTTTGCAAGCGATCGCCTATTAAATAGGCGTTAGTGAATGCGTAATGTTATAGAGCCTAATAACTAGTACACATTCGCCAAAAGCTTACGGTTTAAAAATGCCATAGGATCTACTGCACTATGACCCTTAGGGTGAATTTCAAAATGTACATGAGGACCAGTGCTGTAGCCCGTGCTGCCCATTTCCCCTATTTGCTCCCCTTGATTGACTTTCTGACCAACATTCACCAAGATTCTATTGTTGTGGGCATATAGAGTAACGCTACCGTCTAAATGCTGAAGCTCAATCAAGTTGCCATAGCCTCCACTATTCCAACCTGCCTCAATTACTTCTCCTGCTGCTGCTGCTACAACTGGAGTGCCAATAGGCGCAGCAACATCAACTCCTGCATGGAGTTTACCCCAACGCCAGCCATAACCAGAAGTCAATACTCCTTTAGCCGGCCAAGCATAACCATTAAAGACCTTTGGTAAATATTCTTCTGAGGAAGGTAAGGGGGGTAATTTTAATGCAATAGCATTTTTATCTAATAGATCTGGTTGTAAATCATGTTTAGCAGAAATAGAAGTTGCCGTATCATCCGTCTTTGAAGATCGAACTTCAGAGTCTTTATTCCCACCAATACTGACATCAGCATGATTTGAAATATTCTGCTTTTCTGGTTTAGCCTGACGGCGATAATTACGCAATTCCTCAATTTCCGCTCTCAGTTTGCTGATGTAAGGATCATCCGTTGAAGTTGCTGAGTCATGGTTATTATTGTGCCGATCTAGCCTCTCCCCATCGTCTTTTAAAACTTTAGCTGAAAGCTTGGTAGAGGCTAATTTTAAATTCTCTTGATTTGTATCAACGTTAGATAAAGCACTATCAATTGCTCTGGCAGGAATTTTTAGCTCTCGATCAATCTGGATAATATTGGCGTTTTTTAGACCGTTGAGCTTGACTAAGTCTGCACTAGAAACCTGATATTTTCTAGCAATTTGTTCTACGGTATCGCCAGATTTTACTTTGTAAATTTTAAAATTTGAACTAGCTGCTGGCAAAGCTAAAGATTTAGCTTCATTAGCGACCAAACTAGATATTGCCTCTTTTTTAAGGGATGAGGAGTCTAGATTATTATAGACTTGACCAACAAAAAAATTGTTTTGCTGGTCAGGAGTTGTTTGAGCAAGATTTGCTAGATTTGTCGCTTTGTTGCTCAAAGGTGAAGTAATCAAACTAAAGATACGTTGTAAAAAAGCAGAGCGTCTATGCTTAGTGGTGGAATTAGAGTTTATTGGTGAAGTCGAAAATTGATTGCTAAAATTAGCCGTTTCGGCTGATTCTGAGTTTAAATTTTTAGCAGCAGCTACTTCACCAGAGATTGGCAGATAAATTACTGCTACGATCGATGCAGCTAACCCTAATTTGATAGTTAAACTGCTGCTTCTGACGTTTTTGGCTGAGATTAAAGAAGATTGATTGGGAGAACTAATATTTGATTGCTCTTTGGGAGTGAAAGCTTTGTGAGAAGGCATAATATTAGAGTTCAGATGCTTAGATTCTATAGTGGTTGATGATTTGCTTTGCTAAGAGGCTAGACCAAGAGAAAAGCATGATCTAGTCACAGATTACTCCGTCCGTTTACAATACCGTTCGGTTAAGCCCCCCAGCCCCCAAATTTAGAGGAGTAAGATTCGTTAAAGTCCCCCAATCTTGGGGAATTTAGGGGGCGAACGAAATAACTTGAAAGACTAACCGAACAGTATTGCGTCCGTTTAGGACGGAGTAATCTGTGACCGTTGGTCAAGTAACTCAAAAATATATTCAACAGAATTTACCGTCGATCGGCGTAAAAGGTTATCTGCCAAAAAATAACTAGTTATTTCTATGGAAGGTTATCTTAAAACTGAGATTAAAACAAGAAGAGTGCAGAAAAAAATAAGATCTAATTGGGTGAATTGCTGTTGGTAGTCTGTCTAATCGCCTCAAATAAACCGATCGCCACACTGACAGAAAGATTTAAACTACGTACGTTAAGTTCAGCAATATTAATCTTTACTTTCTCATCGCAAGCATCTATAACTGCCGTCGGTAATCCTGCGGTTTCCTTGCCAAAAAGCAGCCAATCTGTGTCTTGATACTTACAGGCAAGATAGTTTTTACTACCGCGGACAGTAAAACCGATTAGCCTACCGCCTCTTTGACTATGTGCTTGCCAAAAAGCAGCCAAATCTTCGTGATAGTGTAAATCCACATAGGGCCAATAGTCCAACCCTGCTCGTTTTAGATAGCGATCGCTAATCTCAAATCCTAACGGGGCAACTAAATGTAGCTCGGTTTTGGTGGCAGCACAGGTACGGGCAATATTTCCAGTGTTAGGTGGAATCTCAGGATGAACTAGAACAACTCGTACCATTTAAGTCAATTATCAATTATCTAGTCGGGGCAATTCGCGAATTGCCTCTACTAGGCTGTCAAAGCAGGTGGACATAGCGCATATTCCAAGTCTTGTTCTTGTTGAGCAATAGCTTGAATATCCTGCTGAATAATTTCAGGAATAGGCATTCCTTGGCGATGTAATTTTAACCATTGCTGGGCTGTATTTCCCGTACGCAGAATTTTCTTGAGAGGCGATAAAAAGCAAGCAAAGCCTTGTTTTTTGGCAATAGGATATACTTCATCGTAAATTTCTTGAATCCAATCTCTGGCGATGATTTTTCTGCCGTCTTGCCAGTGGCGTAACTCGGCATCTAAACTGTGGCGTGCTGCTGCCATTTCGTTGGCATCAGCCAAAGCCGTTAATTCTGACTGAAGATCGTTTGCTGATAAATTGCTTTGCTGTAGAGGATCGAGGTTCAGATTAGCCATCATCTGCATAATTCTTGCCTCTAACAGGGCAGTAATTGCCAAAAGAGCCAAGGGATCGACAATTAGGTCACAAATCCTTAGTTCCAAACGATTAAGATTATAAGGACGGCGATCGCCATTTGGTCGAACCGCACTCCACAGATGACGCACGTTGCGCATTTTGCCTGCTGCTAGCTGTTCCTCTGTCCAGAGAATAAAATGACCGTGACTTTCAAACAGGGGTACATCTTGAGGTGTTTTGGGAAACATTTGCCAACGGGATGAATGACTACCTGTTGCCTTGCCGTCGATAAAGGGAGAAGACGCGCTTAAAGCTAAATACAAAGGAGCTTCTACCCGCACCAAACGACAGGCTTGCATCAGCAATTCAGGGTCATCAATACCCACGTTGATATGAATGCTGGCGGTAACTACATCTGTGCCGTAGGTTTGCTCAATGTAGGTGTGATAAGGATTATTCGGATCGGAGCGACAAAAACGATCGCTCCCGCCTAATGACATGGTGCTACCAGGAATTATTGTATAATTTCCTAAAGTCTGAATGTAGGATCTCATAGCTTGCCGAGGTTTTAGCAAGGCGCACAACAGGCGATCGTAGCCACAAAAAGGGGCGGTAGTATATTCGACATTACGACTGTCTGGTTCACGGACAAAACCATCCAAAGCCTGAACAATTTTATCTGACAAACCTACAATTTCACCTGCTGGAGTGCCAGTATACATTTCTACTTCAAAGCCTTTGGACAGTAAACTCATCTTTAATTTTATTACTAGTTCAACTATAAATATATTTGGACAAACTTAATTTTTTCTAAGAGAATTATCTAAAAAATGATCTTGGTTGGATTTTTGCTGTTTTCTGTCCCTTTGTTTTTACCTCAAGCTTAAAGGGCTTTAATGTGGCTAATTAAACTTGGGGAATAACCTTTAAAGAATATAAAAAATTTACTTAATTTCAGGCTTTATATAAAAATTTTTAATGATTTTGCGGTTTTTATTGCAGTGTATACGATTATTAGTGTAAACGATCACAGTTAAGGAAGGGTCAAAAGATCTAAGATACACAGAATCTACTGTCTTTGGGTTAACATTACTAATTGTTACATTCCAACCCTATTTAACAATAATTTATTTTATGACAACACTTTTATCTACTCATAGTGCTAAACACTACCAAACAGACCAACAGGTAAAGTATTTACATCTAGAAGTAGAGGTAGATATGCTGCTCCAAAAATTAACTGCCCTTCAAAAACAAAAGCAGCTTTTGAAAGAACTTTCTACTAAATCATCTGGTTTGGCAAATTAAATGCAGGCTAGGTTTTAAGATAATCTAATCGGTGTCTCGAATCTAAGGAAGTAAAGAATGAAGATACATCCTCAGCTAATCTTAGCCTTGGCTCAAAAAAATGCTCTCAAGGTAATTAGCGGCTTAAATAATTTCGACCAGGAACAAGTAACGTCAGTAGTTAAAGCTGCTGAAGCAGGTGGTGCAACTTTTGTTGATATTGCTGCTAAAGCAAGTTTAATAGAGACAGTTCGCAGCTTAACCAGTTTGCCCATCTGTGTCTCGGCAGTTGAACCAAAACTGTTTGTCAGTGCGGTTAATGCTGGTGTTGACTTAATTGAAATAGGTAATTTTGATAGCTTCTATAGCCAAGGACGAAAGTTTGAGGCAGCCGAAGTGTTAGAATTGACCCAGAAAACGCGATCGCTATTGCCTCAAGTGACTCTTTCTGTTACGGTGCCACACATTTTGGCTTTAGATGAACAAGTCCAGTTAGCTCAACAGCTAGTACGCTCAGGAGCGGATATAATTCAAACCGAAGGTGGCACTAGTATTCAGCCTATTAGCCCTGGTGTAAGAGGCTTAATTGAAAAAGCTGCCCCTACATTAGCTGCTGCTCACAGCATTTCCCATGCCGTAGATATTCCCGTACTTTGTGCTTCGGGCTTGTCTAGCGTGACCGTACCCATGGCGATCGCTGCTGGTGCTTCAGGAGTTGGTGTCGGTTCGGCAATCAATCAGCTAAACAGCGAAGTAGCTATGGTTGCTGCTGTGCGGAGTCTAGTTGAAGCTTTGGCAATCCGTCAATCATCGGTTTCTATAGTTAGTCCTTAAACGGTTAATATATCCAACTGTAAACCTTTTAAAGCTTAGAGCTAATAGCTTATAGCTCTAGCAAGCCATCCTTAAGAGCATAAGCTACCTGTTGTTGCTCCGCTTGAGAAATACCAGGAAACATCGGCAAAGATAATACTTCTTGGGCAGCTTGCTCTACTATGGGCAACTGCCCTTTTTGATAGCCTAAATCGTCATATACAGGCTGTAAATGCAGAGGAATTGGATAATAGATCATGGAAATTATTCCCTGATGCTTTAAATATTCTTGAATTAAATTCCGCTTTAGCTTCTTGTTTGAGCTATCTTGAGTCACACAAACTGTATATTGATTCCAAACGCTATCTCCTCCTGATATGGCTTGGGGTAATTTAACTGGCGTAACCGACTGTAAAAGTTCTTGATAGTAGCTTGCAGCCTGTTGACGTTGTTGATTCCAATAGTCGAGATAGCGCAGCTTAATGGTTAAAATAACGGCTTGAACCGCATCTATACGGCTGTTTAAACCAATAAAATCATGACGATAGCGTTGAGGCGAACCGTGTTCCTTGAGGATTCTGATTTGATTAGCGATCGCACTATCGTTAGTTGTGACTGCACCTCCATCGCCACAAGCACCTAAATTTTTAGTCGGAAAAAAGCTAAAGCAACCAATATGACCAATGCTACCGACTTTACGTTCATTCCAGGCTGCACCAGTAGCCTGGGCGCAGTCTTCAATTAGATATAAATTATGAGATTCGGCGATCGCCATTAATCGCGTCATGTTTACAGGCTGTCCAAAGATATGCACAGAAATAATAGCTTTCGTCTGAGATGTTATCTTTTGCTTTACTTGAATTGGATCGAAGTTAAATGTATCAAGCTCAATGTCTACAAAGACTGGCTTTGCGCCAACCCTGGTTATTACCTCGGCAGTGGCAAAAAAAGTAAAGGGACTAGTAATCACCTCGTCCCCTGCACCAATATTTAAAGCTTTTAAAGCCAAAAAGAGGGCATCTGTGCCTGAATTGCAGCTAACGCATTCAGTAACGCCTGTATAGTTAGCAAACTTTTCTTCAAAAGTAGCAACGGCTTCTCCGCCGATATAACGACCAGAATTAAGAATTTCGAGAACAGCAGAGTCTGTTTCTGCTTTAATTAACTTATATTGTCTAGTTAAATCGACTGGGGGAATCTTCTTCACTCGCTTAATTTAAAAGTTTTGCTTTAGTTGAAATAATTTTAATAAGAATTATTGTTCAGTATAGAGTAGCGCGAAAAAAATATATTTAGTAGTAATTAATTAAAGTACGCCTGATATGAATGAACTTCGTCCAAAGCTATTGATTTTAAGCTTTTCTCGCTGCTGTGAGCGTTGGTCAAGCTAAATTCAAATTTGAAGCAAAGTTAAAATTACATGGTCTAAAGTAGGTACAGTAAAATTGTCCTGTTATATACTCCACGTTTTTTCTACAGGAGCGTTTTAAGGTTATGGAATCATCAGAAAATCGAGAACAGCAGATAAAAGCAAATCAACCAACTGAGAAATCTAATAACTCTCCGCCTTTATCAAAAGTTGAAACCCTGAAGCTGTTAAACGAGAGTATTGACAAACTTGAGGAGACAATTAAGGGAATTAGTGAAAGTCCAAACAATGATTTACCTTCTGCCTCAATTAATGATTTAGTGAAAACTATCCAAGAATTGTCTAATATTGCTCCTGCAAATACTACGCCCAAATCTCAACCTATAGTTAAACAAGCACCTGCAAAAAAGACCAAACTACCGATCGCCGATAAAAAACTAGAATCAACACCCTCAAGTCCAAAAACTCAAGTATCGACCGTTAAAGCCAAAAAACAGGAAAAATTTGGTTTGATTGCCATTGGCGTTTTTGCGATCGCCATGGCAGTTGTAGTAGTATTTTGGCTATGGCTTCCCCAACGTCAGGCTCGTCTTGCTGCTATTCCTCAACCAGAATCTCAAGAAGTTATTGCTGATGGCAACACCCTATCTGTTCCCGAAACAATCAATACTCCTGAAACTGAACCTGTAGATATTGTCCCAAACTCAACCCCACAGCCAGAAACAATATCTGAAGTAGAATCTCTTACTGAAGCTGAAATAGCAATTCCCTCAGAATTAACTTCCCCTGGCAGAGCCAAAAACCTGAAAATGGTGACTATTGAGCCAGAGTTGACTTTTACCCCCGAACAAACTTTAATTGCAGCTTTACAGACCAAAATTGCCAAGATAAGCCAGGATTACAGCCCAGATATTGTTAATTCTATTAAAGTTGATTTGCCCCAAAGCAGTCTGTTGGTAAAAGTGACCGACAATTGGTACGAATTAAACGAGTCTGGACAAAGTAAAATAGCCAACGAAATTTTAGAACGCTCTCGTAAGCTCCAATTTAACAAACTAGAACTTCAAGATCCTACAGGTACACTAGTTGCACGCAACCCCGTCATTGGCAACCAGATAATTATTTTAGAGAGCGATAAACAATGATCGATCAACCAATAATCAATAAATAAACTTTATTCCTCATCCCTTATTATCCCGCTTGACGGGACATCCTTCGTCTTTTATCCCTCATCCTTTAGAATGTACAATGTCTCTGGAGTAATTTTTAAAAAGGATATAGTAACAGGTGGTCAAAAAATTGAGTAATGCAATCTTGATTAGTATTGCCGTAGTTTTTCTGTGTGGCTCGGTACTGATATTTTCTGCTTTGACTAATAGTCCCAAGCAGCAAGCGATCGCATCGGAAAGACAACAGCCTACGACTAATTCTCCCCAACTAATCGCTCAAACTAATACCCCCCAAGAGGAAAATTCTATGGATTTAGATAACGCTCAAACTACAGATTCAGGCTTAAAGTATGTTGTTGTCAAGGAAGGTGACGGTGCGTCTCCCAAAAAGGGCGAAAACGTGACGGTTCACTATACAGGCACTCTAGAAGACGGTACTAAGTTTGATAGCTCTCGCGATCGCAATCGTCCTTTTTCTTTTAAAATTGGCGTTGGTCAAGTAATAAAAGGTTGGGATGAAGGAGTAGCCGATATGAAAGTTGGTGAAAGACGCACTCTGATTATTCCTCCAGAATTGGGTTACGGTGCCAGAGGTGCAGGTGGAGTGATTCCACCTAATGCCACTTTAGTTTTTGATGTGGAATTATTAAAAATTGGTTAATTAAATTAATATTAAAACGCTTCGCGTTCAGCTTTTAGCTTTTAGCCGTTAGCTTTTTTAAACAAAATTAATGACCAAGTTTATAAGGTGGGCAAAATTTGCCCACCTTATTTTTTGTTAAATTACGCTTAGTATGAATTAGCGGTAAAACCCACTGAATAATTACTATGCAAAGCATTAAACAGCTACCTATTCCTGATTTTTTTAGCAGCGAACAAGTCAAAAATGTTTATCGTGTTCCTTATCAACAGCGTGCAGCAGAAGCAGAAATTTGGGCGAAACAACACGATATTCAGCCAGCAGCAACAGATCGAAAACGAGTTGGTTTATTGCTGATCGATGTGCAAAATACCTTTTGTATTCCTGACTTTGAATTATTTGTTAGGGGTGCATCAGGTATGGGTGCAGTAGAAGACAACGCCAGGCTATGTAAGTTTATTTATCATAATTTAGGTTCAATTACAGAAATTATCCCGACGATGGATAGCCATACGGCGATGCAGATTTTTCATCCTATCTTTTGGATCGATGAGGCTGGAGAACATCCCACACCTGGAACTATGATTAGCTTGAGCGAGATTGAACAAAAGATCTGGAAAGTCAATGTTGATGTTGCTGATAGTTTGACCAACGGTAATTTAAATCAGCTAGAACAGCACGCTTTACATTATGTGAAGCGACTGAGTAATGATGGTAAGTATCCTCTGACTATTTGGCCATATCATTCGATGCTGGGGGGAATTGGTCATGCTTTGGTATCAGCAGTAGAGGAAGCAGTATTTTTCCATAGTATTGCCAGAAAAAGTCAGACAAATTTTGAGCTAAAAGGCAGTAATCCTTTAACCGAAAACTATTCTGTATTAAGTCCCGAAGTTCTCGATAGTGCTGAGGGAAAATCTATTGCTCAGAAGAATACAGATTTAATTCAAAAGCTGTTAGATTTTGATGTACTAATCATAGCAGGACAAGCTAAAAGTCATTGTGTGGCTTGGACAATTGATAATTTATTAACAGAAATAAAAAATATCGATCTTAGTTTGGCTAATAAGATTTATTTACTAGAAGACTGTATGTCTCCCGTAACTATACCTGGAGTCATAGATTTTACTTCCCAAGCTGACGAAGCATTTGCACGTTTTGCTGAAGCCCAGATAAATCTGGTTAAGTCTGTTGATGTTCTGGGGTAATATGAAATACTTAAATGTTTGCTACAAATGATTAATTTATGGACTTGGAGAAGTAATGGAGATGGAGAGAAGTCGAGGATGGAATAGAAACTTTATTGTCCCAATAACTTCAATCACCTCGTTACCTCGTCACCCGATTCGTATCATTCTTTTTTGTATTTCATATAATTTGATTGTGGTAAAGCGATCGCCTATTTAATATTTTTGCTCCTCGATCTAAGAGATATAGTTAACTTTATGTCGATATGTGTACAAGTTTATAGAGTCATTTACTTCAACTAACTAAACTGTAATGTAGTTCTTTATTCCCATCCTGTATTTATACCTTAATGAAAGGTAAATTAATCAAAAACAAATACTTTGTTTTACGAACTTTAGGCAAGGATCAGTTTAGCGAAACTTTTTTGGCTAAGGATCGAAGTAAATTTTCATTCCGCCGTTATGTTATTAAAAAATTTCGACCAATTTTAGGCAATCCTTATGCAGAGGGGATGAGGCTTTTGTTTAACCAAGAAGCCACTATTTTAAAACGTCTTAGTGGTGTAAATTCGCAAATTCCGCGGCTGTATGAATGTTTTATGGACGGCGAGGATTTTTATCTAGTTCGCGAGTGGATTAACGGCATTACTTTAGAACAAAAAGTACAGCGTGAAGGAGTAATCCGTGAAGCAGAAGCAAGGCGAATCTTAGATAGTATTCTTCGAGTTCTCCAATATATTCATAGTTACAACATTGTTTATCGTCAGCTAAAACCCAGCAGTATTTTACTCCGTAAACAAAATTGGCTGTACCAAGGCAAAAAGCGAGATTATCTGCCTGTGCCGATTTATTTTGGTGGTGTCAAAGAATTAGCCAAAAAACCAGAAAAATTTTATCAAGAAAAGTTGGTACTTGCCAATCAAAAAGAATATATTTCCCCAGAACAAGAAAAAGGACAGTCAGTTTACGCTAGCGATCTTTATAGTTTAGGATTGACAATCATTTATTTATTAACGGGAAAAACCCCCGCAGAGTTAAACTACAGTTCTTTTAGCAATAAACTGCTATGGCAGCATGAAGCACCCAACCTAAAAACTAATTTAGCTAGAGTTATTGAGCGGGCAATTTGTCCTAGAACTCCAGATCGCTTTACCTCAGCAGAAGAAATGTTACAGGCACTTCATGCTCAACCTGTACTTATCTCTAGATCTTTTGACGATCGGCTGACTAAAAAATCTTCTTTGACTCCCGAAATTAAGTTTATCTCACTGTTGTTTTTTCTGAGCTTGGGAATTATTGGGATTATTTTTGGTTTGTCAAACTTTAGTTTGCCGCAACTGTTAGCAAGAGATAAATTAGATGATTCTTCTGCAACTACTGAGAAAATGAAAACTATGTCTAACGGTTTTAAAACTTCATCTCCTATCAAATTGATTGACGGTTTAAATATACCCATTTTTCCTGTAGGCACCGATCGCCAGAAAATATTTAGTTCTTTAGGAAATCCCAGTATAGAAACCCAAGGCTATTGGGAAAATAGTAAAGCATTTTCCTATTTTGACTTTGCTCCTAATCAGGTTGCTTTAGGCTATTTGGCTGATGAAAAAACACAAAAAGTACGCCAAACAGAAATGACTTTTAATGATTCTGTTGATTTAGCGACAATTCAGCAGGCGATACAAGAGTTGTTGTTAGAAAACTATTCACCAGATGTAGAACATAAAATCAATCAGGTATTTTTTAGGACAAGTGCGGAAAATCAATTTGAATCTAAAAACTTAGCAGGAATAGTTCAACGTAATGAGGATAACGGTATTTATATAGGCATCTGGGACAAAAATTTCCATTAACAGCAAAACAAAGGTTTAGAGTTTAACTTAACGTCAGTTCGGGTTAATAGCAATCAGGGTAATTGAATAGTTTGAACCTATAACCTATAACCTATAACCTATAACGGCTTGGCATTAAATCGAAAAACCAAAAAACAATTAATAATCCTAACCAAACAACAAGGGTTTCAGCTTATTCCGAACCCAGGTTAACTTAAGTTTTTACTTAATTAATTAGCGATCGCAAATTGCCTTGATTTTGATTTAATAACGCTTCTCCCGCCTCAGCATTTAAGCCCGTCCAGTGCATTAATAAAGCTAATTTAACTTTCTTCTGGCTTTTTTCGAGTAAATCTTTTGCTTCTTGGCGATTAAGCTCTGTTAAGTCGCCAATAATGCGTAAGGCGCGATCATTAAGCTTATCGTTAGTTACCGCTACATCAATCATGCGGTTTCCGTAAACCTTGCCATAGAGTACCATTGCCCCCGTAGAGATAATATTTAACGCCATTTTAGTTACCGTACCCGCCTTAAGCCTAGTTGAACCTGCTAATATTTCTGCACCTACCAATAAGCGAATATCAAGATCGGCATCAATGGCTACTTGTTCGCTACTGACGCAGCTTATGGCTACAGTCGTTGCTCTTTTAGCTTTGGCTGCCTGTAATGCACCATGGACAAAGGGAGTTGTGCCTCCTGCGGTAATGCCTATGACTACATCTAAGTTTGTTATTTGATTTTGGGCGATCGCTCTTGCCCCATCTTCAGGACGATCTTCTAAAGCCTCAGAACTCTTAACCAAGGCTGCTGAACCTCCTGCTAAGATTCCCTGAACTAATTCTGGAGGAGTACAAAAGGTAGGAGGACATTCGGCTGCGTCTAAAACTCCTAATCTGCCACTAGTACCTGCACCAACATAAAACAGTCTGCCTCCTTGCCTAAATGCAGCAGCAGTCACATCAATAGTTTTAGCCAGAGTCATACGAGCGTTTGCGATCGCCTCTATGGTTTTTTTATCTTCTTGATTAAATAAATCAACTATTTCTAAAGTGGATAAACTATCTAAATTTTGACTGTGGGGATTGATTTGTTCGGTCAACAAATGTCCCCTTGACTGTAACTTATCCATCTTGATAATTTACTCAATTACTTACTTTCAATTCTATAACTCGTTTTTCCTTGTCCCTCATACTTTACAAAAGTCCTTCTAGTTGACGACGAATGCGATCTAAGTCTTCATTAGCCATCGATTCTTCTTCTAGCGAAATATCTACATCTGTTGATTCTTCGGTTTCCCAGTTAAGCTCCTCTATATTTTTTTCGGGGGGAATTTCCCATTGTCCTGGCTCGACTATTTTCCAATCATAGTCAGCCTGACGGCAAAACTGTTCTACTTCTTCAGAATCGATCGCCTCTACTTTAGCTTCAGGAAAATCTTGTGCCTCTAATAATCCTGCATAGCGTACGGCATCGTCTTCTTCGTGAAACATCAAAATCGTGTTGCGATCGCCTACTTGAACAGTATGGATTCCTTCATTATCAGTTCCAGCATTGAAAAGTAAAATATGTACTAGCATAATAAACTCACGCCAACTCTTTATTTATGCCAATTACAACATAAAATTACGTCATTAAGTAAGACATAATTAATCTTAAATAAATTTTTTACTTTTATTGATGTTGAGAAGTTAGAAATCGAGAAAGAGACAAGATTTTACCGCCTCTTTATTTACTTTTAGTCAGCTTTAAGCTTGGAGCTTAAAGCTGACCGCGAAGCGGTTTAATTTCTAGTCAACCATTTTTGTGCGTTAAGGCGCTGCACGGTATACATGACCAACAGTTCTAGGTTAACTTTTCTCTCATCAATCATAAAAGATTCAATGGTGCTGGGCTTATTTCCATAGGTAGAATAAGAGAAAGCTTTTTGACCTGTAATATCCTCATCAGGAAAATAAAGATTGAAGGCGCGATCGCCATCTTGCCATTTCCCTACTACCTGCCAACAAGGTTCGTTGGAGTTAGCATCTTCAATTGGCACACCTTGCTCTACAAAGGTCAAGTCTAGGTCTTTAATTCCCTCACTGACCATTGCTTCTTTTAATGCTGGAAAATAGTGTTCTTGAATAAATTCACTAAATGGTTTTTCTTCTATTTTAGGTGGCTTTTCTTTCTTGGTTGCTGCCCCCGCAGCAGGTTTAGCAGTATCTTTTTCTGCTGCTGAAGGTTTTGCCTGATCCCGATCCTTTTTGTTTGTTTCCTCTGCCATGTTGCACCAATTTTACAGCTTGAGCTAGGGTTTTGCTTGACGAGCGACCCTGCGCGCGGTTAACGCGCAAAAGGAACGCGCGAGTCGTGAGTGTTATTCTATCACGGCTGTTTTCAGGCAGGTGATAAAAAACACTCAGCAGTCAAAGATATAAGGCGATCGCTCCTCTAAAAAAGAAATAAGCATCCCAAATTATATAGCTGTAAACTGCCATTACCGCAACGGTGATTGCTAGCTTTTTGGCGCTAGCTACTTCCTGACTCACATAAGCTAGCCAGTAGATTATAAAAGGAGTGGTTAAATAACAAAAGAACCCATAGCCTAAACATTTGAAAATTATTTCAATCAATTTGTATTCAATACTGTTTGATACTTTTAAAATAATTAGTATAGATAATATTCCCACAATAAATTGAACGATACTATTTTTGAGCAGTAAGAATAAAATACCCTTGTTATCCTGAGAATTTTTCATTATTTTGTAAATAAATCTCTTTTGTTCGATTCACAAAGAAGATTTGTATTATTAAAGAATTATAATTCTGTAATTATATCTAGGTAATTATCCGTATTCATTAAAGAGTCT
This sequence comes from Waterburya sp., assembly GCA_965218645.1. GTDB lineage: Bacteria > Cyanobacteriota > Cyanobacteriia > Cyanobacteriales > Xenococcaceae > Waterburya. Next base: position 393,397 of record OZ244627.1, on the reverse strand, counting down.
AAGAAGTTTTACCGAGAAATATGTAGATAATATCAAGTACGGATAAACAGTTGAATTAAACTGGTCTTGTCATCAGCCACCAGTGATAACAAGTTAAGCCCTTGATTAAATCATGTTCTTGTAATAATTTTCGGCACCGAACTACAAGTAGCTCTTCTAGCTCACAAAGCGATCGCGGACTATGATTGGCAATGACTTCGTTTGTCAATGGCCATAGTCTCTCTGCGGGCTGCAATTCGGAGGAGTATGCTGGCAAAAAATAGAGGTCTAATCCTTCGGGTAATTTTAATTGAGCTGAAATATGCCATCCTGCTTGGTCTAGCACTAACAACACTTTCTTATTTCGATTGAGTTGAAATTCACGGGCAAAGTCGGCTAAAACTCGATTGAATAGTTCGGTATTTGTATATGGCAGTATCCACGCCTTATTTTCTCCCGATTCTGGGTGAACAAATCCATATAACCACACCCACTCATACTTAGTCTTAACTTTGGCAATCGGTGGTTCTCCAATTGGTGTCCAGATACGACGTAAAATTGGTTGTAGTCCCAAACGATGTTCATCTTCACACCAGACTTCGATATCTGCTTCTGGATATTGAGCCTGAAGCTAAGACAGTTTTGAACTTAGTTTTTTTTCCAGCTTTGTTGTTCTGCTAAAGAGATTTCATCATGTTCTGGTCTTGGTACTTTGAGGGAATATTCCATTTGCTTAAGATATTCCCATCCCCTCATTCGACTAACTTTCTTCCCTGTTACTTCACTCATCCATTCGGCAACTTTTCGACCATTCCATAAGCCTCCATCGGCAGCAGGATTGGTTAACACCTGATGTAATTGTGCCTGCTCTAGATCATTTAGTAATGCCTCTTTCCCTAGATTTGAAGCTCTCAAGTCTCCTAGTCCCTCTTCTCCTTGCTCATTATACCGATTGATTAACTGATAAATCCAGGTCTGAGTATAGTTAGTTGTTTCGGCTACTTGTTTTATCGTTTTACCTGTCGATAGCAACCAAATTACTTGATAATGACTTTTCTCGATTATCTTACTCGCATTACGATACCTGTTTAATAGTTCTTGTGTACTTAAATGCTGACTTAGGGAAACTTTTTTTGGCATTGCTGCTTCATTTGAATGGATGCGGTCTTATTTTAATTGATTATCCGTACTTGATATTAGACAATCATACCTCTATTCAGCAACGCCTACTTTTTCTAACCTAGCAAGGTCAGGCACTCCCATCCGTTCTTTCAGATGCTCTGCTACTCTAATAGCATTGGCAATAATAGTTAAAGTAGGATTTACGCCAGAGTGGGAAGGGAAAAAACTACCATCGACTACATAAAGATTATCTACATCATGAGTACGGCAGTTGATGTCTAAAACAGAAGTTTGGGGATCTACGCCAAAGCGACAAGTACCGCACTGATGAGCTACCGCAGACAGTGGTAAATAGTTGCGGGGATAGATGCCAAAGGGAATAACGTGCTTGGTGCTGCGCTCTACTGCCTTGAGAATTGAAGTCCAGCGATAAATCAATCGATCTCTGGCTTCAGTATTGTTGGGCGTATAGTCTAAATGCAGCTTGCCATTTATCCACTGTACGCGATTGTTAGGAGCGGGTAAATCTTCGGTTTGCAACCACCAGCCTGTAGTATGCTTTGCCATCACTTCTAATGCTTTTTCTGGTGTCAACTTAAGGTAAGGAGCAAGTAGCGGTGGCGAATCGGCGGGCATCATACCTGCTTTGACGTTGCCCGTATTCTGCACCATGCCCATAGGATAGGGAAAATCAGGTTCGCCCCAGTAGTAATCGTTTAAACCGATAGTTTTTTGATGTACCGACTCGTTAGGCTCATCTTGCAGAGATACCATTGCTGTTGCCAAGTGTTTCATAAAGTTACGTCCTACTTGGTCGGAACTATTGGCTAATCCGTTGGGATGGGAATCGTTGGCCGAACGGAGTAGTAAAGCAGATGAATTAATTGCACCGCAGGAAACGACTACCAAATCGGCAGAAAATAAATGTTTTTGCTCGCCAATTTCGGTTTCTACTGCCGTAATCTCTTGTCCAGACTCGCTCGTATGTAGCCTGACTACCTTTGCACCAGTTATTAGAGTCAAATTAGAATAAGCCTGCGCTGGACGCACACAGTTAACTTCAGCATCTGCTTTAGCGTGAACCAAACAAGGAAAACCATCGCAGGTATCGCAACGAATACATTCAGATAAAGTTTTGTCTACTTCATTAAGTTTAATTGCTACTGGTAAATGAAAAGGATAAAATCCCAACTGACTCAGTTTGTCTACTATCCTCTGCATAAAAGGTTCTTGACTGACTGGAGGATAGGGATAGTCAGCTTCTGCTGGTGGTTCTGTGGGGTCTTCTTTCCTTTTGCCGTGAACGTTAAACAGTTTTTCGGCTTTAGTGTAGTAGGGAGCAAAATCACGAAACTTGAGGGCCCAAGCTGGAGAAATACCGCCTTTATGCTGTACCTCTTCAAAATCACGCTCTCTTAAAGGCAACAGTGCAGCACCATAAACTTTAGTGTTACCGCCTACCCAATAACAGGTTTGAGGATTGAAAGTTTTCCCTTCCTTGTTGCACCACTCCTCGTCAGTATAGTAGCGTTGGTTTTGATATACTTCGGTAGGATTCCAGTTATCTTTTTCACGAGGTAAAAACTCGCCTCGCTCTAGAAGCAAGATTTTTTTGCCTGTAGGTGCGAGTTCGTGAGCGACGGTACCTCCTCCCGCTCCCGTACCGATAATAATGATGTCATAGTGTCGGTCTTTAACGCTCATTTTTAATTTTTGTCAAATTGTTTGCTTTTTTATTGATTTGAAAGCTTTAACTATCTTTTGGTTTTTAAGATGGAGAATTACGAATTAATATCTGAATCATAAATAAAGCAACAGATAGCAAGAGGGCATCCATCAAATAGGTTTCTATTAGCCAGTAAATTCATCTCATTGCCCATGTCCTCAAGTTAAGCGCGCTATAATCGCATTTACTATGTTTAGCGATTTACTTAATACGTTAAAGCGATCGCGTGTCAGAGTTATGTCATTGCCATCACGTTTTGGCGAAACTATTATTTGATTATTAGAACTGGCTACTTTAAAAATACTAAATGATTATCGAGAAAAATGCAGAGTCCTAGCGAGGGAGATAATGACAATCTCTAATTGTTCTGGAAAAAAGTTTGTTAGTTTCTCTTTCTGGTCGGATAGTATTGTATCTTGAGTTTTGGGACAAGATCTGGAAATATCTGTAGGAAAGATGACAAACAACTATCGCACCGAAAAAGACTCCATGGGGTCAAAGGAAATACCCTCTAACGTATATTATGGTATTCAGACTTTAAGAGCTACAGAGAATTTTCCGATTAGCGGTATCAAACCTTTGGCAACTTATGTAGATGCCTGCATCCTGATTAAAAAAGCTACAGCGATCGCCAATGGAGAACTAGGCTGTATAGACTCACAAATTAGTCAGGCAATTGTCAAAGCTGCGAATGAAATTTTAGAGGGAAGGCTGCGAGATCAGTTTGTGGTCGATGTCTATCAAGCTGGGGCGGGAACATCTCATCACATGAACGTTAACGAAGTTTTGGCTAATCGAGCTTTAGAGATATTAGGAGATGAGAAAGGTAACTATAAAAAAGTTAGTCCTAACGATCACGTTAATTATGGTCAGTCTACCAATGATGTAATTCCTACGGCGATCAGGGTTGGAGCCTTGTTAGCTTTAGATAAAACTCTTTATCCTGCTTTAGATAGTGCGATCGCCGCAGTTGAGCAAAAGGCGACAGAATTCCAAGATATTGTTAAATCTGGACGCACCCATATGCAGGACGCTGTACCTGTGCGTTTAGGGGCAGGATTTCAAGCCTGGGGGCAAATTTTACAAGACCATAAGGGCAGAATTAAAGCTGCTGCTGGCGATCTGTACAGCTTAGGCTTAGGCGGTAGTGCTACAGGCACAGGATTAAATACCCATCCCCAATATCGTCATCGTGCAGCCGAATTGCTAGGAGAATTTATTGGCAAACCGCTACAGCCTGCCCCGCAGCTAATGGCAGCCATGCAAAGCATGAGTCCTTTTGTAAACGTTTCAGGGAGCTTACGTAACCTAGCACAAGATTTAGTCAAGATTTCCCATGATTTGCGTCTGATGGATTCAGGTCCCCAAACAGGATTTAAAGAAATTCAGCTACCTGCTGTACAGCCTGGTTCATCAATTATGCCAGGAAAATATAATCCTGTAATGGCGGAAATGACCTCAATGGTGTGTTTTCAGATTATGGGCTACGATACGGCGATCGCTTTTGCAGCACAGGCAGGACAGTTAGAATTAAACGTGATGATGCCTCTGATCGCCTATGATTTAATTCACAGCATCGAAATCTTAGGCAATACTATTGATAGCTTGAGTAAGCGTTGTTTGGTAGGCATTACTGCCCGTCGCGATCGCTGTTTGGCTTATGCTGAAGGTAGTTTAGCTTTAGTTACAGCTCTTAATACTCATATTGGTTATCTAAAAGCAGCAGATGTAGCTAAAAAGTCTTTAGCCACTGGAAAATCTATTAGAGCGATCGTTTTAGAAGCAGGTTTAATGGACGAAAATCAATTAGCAGCAGTTTTAGATTTAGGCAAAATGAGTAATTTGCCAGAATCTTGACAACACTTTGAAATAAAATTTATCTAGCACTATTCAACAAAGTAAGTTGCTATATTAATTAAGTCTTATTGCCTAAAGTTTATAAATATTGGTTCTCTATTAATAGTTTCTATTACTCTAGGACTTACGCAGTTTAACGAGTTTTGCCCCCCTAGCCCCCCAAATCTGGGGGAACAAGAATTAAAAGTCCCCCAAACTTGGGGGATTTAGGGGGCGAGTGCGTAAGTGCTATACTCGTGCTTCAATTTTTAATTAGTTACAGCTATACAAATTATAAAATAATGTCAAAATCGACTATTTGGGTAAACGAACAGATCGATCCAGGTGGGCTAATCCATGCTTGTATTGCCTGTCAAAATAAAGATGCAGCAGAAAATTGTCATCAAAATTGGCAAAATGATCTGACTGAAGAACAAAAGCAAAATGGCTGGATTGCTAGTCTGCGTACGGTTGATTCTTGGGATGATGTTCCTGTAAATGCTTTGAAATTGAGCTTTTAGTATAGTAAAAAATTATTACCTAAAAGCTACACTCAATTTTTCTATCTTGTTATAGATTGCGCGATCCCTTGTCGTTTTGAGAGAATGATTTTAATTACTTTATCAGTTCCAATAAATTGCCTCAAACTTCTTTTGCGCCGCTAGATTGGCTACATATTTCGTTACGCTTAGGTATCGCTTTATTAGTAGGCGCAATTATTGGTTTGGAAAGAGAAACTAAAAGTAAACCAGCAGGATTAAGAACAAATATGTTGGTTAGTTTTGGCTCGGCATTAGTAGTACTTGTTCCCATTCAAATAGGTGCAGCGGAGCAAAATTTAGATGTTTTAGGCAGAGCTATTTCAGGCGTAATTAGTGGTGTTGGCTTTATTGGCGGAGGAGCTATTTTACGAGAGTCTAAAGTTAAAGGTTTGACTTCAGCAGCAGCAATTTGGGTTTCGGCTGCTCTTGGTATTACAGTAGGCTGTGGCTTGTGGCTTCTAGGATTAATAGGAGCTTTAATTACCTGGATAATTCTCCGACTATTTGATAAGTGGAAAGAATATCTTTAATATTTATTATTGTTCTTTAATTTCCTGAGTAGCATTGCTATTATTTTCGATTGATTGTTGGTTCATTGAGGAATAAGAAACCATACTAAAAAACAAGATAATTCCCGATACAAAAGCTGTACTAATAGCTAATTTTTTTGAATATCTGTAGTTAACTATTTTCTGCCATAAACTCTGAGAGCGGAAGTTTTTATGTGATGGAATATTATCAGCCTGGGAGTTTTGCTCTTTTCTTTCGAGCAATCTATAAATGCGTTCTGGCGTAAAGCCACCAATTCTTTCTTCTTGCACGGCTTCCAGTCTTTCTTTTAAAACAATTATATTTTTAAGCTTAGATTCAAAAGTAGTTAGGTAAACAAATATTCCTTCCAAATCGTCCACTAAGAAATCTAATTTAGAATCTGTTTCTTTAATTGGCGATGGCAAAACAGAATTCTGTGAATCATAGAAGTTTGTTTGAGATGATTGGAGTTTTAACAACTCCAATTGTTGCTTTAAATTGTCTAGTTTGGTAGGAAGTGCGCTTAACTTCTTTTTGCTTTTATCAATCTCTTCTATTAAGGGAATGTACATTTCAATAATAGAAATCAAATTGGTTATTTGACACTGAAGATTTTGGTGACTAATTTTTTTCATTGAATTGTTATTTAAAATTTAAAACTAAATAAATAATTGTTGGCGAGAGGACTAAAGTTGTGTTTTGTGATCGCAAAATGAATAAAAGAGACATTAAAGAAACATTAAGTAGCGTACGATTAGTTGAAATATCTTCTTGAAGCTAAATCATCGAGAATGCTCATTATATGGTCTTTCTAGATAAACATGATCTTTTGTAGTATCAGCTTGTGAACTACCCGATCATAATTATTTACCAATCTCTGCTTCTACTAGCTTATTTAGAAGTAGAAAACAATTTCATCAGTCCAAAGTTATAGATAATTATTACTAACTTTAAGCTATTAAAGATTTAACTTTATATTTATGTTTGAAGTCGTACAGAAACGATCTTTAAAAACAAATATTTTGCTCCATATTTTTTAACTTTTTGTTTACAAATTTACATATAATTTTGATTGCTATATCTGTCTAAGGAAAGAAGAATAATTCGCAGATTAGGAATTAACTTAAAAAGTAATGTATCTTATGAACTTAGGTTCATTAAAAGGCGATAAATACAATCTATCTTGAGGATGAGTACAAAATTTAAAACATTTTAAAGATGATTGAAAACAATTTTTAAAGTTGTTGCTTTTTATCCTCAATTCTCATCCCTCATATTTTATTTTGACTTGTCAAACTTACTGTTTCAATAAAACGGATTTAACATTTATGAAAGCAGCAATCATTGATCGCTATGGATCTACTGAAGTTTTACAGATTAAAGAGATTGCCAAACCTCAGATCGAACCAGACCAAATGCTAGTTAAAGTTCATGCTAGTAGCGTTAACCCTATTGATTGGAAAATTAGACAAGGTCTGCTAAAAAATCGTTCGGGCAGTGAATTTCCCATGTTATTAGGATACGATGTTTCGGGTGAAGTTATTGAAGTAGGCGATCGCATTAAAGAGTTTCAACCAGGCGTGCAAATTTATGCTCGTCTCGACCAATCTACGGGAGGTGCTTATGCCGAATATGCTGCGGTTTCTGAGAGAATTGCTGCTGCCAAACCGAACAATATGACCCACGAAGAGGCAGCAACTGTACCTCTAGCTGCGATGACTGCACTACAGGCTTTGGAAAATAAAGGCAACATAGCAGCGGGACAAAAGGTATTAATTAATGGTGCTTCAGGGGGAGTTGGTATTTTTGCCGTTCAAATCGCTAAAGCATTAAAGGCAGAGGTTACGGGAGTTTGCAGCAGTAGCAATGTTGAAATGGTGAAAAGCTTGGGTGCAGATCGCGTCATTGACTATAAGCAGCAAGACTTCACCGAAGATAACGTCGAATATGACATTGTTTTTGATGTGGTTAACAATCGCACCCCACCTGAATGTAAGTCCGTCTTGAAACCAGATGGAGTTTATATTACAACTCAGCCAACCCCCGATGACCAGCTCAAAGAATGGAAACAAAAGCTCATGCCCAACCAAAAAGCAGAAGTAATTATGCTTCAATCCAATACAAAGGATCTGGTCTATCTTACGAGACAAATTGAAGCAGGTAAGATTAAAACCGTCATTGATCGCATCTATCCGCTCTCAGAGATAGCTGCTGCTCACGCCTATAGCGAAACAAAACACGCAGCAGGCAAAATTGCGATAAAGGTACGCGCAGCGTAATCGCTGTTAAAAACTAAGCTACCGATCTCAATTTTTAGCAAACAAATATGAAATTGGAATGAAAACCTGAGCGTCATTTAGATAGATTTTAAAGTTATCTCATTTGATATAAAACTTAAACAAAAGAAAATTTGGTTAGAGCAAAGCAAACAAGTAATGTCAGATTATAGCTAGAAGAGTCAAGAGAGGAACATGGATTTTAAAGGTAAGATAGCCATTGTCACTGGTGCAGGTAGAGGGTTGGGACTAGCTTACGCTCGAACTCTAGCTGATAGAAGTGCTAATGTCGTAATTAGCGATCTGGGTACGGATCGTGCGGGTGCAGGAATTGACAAGAGTGTAGCATCCAATGTCGCGCGCGAGCTGCAGGGACAGGGCAAAAACGTCATCGCCCATTGCGGTGATCTGTCTGAAGAATCGACTTGTCGCGAGCTGATAGAACTGACTATAAATTCTTTTGGCAGCCTGGATATTCTCATCCATAATGCTGGGTGGGTAGGCTATCAGTCCATTGAGAAAATAGAGGTCAGTTTTATACAACGTGCCATTGACGTTAATATTCTTGCGACAACCTGGATGTGTAAGTACGCCTGGAAATATCTAAAACAATCATCAGCACCACGAATAGTTTTGACCACCTCAGATCGTGCTATGTATCAGCAATACGCTCAATCTGGATTGGTAGCCTATGCTGCTGGCAAAATGGCTCAGGTTGGCATCATGAATGCATTAAGCATGGAAGGCTTGGAACACAAAATTCTTGTTAATGCGGTATCCCCTGTAGCTAAAACTCGAATGTGGGGGGAAACGGGTACACCAGCCAATCTTAAGCCCGAATGGGTCACTCCTGGAGTCATTTACCTAGCCAGTGACGCTTGCCAAGATACTGGATTTATTCTACGTGCCAGCAACGGACAGTTTACCGCAACCCGTTTTGAGGAGAACTCAAAAGTCGATTATCCGATAGATCTGGCGCGAGTCAAAGCTAGCAGCGCCGAAGAAATTGCTGAATTGTGGGAATCCATCAAAGAATGTTGATATGCTTGCTCAGGAAAAGCTGCATAAGTCCTATAGGTTTTATTATCGCTATCTTTTTAGATTAGTAACGACATGAAGACTCGACCGACGGTGCTAGTCACCCGCAAGTTACCCGCTGCTGTAGAAACACGTTTAGAAAAAGATTATCTGCCCTGTCTCAATCAAGACGACCATGCTTATTCTACAGAAGAATTATTGCTGGGGAGTCAGGAAGCAGACGCTCTAATAATCACTGGGCAAGATTCTCTCAATGCAGAAGCGATCGCTCAATTACCAGCATCAATTAAGGCGATCGCCACTTTTTCGGTAGGCTACGACCATATCGATCTAGAAGCAGCAAAAAAGCGTAATATTTACGTAATTAATACTCCCGACGTGTTAACCGATGCTACAGCAGATTTAACCTGGTTATTGCTGCTAGCTGCTGCCCGTCGCGCTCATGAGGGGGAACAGTTAATACGTCAGGATAAATGGAGCGATCCGCATCCTACGGAACTACTCGGTACACAAGTTACGGGTAAGCGTCTGGGTATTTTAGGAATGGGTCGAATTGGCAGGGCAGTTGCTCGACGAGCTAAAGCGTTTAAGATGGAGGTTCATTACAGTAATCGTCATCGGCTTTCGCCAGAACAAGAGTCAGGAGCAATTTTCCACGACGATCCAGAAGATTTGTTGGGGGTAAGCGATTTTTTTTCGTTTCACTGTCCCGCCACCCCCGAAACCGAACACTTTTTAAACGCTCGACGGATTGAATTATTACCTGATGGGGCGATTGTCGTTAATGCAGCCCGTGGTAGCTTGGTAGTAGATGAAGACCTTATTGCAGCCTTGCGATCGCGCAAAATTCAAGCTGCTGGTTTAGATGTATTTGAAGGAGAGCCTCAAATCAATCCTGCTTATCAAACTTTACCCAATGTATTTCTCTTACCGCATATTGGCAGTGCTACGTTAGAAACTCGAACTCAGATGGGTTTTTTGCTGCTAGATAATTTAGATGTTGTCTTTGCAGGTAAACAGCCTCCCAATTACTTTACCTGACTCCATACTTTATCTGAACTATTTTGCTAGATGCGGGCATTAAGAATTAACAAACGATTACAAACAAGACCTTAATTTAAATACCTATGGCGATCGCAATACTTACCGTGAAACCTGGTTAATTGGTCGCGGTAGAATTTGCTTGAGGACTTGCTTTTTTAGCTTGTTCTCTCAAGAGTATAATTTACCAACCAAAATAGCAATTAATATAGCCGATCTATCCTCATTACTCTAAACCTGGATGGTCTTCTGGTCTTATATTTCCTGACCAAAAGAATTTACGTTCCTCGACGCTAATTTCAACGTCATTAATACTCGCTTCTCGACGAGACATCAAGCCATTTTCATCAAACTCCCATAATTCATTTCCATAAGCGCGATACCATTGCTCTCGATCATCATGCCATTCATACTGAAAGCGTACTGCTATTTTATTATTGTCAAATGCCCACAACTCTTTTATAAGCCGATAATCTAGTTCTTTAAGCCACTTGCGAGTTAGAAATTCGATGATTTTGACACGACCTTGAAAAAATTCGTCACGATTACGCCATATACTATCAAATGTATAAGCTAGTGCTACTTTGTGAGGATCGCGGGTATTCCAGGCATTTTCTGCCATCCGCACTTTTTGAATTGCTGTGTCTTGATTGAAAGGGGGAAGTGGAAGGCGTTGTTCGGTTGCGTTCATTTTCTATTAAACCTATCGGCATAATAAAATTAACATTTTACCAATAGGTTTAATAAATTAAAAAACTTTTTCAACTTATAACTGTAACCGTCATCGATAATTTTAAAGCATTGAGAATAAAATTATCGGCAACAAAGGCAACAAAGTAAAAACTGGCGATCGCATTTTGTAATTATCAGAACAGCTAACTAGCAATTAGATTAGTTTCTTTTCGGATGGATTGTGTAATAGCTTCTACTAGTAATAGCCGTTCGTTAATTGATAATTGCAGAGTTGATTCTGTTAAAGATTCCAGAGTCTCTGTTGACTTGGTCTGAGATGAAACACTTGAATCAACTGTATTTCTAGGATTCATATTTAGCTCTATTTCTGATTTTAAAGATTCCAAAAACATACAGTCATTAGCTAAATCAGAAACCTCATCTTCATGTTCTTCCGAGTCTTCAATTTTTTCCAACCGAGTATTGTATTGATTTAAAAGGCGATCAATTGACTCTAAAATAAATTTCAGATCTTTAAATGATAGATTCATAAACACTTAACTTACTTTATAAAAAGACTGGCTACTTACTTGTAAAGCTTTTTTATATTTTTCTAATGGCATTGTTTGACAGGGTTTCCATAGCCAATGATTACCACGGTCGTTGATCAATTCTAAATCTTGATGAATTTCTGTACCAGCATCTATTTTCCACCAATTTTTTCCTTTTCCCTGAACTGAAAAAGTTGAAATACCTCCAGGCTCTAATCCTGCTTCTAGTGTCTCTTTGACCCAAGTTTTTCCATCCCGTTTATATGTTGCTATATCTTTACCCTGACGAACATTGTCCATTCTAGGAGAATTAGCGTTACCTCTACGATATAAATCAACTGGTGTTTTCGCCATAGGCTTTTATTTTGACGAATGATCGTTTAGCCTTTAAAGCATTTCAAATTCTAGTTTAAATTGTAGACAGTGCGATCGCTAGAGTAACTATTGTTCTTCCACTGTATTATTATTAATATCGATATCGGCGGGAAATTTTTTCTAAAAACATGGTTGTATGGCAGCAAATGGGCTTTAAGATCGTTCGTCAAGTTGAGCGCGAACAGTCAAATCAAAAGTTGCATTCGATGTCTGTCATTAGGCGTAAAGTTCGCTATCCCAGTAACTAAAGTAATTTGATTTGCACTATTTGGAAAGTTGCTCGTCGATCCGTTTTACTTCTTGGTTAGAAAGCTCCAAATCGACGGCTTTAACCGAATCTTCGATACTAGAAATATGGCTAGCACCAGGAATTGGTACTATACAGTCATATTTGGCGCGCAACCAGCCTAAAACAATTTGATAGACTGAAACCTCTTTGTCTTTAGCTAATTTGGCAATAACTTTAATATCTTGCAAACGACCAACGCGACTGCTTCCCCCCAAAGGACTCCAGGGAAAGAACACTAATCCTTCTTGCTGGCAATAATCTAACACGCCATCAAATTCGGGTTGACGATGCCAGGGATTATATTGATTTTGTACGGAAACAATATCTACTATTTGACGAGCCTGTTCGATCTGTTCGACAGTAAAGTTAGAAACGCCAACGTAGCGAATCAGCCCTTCAGCTACGGCTTCTTTAGCTGGAGTTAGGGCTTCTTCAATTGTATAGTTGGTATCTGGCGCATGGTATTGCCAAAGATCGATTGGTTGAGAACCCTTCAAAATTACATGGCTTTCGCGAATGGTTTTCCGTAAGCGATCTGGATTGCCATCTTGAGTCCAACGTCCTTCAGGACGCAATAAACCCCCTTTAGTGGCAACCGTAACCGAACTTGTATCTCCTGAGTATTGTTGCAGTGCTTTAGCAATCAGGCTTTCATTATGGTGTTTGTCCGATTCATCTCGGCAATAAGCATCAGATGTATCGATTAGAGTCACACCGAGATCGAGAGCTTTATGAATAACGGAAATTGCGTCTGATTCTGACGGACGGTCTGATAATGATAGTGGCATTGCACCTAAACCGAGCGCACTTATCTGGCGATCGTTACCTAGCTGTTTATATTTCACGGGCAATTTTTAATTTTTACTTGAATTATCTCCATTTACTCTTAGGGCAACCAGAAATTTATCTATTCTAAGTATCAACATGGCAAATTATTTACCCAACCCAAAACTAAATTAGAATCCCACTTATTTCTTATTCGTGCAACAACGCCTTTCTAAAGTAAAATTTTTGTGGTTTTATCAGGGCTTTGCCCTTTGAAGACAGAAGTTTTAGGGCGTGACGTGCAGAAGGATCGTATACTCCCTGCGGGTAGTACCCCTTGGCTCCTTTTTACTTTGGTTTAAGACCTCTTCTTTTAAGAAGAAATTGGGTTTCGGTGGAGGTAAAAACTTTTTCCGAACAAGTGAACTTCTGCCATCTGCCTCCTGCCTTCTTTTATACTTCTAATTAAAAAAGTTTAGCTCTGATGTTTTTAGATATTTATTTTATTTCTAATCAACAAAAAACCCTGCTAAAAACAGGGTTAAAATAATTTGCAAAAAGGAGACTATAATGTCGAGTTATACTATGCCAAGCCAATGAAAAAAGCCTTGTCCAGTAGTTAATTCAATTACCAATGCTCCTAAAAATCCAATCATGGCTAATCTACCGTTCCAAATTTCCGCACTAGGATTAGAGCCGAATTGAAACTTAGTTGCAAACTCGCCATATTTACGATTCGATTGAACATCGAAATGTTCGGTAGGTGTTTGATTTTCTAGATTTGCCATATTAATAATTCGTTGAATGTAATTTGAAATGAATCTACTTTAAAGTTAAGAAATATATCTTTATTTGTTATCTATCTTTAGTAATAAAAAGATATATTGTTTTGGTTTGATAACAAACTAGAGCGTGTCATCAATTATCGGCGGTTTTGCTCTAATTCTTATGACATAAAACTAGATATAGATATTAAGCTCGTTTTAATTGCCCAATGACCTAATATCGGCACAAATAACAGCCCTTCAATCCATATACCATAAACCCAACGGGGAGTATCTGTACTTATCTTCCAAATATAAATTAGATTAACTGCTATGGCTATAATCATCTCTGGATGGTAAGCCATAATACCTGTTATCCATGAGGTAGTTATAGTTAGTAACATGGATATATTCATTACCGTCAAAATTATTTTTGTCTTTTTAATTCCCGCTATGATTGGCAAAGTAACCACACCTTTTTCTAAATCGGATTTGATATCTCGAATATCAAAAGTATGAGAATTAGTCACAATGAAAACGAACAAAAATAAAGTAACTAATGCTGCTATAGAATCGAATTGTGAGCCTGCATAAGCTATTGGCAAAGCAACTACGGCATAGGTTAAAATACTGCCAACAATCCAAGCTTTTGAACCAGGAATGTCTTTGAGGCGATACCACTGCCATTTGGATTCCCGTTTCCCAGGAAATATGGGTATACCATAAAGTAAAGGAACAATACCGACAATACTAACCAAACGAACATTTGGAGCGGCATTGTACAATAGCATAACCGTACTAGCGATCGCCGTACACAATAAGATCCAGATATAAGGCTGTCGAAAAAATAACTGGGTCTTAGCATTAGGGATTTTTTGTATATAAGAGTCGAAAATACGGTCTAAATTGTAGGGTATTAAAGCAGAAGCAAAAATCAAAGCGATTGGTTGCCAATCATAACCCAACTCTAATATTTTTTGGGTATATATTCCCAAAGACGCGATCGCAGCAGCCACCCAAACACTAGGATAGATAATTAGTTCCAAAAAGCGATCGTAAAACCATCTCATATCTAATTATTTATTGCTCGAAACTAATTCTGATTTTTTTAAAGATGATTTTGCCTACAATCTGGCAATCTTAGTAATAAACAAGTGCGAGGCGCGTTTTTTGTTATCTATTCTCCATTTTCACTCCTCTTTTGTTTATATACTTCTATCTATACCAGCTCGAAGAAAAAAACACATATCTAACTTTTGTAGAGTAAACTTGAGTTTTTTGGTTGATTCTCCTGATATTTAGATTTAGTAAATCAAAGTACGACCAAGGAAAGATGTATGGTCAGATAAATATTAATAACTTTAAGGAATAGCAGTTCTATCTAAGCAACAAGAATCTAATGATATGTAAGTGAGGAGAAAACAAAATCTCAAATAGTATTTATTGTTGAGTCTGATTCTTGTAGACATGTTCTTTGCTTCGGCTCTGGCTACAATCTTAACATACCAATTATTGAAATAGTTTATATAATAATGCCAAGGTTATGCTCTTTAACAATCGAAAAAAAATAGCTCTCATTTCAGTTCACGGCGATCCCGCTATTGACATAGGGGAAGAAGAAGCGGGGGGGCAGAATGTATATGTCAAGAAGGTAGGAGAAGCACTAGCCCGTTTGGGTTGGCAAGTAGATATGTTTACCCGTCGCAGTAGTAAAGAGCAAGCAGCAATTGTTGAACATAGTCCCAACTGTCGCACAATTCGTTTAGTTGCAGGAGCAAAAAAATTTATTAAAAGACAAGAAATTTTTCAGCACCTACCAGAGTTTGTTACAGCTTTTTTAAAGTTTCAAGCACAGCAAGAGACTATTTATCCCCTTATTCATACCAACTATTGGCTTTCTGCTTGGGTAGGAATGGAGCTTAAAAAACGCCAGCAGAGTAAGCTTTTGCATACATATCATTCTTTGGGTGCGGTGAAATACAAAGCGATTAAAAATATACCGCAAATATCCAAAACCCGTTTGGAAATAGAAAAAGAGTGCTTAGAAACCGCAGATATGATAGTTGCCACTTCGCCCCAAGAGCAAGAAGATATGCGATTAGTATCACCACAAGGAAATATCGCCGTAATTCCCTGTGGAACTGATATCGAGCGTTTTGGCAGTGTATCTCGGCTAGAAAGTAGAGCAAAATTAGAGATCGAACCAGAAGCTCAAGTTGTTTTGTACGTAGGACGTTTCGATCGTCGCAAAGGTATAGAAACCCTAGTTAGAGCGGTAGGTTGTAATCAAGTAAAACAACATCCCAATCTAAAATTAATCATTGTTGGTGGCAGTACTCCTGGCAGAAAAGACGGCAAAGAAAAAGAACGAATTGAAAATATTGTTCGAGAATTGGAATTAGAAGCAATAACTACTTTTGCAGGACGTATCGAACACGCAGACTTGACCTATTATTATGCAGCAGCAGATGTCTGTGTTGTCCCCAGCCATTATGAACCATTTGGTTTGGTAGCGATAGAAGCGATGGCCTGTAGCACGCCAGTTATTGCCTCGGATGTGGGAGGGCTAAAATTCACGGTCGTCAATGAGTTGACTGGTCTACTTGTACCACCCCAGGATGAGCAAGCTTTTGCAGAAGCAATTAATCATGTACTATCTTATCCTGCCTGGAGCAGACAGCTAGAAAAGGATGCCAGAAAAAGAGTCGAATCTATGTTTAGCTGGGATGGCGTAGCAAAGCAACTAGAAGAGCAATATCTAGCGGAACTTAATCAAACACAACCAGAACTTTTAGGATCGAAAATATGAATTATCTAGTTACAGTCTTAGCCGACAAACAACAGGCACAAGAGGCATACTCAGTATTAAGCCAAGATGGAATACCAACCGAAAAAATTACCATTTTGGGTGAAGGTTATCAAAGTGCGGATGACTTTGGCTTGATCGATCCCAATCAACAGGCTAGCAAAAGAGCAAAAAAACTGGCTTATATGCTTATTCCCTTTGGTTTTGTTGCAGGATATGCGTTTAACGTGCTTACAGGGATTCAACTGTTTTCTTTTACCAATTCAATTACTGAACATATTATTGGTGGTGTCCTAGGCGCAGCCTCTGGGTTGTTAGGGGCAATTGTTGTTGGCGGTGGTGTTGGCTTAACGGTAGGCAGTGGAGATGCTTTGACTTATCGTAATCGTCTTAATGCAGGGCAGTATATTATTGTTACAGAGGGAACAGATAGTGTGATTCGGCAAGCTACAAAATTATTGCGTCAGTTTGAGCCAGAGTTTATCCAAGGATATACTGAGCCTGTCAACGGGTAATGAATATTTTATAAATAATTGAAGTTATATATGCGTCTTTTTTGCTATCCGTCAGAAATATATTTATTTTAAGGCGATCGCGTCGCGATTTGCTCCTACTGCACCAATTCTGTAATTATGGTTATCAACTCTGGAATATTAATTGGTTTGGCAAGATGCCGATTAAACCCTGCCTCCAAAGAAAGTTGCTGATTTACTTCTCCCGCATAAGCTGTAAGCGCGATCGCCAGTATGTTTTTCTCTTTAGAGTTGCGAATTTGACTTATAAGACTATAACCATCAGTCTTGGGCATTCCAATATCACTAATAATTAAATCGGGAGTTGATTTATTTAAAGCTTCTAAGGCTAGTGCTGCTGATGTTACGGATATTACTTCTGCACCTTCTTGTTCTAAAACCAAGGTGAGTATATCCAGCGAATCTACTTTGTCATCTACTACCAAAATTTTGATACCGCTAAAGCGATTTGGCTGTACTGATTGCTGGATAGGATTAATGTGTATTGGCTCCGCTATAGGTGTATCCATAAGTGGTAGTTTGACGCTAAAAATTGCTCCTTTTCCTTTTCCCTCGCTGGCAACGGCAACTGTTCCCTGGTGTAGTTCGCTTAAGTGACGCACTATGGCTAAACCTAAACCCAATCCGCCAAACTGTCTAGTATAACCACCTTCTGCTTGACGAAAGCGATCAAATACATGGGGTAAAAATTCTGAATCGATTCCTTGTCCTGTGTCTTGAACTTGAATTAGTGCCTGTGTATCTATTTTGCTTAACTTAATTAAAACTTGACCGCCTTCTGGGGTAAATTTAATAGCGTTAGAAACCAGATTCCAAATAATCTGCTGTAAACGTCCTGCATCTGCCAAAACCTGTCCGATATTGAGTTCAAATTCAGTTTTAATTTGGATTGATTTGGCTTCGGCCGCCAATTGAACTGTGGTTAGTGCCGATTTGACGACCATTTTAAGATCGAGAGGAGTTTGATTGAGATTTAGCTTACCTCGCAAGATTCTCGAAACATCTAGCAAATCGTCAATCAGTTGTGCCTGAAGCTTGGCATTGCGTTCGATTATGGCAATTCCCATTGCTGTTTTCTCTGGGTCAAGTTTGCCAGCAGCTAGTAACTGTGACCAGCCAAGAATAGGATTAAGAGGAGTACGTAGTTCGTGGGAGACGATCGCCAAAAACTCATCTTTTAGCTGGTTGGCTTTGGTTAAATCTTCGGTTTGCTGCCGTAGTCTTTGTTCTAATTCTTTAATGCGAGTAATACTGGTGTTTGTACCATACCACCTAATAATTTCTCCCTCTTCGTTACGTAATGGTCTGGCTTTGATTAAAAACCAGCGATATACTCCATCTGCACCACGCAAGCGAGCCTCTATATTGTATTTCTTGCCTGAAATTACTGATTCTGCCCAAGTTGACCAAACTCTAGCTGAATCTTCGGGATGCAATATAATTGACCAATCGCTATTAGCCATTTCTTCTAAAGGGATTCCCGTATATTCTAGCCAGCGTTGATTGAAATAGTCTACTTTTCCGTTTGCTGATGCCGTCCAGATCTGCTGGGGTATAACTTCGGTAATTAGCTTAAGCTCTTGTTCTCTTTGCATTAGAGCCTGTTTGTTTGCTTCGCGATCGCTAATATCCTGTACCGTACCTATCATGCGGACAGGTTCGCCATTTAGGTTATAAAAACCCCTGCCTTTGGCTACAATCAAGTGAACGCTACCATCTGACCAGACGGTGCGATATTCAATGTTGTATTCTGTTTGATTAGTTAAAGCCTGTTCTACTGCCTCATTAGTGCGATCGCGATCGTCAGGATGGAGGATATTGAGGAACATTTCGTAGCTGACTTTTTGCTCAGGAGAAAGTCCAAACAAAGCTTTACATTGGGGGGTAAACTCTAACTCATCCTTAACTAAATCCCAAAACCACATCCCCGTGCCAGAGGCAATTGTAGCTAGCTTTAATCGTTCTTCGCTTTCTTTTAAAGCTGTTTGCGTTTGTTGACGATTGGTAATATCTCTAGCAATACCTAATATTTTTTCTAGCTTACCTTCTTTAGTACGACTATATACTCGATCTTGGCTACAATACCATCGCCACTCGCCATTTTTATGACGCATTCGATATTCAAGTTTGCATACTTCTCCTGGTTGCGATCGCTCAAGCCTATCTAAGTAAACAGGAAATAGAGCTAAATCATCAGGGTGCATGACCTTATTTCTAAACTCTTGCCCCATTTCTAGAATATGTTCTGGAGTATAGCCTAACGAATCGTATGCCTGGGAATTAACATAAAGATTGCGTTGAGAAATTGCGTCGAATATGTATAGTATTCCAGGAATAGCATCGGCAAATAGCTTAAAATCCTTGCTTAACTCTAACTTTTGCGGATTTTTCCCATCGCGATCGCCTTTGGCTGCGGTAATATCTCTAAAAGTTGTCACTACTCCTGATGGCTTGTCGCTATCTGCTGAAAATAAAGGCTGAGAATTTAGTGAAAGCCATACCAAGCTACCATCTGGCTGATAAAATTCCATCTCCTCATCAGCCAACTGTCCCGTTTCCAAGGCAGTTACCACGCTTTTAGAGTTACCAAAGGCGATCGCAGGATTTGAAGCAGCAACCCCAATCATTTTCTCGGCAGAATAGCCTAATATTCTCTCTGCATCTCTATTACAGCTTTGAATACTACCATCAGCTAGCTGAACTAAAATTCCTACTGCTGTAGCTGTATAAGAAATGCCGTTTGAACCTATCTTCATGTTGATACTTCGATTACGTTGCCAGTAACATTAAATCAATCTTATCTGCTAACTAAATTGCTGTTTACTAGCACTTTTACCTCTGCCGTAGAGAACTGAAACATTTTTTAAAACATCCCGATCGCTATTATAAAAACTTTACAACTTTTGAGCTATCTAAATTCCTATCTTCAGAAAAACTTTATGTGTTAGGTGATGCCTAACTATAGAAGAGCGATTGCGCCTAGAAAATCTGATATTAATGCGCTTTTGGGTTGGTAAAACACACAAGTTTAGTTTGAAAAGCTAATAGCGATAGTCAAAAACTAGTCGATTAACAACGTAATTCAACCACGCTGTTAAAAACTGCTGTAAGAGGATTTGCTCAACAAACTATTACTGTGACTTAGATCGCAGCATATTTAGCTCACGGTAATTAAGTTAGAGAAATAAATTTTTAAAGAGTGATTTGAAATGAAAAATTTCCCTGCTTGGATACCTAATTTTAATGCTTGGATGAGCGCGATTTTGCTATTGCTGTTGGTGCGAGGTATAAAATTTGTGATTAGAGCAATTTCGGAGCATACTAATTATCGAATATTTAGTATGCTTTGGCTCAATAATCATATCGCGCTGGAACTATTGATTGCTTTGTCGCCAATTATCGTCATTGCGATCGCTCATAATTTATTACACATTTTTCTGGATCTATTTGCTCCTGATATCCAAAGCCCAGAAATGTCCGTCCGTAAGTATTGGTTTCCTGGTTTGATGAGTTGGTGGGAAGGCTTGTATGGCTGGCTAGCGATCGCTTTAACAATAATTTTGAGTTCTTTGGTGGGAATAATATTTTTTTCTCGCCTTTATTATCTATCGGCAATAGATGAGTGGTGGTTTGGAACAAGCAACTTTATTAATCCCCCAAGTTTGATTAGGCTAATATGTGTAGCTTATTTATATCAGTTTGAACATTTAGTACGTCAGCATTTAATTGTCACAAGTGCAAAAAGATAACAATTAACTTGAATCTGAAGTTGCATTCAACTATCTGGAGATCGCACAAGTAGGGTTGAACGACCGTTCAACCCTACTTGTGCATCTTAAATACATCCTATAAGTGGCTAGGTGAAATTAAATAGAAATTAAATATTTATTTTTTTCCAAAAACATCTCTAATGCGATAAATTGGTCTTCTTTGGGATTCGTGATAGGTACGCATTAGTAGTTCAGTTACTAAACCAAAGCAAAATAAATTAACCCCAGTTATAACTAGCAACACTGCCAGAATTAATAAAGGGCGATCGCCAATGTTTTGATCGAAAAACAGTTTTACAATTGTTAAATAGAAACCCATTGCTATGCCCGCAGCTAAAGAAATTACGCCTCCTAAACCGAAGACGTGCATAGGACGGGTCAAAAATTTCTTCATAAAGAAGACGGTCAACAAGTCCATTACTACCCGAATTGTTCTGCCCAAGCCATATTTA
The DNA here is from genome assembly GCA_965218645.1 of Waterburya sp. Lineage (GTDB taxonomy): Bacteria > Cyanobacteriota > Cyanobacteriia > Cyanobacteriales > Xenococcaceae > Waterburya. The sequence continues at coordinate 372,329 of OZ244627.1, read as the reverse complement.
CTCTGTCCAAAGCGTCGAGCATGATGGCGCACGGGAACTTCTGCTATTCTTGCCCCTTCGATATATGCCAATGCAGGTAAAAAGCGATGTAGCTCTCCATAAAGGTTCATATCTGCCACTAATTCAGAGCGATATGCTTTGAGAGAGCAACCATAGTCATGTAGTCTGACTCCTGTTACCTTAGCAATAATTAGGTTGGCAATTTTAGAGGGAAGCAGTCTGGTTAATGCTGCATCCTGTCTATTTTTGCGCCAGCCACTAACCAAATCATAGCCTTCGTTTAACTTAGCCAGCAGCATGGGAATATCGGCAGGATCGTTTTGCAAATCGCCGTCTAAAGTTACAATGACTTTTCCCTCTGCTAACCAAAATCCTGCTGCCATCGCTGGAGTTTGACCATAGTTACGCCGTAAGATTATCGTCTTTAAATCGACACGTCTTTGTGCCAAGTTTGTTAGTACCTGAGTTGAACCGTCTTTTGAGCCATCGTCCACACAAATTATTTCGTAGCTTAATTGAGTTTCTCTGACAGAATTGGCGATCGCTTCTACTAATGCTTCTACACTCTCAGCTTCGTTATAAATCGGCACAACTACTGATAGGTCTAGCTGGGGTGACTTTAAAACGGAGGTAATACGGTTTTCTATAGATGGAGATGACATAGCAGAATAAATAATTGAGCAGAATTTAGCCGAGAAGCTTTAAAGATAACTTTATGTATGTCTCATAGATTATCCAGTATTAGATAGCTCTTGTCACTAAATCAATTTTGTTTTGTTCAAAAGCTGATATATCAGCTAATTAGTCATCGGTCACTGAGCTTTTTTATATTGTTTTTCAACTCTGTCTCATTTTCTTCTAATTATTGTCAAACAAAATAAGGAGTATGAAATATTGATTGAAAAATTTGAAGTATAATCGTTTAGATTTTTTTAAAGCGATTGTGAAGCTAGCCGTAGGCATAGCTTTCTTTGATTGTTCACACAAACCTTGTCATTTATACCAAAGCTCAAATTTCACCGATGCGATTAAATCAAAGGATAATCAAGCTAAAACTGCTCTAAGTGCTTTGGATTAGGAATCTTAAATAATTACAGCTACATTACTTTTTATGAGTATTAACAAAAATGACTTTACCAGCTTTTGGACTGCTTATCTTATCTATCTTTGCCAACTTGGCAGTACAGTTTTTTATGAAGTTGGGAGCGACTAATTTAGGACAGGTTAACCTGAGTAGTTTTATGAGCTACACGATGGCTTTTACTAGCACACCAGAGTTATTGGGGGGAATATTCTTTTCTTTATTATCGGCGATCGCCTATTTTTTCACTCTAACTCGCATCGATCTTTCTTTAGCTGGTCCTGCCTCGGCTTTAATCTATGTTTTTTCTCTCTTGCTGGGGCGTTTTTATTTCAATGAATCAATTGTTACCAATCAGTATTTGGGTTTGGGTTTGATTGTCGTTGGTGTAATTTTAGTCAGCTCAAAATAACAACAGTTAGAGCAGTTAGACGAGCGATCCTCTAAAGGGTTCAGCAGTTTGCTTATGCCAGGGAGCCTTTTCGACACTTTGCTCGCCCTCAACAATAACCTCAACGGGGGGAACCCCCCTTCGGGTTCAGCAGTTTGCTCAAGTCGGGAAACCCGCCCAACGCAACTGCTTCACCGCAACGGTTTTGTCTCGCAACGGGTCATAGACAAGGCGCGTTTTGTGTATGAAGATTCACACACAACAGGCGAGTGGAATATGCTCTCTAACCGAGAGCATTTCCTCGCCTCAAAAGCCGCCGTCCGCAACGCAAGTGTCTCACCACCGCAACTCAACTGCTTCACCGCGTCGCCGGCAGGCGCAAAGAAAGGCGCATAGTTCGTCGCATCTAATGCTGCCCTAGCAAAGGAACGCGCGAGGGAGGCAGTTAGAGAAGAGACAAGGCATGCCTTATCTGTACTGGGCAGTTAGGGCAGTTTTATTGATTGGAGTGGCGAATTTATAAGCCTTGCAGGAGAATAGTTGTCAAACATTACCCTTCTGAGACGGTTAATATTTGGCTTTTTAAATCGCAATCCTCTACTATTCTTTGTTGAGAGATCCGAGTGTTCAAAGTATATTAGACTTTATCGGAATTAAGTATGTAAAATGAGTAGCAAGAAGTTGAGTAAGAGAGGTAGAGAGTGAAAGTCAACTATGCAGAGCTACAGAATAGACCTCGAACTCTACAGAGCTTAACAGGATTAAAAATCGAAGAATTTGAAGCTTTATTAGCTAGCTTTGAACCTGCATGGTCAAAGTTCATAGAAGAAAATTTTAAGCGAGGAAACAGACACAGAGCATTCGGAGGTGGCAGGAAAGCGAGGCTTGAGAAACTGGAAGATAAATTGCTATTTATTTTGATTTACTTTCGACTTTATCCAACCCAAGAAGTACAAGGATTTTTATTTGGAATGAGCCAAGCCCAGGCAAATGAATGGGTACACAGACTAACAAAAGTACTCAATCAAGCTTTGAAAAGGGAGAAACAATTACCAGAACGTGAACCTGCAAAGCTAGAAGATTTACTGAACACCTGCCCCAGTTTAGAATTTATGATTGATGGGACGGAGCGAGCGATCAATCGACCACAAGATAAGGAAGAGCGTAAAACTTTCTATAGTGGAAAGAAGAAAGCTCACATGGTTAAAAATAATGTGGTGAGTGAGCGAGGAGGAAAAGTGTTGTTCTTAAGTGACACTTATGAAGGCAAAAAACATGACAAGAAAATTGCCGACGAAGAAGACTATCATTTTCCCAAAGGGAGTATTCTGTGGCAAGATACAGGATTTCAAGGATTTGCACCATCGGGAGTTAGGATTAAACAACCGACGAAGAAGCTTCCTAAAGCAGAATTAACTGATCATGAAAAAGAGAAAAATCGAGAAATTGCGAAGATAAGAGTTGAGATAGAACACCAGATCTGCGGAATCAAACGATGTCAGATCGTGGTTCAGAAATTTCGTAATTGGGTCGATCACTATATTGATGATGTGATGGAAACAGCTTGTGGACTGCATAATCTTCGTCTTAGTCATCGTCAGAAAAGAGATATTAGATACATAAAATTCTCCTAATTTTAAGAAGAGAAGAGAAGAAACTAGTTCTTCGAGCTTTTCGACTTATTTCCGATAAAGTCTATTGTCGCGAATGAAATTAGTTTTTGATTGGTTGAGGTTTTTTAGTTTACTGTTTCTGCTGTTTGGTACATCAACAATTAATCAAGAAACTCTGGCAGAAAAAGATTTTAAGTCAAGTGTCGAGAATAATATAGTTGACGATGCTCCCAGGCTTTGTCACCAAGATCTATCTACCGCTATTGAGGATGTTATTAACCGTTCTGAGTTTAGGCGATCGCGTTGGGGAATCGAAGTCCAAACTCTTGATGGCGATTCTCTATACAGTCTGAATGGAGATAAGTTTTTTACCCCTGCCTCTAGTGCCAAACTTTTAACGACTGCTGCTGCACTTTCAACATTAGGTGCAGACTATCGCATTCGTACGCCTATTTATGGTGTGGGTAATCCACCCAATTTGACTTCTTTGCGCCTAAAAGGAAAAGGAGATCCCAGCATAACGAGCCAAAGCCTAAAAGATATAGTACATCAGTTGCAGGTCTTGAAAGTCAAACGGATCGAAAAATTAATAATTGATGATAGCTACTTTGAGCCACCGACAATTAACCCAACCTGGGAATGGTTAGATGTCCATAGTTACTTTGCCACGGCAGTAAATAGTACGATTCTCAATCAAAATACGGTCACTCTGACTCTATTACCACAGCAGATAGGACAGCCCGTCAAATTTTATTGGAGTGATGCGATCGCCGCTAGACAATGGCAGGTAATTAATGAAGCGACAACTGGAGCTTTGAATATTCCTTATGGGATCGAAATTGATGGAGATCTAGGAAAACCTACTTTACAAATTAGGGGAAAGCTAGCCGTTAATGAACCTGCTGACGTTTGGGATTTAGCCATAGTCGATCCTGATAATTACTTTTTGGAATCACTCCGTCTGTATCTAGCTCAATCTGACATCAAAGTTAGCCAAGGAATAGTAATCCATAAACCCGCTCAACATAAACCAGAAGCTGAATTAATGGCAATTACTTCTCCACCAATGCAGCAAATTATAGCCAAAACTAATCATGAAAGTAATAATTTATTTGCTGAAGTTTTAGCGCGTATTTTGGCTAAAAAATTAAAGGTAAAAACTCCGATTGAAGCTATCAATAAAAGCTTGAAGAACTTAGGTATCAACCCAGAAGATTATGTTTTGGTAGATGCCTCTGGTTTGTCTCGTCAAAATTTGGTTACTCCTAAAGCATTGGTTACAGTATTAAGATTAATGTCTCGCTCTGCTAATGACCATTTTCGTCGCTCTTTAGCAATTGCTGGAGTCAACGGCACTTTAAAAAACCGCTTTATAAATACTGCTCTTAAAAATAATTTAATTGGCAAAACTGGTACTTTAACAGGAGTTGGCACGTTGTCAGGATATTTATCTGCTGCTGATGGTAAAACTATAGTTTTTAGTATTTTGCTCAATAATTCTGAGCAATCGAGCCAAAAAATTAGACAAGCAATCGATCAAATAGCTGTGATTTTAGATCGTGCTGGTAAGTGCTGAGTATCACTGACAAAGAAAACTTTATTGATGTTAATAATAATATAAAGCTTCGATATTGTTAATAACAAGAGGCGATTAAATTCGCCTAATTTTTAGACTAATATCTTTTAAATTAATGCTAATAAAATAATATTTTTAAATCAAATAAATTGAATATAACTTTAGAAAAATTGCTCTATGAAAACCTTTGAAATTAATAGCTTAAAATTTATTATTACTGGTATTGCGATCGCCATGGGCGTAACTTCTTTAAAACCAGTCAATGCTCAAAGCAACGAAGTTCCTGAAATTGGCTGGAGTAGTAGATTGAGCAGTATGGGATTAGATAAGGCTGATAATATTGGCAAAAGATACACTTTTTATTGTCAGGCTGCATCAGAAGACCTAATTTATTCTCCTATTTGGGGAACAAATATTTACACAGTTAATTCAGACATCTGCACTACTGCTGTTCATTCAGGAATGATTACTGCCCAGTCAGGAGGCGAAGTAACCATAGAATTGCTTGAAGGACAAAAATTTTATACAGGAAGCCAAAAAAATAACGTTACTAGTCAAGATTATCGAGAAAGCAGTATCAGCTTTTCCTTTGTTGGCGAGAAAATAACTCAGACAGAAAATTCTACTTCATCCGATCGACAACCAGTCAAAAAATCTTCTGGAATAGAAAGAATAATGGTAAATGGTGTTCAACAAGGAGTACAAAGATCAATTGAAAAAGTTATTACCGATCTTTTTAAGTAGATAGACGTGGATAGTTGCACAACTCCAAAAACTATAGTTCAACTCTATTTGTTGCTCTGCCCTGGTATTTACTACTTACCCAAACTATTTTCTAATTAATTTGGCATATTTACCTTATGACTGGTGATAGTTTTTCAAGATTATTACTCTAGGCATTAGCTAGTTTTTTTGTTAATCTCGATAACAAGATCATGTTTGCCACGCCTTACTAATTGCTATTTAAAGGTTATTGAAAGCTGTATTCATTCTCTATGGGATTTTAATCAGATGAGATTATGTAACATTATAGGGTAATAAATTATTAGGTTAATAAATATCTTTAGACCCATTGTCAGTAGAAATGTCCCATGGCTCATAGCTCGTCTGTAAATAAACAAAAAAATAAATGTTTTGTAATTAATAATAAGTTTTTCTTAAAAGAATATGCCCAGAAAAGCCATGACTTTTGGGGCGATGGAGTCATAGTAGTCAATTTATTATTATTAAAAACCGATATTTACGATGACATAGATATAGCCAATTATCAGCCAGAAAACGAGCAAGAGCTAACGGTGCATCATCCAGTTTCTTATATATCAAAACAAAATTTTTGGTTTAAGATGCTTAATTTGAAAATTAAAAAAAAACATCAAATAGATCTTGAGGCAGAAAGTAGCGTCAATAATAAATGTCTGGTAGTCTTTATCAAAGATGCTTCAATAGAACATTTTTCCATATATTCACTCAAGCTCAACGATGAACAATGAACATTAGAACTCCTGATTTTTGACTATTGAGCCAATTTTCTTTGTTTAGCTGTCTGACAGAAAAAATCAATATATTCTTGATATCCTCCAGGAAAGACGACATTTAAAGTTAAAGGGTCTTCTGCGTCTCGATGATCTCCAGGACCCTGAATGACTTTGATTTCTTGAGTATTAGAGCGATCTAACTTAAGTGCTTGTCGATTTTTGACCTCTCCCCCGCTGCTGTCTACATAAATTACAATGTTATTTGTTTCAAATTCTTTACCCAATTCTTGAATCAATTCGAGAAATCCGCGATCGCTTCCTCCTCGTTTAAATTCCAGCTTATTTTCATTTTCTACCGCTTTGCTTGTGACTGTATCTCCTACTCCGACAATGGTTGGCATGATAGCAGGAGCAAAATTATCTTTGACTAGCTTGAGTAGCTCTTGCTGTTGTGAGGGAGCTTGTCGAGCATTAAAATCTTTGCCTAGAGGATAGTTACCTGTCTGCAAGAAGTAGTAATGATTGAGAATTACCAACACTCCCACTTCTTTAATTGCTCCTCGTAGCATAAACTGAAAGTCTGTTGTCCCAGAATCCTGACTCTGAAATGGCTGCATAATTTCTTTGCCTGAACCATCTCTACCCAAATTGGGAGCATAATGTACAAAAAAGGAATCTGCTAAACCTTGTTGTGCTTCTTGAAGCAGTATATCTGTCAAAGACTTTGCCTGTTGCTGTAACTCGGCATATAGCTCAGGAGACTGGCTAAAGGTTTCGTAAAAAACGTTTAAATTGGCTGTAGGTGAAACTTTGTTATCTAACACCGCTGCTTGAATACATTCCTCGATCTGCATCTGATTCAAGCCATACTGAGGCTGTGTAACTACCGCTCTTAAAAAATCTGCCATTTTCTGCGGTACTGCCTCTAAAAAAGCCATTTCCTCATCGCTTACTCCAGGATGAGAGACGCTACCAAAACAGTCTTGCCACTGTACTCCACCTCCAGCTAAACCCTGTAGATATAAGCCTTGTTCTTTGATTTGATTTAAATTGTCAAAGGCTTTTTCAATGATGCCGTTAACGCCTCGTTTGCCGATATGTTCACCGTTAGTTAAAACAAAAAAGCGATCGCCTAAAGACTTAGCAGCTTCCAAATATTTAATCTCCATTCTTCGCGTCAGAGGATCTTTAACCAAACCCATACATACACCGTCAAGATCTTGAATAATGAGAATATTTTCTTGCTTGCTCAGTATTTGGCTCAAATTCTGATGATCGACCGAAAGCGATCGTTTATGGAGTTCACCGTGCAAATTTGAACTAGGATTAGAAATAGCCATAAGGAAAAATATTTAAATATTGTTTGAGAACAACACTATTTATTCAACCATAGATAACACCAGTTAGAGCAATTTAGGCAACTTTAAAACCCCAATTTACCGTTAGCTGTTTTAGTCTCAAACAAGGGTCAAACATTTATCATTTTGTTAACAATCAAATTTTGTCCGAACCATTGATGAGATAACAAAGTTAAAAATTTTTCTTAGAAATGCGATCGCCTTGAGAAAATCGAGCATAGGGCGATCGCTAGTATTACTTGTGCCTCAAGATTTTAAATCGCCAACATCTATCCGTAAATACCGAAAAATACTAAGATATTTTAAATAAACAAAAAACCAAAATCAGCCTCATGGAGAATCAACTATTGTGGCATAATTTTTATCAGGAGATTAACCAGCCAGACGAGCAGATAGACTTAGCTAAAGCTTCACTTTATTATGCTTAAGTAGAATATCCAGATTTAGAGGACATCTGAAAAGTTGTTTCTTGACATTAGAATTTTGAGTCTTGCCCCCCCTAGCCCCCCAAATTTGGGGGAAACAAGATCTAAAAGTCCCCCAGGATTGGGGGATTTAGGGGGCGTTGATGTAACAAATTAGACTTTTCAGACAACCTCTTAGATGTTCAAAAATATCTAAATATTTTAGATACGATCGCTTTAGAGATAAAGCCTCAGTTACCAGCCAACCTTTATCCGCTTAAAGTTATTAAAACAATCAATTATTATCTTTTTGATTGTTTGAAATTTCAAGGAAACAGTCAAGATTATAATAATCTGGACAATAGCTTTTTAAATCGAGTAATAGAGCTAAAAACAGGAATTCCCATAACCCTATCAGTAGTTTATTTAGCAATTGCTAAACGGCTATATTTCCCGATGGTAGGAATTGGAATGCCTGGACATTTTTTGATTCGTTCTCAATTTGAAAACGCAGGAATTTTTGTGGATGCTTTTAATCAAGGGGAAATTTTATTTAAGCAAGACTGTCAGCTAAAGCTGAATCAAATTCATCCACAAGTTCAATTAGACTCCAGTTTACTTGTTCCCGTGAGCAATAAACAAATACTGGCGCGAATGCTCAATAATTTAAAATTTATTTACTTGCGTCAGCAGAAGTTAGATAAAGCTTTGACAATCATCAGTGGCATCTTAAATTTGTTTCCTGAAAATGCTCTGGAAATACGCGATCGCGGTTTGCTATATTACCAGATGAATCGTTGGCATGAGGCGGTTGTGGATTTAGAGTATTTTTTGAAAGTTCACCCTAATAGTAAAGATGCACCTACAATTAAAATATTGTTAGAGAAGATGATTTAAGTTATTTTTGGCAAGCTTAGTTTGATCTTAAAAACTGTTCGTAAAGTAAATATTAAGTATACTTTCTCTGACCTCTGACCGTTACAGCTAACTTTATTTTGCCCAACCTAGTTATTAATGTATATCAGTGTAGTAATTCCCACCTATAATCGTTTACTGATTCTGCAAAAAAGCCTTGTAGCTTTAGAAAAACAGGAGCTTACTGATAATAAAATTGATGGTTATGAAATAATTTTAGTTGATGATGGTTCAATGGATCGAACATTGAGTTGGTTGACAGAAAATAAATCTCAATTTCCTCACCTTGAAATATTTGAGCAAAATCATCAAGGAGCAGCAGCAGCAAGAAATTTAGGAGTCAAAAAAGCACGGGGAGATACTATAGTCTTTATTGATAGTGATTTAGTAGTTACCAATAGTTTTCTCCAGTCTCATGCAGATGCTTTAGTCAAAGGAGAACAAGAACTTAAAAAAGATCGTTTGTTTACCTATGGTGCAGTAATTAATACTAATAACTTTGAAGATCCTACTTCTGAACCCTATAAAATAACTGACTTTTCCGCAGCTTATTTCGCTACGGGTAATGTTGCGATCGCTCGTAAATGGTTGTCAGAAGCAGGCTTATTTGATACTGGTTTTCAACTTTATGGCTGGGAAGATTTAGAGCTTGGAGTACGTTTGAAAAAACTTAATTTAAAATTAATTAAGTGTCCTGAAGCTGTTGGTTACCATTGGCATCCTGCCTTTAGTTTAGAACAAATTCCGCAGATGATTGAACAAGAAATTCAAAGAGGAAAAATGGGCGTTATTTTCTATCAAAAACATCCAACTTTGGATGTCAAAATGATGATTCAAATGACGTTTTTACATCGTCTTCTTTGGACAGTATTGTCATTAGGGGGAAAATTAAATGAACGTACTCTTGAGCCTTTATTACAATGGCTAATTAGCCGTGGGCAACCTCAACTTGCCGAACAAGTAGCACGCATTTTTCTCAACTGGTACAATGTCCAGGGAGTTTATGCAGCATACAAAAAACAGAATTGAACTCGCTGAAAATTGCCTACTGCTTCCCTCGCGCGTTCCCTTGCGCCTAACGGCGACGCGGGGTCGCTCGTCTAACTGTTCAGTACAGACAAGGCATGCCTTGTCTCTGCCCTAACTGCCCTAACTGTTTAAAAAAAGCTATTTAATGAATATTATTACTAATCTTCTCTTTCCTAAATCCAAAAAAAGTTCTGATTCAAAAACAGCCAATGGTCTTCCTGTGCTGAATCGTAACCCTCGTGGAATTCAGCTTAAATCTGAACCCGAAATAGAGAAAATGCGACGTTCAGCAAGGATTGTAGCAACAGTTCTCAAAGAAATTGAAGCAATGGCTAAGCCTGGGATGACGACCGCTGATTTAGATGAATATGCCGAAAACCGTATCCGTGAGATGGGCGCAACCCCAAGCTTTAAAGGTTATTATGGCTTCCCTGCTTCGATTTGCGCCAGCGTTAACAACGAAGTGGTACACGGTATTCCCAACCATAAAAAAGTAATTCGTCGCGGAGATGTCTTAAAAGTAGACACGGGTGCTTATTGCGATGGCTTTCATGGCGACTCCTGTATTACTATTGCCGTTGGCAAAGTTTCTAAAGATGCTATAAAGCTAATCAAAGTTGCTGAGGAAGCTTTATATAAAGGTATTGAACAGGTAAAAGCAGGTAATCATCTATTAGATATTGCAGGTGCAGTAGAAGACCATGTAAAAGCTAATGGCTATAGTGTAGTAGAAGAATATACAGGACATGGTGTGGGCAAAAATCTGCACGAAGCACCGTCCGTATTTAATCATCGTAATAAGCGGATGCCTAACGTTAAATTAAAAGCAGGAATGACATTAGCAATAGAACCCATACTCAACGCTGGTTCTAGACATACTCGAACATTACGCGATCGCTGGACAGTAGTTACCGTAGATAATAATTTATCTGCTCAGTTTGAGCATACCGTATTAGTCACCAAAGATGGTTATGAGATATTGAGCGATCGCAATTTGGTTTAAATCCGTAGATTATATCGTTAGATTGCATCAAAACTCAAAATTAAACTATTTTTTGCCCTGAATTTGCCTCACTAAATGATTTATTTCTGGCAAAATAAGTTGGCTAACCGCGAGTTTTACAGCGTTTGCAGATCCAGGCAATGAAAAGACTAGCTTTTGATTTTTAACCCCTGCCACGGCACGGGATGCGATCGCTCTAGAACCAATTTCTTGATAGCTTAAATAGCGAAATATCTCACCAAAACCAGGAATTGGTTTATCTAACCAGTCATTGACTAGATCATAAGTTGTATCTCTAGGTGCAATTCCAGTACCGCCACTAAAAATAATTACCTTCAACTCTGAATTAGTATCTAACTTATTGAGCCAATCATCTACATCTTTAGGCTCATCTTTAACAATGGCGTAGGTTACTATTTTATGACCAGCATCTGTTAATAATTGCTGGATTAGCTGACCACTTTTGTCAGTTTCCCTGGTGCGAGTATCGCTTACCGTAATGACGGCACAATTTAAAGTTATATTCTCAGTATCAGGATGAGGAATCATGGTGTATTAAGCGCAATAGGCTTAAAAATAATGGCGTTGCTGAATGTGTAATGCTAAAAATATATTTAGCTTATTTATTAAGTAGTGATGATTTCTTAAAAGCTTAGAGCTTAGAGCTACGAACAGTCATCCTTTGTACGACATTACTTAATCAGCAACGCCAAAATAATCAAGGGAAATTTCGCCTTCCTAACGAAAGTTTCCCAGTTTTTAGCAATTATTTGGACTTTTTTGGCTAAAATTCTCAATAAATTACTGTTTATCTAATCCTAATCCGTGTTCTTCAGAATACTTGTCCATAAAGCGAACAAAACGCTCAAACTCCTCTTCTGATTTCATAATCAAAACGGCTTCTATTCCTCTAGCTTCACCATTAATAAATTTACCTTTTACCTCGCGACTGACAATTTCTCCTTCATCATCAACCAAATACATACCTGTAATCTCCTCCGTGCTATCCTTACTCAAAATTTGAGGATCTTCAAAATAAAAGGTAGCTGTACCGGTATTTCCTGTCTTAGAACGAGTAACCTTAATATTAGGGACTACCTTCTCAGTTACGCCTTTAGCAAATTGAATATCTGCCACACTCTAGCTCCTTTGTCTTTACAATCTGTTAATAACCTTTAATCATCTCATAAATTAAGAGCGAGATAAATCGATTCATATTGTCTTAAGCACAGTTGATATAGCAATATCTACGCAATTTTAGGTCAGTCAGACTAAAATCTTAGATTGAGCGGAGAAAATAGAGCAAATTTCTCGGCTAATCAAACCATGCTCTAAAGATCCCTCTAGAGGTAAGTAATGGCTACTAATGATCGACGACCTATAGCTGTAGATTTATTCGCTGGCGCGGGAGGAATGACCCTCGGTTTTGAACAAGCTGGATTTGATGTTTTAGCAGCAGTAGAATTAGATCCAATTCATGCCAGCGTCCACGAATATAATTTTCCTTTTTGGACGACCATTTGCCAAAGCGTTACTGAAATCACTGGCAGAGAAATTAGGGAATTATCAACAATTGGCGATCGCGATATTGATGTAGTCTTTGGCGGACCTCCCTGTCAAGGCTTTTCCCTCATGGGAAAACGTAATTTTGACGATGACCGCAATTTCTTAGTGTCTCATTTCCTGCGCTTGGTTTTGGATTTAAATCCTAAATTTTTTGTGATGGAAAATGTGCGGGGAATTACCATCGGCAAACATCAAAAAATTCTCCAGAGCATAATTGAAGAGTTTAAAAGTCATGGCTATCAAGTTGCGGAAAACTATCAGGTTTTAAATGCTGCCCATTATGGAGTCCCGCAAAATCGTCGTCGATTATTTCTCCTTGGCTGTCGGCAGGGTTTGACCTTAGCAAATTATCCTCAACCTTTAACCCATCCTTTAATCCAAAAAGCCCTAGATTATTCAGCAAAAAAGTATCGAGGTTTGCCTCCTACCCCAACCGTACAAGATGCTATTGGCGATCTTCCAGAAGCTAATAATTATCCAGAATTAGAGCTACGAGATTGGGTAGTAGCCAATTATGGTCAACCCAGCGAATATGCTGTTAAATTACGTAATCTAACCTTGGTAGACGATGATTACGCTTATCAGCGCGAATATCAGCCCGAGCTTTTAACCTGTAGTCGCCGTACCAAACACACCAACCAAACTATTGCTAGGTTTGCGGCAACTATTCCTGGAAAAAGCGATCGCATCAGTCATTTTTATCGCCTAGATTTGAACGGTCTGTGTACTACCTTGAGGGCAGGTACGGCTAGTAATCATGGTGCGTTTACTTCTCCTCGCCCTATTCATCCGATTACCCCCCGCTGTATTACCGTTAGAGAGGCTGCACGGCTGCATTCCTATCCTGATTGGTTTATGCTTCATGCTACTAAGTGGCATGGCTTTCGGCAGATTGGTAATTCTGTTCCGCCTCTGCTAGCCAAAGCAGTCGCCCAAGAAATCATCAAGGCGATAAAATTTATCCCAGTTAAGCCCCAGCAAATATACTGTCTTTCTCAAACCGAATTATTACATTTTAAAATGTCTCAAGCCGAGCAATATCATAAGTTAGAGACTAGAGCGATCGCTCGTAGAACGTTGGTCAAATTCGACAAATAAATATTTTTTTCTCAGCATTTTTTAAAAGAAGTGTGATCGAGATCTACACAGCAGGAGTTATGAAGTCACGGTGAAGGGTCTGTAAAGCTTCTATAAAGGTAACAAGTTCAAGCAAAAAACTAGTTACTCAAAGTTACTCATTATGGCTACTAACAAATCCAACTCAATCTTCGACACCAACGCTTCTATAACAGAAGATTGGAACGGCGGCTACAAATTAGAGCTTGGTTTAAAAGCTCAATCTAATACTAATGACTGGAAGCTAGATTTTAAACTTCCTTACACCATATCGGCTGCTTATGGTGTAGACATGATTAACAACGGCAACGGTAGTTACACTATTAGCGGTCAAAACGACCAGGTAAATTTAACCAAAGGACAGTCCATTGCTCCCATCTTCATTGTTGACGATCAAGGAAAAAAAGCTTTGACACCTCAATTCAATAGCAATCTAGTTGACCCAATATCTACTCCAAAACCAACAGCCCCTAGTACTCCCGTTAATATTGCCAATGAAACAGGTAAATCAGTCCAACAAAAGGGTCAATTCGCTTATGGTGAAGTTCTACAAAAAAACTTTCTCTTCTTAGAAGCAAATCGCTCTGGAGACTTAGGTTCAGACAACCGCATCGAATGGCGTGGTGATGCTACAGTTCATGACGGTAGCACCGTTGGTCGCGACTTAGAAGGTGGTTATTTCGATGCAGGAGACCACGTCAAATTTGGTCAACCCATGGCAGCCTCAATCAATATGCTGGCTTGGGGTGGTGTTGAGTATACCGAGGCTTACAAACGCTCAGGACAGCTTGACGAACTCCGAGAGGCTGTTAAATGGGGAACAGATTATTTTCTCAAAGCACATGAAACTAAAGGTGGTAAAACCTCCAAACTCTGGGTTCAGGTCGGAGAAGGCGGTGTCGCCAACGATCATGGTTATTGGGGTTCGCCAGAGACTGTAGAACAACATACCACCCGCAGAGCTTTTGCCATTGACCCAGCTCATCCTGGTACTGACGTAGCTGCTTTGACTTCTAGTGCTTTAGCATCAGCCTCGATGCTGTTTCGTGGTGTAGACAACGCCTATGCCGATAAATTACTCAAAAATGCCAAGCAGCTATATAAGTTTGCCGAAACTTATCAGGGCAAATATTCCGATTCAGTAGCTGCTGCTAATCCTTTTTATACTAGCTGGGGTGGTTTTGGAGATGAGTTAGCTTCTGGTGCTGCCTGGTTATACAAAGCTACAAAAGAAAAGTCTTACCTGAATAAAGCGGAAAATTACTTCAAAACTAAAGTTGGTGGTTTAGGAGACTGGTCCTCAGCAGCAGATGAGCATTCTTATGATGCTGCGGTTATCTTGGCTCAAGAAAGTAAGGATCCTTTCTTTAAGGGTCAGGTAGAAGGCTGGTTGGATAAATGGATGAATGGCAACAGCAACATTCAATATACTGCTGGTGGTTTTGCTCATCGTGCTGAATGGGGTTCAATTCCTGTAACTAGTGCTACTGCTTATTTAGCACAGCTTTATAATGACACGGTAAAACAGGATTCTCGCTACAGCAATTTTGCTAATAATCAAATAGATTACATCTTGGGTGATAATCCCCGCAACTTTAGCTATGTGGTTGGATTTGGTCAGAATTATCCTCAGCATATTCACCATCGAGGCTCTTCTCCTAACGTGGGCGCTCAGCCCACCGCACCAGCCGAACATATTCTTTACGGTGCGGTCGTGGGTGGTCCTCGTTATGCGGATGATTATTCTTACAATGACCGCCGTGATGATGCGATTACCAATGAAGTGGGTACAAGCTACAATGCGCCTTTGGCTTCTGCTTTGATTCAGCAGTATGATAATCTTGGTGGCAATGCTCTATCAGAAAGTCAATTGGATCAGTTGATTGGTATTGATGCTAACGGCGTTGGTTTTTAATAGATAAAGAACAGATAAAGACAAAGAGAGGATATGGTGGTAGTAATCATCATATCCTTCTTGCTCTAAATCGCTTTTATTGGCGATGTAATTAGATATTTTTTAACTTTTTTTTATTTGAAGCCTTGTTTCACTTTAAACTGGATCGAAGAAGAATATTGGTGGCTGTGACTGCGTAAATTGGCTGGATAATTAATAGTGAGAAAACAACAACTAAGATTAATTGTTTTAAACGGGCTTGAGGGAAATCAAACATCTGGGCTTAAATAATTTATTCTTAATAAATGAATCAAAAATTACAGCAAGGTCAAACAGTTGAATTAGAAATAACTGACCTAAATACTAGCGGTGAAGGGGTAGGAAGACATGAAGGTAGGGTTGTTTTTGTGCCTAATACAGTTACGGGCGATCACGTCTGCGCTAAAATAATCCAATCTAGAGCTAAATTTGCTAGGGGAAGAGTTGAGCAATTATTGGCAACCTCGACCCACCGTATACGCCCTAATTGTATAGTGGCTGACAAATGTGGTGGTTGTCAGTGGCAGCATATTGCTCCAGTCTATCAAAGGGAAGCCAAGCGTCAGCAAATAATTCAAGCTTTTCAACGTATTGGGGGTTTGTCAGACATTGAAGTACAGCCAATTCTGCATACATCAAATGTTCTCAACTATCGTAATAAGTCTACTTATCCTCTTGCTAGATCGGCTACAGGACAAGTTCAAGCTGGCTATTATCAACAGGGTAGCCATAAGTTGGTTAATCTAAATCAGTGTCCTGTGCAGGATGAGCGTTTGCATCCATTACTTGAAGAAGTTAAGCAAGATATTCAAGAACGAGGTTGGTCAATCTACAATGAAGCTAACCATCAAGGGAAGTTACGTCATCTTTCTCTCAGGATTGGTAGCAATACAGGAGAAATGTTACTTACTCTGGTAACAGCAGCTCAAAATCTCTTGAGTATAAAAGAACAGGCGCAAATCTGGCTAGATAAATATCCTGGACTTGTGGGAGTATGCTTAAATATCAATAGCGATCGCACCAATGCTATTTTAGGCAAAAAAACTATCACTATAGCAGGTAAATCTTATCTGCGAGAAATCTTTGCAGGAGTAGAATTACAAATTGCTGCGGACACTTTTTTTCAGATTAATACTCATGCAGCCGAATTGTTATTTCAGGCAATTATCGAACAGTTGAACCTTACAGGGAATGAAACTGTTATCGATGCTTATTGCGGCATTGGGACGTTTAGCTTACCCTTGGCACAGAAAATAAGGCAGGTTACAGGCATAGAAATTAATCCTACCTCAATTCAACAGGCTCAAAACAATGCCGTACTTAATCAGATTAATAACGTTACTTTTTGCACAGGTAAAGTCAAAAACATAATCGAGCAAATTGAGCCACAACCAGATATTTTCTGGCTCGATCCTCCCCGAAAAGGATGCAATTTTCAGGTGATTGAAGCATTACTTAATTTACAGCCATCTAAAATTGTTTATATTAGCTGTAAACCTGCAACCTTGGCTAGAGATATTAAGTTATTGTCTCAATCAGGTATTTATCAACCTGTATATGTTCAACCTGCTGACTTTTTTCCTCAAACTACTCATGTTGAGTGTTATGTAATTCTAAGCAGGACATAATTTTATTTCCGTAAATAAATAAAACAAAATTATTTAGATTCAATGTCTTGCCGTATGCTGTTTTGCTATTGTTCTATTTATAATTTTATCCCAAAATTTAGTATAATTTATAGTATATGTGAATATAGTGATTACTCGAAAAACCTTAAGAGGAATAATATGCTTTTAGCTGTTAAATTAAACACTGACCTGAGCAAATCATTTCAGGGAAGAAATTGTTAAAGATTATTTTTACAGAAAGTATATACAAATACTAATGCATTCAAGCACTGTGTTAGCTACCATGAGCAACTTTCACAATTCTAAAGTTTGAATGTTAGCAAAGCTACAAACATAAATTTTTAACAGCAAAAATCCTATAATTTAACCTAGAGGTACAAATTAGTGATTGCCATTCCTATTCCCTGGAATAGAAGTAAGTGGAGTACGTTGAGCTTCACTTCAACACTTTATCTCTGCCCTGTTCTCGATTTACTACTAATAAGCGTACCTCCAGAATGGCGGGCAGAAGTAAGGTTGGGATTACAAGAAGCGTTAGTCAACGCAGCTAAACATGGTAATAAGCTCGATCCCAGTAAAACTATTATTGTAACGTTCGTAGTTACTAACCAAGAATACTCGTGGGTAATTGCAGATGAAGGAAGCGGATTTGCTGAAGGACATGAATGTCTTAACAGTTACCACCGCATTGCTACACAATTACCAAAAGAAGAAGCTGAGAATGGTCGAGGCTTTTCGATTTTGCACGAGGTTTTTGACTGCGTACACTGGAATAGGGATGGCACAAAGCTAACCCTTTCTAAAACAGTATCTAAAACTAAAAATGAGCAATCTTGTGTGTGAATTATTTAATTTTGATGCTTAGTTATTAATAAGCATTAATTTGTGAGCCAAACATTAGACTTCTTGCACGAATCATTGTGAATTACCTATTCAGGAGGGAAAAGGGGAAAGTAATTCGAGCATTCCCTTGCGCCTAACGGCGACGCGGGGTCTCGAATTCAAAGGGAAAAAGCGCACCGCTCCGCTTGAGGTCTCCTCAAGCATAGGGACGGAGCAAGAATGATTAATCTTCTATTTATGCAAGAGGTCGATTAAAGGTATAGTGAGCTAGTTTGAAGCTAACAAGGTCTCTAATGCCAAACAATTCTGAATCGTAAAGCTTAACTAGGTTTTTTCCACCTTTGGCATTAGGTCTATTATGATGTTTTTTGAAGATAGATTATTGGCTTAGACTCTGTCAAATACCGACAATATGATCGATACAATTACTAAATTACCGAAATGGTTGACTAGAGGGTTAGTTTTACCCCTATTGGTTTTAAATGGCTGGCTGCTGATATTGGTGTTTGGATATTTTCAATCTTTAGTTACTATCCTTGCCACCGCAACTTTACTATCATTTATCTTAGATTATCCTGTTCGCTGGTTAGAACAACGCCGTCTTCCTAGAGCGATCGCAATTCTTGTTGTTTTACTATCGGGTGTACTACTATTGACCGTAATTGGAGTTACAGTCATTCCCGTCCTGATCGATCAGACAAATGGACTATTAGAGCGTCTACCTAGCTGGGTAGCATCGGGTAGTGAGCAAGCACAGGTATTTGAAACCTGGGCTGATGAGCGCAATTTTCCGATTAGCATCAGTACCTTAGTTACCAATTATTTAGGTCGCATTTCTTCCCAACTACAGCAGTTAAGCGGGCAAATTTTGGGCAGCTTCTTTTCGGTAGTTGGTAGTTTATTAGACTTACTATTAACTATAGTTTTAACCTTTTACCTGCTGCTGCACGGCAGCGAACTTTGGCAAGATTTATTCCAAGTTTTTCCTGATGAATCAAGAGTTAGGATTCGCGAATCGCTAAAGCGAACCTTTAATAACTATTTTGTCGGACAGTTAACGGTTGCTTCTGTAATGTGGATTAGCATTACCGTGGCATTTTTCATTATTCAAGTTCCCTTTGGTTTCTTGTTTGGTTTAGTTGTGGGGATTATGGCACTTTTTCCTTTTGGTGCAGCCTTCAGCATTAGTTTGGTTAGTTTACTGATGGCTTTAAAAAGTATTTGGCTAGGATTACGTGTTCTAATAGTAGCCTTTATAATTGAGCAAATAGTTGAAAGCGTAGTTGCTCCTCGTCTTTTGGGAGAGTTTACTGGCTTAAATCCTGTCTTAATTTTACTTTCTTTGTTAATTGGAGCACAGCTAGGAGGCTTTTTGGGCTTGATTTTAGCAGTACCTGCTGCTAGCTTTATCAAAGCTTTATTGCTTATTTTTAAGTCTGAACCCGAACCAAAGCCTGAAAAACTAACGGTCAATGTCTAAATTTTGTGGAACAGAGAAAAATTTAAAATTATGATTGCAGTTTATCCAGGCAGTTTTGATCCAGTTACTTTAGGTCATATTGATATTATTGAAAGAGGCGCAAAACTGTTCGAGCGAGTGATTGTAGCAGTTCTTTCTAATCCTAGTAAACAATCATTATTTACCATAGATGAAAGAATGGAGCAAATCGAAAAATGCACTCAGCATATTAAAAATATCAAGGTTGATAGTTTTATTGGCTTGACAGTTGAATATGCAAAACTACATCAGGCTGGAGTATTGTTGAGAGGTTTGAGAGTTCTTTCAGATTTTGAAAAGGAGTTACAAATGGCACATACAAATAAAACTTTAAATCATGAAATTGAAACAGTTTTTTTGGCTACCACTAAAGAATATAGTTTTTTAAGCAGTAGTATTGTTAAAGAAATCGCTCATTTTGGAGGGTCAATCGATCATTTAGTTTCGGCGAATGTTGCTAAAGATATGTATCAAAAGTACCAAAACGAGTAGCAAATTGAGGAAAAAATACTAAAAAGCAATTTTAGGCTGATAAATAGCTAATTTTCACTGGCAATTATTAGCTATTTAAGTTACAAATAACTCAAAGAAGCAGTTTAAATTATGGTACAAACAAATTATTATCAAGATAATCTAACTCAAGATAATGAGTTGGAAGGACAAGAAAATATAGCTAATAATTCCTCATCTAATTTTAAGATTGAAACTGAATTAGACGACTTAGAAGAAATAGTTATCAGTGGATCTCGTATTCCTTTAACAGAGTTAACTGTTTTAAATCTAAATTTGTTGCTAGATCAGCTAAATCAAATTAGAGTCAATTTACCGATTGAATTAGCCACTGCGGTTGAGATTGTAAATCGCCGACAAGAAATTATTAGCGAAGCTGAAGGTTATGCTTGCCTAATGATTAAATCGGCAGAGGAAAAAGCTAGCAAAATTACGAAAAGTTCAGCCATTGTTCGTCAAGCCGAGCTAGATGGAGCAAAAATGCGTTTGAAAACCGAACAAGAGTGTGAGCAGCTAAAAAAGACCACAAGAGAGCAGATAGAGCAGTGGCGCAAAGATGCGATCGCTGAATGTCTAGCAATTCAAACAGGTGCTGACAAGTATGCTGATTCTGCTTTAGAAGATATTGAACAACGACTACAGGAAATGCTTAATATTGTGCTGAATGGTCGTCAGCAGCTAAATCAAACTTCTCCAGAATAAGTTTTTATATTTTAATAGTTACTTATTGAATAGTTACTTATTGAATAGTTACTTACTACCTAAAAGTTAAATGACCTACTTGAATAAAATTTAGTATTACTCATCAATAATTGCATCGCGATCTAACAGTAATAGGTTACGCAAGCTGCTGGTATCTAAATCTGTTAGCCATTGTTCTCCTGCATTTACGGTTTGTTCTGCTAGTTCTTTTTTACTTTCGATAATATCGCTGATACGCTCTTCCAATGTACCAGTACTGACAAATTTGTGTACCTGTACATTGCGCTTTTGTCCGATCCGAAATGCTCGATCTGTTGCTTGGTTTTCTACCGCAGGATTCCACCAGCGATCAACATGAAAGACGTGATTTGCTCTAGTTAAGTTAAGTCCTGTTCCTCCCGCTTTTAGAGATAAAATGAATATCTTAGGACCATTAGGCTCATTTTGAAAACGATCTACCATTTCTTGTCTGACCTCGCGACGAGTAGAACCATATAAAAATAGAACTTCACCTTTTAATTTCTCTTCTAAATAAGGTTTGAGCATTTTACCCCATTGAGAAAATTGAGTAAAAATTAAGGCTCGATCGCCCTCGTCAACAATTTCATCTAACATCTCTTCTAAACGCAGTAGTTTACCAGAGCGATCGCCAAAATTATCCGTATTTATTTGCTCTTTATTACTCTTATCGTTATTGAGTAATTCAGGATGGTTGCAAAGCTGCTTGAGACGCAATAAGAGAGTTAAGATTAAACCACGGCGTTTAATCCCCTCAGAATCTTCGATTTCTTCTAAAGAGTTATCAACTAGCTGTTGATATAGCTCTGCCTGTTCGCTTGAAAGCCCACAGAAAACGCTCATTTCCTGCTTTTCTGGTAAGTCTTGAATAATGTTACGATCGGTTTTTAAACGGCGGAGAATAAAGGGCTGAGTCAAAGATCTAAGAATATTTAAAGACTCGCGATCGCCATACTTTTCAATCGGCACGGCAAACCTTTTTTGGAAGAAGTTACGGTTACCCAAAAAGCCAGGATTGAGAAAGTCGAGAATCGACCATAATTCCGTCAAGCGGTTTTCTACAGGTGTTCCTGTTAGGGCAATCCGAAATCCTGCGGGAATTTCTCTAATTGCTTGAGACTGTTTAGCAGCTGGGTTTTTAATATTCTGTGCTTCGTCTAATACAACTCCCTGCCATTCCATACCTGACAGAGTTTTAAGATCTCTAGGGATTAAAGAATAGCTGGTAATTACTAACTGTTTATCTTTGACCTCTTTAACAAAAGTTTTGCCCTGCGATCGCTTATCTCCATGATGGATTATTGTCTTTAATTTGGGTGCAAATTTCTTGACTTCTCGCTCCCAGTTATTAATTACCGAAGTAGGACAAACTAATAAAGTCGGCTTTTCTAAACTATTTTCTTGTTTAAGGTTTAATAAGAAAGCTATTAGTTGGATCGTCTTTCCTAAACCCATATCGTCCGCTAAACAAGCACCTAATCCCCAGGTTTCTAGAAATGATAGCCAACCCACCCCTTTTGCCTGATAGGGACGCAATTCTCCCACAAAACCTTTGATGTTATTGACAGGTTCAACGGCTTTATTGTCGCTTAAGTTATCAAGTAAACCTGATAGTACTCCAGTAGATTCAAACTTGACTACAGGCAGTTTAGCTAGGGTTTTCGTATCGCCAGTGGACAAGCGCAAAGCATCTTCTACTGATAAATCTAGCTGCTCATTAGACTGATCTAATACCGCTTGAGCGGCTTTAACATCGGCAGGCTGCAAAGCAATCCATTGTCCATCTATCTCTACTATAGGCGACTTTTGCGCCAATAACTTTTTAAAATCTTGTTTAGAAACATGACGATCGCCAACTGCAATTTCTAGCTTATACTTAAGCATACTTTGCAGACTTAAACGTTCTCCTTTTCTTTTGGCTACGCTGGCAGTCATTTTAATGCCCAATCTTTGCTCACTATTACCAGAACTCAAGCCAAGCGGAACAATTACCCCCAAACCGTTATTCTGCAACTGCCAAGAAATTGCCCTGATAAATTCGTAAACCTGGATGGGATTAAGAGAACAATTTACAGGTTGACCTTTTTCAAGGCTAGCTTTAATTGGATCGTAAATGCGCGTAGCCAAGCCTAAACCTTTTAAGAGAGTTTCTTGAGGGTTTTCAATGGTACGCAGGGATGCTGGATTAGACTCATCGCCAATATTTAAAAACTCTCCCGCACATTGCCAAATATCTGTTGCAGAAACAACAAAATCAGGATCGTCTAATCCCTGAAGATAATAATTTAAATGCCAGTCGTTTTGTTCTCCTTCAGTAGTTTCCTGAGGAGGAGTCAGCACAAAACAAACTCGATAACGATTTGAGCCTATGTTTTGATTATGATAACTAACTACATATTCACTGATGGGTAATGTCCAACTATAAAGAGCATTAATTAGGCGTTTAATATTTTTAGGTTCAACGTCTAGTAAAGGTGATTCGGCTAAAGATCGCAACCAAGGCTGCATCCCATTCTCTCTAACGTTACTATAGTTGTCACTAACCCAAGAACGTAACCGCGTATCTAAAATAATAAAGAGCGATCGCAATAGTAAATCTTCATCTGTAGTATCTACTTCTGATTTCTCTGCATCTAAATAAGCTAAACAGGCTTCAGGAATAGCTTGGGTAAATTTAGCCAACCGTATGCGATCGACCTCACTGTCTATTAACGGTTGCCAGATACCTTTATAAATGTTTTTTTTAGCATCTTGGGCATCAATTCCTGGTAAAAACTTTTGTCTCACAATTAAGTCTAATGCCCAACGATACACATGAGACCAAAAACAAATATCCCCTGCTAAATATTTAGTTGTTGCCTGCAATGAACTAAGAGATAAAATCTGCAATAAATCAACAGCTTCACGGGGAGTCAAGCGAAATCCTTTTACCTCCCAAAGATATAAGTCTAAACTTGACTCGGCTTCGACGATGTCTTTTGCATAAACTGGCTGTATTTTTCTGCTTTCTCCCGTACCAGTCACAACGGTTGGTATACCTATTAGTTGAGTTTGCCAATTACTTTTATTTAATAATTCTGCAACGTTCAATTCATGACTTTGAAATAAATCTGTTAATTCTGGGCGTGATAAATCAAATGGATGAATAAAATCCCCAGATTTATTTAAAGAGAAATTTTCATTGACTAGAGAACGCCAAACTTCCCCCCAGACAAAGAAATAATCTTGTCCTGAATTAACAATCCAACTGCCGTGAATAATTGACATAATTATCTTGAATACAGGTTATTTATCTACTTCTTAAGCCGTAACCTATAGGTTTTAAGTTTTTAGCCTCTGGTAATTACCGAGCGAATAAATCAGCCCGTAGCTCTAGCTAATCTTTTCTGCTTTGTGCAGTTTGGCTATGAACCCTCAATAAATTCTCAGCTTAGAAACGAATAACTAAAAATTGCCTTTCTTTAGCTACATCGTGAGTAAGTCAAAGAAAAGGCTGAATAACATTACCGATCAGTTTAGCAAGTTTATGCCAGATCCAAGCCGAAGCTACTACATTCATATAAATCTATATAAAACGTATATAAATTTATGTCAAAAGCTTAGTTTTTCGTAGAGATGGAACGAGTCTAATGCTACATACTTACTTACACATTACATAAGCCAAAAACTTTTAAACGCCTCTGCATCGAGCAAAATTGGTAAATTAAATGTTTAATAGCTTACTGCTCCCATCATAGCACAAAAACTCTCAATTACCTTAAAAGTGTAGCTCAAATTAAGTAATAATTAATAGTTTTTTTATCATAATTACAGGTTTAAATATGAAAATAAAATGATTAAATTATGAGTTAAAAATGACATTTATCAGCAAATAAAATTACTAAAATAAGTGATAATATAAAATTACTGATAAACTTTTATTTTGAATTAATGAACATTTGGGGAATAATTTTTCTAGCATTAGGATTAGCTGCTGATGCTTTTGCGGTTTCCCTAACTAGTGGTTTGCTGATTCAAAGAATTAAAATCAATAAAGCTTTAAAAATTGCTTTGTTCTTTGGTGGTTTTCAATGGCTGATGTTTTTGCTAGGTTGGCGACTTGGAGTTAACTTTAGTCAACTAATCGCGGATTTTGACCATTGGCTAGCCTTTCTGCTTTTGAGCTTGATTGGGGGAAAAATGATTTATGAGTCACTACAATGTGAAACTGATAAACCAAAGTTTAATCCGTTAGATTTTACTACTCTTTTAGGATTGGCGATCGCAACTAGTATTGATGCTTTAGTTGCTGGTTTGGGATTATCTTTGCTCAATATTTCGATTATTTATGTAGCTACTTTAATTGGCGTAATTACTTTTTTGTTGTCTTTTGCGGGGGTATTTATTGGTCATAAAATTGGCAATAAATTAAATAATAAAATTGAAATTATGGGTGGTTTAATCTTAATTGCTATTGGCAGCAAAATTTTAATCGAACATTTATTTTTGCTCTGAAAAAGCTTCATAATCTCCACCCAAAGACTCGACAATTGACTTAGTATTAGCAACCAGCATTTTGACATAGCTATCACCATCGCTTCCTGGTGCGCCAATAGAGTCAGAATATAGTTGTTGTGGTGCCAGCTTTACTCCTGCTTCCTCGGCTACGGTTCTAATTAACTGCGGATTAATAGTTGTTTCGGCAAAAATTGCCGGTATTTGCCTTTTTTTTATATCATTAGCCAAATTTTTCACCGTTTGCGCGCTTGGTTGTTCTTCTGTGCTAATGCCGATAAGCGTTCCAGCCATTTCTAAACCGTAGGCATTGGTATAATATTGAAACGCATCATGAGTGGTGACAAGTTTGCGTTTATTTTCGGGGATAGTCTGTATTTGTTCAGCGATCCAGCTATCAACCTGTTTTAGTTCTTTAATTAAGTGATCGGCATTGACGACAAATGTTGACTTATCTTCTGGAGATAATTCTATCAGGCGATCGCGAATTGCCATCGTCATGGCGATCGCATTGGCTGCATCTCCCCACACATGAGGATCGGGTTCTTTTTGTCCTTTGTATTCAAAGTCCAATGGTTTAACTACTTCCCCCACTGCATACTTATCCGCCTTAAGTCCTGTAGAGTTAATCATCTTAATCAACCCAGGTTCAAGATTAAAACCGTTATACAAAATTAAGTCAGCTTTTTCCAACGCCACACTATCTTTTGGAGTAGGTTCATATACGTGAGGATCTGCCCCAGGCTGCAAAATACCCTGATGCTCGCTCTCCTCTCCAGCTATACGCTGAGTCAAATCTGCAATAATCGTACTGGTAGAGACTATTTCTAGGCGATCGCTATCTGTGCCATCAGCATTATTTACCTTACATCCAGTGATTATTAGACTCAAACAGACTCCTGCTAACAAAATCCATGATTGAGTAATTCCCAATTGCTTATTTAACATTCGGTATCCAGTATTGACTATTTATCATATTTCTTTCATAATAATTATCATAATCCTCTCATATTTATTATGAGTTTTAGATTATAGCCCAAACCAGATTATCTTGATTAAGCTTACCAAGGAGCAGATAGATGAGTTACGATAGCGCAATTGCAGTAAACAATTTAGGAGTTTGTTACCGCACAGTTGAAGCATTGCGTAATATTTCCCTCAATCTTGCCCCAGGTAAGGTAACAGGAGTTTTTGGTCCTAATGGTGCGGGCAAAAGCACTTTAGTCAAAGCCATGTTGGGTTTGATTACTACTAATAATGGTACGGTTTCCTATGATGGTCAACCTTTGCAACGCCATCTAGAAAAAATTGCTTATGTCCCCCAGCGATCGCAAATTGACTGGACATACCCCGTTACAGTTTGGGATGTAGTCATGATGGGTCGAGTTCGTAAAACGGGTTGGTTTCGTCGTTTTTCTAGCGTCAGTCGTCGTCAAGGTATGTCTGCACTAGAACAAGTCAAAATGACAGAATATAAAAATCGTCCCATTGGTCAGCTTTCGGGGGGACAACAACAGCGAGTATTTTTGGCACGATCTTTGGCGCAACAAGCAGAAGTATTCTTTTTTGATGAGCCTTTTGTCGGAGTAGATCAAAAAACCGAGAACATCATCTTTAATATTTTTCATCAATTAGCTGGCGAAGGCAAGATTGTCGTCGTGGTTAACCATGACTTGGGTGAATCTATTACTAACTTTGATGAATTGATCTTGCTTAATAAAGAACTAATTGCGGCAGGAGATAGACAGCAGGTTTTGAAAGATGAAAACTTACAGCGTGCCTATGGTGGAAAAGTAATGTTTTTCTCTGAAGAGAATAATTAATTTAACTAGAGCATAAGTACTCGCACAAAATTAATTGGCGTTGCACCTTCATGGGATGGTAGAGGTTGATTAGGAGACTAGGGGACTCATTAATCTTCTTTGTTCATATCATAATCATACATACGGCAAACCAGGCGCCTTTGTGCAGCTATGCAACGCCCAATTAATTATCCTTCTTCTGTCACTTGCCGAAATGACAGAAATTGTTGACTTGGAAACAAAATTGAAGCGTTTTAAAAAACCGACTAACATGAAGATGCATTTAGTCGGCAAAATAATTTAAATATTGATTCTAAACTTATGCTTCTTCTTGGTTGAAGTATTTTTGTATTTGAGCTATAGCAGCACTACCTATGTTAAATATAGCCCAGCTAGCTGCGATCGCTAGGGGAGCAACGACTATTACTATACGCCAGTCCATAATTTTATCTCCTTTACAATTTTCAATTTATTTAAAAGGCTTTTTAACGCCAAACCAAAGGCAACTATCATCAAATGTACCAGTTTTCTTAACCATTTATCCATGTTTCTTATTTTTAGCTCTCAGTTTTTAGCCACTAGCCATCGCCTGAAATCTAAATCGTTCACGGACATAAATAGTTGCTCAAATGATAAAACCCCATTTATTAAACAGGATTTTATCATTACGAAATCTCTACGCGAGCAGAATATAAGAAAAGCTAACTTAAACTAATTTGAGGTTAGGATAGTAAGCCAAAATATCATCAGAGGACAAGGTATCACCTTCTGCTTGAGGTGTCCACAGGATCTCTACTGCCAAAAGGCGATCGCTGCCAATACTGCCTATTTGTTGTAATGCTTGGCGCATATCATCAGGATTGTTAATTTTAGGCAAGTTCAAATTACCTGTTGCACCCACAACTATCGTAGCGACAATATATTCTCCATTGTCTTCTTCTCTGAGCTGAATCGCCCCTTCCTCGGAGTTACCGCCTAAAGATTTTTGCTCTTCACTATCAATGACGTTATTGATGTTACTTAGGGTTTCTTCGCTAAACTTACTGCGTTCAGTCAAAGCTAACTGATTAAATTTTGCTTCAGCAGCATCTAAACTAGCTTTTTGCGAGTCTGTTGAACCATATACCCAATATTCAGGGTGACGCAATAAAGCTAAGGTGGCTTCTTGAACTACAGTAGCTCTACCTATGGCTGAACTAGTATCGGCAGTCAAAGCCAAACGATTTAACTCAGGCTGCAACTCACGAGCATTAGCTAGTAAACCTACCTGGACTTGTGCCACAGATACCTGAGAAGTATTGCTATAACCACCATCTTCGCCGATTCCTGCACTGCGGAAGCTACGGACTAAGAAGCTGGCGATCGCAAAAAAGATTAAAACGGAAAACAAGCCACCACCACCGAAGCCAATAAAGGGAAGCAGGAAGGGAAACCCAAATCCACCACCGCCGTAACCATAGCCAGGGGATCTATAGCCACCACCACGAGGAGTAGAATAGCTGCGAGAAGGTGCGCGGAATGAACCACCACCAATTCTACCACCGCTACGGGCTGCCATTGCCGTACTAGCATTACCAAGCACAAGAACGCCGACAAGTCCTAGCGCGACAATAGATTTCAGCCAAAAATTTCGTTTAAAAATCATTTTCATTTGTTTGTTAGTCATTTATCTAAAATATTTTTACTTTTTACTAAAGCGATTTAACCACCGCCAACGATCGTCACGATTTCTAAGCGATCGCCTGAGCGCATTCGCGTCTGTTGCCAATACTGACGATGTAAAATTTCTCCGTTGTATTCCACGGCTATCAGACGAGGATTTAGATCTAATTGGATTAGCAGTTCAGATAAAGGGGTTGACGCTACGCAAGTATGAGGTTCTCCGTTGACCTGTACCTTTATTGTATTAGTTACATTTGACATAAATCTAGCTTTAAATGGGGTAATTACCGTCTAATTAACTGAGACATAAGCTGGCGAGTAACTTGCATTGGTTGCTCTGCTTGCATAATAGCGCGAACTACTGCAACCCTCTGTGCGCCTGTGGTTAGAACTGCATTTAGATTTTTCTGGTTGATACCGCCAATCGCAAACCAAGGTACAGGACACTTAGCATTAACATAATTAATATATTCAACAGCTAGTGCTGGCTTACCTGGCTTGGTAGGAGTTTCATAAAAAGGTCCTACCCCAACGTAGTCGGCTCGTTCGGCGATCGCTTTATCTAACTCTTGCTTATTGGTAGTAGAGCGACCAACAATTTTGTGTGTCCCCAACACCTCGCGAGCAAAAGCCACTGGTGCATCATACTGACCCAAATGAACTCCATCTGCATCTACCGCCAGAGCGATATCTACTCGATCGTTAACAATGAACAAAGCATTATAATGATGGCATAGTTGACACAATTGATGAGCTTTGGCAATGAGATCGCTATCTTGACCTTCTTTTTCGCGATACTGCACCAAGGTTAAACCTCCTTTTAAGGCAGCTTCAACTATTTTTTGAATTTCTGGTTTTGGAGAAGTGACTAAGTATAGAGGAGCATTGTATAGCTGCTGAAGACGATAATTGTTGAATAAACTGCTTTCAATCGTGTAAACGCGGTAACGCATCTGTTTACAGGCTGCTGCCATTTCTGGCTTATAAAGCTTGCTATATTCCTCTAAAACTCTCAAAGCCTCTTGCGATCGACATAAATTTGCCTGTAGCAATTGTTCAATACTATCTCGTGTTTCTTCTTGAGGATGAGATAAATCTGTTCCCACATCACCTGGAGTATCTCGCGCCTGACGTAATTCCCAACTATGCCATTGCGCTAATTCTTGACGTATCTGCTTACATTCTTCAGCTAATGGTTGATTATTTAAACCAAGGCGACACCACTCTTCGATAATTCTTAATCCTTCTCTGGCGCGATCGAGATTAGCATCCAAAATACGATAAATAGCTTTTTTCATCTTACACTGCGCTTTGTTGATAAATTTATTTTTAAGTTCACCACCTTTGTTAATTGGTTTGATGGTGAAATAATGTGTCATCCTATCTCATAACTACGAAGTGCCTTTGAAAGCCAATGAAGAATTAACAATCTGGTAGGAGTTATGAACATTCAGAGGATATGTAATTTTACTGAATCTAGTCTCTACTAAAACTTTTTAAAACTAGCTTTATACTTATTAAAACTTTTTAAAATCGAGGTTGTCAATTCTATTTTGAGTGATTATGATTGTGGTTGAAAACAACCTAAGTATTTTTTGTTAAATTTTTATACTGAGACGAACATCAACATTCTTTATTCTTATATAGCGGTTCTCAAATTAGTCAGGTACAAAGTAAATCGTTTTAAGGCAGAGGGCAGCAAGGCTTGTTCGCCGCAGCTAGGCAGAAGTTAGATGTACTTCAGTAAACTGAGAAATGCTATATAGTTTATTGACCCAACATATTTTGTCCAAAACCCACTCAAGATGAAATAAATTTAGGGAATGCTGGCTTAGATTACCTTTTATTTTAATAGATTAGAAGCTGTTTGATTTGGTATCGCTATCTTTTTTGTATGCGTATATAAAAATATACGTAGTTTTTTCAACTATCTGCAAGTAGCAATTGTATCAACAAATATTTTCAATTCATAAATTTGCTTAGCCGATCACAACTACACAAATGTCCATTTATAATCTCGCAGTTTAAGGCGTATTTCTTTGATGTCTGCGTTTAATTAGTGTATCCTTTTCCAGAAACCAATTCAAAATTATCTTCGATGATCTTAGAAGCCACGGGGTCAAGGATTCCTGTCTAGAATTATTAAGCTCAAAACTAAAATGCGCTTTAGTTAATTTAATGGCGTTGCATCCCTGCGGGATGACCTGATAATAATAGAGAATGAAATGTCCTAATTGTCAGTCAGATAAAATTCGTAAAAATGGTCATCGGCGAGGAAAACAGAATTACCATTGTCAAGAATGCGATCGCCAGTTTATCGTTCAGTACACAAAGCGTGGATCTTCCCGAGAAATTCCAGAAAATTGCGGGAAAATGTATGTTAACGGTTTAGGATTTAGAGCCAGAGAGAGAGTGACTGACTGGAGTGAATCACAATACTGTCATCAGATGGGTTGGCAAAAGTGCAATTACCTTGCCCGATGCTCCACAAGTGGAAGAGATTCCAGAAATAACTGAGATTGATGAGCTTCAAACTTATGTTGGTAAAAAAAAACAAAATGTGGCTGTGGACGACAGTTAATCACTGGAAACCAGGCATCTTGGCATGGGTATGGGGAGATCGCTCGGCTCAAACCTTTGAACCTTTATGGAAATTAATTCGGGGATGGCAATCTTTTTGGTATGTTACCGATGGTTGGCTTGTTTATCCCTGTTCGATCAATAGCTGCGACCATTTAGTCTGGAAAACATACATGACGAGGGTTGAAGGAGAAAACACCCGCTTGAGACATTATTTAGCTCGTTTAAAACGAAAGACTTACATGCGGACAAGTCCTTTGTGTTACTCCAAATGCGAAGAGATGCTTCGAGCATCAATCAAACTTCTACTTCATTATCTCCATTTCGATACCATTCCTCTGTAAAAATCATCTCGCAGAGATGCAACGCCTTTTCTGATTCTGCCGTGCTTTAGCTAGTAGTTTTTCTTTCCTTCCCGTATTGTAACTATATGCAGTTACAGAAATACGGTCAAAACAATTGTTGCTACCCAAAACATAAGAAATAAGCACAGCATAGTTCCAGTAACTGAACGGCACCAAGCGCGATCGCTGTCTTGATGCGCGTATATGCGGCTCAAGCCTTTGCGATGCTGAACCCTTTAGGGGGTCGCATCGCACTTGGTGATTTGTCAAAATTTTGTCAATACTGACATAACAATGACATAGCTATGAAAGAAGTGCTTGCTAACGTAGGGCAATAAATCATTTTCTATTGTTAAGCTTTTTATTTTTTGGAGTAGAAACTATGAAGACTTGCATTTGCTGTTCCCATAAACTACTACTTCATCTTTGTTCTCAAAACCTCTACTGGTATTGTTCACACTGCCGTTCAGAGTTTGATAGCTTTTTAACCATTTGTGAGCAATCAAAACCGTCTAAGTTAAGGCAAATTCAATCTCATAATTACCCTTTAATCCCTGCACAATAATTATTAAATTAATATTTTATGACTATAAATTTACCTCAAACAATTGCTTTAATTTCAGTTTATAGCGATCCTGCTGTGGAAGTTGGAAGTCAAAATGTATATGTGCGATCCTTGGCAGAAGCTTTGTCTGGTTTAGGATGGCAGGTAGATATATTTACTCGCAAAACCAATGTTGTCCAAGCAAATATAGTACAGCATAATCCTAATTGTCGAATTATTCGCCTAACTGCTGGGGTAATGCAATATATCTCCCGACAACAATTAATTGGTTACTTACCAGAATTTCTCAAACAACTACGTCAGTTTCAACTAATTAATAGAATTCAGTATCGTTTAATTCATACTAATTATTGGCTATCGGCTTGGGTAGGTATGGAACTCAAGAAAACGCAGCCTCTCAAACACGTCCATACTTATCATTCTCTTGGTGCTGTAAAATATGCTCACGCTAACAATCTTACCAATATTGCCAAGACTCGTTTAGCAATCGAAAAAGCTTGTTTGGAAACAGCCGATTTGAGTATTGCTACCTGCCCTCAACAGAAAAAATATCTACAGGAGTTAGTTTCTACCAAAGGCAATATTAAGATTATACCCTGTGCTGCGGATACTAAAGTATTTGGCTCGGTTGCTCATGAAACAGCCAGACAAAAACTAGGAATTGAGCCTGATGTATTCAATATTCTTTATGTTGGCAGGTTCGATCATCGTCAGGGATTAGAAACTCTCTTAAAGGCAGTTAGCAAACCCTATTTGCAAAGCGCAGGTAATATTCGTCTGACTTTAGTAAGCAATTCTCATCGCTATTCCCATAATCAGCTAGAAAGAAAACGAACTGAGAAACGGGTGCGGGATTTGGGCATTAATAAAATTACTACTTTTAGCGAACCACTCAGCCGAGAACAATTAGCGGTATACTATACTGCTGCGGATGTCTGTGTAGTGCCTAGTCATTATAATCCTTTGGGAATGGTGGCAATTGAAGCTATGGCAAGTGGGACATCTGTAATTGCTTCTAATGCAGATAGCTTAAAATACGTAGTTCAACATGAACAGACAGGTTTGCTATTTCCTACGCGAAATTCGTTTGTCTTGAGTAAAGCAATTTTCCGCCTGATGAACGAACCTGAATGGAGGTTAAGGTTAAGCGTTTTTGCTAGAGAAAGAGTTTATGAATTATTTGATTGGGATGGTGTAGCTAATCAATTAGGAGAACTTTATTTAGAATTAATCGCTTCTCAAGATATATATGTGCCAAACAAATCATTAAAACATTCAGTTCAACCTGTAGGAGTTTCAGTCTATTAGACTTTTGGCAAACTTGCTAACCTAAAGAATTTTATTAAATATTACTGTATTTATTAATATCAAATATATTTTAAATCAAAAGTTTGCAATCATGGCTCATGTTATTTTGTTTCAATTAGTGATCTTTCTTTTCTTGAGCTTTAATATTTTAGTTCTTACTTGGCTATTTCCGATTAAACATAGTTCTAGAAAAGGTTCAAAAACTAAAAAGATTTGAACCTTTTTTATAATGCAATTTATTTTGAGGCGATCGCGTTATATTAACGTATAGTAAATAATCACGGTCGAAATGTACATAGCATTTCTCAGTTTACTGAAGTACATCTAGCTTCTGCCCTCTGCCCCTGATTGACTGACAAAACTTTCAGCAGACATTGTAGGAATAGGTTTGAACTTGAAACTCTAATTGGTAGAGTCGTTGCTCATATTGTTTGAATGATGCGATCGCAGGAGTAGGGTCGTGATGACTAGAAAAGGTGACAGAGTAGATTAACTTTCAGCCATTAAGGAGTGCTGCTTTGACCCAATCCCAGCCTATCCGAAAATAGCTATTACCGCCAAACCAGTGAGTATCAACCCATCGTCGTTTACCACTATCGACGACTTGAACTCCTGGTGCGCTGACATAAAGGGTTGCTACGGATAAAATAAACCACAAGCGCGATCAGGCACAAACGTCTCGAATCATCGAGCGTTGAACATTCCAACCAGCGGATTGATCGTCTAAAAAGTTTTCTTCGATATCAAAGCGCAATCCGTATTCAGCAAAAGTCGGCAATACGGGTAAGGCTCTACCTCGATGAACTACCGCCAAACCGATCAGACAGTACTTGTCCCAGAATAGAGAAGTATCAAAAGTCAAAAAAATACTTTCTTCTTTCCACCCTGCTAAAGCAGCCTTAATCAGTGGTTTGTAGATTCGATGAACGTTAATGCGAGAATTATTGAGCCGGCGTTGAATACGTCTTTGTCTACTCTGAGCAAATATACCTCGACAGGGTATGTACATTGACCATTTAGTAAGATTTACACTACCTGTATGTATTAAAGCAATTATCTTCCAGATGCAGGTTTTGAGATGGCCTAGATCTAACCAATCTGCTGGTTGACTCATCCATTGATTCAAGGCATGGTAAAGACGGGAGTTTTTTTCCTAGTATTCTGAAATTGTGAGTGGAATCTAATCTCACAATGCTGACTCCCTCATACTTTGGTCAACCCTCTTAATCCTCTGACTACTCTTCCTTTTAGCTGTCTTAACTTCAATTTTTGTCAGTCAACCAGCCTCTGCCCTCTGCCTTAAAACGATTTACTTTGTACCTGACTAATTTGAGAACCGCTATATCAGCCTAATAATATCAAATAAACAACAAAGGCTTGTCTTTTAAAGGCGCAAAAGCTTTTGATTCAAACTTGTACAGACTTGCAGGACGACCAGCACCACGAGATACCTTTACTCCTGTATCTAATAAAATACCCAGCTTTAATAAACGCGAACGAAAATTAGAATAGTCAGAAAAGTTTTCACCTAAAATTGTGCAGTAAAGCTGATAAACTTCATTTAAAGTAAATTCTGGTGGCAAGACATCAAAAGCAATTGGGCTATACTGTAGCTTGTTTTTAAGACGATTCCAGCCATAGTTGAGGATTTGCTTGTGATCGAAAGCCAGCTTAGGAATTTCAGTTACCTTATACCAAGAAGTATTATTTTCTGATTTTGTAATTATTTTGGCATTCTCATATCTAACCAAGGCAAAATAACTTACCGATAAATATCTTACCCCAAAGCTATCAGGATCTTCTCTAGGATCTCTACCAGGATCGCCAAAAGAATATAGTTGTTCTAAATATAAGTTCTCTACCTGAATTTTTTCGGCTAAAGTGCGATAAGCTGCATCGGTTAGAGATTCTCCTTGACGTACTAACGTACCTGGTAAACTCCAGTGGTTTTGGAAAGGTTCTTCTTTTCTTTTATGTAACAAAACTAAGACGCGGTTATAAGTAGTATCAACCGAAAAAATAACGTTATCTACACCGACTTTAAAATCAGCTAAACTCTCTGATTTAATCTTAGTCTTAGATTTAATTTGAGAATTAGTTTTCATACTGTTTCTTCTTGTCTATGCTGATTTGCTTCTACTTCATATAAATTATGCTGAATAATGTAATCATTAACGGCAGGAGTAATTAAGCTTTGATCCTTCTGCAAACGGTAGGTGCTAGAAGCTACTTTTGGAGCATTTAAACTGGCGATCGCAACTCTTCCCCCAACTCCTTTTAATCTTTCTAAATCTTGTTCTTGAATATCATATTCTACACGAGGAATAATTAAAACTTTTACTTCTTTTAATAAATCTTCGATACGATACCAGCTATTTATCTGCTGTAAGATATCTGAACCAATTATTAAAGTAAACTCCGCTTCTTGTCCCCATTTTTCTCTGGCTTTCTTGACCGTAATTAAAGTACGGCGATCGCTTAATTCGGGATGCAGGCTAATATTATTATCAGCTAAATTAATATTTTTTATTGCCGTATGCAACATCTGCGTACGATGTTTTAAGGAAGTTTGATGCTGTTTAAAAGGATTATCTGATGCCCAAACTACAACAAGATCGAAGTGTTGGGACAACCAAAATAAAATAGTTTGATGTCCTAGGGTTGGTGGATCTGCACTTGTACCAAAAAGAGCAATTTTTTTCATTAGTCGGCGATCGAGTTACTAAATACAACTTCAAACTTATTACCTAACCTGAGTTCGGGATAAGCTGAAACCCTTGTTGTTTGGTTACAATTGTTAATTGTTTTTTGGTTTTTCGATTTAAAGCGAAGCCGTTATAGGTTATAGCCCTTCGGGTTCGGGCGCGTTCCCTTGCGCCTTGTGGCAATGCGGGGTCTGACCTCTGTCGGCGACGCGGTGAGACAGTTGCGTTGCGGACGGCGGCTTTTGTGTGTGAATCTTCACACACAAAACGCGCCTTGTCTGTGACCCGTTGAGCAAACTGTTGAACCCTTTGGGGGTCGCCCTCAGTTATAGGTTATAGGTTCAAACTATTCAATTACCCTGATTGCTATTAACCCGAAAGTAGCGTTACCTATTATCTGCCCAAACCAGTTTCTAATTAATTGTACCTACCTACTTGTATCACTTTAAAATATTTTCAAATTGGATTTAGTATTAGGTCTATTTTTGAAACTTATCTCCCAGATAATATTGTTTAACTAAAGGATTGTTATACAGTTCTTCGGCTGCACCAGAGGCTAAAATTTGACCGTCTCGCATTACATAGGCGCGGTCAGTGATGGCTAAAGTTTCTCGAAAATTGTGGTCGGTAATTAAGATACCAATTTGGCGATCGCGCAATCGAGCAATAATTTCCTGTATCTCCGCTACCGCAATTGGATCGATCCCTGCAAATGGTTCATCTAATAACAAATATTTAGGACCGTCTAGCCCTGCTGCCAAAGCTCTGGCTAATTCTGTCCGTCTTCTCTCTCCACCCGAAACCACAGATCCTAAAGTGTCGGCTACTTTGTTCAAGCGAAACTCTTTCATTAATTGTGCTAAACGAATAGGGCGGGCAGGACGAGGAATTCCTGTCTGTTCTAAAACCAGTAAAATATTATCCTGAACGCTGAGATTGCGGAAAATACTTGCCTGTTGAGTTAGATATCCTATGCCCAAACGCGCCCGTTTGTGGAGTGCCAAGCTGGTTATATTACGCTCATTTAACTTGACTGTTCCCTCGTCGGGCTTAACTAAGCCTGTAGCTATATAGAAGGTGGTGGTTTTTCCTGCACCGTTAGGACCAAGTAGTCCGACAATTTCTCCTGGGGATACCCGAAGATTGACGCGGTTAACTATGTATCTTTTGCCATAAGACTTATGGATATTTTCTAAAATTAGTGCCACAGGCTTTTCAATTATCAATTATCTAATGATCAATTATCACTGGGGTTGGTAATAATATAGGTTGATTCTACTTGGCGATCGCTTTTGGGGGTAGCAACAAAGCGACCTTCATCGATTAAATAGGTCATGCTTTCGGCTCGCATACTGTTCCCATCTTGAATCACATAAACATTTCCCGTTAAAATCAAGCGACGTTCACGACTAAAGTATTGTGCCTGGGCAGCAGTAGCCTGGATTTGGCGGGCTGGATAATCAATTTGAACATTACCTCTAGCGGTGATAATACCCGTTTGGGAATTAGATTCTTGAACATCTGATTTGAGAGTAATTTCTCCTGGTTTAGGAGATTGCGCCTGTAATGATGAAGGGATAAAGGTAAAAGCTATAACCGTAAATAACGTCGCGCTAATTAATCTTCGCCATCGACTACGCAAAAACAGAATAAGAAACATAAATAGAAATACAAGCTAAATCTGAATAACTTTGGTTAAGTTCTGATATTAACAATTTCTCAGACGCTACTTATTCGAGAGAAGTTGCATCCTAACCCGTCACAGATTAAATACTTAGCTAAATAGATACTATTTCTGCATAGATAATGGTATAAAACTTTTGATTCCCAAATTAGACAGCTTGATTTTATAGTTCTTGCTTGGTAGGACGTATAATGATCTCGTTAATATCCACATCCCCTGGTTGTTCAATAGCATAGGCAATAGCACGAGCGATCGCATCTGCATCAATAGCTACTCCATATAGTTGATCGACGTTCTTAGCTGTTTCCTCGTGGGAAATAGTGCTAGTCAACTCTGTATCTACCGCCCCAGGAGAAATATTAGTTGAACGAACTTCACCATTAGATTCTAGTCGGATTCCTTCTGAGATCGCTTTAACAGCAAACTTAGTGGCACAATAGACTGTTCCTCCAGGAAATACTTTGTGTCCTGCTACTGAGGAAAGATTAATTATATGACCAGATTTTTGCTGCTGCATGATCGGCATTACCGCAGCAATACCATACAGTACTCCTTTAATATTTACATCTACCATTTTTTCCCATTCATCTACCTTCGTTGCAGCTAAAGGAGACAAGGGCATCAAACCTGCATTATTAACTAAAACGTCAATACGTTCATAAGCCTGGTGGGTTGCTTTGGCTAAAGCTTCTACCTGATTGCGATCGCTAACGTCTGTGACCTGATATTTGACTGTACCACCATCTTTTTGAATCTCAGCAGCTAACTCTTTAAGGCGATCTTCTCGTCTAGCAGCTAGCATCAATTTAGCTCCATTTTTGGCTAATCGACGGGCAGTAGCTTCCCCTAGTCCACTACTTGCTCCTGTGATGATAACTACTTTGTTTTGGATCTCAGACATAATTGCTCTTTATTTTGTTAACTTAAAAATAACTGCTCTGTTTTTCTAGCCTGCTTATTGCCTAATCGATGGAAATATCTAAAGCTGCTAGTAGACCAGTCGTCTAGACTATATAAATATTACTAAACAAAACTGCAGTATTAAATCTTACTAGAGGTAGATTAGTTAAAATCCGCTCAAATAAAACCTTGACAAAGGTTTGCATCGGCTTGATTGATTTTGTAACCTTAGCCTGTAAGATAGCCCCTGCTCAACTAAAGAGAATAAACCGAGCTAAATCATCAGCCAAATACTATTCCCATTTGGTATATACTTGCTTTGAGGCGATCGCGAAAGAATTCATTCCTTTTAGAAACTGTTTGTAAAGTAAATGTTAAGGGGATAAAGAAGTGGTGAGGATGGAGAGGTTGAGAGGTAGAGTAGAAACTTCACTACCCCAAACACCTCGTTACCTCAAATACGACCCTACTCAACAGCAGAAGAATTTAATTTTCTTTTTACAAATAGTCTTTTACTGTTAGGTTTCATACTTTTCTAGTAATCGACCAGTCGTCTATTTGTAATAAGCAATCTCTATATCTTATGAAAAACTCATCAACCAGTAAGTTAAATTTGTTAGGGTTAAATGCAGGTAAAATTACCCAGTAAATTATTTGGTTGTAAGAGGCGATTTTGAATAATGGCAGAGGTGAAACCAGCAAATCGAGACAAACAGGAAACCCCAGTCAAGAATTATTTTGGTTTTCGTCGTCAACAACTTTTGTTGTTTATTTTAGCTTCTGTACTAATTCATATTTTAGGCTTAGTCATCTTTAGCATTTATCAACGCTTTCACCCTATTGCCAAAGATAAACCTGAAGATAGTAAACCCATTGAATTTGTGGTTGTTCCTCCCGAAGAATCTAGCAAACAACCACCACCAGAAACGCAAAAAAGAGCAGCAGAAAATTCCGTTGCCGAAAAAAAGGTTGAGCCAAAGAAAACTTCTACCGATCAAGAAATCGGCGATGACACAGCCCCTACCCCAGCATCGACTCCTTTGAAAGAACCTGCTCCTGCCCCCCAGATAGCGTCGCCTTCTAAACCCGAATCACAACCAGAACCTAAACCAGAACCCGAATTACCTAAGAATAATCAGCCACTATTGTCAAATCCAAATGCTGTTTCAACCTCCAAACCAGCTCCCCAGTCTACACCTGAAGCAAGCCTACAACCTGAACCAGAATCTTCTGTCGCCACCAGTCTACCGCCAAAAGAACCATCCCAAACCGTTCCTAAATCGGGTTCAGAGGCAGTTCCAAGTAACAGTGCCTCTAGTTTATTAGGTGGAGATTATAAAAAAACTCTTGCTAATGGTGGAGGAGATGCGTTTTTTAGCCCAGAAGCCTTAGCTTATAAAGATGTTCTCAATCCTTCTCAGTTAAATGCTCTCAAGGATATCGACTTGAGCGATTATTTTGCCGAGGTTAAACGGCGAGTAAAGAGCAATTGGAATCCCTCTTATAGAGCGGAAGAATATACTACTTATCTAAGCTTTAATATTGAAAAAAATGGTCAAATTACAGGACTCAAGGTAACCCAAAGCTCAGGCTCAGAAAAAGTAGATCGAGAATCTTTAGATGCAGTCCAAAATTCTGCTCCCTTTGCTCCTTTGCCTCCTAAGTTTCCTTTAGAGGCGTTAGAAGTTCAATTTAGCTTTAACATTTATATCTATTAAAACGGGATTTAATTTATGGAAAGTATACTACAGCTTTTTAAAAGTGGTGGAGTGGTTATGATTCCTTTATTGGGGCTATCAATCTACTCTGTGGCAATAGTTTTAGAGCGATCGCTTTTTTGGCTGAAGATATCCCGTGGGCAAAGCGATGTAATAAAACAACTGCTCAACCAATATCAAGAAGATTCTCAAGCAGCTAGCATCATGCTCAAACGTCACCTTAATTTGCCCATTGCCCGCATTTTTTCTGTCGCTTTATCATTAGAGCGATCGACACCAGAAAAATTCAAGCTGGCATTAGAAAGTGCTGCTCAAGCAGAAATACCAGTCCTGAAGCGATTTAACAACTCTTTGGAAACAGTAATCGGTGTTGCCCCATTATTAGGCTTGCTAGGTACGGTTTTGGGTCTAATTACTTCTTTGTCTTCTTTAAAATTAGGTGATATAGAATCATCTCAGGCAGCAGGAGTCACTGGAGGTATTGGCACAGCTTTGATTTCTACCGCAGCAGGTTTGATTGTGGCGATCGCCACACTATTTTTTGCCAGTATTTTTCGCGGGCTATATTTACAGCAAATTGCTTTAATTCAAGAAGTTGGGGGACAGCTAGAGCTAGTTCATCTTGATAAATACGAACAGCAAGAAGTCTATCGGAAATAAAAGTTAAGAGTTACTTATAATTTCACTCCCAATCTCGTTGTCAAATTAACAACAATCTAAATAATGCGCATACCTGAAGAACCAGATTTACCACCTAAAATTAACATTTTGCCGATGATCGATGTGATCTTCGCTATTTTGGTATTTTTTATTGTTTCTAGCCTCTATTTGACTCGCTCTGAAGGTTTACCCGTCAATCTGCCTGGTGCTAAAACTGCCGTTGTTCAAAAGGCTAAACAGATTACCGTAAGTTTAGATAAGGAAGGCAAGTTAACCATAAATAGTAAACCCGCTCAACTGAATCAATTAAAAACCGAGATTGAGAAACTGATTAAAACAGAGTCGAATGCTACGGTAGTAATCAATGCTGATAAAACCGTAGAGCATGGTCAGGTAATAGACGTAATCGATCAGCTAAGGCAAATTCCTCAAGTGCAGTTGGCGATCGCTGCTAAGAAAGAATCTACTGATGATCAATAATTAATTAGCAATAGCGATCGCTAAATTCGTAAATACTAAAATAGATACATTTTTCCTATACACAAAGACAACAGCAAATCAAAAATTAGCAGCCAAGAACACCTTTAATAGATAATATTATTGATGTCAGAATTTCTATGCTGCCTGCTCCTGCTGCGGCGTGTCCAGAAACAGCAGTTGCAATTGCAGGCACGGAAGCCCCAGTTGAAATCATATCAACCATAGTCGCAGCCAAAGCAAATCCAGCTACACCAGTACTAAGGCTAAATACACCTGCACCAGTAATTAAACAAACAATAGCAATCCACTCTAAAGGATTTGGAGATGTACAAGTAGCGCCTACTTCGGCAAATAATAAAAGAAAATTCATTGCTATAACATTAAATTAAATATGCCTTCTTCTTTATTATTCAATTGAAAAATTTGATCTTGTGTGATTCTACTCACTTATCTAGTTTTGAATAAAAAAATACGATCAAATATTACGTTGATCGTATTGACAATAGAATTAATTTATTAATTAGCTAAGAATGTTGGTTTACTCGTAAGCTTAAATGTTCATAACGAAAATAAATCGTTTAAGCAGATCAAATTTCAATACTGTTTGGTTAGTCTTTCAAGTTATTTCGTTCGCCCCCTAAATCCCCCAAGATTGGGGAACTTTAACGAATCTTACTCCTCCAAATTTGGGGGCTGGGGGGCTTAACCGAACGGTATTGGATCAAATTTATCCGTAACATACATATGTTCATCAACTTCACCCAAACTACTTAGCCATAAGATTCTACTTTTTCATCGCCATTGGGCATTTTAGGAGCAAATTTTCTCAAACCCAGATACTGTTGAAACACATTCCAAAGATATAGAGGATTAAGAATTGCGTAACGCTGCCACAATCTTTTTGGCTCTTGAACTAGACGAAAAAACCATTCTAAGCCCGCATCTTGCATCCATTTAGGAGCTTGGGGTAAAGTTCCTGCATGGAAATCAAAAGCAGCACCAACTGCCAAAATTGGTATACCTAAGAGGTTTCGATACTCATAAGCCCAGGTTTCTTGTCGGGGACAACCAAGACCTAAAAAGACAGCATTAGCTCCAGATGCTTTAATGCGTTTAACCAACTCTAAACGTTCTTCTTCGGTGAGTCTTCTGAACTTAGAAGCTTCCATTCCCGCAATTTTTAATCCAGGATAAAGTTGAGCTAGATTATGAGCAAATTTGTCTAAGGTTTGTTTTTCGCTGCCATATAGATATATGCTCAAACCTTCTTTTGTCAAAGATTCGGCTACTTTGAGAGTTAGGTTAGGACCATAAACGCGGTCTGGTAGCTGCTGCTTGTATAGCCAGGACAATGCCCAACGCACTGGTTGACCGTCGGGCAGAACTAAATCTAAGCCATTCAAACGTCTGGCGTGAGTACGATCCATAAATCCAGTCATTACGCCATGTACCGCTAAGGCACTAACGGCGCAAGGCTGTTTGTTTTTAGCTGCGGAAGTAATCTTGTAGACGGCAAACTCATAGTCTACAGCACAGACATTAATTCCTAATACTGAGTATTTTCCTTGATTAAGCATTTAATTCCACCTCTCGACACCACTTTCGTAAATTTCCGCTAAAATCTGATTGATATTATATTTGAGTGACCAATCTGGATAATGAGATTTAAATTTGGAAAGGTCGCTCACATACCAGATATGATCGCCACTACGATTATCTTCAGTATATGAATAATCAAGTTTTTTGCCCGAAAGCTCTTGGGCAATGGCGATCGCCTCTAGCATTGAACAATTGCTTTCCCTTCCACCTCCAATGTTATAAACTTCGGCAACGCGAGGATTTTTGTAAAATTCATGGAAAGCGGCGATTAAATCAGAAGAATGAATATTGTCTCTGACCTGTTTTCCTTTGTAGCCATAGATTGTGTAAGGTTTGCCAAGAGCCGTACATTTTACCAAGTATGCCAGAAAACCATGTAGCTCAGTCCCAGAATGATTTGGTCCTGTTAAACAACCGCCTCTAAAGGAAGCGGTACGAATGCCAAAATAGCGTCCATATTCCTGAACTAGTACATCTGCTGCGACTTTAGAAGCTCCAAATAAAGAGTGTTTACACTGGTCAATACTCATGTCCTCTGAAATTCCCCCATAATATTTATGGGCAGGATCTATTTCCCAACGTTTTTCTAGCTCTTTTAAAGGCAGAGCATTGGGCAAGTCACCATAGACTTTGTTGGTAGATGTAAAAATAAAGACTGCTTCAGGACAATATTCACGGGTTGCCTGTAAAAGATTTAACGTTCCGTTAGCATTGACCGTAAAGTCGGAAAAGGGGTCG
Source organism: Waterburya sp. (assembly GCA_965218645.1). Lineage (GTDB taxonomy): Bacteria > Cyanobacteriota > Cyanobacteriia > Cyanobacteriales > Xenococcaceae > Waterburya. The sequence continues at coordinate 328,431 of OZ244627.1, read as the reverse complement.
CTAGCAGCCCAGTCGTGAGAAGGTTGAGCAGCAGTATGAATTATTAAAGCAATATCTTGACCAAAATGTTGAAAGATTTCTTCGATCTTTTCGTAATCTCTTATATCTACTTCACGGTGCTGATAACTATCAATCTCTTTTTCTAACTTTTGGCGATTCCACTTCGTCGAAGCTTCTTCTCCAAAAAAGAACTTTCTCATGTCGTTGTCAATACCAACAACGTCCATTCCTAGACTGCTAAAGAATCTTACAGCTTCAGAGCCAATTAAACCCGCCGACCCAGTGACAATTGCTACACCCATATTTAACTTTAGTTTTTAACTGTTTATTTAGATTAACTAGCGAACCTTTACATAAACTTGATAATTCTCAAAAATTTATGTAGGTTTTGCGTACTTACTATTAAATATATTTACTATTAATGCTTTGTTATAATACATGAAATTTTATAATATGTCGATAAATAATCAGTAAAAAAACTGGCACAAAAGTTTAATCTAGAAAAATACAATAGTGATATGATTGCTAGGTTTAAAAATATAGGTTATTAGTTAGTAAAGAGATAATTTTAGTAGAAAGCTACACAGCCCTTATAGATAGATGTTGGTATTAATAGTAGACTTTAATATAGAGTATTTTTTCATCCAGGCAGATTAGCTAATTGTAAGATACCTAGTTGTTTTTGCCTAAGTATTTATAGTTAAGAGAAGGTCAAGCCGTACATTACTATGCTTATTGGAATAATTGAAGTTAGTGAACCAAACCATTATTCGGCAGTTAATGGTCTGCTCAAAACCTACGCCAGCAATCCCCAAAACGAGATAATCGTCTACACTTTGCCATCAATCAAAAAAGCTTTAGAAGAGAATGGTTTACCAGAAAATTCTAGCTTGGTAGTATTAAACGTAAGCGAAAATCAGTCTCTAAAAAATCTGCTAAAGGATATAGAAAATACTGCCTTTGAGCGGATACATATTTGTACTATCTTCGACAACTATTTTGAGTTTGCTGGGTTCAAGCCTCAGACTAAAGAAATTTGGCTTCACGTACATCAATGTGAAGAATGGTATAACGATAGCTTTAACAGAGCTATTAATACTTTGATTCCCAGCCTTAAAAACAAAGATCAAAACAGAGATTATTCACGCATAATTGCCAGGGCGGTTAGGGATTATTTAGTTTACAAACCTCTGAGAAAAAAAATGTTGTCCCAGTTTGATAAAAATTATCAGCTACGGCTCATAGTTCATAGCGAAGGGCAAAAAGAGGTTTTATTAAACTATTCATGCCAGTCACCAATTACTGTATTTCCTTTTGCTATTTATGAGGAAATGGAAGATTTATCTGAGTCAAACCAGGTTTTGAGAATATGTATTCCTGGTGTAATTACCCAAGCTAAAAGAGATTATTTGGGTTTGTTTGAGGCTTTACAAAAAGCTGAAGCCTTAAGCGATCGCCTGGAGCTTTATTTATTAGGATACGTTACCGAGCGTGAACAGCCAGAAATGATAGATACCATAGCAGACCTGCAAAATTATGGCTATAAGGTTATGTATCACGACTCTTTTGTCTATGGCGAAGAGTTTGATCGGGCGATCGCTGGTTGTGATTTGTTACTTAATAACCAGTTTATTAGTAAAAACAGTACTGAGGTTTACGGCAAAACCAAAGAGTCAGGCATGATTTTTAATATGCTTAGAGCAGCTAAACCAGGGCTATTACCAAAAGAGTATAATGTATCTTCGGAATTTAGTGACTGCACCCTATTTTTTGATAGCTATCCCCATTTAGTTGATTTAATTAAAGAAATTATCAATAATCCTCAACGTTTGCAGCAGTTGAAGGCTGCTGCCAAAAAGTTATCAGTAAGCTATTTGCCCAAAAATCTTTATTCAAGATTAATTTGAGGCAGAAACGTGAAGGTAGCTATAGCTATAGCTAAGAAAGCGCCATAAATAGTTGTATCCCACAGCTTAGTCTAATATAAGAGCATGGCTTTAAAGGTTTTAAATCTTACTTTATAGCTACTCAAGCTGGGCGATCAATTTGAGACAGCTTTGTTCTGTGAAATATTGAATACTGTTTTTGGGTATCTAAAACTACTATTTAAGTATTTTTAAATACTAAGTAGAAAAAAGATTAATTTTTGAATATTAAATGCTTAACAAATTCAAATTATTAGATGAAAAACTAAGCCCAGGATTAAGGAAAATTATTTCCAGTATAGGCTGGTTAACCGCAGAGCGCGTCTTTATGATGGGCATATCATTTTTTGTGGGCATTAATGTAATACGGTATCTCGGACCAGGAAATTATGGAAAATTAAGCTATAGCATCAGTTTTGCTGGTTTAATTGGCGTAATAGCCAAATTAGGTTTAGATCAAATCGTAGTCCGCAATCTAGTCAAGGACGAAGAGTCTACCCAAGAAATATTGGGAACAGCTTTTTTGCTGAAGTTGATTGGCTCTTTATTTACAGTTGCTTTAATTGGGATCGGTATTTGGATTTTCAATAATGATAGTCAAATTCGCTGGATGACCCTGATTGTGGGCATTGGCTTTGTATTTACCGCTTTTGAGATTATCGACTTCTGGTTTCAGTCAAAAGTCTTATCAAAACCAATGGCTGTCGTCAGAAGCGGACAACTAATTTTGACAAGTGCCGCTAAATTAGTCCTAATTTTCGCAAAATTCCCTTTGATGGCATTTGCCTGGGTGTTTCTAGCAGAATTTGTGCTTAAAGCGATCGGCATGATTTGGATTTATAATCAAAGCCGTCAGTCTATTCTTCGCTGGCAGATCAGTTGGTCAAAAGCGACAGAATTAATGAAAGATTCTTGGCCTCTAATTTTGTCTAGCGTGATGATTTTGGTCTATATGAAAATCGATCAGGTAATGCTAGGTAATATGGTAGGGGATAAAGCCGTAGGGAACTATGCAGCAGCAGTAAAATTATCCGAACCCTGCTATTTTGTATCTACAGCAATCTGTTCTTCTGTATTTCCCGCACTGATTCAGGCAAAACTAAGAAACCAGCAAGAATATCAAAATAAAATACAGCAGCTATATGATTTGATAACTTGGCTTGCTTTAGCAATTGCCATTCCCGTAACTTTGACCTCAAATATTTTGGCTACTACTTTGCTTGGTCAAGAATATGCTGAGGTAGGCGCAATCTTGAGATTACATATTTGGGCTAGTCCTTTTGTTTTTTTGGGAGTAGCTCAGAGTAAATGGTTAATGGCGGAAAATTTTACTCGCTTCAGCATGATGGCAACTTCTTTTGGAGCTTTATCTAATATAATTCTAAATCTCTTGTTGATTCCTAAGTATGAAGGCGTTGGTGCAGCGATCGCTACTGTAATCTCATATGCTATTTCGTCTCATGTATCCTGTATTTTTTACCCTCCTATTTATAGCAATAGCAAAATGCTGTTCAAAGCCTTGTTCGTTCCATTTCGTATTCGTCAAAATTTAATTTATTTAAATCGTGTTAAAAAGATCTTATTTTAAGTGAATTTGCTTATACTATTAATTCGCGGTATCTTACCTTAACTGTATATGATGAATAGACGATTGTAATTATGACGAATTATAACTAAGGACAAACTGCCGTTTTTGTGCACATTCCTAATTAAATTTTAGGAGAAAATTGAGATGCTTGATTTCCAGCTTGAAACTCCAGTTGTTTTGATCATTTTTAGACGACCAGACACGACTAAAAAAGTATTCGAGGCAATTCGCCAAGCCAAACCACCTAAACTTTTGGTAATTGCAGATGGTTCTCGTTCTGACAAACCAGAAGAAGCGGAAAAGTGTGCTGCTGCAAGAAAAATCATAGATCGAGTTGATTGGGATTGCGAAATTTTAAAGAACTATTCAGAAATGAATTTAGGCTGCGCCAAGCGAGTTTCTAGTGGTTTAGATTGGGTATTTGAGCAAGTACCAGAAGCCATTATTTTAGAAGATGATTGTGTACCTCATCCTACATTCTTTCGCTTTTGTGAAGAACTGCTGAAGAGGTATAGATATGATGAACGAATTGCTTCGATATCTGGTCAAAATGTCCAGCTAGGACGCAACAAAACTGAATATAGTTATTACTTCTCTCGCTATCCCCACATCTGGGGTTGGGCAACATGGAGAAGATCGTGGCAGTATTATGACTTTGATATGAAGCTTTGGCCAGAAATCAAAGCGAAGAATTTGCTGCGTAACATATTGCAAGATCCAGAGGCGAAAAAATGCTGGAGTAAAATTTTTCAGTCTACATATGAGTATGATAAACGTGTAGATAACTGGGACTTTCAATGGACATTTTCCTGTTGGGTTGAGAGCAAATTGAGCATTCTGGCAAACGTAAATTTAATCTCCAATACTGGTTTTGGTCTAGAATCAACTAACACGAATGATGAAAAAAGTTCATATAGTAATCTAGCTGTAGAAGCAATAGAATTTCCTATGAAACATCCACCATATGTAATTCGTGATACACAAGCAGATAAATTTACACAAAAAACTTTATTCAATTATCTGGGTATTATTAAGAAGATTGGCGTTAAAATCGAAAGATTTTGGGAAATATGGTCATAACTTCAGATTAACCCGAAGATGAACTTACAACAACTTTAAATCAAAGCTAGAATCAATGTAGTAGCGTTTTATAAACAGCAAACTGTTTTGAAAAATCTCAACAAAACTAAAACTAATGGTCGCTGTTTATAAAACTAAAGTCGTTTGCAAAATAAGCATTTTTCGTAAAGTTAATTGTTTGAAATTTCACCTCAACTAATTGTTATCATAACCGACCCAGGCTATAGCTACTTGTAGCTATTTTTTATTAATTATGAATGTTTTGCTTCTTAGTACTTCTGATATTAAGGGAGGCGCTGCACGTGCCGCATATCGATTACACCAAGGCTTTAAAAATATCGATCATCATTCTCAGATGTTAGTCCAAACTAAGCATATTGACGATCAACAAGTTATTGGCTTTTCAGATACATCAGGTATAGGAAGAGCTATTACTGGGTCAAGACTAAGTTTGAATCAACTGCCGTTAAGATTTTATCCGAATCATGTTAGTTTTTATTCTCTTCAATGGCTTCCAGATAATATTGCTTCTAAAGTTATTCAACTTAATCCAGATGTAATAAACATACATTGGATTTGTAATAGTTATCTACAGATTGAAACTCTGGCAAGGTTGAACAAACCCCTGGTCTGGACGCTTCATGATATGTGGCCATTTACAGGAGGATGTCATTATAGTGGTGAGTGCGATCGCTACATGGCTTCTTGTGGTAGCTGTCCTCTACTTGGCAGCAGCAAAGATTGGGACTTATCTCGTTGGGTGTGGCAGCGCAAAGCAAAAGCCTGGAAAAATCTCAATCTGACCATTGTTAGTCCTAGCTATTGGTTGGCTAAGTGTGCCAGTTCGAGTTACTTATTTCAAGATTTACCAATCAAAGTAATTCCCAATAGTATTGACACGAAAAAGTATAGACCAATTAATCGCCAGGTAGCGCGAGAAATGCTTCGTCTACCTAAAGATAAGCAACTGGTTCTATTCGGGTCAATAAAAGCAACCAGCGACAAAAGAAAAGGATTTCAATTGTTGCAGCCAGTAATACAAAAATTGAGTCAATCTGGATGGCAAGATAAGTTAGAATTGGTAATTTTTGGAGCTTCTCGATCTGATGGTCTGCCTGACTTTGGTTTACCATCTCACTATGTAGGCAATTTAAACGACGATCTTTCTTTGGCGACAGTATATTCGGCTGCGGATGTTTTTGTCTTGCCTTCAGTTCAAGATAACTTACCCAACACTATTATGGAGGCGATCGCCTGTGGTACTCCTTGTGTTGCCTTCAATATTGGTGGTATGCCCGATCTGATCGAACACCAAAAAAATGGCTATTTAGCCCAACCTTTCAAAACTGATGACTTAGCTCAAGGAATTGCTTGGGTGCTAGAAAAAGAAGAAAGACATCAAGAATTATCCCACCGCGCTCGTGAAAAAGCAGAACAAGAGTTTGCTTTGCAGATTCAAGCAGGTCGCTATTTATCTCTTTTTAAGGAAATTATGGATCATTAAGCTCACTATTTTAAATTAATGAAGTATGTAAATAAGCTTAACTGTAGTTAGTTGTCTAAAACTTGGTTCGGCAAAGCTATTTTAAATATTATGATAGACCTAATTTTATATCCACCAATATTGGGGGCAACATTAGTTAGTTTAATTGCTGCTTTTATTATTCTATTTTATCTTACAAGAGACAAGGCGATCGCCTCAATTTTTGAGCAATTAGCCGTCTATATGTTTTTGTTTATTGTGTCTGGAGTTAGCATATTTCCCTTTACTCATTTAAATCTTGCTTCTCTGGGAACTCATGAAAAAAGTCTGCCTTCAGGCATCTTGCTGTTGCTTGTATACGCTGCTGTATTTATTCTGCTGCGAGTTCGCGTTAGTCAAATTATATTAAATGTAATAATTCTTTTTCAGCAAAAATATTTAAGCATATATCTTGGTCTGACAGTTTTTTCGGCTTTGTGGTCAGAAACTCCTTTTTTCACGCTAAAAGCAGCAATATCTTTAATACTTATTAGCAGTTTTGCAGTTTACTTTGCTAGAAAGTATAATTGGCGACAACTTCTTGAATTATTACGTTGGAATCAAATCTTCGTAGCCCTTCTAAGTGCCTTTTTGGCTATTTTTGTTCCTTCAGAAGGACTCAATGAAAAAGGATGGGCAGGAGCTCTTGGTCATCCTATCAACTTGGGAAACGTAATGGCATTGTCTGCTGCATTATGGTTGCTAAACGCTACGCTAAATTCTAAATATCGCCTGCGATCGCTACTGTTTTGTGTCCTGAGCATTGTCATTATGCAATTAGCTAATTCTGCTGGAGCATTTGTTGTTTTTCTTTCTTTAGTAGTAATAATATTTATTCCGCCAATATTTAGAAAGCTAACTTTTTTACAGGCTAATTTTCTGTTTACGTTCATTTTGTCAATATTTGCAGCACCTAGTATTTGGTTATTCAGCAACTTTAACAATACGATGTCTTTGTTAGGAAAAGACATGACCTTTACAGGAAGAGTTCCTTTGTGGAATTTATTAGTCACGGAGATTATTCCAGAAAGACCTTGGTTTGGTTATGGATATTCTGGTTTTTGGCAATCGTGGCGAGGTTCAGATAATCCTGCTGCTATAATTTTTCGTCTAATTGGAGACTGGGCAGTTCATGCTCATAATGGGTTTTTAGATATTATTATTAGCGTGGGTTTGATTGGATTTATAATATTTGCCTTATCTTTTCTTGGTAATGTAAAGAGGGCAATGAGATTAATATTTAACAATCCCCGCCCTGAAGCATTTGTGCCTCTAATGATTTTGACTTTTGTATTTGTGAGTAATCTTTCTCAAACTTCGATTATATTTCCCAGCTATATTTGGTTTTTGTACGTTCTGACAACAGTTCGATTGCAGATCGATAGCGGTCAGAAAAAGAGGAAAAGAAATTTAAGTTTATTTCAAAATCAAACTTTTACCCCCTAAACACTTTAAAAGAATAAACTTTTCAGATGGGCAAAAAACGCAAATCAATCACAAGGCGAGCTTTTTTACTGGGTTTAAGTGCTTTAGCAGGTATTGCTGTAGTAATAGCGGGTAAATTGAAATTCAGAAAAGAGCGGATTTCAGAATCTGGCAAACCTAAAGAAGATTTTTCGGTAAAGGGAACAACTCCTTTAGGCGATCGCGCTGCCGCCAATGGATTGTTATATGGAGCATTTCCTCAGGCGGGACACCAAGATTTTGTTGAAGATCCGCTATTTCAATCTAAGTTTGTGGAACAGTGTCGTCTTTTAGTGATTAGTTTCTACTGGAATTGGGGAGGTATTCGTCCTGATGAAAGTACATACGACTTTACTGCAGCTGACTACTTTGCTAAATTTGGCGCAGAAAACGACATGCTGTTGCGAGGGCATCCTTTAATATGGCATCGCTCTACTCCTGATTGGCTGCTTGCTAAATTTAACGACCCCAGTACGACTAGTCAAGAAATAAAAAATATAATGAGCGATAATATCACCACTGTAGTAAAAAGATATGCAGGTAAAATTCATTCCTGGGATGTAGTCAATGAAGCAATTAATGTTGGAGATGGTCGAGCAGATGGATTTCGGGATACAAAGATAAGTGGTATTAATGACGTAAAATCTCCTAGCTGGCTTAATTTTCTGGGGGCAGATTACATTGACCTTGCTTTCCAAATTGCCTCACAAGCCGATCCTCAAGCAATGCTTACCTATAATGAATTTGGGCTGGACTATGACACTCCAGAACAGGAAGCTAAAAGAATTGCCACCTTGAAACTGCTAAAAAGTTTAAAAGCTAAGGGAACTCCAATTGATGCTTTTGGTATTCAGGCTCATTTGAATGCCTCCATGAATGATAAGTTTAGCCCCCAAAAGTTGCGTCAGTTTCTTAGGGATGTGGCTGATTTAGACTTAAAAATTATTATCTCTGAACTAGATGTTACAGATCAATATTTTCAAGGAGATATTGCCCGTCGCGATCGCGCTGTTGCCCAAGCCTATCAAGACTTTCTGGCAGTTGCTCTAGATGAACCAGCAGTAGTTGCTGTAGCTACTTGGGGATTGAGCGATCGCTATAGTTGGATTCAAAATGAATCTCGTCAAGATGGTACTCTCCAGCGACCTTTACCTTTGGACGCTCAACTAAATCGCAAACTGGCTTGGTATGCGATCGCCAACGCTTTTGATAATGCGCCCAAACGCTAAACCACTGTACGCATAATTAAAAAATACTCGTTTTTATTTAATTATAGTTACAGACACTTTTATTAGGACAAGATGTATTTTGATGGCGAATGCCATTCGTCCCTACATTAGAAATTACGTCCCAACGCTCTCAACCATTACTATACTTATCTATCAATCAATCTAATTAGTGCAAAAACTTCCTCTTGCACTGCTTTGTTCCATTGTTGACGATATTCACCCAGATCTAATTTTTTAAGAGTTAATTTTCTAATCGCATTGACGATAGACTCTGAAGAATTTTCTACTAATACAGCCCATTCCCCAAACAATTTTTCAGTTAATGATGTCTTGCTAATCACTAATTGAGTATCTGAAGATAAAGCTTCACAAGCACCACTAGGTTGAGTTGCATTACTGGTGGTTAATACTAAAGATGCCAAACTTGAACACAACACCTGATGATATTCTTCTGTAGCTAAAAAACCAGTCAGGGTGACGTTAGTCAATTTTTGCAAACTGGCTGCCGTTTCTGCATCCAGCTTGTTAATATCAGCGGTAATTACAAAGTTATATTCCGCCAGCTTTGCCATAGTTTCGATCAATAAATCTACTGGTTCATCCCACGGATCGAATGAGGCAATAACTAAAATCTGTTTAGCTTGACGTTTTTGAGGTCTGATTGGCACAATTGCTTCAATAGGATCGCAAATTGTAAACAGTTTGGCTTGCGGATAAATTGTGGAGACTAACTGAAAAATTTCGGCATTGTGAACAATAATTGCCAAAGCATTTTTTAGTAAAGTTTTGCTTAGGGGCAAGCTCTGCCACATTTCCACTTGAAATAAAGGATTATGAGCATCAATTATGTAAGGAGTTTTGGTAAGTAAGGCTGGCAAAGCACTAAAGGTAGGAGGACATTGAGCCACTACAAAATCAGGCTTTTTAGTCAAAATATCTTGAACGCTCACTACCAGTTTTATTAGATAGTCTAAAGGTCGCAAATACTTGCTTTTGAATAAATGAGGAATAAACTTTAGCTCACAACTAATCAGAGGAGCGAGAACTTCGGGTCTTCTTTGATACTGCTTCCAAACTAAAAACAAACCAGAAAATTTATTAGCTGAATTACTATTCGACATTACTCACAACATGATTAACTATAATTAATAGCTATTTTAATAAACTATTAACTAGATAATTAATATATGACACTTATCAACTAATTGGCAGTTTAAATAGGTAAAGAATCATAATGTTTCTTATTATGTATTTGTAATATCGTGTTTGACAATGCTATTAAAACTAGTATCGCTTCACTTACGTAGGGAGTAGTAAGTTAGATATCGTCGGGGTTTCAGGTTAAAATCAGTGGTTGCTCTATTTACGCCCACGTTTACTAGTTAGCTTTTTATTTGCTAATATTGTATTATACATACAGCGATTATTTTGTTAAAATTGGCTTAATTGGAAGCTATACAAGTTAATTATTTCTACGAAAAGATAGTACAGATAATAAATACATAAATCTAAGTTTTTTTACTGCTGACAATGTTTTTTAGGTCAGCTATGCTAAGTTATTTGCTTTTATTAATTGCATATTTAGCTAGTAATTGGAAGTTGACAACAACTGATGAAAATTTATACTTTCAATGCACCTGTAGATACTCGTGTAGAATTATTATGGTCTTTGAGATCTAAAAACAGAGACAAGATATTTGATAGTTTTATACATCAAAACAAATATACAGAGGTCAATTCAATTCAAGACTGCGATTTAGCCATATATCCTAATCGGGTTTTTCATCCAGAAACTCTAAATTTTGATAGGTCTGTATTTACAGCAGCAAAAAAAGCTGAACAATATAATAAGCCTTTAGTTATCGATGCAACTAGTGATTCTGATGTTTTTTTAAACATACCAACAGCTAAAATACTGCGCTGTGGTTTATATAAAAGCTTGCAACAACCTTTTGAAATAGAGTGTCCTTTTTGGAGCAATTATAGGACTAAAAAAAGCCTAGATGCTTTAATAGCATTACCTAAAAAATCAAAGCCAGCAATTGGTTTTTGCGGGACTATATCATCTATAGGCAAATTATCCCAGCTAGGAAAATTAATGTTACCCTCGAAAGTTGCTAAAGTAGTTTTGGCTAAAGGTAAATTAGCTTGCAAGTTTGATATTAGACTTCGAGAAAGCATGAGTCTAAAATTAAGAACATTAGCCATTAATATTTTGTCATTAGATACAAGAATTGAGAGTCATTTCGATATTAGCGATCCTCATCAAAGCTATTATTTAAAAAATGAAACTAATCAACAACTATTAGAAAATTTGTTTGTAACTAATACAGGTAAATGCGACTATGTTTTGTGCATTAGAGGAACTGGTAACTACTCTGGACGCTTTTATATGGCTTTAAATGCAGGGCGTATACCAGTGGTTTTAGACACTGATATAGTTATTCCCTTTGAAGACAAATTACAAATAGTCAAGGTTCCAGTTCAGTCTCTAGAAAATATTGGAGATTTTGTTTTAGAGCATTTTGAGCAAACAACTGACAAAGAACTAAATGCAATGAAAGCGCAAAATCGTTTTGTCTATAATCAATTTATATCGCCTGAAAGGTTTTTTCCTAACCTATTATATAATATGACTAAAGGGCGGATCCAGGTTCCGCCCACAGCATAAACAGGCTATTTTAATTTATAGTTACTGTCTAACCAGCATTGGGGAAGATTTTCTCCAGAAGGAAAAACAAGATTTTGCTTATCAAAAGGTTCTGGGGGCTGTTCGTTTTGACCAGCTTGCATTTGACCTGTTACTTTGTCTTGAAAGGGATCGATTAGCTCTTCTATTGCAGAAATTTCGACCAATTCATCGTCTTGCTTGTTTTTTAATAGCATTAAGTAGTTCCTTATCTTATGAGTGTAGATAAAATATTGTAGACAGTTTGCAATTCTCTTACAAGAACAATCAGCAATATTCACACACTACAAACTATACTAACCAAATCCTATTTCCATCTAGCAAAAGGCTGAGATTCCAAGACATAGATTACAACCGTGTCTCACGGCTATAGAGTTTAAATCAGCGTTTAGTCAGTTAAACCGCCAAATACACCTTTAAGCGCAGCGATCGCATCTTCTGCTGCTGCCCAAATACCGTCTTCTGGTTCGCTTCCTGTTAATTGGCGTACGCCATAATAATAGATTGCCCCTTTTAATTGTTCTTGATGAGCGCGATTTTTGAAGTTGACTTTATTGATCGGATCTACTAATTTTTGCAAAATACCGTCAGTTGCTTGGGCTGCTTTATGTACTAATAAACCAGTCATTACTAGTTGATGCTTTAGTCCTTCGTGCTGCATAAATTTTTCGTATACGTCTAAATGATCTTCAGACATAATCTTTTCGATAGCTTGCACCATGTTGGTAACTGTATCACTGGGTTGCGAAGTCATTTCTAATTCAGTGATAGCTTCATCAATTGCAGTTAAACCTTTGCGATCATCCTTTAACATATCTGTTAAAGTTTCTGTAACTTTTTTGTTATCAGTGCTTGCCTTTAATAACTTTTCTTCGTTGGAAATCATTAAGTTTTGCAGAGTTTTCATATCTGCTAATTTGCGAGCGATCGCATTTTTCTTGGTGGTTTCTAATGTAGCTGCCATAAGCTGCTTTTACTCCAATTTTCTAATTAATTTTAGCTAACGATTATAGTCTGACGTTAATTTAAAGGAGAAACATCCTACTTATGGTCGATCAATGTTTTCATTTACCAATTGTTTATTGTTCATTGTCCATTATCCTTTCATAACGCTCCTGCTGCGGTTTTGTCTATGATGCTCTGCCACCGCTTAAGTGAGTAGTGATGTTGATGGCTTGCATTACTGGTTTACCTGTCGCGCCGTTAGGATAATCGATAACGCTAACTGCGCAGTTACCCTAAGAAAATTAATTTTTAGCATCAAACTCTGCTTTTTCAAAAGCTAATACGTCTTGCTCTTCTGCTTCAACATTAAACTCAACTCTGCTTTGAAGAACAATTTCTTCAATGACTTTTGTCCCACACCCTGACTCAAGTACTTCTTCAAATATTGTGACCAGCCTTGGTATATTGATAACTTCTTCTACCGAGTCAATGTACTTTTTTACAATCGCTTTTATTTGATATCTTGCCTCGGCTTGATTTGCTATCTTCGCCAATATTTCTTCGCTCGATTCATTTGTTTTGATAACAAACGTAATTGGATACCTTTGAACTTTATCTATGTCTAAAAAGTATTTACTAGCATCTACAGTTTCGGTTACTTGAAAAAATCTACCAAGCGGTTTCATTACAAAGTCTATGCCACCGTCATTTGCGTTTGTTCGTCCTGTTTTGTAGAGAATTAAAGATTCTTCAATAAGCTCTTCTGGCGACCATCCCCAATAAATTCTTTGGTCTGCATAATGTTGTTTCAAAACTGCAAAACTTGCTATTTCAAAAATTCGCGCATCAACATTGGGTTGAAATAATCCCTTTATAAATTGAATTGCTCTTTCTGGTGATTCTTTTTGAATATTAATGATTTCCTGACAGTAGCTCATAAAATCTGAAAAAGCATTTTGTCTTGCACTGACATATGCTTCGATTATTTTTTTAATTGCTTCTGCCAAATTAATCATTTTACCGTTTAATTTGGCGGTAATTAAACTTTCGCTTATCCAATACCGATTACTTTCTGCATCTCTTATAATAGGCAAGTTTTCACAGGCGGGAAAGTATTTTTTAAACTCTTCATTTAAGCGATGATTAAGGGCATGATTTTGTAATTTGCTACCGAATGGAAGTTCTCGCTGACGACGAAGTAAATCGCTAAACTTCGCACCCTCGTAGTCTGAGTAGTTACTATTACTATCAAATCCTTTGTTTATGTAATCTTCTATCAGCACATAAATTGCATATTGGTTAGCAAAACCTGCGCGTGACTTTGAGCCACGATTAGCTGCTTTTGTTTTGACATTTATGTATTGAATAATCTCGCTACTATGCAAAATATCATTGCCTCTATTTTCTGAGTAAGAATCAAGAATAGTAATTATTTGATTTGTGAAATCATGTTTAGGAATTGGCATTGAAGAGATCTCCTGTTATTTCTTCTTGCTTTACTCTTCGACCATTCTTAACCTTAGTATTCTTCTTTGGCTGCTCTAGCTTTTCGCCTTGATGTTCGTTAAAGTCTAGAACGCGACGCAAACCAATCTTTAAGTATTCTTCTTGTAATTCTATGCTAATCGACCTCCGTCCTAATGCTTTAGCAACTGCTGCGGTAGTAAATGTTCCAGCAAATGGATCGAGTACTAAATCTTCTTTGTTGCTACTTGCACTAATTATTCTGTTCATTAGTGCTTCTGGCTTCTGTGAAGGATGATCTTCATATTCGTTCATTCGATATCGAACTCTAGGAAAATTCCAAACGTTTCCAGGAACTTTTTTTGTATTGTAAGGTTTGGGTGTGTTACCCCTATAATCAATTAGTTGTCTTTTTGCTCCCGTTTTTGCTTCAACTAAAATTTCATTAATATTAAAAGTATATGATTTGGAATTTTTTACACAGTGTAAAATAGGCTCGTACATTGAACCATAATATTTTCTTGCTTGAACCCCTGAACTATCATATGACCATACAATACGACTGAGAATTGTAAATCTATCTCTTAAATACAGATCAAAATAAGGCATAGCTTGCGTACTGCTCATCAGGTACATAGTTCCAGTAGGCTTTAGTATCCTTACGCACTCATTAATCCATTCATAAGACCATTTCACATATTCGGCATTTGAAGACCAGTAATCTTTAAATTGAGAAAACTTTTTACCTATGTTATAGGGTGGATCGGCAAATATTAAATCAACAGAATCATTACTGACTTCTGAACGCAAAATCTCAATAGCATCGCCATTATGGATTATGTGACCGTTATTTTCATATCTTTTCCTCATTCTTTATCCCTCATACCTCATCCTTTCATAACGCTCCTGCTGCGGTTTTGTCTATGATGCTGCCACCGCTTAAGTGAGTAGTGATGTTGATGGCTTGCATGACTGGTTTACCTGTCGCGCCGTTAGGATAATCGATAACGCTAACTGCACAGTTGCCCTGTTTAATGTTCCAAAAGTTATCTGGCTTTAAACCAAGCAAATAGCAAAGGATTACTTTGTTTATAGCATCGTGAGCTACTACTAGAACTGTTTTAGGTGTGTCTGTATTACTGTAATCAACAGCAATTTGATTCCAGGCTGCCACACCTCGATCCCAAACCTGCTGTAGGTTTTCGCCTTCTGGCATTTGAACTGTTTCAGGTTTATCTTTCCATTGTTGCAGCAAGTCAGGATACTCAGCCTGAATTTGGGTTTCTAGCATCCCTTCCCATAAACCATGACAGATTTCAATCAATTCAGAAGTTGTCTGTAGTTGAACACCTAGATGTTCTTCCAAGATGATCTCTGCGGTTTCTTTGGGACGCATCATAGGACTTGAGATGGCGAAATCTATCGGTACATTCTGTAGAAACGTGCCAGCTTTACGGCTTTGCGATCGCCCGTTATCATTAAGCGGAATATCTCTAATACCCTGAAAGCGGGATTCTTTATTCCAGTTGGTTTCTCCATGACGCACCAACAACAAACGAGGTCCTTGGTGAGATGGACGAGTGGGGGGAACTGGGATACCTAGATGGGATGTTTGATTAAGAGATTCTAGCTGTACAGGGTCGCCAAAACTTCCAGTAAAATTAAGAATATTGATACAGCAATTAGACTGCTGAATCGAGTGATAGCGATCGCTTGAGATGCCAATCGCACTCATAATTAAACAACGATTGATACCGTTATGAGCCACAATCAAAATTGTTTTGCCAAAATGTTTGGCGATCGCCGTACGCCAGAAGTCTTGTGCCTGTTGATAGAGAGCTAGTACAGGGTAGTGTTCTGTACCGTCTTCGAGAATCATCTTAAATTCTTGCGGATTTTCCTTCCACTGACGATAATCATCAGCAAATCTGGACATTACTTCATCTTTTTTTAGTTTTTCCCACAAAGGCAAATCAATTTCCATCAATTTGTCTGTAGGCTCTAAATCGGGAAGATTCGCTAAACCTGCATGAATCGTTTCTGCCGTCTTTTTTGCTCGTTGCAAAGGACTACAATAAAAGGCATCAATCTTTACGTCACTGAGAGCTTGCCCTACCTGTTGCGCGTCAGCAATCCCTCGATCAGTTAAGACAGATTCATTACAACGACCTTGAATTATCTTTTGAGCGTTATAGGTGCTTTGTCCATGACGAACGATAATTACACGAGTAGCCAATCTTTTAATCCTCCAAATTGATTCACCTCAGTTATTGTATCCACAAACCGAAGAATCTCCAGGATTGTAAGTTTTAATTTATCTGTGGGCAAAAGTAAAACAGTAAGGAGGTGTCCGCAATTATTTAAACTCAAGCTTAAAGCTAATAGCTTAGAGCTTGGAAGCTCCGAACGAAGTGAGTTAAAAGATTGATAAGTATTCTCGGAAAGGGGATAATGCCAAAGGCATATAAGAAAATAATGATTATTAATTTCCCTATCTAATGACACCTAAGCGAATAATTCTAGCTTTACTGACCATATTTGCGATCGCCATGATTGGTTTTTCTCTAAACAACAGTCTTTCTCAACCACAGATTCAAAGCCGTTTAGAGCTATATCAAACTAATTTAGTCCTCCAGGTAGCAGAATTTAGATCGAGTCCTACAGATGAGTTCGATCTCAACAGTGCAGTTAGCTCTTTAGTAGGAGAAGATCCCTACTCCTCGGCTAGCAAACAATATCAAAAAGTTCGCCAAGAATCAGCAGTTAGTCGTCAGACTTTTAGCTCTCAGCTACAGCAGCTAGAAACATCGAATACAGACCTGGTTAGCAATAAGCCAGAAGCAAATGCTGCTGGGGAAACACAGCTTAAACAGCAAATAGGCGCATTAGATCGCTTTATTAATGAATTGGATCTAAAACAGGGAATCTTACTAGCGGTACAGGATAAGCCAGAAGAGGCGATGGCGATTTGGGAGCGGGAAATTAAGCGGATCGATAACCCTAAAGATAATTATGTGCAAACGGCAACGCTACTTGAGCAACTATGGCAAGGTAATTCTCCAGAATTAGAAGCAAGCGTAGGAATTATTGAAAACAATTTAGATAGTTGGTTTCGCTATCAGGCTTTGGCAAAATTGGATCGGGTCAATAATCGGACAGATGATTTAACTGCGCTACAAACTAAAGAAATACAAATTGCTACCAATTCAATCATTAAGCTAGCCGTAATTAGTGGTATTCCTGTTTTTGGTGGCATAGGTGGAGTGATTTTATTGGTCTTCTTAATTGTGCAGCTGTTGACCAAAAAAGAGACTTCTATTCTGGCTACAAACAATAACAACAAATGGGAAACTCCTTGGGATTGGGAAATAACCTGGCAGGTTTTGATTGTCGGCTTTTTCTTTATTAGTCAAGTTGTCTTACCTATTTTTGTACTACCTTTAGGATTGGGTATTTTGAAGCTTAATCCTGCTAATTTTTCCCTCAGAATCAAGGCTTTATATGTTCTGGCGACTTATTTCTTGATGGCTGCAGGAGGCGTTTCAGTGCTTTATTTTTCGATTAAGTCTTTTCTTCCCTTACCTGAAGACTGGTTTAAATTTAAGCTGAGAAGCAACTGGTTTATTTGGGGGTTTGGAGGCTATTTAGCTGCTGTTCCTTTAGTCTTGTTGGTGTCTTTGATTAATCAGCAAATATGGCATGGACAAGGGGGAAGTAATCCATTGCTATTTTTAGCTTTGCAAGCACAGGATAAAGTAGCCTTAGCAGTATTTTTTAGTACAGCCTCGATCGCGGCACCGATTTTTGAAGAGATAATGTTTAGAGGTTTTTTGTTACCTTCTTTGACCCGCTATCTGCCAGTGTGGGGCGCAATTGTTCTGAGTGGCTTTATTTTTGCGGTCGCTCACCTCAGTTTATCAGAAGTTTTACCTTTAGCTACTTTAGGTATTGTCCTAGGAGTAGTCTACACGCGATCGCGTAATCTTTTAGCTCCAATGCTACTTCATAGCCTCTGGAATAGTGGAACATTAATTAGTTTGTTTGTTTTAGGTAGCAAGTAAGAAGCGACAAGACATAATTTGTCTGTACTATTAAGTAGTAAGGCTTACAATGAATTGTACAGATTATTCAAATTGTTATGACTATAAGTAGCGATCGCCCAAAGCTAATTAACTTTTATACTTCTCCCATCGGTAAAAAAATTATTACAGGCGTTACAGGCTTGGGTTTATCTTTGTTTGTGCTAGTTCACATGGCGGGGAATTTGACTTTGTTAGCTAGTAGTAAGGCATATAACCAGCTAGCGAATTTTATCGAAAGTTTGGGCATTTTACTTTATGTTATTGAGTTTAGCTTATTAGGGTTAGCAATGTTCCATATAGTAGTGGGCATTTCTATCAGATTAAATAGTTTGCAAGCAAGACCCATCGGCTATAACCAAATTAAAAGCACAGGTGAACCTAGCAAACAGTCTTTAAGTTCTCGCAGTATGCTTATTACTGGGGTTGTATTGCTAGGATTTTTGGTACTGCATCTAGCAACTTTTAAATTTGGGAAATACTATACAACGATTATTGATGGCGTAGAGATGCGCAACTTATCTCGTTTGGTAATCGAGAAATTCCACAATCCCATCTATGCTTTTGGCTATGCGGGAGTTATGATTATGCTAGCTTTCCATTTGCGTCACGGTATTTGGAGTGCTTGGCAATCTATTGGGTTACTTAATTCTAAGATAAGTCCTTTGGTATATGCGATCGCTTTTATCTTAGCTATTTTAATTGCAGTGGGCTTTATAATTCTTCCTTTGTCTATTTACCTTGGCTTTATTGCTGATAACTAAAACTCGTTTTTATGACAAAGCATAATGCAACTAAAATTAGTTGCATTAAGTCTTACAGGCTATTTGTTTCGTTGCTACAGAAGCCTAGATTTCTAAAATAGTTATTTATTCTGCCGTTGACTTGTTAAATAAACTAAGATCGACAAATATAAAGTTAAATGTTGTTTTTTATTGATGATGCTTTGATAGTGTTATGGCGATCGCAGATTGAATCTAATAAAAAAATAAAAGATTAATGGTTGAAGGTTTTAGTAAATTACCAGCAGACTTGCCTGTACCTTTAGATGATGGAGCAAGTTCTCAGTTGTTAGAAAAAAGCTTGCCTAATGTTGTTCTTTACTCAACTTCTGGCAAACAGGTAAATGTTTCCCATATTAAAAGTAAGGTAGTATTTTATTGTTATCCTATGACAGGACAACCAGGAATTAAACTACCCGACGGTTGGGATTCAATTCCTGGCGCACGGGGATGTACTCCACAATCATGTAGTTTTCGAGATCATTATCAAGAGCTTCAAGCACTTAATACTCAAGTCTATGGAATAAGTACACAAGAATCGGCTGCTCAAATCGAAGCAGTGACAAGACTTCATTTACCCTTTGAACTTTTAAGCGATGTAGATTTGAAACTAACAAAAGCACTGCAATTGCCTACTTTTGAAGTGGAAAATAAGCAACTCATCAAACGCCTCACTCTAATCGCCCAAGAAGGAAAAATAATAAAAGTGTTTTATCCAGTTTTTCCTCCTGATAAAAATGCTCAAGATGTTATTAATTGGTTAGAGAAAATTATTTAATTCTCTCTAACTTAGATAAACTTACAAGTCAGCTAGCAGCGTCTTTTGTCGAATCAATTGTTTTTTCTACAGCATTTTGCACTTTGTCCACTCTTTCAGCAACTTCAGGAGGTTGTTCGTCAGTAACTTTATCCATAGCTTCTTTAGCTTTCATGCCATATTCATCAGCCATTTTTTTCGATTTGTCTTCAGTACTCATAATTAGTATTTCCTAGAAATATTTTGTATTTACTTTCTCAATCGTAAATAACTTTTACTTCTAGCTAATCTACCAAAAGCAATAATTTTTCAATGCTCAATACTTAGCCGATGCTCGAACCTCGATAGCGCATTTTGCTTTTTAGCTCATTAAATTTGGCAAATTTAGGAATATCACCCTCATGTCCCATTACAATAACTGTATCTCCTGTTCTTAGCATAACGCTGCGATCGGGATTTTTAATCACGGTTTTATCCTCGCGACGGATAGCAACAATAATAAAAGTGCCTTTGCCCTGTACTTCTATTTGACCAACGCTTTTATTGGCTAAAGGCGAACTATTATTAATAATTAGTTCATTAATCTGAACATTAATTTGACTCAATAGTTCATCAAGATAATGGCGATCGCTTTTATTTTTGAGAAAATCCGTAGCAGTGGGACGAGTAATTAAATTTGCCATCCGCATCCCGCCAATAATAGCAGGTAAAACCACCCGATCTGCCCCTGCTAGCTTTAGTTTCTTTTCTGTAGTTGGTAATTCTCCTCGTGCGAGAATAATTAAACCTTGATTCAAACCACGGGCTGTTAGCGTAATAAATACGTTAGCAGCATCATTTGGTAGGACTGTAGCCAAAACTCTAGCTTTTTCGATTCCAGCAAATATCAGTAGATTTTCATCAGTAGCATTGCCCTGGGCAGCTAAGTAGCCCATCTGTTCGGCTTTGGCAACGCGATCGCCTTCTTGGTCTATGATAACGAACTTCTGGTGATCTTTAATTAGCTGTTGAGCTATTATTTGCCCCATGCGCCCAAAACCGCAGATAATAGCGTGATTTTCTAAACTTTTTATATATTTATCCTGGCGATGACTATCTAAAGCCTTATTAATTTCTCCTCCTGCAACCATCTGTACAAAACCCCCTACGATATACACTGCCGATGTTGTTCCCGCCAAAATTACCACCATGGTAAAAATCTTTTCTGATGCTGTTGTTAAAGGATGCACTTCCCCATAACCCACACCAAAAATGGTAATCACCACCATGTAAACTGAGTCTAATAACGTCCAACCAAATAAAACATAACCAATTACTGCAATTACCATGGTGAGAACAAAAATAATTGTTCCCGTAAGAATGCGCTTAAATGACTCCTGCATACTTTACTTTATTTGTCTTGAGAAGTCTTGACTACGTTGGCTATAGAACAAGAGTTGACTGTTATTTATCTAATCTCAGTATCAGACTAATGTTTTGTATTAAAAACTACTAACTTAGCTAAAATTAGAAGTTAAATTTAGCTAAGTTAGTTAAGCCTGAGTAAAAATCAGAATTTACAATAGGAAGTAAACCTATAGTGAAAAAAAATTAAGGGGTTAACGATGAGTAACTTTAATTTAACCGATGACTTATCTTGGACACTTCAAGCACAGACAAAACTAAAAATGATTCCCTTTTTTGCTCGTCTCCAAGCACGAAAAAAAATTGAAGCGATGGCACGTGCAGCAGAGTTAGAAGAAGTAACTGCCGAGATTGTAGAACAAGCTAGAATCGAGTTTGGACAATAGCTTTTGATTTTTCCTCATCCTTTATCCTTCATCCCTCATTGCATCCCTTCAAAACTTGTTCTTAAATGCCGATCGCGTCACAATAAAGAAAAGTTATATATACTCATATATTATTTTCTTGTGCAATCCTTTAAGAATGTTAGTCAAAAAGCAACCAGAAATTAGTTCGGCAGATTCAGCAGATTTAGACTGCGATCTAGCAATCGTCGGTGGTGGCATTGTCGGTGCAACTTTAGCAGCAGCCTTAAAAGATTCTGGCTTGAGGATAATTATTATCGAAGCTCAACCATTAGAGGTGGCAGCAGCAAAAACCCAAGCTTATGCTTTTTCTCCCTTATCTAGTCGTATTTATAAAGGCATTGGTATCTGGGACAAAATAGTGCCTTACATTGGCAAATACAGCAATATCAGCCTATCTGATGGGAATTATCCTCAACAGGTAAAGTTCGGCGCGCAAGATTTTCCAGGAAAGTATTTAGGCTACGTAGCTCAACACAACATAGTTTTAACCGCCCTCCAAAAGCATCTTGCAGATTGCCCTAATCTTACCTGGCTTTGTCCTGGGAAAGTAACCAACGTAGTAACGGACAAAACTTTTTCGCTCATAGAAGTAAAAGTAAACCAAGAAAAGCATTTAATCAAAACTAAACTAGTAGTAGGAGCAGATGGAGCGCGATCGCACATTCGCAGTTTAGCAGGAATTAAAGCCCGTGGCTGGAAATACTGGCAGTCCTGCGTGGCGTTTACAATAAAGCATACTGCTTTAGAAAATAATACCGCCTTTGAGCGTTTTTGGCCAAGTGGCCCAATGGGAGTGTTACCTCTACCAGGAAATCGCTGTCAAATTGTCTGGACAAACCCTCACGCAGAAGCAAAAGCTTTGGCAGAATTGAACGAGACAGATTTTTTAGCAAAACTACAAACCTATACAGGAGGAGTTTTAGGAGATTTGGAGCTAGTAAGCGATCGCCTTGTTTTTCCCGTACAGTTAATGCAGTGCGATCGCTATATTCGTTCTCGTCTTGCTTTAGTGGGAGACGCTGCTCACTGTTGTCATCCCGTTGGCGGACAGGGCTTAAATTTGGGTATTCGCGACGCTGCTAGTTTGGCACAGGTATTGCAGACCGCTCATCAGCAAGGGCAAGATATTGGCGACCTTAAAGTTTTGCAACGCTATGAAGGCTGGCGGAAAATAGAAAATCTAGCTATCTTGGGCTTTACAGATTTATTAGACCGAATGTTTTCTAACGATTGGCTGCCTATGATGGTATTTCGTCGTTTAGGATTATGGTTAATCAGCTATTTAAAGCCATTGAAAATTTGTGCTTTAAAACTCATGACAGGTTTACTAGGCAAAACACCAAAACTAGCTCAACGTTAACAGGCTTTGACGAATGGGGAACGCGGGCTTCCTTCTTGCTAAAAATGTGTTTTATTTTGATATTTTAAGGATTAATTATTTCTCATTCTTTTCAAAATACTTTATCCTAGCTACATTGATCGATGAATTAACCTATGCCTTCTGGTAACACCCACGATCGAATTACTCTTTGGACTCTTCCTTGGATAGTTGGAATTACCTACGGTTTTACCCGTAACAGCGAATTGACTCTAATTCTTTCTGGAGGATATTTGTTTAGCGGTCTGATGTTTGGCCCCGATTTAGATATTCGCTCTATACAATACAAACGCTGGGGCTTTTTGAAAGGGATCTGGATACCTTACCGTATGTTTTTTCGCCACCGCTCTTTATTTTCTCATGGTCCGATAATTGGTACTTGTATTCGAGTTTTATATCTATCTGTGGTTATCGCTTGGCTAGCTATTTTTCTGGTGGGAATTGCTCAGTTGTTTTGGGGTTTCCCCTGGAATTGGCATAAATTTGTGCTGGACAAATCACATTTACTAACTCACAAATATTTGAAGGAAACTATGGCTCTACTTCTCGGCTTAGAATTGGGTGCTATGAGCCATAGCATCAGCGATCTAATTAGTTCGCGTCACAAAAGACGTTTGCAGAAAAAGCAGTCAAAAACAGTTAAAATTACCCAAGTCAAGCGATGACTTTTAATTACATTGCCTGGATAATGCTGAGGGCAAACAAAGTCCAGCCACATAAAGAGCCGAGCGCAAACATCAGCGATCGCCCAATAGGAACATTGAGAATGTAAAATACAGAATAAAGTAAACGAGCTACCAAAAAGGCGATCGCCGCAATTTTTGCCCAATCTGATTCTACCCCCGTAGCGTAAGCCATCAAAGCAGCCAAGCCATAAATAGTTAAAGCCTCAAAGCTATTCTGATGCGCCCAGGTTGCTCTTTGAGCAAAGGCAGGTAGTTTATCAAACATCGCACGAGGGGCAGATTGGTCATATCCTGACTGTAAACGTCCCCAAGCCACAACCAAAAATGGTGCATACACCAAAATAACCGCCCCAACTATCGAATAAAGCAGAATTACACCAACAGATAAATTCATATATATATTACTGTTCTAACTGTCCAGTACAGACAAGGCATGCCTTGTCTCTTCTCTAACTGTCTTAATTGCTCTAACTGTTATTTAAGCTATCTAATCAAAATAAAATAGGGTAACTATTTTACGTTGTTCTTCTGCTTCTTGACAGGTCTTTAATAGAGTACCGCTATCGTGGAAAGCAAAGCAAATTAATTGATCGCTGCGGGCAATAATTTCGCTATTACACATAGCACTCGCCTCACCTAAAGATAAATGATCGTTACTAGAGTTTTCGATTAGGTGAATAACTTCTTCTAACTGTTTTTTTGATTCTCTAGGCTGACGGGATAGACTCTGAGGAAGAATGACCGTAAGTAAGTTGGCATCGGCGCGCATTGCACCTTTAATAGCTGCTGAGTTTGTCCCAATTGCTCCTGAGGTTACTAGGCGATTACCTGCCAATACCAAAGCGTAGCTCATCATTTCGATTAGCTGTTGGTGCATCAGAGGTACATGACGAGAACCTAGTAAAGCAATTCGTTTAGAATCAATCTGCTGAATAGCAGCTAACTCTTGGGTCAATGTATCGAGGCTAGGATCGCTAATGGTTACGGTGTCTAATGGTTGTTGGCTCAATGAACGAATTTTTCACAACTTAATTTTACCGAGCGTAATTGTAACAAAATATTGTTGGGCAAAGGAGGCAGCTTGTGCAAAACTTTACGCTTGTATAATTATTGATTATCTAGATGCTAAGTAGCTCCATTTAATTAAACATTAAGCTTTCGACAGAAAATCACGTTGACCTCGATTTTCCATACCTTCAATAGACTTTTTGCACAAACCGTTATTAACTAACTTACCTAGGGGTTAAAGGGGAAAGCGGTGCGACCCCCTAAAGGGTTCAACAGTTTGACGGGCGGTATAAACGTCGCAGCAAAGCTAAAGCGCGTTTTGAGTAAGAATACTCTTACTCAAAAGCCGCTGTACGACGACACGCCCTCCTCAACGGGGGGAACCCCCGCAACGCAACTGTCTTCACCGCGTCGGCGTAAGACGCAAGGGAACGCGCACCAAGACAGGGAAAAAGTATGAATCTATTATTCATGCAAGTCTAATAAAATACAGCTAATATATAATTTATCTACCCAATTTATTAGGAATACCTTCACAACCCCCAGGTACAGTAGCTCTTGACTTTTCGCCACACCAAGCACATAGATAGTAGCGTTGTTCTTCACTTAGTCGCTTGATTCCTGAAAGGTTAGCTTTTTCAACCACAACTCCCGTATGTTTGCCTGTTTTATAGTCTGGTTGAGCAGTTATGCTACGGGGAGTAGAAGTTTCTACTGAACCATAGAACAAGTGAGTACCTTTCATGTCTGCCCCAGCTAAATTAGCCTCGTACAGCACAGTACGGGCAAGATTAGCTTTTACCAGGTCACAATGACTTAAATTAGCTCGAACCATATTAGCATCGCTTAAATCTGACCAGCGCAGATCTTGTCCCACTAGATATGCTCCTGCCAGCATGACACCAAGGTCAACTACTCTAGTTCCATAGGGGCGATCTTCAGCATATCCTCCACTCCCATCGAGTATTGCTCTGCCTAGACGATTATCTCTTTGAAGAGGAGTGAGTAAGCGTGATTGAGACAAAAAACGGATTACTTTTGATTTGCCATTTTCGTCAATGCTGGAGAGGATGGAAGCAGTTCTACCCTCGGCGATCGCTCTTTCTTGAGGCCAATCTTCTAGTAGACCTTCTTCATTTAAAGTTAGATCGGAGATTCCCTGAAAATAGGTGTCGATGGTTTGTTGTTGAGTAATACGGTTTTGTTGAATAGTTAGATCTTTAGAAATTACATATTGCGCCCAAGCCACATATACCGCCAAAATAGCAATTGAAATTTGCCCCAACGCGCCGATCCATTCTGCCCAAGAGCCAAATTCATCATATTTGAACTGGGTAAGCCATTTACCAATATTGCTATAAATACCTAAATAATTGCATAGCCCTGCGATCGCTAGAATGAAGCCAATAAACGCCAAGATACTTCTTCTTTCTTGGGTTGTTAAAAATTTTTTGATCCAATCCCTAACAGAATTAAAAACTACCCCCAAACAGAGCAACAAAGCAGCAATAGAACTAGTTATACCCAGCCAGGGAAGCCCGAACCACAAGCCTAATCCCATGAGCAAAAGAGCAATGACAATTAATTGGGATTGAGAAAAGCTAATCTTGCGACCAGAGTATTTTTTGGGAATTTGAGGTTTTGGTGTTACCGATGGTTCTGCTGATTTTGGTGTTACCAAAGATAAAGATTGTTCATCTATTTCTGTTTGAGAGGTTTTTAGTTCCGTTATTTTTTCTGAATTATTATTGAGGGTAGAATCAGAACTTTCACTGTTCATCTGTTGTGCAGTATTTTTTCAATAATCTATATAACCATCTTGCAGTATACCCAGTTGTTTTACCGATGACCTGACCTTTTGTAAGGCTTTTTACCTCCACATTACCTTGTCAGCTAGCATTAAACAGTAGTTTGTTCTAAATGCTTAAATTAATTTTCGTTTTATGAAAAAAACAGCAAGAGAAAAAATGCTAGGTAACGAGTTGTATTTGGCAGCAGATGAAGAACTAACTGCAATGCACTTCCAAGCTCGTAAATTGCTTTATGACTTCAACTTTTCATCGCCCGATGAGGTAGATCGCCGCAAAAATATTGTTTCTAGTTTATTTGGCAATATTGGCGCAAATTTCACTGTAAAACCCCCTTTCTATTGCGATTATGGTTGTTATATATTTGCTGGAGATAATTTATATATTAATTACGACTGTACAATTCTCGACTGCAATACGGTGCATTTAGGCAATGATGTTTTACTTGCACCAAAGGTTCAAATCTATACGGCATATCATCCTACAAATCCTGAATTGAGATTATCAGGGAAAGAATTAGCAGCACCAGTTGTAATTGGCGATAATGTTTGGCTTGGCGGTGGAGTAATTGTTTGTCCTGGAGTTGCTATTGGCTCGAATGTAACTGTTGGTGCGGGTAGTGTTGTAACTAAAGATATATTGAGTAATGTTGTAGCAGCAGGTAATCCGTGCCGAGTTATCAAAAGGGTTTGATATTATTGATGCACCTTCTAAGGCAAGCTTTTTAGCGATCGCAAGACTTATTCCCGCAGTCGAACTAGCTACTAAAGCTAACTTGTCTGTAATCAGAGAAAACTTGGGGGATTTGGGGGCATTTAAAAACTAGAAAACAATAGATTCATGTTTGAATTCACCAACGCTCATAAGCAAAGTGACAACTTCCATTTTGGAAGTTGTCACTACTAAAATTAGAAGCATTTAATTCGTTGATTGATGTTCATTATTTAACTTTACTGAAACTATAGGTATTTTGTCCTAATGTAGACATATTATCTAAAATTGCAGTAGAAGTTTTCAATTAATACAATTTAAAGTTTATGAACGCTTATCTTATGCAAATAGCATATAGTAATAACGACAGATGTTTCCTTCTATCAATTATCAACATTAGGTCTAGTTTTTTCTTTTTACCTCGTTGATTCTTACTGGCACAGGGATAGATTTGGTTTCAACGCTAGCAACCGCGATTAAACTTACTAGCAGCAATAGACCGATTAAAAACATGATGATTATTCTCTTAGTTCAGTATTTTAGTTTGGGATCGAGATTAGAGTGATGTTTTAATGAAAAAGCGTCTCTTATAAATAACAGAGACGCTTTTTTCAAATCTTATTCAGAATTAATTTGATTCCTAGCCGTTGATAGCAGGAGCGGTTAGAGCAACTGGTGCAATATCGCCACTAGCCAAATCAAGCGGGAAGTTGTGAGCATTACGTTCGTGCATCACCTCAAATCCCAAGTTAGCTCGGTTCAAGATGTCTGCCCAAGTGTTGACTACACGTCCTTGTGAGTCCATTACCGACTGGTTGAAGTTGAATCCGTTGAGGTTGAACGCCATGGTGGATATTCCCATTGCTGTTAACCAGATTCCAATCACTGGCCATGCTCCTAGGAAGAAGTGTAGACTTCTGCTGTTGTTGAAGGATGCGTATTGGAAGATTAGACGACCGAAGTAGCCGTGGGCTGCGACGATGTTGTAGGTTTCTTCTTCTTGTCCGAATTTGTAGCCGTAGTTTTGTGATTCGCTTTCGGTTGTTTCACGTACCAACGAGGATGTTACTAGTGAACCGTGCATGGCGGAGAATAATGCTCCTCCGAATACTCCTGCTACTCCTAACATGTGGAAGGGGTGCATCAGGATGTTGTGTTCTGCTTGGAAGACTAACATGAAGTTAAATGTTCCAGATATTCCTAACGGCATTCCATCTGAGAAACTTCCTTGTCCTAATGGGTAGATTAGGAATACTGCTGTGGCAGCTGATACTGGTGCTGAGTAGGCTACGCAGATCCAAGGACGCATTCCTAATCGGAATGATAGTTCCCACTGACGACCTAGGTATGAGAATACGCCGATCAGGAAGTGAAAGATTATTAGTTGGTATGGTCCACCGTTGTATAACCATTCGTCAAGTGAGGCTGCTTCCCAGATTGGGTAGAAGTGTAGTCCGATGGCGTTGGAGCTGGGTACTACTGCTCCTGAGATAATGTTGTTTCCGTATAGTAGTGAGCCTGCTACTGGTTCACGTATGCCGTCGATGTCTACTGGTGGTGCTGCTACGAAGGCGATCAGGAAACAGGTTGTTGCTGCAAGTAGTGTGGGAATCATTAGTACTCCAAACCAACCGACGTAGATGCGGTTGTTGGTGCTGGTGATCCACTGACAGAAGTTTTCCCATGCTCCGCGTGTTTCGCGTTGTTGTAAGGTGGTTGTCATTTGTTGGATAATTGCTTTGTTTATGTATTTTTTGTTCTAGATTTAGAACGGGATGGAAACGAGAAAAATAATGTGTTTCTTCATCCATGTAGTCAATATAGCTAAGTATTTATACTTTGTCAAGTTATGTAACGCAATTCTTGACGAGCGACCCCGCGTCGCCGTCAGGCGCAAGGGAACGCGCTCGTCGTGACGAGATCTCTATCAAAAGTTGTGGAGAATATTTTGTTGTCATCGAAACTGTAAAGCCTAAACCGATTAAAAATTAGAGTTACCTGGGAACAACAAAACTATTAAGAGTTCCACTGCCGAGGTTTTAGAAGCGATGAATCGGGTTAGTAAATTAGTTGTATACGGACTGGTAACAGCAGCGATCGCACTAGCCGTAATATTCAGTAACATTATTGAGGCGATGGAAATTACTTCTATTCACTGTGTCGCTTCAAATTAATCTTGCTAAGATGATCATTGACAATACAATTCTCAAGCAGTGGAAATAACTTTTTTAGGTACAAGTTCTGGAGTACCAACGCGATCGCGCAACGTCTCAAGTGTAGCTCTACGTCTGCCCCAACGTGCCGAGGTGTGGCTATTTGACTGTGGCGAAGGAACACAACATCAGCTACAGCGAAGCGAGATCAAAAGCTCACAAATTCGACGCATTTTTGTGACTCATATGCATGGCGATCATACCTTTGGCTTGATAGGTTTGATCGCTAGCTGTGGTCTGGCAGGTACTGGTCAACCGATTGATATTTATGGACCAGAGGGGTTGAAAGAATATCTTCAGGCTGCTGCCAAATACTCTTATATGAACTTTGGTTCTCGTCTAAGAATTCATACCGTCAAGACAGGCTTACTCTATGAAGACGATCAATTTAGCGTTAGCTGTAGGTTATTAAAACATCGTATACCTGCCCACGGCTATAGAATTACCGAGAAAGATCGCCCTGGGATATTTAATCTTGAAAAAGCAAAATCTTTGGGCATTTCTCCAGGGCCTGTTTATGGCAAGCTTAAACAGGGAGAAGTTGTAACCCTAGAAGATGGTCGTAAAATTAATGGTAAAGATCTTTGCGGTCAGCCAGAAATAGGACGCAAAGTAGCTTACTGCACTGATACAGTATTTTGTGATGCAGCAGTAGAACTAGCTCAAGATGCCGATGTTTTGATTCATGAGGCGACATTTGCCCACCAGGATGCAGATATGGCATTTGAAAAGATGCACTCTACAACGACGATGGCAGCACAGGTAGCTCTGTTGGCTGGAGTCAAGCAATTGATTATGACTCACTTTAGCCCTCGTTATGCCCCTGGAAATCCGATTCAGCTAGATGATCTAAAACAAGAAGCTAGAGCTATTTTTCCTCAGACAAAGCTAGCTTATGACTTTTATTCCTACGAAGTGCCAAGACGTAGACAAGCGAAGCTAAAAGAGATAGCGGGTAAAAGATAACTGCTCATCGCTCTATCTCCGTTATTGAACTGCTTTGGCACTTAAAACAACGAACGCCAAAAAAACTTGGGTAAAAGTAGCATCCGTCGCCAACGCCAAGGCTCTTTGTAAAGTCGATAAGACCATTCTAAATTGTTATTTTTCAACCACTCTGGCGCACGGGATTTGTTTCCAGCCCAAATATCAAGGCTCCCACCAACTCCTATCCAAATAGATTGGGGACACAAATGACGATTATCTCTAATCCAAAATTCTTGTCGTGGTACGCCAATGGCAACAAAGATGACTTTAGGCTGTTGAGCTTTAAGGGTTTGCTTCCATTTCTCTGCTTCTTGCCCAGAAACATATCCATGCTGCGTCATAATTGACAGCTTTGGCAGCTTCTGTTGCCAGGCTTTAGCAGCTTGCTCGGCAGTTCCAGGCGCACCACCAAAAAAGCAAATAGCTGGAGGCTCAACAAACTGTCCAATTTCTCTAATTACAGATTCTGCTAGCTCGATACCAGGACAACGCTGATATTTAATACCCCGTAGACGCATATAGACAATAATACCTGCCCCATCGGGAATCACTAGCTCTGCTGCTTTGATCGTTTGACCTAAAACACGATCTTCTTTAGCCATCATGCTCATTTCAGCGTTTAAAGTCACAACATGAGTGCTAATTCCCTGAGATAGCCTAGCCAATAGCCAATTTGTATAGTTATCAATTAAATGAATATGCAGATTAAAAACGGGAAAAGTTGTTGGTGAATATAAATCACTGTTACTATCTGTAGGCAACATAATTGTTTACTCAGCCTGCAAAGAAAAAAATCATCAAAAAACTTTAGCTCTAACCCTCAAAGCAAATAAATATTTTAACAACAGCTAAGGCAATGTCCTAACTGTTACTTAACCTACCCTAGTTTTACTGCTGTTCCTGTAGCGGTAATTAAAAGCAAAACTCCTTTATCGTCAACGCTAATTGTACCTGTATCGATTTCAATACCGATTACCGCATCGGCATTTAGTTTTTGAGCGCGCTGCTTTAGTTCCTCAATTGCTTTTTGTTGACCTTTTTCAAAGACTCTTTCGTAACTTCCTGTACGTCCGCCAATAGTGTCTCTAATGCCTGCAAAAAAGTCTCGCAAAACATTAGTACCATAAACAACTTCGGCGGTGACAATGCCGAGATATGTGGCGATGGGTTGATTTTGTAGGGTATCAGTAGTAGAAACTAACATTTAGACGAAGATAATAATAATTAGACTTTGAGTATATTACTAAACTCTCTTAATTACTAATATATAATCTGGCGATCGCCTGGAGAAACAAATTAATTATATAACTATGAAGTGTAGTATTGATAGATTTCAAGGAGCTTATCTTGGTGGTATAATCGGAGCAGCGATCGCTTCTTCCACCACAAAGAACAGCGATCGCTTTAAAATAATTAATTATCAGGGGCAACATTGGCTTACGGCTAGGAATGCTTTAGCAAAAACTATAATTGAAGCCCCTAGATTGGAGAGTGATGATTTAATCATTCAATTAGATCAGTTGCTGAGGAATGATAATCCAGATTGTTATTGGCAAGATTTTATTAAAGGCAATCAGAACAATAGCTTGAGGGAAAAATCTCTGTTTGAAGCTATTATCCCCAAAAATCAGAAATCAACATTATTAAAATGCCATAATAATGTTTTAGCATTATTACCTTTAATTATATTTTTGAGCGATAATCAAAACCTATTTAAGAAAGTAATTACTCAGTGTAATCTAAATCGAGAAACTCAGGAAGACATATTGATATGGAGCTACTTGTTAAATTTAAATAACAAGTTGGAACTACAAAACAAAAATCTCAGTCAAATAATCAAACTGGTCTTAACTGATGTACAGTTAAAAACAACTAATTTAATTGAAAAGTTAGAGCTAGTAATTAGGGTGTGGGAGAGCGGTTTAAGCTTGCACGAATTAACAGAGAAATTGTTTACTTTGGGTAATCCCAGCCAAATAGCAATTGCCTTATCTTGTTATTGCTTTGCTAGTACACCGCGAGATTTTAAATTTTGTGTCAAACGCGCTGCAAGTCTTAATCAGAACATAGCTTGGTTGACAACTTCGCTTACAGGTACTTTATCTGGAGCATATAATGGTGTGACAGATATACCTTGGAATTGGAGAGCGATCGCTGATAAAAATTCAACTTATCAACAAGCACAGCATACAGCAATGAATTTATACAAGACTTGGCTAGGAATATATTCCCTGAAAACTAATCAAGCTTCATATAATCATGAACTCGATGCCGTTGCCTCGATCAATATAATTCAACTTCGTAAATCTTTAAAAATTATTTCTCAAAGATCATATTTAAATTAAATTTTTGAAGCTGCTTTTGCCAAAGTTACTGTATGGAATGATCTCAATGTAATTAGGCATTTGCAAGAGCTTATATAAATCTTCACCTATGATGAAAAGCTGGCAATCACTAATTCAAAAATTTGCGGGATGGCGATACACGTATCTACATCATAATGGCTTTTGGAAGAAAAATAACTCCAAAGGACAAAAACTCAAATTATCTCATAATTATAGTCTTAGTCATCAGCGTAAAAATAGAACAATAAAATCGAGAGATTTATTAGTCATGTTGGTTTTGAGCATCATAGCTTTAACTAGTGTTGTTGGTTATCGCTTTTATAATCAGCCACAATTGACCGTGGGCAAAATCTCACCTTTGACGATTAAAGCTCCCTTTTCGGCAGAGTTTGAAGACACAAAAACTACCTTAGAAAAACGCAAAGAAGTTCAAACAGGTATCATTCCTATCCTTAAGCAAAATCAGGAATCAACCGCAGAAATTAAAAGTAAGCTAGAGGGATATTTAGTCAGTATTGATGAGCTAAGAAAGTTAACCGAACCCTTTCCCTTCTTTAACTCTGAAGCCTTATCCTTAGCAAGCCAAAAATACATCCGTTTTTGCGATGATGCAGAGTTCAAGGCAGCCTTAGCCTCGGTTGCTCAAAATCGCCAAAAAGCAACAAACGGTGAAACAAACTTATCTCTAGAAAAAAGACCAGACTTTAATGTTGGGCTACAAAAAATTGCTTCAGAGCTACAGGCATATCGAGAGAAAACATCAGAAACAGAATTTAATACGTTAATAGCCCAAATCACTTTAACTCGCTATCGATATTCCCAGGCTTGGAAAAAGCTAGAGCAGAAAAATAACGTTCAATTAGACGACAAAGATCTAGTAGTACTGCTTGATTTGACTGAGAAGGACTGGCAAGCGACAAAAAATACAGTTTCTCTAGCCGTCAATCGTATATTGGCTCAGGGTATTTCTTCGGGAATGCCCTCTAATTTATTAGAGCAGACAGTCGTAGAGCAAATTAATCCAGATATACCCCAGGCAACAGAAAATATAGCCAGTAATCTGCTGCTAGAAATTCTCAAACCCAATTTAGAAGAAGATAAAGATGCTACGAGAAATATTGCCGAGAAAGCAGCGATGGCGATTGATTCGGTAGTAGTGGAGGTAAAAAAAGGTGATGTCATTGTCGAAAAAGGAGCAAGAATTACTCAAGCAGATTTTGTTTTGCTAGATGGTTTCAAACTAAGCCAAAGAAGCATTAACTGGTCAGGACTGAGATTATCGGCAATTTTTGTCAGCTTTATGGTTGGTTTATTTTTGCTTATCCAAAGAAAAATTTTTACCTCCATTCGTCATCGAGATTATTTATTACTCTGTTTATTAGGTTTGAGCGCACCATTATTAAGCGTGTTTAACTTACCCTATACCAGTTTGCCAGCTATAGGTCTTTTAGTTAGTAGCTTTTATGCTCCTAGTTTGGCTATCTGGGAGGTAATTCTGGTGACAGGATTGGTTATGTTTAGTAATCAAAACTTAGGCTCTTCATACCTACTAGCAGGATGTTGTGGGGGACTAGTTGCCGCTATCTTTGCGGGAAGATTGCGATCGCGCGAGGCTATAGCTAGATTAGGTATTATGGTGGGTTTGACTCAAGCAGCAGTTTATCTAATTGCCAATTTAATCTTGAGTGCCAGTCCATCTTCAATCTGGTCAGCAATTTTACCCGATGCCTCAATTTGTGGTCTATTTGGAGTTGCCTGGAGCGTAGTGGCAATTGGCATATCACCTTATCTAGAGAGATTTTTTGACCTTGTTACCCCCATTCGTTTAGCAGAGCTATCTAATCCCAATCTACCGTTGCTAAAACGTTTGGTAACCGAAGCTCCAGGAACATTTCAACATACAATGTTTGTGGCTTCTCTAGCCGAGGCTGCTGCTAGAGAACTTAACTGTAATGTAGAGCTAATTAGAGCAGGAACTCTTTATCACGATATAGGTAAGATGCATGATCCTCTGGGCTTTATTGAAAATCAGATGGGCAACCCTAACAAACACGACGAGATTGATGACCCTTGGATAAGTGCCAAAATAATTAAAAAGCACGTCAGCGAAGGACTAGTAATGGCTCGCAAATACGGTTTGCCTAAGGCAATTCGGGATTTTATCCCCGAACACCAGGGAACTTTACTAATTGCCTATTTTTACTATCAGGCAAAACAAAAGGCAGAAGCCGAAGGAACAACCGTATTAGAGTCAGATTTTCGTTATGCAGGTCCAATTCCTCAGTCAAGAGAAGCAGGGATTATGATGTTAGCCGATGGCAGTGAGGCTGCATTGCGATCGCTAAAAGACGTGACTCATAAACAGGCTTTATCTACAGTGCAAAAGATTTTAAAATCTCGTTGGCAAGACGGTCAATTGCTCGATAGCGGTCTAAGTTATGATGAATTGCCAAAAATTGCCGAAGTTTTTATTCGTGTTTGGGAGCAGACTAATCACAAGCGCATTGTCTATCCTAAAGGAGCTTTGGATTTTAAATCTCAGAAATAAATTATCTAATAGCTCTAAGCTTTAGGCTATAAGCTTTAAGCTTGAATTTAAAAGCTCAAGACTAAAGGCTAAAAGCTTCAAACAGTTATATTATAAGCAAGGATAATTTACCTTCAGCGCAACATATTACCGTGGGCAAAAAAACTTCGAGACAAGAAAACCATTTTAATCAAACTCGTGCTAGCCTACAGCAAGCGATTTCTTGGTATTCTGGTTTTCGTCGTCATGGTAATTCTCCTCCAAATGAACGTCTACAGGCTTCTGTCAGAAAAGATTTACAGTCTTTACAAAACGCCCTGGACAAATTAGATCGCAATGCAGTTCGCATCAGTACCTTTGGTTTGGTTAGCTGTGGAAAATCTTCTTTGATTAATGCCCTATTAGAAGAAGAGGTAGTGGCAACTGGTCCTTTGCATGGCGTAACCCAATCATTGACTGTTCTACATTGGAATCCATTAGCAAATAAAGGAGTCAACGTCGAGTTGATTGATACTCCTGGTTTGGACGAAGTGGCAGGAGAAGCACGGGCAGCTATGGCGCGAGAAATCGCCCAAAAGTCTGACTTGATTTTGTTTGTAGTGGCAGGGGATATTACCCGCACCGAGTATAAGGCTTTATGTGAGTTAAGAAGTACTCAAAAACCTTTAATTCTGGTTTTTAATAAAGTCGATCTCTATCCCGATCGCGATTGCCAAAAAATCTACCAGCAATTACAGCAGCTAAATGCAGCACACAGCCTCGGCAGTTTAGATGATCTTATCTCCCCTCATGAAATTGTCATGGTGGCTGCCAAACCTCAAGCGATTAAAATTAGAGTAGAATCTGCTGACGGCAAGATTGAAACTAGTTGGGAAACCCCCGAACCTGAAATTGCAGAATTACAGATAGCTTTGCAGCAGATCTTACAACAGCAAGGAAAATCTTTACTCTCGTTAAATGCTTTGGTGCAGGCGAGGGATGCGGAGGTTAATATTGCCCACAAAACTATTGAACTACGCCAAGAAGAAGCAGAAAAAATAATTGCCAAATATGCCCGCTACAAGGCGATCGCCGTAGCTATTAACCCAATTATCTTTGTTGACCTGATTGGCGGTTTTGTTGCCGATTTAGCTCTGGTTCGTTCTCTATCAAAGCTATACGGACTACCTATTACTACCTACGAAGCAGGAAATCTCTTAAAACGTATTTTAGCTAGCTCTGGTGGCTTATTGTTTAGCGAAATTGGCAGTAGTATAGTTTTGGGGGTAGGAAAAAGTGGCGCGGTTTTAACCAGTGGCTTCGAGAGTTCAGGAGCGATCGCGGCTTATCTGGGTACTGCTAGTTTCCAAGGAGCGATCGCTGGCTACGGAACTTATGTGATAGGTAGAGTAGCTCAAGTATACTTAGAACAAGGCTGTACCTGGGGAGAAATGGGGGCATCTACCCTAATTAAAGAGATTTTATCTCAGGTAGAACCAAATACAATTATTTATCGCTTACGGCAGGAATTACTGCAACAATAATTAGAGGTTGTCTGAAAAGTCTCATTTGCTACATTAACGCCCCCTAAATCCCCCAAACTTGGGGGACTTTTAATTGTTCTCCCCCAATTTTGGGGGTCGGGGGGGGCAAAACTAGAAACTTGAATGTAAAAAAATAACTTTTCAGATGTCCTCTTAGTGATTAATGAACAATTGATAGTTGATATTGATTATTGCCTATATTATATTTAGGTCACTAATTGTTTTCCTTTTTGCTTAAACAATACATAATAGTGCCAGCAATCAGAGCAATACCACCCAATTGAATAGTATTATTTCTTCGATCCATTAATCCAATATTATAATAACTATCTCCATCACTAGAAACAGTTGTATCCATAGAATATCCAAAAATCAAAATAAATATACCTAAAGTCATCATAATCATGCCAAAACTTACACCATCAGTATTTTTTTTGTTTTGCTTAAGTCCTTGTAAACATTCTTGATATTCTTGAACAGTAATTGATACTTTATCTTCAGAATCCCAAAGCTTTATATACACCTTGTTCTCAATTTGTTTGAAATGCCTAATGTTAGTTATTTTAGTTTTTAATAATTCAGCAACTACATAACGGTCAATATACATAATAATAATTATTTTAATTTCGCTTATTTTTATTCTTTTTTTATTAACTACTAAAAATTTAAATTTTTCATTGACTCAAATCACATATACACTACGTAAACGACAATTAATAACTACATGAATCAAGTTACCGTAAGTGTTCCTGCTACCACCGCTAATTTAGGAGTTGGTTTTGACTGTATTGGCGCAGCTTTAAGCATGGCTAATGAGTTTACATTTACTGAGGTTAACACCCCTAGTAAACTCAAAATAAATGTCACAGGCGATGAAGCTTATAAAGTAAGCACAAAGGAAAATAATTTAATTTATCAAGCTTTTTTGAGGCTTTATCAACAAATCAGTAAAACGCCTCCCAATATAGAGCTAGATATTAGGTTAGAAGTGCCATTATCAAGAGGTTTAGGTAGTTCGGCAACAGCAATTGTCGGTGGGTTATTAGGAGCAAATGCTTTAGCCCGAAACCCTTTAGATCGAGCTGAAATCATCG
Organism: Waterburya sp.; assembly: GCA_965218645.1. Taxonomy (GTDB): domain Bacteria; phylum Cyanobacteriota; class Cyanobacteriia; order Cyanobacteriales; family Xenococcaceae; genus Waterburya. The sequence goes on along the minus strand of OZ244627.1, from coordinate 290,816 downwards.
ATATGGCGATCGCCATTGAAGGTCATCCTGATAACGTTGTTCCCGCTTTGTTGGGCAATTGTCAACTATCGGTAGGGTCAGGAAGTAACTTGCAAATATGCTCTATTCCTTGGCACCAGGACATTATTCCTGTCGTAGCTATTCCCAATTTTGAACTGTCTACGAAAGAGGCTCGTTCTGTTTTGCCCCAAAAATATAGTCGCAGTGATGCAATTTTCAATATCTCGCGCATGGGTTTATTATTAAGAGCTTTAGAAACCCATAATGAGTCATGGCTGAAAACAGCTTTGACAGACAAAATACATCAACCCTATCGGCAGCAACTAATTACTGGTTACCAACAGGTGCAGCAGGCTGCTATTGCTGCTGGTGCTTATGGCATGGTAATTAGCGGTGCAGGACCGACTTTACTAGCTTTAACCAATGTTGAGCAAGTAGATCGGGTGATTAAATCAATGGCTAAAGCTTGGAAACAAATAAACGTCAAGGCGGAGGTGCGATCGCTTTCTTTAGATACAGTAGGAGCAAAAGTTCAGTATGCAGATTCTTGAAACTCCTCGGCTGATCCTGAGATACTTGACTATTCGTGATGCTAAAGCTTTAATGCCAATTTTAGGAGATCCTCAAGTAATGGAATTTTCGCTTATTGGGGTTCACGACCGCCCGCAGATTCTGCAATTTATCGAACAGAGATTGCTGTCCTACCTAGAGCATGGTTTTGGGCTGTATGCTTTAATTCATAAGCAAAACCAAGGGTTAATTGGCTACTGTGGCTTTTTTGTCCAGAAAGTAAATGAGCAAAAAGAAGTTGAAATTGGCTATCGTTTAGCTAGTCAATATTGGGGACAGGGGTTAGCCACCGAAGCAGCTACAGCAGTTTTAGAATATGGTCGATCCAGATTTAAGTTCAAACGCTTTGTCTGTCTGATCGAACCAGCTAACATTCGTTCTATTCGCGTCGCTCAAAAACTAGGTATGGAATTAGAGAAAGAGATTATTTATCATGGCATCGATGTAGAAATGTACAGTGTTACTTGTAAATAATATCCTTTTACTAAGAAACAAAATCAGTCGCAGTAGGTTGATTTTTGACCCATCGAACTGACGTTAATCATGGCTATCTCTGGTTGCGCGAACCCTATGTTTTCGCCCATAGGCAGCATCAAAAATAATGTCGCCGATTTCTAAAACTACGCTGGAAACAGCACAATTATAGAAGCCAGACGACAAAATTTCTAGTCTAGATAAATATCGGTAGATACCGTCATTTATGATTAGATTTTGTTTTAGTAAGCAAGACCCATACTGCGAGTAGTTTCTGCGCCCAAGTAGACGCGAATACTCAAGAAATCTGTAGGACAAGCCGTTTCGCAACGTTTGCAACCTACGCAGTCTTCTGTACGGGGAGATGAGGCAATTTGACCAGCTTTACAGCCATCCCAAGGAACCATCTCCAATACGTCAGTTGGACAAGCTCTTACACACTGAGTACACCCAATGCAAGTATCATAAATTTTGACGCTATGGGACATTAGAATATAAGCTCCAAATGCGAATGTTCTTTAAATCGTATTCTAAATAGAATCAAGGGTTAGTTTACCCTATGCTCCTATTCTCACTTGGCAAAAGACTCGATAACTTTAAATTCTGTAACAACCAGGCTGAATTATCGATTAATTCGTTAAACAAGCTTAATGTTTCTTAAGCTAACATCTTGATTTGCTGACCAAAGTTAGGTAAATAATTAAGAAAGAATCAGTTTTTGTTAGTATGGTCAATCCTAATTCTCAGCACAACCAGCCAAAATCAGCAATGCTACCGTCTCAAACTAAGCTGATTAAAACTTATTACGATCTCATGAATTTACATCCTTCTGCTTCTACTATTGTGATTCGTCGTACCTATCGCCAACTAAGCAAAAAATATCACCCCGACACTACCAAACTGCCCGCTAATATTGCCACCGACAAATTTCAAAAACTTAATGAGGCTTACGCAACCCTGAGTAGCCCTGAAAAGCGATCGCTTTACGACCTCAAAATAGGCTATTCTCGCCTTAATGTAATTCAAGCACCCAGTTGGTCTGAACCCGACCGAGAAAAATGGTCAAGAACTGCCTATCTCGATCCTACCGATCGCCCTTTGTCTTCGGGAGAAACATTTGTTTTAGTTTTGTTAGGATTAACTTTTATTGGCTGTATAGTTTTAGTAATAGCGATCGCCTATTTTCGTAGGTGATAAATACGACCGCGCGGATAGCAGTGAAACCCCCTAAAGGGTGAAGCAGCACATCTGCCCACTAATATAGTTTATTAATACTTATCTTTATCCACTAGAAGGGGTTCTTTGCTATTATAAGTTAGCTACACCAGGAGAGGTGGCAGAGTGGTCGAACGCGCTCGACTTGAAATCGAGTAAAACGAAAGTTTTCGTGGGTTCAAATCCCACCCTCTCCGTAATTCAAAAAGGCTATGATTCGCTATTAGAGGTAGATGCTTCCTCTAGTGGTTCAGATTGATTCAAATCTTTACTAGCTTCTAATTTCGCATTCATGCTAACAGATTTCTCAATATTTTCAGCTTCTTTCTTAAATTCATTTTCAAATTCTTTAGAAGCATCCTGAAAACTACGAAGAGTTTTAGCAACGCTGCGACCAATTTCGGGTAGTTTTTTAGGTCCAAATACTAATAGAGCAACTATTGTAATCAAAGCCATTTCTGGTAAACCGATGCCAAAAATGTTCATTATCTTAGACTTCCTAATAAGTTTAATAGATTGAATAAGTAGTTTGATCTTCAATTTGTTCTGAAGATCAAACTATAGTATTAGCTAATTCAATAGTTAATAGATCTGTGGCTAAATTATCTATCGACTTAAAGTTCTCCAGTCAACATCAATTCCTTCTAAAATTAAAGAAGAATTATAAAGTTGCAGAATAATTAACAAGAAAACAAGAAATAAAGCCATAAAGACTCCCATTAAGATAGTTGTTCCCCATCCAGGAGCAACTTTACCATATTCAGAATTTAAAGGTTTGAGAATATTTCCCAAACGAGTTTGCTGTGACATAGTTCACTAATTATGTAAAATCAGGTTTTTCGTAATCTTCTGTAATATTATAAAGGAAGAGTAATCATAATTTATATATACTTATGGAACCTGCAATAGTTCTTAGCATCAGTATAGGGACTGTATTAGTCGCTATTACTGGATTTTCAATTTATACAGCTTTTGGTCCACCGTCTGGCAATCTTGGCGATCCTTTTGAAGATCATGAGGATTAGCGATCGATGATCGCTGGTCATTGAGCGATAATTTGTTACCGTATTGCGATCGCCACATACTTGATAAAAAGTACGATGTATTTAGCTTTGGCGACGGATATTATTAACCTTTTTACCACCATCAAAACTACAGATTGCACCCTGCTTGCTCCGTCTTTACGCTCTGGGGAAACCTCAGTGCAGGCGATGCGCTTTTTTCCGTAATCTGTAACTGATTGGGAGTCAGCTATTTAGGTTTCTTATAATGCAATTTTACTTAATCTCTTAAGGGGAGTAGTAGCGAAAACGGCTATTACTCCTTTTTTATGTTGCTACGAAGGTTATCCTAAAGTTTTCTCAAACAAATATTTATAATTAGTCACAGATTACTCCGCCCTATACGGACGGAGTAATCTGTGACCGTTGGTCAATTAAGGAGAAAAATAATGTCGCTCATCGCCATGACAGCAGATACAGCTATAAGTAAGTTTTGGACTTTAGTTTCTGGGGTAATGCTCTTAAATAAGGAAACTTTTGAATTGATTAATAGTTTACCTTTAGGCTTGATTGCCAGTATTTTAGTAGTTTTGTTAGCTGGAGTGTCTCAAACTTCTGGTCAAAGCGTGATGCTGTTTATTAATCGAGTGCGTCCACTGCGGTTTTTGCTCTCAATAGCGATCGCAGCAGTTTTATTTGTCTTTAACTACAATTTTTGGGTTTTAAGCACTTGGTTAGTTGCGGGCTGGTTATTTGAGGCTGATTTGTCTCTAGTAGAAATTGTCAAAACTTTAGGGTTTAGCTACGCGCCTTTATTGTTAGGTTTTTTAATAATTATTCCCTATTTTGGGATGCCAATTTTTATTGTGCTGTCAATTTGGACATTAATGGCGATCGCCATTGGTTTAGGCGCAATCTCCGATTTAGGTATATGGCAGGCTTTTGAATGCTGTCTTGGAGGCTGGTTGGTGCTGCAACTTTCTCAGCGCGTTTTCGGTAAAGCGATCGCTCGTATTACTAGTAAAATAGTCGATTGGGTGGCAGGAGTTAAACTTATTACCGAAGCCGATTACTTAGAGCAAATGCTTTACAACGGATTACCTATTCCTGCCGATCCAACCAATATTCCTAATTTACTTGGGGAGACATCAGAAGAATCGTGAGTAAACAATTTTTAACTAGAAGTGCGTTAGTTGTATTAGCATTAGCCATAGTTATTTTTTTGTCTCCTGCAAATGCTTGGTGGGTGCAATGGTATGTTTTTCTACACGCTGAGTTATTAAATCTGCTTTTGGACGGAGGAAGAATTGTTGGTATTGCCCTAGTGTTGGCAGGTTTGCTGGCACCTTTTGAAGCTTTAGGTTGGTGGGCTGGATGGTATGGTGGCGATCGCGATACGGTTACTTTACCTACTAAAAGTACTCAATTGCCAATTAAAAAGATAACTTCTACAACAATACAGTATGTAGTTTATCTTGATGGCATTGGCAAAAGCTCGTTCAAATATTCCGTTCGGGCAAAAAAATTTTTGCAACAGCTAGAGGAATCTTTACCAGAAGAAAATTATGTTCTGATCAAAAATATTATTCCCTATTCAGTAATCAATCTTCCCTTAACTATTGGTAGACCTTTAGGTTCAGTTTGGCAATGGATCGAACGCACTACTAAGTTTGGAGTACTAAGAGTGCTAATCTTGTTACGCAATATGTTTCAAGTGGCGGTATCCGTAGATAGTCGGTATGGTCCGATATACAATCGCGGTACAGCACAAATAATTATCGATCGCCTGTTGGCGCGGGGCTATCAACCAGGAAGCGGGGCTTTAATTACTCTCATTGGCTATAGCGGTGGCGGACAAATATCTTTGGGTGCAGTTCCTTATGTCAAAAAGGTTTTAGCTGCACCGATTGACGTGATTTCTTTAGCGGGGGTAATTAGTGGTAACAACGAAGTGGCACAGGTAGAACATCTCTATCATTTAGTGGGCAAAAAAGATCGAGTAGCCCGCTTTACTTCTTATCTGTTTCCTCGAAGATGGTCAATCTTTACTTGGTCGAATTGGAATCTGGCTAAAAGTCGCGGTGAAATTAGCTTTATCTCTTTAGGGAAAGTGGGACATGACTCTACCAATGGTCCATTGAGCGAAACAGCTGTACTTGCCGATGGTAGCAATCATTTAGCCAAAACCTTAGAAATTATTTTACGTATTTTAACTCGCACCGATGGACAAGAACCTTATCCTGCTGCGGTTGCCGATTATAAATCATTTGCCTCAAAGATTGTTAGTGACTATGCCAACTACGTCAAAGCAGATTTTAATCAGCCTAATTATTATCCTATTAGGCAATCTTATGCTCAAGAATATCTGCCCGTGGGTGAATGGCTAGGACGTTTAATTTTACCAGATGTTACCGAACGATCTCGTGTTGGTGGAGTGTACTTAGAGGTACACCATGCACCAGAAGCAAATCACGATTTAATCGGCAAAAAGATATATTTGCGTTGGAGCGATCGCCCTGATATCCAGGCTTATGTTAACCAAGTCAAAATTAGAATTGGTTTTTCCGAACAAGCTTATAAAAGTGTTAATCAGGGTATAGTTCTGCCTATACGCTTAAACCACTGGCGACAGGTACAGGCGTTAGAATCTTTGGCAGGGGCTAGATCGAATGATGATGTGATGGTTGCGTTGAGTTCGGTCGAGGTGGTCAGAACAGATCTGAGTTTATATATCGCCCGCGAACCAATTTTAATTACGGGAAAGTATTATGCTTTGGTAACTATTACTGAGTTATTTCCCAATAATTGTGCTGTCGTCCGTTATTATAATCCTGCTTCAAAGCAGTTTGACGGTAGAGAAGACACTGTTTATTTCCCCCAGGTAGTAAAAGATCGTCATGGAGTTTTACCCGCTACCGCTAATAAAATTACCGAATCTCCTTTAAATAAAACGGGGTGGTATATCTATGGCGCAAAAAACCACCAGGGAATATTTACCGTTCAAGCGATCGCACCCCGTAGCTTGTTTCAACTACAGCCAGCTAAGGTTATTTCTGGACTGCATAAAACCACTGACTATATTCACAATCAATATTGGCAGGGAGTAAAAGAAAAGAAAGGTCATGTCGATTCAATTTTTTTAAACCCTGGCAACTTGTCAGATACAGAATTAATTAACTCTTTTTCTGAAGGCGATCGCCTGTTACTCTTACATACCTACGGCGGTATTGGCGGTAAAAAGCGAGAATTTGCCCCGTTAGGCATCTTTTTTGGACATTTTGCTTTTGGTTTAGCCAGAGTAATCCGCGAACCTTTAACCCAAGAACTTCGTTTTAAAATCGGCTATGCTCAGGTTTATACCCAAAACACGACAGGGATTATTGCGGGGAGTTTAGACTGGACAAACTTTATCGGCGATCGCCAGTTTGGTTGGTTAGGTAGTCGTCCCATCACCGATATTATAGTTAAGCTAGATGTTTTGGAAGAATACAATTTTGATGGCTTGCGACGCTTTCCCCTCAACGCTTTGGCATACCAGCTAGACCGCATGATGGCACGTTATCGTACTGGAGATGGTACAGGAGCAACCTTTGTTGGTCCTGCCAACTCCTGTGTCCAAGATTCCTGTCAGGCTTTTTATCAGGCGATTAATATGACTCTAACTGAAATCGATAAAAATGCGCAAATTAAAGGCTGGATTGCAGCTAATCCCAACCATTCTCAAGCTCAAAGACTAAAGCGTTTAGTCGCCCTAAATAAAGCCATCGAAGCCAAACTAGTTTCTTGGCAAACTCGCGCTGATTGGGTCGATCCATATCAATCATTAATTGGTACTCGCCTAGAGGATCGTCCCGTGACTACCGTAGTCAATGCTTTAACAAGCTGGCGATCGCTTTTACCCCGTTTAGCAAACGATGTTTTAGCCGAAATTTTCTTAAAACATGGTGCAAGTTTGTGGCTACTGCAAACCTATCAAGTAGGCGGTTGGAATGAAAATATCGAACCCATTGCACCGACAAAATTGTGGATATAAGACTCAATGTATTGCTCTAGCTAAATGTATCAAAATTACTGGTAAGTGTTTAATGCACTTAGTTTTCTGGTTAAATAAGATTAAATAACAAGATTTTACCCGTGTGATTTTCCAATAAATTTAAGCTAATTTCTTATGTGGGCAACAATTGAATTTATTCTTTGGTGGCTGTTTATTGCTTTTTTAGTCCTCAGCCTGATTGTTTTTATTGGTTTTTATCTGCGGGGAGCATTTCGCGATCGCGTTACCTACAAAGTAAAACACGCACCCCGTCCCGAAGAGCCACAATTTCCTTTTACCCTTGCCAGTATTACCAATTCTTTTATTACCGATGGTGTTATTACAGATTTTTGGAATGAACCAGATAAGATTCAACAGGCACGTATAGATGCAATTGGCAAAGCGCAACATACAATCGACTTTGAAACCTTTTTTATGACTCCAGGAAAGCGGGCAGATAATTTTGCCGTCGCCTTGGCAGAAAGAGCTTCAGCGGGGGTCGAAATTCGCCTAGTTATCGATCATTATGGAACGAAAGATATATCAGACAGGTATTGGCGACGTTTGCGTGGTGCTGGAGTAAAAGTCTCTTTTTTTAATCGTCCTAATTGGAAAGCTCCCCTAGATTATGCTGGGCGTACACACCGCAAGCTATTGTTAATTGATAGCCAATTCGCCTTGGTAGGTGGAGCAGGAATTTCCGATCTCTGGGACGGTATAGAAAAAAAAGATGATACTCAACCATGGTTAGATGTGGAGATGCGTATAGAAGGAGAAATAATTAGTATTTTAGAAGGAGTGTTTTCTCAACACTGGACGTTTGATGATGGCACAGCCGATTTAGGTAGAAATAAATTCCCTAATTTTAGTAATGGCAGGGAAGAAGATACAAGTGAAAAGCAAGACTCTAACCTAATGTTAGTTGTACCAGGAGCAAATCCCCGAATCCGTTTCTCACCAATTCAGGCTTTTAAATACAATAGTATTATCTGTGCTAGAAAAAGAATTTGGTTAGCTAGTCCTTATTTTCTGCCTGATAATAACTCCATAGATATATTAGTTGCAGCAAAGCAAGATGGGGTAGACGTTCGTATTCTTACCACCAGCCAACGTAGCGATAAAAAGCCTGTTTACTATGCTTCATTTGAACACTACGGTAATTTATTGCGAGGTGGTGTAGAAATATATGAATTTCAGCCTAGTATGACCCATGCTAAGTTATTGCTGATTGACGATATTTGGGCGACTACGGGTAGTGCAAATTTCGATCCTCGTAGCTTTTGCCACAATGAAGAGCTAGATATTTGTAGCGCGCAACCTGAATTAGTACAGGGCATTAAAGATACTTTTGAGAAAGGTTTTGCTCAAAGTAAACGTATAACTCTCGAACATTGGCAAAAGCGTTCTCTGATTAAACACCGTATTATTGGCAATACAGTAGATTTTTTCCAATGGCAACTATAGCCGTACAAGATTAGATTAGGACAGTGAGTGATGATTGGCTCAAAAGTAACAAGTAACAATTGAAATGAAATAAATGTCCTAACGTTTTGGCGTAATGCTATACAAGCTATTAAATACTCATAGTTAAATAATTAAAGGATTGTAATCAGTGCAGGTGAGATTAGAAAACGATATATTATTTATCGCCCACCAAGATTTGCCACCCTACAAAAAAGGTGGCTCAGTGGTACGTAATAGCTACTTTTGGGCGTTAAAATCTATTGCCTGCTTTACGTCTAGAAACAAAGACTGGGAATACGATGCACAGGTTTGGGTGGCTCTTGCCAGAATGTTGATCTCTTTCACCGAATCTGGATATTTAGGAGAAAAAGAAACCTGGTTAGAATTTCCTGAAACTACACCTATTCCTAGTCAATTACGCTCCGTTTCTAGCTATTTATAATATTGACCAACGGTCACAGCATATGAAGCCATAGTAATTTTTAACTATCTATTTATAGCAACATTTGTAATTTAATTCACATCAAACGTTTAATAGCAAAGTTAATCATCAAAACGAATAATATCATCATCTCCTAAGTATTCGCCGTTTTGCACTTCAATCATTACTAAAGGAATTACTCCAGGGTTTTCGACTCGATGGGCAGTATTCATAGGTACATAGGTTGATTGATTCTGCATTACTAAAGTTTCTTTGCCATCACAAATCACTTTAGCTGTACCTGAAACTACAATCCAATGCTCACTTCGATGATAGTGCATTTGGGTACTCATGTGTTCTCCAGGTTTAATTTCAATGCGATTAATACAATACCTTTCCCCTGCATCTAAAGGCTCAACTGAGCCATAAGGAGGAGTACGGGTTTCATAATCCGATGACGGTAAAGTATCCTTACTACTGCTGTTACTGTTTGTGTCACTCATAGTAAATTTTAGATTTCAATCTTTATCTAATAGTTTAAGTTAATTTTTTAAATCAATAGTTCGGATAGTTTTGATAAAAGCTCGCAAAGCCTATTTTGTGGTTGATTATTTCAGTCGAGAGTAAGGCTAAAATACCTATTTTTCGTTATTTATTAAATTTTGTCCAAACCATTGTTAAATACAAGGCGATTAACAACTAAAGTTTTTTAGCCTGATAAGTATAAAAATTACCCAAAATTCCCACGGTTTCAAGATGATAAGTAGGAAAAGGAGAAGGTAAAGGTAAATCTGCTTGATAAATACTAAAAAGTAAAAAATTCTGACGTTCTGTTTGCTGACTAACAATTTGAGTTAAATAAGGACTAGCGGTATTAACTACAATATGACATTGACTTTCTAGCCATACTCCCCAATCTTCCATCACCTGAGCGCAAACTTTGTCTTTAAAACGTGTTTTAAATGTAGCTTCAGCATATTTCTGATATCCTTTCTCGCCTGGATTGGTTATAAAAGCGATCGCACCCAATCCTATGATAATAATTCCCATAACACCACTAATTTTAGAGCTTGCCATGTAATTTAAACGTGATTTCTCTCTAATTTTAAACTCCCTAATTTTAAACCATGGTATTTAAATGTTGATTGGGGGTGATATAATACATAACTGTATGAATGGCGGGCGTAGCCAAGTGGTTAAGGCAGTGGATTGTGATTCCACCATTCGTGGGTTCAAGTCCCATCGTCCGCCCTTGTTTTAAGGCTCTAAGCGTTTGAATTTTCACCCTTGAAGGTATCAGCATAACCTTAATCGCTCAAAACTCATTATATCGGCCGCCCCTGTACAATGGCGATCCTTCTAGCGGGCGCGGAATAAGTTGCTTGCTCTAGCTTCGCAATAGCTTTTATCTTCATCTGACCGTCGAGCAAAAATAGTGACATTTGATTTATCTAGGGAATTAAAAACTAAGTTGGCTAAACCACTTAAAATAGGCTCAGTGGTAGTAAATAGCCGTGTCTTGCAGTCTCCTATATCTGGGGTTACTGATTTAGTCTTTAGGCGATTGGTGAGGCGATATGCACCTGATTCAATGATGTATACCGAGATGGTGAGTGCTAAGGAGATTCATCATCTGAGCGAATTGCCGACAATTATGGCGATGCCTACGGCTAGCTACGCAATCGCACCTGACGAAAATCCGATTAGTATTCAGCTATTCGACTGTCGCCCAGATTTTATGGCTCAAGCAGCGCAAAAAGCTGTAGCAGAAGGAGCAAAGACCATAGATATTAATATGGGTTGTCCTGTAAACAAGATTACCAAAAAAGGCGGTGGTTCATCTTTGTTGCGCCAACCAGAAGTAGCAGAGGCAATAGTCACAACTGTAGTAGAAGCTGTAGATGTTCCCGTCACGGTAAAAACTCGTATTGGTTGGGACGATAAGGAAATAAACATTATTGATTTTGCTCGCCGAATGGAAGCTCAAGGCGCACAAATGTTAACTCTCCACGGACGAACTCGCGCCCAAGGCTACAATGGTAATGCTTGCTGGGAATGGATTGCTAAAGTGAAACAGGCTCTGACCATTCCTGTGATTGCCAATGGCGATATTTTTTCAGTAGAAGCTGCCGTTAAGTGTCTGGAAATAACTGATGCTGATGGGGTAATGTGTGCGCGCGGAACTTTGGGCTATCCTTTTTTGGTAGGAGAAATCGATCACTATTTAAAAACAGGTGAAATTTTGCCTCCCCCTTGCTTAGTTACTAAACTAGAGTGTGCCAAAGAACATCTATTAGGCTTGTGGACATATAAAGGACAACGAGGCATATATCAATCTCGCAAACATTTGGCTTGGTATTGTCAAGATTTTCCTGGTGCAGCAGAATTACGCGATCGCTTATCCCAAATTCAAAGCTTAGAACAAGGATTGATAATACTAGATCGGGCAATTAGCGATCGAGGTTAATCTTTTTTTCATCCCTTATCCCTTTTTAGTACTCTCTGTACAATTAACGGTTACTTATTTGTCTTTTTTTATTCCTTAGTCGGATTTTGATCTCAACTCTAGTAGATAGACTAATCAATGAAACACGAGTAATTTTAATTGGCGGTTCTTCTCATATAGACAAATAAACTCTTGCCCAATCTTGAGCAGCAAAGCTAGGTTGAAACTATCTTTCTACGGACAATCTTGCCCTTCTTTAAAAATAGCGAAAATCAATGTTTATCGCACGGTTATTAACTAAGATTTCTCTGTCCGAGACTTAATCTAGGATTTTATCGGCGGTAAAGTTAGAAGCAATAATATAAGAGTTTTCTGTAATTAAAATTTGCAATTTGCTATCTTCATCAATCCATCCTTTTTCATTATCCCAACGTTTCGGAGTGCGAGAAAGATAAGAAGATTCAAAACCACATTTATTCATAACTTCTTGATAACCAATAATGATTTTTTCTGCTCCTTCTGCTAGTTTACCGTAACCCAAATTAATAAGGGTTTCAAGAGGGAGAGATTGATTAAAACATGAGTAAAAAGGTATCCATGTATTTACTATTTTCCGATGCTTTTCATAAAGTTTTCCTACTACATGATAGGTATCAGCAACAGAATTTGTTCGATTAAATGTTAGGGAAGATACAGGCTGATTGTAAGACCAGAGTAAAACATGGTCATTGAACAACATAAAATTACTATCTTGTTCACCTAGACTAACTTTATGCTCTCTTATCTCATGACAAACAATTTGCCAAAGCTGTGCTGGATCATTATCTATACCCTTATAGATTTGACATTTCAATTCTAAATGTGACTCTTTTATCTGTACCGCTATTAAATTAATATAACCATATTCTTCAAATTCCCATGTATCTTGCAATTTTAACAAGTTATCAATCACTGTATTTGCTCCTTGTGTAGTCCTTTGCATTTTTCTGCCTGCGCTTTTGTATCTCTGCGCGAAACTAAAAACTACTTCATTTTAATTCCTAATACCTGTGTATGTGCGCCTCTGGCTTGAGTCACGCCGATAGTTCTTTCAGAAGCTTCAATCATCGGACGACGCAGACTTACAACGATAAACTGTGCTGAGCGTGCTTGTTTTTTGACCATGCGGGATAGTTTTTCGACATTTGCACCATCGAGGAACATATCTACCTCATCAAAGGCATAGAAGGGGGAAGGACGATATTTTTGTAGGGAAAAGATAAAGCCGAGTGCTGTTAAAGATTTCTCGCCCCCAGACATAGAACTTAGTTTTTGTACTGCCTTACCTTTAGGGTGAGCAACCAAGTTTAAACCACCATTAAAAGGATCTGTTTCGTCTTCAAGCTGAAGATGTCCGTCACCGTCAGAAAGTTCGGCATAAATCTTTTGAAAGTTTTCATTTACCGCATCATAAGACTCTTTAAATGCTCGTAAACGCAGGGTAGTAAATTTTTCAACTCTTAGCAATAATTCTGTTCTTTCTGCTTCAATAGTATCTAGCTTATGAGAAAGTTCTTGTAGTCTTGCCTCTGTTTTTTCGTATTCTTCTAACGCCAACATATTGACAGGTTCCATTGCTTCAAGGCGTTTTTCTCCATTACGAATTTGCTTTTGGAGTTGCTCTACGTGTTCGTAAAGATTGGCAAAGGTAATTAATTCCCCTGCTTCAATACCGTCTTCATTTACTAACTGTGAAATCTCAGGAATCGGCTCGGGTAATTCTAACTCTTGTTCGGTTATTTGTTGCTGTAAGGTTTGTAAAGTTGCTTGTCTTTCTTGCTGAGATGACTGAAGTTTTTCTAGTTGCCAAGCTTGTTTTTGATGGCGATCGCGTGATTCCTTAAGATTGTTTTCGGTGCGATCGCGTGATTGTTTTGTCTCTCCTAGTTTTGCTGATAGTTGTTCTAACTGTGCCTCATGATTAGTTATTTTCGCTTCTATTTCTATTAGCTTTTTGCCTATTTCTTCTTGCTCCTTCTTAATTGATAATTGTTCATTGTTTAATTGTTCATTATATTGTTCTGCTTCAGAGATTTTTTCACTCAGGCGTTGATATTTATTGCTTAAATCTAATAGTTGGGTTTCTGCCTGTCTTAAATTCTTTTCTTGCTGCTGTAGCTGTTCTTCTTGGCTGTTAATTAGTGCCTGTACCTGTTGCCATTCGCTTTGGGAGTGAGATTCTTCTAGGTCTTGTAGCTGCTGCTGTAAAGCTTGTAACTTGATTTCCTGTTCGGGAATAGCTGCGTTTAATATTTCTAGGCGAGATTGAATTGCCGCTCTTTCCTGGCGATTGTTGTTTAACTGGTTAATTAATAATTCTTTCTGACCACTAAGACGCTTGATCTCTTTCTCTAGCTGTTCAGATAGCATTTTGTTATCTCTGCCTAGCTGTCTTGCTTCAGTTAATTCTTCTGCCAGATCCTTGATTTGTAACAATTGATTTGCTATTCTTTGGTCATAGCTGGATAAGATGCGGTATATCTCTGCCAAACGCTCTTTTAAGGCTTCCACTTGTCCTGACTCGCGGTTTGCAGCACCACCAAAATGCAAACTAGAACGACTAGATTTGCTTCCTCCAGTCATTGCCCCACTGACTTCTAAGATCTCCCCTTCTAGGGTAACAAGGCGATGTTTACCCAATTGGGAACGGGCATTGTCAAGGGTATCAAAGACAATAGTACCGCCAAACACATAGGCAAAGATTTCGTCATAGCGAGACTCACAATTAACTAAATTAACAGCCAAATCAACAAAACCCCGACCAAAACGCGTGGTTGCCATATTGCCTCGTGGTGCTTGAATTTTATTTAAGGGTAAGAATGTTGCTCTACCTCCCCGTTCTCTTTTTAACAATTCAATTCCCTGTGCAGCCACGCGATCGCTTTCTACCACAATAAAGCCTAATCTTCCTCCCGCAGCAGTTTCTAATGCCAAGCGGTAACGTTGTTCTACCTGTCCTAACTGCACAACTAGCCCCTCTACCCCCGATAAATTAGAGTTTAAGATGATCTTGCTGGCATAAGTACCCTGAACTTCTTGTTGTGCCTGCTTGGTGGCTTCTAGCTTATCCAATTCCCGTTGTTTTTCTCGTTGCTCAATTAAAAGACGCTGTTGGGTTTCTTGTTGCAAAGCGCGATCGCTTTCGGCTTCTGCTAACTGTTGAGCAATTTTTTGCACATGACCTTGTTCTTCGGCTACCTGACTAGATAGTGAATCATATTCTGTTTGTTTGCCTTTTAACTCAGTCTTGATCGCCTCTAAGGACTCAGCTTGCTCAGTGATAGTGCTATTTAACTGGTTAAATCTCTCGCTAATTCTCGCTTGTTCGGTACGTTGAGGATTAAGAACATCTTGAATAGCTGATGCTTGACGGGTAATAGTGGCTTGTTCTTGTACCCACGCTTCAGATGCTTCGGCGATCGCATTGGCATTTTCTTTACTCTGGGTAACTATTTCTCTGGCTACCACAGCCTCTTGAGTTAGATGAGGAATAGTTTCACTTTCTAGCTTGTTTTTTTCTTGTTCAAGCCGTTTAATTTCCTGCTGATATTGTTCTAAGTTTTGTTGCGTTTGCACCAACATCAATCTTTTTTGCTGGCTGGTATTAATTAATTCTTCTTGCTTTTGTTTTAGCTGATGCTGTTTGGCTTTTTGAGTAGCCAGATCCGAGGCTACCGATAGCTGTTCATCCTCTCCTAAGGCTTTTACCTGAGTATTAAGAACTTCTAGCTTTTCGCTATGTTCTTTAACCTCTATATCTAGCTTGGCAATACTTTCATTTAGCTGTACCGCCTCAGTTTCTCCCGTCGTTAACTTTTCTTGTAACTCTGACTGCTGTTGAGTAAGCGATCGCCATACTAAAACTTTTTCTTGATTTTTCTTTGACTGTACCTTTTCTTTTAGCTTGCGGTATTTTTCCGCTTTTACCCGATCTGCTGCCAAGCGATCGCGGTTGGCAATCAGTTCTTGAGCAATAATATGGCACTTTTCTTCCCTTTCCTGCACTTTATCCAGCGTCTTGCGCGTCTGCTGAATTTTGCGATCAAAAGCTGCTACCCCTGCCAACTCATCAATAATTTCTCTTCTTTCTTTAGAATTCATCGTAATGATGCTGGTAACGTCACCCTGCAACACTACGTTATAGCCTTCAGGATAAACTCTCAGTTTTTGTAGCTGATCGTGAACGTCTGTGGCAGAGGACACTTCTCCGTTTACATAAAACGTTGAGGTATAGTTTCCCTTTTTTGCGACTCTTAACCTGCGAGTTACCTTCCACTCAAGACTATTACCGTTGGCGATCGCGACAATTTTTTTATCGTCTTCATCTACTGTAGTGATTGTTTGTCCTAACTCGTTTTCCTCATCGTCTTCTAGTTCTTGTGCATGACCATTGCTATTTTCATTACCAATATTACGATCGCTATCTCCCATTGCTGCTAACTCTTGTGGAGAGTCAATAGCGGTCAAATTATGAGCATCGGTTACCGTTGTCACCACATCTTCCAAGTCACCTAAATCAGTCAAGTCGAAGGTTACAGAAACAATTGCTTCTGCTGCTTTGCCACTACCAATGTGTTTATTATTAACTAAATCGGGCAGGCGATCGGCACGCATCCCCTTAGAACTAGATAAACCCAAACAAAATAGCAGCGCATCTAAAATATTGGACTTTCCTGAACCATTTGGTCCAGAAACTACCGTAAAACCAGGTAAGATGGGTACTTTGGTTGTACCACCAAAAGATTTAAAGTGAGACAGTTCGATGCGCTTTATGTGAACCATGAACTACAGTTTCGACTCGATAAGATAGATAGTATTTTTATACTAGTTGACAGTCACACTATCGGGAACACTACTGGTTGTACCTACAATCTGCCAAGATGTGTGGGAAAACCCGTATTTTTTTACACTTAGTAATATTTCGCTATCTAAAATCTTGAGAAAATGTCTACAATAAGTTCGTCACAACAAAAATGAAATATACGCCTTCGTAAGGCGCGTTTCCTCCCGTCAATAAGACTGCTTTAACTGTCCTAACTGTTGAACTGTTCTAACTGTAAAAATATTAAATAATAAATTAAAATGGCTAAGGGTGAAAAGACAACTATATAAAAACCTAGCTTATATTTAAAGTCGTTAAATTCTGCTAAATTAACAATCCATCCTAGTTTACTCCAGGGTAAATAGCTCAAGTAACTATTATAAACATCAAATTTAAAAGAGTATAAATTTTTAGGATAATCAATGTAAACAGATAGCTTTTTGCGAGCAAAAGTAACTAATATTTGATGAAAACCATAGCTGTCAAAAACATTAGGAACTAAAAATGCAGGTTGATTCGCGCTGTTTCCTGTTGTCGGAGTTCGCAAACGTAAGCTTAAGTTTTTTTCTGATTGACCAATTATAATATTTTGAGCAATTGTGCTATCGGCTATAGAAATAATCCTCGCTGGTCCAGTTTGCTGAAGATCTCTAGAAGCAACCGTCAGGAAAAAACTAAATTCATTAGTTTGCTTTAGTCTTTTGTTTAAGGAAACTGCGCTGTCTTTTGTTTTTAACCACTGATTCTTATTTAATAAAATTCCCAAGTATTGATCTGATTCATGGTTTTGTATATCCTTATTTTTATTTATTTTAGATTGAGGGGATTTATAAGATTTCAAATCGGGAATATGCTGACTTTTATCTTGATAGTATTCTTGCTGATCTGTAAAAGTAAAAGATGCTATTGAACTAGACAATTGAGGTTGAAAATAATTATTATCTTTATAAGCCCGAATCACTTCTGACTGATTCAAAGCGCGATCGCAAATATATAAATTATTTATATAGCCGTGCCAAGGGCGATCGCCTGTAACCTCATTTCCGATTGCTAAATAATTATCATTATCCCAATTTGATAAATTAACACTGTTTAATAATATCCCGACTCCTAAAATAACAATAAAACAATAAATTGCGATCGCCGTAAGTAAAGATTTTAAACTAAGCTTATGGCAATCTCCAGTCAAAATACCAGCCAGAAACTGAATAATATTTTTACGCCAAAGATATAGAATTCCACCTATACCTCCACCTATAGTGTTACAAATAATATCGCTTAAGTTAGAAACTCGTGTGGGAATAAATAACTGAGTCAACTCTACCACTGTAGATATTGCGGCACTAAATAAACAGCAAACAATTAAAATTAACCAGATGTTTCGGTACTTGTTAATAGTAGTTATAAATAAGCTAATTCCCAAAGGAATAAATAATAGAATATTTTGCCCATAGTCTTTGAGACTGCTGCCAAATTCAAATTTTTCCACAATAAATTTTATTGAAAATCCCTCTGGAATAATAAACCCAAAGGGAGATATAGTAGCGGTGAATATACAAAATAGGCTAGCAACTAACAACAAGTAACCCCAGTTTTTATAGCCAAAAATATGATTCATTTTATTTGGAAGATATTATTTTCGTAGACTTCTAAGTAAATGAGGCAACAGCTTTTTGATAAAATTTTCAGGTTCTAAAGGTCTATTTTTAACTACTAAAGAATCATAAATAGACCAGTTAATTGTGCCAATAATACTATTTATAGCTAATTCAAGATCGAGTAATTCAGAATCCCAAAAAATCTTTTGTTCAATTCCTGCTTGAATAATATCTCTTAAAAAACTACGATAAGTTTGTCTAGCCTGACTGAGTTTGCTGGTTACGGCAAAATCTCCATAGCCAATTTGCAGGAAAAAAAGCTTAATAATTTGCTGATGCTGATGGAAATAGCGCAGAGTCTGTAGCAAAACAATATGTAGTGCTGCTTCTACTTCTAGGTTTTGTTCTAATGCCTCAGCAATTTGCCGATGCAGCTTGTCTAAATGCTTAACCATAATTTCAGTCAGCATTTCTCTTTTGTTTTTAAAATGTCGATAAAACAAACCGATAGATACATTTGCTTTTTCTGCTATCCGCTTGGGTTGTGCCTGATCGTATCCCTGGCAAAATAATATTTCTCCCGCATCTAACAAGGCAGCATATCTTTGCGCCACATTATATCTAGGTTGAGAGATTTTGTTCATAGTTCAAACTCTTAAATGTTTGCTGATGTATGGCGTGAAAGCGATCGCCATACTCTAAAGAACCAATATCTTTTGAAAAACATAAATTAAAGGTGATGAAATTGTATTTCGTATTCTAACTTGACAATATCGACTTTTTTTATGACTATAGTATTCGAGTGAATATTATTCATTCGTGCTTTTAGTGTATTAAATCAAAGCACATAATTTGATCAACAGATAATTGTCAATTGTTGAATATGGCTTCACAAATTTTTATCCAGACAAACCATGAACCGTGGCAAGATTTAGAAAAGTTTCCAGGAACACAGTTTTTACCTTTAGCTGAACCTGTAGAAAATGGTTCAATTCATCGATTACGAATGAAAGCAGGTGCAATAATTCCCTTTCATACTCATCCTGGTGACGAATATGTTTATGTTCTAAAAGGAGAAATTGAAACTGGGGGGAAACGCTATAGTATTGGGACATTTTGGATGACTCCAGCCAATACTCGCCAAGGAGAACATAAGGCAATTACCGATGTTGAACTTATAACGATACGTTTAGGAAAAATGGGCAAATTTGAGAATTGATCGAGTACTAGCTTGGCACTAGCTTGGCTTTGTCTTGGTAGTCAAACTTGCCTAGCTTTGATGTTTAGTAATTAAATCAGTTAAAGTATTGATAGGGCGATCGCTTTAGGTATTAATTAGTATTTTAGTAGCCATTCTGATAAATAAATTACTATTAATTATTTGCTTTTGGTCGTATTTGAAGAAGTCGCAATCCTGTTTATAATTGGCTTTGTTCCTACTGTAGCGATCGCAGTAAGACTATATCGTTAGCTATGCTTGCTAGAGTAGTTTTTGTTTTGATTCTGACGATAATCATGTGCAGCATTTCAAAAGCGATCGCCACTGGCAAACTTTAATCAGTCGATCCTGTGGATATAAACCGCATCCAGTTTGAAGTGTGTGGAAGCAAGGAGTTTTTAACTTAACTGTTCGTAAGTAGCAAGTAGAAATTATATCCTGCTGTTTGACCAACGGTCACAGCAGAGGTCAGACCCCGCGTCGCCGTCAGGCGCAAGGGAATGCTGACCTTCGCTCCGTCCGTTTAGAAGTCCCCGTGCTGTTCCGTTTAGGAACAGCTTCATGCGGGACGTGGCGGAGTAATCTGTGGCTAGCTTAATCTCCGATTCAAAAACTACGGTTTTCTACGTAGACGGGGTTTATTTTAAAAAAGCTGTTAAAAGTTTACTTCTCTTAAAATCGCTCTAAATTGGAAATCGAATTATCTTCCTACACAATCCTCACGAAAACTTTAAAAACTATCGTATTTTTTAAGTTAAATTGTGGCATGACCATGGTAAGTTTTTGCTTACCCCTTGCTTTTTTATTTCTTTGGTTAAAAATTGAATTACTTTTGTTTTTATGTCTATAATTGAAACCCAATCAAGAACAATTCGTATTTTAGTAGTTGACGATCAAGATCTAATTCGTCAGACTATACAAATGTATTTACAACAAGAGCCAGATCTAGAAATTATTGGCTATGCAGAAAATGGGACACAAGCTTTAAAACAAATTGAGGCACTAGAGCCTGATATAGCCATCGTGGACTTAGAGATGCCTGATATGGATGGTTTAACTACCATTCAAATCATTCGCGATCGCTTTATCCAAACTAAAATTTTAATTCTTAGTAGCCACGACGATCAACAACATATTAATCAAGCGATTGAAGCTGGTGCGAAAGGATATTTAGTCAAAGGAACTCCTGCTCAAGAATTAGCCAATGCAGTTCGCAGCCTTAATAAAGGTTATTTTCAGCTTGGACCTGGTTTAATGGAAAAACTTGTTATTTCCATAAGCAATTCGGCTGATGTTAATAATAGATCTTTAGAGCAAAAGTTAATTATCGCTCTAAAAAAATTTAAGCAGGATACCAATAAACAATTGCATCAATTGATTGAAACAGAATTATTAGAAATTAATAAACACTTTGAGTATGAGATGGAGCTTAAAATACTCAGCTTCCAGAAAAAACAAAATCAGCTTTTGGCTTATGTCAGAAAGATAGAATTTAGATTTTATCTATTGCTATTTTTTCAGGTAATTATTTTATTCATAATACTATTTTATTGGCTTATTAATTCATAATTACCTTTTTTGCAGTAGTTTTAATTTTGTTTAGGTAAGCTTAAGTTTTTCTCAATTCAAGTAAGCTGTAGCAGTTTAAATTTTTAGAAGAGACAAACCGTAAATAAAGCTTTTAAATTTGGTATCAGTAGACACTAAGTAATTTTATATTGAGCTTAATTTTGTACCTTATTCACCAAAGAGTCGCTATATTAATTATAAAAATTATCTACCAATTGAATTTTCTCTGAAACTGTGAACCGTCGTTATTTACCAGAAACAATTGCTCACGTCCGAATTACTCAACAATCTTTATCGATGGGGAAAATTGAAGGAGAAGTCAAAGCTGCCGAATACGAATGGCAATTTCGCTGGCGATTTCGTCAACGTCGGCTATCTGTTCAACCTTCTTTGGGAAGAGCTTTAATACAAGAACCTTTAGAAAGATTTTTAGAGCGTTGCGATTATCAGCTTGAAGCAGGTAGCGACTACACTTTTACGGTTCGGACAAAAATGTAGCGTTAAATATAAGGTGATTGGGAAATGGAAATAAATTAACTCTACTAAAAAATTTTTTATTACTTAAAAATTATGGAAATACAATTTCGGGAATTTAACCCTTTTGATTTATGGATTTGGCTAGAGTTTCCTACAGTTCCATCGAGAAAGGAACAACAATACATAGAAGAGCTTTTTGATTCTTGGTTTTATGTTGGTAAGTTGGGTGGCTATAATGCTGAGAATTTGCCTGTGCAGGATGTAGGTGTAGAAATCAGCTATATGGAATATGACCAAGAAAACTTAGACAATGCCTTCATGTCGCCGATGCACAATATGGGAGAAATTGAATATTTAGGGGTATGGGGTCGATGTTGGTTCGATCTTGGCACGAGCGATTTAATTGCGATCGACATTCTGATTAATGCCATGAATCAGCTTAGTAAAGAATTTGTGCAAATCGACAAACTAATAATTGGTGGTGAAAACGAAGATTGGTCAGTCAACGAAAATAATACCTCGACATTTTATAGTGAACAGCGATCCTAAGGCTATGTATAGCCTAATTGCGTTAATCAAATAAACAGCTATTCTAGGGGTATTTCTAACTTAGATGCTTTCAGGAATTTGAGAAACTATATGTTTGCCAATTTCAATCGAGGCAGTGGCAGCAGGGGAAGGAGCATTACAGACGTGCATGGCTTTGTTGCGATTAAGAATTAAAAAGTCATCAACCATTTTGCCATCGCTCTTTAACGCCTGCGCTCTCACTCCTGCTGGAGTAGGCACTACATCTTGAGCCTGGACTTCGGGAATTAGCCTTTGTAAACTACGGACAAAAATGGCTTTACTATAAGAGCGAATCATCTCTTCAATCCCTTCTTTAGAATACTTAGCTACCAATTTCCAAAAGCCAGGATAGGTTATGGTGTCCATAAAGTCTATGAGGTCGAAGTCCAGTTTACGATAAGCCTCTCGTTTAAAGCCTAATACCGCATTAGGACCTGCATGGACGCTGCCATCAATACCAGGGGTAAAATGCACGCCTAAAAAGGGAAAATTGGGATTAGGAACAGGATAAATAGCTCCATTGACCAAATAGCGTTTTTCAGGGGTTAACTCGTAGTATTCACCCCGAAAAGGAACGATTTTAGCTGGTGGCTGCTCATTAGCAAGTTTGGTAAGGCGATCGCTATATAATCCAGCACAGTTAATCATAAACTCGGTTTGATATTCACCATTATTAGTTTGCAGAACATGACCTTCGGCGGTGAATTTAATGGCTTGAACACGAGTCTTGTTGTGTAGCTCTACTCCCTGTTCTTGAGCAAGGTCGGCGTATTTCTGACAGACTTGCTTATAATCGACTATTCCTGTTGATTTAACCCAAATTCCTGCTAAACAATTAACGTGAGGTTCAATTTCTTTTACCTGCTCTTGGGTAATTTTGATAACCTCAAGCTCATTAGCTAAACCTCTTTGATAAAGATCATCTAAAAGCGGTAGTTCATAAGGCTCGGTTGCAACTATGACCTTACCGCATATTTTGTAATCAATATTGTATTGATCGCAGAAATTCATCATTGAACGATTGCCTTGACGACAAAGTTTGGCTTTATAACTTCCTGGCTTGTAATAAATACCAGAATGGATTACACCGCTATTGTGTCCCGTCTGATGAGCAGCCCAAGACGCTTCTTTTTCTAATAAAGCAATCTTGGCGTTAGGAAATCTCTGATTGAGAGCCACTGCTGTAGACAAGCCAACAATACCACCACCAACAATAATATAGTTATACATAATACTCAATTTATACAAGCCTTATATCTCAAAGTAAAAATAATAAAGGAGGCGAATATTTTCGCCCCCCTGATTCAAAGGCAACAAAAAGCCAATGATAAATGCTAAATGATAAATGCTAAAGTGCTACAACTTCTGTTGATACACCCATATCTTTGAGCATTTTGCTAATTTCATCTGTGTAGATAGCGTTCATCACAATTACCTTGTCTGGCTGGTAGGTTTTGAGAAATTCTGGAGACATGATTTCTTTGCCTACACCAGGAATAAATTTACCATGACGATGAGGATTGATATCTACCGCATATTGAATTTTATCAATAGTTTTTAGGGTAGTTAAAAATGCTACGCACTTAGAGCCAGAACCCCAAACAACGACTTTCTCTCCCTTCGCCTGAGCTTCATCAAGAAACTTTTTCCAATAATCTAATTTACCTGTAATCTTCTCAGTAAATAGCTGTACATCATGGGCAACCTCTGCTACAGTCTCTTCAAAAGGATGTATTTTGTCAGAAGGTATAGCTACAGGCTTGGCTTCAATTAAAAGATACTGATCGCCATAGTCGCAATACAAATCAGTTACTTCAAAACCACTATCACGGAACAAGCGAGCTAATGTTCCAGGACTAAAGTAAGAACAGTGTTCGTAATAAATGTCTTCAAAAGCCTGCTCTCGCAAAACTCTAGTATTATCAGGAATTTCAAAGACAACGGTCGTGTTGCGATCGCCAATCGACTTACGGACAGTTTTAATAAACTCAGAAGTTGGTTGAATATGTTCTAAAGTATGACGACAACAGATAAAATCGCCTACATACTCAGAGTGCTTTTGGGAATAGTAATCTTGAATAAAGGTAACGCGATCTGCTGCCTCGCTATCTACTCTGCCAGGAACTACGCTTGGGTCGATGCCTACGCCACGATTGTTACCAAGTTCGCATAGCAATAAAAGAAAATCACCCTTGCTACAGCCAATCTCGATAATATCTTTGTTGTGTAAATCGTATTTATCAATTAGATGATTAGCCAGCTTGAGGGAAAACTTATTGAAAGTAGGAGAATAGCTTTGCTGATCTTCGTAGTTAGGTGCATAAGCCGACCATTTAGCATCAAATACTGTATTAGTAATAAAGCCACAGCGATCGCAAAAACCCAGGACAACATCACCGCAAGGGAAATCTTGAGCTTCTGACTGGCTAGAAATCATCAGGCAACTATGTACAGGAACTTGGCGAACTTCGTAAAAAACTGACAGTTCATCATGTCCACAGTTAGGACAGGAATGCTTTATTTTCTTAGGTTCTGACTTTAAATGCTTATCAGTAGAACTCAAATTTTGCAACATAATTAAATACTCCTATAAAAATTTATTTGACTCTTATTAATTCCTTAGTGATAACTTAATTCTCTCCACTTCGCCAATAGCAGTAGAGAGAATTTTAGGTTTATTAACCTCTAAAATTAAGGCAGTTTAACTGTTGCCATCCAAAAACTAAACAATTTTGGGATCGGGAATAGGAACAATAAATTGTCCTCCAGATGCTCGATATTCTTGCTGTTGCTCCATAATTTCTTTAGCAAAGTTCCAGGCTAAAATTAGCACATAGTCTGGTTTGTCTTCTAAAAGCTTGCTGGGAGGAAAAATAGGTAAATGATTAACGCTCATAAAGCGACCTTGTTTAAATTCATTCAGATCGACTATGTAGTCTAGAAGAGTTTTATCTATACCCAAATAACTCAGCATAGTTGTAGCTTTAGCAGCAGCACCATAACCCACAACTCTTTTTCCTTGCTTTTTCAAATCCCATAAGATATCCATCAAAGCAGATTTGAAGGCAGCTACATTATCAGCGAAATCTTGATAGTAGCTGAAGTTATCCACCTGAGATTCTTGCTCTTCTTTTAGCAAAGACTTAACTGAATCTTGAACTGCTTCAGTTTTCTCTATGTATAGGCGCAAAGAACCACCATGTATTTTGGTGCGCTCAACATGGTTTAGATACAAAGAATGCTGTCTAAACAACTTGTCTAAAGCCGTGACAGAGAAATAACACAGATGTTGATGATAGATAGTATCAAATTCACGGTGTTGCACTAAATCAACTAGATAAGGAGCTTCAATTACTGCTACCCCTGTATCTTTCAAGAGGATAGAAAAGCCAGCCACAAAGCCATTTAAATCTGGTACGTGAGCCAAAACATTATTTGCCAAAAATACATCGGCTTGTTTTCCTTCACCTTTCAATTTTTGCGCTAGCTCTTTACCAAAGAAAGTACAGATGGAATAAACTCCCGCAGCATTTGCTGCATCGACTTGTCCAGAAGCAGGATCTATTCCCAAAACAGGAATTTGTCGTTCTACAAAGTTTTTGAGCATATAGCCGTCATTGCTAGCTGCTTCAATCACAAAACTATTATTATCTAGACTTCTAGTTTTAATTAAATTTTTAGCACTATCCCCAAAATGCTTTAATAGAGATGGTGAGATAGAAGAAAAATAAGGATAATCCCGACAAAATAATATTTCTGGGGGAACTATTTCCGTAATTTGTACTAAACTACAGTCAGGGCAAAAAGCTAAATCTAATGGAGCAGTATATTCAGGAGAAGCTAACTGTTCTTTGGTTAAAAGGTTGTCAGCAAGGGGAGTATAACCGAAAGAAATAATTGACTTTAAGTCAGAATTACCACAAGAAAGACAATTTGGCTTAGAAGCATTCATAATATTGCTTATCTTTTATTTAATTTAATTGTTAGCTTTACTAGTCAAGGCAACCATAAAATGATTGCCCCAATTTTTTCCTATTTAAACATTTTGAAATCAACTTCGCCTTATATTTATGTATATGTCAGGCAAAGTTTTTTCATGCAGGTTATTCAATAGTTGCTAGCTGCTCTTTTTGCCAACGTAACTCCCCGTTCAGCAATTCGTTACTGATTAAATACTTAATATGAGCAATTCTTTGGTATTTAGAACCTTCAAATTCCTCTAAAGTCAAGCCGACTTTCTGATATATTTCGTATAGCTCTACTGCTCCTTTTTGGGCATCCCATTGAGGCTTAAAATTAGGTAAGACTCTGGTTATTTTGCTACAGTCAACCCGATAACAGCGTTTATCAGGACCAGCATCAGGAGCATATTCTATGCGAGAATTTGGTACTGTGTCTATGACAATTTCAGCCAAATCGCGAATCTGATAGTTATCTTCATTACGACCTACGTTAAACGCTTCATTATGAATTAGCTCTCTAGGTGCTTCTAATACAGCTAAAAAAGCTCTGGAAATGTCTTCAATATGAACAATAGGTCGCCAGGGAGTGCCATCACTTTTGATATAGACTAATCCCTTAGTGTATGCCCAAGCAACTAGGTTATTAAGTACTAAGTCAAATCTTAGTCTTGGTGAAACCCCATAGGCAGTAGCGTTACGTAAAAAAGTAGGGCTAAAATTGTCGTCAGCCAACTGGCTGACATCTTGCTCTACTTTTACTTTAGAAACTCCATAAGGCGTAACAGGGTTAAAGGCAGACTCTTCATTAAGCCAGTCCTCTCCCCCCGCGCCATAGTTGCTACAGGATGAGGAAAAGATAAAACGACTAACTCCAGCTTGCTTTGCCAATTTGGCAAGCTTCACAGAAGCTAAATAATTAATTTCCTCCGTCAGTTTAGGATTAAGATTACCTAAAGGATCATTAGAAAGACCAGCTAGGTGTAAAACCGCTTCAAATCCTTCCAAGTCCTGCAGTTTTATATCCCGAACATCCTTTTTGACTTCAGGGATTTCGACAATCCCTGAACCAAATGTACTTCTGGCATACAAATCAGTATCTAAACCGACAACATCATACCCTTTGTTTAGCAACATTGGAATCATTAACGTTCCGATGTAACCCTTGTGACCAGTCACCAGTATTCTCATATGTTTGATCCTCCCATGTTTTCCACGGCGCGTTTCCACTAGCCCATAGAGTTTCTAAACGATGCTTGTCTCTTAGGGTGTCCATACACTGCCAGAAACCATCGTGCTTATATGCCATCAACTGACCATCCCTGGCAAGCCTTTCTAGAGGCTCTTTTTCCCATTGGGTTTCGTCACCATCTATATAATCAAATATCTCAGGTTCTAAAACAAAGAAAGCACCATTGATCCAACCTTCTTTTGTTTGGGGTTTTTCTGAAAATTCAGAAATTTGATTCCCCTTCAAATCTAGGTGACCAAAACGGGCAGGGGGTCGAACAGCAGTGAGAGTAGCTAGTTTGCCGTGAGAACGGTGGAAAGCTAGTAGCTCGTGCAGGTTGATGTTAGAAACTCCATCACCCCAAGTTAACATGAATGTTTCTCGACCGACATAGGGGGCAAGACGTTTAATACGTCCCCCTGTATTGGTTGTAAGCCCAGTATCAATTAGATCTACGTTCCAATCAAGCCTAGAACCATTGTGAGGTTTTACTTCTCCGTTACGGAAACCGACGGTAAGATTACTGTTTAAAGCGCAGTAATCTACCATATACTTTTTGATAACTGCACCTTTATACCCTAGAGCAACAGCAAAGTCTTTAAAACCATACTGATGATAGTGCATCATTATATGCCACAAAATAGGCTGTCCACCAATTTCGACCATTGGTTTGGGTTTGTTTTCGGTTTCTTCTGAAATTCGAGTTCCTAATCCACCAGCAAGAAAGGCTACCTTCATAATTTTTCTCCGCTTTGAGCGTATAGAGGCTTATATAAAATCGAGCAATTTGTAATTTTATTAATGAGCTAAATGAGTTTTTTACTATCGTGTAAAAATTTAGCTTTCAACTACTTTTATTGTAAATACACTTTCGAAACTTTGGTTTAAAGATTCAGTGAAGTTGTTTCGGGTAAACCGCTTTAGATAAATTTTATTCGGCAAAAAAACGTTTTTATGGTCTCAAAGTCTTGATAACCATAAAGTTGATATCTTGATGAAAACTTTAAAAAGCTGACAAGGGATTGAGCCAAATAATCAATTCTTGCTGTAAATTTTGTAAATTTCGCGACATTCCCTGATTAAACCACTGTCCGATCGCATCTACTGGAGTAAAAAAACTGCTTGATTGCCACTTAACGCTTTGATTGAGGGGGGTTAAATGATTTCCAGTCATGATTTTCATGGTTATCATATCAGAAAAACGATCGCTTAAAACAGAATTTAAATTAATTGTCTGATCGATGTTGTCTTGGTCGAACTTAAGCAGCAAATTACGACGAATACAGTAATTTTCAGCAATTAATTTGGTTGTTTCCAAGGGAGAAGGGGTAAATTCTACCTCTAGCATAGGAGCAAGGTTGAGCTGTTCCATAAAAGGAATTGCCTTGTTGACAGGATAATTATTAAACGAAATAAGAATGTTACCTGCTCTTTCGACATCATATATGCTGCCGATCAGAAGATGTAGTTTGCAGCCCATACTATGCCCTACACCGTATGTTGGTAGATAACTTTTACCTAATTTATTATTTTTATGCAGTCTTTCTAGAACTGTTTCAAAACGATTCAAAACATCACGGGCGATCGCAAAATGATCTAGAGTATTTAAAAAAGGAGTGGCAATAATTCCATATCCTGCTTTGCCTAGCTGCTCTAGTATGGAACGATATGATATCTGAGGTGCTGTAGCCACAAATGCACCACCTAAAAAATGAACGATGCCGACGATCTCTCTATTAGGGAGATATACCCAGTTTCCTGAAATTTCCTGCCATTCCATAATTTTTGTGCCTAATTAACAACCCTTACTTAGTCTCTTATAAATTAGTGTAGAGAAAAAGACTAGCTGTTAAGTACGAGTATAGCGATGTTTAATACCTACAGGAAAATAGTCAGGATCGCCAAGAGGCAAAAGAGTTATTTGGGGTAATTGACGTTCGCGAATAATATAATTAACGTATTCGCTGTTGAGGCGTAGTAGTTGAGTATGGAACGATAAAGCGATCGCAACCAAGCTAGTAAATCAGCTTCAGGTATTAAAATTATAGGTTTAGATTATAGTTTCAGAACTGTCATCAAATGAGTAATTTGCCAGACCAAGTATCACCTCTAATTCGTCTATCCCAAGGGCATCTCAACCTCTTGGAAAGTTGTCCTCCAAAGTTTCAGCAAGTTTATCTAGATGGCTTGACTTCTCTACCTGAACCTGAGCAACAGAAAAGTAGGCAATGGGGAAGTCGTTTTCACTTATTAATGCAGCAAAGAGAGCTAACTTTACCTATTGATTCATTGCTAACAACAGATCCAGATCTAGATCTTGCTTTTAAAGCTCTAGTTCAAGCTAATCGCGATCTTCAACAACAAAATTCTGACATTTGGCGTGAGGCTGAACATTGTCGCATCATCACTTCGGGTAGCTTTTTACTCACGGTCATTTATGATTTGCTAATTGCTAAAACAGATAGAGCAATAATTCTCGACTGGAAAACATATCGTCAACCACGTGACTCTAAAAACTTAGCTAACAATTGGCAAACGCGACTCTATCTTTATGTTTTAGTCGAAACTTCTGAATATAGCCCTGCACAAATTCAAATGGTTTATTGGTTTGTTAAATCTGGTAAACCCCAAAGCGTTACTTTAGACTACAGTGAACAGCAACATCAGCAAACAGCACAAAATTTGGCAAACTTACTTAATGAGTTGAAAACGTGGTTGTCTGATTACCGACAATTAGGCTCTAAGTTGCCTCATAAATTTAATTGCCAGCAAAAATGTCCTTATCGTCAATTTTTCTTGGCAAACGAGACTGACGAATCTAGCCATCAAGATTCGAGTAAGTCGATCAAGGAGATTGAAGAAATTTCTATTTAGTCAAAACTAATATTTCCGAGAATGGCGATCGCAATATTGTTTTGTTTATCTTCAGTTTAAACACTCAAAAAAACAGATACTAATCAAACAAGCCCCAACAGCTACGAGAGGAAAGTTTTCAGATGAATCGATAAAGTGATAATCTTAAAGATGGCAAAATTTTACACTTTTTTTAAGATTTTACCTGCCATATAAAACAGCTAACCACCAAATAGATATTAGAAAATGGTAGCCACCACAGATAAAACAAACACTGGTAAAATTACTCAAATTATCGGTCCTGTACTCGATGCTGAGTTCCCCAGCGGTAATATGCCCCGTATTTATAATGCCTTAAAAATAGAAGGTAAAAATCCTGCTGGACAAGATGTCTCAGTTACCTGCGAAGTGCAACAACTGCTTGGTGACAACCAGGTTCGTGCTGTTGCCATGAGTGGTACTGATGGATTAGTCAGAGGCATGGATATTGTCGATAGTGGCGCGCCTATTAGCGTACCTGTTGGCAAAGCAACTTTAGGTAGAATTTTTAATGTTCTAGGCGAGCCTGTAGACGAAAAAGGTCCTGTCAATGCAGAAGATAGTTTCCCAATTCATAGACCTGCTCCTAAGTTCACTGAGTTAGAAACTGCACCCAAAGTATTTGAAACTGGGATTAAAGTTGTAGACTTGCTGACTCCCTATCGTCAGGGCGGAAAAATTGGTCTATTCGGCGGTGCGGGTGTGGGTAAAACCGTAATTATGATGGAATTGATCAACAATATTGCCATTCAGCACGGCGGTGTATCCGTGTTTGGCGGTGTGGGCGAACGTACTCGTGAAGGAAATGACCTTTATAACGAGATGATCGAGTCCAACGTAATTAATGCCGATAACCCCGAAGAGTCTAAAATTGCTCTAGTGTATGGTCAGATGAACGAGCCACCTGGAGCTAGAATGCGCGTTGGTCTATCAGCACTAACCATGGCTGAATACTTCCGTGACGTTAATAAGCAAGATGTATTATTGTTTATTGATAATATCTTCCGCTTTATTCAAGCTGGTTCTGAAGTATCTGCACTATTAGGTCGTATGCCTTCAGCGGTAGGATATCAACCTACTCTAGGTACTGACGTAGGAGATTTGCAAGAACGTATTACTTCTACCAATGAAGGTTCTATTACTTCTATTCAGGCAGTGTATGTACCTGCGGATGACTTTACTGACCCTGCTCCTGCCACAACTTTTGCTCACCTAGACGGAACTACAGTACTGTCTCGTGGTTTAGCTTCTAAAGGTATTTATCCTGCGGTAGATCCACTCGCTTCTACTAGCACGATGCTGCAAACAAATATTGTTGGCGAAGAACACTATAATACTGCTCGCGCAGTGCAGTCTACTTTACAACGTTACAAAGAGCTACAGGATATTATTGCTATCCTTGGCTTGGATGAACTATCAGAAGACGACAGAATCGTAGTTGATCGCGCTCGTAAAATCGAACGTTTCTTGTCTCAGCCTTTCTTTGTAGCTGAGGTATTTACGGGTTCGCCTGGTAAATATGTAAGCCTTGAGCAAACTATTCAAGGTTTCCAGGCTATTTTGAAAGGTGAATTAGATGATCTGCCAGAACAAGCATTCTACCTAGTAGGTGACATCGACGAAGCAAAAGCAAAAGCTGAAAAACTGAAAGCTGCTGCTTAATTAGTAATTAGTCAGGGGCGAACAGCCGTTCGCCCTTACAATGAACAGTAATCAGTGATCAGTAAACACAAGTTGACTTGCTAATGCTTAGTTGATTGTTAAACACTTTGCTTTTATTGATTGCTGGTTAGTACTAACTAGATGCTGATAATTGATAAAATGGCGTTAACTGTAAAAGTAATTACTCCAGATAAAACAGTCTGGGACGATAGTGTAGACGAAATTATTCTACCCAGTACCACAGGACAATTAGGAATTCTGTCAGGTCACGCGCCTCTACTTACTGCATTAGAAGTAGGTGTAATGCGTGTTCGTCCTGGAAAAGAGTGGAAAAATATTGCCCTAATGGGTGGATTTGCCGAAGTGGAAAACGATGAAATCAAAATTCTGGTTAACGGTGCAGAATTAGGAGATAACATCGATCAAGACACTGCTCGTTCAGAATATGAGCAGGCACAGTCTCGTTTTCAGAAGGTAGAAAATAGCGAAGATCGTCAGGAGAGAATTCAGGCTGAAAGCTCAATGCGAAAAGCTAGAGCGCGTCTTCAAGCTGCTGGGGGTGAAGTATAGGAAGGGATAAAGGATAAAGTATGAGGAATAAGGAACTACGCCAATAATATGTAGTTTCCTCTGTTTTTGCAATTCATAATTTTGGAAAACGTGGATATAGAAAAAGGGCAGAATCTAACTGTTGCTGCCCTTTTTATTTGATTTATTGAAGTAATTAGGATTCTAAATTCTGAGGGTTAAATTTAGATTACTTGTTTGTTTTAATAGTTTTTAATTAACGTGAGTTCGGGTTAACAAAATTAGCTTGTTGAGGTAGCTATCAGCTATTAGCTATTAGCTTTTGAAAGATTCTGAGTTGAGTCTTAAGCTTTAGATTAAATGAAAAATAGCATTTCTCAAATACACTATTTAAAAGGGTTTGGGCTTATCCCGAACTCAGGTTAATTAGTTCCAGTAAATTCAATGTGAGGGAACTTAGTCTGCGCTTGGGTCATGGGAGTAGTCTTGCCCCTTT
This sequence comes from Waterburya sp., assembly GCA_965218645.1. Classification (GTDB taxonomy): domain Bacteria; phylum Cyanobacteriota; class Cyanobacteriia; order Cyanobacteriales; family Xenococcaceae; genus Waterburya. Next base: position 258,130 of record OZ244627.1, on the reverse strand, counting down.
CTGTCCAAAAGTTAATGACTTCGGTAGCTTGGTTGAGGATTTCGATACTTTCTGCTTCCTCAATCCAGTGTTTTGATTCTATTTCGTCTTTTAACTGTTGCCACGCATCGTTACGAGGCCAGAAATAATAAGCTGTTAAAGGGCTTGTACCTTTGCCTACTATTTGGTCTACTGCGATCGCAACGTTCTTATCTAACCACAAAACTTTTAATTTAAACCTTGTCTCTGACTCCAATTAAACCTCCGAATAATTATATTAAGAAATACTTGACATATTTAGCCAATTATAATTATACAAGATTGCGAACATGAATGAAAATCAATTAACGGCAATTGTTATTTTTGATATTGACGGGGTAATTCGGGATGTGAGTAATTCTTATCGAAAAGCGATCGCCGATACCGTAGAAGAGTTTACTGGTGGGGGTTGGCGACCAACGATGGAAGACTTGGACAACTTAAAATCAGAGGGAATTTGGAATAATGATTGGGAAGCATCTCAAGAATTGGTCTATCGTTATTTTGAAGCGATGGATAAAACTCGCGATAAAGTTCAGTTAAACTATAGTTGTCTGGTTGAATTTTTCCAATCTCGTTATCGGGGTAATAATCCAAAACTTTTCGATGGATACATTGCTCACGAGCCTTTACTCGTATCCCAAAGATATTTGCAACAGTTAAGCGACAACCAAATTGGCTGGGGATTTTTTAGCGGTGCAACTAGAGGTTCGGCAGAATACGTTTTAAAGAAGCGATTGAAGCTAGATAACCCAATCTTAGTGGCAATGGAAGATGCCCCAAGCAAACCCGATCCTACAGGAATGTTTAATGCTATAGCTCAAGTGGAAACAAATCCAAGCACTGTTCCTGTATTTTATTTAGGAGATACGGTGGCGGATATATATACTATAGCTAGAGCAAGAGAATTTGCTCCAGAACGTAAATGGATTGGAGTAGGAATACTCCCTCCTCATGTGCAAACTGCCGACAGACAAGCTGATTATGCCCAAAAATTAATGGCAGCAGGTGCGGAAATTGTCTTAAGTAACGTTGAAAAATTAACGCTACAAATGATTGAAGATTTGAGTAATTAAAACTGTCTCAGATGTGTGAGGCAATAATTGCCCAAAACCAGTTAACAATTTCTTCAAGTATCTGAAGATGTCTAAAGTGTGACTATGATATATTGATTAAGATTCGTCAAATACATATAAATTGTAAACCAATCCTGCTTGGCATTTAGGGAGATGAAAAATATGACTACAGAAGGATGTTTAAGAGTAGGGCAAGAAGCACCTGAATTCATGGCTACTGCTGTATTCGATCAAGAATTTAAGACTATAAAGCTGTCTGATTATCGTGGTCAGTATACTGTCTTGTTTTTCTATCCTTTAGATTTTACTTTTGTTTGTCCCACTGAAATTATTGCCTTTAGCGATCGCCATGCAGAGTTTAAGGCTGTCAATACTGAAATTTTAGGCGTATCCGTAGACAGTGAATTTTCTCACCTAGCCTGGATACAAACTGAGCGCAAAGAAGGCGGTATTGGCGATATTGCTTATCCTTTGGTTTCTGATATTAAAAAAGAAATTAGCAACGCTTACAATGTCTTAGATCCTGAAGCTGGTGTAGCTTTAAGAGGATTGTTTATTATTGATAAAGAGGGCATTATCCAACACGCAACGATTAACAACCTTTCCTTTGGTCGCAGCGTCGATGAAACATTACGTACCTTAAAAGCAATTCAACACGTACAGAATAATCCCGATGAAGTTTGCCCTGCAGGATGGCAAGAAGGAGATCAAACCATGAATCCCGATCCAGTAAAATCTAAAGTTTATTTCTCTTCTGTCAGCTAGAATAACAGTTAGAAAGCTTAAAACCAGTGAGTTTGCAAGTCAGCCATTCCACCATTGGCACCCGAAAACAAACGTGCATACCAATCTTTTCTACTGCCTTGACTATTGAACATTCTTACCTAAGAGAAATGGATAGCTTTTTTTCTAGTTTCTAAAAGATGTCCGAACCATTATAGAAGCAAAGCAACGCCAACAATAAAAAAGAGAGTCTATTTGCAGACTCTCTTTTTTGGTTGTAACAATTAGCTACGATTAACGCTAATTATTTATTCATATTCATTTCATCCTTTTTCATATTGTCCTGCATACCCTCCTGCATATTCATTTCATCCTTTTTCATATTGTCCTGCACACCCTCCTGCATATTCATCTCATCCTTTTTCATATTGTCCTGCACACCCTCCTGCATATTCATCTCATCCTTTTTCATATTGTCCTGCATACCCTCTTGCATATTCATCTCACCCTTGGGTTTTCCACTTAAACACTCTTGAGTTCTGAGGGTTGCTGCTGCTGCGTAATCTCTGGCTGCTGGGGTATCGGGTTGGAAAGCATTACCCATTTCTTGATACGCTGAAGCTACTCCACAATAAGCTGACATAGTTTGAATAGTTTGACTAGCCCAATGATTGGCGGTATCAGAAAAAGCCTTGGGTTGCTGAGTAGGTCTTAATTCTGTTGGTTTGCCCCCCTTGGTATTAGCAAATTTAGCTAGATTTTGTAACACTACAACTAACTCGGCTCTAGTTACAGGTTGTTCTGGTTTAAATAAACCATCAGGATAACCTTTAACAATATCGTTTTCTTTAGCCCATTGAATTTTAGTAGCACTCCAGCGAGAAGAATCAACATCAGCATAAGGCTGAGTAGGAACAGAAGGAAGGGGAGCAAGCTGTACGCTTTTAACTGTTTCTAATGCACCATAAGCCATTGATACTAATTGTTCTCTGGTTAAAGGTTCTGTAGGACGGAAAGTTTTGTCTTTGTAACCAGCAATAAATCCTAGGGCGACAGCTTGTTCAATCTCTTTTTTGTAGATATCGTTGGCAATATCGCTAAAATTGGTACTAGGTTGGGGAACTGTACCACCTGCTGCTGCGATCGCCTGTAAATCGCCACTAAGCAAAAAAGATCCTAAAACTTTTCCTTGATATACTTTTTTGGTTAATTCCCAACCTGGATTTAACTGAATTTTGGCATATTCTCCCTTGGGAGGTTTACCAAAGGTCTGACCTACCACTAGTTTAGAACCATCTTGGTAGCTGTTGGCGACTAGTTGAAGTTCGTTCCCTTTAGGAAGAACGTCTAGCCGATAGTCTAGTCCATTATCCTGCCCATCTAGACTGACTGAATAGCCGTTGCTATCTGTAGAACGAAGACAGCTGTTTGTAAAGTCAAAAGTTGTCCAGAGTGGATCGATAATTGTTGGTTGAGAACCTTCTTCAGCAAAACACTGCTTTTTCCCAGGAATTTGCTGCACTATTGTTAAACTATAGCCAACTTGCCCTGCGGGAACTGCCACGGCTACTACCTGATCTGCTGGGATAGGTGCTGCGGTAAACTGCGCCCAAGCAGGAGTGAAAGTACTTGTTAGGGCGATCGCACTCAAGAAAACTGCTACTAACTTTAACTTTTTTGATAATTTCATAGTATTCCTAAAAAAATGCTGTATCGATTTAGATTAAAGCTCAAAATTACGATTTCGTCCTCTTTTAATTGGTAATTGTTTCGTATTGAATGTTACCAAAAAAGGAATGAAAGATGGGGGATGAAGAAATAACTTTTTCTACTCTAAAATAGCGATAACTAAAGAACAGACAACTATAGGTGCAGTAACGGCGCGGAGAATGCGATCGCCTAAAGATACAGGTTGAAAACCAACGGCGATCGCTTTTTCTACTTCTGCTTCAGTCCAGCCACCTTCGCAGCCAGTAGCAATAACTATTTCTGATTGGGTTTGCTTTGGTAAACAACTCCAAAGAGTCGGTGCATCTCCTCGCGCTACGCAAATATATTTGCCTTGGTTAGCTGAAAGGCGATTAATTGCTAAAGTAAACTTTTCAGGCTCAAAAACATTCGGAACAATTTGTCTTTCAGATTGTTCTGCTGCTTCGATGGCAATTTTGCGCCAGCGTTGAACTTTATTGAGACTAGGTTTAAGAATAGTGCGATCGCTAATTACAGGCATAAAATTGCTTACTCCCAATTCTGTACAGCAGCGCACCACCTGCTCATAACCGCTGCCTTTGGGTAAAGCAGTAATAAGAGTTAGAGATACAGACAGTTCTGTTTCGATAGTAACTGGTTCAATAATTTGCGCTGATTGAGCCGTGATTTCTGCCAACCAAGAATTACCAACACCATCGAGGGCAATAAAGCGATCGCCATTCCCTAATCGTAATACTCGCAATAAATAGTGTTGCTGTTGAGCATCCAAAGTTATTTTATGCTCTTGTATTTGTTGGGATCTAACTACTAAACGGTAAGTCAATTATCAATTATCGGTTATTAACAGTCCTGATGAAAATGCGATCGCTAACATAGATACTTCTAATACTAATTTGCTTTGCGTTCAGAGCTTTTAAAGAATTAATAACTGACAGTTATTTTTATTTGACGGCTGTTGATAATTTCTGTAAATAATTGAGTAGATAAAACTTGTTCTACAGGATAAATACCTGGCTGCTTCAGCTTACCATTTAAGATTAGCTCGGAGATCGCACCTGTGCCAGCCCCCGCCGCGATCGCCGTATTATCATGTACCATAGTGGCGCGATAGGTTTGGGGTTTGCCCTCTTTTTCTCCTGTAATTTCTGCCCGCATTGCCACTCCGATGCCGCTAAACTTATCTGTAACATTAGTCATCAGATAGCTAACGCGAGCGAAAAATTCGATTCCTTGGGGACTGCTTACCCAAGCTTCAGGAAATCTGTGAGCCGTAATCCAGGTTAAATGGTTATACCAGTCAGGAATTGAGCCAAATTTGGTAATTACGGTATCTACAGCAAAAGAATCAACAAAAGTATAGGTTTCTGGCATATCGAACCAATACACCCCCGTCTTGCCATAGGGCTGAGGAAACTCAATCACTTCTCTTTCGGTGTAGGGTAGGGTATTCTGCCATTTACCATTAATCCAAGCAGAAAATTTGTTTCTCAAGCCCAAGAAGGTAGTCCGCATCACGGTTAATCCTGCACCCCCCGATCCTTCTACTACATAGCTTAAATGGATCTTTTGAGGTCGATCAAATTGCTCAACGCCTTGTTTGACCATACTGTTAGAAATACCAGGAAAAATGCCCGTATTAAGTATGGCTGTGACTCCAGATGCGATCGCTCTATCATTATATTTGATTACCCGTTCATAAAAAGACCGATGATCGCTCACGTCAATATAATCTATCCCTGCTTCAATACAAGTATTTAACACCCTACCGTCTCGATGATGAAAAGGGCCTGCACAGTGGACTACCAAATCTTTTAAGGCGATCGCTTTTTTTAGCTGTTCTCGATCTGCTAAATCTAAAGTCTGGAAATGAAAGGGGGAATTAACCCGTTGAGGATTACGAGAGGTTATAGTAATTTCTGCGTCAGTATGGTTGGCAATATCCTGGGCAACACTATTACCAATTCTGCCACAGCCTCCAATTATCAAAACTTTTTTAGTGGGCGGAAATGCTGCGTTGCAAGCAGCATATTCCACGCCCAGGGATTTATCTCTCATATTGTAATCTTTTACGCTTAGAACTCACGGGTGACAATTGAGCAACTAGCAGAATTATATTTATTTTCAAAAATAAAATTATGATTAATCTTTATTTTTTAACAGTTAATTACAATTCCAGTAGTTTGCTCGCTCGCTTACTTGAATCTTTGCCAGAACAAAATAATGATAAATATCAGGTAGTTGTTGTTAATAATTCTCCTGAAGATCGAGAGTTGTCAAAACTAGATAACCAGCATCTAAAAATAATAGAAGCCAATTGTAATCTGGGTTTTGGAAAAGCCTGTAACTTAGGTTTGAATTGGATTAACAATCAAAATAATCAAGCTATTGTTTGGTTAATTAATCCTGATGCCTATTTTAAACAAGACGTTGTTAAAATCATCTTACCTTTTTTTAAAAAACACCCCCAAATCTCAGTTTTGGGAACTATAGTGATTAATTCGGCAGGAGAAATAACTTCTGCTGGGGGAACATTCACCTCTGGTAGTGCTGCTGTGTCTATTATTAATACGTTGCCAAACGATTTAAGCCAGGACTATATCAAAACTGATTGGGTAAGTGGCTGTAGTTTGTTGATTAACTGTCAAAACTTTTCCCAATGTCCTCAATTTTGCGATCGCTATTTTTTATATTATGAAGATTTAGATTTTTGTCTGCGCTATAGTCGGCAAGGACATAAGATAGCCGTAACTCACTTAATAAAAGTTATACACGATACATCTTCAATTACTAATCGTAATACATTTCGAAAGTATAAGCATATTACCCACAGCTATTTAATTCACATCGAGAAGCATGGGAACTATTCTACTTTTCTGATAACTAATATCCGAATGCTGCTCAACACCTTAATGTTGGTTGTAATTAAACCTCACCAGGGTTGGGGAAAGCTAACTGGTTTTTATAATTATTGGCGAACAAAAATTACTGATTACTAGACCTCTTGCAAAATAGTTTTATTATAAACTCATGATGATTTTATCGAAAATGCGATCGTCATTATTTTGAGTAATATCCATCTTTAAGGCGATCGCTCCAAGCTGCTCTAAATGCTGTATTTTTTCTACACGCCTAGCAGCAACGTAGACAGTTAAACCATCTTCGATTAACTAAAACGCGATCGCTTTTTCTATACCTGAAGATGCACCAGTTACCAACGCCACCTTCGAAGTATTTATATTTTGAGTATTCATTATCAACTGAGTAATAGCTGTTAATTGTTTATTGTTATTCTGCCATTTCTCCCAAAAATTGGGACGGCGATCGCGAGTGACTAGAAAAGTTGATTTTGTCAGATTTTAGGCTGTAATCATCTCAAGCTGAGAATTAGGGAAAACTAGCTCGAAATGCAACACCATCAACTGTTCGGGACGTAAACCTAGAGATTCATAGATACGTCCTTCTTGATCGCTAAATTCAACTTCAAAAGCATCACCATCAGCTAAAATTTCTACTACAGTTCCCACTTAACCTCGCCAAAGATTTTCTTCGGGTAGATCGGCGGTTAATGCCACTACATCAAAAAGTTTGATTTTATTAGTTGTCATTTTCGGTTTACCTCTAAGTCTCATGTGAGAGGGTAGCAATTGCTCAAGCGGGGAATTAAGGAATTAATTTCAATAATCCAACCACTACGAATAACTGCACTATTAATCAGTAATCAGTAATTACTTTCTTGCCATTTCTTCCAAAGATCGGGACGGCGATCGCGAGTACGCTCGATCTGCCGATCTTTACGCCATCGCTCGATCAATTTATGATTGCCTGAACGTAATACTTCTGGCACTTGCCAGCCTCGATATTCTGCGGGTCTAGTATATTGAGGATAGTCTAATAAATCGGTTTCAAAACTTTCTGCCTTGAGAGACTCTACTTTGCCCACTGTTCCAGGTAGAAGCCGAACTACGCCATTAATTAAAGTAAGAGCAGGAATTTCACCACAGGTTAGGACAAAATCTCCTAAAGACACCTCTTTTGTCACCAAATGCTGACGTATTCTTTCATCAACTCCCTCATAGTGTCCACAAATAATTACTAGCTGCTGATAATTGCTAGCTAAATCTTTGAGTAGAGGTTGATCCAAAGATTGCCCTTGAGGAGTCATGAGAATAATCTCCCGTTGAGGTAAAACTGGCAACGATTCTACTGCTGCAAATATTGGTTCAGGCTTGAGCAACATACCCACACCCCCGCCATAGGTAATGTCATCTACCTTGCGATGCTTGTCTGTAGTAAAGTCACGAGGATTTATTAAATTAACCGTAGCAATTTCTTTGGCGATCGCTTTACCTAATAAACTAGTGTTGAGAGGAGAAGCAAAAAAGTCGGGGAAAAGAGTGATAATATCAAAACGCACGATAATTAAGAGAATTAATAGAGAATACTAACTAATAAGGGTTTAGTGTAAGCTTTATAATTTACAGGAGTTAAGTATTTTTTGACACAGCAGTAAATCGTCAATGTCGTTACGATCAGCAGTAGTCAAGGGTTTGTCTCCTGCCCACAAATTCAATTATGATCAATACCGAAGTTAAAAATCACATTATCGAATCTTCACAATCCACCAAGAACGCCATTTTAGTCATTGGTGGTGCTGAAGATAAAGTACACGGCAAACAAATACTACAAACTTTTTTTAATCGTTCTGGAGGAACAGATGCCATCATAGGCGTTGTTCCTTGTGCATCTAGAGAACCAAATCTAATTGGCGAACGCTACAATCGGCTCTTTAGTGAGATGGGAGCAAAGGAGATTAAGATCTTAGATGTGCGCGATCGCGATGGAGCAGATGATTTAGTTTATCTTAATTTTGTCGAGAACTGCACGGGAATTTTCCTAACTGGTGGAGATCAGCTTCGCCTCTGTAGTTTGCTTGCTGGTACGTCCTTGATGAATCAAATTATCGCCAAAGCGCAACAGAGAAAAATTAGTTTAGCAGGAACTAGCGCTGGCGCAGCGGTGATGGGTCATTATATGATCTCAGGAGGCAGCAGTGCTGAATCTCCCAATCGTGCTTTAGTGGATATGTCTACAGGCTTAAGTATTATTCCAGAAGTTTTGGTAGATCAACACTTTTATAATCGTAATCGTTTGGCAAGGCTGTTGAGTGCAATCGCTCTTTATCCTAGTCTTTTAGGAATTGGTATTGATGAAGATACCTGTGCTATGTTTGAAGACGACGACACAATTCAAGTAATTGGCAAAGGTACGGTCACCATTGTTGATCCACGGGAAATGACTCATACCAATTTAGAAAAAGTACAGGGAAACGAGCCTTTAAGCCTGCACAATCTGAGGCTGCATATTCTAGAACACGGCGATCGCTACGATTTGCACCAGCATACCCCTTTGAGTAGATAAAATAGGAAAAAGACTAAAATTAATCTTGAATTGGTGATTGAATTGTTCATTAAGAACAGTTTGCTAGCTCAAAAAAGCGAGACTATAGTTTAGTTATCTTGGTGCTGTTAATCAGCCTTAAGCAGCGAACATAAACCAAAATGAGAATTCTGAAAACTCAAACGTTACGTGGACCAAACTACTGGAGCATCCGACGCAATAAGTTGATTGCTATGGTATTAGATTTAGAGGATCTAATTGAAAAGCCCTCTAACGAGATTTCTGGATTTTATAATGGTTTAGTAGAAATATTACCTAGCCTGATCGAACATTATTGTTCTCGCGGATATCGTGGTGGTTTTCTAGAAAGAGTCAGTGAAGGCACACTAATGGGTCATATTGTTGAACACGTGGCTTTAGAACTGCAAGAACTTGCAGGTATGCCTGTGGGCTTTGGACGTACTAGAGAAACTTCCACTCCAGGAGTGTTCAACGTAGTGTTTGAATACGTAGAAGAACAGGCTGGTCGCTATGCAGGCAGAGCGGCAGTCAGACTATGTAGCTCAATTGTAGACACTGGAACTTATTCCCAAGTCGAATTAAAGCAAGATTTAGCGGATCTGCGGGAACTATATGCTAATACTGCTTTAGGACCTTCTACAGAAACTATTATCAAAGAAGCAGAAGCACGCAAGATTCCTTGGGCGTGGCTTGGTGCGCGGGCGATGTTGCAGTTGGGCTATGGAGCCAGACAAAAACGGATTCAGGCTACATTAAGCAATAATACGGGCATTTTAGCAGTGGAGCTTGCCAGTGATAAAGAAGGCACCAAGACCATGCTAGGTAATGCAGGAATTCGAGTGCCTCAAGGTACGGTAATTGAATATATAGACGAATTAAGAGACGCGATCGCTGATGTTGGGGGATATCCCATTGTGCTTAAGCCTCTAGACGGCAATCATGGTCGAGGCATTACCATTAATATCAATGATTGGTCAGAAGCAGAAAACGCCTATGACATAGCCAGCAAGGCTGCCAAAACGCGATCGGTAATTGTTGAGCAGTATTATCAGGGAAACGATCATCGAGTTTTAGTGATCGACAATAAAGTTGTAGCTGTAGCCGAAAGAGTTCCTGCTCACGTAATCGGCGATGGTAAATCTACCATCAAAGAGCTAATTGATATCATTAATCAAGACCCCAGAAGAGGTAACGGACACGATAACGTTTTAACCAAGATTATTGTCGATCCTACATCTCAGGCGGTATTAACCAAGCAAGGCTATAGTTTAGATTCAATTTTACCCGAACAGGAAATAGCCTATTTAAGAGCAACAGCTAACTTAAGTACAGGCGGTATTGCTATTGACCGCACCGACGAAATTCATCCCGAAAATATCTGGATAGCTCAAAGAGTGGCTAAAATAATTGGTCTTGATATTGCAGGCATTGATATTGTGACCTCAGATATTAGTCGCCCTTTAAAAGAAACTAAAGGGGTTATCGTCGAAGTTAATGCTGCTCCTGGTTTTAGAATGCACGCTTCCCCTAGTATGGGACTTCCTCGTAACATTGGCGCTTCAGTATTGGAAATGTTGTTTCCTAACAACGCTCCTAGCCGTATTCCCATCGTCGCGATTACGGGAACAAATGGTAAAACTACTACTACCCGTCTAATTGCTCATATTTATCGCCAAACCGATAAAGTAGTCGGTTTTACCGCTACCGACGGCATTTATATTCAAGAATATTTAGTCGAGCAGGGAGACAATACAGGTCCTTATAGTGCAGGGGCGATCCTCAGAGATCCTACAGTGGAAGTAGCCATACTAGAAACTGCGCGGGGCGGTATGTTGCGTTCAGGATTGGCTTTTGATAGCTGTGATATTGGAGTGGTTTTAAACGTCGCTGCCGATCATCTTGGTTTGGGTGGTATTGATACCATCGAACAAATGGCAAGAGTTAAAAGCATAGTTGCCGAAACGGTTAAAGCTGACGGTTATGCAATTTTGAACGCTGACGATCCTTTAGTCGCAGCAATGGCAGAGCGGGTAAACTGCAAAGTGGCATATTTTTCGATGAATCCTGATAATCAAATTATTATCGAGCATCGCCGTCGTAACGGGCTTGCAGCAATTTATGAAAATGGCTATCTTTCAATTTTAGAAGGAAAATGGACCCTCAGGATTGAAAAAGCGATTAATATTCCCATGACGATGCAAGGTATGGCTCCTTTTATGATTGCTAATGCTTTAGCTGGCTGTTTGGCAGCTTTTGCCCAAGGAGTTGATATAGAGCTTATCCGCCGAGGAATACGTACGTTTCAAATTTCTGCCGAACAAACTCCAGGCAGAATGAATCTATTTGATGTGGGGGACTTCCACGTGCTGGTAGACTATGCTCATAATGCCCATGGATACAAGGCTGTGGGCGATTTTGTCTGTAACTGGCAGGGCAAAAGAATTGGCGTAGTTGGCGGTCCTGGCGATCGCCGCGATGAGGATTTAGTTTTGTTGGGTAATATTTCGGCTCAGAATTTTAATCATATTTTGATTAAAGAAGACCAAGACTTTAGAGGCAGAGAACCAAAAGAAGTTGCCGATCTAATTGTCAAAGGTATCTGTCAAGAGGATTCTGGTGCTAGCTATGAAATTATGCTAGATGAAATAGAGGCTATTCACAAAGCTTTAAATTTAGCTCAATCCAATGATTTGGTAGTTATTTTTCCTGAAAAAGTCGATCCAGTAATTAAATTAATTAAAGAGCAAATGAAATAGCTTAATTAGTTTTATTAACAAGAGAATATAAATAATCTGATTGAGTCTAATTTAATTTCTCCGTGAAGAAATGCAGTTTGATAACTGTAAAAAATAAAGTTTAGACAAATATCCGCTAATTCACAGTGCTTGCTCCTGGGCAATCAAGTTTATTTATGTATATATAGAGAAAGTAAGATTTGATTTTAAATTCTTATCTGCTCTAGTATTATTTGTTAGTAAAATTTACAGCGATGGCAATTAACGGCTCAGAAAATAATTATATTAATCGCAACGTTATGGAAGTATTGGTTTCAGAGGAAATCGAAAGGCAGATAGCTCGCCTGCCCAATAATATTCAAAAGTTTGTCAACCCAATAGAAGTAGCTACTTATGCTCTTAATAGACTGCCTGCATTATACGCTTCTTCCCAGCAAGGATATAACAAACAAAAATTGAAGGGACGCTCAGAATATAGCGTCCAAATCACTCAGGAAGTTCGCAAAGGATTGGCTGCGGTTCAAAAAGACCTTTTGCGTAGCTCTATTCCTTTAACAGCAGAAAAAGAACAAGAACAAGATCTAGATCGAGTCATTAAAGAAGCTCAAGATGCTTTAAAAGATCTAGCTAAATACCTACCTGAAAAAGACTTATCCTGGAAAAACATAGTTAAATTAGTAAAACCTTTATTAGCAGAGCTACAAGAAGAAGATGATGCAGCGACAAATGCTCGAAAAGTTCGCTCTAGATCTACTAATATGTGGAATAATTCAGCACACAAAAAGTAAATTGGGCGGAGTTATAGTCATGTCCTCATAGCAATAGTCGCGATCTTTAGCAAGAAGTAGGGAGTAAGCGAGTGACCCCCGCCCATAGTTCAACATCGAAATAAAGAAGGCAAGAAAAACTAGTAACCATTGCTAATCTTTCTTACCTTTTATCTTTCAAACTTTTAATGAAGGCAAAAGACCAAACTTTAAACGTAGCTTCCTCATCCCTCATTCCTTACTTAGTGTGAATAGTCTGCTTGGCGAGCATCGCTATCCGAACGAGGTTGAATTACGCCATAGCCACCATGATTACGACTATAGATAACGTTGATTTCTTTAGTTTCACTGTTCTGGAACATATAAAAATCGTGATCTATAAGCTGTAGCTGTCCTAAAGCCTCTTCTGTAGTCATCGGCGGCATAGCAAAATACTTGCTTCTAACTACTTTAGCAGGTAATTCTGGGGCGCGATCGCTATCTAACTCCTGGGTTTTGATTACAGCGCCTTCTTCTACTGCTTCATCTTGGCGCACATGAGCATGGGCGTTTTTGGCTAAATGCTTTTCTTTATACTTGCGTAACTGACGTGCTATTTTATCTGCGACCATATCTATACTCGCATAAAGACTTTCGCTTCCTTCTTGAGCGCGGATTACTGTTCCGTTGGCGAATACCGTAACTTCAGCCTTATGTTTTTTTTCAATCCGAGAATTGCGAGCTACAGATAGGTGAACATCTACTTTACTGGTTATATTTTGAAAGTGTTTAACCGCCTTTTCTAATTTTTGTTCGACATAATCATGAATTGATTCCGTGACTGCAATGTTGTTTCCTTGGATCAAAAGCTTCATGTTTGCTACTCCATATAATACAGTTGCAAAGCTAACAACAAAGTAGATATATCGTTCTTACTAATTAGTAGTAAGATATACAAGTTTTTCAATCTAAAAAGGGTATTTTTGAACTACAAAATTAGTAGCTAAGCTTACCTTGAAAATTGAAGTTTGCAATTTAACTCTGGTCGGCTCAGGTACTATAAGCTTTAAATATAACTACTACAGATCTCTCTATTACAGCTTTACAGTCCTGTGATTTGCAGATTTCCTAAACAATTATCAAAGGTTAACTAAACTGGTTTAGGCTTAAATTTAACTTGTGCTGATGGAAAATCTACTGGTTCAAACATTATATATTTAGGATAGTTTGCAGTTTATTTGTTCTTTGCAATTCCTGAAGACAATGCTCTTTTTTAAATAGCTTTATGGTGAATATACTAGCACTTTGTAGCTTACAAAACATTAAAAATTTCAATTGTTTTGATGTTCTGTTACATTGTTTAATATTTGTTTAAATAAAATAGCAATATGATGCAAAATAAAAGATATTGTGAATTGAATAACTATAAATTAATTAAATATAGACAAGCATGGGCATATCAGCGATCGCTAGTAACGGAAAGAATTAGCAATCCCAGTTTAAACGATGTTTTGATCTTACTAGAACATCCGCCTGTCTATACATTAGGAACAGGTTCTACTCTTGATTTCCTCAAATTCGATCCGCAAGTAAGTGATTTTGAAATCCATCGTACCGAAAGAGGCGGAGAAGTTACTTATCACTGTCCTAATCAGTTAGTAGGCTATCCAATTCTTAATCTGCGCTATTATCAACAGGATTTACACTGGTACCTCAGACAGCTAGAAGAAGTCATAATTAACACCGTAGCTAAATATAACTTAAAAGCTTATCGTGTCCCAGGATTAACGGGAGTTTGGCTAGAAGGGAAGAAAATAGCTGCCATTGGCATAAAGGTTCGTCACTGGATTACCATGCACGGTTTCGCCTTAAACGTATGTCCAGACATGAGTGGATTCAAGCAAATAGTCCCTTGTGGCATAGTCGATAAGCCAGTTGGCAGTTTAGCCGAGTTTATTCCTAGTATTTCCACAGATCGAGTTCGGGTTAAATTGGCAGAAGCTTTTGCAGAAGTATTTCAAGTAGAGTTTATTACAGGGATAGGGAACAAGAAAATAAATTATGAATCAAGGACGATTAACGGCAATTAATAATTATGATTGGGGAAATATCAAATTAATCGCCTCAGATATGGATGGCACATTAACTCAAGCAGAGAGATTTAATTCCCAATTATTTGTGACTTTAACCAAGTTAGCTGCTGTGGGAGTAGATGTTTTAATTACCACAGGACGTTCGGCAGGATGGGTACAGGCGATCGCAACTTATTTACCTGTGGTAGGTGCGATCGCTGAGAATGGTGGCTTACTTTATTGGCAGGGTAGTGTAGTACCGCAATTAATGACTGAAATCGACATCGATGAACATCGCTTCGAGTTAAGTCGAGTCTTTGGGTTATTGCAAAGCAAGTTTCCTCAGCTAAAAGAGTCGCAAGATAACCGTTTTCGCTTAACAGACTGGACTTTTGATGTTGAGGGATTGAGTCAAGATTGCTTAGAGCAAATAGAGTATATATGTCAATCCGAAGGTTTTGGATTTACTTACAGTACTATTCAGTGTCATATAAAATCGTTACATCAAGATAAAGCTTTTGGCTTGAGTAAAGTGATTCCGCAGTATTTTCCTAAGTTAAAAATAGAAGAAATATTGACTGTGGGTGACAGTCCTAATGATGAGTCTATGTTCAATCAAAAACAGTTTCCTCTTTCAGTGGGGGTGGCAAATGTTTTGAAGTATCGCGATCGCTTAAAGTATTTACCTACTTATATTACCAGTAAATATGAAGGGGAAGGCTTTTGTGAATTAGCAGAATTAATTATCAATCATCGTCAAAATAGATAAATTATTATTAATTGATTAGAAATTAATTATCGTCTCCTAATTTTCGACAGGCTGCCAATAAATCTTGATGAAGTTCTAAGGAATTAGCGACGATCGCGCCATTATAGCTATAGTCTTTACAGGCTTGTAAAGGAGGCAAGGGTAAACCATCTAATCCTGTTACCTTGCAGCCGTTTTCCTGTGCCATAAAAGCAAGTGCAGCACTATCAATAAACTTACCCCGTTTAGTAATCCAGCCAATTAGATCTCCTGAAAAAAGGCCGTTATAGTTGGGTAATTGGCGATCGCTAGAATAGCAGTTTTTGATATCGATTACATTATACTTGGATTGCAAAGCAGGTTTGAGGTGTGCCATTCCCCAACCTAATAAAATACTTCGATCGGGATTTGTGACCTTTAATAATTGGCATTCATCTAAATCTCGATCTAACTTGCCTTTATATACCCCCTGATTTTTAAAAGTATAGTAATAGCAATCCTGTGCAGGAGAAATAGCAATTACCGCTTCATAGTGTTCTGCATTTAAAATACTTAAAATAATTTGGTAATTATCAAAACCATCGAGATAGTACTGAGTGCCATCAATGGGATCTAAGGTAATTAAATAATCATTTTTGCCTAATGCCGTAGAAGTAAAATATTTAGTATTACGGGATTTTTCATATTCCTCACCATAAAAGGCAAGATCCCGAAAAGTTCCTAGTAAAGCTACTTCTACTAAAGTCTGAATTGAAAGATCCGCATCGGTTAATGCTGTTGATAAAAAATTATCCCTTGCTTCTTTGGCTGGTAAAGAAACAATTTTGGCTTGAATCTGCTGTGCATAACCCGCAGCCACTTTTAAGTGGGGTAGTAGTGTCTGGAGGATTTCATGAGGAGAAGGCTGAGAAGACATATAAAAGTTACGCTTAGTTTAATCTTTGAATCAACTTGGTCTGTTGAAGTTTTTAAGCTAACTGCAATCATTCATTAGCTTGATTACAAGTTTATTTACTACTTTAATTTACATTTGGATGTATGGTAATTTTACTAAATTATTAATCGATCTAATATTTAGTTAAATTTTCAACTTTCAAGCCAATGTGGACACAGATTACTCAAGCCATAACCCAAGCTACAGGAAAAGAATTTGCGATCGCCAATACGAAATCGGTCAGTGGAGGCTGTATCAATCAAGGTTATAAAATAAGCGGAAATGATACAGAATATTTCGTTAAGCTCAATCAGGCTTCTCAGGTAGAAATGTTTGCAGCCGAAGCTTTAGGACTAAGGCAAATGTATGATACTCAGACAATTACCGTGCCACAGCCTATATGTTGGGGAATAGCTAATGATTCTAGTTATATTGTCCTGCAATGGCTAGATTTGGGTAGGGGAAATAATGAAAGCTGGACAAAAATGGGTCGTCAGTTGGCAGCAATGCACCGTCAAGGAACAAACCAAAACTTTGGATTTGAAATTAATAACACTATTGGTTCTACGCCTCAGGTTAACACCTGGATGGATAACTGGGCAGACTTTTTTGCCCAACAGCGTATCGGCTATCAGTTAAAGTTGGCTAAACGTAGTGGCGGAAGTTTTCCTGATACAAACAGGGTTATTGATGCAGTTAGGGATAGATTGGCTGATAGGCAGCCTGAAGCCTCTATAGTACATGGCGATCTTTGGTCTGGGAATGCTGCAATTACCTCTGATGGCTCACCTGTAATCATAGATCCTGCCACATATTATGGCGATCGCGAAACTGATATTGCTATGACAGAATTATTTGGTGGTTTTCCTGCTGTTTTTTATCATGGCTACAATGAGACTTGGCAATTAGACAGTGGTTATCAACAACGTAAAAGTATTTATAATCTTTATCACGTCTTGAACCATTTCAATCTCTTCGGCAGTGGATACGCTAATCAAGCTAAAAGAATTATTGAGACAATAATTTGATTGCTAGATAACCTGAGTTCGGGATAAACTGAAACCCTTGTCAATGGGTTAATTGAAAGATTATTTTTTCTGAGCAAATTTCTTAATCTAGCTGGTCAGAAAATCTTTTAAAGGCTTAAAACCTAAAGCTTAGAGCTTATAGCTACCCTAACCGTTTAATTGAGCGAGGAAGCGCGCTGAATTCATTTCAGCAAGCGCAAGTCTCGCTTGTCTTAACCCGAAAGTAGCGTTAAATAGGCTTCATTCAAATTCATGAATGTCTTGGTGAGCATTTCCTTGCGCCTATATTTCTCCCTAATCACTACCATGACAACAATAGCCTCACGTGACTTTAAAATTACTGGCAATAATAGTTTAAAAATATACTTCTTAAGGAATAGAGATTGCTAATATTTGCTGGCTACACCTACGATAAATACATACTCAGCAAGATGTTTAATAAGTCTTAGTTTTGTCAGAATGTCTTAGAAAGCAAAAAATAAAACTTTACAATTACTTATGTCTGCTAATGGATTGGCGGTATTTGACCGCACCACAGAAAAAACACATCAATTTATAAACGACGTTGCTCAACAAATTGATATAGAAGATAAACATCTTGTATTTATTGGCATTAAAGCAGTTCTACATGGTTTGCGCGATCGCATTCCCCTTGAAGAAGCTGCTCAACTAGTCGCACAGCTTCCTGTACTGTTGGCAGGTTTTTATTATCAGGGTTGGAAACCAGCAGCCACACCTACCAAAGAGAGATCTGTAGATGCTTTTGTAGATAAAGTAAAAGGTAACTTGCCCCAGGGAGATTATCCTATAGAAATAGAAGCTTTAATTCAAGGGGTTTTTGCCGTGCTGTCTGCATGGGTAACTCAAGGGGAAATCCAAGACGTGGCTAATATGTTACCTAAAGATGTGCAAGAATTTTGGCCCCAAACTATTGTGGCTCAACTGAATCAATAAGAACAACAGATATGATTGTACATAAACGTTTCAGGAAACGTCCATCCCGCACTATGTTCAAATGTTGTTGAGGCGATCGCTTATATTGAAAAATTTAGCGATCGCTTTTACCTAATATTTTGTGGGTTAGATCGCTAACCCCATGTTAGTAGATCTTTAGATAGTAGACTGTAAGAAAAAATAATTAAATTAAAGGTGAACTTTTATCTTGGCTGTGCAGTTTGGTCATATAAGGATTGGGTAGGTAATTTGTATCCTCCCAAAAGCAAACCGCGAGATTTTTTAAAGCTATATAGCCAGCGTTTTACTACGGTAGAAGGAAATACAACTTTTTATGCTGTTCCTTCAGAAGCAACAGTAAAAAATTGGGTGGCGCAAACTCCAGTCGGCTTTAAGCTATGTCCCAAGGTAAATCGAAATATTACTCATCAAGGTTTGTTATCTCCCTGTATTTTTAATGCCTTGAGTTTTTTAGATAGAATTTCAGGCTTGAACGATCGTCTGGGAACAACATTTATCCAGCTACCTCCCAGCTATAGTCCAGAGAATTTTGTCGATTTAACCGAATTTTTGACTGCCTGTAGCCAATCCAATTTATCTTTGGCTTTGGAAGTACGACACTTAGATTGGTTTAAACAAGAGTATAGCGATCGCCTTAATTCTTTGCTAGCAGACTTAAATATAGCCAGAACTTTGCTTGACACTCGCCCTATCTACAATTGTCCAGACGATCCCCAAATTCATTCCCCCAGAAAAAAACCTAATGTTCCTCTTAGGCAGGTAGTTACTGGCAATACTGCTTTTGTACGTTTTATTAGCAACCCCGATCGACAATACAATCAGGCTTATCTAAAACAGTGGGCGCATGATTTAAATAACTGGTTATGTCAAGGGAAAACAGTTTATTTTTTCGTTCATTGCCCCCAAGAAGTGCGATCGCCTGATACTGCTAAGTATTTTTACTCTCTATTAAAGGCTCATAACTCTAATATTCCTGCCTTGCCATGGAATAAGCTCGATCCCCATCCTACGCAATTAAGTTTGTTTTGATTTTTTTAATTGTAAAAAAATGTAAATTTATGTAAAATCGGCGAAATATCAAGTTTTTATAGAACGTATAATTGAATTGTCTTGAGTAAAGAATAAGGTTTACTCTAAATTACTTCGAGCTAGCTAATTCTCAATTTACGACTCGATTAAGATATTGCTTAACAGTTCTATAAAAATGATCTTAGGGGCGTTGTTTGGCTGACGACACTCCTAAATTTTTTTTATAGCTTCGGAGAAAATCTTGAGGCAAAAGCCAAAAACAGATATTCAAGAATATGCTTTTAGCAAAAGTTTAAAAAACTTAACATTAGCCAAACCTTCGTGGCGGTCTATAATTCAAACCTCTAAATATCTTTATGACTTTTCAGGAGCATGATAAAGTTTAGAGATAGGCGTAAAATAGAGAATATTATAGACTCATTAACAGCAAGAGTTCTAGCTAACACTAGATAACTCTTTATAGCGATTTACGACTTGACTCAAATATTGCTTAACGGTTCTATATGGTTGGTATTAGGGGTGTTGTTTGGCTGACAACGCTCCTATTTTTTTATTTTACGAGCAATTTAAGTCTTTATGACTAAAATATAGGTTAATTGTAAACTCAACTTTCTGTCTTCAGTAAATATACTAGTTTTTTCAACTAATTTAACTTATTTATTTTAAAGTTTTGATGAAGTTTTCCGTAATTTGGCGTATTTAGTTTATCTTAACTTTATTGAACTGAGCAGCAAGACTAGTAATGTTGGTTTGTTCATACTTTTCAAATGGTTGATGAATCCAAGGATTATTAGGAAGATAGTCAACATAATAATCAGGTATTTTTATCGACGTACTTTTGTACCAAATTACAGCAGTGCGAATTTCTGCTATGTTGGCACCGTATTTTGTAATCAGCCAGTTCCAAGATTCGGCTAAACTAACCCCAGAGTCAACCAAATCATCTACCAGTAAAATGCGATCGCCTAAAGGTTGAATTGTCGCCAGATGTTCAGAAAACTTAATTTGACCACGCTGTTGATTATTTTCTCCTCCATAAGAAGCAGTAGAGAGAATAGCTAATGGTTGGTCATATAGCCGACAAAGAATATCTCCAACTCTTAAACCACCTTTTGCCAAGCAAACAATTTGATTAAACTGCCAATCTGATTGATAGATCTTGACAGCTAGAGTTTCGATTTTATGATGATATTCTGACCATGTAATGTGTAAATCTGTCATAAAAATAGGAATTTAAAATAATTGGACATCAGCGAAAAGTCAATAGATCGAGAAAAGCTTAACTTCACTACCAAGCTGGCATATGGTTCTGGAGATATGGGACCAGCCATCACGGCTAATATTTTAGTATTTTTTCTGTTATATTTTTTTACTAATGTGGCGGGATTACCTGCGGGTTTAGCGGGAAGCATTTTAGCCATCGGTAAGGTTGGAGATGCAATTAACGATCCTATTGCTGGAATTTTGAGCGATCGGACTCGGACAAAATGGGGAAGGCGTATACCCTGGATGCTATTTGGGGCAATTCCCTTTGGAATTTTCTTTTTACTACAATGGATTGTACCAAGTTTCAGCGCAGATCCTAGCGTCAATAAATGGTGCTTGTTTGCCTATTACATCATCATTGCCACGCTGTTTAATATAGCTTATACGGCAGTAAATTTGCCCTATACGGCATTAACCCCTGAATTAACCCAAGACTATAATGAACGTACAAATCTTAATAGCTTTCGCTTTGCTTTTTCCATTGGTGGCAGTATTCTATCTTTAGTCTTGGCTGGTTTTATTACCGCAGCCTATCCAGACAATTTAGAACAAAGATTTCTAGTTTTAGGATTGGTCTGCACCTTGGTGTCTATAGTAGCTATATTGTGGTGTACTTTTCGGATTCAAGAAAAAGGTGCTGCACCACTGTTGCAAAAACAGGGAAAAAAAATACTCGGTTTTATTCTTGCTGCTTTAGGAGCAATAGGAATAGTTTATGGTTTTTTCCAGCTATTTACCGCTAAAGGAATTAACATTACGGCAATTGCCAGTATTTTATTGGGTTTACAATTTATCGGCTTTGGTTTGACCTTAGTTTATGCCAAGACAGAAGCTCACCTCAATAGCACAGAAGCGATCGCAACTAAGAATAAGGCTGATAATGCGCCTAATATTCCCATTAAAGAACAGCTTAAGATTGCTTTTGCTAACAAAGCTTTTTTATATGTAATTGGGATTTATATGTGTTCCTGGTTAGGAGTACAAATGACAGCTTCGATTCTGATTTACTACGTAGTTGCTTGGATGGAGATGAGCGAGGCTGCTTTTAATATGGTGGCAATCGCCGTTCAGGGAACAGCTTTAGTCATGTTGTTTTTCTGGAAATTTGTCAGCGAAAAACTGGGAAAAAAAGCCGTTTACTATATGGGTACAGCTATTTGGATCTTTGCCCAAGCAGCATTATTTCTAATTCAGCCTGGACAAGTTACCTTGCTCTATCTAGGAGCAGTTATGGCTGGCTTTGGTGTCTCCGTAGCCTATCTCATTCCTTGGTCGATGATTCCCGATGTAGTAGATCTAGATGAATTAAATACAGGTCAAAGAAGAGAAGGTGTTTTTTATAGCTTCATGGTGTTTATGCAGAAATTAGGATTAGCTTTAGCTTTATTTCTAATTGGAATAGTATTGGAATGGTCTGGTTTTATCGCTCGTGTACCAGGAGAAGCTATTCCTGTGCAGCCAGACAGTGCTTTGTTAGCTATTCGTATTGCGATCGCGCCTTTGCCTACAGTGTTTCTAATTGTTGGTTTAGTTTTGACCTATTTCTATCCGATTACCAAAGAAGTTCATGCCGATATTCGGATGCAGTTAAAAGCCAGAAAAAATAGTTAAAAACACGATTAGAAATATACACAACATACTGAAAGACCATCTCTGATTATTTAACAGTTATGACAGTTAGAGCAGTTATACTAAATCCTGTTCGTATAGGTAAATAGATAAGTTGTTTATTTCAGAGGTCAGAGTTCAAAAAGTTGATAACTACCTTTGTCAATCGAATTTAGTATGAGATGGTTAAATCGCTATAGGAGGTAATTGTAATTTTTAGAAATACATATTGAGAATTTCTGCAACCTGACCCCAAAGGGATAGATAATTAAAATAGGTGCATATCTAAGCTACAACCAAAGCCAACCAATTAATAATCTGTGACTGTATTTCAACAAGAACGTCTGTTATTTACTCCTGCAACTCCAGAGATCAACGCCATTCCCGCTATTTTTGCTTTTCCTAATGAATACACCATTGGTATTACTAGTTTGGGTTTTCAAATCGTTTGGGCGACTTTGGCATTGCGTTCTGATGTTGATGTCAGTCGCCTATTTACCGACCTAAGCGAAACTCTACCCAGAAATCCCGAATTACTGGGTTTTTCAGTATCTTGGGAACTAGACTATGTTAATATTTTTAATCTATTAGAGTCTTTAGATATTCCTCTTGAGAGCATTGATAGACAAAACGATCATCCTTTGGTATTTGGAGGGGGAACTGTTTTAACCGCTAATCCTGAACCCTTTGCCGATTTCTTTGATGTAATTTTGCTAGGAGATGGAGAGAATTTACTCGATAGCTTTATTGATGCTTATCAACAGGTAAGAAACGCAGATCGTCAAACTAAGCTTAAGCATTTAGCTCAAGTTCCAGGTATTTATATTCCTGGCTTATATGAAGTAACTTATCATAGTCTTGATGGCGAAATAAGCGCGATCGCACCTATCGATCCTAATATTCCCGCAGCAGTTCAAAAACAAACCTATCGTGGCAATACTCTCTCGGCTTCTACCGTAGTTACGGAAAAGGCAGCCTGGGAGAATATCTATATGGTGGAGGTTGTCCGCAGTTGTCCTGAAATGTGTCGCTTCTGTTTGGCTAGCTATTTGACTTTGCCATTTCGTACTGCATCTTTAAATGACTCTTTAATTCCTGCTATTGAAAAAGGTTTGAAGGTTACTAGGCGTTTGGGTTTACTAGGCGCATCTGTAACCCAGCATCCAGAATTTGCAGACATCTTAGATTATTTATCTCAGCCTCAATATAAAGATGTGCGTCTTAGTATTGCTTCAGTACGTACCAACACCGTCACCCAAAAGCTGGCAGCTACCTTAGCAAACCGTGATACTCGCTCAATTACCATTGCTGTAGAAAGTGGTTCAGCCAAAGTTAGACAGATCGTCAATAAAAAACTTACTAACGACGAAATCATTCAAGCAGCTATTAACGCCAAAGCAGGAGGCTTAAAAGCCCTTAAGCTTTACGGAATGGTTGGTATTCCAGGAGAAGATATGGCTGATGTAGAAGCAACTGTGTCTATGATGTCGGCAATTAAAAAAGCTGTTCCTGGTTTACGCCTGACCTTAGGATGCAGCACCTTCGTACCAAAATCTCACACTCCCTTTCAATGGTTTGGAGTCAATCCCCAAGCCCAGAAAAGACTAAAATATCTAGAGAAAAATCTACGCCAACAGGGTATTGATTTTCGACCTGAAAGCTATAATTGGTCAGTAATTCAGGCTTTGATTTCTCGTGGTGATCGCCGTTTAGGAAAGCTGCTGCAATTAACCAGAGAATATGGTGACTCTGTAGGCAGCTACAAACGAGCCTTTAAACAACTGCGAGGGCAAATACCCACCTTAGATTACTATGTTCACGATCATTGGGATTCAGGTAAGCAAATTCTTCCCTGGCAGCATATCCAAGGCGCATTACCTCAGAAAACACTGGTTAAACATCTGGATGAGGCAACAGCGATCGCAGGTAAATCTACTTTATCAGATTAACTAAAGAAAAATTTTGAAGAAGCAAAATTAATACCTCACTAAGCTTATTTGACTTAAAAATAAACTTAATGAGGTAAAGTTGTAAGCCTTTAACAGGCATTATCTACTAAATAAATGAAAAGCGAAACAAGTGCATTTGTCTGAATGATATGCAGGTCTTAAAATCTAAATGCAGTTGCTAACATCGCTAGATAATCCTGCTTCAAACTCTTGAGCCAAGATATTGTCAAGCTCAATTTCGATGCCAAATTGATTCAAAACTTCTAGAGTATTTTCAACGTGTTTGATTTGAGTAGCTGTTGCAGTATTCATATTTATTCTCCGTGAATTTTTAGTTGATGAAAAGCGAAACAAGTGCATTTGTCTGAATGATATGCAAGTCTTAAAATCTAAATGCAGTTGCTAATATCGCTAGATAATCCTGCTTCAAACTCTTGAGCCAAGATATTGTCAAGCTCAATTTCGATGCCAAATTGATTCAAAACTTCTAGAGTATTTTCAACGTGTTTGATTTGAGTAGCTGTTGCAGTATTCATATTTATTCTCCGTGAATTTTTAGTTGTGAACATGTACCAAAAACTGGTTGTTTTTGGTTGATGAATTATTTTGTGAGTAGGCTTAAATCAACTTTCAGCTAATAGAATTAATTAAGCTTTAATAATTCTAGGGTTTGCTGAAGCTCAACATCAGAAATATAGCCTCCAGGTGGTGGACTAAAAGACATAAGTGCAGTTTCATAACAAGCTCTTGCCACACGAGTTCTTTCAGAGGCAGTAAGCCCTGCTACTAGTGAGACATTTTCTACTGCGTGTCCAGCATCAGCACCAACGGAACTATGTACGCGCAAACAGCGAGTAGCATTGGTCTGAGTTGGAAACAAAGCTTCAACCTTTTGGATATAATCCTCTTCAATGCCCAAAGATAAACGTTCCATTGTGTAGGTATAGCCCACACAATCGATTGGATTGCTATCTTTGGCACTACGAGTAAAATAATCCATCAAAGCAACAGCAGCAGGAGGAACAAGAGTCTTAACTACAGCCTCAGCATCGTAACCCAAGGACTGAATATCGAGCAAAGCTAGGCGATCGTGACCTGTTTCCTCTTCAGCTTTTTCTAAAGCCCACTCTTCTAATGCAAAACGCCTATTAGCAGCAAAGCTTTTAGCAGCATCTCTCATTAGATCTGGGACAGAAGAAGTCAGGTGATAAGCACCAGCCAATCGCCAAATCCAGCGAACAGGAGTTAACGCAGGTGGTCTAAGTTCGGACTTGATTGCATACTTAGCAACAGCGATTGCTGTATCTAATAACTTCCGAGTGGTAGCAAAACTACCAGCACCTTCCATTGATTGAGCAAAGCGATCATCAGCAGAACTAGGTTTATATAACCAAGCACGCTCGGCAGTAGCTACCACTACTTTATCTGGGGCAATTTGCACCCATTCTGCGTTGGCAAGATCTGATCGATCCTGGCTACCTCTTGCTTGATCGGCAGCATCTGTGTTATGATTATTAGCCATATAGAGTCACAAAACAATTCATTAAACATTTGCGGTGAAATCTACTAGTTTGCAGACTGAATATATTTGACCGCATTTTCTTTTTTAGTTACAAAATAAACTAAGCCTTAGCTAATTACGAAATTGTTCAGAGAAAAAACGTTGAGCAACCCCCTAGCTTTTGGTTTATTTAAAGTCAATCAAGAAATAATATTTCGTATGTTTGACTTACTTTTTACTTTGTAACTTTCTGCTCTAAATGTTATGTGCTTGTCAGCCAATTGCCATCCGAAAGTCCACCTAATTTTAAACAAGAAATAAACTAATATTTAAAGTTAATCTCAGTATTTTTACATTTACAGCTAAGTATTTTTTCTTATTTTAAAAATATAGTTGTCAACTTAATAAAAATTACTTAAATGAAATTACTTAAACCTTATTCTTCATAATCGCTGTTGATTTGAACATCTAGAGTATCTTCATCAACATAAATATATAAAACATTAGGACGACAACACACTTGGCAATCTTCGGTATAGAATTGCTGCATTCCCGCACTTAGATCGATGAAAGTACTATTAGACTCACCACAAAAAGCGCAGATATATTCAGAAGTAGTTTGCATATTGACCTAATTGATAATCACCTAGTTAATTCTCATCTTCCATTTCTTCTTGTAACTGTCGATCGTAAACATCTTGTAGATTTTGATGTTTCTTTTTGCGAGAGGTACGACGGTATTTCTTAGTTTGTAATTTTGGTTCGTAATGGCTTTTTCCTTCTCTTTTGACCTTTAGTTTTAGGCTAGACTCTCGATCTGGCTGTCGATCTAAAATATCTTGACGAGCGATCGCCTTATCTAAAAAATCAAGATAATATTCATAACGTTCCCAATCTCCTCTAACTGCGCAGTTAGGTTCATCTCGATGCAGACAATCACTAAACTGACAGCTTTTTATATGTAGTCTAGCTCTGGCTTCGGGAAAATATTGGACTAAATCTTGAGGAAGGCAGTCTAAATCTGGCTGGTTGAAGCCTGGGCTATCTGCCAACAAACCACCCCCAGGAAGCTCAAATAACTCTACATGGCGGGTAGTATGACGACCTCGCTGTAGCTTGCCTGAGACTTTACCAATCCTCAGGTTAACAGAGGGGATTAAGACATCAATTAAGCTTGATTTTCCCACACCACTTGGTCCTGCTACCACGGTAATCATTCCTTTTAACTGTTCTAGTAGCTCATTGATGCCAGACTGCTGCTGAACGCTAATATAGTTTGCTTGATAACCCCATTGCTCAAGACGTTCCTGCCATTGTTGCTGCTGCAACTGGGTAATCAAATCGCATTTATTGAGACATAAGCATAAATTTAAAGCAGTAGATTCCGCTTTAACTAAAAAGCGACTTAGCTGCCAGGGATCTAAAGTAGGTTCTTCAACCGCAAATACTAGTAAAATGCTATGGGCATTGGCAACAGGAGGACGCTGTAGTTCGGTGGTGCGAGGAATAACTTGAGCGATCGCTCCTCTAGCATCTTGCCAATCTGGTTCTTCGACGATGATGCGATCGCCAACCATCACTTTTTGCCCAATTTTTTTGAGCCGAGTCCGACGGGTACACAGCAAAAAGCGAGCCATGTCATTATTTTCTAGCTTGACATGGTAAAAGTTAGCCTGAACAGCAACTACAGTGCCAATGATTTGACGATCAATATCTATATACTGACTTGAGCGATCTAGCTTAAGCTCAACTGCGCCGTTTAAATCTTCATCCTTCACGATTTTGTCGGACGACGAACTAGTAACGAAAAAAAGTTCTGACGCTCATCAATAGCTTCTAAGTGATAGCCTTCCATCTTTAGGCTGTCTGGAACTTGTTCAATCGGCTCACCAGAATCAAGCCAAACTTCTAATAAAGAACCAGGGGACATTTGTTCTAAACGAAGCTTAGTTCGCACAAAATTAATCGGACAAGGGGTACCGCGCAAATCTAGATGAGCATCAGCCTCTTTAGAGGTAGCATTATCCGCACCTTTTGAAGAGTCAACAGGGTTCATTTTTGGAATAAACCTCCCAAAAAGCCCTCTTTGTTACCTTTACCTGTAGCTTCACCTCTAACGCTGGCAAGCTTTTCTAATAGTTCCCTTTCTTCAGAGTTGAGCTTAGTTGGAATATCTATCTTGACTGTAATCAAGTGATTTCCTCTACTGACAGGATTACCTAGCTTGGGTACGCCTTTATTTTCTAGAGTTAGCACAGTATTAGGTTGAGTTCCTGCCGGAATAATTAATTCTTCTTTGCCATCAACAGTATTTATATTTAAACTACAGCCCAAAATTGCCTGTAGATAGCTGATGGTAAGTTCTGACCTGATGTTAATTCCTTCTCTGGTAAACTCTTTGTCAGATTCAACAAACAAATATACGTATAGATCACCTGGTGTACCGCTACGAACTCCGGCGTCTCCTTCCCCAGAAACTCTCAGGCGAGTTCCATTGTCCACCCCAGGGGGAATAGTAATTTTTAGCTTTTTAGTTTCTTGTTGACGACCTGCACCATGACAAGTATTACATTTTTCCTCGATTACTTGTCCTGTGCCATTACAAGTAGTACAAGCTGCAACCTGAGCGAAACTACCAAAAGGAGTGCGAGTTGCACGACGTACCTGACCGCTACCGCCACAAGTACCACAGGTTTTAACGCCTGTACCTGGTTTAGCTCCCGTACCGTTGCAGGTGTCACATGATTCTAGATGGGGAATTTTTATTTGCTTTTCGCCACCAAAGACAGCCTCTCGGAAGTCCAGCTTTAAGTCTAGTCGTAGATCATCTCCTCTTGTTGGGCCATTACGACGACGAGATTGACCTTGACTAGTACCAACGCCACCGCCAAATCCACTAAAGATAGTTTCAAAGATATCGGCAAAACCGCCCATATCACCGTAATCGTATCCTGATGCCCCTGCTGCACCACCTACGCCAGCCTCGCCAAAGCGATCGTATCTGGCGCGGGTTTCAGGTTCAGAAAGAACCTCATAGGCGCGACTAATTTCTTTGAACTTTTCCTCTGCTCCCGGTTCTTTGTTGACATCGGGATGATACTGGCGAGCCAGACGACGATAAGCACGCTTTAATTCATCTTTATCTACATCTTGGGATACGCCCAGAATTTGATAATAGTCCCCTGCCATAAAATCTTAATTTTTTCCTATGGTTTGTTGATTGTACTTTAGCAAAATCAGAACCAGAAAACATAGTACGGTTACTACTAAGAGTTGTTTACTTCCAGCCAAGCAAGCCAAACTTGATTATTTACAATCTTATTATTTGGCTAGTAGACGTGGGCGTAAATAGAGTAACCATTGATTTAACTTGAAACCAGTAACGATATCTAACCTGCTACAAAGAGCTAAGCGGTACTAGTCAACGGCTTCATAATCATCATCATCAAGACCTAAACCAGCACCACCTTCAATGTTGGCATCGTTGGATACGCTAACTACTGCCTTGACGCTATTATCTTGCGAAATATCCATTTCAGTTTTAGCATCAGCAAATTCATCATCATCAAATGTAAATAAATCATCTAAGTCAGAATTCTTTTGTTGATAGACATCTGTTCCAACTTCTAGTAGAGTTTGACGCAGGTTTTCTAAAATACTGCTGATATTTTTGATGGTTGTATTGGGATTATTACAGGCTATCTTAAATTCTTCAGTAATTCTAGCAATTTTTGCCTTTAATTCATCACGAATTAGATTTCCTTGTTCGCTTAAAGTTGATTCGTAGTTATAGATAAGATTTTCAGCTTGATTTTTCAGGTTAACCAACTCAATATTGCGACGGTCTTGTTCAGCATAATTATCTGCCTCTAGGCGCATTCGTTCAACTTCATTAGAACTTAAGCCTCCAGTATTGCTAATAGTAATACCTTGTTGCTTACCCGTGCCTTTATCTTGTGCTGCAACCTGCAAAATTCCGTTTACGTCAATTTCAAAAGCAACTTCTATTTGGGGCATTCCTCTCGGAGCAACAGGAATGCCCGTGAGTAAAAATTTACCAAGGCTTTTGTTATCTTTTGCCATGGCTCGTTCACCCTGAAGCACATGAATTTCGACGCTTGTTTGACCATCAGCAGCAGTAGAAAAAACCTGAGATTTGCTTGTCGGTACGGTGGTATTTCTTTCGATAATTTTAGTAAAGACCTCCCCTAAAGTTTCAATCCCCAAAGAGAGAGGAGTAATGTCTAAAAGCAAAACATCTTCTATTTCTCCACCTAGCACTCCTGCTTGAATTGCAGCACCAGCAGCTACCGCCTCATCTGGGTTGACAGATCTATCAATCTGCATTCCCTCAAAGATGGTTTGAATTGCTTGTTGTACAGCGGGAATACGGGTTGAACCACCTACTAGGATGATACGATCTATCTCACCAGGCTCTGAATCTGCATCTTTGAGTGCCAGCCTAACAGGATCTAAAGTTTTTTGAATTAAATCTTTAGCTAATTCCTCAAATTTCGCCCGACTCAACTCCATTTCAATATGTTTTGGTCCAGTTTCATCTGCCGTGATAAATGGCAGATTTATTGAAGTTGTAGGCGCAACTGAAAGCTCAATTTTGGCTTTTTCCGCAGCTTCTCGCATTCGCTGTAGTGCCATTTTGTCAGTTCTTAGATCAATTTCTTCCTCAGCATAAAAAGTTTTGATCATCCAACGGACAATAACATTATCAAAGTCATCTCCACCCAAATGATTGTTGCCCGAAGTTGCCTTAACCTCAAAAACACCATTTCCCAGTTGCAGAATAGAAACATCAAAAGTACCGCCACCCAAGTCAAAGACTAAGATGTTTTCTTCTCGGTCTTGTTTATCTAGACCATAAGCTAAAGCTGCTGCTGTTGGTTCATTGACAATGCGTAAAACGTCTAAGCCAGCAATTGTTCCTGCATCCTTTGTTGCCTGTCTTTGAGCATCAGTAAAGTATGCCGGAACAGTAATAACTACTTCAGTTACGGCTTCTCCCAGAAAGCTTTCGGCATCTGCTTTTAATTTCTGCAAAATCATAGCCGAAATCTCTTGGGGGGTATACTGATGATTATTAATTTCAACATCAACAGTACCATCTCGACCAGAAATACACTTATATGGAGTACGCGATCGCTCTTCTTCCGTATCTTCCCAGCGACGACCAATAAAACGCTTAATACTATGAACAGTATTTTTAGCATTAGTAACTGATTGTCTTTTAGCTAGTTGACCAACTAAACGAGTGTCGCCTTTGGCAAATGCCACCATACTCGGTGTTGTTCGCGCGCCTTCAGAGTTAGCAATCACTATAGGCTTGCCTCCTTCAAGCACAGCAACGCAACTGTTGGTAGTTCCAAGGTCAATACCGATAACTTTTGCCATAGTGCTTAGGCAGTAACTTTCATTTTTCTATAGGATTAAAGAAGTTGACAGCAAATTAGAGAGCAGTATCAGCATTTCCCTATACCGACCCTATCTACCCCTAACTAGTCTAAAATTTTAAAATACTTAAAATATTTGGTATCCTAAAATTTCTTAACCGTTTTCTTCTTCTGTATTTTTCTCTTCCGAAGTTATCACAGGATCTTTAGGAACAGCAACTTTAACCATAGCATGACGTAAAATTGTATCTCCCAAAACATATCCTCGCATCAACTGCTCCATAACAGTTCCTTCTGGATACTCATCGGTTTGTTCGCGCAACATTGCTTCATGAAAATTGGGATCAAATTCTTTTCCTTCAGGACGCATTGCCGATACACCCATTTTTTTAAGGCATTCTACCAAGGTCTTATAAACGCCTTGATAGCTAGTATGAATTGCCTTTTCACCATCAGTTTCTGGCTTAAGTTGAGTTCTGGCACGTTCAAAATTGTCAACTACTGGAAGTAGTTCAGTAATCACATTTTTTCTTGCCTGTATTTCTAAATTTTCTTTTTCATTGGTAGTTCGACGGCGAAAATTCTCAAAATCAGCAGCTAAACGAGCGTATTGCGCTTTTGTTAGTTCTTCCTGTTGGCTTTTCTCGTCTAAAAGATTTTTAAGATTGGCATTTTCTTGTTGAAAAGCAGCAAAAACTTCTGCCTGCTCTTCAGAAAATTGGTTTTCTGATTCTAAGTTGGCTTCTGCAGACTCGGCAGTTTCAACAGTGAACTCTACAGAATTTTTTTCAATAGATTCTAAAACAGCGTCGGAAGTATCTGCTGGGATGCCTGAAGTCGTTACTTCAAGCTTTTGGTCAATTGTTTCTGGTTGCTTCTGCTCTTCAGTCATAGGAATGTTTATTTCTCCATATACAAAATATAGGATATTGCATTCTTTGGGGAAACTAATAGTTTTTAGGGAAATTTAGGGAAATTTAGGGAACTTCTTGATAATCATTTTGCTTTATAAGCGATCGCCACAAACTCAGTTTCTTTGATTCACCTAGGCTTAAACCCTATGAACAGAATAACTCAGCTAAAAAATAATAACTAAAAAAAATCAGTTAATCAACTAGCAAAATAATGTTTTGTCAGGGTCAGTTGAAATTTTCCTAAAACTTTGGGGAACACTAGATAACGTGACTAAGATCTTTTTACATTCTATGGCTTATTCTTCCTCTTCTAAAAAAACTAGGGCGATCGCTCTACGGAACAATCTATCTCCTTTTGGCAACCAATTGGTGCAAAAAGGGTTTATTGACGGCAACGAAATGCAGAAGGCTTTAGCTGAAAGTCGCAAATCGGGTCGTTCATTAGTAGATATCCTGGAATCAGCTACAGGTAAACAATTACCACCAGATTTATTACGTCAGTATAAAAAACATCATCTATTTGAACTCAAGGTTTTGTTTGGCGTAGAGTCGGCAGATTTAGAGTTAGAAACAGACCAGCTCAACAATAATCAAATGGGGGAATTAATCAATTCTTTAATTTCCTTGGATATTTGCCGTCGTTATCGATTGATCCCCATCAGAAAAGAAGAGGAACCAGCAACACTCGTGGTAGCGATGGTTGACCCTGAAAACTTGGAGGCTCAAGACGATCTCAACCGTATTCTTCGACCAAAAAAAATTAATGTTAAACGATTAGTTATTACCCAAGCTGACTATCAGCAGTTAATCGATCAATTTTTAGACGAGCAGGTTAAAAAAGAAACCGCCAAGAAAAAAGAAGTTGACGTTGATGTTTCTTTAGAATTGGACAATTTTGAGTTTAATTTGCAAGATGCAGAGGACGAGCTTGCTGATGATTTAGGTGCTGCCAATGAGGCACAGGCAGCACCAATAATCACCCTGGTTAACAAAATTCTGGCAAAAGCGTTGCAAGAGGGGGTTTCTGATATTCACATTGAACCTCAAGAAGATAGTCTGAAAGTTCGTTATCGCAAGGACAGCGTTTTGCAGCAGCCTTTTGATAAGATGCCGAAAAAGATTATTCCTGCGGTAGTAGCTCGCTTCAAGATTATGGCCGAGCTAGATATTGCCGAAAAACGCTTGCCCCAGGATGGTAAAATTCGCCGTATGTTCCAGGGGCGAAAAGTAGATTTTCGGGTTAATACCTTGCCCAGTCGCTACGGAGAAAAAGTTGTCCTCAGGATTTTAGACAACACAGCTACCCAGCTAGGTCTGGATAAGCTGATTTCTCATGAACCGACTTTAGAAATAGTTCGGGACATGGCAAAACGTCCCTTCGGTTTAATTTTGGTAACAGGCCCGACTGGTTCGGGTAAATCTACAAGTCTTTACTCCGTTTTAGCAGAAAGAAATAGTCCTGACGTTAACATTTGTACTGCTGAAGACCCGATTGAATACTCCTTGGATGGGATTACTCAAGTACAGGTAATACGAGAAAAAGGCATGAACTTTGCCTCCATTCTACGGGCTTTTTTAAGACAAGATCCTGACGTAATCTTAGTAGGTGAGACTAGAGACTCAGAAACCGCTAAAACGGCGATTGAAGCTGCCCTTACGGGTCACTTGGTATTAACTACTCTACACACCAATGATGCTGCTGGTGCGATCGCTCGTCTCGATGAAATGGGAGTAGAGCCATTTATGATCTCTGGGGCTTTGCTAGGAGTATTGGCTCAAAGACTAATGCGTAAAGTCTGTAGCGAATGTCGTATTGCCTACAATCCGACTCGCGCCGAGTTATCTAG
Organism: Waterburya sp.; assembly: GCA_965218645.1. Classification (GTDB taxonomy): domain Bacteria; phylum Cyanobacteriota; class Cyanobacteriia; order Cyanobacteriales; family Xenococcaceae; genus Waterburya. Next base: position 224,428 of record OZ244627.1, on the reverse strand, counting down.
ATTTGGATTATCCGCAGCAGCAGAAGAAGAAGTTACGTTTTTCAAAGCCAATAAGCTGGATGTAGAACAATTGTCTAAGGCAAAAGCCAATAACAGTATCTGTCCTAAATGTTCTGGGGTGGGCTACAAGGGCAGAGTTGGTGTTTACGAAGTCATGAAAAATTCCGAAAGATTGGAAAGCTTAATTAACCAAGGAGCAAACACCGATCGCATCAAAGAAGTAGCAATAGAAGAGGGGATGATCACTATCCTGGCATATAGCTTAAACCTGGTCAAAGAAGGTGAAACCACCCTCGAAGAAGTAGATCGGGTAACATTTACCGATTCTGGCGTGGAAGCAGAGCGAAAATCCAAGCAAAAAACTAGCCTGACTTGTCTTACCTGTAGTGCCGAACTACAGCCTGAGTGGCTGGATTGTCCTTATTGCATGACCCCTCGCTTTAGTAAATAGCCAGCCAGCCAGAGAATTTATTCTCTGGCTGAAAGCGTAAGCAAATTTTCACCGACTAAATCTGAGTTTTGAATCCATTTCAATCGTTGACGATCTCGTATCAAAAAACCAACATACTCAGGTCAAATAAATAAGGCGCGCATTTTAAATATATATCTTTTTGTATGAGGCAAGAATTATGGATTTGATGATTGAAGACTTGATGGAACAACTGGTGGAAATGGGTGGCTCGGATATGCACGTCCAGGCTGGTGCGCCAGTTTACTTTCGGATCAGTGGCAAATTAACCCCTATTGGCGAAGATCTTAATCCTCAAGAGTGCCAAAGGTTGATTTTTAGTATGCTCAACAACAACCAAAGAAAAGAATTGGAGCAGCATTGGGAATTGGATTGTTCTTACGGTGTAAAAGGACTGGCTCGTTTTAGAGTTAATGTTTACAAGGAAAGAGGTTGCTATGCAGCTTGTTTACGGGCATTATCTTCTAAAATCCCTAACTTCGACCAGTTAGGTTTGCCTGATGTAGTTAGACGCACCACCGAAAGACCAAGGGGACTTGTCTTGGTAACTGGACCAACAGGCTCAGGGAAAACTACCACCTTAGCAGCGATGCTAGATTTAATTAATCGTACCAGAGGTGAGCATATTCTAACGGTAGAAGACCCAATTGAATATGTCTTTGATAACGTTAAAAGTCTATTTCACCAGCGACAGAAGGGAGAAGATACCAAAAGTTTTGCCAACGCCCTCAAAGCTGCACTACGGGAAGATCCAGACATCATTCTGGTAGGGGAAATGCGAGATTTGGAAACAATTTCTCTGGCAATCTCCGCAGCCGAAACGGGTCACTTGGTATTTGGCACCCTGCATACCAACTCTGCTTCGGGGACAGTAGATCGGATAATTGATGTTTTTCCCGCAGGTCAACAGGCGCAAATCCGCGCCATGCTGTCTAATTCTTTAATTGCCGTCTTTAGTCAAACCCTCGTTAAAAAGAAAAGTCCTAAGCCTGGAGAATTTGGACGAGTGATGGCACAGGAAATCATGATCGTTACTCCAGCGATCGCCAATTTGATCCGCGAAGGAAAAGCAGCGATGGTCTATTCTGCCATTCAAACAGGAGCAAAAATGGAGATGCAAACTATGGAACAAGCTCTAGCTGACCTAGTTAAAAAAGGTATTGTCAGTATGGAAGAAGGAATAGCTAAGAGTTCACGACCCGATGAACTACAGCGTCTTGCAGGTGCCGCTGCGGGTATGGGGATGGCAGCAAATGCCAAGCGTCATTAATTGATACTTAACTAAGGCTAAAGCGAGTCTCTTCGCTTTAGCTGGGAAAAGCTGACCTAAATTATTTAACTAACTATTTTTCTACTAGCAATTCAATTATTGGTTTATCTATGTCTGTATTCGTAGCCAAAGTCAAAGATCATTCGGGTAAAATCTTTAAAGAAAAGATCGAAGCAGCCTCTGCTGAACAAGCCCGTTTAGCACTAAAAAACAAATACGTTGCCGTGGGCAAGGTCAATAAATCTAGCTTAGAAATTGATTTGTCAGCCTTAGAAATGGTTTTAGCCAAAGTCACAGTTAAAGATAAAGCTGTATTTTCCCGCCAGTTTTCGGTCATGGTTAATGCTGGTGTGGCAATCGTTCGCGCTTTGGGTATTCTCTCGGATCAAGCTCCCAACGTCAAATTAAAAAAAGCTCTTTTGGGCATCAGTGCTGAGGTACAGCAAGGGATAAGTCTCTCTGAGTCGATGAGCAAGTACCCTGAGTGTTTTAACGATCTTTATGTCTACATGGTGGAGGCTGGAGAAGCTGGTGGAGTTCTCGATGAAGTTCTGATGCGACTTTCTAAGTTGCTAGAAGACATGGCAAAGTTACAGAATGAAATCAAATCAGCTATGGCTTACCCCGTTACGGTAGGAATTTTTGCCGTAATTGCCTTTTTAGGGATGACTATTTTCCTAATTCCTGTATTCGGCGGAATTTTTGAAGGTTTAGGGGCAGAATTGCCACTTCTAACCAGAGTTATGTTAGGCATTAGCGATGTATTACGTAGTTGGAAAGTGGTGATTCCTATTGTTGCCTTTGTTGGCATTAGTTTTTTAATTCGTAATTATTATAAAACTCCTATGGGTCGCGTACAAATTGATGGCTTTATGCTAAAAATGCCGTTGTTTGGTGACTTGAACCAGAAAATCGCTGTTGCCCGTTTTTGTCGTGTCTTTGGTACTCTAACTCGTTCTGGTGTTCCCGTATTGCAGTGTTTTGATATTGTCTGCAACACCATTGGGAATCAGGTAATTATTAATGCTGTAATGGCTGCAAAATCGGATATTCAACAGGGAGGAATGATTTCACTAGCTATTCAAAAAGAAAACGTTTTTCCCGCACTAGCAATTCAAATGATTAGTATCGGGGAAGAAACTGGTGAACTAGACGGCATGATGGAGAAAGTGGCGGAATTTTATGAAGATGAGGTTGAACAGGCTGTTAAAGCTTTGACTACTATGATTGAACCGATCATGATGGTAGGTATCGCTGGTTTGGTAGGCACAATACTGCTATCTATGTATTTACCGATGTTCTCTATTTTCGATCAGTTAGGTTAATTTTCAAGAGCGAGTATGTCCTGTAAAGGCTTGTGGGTACATTATGTCTATTAAAAAATCTGACTACGAAACTTTGCTGGCTAAATATAGCACCCGTAGTGGGGCGATCGCTTTACTCAAGCAACATCGTCCTTATTTGGAGGCTTTGCCAAGCATTCGTCGCTCAGAACAAAGTTTAATTACTATCCCTCTTCCCGTCGTCCGCATTCGCCGACCAGAACTTGATTTTAAGAATCCTTTACAGTCTAAAACTCCTCGCATTGCTACATCTCTTCCTTGTGACCTGGGTATTTTGATGTGTGACCCAGAATGGAAAATTAAATTGGGTACGGAAATTATTGTTTTTATTCATCGTCCAGAAGAAGATTTTTCTGATTTAATTGATCGCTGGCGTAGAACACAGGTTTTTCTCGATCAAGACTATGAATGGTTAATGCCTCCTAATGAACAACATATGTTTAGCGAAGCAGCAGAGGAAATTAATCCTTTGTTTGTTGTTTTTGAAGCTACTAGCGATCGCATTAAACAAGGTCTAGCTGGTGCTGGTTTCCCCTTTGTTATCCAATCTCCTAATTTACCTATAGAGTCAGAAGTTGAAGAAAACGTTTTTAATTTAGATTAAAAAAAGCTCTGTAGACAAAAAAGAGAGAAAGAACTTGCTTTGGTAAACAGGCAGAAGGTTTTAACCCCGTTCTAAACTTCTAATTTAAAAGTAGGTTTTCAGAATCGGATTTATAGTCATTTCACCCTCGCCAGTTGTTTTAATGGGTCATAGACCATGGGGCTTATAAATCCCGCAGCAAAGCTACGGGAACAGCCCCTCCACAACGCGCTGACCAACGGTGACAGCAGAGGTCAGACCCCGCGTCGCCGTCAGGCGCAAAGGAAGGCGCATAGTTCGCCGCATCTAATGCTGACCTTCGCTCCGTCCGTTTAGGGCGGAGTAATCTGTCACTCGCAAATAGAAACCATACGAAAAAGGAAAAATTTTGGGCGTTGCATCTTTATGGGATGGTAAAGGCTGACTGGGGGACTAGGAGAATAGGAGACGCGGGGAATCATTAATCTTCTTCGTTCACAATCATCCCGCAGCTATGCAACGCCTATTAATTAAATGATGGAATCCCAGAAGCAAATCAGAATTAGGAAAAATCTCCAACAAAGGAAAAATCAACCACAACAAAATGCTTGGTTGAATAACAATCGCGAAAATTATTCAAGACATTTTTCCATCCTGCTTGATGATTCCATTGAGGATGAGAAGAAAGATCATTACCTTGATGAGATATTTGATAATTACTATTCTCAGATGGATTTAAAGAGAGAAAAACTTGTGTATTTAGACTAATCATTAAATAAGCACTCATGATAATTTCCCACCACTTCTCAATATGCTTGAAATTAGTAAACCTATAATTTGTCCAGCCTAGTTCTTGTTTACACTGGCGAAAGCTATATTCCACCCATGTTCTTAAGCCGTAAAGGTTGCCTAAAGTTTTCTTTAAGTTACTTCTTTTGTCTTGAATGTTGGTCATGATCGAAGAGGTGGAATTTTCGGGCATCGTTTTGGGGTCAGTAATTGTTTCCCAATAAGTTCTTTCTTTTCTCTTCCCAAAGATAATTTCTCTAATGTATCTAATTTCAGATTTTTGATTACTAAAAGTTCTCTGGAATTTGCACCATTTGTTAGCTCTAACCTTCTGCTCCCGTGGTAGCCAGACTCCATGATTACTTCTAATTGCCACAACCCATGGTAATTTGTGATTCTCTAATGTTCTGATGAAGGAACTAGCTTCACCATACAAACTATCTGCTAAGACTAATTTAATCTTGAATCCAAAGTCTATCAACTCTGTAATAATAGATGATGCTAACTCAATATTGATCGATGAGGGTAACAGTTGGTCGAGCATCTCTTTTTAAATGTTTGAGGCGAGGAAATGCTCCCGTCTAGGGAGCTTATTCCACTCGCCTGTTGAGGATTTGTAATTCTACATCTACCACCCTGTCTACCTCTCAGCTACTCATCAACTTGTTCTATTGTAGTTTAATTCTCGGAAAGTGACAGAAGAGGGGTACTTACTCAAACAGTCTGTAACATTCCTTGGAAAGTGTTAACTTCTGGCAAAGCTACACCTTCCTCAATAGAAGAAACAATCATTAACTGCAATACTTCTTTACCGTTACTAAGTGCTTCTTCGTAAGTATCTCCGTAGGTTTGACATTGTTCTCCCCACTCTGGAAAAGCAACCACGAAACAACTATTTTTTTTAGACCACTGAATAACTATGCTGTAATTTAACATTTTGATTCTACCCCTCGATATTTTAAAAAGTTATAGATTATCTCAATTGGGTATAGCGAGGAAAAAATGCGGGCAAGCTTTTCGTCGCCCCCTTCTCCCTCAAGCAACGCGGATTTCTAAAATGTTTACTCAATCATAAATAAAGATTCTGGGAACGTCATCTTTTAAAAAACCAAAAAAGTAAAATAAATTTAGTTCACGAGCTAAATGATTATTTCATGTTTCAACTACTTAACGTTGAATAAGAGCTTAAAATTTCTGAGACTACTTTCACATTGTTCTAAAGTTTTCTTACTCGCTCGATCAAGCATTGAGTCTATAAAAAAACCTACAAAAGCACCTAAATATAGGGTTTGTGCGACCAGAGGCAGCATACACATGAAACTATTGCTGTATCTACTTTACAGCCTGTGAAATACTCTTCTTTATTTAAAAGATTTTTTGACTGATTAATAAGTTTATCAAATATGTCTTTGATAAGATATTTGACAGATAGTTTTAAATCTGAATTTATGATGAACCTTGACTAATATTATACTAAATCCAATTTACAAAACTTACTTTTAAACTGGGAGTCTCAAACGAGCTTAAACCCTCTGCCTCCTGCACGAACTGGAGTTCGTCGACGTTCCAAAGGAACGTCGGTGCGCAGAGAGCGCACGCTTTCTGCCTTCACACATTTTTAAATAGTGTATCCAAACAGGATTTAGTATCAGTCACAATTCTCCTATCCCTCTTTTGTCACCTTCCGAATTTAAGTAGTCATAAATCGAGAAAATTATCCAGAAAGAAAAAATGACTGAAACTGATTCATGGTATTAATCAAACGATGAAATCCTAGTAGCAAATCAGAATTAGGATAAACTTCTAACCAGGGAAAAATTAACCACAATAGCAAGGTAGGTTGAATGATTAGACGAACATTGTTTAAAACATTCTTCCATCCTGTTTGATGATTCCATTGTGAATGAGAAGCCCAATCAAATTCTGTTTTAGACTCTTGATGATTAATGAGTTTAGAAGAGTTTAAAAATAAAAAAGCTTGGGTATTTAAACTAATCATTAAATAAGCACTCATAATGATTTCCCACCACTTATTAATCTCGTTGAATTTAGTGAATCTATAATCAGTCCAGTCTAGCTCTTGTTTACATTGCCAAAACCCATATTCTACCCATGTTCTTAGTCTATATAAATTACCAAGAGTTTTTTTCATTTTGCTTCGAGTTTCTTGAAGATTATTCATGATAAAAGAAGTTGACTTCTCTGGCATATTTTCTGTATCAGTAGTTAGTTCCTAATAAGTTATCTGACTTCTCTTACCATAAATTATTTCTCGAATGTACCTATCTTCTGACTTTAATGTTCCTTTTGGTTTGAAAATTTTGCAGATTCAAGGAAAGGTAATATTTTTGTATATTCCCTAAGCATTTACCGACACTATTCCATTGTCTATTTTTCCCACACTTGCTAAATGTTGTCGCGCTACATAATCGGTTTTCGTCTCCTGTTTTCTGTCTCCCGTTTCATCAACCACTACTGTGATTCTTTCTTCTTTTAGTGCTTCTAGAGTCAAAGCCAATCTTCTTTCATTTAGTTCTTTGGCTAACCAAAGTGAATTAGCGATGCAGCGCGGTCTTGGGGGTTTCCCCCATGAGCGACTGCATCAAGAAGCTATCAAATGGTGTAGTGACTGAGGTGATGAAATTCCTACTACTTTGACGAGCGACCCCGCGTCTTTTCAAGACCCTAGGGAACGCGCGAGTTAGCAATCTCTGGTAATGATTTCCTTTTAATTGGTGAGATGATTCCAGTCACGTAAATATTTTAAACATTCATAATTTCTAACATCAGAAAATAAGTCATTATAAGCAGAGCAATAGTGATCTATGAGCGCAACTGTCGGAGCGGGCGAGCGCTTTAAATGTTTGAGGCGAGGAAATGCTCCCGTCTAGGGAGCTTATTCCACTCGCCTGTTGAGAATCTGCAACTCTACATCCATTATTCTGTCTACCTCACAGCTATTAGTCGCTTTTCTTATTATAATTTAATTTTTGGAAAGTGATAAAAGAGGGATATTTCTTAGTCAATTAATAATTGATGGGTAAAGTCGCTTAAGTTCTATACGAGTATCTTTAGTAATAAATCGCTAGCCAATCCAAGTTTCTTTTATCACCCCAAGTTACTGTCGCCACAATCCGCAACTTTGTCTTACCACCCCATGCTTTTTATAAATCTGAGTAATTAAAAGAGATTGATGGTGTTACTGTTCCATCGAATCAAAATCCCCATAATATATTGATATTGTGTCGTATTTTTCCGCACATTCTGCTACGGCTTTTATCACGTTAGTTAAACTTGGAGCTTCGTCTAAGCATTTTTACTTGTTGCAAAAGTGGAAGGCTTCCGATCCAAATCACATACAAATTAATTGCTTCTCATTATAAAGGAACTATAAAGAAATTTTAGATTTATATCAAAAATTGACTTTCATTAACACCCATTCAAAATAAAAATTAGAGTTGATAATTTAGTTTAGTTAATAGAATAACAATATTACCGTGAAAAATATGGTCAATTAGACAGATAGCACTAAAATACAGCATATCTGTTGACTATTTTTTTAATATGTTATTCCTTAAAAACAAACAAATTTTAAATTTTACTATCTGTTTTTTTCTGGGTGTTTTTTTAAAATTTATATTTTTTAACATCCAAGCTATGCCAAATAATCCTAATACGATTCGTATAGAAGCAGAAAATTATTTAGATTTTTACGATTTAACTCCGAACAATAAAGGAAAAACTTATCGCAATGATGATGTTGATATTTGGAAGATGAAATTAGGTGGGTTTCGTATTGGAGCAATACAACTTAATGAGTGGCTGACTTATGGCTTAGATGTTCCTGAAGACTGCACATATGAAATTGTTTCTCGTGTAGGTACAAAAGAAGAACAAAATAGGAGTTTTTCAGTTTCTCTAGATGAAGAGAAATTAACTGATTTCAGTTTTGGTCGTACTAAGAAAAAATATTGGCAAAATATTACTTCAGAACCAATTAAATTAACTAAAGGCACTCACCAACTACGGTTGGATATGCACTCATCTAGCTTCTCAATCGATTACTTGGATTTTATACCAGTTTCTGTCGCTGAAAATTATAGTTCAGATTCTTCTTTTACTTATGCCACTGGTACAGGTAGTGGTTTGAAGGGTGAATATTACGATAATAAAGATTTTACTAATCTGAAGTTAACTCGGACAGATCCTACTCTTAACTTCAACTGGATTAATGGATCTCCCGACTCTACTATTAGTACAGACACATTTTCAATAAGATGGACTGGGCAAATTGAACCTTTGTTCTCAGAAACCTATAATTTTTATACTACTTCTGATGATGGAGTTCGTTTGTGGGTTGATAATAAATTAATTGTCGATAAATTCTTAGACCGTGCCTCATCTCAGGATACGGCAACTATTAATTTAGTAGCTGGTCAAAAATACGATGTTCGCTTGGAATACTATGAAAATAGTGGCAAAGCAAATGCCAGCCTAGCTTGGTCAAGCAATAGTCAGCCTTTTGAAATTGTTCCCCAATCACAACTCTATAGTGAACCTACAACTATCGGTGGTAAGGATACTAATAGTAACGTTATACCTAATGTTCAGCCTATTCAAAATTCTAATCAATTAAAATCTGTCAAAATTGGAGGAGGAGGTTTTGTTACAGGGATTGTCATACATCCTCAAGCAGCAGATGTGATGTATGCTCGTACTGATGTTGGTGGCTTATATCGTTGGGATGTTGTTAACCAAAAATGGCATCAATTACTTTCAAGTTCAAGTGTTGGTCAAAAAATTTCTTTGTCTGTTGAAAGTGTGGCTGTCGATCCTAACGATCCTAATGTTGTTTATGCTGCTACGGGTGCATATACTCATACAGACAAAGGAGAAGAAATACCTGGGAATATTATCAAATCGGTTGATGGAGGTAATACCTGGGAAGTATTAGATTTATTCGTACCGATGGGAGGGAATGAAGAATGGCGTTGGGCAGGAGAACGTTTGGCTGTCGATCCTCATAATAGCAACGTTGTTTATTTTGGTTCTCGTCTAAATGGACTATGGAGAAGTGAAGACAGAGGGGTGTCTTGGAGTCAGATTGATACTTCAAATATTCCTGTCGGTGAGACTTGGGGTGAAACCAAAGGTGCTGCTGGTGTTACCTTTATTGAATTTAACGAGTCTTCTGAGGGAATTGCTTACGTAGGTGTTGCTGGTAAAGGAGTTTATCAAACCACAGATGGGGGAAATAATTGGCAATCTCTAGGAGGGATATCTGAATCTTTAATTCCTCAACAAGCTGAAGTCAATGGTGATGGAGAACTGGTAGTAACTTTATACGATCCTAAAGAAGATAGTAATAATGGTGGAATTTGGAGTTTTAATGGTTCTGGCTGGGTAGATATTACTCCTAAAAATGGTATAAACTATGCTGGTTTGACAGTTAGTGAAAGCGATCCTAATACCTTATTTGCTGTTTCCTATCCCATGACTCCCAACGATATTTATCGTTCGACAGATGGAGGAGACACTTGGGCGGCTTTAAATAATGAGCAACAGGGTTTAGATTGGTATCCTGATTGGAGTTTCTGGACTCTTTCTGGAGATTTAGCTATCAATCCTACTAATCCTAATCAGGTATGGTTAGCTAATGGTATCGGCGTTTGGAAAACTGATGAGGCTCAAGCTAGTAACTCTAATTGGTCGGTTCGAGTAGATGGTATTGAAGAAACTGTTCCTTTCGATGCTGTAAGTACCCCTGGTGGAGCCAGTTTAATTAGTGCTATTGCAGATTTTGATGGTTTTAGACATACCGATATTGATGCTACACCGACAAAAAATCACAGTAATGGAGAATTTTCGACAACTACTAGTATCAGTTATAGTCCCAGCAATCCCAATTTTTTAGTTCGAGCTAGTTCCAACCATCATGATTATTCAAATTATTCTGGCTTTTCTTGGGATAACGGAACTACCTGGCAAAAATTTGCTTCTATTACTAATGGCAATCATCCTAGCGAGTTGAGTTTTGGTAATATAGCTGTTTCAGCTACCAACACTAACAATATTGTCTGGCAAGGAAGCAATTGGATTGCTCCCTATTACACTAAAGATGGTGGTGCAACTTGGAACAAAATTACTTATTTTGATGAGCAATTTGATGGTGGGGCGCATACTCATCTCTGGAATCGACAGCAAGCTTTAGCTGCTGATTCTGTAACTGATGGTACTTTCTATATTTATCATCATACTGGCGGGCAATTAGTCCGAACTCAAGATGGAGGACAATCTTGGACAATCGCTAATCAAGATAGTCTTTTACCTAGTGGAGCTTGGACAGGAAGCAATGTCAAAACTGCTCCTGGAAAAGCAGGAGATCTGTGGGTAAGTTTAGACGAAAAGGGTTTATATCATTCTACTAATGCTGGAAAAACTTTTACTCAAATCAGCAGTGTCGAAGATGCAGAAGCTATTGGATTTGGTAAACCTGCTCCTGGAACTGAAGATCCAACTTTATTCGTTAGTGGTGAAATTGATGGTCAAATGGGCGTTTTTGGCTCTACAGATATGGGAAACAGTTGGATTCAAGTGGACAATTTACCTAATGAGTTTTTAGGAGATGTAAAAAGTGTAACTGGGGACATGAATACCTTTGGTCGAGTTTATTTAGGAGTTAGTAGCAATGGTTTTGTTTATGGAGATTTATAACAACGTCTCAATCAGATGATTGTTTTTTACCCCAATAGCCAAATGCTACTCCTCGATTAAGATCGAAATTAGCTTGAAAAGCCAATAGTAAATCGGTTAAAAAGGCAATAAATGCTAAGGGAAATAATATAATTGACTTGCCTGTAGGTTTATTTAAAAGGCTTAAAAAACGACGAATTAAAATAAATCGAGGGATTAACCACCAACCTTTAACAGAGCTTACTTCTTGAACCAACTTATCAAGCCATAAAGAGTCTTTTTCGTTTCTTTTTCTGATTAGTGCAGCAGCATTTGGTTCTTTATTTTGATGTATCAATAAATCATTATAAATCAATTCATTAATGGTACTACCAATAATCAACCACTTTTCATGACGCAGTAAACGACCAATGTTTGTGTAGGCTTCAAAAATATGGGATGCAGAGTCAGCCAAGATAACTCTATGAGGATTTTTGAGTGATTTTAAGCCATCAGTAGCTATCATGCTGTATAAGAAGGCGTCTTGAGTCGGTAGACTAGTTGGCAATATAATTTTACGTAGTTTTTCAGCCCTAGCACAGTAAAATTGACCGCAAATCCAGCCTGGCTTTCCAGCTATGGTAGTATTACTATTACCAGATAAACTAGACATTAAAACTGATAGCTGTTCGAGCCAAGTTTTATTTTCTTTGAATTGAATGTTTTTAATTGGTCGATCTACAGCCACCCACGCTTCGGGCATATTGTTAAGAATATTGATCGCAGAATTGAGAGTTTGAGGAGCGAGTAATTCTATATCTGAGTCCATCAAAAAAAAATAGTCAGCTTCGGGATTAGATAAATGATGAACGTATTGATTCCAAGCATTAGATTTTCCAGGTTGCTTGAGTTCATCAACGCGCCAAGTTACATTAGTGTGAATTGTAGGATCAAGCAAATTTGCTAAAGTTTTTTGTGCTACAATTGCAGTATCATCGGTACAACCATTGGGGACAACGATAATTTCTACCGACATATCAGGAATTGGTTCTTGAAATAGATTTTGCTGAAATAAGGAATCAAGCATTTTACCTATTAAAGATGATTCGTTATATGCCAAAATACCGATGCTGATTTTCATTGGTTTTTTTAAATGATTGAAAATAATGAACAAAAAAACAGACAAATATTACGAATATTTACTGCAAGTTCTAAAAATTAGTTTTGCTGGTTAATAAAAGAAAATATCAGTGCTGGTAATTCCAGGACGACACGGACCAATGCTTTCAAATACTTGAACTTTTTTGGCATTATTTTTTATTCTTAACTCTGGATATCGCCAAGAATCATCGACAACAATGATTCCACCAGGTTTTATTTTTTTCTCTGACAGATAGAAACACTTTGGTCTGAGAGTTCTGCCACCATCAGGTGGTGCATCAACAAGAATTACATCAAATTCGTAGTCTGGCATCGAATTAAAATATTCTGATTTTTCAAAACTATATTTGTTAGCAAAATCATCAGAGCATAACTTGAGACTAGTATTGTCAACGCCATGTTCTAACAGTATTGTAATTACTTTTTGATGCCACTGTAGTGAATGTTCTATTCCATATAAGTATTTAGTACGCTGCGCCAAAAAACAGGAAGAACCACCAGAACCCCATTCATAAACAATCATATTTGATTGCAAAAAATTGTCTAAAAAATCAATAGCTTGCCAAGAAATCCAAGGAATCCCCAAATCTATAGGTGTCTTTCGAGCTATTAATGGATTTATTAATGAATGAGTAATATATCTAGGTATATCAGAATAATTTTTACTGAAATAATTGAATAATCTCAATGATTTTTGAGCAAAGTTTCCATCCATAATTTGATTTTTATTTTGTATTGTTTGCTAAATTATTTTTAATTTACTTAATAAATGATATAGTCTTGAGAACCTTTGTGACTGATAATTTTAGCAGGAACACCCAGGGCTACGACATTATCAGGTAAATTTTTGGTAACAACAGCATTAGCTCCAATTGCTACATTATTACCTACTACTATTTTGCCGAACATTTTAACTCCTGGTTCTATAAAAACCTGATCGCCTATTTTTGGAACTCCTGACTTAGAACCTCTACCACCCACACCTATAGTAGTTACATGACCTATCTTGCAGTAGTCTCCAATTATGGCATCTCCATGAATTACAATTCCAAAAGTATGAGTTATGAGAATTCCCCTTCCAATCTGCGCTCTGTTAGATAATTCGCAACCCGTTAAAATTTCAATTATTTTTTGCCAAACAAAACATAAAATTTTTAAAAATTGATGAATTCCCCAAAAATATATATGCCTATGAATATATTTACTTATTCGATATTGAAATAATATCCATAGACCTTTAGTACCTTTTTTAACCTGAGTTCGGGTTAAGCAGATTGGGGCAAAAGCCAGTCAAGGCGAAGACTGGGCTTCTTGGGTTGATGGCAATAAGCAATCAATCCACATAGAACATTAATGCAAAAATTAATCGGCGAGCGATGTCTCGAATGTTCGATTTGAAGTCGAGAGAGGCTTTCGGTCAGAAAGCATCTCTAATCGACTTGTTGAAAGATATTTTTTAACTGGTCGTTGACCGTCTCAATCAAAGCTCTTTGACGCAAAAGAATTTTGTCTATCAGCTTGAGCAACTTCTGTTTCATGTTTTTCTTATACCGAGTAATGAGTTTGAGCTGCTGCTCATAAAGTTGCTCAAATAAATCTTGAGAAATATAACCGCGAGCGCCAAATAACTTACCAAAAATTCCTTCACTCATTTCAGGTACTGGCTTACGGTCGTCTACATTCCCTGGAGTCAGTTTGAAGGCAAGCAATTCACCTTTGTCATTAATTATCAGATGAAGCTTGAAACGCAGGGCGTATGCGCCCAAGTCGCGTCTGCGACGCTTGCAAGCTTCGCTTGCTGCATGCCATCCCAGGGAATTTTTACCCCAACCAGCAATATCTTTGAACACCCGATCAGAGCGACTACGGCAAGGATGAGATACTTCTATCGGAGTCGAGTCAACAAAACTAATCCCTGTTACTTCTGCTTTACAACTGTTCAAAAAACAGCACAGCAACATTCAAGACCAAGGCATTAGCTCTACAAAGCGATTGTAACTGACGAGATTGGGGAAAGCTTTTTTCCAATGAGGCAATACTTGTAGAGTGTAAAATTCTTTAAATGTCCTAAATCCAGAACCGTGAAAAGCAATCACAATTGTCATTACTTCACTTAACGACATCCGAGAACGGCATAGTTTTTCATTTGGCATTGAGGGGAGTTGCTTTTGTTTTTCCCATAGTCTTGACCATTGAAGATAAAAATCATCTACATCGCCAAATATTTGTGTGATATCTAATCTTGATGTCATCATAGAATTAGCTAAGATACTTAGATTGTGACTATTTTGAGTTTACATCTCAGCCTTTCTTTCTCTCTATATTTTCGTCGAACTGACGTTTTGCAGAGGTCGCATCGACACTAATCACTAACACTGTAGAATCGGCAGACTGACAAGCATGAGGAATATCTGAATCAATCAAAAATCCTCTCACGAATTCAATAGATTAATTGTCTAATACTGCGTTGTAGAGTTTATCCAAACTCACAACAAGCTGAACCGCATGATGGTAATGCATTTCTACCGCAATATTCTTAGCAAGAATAACTAAGGTATCTTCGTGGCGATCAAGCATCAGTTGGTTCTTGTGAGACTGTACCTGATTTTACAATAAAAAAGGTATTTTTGATGAAACTTAAGTAAACAGGTAAATGTAGAAGGTACTTTTAAAGATCAAAAGACACTTTTAAAGATCGAGGTGAGCTATTATATATCACCTCGATCTCTATTTTTTAGGAAATTAATTATTAATCACTGCAATACATTCAATTTCAACCAATACATCTTTTGGTAAACGAGAAACTTCGACACAGACACGGGCTGGGGCTGTTTCCTCGGCAAAATATTGGGCATAAACTTGATTCATTGGCACAAAGTTGGCTAAATCGGTCAAGAAAACGCTAGTTTTAACTACACTATCCCAAGTAGCTTCAGCAGCCATTAGTATTGCCTCAATATTGCTCATTACCTGCTTGGTTTGGGCTGTGATATCTTCTCCCACAACATTTCCTGACTGAGGATCTAAAGGTACTTGTCCTGCGACAAAGAGCATTTGACCAGAAGCTGAGATCGCCTGATTATAAGGTCCCACAGGGGCGGGAGCGTGATTAGTGCGAATCACTTTTTTAGACATAAGTTATTCAATATGTGGGCTAAGAATCAATCCTAATATTAGTAACAACGAGCTAGAAAGATAGAGATTTATGGCAATAAACTTACTGTTGCTTACTTTCTGGGGCAAGTGATGATTTTGATTGACATGGCTTACGAGTTGATGAGCAAAAGGAAGACTGCCAAAAATAATTAGACTCAAAAACGGTAGTGTACCTGTGATAACCAAAATTGCTGTCAGAATATAAATACTTGCTGTTGACCAACTTAATATCTTCGCGCCTCGACCTGTTCCTAAACGGACAATAGGCGATCGCTTACCAGCAGCCAAATCATCTTTTACCTGATGAAAATGGGAACAAAATAAAATAATTGCCGTGCTAACCCCAACTATAGTCGATATTGCTAGGTTACTGCCTGAAAATGTCTGGGTTTGAGCATAGTATGCTGCCGATACTGCACCAGGACCAAAGGTCAAGAAACAAATTATTTCTCCTAAGCCGAGATAGCCCAGACGAAAAGGAGGACCTTGATAGGTGTAGCCTAAAAAACAGCACAGCAGCACCAGTCCTAACACAGTTGAGTCCTGCTGCTGCCAAGAAAGAGATAAAATACCTAATATGCCGAGCAGCAGACAGAAATTTGCCAGCCAGAAGATCAGGGATTTATTGCCTGTCAAATTGACTACTGAGTGATCTTTATGGATATCAATACCTGTTTCTGAGTCAAAGACATCGTTACTAAGATTTAGCCAGGCAATGATCAAAATTGCCGAGCCGAGAAAAGTAAAAAATATCTGGGAATTAAACAGATGAGTTTGGGCAAAAGCTACTGCTGTACCGAGCGCAATCGGCACAATCGCCACACTGTATATTGGTGGTTTAATAGCAGCTAGCCATAACTTAGATTGTTTTTGAGTTATTTGCTTAGTAGTCATAAAAATGGTGCAGCGGGCAGAAAGTGCGATCGTTTCGCTCTGAAGATGACATCTAATACACTATCAGGTATAGCTATAAGGTATTTATAGAGTTTCATGAAAGTTTATCTTCTACCTCATTTTGTTTATTTTTGGCTGATCGAGCTAAACCAACCCAAAGCTATGTATTGCATCGATTTGCTATGATTATTGCAGCTAGTAGCCTATAATAAATATCATAATTTTGCTTTTTTTTATTAGTTATTTACTAATAGATAGGCAACTCAATCTTATTTGGTAATTTTGCTGCCGAAACTTTTTTGAGAATGACACAATTTAAAAACTCTATGTCCTTTTTAACTCAGTCTAATAATTTAGTTTTAGAAGATAATCATGCGGAATTTGAAAACTTTTGGCGCAATAATAAGTTAAATTTTGTAGTAACTAAAGATACAAAAATTATCAGCTTTGCTTGTCAAATTCCTAGCGTCGATCCTCTTGCTTGCTTACAAAGCTTTAGTCATACCAATACTCTACATTTTTATTGGGAAAACCGTAGCAAGCAAGAAGCAGTAGCAGCTTGGGGCGTTGCTCGTCAAGATTATACTGGGTCTAAATCGCGATTTGGCATAGCCCAAAATTTTGTGCAAGAATGTTTTGGGCAGACGATCAGAGAAGGTGAAAATACTTTAAATTTAGGCAAGCCAAGTGTATTCTGTAGCTTTACTTTTTTTGCCGATCCTCAAGAATCTGAACCATTCAAATCAGGTACATTATTTTTGCCTCGTTTTCAAATAGTTAAAAAGAATAAAAACTGTTGTTTGATTGTAAATTATCCTCTCGCCCTAGAACAAGACAAAAGTCATTTTGTCAACCTTATTCAACAAAAGTTAAATAATATTAATTGGTCTGATGTCGAACGATTGAATGGTAAGGGAGAAAACAGTTTCTTGTCTACTGAGCGAGATCAGTGTCAAGATCCTAACTATTTTAAGTCTGTAGTAGCATCTGCCTTAGATGCGATCGCCGTCGATGAATTTAGTAAGATTGTCATTGCCCACACCACAGATATATGCTCACCTGTTCCTTTTCAGGTAATCAAATCTCTGAGCAATTTGCGTCAGCTTCATCCAGACTGCTATATATTTTCCACCAGCAACGGTTCGGGACAGAACTTTCTTGGTGCTAGCCCAGAACGTTTGATTAGCGTCCAAAATAGACAGCTTGTCACCGATGCCCTGGCTGGTTCTGCCCCTAGAGGCGTAAACAGTACAGAAGATTTACATCTAGCTAATTTACTGCTCAAAAATAGAAAGGAAAAACGGGAGCATAAAGCCGTTAGTGATTTTATGATTGAGCGTTTGCGGAGTATTGATTTAAAACCTCAGCAATTACCGCTACAACTGCTCAAATTATCAAATATTCAACACCTCTGGACACCAATTTATGCTCATCTACCGCCAGATATTGAACCTTTAGAAATTGTGGCTCTGCTTCATCCAACTCCTGCTGTTGCTGGGGTATCTACCAAAGTTGCCTGTGAAAAAATTCGTCATTATGAAAGATTTGATCGTTCCTTGTACGCTGCTCCTTTAGGTTGGGTAGATTCCGAAGGAAACTGCGAATTTATTGTCGGTATTCGTTCGGCATTAATAGATGGCGATCGCGCTCGACTCTATGCGGGGGCTGGTATAGTTTCTGGCTCTAACCCCAGTAAGGAATTTGACGAGGTACAGTTAAAATTACAGTCGCTTTTGAAGGCTTTGGTTTAATTTTTAATTGCCCCACCGAGGGAAACAAAGGCGTATGTTTCGCCATATGTAGCCAGATTCGTACCGCGTAGTGTGTTGAAATCTGGTAGTTCACTGGTCATTGATAATTGATAATTGATCATTGATAAATGATAGACTTTCGCAATGTAAACACACTATGGGCATCAATACTAGTAGAAACACTGCACCATTGTGGCTTGACCATGGCGGTAGTCTGTCCTGGTTCGCGCTCTACTCCTTTGACCATGGCATTTGCCAATCATCCAGGGATTAAAGCCATTCCCATTTTGGATGAGCGTTCAGCAGCTTTTTTTGCTTTGGGGAGAGCTAAGAAAACTGGTTTGCCGACGGCACTAGTCTGTACTTCTGGCACAGCAGGAGCAAATTTTTATCCTGCGGTAATTGAGGCAAAAGAAAGTTATGTACCTCTGATTGTTTTAACGGCAGATCGCCCACCTGAATCACGCTATTGTCATGCAGGGCAAACAATCGAGCAGACAAAGCTGTATGGTAATCTGCCTCACTGGCAGTGTGAGCTTGCTCTGCCTGAAGCTAATTTAGCTATGTTGTGCTATTTGCGACAAAATATAGTCCAGGCTTGGGAAAAATCTCTTTTTCCTGCCCCTGGAGTAGTACACCTTAATCTTCCTTTTCGTGAACCTTTAGCCCCGATAGAACAACCAGAATTAGCTGAGTTTAAAAGTGAGTTTCCTATTCAAGACTTTTTTGAGGCAGTTGCTTGTCCTTTACCTATTAATGCTCAGATTTTTACTTTACCCTGGAATAATTGGCAAACTAGATCGGGAATTATAATTGCTGGTTTGGCTCAACCAAAAGATCCTCAAACTTATTGTCAGGCGATCGCCACTTTATCGCAACTATTGTCTTTTCCTGTCTTAGGCGAAGCATTATCTCCCATTAGAAACTACAGTTCTCTCAATCCTTATTTAATTTCTACCTATGATTCAATTTTGCGTCAGGATCGGGCAAGCAAAGAACTTATTCCTGAAGTAATTATTCAAATTGGCGAACTTCCCACTAGCAAACAGCTAAGAAACTGGCTAAATGATATTACTGTCGAACGCTGGATTATCGATACTCGGATTGAAAACTTCGATCCTCTCCATGGAAAAACGATTCATGTTCACAGTTCAATTGAGCAAATTGCCCATAATCTCAATTCTCAGCTAGAAAACCGCCCCTGCTCAAAATACTGCCACCAGTGGTGTGAATTAGAAACTGCAACGAGAACTAATTTAGATAACATTCTCAAATCTCTAGAGACAATGTACGAAGGAAAAGCTGCTTGGTTGCTTTCTCGTAGCTTACCATCGGCTACACCGATTTTCTTAGCTAACAGTATGTCAATACGTTATGCAGAATATTTTTGGCAACCAAATGATAATCATCTTGTTCCTTATTTTAATCGTGGAGCAAATGGAATTGATGGCACCCTTTCTACTGCTTTAGGAATTGCCTATCAAGATACAGGGGTATTGTTAACAGGAGATTTAGCTCTACTACATGATACTAATGGCTTTTTGCTGCATCAAAAATTTCAAGGGCATTTAACTATCGTGCTGATCGATAATAACGGTGGCGGAATTTTTGGAATGTTGCCAATCGCTAATTACGCCTTATTTGAAGAATATTTTGCTACGCCTCAGTCAGTTGACTTTGCTCAATTGTGCGCTGCCTATGATGTCGAACATAAATATGTAAATGATTGGCAGCATTTACAAGAGTTACTTGAAAATTTGCCGACAACAGGAATTAGAGTTTTAGAAGTTACTTGCGATCGCATCCAGGACGCTGCTTGGCTCAAAAACAATCTGTCTCAACCTCTTCATTAGTCCAAGCTACAGTAAATTAACAAATTGCTGTATTGTTTGCCAAACTTGCTCAACTAAATTAGAACTACCACTATCAAACCAATGGATGTTTTTGTTTTTTCTAAACCAAGTGCGCTGGCGTTTGGCAAATTGACGGGTGTGAGTAATGGTTAAAGCGATCGTCTGTTCTAAATTAATTTCAGCAGCTAAATACTGTTTGATTTCGCCGTAACCTAAAGTATTTAATAAAGGTAGATTCTCACCGTATTTATGGCAGAGATAGTCTACTTCTTGGACTAATCCCATCTCGATCATTTGTTTAGTGCGGATGGCGATTCTGTTGTCTAAAGCTGCCACATCACCGTCTAAGCCAATCTGCAAAATAGGATAACTAGGTGGATTTTCGCCTTGCTGGGCGGAAATAGGAACACCCGTAACATAAAAAACCTCTAACGCTCTCAAGGTTCTAAATTGGTCGTTGAGATGAATTTTTCTGGCTGCTTCGGCATCGACTTGAGCTAGCCAGCCGTGAATTTGCGTTTGTCCTAAAGAAGACAATTGCGATCGCAATTCTGGCTGTGGTGATACCCTAGGAATCTTTAAGCCTTTAGTAATTGCATCTAAATATAGTCCCGTACCACCCACTAATAAAGACAAAGAATCATTATTGGTCTGAATCAATTCTTGAGTTTGCTGCTGATATTCTGCTAAAGTCAATGTCTCGGTTGGCTCACAAATATCAATTTGGTAATGGGGAACTAATTTTTGTTCGGCTAAAGATGGTTTGGCTGTGCCAATATCAAACTCGCGGTATATCTGCCGAGAATCTGCGCTAATGATCGCTGTGTTTAAACGTTGAGCAATTTCTAAAGCTAAACCAGATTTACCGCTAGCAGTCACACCACAAATAACAATTAGCATCAACTTATTCAGTAATTGACAACCTCCACAAAATCAGTTTTGTCGAGGCTTGAAATCGCGAATTACTTCCTATTTTTTAAAAAGACCTAATTTTTTTCTCATTTCTTCAGAAAATATTAGGCTCTCGAAATCGCATCAATAAATATTGTAGGTCATGAATGTTCACTAAAATGTTTCATTGTTAAAGGCTGTAGTTTGTATTTAAGAGAATCAATTTCTTTAAGTTCTAAACCTCTTTGAAACACTTGATCGATGGGTAGCATCTGTCCATCAATGGTCATGAACTTATGATCTTTGGTAGCACGTATACTCAAGCCATTATCCAAAGTATACTCAAAAACTTCTTGTATATCGCGATCGTGCCATTGGGCTACAGGCTGAATATAAACCAAACCATTTTGATCCACGGTATAAACGCTACATTTAATTTGAGACTCAACTATTTTGCCAATGGGTAATGCCCCATATTCGACGGTATATATTTCTGTGTCGTAGCTGAGACAATACTCGGCAAACAGCACCATCTGATCGAATAGTTCGTTTGCTACCTCTTTTCTGACACCATTTTTAGCCGAACCATCAATAAACTTCTCTCGATGCTTCTCCATTTCGGCTAGCTTTTTTTTACCCATGCAGCGACGAAGTAAATCAGCTTCACCTAAAGAATAACCTGCCAATTCCTGAGCAATCTTCATAATTTGCTCTTGATAGACAATTACCCCATAGGTTTCTTTGAGGATGGATTCTAATAGAGGATGCTGATAACTAACCTGTTCTTTGCCATGTTTGCGATTGATAAAAATAGGAATTAATCCTGCGTCTAGAGGTCCTGGACGATAAAGAGCGGAGATAGAAGAGATATCTTCAATCCCAGAAGGTTTTAAGTCTCTAGTAATCTGTTTCATGCCGTCAGATTCAAGTTGGAAAATGCCTTCTAAGTTTCCAGCGCGGAAAAGTTTATGAGTTTCTTGAATGTCGTCAGGCAGCTTTTTTTGCTTACCCTTAGCAATAATTTCTAATGCCTTGCGTTCATCTAGAGGTATTTGGTCTAAATCTAAAGTTATACCCTGGGTTTTCTGAACTAGAGTGGCTGCTCGTTGGATGGTAGTTAGATTCTTTAAGCCCAAAAAGTCCATTTTCAACAGACCCATCGCCTCAACATCTTCCATATAATATTGAGTAATTACCGAGCCATCATTATTTTTTTGTAGAGGTACGATTTCATCTAAAGGTTGGGAAGAAATAACTACTCCCGCAGCATGAACTCCGAAGGTTTTATTTGTACCTTCAATCCGAATTGCCATATCAACCCAGTTACGAACTGCTACCGAGCCGATTTCCTCTTTGTTATCGTCATAAATGGGGACGTTTTCGTTTTCGTACGCCTGTTTAAAAGCGGGTTCGGGAGTGCCTTGGGAGATCATGACCTTAAGCTTAGTCGGCTTCCCGCGCACTACAGGAATCATCTTAGCAATCCGATTTTGATCGCCAAAGTCGATTCCTAACACCCTGCCGACATCTTTTAGTACCGCCTTGGAAGTCATGCGGTTAAAGGTGATAATTTGGGCGACATTTGCCTCACCATACTTGTCGGTAACGTACTTAATCATATCGCTACGGCGATCGGGACAGAAATCTGTATCCACATCAGGCATAGACTTGCGTTCAGGATTGAGAAAACGCTCAAACAGTAAACCGTGATGAATTGGGTCGATATTGGTAATTTTGAGGCAATATGCTACTAATGAACCTGCTGCACTCCCCCTTCCAGGTCCCACCGGGATATCATTGTCTCTAGCGTATTTAATATAGTCCCAAACTACTAAGAAGTAGGTAGAAAAGCCTTTTGACTGCATGACCTTGAGTTCTACCTCTAGCCTCTGCATATATTCAGCAGGAACTTCATGATGGTTGCGACACTTGAGTCTTTCTAGTAAACCCTGGCGGGTAACTTCTTCTAAATAACTATCGGCGGTATGTCCTGCGGGAACGGGATAATCGGGAATACGCGGTTCACCTAAAATATTATAAGGTTGAACTTTATCAGCTACTTCTACGGTAGTAGCGATCGCTTTTTCAATTACATCATCTTCTAAATGGTCGCGAAACAACTGTCTCATTTCCTCGGCAGACTTGAGATACTCTGTACCGCTATAGCGCAGCCGTTTGTCATCAGTTATGCGTTTTTGAGTCAGGATACACAATAAGGCATCGTGTGCCTCTACGTCATAGCAGGAGATAAAGTGAGAATCGTTGGTCGCAATAATCTGAATACCCAATTTATGAGCAATATTGACAATTGCCACATTCACTATGCGATCTTCTGGTGAACCATGATCCTGTATTTCTAGGTAGTAGTCATCGCCAAATAAATCCTGATACCATTTGGCTACCTTTTCCGCCTGTGCCAGATCGCCTTTTAAAATTGCCTGGGGAACTTCTCCTCCTAAGCAAGCACTGGTAACAATCAAACCTTCATGATATTTCTCTAGCAGTTCTTTGTTAATACACGGACGAGCAAAAATACCGCTACCCTGATAACCTTTGAGATGGGAAATAGTGGTTAGCTTAACTAAATTCTTGTATCCCTGGGTGTTTTTTGCCAACACTACCTGATGATATTTGCGGTGACGTTTTTTCTTTTCGGTGATGTTAACTTCTATATCGCCATTGATTACATACATCTCATTGCCAATGATCGGCTTAATGCCCTTTCCTCGGCAGACTTTAATTAGTTCAATCGCCCCATACATTACCCCATGATCCGTAAGAGCGATCGCTGGCATATTTAATTCTAAAGCGCGATCAATTAACTGGGGTATCTGGGATGCACCATCAAGCAAGCTATAGTCGCTATGGATATGTAAGCCAACAAAAGACATAAAAATCAATTATCAATGATCAATTACCAATTATCAATGATTTTATTGTTGTAGTGAGGAAATTGGGTATAAATATTTATGATTTGAGAGTAGGGCGATCGCACTGTAAATTTATGTTTGAAATATCTCACGATATACTTTATGCAAGAGGTCTAGTAATTTTTTTCAAATTGATCGATAATTATGACTGAATTGTTAGAACAGGCGATCTCGATCTCATCAAAAAACCCAATCAAGACAATTGTTAGACGTAGAATAGTAATTAAAAGAAATTCAAACAAAAAACAATGGAAGCGATCGCCATCCCCAAAGGGTTTAAAGTAACTCCAGAACAATTCGAGCAATTAGCATACGCCGAACAAATAGCGCGAATGGAATTAACCAAAGATGGAGAATTAATTGTTATGAGTCCTACTGGTGGTGAAGCAGGTCGAAAAAATCGTCGCCTAACACAGCGAATAGGAATCTGGACAGATCGAGATGGTACAGGAGAAGCTTTTGATTCTTCGACAGTTTTTGTATTGCCTAAAGGTGCGAGAAGAAGTCCTGATGTTAGCTGGATCGCTTTAGATAGATGGAACAGTTTGACTCTGAAAGAAAAACTAGGTTTTCCTCCTATCGCACCCGATTTTGTGATTGAACTTGTTAGTCCTAGTGATATTAAGAATCAAAGATATGAAGACCTACAGGCGAAGATGCAAGAGTATTTAGATAATGGTGTTCGGCTTGGTTGGTTAATCGAACCATCAGCAAAAACAGTCGAAATATATCGTCCTAGTAAACCAGTAGAGATATTAAACAATCCCCGAACTTTATCGGGTGAAAACGTATTATCTGGATTTGTTTTAGATTTGAGTGAGATTTTTTAGATGATTAGCTCTATTGGTTTTGGTAGCCGCGTACATCGCTCCACGATCCGTAAGGGCGATCGCTTTCTTTTATCTTACAATAAAGTATGAAAATAAATAATACTCAAACATAAGATAAATGGCGGCTAAAATTATTATTAATGTAGATGATCGCGCATATAACTTTTTAAAGCAAATTACTAATAACCGTAGTGCGTATATCAATAACCTCCTGCTAGAGAAAGAACAAGAACAATTAGAAGCAGAGTTAAGACAAGCATACCGAGAACAAAACCAAGATCCTGAGTTTCAGCAATCAATCAAAGATTGGGATGTCACCATAGGAGATGGTTTGGATGGAATGTAGGCGAGGTGAGATTTGGTGGGTGGATTTAGAACCTGCAAGGGGAAAAGAAGCAAAAAAAAATTAGAGCTTGCTTAATTATTCAAAACAATATTGGCAATGAAGAAAGCGGTCTGACTACAGTTGTTCCTTTTTTGAGTCCAAAAAACTATCCTTTTGTCGTCAACATACAGCCTAGTGAGTTAAATCAATTAGATAAAGAGAGAGGATTACATTTCAATCAAATTAGATCCATTGATGCTTCTCGGCTAAAATCAAAGCTTGGTACTTTGGAAGTTACTTATTTTACCCAAATTAAAAGAGCATTAGATATTCAGTTTGGATTTTTTTAGTTTTATGATCGCTTTACGCTCTAAAGACAATGTTATTTTTGGATAAGTTTAAAAGGCAAAGATGATCTATTTATTTCAAAATATGAGTTGGGCTAAACTCTGTTGGGATTTAAGCTGGGCTAAAAAAATAGAGCTTAGTAAGCTATTGCCACAAGTTCATCATTCTTATTCAATCGAATTGGAATGGGACGAATATTACGTAAAAGGAAATCGAGCTTTCTTTCTATGGCAACCACCCCATTCAGAATTAAATGGATGGTTTGATAAGCGACCTTCAAAAATATTGAAGAGTCATATATTAGAAGAAACTTTGAAAAATTATTCTTGGAGTAATCGTCAATTTGATTTTTAGGCGTTGCATCCCGCAGGGATGACCTGATAATAATAGAGAATGAAATGTCCTAATTGTCAGTCAGATAAAATTCGTAAAAATGGTCATCGGCGAGGAAAACAGAATTACCATTGTTAAGAATGCGATCGCCAGTTTATCGTTCAGTACACAAAGCGTGGATCTTCCCGAGAAATTCCAGAAAATTGCGGGAAAATGTATGTTAACGGTTTAGGATTTAGAGCCAGAGAGAGAGTGACTGACTGGAGTGAATCACAATACTGTCATCAGATGGGTTGGCAAAAGTGCAATCACCTTGCCCGATGCTCCACAAATGGAAGAGATTCCAGAAATAACTGAGATTGATGAGCTTCAAACTTATGTTGGTAAAAAAAAACAAAATGTGGCTGTGGACGACAGTTAATCACTGGAAACCAGGCATCTTGGCATGGGTATGGGGAGATCGCTCGGCTCAAACCTTTGAACCTTTATGGAAATTAATTCGGGGATGGCAATCTTTTTGGTATGTTACCGATGGTTGGCTTGTTTATCCCTGTTCGATCAATAGCTGCGACCATTTAGTCTGGAAAACATACATGACGAGGGTTGAAGGAGAAAACACCCGCTTGAGACATTATTTAGCTCGTTTAAAACGAAAGACTTACATGCGGACAAGTCCTTTGTGTTACTCCAAATGCGAAGAGATGCTTCGAGCATCAATCAAACTTCTACTTCATTATCTCCATTTCGATACCATTCCTCTGTAAAAATCATCTCGCAGAGATGCAACGCCACAATTATCTTCGTCCGACCATTGAATAACGTCAGTTCGACAAAATTAAAAAACAGCCAGAGGTAGAGCCAGTAATCCTTTTGGCTCTAAATAAGCGCGAAGGTTTGTTCGGTAAATAACAATAAGCAATTAATCCCGCTATCAGATTAACCAGAAAATTCCAGATACTCCGATGTCTCGAATGCTCGATTTGAAGTCGAGAGAGGCTTTCGGTCAGAAAGCATCTCTAATCGACTTGTTGAAAGATATTTTTTAACTGGTCGTTGACCGTCTCAATCAAAGCTCTTTGACGCAAAAGAATTTTGTCTATCAGCTTGAGCAACTTCTGTTTCATGTTTTTCTTATACCGAGTAATGAGTTTGAGCTGCTGCTCATAAAGTTGCTCAAATAAATCTTGAGAAATATAACCGCGAGCGCCAAATAACTTACCAAAAATTCCTTCACTCATTTCAGGTACTGGCTTACGGTCGTCTACATTCCCTGGAGTCAGTTTGAAGGCAAGCAATTCACCTTTGTCATTAATTATCAGATGAAGCTTGAAACGCAGGGCGTATGCGCCCAAGTCGCGTCTGCGACGCTTGCAAGCTTCGCTTGCTGCATGCCATCCCAGGGAATTTTTACCCCAACCAGCAATATCTTTGAACACCCGATCAGAGCGACTACGGCAAGGATGAGATACTTCTATCGGAGTCGAGTCAACAAAACTAATCCCTGTTACTTCTGCTTTACAACTGTTCAAAAAACAGCACAGCAACATTCAAGACCAAGGCATTAGCTCTACAAAGCGATTGTAACTGACGAGATTGGGGAAAGCTTTTTTCCAATGAGGCAATACTTGTAGAGTGTAAAATTCTTTAAATGTCCTAAATCCAGAACCGTGAAAAGCAATCACAATTGTCATTACTTCACTTAACGACATCCGAGAACGGCATAGTTTTTCATTTGGCATTGAGGGGAGTTGCTTTTGTTTTTCCCATAGTCTTGACCATTGAAGATAAAAATCATCTACATCGCCAAATATTTGTGTGATATCTAATCTTGATGTCATCATAGAATTAGCTAAGATACTTAGATTGCGACTATTTTGAGTTTACATCTCAGCCTTTCTTTCTCTCTATATTTTCGTCGAACTGACGTTGAATAATAACGGTGTAGTTTGGATTTTTCATAAACTATTATTTCCAATCTTTGAGATGTTAATTTAATTTCATCTCTATGAAGTTGTTTTTAATTGTGACTCTAACTTATACATTCTTTTTGAGCTTTTGATCACGCTTTTGTAAAAAACCTACCCTTGTAAGAAACCTGACCCTGACGATGCTACTCTTCGCCGAGAATTTATTAGTTATTAACCGATGAAGCGTGACAATGGGGTATCTATACAACGCTTGACATCTAATACTAAATCCGATTTACAAAACCTACTTTTAAACTGGGAGTCTCAAACCAGCTTAAAACTTCTGCCTCCTGCCTTCTGCTTTCTGCCTTCACACAACTTTTAAATAGTGTATCCAAACAGGATTTAGTATAACAACTGGCAAAGTGAAAGCAAAATATCAGCACAAATACCGACAATACCTAAAAGGTATCCGCGTTGATAATAGTATTGCTAGAAGTTGCATAGATTAAATTATCAGCGTCTTTTATGATTGAACAACTATTTACCGTTCAGCCTGGATTATCTCATAAATATTCTCGTTTCTGGCTGGTGATCGCCATTTTCTTTTCTTTTATCTACAGTTCTATGGCGCTGCAACAGGCTTTTGGCAGTCCTTACGTTGTGCAGGATGATGCCAGACAGCACGTATTTTGGATGCGTCGCTGGCTAGATCCTGAGTTATTTCCTAATGATTTGATTGCTGATTATTTTCAATCTGTTGCACCTTTAGGCTATAAACTAATCTATGCCATACCAGCAGCTTTTGAGATCGATCCTTTAGTTACCAGCAAAATACTACCCAGCATCTTAGGCGTAATAACTACATATTATTGTTTTGCGCTAACTATGGAATTGTTACCAATTCCTTTTACAGGATTTGTAGCTGCTCTTTTACTCAATCAAAATTTATGGATGCAGGATGGTTTAATCTCTGGTACGCCTAAAGCTTTTGCCATTCCGTTATTATTGGCTTTTTTATATTATTATTTACGGCAATCTTTATTAGGAACAAGTCTTACAATTTTACTTTTAGGATTATTTTATCCGTCTTTTGTATTTATCTGTTCGGGATTATTAATTATCAAATTATGGCAGCTTAAGGCTAGTATTTTAAGGTATAAACCATGGCTATCAAAAGGTTTTTTATTTTGTTTTATAGGTTTATTAGTAGCTTTTCTGGTGCTACTTCCCTATGTTATTTCTACTTCCGAATTTGCGCCCACAATTACCGTATCACAGGCTCGTAGTCTTCCTGATTTTGCTCTTAATGGACGTTCGGCTTTTTTCAATGATCGCCATCCTTTTGACTTTTGGATTGGTGGCAGTCGTAGCGGTTTAAGGCTTTCTTCTGCCTTAATTCCTCCCTTGACTTATTTCGCGGTTTTATTACCATTTATTTTAAAATTTAAGCAAACTTTTCCTTTGGGGCAAAAAGTCACTGCCAAGCTCAGAATTTTAACTGATTTGATCTTAGTTTCTTTAGTAATGTTTGGCATTGCTCACTTGCTATTATTTAAACTACATTTACCCAGTCGCTATACTCAAAATTCCTTGAGAATAGTTATGGCGATCGCCTCAAGCATTAGCCTAACAATTATCATTCATTATTTGTGGAAAATAGTTATTAATTCCGTAACTAAAACTTCTTTTTATCAAAGATTATTAGCTAAACTATTCCTTTTATTATTGGGTATGTTATTAGTCATTTATCCTCACTTGACTAACAACTTTGTTTGGACACAATATGTGCAGGGAAATGCAGTTGAGCTATACGAATTTTTGCAACAGCAGCCAAAGAATATTATGGTTGCTTCTCTGGCATCTGAAGCAGACAATTTACCTACCTTTGCCCAACGTTCAGTTTTAGTTAGTCAAGAATACGCTATTCCCTATCACACAGGCTATTATTTTCCCTTTCGACAAAAAGTTATCGATTTAATCAATGCCAGCTACAGTAACGACATTACAGTAGTCAAACAGTTTATTCGTCAATACAAAATTGATTTCTGGCTACTCGAAGCAAATAGTTTTACACCAGAATATATTACTAGCAATCCTTGGCTGCAACAACACCAACCCGCTGCTCAAAATGCGATCGCCTTTCTAAAACAAGGCAATATTCCTGCATTACAAGCCTATCAAGATAGCTGTTCAGTTCTCAAAACTCAGCAGTTTAAATTAATCTCTGCTGAGTGTGTTTTACAAAGGTTTTTAGACCAATAGATCTATTTAATAATTCAAAACTAAGGTATAGATACTAAGTACGAAATCACAGTCATTGAAATATGTATTTACTATGCTTTGATTAATCGACAGTAGCTAGCATAGGATATGAATAACATTGCTCAATATTATGCACTTTAATTAGTGGCAGTAAAGATACAACAATTAGATTTTGGGATTTGAAGACGAAAAAAATAATAAAAACTTTTGGTGGATATTTTAACGGTCATTCCGAGGCTGTACTAGCTTTAGTTTTGAGTCCAGATAATAAAAGTTTATTAAGCTATAGCGCAGATAATACCATTAAAACTTGGGATATAAGTCGCGCTAAGGTAAACCAAAGCATTTCCTTTTCTGCTGATTTAACCTGTTTAGAGATTAGTCCAAACTGTCAATTATTTTGCACTGGTAGTTTAGAACCACAGTTAAGAATTAGACAGATTAAAATTAGTAAGTGGTGGAGATGATGGCAAAATTGAGACTTGGCGATGTTTTTTTAACAGTTAAATTGATAACTGTTAACTAATTTAATGGAGCCGAGCAGAGTCGAACTGCTGTCCAGACTAACTATTTACTTGCCCATTCATTCACAGGTTTAGCTCCTCTAACCCTTAGAGCGGGGATCATCAATTGTCCCTGATGGTAGGATTCTTTGATAAAGTCTTTGCCTATAGGTCTACCAAAGAAAACCAATAGGAGCATCCGTTGGGGTTTTGTCTTTAGCTCTTAACGGAGTCAAACTAGAGACGAGCAAATCTAAAAGAGATTTTTAGATTTAGGCAGCTACTGCCTGACGCTCAAATTTTACGATGTTGTTTGCATCTATATTTATTTTGAGTCTGTATTTACGAGAGGATACTCACTCTCGACCTGAATCACGAGTCAGCTTTTGCTAACCTGTCGAAACCTTTACGGCCCCGTGTATGAATACTAACTGATAATAATCTAGTTAGCTTCTTCTAGTATTGTAGCTAACTTTTTTAGTATTGTAGCTAACTTTTTGTTATTTGGGCTACAAAAAGTTAGGCTCAAACGTTACAAAACATTGATTAGTGCTAGTAACAATATTATTGAGATCGAGATTCGTTTTACACTAGTTAAAGTACTGACTGACATCATAAAAATATAAGTTAGTAAAGTTTTGCCGTTTTAAATTGCCAACTTAGTATAAAAACTCCTATGTTTCCCATCAATCGTCCTCGTCGTTTGCGATCGTCAACTCAACTGCGTCGTATGGTGCAAGAAACTCTAGTTACCGCCAATGATTTAATTTATCCTTTATTTGCTGTACCTGGAACATCTGTAGCAAACGAGGTTGTTTCTATGCCTGGGGTATATCAGCTTTCGGTTGATAAAATCGTTGAAGAGGCAAAAGAAGTTTATGATTTAGGCATACCTGCGATTATTTTGTTTGGTATCCCCGAAGATAAAAATATCGATGCCACTGGTGCATGGCACGACTGCGGTATTGTCCAAAAAGCTGCTACTGCAATCAAAGAAGCTGTTCCCGATCTTTTGGTTATCGCTGATACTTGTCTTTGTGAATATACGTCCCATGGACACTGTGGATATTTGGAGACAGGAGATTTGACAGGTAGAGTACTCAACGATCCGACTCTAGAATTACTGAAGAAAACAGCAGTTTCCCAGGCAAATGCTGGTGCAGATATTATTGCTCCTTCTGGCATGATGGATGGTTTTGTCAAGGCAATTAGAGAAGGTTTAGACGAAGCTGGTTTTCAGAATACGCCGATACTTTCTTATGCAGCTAAATACGCTTCTGCTTATTATGGACCATTTCGTGATGCTGCCGATTCTGCGCCCAGTTTTGGCGATCGCCGTACTTATCAAATGGATCCTGCCAACGGCAAGGAGGCACTCAAAGAGATTGAATTAGATATCGCTGAAGGCGCAGATATGCTAATGGTTAAGCCCGCTTTGTCATACATGGATATTATCTGGCGCGTTAAAGAAGCAACTAACTTACCTGTAGCTGCATATAATGTTTCTGGGGAATACTCAATGATCAAAGCAGCAGCTTTAAATGGCTGGATTGATGAGAAGAAAGTTACCTTAGAAACTTTGACTAGCTTCAAACGTGCTGGTGCAGATCTAATTCTGACTTATCACGCTAAAGATGCGGTGCGCTGGTTGAATGAATAAACCTCTTTGTTTCCCAACTTTTTGGCTTACGAATCAATGCTTCTAATATCGAAGCATCAACGATCCACAATCGCTGGAAATGCTTTTGGGCATAAGTAATACAAGGAGCGCAAGTTCGCTTTTGTTTTTGCTGCCATCTTTGATTTAATGGCACGATCTCGAATGCTTTGTGATGTTGAACCATGCGCGGGGGTCGCTCCTTAACAGCGTGGTTCTAGATGCAGAACCTATTACATCTTGGCAAAGTAGTCTATGGTGATTTGTGCTTCGGAGTTTATTAAAATGCGATCGCAATATTACCCAAGTGAGAGTACATAAACATTTGTTTTGTAATGTTTGCCTAATTGTCTTGATTGATACTAATTTAAGCGTATTTAATAGATAAGAGGTTGTCTGAGAAGTATAAATAATTACTTCAACGCCCCCTAAATCCGATTTTCCCCAAGTTTGGGGGGCGAGGGGGGCAACATTAAGAAATCAAATGTAAAAAAATAACTTTTCAGATGTCCTCTAACAATTCTATTTGTAGAGCAGAAGTAATAATAAGTATTTGCGTGTTTATAGTGTTAACTTTGTCGCTTTTTTGGGAACTATAGTTTTAACAATAATTAATTTAATTGATATTATTAATTGTTTTTTGCTTGTCAAAGTAGAAAAAAAATAACAATGTCCTCAAAAAAGTATGAATCAGGTAAGCTAAATTTTATTCTCGACTCCTTATTTAAACAAAAAACTAGTGGGTTTTTAAGCTTAGAAACTCAAGTTGACTCTTGGCAAAATCAAAGATCCTGCATCTTAATATTGCGGCAAGGAGCATTGGTTTATGGAGACATAAATATTTCGCAGATTCCTAACAATAAACAACTGTGCAAAATGTTGGGTGAGGAATTAAATCCTGGTTTGATCAATGCTGCCTTGTCTGTAGCCAGTGAAAAAATTGGCAATTTTACGTCTATTAAAGAGTCAGTAGGACTATTGTGTAGAATGAGAGTCTTTACTTGGCAAGAGGTAGAAACTTTTATTGCTAATAAAGTCATTTTAATTTTGGAAAGATTTTTGCCTTACCCTGGGATAGCTCAGTGGCAAGAAAGCAGAGATTTCGATCTTGATTATGATGAAGATCACCATGGCTTAAATTGGTCTGAGATTAAAAAACAATTAGTTCAGCGTCAGCAGAAATGGGAAAGTTATGTTGCCCATATTCCTGACATGAATGCTATTCCTGTGGTTACTGCCCAACAGAAACAGATTGGCAATTCTCAAATCATAGAACATTTAAAAAATTCAGTTGATGGCAAATCAACTTTGATTGATATTGCCGACAAGATGACCCAAGATCCGTTAAAGGTGGCTAAAAATTACTTTGATTGGGCTAGCAATGACTGGGTAAAGTTTGTTCAAACTCCTATGGCAGTTGCAGCTAATCAAACGACAAGCAGATCACAACCATCTACTCCCGCTGTTGACGATCAACCTCAGAATAGAGAAAATTTACCAATAGTTTTATCTGTTGACGACAGTCCAATTATTCAGACCACAATCAAACGAGCTTTACAAGATCAATACAATGTCTTACTTGCAGATAAAGCAATTGACGCTTTGGTAATCCTAAATCAACAACCAGTCAAGCTGTTGTTGTTAGATTTAACGATGCCTGATATTGACGGATTACAGTTTTGCAAGACTGTTCGACAAATTACTAAGTTCAAAGATTTACCAATCATTATGGTGACAGCGCGAGATGGTTTATTAAACAAGGCAAAGGGACATATTGCTGGCACAAATAAATATTTGACCAAGCCGTTTGAGCCAGATGAGCTTAGAGAAGTTGTTCGTCAATACATTAGTAACTAATAACCGAAGGTGAGCAAGAAAAGATGGCAACTAAGCCCTATTTAATTTTTAGTTTACATACTACCAGATATGCGATCGCAGCTAAAGAAGTTACGGAAATATTCTTATTACCAGAATTGACTCCCGTAGCCGAAGCACCACCAGATTTTGTTGGCTTGCTCAATCTACATTCTGTATTTGTGCCGGTGATGCACCTAGATCTCCGTTTTGGTCATAAGTTCAACCAGTGCAATCTTACCGATAGCGTTATTGTCCTGGAGTCTCACGGATTGCAGGTGGGAGTAATAGTTCATCAAGTTGAAACAATTAATGAAATTGACGATCAATATATTCAAGTCGATTTAGATTATGGACGAGAAAAAAAGATTAATCAAGCTTTTATTGAAGGGGTAATTAATCTTGATGACGAAATCATTATGCTCCTTAATGTAGATAATCTTGTTCGTCATACCGATGCTTTGGAAGCATTAATTGATGCTCAAGAGTCGCAATTAGAAGCAAAATCCTCAGCAAGTGGCTTTTACGATCAATATTTTCCCGCAGCCTCCCTCAATACTAAAGAAATTTTGTCCCGACGTGCGGCCAACCTGGGAGAAGCTATCGATAACAATGAACCATCTGAGTTAATTTCTCTGGCAGTCGTCAGCATCAATGGCGATTATTTTGGCTTAGACCTCAGCATGGTCAGAGAATTTACCAAAATTGAGCGAGTTACGACTATTCCCTGCTGCCCAAATTACATAATTGGCAATATGAATTTGAGAGGAGAGATTCTGACCCTGGTAGATATTCGTCAGCCTCTAAATTTAGAGGTAATGGACAATAATCGATCTCTCAAAGCTGTAGTGATTGAGGTTGGCGATATTGTAGCGGGAATTGCCGTAGAAGAGGTCTTTAATATAGTCGATTTGCGTCCAGAAGAACTAAAATCTGTACCTGTTGCTATCAATTCTCAGACAGCAAGCTATTTTCAAGGTACTGCTAATTATCAAGATCGAGCTTTGAACGTGATTGACTTAGCAAAAATACTCGCTCAAGGAGCGTTGACAGTAGAACTAGCAGCTTAAGTAGATATTTTATTAACTAAATTAAATTATATATAGGTAGAAAATTCATGAAAATTGAAGCCCAGTTAACCCCAGGTACGAATAATAAAAATCAAATTACGTCTGGTAATTTTCATCGTCTCAGAATTCTTTTGCTGCCTATTATTCTGACTGCGGGCTTGTGTGGAGGCATGGCTTGGTTTATTTTAGATGCCTATAATAGCTTTAAAAAGATTGGAACTGAGGATATTGCAGTTATCGATTTAAGTAATCAAATTATTTATTTAGATGAAGTTCTTACCTCTAGCGCGCGACTGGCTGCTTCAACTGGTAATCAACGCTGGGAAAAACGTTATAACGACTCTATCCCTAAATTAGACCAAGCACTGGCTGAAACCGCAAAACTTTTGCCACTAATTGATAGCAGCGGTATTACCAATACAGATGAAGCCAATGACAAACTTGTGGCGATGGAAACACGGGCATTTGAATTAACCAATCAAGGGAAATTGTTAGAAGCCACGGATTTGTTGTTAAGTCCAGAATATGAACAACAAAAAAGTATATATGCACAAGGAATCACTGAAACTACAGCAGCATTGCAAAAATATGTCGAAAATAACATTCAGAAAAAATCTCAGTTAACTTACTCAATGCTGGTGGTGATTGCCGTTGCGTCTATTGTGTTGTTAATTGCTTGGACATTTGTACTTCAAAGAATGCGGGGATATATTCAAGCTATTAATAATATAGAAACGGTAATCTCTAATACGTCATTGGAAATTGCTTCGGCGGTAGAACGTCAAGAGAAGGTTGCCAACGAACAGGCAAGTTCAGTCAGCCAAACCACCTCGACGGTAGATTTATTGGGTGAAACCTCAAAACGTTCGGCAATTCAAGCAGAAGAATCGGCAAAAAGTGCCAATATGGCTCTCTCCTTAGCAGAAACTGGAGCGAAAACAGTCGATCAAACAAGGGAAGGGATGGAAAGTCTCAAGGAAAGGGTAAAAGAAATTGCCGAACAAATTATTAACCTGAGTGAGCAAACTCAACAAATTGCAGGGGTATCTGAACTGGTGGGGGATCTGGCAAACCAAACGAATATGCTGGCTCTTAACGCAGCGGTTGAGGCAGCACGGGCAGGGGAATACGGCAAAGGTTTTGGGGTAGTTGCTGGGGAGATTCGCAAACTAGCGGATCAAAGTCGTAAGTCTGCGGACAAGATCAACAACCTAGTTACAGACGTACAGGCAGCAATGAACAGTGCGGTGATGGTAACCGATGAAGGTAAAAAAACCGCAGAATCTAGTATTGAATTGGCACTGGGTACAGCCGAATCTTTTATTGGAGTGAAAGAAGCTGTTAATAGCGTATTTGCCAACACCTCGGAAATTTCTAGTACAGCTAAACAACAGGCTGTAGGTATTCAAGAAATTTTAGCAGCAGTTAACGCTCTTAACTTGGGTGCAATGGATACGGCAGCAGATATGGAAAATGTAAAAGCTTCCACAATCCAACTGAAAAAATTCACCGAAGAATTAAAAGCGATTGTTTAATTATAGCTTTAAGCTCTATGCTTTTTGGACTTTAGTTTTTAGAGCTTTTTTACCAGAATTTTCTGAGCAAAACTATGTATATAGAAGACGAAGAACTAAGAGAGCTTTATAGAATCTCCAGTAGCGACCACTTGCAAAAGCTAGAAGCCGATTTGATGATCTTGGAGAAAAATCCTCAGGATAGTTCAGCAATAGAAGAATTTTTGCGGGAAGCTCATACCCTCAAAGGGGATTCACGGATGCTAGGGTTAAACGATATTGAGATGCTGGTGCATCAGCTAGAAGACTGTATTGAAGGCATTAAAACAGGAAAAAGCGAAATAACTGCTGAATTATGCGATCGCCTGTACCAAGGTATTGATGCTGTCAATCAACTTTCTCATCAGGCAATTACAGGAGACGAGGTAAAAGTTAATACGTTTGAAGTGTTGGCATTATTGATGGGTGCAGCAGATGCTTCTGAGCCTGTTGATAACTCAAAAGCAGATCTATTTGCTGATAAAGATAATTTGTTTAGATATGATTCTAGTTCCGAAGCAGATCTATTTGCGTATGATTTCTCGGTAGCCGAACCAGAACCACTCGAAGAACTACCAATTACAGACAATCTTAACCAGCCTGTAATAACAGATACAAACCTTAAAGACTTCCAAATTGATACCATTAGGGTTGAGCCACAAAAGTTAGATACCTTAATGACTCAAGCCAGTGAATTAGCAGTTACTAAACTGCGTATTTTCCAGCAGATGACGGAAATCGAGCGGATGTTAGCTCTTTGGGAAGGATGGAGCAAACATAGTTCTAATGAGAGTAAGATCGTTGCCCAACTGGAGTCAAACCTCAATCCAGAACAGCTTCAACCCTTACGCTATTTCTTTAACAGCACTCAACAGCGTTTAAACTCTTTGGGTAACTTAGTTAATAGTCTTAAAGTCAGAGCTGATGAAGATATCTCTAGTTTAGATATTATTGCCGATCGCCTGAAGTCAGGAATTCAAGATTTAAGACAGTTACCCATGTCTACAGTATTTAATATTTATCCCCGTATGGTGCGGGACTTAGCTAGACAACAGGGAAAAGAAATTGAGCTAATGATTGAAGGGGGAGATACCAAAGCCGACAAACGAATACTAGAAGAAATCAAAGATCCCCTACTGCATCTTATTCGTAATGCGATCGATCATGGTATTGAAACTCCAGCAGAACGTATCGCTCAGGGTAAACCCCAAAAAGCTACCCTAATTTTAAGAGGCTATCAAACAGGTAGCAGCATCGGGATTGAAATTAGCGATGATGGACGGGGTTTAGATTTGGAAAGTATTTGCACCACGGCTATTAGAAAAAGAGTGCGTACTGAGGCAGAATTAGCTGCCATGAGTGAATCTGAGATTCAATCTCTAATCTTTGCTTCGGGCTTTTCTACTCGCACCGAGATTACCGAGCTTTCTGGTAGGGGTGTTGGTTTAGATGTGGTTCGAGCCAATGTAGAAAGACTAAAAGGCTCAATTCAGGTAACTTCTACTCCTGGCAATGGTTGCAAATTCCAGATACGCCTAAGCACTAGTTTAGCTACTACCAAAGTTTTGATTGTCAATCTCAATCAAACTACCTATGCTCTGCCTTTAGAGTTCATTCAAACCATGATTCCTCTTTCCCGCCAGGATATATATGAAATTGAAGGTAATCCTACCATTACCTTTGAGGATCGACATATCTCTATAGCTTGGCTGGCAAATTTACTCCAGTTACCTACTCCAAAAGACTATACCCAAGAAAAGAATAATCTATTCTGTATTATTCTCCAAACTGGTAGCGATCGCTTTGGCATAATTGTCGATGACTTGGTAGATCAACAAGACGTAGTTCTTAAACCCCAAAGTAAATTACTCAAGCGTATTCCTAATATTACAGGAGCAACTATTTTAGGTAGTGGTGAAGTCTGTATGATTCTCAATCCTTGGGATCTGCTTCATTCGTTGAGAAATGGTAGCTGGCAAGCTGTTTCTTCCCCAGTTAAAACAAAGATAGCCAAAAATAGACTATTGCTGGTAGAAGATTCCGTCATTATTCGGACTCAAATGCAGCGTTTGCTCAAGGGTGCTGGTTACGATGTAGTGGTTGCCGAGGACGGTTTGACAGGTTTACAGCAGATTCAAGCCCAAGAGTTTGACATTGTGCTTTCCGATGTAGAAATGCCTAAGATGAATGGTTTGGAAATGACTGCCAGCATTCGCCACAACAGTAAATACAAACAATTACCTATTGTGCTGCTCACCACCTTGGCATCTTCTGAAGATAAACGTCGTGGTCAAGAAGCAGGAGCAAATGCTTATTTAACTAAGGGGAATTTTAATCAACAAATTCTGTTTGATACCCTTAATCAATTAATTCATTCTACTTTAATAACTAGTTAATAATATGTCTAAAATCAAAGTTTTATTAGTCGAAGATTCTCTTGTGGCAATTAACATCTACGAAAAAATATTGAGTTCTTCACCCTATATCGAAGTTATTGGCAAAGCTAGTAACGGTCAAGAAGGACTGAATTTAGTTTCTCAACTTAATCCTGATGTAATCTGTACTGATTTACAAATGCCTCAGATGGACGGCTTGGAATTTACCAAGCAAGTAATGGCACATTATCCTACCCCAATTTTGGTTTTAAGTAACAGCGTGCAAAAGTTTGATATTGACAATATCTATGAAGTGATGAAGGCTGGAGCGGTTGATGTGATAGCCAAACCTCAAACCGCCTCTGGCGATCATTCTGAATTAATGCAGAATGAACTAATCGTCAAAATTAGAGTTTTGGCAACTAAAAAAGTTAGTGCAATTCCTTTAGCTTAAAGCCCATCGCTGTATCTCTTTATAACTTACAAAACCTTCAGGGTTCTATAGTTTTTGCTGTATTTTTGCTACCGTTTCAACATTAATTTTTTTGGGTCTTCCCGTTTTTGGTGGTTCTTCTAATAGTTTTTCTAATCCACCTTCACGATCTAGCTGTAACCAATAAATAATATATTGTCGATTCTGAACGTCTCATCATTACGGCTAAATACCTAATTGTCTCTACCGCCTGTATTTTTAGTAGATACAGAGCTTGTATCTTGGCATAACTTAAAGCTTTTTTCTGATTCTTCATCAATAACTTTAAGCTTGATGCTGATTCCGCGATCGCTATTTTTGAGACTCCCGACATAATTTTTGCTATTTCTTTTTCTTCTATACTAAGCCTCCAGTTTCTTTTGAGAATTGGTATTAAACCCAACCGAAGTGGTTAAGCGAGTTTTACATAAGATATTGCCCGAAGTTTTAGATAGAGGGAATAGGGAACGGAAAACGGGGAATATTCGAGATTCATCTTTGACTTATCCCGATCTAAGTTCGGAGGTAGCGGGTTGGTTGAAGCAGGCAGAAGCAGCAGGAGATGAAGAGACTATGCGATACTATCAAACTGCTTGTCGAGAAATTGGCGATCGCTTTAAATGGGCAAAAGAAGCAACAGATAGCAAAAACCAAAATTCTTGTGGTATTCCGTGGATCGACCAGAACTACAGCAACTTACCCCATCCTCGTTTGATAAACTCTGGCTGGTTAATTGAAGATTTCCCTTTTCAAGACAAGAACGAGAAACAAACCGAACTTACTAAGATGAGGACTGCTATTGCCAACTACTTTCCGACTGGCAAAAAACCACCGACTGGTACGTTATTGCTGCGGGGGATGGAGACAGCATGAGTGAATGGCTCAAAAGCAGTAAATTAAAAAGCCTTATCGAGAATATATTCCTCAAGAATTACAAGCTAAAATTGAGAACTTTCCCACCGAAATTAGACAATCAGTCACCGAATTTCTGAAAGTACAGAAAAAAATGGGATCCGCTACTCATAGTGCTTTAAGTCGTTCTCTATTAGATTTTGCCAATCAATTAGTCCCCTACCTGACCGAATCTCGCTACGCTGGAAGATTAATTTATTGCGGTGGCGATGATATTTTAGCCTATAGCAATCTCTGGGAATGGGATAAGTGGCTGTGGGACATTCGGCAATGTTTTAAAGGACAAAAATATCCGCAGCACGAATTTAAAAGTGAGGGAGATTATTGGCGATTTAGGGAACAGGGAACAGGGAATCGAAAACAGGGAAGTATAGTGTTACCAGATCGTCCGCTATTTACTTTGGGGTCATCTGCAACTATTAGTTTCGGAATCGTTATCGCTCATCACTCCGTTCCCTTAGCGATCGCCTTGGAGAATCTTTGGTCGGCAGAAGAAGAAGCCAAAGAACATTACTATATTCCTAATAACAAAGAAACACAAAAAGATGAGCGTTGCTGGATAGAGGTATGATTCTGCTAAAAATGCGATCGCTTTGAACCACGATTTTCGTATCTGTAAGGAACTGGAACATCAGAGAATTTAAGCTAATGAACTAGTAGCTTAATCGAGTATGCGAGCATCTTTAACGACTTCGAGTCACAAAGGGTTTTGCGGTGTAATCGAGCTAAATAGTGTTTTAATCTTGTATTTTCTCCTTCAACTAAGCGTCATGTATGTTTTACAAATAATTTGGTCGCCATCGGAAATATATTGAGGGTGAAGTGTCGAGGGTGTTTGCCTCTTTTTTTCCATTTTTCTGGATCTTAGTTGACTTACACTCAGGACAATTCATATTTCGGAAATCTTCTTTCAAATTAGCGATCGCCAGTTAGACAATCATACCTCTATCTAGCAACGCCGTTATTTTTTAGTATTTAAGCGGTAATCATCACCTAAAGCCAATTCTTGGACGTATTTTATTATCAACCTCGAAGAGAATTAAGCGATCGCTTTTTTGTGTTCCATACTAAACACAAAGTATTTGCACCTAAATCGTGCTAAATTATTTCAATTTCTCCTGTCTGTGGTAAATTAACTCATGGCGGTAAAAACAAAAGTATATTGCTAATCTAAATCGGTTTTAATGATGACCAGTCATTAAATGTAAAGGGGAAAGTTCAGTGAAAATCTGGCACTGTCCCGCAGCTGTAAGGAGATTGTCCTCAATTTCTGTAGTCAGAATGCCCGCCGATTTTATATACAACAACACCTTAAATCATATCTGCGAGGTACAGATCGTGTTAATTTCACTTCATAACAATTGTCGTTGGCTTACTCTACATAGCTTTAATTTTTTAAGCATTTATTACTAGTAATAAACCAAAATAATTAAATTCAAAAAGTACCTATCTTAATTTAATTAATGCAGAGGTACTAGTTGAACTATAAATGCTCTTTGCTAACAAACAAATAATTAGTTGACTACTACTCTAAATTTTGTTTTGCTGAATTTTGTTATTCAAAGAATCAAAATATCTGTAGCTATTGATTAGTGTCTACATGGTTTTGAATCAAATTTAATCATAAATTATGAACAAAAATAGTGCGATCGCGCAGCTTTCTCGTAAGGTAACTGCGTTGGGTTTTCTGGCTAGTGTCTTATTAAGCATCAGCTTGCTGCTTATACCCTCTCCCGCCCTGGCACATCACGCTAGCGGTGGAAAACTTCCTAGCGGTTTTGCGTCAGGATTTATTTCTGGTTTAGCTCATCCTGTAATTGGCATCGATCATCTTGCTTTCGTAATTGCTATTGGCTTGCTGGCAGCTTTAAGCAGCACATTAGGTATGGTTATTCCTCTGACGTTTATTCTGGCTACAGCTATGGGTACAGGCATACATTTACAAAGCGTCAATCTACCGATACCAGAATTAATTATTTCGGCTTCAGTGCTGATTGTGGGTATCTTCTTGGCAAAAGAAAATAAAACTAATTTAGCTTTATTAATTATAATTGCTGCGATC
Organism: Waterburya sp.; assembly: GCA_965218645.1. Classification (GTDB taxonomy): domain Bacteria; phylum Cyanobacteriota; class Cyanobacteriia; order Cyanobacteriales; family Xenococcaceae; genus Waterburya. Next base: position 182,221 of record OZ244627.1, on the reverse strand, counting down.
GCCGGTATTTTTCATGGTTATGCCTATGGCGAATCTATTGTCGGTGCTAGGGCTGATGCTGTAGGGGCTTATCTACTTGGTTTTTGTTTAATTCAGCTAGGGATTAGCGCGATCGCTTTTTACATTGCTAAATCAAGCCTTAAAAGATCTACTGCTTTCTCTAGTTTACCTCTACGTTTTGCTGGATTTGCCGTGTGTGGTATTGGGTTTGCCTTTCTCTCTGGCAACATTTTAGGTTAATTATTTATCAGACTTTAATTATTATGCACAAAATTCCCGTTACCGTAATTTCAGGCTTTTTAGGCGCAGGAAAAACAACCTTAGTGCGTCATCTACTGCAAAACAACCAAGGAAGACGTATTGCTGTCTTGGTTAATGAGTTTGGCGAAATAGGTATTGATGGTGATTTATTGCGATCGTGTCAAGTTTGTGATGAAGATGGCGACCGCAATATTGTTGAACTTACCAATGGTTGTTTATGCTGCACAGTACAAGAAGAATTTTATCCAGTAATGCAGGAATTGCTAAAGCGTCGCGATAAAATTGACTGTCTTTTGATTGAAACATCAGGATTAGCTTTGCCCAAGCCTTTGATTCAAGCTTTTCGTTGGCCCGCGATTCGCAACAGTGCCACCGTAGACGGAGTAGTTACTGTAGTAGACTGCCATGCTTTGGCTACAGGCAACTTAGTAGGAGATATTGACGCTTTAGAGTCTCAAAGACAGGCAGATCCAAATTTAGAACACGAAACGCCGATTGAGGAGCTTTTTGAAGATCAGCTAGCCTGTGCTGATATGGTGTTGCTGACTAAAACTGATTTGGTTGATGAAAATAGATTGAGCAAAATCAAAGCTTGGCTAAAACAAGAATTACAGTCTGGGGTAAAAATAGTCACTGTAAGCAAAGGAGAAATCGATCCAGATCTTTTATTAGGGTTTAATGCTGCGGTTGAAGATCACTTAGATAGCCGTCATTCTCATCACGATCGCGAAGCTGAACATGAACACGACGATGATATTAATTCCATCGAACTATTGTCAGAACAAGCCTTTGAGCCTCAAGCCTTAACAGAACAACTCAAGCAATTGCTTCAAGAACAAGAAATTTATCGCGTCAAAGGATTTATCAATGTACCAAACAAGTCAATGCGCTTGGTGTTGCAGGGAGTAGGCAATCGTTTTGATACCTTCTACGATCGCCCGTGGGCAGCCGATGAACCCAGACAAACTCGTTTAGTGCTAATTGGACATAACTTAGAGCGAGATTTAATAGAACAATCTATTTTGGGCGATAAGGCATTAATATAGTTTCGATCATTGACATCGTAGTTAATTCGATTTTGGATAGTGTGCAGTTTATAATTTGTCAAGGTGAAAAACTCTGACGAAACAAACTTTGCTACATTAGTAGTAAATATAAATACTTAATGTATCCTTCTTTCTATAGCTCATACTATCTATCTCAAGAATTACCATGAAAATAAAATCGTTAGCGGTCATACTTGCTGGATTAGGCGTTGTTATTGGCGGCGCGATCGCATCTCCAGCTAAAGCACAAACTAAAGACACCAATACCTATTATTGCGCTCAACTGAATGGAGATTGGACTACCTTTGTTAATACCCCCAGAGGCAGAATATCCTTAATTAACTGGCAAAATAGCTTTTCTGGTCAATGGACTCCTAAAAACCGATGCAGTGCTGTTTCACAGCGTTTCCAAGGATTTTTAGACAAAGGCAATCTCAAGTTTATTCGTACAGGTAATGTGAACAAAATGCCTGTACTTTGTGTAGCCAATACTCGAGGCGGTACTTGTCCTGAAGAAAACGTCTTGGTAACTTTAAAGCAAGGCACAGATCCAGAAGGAGTACTAGTCAAACTTGTAGATTTCCGTCGTAGCGTTAGTGGACAAACTTTGACTCTAAGTGGAGATGACCCTGGTTTCTACTCTGACGGTGAATTTTATGTAGATATGGCAAAATTTCTCGACGCTGTACCCGTAAACAATTAAAAATAGAGATAAGAGTAAACTTATCAAGACTAGTTAATGAAGTGGCTACCTAATCAAGGGTCAGAAAACAAAGGCTTTGGGAAAATAATCTTTGCAAGCATTAACTTCTTACAATCTACATCCCAGCTAACAAAACTGATAATCTGTTTAATTGGCATTGGGGTGTTTTTGTCTGGAGATGTTTCTAAGTTAAAACCCAAAATTGTTGGTAGCACTACGAATCAAGAATTAGTCAAACAAATCAGTCACCATGCAGCTAGCATCAGCGTCAAAATATTGAACGGTGATTTTTTGGGTTCTGGCTTTATTGTGCTGCAAGAAGGTCAAAAATATACTGTCATTACCAACCAACACGTTTTGCGGGCAGGAGATCCTCCCTACAGGATTCAGACTGCTGACGGAAAAATTTATTCAGCAAAAGTTGCGACTAATTTAACTTCCAAACAAAATTATGATTTGGCTGCATTAGAATTTAACTCCAATAATAACTATCTCACAGCAAAAATTGGTAGTTCTTTATCTCTTGAGGTTGGAGAACCAATATACGCTGCTGGGTTTCCCCGTTCTGAATTAGAAAAAATATCTTCTCCCTTTATCTCAAAACAGCCTCAAAATGACGAGCCTAATGGTTTTGTGCTTAAGTCAGGTCGAGTTGCTATGATTTTAAACCAAGCTCTTGAGGAAGGATATCAAATAGGCTATACCAACAATGTTCAAAGAGGGATGAGCGGAGGTCCTTTATTAAATAGCCGAGGAGAAGTAGTCGGGATAAATGGTAAGCACGCCTATCCTCTTTGGGACTCTCCTGAAATTTATCAAGATGGTTCTCAACTTTGTCCTGCATTACAGAAATTAATCACACGCACAAGTTTGGCGATTCCCATTGAAAAAAGCACTGGATTAACACCACATTTAGAGTCTCTTAGACCACTACCCAACTTAAAAATCGCTCGTAAATCTACGTCGCTAGAAGATTCCACATTAGTTACTAAAATGCAGGAAGAAGCAGAAGTAACTAATCAAAGCTGCAAAAAATCCACTGATGAAGCTCCGAGAACAAATAAATGACCCTAAAAACTAAAAAATATAAGTAACTGAATCAAAACATTGAACCTCCCATCGTTAAAAACGAGGGATTCCCATATAGACCCTTAGCTAGATCTAATACCAATTCTTAAAAATAGCTAGAGAGATAAGGCATCTTTAAAATAGTCCCAGCCCGCTAAAGAAATTATCACTTCGCGATTTAAGTCGCTTAAAATCCGAGCAACTTTTTCTTTTACATCATCCAAATTATCAAACCATAATGAGCATAGGCGATATTTAATATATTCCCAGACTCTTTCAATCGGATTGACCTCTGGGCAGTAGGGAGGTTGGAATAACAGAATAATCTTTTCGGGTACTTTTAATTTTTTTGCGGTATGAATCGGTGCATTATCTAATTGAATAATATGTACCTGATGCTCATTTTCTTGCTGAAACTTCTCTAAAAACGCACTCATACAATCAGAATTGAAAGGAGAAAACTCATAGAAAAAGCGGATGCGACCCCCTAAAGGGTTCGACAGTTTGCTTATTGCCGACGGGGCTGTGGGCGGAAGCAGGTTCCGCCCACAGCCCCTTGGAAACCCTTTCGACACTTTGCTCGCCCTCGACAATAACCTCAACGGGGGGAATCCCCGCAACGGTTTTGTCTCGCAACGGGTCATAGACAAGGCGCGTTTTGTGTATGAAGATTCACACACAACAGGCGAGTGGAATATGCTCTCTAACCGAGAGCATTTCCTCGCCTCAAAAGCTGCCGTCCGCAACGCAAGTGTCTCACCACCGCAACTGTCTCACCGCGTCGCAGTTAGAGGGCAGACCCCTCGTCGCCGAAAGACGCAAGGGAATGCTGACCTAGCAAGACAAAGGGCTTGCCCGCATATACGCGCACCAAGCAGCTTCGCCCCGCTATTGGCTCAACCAATCCATAGATATAATAATAGTCGTAATGCCACTGAAGTTTCTGTTGTGGCTTCACTCCTTTTAAGTTGAACGAGGGCAGAGGGTAGAAGGCGCAAAGGACTTGTCCGCATGCAGGATCGTTTAGTGCGGGATATCAGACCCACCACGCTTTCGTTGACCGCCAAGCAAGACTTGCCCTTGCGCCTTTCGGCGACGCGGCTTCCTTGCTCAAATCGAAGATTCTGGCGGGGGCTTTAAACCCGAAAAGGTAGAAGGGGAAAGGATAATGAAAGCTTCTGCCATCTGCCTTACAACTTCTGCCTTCCAAGGCGGAAGCCTTGGTAAATTAGCTACACCAAAAAGTGTTTATTCGTAGTGAGTCCACATTCTTAAAACTTTGACTATTTTTTCTGCTTCTTTTACTTCGTAGATTAAGCGATGTTGAATATTAATTCGACGAGAATAATATCCTGTCAAATTGCCGATTAATTTTTCGTATGGTGGTTGATAGGGATTATTTGGTAATGTTTCTAGTATTACTTCTGCTTTGGGTTTTAACCCGCTATAAGCCAATTTCTTAGCATCTTTCTTTGCTTGTTTTGACAATATAATTTGCCATTTTATCACCGGCGTTGCATAAATAAGGGATGAATTAGAGAATTAAAGTGAAACGGTTGATTGTATGCAAAGCAAATGAAATGTCCTGAGTGCAAGTCCGAACACGTTCGTAAAAACGGTATGAGAAGAGGAAAGCAGAATCATATCTGTGTTAATTGCGATCGCCAATTTGTAGAAAATCCCAAAAACGATCGCGCTTACAGCGATGAAATCAGAAAAATGTGCTTTAAAATGTACCTGAAGGGTATGGGATTTCGGGGAATAGAAAGAGTTACAGGAGTTCACCATACAACAGTCATAAATTGGGTTAAACAGGTTGGAGAGTTGCTCCCAAATGCTTATGACCCTAAAACAACACCTAAAGTAGGTGAGTTAGATGAACTTGAAACCTTTGTCGGTAGTAAAAAAACAAAATTTGGCTTTGGACCGCAGTAGATCATTTCAAACCGTGTATTTTGGGTTGGGTTTTAGGAGATCGTAGCTCTAAAACATTTGAGCCACTGTGGAAAATTGTTGAAAAATGGCAATGCTACTTTTATGTAACCGACGGTTGGAAAGTTTATCCTGGCTTTATTCCTGACGGAGAGCAAATTATTTGCAAAACATATATGACTCGCGTCGAAGGAGAAAATACTCGCCTCAGACACTATCTCGCTAGGTTACATCGCAAAACTCTTTGCTACTCCAAGTCCAAAACAATGTTGAAGCACTCAATCAGATTACTAATTCATTACCTGAAATTTAAAGATGTGCCTATTCCCTACCGATTCATCCCCTAATTCAGCAATGCCTTATCACCAATCAAGTTCCTCTAAAGGCGTTCCCTCCTCTAAAGATTCTGCTGCTGCTTGTTTGATAGATTCCACCATTCCAGGAATATTATTAAGATATATCGTTTCGGAAATAGCTTCCCAGTCTTCTCTTGATATTAATATTGCATCGTTGCGCTTTCCTTTAATAGTTATTGGCTGATGGCTTTCGGCGATCTGATCTATAAGTCTATATAGGTTATCTCTAGCTTCTCTGACGGTGAACGGTTTCATAAGGCTCGATCTTAAATGCGTACCTTATATCGTACTATTTTTTCAAGTTAAAAAGGCGATCGCCTTTAGCTATGATACTTTTATGAAAGTAAGGGAAGCAATAAAAAAGTTAGAACAAGATGGTTGGTATTTGAAAAGAACTAAAGGCAGTCATCGCCAATTCAAACATTCAATCAAATCAGGAATAGTTACGGTATCGGGTAAACTTAAGTGTTTGTTCTCAACGTACTTTAAGTTGTTCCACGTACAGCAAAAGATGCTATGCCTTAATAATTGAAAAGAGATAATTCACAAATTATCTCTTCTTCTGTTTAGTTCTTTACTAAAAATTTGAGATTGATTCAACTCAAGTTGTAAGCAATACTGTCCATAATTCCATCATGGAATTTGTATACTGAAGATAAAATGCCAGTATCTCTATCATTTAGCAACGAATCTTCTACTTCATTCAAATATTTTTCAAGATTTTCTCTTAAAATTGGTCGTTCTACCTTGACGGTATTGTAGTGATCCCAAATATCCCATGCAAGTAATCCTACTCCAGCTATAGGATTTAGAAGTTGTAAACCAACAAGACCAGCAGTCAATTCTCCTGCACCTTCTGCTGCTATTTTGGTAGCTGCTTTTGTAGCGATTTTTGTCGCTGCTGCACTAGCTGCTTTGCTACCACCTTTTATAGCTGCTTTCGTAGCAATTTTTGTACCAATGACGCTAACCGCTTTTACCATTGCACCCGTGGCAAGATAAGCTGTTCCTCCAGACATAGTTCTTAATGTTAGGTTTTGTTCTTCACTCCCTGTGTTGTATGTTATTGTCCCTAAGTCTTCTAAGAATCTTTCCCAGTCTGGTTGAGGTACATTGTATTTGCTTTGGACACTAGATAGATTTTGTTCTACTTCAGAAACATAATCATCAATTGCTTCTCTAGTAAAACGTTCCATTTGAAGCTGCATTACTTGTGGTTGAAGAACTTGTTTAGCGAATTCTTTTTGAAAACTTTCAATTAATTTGCTAGCTTTTTCCTCGTCGGAAGAGGATGTAATCTTCACAAAGATTGCTTTTAAGTTGATTCCCCACTGAGTAAAATAATCATAGTACCAGTCCAAGAAAGGATGGTCTACACGCTTCATAGCGTCATTTTTCCACTGATTTAAATTTTGAGTAGCAGATTCTTTGGAACTGACTAAAGCTTGTCCTAAAGCTAGCGCAACGTCAGTAGATATCTCAGGTCGTTTCTGTTCTGTAATAGTTACGCTCACCGTTTGGGGCGGAACTACGGTTTTACTTTTAATTTGGTTGACAGAAAAAGTTCCCCATAAATTAATACCAATAATTAGAATAACGACAAGCCAGATAATCTTAGAAGCTGATTTAATAAAGTCACCTAAAGCATTAATACGATTTGTCCCTTCTGCATACGTCGCTTTTTTTGTTTCTTGTTTGTTGTTTAAGCCTTTTGTTGAATCTTGAGTCATATTATATTATGGGTTTATTTAGTTAATTAATAACTAGTATTCCCATTTCCTCAAAATCTTTAACAGTGCAATAAACCTTATAAAATAGCTCTTATACTGAAATATATTTTTAATCCAGAACTTGTCGCGAAACTAATCCCAATCGCTCAAAACGCCATAAATACCCCAAATTGCCATCGCTCTTAAATAATGACTGGCTCTAAAAGTACCAACTGCTGTTATGGCTTCAGGAGTACGAAACTGTAAGCCATTTTCATATACTTGCTTGACCACGGTTTCTGTTAGTTTAAAGGCTTCTTCTTTCATGTCCATTTGCAGCATAAAGGCAGCTAAACCAAAGTTGATTCCCGTCCATACTTCTAGAGGATGGGTGTCATCTGGGTTGACGGGACTACCATCGGGTAATACACCATTGGCTGCGCCATACTTACCGTTGTGAAACTTAAGAAAACAAGAGTCGTAAATTTTGTTCAAAGTGGATTTAGTATATTGTTCTTCCACTACGTCAGGTAAACCTAACAAACGAGCGTAAAACTGTCCGCAAAGCTGATCTGCCATGACTACATCTGAGCCACTTTCGGTATCGAGACGATAGTATTCACCATTCCAGAGAGCATCATGATAAAGCGATCGCGCCTGCTGTAACCAACTACGATAGGTATTAACTGCATTTTCTATACCTGCGGGGAAATAATCGAGCCGTAGGTTAGAATTTGTCGGTGGATTAGCAATTAGTATTTCGCCGATTTTGATAGCTGCTTCTAAGGCTGCTATCCACAAACCACCACAGTAGGCACTGACACCTTTTAGTCTCCAGTCATCAAAGGTTTGATCGGGTGCGCCAGAGTTTTCGGGGATGCCATCGCGATCGCGGTCAAATTTTTTCAAATATACTAAGGTTTGAGTAATGCTATCCCAACATTCCCAGAGGAAGTTAATATCTGCGCCATCGGTTAGGAGATAATCTCTGTATACTTGCAGAACAAAATCACTGGGTAAGTCTTTCCACTGGTTGCAATCTTGATAAGAAGTATAGTTAGCTTCTTCCCATGGATGTTCGTTAGGTGCGCCAAGGTCATGAGGCGTTGCACCACCTTCTTTCCTAATAGCACTTGAGCCATCGTAACCTACTATGCGGGGTGTATTGTCGTGGTGAGGAATAGTTCTAGCAAAGGCTTCTAAGACGGATTTATCTAGGCGCGACCAGAGCATCATTAACCCAAATGAGCCGTATAGACGCACATCTAGGCTTTCGTACCAGCGATAGTCCATACATTCTAAGACCCCAAATTGTCCCACAGGGTCGTTTTCTGTGGCTGCCGTCCAGAGAGTCCCACCGTCTGCCAGTAAATATAGCTCGTTAAACAGTGCCATTTTAAACCAGTCGGCTAAGTCATCCCGTTGCAAAATAGGTTTTTGCCAAGCTGATATTTTCTCTTTCCATAAGTCGCCGTGTTTGAGAGAAGTCCTAACCATACTCCAGGCATTTTTACCGTTGCGTCCAAAAAAGTCCGTATAGCGACGAAAATAGTCAATTCCCTGCTTAAATTCGGTAACAGGCAAGTCCCAAGCCAAAGTAAAAGGAATTTGCTTAGTTTTACCTGGTTTAATGGTAAAACGAATAGCGATCGCACAGGCAATTTGTTCCCCAGGATCGGCGGGGGTTTCGTCTTGCTGGTCGGGTAATGAACCATCGGCTGCAAAGTAATCCCAAACTTCTGAACCATCACCATCAGGATTCCAGCGACTAAGATAAAATACTTCTAGACTAGGATTAAATACAGAGGCGATCGCAATTTGTCCATCTCCTTCCTGTACCTCCTCATGTGCCTGGACTCGATTCAGCAAGCAACCGACTCGATAATTATCCTCAATCCATTCGTTATAGTTACCTGTACTGTCTCGCCATTTAGGCTGATATTCATATTCTGGACTACCATCATCTCGCACCTTTACTGTTGGCGATTTTATAGCATTGGTAAACCAGCCGATAACATTCTGCCAAGTGAGCATAATACTCAGGGTTATCGGCTTATCTGTTGGATTATGCACCGTCCAGTCAAAGTTAACTATCGGATAGCTAGATTCTTGATAATTTTCTGCCCAAATTGGTGAAAACTGTTCACAGGTAAGATCCGCAGCAAAGACACTTTCATATTCAAACCAACTGCGAGGATATAGCGCACCGTAAGTACCCTGTGATTGGGGATACCAAGACCAACGAGACAAGGTATCATCTTCTGGGGCTTCCGTACACAAGGCATAAGCCTGAGTTGCTGATTCTGTCTGTTCAAAAATACTAAACTGACAGGCGGGCAAAGACTTGAAGATATGCTCTCCTCCATCTAAATGCCAAAGATTAAAATCCCCTTTAGTGGATCTCCCAATACAGCCTGCACCCATTCCACCCAGAGGCATTCCGTGCCAAGGACCATCATCCAAATTACTTGCATAGCGAACAGTATAGGGTTTTGACCATCCTTTTCCTATGGGACGTTGCCAAGCACAGTGAGGAATCTGAGAGTTAGGTGTCATGTACTTAAATAAGTAATTAAGCAAAATTCAGGATAACAGTTAAATCATAGATTAACCAGAATATACTGTAGAGATCTAATTTTTGAAAATTAACTAGCCTCTAGATAAATAAAATAATTTTACTCAAGCTAAACTATCTTTCATACTAGTAATCTTTATAGTATTATCTTGGATTATCTATAAATGTCTAATCTACCCTCTAATATATTTGAAAGGTACAATTTACCACCAGATTATTCTATAAAATTAGCCAAAAAAAAGGATGATCTCGATATTTTTGAATACACACATTCGATCAGTAAAAAATATATATATGGTTTTTTAAGTGTTATTTATCCAGTTAGTATTTTACTCATGCTTCCTGCTGGTTATAGTGCTTGGAAAGTATGGCATAAAAGTATTGTATTTGAATCGGGAATTAAACTATTGAGCAGCCCCGATCTAATTGGTTGGTTGTATATTATTTTACAAGCTGCAAAATTTGCTTTGCTTTTGCTAGCAATTTGTATATTTTCTTATGTACTAACTTTTATAGGTCTTAAGTCATACTATCAACAAATAGCTAGCTCAAACGATGAGACTATTATTCCCGATCATTGGATTGTAAAGTATCGAGAGCGAGTAGTAGGAGAAATAATATTTAATCAAAAAAGATCTTACTCAAGATTGCTTTGTCTATCAATACATCCCAGGCATAGAAATTTTGGATTAGCTTCGTATTTATTATGGATAGCTCTTCGTGATGTTGACAAGCCAGTTTATTTGCTATGCAGACCAAAAATGCAAAATTTTTATAGACGAATTGGATTTGTTTCTCTTACTTGGCAACAAATTCCTATGTCTTTGAAACTGGCACTTTGGTATAAAGTAATGGGATTCTTTTGATTTTTTATCAATTTCGGGTTTTGCTCTTGATCGCGATTGCCGCAGTCATCTTTGTGTTTAACTATAATTTTTAGATTTACCTGAAGTAGCAGCAGCGATCGCCCAAGTAATACCACTTCAGTTCAAAACTGGATTACTAATCAATTAATTTCCAAGCCTACTATCCAACAGCTAACAGAGTGGAACAGTCATTTAGAAAAGGAATTTGTAGCTTTAATTGCACAACCTTTTGTCGTCATCAAAGAAGTAAGCAACAGTTAGAGTAGTTAAAGCAGTTAAGGCAGAAAAATTTAAAATTTATGAAAAATATCTTAAAAGCTAATAGCTACGAACATATTATTTTGTGCATCATTACTGTCTTGAACGACCGCGCTCGTTCGCTAAATCACCAACCCCAAAAATAGCTAAATTAATTTTGGTTGCTAAATCATTATTAATAAATTTTACCGATTCAGCAAGATATTATTGTTACATTGACTTGGTTGTGGTGCGATTACACCTAATTAAGATAGTCTGAGTAAGACAGTTTTTTTCTATTTTTTAATAACCTGATGACCGCTATAAATACTAATTCAACTAATAAATCTCAACCTTCAAACCCTCCTACTGACTCCAAAGAACAAGTTAGCCAGTTTATGAAACAGCTACAGAACGAAATTTGTGCTGGCTTGGAAGAAGTTGATGGCAAAGGAAAATTTAAAGAAGATAGCTGGGAGAGAGAAGAAGGCGGTGGTGGGCGATCGCGTGTTTTGACTGATGGAGGTATTTTAGAACAGGGCGGAGTAAATTTTTCTGAGGTATGGGGAAGCCATTTACCCCCTTCCATTCTTAAACAACGACCTGAAGCCGAAGGACACGGTTTCTATGCTACAGGAACGTCAATGGTGTTGCACCCCCGCAGCCCTTATATTCCTACGGTTCACCTCAATTTCCGTTACTTTGAAGCTGGTTCAGTTTGGTGGTTTGGTGGCGGTGCAGATTTAACACCTTACTATCCTTTCGCCGAAGATGCAGCACACTTTCATCGTACCTATAAAGCAAGTTGCGATCGCCATCATCCTGAATATCATCCTGTATTTAAATACTGGTGTGACGAATATTTTTATCTCAAGCATCGCCAAGAAACTAGAGGGGTAGGCGGATTATTTTTTGATTATCAAGATGGTACGGGCAAACTTTATAAAGGGCCTCATCCTGACAAAGCAGCAGCAGAATATAGCAATAAACTAGGAGAAATAGAACATCGCAGTTGGGATGACATTTTTAGCTTTATTCAAGACTGCGGTAGAAGCTTCTTACCTGCTTACATTCCAATTATCCAAAAGCGTAAAGATCTAGAATACGGTGAGCGAGAAAGAAACTTTCAGCTATACCGTCGTGGACGCTATGTAGAGTTTAATTTAGTCTACGATCGCGGCACCATTTTTGGACTGCAAACCAATGGGCGTACTGAGTCAATTCTTATGTCTTTACCTCCTCTAGTTCGTTGGCAATATAACTATCAGCCCGAACCAAATAGTCCTGAAGCTGAACTATATGAAACTTTTCTCAAACCCCAAGACTGGGTAAATTGGCAAGCTTCTTAACGTCAGATTGAGTTAAGACAATTAAACGGTTAAGGCAGTAGGCTTTAGGCTTTAAGCTCTAAGCCTTTGAGCTTACATTAAACCAAGCCAGGCTAGAAGACCTTTTCCTGTCACGTATTCAATGATAATAATCGCTGCAAACCCAACCATGGCTGCACGAGAATTTAAACGTTCTGCATAGGAGTTGAAGCCAAATTTAGGCTCTTCCAATTCAGGAGTAACGCTAGGTGTAATTTCTTCGGTTTTCATTGCTTTGTATTATCTAATTTACAAATCTTTACCTTTGTATTGTAGTAGTTTTTCTTTAGATGAACCATTTAACAGGTTTAATTTTTATACGCCTAATGCGAATTGAAATAGGCTTATTATCTCTCTTCTAAATGAAATTTATCTGTAAAACCATAATTTAATGCTGGGGGAACTTTCCCCCAGAGCCAAGGTGCTGTGGGGCGAATGCATTCGCCCCTTTATAAGTGCCGTCCTGTTGGGGACGTTACGCCCTCCCCAAAGCCGAGACAACGTGGGGCGAATGTATTCGCCCCTTTAAGTGCCGTCTGACGTAAACATTAACCCTGATATTCTACACTATTAACTGGAGTCTCATTATCTACAACAAATTGTAGAATCTGCCCAAATTCAACTTGTAAAAAAAATCTTTCTATTTACTGAAATATTAATGACTTCAATTGATTTACAATGCAAAGGTTAATTCACATCAAGCTTTTTTCTATTTTTGGTGATGCACTTCAATTAACGTGTGGACATTGCCTCTGGGAGTAAAGTCGCCTTTAACGGTTGCCTCAAGCGGATCGCAAGCAGCCACAAAATCATCTAAAATTTGATTTACTACTTCCTCATGGGGAATATAGCGATCGCGATAGCTATTGATATAAAGCTTTAAGCCCTTTAGTTCTACTACTGTTTGATCGGGGGAGTAGGTAAGATGAATCGTTGCAAAATCAGGATAGCCAGAAAAAGGACACTTACAGGTAAATTCTGGCAGGGTAATATTTATATCGTATTTACGACCAATTCTGGGGTTGGGAAAGGTAATTAATTCGCCTTCGGCGATCGCTCTTTCCCCATATTTCATTTCGTCCACGGTGATCGATTCTGGAGAAGTTGTCATAAAAAACTGCTAAGTAAACCTCATTTAATTTTAATACTTGTATTGATGGAATGTTATCTTAATCAAGCTCTTGCATGAATAGAAGATTAATCATTCTTGCTCCGTCCCTATGCTTGAGGAGACCTCAAGCGGTGCGCTTTTTCCCTTTCCCCTTTTCCCTCCTGAACAAGTAATTCACAATGATTCGTGCAAGAAGTCTAATTAACCTACAGGAGAAAACTGGCTCATGGAATTAATCAGGCGATCAAAATAGGGTTCAAGAGCATTTTGCTGTGCTGAGTCAATTTTTTTTAGACTAAACAGCTTTAACTGCTCTAAGCCTAAAATCATGGCATCCAAAGGAACTTCTAATTCTTGATAAAGTTGCTCCATGTATTGCAAACCGCGATCGCTTGTATAATCTACTGATTGACCATTAATGCCATAGGTAATGCAGCGTAGAAAGTGCCAGAAATCTCGCCAGCAAGCTTCAGCACGCATAGGTGGATATAAGCCACCTCCAGGTTCGGTAATCTGGGGATTTGCTGCTAAAACTACGCTCCTAGCTTGAGAAACTATCTCTTCTGCATTGTCCCGTAATAGTTTTCCCTGCGCTAAACTTGTCGCCAAGTCAGGTGAAAGTGTTTTAATTTGCTCTATGTCTTTATCCGCCAAATACCGCCCTTCATCATCCGCCTGTTTAAAAATCTCAACTACTTCTGCAGGATAATTCTGCCAACTATCAAAGCTAACGATGCGAGATTTTTTGATTAGTTCTTTTACTTTGTCACTGAGCATTTTACATTTAAAAGATAATGACCTATCTATATATATCTTTCTCTAGATAGCCAACTATTAAACCCAATGTAAAGTAAAGTTAAGATGTAATTCAGTTTTTTGTATATGGACATAGAACAAATAAAGGACGCTTTAGATGACTCCAATCCTCAGCAAAGAATGAAAGGGATTAGAGAGTTACGCAATTATGAATCAGACGTTGCTGCTCCTCTACTTCTAGCTCATGTTAATGATCGAGAATTTTTGGTGCGCTCTTTTGTAGCAATGGGGTTGGGTAGAAAAAAAAGCTCTGATTCTTTTACTGCCTTGTTAAAAATGATGAAATCAGATAGCGATCCTAATGTGCGAGCCGAAGCAGCCAATTCTTTATCATTTTACGGCGATCGCGCAGCAATTCATTTAAGACAAATGTATAAAGAGGACGATCATTGGCTGGTGCGCAAAAGTATTATTGCTGCCATAGCTGATTTAAATTCACCCCAAGAGCTATTAGAAATTTGTGCCATTGGTTTATCAGGAGATGATAAGCCTGTTATGGAGTCCTGTATTAGCTGCTTAGGTCTTTTAGCCAAAACAGAGCAACGAGAAGAAGCATTAAAATTACTTTTACCTTGGGCAGATGACGAATCTTGGCGAATACGACTTCAGGTAGCCAAATCTTTGAAGCAATTTGAGGCTCAAACAGCTATCACGACTTTAAATAAGCTCAAGCAGGATCGCGATCATCGGGTGGTAGGAGCAGTACTAGAAGGTCTACTGTAATCTTTAAAGAATACGCATTTTCTCAATCAAAATAAACAAATAATGGACTCTTTGATAAAATCATTAGAGAAACATTAAAAAATATTACAAAATTCCTTAAATGAAATTATTGGTAGTTGGCGCGACAGGCACTTTGGGCAGACAGGTGGCTCGTCAGGCTTTAGATGAAGATCATGAGGTACGCTGTTTAGTACGTAACCCCAACAAAGCGATTTTCCTCAAAGAATGGGGCGCAGAATTAGTCAAAGGCGATCTATGTGATAAATCGACTCTGATTCCAGCGTTGGAAGGGGTGGATGCTGTTATTGATGCTGCTACCGCCAGAATTACCGATAATCTCAGCGTGAAGGAAGTTGACTGGCAAGGCAAAGTTAATTTAATCCAGGCAACTAAAGCTGCGGGAGTTAATAGATATATCTTTTTTTCTATTCTCAATGCCGAAAAACACCCTGAAGTGCCTTTGATGAATATTAAACACTGTACAGAATTATTTTTAGCTGAATCTGGCTTAAACTATACAGTTTTAAAGCTAGCTGGTTTTATGCAGGGTTTGATTAGTCAATACGCAATTCCGATTTTAGAAGATCAGGTTGTCTGGGTAACAGGAGAAACCACTCCTATTGCCTATATGAATACTCAGGATATTGCTAAGTTTGCTATTCGCGCTTTATCCGTACCTGCTACAGAAAACAAGACTTTTCCAGTGGTAGGTACAAAGGCTTGGGGTGCTTATGAAATTATGAACCTCTGTGAAAATCTGGGTGACAAAAGGTCAAAAATATCCCGTGTATCTCTTGGTGTCTTGGGCTTAATGCGCCGTATCACGCGCTTTTGTGAATGGGGACAAAACACCGCAGACCGCCTGACTTTTGCTGAAGTATTGGCAAGTGGAGAACCTTTGGATGCACCAATGGAAGAGGTTTACGCTACCTTTGGTTTAGACGAAAAAGAAACAACTACCCTAGAAGAATATATGAAGGAGTACTTCACTCGCATCATGAAGAAGCTCAAAGAGATTGATTACGAGAAAAATAAAGGTAAGAAAAAGAAGGGCAAGATACCTTATCGTAACCAGTTTTAAAGGCAGGGCTATTTCATTCTCGCTCTTCGAGAGAATTTTATTCTCTGTCTAACCAACAAAGTCCGTTTAAGTCGTAGTTGGGGTGATGGGAGTGATTGGGATGTTTGAAGTAGTGAAGTTTCCACGCCTTTCTTCTCTACCTCCATCATCTTCACCACCTCCATCATCTTCACCACTTCTCCATCCTTAACATTTACTTTACAAACAGTTTCTGAATCAGTGCCTTTAATCTAATACCGAGATTTATTAGCCAATGTTAGAACAATTTACCAGTGATAATTACTCTGGCATTTGCCCAGAAGCAATGGAGTATATGATTAGGGCAAATCAAGGAAGTGCCTTAGCTTATGGCAATGACTCATGGACTCAAAAAGCCACAGACTATTTCCGCAATGTTTTTGAAACTGAGTGTGAAGTCTTTTTTGTCTTTAATGGTACAGCCGCCAATTCTTTATCGTTGGCTGCTCTTTGCCAGTCCTATCATAGTGTGATTTGTCATGAATTAGCTCATATTGAAACTGATGAATGTGGTGCGCCAGAATTTGCTTCCAATGGTTCTAAATTGTTGTTGGGTCAAGGAATCAATGGCAAATTAACAACCGAAGCTATTGTCGCAATTATCAATAAAAGAACCGATATTCACTATCCCAAACCTAAAGTTATCAGCCTAACTCAGGCAACAGAATTAGGAACTTTATACACAGTTGAAGAATTAATGGCAATTAAGGAAGTTGCTCAAAAATATCAATTAAAAATTCATTTGGATGGTGCGAGGTTTGCTAATGCGGTAGTAGCGATGAATAAAACTCCAGCAGAAATTACCTGGAAATGTGGCGTAGATGTGTTGTGCTTTTGTGGTACTAAAAACGGCATGGCATTAGGTGAAGCGATTATTTTCTTTAATAAAGAATTAGCCGAAGATTTTGCCTATCGTTGCAAGCAAGCTGGACAACTAGCTTCTAAAATGCGCTTTATTGCTGCACCTTTTTTAGGTTTATTGGAGACTGGTGCTTGGCTGAGGAATGCTCGTCATGCTAATGAATGCGCTGAGTATTTGGAACAAAGATTATCTGTAATTCCGCAGCTTGAACTTATGTTTCCTAGGGAAGTAAATAGTGTTTTTCTTAAAATGCCCACAACAGTAATTAAAGCCCTCAGAGCAAAAGGCTGGAATTTTTATACTTTTATTGGCGTTGAAGGAGTTCGTTTTGTCTGTGCTTGGGATACTACTAAATCTCGAATTGATGAGTTAGTCGGCAATATTAAAAATGCGATCGCAGAATAGTTTCTGATACCAATTTGAATACATAATCAATTATCAGCTATGACTAAAGAAGCCATAACATCCTATGCTTTTCTAGAGCCTGTCATAGCGGTTGTTAAACCTAAAGCGATATAGATTGAACCTGTTACCCACTTGGTCGCCTGCTGTACGCCCTGTCTTGCTTTGAGCCATATGCCAAACTGACCGCCAGCTAAACCAACACCAATATCGATAGGCAACGTAACTACTATTAATAAAATACCTAATAGCATTAGTTGCAAACTAACACTACCTTGAGTCGGATCGACAAATTGAGGTAGAAAGGCGAGGAAGAAGAGAATGACTTTTGGATTAAGCAAGTTTACTAGAAGACCTTGATAAAAAATTTCGCTGAGTTTAGCCTGGGCTGTTGATTCTACCTAAAATTTTTCTGGTTTGCTCAGGAAGGTTTGGATACCAATATAAATTAGATATGCAGCACCTGCATATTTTACCACGCTAAATGCCACAGCAGAAGCAGCAATCAAAGCTGAAAGACCTAATGCAGCAGCAAGAGTGTTAATAAATACGCCCGTATGTACTCCTAATGCGGATACTAGCCCTGCATTTCGACCCTGTGCTATTGAGCCGTGTGGCAATATAAATCATGTCAGATCCTGGAGTAACTGCCAATAGAATAGATGCCAGTGCGAAAAGACCTATAGTTGTGATGTCGAACAAAACTTTCCCTCTTGATATTTGTTATTTTTGAACGTATGACACTATCCTATCCTCCTTATTTCTTATACTTTTGCTAACTTCCCCGATAAGTACTATAAGACCAGGGAGAAACTAACAGAGGAATGTGATAGTGAGTCTTAATATCGCTAATGCCGAAACGAATCGGAATTTCATCTAAAAAAGCGCGATCGCCATAGTCTCCATAGTGTGCAAAATAATTGCCTACAGAAAAAACTAGTTCATATACTCCCACTGATAATTCTTCATCTGCTATTAGTGGTTCGTCGGTGCGTCCATCATGATTAGTTTCAATGGTTTTTAATAAGGTTTTGGAATCTATATTTAGATCGAGTTGCCACAGGGCGATCGCAATTCCCGCACCAGGACAACCATTTGCCGTATCTAAAACGTGAGTCGTTAATTTACCTGACATAACAATTGTTTTGTTAAATTATTATCCTCATCATCTTAATAAGGACGAATTGTGATTCGCCCCTACATTTAACATTAATGCAAAGGTCCACCAAGAATTATTTTGGCGATCGCGCCTGTAACATCCTCGGCTTGTTCTTGTTTTAGCTGTTCGTACCACTGCTTGGTCAAATCTGGTTCTTTATTGTAAATAGTATCGGTACGCTTACGGGCTTTTAATACTAGCTGCGCTACCCTTTCTTTTCGTTCTGCCTCGTAACGCTTAAGGGCATCTTCGACGCTAATGTTAGTTGTTATCAAATAACGACATAAAACTTCTGCATCCTCCATCGCCTGACAGCCTCCCTGCCCCAAAGTTGGAGTAGTAGCATGGGCAGAATCTCCTACTAGGGCAATTCTACCTTCAACCAAACCAGGAAGAGGATCGATATCGCTAATTTCCAGGCGGTTAACCTGTTCGGGATCGAGTTTTTCAATCAGGTTTTGGACTGGTTGCGCCCAACCTGTAAAGGTTTCTTTTAGTTCAGCGCGAATATCTTGGGGTGCAACTTTTGTTCCTTTAGGTTTGGGACAGCCCATAAAATAGTAAAAACGTCCGCCCCCTATAGGCATCATCGAGGCGCGCTTTCCTTCCCCGACATAAATTACCCAAACATCATTTTCTGCCAAATCGGGACTAGCTTCGACTATACCATTCCAGTTAACATAGCCTGCATAGCGAGATTCTATTTTGCCACCAGCAAGATAACTACGCACTACTGAGTGAATCCCATCTGCACCAATAACTACATCCCCTGTGGTAGTAGTACCATCTTCAAAAATAGCTGTGGCACTATCTACATCTTGTTTAACTTCCACACAGCGCATTCCCATGTTTACGTCTGATTCACCAAAGGCGTTCAGCATCATCTGCTGTAGATCTGTTCGGGATACAGGATAAGGTCTTTGTCCTACCTGTTCCATTAAAGGAATCAAGTTGACATCGTTTAAAACCTCTCCTTGAAGATTACGGTACTCCATGCGGTTCATCTGTCCGCCAATGGCAGCAACTTCCTTGCCCAATCCTAATTTATTCAGAACCTTAATTCCATTTGACCATAGAGAAATCCCCGCCCCCGCAGGACGAAGTTTTGTAGTCTTCTCATAAATTTCCACCTCGTATCCCGCCTGACGCAAAGCGATACCAGTAGCTAATCCAGCCATTCCTGCGCCAATCACAATTGCTTTAAGTTGGTACATAATTCCTCAGTAATCAGTAATTAGTTATCAATTATCAGTTATCGCGAGTAGAAAATTGCCTCGTCTCCCTTATCCCTTATCCCTTTATTACTCTCTTCCTGGCAGAGCCATATTCAAAATTAAAGCGGTAAGTCCTCCTGTAGAAATACCTGAAGAAAAGACACTTTTTATTAGTTCAGGTGAAGCGTCGAGAATTTCAGGAACAAAAGTTACTCCCAAGCCCATGCTGAAAGCAACTGCCAAAATAATTGAATTACGCTTAGTTAAATTGACCATCGACAGAATTTTAATTCCTGCTACTGCCACGGTTCCAAACATAATAATTGTTGCACCACCCAAGACTGGCTGGGGTAAAGCCTGAAAAATTCCCGCGATAATGGGAAAAAGACCGAGAATAACAAAAATTACGGAAATAAAGTAACCTACATATCGACTGCCTACCCCTGTAAGCTGAATTACGCCGTTATTTTGACTAAAGGTAGTGTTAGGAAAAGTATTAAAAGCAGCAGCAATCATTGAATTAATTCCATCTCCCAAAATCCCGCCTTGAAGACGACGAAAATAGATTGGACCATCAATTGGTTCGCCAGAAATGGCTGAGGTGGCAGTTAAATCGCCAATCGATTCAATGGAAGTAATTACATATAAAAAAGCAAAGGGAATAAACGCCCCGAAATCAAATTTCAAGCCATATCTAAACGGTATCGGCAAGGCAATTGGAGGTAATTGGGACAAATTACTAAAATCAACTAATCCTAAAGGAATTGAAACTAAATAGCCTACAGCCAAACCAATAACTACCGATGACATGCGTAAAAAGTTACTGCTGAGACTATTGAGAATAACAATTACTGCCAACACCAGCAGAGAAACGCCTAAATAAGTCCAACTGCCAAAAGTACCGTCTTTTTGGGCTGCCACTCCTCCACCCATGGAAGTGATACCAACTTTGATTAAGGTCAAACCAATCAAAGTAACTACTACCCCAGTAACTAACGGTGTAATTACTTGATTTGCTAGGTGTAGAAAACGACTAATAATAATTTCAATTAAAGCTCCAAAAAAACATAGTCCAAAAATCAAACCTAGTGCATCTGTGGCAGAACCTCCAGTCCCTTTTACTGCCAAACCAGCAGCAATAATTGGTGCCAAAAATGCAAAACTCGTTCCTTGTATGCTTAATAAGCCCGAACCTACTGGTCCAAACCTTTTGGCTTGAATAAAAGTGGCAATACCTGAGACCACCAAAGACATACTGAGAATAAAAGTAGTATCGGCAGGAGGCACTTCTAACGCCCCGCAGATAATTAAGCCAGGAGTAATAATACCAACAAAACAGGCAAATACGTGCTGTAGTGCCACAAATATTGATTCGACAAACGGCGGACGAGCTTCTAAGCCATAAATTAAGTCCGATTCAATCGAAGCAGGTGTTTCTCTGCCAATATCTTCTTCTAAAGTTAATTCTTGATTTTTTGGTTGTACCATAATTTAGTTATTAGTTATTAGTTATTAGTTATTAGTTATTACTTATTAGTTGGCTAGCTTCGCGATCGATTACGTCTTGATTAATACTCATTGCTGTGCGGGCGAACGACCGTTCTACCCCTATCTTTTACTTGTTACTTGCCAAAAGCTTGCTCAACTTTCGCCGTATCAAAATTCCTGGCTTATCTGTCATCATGTGTTGTTCTATTTTTATATCCAGAGGCACATCATAATCAGTAGTCTCTAATACAGCTTTGTCTTCTAAAGTCACTGCGCGATCAAATGCCACCACGTCTTCTGCTTTCGTGTCAGCTTCGGTATCATTTCGCAAACAAAACTGCACTATTTGCGAAGATGAATCGTTAATTGGTGTGGTGGTATTAACTATGATATGGACTAAGCCGTTAGGATAATTGATCCTCAGCTTGCAGGTAAAGGGTAAATACCAGTCTAAATCTAAAACTCTGGTAGTTATTCCTTCATCCATTTTGAGATTTTTCTGCTGCTGTTCGGGGTTAACCACCCCCAAAGTAGCTGTACCAGTAATACCGTATTCGGTTTCTCTCACTTCTATAGAATCAGGAATAGGATGAGCTTCACTACCAAAAGTCGTAGTGTGGACAAAGGTAGGATGAGCAAGATCGAACTCGTTTTCCATCACTCTTAAACCTGCACAGTGCCAAGTTTCATAAAATTCGGGAATCAAACGAAAACTAGGATCGTTGGCTTCAGATATTTCAGGAATTCCGCTTAAAGGTTCACCCAAACACACCCACACATATCCGTAACGTTCTTGAGCCAGAAAGGTATTTATTTGATAAGTTTTAGGTATCTGGCTGCTATTTTCTAGCTGAGGGACTTTAATACAGATTCCCTCTCCGTCAAACCGCCAGCCATGATAGGGACAGGCAATATTGCCGTCAATCACTTTTCCTTTTGATAGTTGTGCCGAACGATGGCAACAGCGATCGCTTGCCACTGCTGGTTGACCCAAATTATCTAACCACAAGACAATTTTTTGACCTAACAATTCAAATCCTTGAGGTTGCTCTGATATTTGTGAGGTTGGCATCACAGGATACCAAAACCTTTTGAATATTTCTTCTTTTGTGACTAGCATAAAGCTAAAACCTAGTCATTGATAATTATTTGCTTAATATTGCATACTGTATACAGTTGAAATCAATAAAGATGTATCTTTGGTTACCAATTAATTATTTGTCATAAAATTACAGTTTTGACCCCGATTTTACCTAATATCTAAAAGTTTAAAAACAAGGAAATGAGTCACGATCACTCAGTCGATCCGCCAGTCACCGTGGTTATTTCACGACGAGTTAAACCAGGATGTGAAGAGGCATTTGAGAAGTTTATCTCTGGTATTACCTCGACCGCCATGACTTTTGAAGGGCATTTAGGTGCTAATGTTTTTCGTCCGAGTAGTTCTGAAGACAACGAATATCAAATTATTTTTAAATTCGATCGTGTCAGTAATTTGCAGATTTGGCAGGAATCAGAATGTCGCCGTCAGTGGTTAGCCCGCGCTGAAAGTTTGCGTCTAGAACCAGCCAGAATTAGGATGATTACAGGTTTAGAGACTTGGTTTACCTTACCTTCCCCCAGACGAATCATTCCCCCGCCACGCTACAAGATGGCAACGGTAACTTTGCTAACTCTTTTTCCCTTAATCCAACTGGCAAATCTAACTCTTGTACCTTTATTGGCATTATTTCCTTTACATTTATTGTTACGAAGTTTGATTATTACCGCCATACTCGTATTATTAATGACCTATGTAGCCATGCCAAGAATGACCAGGCTGTTTTCAAGCTGGTTATATCCTAAAAGAAAATAAAATTTGGTAGAGTTTCATGAACAAAGGCGATCGCCCATAAGATTATAAAAAGAACTTAATTTATCAATCTGGTATCAAACGGTACTGAAAAACAAATAATTAGAAACTAGAGTTATATCTTTAAAGACATAGTCTAATCTCGTTCTTTAGAATGTGCCAAAGTCAGGCTTATGAACGCTTTTAATCTAACTGCTATAGAAGATCTTTCTCAGGTCAAGTCAGCTACACCAACCTATCCTCAGCTTGATAGTTTCTTAAATATTTTGCGGCTGTTAATTCGCGAACCTTCAGTTACTGGCTGCGAAGACTCTTTTTTTCGGGCGCTTAGTCGAGAATTAGAAGAAATTGGGGTCAAAGTAGAATATTATCATGGTGTATTGGTGGCACAAGGTAGTAAACCTCATGACTTGATTCTCTCGGCACACATCGATCGCCACGGCTTATTATGTACTGGAGCTAATGAATTTCAATATGCTGCTTTTATTGCCAGCAATCGCAGCGATTTGACAGGAGATTCTGTTTCCGAACAGATGATGCACACAATTGAAAATCGCTTTCAAGGAGAGCAGGTACAGGCACATTTACCCTACACAGGAACGTATTTAGGTCAGGGACACATTACTAACTCTTATATTTGCCCCGCTAGAAATAATTTAATCTTTGAGCTAGATGGATTGGATTTTGTGCAGCCAGGTACACCAATATCTTTTTTAGATCGTTTAAAGGTAGACAATGGCTGTATTTCTGCTCAAATAGATAATGTAGTCAGTGCAGCTATGATAATATATCTATTTAGGCAGGGTTTTCAAGGCACAGCAATGTTTACTGCTCAAGAGGAAGCAGGAAAAAGCTGGCGTTATGCTCTTTCTTGGTTTCAAAGGCAGCGGCTAACCACCCAGCGTTTAATAATTTTAGATACTAGCCCCTACCCAAATCGCGAAGCAGCAGAAGCACAGCAGGTTACGTTGCGCCATCAAGATGCCAGCGGTTTTTTTGCTACCGAAATAACTGCCGAATTAGCGCAAAAGTGCGAAAAAATGGGAATCTCTTATTCTTATAAAGATGCTTACATCCAAGCTCAAAACAAAATAAATAATACATCTTATTCATTAGGTAGGACTGAGTTAGGGCGACTAGCCACCGCAACAGAAGGAAAAATCAACGGTACTACTCTGCAAATTCCCTCCACTGAATACCATACTCCCAACGAAACAGCCTCGTTGTCATCGATAGATGCGGTAATTAAGCTGTTGATGTCTTATATAGTTTGAAATATAAATTTTATTAAAGGCAAAGCGATCGCGTCTAATATCTATGCTGATTATTAGACCTCCTGCATAAGCCCCATAAATTTCGGTTGGGAAAAGGCAAAAGGGAAAAGGGGTTAATTTTAATTCCTAATTTATTTTTGCAAGAGGTCTATTGAACTTCTCTTCTTAATAATTTAGATCACACCAGTCATTTTTTCAGTCGATGTCTATTTAGTTATCGAGATTTTTAGCAAAATGTATCATCGATCGCATCAATTTTTAAAATTTAACTTTTAACTAAATAAAGTATTTAGCTTTCTTATTTAATATTTTTAAATGTACCAATTTCGGCTCGGTAGAATTGGCAAAGAATTAGAGTCAAAAGCAAATTGGATTGCACCTATAGCTTTATGTATCGCTCTACTAGGAATTGCTTCTGCTTCCATTCTTATTGCGATCGCGTCTACAGAAATTAAGCCCAATGCCATCACTTGCGATCGCCTGTTGATAGCGGCGATCGCTTTTGGAACTTGGAACAACTTTAAAAAAACTAGCAATTTCGATCCAGATTTGCCGTCTGAACCTGCTTCTGTATATACGAGTAGGGCAATCTCTTTATTATTAATAGCAGGCATTAGTTTTTCTGTTTCCCTCTCACTTTGGGCATGGTCTTTAACTCAAACCAGCATTGCCAATTCGACTTTGCTCAACAATATGATGCCAATTTTTACTACTTTATTTGGCTGGCTAATCTTGCGTCAGCAATTTTCGCCACGTTTTTTAGTCGGCATGGCAGTTGCAATAGTCGGCGCAGTAGCTATTGGTATTGAGGATTTGCAAGTAGCAGATAGTGGTCTAATTGGAGATGGGGCAGCCTTAACCGCAGCCATGTTTTCCGCGATTAGTATTTTGAGCCTAGAACGATTAAGAGTGCAGTTTTCTACGCCGATAATTATGCAGTGGACGAGTTTAGCGGGAGGTTTATTTCTGTTGCCTCTAGTGTTGCTAACAGAAGATCGATTACTGCCGATTTCTAGTACTGGCTGGTTGGCGGTTGTTGGTTTGGGTTTAGTTTCTCAGGCGATGGGACAAGGGCTTTTAACCTACAGTTTGGCTGGGTTTTCTTCGGGGTTTGTGGCAGTATCAATGTTGGCAATTCCCGTTATCGCAGCTATTTTAGCAATGGTAATCTTTGCCGAACAGTTGAGCCTACTGAATTGGTTGGCGTTTGCAATAGTTTTATTTGGTATTTATTTAGCAGTTTCAGCCAAGAATAATAACTCAGAATTGTCTATTGAAAAATAGGGCATTGCTGAATCTAGCTATAATTGCGCCCCCCTGCCCCCAAATCTGGGGGAGAATATAGCTTAAGTCCCCCAATCTTGGGGGATTTAGGGGACAAATGCGTAATTCCTATTCTTTTTTTTTGTAACTATAGCCACTCTGTATTTTTCCATACAATATTTATTGGAACTAATGTATATGGTAAACAAGTAATTCAGGCAAACAAAAGTTATATCTTTTGGCATAAAATGAACTACACATTTGATTTTTCCGTAATCTGGGAAAATATCGATGTCTTGCTGGCTGGAGCTTGGCTGACTATAAAGATCTCGTTACTGGCGATCGCCTTTGGGTTAGTTATTGGAATTTTAGGTTCTCTATGTCGGACTTCTGACAATAAAATTCTTAATGCGATCGCTTTGGCTTATGTAGAGGTGATTCGCAATACACCCTATTTAATTCAGTTATTTTTTATCTTTTTTGGTCTGCCCAATCTAGGCATCAAGCTATCGGCAGAACAAGCGGCAATTCTTTCTCTAGCGGTTAATTTTGGGGCATATTCTACAGAAATAGTGCGGGCTGGAGTCGAAAGTATTCCCAAAGGACAATGGGAAGCGGGGATGGCTATTGGCTTTAAGAAACTGTCGATATTTCGCTACATCATTATTCCGCCAGCTTTAGCCAATATATATCGAGCCTTAATCGGTCAAGTAATTCTGGCTGTACTGTTTACCAGCGTTGTCTCGCAAATTGCAGCCGAAGATTTAACCTATGCAGGAGATTATTTAAACTCTCGCACCTTCCGCAGCTTTGAGATTTATTTTACCCTGGCATTGCTTTATCTAGTAATTGTCTGGCTGATAAAAGGGGTGGCTTTTCTAATTGAAGATCGGGCATTTAAGTTTGCTAAATATAGACGTTAATTGCTATGGACGGATTTACACTTTCGCGTATATTTATTAACTTGGTTATTGCTACTAAGTGGACGTTAATTTTGAGTGCGATCGCCTTTGTTGGGGGTGGCATTGTCGGTTTTATAGTTATGCTGATGCGGATCTCTGCTAGTAAATGGCTAAGGGGTATTAGCTTTGTCTACGTCGAGTTCTTTCAGGGAACACCCTTATTGCTACAGCTATTTTTGGCATTCTTTGGTCTTTCGGTGGTGTTTGGCATCAACTTATCTCCTTTAGCAGCAGCTAGTTTGGCTTTAACAGGATTTACTAGTGCCTTTTTGGCTGACATTTGGCGCGGTTCGATTGAATCTTTACCTCAAGGACAGTGGGAAGCGGGTTCGGCAATTGGATTTGGCTATGTAAAACAAATGCAGCTAATTATCCTACCCCAAGCAGTAAGAAGTGCGATCGCACCTACCGTTGGCTTTTTAGTGCAGGTAATTAAAGGGACTTCTCTAGCTTCAATTATTGGCTTTACCGAACTATCGAGGGCAGCAGCTTTGATTAATAACGTAACTTTGCAATCTTTGTTGATTTTTGGTTTGGCAGGTTTGATTTATTTTATAGTCTGCTATCCCCTATCCATCTGGAGTCAGCATTTAGAAAAGAAATTATCTTATGAGGCTTAAGGAAGAGCGATCGCTATGACTTTAGATTTTCTCAAAGCATTGTTTCCCACCAGCTTTAAAAGAGCCTTGGCATTATTCTTTGCCAGTTTTTTTCTGACTGTGAGTATTGCTTCCTGTTCGGGAGAAGATTCAGATTCAGTTAAATCCCAAGCAAATGTTTCAAGCGAAGATGTTGCCCAAATATCGACAGGAAAGACTTTAGAAGAGATCCAAAAGTCGGGAGAAATCAATATTGCCGTACCTGCTGATTTTCCTCCCTTTGGGGGGGTAGGAGTCAATATGCAGCCTCAGGGATATGATATCGACGTAGCTAATCAAATTGCTAAAGGATTGGGGGTAAAAGCAGAACTTGTCACGGTGGTCGGAAATTACCGCATTCCTTTTCTACAGACAGATCGGGTCGATCTAGTAATTTCCAGTTTAGGCAAAAACGAAGAAAGAGCAGCAATTATTAACTTTTCCCAGCCCTATGCACCTTTTTTCTCTGGAGTTTACGGCAGACCTAATATTGAAATTAGTTCTCTTGACTATCTTAAAGGGCAGACTATAGGTGTGGCGCAAGGTTCTTTAGAAGACCTGGAAATCTCCAAGCTGCCTCCAGGTAAGGTAGACATAAAACGCTATGCCAACAATAGTTTGACAGCTTCGGCATTGGTATCGGGACAGGTAGATTTGATTGCCACAGCAAATGCAGTAGCAGCAAAATTAATTCAAGACAATCCCGACCAAAAAATTGAGAATAAATTTATCCTCAAAAATTCTCCTTGTTATGTTGGCATTCGTAAAGGGGATACAAAACTTTTACAACAGGTAAATAATATCATTGCCAATCTCAAACAATCTGGGAAATTAAATCAATTGTCTATAGAGTGGTTTGGCGAACCTCTGCCGAAAGATTTTGCTACTGCTACTAGTTAGCAAAATATAAGTAGATAAAAAATATAATGAGTTTCTGGCGTTGCTGAATCAAAACATAAATCTATAATCTCAAATTTATTACTGCCCCCTAGATCCCCCAAGTTTGAGAGTCGGCGGATTGAATCACTTTTAAGACTGGCAATGCCAGTTTTTTAATTAACAATATTTTAAGTTAAAAGTTGAAATCAGTTAAGTTTCTTTTCCGTGCATAAACTTATTCGATACAAGTAACGAATAATAATTTATATCTATAGTAAATTGCAACAAAAGCTACTGCATAGCTTGTATTTTACTAAGATAATCAATTCATAAATTATTTAACTAATTAGATAAAAATGACTCAAACACAACAAAAATCATTATTAGTGCCGATATTGATTGGAATCATTGTCGGTATCTTAATTGGTGGACTAATTCCAGCAGTAGGAACTTCTGTTTCTTTTATTGGGGAATTATTTATTAACGCCTTATTGATGTTAGTAATTCCTTTGGTAATGACCTCAATGATTACTAGCATTACAGGTTTGGGAGATGTTCGTCAAATAAGAGGAATTGGCGGTAAAACAATTATTTTTTACACTATAACCACAGGGTTAGCTGTTTTATTAGGTTTACTTTTGGTTAATATTATTCAGCCAGGAATTGCCGATACTGAAGCAGATCGAATTACTCTTAGAGGCGGTCAAGTTTTAGAAAATGTTGACTATAGCATAAGCAATAATACGATTAATCTTGATGGCGCAACTGCCAAAAAACCGTTTGATGATCGCTATATGGCGATTCTTCAAGACCAAAAAGATATTCGCGGTACGATCGCTCCCCAAGACAAATTTCAAAATAATAGTATTACAGTAACGGGTTGGACTAACCCCGCAGGAGAAGCAGTTACACCAAAACCTACAGGGCAAGGTGTACAAATAGATTTGGCAGTTGCCGACAAAGTAAAAGGGAAAGAACAAAGCTCCATCGGCGACGTTCTTAAAGAAGTTATTGTTGGTTTATTACCCCAAAATCTCTTTGGAGCAATGGTGGATAATGATGTATTGCCCTTAATTATTTTCTCTTTATTATTTGGTGGTATTTTAACTACCTTGGGCGCAATAGGCGAGAGCGTAATTCATTTGGTAGAAGGACTAAATGAAGCCATAATGAGAATTATCGATCTGGTTTTATTAACTGCCCCAGTAGGTATCGGTGCTTTAATTGCGGGACGTTTGGGAGAAGCTGGGGGATTTACTGGCTTTGCGAGCGAGTTTGCCAGTTTGGGTAAATATGCTTTTACGGTGATTATTGCTTTGTTAATTCACGGTTTGATAGTTTTACCGTTAATTTTGAAATTCGTTGGCAAACGCAATCCTTTTTCGTATATCAAAAGGATGCTACCCGCTTTAACTACGGCTTTTTCTACCGCCTCTAGTTCTGCCACCCTGCCTTTATCAATGGAGTGCGTCATCGAAAAAAACCATGTTTCCTCTAGAATTGCTAATTTTGTCTTGCCTTTGGGGGCGACGATTAATATGGATGGAACTGCTCTCTATGAAGCCGTTGCGGCTGTATTTATCGCCCAAATTTACGGCATTGAATTAGGCTTTGGTCAAATAGTAGTTATTTTCTTAACGGCGACTCTAGCAGCTATTGGTGCAGCAGGGATTCCTGAAGCGGGCTTAGTGACGATGGTAATCGTGCTACGGGCGGTTAATATTCCCATTGAAGGTGTTTCTCTAATTTTGGTAATTGACTGGTTTCTCGATCGCTGTCGCACGACAGTTAATGTCTGGGGTGATTGTGTCGGTGCTGGCGTAGTCGATCGCCTGGAGAAAGGCAAAGGCACACCAGCTACTGTAGAAGAGCCAGTAGTAGTCCCTACTGCTATTTAATTTAAAGGCGTTGCTGATTTAGCGAACGAGCGCGGTCTTTGCAAGCGGAAATGCTGCTGGCGAAGCAGCATATTCTACGCTAGCGGTGAAGGTTTCCTTCTTAGAGCGACTCGTTCAAGAAAAGTATGAAACCGAAAGTGCTACTGTTCGTAGCTGTTAGCTATCAGCTATTAGCTTTTTTAAAATGTAGAGCAAAGCTAAAACTTTTACAATTCATACCTCGATTTAGCAACGTTTGATTTAAGTAGCCTATTCTCGATGAAAACAAGCCAAAAGCTATAAATGATACTAATCGTCATCTTTTTCACAGGAATTATTGCTGGCTTCGTAGATGCGATCGCTGGTGGTGGAGGCATGATTATGATTCCAGGCTTAATCTTTAGTGGCTTACCCGTAGCAACGGCGATCGCCACTAACAAACTCTGTGGAACTTGTGGTGTGCTAACTAGTTCTTTTAAATTTGCTCAAGCCAAGCAGGTTGATTGGCAAGCCTGTATTTATATGGGTATTCCAGCGGTTTTTGGTTCTTGGTTTGGTAGTCTTTCGATTGGTTTTTTACCTAAAGCTTGGGCAGAACCAATCGTAATTTTATTGATGGTGGTAATTACTTTATTTGTCGTCTTTAAACCTAATTTTGGCTTAGAAAAAGCCGATATGGCGACCGCTCAAGCTCATAATTTAATCCAGATTATAAAATTAGCGTTCTTTGGCTTAATTATTGGTTTTCACGATGGTTTTTTTGGACCAGGGGCAGGTACTTTTTTAGTCTTTGCTTTAGTGTCGATCTGGTCATTAGATTTTCTGCGTGGCACTGGTTCGGCTAAGGTTATCAATCTTATGACTAATCTTATTGCCCTCATATCTTTTTGGATTTTGGGTGCAATTAGTTTTCCCGAAGGTATTTCTGGCGCGGTTGGAGTTGCTATTGGTGCCTATATTGGCTCGACATTCGCTACCAAAAAAGGAGCTAAGTTTATTAAACCGATTTTTATTACCGTTACTACAGTTTTGGTCGGCAAATTACTGTGGGAGTATTTTTATCGTTAACCAAGATTTCAAAAATAAATCGAAGGAAAAAAAATGACTAACTTTCAACCGCAATCAAACTCATCAAATACGACTACCTTAGAAACAAAACCAATTATTGTCGCCCGTGACGTAGAGAAATGGTACGACAATGGTTTTCACGTACTTAAAGGCGTAAGCACAACCATTAATCAAGGTGAGGTTGTCGTGCTAATGGGTCCCTCTGGTTCGGGTAAATCTACTTTTATTCGCACCTTTAACGGTTTAGAACCCTATCAAAAAGGCAGTATTGCCATTGATGGTACTGCGATCGCTCACAATAATAAAGGAATCGAACTATTACGCCGAGAAGTGGGCATGGTATTCCAACAGTTTAATCTGTTTCCCCATCTCACGGTGCTTAACAACATTACTTTAGGACCGATTCACCTGCGAGGCTTATCTAAACCCCAAGCCAAGGCAAATGCCATGGAGCTATTAGAAAAAGTTGGTATTGCCCATCAAGCAAATAAATATCCAGGTCAACTTTCTGGGGGTCAACAACAAAGAGTTGCGATCGCTCGTGCTTTAGCCATGCAGCCTAAAGTGATGCTGTTTGATGAACCTACCAGCGCACTCGATCCAGAAATGGTCAGAGAGGTATTAGATGTAATGAGGAGTCTGGCAGAGTCGGGAATGACTATGGTTTGCGTCACCCATGAGGTAGGCTTTGCTCGCGAAGTAGCCGATCGCATTATCTTTCTAGCAGATGGTACTCTGGTTGCTGACACCACGCCCGATGAATTTTTTAATAATCCCAAAGAGGAACGTTTACAAAAGTTTCTCTCTCAGATTTTGCATTAATAAGGGCGATTCGCGAATCGCCCTTACATCTAGATCGCCCTAACTAGTTTGCTCTTTTATGCCGAGCAGAACTTTTAGTGTCAGAAAATCCGTAGGACATCAAAACTGCTGCGGTTTGTGGATTAACTGACTCGACGGCAGTTTTATTTTGGTGATTAGAAAACGATTTAAACAATCTCATCATGTTTGCCTCCTTAGCTGAAATGATTTGAGGCGCGTTCCTTCGGGCTATTCCTTACTTCCGTCCTAATTTACTTGACTTAATTTGAGGATGAACGTTTTATTTTCTGTATTTCGCAATTAATCGACAAGATTAAGACCTATCGCTTTTTTGCCTTAATTATGAACCAGTCTTAGAAGTCTACACCATAGGCAGAACTTAAATGTCTACTCATGTTAATGAATTTTTCTGTAGTCCAAACATCTGCTTTTTTGCTGGATTTAGCAGAATTTAGCCCTGGATTATAGGCTTTGCCTAAGTTACTACTAAAGTCGATAAATTTTTTGCTGTTCCAAGCTTGATTGTTAGATGTTGCGTTGCGGTTGATACTCATAACTGATCTCCTTTTAATTTTCTGTAGCTAAATATACCTTTTGTATATATTTAAATAATAGCTTGAGCTAGAGCTAAAAGCCAAGGTGGTAACCATCCGCACCAGATATTGTTGAGTGTTTAAAGCTTGCCCAGTATATGTTGGCATTTATCAAAAAGCTCTAAGGCTTTGTTTTTATTACCTATGGCGATCGCTGAATAAGAAGTTAGAACTGACGTAAATATTGATGTCGTTTTTATTACTAACAAGGTAGTTAAATACACTGAAAGAATCTTTTTAGGTTCATTAACCTATAGTTAACTAAATATTAACTACGGTTCAAATCTATTTAGATGATTTTGCTAAATTCCCTCGATTTACTAGCATTTGCCGATATATTTCCATTGTCAAATTCAAATTTACTATTAGCAACAGAAATTGCCCAAGCCGATCCCTCAATTATTTTAGCGGGGGTGTTACTCAGTGCCGTTACTATCTATTTTGCTGCCAAACTGGGTGGAGAAATTTGCGCTGCTTTTGATTTTCCCTCAGTTTTGGGAGAACTAATCGGTGGTGTCATTGTCGGTGTTTCCGTTTTACATCTTTTGGTGTTCCCTGAAAGAGGAATTGAAGCGGGCGACTCCTTAATTATGCAGTTTTTGCAGATGACCTCGGACTTAAATCCAGAAAATGCTGCTGCTACTTTTCATCTCCAGTCTGAAGTAATTTCTTTGCTAGCTGAGATCGGAGTCATTGTGCTGTTGTTTGAAATTGGTTTAGAATCCAACCTCAAAGAGTTGATGGAGGTAGGTACTCAGGCTCTAACCGTAGCTATTATTGGCGTAATTGCTCCTTTTGCTGCGGGTACTGCGGGATTGATGATTATTTTTAACATTCCTGCTATTCCTGCAATTTTTGCGGGTGCTGCCCTGACAGCTACTAGTATCGGCATCACTTCTAGAGTACTCTCGGAAATGGGACAGCTAACTTCTAAAGAAGGGCAAATAATTTTAGGTGCTGCGGTAATTGATGAATGATGTTTTGGGGGTAATTGTTTTAGCCGTGGCAGCAAGTTTAGCCAAAACAGGGGAAGTTGACGTTGGTAACGTTATTTATTTGATCGTTAGTGCCACTGGATTTTTAGTGGGGGCGATTTTATTAGGTAATGTTTTTAATAGAAGCTTTGTCAAAGTAGTCGAGCTTTTGAAAACTCGTGGAGGTTTAATAGTCCCAGCTTTTACCTTTGCTTTTGTGATGGCATACTTAGCGACTGCAATTCACCTAGAAGCAATTTTAGGAGCATTTGCTGCGGGATTAGTTTTAGATGAAACTGATAGTCGCAAAGAACTACAGCGTCTAGTTGAGCCTGTATCGGATATGCTAGTGCCAATCTTTTTTATTGCGGTGGGTGCCAAAACCAACTTAGGCGTACTCAATCCAATCAATCCTGAGAATAGAGAAGGATTAATTATCGCTGCTTTTTTAATTACTGTGGCTATTATTGGTAAGGTTTTGGCAGGATTTACTGTTTTTGGTCAACCAGATTTAGACAAATTGGCGATTGGTGTTGGTATGATTCCCAGAGGAGAAGTGGGTTTAGTGTTTGTGGCGGTTGGTTCATCTAGCGGTGTCTTAACTCCATCACTAGAAGCGGGAATTGTCGTCATGGTAATTGCCACTACCTTTATTGCACCTGCTTTGCTGCGGGTTGTCTTTAAGTCGAACGAGGAAACAGTAGAAGCTTCGCCAGAAATGCCTTCTGTAGTTAAGCCTACTCCGTAATTAGGATAATTTTATCTTTTCTACTTAATAAAAAAGCGATAGGCGTAGAGTTCTATCGCTAATAATTCTTAAAGCTGAAGATGTCACCGTTTCCTATGATGACTTTGCTGCGTTGCGAGGAGTCTATATGGAAGTTCCTAAAAATCAGGTTACGGCTTTGATTGGTCCTTCAGGCTGTGGGAAAAGTACTCTTATACGCTGTTTCAATCGTCTCAATGATTTAATTGATGGTTGCAAAGTAGAAGGTAAAGTAATCTACCGCGATAAGAATCTCTATTCTGACAATATCGATCCTGTAGAAGTGCGCCGACGAATCGGCATGGTGTTTCAAAAGCCCAATCCATTTCCTAAATCTATCTATGAAAATATTGCCTACGGTGCGCGGATTAATGGTCATCAAGGGAATATGGACGATTTAGTAGAAAAGTCTTTGAGACAGGCAGCTATTTGGGAGGAAGTTAAAGATAAGCTCAAGCAGAGTGGTTTATCTTTATCTGGAGGACAGCAGCAACGTCTATGTATTGCCCGTGCGGTTGCCCTCAAGCCTGA
This sequence comes from Waterburya sp., assembly GCA_965218645.1. Taxonomy (GTDB): domain Bacteria; phylum Cyanobacteriota; class Cyanobacteriia; order Cyanobacteriales; family Xenococcaceae; genus Waterburya. The sequence continues at coordinate 147,728 of OZ244627.1, read as the reverse complement.
TTTGGTGCTAATGGATGAGCCTTGTTCTTCTCTCGATCCCGTGTCTACTAGTAAAGTAGAGGATTTGATTCACGATTTAAAAGAAGAATACAGCATCATTATTGTGACTCATAATATGCAGCAAGCTACTAGGGTTGCAGACATGACTGCGTTTTTTAATGCTGAAGCAGGAGATTCGGGTAATCGCTTTGGTTATTTAGTTGAATACGATCGCACAGAGAACATTTTTGAAAATCCTCAAGAAGAATCAACTCAGAAGTATGTTAGTGGACATTTTGGTTAAGTTTGTAATTAATAATTATCAGCAGTTTAGGTTACAAATAATACTGAATTAAAAATTTTAAGTTGCTTAAATAAACCTAAGCTTAACTGTTGATTAACCTTCAGGCTTTAAGATTAAAATTAAAGGTAATTTTTGATAGCGATCGCCTGTATTGATTTGATTAATTGCGATCGTATAATCATATTTTAAACTTGCTGAGAGTCCTGTCTTGTTTAAGCTTAGCTAAAGACAAGACATACACTTGTTCTAGTTGTGCTAAATAAGTTTTAGTTAATTTACGACTTTTGATAGAGACATTGTAAGCAATAAAAAGATAAAAAATTTCATATTTTGTTGAAAGCAAGGTAGTAAAATTCTGATTATTATTTTACTTTTTCATCAATAAACTATTGTTTATATTGAATGTATAGCGTCCTTTAATAGAGAGAAAAAATGGTTTCAACTCCAACTAATACCCAACAAATTGAACAAGCGACTTTAACCTCTGAAGAACTAAGAAAAATAGATGCCTACTGGCGCGCCTGTAACTATTTAGCGATCGGCATGATCTATTTGCGAGATAATCCTTTACTCAAAGAGCCTTTAAAAGCCGAACATATTAAACAGCGTTTATTGGGACATTGGGGTGCATCTCCTGTTCTTAGTTTTACCTATATTCATCTCAATCGACTGATTAAAAAATATGACCTCAACAGTATTTTTGTAGCAGGCCCTGGACATGGTGCGCCAGGAGTATTAGGGCCCGTTTACTTAGAGGGTAGATATTCCGAAGTGTATCCTGACAAAAGCCAAGACGAAGCAGGAATGCATAAGTTTTTCAGACAGTTTTCTTTCCCTGGCTACATCGGTAGTCACTGTACTCCCGAAACGCCTGGATCGCTCCACGAAGGTGGAGAACTAGGATACAGCATTTCTCATGCTTACGGAATGGTTTACGATAATCCTGATTTAATTGCAGCTTGTGTTGTCGGAGATGGAGAAGCGGAAACTGGTCCTTTAGCAACGGCATGGCATTCCAACAAGTTTCTCAATCCCGTTCGTGATGGTGCGGTACTGCCGATTTTAAACTTAAACGGCTATAAAATTGCTAATCCGACAATTTTGGCTCGTATTAGCTCTGAGGAACTGGAATATTTATTTCGGGGTTATGGCTATATTCCCTATGTAGTAGAAGGTTCAGATCCTAAGACAATGCACCAAAAGATGGCGGCGACGATGGAAGAGTGCATTACCAAAATTCGCGAAATTCAGTCAGAAGCCCGCAGTCAAAACAAAGCTTTTCGTCCTCGTTGGCCAATGATAATTCTCCGAACTCCCAAAGGTTGGACAGCACCAGATAGAGTAGATGGTAAAAAAGTAGAGGGCTTTTGGCGGGCGCACCAAGTGCCTCTAGAGGGAATGCACGAAAATCCCGAACATCTGCAACTGTTAGAACAGTGGATGAAAAGCTATAGACCAGAGGAATTATTCGATGAACAAGGAACTTTAATTGCCGAACTCCAAGATTTAGCACCAAAAGGCGATCGCCGTATGAGTGCTAATCCAGTGGCTAACGGAGGTTTGGTACGTAAAGATCTATTAATGCCCGACTTTACAGAGTTTGGGGTAACAATAGACCAGCCAGGAGGAGTTAAGGCAGAGAATACTAGAGTGCTGGGTAAATTTTTGCGGGAAGTAATGCGTAATAACATGACTAACTTCCGCGTCTTTGGTCCGGATGAAACTGCTTCTAATCGTCTGGCGGACATTTACGATGTTAGTAAGAAAACTTGGCTGGCAGATTATCTACCTGAAGATGAAGACGGCAGTATGTTATCTCCTGAGGGTAGAGTGATGGAGATGTTGAGCGAACATACTTTAGAAGGTTGGTTAGAAGGATATTTGTTGACTGGCAGACATGGTTTCTTCGCTAGCTACGAGGCTTTTATTCACATAATTAGCTCAATGTTTAACCAGCACGCTAAATGGTTGGATATCTGCAAAAAACAAGTTTCCTGGCGCGCTCCCGTCTCCTCTCTGAATATCCTGCTCTCTTCGGTAGTTTGGCGACAGGATCATAATGGTTTTTCCCACCAAGATCCAGGCTTTATTGATGTAGTAACTAATAAAAGTGCTGATGTTACCCGCATCTATTTTCCACCTGACGCTAACTGTCTGTTATCAGTTGCCGACCATTGTTTAAAAAGTAAGGATTACGTCAACGTAATTATTGCCGATAAACAGAATCATCTACAGTATTTAACCATGGATCGGGCGGTGAAACACTGTACTAAAGGCATCGGTATCTGGGATTGGGCAAGTAATGATGACTGTGGCACACAGGCAGATGAGCCTGATGTAATTATGGCTTGCTGTGGCGATATTCCGACAATGGAATCATTAGCAGCAACGGCAATTTTGCGCGAGGAATTCCCCGAACTTAAAGTCAGGTTTATTAATGTAGTTGACTTGTATAAACTTCGATCGCAAGAAGAACATCCCCACGGTTTATCCAATAAAGAGTTTAATACATTATTTACTACTGAAAAACCCGTGATTTTCAACTTTCACGGTTATCCTTGGTTGATTCATAAGCTTGCTTACCGCCGTACTAATCAAGATCGCATCCACGTTCGGGGTTATAAAGAACAGGGCAATATTAACACTCCACTCCAGCTTGCCATTATTAATCAAATCGATCGCTTTGATTTAGTTATTGATGTCATAGATCGCGTTCCTAGTTTGGGTTCTCGTGCGGCACACGTTAGAGAAAGAATGAAAGACCAAATTATCGACAACCTTGCTTATGCCAAAAAACACGGCATGGATAAGCCAGAAATTTCTAACTGGGAATGGACGGTTAAGAAGTAGCAAATAGCAGGTAGCAAGTAGCAAGTTTACTGCTTGTCTCCTACTTTGTTTTCTCCAATAGATAAATACAAAATAACTTTTTAGGAGTAAGCAATGACATTATCTCAAGACAAAGTTGACGAGCAACAAATTGTAATTGAGGACGACTACGCTTCGCGTACCCTAACGGATCGCACTAGTTTAGATATGGCGACGATTAAAAAAGCGATCGCCAATAATCTATTTTATCTTCAGGGAAAATCAGCAAAAACCGCATCCTTGAATGATTATTATTTGGCTTTGGCTTATACGGTACGCGATCGCTTGATGCCAGGCTGGTTAGCTACGGCGCAAACTTATTTGGACTCAAACGTTAAGACAGTTTGCTATTTTTCTGCCGAATATTTAGTCGGACCTCATTTAAGCAATAATCTCATTAATTTGGGTATTTATGACCGCGTAGTGCAGGCTGTAGAAGAATTGCAGTTGAACTTTAATGAACTGGTTGAACAAGAGTCAGAACCAGGTTTAGGCAATGGTGGCTTAGGTCGTTTAGCTGCTTGCTATATGGATTCTTTGGCTACTTTAGAAGTCCCTGCTATTGGTTACGGTATCTGCTATGAATACGGTATTTTTGAGCAGCAAATAAGAGACGGTTGGCAGGTAGAAACCAGCGACAAATGGTTGCAAAACGGTAATCCTTGGGAAATTATTCGTCCTGAAGATGCGGTAGAAGTTAAATTTGAAGGACACACCGAACCTTATACCGACGAAGCGGGTAATTATCAGGTGCGCTGGATACCTGGATATATTCTGCAAGGAATTCCCTGCGATACGCCTATCTCTGGTTATCAGGTTAATACGGTAAATACGATGCGGTTGTGGAAAGCAGAAGCCTGTAAGTCTTTTGACTTTGCCAAGTTTAATCAAGGAGATTATTACGGGGCGGTAGATAGTAAAGTGGTATCGGAAAACCTAACAAAAGTTCTCTACCCTAACGATGAATTAAATAAAGGTAAAAAGCTACGCCTCCAGCAACAGTATTTCTTTGTTTCTTGTTCGTTGCAGGACATGATTCGCATCCATCTAGCCGAATCTGAGAGCTTAGATAACTTTCACATTAAGTTTGCAGCACAGCTTAACGATACCCATCCTGCGATCGCCGTTGCCGAACTGATGCGTTTGTTGATAGACGAACATAGTATCGCTTGGGATAAAGCTTGGCAGATTACGCAAAATACTTTGGGCTATACTAACCATACTCTGTTGCCCGAAGCATTAGAAAAATGGTCTTTAAGTTTATTTGGTTCCCTGCTTCCTCGGCATTTAGAAATCATTTATGAAATTAATCGCAGATTTCTCGATCGCGTCAAGCAAGAATATCCTGATAATAACGAGAAGCTAGCTAGTTTATCCTTAATTGATGAAAGTGGTAAAAAGTATGTTCGCATGGCGCATCTAGCCTGTGTTGGTTCTCATGCTATCAATGGCGTTGCTGAGTTACACACTCAATTACTCAAGCAAAATGTTCTCAAAGATTTCTATGAACTGTTTCCCCAAAAGTTTAATAGCAAGACTAATGGCATTACTCCTCGTCGCTGGATAGTATTAAGCAACCCTAGATTGAGCAATTTAATTACGGCAAAGATAGGAAATAGCTGGATCAAAGACTTAGCTCAACTCCAGCAACTTGAACCCTTGCTAGGCGATGCTGAATTTAAACAACAGTGGCGAGATACAAAACAAGCAGTAAAACAAGATTTAACCGATTACACTGCCAAGAATTTAGGCGTTACGGTTAATCCTGAATCACTATTTGATATCCAGGTAAAACGCATCCATGAATACAAGCGTCAACATCTCAACGTTTTATATATTATTACCCTCTACAACCGTCTAAAACAAAACCCCGATCTAGATCTAGTTCCCCGTACCTTCTTCTTTGGTGGAAAAGCTGCACCTGGATACTATATGGCGAAGTTGATTATTAAATTAATTAACTCTGTAGCCGAGGTAGTCAATAACGATCCAGATATAGGCGCTCGCCTAAAAGTCGTTTTTCTTCCTGACTACAACGTCAAATTAGCACATCACGTATATCCTGCTGCTGACTTGTCCGAACAGATTTCCATGGCGGGGAAAGAAGCTTCGGGTACGGGTAATATGAAATTTGCTCTTAACGGTGGACTAATTATTGGTACTCTCGATGGCGCAAATGTTGAGATACGACAAGAAGTAGGCGAAGATAATTTCTTCTTGTTTGGTTTAAAAAGCGATGAGGTAAAAGAACTAAAGGCACAAAGATATAATCCTCGCGAATATTACGAAAACAACAGCGAACTGAAAGCGGTAATAGATTCTTTAGCTGCGGGAAATTTCTCTCAAGGAAATAATGAACTATTTCAACCTCTAATAGATAATTTGTTAAATCAAGATCCCTTCTTGTTGTTAGCCGACTATCAATCCTATATCGAATGTCAAGATATAGTCAGCCAGACATATCAAGACCGAGAAAATTGGACAAGGATGTCTATTCTTAATGTAGCGCGGATGGGTAAGTTTTCTAGCGATCGCTCTATTCAAGAATATTGCCAAGATATTTGGAATACTAAAGCCGTACCTATTAATAACTGACCTGGGGCGCATTTAATCTAACTGCTTGCTGTGACGAGGTGACGAGGAGCGTAGTCTAGTTGAATCGTCTCCAAGTCCCCAAGTCCATAAATCAATTATTTGTAGCAAACATTTGAGTGTTTCATATTAGGTACTTGTTTGGGTACTTAAATTTTAACTCTTGATTTAATGCCGATTTGTTGGCGATCGCGCTTTTGATGGAAGTTTAAGCTACGTTTTGTCAATTATTAGTTAATGTATTGATATAAAATTGTATATTCAACATGGGTTTCACTTCAGAAGAATTAAATGTAGCTCGCCAACAATTGTTTGATAAAGTTACTGAGTATTTCGTAGAGAGAAAAGGAATAGAAGCTTTGTATATCCAAGGATCTGTTGCAATACTGTTCGGTTAGTCTTTCAAGTTATTTCGTTCGCCCCCTAAATCCCCCAAGATTGGGGGACTTTAACGAATCTTACTCCTCCAAATTTGGGGGCTGGGGGGCTTAACCGAACGGTATTGGGATCTGTTGCCGAAGATTCCGCAGATGAGTACTCAGATATTGATTTTCGAGTTGTAATTAAGCCAAAATTTTATCAGCAATATATTTCTGAACGTTTTTCTGCGCCTAAGCAATGGGGAAAATTAATATACAACGAATGGGCTAGCAGACCCTGGGTATGCTTTTCTCACTTTAAACCATTCAATAAAATAGATTTGCTCTATTTCAAACCAACTGAATTAAAACCTTCACCTTGGTTTGCGTTGCCAACCAAAATTATTTACGATCCAAAAGGATTAGTACAACAAGTTATTCGAGATTCTCAAAATTTAAAACACAATTTGCTACATATAGAAGAAATAGATCGTTTGATTAGCAAAGGTTTGGCTTATGCAGAAGAAGTATACCGTAGGGTAATGCGAGGCGAGCTTTTTTATGCTCAATCTCAACTGGATAGTTTTAGATTAATTTTGATTCAAATAGACGATTTTCTACATCAAAATACATTATTATCTGGTTTAGGTTCGCCATCTCATTTTGAACAACGTGGAAGTAAAATGTTGGTTGAAACGATGCAGCTATCATATGTCACTCTAGAAAAGCAATCGATATTTTAAGCCTTGAAAAGCTTGTTGAACGCTTATCAAACTCAAGTTACCAAACTTCACGAGATATTGCCTTTAAAACGCAATAGTCAAAAAAGATTTAGATTGGATAGACAACATTGCTGAACTATGTTTTGAACAAAGTACCTAAAGTACGCAACTTATAGGATTAGCATTTTAGCGATCGCATTTATAGACAATAGCTGTGGAGGCGACACAGAGGGTTGAAAAGCAAGCTTGAAGGTGAATTGAGTAAAGTAGTCTCCCAGAAAATGAGAGACTATTATCAATAATCTTTTTTGTTGACAACGCAATGATTCAACTACCGTAAGTTACATAGCAAACACCTGAAAAAACAGTTTAGTTATCCTCAGTATCTAATTCTGTTAATCGTGATTAACTTAGTTCAAGATTTGCAGACAGTACGATTAGAAGAATTAGCTCGTCGTTTTCCTATACCTATTCAATTAAGAAGCAGAATCAAGAAGTTACAAAGATTTTTAGCTCTCAAGCAATTCAATATTAAAACTCTCTGGTTTCTAGTTTGAGAATCTTGGGTAAAAACACAGTGGCAATCAAAAGAAGCAATTTATTTGGGTATTGAAGAAGCGATGCAGCGCGGTCGCGGTCTTGTTGGTTTCCAAAGGCGGCTTTTTTGTATGAAGATTCACACTCAAACTCGACAGTTCCTTCAACGCGACGGGGCTATCTGCCGACGCAGGTTCGGCAGATAGCCCCTTGGGAACCCGCGCAACGGACTGTCTCGCAACGGGTGAGTGGAATATGCTTCCTACACGCAAGCATTTCCTCACCCCAAAACGCGCCTTGGCTTTCCCTCATGAGCGACACAGAGCCTATCGGCTCAAAGTCCCTTCGGGACGCTGGCGCGAATGCGCCGTTCAAGACAATGTTTCGTGATTTTAAACGTGGTGAGTATAATCTTGAAATTAGTCAAGTTACTAATCATCGCCTAATTTCTATGATTTTGTTAATTACTCTTGCCTACTCTATTTCTACTTTATCAAGAGAATTTATCAAGCAAAAAGGGATTGCTAAGTATGTCTCTCGCCCTACCGAACTTAAAAGATTTTATCGGAGACATAGTAGTTTTTCTATTGGTTTGCATGGTCAAAACTGGATTGAATCTAAGAGGTTGTCTGAAAAGTCTAATTTGTTACATCAACGCCCCCTAAATACCCCAATCCTGGGGGACTTTTATCCCTATTCTGTCACTTTCCGAGAATTAAACTAGAATAGAAAGAGTTATCAGTAGCTGTGAGGTAGAGAGGGTGATGGATGTAGAATTACAGATTCTCAGACATTTAAAAAGAGATGCTCGACCAACCGTTTCTCTAATCGATCAATATTGCCGTGCTTATAATGACTTGTTTTGTGATGTGAGAAGTTACATCGCGTTTTGAGTGGGAAGCTTCCCACTCAAAAGCCGACTGTATGAATGTTTTAAATATTTACGTGACTGGAATCATCTCATCAATTAAGCGAAAATCACTACCCGAAATAGCGAAGATATCAGGAGTTTCTTCGTCCCAATCATTGCACCATTTCTTAGCTAATTCCCCCTGGTCAGTAGAAGAATTAAGAACTAGAAGGCTAAACTTAACTCGGAAGGTATTAAAAGACAGCGAAATTAACTTAGTAATTGATGAAACAGGTGATCGAAAGAAAGGAAAAAAAACTGACTATGTGGCAAGGCAATATCTTGGTAGTGTAGGCAAAATAGATAACGGTATTGTCTCGGTGAATGCCTATGGGATCTATGAAAATATTACTTTGCCTCTAATGTTTAAAGTTTTCAAACCGAAAGGAACATTAAAAGAGTCGGATACCTACAGAACCAAGATTGAGTTAGCATCTTCTATGGTTACTGAACTAGTAGAATTTGGATTCAAGATTAAGTTGGTTCTAGCCGATAGTTTGTATGGTGAAGCCAGTTCATTTATTAGAACATTAGAAAAACATAAACTACCTTGGGTCTTGGCAATTAGAAGCAATCATGGAGTCTGGCTGTCATCTGAGCAAAAGGTTAGAGCCAATAAATGGTATAAATTCAAGCGAACTTTTAGCAACCAAACATCAGAAATTAGATATATCAGAGAAATAATTTATGGCAAACGGAATAAAAGAACTTACTGGGAAATAACTACTGACCCAATCTCTATGCCAGAGAATTCCACTTCTTTTGTGATGACTAATCTGCAATTAAGTCGAAGTGAAATGAAGAAAACTTTGGGTAATCTGTACGGATTAAGGACTTGGGTTGAATATGGATTCAGGCAATGCAAACAAGAACTAGGATGGACTCATTATCGATTCACTAATTTTCAAGAGATTGAAAAATGGTGGGAAATTATTTTTTCGGCTTACTGGATGGTTAGTTCTCACTCCAAAGTCTTATATGACTTAAAGCTAATTCAAGAGCCTGTTACTGATTTTTCTCTTCATCCACAATGGTCAAATAAGGGAGGGTGGAAGACCATTTTAAATAATCTACGTTTAATCATTCAACCAACAATTGCATTCTGGACAATTATTCCCTGGTTAGACATTTTTCCTAACCATTCTTTACTACTTGGTTTTCATCGAATTATCGCTGTCATGAATCAATTCTCGTTCTATTTGCCCGATGGCTAAATCTTTTTTTATTATTTTTTAATCTCGGAAAGTGACAAAAGAGGGCTAAGATAAAAAAGCCTAAAGCGATAAACACTACTCCTCTAGCAGCAATGCCAAAACGACTAATATTTATTAACCATTTTTGCTGCTGAAAATTCAATTCACTGAGGTTTAGTTTGTTGCGAAACTTAATTTTGTATGCTTGGTAAAGTCGCCAAAAACCAATGCCGATAGTTATTGCGCCTGCTATGCCAACTAACCATCTTCCTAATGGTTGTTGCATTACTATTGCCGTCCAGTCTTGTTTAGATTTGCCACCGCCACCACCGCCAGAGCCTATAGCTAACATGGCTGCATTGGCTGCAACACCTGCATAAGCAATCCCGCTCAAAATGTAGCCGAGTCGAGTAAATATACCTTTTAGATCAAAGCCTTTATTTCGAGGATCGTTAATAGCTTGGATAAATCGCCAAATAACATATCCCACTAAACCAATGGCGATCAATCCTAATAAAATTTGACCAAAAGGCTGTTGGGCGATCGCCTGTAAAGCTCCATTAGTACCAGTGGTATCACCTCCACCAATATTAAAAGCTGCCATCAAGGCTAGAATACCAATTGCTCCATAAACAAATCCTTTGGCTGCATAACCAAAACGCGCAAATGTTTCCATTGCTTTCCTAAAATTTAATTTTAAACTCTATAGATTAGTTTTTTTTGGTATCTTCAGTATCTATACGAAGGTATATTTTGCCAATTTGTATTATCTTAAACACAATTGATACTGATACTGCTATAAAAAAAAGAGGAAGAGTTTACCCTTCCTCCATGCTATTTGTTCAAGCTATATTTAATTTGCTGTGCAATTCACAGCAATATAACTAACTTCTGTTTAACGATATCTAGTAGTAGTAGTGGGATCGTTTAATCCTAAATCATCGCGACGCTCGACTACAGTAGTTTTCTTGCCGCCAGCTAGACCAAATAAACCAATTAAACCAAGTAAGCCTAACCAGCCCCAGTTAGATTTTTCTTCAATGGCATTTCCAGCATTTTCTAAACCTTGTCCTGCTGCTTGACCAGTGTTTTTAACACTATTGCCCAAAGCACCGCCTGCATCTTTAAGATTCTCGCCAGCATTATCGGCGTTTTGTCCAGCTTGGTTTAGGTTCTGGTTGGCAGTTCCATTTTTTTCTTGAGCTAATGCTGCTCCAGTAGGCAAAGCAAGACTAAGACTAATAATAGTAGCAGTGGCTAATTTTGTTAAATTCATAAAAACTCCTAGTTAATATTTATGGGAAATTCATCGGTAACATAGTTCGTGAAGAATTAAATAAATTTAATTCTGTAATTTAATATACCAAAAAATGTTCAATAATTTGATATGTAAACATTAAATTTACAAGTGCTACGCAAAAGCTACATCTTTCTTTGGATATATATTTTTAGTTAACATTGCACCGCCGTCTTCCGAGATTAGTTCTAGAATAAAAAAGCCGTACTTCATAGAAAAAGTACAGCAGATGTAATTAAGAATTTCGACTCATTCACTATCCCTTAAGCTCATTCTGAGTCGAAAGGTTGAAATCTATTACCATTTGCGATCGCCATCTTCATCAACTCTAGCTTGGCGAATTACATCAGAGATTTCTTCAGCATCTTTAACGTGATGTAGTGCTTCTTCTTCTCCTTCTTCATTTTCTACAGGAAAGTAAGTAGGAACCTTAACATGACCAGCAGGATCCCAAGTATCTACAGCAACCTGATCCTTTTTTTCTTCTAAAGATTTAGATTCATCAACAACATCACCTTCGTTTGCCGTGCGACGACCTTCATCACTATCACTTTGACGATATACTTTTTCGTGTTCTTGATTACTCATAGTTTTTTAAAATTAAATTCTTACTAATATTAAAAACGATCTAGAGAAAAATACGCTCTAGCTATTGATAGATTTTTACCCAAGCTACATCAAGGATAAAACGTTGTTTTGATATTCGGTTTTATCCTGACCTTTATTGCTAGCGACTTGCTCTACCTTGATTTTTTCTCTGATAGCCTCAATGCGATGTTTACTAGTAGGGTGGGTGCGTAAAAATTCAGGTGTACCGCCCCCACCATCTAATTTAGCCAAAAAATCTGCAAAAGCTTCTGCTGGGTAGCCAGCCTGCTGCAATCTTGTTAGACCTTTGCTATCTGCTTCGTATTCAAATGAACGACCCTGAGGTAAGTCTATTGCCACTTGATAAGCAATTTGTGCTAGGGCTTTGGTATCTACTCCTGCTGCGGTAGCGATACCTTTAGCGGCAACTGCTTGTTTTAAGCCTTTAATGCCGTGTCTTTCATTAACATGAGCAATTTCGTGAGACATTACTGATGCTAGCTGCGCTCTATTTTCGGCTGTTTTGAGTAAGCTAGTAGTGACATATATATATCCTCCAGGTATGGCAAAAGCGTTTACCTCATCACTAGCCACTACTTGAAAATTAAAGGGAATATTTCTACTGTCGCTACTATTTACTAATTCCTGTCCCAGATTGCTAACGTACTGGTGGACTTGAGGATTATTATATAGCTGGTATTGGTTTAACACTTGAGCGTTAGTCTGTTTGCCAATTTCGACTTCTTGCTCATCAGAAATATTTGCTACTTGAATATATTCAACCGCACCTTTGAAAACGTCAAGAAAATCGATCGCGACGGTGATTGGTTGCTTTTCAACATCTGACTTAGAATAGGCAAAAACAGGTGATTTTGCCAGATTAACCATACACAAAGCTAAAAAAAAGTATGAGAGCAAAACTATCCAAGGCGATAACTTCATTGTGCTTCGCTTACGCCATACCTTAAGGTATTTGAACTTGAAGACTTTATCCAGCATAAAATAATATTATTCAATAATAGTTTGTTTCATCAATCCTCTTATAATATTATCCTTAACCATTAGCAGTTGAGAAGCTTCCAATAACAAAGAGCGAGCATCTTCAGGATTCATAGTTTTAACCGACTCTTGAAAAATCCGCATCGTAAATTTTTGTTCGATGCTTAGCTCTAGATTGAATTGAAAGTTCGGTATGTTTGCATCCATAATCAAAAGTCTCCAAACAGAATAACAGTTTATTTAGTTTGCTAAGAAAAAATATCTCGAAAATTTCGATTGCTCTATATGCAATTAAAGCTAGCTCCTTAAAATTTATGTTTCTTCTGTCAAAAGATGTAATATTTTAAGTTTCTTTACAGCACCTTTGATATGGAGAGAATATTGTGCATTTAAAATACAAATCAAATTAAGGTCTATCCCTAGATAGATACTTAACCTGCTTAAAAAACATTTATTAATAAATAATTAATTAACAATCATAAATTATCCATGTATATCTATAGCTTTTTTCCGTATATGAGCATATATATATATCTTAAGTCGGATGTGATTATCTAATAGTAATTGCTATTAATGTTAGGTAATAAAAAATTATTGAGGAAAACTTATGTTATTTAATAAGTTGAACAACTGGTTAAAGACTTCTATTCGTTTGATATTGACAGTTGTAGTCTGTGGAATGCTATTTATTTCCAGTGCTTATCCTGCTAATGCAGTAACTAGCAAGACTACCGACGGAGAAGCTAATTTAAATAAAATTCAAAAAGAAACAGACGATGTAGCTCGTTCTAATCCTAGAGGAATTAACGAAATAACCGAAAAAGCGCAACAGGGAACGAATGCCGTCCAAGGTGCAGCAGATGCTGACAAAATGAACAATCCTAGTAATCCTGATGCAGAAACAGTAAAGGAAAAAGCAGCTAACTTTTTTGATAATTTAACTAACTAATATTTTTTAGATTTTTCTTGCTTATCTTATTATGAAGCAATGTTAATGCCAATAGTTTGTAGGTAAGTAATCACATTAGTTGCTTAAATTGAGAATAGTCAGATGAATTTCTGCCATCTCAAACATTAGAATAAAATAAATTACTTCCTGACTTTCCTAAACTATATCAAAGGTTAAGTCAGGAATTTTTAGTATTTACACTAGTATTTATATTAGACGCATTACAATCATTACCATGTCAAAATCAACCCCACCTGAAAACTTTATTAGCGACGCAATCAACACTGTAGGTAACCTGACCATAACCCTCACCACCGAAGCTCAAAAGCTACTAGAGCATACCACTCACTCCACAGGCGAGACTTTAGAGTGGATTGCCTCTAATCCTATTTTAAAGTCAGCAGATAAGATCATCGGTTTAGATTGGTTAACGACTTTTTTAGGCAAGGTTAACACTACTAAAGTACAGACTACCGTAGATAAAATGCGATCGCAATATCCTGATGAAACACCCTATCAAATTGCTCATCGTTTAATTGTGCAAAAAACCTGGGAGGGTGCACGTTTAGGACTACTGACTAATATTATTCCGCCTATTGCAGCCTTATTTTTGGGGATAGAATTAATTGCCACCACTAAGCTGCAAACCGAAATGGTCTATGAAATTGCAGCAGCCTATGGCTTGGACTTAGATGAGCCTGCAAGACGAGGAGAAGCTTTAGCTATCTTTGGTTTGTCATTAGGTGCAGACGTAATTAAAACGGGTTTGACCATTGTAGAAATCATTCCAGGTATTGGTGCAGCAGTAGGTGCGTCTACTAATGCAGCTATGCTTTATGTGTTGGGTCAAACAGCCTGTCGTTTCTATCAGGGAAAGATCGATCATACAGAGGTTGCATCTATGCAGCAAAAAACTGATGCTGATTGGCAAGTTGCTATAGAACAATCTAAAATAATGGACTGCATTTTGGCGCAGATGATCAAAGTTAGCTATCCAAACCAAGATTGGTCAGAAATTTCAAAGATAATTGAAGCTATTTCTTCTTCTTCGGTGAAAAATATCACCGAAAGTTTGGAACAACCACAAGATTTGTCTAGGTTACTAGATAAACTTCTATCAGAATTTGCACCTCTGACCTTAGAAAGATGCTACAGAATTGCTAAATCTAACGGCGAAGTCACTTTAAAAGAACAAGAAATACTGAGTCAAATTGCCATCAAATTTGATTTAGATATGTCTGCATTGAACATTGAGCATTAAATATTTGTCATTAGTGTTGAATGCCTGGCTTGCAAACCTATGGCTTTAAAACTAACTTGCCAATTGTTAAGGTGTGTACTGCTATGGATAAGTAAACATCAAATGACCACAAAAATAAGGACGTTAGATAAAACAAAACGTCCTTATAATTAATATTGCTAAGATTAGCAGGTTATTTATTTGGGTTAACGGTGTAACCACTTAGCTGCCACTGCACCCAAAGCTGCACCGACTAAGGGATTGCTTAGAAATTTTAACAGTGCGGGTTGATCCGCCATTACCTCTTGAAAGATATCAGGATGGGAATGATAGGCAAAACTTGCCAACTTGCTAACATCATCAGCATTCATGCGACTTGCATGATGGGTAGATAAACCAAGCTGCTTTTCTAAATCTCTTTCTTTTAGACCTCTTTTTTCTAGATGCTTAATAAACTCTTTGGCTACATCATCTCGTTCATTAGGCTTAATTTGAGCGATCGCTTTTTGCAATTCAGGCTCCATCTGTTGTGGAGAAACATTATCATGATGAAAAGCTTTTTGAAACAAACCGTGTCTTTCTTCTTTGGTGCTACGTTGAGCAAAATCATCAAAGTTGTCGTAATTTTCGCTTACAGAGGTGTCATCAAGAGATTCGACGTTACCACCTGCTAAGTCGTTCATTATTTGCTTTTTATACTTGTCACTGCTCGACATAATTCTTGCTCCTAAAATTAGTAATACGGTTAAACCGCATCGGGATAGTTACAATTACCCTAATACCGTTCGGTTAAGCCCCCCAGCCCCCAAATTTGGAGGAGTAAGATTCGTTAAAGTCCCCCAATCTTGGGGGATTTAGGGGGCGAACGAAATAACTTGAAAGACTAACCGAACAGTATTGACAATTACCCTTGGTATTCAATGTTGTTAGACTGCACGTCATATTTAGCAGTCAAAATTCTTTCTTTATCTGGCGCATACATCAAAATAGTCAAATCTTGATCGGGAAAATTTTGATGGAAACCCATTGCCAAAGCTTTAGCTAATGTTTTTACCTCTGTGGGCTTGACTTTGTCCGAAATAACTACACCGAGCTTATTGTTATCACGTACAAAAGAATCTTTAACTAATCCTTGACTAGTGCTAACTACCCAATCACCAAATTTTTGTCCTGCAACACTGTCTCCTCTTTCTAATTGAGTGTAAGCATTGGATCTACTGTCTAAAGTTGGATTAGGAAGAGTGGCAGTACTACTAGAAGAACAGGCGGTAGCCGTAACCGTTACCATTAATGCCAGTAGGGTAGCCGTTAAGATACGGCGAATTTTGTTCAACTTCATTCTCTTACAATGAAACTCCAAATGTTATTTAACAAGGCGATATTTAAACAAAAGAGAGAAGGAAAATTTTGCTTCCTTCTCAAATTTTAATGAATTAAATTACTATCAATTGAATTTAAATTAATTAGTCAACTGCATCTTTGACGGCATCTTTACCATCTTCTGCAGCGTGTCGAGCAGATGCTTCGCCTTGTTTTGCTTTTCCTGCAGCCTGATCGCCTTTATCTCCAGTAACTTTACCCATAGCTTCTTGGGCTTTGCCTTCTACATTCTTAGCTGTAGCCTTAGCTCTATCTTCAGCACTCATATTATTATCTCCTGTTTAACTATCTCTTTCGAGATTTCTGTATTTATTTATACTATCTAGATTAATTTAAATTTTCTAACTATTAATCTATCAAAAGGCGTATTTTGGTTTTTCCACTTTCTCCAATGTAATTTAGTATTTTTACTAAGATTTTTAAAAGATAATTGAAATCTACTTAGTACTTTGATATACAAATAATAGGTTTAATATATAACTTTAGGTGTATGACTTTAAAATATCTAGTCTATAAACTAAGTATTCCTATCTAAAGAAAGATGATGATCGGGTAAAAAATTGGTAACTTAACTGGAAACCAAAGGCATAATTTTTGGAAAATTATTCAAGAATTTACTCTACCTATTTAATTCTCATTTGTTAATAGGTTTTTTCAAGAAGATTAATTACTAAAGGGAATAAGTCGTGTTTTATACGAAAATATTGCTCCAGACACCTGTCATAGTACAACCTGAGCCAAATTTAGAAGCAGTTCAAGATGCCTCCTTTGTATTCAATGGTCCTCAATTTTTTGCAGCTTTAATTGCAGGGGTAGTTTTGGCTTTTGCTTTCCAGCTATTATTTACTAATTTGGGAGTTGCTGCTGGTATTTCTATGGCTGGCGGAAGTTATAGTAGATCTTCTACATCTGATACAGAAAATCTACAAAATTTAGAAGGGAAAACTGTACATGACGTAGCAGACGATAGTTCTCACAATTCTAGTGGCTTAGGCAGCACCATCAAAAAAATAGGTTTTGCTGTTGGCTTAGGTACTTTAATCAGCGTTAGTCTGGCTTTATTTATTGCTAGTTTTCTAGCCGTTAAGCTAGGCTTATTTGTAGCTCCTCTTTCAGGAGCAATTGTTGGCTTGGTTATTTGGGCGACGTTTTTTGCTCTCATGGTAACTTTTAGCTCCAGGGCAATTGGTTCGCTACTAGGTTCAGTTGTTGGTACTGCCACATCGGGAATGCAGTCAATTTTAGGTACTGCTACCGCTGCTATAGGTGCAGGTGCAGCTAGTAAACAGGTAGTCAATACAGCAGAGGCTGCTGCGGCTGCGGTAAGAAAAGAATTGGGAATGGCGATTGACCCTGTCTCGATGAGGGAAAACGTCGAAGACTTTTTACATTCTCTTAAGCCAGCGGGATTAGATGTTGACAAGATCGCCCAAGATTTTGAACAGCTATTAGACGATGAAAATTTACATACCATTTTGGATAGCGACAGTATTCGCAGCGTTGATCGCAACACCTTCGTCCAGTTAATTAGCGATCGCAGTGATATCTCGAAAAAAGATGCAGATCGTATTGCTGGTAAATTAGAGTCTGTTTGGCGCAAAACCCATAGCAAGGTGGCTCCCTCTGGCAATCCTATTGATAGTTTTGCGAGCTATCTCAAGTCGGCAACTAAAGAGCAGCTTACAGGTACAGATTTTGGAGACAAGATAGATTCTTTGATTGGCGAAATCGGTAAAAATCGTCGCTCTCAATCTACTAGTCCTTTAACCCAAGCAGCCACCATGAGCTTGAATAGCTTAATGGGCATGGTGATGGGACGTAGCGATCTTACAGATATAGATGTTGATAAAATTACCGAGAAGTTACAAAGTTTAGGAGGACACTTAGGCGAACAAACTAATAAGGCTGCATCTCAGTTAGGACTTGCCAGTACTCCTGAAACTACAGTCAAGAAGGATATCAAAAACTATTTGCTTAATGCTTACCCTTGGCAGCTAAAGCAAGCTAATTTAGATCGGGAATTTCGCGATTTGATTTACGATCCTGCTGCCGATCCTTTAGCAGTAGCTTCAGACTTAAGACAAATTAGTCGTCCCGATTTTGTCGAGATTCTTAAGCAAAAAGGATTATTATCTCAAACTCAAATTCGCAGTACGGCAAACCTACTGGATGCAATTCGTCTAGAGGTAATTGCTACGGCTGAGGCAGCCCATGCACGACAAAAAAGTATTGAACTAATGGTAGAAGTAGAACAATATTTAACTACCACCCCCAAAGAAAATCTCACTCCTGAGAAAATTCAAATGGAGTTTAAGCCAATACTTGAAGACTTTGACGCTAGCTACGAAGAGTTGAGTACTCGTTTAGCCGTGTTAGATCGCCCGACTTTAGAAAGAATGCTAGAGTTACGGGATGATATGGAGGCAATTGAAGCATCAGCTATTACAGGAGAGTTAGAAATAGCGCGCGATCGCGTTTTGACAGATTACCAGAAAAATCTTGGTCAGGCTCAAACTATTGCCGATAGACAGTGGCTTCAGGTTCAGTCTTATCTGAGGGATACGGGCAAAGGCGAATTAAATCCAGATGGCATCAAGCAAGATTTACAGCTAATGCTTAATAATCCTCAAGCAGGAAGTTCGGCATTAAAAGCCAGATTATCTAATTTTGACCGCGATACCTTGACTCAGTTATTGGCTCAACGTCAAGACTTAAGCGAAGAGCAAATAGAAGATGTACTCGATAGCGTTGAAGGTACATGGATGCGAGTTGCCAATGCACCTGGGCAACTAGTAGGAAAAGCTCAAGAACAATACGATCGGACTACTTCGGCGATCGCTGATTATTTGCGCCAAACTGGCAAGCCTGAACTTAACCCCAGAGGTATCGAACGAGATTTGACGTTGCTGTTTAATAATCCCAAACTTGGATCTAGAGCTATTCGCCAACGTTTGGCAGCTATGGATCGCAATACTTTGGTACAGCTATTGGCACAGCGTCGAGACTTGAGCGAAGATGATGCCAATCGGGTGATCGATGATATTCAATCTACCCTCCGCAGCATTGCTAAAGCACCCCGTCGCGCAGCTATTCGTACTCAGGAGAAGGTTCAAGATTTCCAAAGTGCGATCGCTGATTATCTAAGCTCTACTGATAAAGCAGAATTAAGCCCTACGGGTATTAAGCGCGATGTAGAACTATTGCTTAACGATCCTCGTGCGGGTGCAGAAAGTCTCAAAGACAGATTAGCACAGTTTGACCGCTCGACTTTGGTAGCCTTGCTATCCCAAAGAGAAGATATCTCTGAAGAAGACGTTAACCAAGTAGTCGACCAAGTGTTAGCCGTGAGAGACAACGCCATGGCGCAGCTACAAAAGGTACAGGATCAAATCAAGTCTGTACTCGATCGTATTCTGGCAAAAATCAAAGCTTACCTCGACAGCTTAGATCGTCCTGAACTAGCTTATGATGGTATCAAACGAGATGTGAACGTGATGTTTGACGATCCTCAAGCTGGCTTTACTGCCCTGAAAGATCGCTTTTCTAGCGTTGATCGAGACACCTTAATTGCCGTGATGAGTTCTCGCGATGATATCTCTCAAGCCGATGCTGACCGCATTGTTAGTCAGATAGAAAGAACTCGCGATCGCGCTTTACAGCGTGCAGAACGTATCCAAACCGCGGCAGCAATGCGTATAGAGTCAGCCAAACAACAGGCTGCAAAACAGGTAGAAGATACTCGTAAAGCTGCTGCAACTGCTTCATGGTGGTTGTTCTTTACCGCTTTGATTTCCGCGATCGCTGCTGCTGTTGCAGGTGCATTAGCTGTTGCAGGTTAATTGATTAACAATAATTTTAGTTTTAAGGGCGTGGTTGTAAGGCTGCGTCTTTTTTAATTTAGAAACGGGATTGTTGGAAAGTAAATCCGTTTGGGGGGAGATTTAGAGGGCAAGTGCGTAAGTCCTATTTAAGACACTGATCGATCAATTCCTTGACACCACTTACAGGAAAAATTGCCGCTTTCAACTGGCGACCAACATCTGCAACTGTCATATCGTCCAAGAACTTTGTATCGTCGTGCTTAAGCATTAAAGAAGGTAATAAAATTCCCTTTCCTATATTTTTTCCCTTTAAACCTGCCAGTAAATCTTGTCCTGTTAACAAGCCTGTGACAGTAATCTCTTGTCCCCAATACTGACTATTTAGAGCAACTAAATTAACTTCTAACCCCTCAACTGCATTAAGCCAATCCACTATAGGTTTAAATGCTTGTTCGACTGCATTACCTACTACCCAGGTAAAACGGCGAGGCTGATTAATTGCTTTGGGTAACATCTTTTCTGCCGTGGCTTGAAATTGCTTCAGAAACAAACGAATTGAACCCACTCCATTGCCAATTTGGGGATAATCTTCGTAGTGAGATTCTGAGGGAACATCCTGGCGGGCAATTAAAAACCATTCATCGGCTAACCAGACAAAGTTACTGCCAAACTGCTGTTTAAACTTTTGCTGTAGCTGCTGTACCTGTTCGATAACTTCCACGGCTTTAGCTGGACTAACAGGAATTAACTCATCTTCAGTCGGACGAAACTTAGTTAAGCCCACGGGAACTACTGCTACAGAGGCTACTGCGGGAATATCTCCCTGATGGAACGAGGCTAAATCTAAAAGAGTTCTTGCCAAATGTATCCCGTCATTTATGCCAGGGCATACTACCACCTGAGCATGAATTTGTAAGCGTCTCGATTGAAACCACTCGAACTGGGACATGATTAAGCCAGAACGATTGTTTTTGAGCAAACGAGTTCTAACTTCTGGCTCGGTGGCGTGTACTGAGACATACAAAGGCGAAAGGCGCATCTGTTCAATCCGTCGCCATTCTTTGTCTGTCAGATTTGTCAGCGTGAGATAGCTACCATAAAGAAAGCTCAGACGATAATCGTCATCTTTAAAATAAAGGCTTTTCCGTTTACCTGGAGGCTGCTGATCGATAAAGCAAAATGGACAATGATTATTACACTGAATTAGACCATCAAATAAAGCCGTTTCAAATTCTAGCCCCAGATCATCATCATAATTTTTCTCAATTTCAATCTGATGAGTGTTTCCGGCAGTATCAACTACTTCTAACTCTAAATACTCATCGCTACACAAGAAACGATAGTCAATTAGATCTCGTGGTTGGGTTTGGTTAATCGAAATGATCGCATCACCAACTTCAAACCCAATCTCTTCGGCGATCGAATCTGGCAATACACCGCTGATTTTGGCTGGTTGAAGATTAGCTTGACTCATAATACTCGATCATATCAAGGAATAAACTTAAAACGAAAATTGCGATCGCGTCTTGCGGTATTAGCTTAATCGCATTATTCAAGAAAATATTATTACAGTTTTAATACAAGATAAAATATAGTTACTAAACCATACTTCACTACTTAAGAGTTCATTTTCTAACTTTTAGATCACCAAAAGCAATATGAAGCAAATTATTAATACTGATACATTTAATCAATTATTATCGATAAATGATTCAAAAGAACGTGAAATTTTGATTGGATCGGATTTAACTCAAGTTAGATTCAGTTCACCAGCTCATTTGTCAGGGTTCAATTTATCTGATGCTATTTTAGAAAACTTAGATTTGCTCAGTTGCCAGATATACAACTGTAACCTGACTAGAGCATCACTAAAAAATTCCAAGCTGTACAAAGCAAATCTACAAAACAATGACTTGACCAATACCAATTTTACTGAAGCTGACCTTACTCAAGCTAGATTTTATGAAAGCCAACTAGTAAATACTAATTTTGAGCAAGCAAATTTAGAAGGGGCAGATTTTAGCCAAGTAAAATTACTCCAAAACGTTAGTTTTCAGCAAGCAAACCTCAGTAAGGCAAACTTAAGAGGCTACGATGCCCGTGAATCTCGCTTGTATTTGGATTTAAGTAATTCTAATTTTGAATGTGCCAATTTAAAAGGGGCTTTGTATAATTCATACACTATATTTCCCAAAGGATTCGATCCCAAAGCAGCAGGAGCTTATTTGATAACTGCAGGTGCTTCCTTGGCTAATGCCGATTTAAGTTTTACTAATCTAGCTGAAGCTAATCTCAGTGGCGCAGATCTTAGTGGTGCTAACTTGACTGGAACAAGAATTGCATCTGCAAACTTAAACGGGGCTAATCTTACTGAAGCCACCCTTATCTACGAAAAAGGTTCCTGGGATGGGAGCTTATACACTAATGTTCATTTAGAAGGAGCTATTTTACATCGAGCAACGATTATTGGCATAAAAAATAGTTGTATGTATCTTGATGGAATAGATTTGACCGAAGCTAAAATCATCGACTGCGCATTTACTACGTACATAGATATGAACGGTGCAAAACTGATTAATCTTCGCCTGGATGGTACAGATTTTCATGATGCCAAACTCAGAGGAGCTAATTTTGCCAATAGTAGCTTACGAGGATGTAACTTTAGCGGGGCTGATTTGAGAGGAGTTAATTTTGAGAATGCAGATCTTAGTGGTGGAAGCTTATCTTTTGCTAACTTAAC
Organism: Waterburya sp.; assembly: GCA_965218645.1. GTDB lineage: Bacteria > Cyanobacteriota > Cyanobacteriia > Cyanobacteriales > Xenococcaceae > Waterburya. Next base: position 125,250 of record OZ244627.1, on the reverse strand, counting down.
CAACACTGACTTGTCAAAAGCCAATCTTAACGGAGTTAATTTAAATCAAGCTATTCTCGAAAATACAAAGCTACCAATTTAAAGATGTAATTGGTTGCGTTGTTTATCAAAACAACCAATTATTCTTCTGCTCTTGTCCTTTATCCCTTATACATTCTCAATCCAGCCCAAAGCCAAGGCAACCAGAATAAAGACTCCAAATCCTAATCTATACCAAACAAAGACCCAGGTACTTCTTCTTTGTAAGAATTTAAGCAACCAGGCGATCGCCAAATAAGAAAATACCGCCGAAGATATTAATCCAGCCACCAGAGGAACTAGCCCAGAACTGGCTGCACCACTACTAACCATATCCTTCAATTCTACTAACCCCGACAGAGCGATCGCAGGAATACCCAGTAAAAAAGAAAATTTAGCTGCTGTTGCTCGCTCTAAATTATTAAACAAACCAGCCGTCAGCGTTGAACCTGAACGAGATACCCCTGGTATGATTGCTAGTGCCTGGGCGCAACCAAGCAAAATTCCGTCTTTGAGCTTTAAATCTTGAAAATTACGTTTTTGATTACCTACGCTTTCTGCCAAAGCCAAAAACAAAGCCATTACAATCGAAACAATGGCAATTGACGACATACTTCTGAGAATATTTTCATAAAATGGCGGCTCAAAAACTTTTAAGATCAAACCCAAAAACACAATCGGCAATGTCCCTACGGCAATTCCTACTGCTAGCCAAAAATCTTGGGAGTCATAGTTTCTGGTACGAATTGCCCTAATCATTCCCGTAGTAATTTGAGCCAAATCCGACCAGAAATAAGATATAACCGCAGCCAAACTACCAAGTTGAATTACAGCCGAAAACGCAACTCCAGGATCGTCCCAGCCCAAAAATACAGGAACCGCTTTTAAATGCGCCGTACTACTTATGGGAATAAATTCTGTTGCCCCCTGGACGAACCCTAAAACGATCGCCTGAAACAAATTTACTTGCGTGACTCCCCTCACCGCTTCAGTCTTTTGAGCCACAATAGTCGGTAAAGCGATCGCTAAATTATGGTCAAATCCAAGAGCAACAAGGCTTGACATAAGACCAACGCCCAGAAAACAAGTATACTTTACAAGTTTTTTTGTCCGTCCAGACATAATATTATATTAGTTGCAAATAAACATTTATTAAGTGTACAAGTTTATTGAGGAATCTTCTATATTCCAAGTATCTTAAATGAGTAATTAAATTTAGATATGATAAGAAAGTGAGTAGACTTGAAAAATTGCTAAAAATTGCTAAAAATTGCTAAAAATTACAATATTAATTTGGTAAAAATATGAGTTATGCAACCTCCTCCGCTAGAGCAGAAATCAATGAACTACGTCGTCTTAAAACCTTGCTTCCCCCTGAATTACAAAGCTGGGTAATTGTCGAAGGCTCAACGGAAGTCAATCCCCCTCTCATTCGTAGTGAAGAAATTGGTAAAGATGAAATTGAAATTCAGATTGACCTAGCTAAATGGGACAGCCTAGCCATCGATCAGCGTAATTTGCTATTTTGGCATGAGGTGGCTAGGGTACAAAATGATAGCATTCCTAAAGAAGGATGGGAAATGGCAGCTTTGGCTATCGGGTTGGGTGGTGCTGTGGGGGAATTATGGGTACAGGATGGCTTATTATTGCTTTTGGCTATGTCTTTGTGTGGTATTTCAGGATATCGCCTGTGGCAAAAAAACAGTAGCGAAAAGACCCTTACCGAAGCTATCGAAGCTGATGAAAAAGCGATCGCTTTAGCGACTCGGTTTGGTTATTCTTTACCCAATGCCTATAAAAGTTTGGGCAGTGCTTTGAAAACCCTGATTGAAATGACCCCTAGTCGTCGTAAAAGAAAGAAATACGAAGAGCGTTTACAGGCTCTTCGTCGCAGTGCAACTAGAGAAAAAAATAGGACACAAGAGGGAAGAGAGCCGATCGGCAGAAGAGAAAATAGACTTTAAATTTTGATTAAAGCAAAATTAGGCTCAAACTCATATTTTTGGCAATGGATTTTATTTTTAAGCAAGATAGGTAAATCAAGTGTAAAATTAAGCCAAGAATATATGGATGATTACTGGTATTATTCATAGTATTTAAAATGAGCTTGCTAAATAAATTAGAAAGTATAGTTTGTTAATAATGGTCAAATTAGATAGGATAACCGTAAGGTCGGAAGTTTATCTGACTTTCTCAAATGCTTTTATCTCCATCTAATAAATAAATTACTTTTGCTGATAACTAAAATTGCGAATTAATGATTGATGAGACACCGGATATTCGGTTCCCCCAGTCCTTTCTTCAGGACAGCGCGATCATACAACTACCTGAACGTCTGACAGTTTTAGAAGCCGTAGCCTTCAAGCAAACTGTCAGCAACCTATTGCAACAAAAAATCACTCATCAGCAAATAGTTCTTGACTTTAGCAAAACCAAATTTATCGATAGCAGTGGCATCGGCGCACTTATTGCCAGTTTAAAGTCTACTCAAGGAAAAGATATTAAATTAATTTTAGAATCAGTTCAGCCTCCAGTAATGGCTACTCTTTCAATGACGGGTTTGGTTGACGTACTGAACATAAAATCTTCAGCAGCATGGTCAAGCAGAGAACACCCAGAAACTCATCCTTCAGTGAGATCTATAGTCAAAAGAATTATCGATATTGGAGGCGCAATAGTTGGGTTGATAATTATGGGGATTATTTTTCTGCCCATGGCGTTCGCCATTAAGCTTGACAGCTCTGGTTCTGTATTATTCAAACAGACTCGCTGTGGCTGGATGGGCAAAAAGTTTCAAATTTGGAAATTTCGCTCTATGTATGCCAACGCCGAGGCAATGAAAAAGCAGGTTGAAAATCAAGCTAGTGGAGCTTTTTTCAAAAACGATAATGATCCTCGTATTACTAAGATTGGTCATTTCTTGCGTCGTACAAGTCTCGATGAGTTTCCGCAGTTTTGGAATGTTCTTAAAGGAGATATGAGTTTAGTCGGTACTCGCCCTCCAACTCCAGAAGAAGTAGAAACTTACCAAATACCAGAGTGGCAAAGATTAGATGTAAAGCCTGGAATGACAGGAGAATGGCAGGTAAATGGTCGTTCTCAGGTACGCAATTTTGAAGATGTAATTAAGCTAGATCTAAAATATCAGCACAACTGGAATTTGAAATACGATCTCAAGCTAATCTTCAAAACAATTTTGATAGTCTTTAGTAAAAATAATGGTGCAGTCTAGCAACGCTTCGCTTAAGTAAAAAGCAAGTTAGATATCGTTACTAGTTTCAAGTGAATTAATAGTACGTTTGTTGACGCTTAAGTCTACTAATTTTTGCCAGATTAAATAATTAATGAACCAGTTTCCATGGCGCAGGTAAAAGAAAGAATAACCATAGCCGTAGTGGGAGATGTCCACGATTTATGGGATGAGCAAGATGAACAAGCACTAGAACATCTTGGTGTTGACTTGGCTTTGTTTGTCGGCGATTTTGGTAACGAAGCAGTAGAAGTAGTCCGCAAAATTGCAGCAGTTAAGCTGCCTAAAGCCGTAATCATGGGCAACCATGATGCTTGGTATAGTGCTTCCTCTTGGGGTAGACAAAAAGCTCCGTACGATCGCTCTCAAGAAGATCGGGTGCAGCAGCAGCTAGAATTACTGGGCAAAGCTCATGTTGGTTTTTCTGGGCTAGATTTTCCTCAGTTTGGTTTATCGGTGGTGGGTAGTCGTCCCTTTAGCTGGGGAGGCTCTACCTGGAGAAACAGTCAGTTTTATAGCGATCGCTATCAGATTAGAAGCTTTGAAGAGTCAAGCCGACAAATTGTCGCTTCTGCTCAAAATTCTCAACACAATACTTTGATTTTTATGGGGCATAATGGTCCTTATGGTTTGGGAGACAAGCCACAATCGATTTGTGGTCGAGACTGGAAATCAGAGGGAGGGGACTATGGCGATCCCGATCTTACTAAAGCGATCGCCGAAGTTCAAAATCTAGGCAAATCTATTCCCCTAGTTACTTTTGGACATATGCACCACTATCTTAAATATCCCCCCGCTCAACAGCGAACTATAACCGAGGTTAGAGATAATACTGTCTATTTGAATTCTGCCTGTGTTCCCCGTATAGTAAAAAGCCCTGAAGGTGTCAAGCGCAATTTTTCTCTAGTTTCACTTGACCAGGGAAGAGTTCAAAAAATATCCTTGGTCTGGTTAGATTGCGATTTTGTCATTCAATCAGATGAAATTCTTTATGAAGCTAAAGCTTAGATCTGCCTCAACCTTTTCATTGAGCGAAGAAGCACGCTGAATTCATTTCAGCAAGTGCAAGTCTCGCTTTTTTTATCCCGAACTCACGTTCGGGATAAAAAAGAAAGGGGTAGATAGTAAGGTAAAAGTAACTACACTTTTTTGCCAATCTACCCTAATGTACAGTAAAAACAGAATTATTCAGTCTTATTGATGATGTCTTGATTCAGTCGCTTCAAGTCGAGAAAGGCTTTAGCCGCATCTGACCCGCCCAACGCGCTGAATCGCTTTTTGTCATGACTTTGAGCCAGCTTGGCAAAAAAAACTGATAGAAAATGGTCAACGTCGTAGATTGCGATCGCGACAACTAAGCCTGAGTGAAATTATGACAATCACAGTGGCATTTCATCTTTCACCATATAAAAACTTCAAAAATTTCTCTTTAAAAATGGTTAGTAAGTATTGGCGAGGGGCTTTCTTGGTGCGCGTATATGCGGCTAAAGCCTTTGTCTTGCGCGCGGTGAGACAGTTGCGGTGGACGGGTTCCCCGGCATAAGCAAACTGTCGAACCCTTTAGGGGGTCGCACCGCTTTTCCTAACTTAGTAAGTTATCATCGATTTATTGAATTGTTACCAAGTAGCCTCATTCCTTTGACGACATATCTTCATTCTCGTTGGGGAACTTCTACAGGGATTGGCTTTATTGAACAACTCAAACATATTTCACAGATTGAACATTCGCGCCATCGCTCGCCGAGCAACTTCGCCGTCAATTTATTGGCAGGATTGATTGCTTATTGTCATCGTTCCCGCAAGCCTTCTATTGCCATCGACCGCTTTGCTTTATCTGCTTTTGCTTAACCCTAACTCACGTTAGTTAAGGGAACAGGCTATAAAGTTCCCTTTTTTGTTTTTGAAATTAATCAAACAAGTCAGCGGTGATTATCTAACTGTTCCTGCACGACAATCTCTTAACCAAAGTTGAACTCCTTGACCAATAATGCCGTTGGTAGTTTCTTTAGGGGGTGCTGGAGGAGTATTTTCTTGAGAATTGCCAAAACGAGAAAACATCATCACCATACGCCAACCACTATCAGTTTGAGTCAAAAATAACCAATGATAAGTTTGAATAGTAGTAATTTTATTATTCTTGTATTGCTTTTCGGCAACTGTAAAAAAGACTTGTTTAGGTTCGTTCTTGTTAATAGGATTGTATTGAATACGAGGTAATTTTAGAGGTTCAAACTCAACTCGATCAGCGGTAATAACATAGTTTCTAATTCCTGCTTCTCTATCTAGGCGTTGAGTTCGTTGAATTACTCGATTGCTGTAGTCTGGTAAATCTTTGAGTAATAGAGAGGTCAACTGATTAAGATCATCAGGACAGCTAAAATTATCCTTTGAAGAACCAGCATTTTGGCTATGGGCTAACCTAATCGGCACAATCAAAAATATAATTATCGCCAAGATACTTAACTGCCAGAATCTTAAAAAATTCACCTTCACGTTTGATTGTTGCTTAGGAAACTAAGCGAATAAACTTTTTTTTGCCTACTTGTAACACTTTTCCTGCCAAATCATCCGCAGTTTCAAAGGTAAGATTGATATCGCCAAGGCGATCGCCTTCTAAACGAACAGCACCACCCTGTATCTGTCTTCTTCCTTCTCCACTGCTTTTGCACAAGCCACTAGCACCTAAAACATAAAACAATTTAGCAGGAAACTCTACTTGAGACAGAGAATACTCAGGAATATCCCCACCTGCGGTATTTCCCTGAAGTACAATCTGTTCGGCGGTTTGCTTAGCTTGTAGGGCAGCATCTCGTCCATGAAATTGCGAAGTAACGGCGATCGCCAGTTGCTTTTGAGCCTCCCTAGGGTTATCGGGTAATTCTGCTAAATCAGTATCGGTTAGAAGTTCAAAATAATCTTTAAGCAGATCATCAGGAGTTTTTTCTAGCTTAGAATACATCGACAGGGCATCTTCTTGCAGTCCTACATAGTTATCTAAAGATTTTGACATTTTTTGTACCCCGTCTGTGCCTAAAAGAATAGGCAACAGCAAACCAAACTGAGTTTTTTTACCAAAATGCCTTTGTAAATCCCTTCCCACCGCAATATTAAACTTTTGGTCTGTTCCACCTAACTCCACATCAGCTTCTACGGCTACAGAATCATAACCCTGCATTAAGGGATATAAAAACTCATGGAGAAAAATAGGTTTTTCTTGGCTGTAGCGTTCTGCAAAACCTTCTTTGGCTAGCATTTGTCCCACGGTCATAGTTGCCAATAACTCTTGGATTTGAGCCAAATCCAGTTTACTGAGCCACTCAGAATTATAACGAATTTCTAATCGTCCTGGAGTATCAAAATCTAAAATAGGACGTAGCTGATCTAAATAACTTTGAGCGTTGGCTTTTACCTGTTCTGGAGTTAACTGACGACGTACATCAGACTTGCCCGTAGGATCGCCAATCTGAGCAGTAAAGTCGCCAATAATAACCACTGCCGTATGTCCTGCATCTTGAAAAGCGCGCAGCTTACGGAAGGGAATGCTATGACCTAAATGAATATCCGTGCCTGTAGGATCGATACCTAGCTTAACCCTCAATGGCTCAGAACTCTGGGCAAGGCGTTGACTTAAATTTTCAGCCTGATCGTCTGAGTCTTGACGATCAGGAAAGATTTCGCTCGTACCCCTGAATAGCCAATCTAAGTTTTTGCTTGAATCCGAAGAAGACATGACCGATTACCCGTCTGACAGTGTTTAGTTTGAGTTTGCAGTGAGATTAGATTACTAACCTTATCAAACTATCTGTCCTAAAATCTAGAAACTAGCCCTTTTATGGTGTCTGTTTTTGGGTCTTATTTTGGGATAGAATTTTAGCAGTAGAAACAGAAACTTGAGGCTTCTTTTTAATCTCGTCCAACTCACTTTAATAACTGATTCATGAAGACTCTGCCTACTAAACATATTTCACGGGTCAATAAACTGCGTCGTCTTAGCAAGGTGATGGATAATGCGATCGCCATACCTGGAACAAAAATTCGTTTTGGCTTAGATCCGATTCTGGGCTTGCTGCCTGGGGGCGGAGACACTATAACTGGAGGGCTATCAGCCTATATTGTGGTAGAGGCTGCGAGGATGGGTTTACCTCCAGAAGTTTTATATAAAATGGTGGGTAATATTTTGCTAGATTCTTTTGCAGGAACTATTCCCGTATTAGGAGACTTGTTTGATGTCGGCTGGAAATCTAACGTAAAAAATATTGAGCTTTTAGAAAAGCATTTAGAAATTGCTGAAGATAGTAAAAGCAATACTTTATTTATTATCGGTTTAATTATTTTACTGACAATAATCATTTTGGGATTTGCAGCTATTACCGTTTTTACAGTGGGTTGGCTGTGGAATTTGATTAATAATTAATCTTAAATATTGAATAATTATTAAAGATTAATACTTACTTGCTAATTATCTAAATCATGGATATTACTGCTGCATTACCTACTTTTATTGTCACTTTGCGAGAAGGATTTGAGGCTGCACTGGTAGTCGGTATTGTGATGGCTTGTCTAAAAAAGGCAGAGCAAACACAACTATACCGCTGGGTTTATCTGGGTATTCTGGGCGGGATTATCGCTAGTGTTGCTCTTGGCTTTTTGTTAGCAGGACTGATATCTGGTGTTGAGACTGCCGATGGCATATACGCACCCGTTATCAAGGAATTATTAGAGGGAATATTTGGAGTAGTGGCGATCGCTATGCTTAGTTGGATGTTACTCTGGATGACTAAACAGGCTAAATCTCTCAAAGGGGAAGTAGAAGGAGCAATCAGCACGGCATTAAGTAACGATGGTGCAGGCAAAGCCGTATTTCTCTTAATTTTTATTGCTGTAGTGCGCGAGGGCTTTGAAACAGTTTTGTTTATCCTGGCAAAATTTCAGCAAGATTGGTCTCTTCCCGCTCTTGGTGCGATCGCCGGTTTGACTTTAGCTACTATTATGGGCATAGGACTATTTTCTCTAGGGGTGCGGATAAATATTCGCCTTTTCTTTCAGGTAATGGGAATATTTTTACTGCTAATTGTGGGTGGTTTAGTTATGGGTATGCTTAAGCATTTTGATGCTGCACTGGCTCTATTTTCGCAACTGTCTGCTGATAGCTGGTGTATTTGGGGTGATGACTCTTGTATATTAGGCGATCGGGTATGGGATGGTTCAGGGGTACTACCAGACAAAGAATTTCCTGGGATTGTTCTCAAGGCTCTGTTTGGCTATCGACAAACGTTGTATCTCGGACAAATTATTGCCTACGTTTCTTTCTTAGCAATTACTGGCACAGCCTATTTTCAGAGTCTTGGCATTAAGTTGCCTCTGAAAAAACAACTAACCACTGACAACTAAATCAATAAATGTTTACTATTTCTTGGAAAACCAGCCTAAGTTAAGCTGCCAATGCACCTAAACTGTATATGTTTCAATCAAGCAACAAACTATCAAACCCTTTCCCCGTCTCCGTGTCTCCTCGTCTCTCAGTCAACCTTGACAGACAAATTAAAAGCTTGACAGCTTATCTGGGACTAATTGCTATTTTGACTGGCTGTAACTCAGTGCCTGCAACCTCTATTGCCGATTCTGCTCCTAAACAAACACAAAAGACAATCTCTACCGAGTCTTTTACCCCAAAGCCAATTAAGATTACTTTAGCTGATTTACCCAAACCTTACGCTACCAGCTCAGCTAGTAAATCTCCTAACGTTATTCCTGTACCAGATAATCCTGTTTTGCAAGTTCCGCCAGGATTTGCTGTTAATGTGTTTGCCGACAATTTAAAAGACGTGCGCTGGATGACGTTAACTCCTGATGGAGATGTATTGGCGGTGCAGTCTCGACAAGATAAAATCGTCTTGTTGCAGGACAAAAATAAAGATGGTGTAGCCGAAGTTAATCGAGTATTTGCCGACCAAAGTAACGGTTTAGATCAACCCTTGGGAATGACCTTTGCCAAGAACTCTTTTTATGTTGCCAACACAGGTGAGGTTTTACGCTTTGACTATCAACCTGAACAGCTAAAATTAGACAGTACAGGTACAGAAATTACTCAATTAACTCCAGGTGGCTACAATCAACACTGGACTCGCAATCTTGTTACATCTCCTGATGGCAATAAGCTCTATATCTCTATAGGTTCGGCAACTAATGTTGAGCCAGAAGAACTACCCCGTGCTTCGGTGCAGGTAATGAATTTGGATGGTTCAAATCGCTCTACCTACGCTTATGGTTTACGTAATCCTGTTGGCTTAGATTTTCAGCCAGTTACAAGCAAGCTTTATGCAGCCGTCAACGAGCGAGATTTATTAGGAGATGATTTAGTTCCTGACTATTTTACTCAAGTTAAACAGGGTGGCTTTTATGGCTGGCCCTATGCCTATCTAAGTCCCGATTTACTCGATCCTCGCCGTATGCAGGGAAATAAAAGCGAAAAACCAGATTTAGCAGCCAAAACTATTACCCCCGATGTTTTGTTTCAGGCGCATTCTGCTGCTTTAGGAGTGCAGTTTTATGACCAACAAAAATTTCCCTCTAAATATCATAATGGAGCTTTTGTAGCTTTTCGTGGCTCATGGAATCGCGATCGCGGTACGGGATATAAAATTGTTTTTGTACCTTTTGGCAAAGACAATCAGCCTCTTAGTTACTATGAAGATTTTTTGACTGGGTTTTTAGTTAATCCCGATGACCCTGATACTTTTGCTCGTCCCGTTGGTTTATTAGTTATGCCTGACGGTAGCTTACTTTTGGCAGAAGACGGCAACGGTCGGATTTATCGGATTAGCTATGTTGGTAAGTAAGGTGAGACCATTAGCTAAGTAGATCGGTGTAATTAAACATGAAACGGTGATGACAGGTAGTAGATAGTAGAGAAAATTTAAACTTTGACATTTTATAAATTATTTCATCCACCTACTTAGCGGTTAATAGCTGTGTTTTGGGAAATATATAAAGTAGAAACAATCTTTTTATATTACTAAACATGAAAACAAAGAGAATTATCGCCACGATATTATTTGCACTAATTTTCACATTCAGTATAATTACACCAGTTAAAGCTGAAAAAATTAAAGATGTCAATTTACTACTAGGGCAAAATTCTTGTCTTTGGTGTGACCTTAGTGGTGCAAATTTGAGCAATGTTAATCTTAAAAATTCCAGTTTGGGATATTCGGATTTAAGTATTAGCGATCTCAGTGATGCTATTTTTATGAAAGCAGACTTAAGTTATGCAGAATTAAGTTACTCTAATCTGAAAAATGCCGATCTGGGTTATGCTGATTTAAGCCACAGTAATTTAAGCGGTGCTGATTTGAGTAATGCAAGTCTTTTTAAGGCTAATTTATGTGATTCAGATCTAGCTTTTGCCAATCTTAGTAGTGCCAACTTAAACGAAACTAAATTTAGTGATTGGACAGGTGCAGCTAATCTTTCTGGTACTAATTTAAAAAATGCCAATCTCAAAGGATCTATTCTCAAAGATGTAAGCTTAGTAAAAGCCGATTTATATGGTGCAAATATAAGCGGAGATGTTGACTTAAGTAACGCTAAATTAGACGAAGCTAATTTGGAAAAAACTATTCTGATTGGAGCTAATATGAAAAAAGCACATTTAAATCATGTCAACTTAGTTAATTCCGATCTCAGCTATTCAAATCTAAATTATGCCAATTTATATAATTCAAATTTGAGCAATTCCAATTTAAAAAGCTCTAATCTTGAAGATGCTATCTTGATAAATGTAGTTTTGGAAAATGCGAATTTAAGTGGTGCCAATTTGAGTAATGCTAATCTTAAAGGGGCAAATTTAAGTGGTGCCAATCTTGAAGGCACTATTTTAACTGGAGCAATCATGCCTAACGGTAGAACAAACAAGTAATATCTATTGATTATATTACTCCCCTCTCCTGCAAGGAGAGGGGCTAGGGGAGAAGTCAAATAAAACCACATAACATCATAATCAAACAAAAAGTATCGCCAGAAAAAGTCAAACGTGCCAAAGAATTACGGCGAGACATGACTTCCGCAGAGAAAATATTATGGGAACATTTAAAAGCGAAACGATTCCATAATTTAAAATTTCGTCGCCAGCAAATAATTAAAGGATTTATTGTTGATCTTTACTGTAACTCCTTGGAATTAGTAATCGAAGTTGATGGCAAGATACACGACAAGCAAAAAGAATATGATGCCTACGGCTAGCTTCGTGATCGCAACAGAGAATTAATTTTACAGTCCAAAGAATTAAAAATTATTCGCTTTGCTAACTAACAAATAATCGAAGATATAAAAACCGTTTCAAAAGCGATCGCTAATAAATGAAATCAGGCTTGCCTAGCCTAATTTAAAACCGCTGCTGCAACCAGTTAAGAAGATATTGATTTTGAGAAAGCATAGCTAGGCAGAAGTTTCCATAGTCATATTAGACACCTAGGTCTTGCATCGCCAAGCGAATTTGCTCAATACGTCGGCGGTTAACTCCTAAGTCTGATTCTCCTACTCGTGCAGCAGATCTTACTTGAATTATATTTTCGTCTTCAGGAAAATAAAATTCGGCATCATCTACAAATTTAAAAATACGGCTAGTAGATTCGGTGTGAATATAGTTACCTGTATCTTCAATAACTTGCGTGCGAGGTACAACTGACAAGACTTTTAATAAAGTTTCTTTAGCCGTAGCGCGATCGCTTTTATAATTAATAGGTTCAACTGCGTGTTTCTCATCACCATCTTGACTAACAACACAATTAGGCGAACTAGGACAAGCAGATAGATGACCATTATCTAAGCCAATAGCTGCAATAGCCGAGGCAGTAAATATTAGACTGCTCGATAGGGTAACAATAATACCGATGATAATTGAGATAAAACGGGACACGATAACTTAACTCTCTAACAAAATACTCCTTTACTATAGAGTGATTTTTCATTTTAAACACCGCCAACAATCAGCTATAATCTCAATCTTGCATGGTTGCGATCGCGCTCATCAAAATTTTTAATCAATAAATCAATATCTGATTAGCATTACACCAGAGAAAAAGAAATCGTCAGTTACCAAGAGGCAAAATAAGCTAACATTCTATGGGAATTGTTACCTTACAGAGTTTATGCCCAAAGGCGAAGTTATTGGATTAGGAAGATCGGGAATTGCTGCTGCGAGATTACTTCACAAAAATGGTTGGCAAGTCACCCTAGTAGATTCGGCAACAGAAGAACAGATCGCTTCTAGATCTAACGCGCTTCAACTACAAGCAGCACAACAAAAGTTGATCGCAGAAAGAGTTAGAGTTAAGCTAAATAGTAGTGTGATTCTAGAATCTTCAAATGCAGCAGATTTGATCGTCGTCAGTCCTGGTGTACCTTGGGATACTGCCAGCTTAGCCAAAGCCAGAAAACAAGGTATCGAGACTATCGGCGAAATTGAATTGGCTTGGCGTTATTTAAATAAGATTCCCTGGGTTGGTATTACAGGAACCAACGGCAAAACTACTACTACAGCTTTGATTGCAGCAATATTTAAAGCTACGGGTTTAAATGCTCCTGCTTGTGGCAATATTGGCAATGCTGCTTGTGAATTAGCAATTCAAAATTTTGATGCTGCCAACTCCAAAGCTTTTAATTGGATTATTGCTGAATTAAGCAGTTATCAAATTGAATCTACCGTTGAATTAGCACCGCAAATCGGTATTTTTACTACTTTCACCCCCGATCATCTCGACCGGCATAAAACTTTAGAGAATTATTATCAGATTAAAGCTTCTTTACTTCGTCGCTGTAAGCAAAAAATTATCAATGGAGACGATCGCTTTTTAGAACAGGCAGGACTAGAATTTGGTAAAGATGTTATTTGGACAAGTGTTAGAGGCAAAGATACTTTCCGAGATCATCGCCGTTTAGAAGTTTACCTTGAAGATGGTTGGATTGTAGCGTTTGGCGAACTTATTGCCCCTGTATCCCTCTTTAAAATGCCAGGTAAACATAATCTACAAAATCTTTTGGTGGCAGTTGCAGCAGCAAAATTAGCGGGAATTGAGAAAAATGCGATCGCTCAAGCTATAACTTCTTTTCCTGGAGTGGAACATCGCCTCGAATATATTTGCACTCATCAGGGGGTGAAATTTATCAACGACAGCAAAGCCACAAACTACGATGCAGCAGAAGTAGGTTTAAACTCTCTTAATGCTCCTGTCATTTTGATTGCAGGCGGACAAGCCAAAACAGGAGACGATCTAGCTTGGATCGATACTATTAAAGCTAAGGCTGCTACAGTACTGCTTATTGGCGAAGCAGCACCAGCTTTTGCCCAGAGATTGAGCGATCGAGGTTACGATAATTATCAAATCGTCGAAACTATGGAAAATGCGGTAAATCAAAGTATTACCCTAACTCAAAAGCAACAGGCAAAGGTTGTCTTACTTTCTCCCGCCTGCGCTAGTTTCGATCAATATCTCAGCTTTGAAGCGCGAGGGGAGCATTTTAAACAACTGTGCTTGGCAATTAGTTAGCAATAACCCAGATAATTTCTATCAAAGGTAAAATCTACTGTCTATCGCGGTATTAATATAACTGAGCCTGTAGTGTTACGCGCTTCCATGTCGGCATGAGCTTGGGCTACATCTGACAGTGCATAGCGATGGTTGACATTAATCTTTACGACTCCTTGAGAAACAACATCAAATAATGCCGTTGCTGATTCTTCTAATAATTTTCGCGTTTCCGTATACTTATCGACACCAGGACTAACTACAGCATGAGACTTGGGGTTAAGCTGATTAACAACATCTAAAGGTTCTGGTTTTCCTGATGCCCAACCAAACAGCACATTTAGTCCGAAAGTAGCTAAACATTCAAAATTGTGATGAAAGGTAGACTTGCCAACTCCGTCATAGACAACCCGAACTCCATTGCCGTCGGTTATTTGATTAACTCGTTCGACAAAGTTTTCTTTGGTATAGATAATTGGATAGTCACAACCATGATTTTTGATTAGTTCCGCTTTTTCTTGACTGCTGACGGTGCCAATGACAGTGGCCCCTAAATGTTTTGCCCACTGACAGACCAATAGACCAACTCCACCTGCTGCTGCATGAACCAAAATAGTGTCGTGGGGCTTAACTGAATAAACTCTTCGTACTAAATATTCTGCTGTTGTACCTCTAAGCATCATTGCTGCTGCCTGTTCGTCACCAATGCTATCTGGAATGGGAATTAACCTGTCGGCAGATATAACTCTGGTTTCAGCATAAGCACCTTGTACCATTTGATAAGCAACGCGCTGTCCAACTTTAACTTGAGTAACTCCTTCGCCAACCGCCTCTATTATACCTGCTGCCTCAAAACCAGTAACGAAAGGAGAGGCGGGTAGAGGATAGTGACCATTGCGAAAATAAATATCTAAAAAGTTAACTCCAATAGCGGTTTGTCTCAGTCTGACTTGTCCCGATTTTGGTTCGCCTATTTCTATCTGTTCATAACGTAATACTTCAGGTTTACCCTGTTTGTAAATATGAATAACACCAGACATAATGTTCACCTCAAATAATTGGTAGTAAAGCTCTACTTATGGCTTATCGTTGATTTGCTCTGATTAGAAACGAATAAAATCACCATCAGCAAGCTTGTTCATGATTGAGAATTTCTAATCAGTGTTGTTTTCATATTAATTTTAACTAGCAAAATAAATAATAATATAGGTATTAATGCGAACTAAAATTGCAAAAATGCGAATATGGATTGGAACGATTTAAAATTTGTAAAAGCGATCGCTGATGCTGGTAATGTAGCTAATGCAGCACATCGCCTCGAAGTCCATCAATCAACCGTATTTCGACGATTAAATACTTTGGAAAAAGATCTGGGTGTAAGATTGTTTGAAAGATTATCTAATGGTTACGTAATGACGACGGCAGGAGAAGATTTCTGTCAAGCAGCAGAGCGTATTGAAACTGATATTTCAGCTTTGAATCGGCGTATTAGCGGACACGATATGCGTCCTAGCGGTATGATTAGAGTAACAATGGCTGATGTGTTAGTTGGGCTTTTAACTCCCTGTTTAGCTCAATTTCGGTTGGCATATCCTGAAATTGAGCTAGAGGTAGTAGTTTCTAGGGATGTGTTGAATCTAGCTAAGCGCGATGCCGATATAGCAATTCGCATCACGAACCAGCCTTTAGAAACGTTGGTAGGGCGAAAAGTTGCTAGTGTTGCTTTTGCGGTTTACGGGTCGAAGGAATATTTTAAAACTCACCCTAATTTTAATAACTTAGACCAATATGATTGGATTGGTTTTGATGAAAGTGTAATTGATTCGGCGATCGCTATTTGGTTGAAGCAAACTATCCCAGATGTTAAATTTCAGTATCGATCTAATACTAGTATGGCGATACTAGCAGCAGTAAAGCAACATATAGGACTAGGCTTATTATTATGCTATTTGGGAGATAGCGATCCTAATCTCGTTCGCGTTAGTTTGCCAATTCCTGAATTTAAAAAACAGTTATGGATATTGACTCACGAAGATTTGAGATACGTTACTCGCATTCGTACGTTTATAGATTTTGTGGCCTCTTTTTTAAATAAAAAAATTGAATTGATTGAAGGCAGAACAAGTCTTGATTGAATATTTGCTCCAGAAACAATCTATTTAAAAAAGCAAAGCGATCGCAATTATCGTAACTATCAAATCGTCGAAACTAGGGAAAATGCTATTTCGATCAATATCTCAGCTTTGAAGCACGAGGCGATCATTTTCGGCAATTGTGCTTGGCATTGCAGTAAGCTGTCAATCATTTAATTAAAAACGAAATTTCACCGCAAATCTCAGAAAATGTTTAGGAAATATCCAAGAAATAGACTAATGTAGCACTATAAAATTATAACCAGCTAATTTACTAAAAAATCAGATTTATGTACAGTAAACGATTTTATGGCTTCGTTTTCTCAATTGCATTAAGCACGTTTCTAATTCAGGGTAGCTTTTGGTCAGACCCTAGTATGGCATACGAAAAACATGACAACGGCATCCAGACCAATAAAATAACATCTTCCCAAACTAGCCTGATTGCTCAAGCCAAGACTGAAGAGTTTACTTTACCTCCCTTACCTTATGCCTATGATGCTCTCAATCCTTATATCAATACTGAAACAATGACTTTGCATCACGATAAACATCATGCAGCTTATGTTAAAAACTTAAATGAAGCGATCGCCCTGCATCCTGAATTAAAGAGTAAGTCTGTAGAAGAACTTTTGCTCAATCTTGATACTATTCCCGAAGATATCCAGACCACTGTACGCAATAATGGCGGAGGTCATGCTAACCACACAATGTTTTGGTCAATTATGACTCCTGATAGTCCAGGTAAACCTACAGGTGCTATTTCTGAAGCAATTAATGCTGCTTTTGGCGACTTTAAAACCTTCCAAGAAGAGTTTAATACTGCGGGGAAAGATCGCTTTGGTAGTGGTTGGGCGTGGCTACTTATGAATGGTGATGGCAAGCTAGAAGTTGCTAGTACAGGCAATCAAGATAGTCCTTTAACTGAAGGAAAATATCCTATTATGGGCAACGATGTTTGGGAACACGCTTACTATCTTAAATATAAAAATAAGCGAACAGATTATCTTGACGCATGGTGGAATGTAGTCAATTGGGACGAGGTAAATAACCGTTTTCAACAAGCAAAGAGTTTTGTTGGATAGTCATAAAAATACTGGGAAATTAGCTGAGATTAGCGATCGCTCTAGAGAAACAGAAATAGTTTTGCTCTTCCTGCCTTTGTTAGTTTTGATCCAAAAGCTTAGAGTTTAAGGCTTAAAGCTTAAAGCTTTTGGATAAATAAACGCAACCTAAAGTATGCCTTGAATGTTCTTAATCGCTTCTGCTTCGGCTTCTTCGTCCTCTGAAAGATCTGTGGCGAAAGGTACATTGAGACCTTTAGCACAGCTTGGTCTAGATTCAATTTGCTTTAGCCATCGTTGCAGGTTGTGCAATTCTTCGATAGAAACTCCTGCCCAATCATGAATACGCGCCCAACTCCAATTAGCAATGTCAGCAATAGAAAAATCATCAGCTAAATATTCATTATCTGCCAAGTGTCGATCTAAAACTCCATATAGTCGTTTGGTTTCTTTTTGATAACGTTCAATAGCAGCAGGAATTTTCTCAGGAAAATAACGATAAAAAACATTAGCCTGTCCCTGCATTGGCCCTAAGCCGCCCATCTGAAACATTAACCACTGGATTACTTTCGATCTTCCTTTAGTGTCTGTAGGCATTAGCTTTCCTGCTTTTTCGGCAAGATAAATCATGATTGCGCCAGATTCAAACACTGCAAAATCATCATTGTCGCGATCAACAATTGCGGGGATTCTGCCATTAGGATTGATAGCTAGGAAATCTGCTTCTTTCTGGATACCAGTGGTAATGTCAATTGGATGTACGGTGTAGGGAATATTTAATTCTTCTAGTGTGCAAGATGCTTTATAACCATTAGGTGTTGTCCAAGTGTATAAATCTATCATTGGATCTTATTCTCCCTTAATCTTGGAAATTATTGATTATTTCCATTTTATCGTTTGGTCTTTACCGAAAGGACACATTAATCTATAAATTAACTCAAAATCATGTTGATTAATTTCAAACAAGCCCAATCTAAACCTAAATTCCCAATGTTTTTTATTAGTAATAAACTCTAATTTTTCGATTAAAGGTCTAATTGATACTTCTTTGCAGTCTTCATATTTAGCATTTTTGCGGTATGGCTGAAAATCGTCGTTGATCGCAACCTGATAAACATCTCGCTCTTTTATTTTTGCTATTGCAACCTGAGTTCGGGTTAAGCAGATTGAGGCAAAAGCCAGTCAAGGCGCAGACTGGGGTTCTTGGGTTGATGGCAGTAAGCAATCAATCCACATAGAACATTAACGCAGAAATTAATCGGCGATCGATGACGAGAATGCTCGATCTGAGAAATGTTTTTCAATTGGTCATTAATCGTTTCGATAATTAAACGTTGACGAGACAGAAGCTGGTCGTGAAGTCGCATCAGCTTATTCTTCATATTGCGTCTGGGTTTAGCAAAAAATTGAATCCCAAAATCTTCGAGTAATTGATTGGCAAGCTTTTGGGAAACATAGTCTCTATCTGCAAAAAACTTACCAAAAAGACCTTGAAGTAAGTCGGGAATAGGACGACGCTCGTCAACATTACCAGGAGTAAGTTGAGCATTTAATAGTTGACCGACTTCATTTACTACCAAATGAAGTTTGAAACCAAAGAACCAATCAAGCGATGTTTTTCCCCTCTGTGCTATACCATCAAAGACTTTATGACGTTTGATTCGACGATTATGACAGACCTTCAGACTAGTTGCATCAACAAAGCCAATACCCGTAGAGCTTCCAAAACAATGACAGAAATTGCTCCTGGTAAAACTCTGTGAATAACCCCTCGTCCAATAAGTTCTTGATTTTTGACATTTAAAGCTTCTATTGTGCAAACTCGTCTAGCAGTTTTTCTTAACTCTGTAAATACTTTAGAAATATATTTAATAAAGCCTCTGGCAGGGCGATGTATTGATATAAAAAAGCAATCGCTATCAAATATTAATAAAAGCGATCGCCTGGTAATTAAAATTAGATTTTAAGTTTTTAAACTTTTGCTTCTTCTTGAACTAACTTATCCCAACCCAATTCTTTCAAGTTAGTATTACGTCGCAGGGGACGAGTTGCTAACTCAAGAATATCACGGGCGTTGGTAAAGCCGTGGATTTGGGCAAAGGTAAATTCGACTGACCACTTGGTATTAATCCCTCTGGCTTCTAAAGGGTTGGCGTGTGCCATACCAGTTATTACTAGGTCTGGTTTGAGGTCGTAAATGCGTTGAATTTGGTTATAGTTATCAGGTTTTTCAACGATCGTGGGCAAAGGAACACCCATATCATTACAGGTTTTTTCCAGTAATTCTAGTTCCGCTTTTTGGTAACGTTTGTCCATGTAGGGAATACCGATTTCAGGACAGGTCATACCGCAACGAATAAGGAAACGCGCTAGAGATACTTCTAAAAGGTTATCCCCCATAAAGAAGACAGACTTACCGCGAATTAACTTAATGTAGTCTTCTAAACCTTCCCATATTTTCGCTTCTCTTTCTTCTAGTCCTTGGGGTTCAATATTTAGTACAGAACAGATTTTTTCGATCCATGCCCTTGTACCATCAGGCCCAATAGGGAAAGGTGCGCCGATAAGCTTAGTTTTACGGCGACGCATCAGGGTAGTAGCAGTACGAGAAAGGAAAGGATTTACTCCCGCTACATAGTAACCTTCTTCAATTACAGGTAGTTCTGTGAAGCGTTTGGAGGGTAACCAACCTGATACTTTGACTCCTTGCTTTTTCAGTTCTAAAGTGAGGTTTGTTACAACAGGATCGGGTAATGAACCAAACAATACTAACGGCTGATGATCTTTATACTCAGATTCTTGCTGAGTAACATCTTCTTTTTTGCGCCCGAAGTTGAGTAAACTAGAAACAGCGTTACGCTCTTTTTTCTCTTCTTCTAATTTAGGTGGTTTAGTAGGACACTTATGCGCCATGGAAGCAAGGACGGTATCTTCTCCTTGAGTAAAGGCATAGTCCAAACCATTAGCACGGGCGGTAACGATCGGAATACCGATTTCCGCTTCCAATCTGGGTGCTAAACCTTCCAAATCCATTTTGATGATTTCGGTAGTGCAAGTACCAATCCAGACGATTACACTAGGATTGCGATCGCGCTTTATCTGCAAACACAATCTTTTTAATTCTTCGTAATCGTTTAACTTAGCAGAAATATCTCCTTCTTCCAATTCTGCCATCGCGTAGCGAGGTTCGGCGAAAATCATTACTCCCATTGCGTTTTGTAGGAAGTAGCCACAGGTTTTTGTGCCTATGACCAAAAAGAAACTATCTTCAATCTTTTGGTATAGCCAAGCTACACAGCTAATCGGGCAAAAGGTATGATAATTCCCAGTTTCACATTCAAAATTTAATGCTGAAGGTTGTTGTTCTTTGGCTAAAGTCATGTTTTAATCTCCTCTCTAACTTGGTCTAAATATTGTGAATCTAAATTTAATTGTTGATTTGTTGCTTTTTGCGATCGCTTTTTTAATTCCAATTCAGGGTCGAAATTCAGTCCCAAAGCTTCAACTAATTGTTCTGATTCGGTAGTCAAACCTCCCGCAAAGGACAATAAGCCCTGAATTGATGGCTCTAGGACACTAACAACGCCTAGAATGAAATAACATTCTGGACGGCGAGGATCATAATCTCTATCAAGTTCCAAGCTTTTCAACTCTTTTTTGTCATATCCAACATCATCACTCCAGCCACTATCATTATCCATATAGTGCTGTAGCCAACTGCGGTTTGCTTGGTAGTAGTTCAACCACTTTTCTTTTAATTCAGTTTTAAATTTTTCTGGTTGTGCAAGAATGTCTGACATGATTTTTCTCCAAATAAATTTGTTGATAAATCTATTTTTCCCAGAATTGACTTTGAAGTTGAAAACTGACTTCCTTATTATTAATCCTTGTTAGAGACACAACACATTGCATCTCTACCGCTGATGGTAAGGGCGATTCGCGAATCGCCCTTACTGACTTAAACCATCATCATGTCTAATTCTTCTTTATCTGCCTTGTCTGCTTTAGCGGCTGGAGGATTGAGGTAGTAGTCAGACAACAAGGAGAATAAATCTCTATCTTGTGCCTCGTTAGGTACAATTCCTTCTGGTGCAGCCAAAACCTGATCGGCAATGTTGAGATAGTAATCACAGACGTAAGCCAAGGAAGGATCGCTTTCTGCCATTTCAAACAAAGTTTTACCTTTAACGCGAGATACGCGAATATCTTCAATTAAGGGCAAGATCTCCAACACCGGCATAGGTACGTGTTCGATGTATTTGTCAATCAAGTCCCGCTTGGAAGTACGATTACCAATTAAACCAGCTAGACGTAAAGAATGGGTACGAGCTTTTTCTCTAACGGAGGCTGCAATGCGGTTAGCAGCAAATAAAGCATCAAAACCATTATCAGTCACAATCATGCAGTAGTCAGCATAATTGAGCGGTGCAGCAAAGCCACCACATACAACGTCACCTAAGACATCAAACAAAATAACGTCATACTCATCAAAAGCGTTTAATTCTTTGAGTAGCTTGACGGTTTCGCCCACTACATAACCACCACAACCAGCACCCGCAGGAGGTCCACCCGCTTCTACACAGCTTACGCCACCATAACCTTCATAAATTACATCTTCAGGCCAAATGTCTTCATAGTGAAAGTCTTTTTCTTGAAGGGTATCAATAATAGTAGGAATGAGAAATCCTGTCAGGGTAAAGGTGCTGTCGTGTTTGGGATCGCAGCCAATTTGTAATACTTTTTTGCCTCTCTTTGCCAAGGCTGCGGAAATGTTGCAGCTAGTTGTAGATTTACCGATTCCGCCTTTGCCGTAAACTGCTAATCTTATCTGACCCACGTTTGTTTCTCCTTGCTTTTTAATATAAGAGTTTATTTAAGCTCGATCGCCAAGGGCGTAATTTTTGTATCTGGTGTTACGTCCATGTCTGCATTATGAGTTAATCGAGCCAGAAAATAAAGGCTGTTTATCTTTAATAAAGAGCTTAATCAATAGTATTTGCAAGCCTATAACTGATTATTTTCCACATGAATCTTAAATATCTATCAGACAGCTTTTTCAGCAATATAATAAAATTTATGATTGTATTTACAATAAATAAAGACAAAAGACAAAAAAACCAATTATTAAATAAAAAGCTAAATTATTGGCAAACTCCCCAACTAAAGTAGCTTTTAAATAAGAATTAGCTCAAAGTACTGACAAATATAGTCTATAGTCTTTAAGAAGCTGTTGAGTATAGAGTAGTTATGGCGATCGCCATACTATCAATCGGCATCCTTATCTACAAATTTCTGGTTTATTAAATATCGAGATTTTATTTAAGTAACGAAGAGTTAATTTTTTAGCGATCGGGTATTAAATATCAACATATATAAAGTTTGCTAACAATTAGGGTCGAAAACTATTGGCAAAGATAGCAGCCTGAGTGCGATCGCGTAAGTCTAAAGAGCGTAAAATACTATTGACATGATTTTTCACAGTACGCTCGGTAATATATAGCTTAGTCGCAATTTCCTTGTTATTATGTCCTGTAGCAATCAGTTGCAGTACTTCTTTTTCTCTGGTGGTTAACTGAGCAAATTCTGGAGGGATACGGGAAATAGCATCAGGTTTTGGTTGCAGAGAAGAATTATTCATTGCTTTAGCCAACAATCCTGGTCCCATTTGACTATAACCTTTATTAAGCAAACGAATAGCCTGAGCTAATTCTACTGAGGGGGTATCTTTAAGTAAATAGCCTTGTGCGCCATAGGCTATTGCTTGAGCAACGTATTGATCGTCATCAAAAGTAGTTAAAACTAAAATCTTAATTTCTGGTGCTTGCTCTTGAAGAACACGAATTGCTGCTACTCCATCCATAATAGGCATTCGGATATCCATCAAGATCACGTCTGGTTGTAAAACGATCGCTTGTTTGATTGCTACTTGACCATTTTCTGCTTCGCCGACAACTTCTAAATCAGAATGAGTCTGCAAAAGGCTAGATAATCCCTCACGTACAATACTTTGATCGTCTACTAACAACACACGAATCATAATTCTAACTTACTTCGTTCGTAGCTCTAAGCTTATGTCCCCTCTTATAATCTTTGAATCAAAAGTCTTTAATTAAAAGTAGTTTAAATCTGCTTTTAATTAGCTTAAAGCTTAGAGCTTTTTTAGTAAATAATCAATAATTAAGCTTAGATAAGAGAATTTCCACATCGATCAGACATCCTTGACCATAATTACTTATGATCGCAATTTTTCCTGGTAATGCTGCGGTGCGCTCTTTCATTCCTTGTAACCCAAAGCCAGTAGTATTATTGCTTTGATTAAAGCCACAGCCATTATCTTGTATGGAAAGCAAAATCTTCTTTTCTGTTTCTTTTAAAGACAAATTTACTTTGGTTGCTTGACTATGTTTGCTAATGTTAGTCAGTGCTTCTTGAACGATACGGTACAAGGCGGTATTAACTTCCGTTGGTAAGGTAGAAATCAAATCAATTTCTGAGGCGATCGCTATATTTGTATTAAACTGAAACTCTAGGATTATTTTTTCTATGGTTGTCAAGAGCGATCGCTCTTGAATCGGGTTTTTTCTTAGTGTTGCTACTGAAGCACGAATATTAGCCAGGGCATTTTTGCCTAACTGTCTGGCTTTGGCTAAGTGACTAGCAGCTTTGATCCGATCTGTAGCTAAAAACACCGCGGTGTTTTCTAACTGAATACTTTGAGCAGTTAGATAATGACCAACAGAATCATGGATTTCTCTAGCAATGCGATTTCTCTCTTGTAAGGTTGCCTGATTTTCGATTTGCAGCGCATATTCTCTTAAACGACGATTGGCGTGAACTAACTTAGCTCTACTTTCATGTTCAGCTATAACTGCACTTACCAATAAAATAACAAACGCCAGCACAAAAGCAAATAGCAGCGCAGAATTAAAAGCTAAACCAAATAAAACTCCACGCAACTCTTCTGGTGGTAAATGTTTTGGCAGAGGCAATGGTTTGTCTAGAGGAATGCCAAACAGACTTATCTTCATCAAAGACATGATTTGCACAGCCAAAAACGAAGCATAAGCCAAAATGGCGGTCAAAATTCTGCCACTCCAGGAAAATAATAAACAGGCGCGAATTACCACCACCAAAAGTAAAGCAGGAAAGACTCTTTCTCCTCTTCCCACTAACAAGATTGTGACCCAACTTAAAACAAATCCACTAGCAATATAAATTTTTGAGATAAATTTTGAGTTGCTAGGTAATCTTAAACCCATTACTCCCAAAAGGGCAATACAGGCAATTCCCAACGTAGTCAACCAAGGTGAATGGGACAAGTGACGATGGTGAGGAGGAGGAGGAGGGTGAGGAATTGTCCAACTAAATGCAGCGAGTAAAGCAATTCCTAATAAGACCCATTCTAAATATAAAAGTAAACGAAAAGAATGTCGTTGCAAAATATTAGCCATTGCCAGAATAAAAAATCGATATTCACTTACTACCTTCTTATTATTTATGGCTTTGAGAAAGTAGCAATAGTCCTAAAGTACCAAAACAATTTAGGAATTTAGATCGAGGTGGATAGATACTTGGTTTTCTAATATTTAAGTAATTGATACTTTAAACAATTCTAGGAGACGTTACATGAACTGGCGCACTTTTTCAGCAATTTTAGGCGTTTTATTAATTTTTCAAACCTGTCAAAGAATTAACGATAAACCGACCACTATGGCACAAGTACCACCACCACCCCACGCTAAACATGACAAAAAACCTAAAGGGGAGAAAATGGAGAGATTATTACAACAAATAGATCTCACTACAGAACAAAGGCAAAAAATTGAAGCAATTCAAGAAGAGTCCAATACTAAGACTGAAGCTTTAGAAGCTTTACATCAAGAAATGCACTCTCAGCATCAAAAAATGGAATCGCTATTAGCCAGTGATGCTAGTACCGAGCAATTACGACAACAACACCAACAGCTTGAGAAACTCCATCAGCAATTGGATAATAACCGTTTTGAAACGATGCTGCGGATACGGGAAGTATTAACCTCCGAACAAAAAGCAAAAATAGCTACATTGATGGAACAACATCGCGATAGAAGATTTGCTATATAATACCAGTTGTTAAGGCTTGCTATATATTTAAGGGAAATCTATGATGTTTGTTTAATTAAGCATTGGAAACTCAAAAGCTATGTTACTTAACATATTCTTTATTTCCCTGATGGGTTTTATTGCCCTGTATATACTTAGAGGAATCGGTTTTATTACCTTTTTGCCAGGAGGAGTAATTATAATATTTTTATTAACTGCGGTGATATCTGGCTTAACTTGGGGAATTTTGAAGACAAGAAGATATTAGAATAGATTTTAGCTCTTAGCTACTTGTTGGACTATTTTAGTAATCTAAATTTTGTAAGCTAGTTTTGAACGTAATTGTTATTGGTGGTGGTGCAGCGGGTTTTTTCGGCGCGATCGCCTGTGCAGAAGCAAATCCCCAAGTTCAAGTAACTTTATTAGAAGCTGGACAAAAACCGCTAGCGAAAGTTCGCATATCTGGGGGTGGCAGATGCAATGTAACCCATCACTGTTTCGATCCTATTCGTTTGGTTGAACATTATCCTAGAGGTGGAAAAGCGTTGCGGGGTGCATTTACCCGTTTTCAACCCCAGGATACGGTGCAGTGGTATGAGTCTCGCGGAGTACGCCTAAAAACCGAAGCCGACGGCAGAATGTTTCCTGTTAGTGATGATTCGCAAACAATTATTAATTGCCTAATGCAAGCAGCAGACAAGGCAGGAGTTAAATTGCTGACTGGTACTGGAGTTAAGACAGTTAAGCAGTTTTATGACGAAGAAAACAAAAGTTATTTTCAGGTTGAATTAAAAAACGGCAAAGAATTAAAATGCGATCGCCTGTTAATTGCTACAGGTAGTAACCCTTTAGGATATCGTTGGGCAAAAAACTTAGGACACAAAATTGAGCCAGCAGTCCCATCATTATTTACCTTGAATGTTAGAGATCCTCGTTTACAAGGTTTAGCGGGAGTAAGCGTTAGGAATGCCCAAGTTAAGCTGGGTACAGGCAAACATAAAATAGAACAAGCAGGAGCGTTATTGATTACCCATTGGGGCGTAAGTGGTCCTGCTATCCTGAAGCTATCTGCTTGGAGTGCTAGGTTTTTGTACGATCTCAAATATGATTCGGGCTTACAGATCAATTGGCTACCTGAATATAATCAAGAGACTTTGAAGCAGAAGTTAATCACAGTAAAAGAAACGAATCCTCAGAAAAAAATAGTTAATTACTGCCCTGTAGAATTGCCCAAACGCCTTTGGCAAAGCTTTGTTAGCTATACAGAAATTAAACCAGAGAAAGTTTGGTCAGAGATAAGTAAAAAAGAATTAAATAAACTAGTGCTGGAGATAGTTCAGGGACAGTATGAGGTTAAGGGCAAAGGAGTATTCAAAGAAGAATTTGTTACCTGTGGCGGAGTAAGTCTTAAAGAAGTAAATTTTAAGACGATGGAAAGCAAAAAATGTCCTGGGCTATATTTTGCAGGAGAAGTATTAGATATTGATGGCGTAACGGGTGGGTTCAATTTTCAAAGTGCCTGGACGACTTCTTGGTTAGCGGGTCAGGCGATCGCTGCTGCGACCAATACCCCAATTTAAATAATACCTGATGGTAACTTGTGAAATTCAGGAAAACAAAAGTTTCCAGCCAATGATCGCGATCGCTATATCTGCAAATATATGACTAATATAGCCTGGAACAACTGACTGATAGAAGTTATAGCACCAAGCCCAAATAATACCCGCTAGCAAAACTCCTAATGAACCAATAAAAACAACCAGTAAGTTATGAGTGTAACCATAAAGAGCAATGCTATGGTGAACTGTAAAAAATATTGCTGCCAGGATTACAGCGATATTTTGAGGAAACAGCACTTTAGATTGAGAAACTACAAAGCCTCGCCACGTACATTCTTCAATTAAGGAATTAATAAAACTCCAGTAGAAACAGCCAGCTACATAGAGATAAGGATTCACAAGACCAACCTCCCTAGCTTTAGCTTGAAGATCGGCAGTATTAATAATTTGTTGCCCTACAAAAAGATAGGTAATAGCGATCGCACTAAACATCAAAATACCTAGACTCAGACCAGCTTTGATCTCTGTCCAATTTAGCTTAGGTAAATGTATTGCATTAGGATTAGTTCTAGCTGTCCAAAACAAAGGTAAAACAACCACCCATATTTTGACCGCCGCAAAAACACCATTGCCGATCTTGCCAGGGGCGATAAACAATGACATAACGACCCCAACACTACAGGCTGGAACAAACAGCAATAAGGCAATTGAAGCTAACATTTTGGACATAGATTTAGATTAGACTTCTTGCACAAATCGTTATTAACTACTTTACCAAGAGGGGAAAGGGAAAGGAAAAAAGTATTAATTTATTATTCATGCAAGAGGTCTATTAGTTCAAATTTACGAGCGATCGCTTTTTTATAAATAATATCTTTTTGCCTTCTAGATGCTCATTAATCAGAGAATTTAGCCAAAAATAGCAAATTGAAGCTAAATTCTTGCACTATCAGTTCAGAGGATCTTGAGCGTTTTTACTAAAAGGGAGCAAATCACAACTGATTGATAATTGGATAATTTAAACTTGAAATAACATTTTTACTGCACTGAAGATAAAATGGATTTTTCTAACCTACAGCCACATTTTTTATCTAAAGTCTTGTCTCCAACGGGAGTAATTTTATTGGATGTAGAAAACTTTCCATTCAAGTTGGATTTGGCACAAAATCTCAAGTCACATTGCCAATATCCCGCAACAATCAAATTTGCAGTAGCAAACTGGTTTAACAATAGTATTGCTAAACTAGACAAATATTTGCATCAGCAAGGATATCAATTAATTCATGTACCTAAAGAAAAAAATGCTGCTGATGCGCAAATTCTCACTTTAGGAAGTTCTTTACTATTACAGTATCCTCAAGTAAAAGAAGTAACCGTCGTTTCTCACGACTCAATTTTTAATTGTTTACATCAAACTTTACAAAGGCAAGGATGTAATACTTACAAAATATATCAGCATTCAGGAAATATTTATATACATGATTTTGCTAATAGTCGTGCTTCGGTAATGTCTACAATCTCTAATTCTAAGCAAGAGCAAAATATTGAACATTCAATTCAAAATAAAATTGTCTTGACTTTGGACAAGCTTGTGGATGAATTAAAAGAGCCAGTTACTTTGTCACAACTTTCTCAGCAATTTAAAAATGATTACCAACAATCTATCTCGGAAGTTCTCAAAAAGAACAAACTTCCCAAATCTACTCTGAATTTTATTAAACAAAGTTGTGCAGATACAATTAACATCAAGCAAAAAAATCAAACACACTATCTTTTACCAAAAAGCAAATAAGCTGTTCTATTTATTAAAAATTTTGCCTTTTAGCGATCGCCAATAATACCCAAAATAAGATACGATTAAATTTATTGAGCAATTTTCAATGTTCTCTCTTCGATTATAATACCGACTACAATATCATCCATAATCAAAACTGGTTAAGGAGTAGTCAGTGATCGCCAAAAAGTTTATTTTTCAATTTTGCTTATTTTTAGGCTTAGCAATTGCAGTTACTACCTGTAGTAGTCCTCCAAATTCATCTGGAGGACAGCAAAGCAGCACTCTCAAATTACTTTACTGGCAAGCACCCACTATTCTTAATCCCCATCTCTCCACAGGATTTAAAGACTCAGAAGCTAGTCGTATTACCCTTGAACCTTTAGCCAGTTTTGATAACAAGGGCAAATTAATTCCTTTTTTAGCTGCTGAGATACCTAGTACCGAAAATGGTGGAGTGGCTGCTGATGGCAAGTCTGTTACCTGGAAACTAAAAAATGTCAAATGGTCTGATGGACAACCTTTTACCGCTCAAGATGTAGTTTTTACCCATCAATTTCTTAGTAACTCCAAAGTTGGGGCAGTTACGGCGGGTACTTATGATGTAGTCAAAAATGTTGAAGCAGTTGACGACTACACGGTTAAAGTAAACTTCAAAGAGGTTAATCCCGCTTGGTCACTAGCTTTTGTTGGCGGAGAAGGGATGATCTTACCCAAGCATATTTATCAAGCTTACAATGGTGCAAACGCCAGAGAAGCACCAGCCAATCTCAAGCCTGTTGGTACAGGTGCTTATCGGGTTATAGACTTTCGACCAGGGGATACAGTGATTTATGAACCCAATCCTGAATTTCGAGTAGATCGCTTAGGCTTTAAGAGAATTGAGCTTAAAGGTGGTGGTGATGCCACATCCGCAGCCAGGGCTGTACTGCAAACAGGTGATGCAGATTTTGCCTATAATCTCCAGGTTGAAGCCCCCGTACTAAAAGAACTAGAAACAGCAGGACAAGGAGTAGTAGTTTCCAACTATGGCGCGCTGATGGAACGAATTGTGATTAACCACAGCGATCCGAACAAAGTAGCCCCATCGGCAGAACGTTCAAGCATTAAGTTTCCCCATCCCTTTTTAAGCGATCGCAACGTTCGTCAAGCTTTAAACCTAGCAATAGACAGAGATATTATCGCCGAACAGCTATATGGCGTGACGGGTAAAGCCACACCCAACTTTTTAGTTGCCCCATCAAAATATGCTTCAGCTAATACCAGCTACGAATATAGCCCCCAAAAAGCAAAAGAACTATTAGACCAGACAGGCTGGAAAGATACCAACGGTAACGGCATCCGCGATAAAAATGGTATCGAGATGCAGATGGTATTTCAAACTTCAGTCAATCCTCTGCGTCAAAAAACTCAAACGGTAGTAAAGCAAGGTTTACAGTCTATCGGCGTAGGAGTCGAGCTAAAAAGCATTGACCCCAGCGTCTATTTTTCCAGTGATGCTAGTAATAACGACACGGTAGAACATTTTCATGCTGATTTACAGATGTATACCACGGGCAATACTAGTCCCGATCCTGGTGCATATATGAATTTTATGACCTGCAAGCAAATTCCTCAAAAAGCTAACAACTGGTCAGGAGACAACAATTCTCGCTACTGTAATCCTGAATACGATCGCCTGTGGCAAGAAGCTAGTCAAGAATTGGATCCCCAAAAGCGTACTCAATTGTTCATCACCATGAATGATCTCTTAATTAAAGATGCAGAAGTTATTCCTTTAGTTCATCGGGCTGATGTTGCTGCCTTTAGCAATAGTCTGACTGGCTATCAATTGACTGCCTGGGATATGCGAACTTGGGACATCATGAACTGGAAACGCCAAGAAGATTAGCTTAGAACATCTCTGAAGTTAAAAGTTAAGAGCTAATAACCACTTGACAAATGTAGACCCCCAACTTGTCACCAATGCCCCTACAGACATAATTGCCAGAACATAAGGAACTTGATCATTAGCGTAGAATTATATCTATCCTTTAAGATTGGACTATTTCTTAAATGCTGATATTGCCCCTTGTTTTAAAGGCATGGTTTCCCAATTCCTGGAGTATGTCAAATGAAACTTAGATGGATCAGTTTATTCAGTATTGTACTTGTATTCTTTGCGTTACAAGCTTGTCGGCAACAAACGTTAACTGCCAGAGAATCTGCCCCCGATCAACCAGGAGAAGATGAAAAACTTAACCAGGAGTTATGGAATTTTGCCAAAAAAACTCCTTATCCAGGGACTGTAACTCAACAAAATGCTGAAGTAGCAATGCGACTACCCAACGGTTGGAAAATTACCCCAGCGGGGACTCAAGTAGAAGTAGGGAGACTTCCTTATGAAGCAGTTGCTTATGCAAAAAAATTAGTAGTATTAAATACAGGATGGTATGGGAAAGACCCTCAAACTTTGTCGGTAGTAGATCCTAAAAATCATAAGGTAGTCAAAACTTTAGAGTATAAATCGCTTTTCCCCAGTGCCAAGCCAGGATTAGACGGCGACCTATATATTAGTGGTGGTTTCGAGCAAAAAATTTATCGCCTCAATCAACAATTTGAGCCTGTACGCGAATATTCGGTAGAAGGATATGCAGCGGGAATTACCTCTATAGATGCCCAGCATATAGCGGTAGCGTATATGGTCGCAGAAAACGAAAAAAAGGATTACGGCAAAGGAAAGCTAGCAATTCTCAACACTGAAACTGGAAAGGTAGAGCGAGTTGTGACGGTGGGATATTTTCCTTATGCAGTGCAATTTTGGAATCAAAAACTTTATCTAACTTTGTTGGGAGAAAACAAGCTTTTAGTATACGATCGCTCACTCAAACCCCTGCAAAATCTTACCGTGGGACGCACCCCCCAAAATTTCTGCACTGATGATCGCCAGCTATATGTCGTCAACTCTACTTCAGATAGCATCTCAGTCATAAATAGCAAAAATGCAGTAGTCAAAACTATTGATGTCCATCCCCAAGGATTCAAGTTTGGTAGTTCCCCTACTTCCTGTGCGGTGAAAGGAAATCGTCTTTATGTCACCCAGGCAGAAATCAATGCCGTAGCTGTAATCAATAAAAACAACCAGCAGTTACAGGGCTTTGTTCCTACTGGCTGGTATCCCACCAAAGTGCTGCTTGATCGAGGACAGATGATGGTATTGAGTGCTAAAGGTATCCGTAAGCGTCGTCCTAACCCGAATGGCCCGCAACCGATCCAAGAAAAAGGTGGTCAGGATTACGTACTCAGTTTGCTCAAAGGTGCAGTTGCGATTATTCCTCAGCCAAAAGCCAACCAACTTTCTAGCTGGACTAAAGAAGTTAGCGAGGGTTCGCCCCTTTATAGTCCCAAAGATGGCTTCAAGTTGCCCATTCGCCATATTTTTTACATCGTCAAGGAAAACCGTACCTACGACCAGATTCTCGGTGATTTGGGACGGGGGAATGGGGACGCTTTTCTGACTTTATTCGGACGAGATGTTACTCCCAACCACCATAAGTTAGCTGAAGATTTTGTGACTTTGGACAATTTCTTTGTCAATGGTGAGATGAGTGTTTTAGGTCACAGCTTTACTACCAGCGGTTATGCAAGTCCGTTTCTAGAATGGCTGGGAAATATGCGTTACTCGCAGCGTTACAATGGCTATCCCTTCGGCACGGTGCCAGCTACTTTTTCTCCAGCATACCTGTGGAATGCACTCGAAGCAAAAAACGTAGATTATCGCATCTATGGCGAACCTTACTATCTTTTCACCAGATCTTATCAACTGATTGTTGAAACCTTTGGTGCTAATAGTGAATTGGCTCAAGAATTTTATGCTCAGAGTATGAATTTGTCTGCTAATGTAGATCGCGGTCAAGCAGTAAGTGAAGTTTTTAAATCATACTACGGTCAAGCAGACACTGCCGAAAAAGCACTGCGTTTGCTAAAAAATCCTAAGTTTACGAGTTCTCTGTCCTCAGTATTTACCAATAGCGATCGCCTTGCTCAAGCATTGCAAAAAAATCCGACTTTCCGACGCAAGTTTGCCGATTTTCTCTCTCACTATCCCTTTAACTATCATTACTACGATCTCAATTATTCCGACCTACAACGCTTTGAGGACTGGAAAACAGATTTTGAGCGACAACTCAAATCTGGCTCTGTAGCTCAATTGAACTATATTTGGCTACCCAACGACCATACGGCTGGTGAAAATAATGAATATCCCAATCCTTTCGAGTTGGTTGCTCAAAATGATGCGGCTTTGGGTAAGATTGTGGAAACCGTTGCCAAAAGCCCGATTTGGAAAGATAGCCTGATTTTGGTAGTCGAAGATGATGCTCAAGACGGATCGGATCATGTGGATGCTACCCGCACCGTGGCTTTAGCCGCTAGTCCTTATGTTAAACGGGGAACTGTAGTTAGCGATCGCTATGACCAACTCAGTTTACTCCGCACCATAGAAGTAATACTGGGACTCGACCCAATCAACATGAATGATGGTTTAGCAGCACCAATGTTCGGTGTTTTTGACAACAAACCCAACAATAAAGCCTATGTTCCCCCTGCACCTTCAAAATATCTAATCGATGCCGACCAGCAGCGATACGCCAAATTTAAACGCTAATCGAATCGTTAGCCTCTAAAACTTTAGGCAACAGAGCGATCGCTCTTTTAAGTTGATTATAATAATATGTCGATAAAATAACTTATGTGAATAAGAATTACTTTTTTTAATAAAACTGAGAAAACTTTAGATATTATTAGAACATAGTTATCAAACCAACAATAAAGCTACGGTTTGTATTTTTTACTCGATCCCTAAAAGGTTTGACTAATCAAATTAGTTCCCCATTTTGGTTTTATAACTACGTACAAATAAACTGATATAAGGAATAAGATTATGAAAGCTTCTTCAAATTTAGGACAGTCTATTACTCTTGCAATACTTTTGGCTGCTACTAGTATTGCCGTAATTCTTTTAATGTCATTTGCCAGTGGGCAATTTTAAGTATTTTATCGTCTAAATACTAGCCGATTTAATGCTTGGCAAATTATACCTTCGATACTTATGATGTTCTAATTAACATTTCTAGGTCTGTAACGCCTGAATTAAATTCAGGCGTTTTTAATATATATTTAGTTAGATCAAAAATCTTAAGTAACTATTCTGATTGAAGTATGGTTTTGGATACTAAGCGCGTTTTCTTGCGATCGCCTTGAGATAATTCCTTGCCAATTTGTAAACGGGTAGCATTAGTTTGGAGAACCGTTGCACCTTCTTTATCCCCTAGTTGCAGGGCAGTTTTAGCAGCAGTTTGCAGCATGGTAGCTGCACCAGAGCGATCGCCATCCTGTAATTTACCTTCGGCAATTTGGGTTTGACGATATTTTGCTAGGGTCAATATATGATTTTGAACCATTTGATTTGCTTGGGGCTGATACCGTGCCTGAGACTCCAGTTCAATAGTCACAATATCAGAATGTAAATTCTCTTGATTTGTTCCTGGATCATCGTAACGTAACTGAACAGCCGCAATTTTGTGTTTACCTGGGGGTAGCTGATTAACATAAAAGTTAATTAAGATAATTCGAGGTCGATTTACCATCAAATCTCCTAAACGGATGGTAAAATAATTTCCCTCCAGTTTAATTGGCAGTTCAATAGCTTCAGGTGCTACCTGAGCAACAGGTTTTAATTCTGCTAGTCGCGTTTTAGGCATCAACTCCACCGTGAGATTGCTATTGGTTAGACCTACAGACTCAGCGCGTAGATAGAGTCGCTCGAATTCTGAAGCTGCCTGTTCTGGCTGTTCTATATAAGCCAAAACTCCCTGGGCCGAATCGGCAATTTGCTCTAAAACGTCTTGATTCCAGTGTTCACCAAATCCTAGAGTATCAATCGTAATATTATATTCGGCTGCCAATTTAGCTAACTTGAGGCAGCGAAGATTATCGCCATGTTCATTTTCACCATCAGTCAGCAAAAAAATACGCGATACATAGTGTTGATTGCTGGCTGCTACTTCTTTAATACCCAATCGCAAGCCTTCATCAATCGAAGTACCGCCATCAGCGGCTATCAGCCTAATTTTTTGTTTAATCGATTCAATGTCGGTAACTAGCTGGTTATGAATAATTACTCTTGCCCGATGATCGAAAGTCACGACACTAATACGATCTTCTGACTTCAGTTTTTCTACTATAGCTATGGCTGCACTTTTGACTATTTCCAGAGGTTTATTAGACATTGAGCCGCTACGGTCAATCACTAGACAAAGATTGAGGGGTAATCTAGCTTGATTGGGAATCTCAGCAACGGCAGATATCGCCAGAGAAAGCTGACGCTGACTGCTGTTTATTTGAGCATCAATATTGTTATCACTTAGATAGGACTGTAAACCAACTTTCATAGTCGCAAAGAAAAAATTAAGTTTATCACTCTATGATATTGGTTATATATCGTTTAGGTTTAAACTGTGGATTTTAGCTTCTAGTTTTTAACTTTATAAGTGTTTATTCTGGTTAATTGTTGTCTAAATTTTGGCTACTATTACTGGAATTAAAAAAGGAGCATTTATGACCAAATGCCCCAGGTTTAAAATTTGCTTGTCACAAATAATCTAGCTCTGATGTAATCTTAATTAGTCAATGCTAATAGTTGTGGGAGAAGAACCACCACTGCTGCTACCAGGCATACTAGAAACTTTACGAAAATCTGCATACAGGCGATCGCGCCAAGCAAAAAATGGTTCAAAAGTAATATTATCTGCTAATCCTGGAATACCTTTACCTTTTAGCGGATCGGGAATATCTAAATAATTACCTGCAGGGAATTTTAACATAATGCTTAATCCTGCTACTGATAAATCAGCTAGAGTAGGAGTATCCCCTGTTAAATAGGGCTGATTTTGCAAAATTAGGCACAATGCCTCTAAATCTTGCTTCAAGCTGTTTTTAGCTTCTTTTACCGCGTCACCGCCAAAACCAATTCCACTACCCAAAACATCTAAAAGTTCTCCAGGAATCGCTCCAATCGCCGTTTTGAGCAGATCTGGTGTGTTAGAAGGCAATATAGAAGTCCGAAAATTTTGATTCTGGTTTAAGGCACCGATCAAAGCTTTTCTACCTTTCAAGCCTATGGACACATCTGCCCACTCTTCGATCAGCAAACACTGTCCTTTGGCAAGAGAATCACTAGGTATAATTGGACGTTCAGGATATTTGCGTTCGAGATACAAAGCAATTTCAGTAGAATCGCTCACATAAGTACTATCATCTTTTAACACAGGCACTTGGCGACTACCAGACTTCTGCATTAATTCTACCTGTCCGACTCCTGGGGTAACCTCAATTTTGCGATACTCCAACTGCTTGTAATCGAGAATAAAGCGAACTTTCTCCGAGTATTGAGATAATTCAAATTGATATAGTTCTAGCATTAAAACTCCTTAATTATCTGATCGACTCTAACGATTGTTAATGTAGCCTGTATTAACAATTTAAAACATCTTCCCTCAGTCTAGGTATATCAATTGCAATAGATAGTAAATCCTCTAATTCTCTTTATAAGCAGTTAAACAAAAAAATTATGACTATATGCAGCAAAGCCCCTTTATTATTAGATCGATTAGCTCATCAACAAATTTATCAGTTAAAGGTTGATGTTTCAGTAATAAGCGATAGAATAACGGACTGTATAAAGTATCGATCGCAACTTCTGCATCTATCCCTTTTCTCAATTCTCCTCTTTCTACCCCTCGCTGAAATATTCTTTTGGCATCTTCTCTTCTGGGAATTAGCCAATTTTCTCTAAAGGCTGCTATTAATTCCTCATCTGCTTGTCCGCAACCAATCACGTTAGCTAAAACTTCACCTCTGGAACTATTCATCAGCCTTACTATCTTGTACATTTGCTCTCTGAAATCTTCTTTAGCAGAACCAGTGTCGGGAAAAGAAATTTCTGGGTTTACTGCTTCTAGAAAAGCATCCATCGCTAATGCTGCTTTAGTTTTCCAACGTCGATTTATAGTTAAGTTTGCTTCCGAAGCAGACTATCCAAGATGGTGTCGCTCGAATGAATCTACTCGTTGGTTTGAAATACTTAATCGCTTAGAAGATAAACCACCAAATCTGGAAATTATGATAGGTTTGGAAACTTGGTTTGCTGTAAATAGTTCTACATCTAGACCAATGATTCCTCCTCCCCGCTATAAAATGGCAATCGTTACCTGAATAGCAATTTTTGTATTGATTGTAATTATCAATTTGGTCATGGGTAGCTTTCTTGCTTCTTTGCCAATGCTGCTACGTAGTTTTTTGCTAACAGTCGTATTGGTAGGATTGATGACTTATGTTGTTATGCCTCAAATGAATCGCTTGTTTAGCTGGTGGCTATATTCCAGAAGAAGTTTACCTTAATGTTTTTAATTATCAAAATAGATTGCGATCGCAAATTTAAATAAAAAACTAATCTTTGTAAAGATTTTGCGGCAGATTTTCAAGTAATTATAGACTCGCGGTCATTAAAGCAAAAATACGTTAAACAAATAGTATCACTATGTACAAAGTCAATCTCTTAGCCTCCTTGCAATACTCGATCAACTGTCAAATCGATTTGTGCTAATAAAGGTGAGTCAAAGCGATCGCTACCTCGACAAACTTTTTCTTCATAAAAACCTTCAACCAATTCCAGGATCGTTACCTGTTGTTGAATCGGATCGACGATCCAATATTCGCCAATTCCTCTGGCTGCATATTCACTGCGCCTGTAGCGATAATCTCGCTTTTCCTGATTAGGACTGACCACTTCCACAGCCAAAAGAGGTGGTGGCATATCCATTAATACAATCGATCTACTAGCACCTTCTAATACCGTCGCTAATTCCTCGGATAACACAAGTAAATCTGGTAAGCGTACGGATACTCTCGATCCACTAACGGCTATCTCAGTTTTCATGGTCAATCTATAGGAAGGAACACCCTGTTGCAGCAAATATGCTAACAAAAACATGGCAATTCGGCGATTGATTTCGCTCTCAGAAGGCATCAAGATTAATTCTCCATTCTCTAGTTCATATAAATTATCCGTGCCATCATCATAAGCAAGGAACTCTTCTAGAGACATTTTTTGAGTGGTAGTGGTCATTTTTACACTTCCTCAATTTGTTAACGATCTTAGCATTTGGCTTTTCAAAGCTCTGCAATTGTTCTATAAATTTGAGCAGAAAAGAAAGAACGAGCGATCGCATTTTATCAATTCAATCAAAAAATAGCTTTAGTTACAGGTGCAAATCGTGGGATTGGATATGCGATCGCTCTGTAAACCTCATTCCAACAACTTAAGATTTAGAATAGAAACAATGGTACTTTACACTCACTAAAACCATGATTCAAGTTAAGCCAAGGTTTCAAAGCTTTGAAGAATACCTAGCCTATGATGATGGCACAGATAAGCTATACGAACTATTTAATGGAGAATTAATCGAAGTGCCTCCAGAATCGGGACAGAATGTGCAGATTGCTACCTTCTTATTAATTTACTTTGCTTCACTTATTGGTTATCGTCGGGTACGAGGACATGGATTGGAGTTAGAAGTAAATGGCGAACCTCGAAATCGCTATCCCGATCTGACAATCTTACGAGAAGAGCATATCGAACAGTTAGCAAAGCGCAATACAGTTTGTTTAACCATGTCTCCCCCTTTGTTAGTTGTTGAAGTAGTTAGCCCTGGGGAATTACAAAGAAACAGAGACTATATTGCCAAACGATCGCAGTATCAAGACTGCTGTATTCCTGAATACTGGATTATCGATCCTAATACCCAAGCAGTATTAATTTTGGAATTATCAGCCAATAATTATCAAGAAATGGGTAGTTTTTTAGGAGAATCACAACTACCTTCGCCACAGTTTCCAACACTCGATCTCACACCAGCACAAATTTTTGCCAATTAATTTGGATCGTAGCCTAAAAATAATATTAAATGAACAGCAAACAAACTAAAATAGCATTAGTTACAGGGGCAAATCGCGGGATTGGCTATGCGATCGCCCAAGGATTAGTAAAAGCA
Source organism: Waterburya sp. (assembly GCA_965218645.1). Lineage (GTDB taxonomy): Bacteria > Cyanobacteriota > Cyanobacteriia > Cyanobacteriales > Xenococcaceae > Waterburya. The sequence goes on along the minus strand of OZ244627.1, from coordinate 86,754 downwards.
GATTTTCAGGTAATTATTGGATCTCGTTCTCTAGAGAAAGGGAAAGCAGCAGCAAAAAAACTTAACAGCGCGATTCTGTTAGCCGAGGAAACCTCGGCACATCTCGCGCTCAATTCACCTTCAGTTAGTGCGGTAGAAATTGATATTGCTGAGGATGACAGTATCAAAGAGGCTTTTGATGAGTTGAATGGCAAAATAGATCGCCTGGATGTATTGATTAACAATGCAGGAATTTATCCCGATAACGGCTTTAATATTCTGACTATCGAGCGCGATTTGTTAGCCAAAACTATGAACATAAATACTTTTGGTGCGATTAAGGTAACTCAAGCATTTCTACCTTTGTTAGCCAAAGCGAACGAAGCCCGCATTATCAATTATTCCAGTGGTTACGGACAATTGGCTGGACTTTCGGCTGATGTACCCAGTTACTGTTTGTCTAAGCTTGCGGTCAATGGTGCAACGATTATGTTGGCGGATGCTTTAGGAAACAAAAATATTACCGTTAATGCTGTCGATCCTGGTTGGGTAAGTTCGGATATGGGGGGAGAAAACGCACCTAGAACCACAGAACAAGGTGCGGATACGGCGGTTTGGTTGGCTACGATTGATTCGGTTAAAGATAGCGGAAAACTATGGCGCGATCGCTCTATTGTTTCTTGTTAACGCGATTAAAGCGATCGCATGATAATCTAAAACATTTACAATGTAGTAATCAAATTCTAGAAAATAGAATAATGAAAACTGAACGCGAAAGAGAAGAGTTAATTCAAAATATTAATCTATTGTTACATCAAGCTTATGACAATACCTTAGATGAAATTTATGCAAAATTGAAACGCATAGATGATATGGAGGATGAAGAAGATCTCATAGCAGTTAAAGAAGCTAGAGAAGATATCCGTCTTAACGGTACAGTAACCTGGGAAGAAGTCCAAAATGAAACAAAAAAAGATGTTGCGTAAGCTATCGAATTGAATTCTCCAGAGGTGCAAGCAAACAGTTTAGAAAATTATCTTCAAACATAAAAAAGCGTATATAAGCTAAGATCGATGAATTAGCTCTAGAACCTCGTCATAATAGGGTGAAAAAATTACAAGGTGATAACAATTCATATCGCATTCGAGTAGGAGATTATCGAATTGTTTACGAGATAAAAGATGATGTTTTGTTGATAACTGTAATCAAAATAAAACATCGCAGCGAAGTTTATAAAGATAAAAATTAATTCAAATTAAATTATTAGTTAATTTATCTGGGTATTTTGATGAAACCATCAATTGCAATTCTTGGCGAATATCAGCCAACGTCTGAGACACATATAGCAACTAATACTACGATCGCCAACAAATCTCTTTCTAATAGAGCCACTATTAAAAGTTTCATGTCTAATAAAAACCAGAAAATCAAGTTAAGTTTGGGTCGTAAAAATGATGCTCGAAACATTGCTAACCTTCGTTATAAAGCAATACATGAAATTGCATCTAGTGATTATCCAGAAAAGATTTTAAATGCTTGGGGACGATCGCTTTCAAAAGAGGAATTAGCCAAGCGCGAAGAGAATTTTAATCAACGAATCAAACAAGAAGAAAACATCATCGTGGTAGCTAAAATTGATGGCAAACTTGCAGGATTTGGCGAAGTTTCGTTACAAGAAAACGAATTAACAGCACTATACGTAAATCCAGATTTTAAGCGTCAAGGTGTGGGAACAGCAATAGTTAAAGATTTGGAATCAAGAGCAAATCAAAGCGGTTTAAAATATTTAAAATTACATTCATCTCTTACAGCCGAGTTATTTTATAAGCAAAATGGATTTCAAAAGGAAAAAGAGGGAACTCATATTTTAGCTACAGGCGAACAGATGGCTTGTGTGATTATGAAAAAACATATTGCTAATAATTAATTTATCTAGCGATTCAACTTCCATTCAAAAGCTTAAAGCTATTTATCTAAAACACGAATAAACTCTAAAGGCAAACCATCGGTATCAGCGACAAATGCCACTTCGTAGATGCGATCGCCGATCATCTGCTGTTCTGGTTTTAAAAGCACCTTAAGAGGTGGTAGTTCAAGGTTGTTTTCTCTAGCGATGCCTTCGGCTAGCTTCGCAATCGCCATTTTATCTTCTAAATCTTTTAACCAACTAGACAAATCCGTAGTTAACTTAGTCAGATCGAAAGATAAATGATAATAACCAACGTAATGCTCATCATTAAAGGCATCAGGCGCAGGTTTCGGTTCGGGAATTTGGATTAGTTCAATTCTGCCTCCTAGCCCAGTCATCCAGCAAGCCAAGGTATATCCAGTGGTAAAACGTTCTTGGACGGTGAAGCCTAGATGTTCATAAAAAGCGATCGCCTTATGGATGTTTGCTGTCCGAATCGAGGCATGGTGCAGCATGGCAAAGTAACAAAAGATGATTTAGTTTAATTTACTCAAACAAAAAACGATAAGGGTAATGACGGGGAACTCCTAGCTCTTTTTCTAAAGTAAAGTTGATTATCTCCCAGCAAGGTTCGGCATTCTCTTCAGGACTAAAGCCAATAGGTAATCCATAGAGCTTGGGAGATCTAAACTCAGGATCTTCCCGCCAGGGATGAGCACGTCCTAAATAAGAACTAACTAAGTCTCGATAACGATTAGCAATAATGACTCTAGTAGCTCGATAACCCTCGGTATAAAGTACGTCTAAAGCTTCGTGAATTTCAAACCGAATACCGTCAGGATGAGTATATTGACGATACCACTGATCTTCCCATCTTCGCCAACATCTACCCGAAGATAGATGAACCAGTTCTTCTATTTTTGGCTCTGCTTCAAAAGCACCATGACGGTTACAGAGGTAAGTATCTGTAAGGGTGAGAGCAGGAATTGTTTGTCTACAGTAGGGACAAGAAATCTCAGGACCAAATACAGGGTATTGTAAAGCTAAATCCATATATTAAAAATTCTGTTTTATACCTTATAGCATGGCTAAATAAGATTAAGCTGAATTATCTTGATATCGTTAGATAGTTTATTTTAGATCATGACCCAACCTCAAAGCTCTTATTGGTCTGCTCCCGATGTATCTCCAGCAGCCTTTATTGCCTCTAACGCTACGGTAATGGGCAATGTATCTTTAGCTAAAGGAGTTAGCGTTTGGTATGGCGCAGTGGTTAGGGGCGATGTGGAACAAATTATCATCGGCGAGTATACAAATATTCAAGATGGAGCAGTTTTACATGGCGATCCTGGTAAGCCGACTGTCTTAGAAGATTACGTTACCGTTGGTCATCGGGCGGTAATTCACTCGGCTTATATAGAAACAGGTTGTTTGATTGGTATTGGGGCAATTATTCTCGATGGAGTTAGAGTAGGTGAGGGAAGCATTGTGGGCGCAGGAAGCGTTGTAACAAGAAATATACCATCGCGATCGCTTTTTCTCGGTGTCCCTGCCCGCAAAATTAAAGATATTAGCGATACTCAAGCAGCAGAACTGATTGAACACGCTCGTAACTACGAAAAATTAGCCCAAGTTCATGCAGGGACAGGAACAGATATAGGATTTAATGGCAGTTAGACGAGCGACCCCGCGTCGCCGACAGGCGCAAGGGAACGCGCGAGGGAGGCAGTTGATTTAAATGATTGCAAACCATAAACAGTTCAAATATACTAATTAATGTCGGGTAGCCGACACAACCGTATAAAAGCAGATTAAACTATAAATAGTAAGTTTAATATCGAGAGTGAATCAAGGTTTTTAGCTATGAAAACGGCTGAAGTTTCTCAACCTCTAATTAAAGAGTTAATAGTTAATAAACTTGGCAAAAATCTGCTTTGGCAGTTGGAAAAGTTTATTGCTCGTTATTCTTTGGTAGACAAGACTCCCTTTCTTGAGCCTGAGCAATTTGAGTGGGTGTCCACATTAGAAAACAACTGGCAAGAGATTAGACAAGAGTTAGATGCAATTTTACAATACAGCGATAACCTGCCACGTTTTCAAGATATTTCCACCGAACAAGGTCGCCATATCAGTCAAGACAATCTTTGGAAAACTTTTTTCTTATATGGTTATGGGGTCAAAATGGCACAAAATTGTGGCTATTGTCCGCAAACAACTAGGATCATCGAACAAATTCCTGGGCTAAAAACTGCCTTTTTTTCAATTTTACTGCCTGGAAAACATATTCCTGAACATAGAGGTCCCTATAAAGGAGTTTTACGCTGCCATTTAGCTCTTAAAGTTCCTCAAAACAAAGAACAGTGCGGTATTAAAGTCAATGATAAGGTACGCCATTGGGAAGCAGGAAAAACTCTATTTTTTGATGATTCCTATCCCCATGAAGCTTGGAATAAAACGGATGAGGTTAGAGTAGTTTTATTCTTAGATATAGTTCGACCGATGAAGTTTCCTGCCTCTATACTTAATCACCTGCTAATTAATTTAATTCGTTGGTCGCCTTATATTCGCGATGCCCACAAAAATCAGCAGCAGTGGGATAAAACTTTTGCTCAGGTATTTAAGCCTTGAGCGATCGCAATTTTGAATATCTTAATTACTGACATTATGCACTCATCGATCTTGGGGACTTGCGGATGATCAAGACTTAGGGACTTGGAGACTGGGGGACTTGGAGAACCTTCGGTATTGCCGATAGCTAATCGCCCGCTCTCCCCGTCACCCGTCACCCAGTCACAGCAGTTAAATTAAATGGATTCTATAAATTTAACTTGCTTCTCTAATTTTGCTATGTTTGTATTGCTGCTGACATTTTCTAATTCTATGCCAGGCAGGATTTTAAAAATCGTATTAGTCAAAATATCACCAGGTCCTATTTCAATTATTTTCTTAACGTCATTTTGATCTAGACTATTTACAATTTCTCGCCAGCGTACTCGACCAGTCATTTGTTGAATCAAACGGCTTTTTAAAACTGATGCTTCGGTAGATGGAGATGGTTCGACATTAGATATTACAGGGACTTTAGCTGGTTGAAAAGCTACGGTTTGCAAAGTTCGATTAAACTCTAAAGATATATCTGCCATTAACGGTGAATGAAAAGCTCCGCTAACGTCAAGGGGTACAATGCGTCTATACTTAATTTTTTTTAATAGTGCTTCAACTCCTGCCGACGTACCAGAAATAACAATCTGACTATTGTGATTATCATTAGCTATGACTACATCTGGAGTTAGAGCAATCTGTTCTTCAAGGCGATCGCGATCAAATCCAATTAGAGCCATCATTACCCCTGGAGGAGTATTAGTCATCAATTCGGCTCTAAGCTTAACCAACTGCAACCCAGCCTCAAAACTAATAACTTCTGCTGCATAAAGAGCAGCATATTCACCTAAACTATGACCTGCAACTATAGAGGGTTCAAATCCTGCATTTTTCATCAAATCAGCCAAAATAGCTGAGATTACATAAAGGCATGGTTGTGTATAAAGTGTTTGAGATAATTCTTTTTTGTCATTAAGACATATTTCAGTTACGTCCCAATCTAAAATATTTTGAGCCTGTTCAAACCTGGCTTTTGCCCAGGGTATACTAATCAAATCCGTTCCCATGCCCGATTCTTGAGAGCCTTGTCCTGGAAACACCCACGCTGTCTTAGTCATAGTTAAATTCTCTGGATGTAATATGTTAACTCAATACAAAAAAGCAATAGAAGGTCAAACGTTCACTGTCTTCAGTGATCAGCTTCCCCGCCATAAAACGACGGGGCTTGCCTGACCGTTGATCAATAGCCAATACAATTATTGACGTTAATATCTACTCGTGCATTAGCTGAGAATCAACATTATCCATTAAGTTAATGGTTTCGCTAATCAGCATGACCAAACGTTGATAGTCTTGAACATTTTGACGATTTAAGGTAGTTCCTTCTCTCAGCTTGAGCCATTTTTGACATATACAATAATTACCTACGCAAAAGTTCCAAACGCTAGGCGGTACATTTTCAAAATACTGTGCTGAATTGATCCAAACTAAACCTTTGTCACTATCTTGAAGAGGTTCTGCATAAGATATTTGCTCGACGGCGTTTTTTCCTGGGACTGGATAAGTAACGATTGTTGATGCCGAACACTTAGAGAATTTTTTAATTGCTGAACCTGTATCCAAGACATTAGGTCTGACTACTCTATTTCTTTGGAGTGTGGCAATTTGTCTAGGTGATTTAACGATCTCTATCGAGCGTTTATAATGTTTTCTAATTTCTATTTTGGATTTAAATAATATTCTCATAATAGTAACCAAGTGTTACAAATTGCTGAAGAAAGAAATTAACAGCTATTAGGAGAAGGATAGGATTGTAGCTAAGTTGTTAAACAACTAATTGTTACAGCTATTTACCTCCAAGCTTAATTTTTAATTTAGCACTATAAAATCTATCTATCGTTGATAAAAAGAGTGGAATATAGCTTTTTTATGCTTATTTTAAGCTTGATTTTTGTTTTATTTAATTCAACTTAAATAATTCTGGTTGAAATATCTTTTGAGTGACGCAAGGTTTTTTAAACGCAGCACAACAACACAGACAAAAAATAAACATAGATTCAACAAAGTTCGTACTTTATTTCTACCCACGTCTCAAAAGAACAAACTAATCTAAATAGTAAGCGAAAGCAAATAATAGCTTACAAGAAGAAATGAAGACTCAATATTTAGATTTAGGTATCGAACTATTGCAACCATTCAACTAATAGATTTCTAGATTTCTCTCATGAATGCTTTATGTCTTCTATAAACCTTGTTGGCGGTTAACTATTCAATTTTATCTGCTGAACTAATGTGTCTGCGTCATTGTAATTCGCTGCTTGAGATAGCAATAGATCCTAAGTAAATTTGCTTTTTAACTTCAATCTGGTTATTTTTACCGCCAAAAAATATGAAACGAGTTGTGATTACAGGCATTGGAACGATCGCTCCATTAGGAATTGGCAAAGAACAGTTTTGGAAAAACGCCATTAGGGGAGAGTCCTTTCTGACTGCCGATTCTGAAATGGAAGGGATGGGCATTAAAAGTAATGTTTTGTGCCGAGTTTTAGATTTTGACCTGTCGAACCATTGTTCGGGTTCTGAATTTGAACATCTTTTAGAACAGGATCGGGTGGTTCAGTTTGGCGTATGTGCGGGAACGATGGCTTGGGAAGATTCAGGTATCGATCTCAACCAAGAAGATCCAGAAACGTTGGGAACGATCTTTTCTTCGGCAATTGGTGGAACTCCTTATATTCAGAAGGTTTACGAGCAGTGTACTAATAGAGGCACGGAAGAAATTAGCTACGTGGAAACGGGAGAAAATTTCTATAATGCAGGTATGTTTAATTATTCTGCTGCCTTACTGGCACGCAAGTATAATTTACAGGGTCACTGTACCTCTCTCTCTACTGGCTGTACTGCGGGTTTAGATGCTTTGGGATTGAGTTTTGAACTAATTCAATCGGGCGAAATGGAGGTAATGATGGCAGGAGCAACCGAAGCACCTTTGACTAGCCTGACCTATGCTACTTTGGACGTAATCGGCTCTCTGTCCGTAGCCGACTGCGAACCCGAAAAAGCTTCTCGCCCTTTTGATGTCAAGCGAGCTGGCTTTGTAATTGGCGAGGCTGCTGCGGTTTTGGTATTAGAAGAATTAGATCATGCTCAGAAACGAGGAGCGCATATATATGCTGAGGTAGTTAGCTACTCTAGCGTCAGTAACGCTTTCCACATGACCGACCTACCCGATCACGGTATTCCAATGGCTGCTGTAGTGAGGAAGGTTTTAGAGACAGGTAAAGTTGCTCCAGAAGAACTCGATTACATCAACGCTCATGGTAGTTCTACCCCACAGAATGACGTTTTTGAAACCAATGCCTATAAGACAGTGTTGGGAGACCAAGCGTACCGAGTGCCGATTAGTTCTACTAAATCGATGATCGGACATTCTCTTTCATCGGCTAGTTTAGTCGGCGTAGTTGCCACCCTGGGCGCGATCGAGCTTTCAACAATTCATCCTACTGCTAACTATGAATTTCCCGATCCTGTATGCGATTTGGATTATGTTCCCAACGTTGCTAGAGAACAGGAGGTAAATACCGCTATGTTAACAGCCTCTGGTTTTGGCGGTATTCATTCTGCTGCAATTTTACGCAAGCTCAAACCTGAAGAATTAGCAGAATCTTCGAGCGAACCCTCGGCGATCGCATCTTTTGTCACAGGTTCAATTTATTGAGAAAAAAAATGACAGATAAAAAACGAGTAGTCGTGACGGGAATTGGAATTGTTAATCCATCGGGCATTGGCAAAGAGCAATTCTGGCAAAATATGACCGAGGGCAAGTCGGCAATTGGCGAAATAGATCGCTTCGATCCGACTAACTTCCCGACCAAAGTGGCAGGAACAATTCAAGATTTTAAGCCCGATGACTTTATTCCTCGCCGTCTGGTGGTCAAAACCGATCGCTTTACTCATTATGCCCTAGCAGCTAGCGATCTGGCTTTAGCAGATGCCAATCTAGATCTAGAAACAGAAGATTCTTATCGGGTTGGGGTTTGGTTTGGCAACAACGCTGGTGGTTGGGATATCTGCGAACGGGGTTTCAAGGAGCTATACAACGATGGCGCAGCCATGGTTAATCCTTGGCAGGCTACGGCTTGGTTTCCGACCGCCGCTCAGGGTTACGTCACCATTCGCTATGGTATTCGAGGCTATAGTAAAAGCTTTGTTTGTGATCGCGCTAGCGGTGCTAGTGGTCTGTACTTTGGCGTTAGGTCAATCCAGCAGGGGCATAACGATGTTGTCCTGACAGGAGGCTCAGAAGCCCCTATTACCCGCTTTGGCATGGTTTGCTACTACGAAACAGGGGAAATTAGTGGTGCAGCCGATCCCCGCACCGCCTATCAGCCCTTTGACAAAAACCGATCGGGCATTGTTCTAGGGGAAGGCAGTACGGTTTTGGTTTTAGAGTCAGAAGAACACGCCCTAGCACGGGGGGCAAAAATTTATGGCGAAGTAACTTCAAGTAGCATGACTACTGATACTAACCCGACAGAAGGAATTCAATTCCAGCGGGCAATGAATAAAGCCCTAAAAGATGCCAATTTATCTGCTCGAGATATCGATATCGTGTTTGCCGAAGGTTGCGGAACTCAAACAGGCGATCGCCTAGAAGCAGAAGCCATTAAAGAGGTCTTTGCTGCTGCCCCAGATGTCCCTCTTACTGTACCCAAATCTCTGTTTGGTCATCTTTACGGTGCTAGCTGTAATACTGAGGTCGCCTGTAGCCTGATGGCGATGGAAACGGGGCAACTACCTGTTATGCAGTCAGTCAATGCCGAAGCCGATTGCCAGCTAAATTTTGTCACCCAAGCCCAGTCAGGTTCAGTTTCCCGAACTCTGGTTAACTCCCGCGCCCGCGAAGGGGTTAACGCCTCCTTTGTAATTAGTAAGTAGCTAATCCTAACAAAAACAATATTAATACCATTTGTAAAGTCAATCAATGATCAATCCAGCACTCAAAAATGTTCTCATCGATTTAGGCTTTGAGGAAGAAGAACTTACTGATACAGCTTCGATTCGTCAAGATCTACAGCTAGATTCTACCGAAACCGTTGATATTTCTTTGGGACTCAAACGACGTTTGGGAATCAATATCAAGTTAGAATCTCGCCAGGATATGACTCTGGCACAGATCAGTGAAAAAATTGTTCAAGCCGTTGACCAGTCTAGTTCTCCAGACAGTAATTATGTTGAAAATACAGCACCACCCATACCTCAAGCCACGCAGTCTGTTCAACCGAAATAGTTCTCCCAAATTGGAGAGAAAGCGAGTAGTTAAGTTATCGACTCGTTGTCAAACTTCCTCGACAACCTCCACCAAAAATATGGGTATGGGAATTGGCGTTGACATTGCTTCTGTTGAAAGAATTGAACAGTTAATCGATCGCTATGACCGAGGAACCTTAAATTTACTATTTACCCTAGACGAAATCGATCGCTCTCAGTCAGCTAAAAAACCTTATCAAAACTTCGCCGTCTGTTTTGCTACTAAAGAAGCAGTAGGCAAGGCTTTAGGAACTGGATTAGCAGGTATTGACTGGCACGAAATAGAGGCGATCGTCTCCGACTTTCAGTTAAGCATCAAGCTTTATGGTAAGGCGAAATTACAGGCAGCAAAACTAGGTTACACCCATTGGATTGCTAGCTGGTCAAGCTGTGATGATTATGTACTAGTTCACGTCCTGGCTAACTGAACATTTATAGAGAACAAGCAATGAATCTATCCTATAAACAACTGCCTGATGTTTTTAATATTGCGGCTTACTTCCTCAAAAACAACCTCAATCGAGAAAATGGTGAAAGAATCGCTTTTTACTATCAAGATGAAGTTTACAGCTATCGCAAAGTTAATGAGGAAGTCTGTCACGCAGCAGCATTATTATCTAACCTGGGTCTAGAACGCGAAAACCGCATTGCCATTTTGCTAAGCGATAGTCCTGAATTTGTTTTTGCTTTTTGGGGAGCAATCTGGATGGGTGCAATTCCTGTTCCTATTAACACTGCTTGTGAAATTGAAGATATTCAATATATTTTGCAAGATTGTCGAGCTAAGTTGTTGATTACCAACCAAGAATGGCAACAAAAGCTTTTTTCGGCTGGTATTCCCCCAAGCAACCTTGAGTTTTTGCGTCAGGTTATTCTCACTGACGGTGAAAATTCCTTGAGCGAACAACTAAGTCAGATAGATTGTGTACCTACCCCAGCCCCCACATCTAGAGACGAACCAGCATTCTGGCTCTATACTTCTGGCAGTACGGGGAAACCAAAAGGGGTAGTTCACCTGCATCGCAGTATGGCAATGTGTGCCGAAGAATATGCAGGAGCAACTATCGGACTAAATCGAGACGATATTGTCTATTCAGTAGCTAAAATGCCCTTTGCCTATGGTTTGGGCAACACTCTATATATGCCAATGGCGGTTGGGGCTGCTGCGGTATTGACTGATGCCAATAATGTTTTTGATATCATTGCCGATATTAATCGCTATCGACCGACGGCTTTATTTGCCATTCCGGCAATTTATTCAGGGATCTGGGCGGTGCAAGAAATTGCTCCTTTAGATACTAGTTCCTTGAGGATGTGTCTTTCAGCAGCAGAACAGCTACCTAGAAGTATCTGGTATAAATGGCGCGATCGCTTTAATCTGGAGATCTGCGAAGGTATTGGCACGAGTGAATTTCTGCACATCTTTTTGTCTAATCGTGTAGGAGAATGTCGTCCTGGTAGCTGCGGTAAGCCAGTTCCTGGTTATGATGTCCGGATTGTAGACGATCGCGGTTTTGACCTATCTAAAGGCGAAATTGGCAATCTCCAAGTCGGGGGAGCAAGTCTGATGCTGCAATACTGGAATCGCCACCAGGAAACGCGAGAGGTTATCTACGGCAATACGATGCGGACTGGAGACAAATATATCTGCGATGAAGATGGTTATTTCTTCTTTATGGGACGCAAGGATGATTTGTTTAAGGTCAGCGGTCGGTGGGTATCTCCCTTTGAAATTGAAGATATCTTACTTCAGCACGAAGCGGTTTTAGATGCAGCTGTTGTTCCTGAATCTGATGGCGGAAAGAATCTAACTCAGGCAGTGGCATATATCAGTCTCAAATCTGATTTTGAAGAGTCAGGGCAATTAAAAGACAGTTTGCGTAAATTGCTTCGTGCTAATTTACCTAGCTTTAAAGCTCCAAAAGCAATTCACTTTTTAGATCGGCTACCCCGCACCTCAACGGGAAAGATCCACCGTAAAGCTTTGCTCAAAGCCCGTCAGCTAGTGCAAAAGAATTAATCACCAATTATTTATGTACGGACAAACGGTCGTTTGCTCCTACCCAATTATGACTACAGTTCAAAATCAAAAGCTAGCAATGGGCCCAGAAGACGTTGCTACTATCGAAGACCGAGGCGGTCAGATTCATGTTCTGATTTCTCCTACCAGCGTTGGCTCAACCAAAATGATTATGGGGACAGCAACCGTCCCAGTAGGGGGAAAAGTTTTAAACCATGCCCATCCTCACAGTGAAGAATGCTTTTATGTCTTGCAAGGTCAAGGAAAAATCGTGGTTGAAGGCGTGGGAGACGTGAATTTTCAGGCGGGTCAGGCAGTGCTGACTCCCCAAGGAAAGGCTCACTCTATTTACAACGTTGGCGATCGAGAAATTGTGGTGGTCTTTGCCTCTGGCCCTTTAGCACCATCACCCAAAGAAGGACACATTATTTTAGAACAAGGAGAAAATTAAATGAAAAACATGATGAAAGAAGCCCCCGAAGTGGCTCAAAGCTTTTTTGACCTAGCTAAATCTGCCAGAGAATATTCACCCTTGGGAATGAAAACCAATGAATTAATTATCTTAGGCATTTTTGCTGCTCATCGTGGTCTGCGAGGCATTAATACTCACGTCGAACGAGCCATGGAAGAAGGGGCGACTAAAGAAGAAATCATTGCAGCTATCTTACTAGCATTACCAATCGTCGGTATTACCGATACTAACTTGGCTCTCGATGAAGCAATGATCCACATTGATGCTTATATGCAGAAACAGGAGCAAACCGAAAGTGCAGCTAGTCGATCTTAGTGTTTTAGTCGAAAATTCGGTTTCTGAACCTTTAGAGATAAAGGTAGAACGACTCGATCATTATCGAGGGGCAAAAGAGTTTTGCGGCAAGGTAGAGGCTCGTAACCAAGCCAAATCCGATCCTCGTCGCCTAGAGGTAGAAGATTTTCCTGATCGCGCTTTTATTACCCTCGATACGGTAACCTTGCCCACCCATATGGGTACTCATATCGATGCACCAATTCACTATGGTGTGGAGAGTGAAGGTCAACCCGCCCGCAGCGTAGACCTGTTACCTCTAGATTGGTTTTATCGTCCTGGAGTCCGTTTGGATCTGACCCACAAAAAAGCGGGAGAATTTATCACCGTTGAGGATATTCAAAACGCTCTCAAGCAAGCCCAACACGAACTAAAACCCTTAGATATAGTTTTACTTTGGACGGGAACAGATAAGCTGTGGGGCAAACGAGAATACTTTAGCGACGCTCCTGGGATGAGCCGTGAGGCTACCGAGTGGCTGGTAAAACAAGAAATCAAAGTGATCGGCATCGACACCTATGGGTTTGATCGCCCCTTTGTAACCATGCTCGAAGACTTCTGGAAAACAGGCGATCGCGCTAACCTTTGGCCAGCTCACTTTTACGGACGAGAACGGGAATACATCCAGATCGAACGCTTGGCAAATTTGGATAGTCTGCCCTCTACGGGCTTTCAAGTATCCTGTTTTCCCCTGAAGATCAAAGACCTAGACGCTAGCTGGGTTCGGGCGGTAGGAATAGTCCCTTAAAGCGATGAGGGATGAAGAGAAAAGTAATAAGTACAGTACGGGCGATTCGTGAGGCAGTGCGTTGGGCGGTTTCACCGACTTGCGAAGCAGCGCGATCTTGTTGGTTTCCAAAGGCGGCTTTTTTGTAAGAGTATTCTTACAAAAAACGCGCCGTACAAAGAGCGACTGCTGAGGGCGAAGCAACTGCCGAACCCGAAGGGCGAATCGCCCGTACAGAAGTAATGTGTCTCCCACAGGTCGGGTTTCAATTAATAAATTTAAATAGGAGCAACAAATAAATGTCAGAATTACCTGGATACACCCATAATACTATTGTCATTTTAAAAGACTTTGATACTGTTTTTGATTTGACTAACGATATCGAACTATGGCCTCAGCTATTTACTGAGTATAAAGAAGCCAAAGTTTTAGAAAAAAATGGCAATGAAGTAACGTTTCAGCTTACTACTTTTCCCGAAGGTGAACGCCCTTCCCGTACTTGGGTTTCTACCCGCATCATTGATAAACCTGGCAAAAAAGCCGAGGCGCAAAGAGTCAAGCAGGCTTTTCCATTTGAGATGATGAAGATCTGCTGGACTTATGAGCAGCTACCGCAAAACGTCGGCACAGTTATGACTTGGGAGCAGAAATTCGCACCAGCAGAAGGCGCGTGGACAGTAGAAAAAATGGAGGCATTCCTCAATCGCAACACCAGAGTTCAGATGCAGGCAATCAAAGAAGCAGTTGAAGCTTGGTCTGTTAAAGAACCTGAAACAGTAGCAGTTTAGTACTAACCATTAATCAGTTCCGTAAGCATGGAATGCCTACAGCTTGGCTTTCGCCAATCAAGATAATCAGCAAAGCAATCAGTAATCAGTAATTAGTTATTAGTAATCACCAAAAAGCCATGTATTTATTAGCCGATAATTTACAGACCTATCACGAAGTTTTTGTTCCAGGTAAAACTGACCCCCAAATGCTGCTCAGAAATGCGATCGCAGCCGATATATTCACTGACTATATGCTGTATGAGCAAGAAAACGAGGTGCGCATTGTTGCTAATCCCTTGGCTGACGTGGCGGTAGGAACGGACAAAATCTACAGTACCTATTTAGGTGAAACTTATTCAGAACCAGTCAGCGATCCGCTCAAGCAGGTAGAGTCAGTCTTGAGTCATCTACCCGTAGAAAACTGGACGGCTTATGGCTATGTAGGTTTTGATATTGCTCGGTTCTATTCGGCATACTCAAAGGCGATCGAGCAGCCGATGCTTTACTTTTTTGTGCCAGAAATTGAGCTACGAATTACAGATAAAGGAGTACATATTCGTAGCATCAAATCTCCCTCGAAATTATTAGAGGCAATATCTGTTGAAGTTCAACAGCCTGAATATAAAGTAACCCCTCCAACGGTAGAATCAGGGGACAACCAAGAATATGAATCAAGAGTTGGCGATCTAGTTTCGGCAATTCAACGAGGCGAATTACACAAAGCAATTATTTCTCGTTCAGTAGAAGTCAAAGGGAACTTAGATGTACTGGGTACTTATAACGTAGGTGCTGCGGTAAACAACTCGGCTCGTTCTTACTGTTTTAAGTTAGGAGATGTGCGTTCGGTTGGTTTTAGTCCTGAGATTTTGATGGAGGTCAATGCTAGCGGATTTGTAATTACTAATCCTTTGGCTGGAACTAGACATCGTGAAGCCGATCCTACTAAAGATGCTTTGCTACATGATGAACTGTTTACCGATGCTAAAGAAGTTAAAGAACACGCTTTATCTGTTTGGCTAGCTCAAAACGAGGTGGCGCAAGTTTGTCAACCAGAAACCGTACAGGTATTTGACTTTATGGAAGTTAAAAAATATCGTACCGTTCAACATCTTTCTTCGCGGGTTGGCGGACAGCTTAAAACTGACAAATCTCTGTGGGATGCTTTGAAGGTGCTATTTCCTGGGATTACCGTTTCAGGAATTAATAAAAAACTGGCTTTAGAGTGGATTGATCGCCTTGAAGATCGACCTAGAGGACTCTATGCAGGTGGTATTGGCTGGGTAGATAGCGACGGTACAGCAGATATTGCGATCGCCATTCGCTCTGCTTATCAATATGGTGACAGCGTGTATCTTAATGCTGGCGCGGGAATCGTCGGCGAATCCGTTCCCGAAAAGGAATACGTTGAATCAGTCAACAAAATGAACACTATCTTGTCTAACATCGTGATGGAATCTGAAGAGAAGTAAGAAGTAAAAAGCGGTGCGACCCCCTAAAGGGTTCGACAGTTTGCTTATGCCGGTGAACCTGTTCGACACTTTGCTCGCCCTCGACAATAACCTCAACGGGGGAAACCCCCGCAACGGTTTTGTCTCGCAAAGGGTTATAGACAAGGTGGCTTTTGTGTATGAAGATTCACACACAACAGGCGAGTGGAATATGCTCTCTAACCGAGAGCATTTCCTCGCCTCAAAAGCCGCCGTCCGCAACGCAAGTGTCTCACCACCGCAACTGTCTCACCGCGTCGCCGTCAGGCGCAAACGCCAGTTCCTTCAACGGGTCACAGACTCGCAACGGACTGGCTTGGGAACGCGCACCAAGACAGTAAAAAGTCAGGAATAATACTAAATCCCCTAATTCTGGTGTCGGATTTAGTATTATTCTTTATCCCTCATCCCTTCATTGTTATGCCATCAATAAAAGTTGCAGATTACAACGTCAATTATATAGCTCCTCAAAGATTGCCTGGTTCTGATACAAAATCCTTGATGTTGTTGGTACACGGTGCGGGGGGCAGTAGCCGTCATTGGTTGCCAATGATGTCGCAATTAGATAGTAGTATTTGTTCTATAGCGGTAGACTTGCCAGGACATGGAGACACATCGGGAACAGTTCCTAATTCCTTAATAGAGGTTGCCGATTTTTTAGCAGCTTTCTTGACGGCACTAAATATCGAACAGCCAATTTGCTATGTGGGTCAATCATTGGGCGGTTTGATTGGGCTGCAATTTGTCTTGTCTTACCCTCAACGAGTTACACGACTAATCTTGATGACTACAGCAGCCAAAATTCAGCTTCATCCCGACTTTTGGTCATCGGCTATTAGTGGAGAGTGGGATTTAGCAACCCTAGGGCAAAGTTTTGCCCCTGAAATATCTGAAGAGGTCAAAAACTTAGTTTTAAATGAGTTTAAACATACTCGTTTAAACCAGGATGCGCATGACTTTATGGGTATTGGTCAAGTCGATTTAGGTACTGCGATCGCCTCTGTGCAAATTCCTGCCTTAATTTTAACTGGTGGTGATGATGTAATTATTTCACCTCGCAAGGGAAAATTGCTGGCAAAACAAATGCCTAATGCCCATTTGGTAAACATTGCCGATGCAGGTCACTATCTACAGGTAGAACAACCAGCTAAAGTAGCGCGAGAGATTGAAGAGTTTTGCTTAGGCGTGTCATTAGTAAGTAGAGAGTAGGGGACGAACAACCGTTCGCCCCCTATGGGAGTAAGCGTTAGATGATAAATGGTAAATGTTCAATGATAAATGACTTTAAACGTAGCTACGCCATTATTGGCACTGGATCAATCGGTGCTTTTTACGGCGCTTGCTTACAAAGGGCAGGCTTTGATGTACATTTTCTGTTAAATCGTGATTTTGACCATGTTTGTCAACACGGATTGATTATCGAATCTCCTGATGGCGATTTTGCTTTACCCTCTGTTCGAGCTTACAACGACGCTAGCCAGATGCCTCCTTGTGATGTAGTTATTGTCGCTCTCAAAACTACCAGTAATCATTTATTGCCCCAAATCTTGCCCCAGGTTCTTAAGGATAACGGGGTGGTGCTAGTGCTGCAAAATGGCTGGGGTATGGAAGAGGAGATTGCCCAGATTGTAGGTAGCGATCGCCTGATGGGGGGCGTGTGCTTTACTTTGAATTATAAAATAGCACCAGGGCATATTCGTCATCTCGACTATGGTTTGATTACTTTAGCAGATTATGTTCCTGGCTATATTGCTGCGGGAGTCACTACCAGAATGTTAAGAATTGCATCCGACTTTACTCTAGCTAGTGTGATGATTCAGCTACATGAAGACTTATTTTTGGCTCGTTGGCAAAAGTTAATCTGTAATATCCCTGTTAATGGTCTTTCGGTAGTTTTAAACTCTACCAATCAAGAAATGTTTGATAACGCTCATGTTCGCACTTCTATTGAACAGTTAATGGAGGAAATAGTTATCGCAGCCAAAGCTTATGGTCGATATATTCCCGAAATGTTTGTTCAAAAACGGATCAAACAAAGTGCTGCCATGAAAGACTACGAAACCAGCATGAAAATAGATTTCAATCTGGGGAGATCGCTAGAAGTAGAGGCTATTTTTGGTAATCCTCTAAGAACGGCTTGGCAAGCGGGAGTAGAGATGCCCCAAGTATCTATGCTGTACCGACAACTAAAGTTTTTCGATGCCCACAATTGTTTTGCTAAGTCAACTATAGGAGTAGTTTAGTAGCCTTCAATCTTGCCAGACAGCCACGTCGCCTTCAAGGAACTAGCAAGTTTGCGATCGCCAAGGCTGATTTTTTTGAATATTTCAAACAAATAATTATGGAGAAAAATTTGTCAGATCGTAAATCATCCAATAATTTACCCGAATTGCCTAAACCAGAATCTAGGACATCTCTAGCCAGACTAGAGAAACTACCTCTGGCTGCATACCAACCTTTACCACCTGCATCAGTTCCCGTTCAGGTAAAAGCATTTCGAGTTTTACGTTTGATAATGGCGTTGGGTGTAGCAACAGCCGTAGGATTTGTACTACAGCAGCAGTACACAAATGTGCGTAGTCGTCAGGCATTTATTAATGCCGAAATTGTCAAAGTGCGCAGTCCTATCGCTGGTAATTTACAGCTAAAAAATCTCCAGCCAGGTCAGTCTATTTCTGTCGGGGAAAACATTGGTACGGTAAGAAATTTACGTCAAAGTGGTGAACTTGAAGTAGCCAAGCAAAGTCTCGTTTCCCAGATCGAACAGGCAAAACAAACTTCACGCGGTATTGAAGCGCAAATGGGCGATCGCCGTCAATCGATCGCTAAATTACAAGAGGAAGCTAATAGTCAAAAAGGCTTGGGAGTGGATTATGAAGCTCAACAAATAGATATTGCTAAAAATCAGCTAGATAAAGCTTTATTTGCTGCCAAGACCGCTAAAAAAAATCTAGAGCGGATCGCCAATTTAGCTAAACAGGGAGTGCTTTCTCAAGAAAAGTTAGAAGCATCTCAGTTAAATTTCAATCGCGCTCAAAACGAAGTGAAGAATGCACAATCGCAAGTAAAGCAAGCCGAACAAAAGTCAAAAGCTGCCGAAGCAGGACTACAGTTGGACGGTTCTCGTACTTTAGGATATTCAGAGATTCGTCAGCGAGAATTAAGTACAGATATCAATGATATGCAGCAGCAACTTGCCGAAGCAAAGGTGCGCCAACAAACTACTGAAGCCGAATTGGTTAAGATTGATCGCCAGCTATCACTCAATCAACAGGCTAAGATTCCTAGTCCCACTAATGGTCCTATTTGGTCGGTGGAATCGAAATCGGGCGAATACGCTGAAGCGAGTGTTCCCATTTTGGAGGTATTAAACTGTCAAAACCTTTGGGTAGAAGCCTTTTTCTCCGAGCAGGATGCAGGAAAAATTTATCCAGGTAAACCTGTCAAGGTGCGTTTATTGGGTGCAGAAAATGGTGATTTGGTCAGCGGCAAAGTTGAGTCGGTTCGGGCAGGTTCGGGACGAGTGCAAACAGGAGGAGATATTGCCGTACCGCCACCCGATAGCGTCCGCCGTCAGGTAGCAGTAAGAGTCAAGTTAGATCGACCGCTTGAGGTTAATTCGACACAGTTCTGTGACGTAGGACGTAGTGCGGAAGTAGTTTTTACGCGTGACATGAGAGGGGGATTGTTCGGTGACAAATAAACTAAAAGTTAGTTGGTGGACATTGATCGAACAGGGAATAATAGTTATGGTGACAGGAGGAATTTTGTTTCTGCTGTTGACAAAAATAAATTGGTGGGGAACAACTGCCGAACTGTCTAGTTTTTGGCAGGGTAGTCAGCTAACTTTTGGCAGCGTTGCACCTGAAACCAATTCTCTAATTTTACCTGGTTTAGTTGGGGTTGCAGTTACTTTTCTCATAATTCAGCTATATCCAGTCAATCCGCCAAAATGGTTGCGATTGATAGTAATGGGCATTTTGCTATTGTTGTTGGGACGCTATTTTTTATGGCGGCTATTTGTCACCCTCAATTTAGATAACTTGCTCAATGGCACCCTCAGTATTTTTCTGTTGGTCTTAGAGATTTTGGGCTGGATTTTGGGCATTTCTTCGCTGTTGTTGGCTGTTTTTGAACGCGATCGCACTATCGAAGCAGATTTTAGATCCCAAGCTGTATTGCAAGGGGAATATACTCCCTGGGTAGATGTTCTCGTTCCTACCTATAACGAGCCTGTTGCTATGCTGCGCCGAACAATTATTGGCTGTCAGGGAATGGACTATGCCTATAAACGAATTTATCTCCTCGATGATCTGCGCCGACGGGAAATGAGAGATTTGGCTCAAGAATTGGGCTGTTATTATATTACTCGTCCAGATAACCGTCACGCTAAAGCAGGTAATATTAATCACGCTCTAGGACAAATCCAGGGCGAATTAGTAGCTGTGTTTGACTGCGACTTTATTCCTACACGCAACTTTCTGACCCGCACCATTGGCTTTTTTCAACAGTCAGATATTGCTCTAGTACAAACTAATAAAGCTTATTATAATAGCGACCCCATCCGACACAATTTGGGCTTACAAAGCGTTATTACCAACGACGAAGATATCTTTTTTGGGGCGATTCTCTCAGGTCGTGATGCAGCTAATTCAGTTATTTGCTGTGGTTCTTCTTTTGTGGTGCGTCGTCAAGTTTTAGACAAGCTCGACGGTATTCCTACCGAAACCCTAACTGAAGACTTTGTAACCTCTCTCAAAATTCAGGCAATAGGCGATCGCGTTATTTATCTAAATGAATCTCTCTCAGCAGGGCTAGCAGCAGAAAATATTGGTGGCTATATTGACCAGCGTTTACGTTGGGGACAGGGAACGATTCAAACTTTATTTTGTCGAGCTAATCCTTTTACCTTACCAGGTTTAAACTGGTTACAGCGTTTTATTCACGGCTTGGGCATTCTCTACTGGTTTCAATCTGCTGCCTATGTCGTTTTTCTGTGTTTACCTCTAGCGTACTTTTGGTGGGGAATTGCACCTATTCAAGCTAGCTTTAGCGAACTGCTGTTCTTTTTTATGCCTTATTACTTTACTTTTGCCGTAGTTTTCGCTTGGCTAAATGGTAGCAGACGTTCGTTTTTTTGGGCGGAAGTATATGGAGCAATTATTGCCTTTCCCATCGCTTTTATGGTGATTAATACTTTAATTAATCCTTTTGGTAAAGGTTTTAAAGTCACTCCTAAAGGAGTATTCTCAAAAAAAGCCGTCTTAAATTGGCAAGCTGCCAGCCCTTTAATAATCTTGTTTCTGCTTTATTTAGTAACTATTGGCACTCAATTTCTTAACTGGCAATGGCAACAAGATTTAGATTCAGTTGGTATTGGTTTGTTTTGGGCTATTTATAACACCGCCATTTTATTTATTGCAATCTTGATTGCGATCGACGTACCCCAAAAAGTTTTAGCAATTCGCTTTCCCTGTCAGCTAAATTGTCAAATGATGTTTGAAGATAGAATACTTGACGGCACTACCAAAAGCTTATCTGAGCATGGCGCAACAACTTCTTTCGATCTTAAAAATCTCACTCCTTTGAATGCTGTAGAGCGAATTGCTATTTTAAACATTCCTGAGATTGGCTTATTTAATGCTCCTGTTTTTGTTGAGAAAGCTAATTTAGATCGACAAAGCAACTTATTAGCAGAAATCGATTTCATTGAATTAGATCTGCTCAAACAAAGAAAATTAGTTAGCTTTATCTTCGGTCAACCAAATCGATGGCAAAAGCAATCAATCAGTGAAGTTAAATCTGTCTGGTCTTTGATTGGCTCAATTTTTCGTATTTATCCTTTAACTAGAAATTTTAATAATTAGCTACATAGTTGGTCACCTTTTATCAATGGACAATTGATAATAATGTTTTTATTAACTAATAATTCCTCAAAATCTATTCATAGGCGATCGCGCTGGTTTATTCAATTTTCTTGTCTGGCTTTGATTACGATTACCATTTTGATAGCTTTTGATAATTTTTCGGTTAATTCCACACTGAAAAACAACAGCTATAGCTATCTAGCAGACGTATTCGATCGCTCTTTGGCAATAACCCAAACTGATAAGAATAGTGGCAAACAAAGCGATCGTACTTTAGGTTTTATGGTTAGCTATGCACCAATGGATTCTACCCCTGAGTTCGATTCTATCTCTCAAAAGGTAGCTTTTACTTATGACAACGCCGTCGCTGCTTTGGCTTTTATCGCTTCAGACGATCGAGAACGAGCCAAACAAATAATCAATACTCTAGTCGCAGCTCAAAAAGGCGATCGCTTTTTTCATGATGGACGAATTCGTAATGCTTACAAGGGAGGCAAATTCGATCCTGACTCAACTTCTTTCTTACTTCCTGGCAGATATGACGAGTCTACTAAAAGCTGGCAAGAAAACGAGTTTAACGTCAGTACTCATACGGGTAATGTTGCCTGGGCAATGCTGGCATTACTGGGATATTACCAAACCTATGGAGGAGAAGAATATTTAGAATCGGCGATCGCCCTGGGGCAGTGGATCGAACAAAACTGTCGTGATACAAGGGGTACGGGGGGCTATACGGGAGGATATGCAGGTTGGGAAGGGCAACAAACAAAGTTGAGCTACAAGTCTACAGAACACAACCTCGATCTCTATGCAGCTTTTACACGGCTTTATCTGCTTACCAAAGAATCAGCTTGGCAAGAACGAGCCGATAGTGCCAAGAAGTTTGTCTTTACTATGTGGAATAGCGACGCGGGCAACTTTTGGACGGGAACAGAAGATGATGGAGCTACTATTTACCAAGAAGTAATTCCTTTAGATGCCCAAGCTTGGACACCTTTGGCTTTAAAAACAACCTCTAAACCCTATTGGCAATGTCTTGAATATGCCGAACAGCATCACAAAGTTGCAGGAGGTTTTGATTTTAACCAAGACAGGGACGGTATCTGGTACGAAGGTACGGCACAAATGGCATTAGCATATCAAGCAACAAATCAACCCTCAAAAGCAAAGGCTGTTTTGGCAATGCTTGAAGCTGGACAAGAGCGATCGGGAGGAATGCCCACCACCAATAAAAATACCTTAACCACGGGTTTTATTCAGCCTGACGGTAATGCCTGGCTTTATTTTCGCAGTCTCCATGTTGGTGCAACCGCCTGGGCAGTATTAGCCGAACGGGGAGTTAATCCTTTTTGGCTGGGAAGTGGGGAGTAGGAGAAATAACAACTAATAACTAACAACTAATAACTAACAACTAACAACTAACAACTAATAACCAATGACTAATAATAAATTACTGGAATTAGCTCGTGACCAAGAATATCAGCAAATTTTAGATAATCATTCGCAGTATTCTTTGGAAACCGTTACCGAAGTAGCAGATTTTTTGAGAGAAGAAGACGTTTACAATATCGCCATATCTCTGTATGGCTATTTACTTAGACAACAAGAAATCTCCGATTACCATTTTGGTATTGGTCAGTGTCACGGCAAAATTTATAATTACAGCCTGGCTCTATGGCACTTGAATAAAGCCTTTACGCTGCAAGAAGATCGTTCGGGAGCAAATTACTATGCCTATATTCTCGAAAGAAATTTCCAGATGGATAAAGCTGCTAAATGGTACGAACAAGCATTGAACAACGGATACGACAAAGATCTTTGGACTCTTTCTCACTACGCCTATTTTCTGGAAAAATACGAACGGACAGAGGCGGCACAAAGTTGTTACGAACGGGTTTTAGACCTCAATCCTGCTTATACTTGGGCAGTTAAACGCTATGCTCTATTTCTGCTTCAACAAGGGCAAACAGAAAAATCTTTAGAGTTGATGCAAAATGCACTTTCTCAATTTCCGAAAAATCCTTTTGTCAAACTCAACTATTTGGAGTATTTAATCATTCGGGGGATGGATAGGGAATATGAAGCATATTTAGCTAGTCTAGATTATGACAATGCACCTTTTCCTTTTCGAGTATTAGTAGATCTGTTTGATTATTTCTGGCGATATCTAGTGCGGGGAGAGTCAAATATTCAGCAGGTTAAAGCTTATGAACAGAAGGCTAGCCAGTTAAAAGATAGTATCCACCGAGATTTCGACGATCTAAATCAAATTCTGGCAAATAAAAATGGCGATCTTGTCGAATGGAAGCGATTAATTGCATTTTTGCTACTGTAGAGGCTTATTATAATCCGCTTCTGCAATTGATTAACCAATTGGAATAAATCTTTTGAAGCTAATAATTGAAAAAAAACTCCCAATTTTACGTGCTTTTCGCTACCGAAATTATTGTCTTTATTTTATTGGTCAAGGAATTTCCCAGATTGGTAACTGGAGTACTATTCTAGCTACTAGTTGGTTAGTTTATCAATTAACCGACTCAGCTTGGTTACTGGGTGTAGTCGGGTTTGCCAGCCGTATTCCTACTTTATTTATTTCACCCATAGCTGGAGTAATTGCCGATCGCGGTTCGCGCCATCGAATTGTAATTATCACTCAGATTTTATCGATGGTGCAGTCTTTACTCTTAGCAGTATTGGCTTTGACGGGCATAATCAACGTTGGGCAAATTATCGCTTTGGGGCTGTTCCAAGGTATAGTTAACGCCCTGTATATGCCAACACTCCAGGCTTTTGTCAAGGAAATTATCGAACAGCCAGAAGATTTAGGCAATGCGATCGCCCTTAATTCTTCTTTAATTAGTAGTGCCAGATTAATTGGTCCTGCGGTAGCTGGTTTTTTAGTGGCTAGCGTCGGTGCGGGAGTTTGCTTTTTGCTCGACGGTATTAGTTATATAGCGGTAATTGCTGCTTTTTTGGTGATGAAAATTCCCGCAACTAAGATCGTTCCTAGCACTACTTCGACCATCCAAAAGCTAAAAGAAGGATTTGACTATGCTTATAACAATTCGGTAATTCGTCCGATGCTGCTATTGCTATCCTTACTTGGATTTTTCGGCTTGCCCTATGTGATTTTGATCCCCATTTTTGCTGCTGATATTCTTAAAGGAGGTTCAGAAACTCTAGGATTACTGATGGGTGCTTCGGCACTTGGGGCTTTGATTGCCAGCGTTTATCTTAGTTCCAAGTCGCATATATATGGTTTAGAAAAGGCGATCGCGATCGCGCCTATGCTACTAGGAACTGGCTTTATTATTTTTTCTTTATCTAATGTTTTATTATTTTCTCTCCCAGTTATGGTGCTGATTGGCTTTAGCGTCATTTTACAGCTAGCTTCCACCAACACAGTGCTGCAAACCATAGTCGATGATGACAAAATAGGCAGATTAATGAGCCTGGTTTCTATGGCTTTTATGGGTGTAGTTCCTTTTGGCAATTTATTTTCTGGTTGGTTAGCCAGTCAGATTGGAGTAGTCAACACCTTTATTTTTAACGGTTTGGTTTGTTTGGGTGGTTCAATAATTTTTAGCCTACAGCTTAAAACTATTCAGCGGGTATTGAGGAGCGAGTAAGATAATTTTTTTAAATTAATAATTAGTATTTCAAATTTGCGAGTCTGAATTTTTATTAATATTTTATAGGGGTAATAAAATTACTAACGTTTTATTAAAGAAGTGCGTTTGGTTTTTCGACGCTTCTTAATCCGAACTAATATCGTGACTGCGCCAGGGACACCCATCAGCATCGTGGCTTTTAGTAGTGAAGATGCGATCGCCTTTAACGAACCAGTATCGTTTGCTTCTGTTAGTTCTGGTTGATGGTGTTCGGCAAATCCAGTGCGGATAGCTTCTGCCCAATTGGTTTTAGCTAAGGGCAATGCGACTAAAATTACCATCCCTGCTGCGGCAAGAATTACACTAGACCTTATCGGAATTAAGTATGTAAAATGAGTAGCAAGAAGTTGAGTAAGAGAGGTAGAGAGTGAAAGTCAACTATGCAGAGCTACAGAATAGACCTCGAACTCTACAGAGCTTAACAGGATTAAAAATCGAAGAATTTGAAGCTTTATTAGCTAGCTTTGAACCTGCATGGTCAAAGTTCATAGAAGAAAATTTTAAGCGAGGAAACAGACACAGAGCATTCGGAGGTGGCAGGAAAGCGAGGCTTGAGAAACTGGAAGATAAGTTGCTATTTATTTTGATTTACTTTCGACTTTATCCAACCCAAGAAGTACAAGGATTTTTATTTGGAATGAGCCAAGCCCAGGCAAATGAATGGGTACACGGACTAACAAAAGTACTCAATCAAGCTTTGAAAAGGGAGAAACAATTACCAGAACGTGAACCTGCAAAGCTAGAAGATTTACTGAACACCTGCCCCAGTTTAGAATTTATGATTGATGGGACGGAGCGAGCGATCAATCGACCACAAGATAAGGAAGAGCGTAAAACTTTCTATAGTGGAAAGAAGAAAGCTCACATGGTTAAAAATAATGTGGTGAGTGAGCGAGGAGGAAAAGTGTTGTTCTTAAGTGACACTTATGAAGGCAAAAAACATGACAAGAAAATTGCCGACGAAGAAGACTATCATTTTCCCAAAGGGAGTATTCTGTGGCAAGATACAGGATTTCAAGGATTTGCACCATCGGGAGTTAGGATTAAACAACCGACGAAGAAGCTTCCTAAAGCAGAATTAACTGATCATGAAAAAGAGAAAAATCGAGAAATTGCGAAGATAAGAGTTGAGATAGAACACCAGATCTGCGGAATCAAACGATGTCAGATCGTGGTTCAGAAATTTCGTAATTGGGTCGATCACTATATTGATGATGTGATGGAAACAGCTTGTGGACTGCATAATCTTCGTCTTAGTCATCGTCAGAAAAGAGATATTAGATACATAAAATTCTCCTAATTTTAAGAAGAGAAGAGAAGAAACTAGTTCTTCGAGCTTTTCGACTTATTTCCGATAAAGTCTACTAGTTCGCTTTATCGTCTCGATCATCTTCATTGTCGTTCGCCCTCACTAGCCTTTCGCCAAAATACCCGCAATAGCCAGTTCCAAGTGCATGGCGATATGAATCCCTAACAGGATTAAGAAAAGATTGGCAGTAATATTGTGAATGGCTTGCCAAAACGGATCGACTTTAATAGAAATGCCTAGAAACGGCAGTGCTTCTTGAGAAACAAGCAGTCCAGAAAAAATAATCAAAGTCATTACCACAAACAGCAGCACGTCCCAAAGGTGATTAAAACGGGTTTCTCTTGGTAGGGTTAACAATAACCGACGGGTAACGTTAACAATCCAACGCCAGTGGAACAATAGATGGGTCACAATCGGTATGATAAAAATAATGCTCAACCACTCGTGAGAAGCAATGCCCGTAACCAAGGGTGCTGACAAGACGATAGAAAATAAAAAGATACCGAGATCGAGGCTGCTATCAGGCGATCGCCTGATAGCAGCCTCGCTTCACTCCCAAGTAAAGTCGAACCAGAAGGTTTTTTTGTCATTTACATAAGAAATAATTGAACAATTGCGATCGCAGTTCACTTCGAGACAATCGGCTACAGTATGGGACATACCAGGAAGACTAGCTAATCAGTCTCGATCAAAATACGGAAAAAAGTAAGATAAATAATTATGACGATCAAACTATCAAAAGAAGCAAAACAAAAGTCAATCGAATCAATCAAACGGTATTTTGAAGCAGAAATGGGCGAAGAGATCGGCGATTTGAAAGCTTCACTACTTCTAAACTTTTGCCTACAAGAAATTTGTCCTAATGTCTACAACCAAGCAATTATTGATGCACAATCTTACATGAGCGATCGCGTTAGCGATCTCAACGATACTTACTATGAACCAGAATTTAGCTATTGGAAAAAGTAATTTGAATTGTCAAGGTTAAAGGGTTCAAGCTCTGTTTATTTAACTCTTTTCCTGAATTTCTGGCAAATTGGGTAAATTACTAACGGCTCGCTGAAGTTGGACATAAGACTGATTGTAATCAATAATGGCGGTTAGCAAATTGCCACGAGCAGTGGTCAAACTTGATTGAGCATTAATTACGTCAGTTTGTGTGCCAGCTCCTGCTTGGAATCTTAATCTGGATAACCTTAGACTTTCTGTAGCTAGCTCAACGGATTGACTTGCTGTATCAATGTTTTCTTGGTTGGCGTTGAGGGTATAATAAGCATTTTCTACTTCCAAACGAATTGCATCTCGTTGATTGGCAAATTCTGCACTGTTAATCTCAATATTTGTAGCTGCCTGTCTAGCTCTAGAGCGTGCTGCGCCACCGTCAAAGAAATTCCAGAGTGCGCTTGCTCCAACCGAATAGCCATCGGCAGCATTTATATTATCATTTAACTGATCTTGGAGATCGTAACTAGCAACCAAGCTAACTTGAGGTTTATTTTCAGCCAAAGCAACTTGACGCAGATCGCGGTTAATTTCTCTATCTAACAAAAATTGTTTTAGTTCGGCGCGATTTTTATATGCCATAACAATACTTTTTGGCAAAGAAGGTTTCCACGAACCAGCAACCTCAATTGCATCAGCAGTCTTTAGCTCGACTTTTTGCCCTATATTTAGAGTATCTGCTAGAGTTCTTTGGGCAATAACTTGATTAGCCTGTTCGATATTTAATAGTTGTTTGGCATCAGCTAATGCTACCTTAGCCTGTAACACCTCAAATTTCGTGCCTGTTCCTGCACGTTGGAGAACATCGGCATCGTTTAAAGTTTGTTGAGCATCTTCTACGGCAGCTTTTTCGATGTCTACCTGGGCATTAGCAGCCTGTAAATCATAGTAGTTAGTGGCCACCAGTAAAGTAGTCTCTTCAATAGTCTGCTGTAAAGCTAGCTGGTTGACGCGGACTTGTTTTTCGGCACTATCAATAGTTGCTCCAATACTTCCGCTCGTGTAAAGATCGTAACTAAGAGATAATGAACTACTAAATGTGTTGGTCGTGGTGGAAATATCAGATGCTTGTGACTGATTAATTGCACCAGTACCTCCGACTGTACTAGCACCTCCAACTGCACCAGCACCTCCGATTGCAGCAGCAGGTCGTACATTATCAAAACCCGTTGATGCGCTTAGAGTAGGGAATCGTGCTGCCTTAGCTTCCTGTAGCTGTTCTAAAGCAGTATTGACATTTAATCGAGATATTTCGATATCTTGATTGCGGTTCATAGCTACCGATACGGCTTGTTTGATCGTAATCGGTTTTTCTAAATCGATAGTTACTCCCTTGGGTTGGGTAGGAAGTAATAGGGGATCGTCGGTACTATTACCAAATGCTCCCAAATTCAACATTGCTGGCAGTCTAGATTTTGAGTCTTGCTCGGACAGTGGAGTTAACTGAGATAATTCATTATTCGCAGGTAAAAAATCCCATTCGGTAGCAGTTAAAAATTGCTGAGGATCTCCTATGGCAAACTGCTCTGGATTCGACAGCAAAGACGTTGTAAGATTGGTTTTCAATCTTTTCTCGCTAGAAGGCGATCGCTCTGGCTGCTTGGTAATGTCAGTAGGTATATTTTCTGCCGTAGCTACTAATGTGGATTGTTTAGTAATAGGTGGTTGTAAATTGGTAGTTACTTCATCAGGTTGGCCAGGAAGTGGCAAGAGATCGTCGGCATTAGTACTGAATGCGCCCTGATCCAAAATTGATGGCAGTTTAGATTTTGAGCTTTCGAGAACGGACGGTGGGGTTAACTGAGATAATTTGTTATTTATAGGTAAAAAATGCCATTCGGCAGCAGTTAAAAATTGTTGGCGATCGCCAATCGAAAGCTGCTCTAAATTCGGCAGCAAGGGCGTGGTAAGGTTGGTTTGCAATCTTTTCACGCCAGAATGCGATCGCTCTGGCTGCTTGGCTTTAATATCAGTAGGTATATTTTCTGCCGTAGCTGAAGTATTATTACCAAATAAGATTGCCGAACAGACACCAATAGCGCAAGCGAATTTTTCAGTGTAATCCATGATTAATTTCCTATAGTAATTTTTGTATTTAAATGTCTGACCAACGGTCAATTTATTGCTGATAAACGCCCATCTTCGAGATTGAGTCGGCGGTCTGCATAATCGAAGATGCGTACGTCATGGGTTACTAAAACTACGGTGCAACTTTGCTTTTTGGCTAAATCCTGCATCAACTCAATCACCTCCAAACCCGATTTTTTATCGAGAGATGCAGTAGGTTCATCGGCTAGAACAATTTTGGGATGAGAAGCCAAGGCGCGAGCGATCGCCACACGCTGTTGCTGACCGACCGAAAGCTTATGGGGGTGGGCGTTAATTAGTTCACCCAAACCAACTTTAGTTAAGAGTTCTTCGGCTCGTTTAATCCCTTCGCGACGAGAAATATCTGGATGTAAACCCAATGCCATCTGTACGTTTTGTCGAGCAGTCAGAGAATTAAGTAAGTTGTGGGTTTGAAAAATATAGCCGATGTTGCGACGTAGATATCTTAGCTGTTTGGGCGATGCCTGATTTAGCTCTTCTCCTAAAACTTGGAGACTTCCCGACTGGGGCGATCGCAGTCCCCCAATTAAGGTTAGCAAGGTAGTTTTACCCGAACCAGAAGGACCAGTTAGAAAAACAATTTCGCCTGGCTCAATCTTGGCATCGATATCGAACAAAATTTGCTTACGTAGCTTTCCCTTGCCAAGATGATAGTTAAGCCGATCGATCGCCACAATTGTATTGGATGGTTTCATGGTTTTAAAATATATCGGCAGGATCGGCAGAGCGAGTTTTACGCATAGCAATTAATCCCGAAATAACACACATTAAGATGGTCAGGAAAAAAACTGTCAGGCTTCGTTGTAAGGTCATCTCCAGAGGTAGACCCGACCCCTCCCTAGCACCTTGGTAAAGCTGTAAGCATAAAGCAAATCCAGGAATAAATCCTAGAATAGAGAGCAGTACTGCTTCTTGAAATACAAGTTTAGATAAGTAAAAGTTGCTGTAGCCTATTGCCTTGAGAGTGGCATACTGAACTAGTTGGTCGGTAACATCAGCATAGAGAATTTGATAGACAATTACCGTACCAACGACAAAACCCAGAACCGTTCCTAGAGTAAAAATAAAGCCAATAGCAGTACTGTCTCGCCAGTAGCTTTTCTCTAACTCGATAAACTGAGCTTTTGACAATACTTGAATGTCCTGGGGCAAACTCTTTTGCAGTTGTTGAATAGTTTGGGCGGTGGATGCACCTTTTTTGAGTGATATTGCACCTATGTCGATTAAACCCTTTGAGCGTTGCGGGTTAAAAAGACGAATAAAGTTAAGATCGCTAGTGATTACAGTACCATCAGAACCAAAAGAAGCTCCAAGATTAAACAGACCTTTGACGGCAACACGGCGGTCTTCCAATTCTGCCGTGACCCTAGATTTTTGCTTTAGTAACTTACCAATATCGCCAAATTCTGGTCGCGATGCGCGATCAAATAAAACCACGTCGTCTTCTCTGAGTGCGGGCAAATCTCGCTTAACTTCGGGCAAGTCAAAGACATTATGGTCAATATCGATCCCAATAGTCATCAGACTACGTTTTCCTCCCGTTTGGGGATTTTTCCAAGAGCCGTAACCAATATATATAGGACTGACAGACTCAACTCCAGGCAGCCCTAGAGCCTGATATAAGCGTCTTTGAGAAAACTCTTTTAATTCAACCAGAGAAAGGGACTCGGAGTTGAGAATAAATATATCGCTCTTTAATTGATGATGTATTCTGACTGCACTATCAAACAGAGCATCGCGAAAACCTAGCTGCATTAACATCAAAATTACTGCAAAGGCAATACCTGATAATGCTACTAACAAACGAGTTTTCTCTCTAGTTAATTGCAACCATGCCAAGGGTGGGATTAGACCGCGCATATTAAAATTCAGCAAAAAGCTAGAATGGATTAAGACTTTATGGCAACATCGGCTGATTCAATTTCTACATCAACCTGTAAATTTATTAAACCTGCGACCACAGAACTATCTTTCTGATTTAAACGAATTTTGACTTCAATTACCCTCGAATCTGTATCGGCAGCAGGATCGGTATCTAAAACGTCATTTTTACTAATCTGTGAACTAATTCGCTCTACTGTACCTGTAATCTTTTTAGGCAAACTGGGGTCAGTAATAACTGCCTGTTGACCGAGTTTAATCTTGCCAATATCGCTTTCATAAATTTCTGCAACCACATACATTTGATCGACATCACCAAGCTGCAAAATGCCATCATCGTCGATCACTTCCCCTGCATAAGTTTTAATATCTAAAACTTCACCCGATCGCGGTGCGCGAATTATAGTACGCTCTAAACTTGCTTCTGCTAGTTCCAAATTACTCTGTGAAGACTTGACCTCGATTTCACTTTGAGTTTGAGCCAGAGAAGCTTTAGCAGACTGTAATTGGGCTTGAGCATTTCCTAAATCTTTTTGGCGTGTTTCAGTGAACTGTGATAACTGCGCTTTGGCATTTTCTAGTTCGCCTTTTTTACTAAAGTAATTTACTGCTTTTTCATCCAAAATTTCTTGGGAAACTGCTCCTTCTTTGACTAAATACTGATTGCGTTGATAATCTTTCTTGGCAATCTCTGACTCTGCTGATAATTGCTTGACTGTAGCTTTTTGAGCAGCAACTTCAAAAGATTGGGGTGTTTTTATCTGCTCGATACGAGTCATCGCTTCTTCAATTTGAGCTTCGGCAAATTTTGTGACGCTGTCATAACGTGTACGAGCTTCTGCTAACTGACTAGCAGCTAGGTTCTTTTCAGCTTCTTTTTCGTCATGATCTTCTAAATAAGCGATCGCTTCACCTTTTTTTAGCTGCTGACCTTCATCGACCAATAATTGGCTAATGCGACTGCCAACAGTCCCGCTAACTGTAATAACTTCTCCCTTTGGTTCAACACGACCTAAAGAAGTTACGTTTCTGGCAACTGGGACTTCAGGAACAACTTCAGGAGTAGTAGTAGTAGCCACGGGCGGGTTAGCCTGAAGTCGCCAAAAATATAGTGCAGCTAGACCTGGAATCAACGAAGCTAATGCAGCTAAAGAGACTGCTACGCGACCTTTATTTACAGTTTGTCCTGTCATAATTATTTAATTGCTCCGTTTAACAGAATTGTTATATGGGAAACTTTTGCTAAGATACATACACTCGATCGCTCGATGTAGTCCGCCCAAGCTCAAATTAGAAATCTAAAATTTTTTATTCTAATGGGAATAATTGCTGTCGGCATGAACGATTAAAGCATTCTAGCTTTGAGTATGGCATTTGAAAGCTATAAACGAGACGAGGAAAGGTTTCAAAACTGCTTAATTTATGTCTGTTTTTTGTCGATCGCCGAATATACTATTCTGCAAGAACGAATAGCCATTCATCTCTACCCAAATGAGCAATATGTGCTTGCATTCAGATACTCATTAGACCTCTTGCATAATTCCCATAAATTTCGGTTGGGTTTAGGGAAAAGGGAAAAGCGGTGCAATACCGTTCGGTTAAGCCCCCCAGCCCCCAAATTTGGAGGAGTAAGATTCGTTAAAGTCCCCCAATCTTGGTAGGGCTGTTTCATTCTCGAACAAAGTCATGTAGATTAAAGTAAATGCTTGATTTAGATGCAAAATGACTTCAAAAGATTTAGAGAAGAGTTTAATTGAATATCTAAAACAAATACCTGATGAACGAGAAGCAAGTGGTCGAAGGCATCCTCTGTGGCTCATCTTATTAATCATGATTTTGGGAATCATGAGCGGTTATTGGGGATACCGAGGTTTAGGCAGATTTATCGAACGGCATCGTCGTCAATTAATTGAAACTCTAAAGATTCGACAAGCAAGAGTGGGATCTTACTCGACCATCAGAAGAGTGATGATGAGCTTAGATTATGAGGCAGTAGCTCAGACCTTTAATGACTGGGCATCTCAATATACTTACAACAGTGATGGTCAATGGGTTGCCATCGATGGAAAAAGCCTGAAAAACACCGTTAATGACTGTTATGGTAAACAGCAAAATTTCGTGATGATGGTTTCGGCTTTCAGCCACTATCGAGGCGAAATTTTAGGGATAAAGATAATGGAAAATAAGAAACAAAGTGAGATTGTCGCCGTACAAGATTTATTGGAATTACTAGATTTAAAAGGAGTCGTCTTCACAATGGATGCCCTACACTGTCAAAAAAAACGGTATCAGCAATCATTAATAGTGGTAACAACTACTTAATTGTGGTCAAAAGAAATCAAAAAACACTATATCGGCAAATTGAATCTCAGGCAATGAGTACAAAGGCAGTTAGTTGCTTCGAGCAGACGGAAAAGACGAGAAATCGACTAACTCATCGAACTGTAGAAGTATTTTCTCCGCCGTCAAACCTCGATCCTCGATGGGTAGGAGTTCATAGCATTATTAAAATTTTCCGTTCGGGAACAAGAGGTAATCACGATTATGAATCGGACTCAGCTACTTATTACATTAGTTCTTTACCGCCGACTTCTTCTCTTATTCCTCAAGGTATTCGACGACATTGGACTATCGAGAATCGTTTGCATTGGGTTAAGGATGTCGTAACCAAAGAAGATACTAGTCCAGTACTCCAGGGGAAAGCATCGACTAATATTTCGTTGTTCAAAAGCTGGGTTCTCAATCTATTAAGAGTTCACGGTTTTGATTCTATGACTGAGGCGTTGGATTATATGAGCAATAATTTGCCATTGCTGCTTTCTTTTTGCCATTAATTCGTTTGATAGTTATCTTATTCGCGATCGCATCTCTTTTCTATAGAATGAAACAGCCCTACCCCAAGATTGGGGTAGGGCTGTTTCATTCTAGAGTTAGATCATGTAAATTGGTTTAAAAACCTAATTTAACCGCTCAATGAATTCAAAAGACCTAAATTACAGTTTAATCGACTATCTAAAACAAATACCTGATGAACGAAAATCTGGTGGTAGAAGACATTCTCTGTGGCTAATCTTATTAATTATGATTTTAGGAATCATGAGCGGTTACTGGGGATACAGAGGTTTGGGCAGATTTGTCGAGCGACATCGTCGTCAATTAATCAAAACTCTTGAAATCCCACAAGCAAGAGTGGGATCTTACTCAACCATTAGAAGAGTAATGATGAGCTTGGACT
Source organism: Waterburya sp. (assembly GCA_965218645.1). Taxonomy (GTDB): domain Bacteria; phylum Cyanobacteriota; class Cyanobacteriia; order Cyanobacteriales; family Xenococcaceae; genus Waterburya. The sequence goes on along the minus strand of OZ244627.1, from coordinate 52,072 downwards.
ATGAGGCAGTAGCAATTGTATTTAATGACTGGGCATCTCAATATACTCATAATAGTCAAGGTCAATGGATTGCTATCGATGGCAAAAGCTTGAAAAATACTGTTAATGACTGTTATGGTAAACAGCAAAATTTTGTCATGATGGTTTCTGCTTTTACTCATGAGCGTGGCGAAATCTTAGGATTGAAAGTCATGGAAAATAAGAAACAGAGTGAAATTGTTGCGGTACAAGACTTATTGGAATTATTAGACTTAAAAGGAGTCGTGTTCACAATGGATGCTTTACATTGCCAAAAAAAACCATCTCTACAATTATCGCCAGTAAAAATAATTATTTAATTGTAGTTAAAAAAAATCAAAAAACACTGCATTTCTCTAATCAAGTCTCAAACACTCAATACAAGTGCAATTAATTGTTTTGAGCAGACTGAGAAAACTAGAAATCGACTAACACATCGAACTGTAGAAGTGTTTTCTCCTCCATTGGATCTTGACGAGCGTGGGACTAAAGTTGGTAGTATCGTTAAAGTTTTCCGTTCGCGAACAAGAGGCAATCACGATTATGAATCTGATTCGGCGACTTATTATATTAGTTCTTTAGCACCAACTTCTGCACTAATACCTCAAGGTATTCGACGACATTGGAGTATCGAGAATCGTCTGCATTGGGTCAAAGATGTCGTAACTCAAGAAGATACTAGTTCTCAGCTTCAGGGCAAAGCCGCGACTAATATTTCTTTGATTAAAAGTTGGGTTCTTAACTTACTAAGAGTTCATGGTTTTGATTCAATGACCGAGGCTTTAGATTATATGAGCAATAATTTATCATTATTACTATCTTTCTGCCATTAATCGAGTTATTAAGTATTTTATTCTCGATTGCATCCCTTCAATTGAGAATGAAACAGCCCTACCCCAATCTTGGGGGATTTAGGGGGCGAACGAAATAACTTGAAAGACTAACCGAACAGTATTGAAAAGCGGTGCGACCCCCTAAAGGGTTTAGCAGTTTGCTTATGCCAGGGAACCTAGTCCACCGCAACTGCTTCACCGCGCCGACGCAAGGCGCAAGACAAAGGGCTTGCCCGCATGTACGCGCACCAAGAAAGGCAAAAGGGAAAAGGGGTTAATTTTAATTCCTAATTTATTTTTGCAAGAGATCTATTACTTCATTACTCTTTACTGACGTACAGGCAGTCAATTCTTTCCTAAGCGATTAACGTACTGCAATATTATCTGCCGCGATGTTTTTGTTTTCGTTTGTTTGTGGCAAGTTCGCGTTTATAGTTACGTTTAGCCACTCGTTCTTCTTTAGAAGTTAAACAACGCTCTTTTTTGTTTTCTTCCTGCTGAAGTCGCATAACTTCCCGTGATTGATTAGAAATACCCGATCGCTCTTTTTCTTTTCTAATTTGACGTTGCAGCCGTTTAGGATTGATGGGTCGTTTTTTAGCGTTATCGACGGGTAAACCCACGGTCATACTCTCAACTAAAATTCGGTATTCTCCACTCAAAATAAATTCATAAACATTTTTTGAGCTAGGTTCTGAACCAAAAACATGACGTGCTGCATATAATAAGCCGTCACGTTCTGATTCTAGTAAGGCAATCCAAAAAGGAGATTCAAATAAAATTGAGAGTTTCATGTCTCTAATTTCAAATTTTCTCGGCAACTAGTGCTGTAGAGATTTTGATCACTAGTAAAGTTATTGCCATCTGTAGGAGCAAAATACTGCCTAGGATATATATATTGCCCAATCCCACAACTTTAATTACGTTTTGACTTAGGATAGGAGAAAGAAATTGACCCAAGAAAATAAAGGTGGTTAATCCCCCTAAAGCTCTACCACGCAGATAGCCAGGCACAATAGTCGCCAACCAATTGCTGAAGTTGGGCATACTTAAGCCAAACCCTAATCCGCTAATAATTAAACCGATTAAAACTATTTGATAGCTGTTTCCTGTACCGATAATAAATTGACCGATTGCCGTTAACGTGAAGGCAATAATGATAATGCTGCTAAAATCAAGACGTTGTTTGAGCGCACCGTAACGCGAAGAAGCAACTGCGCCTGCCAAAGTAGATACAGCGATCGCAATACCGCTTTGGGCAGCACTAGCGTTACTAACCTCCTTCAGATAAAAAGCCAACTGTACAAAGATTAAATAATAGACAATCATATATGCCATTGCTAAACCATAGATAATCCCCATAGACTCTTTTGGCAGCATCGCAGGAGGGCGATTGTTTTTAGCACCTCTTACTTGTTCGATTTTGGGTTCGTATAAGGCGATCGCAATCAAGACCAAAACTACTAAAGAAAACAAATATATTAAAAAGGGAAAACGCCAGTTAAAATCGGCACTTATCCCCCCAATAGCGGCGAATACCATCCCGCCAAAACCCATAGCGGCAGCTTGCGTACCCATAAAGCTAGCTCGCTTTTGACCCTGATAGTAGTCGGTAATAATCGTCATTACCCCAGTCATAGTTCCCGCTACCGCAAATCCTAGCAAAGCACGACTAACTATAATTGCCCACAAGGAATTTAAGAAAAAACCCGCGCTACCAGCAAAAGCATATAGTAAAGTTGAGGCAATCAATAACCGTTTGCGTCCAATACGGTTGATAAATATTCCGACTACCAAACCACCAAAAGCAATAAATAAGGCAGGAATGGTCAAGTCTAGTTTGACTAAATATTCTACGTTATCAACATTAGCAAAATGCTCCTGCATTGCTGGTAAGGAAGGAGCTATGATTGCTCCTGCCATTACAGTCAAGGTACTGGTTAGCAGTAAAGTAATTTTGATCAAAAATGAATCAGGGTTGTGTCGCTCTGTTGCCATTACAGTTAGGGTACTAGTTAGCAGTAAAGTAATTTTGCTGAAAAATAAATTTCGATCTTTGTTGAATGCTTTTAGAGCAGGATTATAAGCTGCACATAACTGATCGCAATTTTAAAATTCTATCTTTGAAGTTCAAGCTATGGGTACAGATTGTGTACGAGTAGTGTTGAAGAAAAGTCTGTAGTAGAAAAAAAAAGATTCTAGCGTATGCTAGAACCTTTTCTCGAAAAGCAAAATCATTCCTAATTAAAATTCAAAACTAGACAAAATCTAATATGTCGATCTCCTGGGCATCTATATCGTACAGTGAAGCCAGTACATCTCCCGTAGACGATAGGCTAATTTCAGTATTGCCATTATGTTGTGCAATCTCTAAATAATCAAATTGTAAATGATTATCTAAAGAAAACTTATCTATTCCATCAGAGTAATCAAGAATCTGGTCTATTCCACTATCAGGCGCAAGCTTAAATATATCGGCATCATCACCACCGACTAAGGTATCATGACCTGCTCCACCTGTAAGAATGTCATATCCTTCTCCACCTCGCAGAATATCATTTCCTTTTCCACCTATTAGGGTGTCGTTTCCTTTCCCGCCTACAATTAGGTCATTTCCAGTACAACCATCAATATAGTTATTCCCGACATCACCATACAGGCGATCGTTATTATGGGTAGGATTGGAAACAGGATCGGCGCGGAGAATAGCGAAAGTACCATCTTCGAGTTGAGCTTGAAAAGCAACTTGACCTGAATCATTGAGTCCATCTTGGACAATCACTAATTCTTGAACTGTTGAACCTGCGACTTCATCACCTACAGAAGCAACGAGACTGCTTCCCAACTCCGAGGCAACATAAATACCTGCACTGCCGTCATCTAATTCAGCATAAAATGCTACCTCTCCATTATTGTTAAGAGCAGGTTCAGAATTAAAAAAGCTAAAACGCCCACCATCATCTACTAGTAATTCAGTTTTTCCATAACCATTGAGATAAATACCGCGACTACCATCATCTCGCTGGGTTAAAAATGCCGTTGTACCTTCATCATTGATATTTGGGTTACTAAATAGATCGAACTTTCCCTCACTGTTGGCAACTTCGGTAATTGTTTCCCCATCACCGACAAAAATACCTTGTCCTCCTGCATCTAAACCCGCGTTAAATGCTACCTCGTCATTCTCATTAATCGAGGGAGAGATGTCTAAAGCTGTTATTGGTCCATCACCACCAATCGTATCTAAACTTACATCAAAGCTACTAAAAATACCGTCAGTTGAAGCAATTTCTGTGGTCTGTCCATTGCTTACGGTAGAGATCGTGCTTGTGACTGGAAAATCCACTGGTACGTCTAATAGATTCCCTGCAACGTAGACAACCGTACCGCGATTGTTTAAATTAGCACCAGCGAAAGAATTAAATGGTTTAATACTTTCAATTAAGGTAAATGGTTCTTGTTCGCCGTTGCCAACTTGAATCGAAGCTTTATCCAACTGGATAATTGGTTCATTGTTTTCATCGAAAATCGGCGCGCCATTTTCATCAGTCAAAATACTAGTTTCATTCTCAATAAAAGCAACTTGCCCCCAGTCGTTAATTGATGGGTCAAAAACAGGCTGAAAAGCTCCCGTATTTAAGAATATTTCGCTATTGTCTACAACAGTTCTACTTTCAAAATTGTCTTGAAAATTATTAGCATAGAAAATACCAGTTGGAGGTAAATCTGGACTGAGAAAACCTTCAAAAGCAATATCACCTTTGGCGTTGATTGCAGGATTAGCAAAAGATATATGGGGCGGTGCAATAGTATCGGATAGTTGTGTAAAGTTAAAGCTATTCATAGTTAATAGAGATAGAGATATGACAATTATTCGACGCTATTTTGTAGCACTATTACAATTTGACTTTAAGACAGTTCAGCTAATATAAATCTCGATTGGCTTTGGCAAATAAATAATCAATCAATTTTTACGACATTAAAGTATGTCTAATATTTAAAGCAACTCAAATTCTGCCAAGAATATCGAGAATCAAAACTAAATATCGTCAAAATGTCTAAGTGCAGTTGGCAATTTATAGATAAAGTTTGCTCGGTTAATACCACTTCTGGATAGAACTTTAGTCTATTTAAAACTGATTTAAGCTGTTTCAATTACAAACTTCGTCAAATCTTTGCATATCTATCATTTATAAGCAAAGTTTTTGCTCTGGTTTACCTAAAATTTATATTCAAGCGTCTAATTTTCGTTGAGCTATATCTGAAATTTATAATTCTAGATTTATAAAAGCACTATAAACATTTAAAATAACCATTTTAAATACTATTAATCGACCAGCCAAATCGGATTTATAACAAATAATTTACCAATAGTTTTGGTATAGCTCAATATTCATACATAATTTTTTTCAACATAAAAAGAACAAAAGTTGCTAACATCTTCTGCTTTTGTTGTACCCATACTTTGATTCACAAATGCTAAATATGGGTAAAGCGACTAAAAAAATAAAGTGGTTCTGGTCATGCAATTACAGCAAGAGAATGTACAGCCTCTAGACATCAAGGCAAAAATGGCATTGCTACAAATGTCAAGCGGTTACTGGATTTCACAATCGCTTTATGCTGTTGCCAAATTGGGGATTGCAGATTTACTCAAAGACGGTGCGGAAAATTACCAACAACTAGCCAAGATTACAGATACAGATTCTCAATCTCTTTATCGATTATTGCGGGCATTAGCAAGCGTGGGCATTTTTGCCGAAGAGGAATCTGGTAATTTTACCCTAACTGCGATCGCCCAAGGACTCCGTAGTGATATTACAGAATCGATGCGGGACTCAATTCTATTAGGAGGAGAAGAATACTACTACGCTTGGAGTAATTTACTTTATAGTTTAAAAACAGGCGAAAACGCATTTGAGCGAGAGTATGGGATGCCCGTATTTGACTATTACAGTCAAAATGCCGAGTCTGGGGAAGTATTCAATCGCGCCATGAACAATATCTCCGAAGCAATTAAACCTGCTATTGTCAATGGCTATGACTTTTCAGAAATTACAACTTTGGTAGATGTTGGTGGTGGTAACGGTAGTCTAATTGCAGCTATACTCAAAGCCAATCCTCATCTTCAAGGGACTTTGTTCGATCGGCCAGATGCGATCGCTACTGCTGAGTCACTCTTAAACGCCGAGCGAATACAAGATCGCTGTGAAACAGTCGAAGGAGATTTCTTTGAGTCTGTACCTAGTGGTGCGGATGCCTACTTCTTAAAATACATACTGCACAATTGGGATGACGACCAGGCGATCGCTATTTTACGCAACTGTTATCAAGCAATGCCAGGCAACGGTAAGCTGCTGATAGTCGAACAGGTTATTCCTCTAGGTAATGAGCCATTTTCGGGCAAACTAATCGATTTACATATGTTGGTAACGTTAGGCGGTCGCGAACGTACCGCAGCCGAATATCAATCGCTTCTAGAAGCATCTGGCTTTAGCTTGAACAAAATTATTCCTACTCGTTCTAACGTCAGCATTATTGAAGGAGTTAGGTAGGGGCGAACGGCCCTAAAGGGTTCAGCAGTTGCGGCTAAAGCCTTACTTCTCGCAAAGACCGCACTGCTTCACCGTTTGCCCGTACAGAAGCAGGAAGCGAACAACGAGTCTTACAATCCTCAAATATATTAAAACCAAAGTCATGGAATTTCTCAAAAATTATTGGTATCCTCTAGCTCTATCTTCAGAAGTACCAGCCGACAAGCCTTATAGTACTTCGCTATTGAATGAACCATTGGTGCTGTTTAGAGACGAAGATAATAATGTTATTTGTCTTTACGATTCCTGTCCTCATCAAGGAGTCCCTTTATCTCGTGGTCAAGTTAAAGATGGCAACGTAGAATGTCCATATCATGGCTGGCAGTTTGGTGCGGGTGGAGACTGCAAAAAGATTCCCTCAATGGCAGAAGATGCTCCTATACCCAAGGGTGCTAAGTGTAACTTTGCCTATCCTACAGAAGAAAAGTTGGGGGTAGTATGGGTATTTGCTGGCGATCGCACGGCGATGACACCTTTACGTCTGCCAGAAGGGACAACCGAAGAGGGTTGGAGACACGAAGTAATTATTAAAGAATTAGATGCTTCCCATAAGCTCATGATTGCAGGAGCATTAGATTTTGCTCATTTTCCCTTCCTGCATACCCAAACCATTGCTAAGAAAGAGCAACGAAACTATTTGCGCCCGTTGGACGTTAGTTTAGAGAAATACGAACACGGGATGAATATGAAGGTGAAAAATCCTGACGGCGAATATAATGATTTCGTCTACTTTTTTGAGCCACCTTGTTTAGTTAAAGTCTTAATTGAACCAAAACCAGGCTGGAAGCTAATTGCCAATGACTACTTTGTTCCCCTGACAGAAAACAAAACTAGAATATTTGTCTTTGAGTGTCGCGACTGGCTAGTTTGGAATCCTTTAGTTACCTTTGGACTGAAAAAGAAAGCCAGCAAAATTTTGGAAGAAGACTTTCCTATCCTGATGATGCAGCAGGAATGGCACGAAAAAGGTTATGGAGATTGGAAATGTACGGTTAAGGCAGATTTACTTTCTCTACGCTACCGTCAGTGGTACGATCGCAAAGAAAAAGAATTTGCGGCTCAACTTTCAGGTACATCCTTTCAACATCTTGACGAAAGCATAGTTGAAAAAACCCACACAAATGTTTAATTTAGCGCAAGTAGGGGCGAACGGTGAAGCAGTGCGGTCTTTGCGAGAAGAAAGGCTTTAGCCTTTCTCGTCGAGGAGCAACTGCTGAACCCTTTAGGATCGTTCGCCCCTACAAGGTTTATGTGTCTTAATCTTTGATTCAACTAGTTATCGCGCCAAAAAAGGACGCTGGCTATAGCTAAGTTTTTCTCGTGGGCGATCGCTACCTCTACATTAGTATTTTGTCCCAACTGCTGTCTTAAATTATTCTGAAGCAGTATCTTGGGTTGACCACTATCACGATGTCTAACTTCTAAGTCTCGATAGTTGATATTGGGAAAGTTTAATCTATTGGTAACTTTGATGAAGGCTTGTTTGGCGCACCATAAACCAGCAACAGATAGTAAAGGAGTTGGTTTGTTGAGGCAATAATTTTGTTCGTAAGGAGAAAATATATCAGTTCGATTCTGGAGCGATCGCAACTGTATTTCTTCAATGAAATATATTTCTTGCTCAATAATAATTGATCGTGAAAATTTGCCCAAGTGCATCTATATTTAATTTATTTAACTGACCTTACGCAAAATAACGAAAAATCAATAATTTTAATCAGCTATGAAAATAGAACAATGAACCTTTTTACCTTTAACCTTTCTTGGTGCGCGTTCCCTTGCGTCTTACGCCGACGCGGGGTCGCACCGCTTTCCCAACCTTCATCAATCAATTAGTGCGTAACATCAGTTATTTAATCCCTAGACTATATAAGCCATATCTGATTGCAATATCTGTTCGGTGTCTTGCAGGTTATTTGTTTTGCTTTTTATCGGCTTTAATAGCTGATGCCTAATACTGTCTCTAACTTCAGAACTTACATAGCTACTGCGATCGAGACAATCTAATAATAATAGATTAGCCTGAAAATATTGTTGGAGAACTTCTTGCTGCTGAGAATTAAAATTCCATTGATGAGCTATATTACGATACTTCATTGCCATGGAGTTGAGATCGCTAAACCAGGCTTTTCCTTCTTGATGCCACCACAGCCAAAACTGAGTTTCATTTTCTTGAGAAGTAGAAATTCTTTGTTTCATTGTTTGTAATTCTTTAGTTAGCTCTGGTTCAATTTTTATCGCATGGCTAATTACTCGCTTGAGCGAACGTTGCAAAATTAGTGCAGGATTATGTATTGATTCTAAAATGGGCATCAAGTTCAAAAGATTAAATAAGCTCAAATCTAACGCTAAGTCTGCATTGACAGCGATTCCCTCACCAAAGTTGGGGTCAAGTTTTAACATTAAAGAAAAGTTAGTGCCGATACTGCCCAAAATCTGACCGAATCCCATACTATAGTAAAATGCCCGAATTACTTCTTTTTGGGATTCAGTTAATCTTAAACCGCCAGAAGTTTGAGCAAGATCGAATTTCTCTTGAGAAGGCTCTGATTTGGGAATAATTATTGACTCAGTTTTACAGTTTACCCATTCTAAAAACGCAGTAATTTGGGAAAAGCGATCGCCAAGTTCATCGATTTTTTGACTCATTATCGAAAATAACCGATCTGCCTGAGGTGACATTTCTGCTACTAGTAAAAAGATTTCGCGCCATCTTTCTTCTGTTAGGTGGCTGACTAAATGATTTAACATCGCTATAGATACAGCTAGATCGCAGGGAGCAACAAATTCTTTAGCTGTTAAATATTCTTGAAATGCTAAATGAGAAAACGAATAAACCTTTTTGGCTTGTTCTACTAATAAACCATGTTTGGCTTCAATCGATTTGAGAACTTTCTGAGCATCAATTCGGGATATATCTAGTAGGCTCAGGCTAGTTGCATAGTCGGCAATATAAAATTTTAGCTCTGTTTCTTTGAAGAAATATTCTTTGCGTTCAAAGGTTCTGCGAGCAACTTTACACAGTAATTCTTTTTCTTGTTGCAGAGTCAAACCTCCCGCTTGTTCTCTCTCGATCGCCCGTTCTGCATCCCACTGTTTGAGCATGATATCCAAACCTTCCTCATATATTTCAGCACGGCTAACGGGAAAATCGGCTGATTCTTCAAATACAATACATAACAGAACCAATAATAGTGGGTTAGTCGCAAACTCTTGAATTAAATTATTCTTGACCACTTTGGTTAGAAAGTCGCAACTCAACTGAGTATTTTCAGGCTCGAACCATTTAACGGCAAAATCTTCAATCTGTCTGGGTTTAAAATCAGCAATTTCTACTTCGGTGAACTGTTCAAAATTGCAGCACTGTACGCCGTGACGACAGCTAATAATATAGTAATTGTGGGGAAACCATTTTGTAAATCTGCGTAAATGTTGGCAAACGGCACTACGATTTGAAATTTTGACTTCATCTAGTCCATCGAGAACAATTAAAAATTTGCCTCGATTCAATAACTGTCTGACCAAATTAATTTCTATTTGACAATCTTCAGCTAACTGGCTAGATATATAGTCAACTAAATCTAAAGATGATGTGTAAGCTACAAAATCTCTTAAGGGAACAAATATAGGAATGCGATCGCTTTGAAGCCCACCTTCAAGACATTGTAAAGCCAAATGTTTTAAAAACATGGTTTTCCCAGAACCAGGCTTACCCAAAACAATCAGCTTGGAATAGCATATTGCTGCTTTGTCACCAAGTATTTCTACTTGTTTTGGTCGATCGTCGCTGAACTCCAAATCACAAGATTTAGGATTACTAACAACCTGAAATGAATGCAAATCGTCAACTTTCAGCCTCCGCCTACCTTTTATTTTTAAGTAGACCTTAGTATCAACATATATATCCTCAGTAAGTTTAGGACAAGACATATCTAATACTCGCATCGTCCCACACATTGACCAAATTCTACCTCTTGCCAAATTCCGAAATTGCTCGACCACAGAGTCAGAGATTGCTTCGACTCTGCCGTTTAAAGAGTCTGCACTTATGAATGATAGAATGGAACTAGAGCTATTACCTTGTTGACCAATATTAACGGCGATCTGGTTATTTTCAACTTCATTACTTGTTGCAGTTGGTTTCGGTAATTTTGCTACTTCTGGAGGGAGTTCTGCCACTTCTTGCCAAAGCAAATCTAATTCTTGACAAATTTTATGAAAATTTTCTCTACCTACAGGTTTACCTGCAAAAAAGTTCTGTACGGTAGAACGTGAGATTTCTAGTTCTGCTGCAAAATCTATTTTCGTAGGAAATCTAAGTATTGCACGACTAGCTAACTGAATCCCCTCTTTTGAAGCCTTCAATGATCTCTTGGAAATATGTACCATTTTCCTTGCTTTGGTTAGCTATTTATATTTAATTATTGAATATCCGATCTACATTAATAATTACATTATTACAATTTAAAATTCAACAAGGTAACGTAGATAACATCTTTGATTACTATTAAAATTACGTGTTAAAAATGTTGCGTAATTAATCAAAAACATTTTTTTTCCTCCACAAATTTTGATTAGCTATTGCATTGACAATAATTATTTTTACTGTCAGCTTCAGACATAGTAACTTACATTACAATAATTACTTTTATCCTCTGTTTTAAATATAGTAACTTTTGCTAGAAGCGACTATGTTCTATTACGTACATATCTATACATGGATTTATGTCCTATTACGTACATAGAAGAAATCTTGCCATAAAACTATGCTTAGATACAGTTTAAATTAAGATTATCATATTTAACTATCATAAGCTAGTAACAGAATTTAGCGACCTAATCTTATCTATTATTTTTTCTGTAGCCTTTATTCTGCAAACCCTACAAACTTCATGGGCTATTTGGCGACATTTTTTAGTAACTTATGATCCTTGAATTGAGATTGCTCTTGTAATACAAGTTGTCCTATAAACGTATTGCTAAAGATCGCTAATTTATAAGCAATAAAATATCAGGTTCAAATATTATATTTATGTCTTTGAACAAAACTTAAACAGAATTTGAACATAAAAACTAGATTATTTATACATGACGAAAGCTGTTGTATGCCAAACTCAAGTCAATACATTTGAATAGTTCCTGGACATTTTATTGGTAAATTATTGGCTATTGGTTATCAGCACAATTATATTTATTAGTTGTTTAAGGTTTAGTGAAAAGCAAAACAACTGAAATATGTGTAGCTTTTTAATTTAGTAATCTAATAATCAAAGGCTAAATTAATTTTTTCAACTCTATGGTTGTTAGAGCATATTTTTAGCTTTGACCAATGCTCGACGAGTGCAGCCCGATCTGATTATGAACCAAAAAAATGTCCCTCGATCCAATCTATATAGTTAGTTATCCGAAAAAATCTAATGAGTGTAATTTCATCAGAATCAAAAACTACAATTTCTCTAGACGCAGACTTAGTTACTTTAGTTAACGTTTTTAAGGTCAAGCCAGAGAATCAGCAGCAGTTAGTAGATATGCTAATTGAAGCTACTGAAGACACTATGGAGAAACTACCAGGGTTTATTAGTGCCAACATTCATAAAAGCTTAGATGGGGAATGGGTAACCAACTATGCCCAATGGAAAAGCGTTGAAGACTTCCGCGGCATTTTTCAAAATCCCGATGCTCGCGAACATATGCCTAAGATAGGTGCGATCGCCGAATCTTCTCCCGTACTCTACGAAGTTTGCTATACCAGACACGCCTAATATGATTACAAACCAACCGACCAAACCACCGAAAGAGCAGGGAATGCCACCGCAGATCATAATTCTGCAAATGATGAACGCTTACCGTCTTTCCCAGAGCATTTCAGTAGCAGCACAGCTTGGTATTGCCGATTTATTAAAAGGTAAGCCTAAAAGCGTTGCTGAATTAGCCAAAGAAACTTCAACCCATCCTCAATCCCTATATAGGCTATTAAGAACCCTAGCCAGCTTTGATATTTTTAAAGAATTAGACAATCGCACCTTTAAGTTGACCCCCAGAGCATCTTTACTAAAGTCTGATGCTCCTGGTTCACTACAGGGTTATGCAAGCGTCATGGGGACTCCATGGCATTGGCAGATGTGGCAAGAAGTTTTGCACAGCGTCAAAACTGGCGACTCGGCATTTGAAGAGATACACGGCATGGATTTTGAAGAATATTATCAACAAAATCCCGATGTAGCCCAAGACTTTGATGCAGCCATGAAGGGAGCTTTAACCCTAAGCGATCGCGCTATCTTGGGAGGCTATGACTTTTCTAACTTTAAGCAGGTGGTGGATATTGCCACGGGTGGTCAAGGAGATGGTGAACTAATTGCTTGTATCCTGCGCCAAAATCAGGACTTAAAAGGGATTCATTTTGATACTGCATCCCGTATATCTAAAGCCAAGGCGGTAGCTGAAGACAAGTCTTTAGGCGATCGCTGCGAACTAATAGATGGTGACTTTTGGCAGTCTGTTCCTGACCAAGCAGATGCCTATCTAGTCAAAAATTTGATTCACGATTATGACGATGCCAAAGCTGGTCAGATTTTGAGCAACATACATCAAGCCATAGCCAGTGACGGTAAGCTTTTAGTCGTCGAAATGATCGTTCCTCCAGGCAATGAACCATCTTTAGCCAAAATATTGGACGTGGAGGCAATGATTATGACTCCAGGCGCGATCGAACGCACCGCCGAAGAATACGAGGAATTATTTGCCCAATCTGGTTTTGAAGTTAAGCGAATTATTCCCACCAAATCGCCGATGAGCATTATCGAAGCCGTACCAGTTTAGACTTAAGCATTTGCCCCCTAAATCCCGCAATTCTGGGGGACTTTTAACTCCTTTTCCTCCCAAAGTTGGGAGGCTAGGGGGCGAAATTAACATTGCTGCATAAGTCAGTTCTACTCATTTAATTCTTTAAATCAACCTTATTAGAGCAAAACATGACGACTACTACTAGTACTCCCAAAGCAAGACAGCCTAGCGCATTGCCCAATGTACCACCTGCGATCGCTATGTTGCGTTTTTTGGGCGGGTTTCGTATTGCCAGAATTATTTATGTGGTAGCCGAGTTAGGCATTGCCGATTTGTTAGTTGATGGGGCAAAAACCAGCGCAGAATTAGCCCAGGCTACCCAAACCCACGAATCGTCTCTTTACCGAGTATTGCGATCGCTTGCTAGCGTGGGCATATTTGCCCAAGACGATGACGGCAAATTTAAACTAACTCCTCCTGCTGAATATTTAGCTGGTAATACCCCAGGTTCACTTCGCGATGCGATTAAATTCCTCGGACAAGACTGGCATTGGCAAGTATGGGGAGAACTTCCCTATAGTATTAAGACTGGAAAGCCAGCATTCGATCGCCTTTTTGGACAGGGCTTGTTTGAATATTATTTAGATCCCGAAGCAGCCAAAACTGCCAGCAATTCCAAAGTTAGTATTTCTAGTCGCGCCTCTAATTCTTTAATGGATAACTACGATTTTTCTAGCACATCTACATTAGTAGAACTGGGAATCTTTGCCGGTGCGGGAAGTACGATTATTCCCTTGCTCAAAGCTTATCCAGAAATGAAGGGAATCTTATTAGACTTTGAAAGTGCGATCGCTGTTGCTCAACCCGCAATCGAGCAAGCTGGGCTAACAGAACGCTGTCAGCTAGTTTCAGGCAACTGTGTCGAGACAGTTCCTAGTGGGGGTGATACCTACATTTTGATGTTCGTTATTCATAATTGGAACGACGAACAAGCAATAAAAATTCTTCAGAACTGTCGCGAAGCGATGACAGACACAGGAAAGCTTTTACTAGTAGAAATGATTATGCCTGAAGGCAATGAACCTTTTGTCGGTAAATTAATCGATCTAGAATCTCTACTGACTACTCCAGGGGGGCGCGAACGCAAAGAAGATGAATATCGGGATTTGTTAGTCAAAGCAGGTTTGAAAATTGCCCGAATCATTCCCACCCAAACGGCAAACAGCATTATTGAAACTGTACCTGTTTGATAAATTACTTCGATTTACATTAATCGGTATTGATAAAGCTATTAGCTATTAGCTTTTAGCTATTAGCTTTTAACCAAGAATGAAGGTAACTTCTATTATCCCGCGTGTAAAAACTAATAAATATAACTATAAATGGTATTACAACAAAAATCGCAGCTAAAATCCGCCGAAGAAATGCCAGGAAGTTTTGGTAATTCTAAAGGCGAGACAAAAGAACTCTTTGCTGGAGAGGAAATGTTTTACCGCCAGCGTTTTCAGCGTCATGGTTCAGTTTTCAAATCACGCATATTTGGTAAAAAGTTTGCTTTTTTGATCGGCACTGAAGCCAACAAGCTAGTGTTGATGGATAAAGCAGATCATCTGTCGGCAGAACAAGGTTGGATATTTCTCAAACCAATTTTTGGTACCGGGGTACTGCTTCAAGATGGCAAAAGACATAAAGCCATTCGTCGCCTGATCCATCCTGCAATGCACGGACAGGCACTTAATAATTATTTTGCTACCATCCATCTGCTTGCCGAGAATTTTCTGGCTGCAAAAGCCACTGAAGGAATTTTACCCGCGATCGACGCTTTTACAGAATTTTCTCTAACCGTAGCACTTCAGCTAATTTTAGGTACAGAAACAAAAGCCGAGTTTGCAGAATCTCTTCAATACTTTCTAACTATGTTGGTTGGGCGTAGAGCAAAATTACATCTAGATTTACCTTTTACCCTTTATGGGCGTTCTCAGTCAGCACGTCGCCAACTGAAAACATTTTTACAGCAAAAAATAGCCACTCGCCGTCAAAATGGCGATCTCAAAGAGTCTCAAGACTTTTTAGGCTTATTCTTGGCTTCCGTTACCGAAGACGGAGATTCGTTAAGCGATACAGAAATTATCGATCAATTATTAATGGTTTTGTTTGCAGGACACGAAAACCCTGCCGTCTTAATTTCTTGGTTACTGTTGGAACTAAATGCTAATCCCGAATGGAAAGAACGTTTGCTAGACGAACAAAAAGAGGTTGTCGGCGAAGATTCTTTGCATCTATCTCATTTAAAACAGTTTACTAACCTGGGTTACGCTCTCAAAGAAGTAGAAAGGCTCTATCCTCCAGTACAAAATATATCTCGCGGTGTAGTTAAAGAGATTGAGTACGATGGCTATCGTATTCCTGCTGGCTGGATGGTGGATGTATCTCCCATGCTGACTCACCGCCTACCAGAAATATATGCCAACCCAGATTCTTTCGATCCAGATCGTTTTGCCCCTCCCCGCGAAGAAGACAAACAGCATCCCTTTTCCCTAGTTGGTTTTGGTGGCGGTTCTCATGTCTGTCTGGGTTATCAGTTTGCTCAAATGGAAATGAAAATATTTATGTCCTTGCTGCTGCGTCACTATGACTGGCAAATAACTCCTGAAAAAAGTGCGATCGCGCCTGTCTATGAACCTTCCAAAATACAAGACCAGCTAGAAATAAATATACACTAGGTATTTTAATCGCTGATTATCTTCAAACAAAGTAGTAGAAGCTAAAATAGTCTTCTACAAGTTTGAAATATCAATTCGCAGATCCAAGGTTCTTACCCATTCACGCAAATAGTAAAGTAAACCATAGATAAACATCACCATGCCAACCATTTCCATAAACTCCTCAACCGTAGCAATTAAAGCATAGGTCAAATGTTGTTGTCCTTGTAATTCAGCAACATAGCTACCAACCATTTCCATAACTAATGCACCACCAATATAAACACAGGCCGCCGAAACAAAGTGTTTTTTAGTCTTCGATGGTAAATGGCGCACAAATCTAATATAGCGTCTGGCAAACCAGGCAACAAAAACCATCCCAGGAATTACCCACAGGGAATGAAGAAACCAGGGAAGATGAAGAGCATCGCTGAGTTGAGGAATAATGAGAATCTCGTGAATACTCACTAATTCATCGATCGCCAGCCAGAGAAAAATTAAGGATAATAACTGCCAGTCTTTAGTATAGCGATCGCCCTGTTGTTTTTTGCCTATGGCAATAATCTTAAGCAAAATTGAGCAAAAGCCAATCATAAAAGTAGAAAACCAGCTAGGGAAATTTAACTCTCTATCTAGATTCCACAGACTCATCCAATCCTCTCTATAGTCGAAAACATACTTGGCAATTTGAATTCCCGTGCTTACAACAGTAAAGAAAACAACTGCGATCATTAAATACTTAACAACTGCGCCAGGAGAAAGAGAAAGTTTAATCTGCATTCGACTACATTGAAAGTGGATTAAGATCGATATTAAACTATCTCTCTACTAGATTCCGAAATTGGTTTAGTCTCTAAGCAAGAATATAAAAGCCACGAATATTTTCAGTAGTCTCGGACTATAAATTAACAACGTCATTAAAAACTTTTTTGGTACTCCACCCTGACTTCGTTAAATGTGTAATTGTAGGTAGAACGCAGCGATGAATTTCGATTGATGTTGTAAATACCTTCTAAATTGGGATACAGGGTTAAATAATCTAGACCAATTTTTTTACCCAATTTTACTGTTGTATCATCTACTTTGTATAACACGCTGTTTAAGAGAGGAGTAACTACAAACGTGTTTACTCCCATATTAAATAATTGCGATTGACTATCGCCGCTGCCTTTGCCCAAATTGCTAGCAAAATCTATGAATCGACCACTTAGTAAGCTGATAATTTCTCCTTGACTCAGAGAAGGAATGCTCGTCAGTTGTACTGCTGGAGAATTAATTAAGTTGCGATCGCCACCTGTTAGAGACACTTCATTAAAACATTTTGTTAATTGATTTAGTTCTGTTTGACTATAGTATTTTTTATTTTCAACTAAAGGAGCATTGTTAGGACGAATATTACTAGTATTACAGTCAGTGCTGTCCTCAGCCAAGTTTGGTAATATTTCTGCGGTTTCACCATCAATTACCAAACTAATTCTAATAGTTTCGCTGTCACTACCTTGTGAGATAGGATCGTCTATTTCATTAGAGTTAGCTTCAACTGAACGTAAACTATTAAATTGTTGTTGCTTAATATCTTCAACTTCGGTTACTAAAATAATATCTAGGGCAGGATCGAATACTCCAGCACCTGGGGTAAAAACTATCGTATTTTCTCGATCGCGAGCTAAATCAAATTTATTGCTAAATAAGTTTACGTCGGCGCGAGTCAGAACTAAAGTCCCTTTAGGAATAATGTTACTCGGTTTATCAACCGTACCGTTAAGAGTTAAACCACCATCGACTTTAAATTCATATACAGGAGCTTGTTCAAAGCTGAAGTCTTTGAGGTTGACCTTTAGGTTATTTAAGGCAGTAACAAAACCAGAGGATTTAGCAGCAGAGGGTTGTTGATTATTTCCTGGGGCTTTAGTCAAAGCTTTTGTCCCTGAAACCGCATCGGTAACATTGCTTTTGGTTAATTGAACGCTTTCTTCTTTGGTAGGGGCTTCAGTTTTAGGAAGAGATACTTTACCATCTTCTAAGGTAACGTTTCCGCCTATTACAGGTTCTAAAGATGCTCCTGTAACTGTTACTTTGCCTTCAACTCCGCCTTTATAAAGCTTTCTAATATCAATATCGCCTTCGGGAAGATTAATAGTTAGGGGCTTGTCTAAGTTATGAACTGCGGTGAGGATCGGTAGCTTACCAGTAACGGATAAATCTTTTTTAGCAAAGGTAGCGTTTAAATTCTCAACATTAACTATCTGATTATCTAGAGTGATTTTACCTGTACCGACAAATGGTTCAGTAAAGAAGGGCGTTTCTACCGCGACAGTAGCATCTTTGAGATTAACTACTCCTTTGGCATCCAAATCATAAATGATGCCTTTTCGGTTTAAGTCTAGGCGGGCATTAGCATTTAATTTGGCATTTCCATCGCCACCAATCCAGTTTAAGTAATTCTGGCTAAAGGCACCTAAAAAGACGAATGCTTCTTTGTCTACATCGGCTTTAGCTGTCAGGCGATCGCTTTTACCTGGGATAATCGGATAGGGTACGCTGGCTTCTACCCGAATTGAATCAGGTGCAGTAGTATTAAATGCTAGTTTACTACCGTCGTAGTCAAAATCTCCCGCTAGCTTTGCAGGTAAGACGTTGCCGTTAAAAGCTCCTTCTATAAATGCCACTTTTCCTGCTAGCTGAGGATTATTAGGTGTGCCTTCGATTTTACCTTTGGCGTTAATTGTTCCTGCTATATCCACGGGAATCTTAACAAAATTACCAATATTATCAACGGTTAAATTGTTGATCGCAAATGTGGCATCTTCTTGTTCTGGAGATAGTTTACCTTTTAAAGATAAAACCGCTTCTTGAACCTGTATTTTTGCTTCATTCAAATCTACCGTTGTTCCTAGTAGATTTCCTGCGACTGACAGTTTAGGTATATCTATAGATTGCGACTCTTCGATCACTAGACCCAAAGGAGGAACTATATTAGGATAGGCTGGGATGGTTTGCCACTGCCAGTTATCTCCTTCTACGTTAAAGTTTGCTTTAGGTGTTTGAATCGTTCCGCCTAAAGTTATTTGCCCCACATATTTGCCTTGGATATTTAATTCTGTAGGAACATTGCCTGTTTCTTTTTCGGCTGCATTTGCCTGAATTTTTTTATTTACATTACGTAACTGATTTAGTTTACGGGCGATCGATCGATCGACGGTTTCTTTATCTGGGGCAGGTTTAACCACAGCAGCTTCACCATAATCGGGAATATTAAATAAGTCGGTCACGTCTGCAATCGTAAACCAGCGCAGAGTAGTCAAAGCATCTTGAATGTAAGCTTGGGGAATATCTAACTTCCCGTCAATTGCCCCTGACTTAAGATTTAAAGCAGCGTTGAGATTATATTGACTATTACCCAACTCCAGAGAAGAATTGCTAATTTTGGCGATGTTTTTGGCGGGATCGTAGTTGAAATTGGCATCAAGCTGTTTTGCCTGGATATAGCCTACCCCTGGCTTATTAATTGCAATATTACCTTTGGTTGCTAAAGTATAAAGATTGAGAGCAATTTTACCTGAAGTTTTACCCTGCAAAGCCCCGTCAATTCCTGCTGCTTTAGCGGGGGCAAGATTGAGTAAGGCGAGGGGGAAATTATTAATATCTAGAGAAAATATATCACCGTTGCGATCGCCTGTGGCAATTACTGGGTTATCTGTATCTTCTCCCTGACGTAATTCTAAGCTATTAGGTAAGTAGGGCAGCTTACAGTCACTAGCGTTACAGGGAACAGCACTAGCAGCAATTACATCCTGTTCACCTTTGAGATTAAGAGCGATTTCCTTACCTGTCTGGACATTAACTGTACCCGCCATCACAGGATCGAAGGCAATGTCATTAAAGGCGAAATTCTGTAACTGCAAATCTCCTGTTAGATTAATATTGCCTGGAACGCTAGGGGCAGAAATTAGCTGTTTCCCCTGAAATTGTCCGTTAAAAGCGGCTTTTCCCGCAATATTGACGTTTTCAGCAATCAACTGATCATTTTGGCTAGCAGCAGCAATTACCCGATCAATAGGTAGCCGATCAAAGTCGAGGTTAGCTACAACATCAAGGTTAGTCTTGGCAATGTCTAAATTACTGATAACGTTAGACAGGGTTAAATTTCCCTTGGCATCAATATTTTGCGCGCCAGAATTAGCGGTAAAATTGTTTATCGCTATAGGAACATTAATATCTTTGTTGAGTACAGGCTTGATATCTCCTGACAAATCCGCCTGGGCATTTAGGTTATCTAGTTTTACCGAAGCGTATTTTTCTGGTGCAAATTCATTTAAGAGTAATTGAGAATTAACATCCGTCGCGTTGACGTTCGCCTGCCACTGGTTGTTTTGGAGACTTGCGATCGCTTTTACTGTACCGTCAGCCACACCTAAATCTGCATTGACACGGGCATCTACAGTACTTAAGTCAGGGTTTTTGGCAAAGGTTAATAGCTGTTTTAATTCCCCAGAAGCCCTCACCTGACTAGATCTTATGTTGGCGGGAATTGGTAACTTAGGGACAATGCGGTTTAAGTTAATCTGACTGGTGTTAGCATTTGCTAGAACTCTACCTGAATCGATCTGACTATCAACCGCTACTGCTTCGCCATCAACGTTTAAATTTAAATCTGCATCGGCTTTGACACTACTTAGATTAGGGTTATCTTTAAATGCCAGTAGCTGTTTCAATTTACCAGAGGCATTTACTGTTCCTGACTGCAAAGAGGCAGCAACGGGTAAACTAGTCACAAAACGATCTAGCTGGATATTATTAGTAACTGCTTTTGCTTTGACGTTACCCGAATTTAGCTGACTATTGACTACAACATCGCCACCGTCAACATTTAAGTTTAAATCAGCAGTGCCGTTAATTTTTTCTACATCAAGCCGATCTAATCTGCCATTAAGATTAGCTTTAGCGGTATTAACCGCCACGGGACGATCTAAGTTCAGGTTGGGATTCTTAACCTGTGCCAGAAAAGGCGTTAAATTCAGAGAGTTGGCATCTAAGCTTGCTTGCCACTGCTTATTGTCTAAATTAGCCTCCGCCTCTACATCCGCCTTGCCATCACCATAGGTAATTTCCGTATCTCGCAGAGATAATTTATTGTTGGCAAAAGCTAGTTCTCCCGATCCTGCAATATCCTCTAAATTATTGGCGCTGGCTTGGGGTATACTCCAGTTAACTAGGGCATTAGGATTATCTAGAGTACCGTTTACCTGTCCTTTTGCCCTAAGATTACCCACTGCAACCTTTTCAGGTAACTGATAATAAGGCGTAACTAATTCCTGAGTTGGTAAATTTGCTTGAAAACTAAAATCCAAAGGCATTTTAATTGCGTCTATAGCCTTATTGTTTTCTAAAGCCTGTCTCAGATTTGTTTCTATCGTACCTTTAGCGGTAACGTTCCCTCCCGCCACAGGATTTATCTGTACATTGTTTAGAACAACCTTATTTAAATTAGCCTGGAAGTCAGCATTTATTTGTTTAAAAGAAGTTTTATCTATCCTTACAGGTTGAGTATTATTAATATTTCCCATCAGTTGAGGATCTTTAATCGCACCCCGCACTTTAACCTGTGCTTCTACTTCTCCTGCTAGATCGACAGGTACTTGTTTGATTAGATTACTAGGTATACTAGCTAACTGAAAAGGCAAGACATTTAAGTTCAGGTCATAGCCACTATCTAAGTTAACCTTTCCTCCTACCTGGGCAGTAATGTCACCCAGACTAGCTTGAGTTTGCTTAACATCAGCATTACGTCCACTAAAGTTTAGTTTAGATTCTGCTGAAACAGGGGCATTTAAATCGGTAGCTTTCCCTTTCAAGTTTTGCAGATTGACCATTCCTTTGACGTTGGCGGTATTAATCTCTGACCAGGAAGGAATATTGATATCTAAGTTGACATTAAGTAAACCACTGTTAAGCTTTACAGGGGAATTGGGCAAGAGGGTAGCAACATCAGCTAAAGCCAAATCTTTAACCAGCAGTTTTGTATCGGTTGTGACAGTTTTTAACTTGGTTTCACCTTTTATAGTTGCTTTTGCCTTTTCAATTCCTGCATCTAAATCATAAGTCAGAATTTCTTGCTTTTGATTAAGTCTTCCGCTACCGTCTAGCTGCGCCTTGAGAGGATTTTGCTGATAAGGTACGGCGGTAATGTCAGCTTGGTCAACATCTAAATCCACATCAAAATAAATTGGGAGCTTTTTTTTCTCTTTATTGAGAAAATCTAGATTAATCCATTGCCCATCCTTGTCTTGTTCCAAATAAATATTAGGGTGAATTAAAGCCACGTCTATAGGCAAGGTACGGCGAAATAAAACAGGAAAGATATTAAATCCGACCTTCACCCCGTCTACTTCTACTTTGTCAGGATCGCTAGCAGTAGCAGGAATAACCGTTTTGCCAAACTCTATTCCACCCAGAGAAAAGCCTTTAACTTCACCTAAGTCAATGGGACGTTGAATAAACTTACTAATTTGACTTTCTAGAAACGGCGGTAATTTCTTTTTAACTAACGCTTGTGTCCCCCAATAGCCTAAACTACCAAAAGCTGCGATCGCAATTGCCCCTGTTGCTACTGTTTTTGGGGATGATTTTAGTTTATTTATTAATCGCTTCACAAAATTAGGCTTGTCGGGTTCAGGATTAGGAGGTTGGTCAATAGATTTAGTCATTTTTTAATTTTAAATGCTGGTATGGCTACGACACCAGAAATACAAATAAGTAACAATAAGCAATAGTTAGACGAGCTACCCCCCGCGCATGGTTCAACATCGGAACGCTGCCCTAGCAAGGGAATGTTGACTCAGCAAGAGATAAGTCGCACTTCCGCAACTGTGCGCGAGGGAGACAGTTTGAGTTGAATAAAATTAAATCAATAAACTAACTTGATTTATGGATATTCACTTCCTTCTATAGAAAGATTTTTGCAATGATCGCCAAATTTTAGATAGTTTTATATTACGTGGATTGAACTATTGTTCCACAAGCAATGTAAATAAATAGCTTATTTGATTAAAAAGGAGAATTAAAAATATGCGTATGTTACACACAATGCTCAGGGTAGGAGATTTAGACAAATCTATTAAGTTTTATTGCGATATTTTGGGCATGAAGCTTTTGCGACGCAAAGACTACCCAGGAGGTGAGTTTACCCTAGCATTTGTGGGCTATGGCGAAGAGAAAGACAACACCGTCATTGAACTTACCTATAACTGGGGCGTTGAAGAGTATGACCTAGGGAAGGGCTATGGACACATAGCTTTGGGTGTGGATGATATCTATGGTACTTGTGATCGCATTAAAGCTCAAGGTGGCAAAGTTAGCCGAGAACCTGGTCCGATGAAACACGGTAGCACCGTAATTGCCTTTGTCGAAGATCCAGACGGCTACAAAATTGAATTGATTCAGCTAGGAACGCAAGGATCGGCAAAAAAAGAAGCAGCAGCAACAGTTTAAAAGCGAGTAAATTCCAAACGCATGGAAAATCATACACATGAATTATAATTCCATAAATTTCAATGAAAAGCTATCGAAGTTTACTGAGCATTGGTCGCCTAAAGTTGTTGCTGAAATGAACGAATATCAGTTTAAGCTAGTCAAAGTCCAAGGTGAATTTGTTTGGCACAATCATCCTGATACAGATGAGGTATTTATCGTCATTGAAGGTAATTTAGGCATTGAGTTTAGAGACGGTAAAGTGACTCTATCATCAGGTGAAATGTTCATTGTTCCCAAGGGAAAAGAACACAAACCATTTGCAGAAGATGAATGCAAAATAATGGTTGTTGAGCCTAGTGGAGTAATAAATACGGGTAATACTTGTGGTGGACTTACAGCTAAAAATGATGTTTGGGTTTAAGTTTGTCCGATCACTTATTTTTTTACCATCAAATGATTACGAGGAAGTTGGATGAAACAATCTTCTTTGTTTATAGCGTTGCGTTTTTGGGTTATGAAATCAAGTTTGTGTAAGACCGCCCTACCTCAACCGAAGGATCATTCACCCTTACGATTTATCTGTAGTAAATACCATTTAATTTGGTATAAAAGGTAAAAAATAAACAACCATAGACTATACGTCTAAACAAAAAAATGAGTAGCCATTGATGGCTACTCATTCTGTTGCAAATTTAGTTCTGATTGTCTATTCGTCTAACTAAATCTAAACGGAAACAGCTTTTTTATTGCTAGTAGACAATTCGCCTTTAGCGTATTTAGCAGCATAATCTTCAAGAGAAACCTGCTTGATTTTACTAGCGTTACCAGCAGTACCAAAAGCTTCATAACGTCTGAGACATACAGTTTTCATGTAGGCAATAGAAGGCTTGAGGAAGTGGCGGGGGTCAAAGTTAGCAGGATCTTTAAAAGCTGCTTCACGGATGGCAGCAGTGATTGCTAAACGATTGTCCGTATCGATGTTTACTTTGCGTACACCACTCTTGATACCTTTTTGAATTTCTTCTACGGGTACACCATAGGTTTCAGGAATGTTACCACCATTAGCGTTGATAATGTCGATCCACTCTTGAGGCACAGAAGAAGAACCGTGCATTACTATGTGAACGTTAGGCAGACGACGGTGAATTTCTTCAATTCTGCTAATAGCCAGAATTTCGCCAGTAGGCTTGCGAGTAAACTTATAAGCACCGTGGCTAGTACCAATAGCTACAGCCAACGCATCTACTTGAGTACGTTCTACAAACTCTACCGCTTCATCAGGATCTGTCAATAGCTGCTCTTTGGTGAGAGCGCCTTCAAAACCATGACCATCTTCTGCTTCGCCTTTACCAGTTTCTAGTGAACCTAAACAACCAAGTTCACCTTCAACACTAGCACCAACAGCATGAGCCACTTTGACTACTTCTGCTGTTACATTGACATTGTATTCAAAGCTAGCGGGAGTTTTGGCATCTGCTTCTAAAGAGCCATCCATCATGACGCTAGTAAAACCATTGCGAATCGCAGAATAGCAAGTCGCGGGGCTATTTCCATGATCCTGGTGCATAGCAATAGGAAGATGAGGATAGCTTTCTGCTGCTGCTAATACTAGGTGACGTAGAAAATTTTCTCCAGCATATTTGCGAGCGCCACGAGAAGCCTGTAGGATTACAGGGCTATCAGCTTCGTTAGCAGCTTCCATAATGGAGATGATTTGCTCCATATTATTAACGTTGTAGGCAGGAATACCATAACCATTCTCAGCCGCGTGTTCTAAAAGCAAACGCATGGGTACGAGCGCCATATATATTCTCCTAAATTTATATCTGTGTCAAATATTAAGTTTTTAAGAAAGCCAGCGATACACCGACGCTTGCCCTGGTTATTCCGCTTGAAGGAATTAAATTAATTGAGGGAAAACGGCTTTGGCTGCGCTGACCGCATTTTGCGGTTAAACTTCTTACTTGTCAATCTTAAGATATTTTTTACATTTACACTAATTTAATTTGTTAATTTCTTCTAATAAGATCGTTAATTTAGTCTATTTTTGATAATTATTATAAATATAGCGGTTCTCAAATTAGTCAGGTACAAAGTAAATCGTTTTAAGGCAGCAAGGCTTGTTCGCCGCAGCTAGGCAGAAGTTAGATGTACTTCAGTAAACTGAGAAATACTATAATAAGTTAAGAAATATAGGAAAAATTGATATCGTTCACGTTGAACTATTGTTCTATAGTTTGGTTTCAAAAATATTGACGCAAATAGAATTATCCTTTTTAATTGAAATTATTCCTTGGCGACGTAACTTACCCATTAATCTAGTTACAGTAACCCTTGTAGAGCCGATCGCACTACCGATTTGAGCATGGGTGAGAGTGTAAGGTAAACAGTAGCTTTGCTCGTTGTCGTGACCATATTCTTCTGCTAACAAAGTCAAAAAACTGGTCAGACGATCTATGGTTCTTCTTTGACCCAAAGCAGTAAGCCATAGGAGTTTACGTTGGTGTTGATAGCGAAAAGCTTCGTATATTTCTTGGCGAAAATCAGACCAATTGTCTAAATCTTGCCAATATAGCCACGCAACCTGAGTCTGATCGACGTGAGCATAGGCATGAACTTTAAAAGAAGATTGAGTTAGAATCTCAAAGGGTTTCTTGGCACCAACAAAACCTAAAAAAACTTCTTCTGAGTCTTCATCGGTTTTTGACGGTTTAATGGTCGAATTATCATGGTGCTGAGTTTGAATTTCACTAATTAAACGTACTGCACCTTTATTTACCAAGTAAATTAATTGTGGACGTGTAGGAATTTGTTCGTCTTTACGAAAAATGCGATCACGATAATGGGTTTGCGCCCAGTCAACAACATTTTGCCAAGCTAAACTTGGACAAGATTCCTCGGACGAGTATTCAGAAAATTCCATAGTGGGAGTCAAAATAGAACATTTAAGGCATATTTGATTTTACATGGATAGTAATGTATCAAAAAACACTTTTTCACATAAGTTTTTTAAACTTCGATTTACCAAGGAAAAAACATCTATTTCGATCAAAAAGTTATTAAAACAAGAATTACTGCAAACCCTCGATCTATATCAGCAACAAACAAAAGTACAGCTCGATCTTAAATTTATTTCTACCATCCTTGAGCGCAAAATTGTTCTTTTCCAACCTACTCATAGGAAATTATTATCAAAAAACCAAGGGGAGCGGTTTTTCTCCAAATCACAATCAACGTCAATTGCCTATAGCTGTCCTATTACTTTTGTCTTAGCTCCCTACTTTTTACTTCCTGCACAAATAATTGCCGAAAATTTGCTACGTTTATCAGTTTTTGAGCAAAATAATTTTGTGTCTGAATCCTATTTAGAGTTAAAAGTCGAAATAATTAACTCTGGCTGGATCAATTTTTATTTAGATCGAGCTTTGGCAAGCTGGCTAGAGGAATCATGGGTCTTGTTCAAGAAAGGTCAGATTGATCTAGATTTATCGCCAATTGTGCCAAAAATTTATCAGTTAGAGCAAACTACGGCAGAATTGTTTTCTATACAGTATGTTCATGCTCGCTGTTGCTCTTTATTACGTTTAGGAGCAAGAGAAAAATTAATTGCCCTTAAAGACGAAAATTTTAGCCATATAGGTTGGCAGTTGGAAAAACCCCAAACCATATCTTGGTTAGATGAAAAGCAAAACTTATGGTTCATCCAAGAAGCAGAATATAGCCTGTTGCGTCAGCTGTTCATGGTGAGCGATGCTTTTGCCTCAAAATCAAACGATTGGGTTAAATTAGCTTTTAATTTGGCTAAAACAGTTGAAGTTTTCTTGACAGAATGTCGTTTTTTAGGATTGGTAAAGCGCGAAACTCCGCAAAAAGCGATCGCTCGTCTGGGATTAATTGCTATGGCGCAGTATTGGCTGCAAAGAATATTACTCGAAAAACTAAAGGTTGCTGCACCTACTAGTTTGTAAGCCTTTTTGTTTAGCTGTTAAGCCTATATTTTTTGTAGAAAAGCCTCTACTTCATGTGCGCTAGGTTGAGCAGCGATCGCTCCAGATTTGGTAGCAGTCAATCCTCCTACCGCACAGGCATAGCGCACGATTTCTTGAGCAACCTGGGGGCTATTTAGCTTTTGCATACCTTGCAAACACAATTGATGAATTAAGCCAGCCAAAAAAGCATCTCCTGCTCCAGTAGTATCCTTGACAGATACCTTTATTGGTTTGAAAGTCCCTTCGTTGTCACTGATGCAGTAGCTAACCTCAGCATCACCATTGCTAACTAAAACCCCTTCCACAGAACCAAGATGAGCAGAAATTGCCCCTGCATCAGCAGTGTTAAACAACCACTGGGCTTCTTCCTCAGCCAGCTTGAGAAAGTCTACATATTCCCACAGTTCTTCGATCAAAGGCAGTGCCTCTTGTTCATCGAGCCAAAACATCGGTCGCCAATTAACATCTAAAATAATCTTGAGGTGATATTCTTCTGCCAATTCTAAAGCGCGAAATACGGCTGCTCTAGTTTGGGGATAAGCTAATTCTAAAGTACCCAAAACTAAATATTCAGCCTCCAAGAATAATTTTGGGGGTAAATGTTGAGCTTGCAGATAGGCATCGGCAAAGCGATCTGGTTTCTTATCGCCAAAGCCAGCAAAAGTGCGATCGCCTTGGTCGTTACGAGTGACGTATACTTGTCGAGTAGGAGCTTGCTCACTATATTGAATGCCAGAAGTATTAACTCCTATAGACTGAAGCAATTGAACTAGTTCTTTACCCTCAGCATCTTTGCCTACGCAGCCCACAAAAGCCGAAGGAGTTCCCAATTTAGTCAAGGCGCAAGCAACATTAGCAGGTGCGCCTCCTGGATAAGGAGTCCAAGATGTGACTTCGGACATCGACTTTCCTAACTCGTCAGCAAGACAATCAAACAATATTTCCCCTAAACAGATAACTCTAGCAGGGCGACGGGCGATCGCTTTATTATTCAACTTGCTTCCTCAATACGTACCAGTTCTCTTTCTTAATTTTCAGGGTATCGTTTATTGAAAACAATAGTCTTTAGAAAAGTTTAATTTTCTTGCTGCTTTCACTATCATCTTTATTTTGTTTTATAAGGCAAAGGCTGTGTTCAATGACCAATGATCAATAATCACAGTTCGCCTCTAATGTCTTCAACTACACCGTCTCGTAATACAACCTCTACGTTTAATTTTTTGACTAGGTTATCCCCTTTTTCTAGACGGAAAAAGCTTTCCATTTGAGCTTGAACTACCTCTTGATCCAAATCTAATAGCTGAATCTGCTGTAACTGCTGCAAAAAGTTATTTTTCTTTTCTAGCATCTCTGCTTTTTTCTGGTTAACTTGCCCGTGAATGTTTTCTACTTGTTTTTTGATCTGAAGACTAGCAGGATCTTGGGATTGGTTAGAAATCTCTTCAATTGTTCTTTTGCCCTGCATTTCTAGCTGCTGCATTTGCTGATCTAACTGCACAATTTGCTTTTGTAACTGTTGGGTTACTTCTTCTTTCCATTGAGCCGTTACTATTGCTTTAACGGTGATAGGACGTTTTAAAAGCAAGCTAGCATTTGTATAATCCATGATTTCGACTCCTTCTTAAATTCTTAAATTTTGATTGCAGCTTAAAGATTACAGGCAGTTTCTTAGTCTAGCTAAGTCCTATTCCTAAATTTTTAATCTTTTTAGTTGTACCTTAAAAAATTGCTTTTAGATGGTTTTTTGGGAAATTCTTTAAGCTGAGACAGCTATATTAATTAGTAAACATTTCGTCGATTAAACTTTGATATTTATCTTGCACAACAGGACGCTTAACTTTGAAAGTTTGGGTCATAGTGCCATTAGCTTGAGAAAAAGGCTCGACAACAAAGCAAAAATCGCTAATACGGTCATCTGGACGATAACCTGGTCGATCTTTGACTTCGCGACTTAACTCATTGCGGTATAAATTGGCGATCGCTGGTTCAGCTAAACTACTTTGTGCCACTTCTTCGGGGGAACTATCCTGACTCGGAAGCTGTAAGTCCAATTTTTGTTCGCTTATCCACTGTTGTAGGGTTTCTAAATTAGGCACAATTAACGCTCCTAAAGCTCGCCGATCTTGCCCAACCAACATTATTTGGTCAATATAAACGCTACGGACACAAGCATCTTCAATCGGTTGAGGTTCAATATTTTCTCCATTGCTTAAGACAATAGTATCTTTAGCCCTACCTGTAAGCACCAAATCATTGTAGGGAGTCAACCAGCCCAAATCGCCACTATCAAACCAACCATCTGGATCGATTGCCTTGGCTGTAGCTTCGGGGTTTTGATAATAGCCCTGCATTACCTGACTGCCACGAATTAAGACTAATCCCGTTTCTCCCTGGGGCAATTTTTGACGAGTTTCGGGGTCAATAATTTTAATCTCCGTTTCTGGTAAAGGTTGTCCTGCTGAACCTCTAATATTATGTTTAGGAGTACGAGCATTGGTAATCGGCGAAGTTTCCGTTAATCCATAACCCACAAAAACATCAATACCCACGGTTTGATAAAAATCATCAAGATATTTAGCCAAAGAACCACCACCACTACATACTGCTTTGATATTGCCCACGCCAGCGCGAATTTTATGATATACAAGCTTGTCTGCTAGGGCGTGAAAAGGATAGAGAGAAGTTGCTTTTAATTTGGCAAGCGATCGCTCTGTAGTAGAAGCATTAAAATGTTCTAAGCTAGTATTCTCAGCAATTCGTTTTGCCATGATGTACTTTTCTGACTGCTTGAGAAAGAATTTAACTAATTTTTGTTGCGACTTGGATTGTTCACTCAAAAGCTTTTGCACACCATCGTATAACGATTCCCAAAGACGAGGCACACCAACCATATATATAGGCTGAAACTTTTTCAAATCTTGCTTGAAGTAACGAATACTGGTGTAAATCTGTGTCGCGCCGTGAGTCAAGAAAAAATATTCTCCAGCCCTTTCATAAGCGTGCCAACTAGGGAGAATAGAAAGGGTTATATCTCCTGGTTGGGGTTGAAATACAGTTTTAATGTAGTTTACCTGATGTAACAAATTGCCGTGGCTTAACATTACTCCCTTTGGTTTTCCTGTAGTCCCAGAAGTATAAAGTAAAGTTGCCAAGGTATCTTTATTTTGCTCAACAGGCTGTAGCTGATTATTTTGACCAAACTCCATCAACTGTTTGAAGTTAATAGTTTTAATCTGCTGTTCCTCTGGTGGTGTTTCATCGCTCAATAAAACAACTAATTTGATTGATAAATTTACTAAATCCGAGCGTAACTTGTCCAGAGTCTTTAAATTTTCAACTACAAGAGCGGTACTATCGCTATTTTCTAAAATATAGGTCAATTCCTGCTGTTCTGCCCCAGAAGAACGCACTACATCTACCGCCCCTGCCATCATAATCCCCTGATCGGCAATAAACCAGCGGGGGCTATTGTCGGCAAACAAAGCAATCTTATCTCGGGGCTTGATTTCTAAAGCCTGTAAACCAGTAGCAAACTGCTGAATTTGCTGATGCAATTCTTGATAAGTAATGACAACTTCTGGTTTAGCATGGGGATCTTTCAAGGCGACAGTATCGCCAAACTTGGCGGCGACTATTTTCCATACGTCAGCTAAAGAATCAAGATTAATATAGTCAAAGGCGATTTTTTTAGCTGCTATGCTCATGATTATCTGTTTGTTTAAATTATTTTCCCCAAGAATAAACAAATAATAATCAGTTAACAAAGATTATTATCTGTAAAGTAGGCAGTTTAATGTTTGCCATAAGACAGCGAATTGAAGTGAAACAAAGTCTATTAAGACTGGCAAATAGTATCTCAGTTCTAAAATAAATTAACAAAATGTAATAAAAAAGCATACTTTGAGTACTTTTATCAAACTTTTAGGAAACTGCTTCAAAAGTTAGAATTTGAGAGTTACAAAGTTTTTACTTCAAACGGGGGCGTTTTTCAAAAGCCGAAGCTCCAATCGAAGCGAAGGTAACTAGTGCAATGGCAACAAGGGCGCGAAGCTCTAGCTTTTCTTGCAGAATAATAAAACCCAAAAAAGCTGCAAATGCTGGTTCTATACTCATCAGTACACCAAAAACACGAATAGGAAGTTTTTTTAGTGCTTCGAGTTCAAAAGTATAGGGAATTGCTGAAGACAGAATGGCGATCGCTACTCCTGCTGCTAAAAACTTGGGTTCAAGTCTGGTCAAACCTCCAGATAAGATGCTCAATGGTAAAAGTCCCAATGTTCCCACTGCCAATACTGCCGACATTAACCCTAGTCCATTTATGTCAGCAAATACTTTGCCTATTTTGGCAGAAAGCAGAATATACGCGCCCCAAAAAAACGCTGCCAACAAAGCTAAAGCCACACCAAGGGGATCGAGAGGAGATCCTTGTGTTGGGGCTAACAAGAAAATTCCTACTCCTGCGAGCAATATCCAAAGCAAGTCCAAAATTCTACGGGAATTAGCACAAGCAACGCCTAAAGGTCCAATAAATTCTAAAGTGACGGCAATACCTAAAGGAATACGCTCAATTGCCCCATAAAAGCTTAAATTCATGGCTGCCATGCTCAAGCCAAACAAAATCATGAGTAAATAGTTGGCACGGGTGTAACCTTTTAGGTGAGGTCTTTGTAACAGTAATAAAGCGATCGCTCCTAGACCAACTCTTAACAGCACTGTAGTCGTTGATCCTATTTCTTGAATTATAGTTTTGGCGAATGCCGAGCCTAGTTGAGTTGAGGCTATAGATACCAACACCAAAATATTAGGAGGCGGCAATGCTAAATTTGGCTTTAGCTTGGGCATAAAACCTTTGTAATGTGAATAATTTGTTCGATATGACTGTAACAGTACCTTACTCCCAAAAACAAATTTTTCAAGGGGAATTAATCGTTGTTCAAGAAGGTAAAAGTGTCTCAACTGTTCTAACTATTGTAATAGACTTGGATGTAAAGAAACTTACAACCTACTACCTACTACCCAGGGGAAGCGATACTAATTAACCGTATAGGTAATCTCTTCTACTTCTCCAGGTGCGCCCAAAACCTTTTGCTGTTCGTTATTAAAGCTAATAACTACCCCTCCAGCATTACCTGCTCGAATTGTCACTTCCTTTTTACCAGTCCATTGACGTTGTGTACCCTGGGGTAGAGTCCCCTCAAAAGCAAGCTTTCCATCTACCATAACTTTTAGCCAGCAACGCTCTTGTAAATTAATGCCTACGCTGACTGAATTGGAATCACTCGATTGAGAAACAAATTGAGGAACAGATTGAGGCTTCTCTGTTTTGAGAGGATTTGCAGATTGCGTCACTTCAGGATCTAAAGCGGGCTGTTCTTTAGGTGTCTGATTAATAATTACTGGGCGTTCTACCAGCATGGTGATCCCTTTAACGGATACAACTACTAGAAAAACATAAAGTAAGTATAAATGAAGCGATCGCAATTGAAAATTAAACCCGTATCGACGAGTAGCTTTAGGACTAGCAGTATCTACGACATTTGAGTCGGCAGATGGTAAAACAACAAAATCTACTCCCTCAGCATCAATTTCCCGAGCAAATTTGGCGACCAAGGCTTGAATATAAAAAGCTTCGGGCAATTCTTCTAGATCACCAGCTTCGATAGCTAACAAAAGCCGTTTACCAATTCTGGTATTAGCTGCTACAGTATCTAAAGAAATATTTTTAGCCACACGAGTATTGTGTAATTTAATACCTATTTCTTGAAGTTGTTTTTGCTGCTCGGCATTAAGATTATTGTTGGTCATATCACTGCGCTCCCAGACTGTGCAGCTGCTTTTAAAGATTTCAAATTACCAGAATTTTTGAGAAAGTTAATTTCAGCTTGTTCTAAATGTCGATATTTTCCCTGGGAAAGTTCTCCATTACTCAAAGATTTTAAAGTTATCGAACCAATTGCTGTGCGATGTAGCTTTTGTACCTGATAACCAAGTTTTTCGGCTACACGACGTATTTGGCGATTTCTTCCTTCTGTTAAGATTATTTCTATGATTTTTTGTTGTTGATTATGCTCTATCTGTTTAATTTTGGCAGGTAAAGTTTTTCTGCCATCTAAGATAATTCCTTTACGCCACAAAGCCAAGTCTTTTTGCCTTGGAGAACGATCCAATTCGACAAAATATGTCTTGGGTAAATGGTAACGGGGGTGAGTCAAACTGAGAGTTAACTCGCCATCATTAGTCAAAATTAAAGCACCACTAGAGGCAAAATCTAATCTACCTACTGGATGAATTCCTGCTCCCTGTTTTAGTTTTGCAGGTAATAAATCAATAACGGTAGAGCGATTCTGAGGGTCAGAACAAGTACAGACTACTCCTGATGGTTTGTTCAATAGTAAATAAATCAATTGAGGGCGATCGGTCATCTTAATAGGCTTTCCATCTACATATAAGCTATCCGTAGCTAGATCGACTTTGTCTCCTACTCTAGCTATTTGACCGTTGACCTGGATTCTACCTGCTAAAATCATTTTTTCTGCTTTGCGTCGCGAGGCAATACCCCATTGGGACAAAACTTTTTGAACTCTTTCAGCCATCGAGAGATTTTCCTACCAGTATGTAACTTTTAATTTTACAAAAAAAGATAGTTGTCTTTCCAAGCATATGAGCTAGTTTAATCAGCTAGTTATATATTGCCCAAAAAAAATGATAAAGTATCAGTCGCTCACAAAAATATGATTGTCTAATTTTTAAGCTGAGTTTTCTTCAAACACTTAAATTTCAAAGTGATTAATAGAATATTATCTACGGCAGTTAAGTTTTATTTGCGATCGCAAGTTTCACAGGCAAAAGATTTGCAGGTAAAAATTGTTGGTAAAAACAGGCAAATTCTTCAGGGCTATATTCCCCAAGTCTTGCTTAGTTGCGATCGCGTTATATATCAGGGGCTGCACTTAAATCAAGTTGAAGTTAGAGGAGCTAATATTGGCTTTAATTTACTAGAAGTTCTCAAAAACAAACCTTTTCAGCTTTTAGAGCCAATCGTAGTAGATGTTAAATTAAGCATCAACTCTACTGACCTACAATCCTCTTTGACCTCGCCTTTATTACAAAGTGGATTGACAGATCTGTTGCGCTCAATCCCTTCGATACAGCTGGATCGAGCTATCTCGGAAATTAAATGGCAATCAATTGCGATTGTGAAGCTAGCCGAAGGCATCGCTGCTCAAAGATTAACCCTATTGGGAAGCTATCAAGATAATAACAGCAATACAAAAAAGCTTAATTTATCTACGGGAATCGCTTTGCTTGATAGTCATACCCTTGATTTATCGCCACTCAAAATCGATAGCGAATTGACTCAATTCAAACAGCACAATCATCCATTAGAAATTCACTTAGGAAAAGATGTGGTAATCGAGCAGCTAGAAATTAAATCTGAGCAAATATTATGTTCTGGGCAAATAACAATTAACAGTTAATTACAAAAGGTTTCTCCGCGTATTCATGCCATTGACGCTGATGCCATTCGGCTACACAAGGATTGACAACAAACTTAGGCTGCTCTCCAGCCTGAACATCAATACGTAGAAAAGAATAGGGTCTTTTTGTCTCTTTACCTTTACCATTGCGACCAATAAATAAATGAGACTGCCCTATAGGTTTAGAATCGAGATCGTCATCTTGAAATAACACCGCGCCTTCTCTTCTTTGACGACGCAAACTATGACCACTTCCACCACAGACAATCCAGTCGGTATATGAATCAGCGTAACCTGTATCTTTAGTATACAAATGCTCCATACAGTGAGCATGACCTGATAAAACTAAATTTACTACAGATCTGCCTGACGGTAATTCTCCTATATTTTGAATCACGTTATCAAATACTTGACGCAAGCGATCGCGAATTGCTAAAGTTTGTCCCTGATTCCATTTTGTAGCTTCGGTAACATAGGGAGGGTGATGAAAAAAAACAATCCTGCCTCGTACAGACTCATCCTGCCAGGATGCGATTAAGCTATCTCTAAACCAATCTAATTGTTCCCAATCAGTTGCTTGCTGCACTTGATTTAGCTGCTTTTCTATATCTCTTTGGCTCTCGGCAATATGCTCTAATTTGGCGTAGCAGTCATCCATCTGTTCGGCATCTTCATAGTTATTCGGGTCGAGCTTGTCCATTGCTGCTTGGATCTCTTGTTCTCGCTTTGCTAACTCACGTTGACGCTCTAATAGTTTGACTCTTTTATTTTTTCCTGCTTCCGTATCAGGAATCACCAAAGGCTCATTAAAAGTATTGGAATCTAAAGCAAAAAAATCAATCCCACCATAGCGAAAAGTATAGTAACGATTGGGCAAACGAGTAAATTTGCCTGGTTGATAGTTTAAACAGCGATCGCTCTGGTGTTTGGCTGTATAGTGATTATCTAAATGCTGTTTTAAATTAATCGTACCTTTAATATCTAATAAATAATCAAGAAAAGCCCTGGCATAAGCATTTCCTTGCTCTGAGCCATGCCAACCTACATCTAAATCTAATCTACCTCGCAGCAATCGACGAGGTAACCAGGTAGTCTGAAACAAGATGCCATAAATAAAAGGTAAATCATAATAGTCATGATTACCTGGAACAGGAAAAAATGGTAATTTAAACGTTAAGTCATCGTATTTGAGGTGCTGTGGATTTTCTCCGCCAACCAAAAACTCTTGATAAGGATTAATAAAATTAGTTTGATAGTATTCGCTAGAGCCAACTTGATAGACTAAATCTCCCGTATGCAGGATAAAACGTGTGTCTTGCTGATGTTCTAGCATCATCTCGGCAATTTTACGTTGGGGGTGATGTTTTAAGTGTGAGCCACAGCCACTATCACCAATTACTAGAAAAGAAAATTGAGGATTATCAGTATCCTTCTCGTCAATTACCAATTTAGTTTGAGCGATCGCCTTTTCTTTAAATAAAGATTCTTGCCAACGCACTCTGCGCTGCATCTGGTCTATCTTGACCGATATTTGCGGATCTGAGACAAATTCAAATTTCATATAGTGTTGTGAAATATTTCAGGCAAACGTTTTTTATCTATGTCTTATCCAACTTGAGGTAAGTATAGTTATTGAGGCTACTAGCATAATTTTCCAACAGCTTTCTCGCCTCTGGCAAAGTTATATTTTTGCTTTGCAAAGCTGCTTCAGTGCTACACCGCATAGTTTCTAATAAATCTTTACTGTCATACTGCACGTAGCTTAAGACTTCTTGAATACTGTCACCTTGAACCACAGAATCTACCTGATAGCCATCAGGGGTAATTTTAATGTGTACTACGTTTGTATTGCCAAAAAGGTTGTGTAGATTACCCATAACTTCTTGATATGCACCAACTAAAAACATCCCTAAATAATAAGGAGTTGAAGCTAAATGAGAGTTATTTATAGGGTGCAGCTCTAAAACATTTTTAACATCTTTGCGATCGATAAAGCGATCAATCTTACCGTCACTATCGCAGGTAATATCAGCGATGATGCCTTTGGCAGTTGGTTTTTCAGCCAAGCGATGAATGGGCATAATCGGGAAAAGCTGGCTAATTGCCCAGGCATCGGGGGCAGATTGAAAAATAGACAAATTGACATAATAAATAGCTGACATGATGTGTTCCAAATCTTCTAAGTCATCCGAGACATAATCATAGTTATCAACTATTGCTGCAATTTTAGAACAGCAAGACCAAAACAACTCTTCTACTTTAGCTCGGTCGCCTAAACTTAAATAGCCAAAGTTAAATAAGCTTAAAGCTTCTTGCTTGAATTGAATAGCGTCGTTGTAGCTTTCTTGAAAGTTTGTCTTGTCAATAGATTGATAGGTTTCCCAGAAATTGCGAACGATCAAAGGTGCATCGGTTTGGGGCGCACAAATTTGAGGAGATGAGATGCTACTTGTTGCCAATACATCAAAGATTAGCACCGACTGATGGGCTGCGATCGCTCTGCCACTTTCACTCACTAAAGTAGGCACGGTTATCCTACCCTGATCGCAAGCATCTTTGACCTGTGCCACAATATCATTGGCATAATTTTGCATATTGTAGTTCTTAGAAGCAGCAAAATTGGTTTTAGAGCCATCATAGTCTACTGCTAATCCGCCACCTACGTTAAGATAGCGCATATTTGCCCCTAGCTTGACAAGCTGTACATAAATCTGGCTGGCTTCACGAATAGCATTTTTTATGGCTCTAATAGCAGAGATTTGAGAACCAATATGGAAATGTAGTAGTTGCAGGCAATCTAACTTATTTAAAGTTTCTAATTGTCTCACTACCTGAAGAATTTCGGCGATCGTTAAACCAAACTTAGCGCGATCGCCTGTGGAATTGCCCCATCTGCCTATGCCCTTGGCATCTAGCTTGGCACGAACTCCTAAAATAGGCTTGATGTCTAACTCTTGACTAATGGCTAAAACCAAATCAAGTTCTTGAGGTTGTTCAATGATAATTATTGGTTTTTGCCCTAGCTTGGTTGCGAGTAAAGCAGTTTCAATATACTCTCTATCTTTATAACCATTACACATTAACAATGGTTGGGTAGCAGCTTTTTCTGTCTGTAAACACGCTAAAGCAATCATCAGTTCAGGTTTTGAGCCAGCTTCCAAGCCAAATTGATAGGGTTTGCCATAATGCACTAAAGCCTCAATAAAACCTCGGTTTTGATTGCATTTGATCGGAAAAACTCCCTGATATTTACCAGCGTAACTATATCTGACGATCGCATTTTCCATACAGCCCTGTAGCCTTGCCATTCTATCTGCCAAGATGTCGGGAAAACGGATCAGCAAGGGCAAACTAATATTGCGTTTTTTTAAAGATTCAATTAGTTGAGCTAAATCTATTTGGCTATTTTGCTTGTCTAGAAGCGACACCGTGACATTTCCTGCTTGGTTTATGCCAAAATATGGTTCTCCCCAACCTTCAATGTTATATAGTTTGGCACTGTCTGCAACTGTCCAATCTACTTCACTTTTAGACACTAAACAGGAATCAACAACAGTGTTTTGAGGCTGTGGCAGTTGAAAACTAGATTCAGATTGGCGATCGAGCATGAAAAATTTATTTATTGCATCGTTATTTCCCTAAATATTATAGTTACAGTCTCTAAAAATTTAAATGAATACTTTTCTACGCCAGTTACGCTTAAATACATAGTTAATATTTTTGACAGCTTATTTTAAATAGATACGTCAAGCCTTTGACGAATTCCCTATTAAGCTACTAAGCTGCTTAATTTTTATATTTTTGTTGAGTGCGATCGCCCTAAGAACTCACTCTTTAGAATTATGGCAAACTTGGCAGACTTGGACAATTATTTTGTGGTGTTTGGTTCGAGGTAATAAACAGATTAGAATCATGCTGTCTCCAGTAAAACCAATGTTTAAAGATGGCTCTAATGATGTTAGAACAGCAACGTAGTAATATATTTAATTTGTAAATGCTTTGTGATGCAAAATGATTTAGCCAGCAAATCGAAAGCCATAAATTTAATTAAAGATGCGGCTCAAGATACGTCGATAATTTTAGATTTTGATGAGACGCTGTTATTAAGAAATTCTACGGCTGAATATATTAATAGCTTGCGTCCTCGTCTTATTGGATTTATCTTAGTAAGCATTTTAAAAGTTTTTAGACCTTGGCTTTGGCTACCGCAACCATTTAGAGGCGATAAAATTAGAGACTGGTTTTTAATCGTTATCCCCACCATTTTATTACCTTGGACGCTTCTTTTATGGCAAAAAAAAGCCCAAAAGCTGGCTCAAAATCATGGTAATTTAGAATTGATTGAGGCAGTCAAGCAAAATTGCGATTCACCAATAATTATCGCTAGCTTGGGATTTAACTTTGTCATCAATCCCATCCTCAAACATCTGCCAATTAGATACGATCGCCTGGTTGGCTGTCGATTTTGGCGAGCAAGCGATCGCCATCAAGGTAAACTATTGATGATGCGCTCAGTATTATCAGAGTCCCAAATTCACTCAGCAATCGTGGTTACTGATTCTGAGGATGATATTCTATTATTACAGGTTGTGGCTCACCCTTGTTTACTAGTTTGGTCTTTAGCTAAATATATAGATCCTTTTAGTGATTTTTGGTTATTCGGTTTATTAAAAGAAATCAAGAAATAATTAATATTTTACTAATTTTACTATTTATATAGTCTAATAAAAAACAACTGGAGTTAACTGGCAAAATTGTCATAGAAATGACATTCTAATGACAATTTTCGTGAGTTATGTTGTGGCAGCATTCTCAAAAAGTTGTAGAGAACAAGAACATGGAAAACTCATTTAATAGTTAAAAGTCATTAGTTCGATTACTTTTGCAGGTTTATCTTTGCTTGCCATGCCATTTGTAACTATATCTGCCGAAGCAGAGGAAAAATCTCAGCTTAATACTCAAGCATCAGTTTATTCAACAGACCTCTAGCGCGAATAATTTTGTAAATGCTCAAATACAATTTAGAATGTACAATTTCGAGAATTAATACTAATCGCTGAAACCTTGAAAATTCGTATTCATGCAAGAGGTCTAACCAATATCGCTGCCACTGAAATAGAAATGATTGAAGAAGATACGAAGTACATTAATTCAATACTAGAGCATTATCATCTTAACTAAAAGTTAATTGGTTGGCAAATTTTGCTTAATTATTTATTATAGCGATCGCCGTATTAGCGATCACTTCACCAATGCAGTCGTTATAGCGACTGCATTGCTTTTTGATTCTCAGTAAAAATTAACATCTTCGCTAAAGTGGCAATATTCTAACTTCTATTATTTACTATTAAGTTAATATACCTGTAGTTGGTTAAAGTAACCCGTCGAGGGATGATAGGATCATAAAAGATGATCAAATAAGACACTATCGTACAGTATGGTACAAGCCGACAAAAAGCTGAGCGAACTTAAAAAGTTTGACTTGAATAATTATTTAAAGCAAAAAAAAGTTCTTGTCGAACAAGCGTTAGACCGCTCAATTGCGATCGCCAGACCAGAGAAAATCTACGAGGCAATGCGTTATTCATTGCTAGCTGGAGGCAAACGCCTACGCCCAATTCTTTGTTTGGCAACTTGTGAACTAACTGGTGGCACTGTAAAGATGGCGATGCCTACTGCCTGTGCCTTAGAAATGATTCATACCATGTCTTTGATCCACGATGATCTACCGTCCATGGATAATGACGATTTTCGTCGGGGAAAGTTAACTAACCACAAAGTTTATGGCGATGATATTGCCATCTTGGCAGGAGATGGCTTGCTGGCTTATGCCTTTGAATATGTTGCTACGCAAACCCAAAACGTCAAAGCAGAAAACATTATCAAAGTTGTGGCTTGTTTAGGACATACCGTAGGTGCTGCGGGTTTAGTTGGCGGACAGGTTTTAGATTTAGAATCAGAGGGAAAACAAGATATTACCGCCGAAACCTTAAGTTTTATTCATACCCATAAGACAGGGGCGTTACTAAATGCTTCGGTGGTGTCAGGAGCAATTTTAGCTGATGCTTTAGAAGCAGATATAAAAAGGCTGTCCCACTATGCTCAAAATATTGGTCTGGCTTTTCAGATAATTGATGATATTTTAGATGTTACAGCGACAGACGAACAGTTAGGCAAAACTGCTGGTAAGGATTTAAAGGCACAAAAAGCCACCTATCCAAGCTTATGGGGATTAGAAAAATCACGTTTCAAAGCACAGGAGTTAGTGGATAGTGCGATCGCCGAGCTATCAACCTATGGTGCAAAAGCGGAGCCTTTAAGAGCAGTAGCTAAATATATCGTCACTCGCGATCGCTAAAATAAAACTTTATTTATCTAATATTTTTGGGGTAAGAAGATAAACCATGCAGGAAGTTGCTGGTATTTTACACAATCAGATACTAATGGTCGCACTCTTAGCCTGTATAACAGCACAGGGATTAAAGTTAATTATCGATCTGGTTAGAAGTCGCAGGCTAAACATAACTTACTTGATGTCTCCTGGAGGAATGCCCAGCGCTCATTCAGCTTTAGTCGGTGCGTTAGCTACTAGCGTCGGCTCACTAAAAGGTTGGTCTTCTGCCGAATTTGCGATCGCCTGTCTCTTTGCCATCATTGTCATGTACGATGCTGCGGGGGTACGTCAAGCAGCAGGGAAACAAGCAAAAATTCTCAATCAGCTAATTGATGAACTGTTTCAAGAAAAGCATAATTTAAATGAAGAAAGACTAAAAGAGCTATTGGGACACACACCTTTTCAGGTTCTAGTTGGTCTGAGCTTAGGAATTAGTATTGCCATGGTATTTTCTAAGTATGTATGGGTTGCTGGTTAGTTGTCAGTTGTTGCTGAGGGCAACCATAAATATGTTTACCTCTGCAATTTATATCCTGAGAAGGAAGCCCCAATAAGCATAAAAATACAGCATGATAGGGTGCTGTTTTTTATTGGGTGACTTTGATGACAAGATGTAATAACGTCCAGAAATTCTCTAACCTCAAACTATGATGATTCCTTCCTGGCTAGCGATCGCTATTGTTACTCTGATTGTTCCCTTTGGTTTAAATCGTTTAATTTCAAGTCAAGACTTTCGTTGGTTTAAAAACTTGCGTCGTCCTAGCTGGTTAACCTTTGAAGGAGCTATTCCCATTATCTGGACAGTTATTTTTATCTGTGGTGCATGGTCGGCTTACAACGTCTGGGAAACTAAATCTGGTGGCAATGCGCCGTGGTTACTAATGGGTTTTTATTTATTGGTTGAAATATCAATTTCTCTTTACACCTTGGTAATGTGTAAAACGCGCAGCCTCAAGATAGGCACAATTATTGGTGGGACTGGCTTCTTTTTAGGAGCAATCTTAGCGGTAATAGTTTTTCCCATCTCTACTGCTGCATTTTGGCTATTAGTCCCCTATCTACTTTGGAGTCCAGTAGGAACTTTTGTTACGTGGAAAATGATGCAGTTAAATCCAGGTGATGTTTGATGCTCAACCTTATTTAGTAATTAGCTCTTGCTCATGAGCAAAAATAATGACAATTTTAATTAGTTCTAATCCTCGATATATTACCTATATCAACCATACTTTCAGGTTAAAACAATTAATACGGTTGAGGTAGCTCTAAGCCCTGGAGATAAATGCACGAACCAATATTAAGAAGTCAGTTCGACGAAAACATTTAAGAGGCTCGTTAGGGATTAGTTCAAGGGAAAAGGCAGAAGGAAAAATCAAGCTTTTTCCTTCCTTGAACCTTTTACCCCGTATTTAACCGATGGTTTTTGACCCATCAAACTTTGACGTAGAACCACGCTTACGTGCGAGTCTTAAAACACCATTGTTCGGTCTCTTTTAACTGCTAGGACACTTTTATTCTTAACTAGTCAGTCTTGGTGAGTTTGTTTCTTTCTAACATTCAGAATCTAAATTCTTTGGACACTCACGTTAAATAAGGTAACAAAAATAAATAAATAACTTTACTTCAATTCACTGTAAATAGTAGGCAAACAAGTAATTGTTTCAACCAAACTTATACCTTTAATCTAGCAATACCTCATTTATGTCATGATGCACTACTGCTAGAACCATTATTGTTATTATTTATTTTTGTTGGTAAAAGAGAATTTGGCAGTTCTTCAAAATTTTGTTTTACTGCCTTGCAAAATTGTCTCATTTGGGAAACTGTCATAGTAGGTTCGGCTTGTCCCTTTTCCCAGCGTCTGATAGTTGAAACTGCTACGCCAATTTCTCTAGCTAATTGTTCTTGAGAAAGCTTGACGTTTAATCTCAATCTTTTGAATGGAGAATTAGTTTCTTGATGCTGAGATTTTTTTGGTCTTGTCATAGTAATAAATTGCGATAGAACTGAGTATAATAAATATCAAACAGCAAACAGTATACATATTGAATTTACTTTATTTCAATATGCTATGTATAGTGTGGAAGCTACTAACTACAAAATCCAATGTTTACATAGCAATATGCTTTGACACTGCTGTTTAGATAAAATAAGAGTAATTACTAGATTGGAAAATATATTTGTCAAATGCTATCAATTTAACAGCTTTATTTGGCTCGAAAATAAGTGAAGAAAT
The DNA here is from genome assembly GCA_965218645.1 of Waterburya sp. Taxonomy (GTDB): domain Bacteria; phylum Cyanobacteriota; class Cyanobacteriia; order Cyanobacteriales; family Xenococcaceae; genus Waterburya. The sequence continues at coordinate 8,575 of OZ244627.1, read as the reverse complement.
AAATCTAGAGATAATAATCCGCTTTATTTATCCGTTCAATTTTGTCCTATATTAACAAAAAAAAAAAATAACACTATTAGCGAAAATACCTAATTTTAAAAAATTTAATATTAAAACCAATTTAATTTAGCGGTTCTTAGAGTCATAAAGTACGGGATTTTCCCCTTTCCCCTTTAACCAAACCCAATCGAGGTGTACCCCATTAATAAGAAAAACGCTAAATTTAGCCATAAATTACGTAACATACAGCGAATATATTTAAACATATTTGTTAATTATCTTGAAGCGGTTTATCAAACGAACTGATATTTAAGCTTAAAAATGAACAACTAATCGATATTTATAAATAATTAATCAAAAAAACAATTAGAGTTAAGTTATTTCCCAAATTTACTTAATTATTTCATGATTTAATAAAACTTAAGATTGTTAATTTATTAAAGTTAAGTATAATTAGAATTTGATTTTTTTGCAGCTTAATAAGTATCGATGATTTGTATTTATTTAAGCATATTCGTATATTTGAGAACTAATTCTCTCTGCTGTTTAAAAACTGTCTTAATCGTAAAAAATTAAAGTAATAAAAACACCTGTAAAACGTCTCAATTTGACCCTAGACTAAAGAGATAACAGAGTCTCTAACTTTCATCGCTCTATCAAGTATATATTTCTAAGATATTAAGTGATGATTAGAAAACTCGATTGGGGAAGCTGAGGAAACCCCAGCACCCCTCTCGTTCAATGTTTACAATGCCTACCAAGTGAAGTCACAACAAAAATGCCTGGCAGATTTTTAGAGTTGCTCTATTAAATCAGGAAAGCTCAAAAGATTTATTAGGATATAATATATTTAGTGTTTGTTTTGCCATCTAAATACTAACTTTTACTAGCATTGCTTTGGAGATACTTATTACTGATATTTAACAATTCGTTCAAAGTTAGCTGCTTCCAGACTTGCTCCTCCAACTAATGCTCCATCGATTTCTGGTTGTGCCATGATTTCGTCGATATTATCTGGTTTTACAGAACCGCCATACTGAATTGAAATATCTTTATTATCAAGCTGTTGGCGAATAACACCGATGACACGGTTTGCCTCTGTAGATTTGCAAGTATCGCCTGTACCAATTGCCCAAATTGGCTCATAAGCAATAATCAAATTACTTTGGTCTACTCCTAGCAAACCTTTTTTTAGCTGATTGATAATAACATTCTCTGTTTCACCAGCATCTTTCTGTTCTTTAGTTTCTCCTACACAGAGAATAGGTTTTAGTTTGTATTTTTGAGCAGCTTTCAATCGCAGGTTTACTGTCTCATCAGTTTCACCAAAATACTGTCGTCTCTCACTGTGACCAATAACTACATAGTCTACGCCGATTTCAGTCAGCATTTCTCCTGAGATTTCTCCAGTGTAAGCGCCCTCAAGCTCCCAATGAACGTTTTGCGCACCCAGCTTGATTCTGCTACCATGTAAGTTTTTTGACATTACAGTCAGAGAAGTAAAAGGCGCACACAAAATGATTTCTCGCTCTTCTGCGGTATTCTCAATCTCGGATTTAAACTCTTGCACAAATTTTAAGGACTCCGCCTGATTTTTGTGCATTTTCCAATTGCCAGCAATAACTATTTTTCGCACAATATAAAAAACATCTCAAATTCTCTTCAAATCTCAGTTTAAAGCTTTGTGGGGAGTTAAAGCTAGATTTAGATTTTTGATCGTGTTTAATAAATGCTTGATTTTAAGCAAAGGGAAAATACGGAATGGCTTTTTCATAATGTTTAAATTTTGTAACCTATGATTATTTTATATTCTGCAATACTTATGTCTATTAATTTTCTCATTATCCGACTTTTTCGCCCTAATCTTATGTTGCTTATATAGGTTTGACGATTAGTTAAACTCAATTTTAATTAGCGATCGCTTTATTCAAATACGGGCGATCGCTTTTTTTGCCGATCGATAATCAAAAACAAGCAAAAAATATTAAAGATCATCCTTTGTTAGAATATAAATATTCACATCAAGGATATCCCTAATTAATGCTAAGAAAAAGTTCTTTTAACTCATCTCAAATCATGTATCGTTCTGAAGAACTAGTCAGTGCTGCTTCTAATCGCTATCGCATTACTGTCCAAGTAGCAAATCGCGCTAAACGTCGTCGTTATGAAGAACTAGAAAATTTTGATGATCCAAGTATGAAACCCGTAATTCGCGCCATTATCGAAATGTCAGATGAATTAACTCAGCCAGAAATTATTGGTGATTAAGTAAATTGCCAGTTTTAGGCTTCTAGATTCAAAACTAAAAACATTGTCACGTTTTCTGAAAAGCGGGGATGGTTGGCGTGTTGGCTGGCATCCTCAGGCTTTAAAATATCAAGGTTTAATAGGTGCAGACAATTGGGCAATTGAGCTTACTAAAGCCGAATTAGATGATTTTTGCCGTCTGTTAAATCAGCTTATCGATATCATGAAAGAAATGGAGGCTGAGTTGATGGACGAAGAAAGAATTAGTTGCGAAGCGCAAAGCGATCGCCTGTGGCTAGAAGTAGAAGGATATCCCCACAGTTATAGCTTAAGAATAATTCTTAATGGCGATCGCCGTTGCGAGGGAAACTGGACAGAAGGCACAGCCCCCAAAATATTTGCTGCCCTCAACTGCTTCGATTTCGCTTAAACACTATTAGTATTTAATGTTATCTTTGGTGTCTGCATTAGCTGCATTTTTGACAATGTATTTAATGACTTCCCCCGCTACATCTATATTCGTAGCTTTTTCAATTCCTTCTAAGCCTGGTGACGAATTTACTTCCATCAATACAGGTCCATGATTTGAGCGAAGCAAATCTACCCCTGCAACATTTAAACCCATAGCTTTAGCTGCCCTCAGTGCTGTTGTTTCCTCCTCTTTAGAAAGCTCTATCTTCTCTGCTTTTCCACCACGGTGAAGATTAGAACGAAATTCGCCTTTTACCCCCTGACGCTTCATGGCTGCAATCACCTTGCCACCAATTACAAAGCAACGTAAATCCGCCCCTCCAGCTTCTTTAATATATTCTTGGACTAAGATATTGGCATCTAATCCTCTAAAAGCTTCAATCACAGACTTGGCAGCCTGATAGGTTTCGGCTAAGACTACTCCAATTCCTTGAGTTCCTTCCAAAAGTTTGATTACTAACGGTGCGCCTCCTACTGTTTCGATCAGACCATCTATGTCTTGGGTTGCATGGGCAAAACCAGTTATCGGCAGCCCAATCCCTTCCCTGGCGAGAATTTGCAAACAGCGCAGCTTGTCACGACTGCGGGAAATTGCCTGAGATTCATTGCAGCTAAATACCCCCATAACTTCAAATTGTCTGACTACAGCAGTACCGTAAAAGGTTCTTGACGCACCAATACGAGGAATGATGGCATCAAAATTTTCTAAAGGATTGCCGTTAAAAATAATGCTAGGACGACTAGATGTAATATTCATATAGCAGCGCAAGTAGGGAATAATCCGCATTTGGTGACCTTGTTCTTCTCCAGCTTCTCTTAATCTTCTAGTGGAATATAAAGAAGCATCTTGAGATAAGATAGCAATTTTCATTTGCTTGTTTTTTGATTAAATTATGAATGTTCGTGGTTGTCACTTTGTAAATAGGATTTGCCAGGATTGACCAAAAAGCGATCGCGTACAGCTTGTCTACCTAATAACATCCGAAATCCCATAACATCACGGTTAGTTAAAGTTAGTTCTATCTGCCATTGTTGTTCACCCAGTCTTACATCAGTAAGAATGACTGGTCTAGTTTGCGCGTGTCCTCCCGAACTACGTACTTGACGATATTCTAATAATTGCGCCTCAGCCAATACAGTTTTTTTATTATTACGTTGCACAGGATGAATCTCAAAGCGAATCATCGCTCTGCCTTCTAGTTTAAATTCCTGGCAATTAAAAGCGTGCAGGGCAGAAGTGCGCGCTCCTGTATCAATTTTTGCTTTAACGCGAGGAACATTTAACGCTGGCAACGATAGAATTTCTCGCCAACCAATAGTCAATGATTGTTTAGCTTTCCTCATGTTTGACAAGGGCAAAAAGTTCAAATTATGGATTTTAGTGGGCTTAAATGCTGCTTTGCGAGACAATCCGTTGCGCGGGAAACCCGCGTTGAAAGAACTGTCAAGGGTGCAAGCAGCATTTAAACCCAGTGATTGACCACTTTTGTTTTCATATCCAAAAATGTGTTTTGCTAAAAGTTTGCGTTAGAGAATTTAGAGATGCAAAGGGAATATAACATTTTTTTAACCACTGATTCACTTCAAAATGCTTTAATTTTTCTTTGGCGGTCGCCGTTAACTAACGGACTAATTGATAATAAACACAATAGCGAAACATTATCTTAATTGCCGCTTTTGCTGCCTTGCGTTCACAATGGGAATGATCTAGTAAAATTAGATTTAAAGAATAGCGTCGCCAGCTCGATTCAAGCGGGTTTAGATGGCTGTTACAGAATTTTTTTTGGTCATTGCCCCAGATGAGACTACTCGTTTAGTAATTGTCCTCTTATACTTTAGTAGAGTCGATTTTCTTGATTGCCAATATGTTTATTTCTAATAAACATCAACTACTCGACATACATATTATTAATGATTATTAGGCAATACTTACTAATAAGTTAACAATTTGCTTTTACTATCAGTAGAATCTTTGAGTCGCAAAAGGTAATTTTAGGATGCACATCGTTAGAACAGCCAACATGACCACAAATCGCCGAATTGTCATTGGTGACGTACATGGACACTATGACACTTTAATTGCATTACTAGACTCTATTTCACTTACTAGTGAAGACAAAGTGTACTTTTTGGGTGATTTAATCGACCGCGGTCCTAAAAGCGCTCAGGTTGTGGATTTTGTAATGCGTAATCAATACACGTGCTTGAGAGGCAACCACGAAGAAATGCTGCTCGATGTAGTTGGTCGTGGAGAAGTATCTATCGATCTGTATCAAGGTTGGTTATACAGTGGTGGTCATTCTACAGTGGCTAGCTACGATAGCAAAATTCCTCAAGAGCATATCGACTGGATTAAGAATTTGCCTTTGTACTTAGATTTAGGTGATTACTGGCTAGTTCATGCAGGAGTCGATCCTAATATTCCTTTGCCTCAACAAAGTGCCGATCAATTTTGCTGGATCAGAGAAGACTTTCATAGTAGCGACAAAGCCTTTTTTCCTAAAAAACTAATAATTACTGGTCATACTATTACCTTTACCTTGCCTGGGGTGCAGGCAGGACAGATTGCAGCAGGTAGAGGATGGCTAGATATTGAGACAGGAGCATATCATCACAAAAGTGGCTGGATGACTGCTTTAGACTTAAATCATCATAAGGTTTATCAAGCTAATACAATGGATGGTCGCATTCGCATTCTGCCTTTAAGTAAAGTGGTGGCTAAAGTAGACTTTTCCAAAGTTCCATCTCGTAAAATGCGTAAGCGAGCTTAGATCAGGAGGAGTTAGACGAGCGACCCCCTAAAGGGTTCAACCATGAGGAAATTAATTGGAATGACTATAGTAAGTGGTATCAAACAAATCATTATAAAGATATCATGAACAAGATTTAACAATGGTTAAACGTCTAGATAGAATCTTATTTGAGGGGAAATTAAATATGATCGAGAATCTATCTACTTAAACGTTAATGCTGTAATTTTCGTGATTTTTAGTCAAATTAGGGCTGTAGCAAGGATCGTGAAGACAGACTGGTTGCCATTTTTGCTTCATATAATTAACCTCTTTGGCAAAGCGAGCCTGTTTTTTGGGGGTGTTTTCGTATCCTCGACTTTTAGATTCGTAATGATATAAAACTACGTGGGGCAGGTAGATGTTGTTGTAGCCCTTACTGGCAATTTTAAGACAAAAATCCACATCATTAAAAGCGATCGCCAGATCTTCTTCAAACCCCTGCACTTCGGCAAATACTGACCGCCGACACATCAAACACGCCCCTGTAACTGCAGAATAATTGTTGGTAGAAACTACCTGAAACATATAGCCTGGCTGAGAAACATGAAGATGTTTGTGGCTATGTCCTGCCACACCGCCTAAACCCACTACTACTCCTGCGTGCTGAATAGTGTCATCAGGATAAAGCAACAGGCTACCCACTGCCCCAATAGATTCTCTCTGTGCCTGTTCTACCATGGCTGTTAACCAACCTTTGGTGATTACTTCTATATCGTTATTGAGAAACAGCAGATAGTCCCCTTTCACCTGTTGGACAGCATAGTTATTGATCGCCGAATAATTAAACGGCACATGATAGGGAATAGAGCGAAAGCGTTGAGGTTGTTGCTTTTGCCAATCCGCTAAACATTTGGCAGTCTTTTCCTCAGTGCTATTGTTGTCGATCACAACAACTTCGTAGTTGGAATAGGTCGTTTGAGCAAAAATAGACTTGAGGCAGATGTCTAAGGTGTCCGCTAAATCTTTGGTAGGGATAATAATACTGACTAACTTTTGTTCTTCAATCTGATAGCGAACTCGATACACCCCTGGAAAACTTACTTGAGTTGTAATTTTTCCTGGTTCTCCCCGTCGTTCAATTGCTTCGGCGATCGCCTTTTTAGCAGCATCAGCAGCGTAGGGTTTAACGTTAGAATCTGAGGCAGTAGACTGAAGATGAATCCGCCAGTGATAAAGAATATCGGGTATGTGAAAGATATTGTTAGTTTTTTCGGTTATTCGCAGCACCAGATCGTAATCTTGGCTACCTTCAAAGCCGACTCGGAAGTTGCCAACTGAGTTTACAAGCGATCGCCTGTAAACTCCTAAATGGCAAGTATACATCCGCGCCAGAAATGAATCGGGACACCAATCTGGCTTGAAAAAAGGACTTTGATAGATGTGGTTATCGTCTATCTTGTCTTCATCGGAATAGATAAAGTCGGCTTCTGGATGTTCATTTAGTAGTTCTGCAACTCTGGCTAAAGCATGAGGTGGCAATAGGTCATCGTGGTCTAATAGGGCAATATATTCTCCCGTAGCTATTTCCAAAGCAGAATTAGAAGTATGACAAATATGACCGTTTTCTGAGCGAAAAACTACTTTAATCCGCTTATCTTGTTGAGCATATTCTTCTAAAATCGATCTGACATAAGGTTTAGTCGAACAGTCATCAGCTAAACACAGTTCCCAATTAGGATAAGCCTGTTTGATTACCGAGGCGATCGCCTGGCGTAAGAACTTTTCTTCAGGATTATAGACTGGTACAATCACGCTGATCGAAGGTTTGTAAGCCAATGCCAAACTTTTTTCCTTGATTTTCTTTAACTCATTGGGCTGAGGATAATTGCGCTCTAGCCAAACTTGATATAAAGGATCGCCACTTATGGGAATATCTGTATCTACATCGACATTCGCAACAACAGTTGGGATTTGAGCAACTTTATTTGAAGAGAAAAGATAGTTTTGATAAACAGTATCTACTGTACCCATGTTGGTTTTCTGTTTTAGATCGAACCACCATCTTCTCAGCTTCCAAAATTTACTACTTTCCATAGCTACAACCAAACTCTTAAATTGCTCTGCCTGCATTTGAGCTATCTGTAGCTGTTTTTGAGCTTGATTTGACTGTTCTCCAATCTGTTGTTGGACTGCCTGGACTTGTGTTAACTTTGCCTGAGTTAGCTCTGTTTGGCTCGACTGTAGCTGCTGCTGAGTCTCTTGTAATTCTATTTGGCTTGAGTGTAGCTGATGCTGAGTCTGTTGTAGTTGTTCTGCGGTTAAGTTTAACTGGTGTTGCGTTTGAGCTTGTTCTGCCTGGGCTGAGTGTAGCTGCTGCTGAGTCTGTTGTAGTTGTCCTGCGGTTAAGTTTAACTGGTGTTGAGTTTGAGCTTGCTCTACCTGGGCTGAGTGTAGCTGCTGCTGAGTCTGTTGTAGTTCTGTTTGGCTTGAGTGTAGCTGCTGCTGAGTCTGTTGTAGTTGTTCTGCGGTTAAGTTTAACTGGTGTTGAGTTTGAGCTTGTTCTACTTGGGCTGAGTGTAGCTGATGCTGAGTCTGTTGTAGTTCTGTTTGGCTTGAGTGTAGCTGCTGCTGAGTCTGTTGTAGTTGTCCTGCGGTTAAGTTTAACTGGTGTTGAGCTTGAGCTTGCTCTACCTGGGCTGAGTGTAGCTGATACTGAGTCTGTTGTAGTTCTGTCTCTATTGTATGCTTTTCTCTTGTTGTTTCTTTTAAATCATTCCAGTCTTGCAAAATCCATGATTTACAGGTTAAGTCTACAGACTGAAGTGCTACGGGGGCTGAACTGCTTTTATCTGCTTGTTGCAGTTGAGCGTATAAATCTATTGCTTCGGGAAAGAACTTAGTAATTAAAGCCTGGCGATAGTGAATGTTACTATTAGCATTAAACAAACCTGGTTCGTAAAGAGATTTAGGCGATCGCAATTCTAACGAAAATTTTTGCCTAACTAAATTGATAAAGTCATTTGAATTTTGAATAACGCTGTCAATTCCAATTAAAAACGACCGCTCTTGGTGCTGCTGATAAAAATTTAAAACTGCTTGATTGTAATTACACCACTGCCCAACGG